>NZ_LMQI01000001.1 GCF_001424125.1 Cellulomonas sp. Leaf395
GGGCAGCGTGTCGTGTTCGACGCGTGGGCCCTGCCGGGCGCCAGCGAGCAGGAGCGCGCCGAGCTCCAGCAGATGGTCACCACCGCCACGTTCGTCCCGACCGACGACTGAGACGTGATCCGCAGCGCGCCTGGTAAGTGACCCCCGTTGCAAGTCCAACCGGATGGACTCGTTCGCCGCGGGGGAAGGTGCCCGAGCACTCACGTAGCGCCGCCCCCGTGCTCGTCGATCTGCACACTGCGCATGAGGCGTCTCCTGAGTCGATGCGTCGGTCGGTCGAGTGGGTCCGAGCACGTCCGTGCATCACCGCATCGACGCCGTGCCACGATTCAGCTCCACGATCGATGCTCGGGGTCGGATCGCCGCCTCGAGATCCCAGATGGCGCGAGCCCGCTGGATGTCGCCCACGTGGGACTCCGCCCAGTCCCGAACCTGCCGCTGCAGGTCGAGGAACGCGACGCCCAGGTCGGTCAGTGCGTACTCGACCTGCACCGGCACGCTGTACCGGACGGAGCGTCGCACCAACCCGCTCCGCTCGAGGCTCCGGAGGGTCTGGGTGAGCATCTTCTGCGTGACGCCCTGGATCTGGCGCCGCAGCTCGCTGTGACGCATCGGCCGATCGCCCAGCGCCTCGACGATCAGCGTCCCCCACCGTTCCGAGAGCATGGCGATGACCAGGTGCCCCGGGCACCCCTGGAGCGGGTCGGAGTGCTCCTGGTGGTCGTCCCACGTGCGCGGCGAAGGGAGGGCACCTTCACGTGCCTTCTTACGAGTCACGGTGGCGTCTCCTAGCGTCGGTGACATGAAGAGTGTTGTTGTCGAGGAGTTCGGGACGAGCGATGCGCTCCGGGTCGTCGAGTCGGCCCTACCCCACCTCGGACCCGAGGACGTGCTCGTCCGGGTCGCCGGGGCCGGCCTCAACTGGATCGACGTCTCGCTCCGGGCAGGGCGCCTTGCCGCAGGTGGGCTCACGGCTCCGGCGCCCCGCTACGGGATGGGGTGGGACGTCGCCGGGATCGTCGAGTCTGTCGGTGCGCAGGTCACCCGTCACCGCCCCGGGGACCGGGTCATCGGCCTCCGGGACGTGCTGGGCACGCCGGGAACCCATGCCGAGTACGTCGCCCTGCACCAGGACGCCGTCACCGCGGCGCCCGCCGGAGCCGACCTGGTGGATGCGGGCGGGTTCCCGCTCGCCGGCGTGACGGCTCTCGGCGCCCTGGCCACCTCCGGTGCGTCTCGTGACGACACCGTGCTGGTCACCGGCGCCGGTGGCGTCATCGGCACCCTCTGCGTCTCGATCGCCGTGAGCCGAGGGATCGAGGTCACCGCCGTCGGGCGTGGCCTCGACGCGGACCGTCTGACCGCGCTCGGGGTCAACGTCGTCGACGGTGACCCGGATGCCGTGGGCGCGACGCTCGCCTCCCGCGTTCGCGCGCTCGTCCCTCGCGGGGTCGACGCCGTCATCGACACCGCCAACCTCGGGATCGCGGCGCACGAGGCGCTGCGCGGAGGCGGGACGTTCGTCGCGCTGGTCCGCCCGTTCGCCCCACCGCCTCTGCGCGGGACCGACGTGCGGGTGCACGAGGCCTGGGCGGACCCTGCCCTCCTCGCTGAGGCCGTGGCGCTGGTCGACACCGGGGTCATCGAGCTGCCGCGCACCCGGCGACTCCCCCTGACGCTGGTAGCCGAGGCGCACGACGTCATGGAGGCGGGAGGCCTTCGCGGCCGGATCGTGCTGGTTCCCTAGACCCCACCGGCCCACGTCGCTGACCTGGTGACTCACTCTGACCTCCTCGACGATCCCGCGCTGTCGGCTGGGCAATTCAGCGTGCGCCGGCGCCGCGGGGATTCCGGAGCGAACCGAGATGTCCCGATCCGAGCGATGCCTGACCGGACGCCGCGCATCGGACAGGCGGCGATGGCATCGCGCCACAGGCCACGAGCGTTCGTCGGGACCGGGGGCTCACGTTGTTGACCCGGGCATGGCGATCAACTCCACGGCGGCGCAGCCGCCCACGCTCCTGCATGTCACGGCCAGCCCGCGGACTGCCTCGATCTCCACCGCGGTCAGCGGCGAGGTCGTGGCGGCATGGCTCGCTGCCCACCCCGGCGGCCGCGTCATCCGGCGTGACCTCGGGGCGCACCCGGTGCCACACATCACCGACGCGTGGACCGAGATCTGCGACAACCTGATGCGCGACCGGATCACCGCGCTGGACCGCCTGCACGAGGGCGTCCGCACAGAGGCGCAGCGGGAGGCGTGGGCGGTCGTCGAGCCGCTCCTCGCAGAGCTCGTGGAGGCCGAGGTGGTCGTGCTGGCGACCCCCATGTACAACTACTCGATCTCCTCCTCGCTCAAGGCCTGGCTCGACCAGGTCACCTTCCCCCGCATGGACCTGCCGCCGCGTGAGTTCGTGGTGGTGGCCGCCCGTGGCGGGTGGTACGGCGAGGGCAGCCCTCATGCCGGCGTCGAGCACCAGACGCGGTACCTGAGCGACTTTGTGCAGGGCCACTACGGCGTGCGGGCCCCGGTCACCGTCACGGTCGACCTCGCCAACTCCCGCGTCGACCCCCTTCTTGCCGATGCGCGCGACGCGCACCACCTGTCGTACGAGGCCGCCCTGGACCAGGCCCGTGCAGCCGGGAGCGCCCTCGGGGAGTGGAGCGTGGTGTCGTGACGGCCGGGTGGTGGTGGTTGCTCGCGGCCGGGCTGGTCGAAGCGGCGTGGTCGCAGTCCATCAAGCCGACCGAAGGTTTCACTCGACTGCTGCCCACCCTCGTGTGCTTCGTCCTGGGCGCCTCGTCGGTGTTCCTCCTCACGCACGCCATGGACACGCTCCCCGTCGGGACGGCGTACGTCGTCTTCACCGGGCTCGGTGGGGTCGGGGCGGTGACCCTCGGAGTCCTGCTGCACGGTGACCCGATCACCGCACCGCGGGCGATCGGGCTCGCCCTGGTGGTCGCCGGGGTTGCGGTCTGCCACGCAGCGGAATCGGGATCCGGCGCGGAGAGCGGGGCAGGCGAGACGGTGCCCCGACCGGCGCTGAGCTCGACAGCGCCCCTCGAGAGCGCTGAGCGCCCGTTCCCGAGCAGGTAGCCGCGCGCGGGCTCGCCACGAGCTCGCGCCCGGCCTGAGCCGCGATGACCGGCTCGACGTCAGCGCGTACCTCGCGTCACTGGAGCGTGTAGCCGCCGCGGACGACCTTGAGCGGGAGACCATCCAGCTCGGCGGCGTCCAGCTCGGCGGGAAGCTCGGCGTCCGGCGAGACGGTGACCTCGAGCACCAGACCGGAGTCGGTCTGCTTCACGCCGACCGCGTTGACGCCTGTGAGATCGATGAGCCGCGCCTCGTGCTCGCGCTGGATGGCGACGGCCTCGTCATACGTGAGTGCCATCGCACCATCGTCTCACTCGGGCGGTGACGCCGCCCGCCGTCGGACGTATTCCCGCATCGAGGACGCGCTCCTTCTCATGGGTGGGCGTCTGCCCATCCGACGATGGTGCATACAAGGGGGTAGGGCCAATGCCATCCATTGCGGAGCTGGTCGCCATCAAGGAGCGCGTCGAGGCGGAATACCTCGCACGACCCGGGGTGAACGGCATCGATGTCGGGTACAAGGTCGTGGGGGGTGTCCAGACCGACGAGGTCGCCATCCGGGTCCACGTCGAGAAGAAGAAGGCCAGTGTGCCGAAGGCGCAGGCGGTTCCTGCGTCGATCGACGGCGCCGTCACGGACGTGCTGGAGCGCACGTACGAGCTGCAGGTGGTCCGCACGCCGTTGACCGTCAGCGCGCAGGCGGACACGACGCACTACGCCACCCTGCAGGGCGGCATCAGCATCGGCCCGAGCAGGGTGATCGGCGGCTTCGTCTACTCCGGCACGTTGGGCGCGGTCGTCACGGACAACGTCAGCGGCCAGAAGGCGGCCGTGACCAACTTCCACGTGGCGTGCGTGGACAGCGGGTGGAACGTCGGCGACCGCCAGGTGCAGCCCAGCCGCGGCGACACGGGCACGGTGCCCGGCGACGAGTTCGGGGCGATCCTCCGAGCCGTCCTGTCGTCGCACATCGACGGTGCGGTCCTCTCGATCGATGCGGGCAGGACGACGGCGGGAACGATCGTCGACATCGGAACGGTCAACGGCACGAAGCCGGCGACGCTCGGGATGGCGGTCCGCAAGCGCGGCCGCACGACTGGTCTGACGCACGGTTCCGTCGACGGGCTGTCGCTCACCGTGAACGTCGACTACGGCGACGGCCTGGGCGTCCACACCCTCACCGACCAGGTGAGCATCGCCACCGACACCGCACAGAACCCGCTGTTCTCCGACCACGGCGACTCCGGTTCCGTGATCGTCGACTCGACCGGTGCGGTCGTGGCCCTGCTGTTCGCGGGATCCGGCACGAACACCGTCGGCAACCCGATCGCGAGCGTCCTGTCCGAGCTGAACATCGCCATCCCCAAGGGGAAGTCGATCATCAAGGACATCAAGGACGGTCACAAGGACTTCATCAAGGACAAGGACAAGGAGCTCCGCAAGGACTTCATCAAGGACAAGGAGCTCAAGAAGGAGGTCATCAAGGACAAGGAGTTCAAGAAGGAGCTCATCATCGACGGGAAGCGGCTCAAGGACATCAAGGACGTGTTCAAGTCGCCCGACATTCCCTTCGACCCCGGCGACCCCGGCGAGGGCCCGGGCTTCGGTGGTGGTTTCGGTGGTGGATTCTCCGACCGCCTGGCCGAGCTCGAGGGCAGGCTGGGCTCGCTCGAGAGCTTCATCTCGCCCGAGCTGCGCCCTGACCTGACCTCCAGCGCGTTCAGCGCCGAGGACGAGCTCTCGACGGACGAGATCGCGGCGCTGCGCGCCGAGGCCGAACGTCAGGTTGCCGATGCCGCGGCCGCGAAGTCCGAGCTCGACAACCTTCTGGGCTGAGCAGATAGCGACCCGGCCGGTGACGACCTCACCGGCCGGGTCCCTACCGAGGGGAACCCCATGTTCGTCGTTCTGTGCGACCTCGACGACAGTGCAGCTCTCTGGCTGGATGCGCGATTCCGCGACCTCGGTCAGAGCTCTTTGCTCGTCACCTCCGGACTGCTGTCGTTCGCTCGGCGACGATCGCAGTGGATCGGCCGCGAAGGCACGCGTGCGGTCGTCGACCTCGGTGATGCCGGGGTGATCGACCAGCCCGACCTCGTCGTCAACAGGCTCCTGTCGCCACCCGTCGCCGCCTGGCAGTGGGCGCGGCCCGGCGAGCGCGACTACGCCGCGGCGGAGATGACCGCGTTCACGCTGAGCTGGCTCGCGGCCGTGCCGGGTGCGGTACGCAACCGTCCCTCACCGACCTGCCTCGCCGGCCCGTCACCGCACCCGCTGCGTGCCGCGGTCGTCGCCCACCGAGCAGGGCTCGACGTGCCGGATGCCGACCTCGGCGCGGGCACGTCTCCGCTCTGGCTCCTCGAGGCCGCGGTCCGCAACGCCGGGCAGGCCGCGCGCGTCTTCCACCTCGTCGTCCTCGACGGTCGCATCGTGGATGCCGACGGCGTCGAGCAACGGGTCGGCGCACAGATGCCGGAGGGCTTCTCGTCGTCGATCGCACGTTTCGCCGCCGCCGTGGGTGCCGCCGAGGGCCTGATCGGCATCGACATCGTGGTCGCGGGGAGCCGGTGGTGGTTCGCGGGCATGACACCGCTGCCCGACCTGATGTTCGCGGGCGACGCCCTCGTCCAGGATCTGATCGGACTTGTGGAGAAGGTGCCGGCATGAGCGTCATGGTGTGGGGAGTGCCGACGGAGAGTCCGGTCGCGCTCCTGCTGGAGGCCCTGTCGCGCAACGGAGCAGACCCGGTGGTGGTCCATCCTCGTCAGTTCCTGGAGCAGAGCGTCGACATCGGCCTCTCGGGCGGAGAGCTGCGCGGTTCGATCCGGGTCCAGGACCGGACGACCGACGTCGGCGACATCGTCGGCGTCTACGTGCGGCCGATCGAGCCGGAGCTCGTTCCCGAGCTCAAGGACGTGGCCGCCGACGATCCCGCGATGCAGCGCGCCCGCGCGCAGTTCGACGCGCTGATGGCCTTCACCGAGGCCGCTCCTGACGCGCTGGGCTGCAGAGTCGCCAGCCGGCTGTCCGCCATGGCCTCCAACATGTCGAAGCCGTACCAGGCGCAGCTGGTGCAGAAGGGTGGGTTCGACACCCCCGAGACGGTCGTCACCGACGATCCGGACGAGGCGCGGGCGTTCGTCCGCGCGCACCGCGGAGCGATCTACAAGTCGGTCAGCGGGGTCCGCTCGATCGTCAGCATCGTGGACCTGGACCGTGACGCCGAGCGGCTGGAGCTGATCCGCTGGTGCCCCGTGCAGTTCCAGGAGAACGTTCGCGGGAGGGACGTGCGCGTCCACGTGGTCGGCGACGAGGTGTATGCCGCGATCGTCGACTCGTCCGCGACCGACTACCGCTACGCCCGCGCCCAGGTGGGCGAGGACGCCACGCTCGCCCCGTACGCGCTGCCCGACGAGGTCGCCGAGCGGTGCGTCGTTCTTGCCCGCGACCTCGACCTGCCGTTCGCCGGCGTCGACCTGAAGCTCGCGGACGACGGGCGCATCGTGTGCTTCGAGGTCAACCCGTCCCCGGGCTACTCCTGGTACGAGACGGCCGCGGGGCTGCCGATCTCTGACGCGCTCGCCCGGTGGCTGATGCGGGCCGCGTAGCAGGCTGTGGGACGAGGACCGCAGCGAGAACGCACCGAGCGCGCGTCGTCCGGAGTCAAGCGCAGGCGCTCATGGCCGCGTGAGACGCTCCAACCTGCGAGGGTCGCGCGGGCGAAGGGGTGGTCAGGTGGCAGGTGCCGTGGGTGGTGTGCTGGCGATCGCGGCCCTGCTGCTCCTGTGCGCCGTGCCGATTCTTCTGTCGGTGCGCAGGCGAGCCGTCGACGACGTGGTGACCCTCGGATCAGCCGAGGGAACGCGCGGGCTGGCGATCCACCCAGAGCGTGGGCACCGGTCGCTCCCGGTGCTGGCGTGGGCGTTCGCCATCGGGATGCTGGCTGTCGGTGTCGGATCCGTTCGATCGGCCCCGTACGCAGGCGCCGTCTTCCTCGCTGTCGGCGCCTTCTTCGTCTACCTGAGCTGGGCCCGCACCACGGGACGGGCCGGCGACGGCACGCTGACGCTCACTGCGGAGGGCATCCACCAGCTGTGGGCCGGGTCGGACGTGTTCGTGCCGTGGGACGACGTGCGCGGTCTGGTCACGACTCCCAAGGAGTTCATCGTCGAGACGCGCCACCCCGTGCGACACCGCCGCACGCTGCCGCTGCTCGGCGGACGACGCAAGATCTTCCAGGCCGACGCCATCTCGCTCCCGCACGCCTTCCTCCCATCGCTGCCGTACCAGGAGATGATCGAGCTGTACGCCACGATCCCGGAGTCGCGGCATGAGCTGGCCACCGGCGAGCCGGTGGAGCGGGCACGGCGTCTCCTGCGAGAGGACCGGGTGAGACGCGCGGCCTGATGCAGTGCGCAGCGCCTGCGCGATCAGCGCGCGCTGCTCGGGGTCCGGTGGCGCACCACGAGCCACGCGACGAGGCCGGTCACGGCACCGAGCGCGATCCCGGTGTGCAGGCCGGACATGACGGCGGCTCCGCGCAGCACGACGTCCTGCACGGCCGGGTCGACATCGGCAAGGTTGTCGCCGAGGCGCGGTGCGGCGCCGTCGAACGCCTGTGTCCACAGGACCTGGTGCGTGGCGGCGAGCAGCAGTCCGTGCAGGGCACCGGTCGCGAGCAGAGCGAGGAAGGGCCGGCGGACCGTCGGCCGGATCGCGACGAGCACCCAGGCGACCAGGGGCCCGACGGCGAGCAGGAAGGCGGCGACCGAGCTGCCGGTCAGGACGCCGAGGTCGTGCAGCACGACGCGCGGGAGCCCGAGCGCAGCCAGGCCGATGACGGCGAGGAACGGGAGTCCGAGGAAGCGGTGCACCGGGCCCGCCGCGGAGGACGGGTGCAGGCTGGGGGTGGGAGACACGGTGTGCCCGGTTGCGGGCTGCTGTGGAGTGGTCATGGATCGGACGGTAGGAGCGTCCCGCAGCCGCCCGCGGCCGTCCCCGAGCGGCACCTGCGTACGGCAGGAGGCGACGACGGAGTCGTCGGGGAGCGACTGCCGGGTCGCCGTCGCGCTGTCTACCCTGGCGGCATGGCGGCAGGGGAGCCGGGAGTCGGGGCGCGGACCACCCGCACAGAGGCGTGGGTGGCCGACGCGATCCTGGCCGTGGCGGTCTGGCTCACCCTGTCGCTGGTCATCACGGCCGACGTGGACGGGTCCCGGCCGGAGGCGCCCGCGTACCTGTGGGCCGCGGGGCTCGGAGCGCTGATGCTCGTGCGTCGGCGGTACCCGGCGCTCGTGGTGGCCCTGACCGTCGGCGGTGTCCTGGCCTACTACGCCGCCGGGTACCCCCCGGTCGGCGTCGCGATCCCCGTCGCCGCGGCCGTCTTCTCGGCCGCCGAGGTGGGTCGGATGGGCGTCGCGGTGGCGGGCTCCGCCGCTGTCCTCGGGGTCTCCACCACCTACCGGCTCATCGCGGGTCAGGATCCCGACTTCGTCCTGGGCTACGAGCTCGTCGGGAACGCGCTGATGCTCGCGGCGGCGGTCGCGCTCGGGGACGGCGTGCGGTCGCGGCGCCGGCTGCAGGAACGCGCGCGCGAGGTGGCCGCGCTGCTGGCCGAGCGGTATCGACGGCAGGCGGAGGAGCGGGTCACCGCGGAGCGCCTCACCATGGCGCGCGATCTGCACGACTCCGTCGGGCACGCCATGACCGTCGTTTCCCTGCACGCCCAGGTGGCCGGCGAGGCGATCGGCCGCGACGATGCCGCGGCGGCGGACGCCGTGGACGTGATCCGGTCGACCACCGCGAGCACGCTCACCGACCTGCGACGCACTGTGGCGGTCCTGCGCGAGGACGCTCCACCGTCGCGGGACGTGCCAGGGCTCGGCGACCTGGCGGCGGCGCTGCGACCGGCCCGGCAGGCGGGCCTGGAGGTCGTCGCGGACGTCGACGCCGTGTCCGACCTCCCGAGGTCCGTGGAGGCCGCGGCGTACCGCATCGTCCAGGAGTCGATCACCAACGTCGTGCGCCACGCGAACGCCCGCCGCGTCGGTGTGGACGTCCGCGCACGGGACGGGGTGCTGCACGTGCGCGTGGAGGACGACGGCCCGGGGTCGGCGAACGACCCGGAGGCCGCGCGCGCCGGGCACGGCATCGTCGGCATGCGCGAGCGCGCGGCGGCGCTCGGGGGGACCCTGTCGGTCGGGCGCACCCCCTCCGGGTTCGTGGTCGCCGCCGCCCTGCCGATCACGGAGGCGACATGACCACCGTCCTCATGGTCGACGACCAGGACCTCGTCCGGGCCGGGCTGCGCGCGCTGCTGAACAGCGACCCGGGCATCACCGTGGTGGCCGAGGCGTCCGACGGCGCACGCGCGGTCGAGCTCGCCGTCCGGCACCGCCCCGACGTCGTCCTCATGGACATCCGCATGCCGGGCACCGACGGGATCGAGGCGACCCGCCGGATCCGCGCGGACCCGCGGCTCGCCGCCACCCGCGTGCTCATCCTCACGACCTTCGACGACGCCGCCGACGTCATCGAGGCGGTCCGCGTCGGCGCCGCCGGCTACCTCTTGAAGGACACCGCCGGACCTGAGCTGCGCCACGCCGTGCGGACGGCCGCGGAGGGCGGGAACCTGCTCTCGCCCACCATCACTCGGCGCCTCATGGACTTCGTGGCGGCGACGCCCCCACAACCGGCACCGCACCCCGGGCTCGGCACACTCAGCGAACGCGAGCTCGAGGTGCTCACCCGAGTCGGTCAGGGCGACACCAACGACGAGATCGCGGCAGCGCTCTTCCTGAGCCCCGCGACGGCACGCACGTACGTCAGCAGGATCCTGGCCAAGCTCGACGCCCGAGACCGGACCGAGCTGGCGATCATCGCCCACCGGTCGGGGCTGGCCTGAGCCCGAGAGAAAACCGAGGAGACCGGGTGCGACGCACCGCTGTGGTGGCCGGGGCGGGTCGTCGCGCGGCGACGCTCGTGTCGCCCCGGGGCGACAGGGACTGACGCCTGGCGGCCGACGCGCCGCGGGCGGGGCAGTTCCTACGGTCGCTCCATGTCCTACGACCCGATCCTCCCCGAACACCTCGACACCCCCCGGACCCGCCGCCGGGAGCCCGTGAGCTGGCCCGTCGTGGTCGGCTTCGGCGCCCTCGCGCTGCTCTGGCCCCTGGTCGACGCGCTCGCGGTGGCCGACGCGCTGGGCCAACCCGCGACCGCCCTCGCCGTCCTCGCCATCGTCGGCCTCGCCTGGGTGCTCGGCGCCGGCTTCGGCCGAGTCCCGCGGCCCATCCTCACCCTGACGCTGGCCGGCGTCGTGTACGGGGTCATCCTCGTGGCGCTCTCCCTCCTGCTCGACGTGCGACCGGCGTTCGACGGCCGGCTCGGCGCCGCGGTCGCCGTCGTCGAGATCGCCCGCTCCGCCGGTCTCGGCGCGCTCGCCGGCCTGCTCGCGGCGGCCCTGCAGCGGACGCTGGCCGCGCGATGAGTGCGGCGCGGACCGGCAGCCGGCGGGTCGGCGCGGTGGCGTTCGTCGCCGCGCTGCTGGCCGGCGGTTGCGTCCCGGGCGGCCAGGTCGGATCGGCCGGGTCCCTGTCGACAGTGCAGACGCCGGCGTCCTTCGACACCCCGCTCCCGATCCCGCCGCTCGCGCCCTCCACGGTCGTCGGCGGCGTGCGGGTGTTCACCCTCACCGCGCAGGAGGGCACGTCGGAGCTGGTTCCCGGCATCCAGACCCCGACGTGGGGCTACAGCGGGGACGTGCTCGGACCCACGCTGCGCGCCACGCGCGGGGAGCAGGTTGCCGTCGAGGTGCGGAACACCCTCGACGAGGCCACGACCGTGCACTGGCACGGGATGCACCTGCCCGCGCGGATGGACGGCGGTCCCCACCAGAGCGTCGACCCGGGCACGACCTGGCGCCCGACGTGGACCGTCGACCAGCCGGCCGCCACGCTCTGGTACCACCCGCACCCCCACGGGCGCACGGAGGAGCACGTCTATCGCGGTCTGGCCGGCATGTTCCTGGTGGACGACCCGGAGCCCTCCGGCCTGCCGGACCAGTACGGGGTCGACGACGTCCCGGTGATCGTGCAGGACAAGCGGCTCGACGCGGACGGCCGCCTGGTCCTCGAATCGAACGGGAACGAGGTCGGCCTGCTCGGGTCGACGGTGCTCACCAACGGCGTCGCCGGCGCGGTCCAGGAGGTCACGACCGAGCGGGTCCGCCTGCGTCTGCTGAACGGGTCGACGGCGCGGGTCTACGACTTCGCGTTCGACGACGACCGTGCCTTCGTGCACGTCGCGACGGACGGCGGGCTCCTGCCGGACCCGTACGAGACCGACCACGTCCGGCTCTCCCCCGGGGAGCGCGCGGAGATCGTCGTGGCCCTCGACGCGGGCGCGGAGACGATGCTCGTCTCGCGCGCGCCGGACCTCGGCGACGTGGCGGCGCCCTTCGCGTTCGGTGGCACCGACGCCTTCCCGGTCCTGCGCCTGCGGGCGGCGGAGCGGCTCATCCCCTCGCCACCGGTCCCCGAGCGGTTCGAGGTCGCGGCGGCCGACACCGTGATCGCCCGCGACGCCGCGGTCACCCGGAGCTTCGAGCTCCAGGACCGCTCGATCAACGGCCGGACGATGGACATGGACCGGATCGACGAGGTGGTCCGGCTGGGCGACACGGAGATCTGGGAGGTCACCAACCGCGACCTGTTCCCGCACAACTGGCACGTGCACGACGTCCAGTTCGAGGTGCTGGACCTCGACGGCTCGCCGCCCCCGCTCGAGCTGCGGGGCCGCAAGGACACCATCTACCTCGAGCCCCGGCGCACCTACCGCTTGGTCATGCGCTTCGAGGACTACGCCGATCCGCGCACCCCGTACATGATCCACTGCCACCTCCTCCTCCACGAGGACGAAGGCCTGATGGCGCAGTTCGTCGTCACCGACGACGGCCGAGCCGCAGGGACCGTCGCCTCGCACGACCACTGAGGCACCACCCATCCGATGAACGACAGGAGAAGCACGATGCAGCTGTCAGTGAACGCGTTCGTCACCCTCGACGGGGTCATGCAGGCTCCCGGCGGTCCCCAGGAGGACGTGTCCCGCGGGTTCCCCGGGGGCGGCTGGCTCGTCCCGTTCGACGTCGCCGGCTGGGGCCACGTGGTCGACGGCTGGTTCGCCGGCACCACAGCCGTCCTGCTCGGCCGGAGCACCTTCACGATGATGAAGGACTACTGGCCCCAGGTGACCGACCCCGACAACCGCGTCGCGACCGTCCTCAACCACGGGCCGAAGTACGTGGTCAGCGGCACGCTCGGCGACGACGAGGCGGCCTGGGGCGACACCACTGTCCTGCGCGACGACGTGCTGGGCCGGGTCCGAGCGCTGAAAGCCGCGGGCGACGGGGATCTCCAGGTGCACGGGAGCTGGCAGCTGGTCCGGTCGCTGCACGACGCGGGCCTCGTCGACGTCTACCGGCTGCTCGTCTTCCCCGTCGTCGTGGCCGGCGGGGGCAAGCGGCTCTTCGACGACGCGGCGGTGCCCACCGGGTTCCAGGCGAGAGCCGCCACCCTCGCCGACGGCGTCGTGTCCCTGGAGCTGAGGCCCACGCGGCACGGGGCCCCGGACACCGGTGAGTACGCGGTGCGCGACGGCAGAGAGGTCACCACCTGACACGGGCGGCCACCGACTCTCGCCGCCCGACGTCCGGAGCAGGGTGCATGCCAGGCGGCATGCACCCTGCTGGCCGGCCGTCAGTCGATCTGACCGCGGATCTCGCCGGACATGTTCTCCATGGTGTGCACGTTGACGTACGTCATCCCGGCCTCCATCGCGTCGACTAGATCACTCAGGTCCATCCCGGCGAGTGCTCCGACGAGGTCGTCGGCCGTGATGGTCCCCGTGGCCAGGACGCCGCTGTGCCGGCCCTCGATGTGCACGGGCGGCGGCGCGTCGGGGTACAGCCAGACCACGACGCCTCCCGTGGCCCCAGCCGCGCCCAGGTGGATGTGGGCCATATGAACGTCTTCGATGTTCGACGCGATCACCCGATAGCTCAGCTCGGTGCCGTCGTTGCTCAGCTGGAACGTGGCGACCCCCCGAGCGTGGGTGTCCACGGCGGGGACCTCCTCTGCGCCGGACAGTGGAGTCGTGAACGTCGCAGAGGCCGCCTGCGAGCTCGTGCTCAATCCGACCGCGGCCCCCAGGGTCAGGCCCGTCGCCGCCACGACGGTGGCTACTCGTCGACTCACGTGGTGCATGGTTACCCCTCCGAATCGCTCCGGCGGGCGGCGGGCCCAGGCGGGCGTCGCTGCCCGTGCAGTCCAGTTCCTGCCTGTTCAGGGTACGCCGGGTCGACATCATCACAGCGGCAAGTTTCACCCCTGGGGCCGGTCTTCGACCGCTCAGCCGCGGCAGCCTCGGCGACTCAGGACGTCAGCCGAGCGGAGGGTGACGCAGCAGGTGGTGCGTGCTGGTTTCCCCCTCGGCAACAAAGCCCTCAGCCAGGTAGAGCCGGCGTGCGTCATCGTTCACGCGATGCACCTGCAGTCGGGTCGTGCGGCCCTCGACGGCCGCCCTGTCCAGCACCCAGCGCAGAGCTCCGGTCCCCAGACCCTGCCCTTGGTACGACGGCAGCACCTCGACCAGCTCAAGCCACACGTCCTGATCTCGGTCGACGAGGTAGACGGCCCCGACCGGCTGCTGGTCACGCTCGAGGATGTACACCTCGTTCTCATCGACCAGCGCCTGGACGAAGCCCTGCTGCTGCTCGTCGTGCCAGGGCCCGTAGGCGCGCTCGACAAGGCTCCGGTGCGCCTGCTCGTGAAGCTCGTACAGCCATCCGCGGTCGGCACGATCAGCAGTCCGGACAGTCATCTGCTCCGCCTGCGCGTTCCTCGGGTGGTTGCTGGACATGGAGTTCCTTTCCCTGGGCTCACCTGGTCAGGTCACTGTGCCGCCCTTTGTCGAGAAGCACGACAGGTTTGACAGGCGCTGAACGTCGCACCTGACCCCCCGCGCGCCATACGGTTCCGGAACACCCAAGTCCGCGGCCGGCACCCACGATGGCGACGGTGGGCATGGGAGTACCTCTCGGTCGGACGGGTGGCTCAGAAGGTGAGCAGGACCTTGGTCGCGCGGCGCTCGTCCATGGCCTGGTACCCCTCGGCGGCCTTCTCGATCGGCAGAGTGAGGTCGAAGACCTTGCCCGGGTCGATCTCACGGTCCCAGATGAGCTGGATGAGCTCGGCCAGGAAGCGGCGCACCGGCGCCGGCCCACCGTGCAGGTGCACGCCGGAGAAGAACAGCTCCTGGCCGGGCAGCGACACGTCGTGCGAGACGCCGACGTAGCCGACGTGACCACCGGCCCGGGTCGCGCGGATGGCCTGCATCATCGACTCCTGGGTGCCGACGGCCTCTATGGTGCTGTGCGCGCCCAGGCCCCCGGTGAGCTCCTTGATGCGTGCCACGCCGGCGTCGCCGCGCTCGTCGACGATGTCGGTGGCGCCGAAGTCGCGGGCGAGCGCCTGCCGGTCGGCGTGACGGGACATCGCGATGATCCGCTCGGCGCCGAGCTGCTTGGCGGCGAGCACGCCGAGCAGGCCGACGGCTCCGTCCCCGACGACGGCGACGGTCTTGCCCGGGCCGACCTGGGCGGCGACGGCGGCGAACCAGCCGGTGCCGAGCACGTCGGAGGCAGCGAGCAACGACGGGATCAGGTCGTCGTCGGGCATGCCGGGTGTGGCGACGAGGGTGCCGTCGGCGTGCGGGATCCGGGCGTACTCGGCCTGGGCGCCCGGGACCGCACCGGGACCGCGGTGCACGCAGTGGGTCTGGTAGCCGGCCTGGCAGATCTCGCACGTGTTGTCCGAGGAGAAGAACGAGCCGACGACGAAGTCGCCGACCTCGACGTTGACGACGTCCGCCCCGACCTCGTCGACGACACCGACGTACTCGTGGCCCATCGGCTGGTGGTCGACGTCGTCGGCGCCACGGTAGGGCCACAGGTCAGACCCGCAGATGCAGGTCGCGGCGAGCTTGATGATCGCGTCGGTCGGCTCGACGATCGTCGGCCGCTCGGTCTGGTCGACCCGGACGTCGCCCGGGGCGTACATGACGACTGCGCGCATGGTGGTGATGCCTCTCTGTCGGGATGCGCACCAGCGAACCTCGTTCCTCCGGCGCCGGGGAGTCCCTGACGAAGGGTGTACCGCCGGTGCACCCCTCACCGTGGACTCCCTGCCCGACAGCGCCGGGCCTACCGTCGTGAGCATGGACAACAGAGCGGACGTGCGCGAGTTCCTCATGTCGCGGCGCGCGAAGGTGAGCCCCGACACCGCGGGGGTCCTCGGCGGGAGCAACCGACGCGTGCCCGGGCTACGCCGCAGCGAGGTCGCGGCCCTGGCAGGTGTGAGCGTGGAGTACTACGCCAAGCTCGAGCGCGGTGCGATCGGCGGGGCATCGGCATCCGTCCTGGACGCCCTGGCCCGTGCGCTGCAGCTCGACGACGCCGAGCGCGCGCACCTGTTCGACCTCGCCCGCGCCGCCGACGGCATCCCGTCCTCGGGCCGGCCCCGCCGTCGTGCAGCACGCCCGTCGGTGCCACGACCGAGCCTGCAGTGGACGCTGTCGGCCATCACCGACGGGGTCGCCTTCGTCCGCGACCAGCGCCAGGACCTGCTGGCGACGAACGCGCTCGGGCGCGCCTTCTACTCACCCGTCATCGGTGACGGCGGCCGACCGCCGAACCTCGCCCGGTTCCAGTTCCTCGATCCCGCGGCCCGCGACTTCTATCCCGACTGGGACCTGTTCGCGGAGATGTGCGTCGCGATCATGCGCGCCGAGGCCGGTCGCGACCCACACGACAAAGGGCTTCAGGACCTCGTCGGCGAGCTCTCCACGCGCAGCGAGACCTTCCGCCGCCTCTGGGGCGCGCACGACGTCCGCACCCACGGATCCGGGACCAAACGCTTCCACCACCCCGTCGTCGGCGAGCTCACCCTCGCCTACGAGGAGCTCGCCATCACCGCCGAGCCCGGACAGGTCCTCATGGTCTACACCGCCGAACCCGGCTCCCCGTCGGCCGAACGCCTCCGCCTGCTCGCGTCCTGGGGGGCCGACGTCGCGCACCGCGACGCGCCGGCTCGGCCGGCGACGGGTACCACGCCCTCCCTCTGACGACAGGACCAGCAGATGAACCTCGACGACTTCCTCGACCGCGTGCGGACCGGAGCCGTCATCGAGGGCGGCTCCGCGGAGCACGCCTTCCTGATCGAGTCCGCCCAGGACGCGCTGCGGGTCTCGGCCGAGCTGAACAGCGGCTACCGCACGCCCGGCGAGGTCAGGGACCTGCTGTCACGGCTGACGGGTCGCACGGTGCCGGAGTCGGTCACGCTCTTCCCGCCGTTCCACTGCGAGTTCGGCAAGAACCTCACGCTCGGCGACGACGTCTTCATCAACATGGGCTGCACGTTCCAGGACGCCGGCGGCATCACCATCGGGGACGGCACGCTCATCGGCCACGGCAGCACCGTGGTCACCCTGAACCACGCGATCGACCCCGCCCGTCGTGCCGACATGGTCCCCGCACCGGTCGTCATCGGCCGCAAGGTGTGGCTCGGCGCGGGTGTCACGGTCGTCCCAGGCGTGACGATCGGCGACGGGGCGGTCGTCGGCGCGGGTGCCGTCGTCACCAAGGACGTGCCCGCGAACGCCATCGTGGCCGGCGTCCCCGCCCGGGTGATCCGGATGACGGGCGCCGCATGACAGCGACGACACACCACGGCCTCGTCGGTCTCGCCCTGACCCTCGCCCTCACCGCATGCACCGCCGCACCTGATCCGACAGGACCGCCGACCATGACCCCACCGCCCGCCGAGCAGACCCCGACCGTCGCGCCCTCACCGAGCGGCACGCCAGGACCGGCCGCACCGACCGGGGAGACGGCCGTCCTCGTCTCGATCGGGAGCACCACGCTGCAGGGCCGGCTCTGGGACAACCCGGCCGCACGCGACCTGGCCGCGCGCCTGCCACTGACCCTGACGTTCGGCGACTACAACGCCGTCGAGAAGACGGCGCGCCTCGACCCGCCCCTCACCATGGCCGGCATGCCCGCCGGCGACGACCCGAACCCGGGCGAGATCGGCTTGTACGCGCCGTCCTCGGTCCTGGTCCTGTACTACGGCGACGTCGGGTACTGGAATGGGATCGCCCGCCTCGGCAGCTTCGACATCAGCGGCACCGAGCTGCTCGCCGAGGGCCCGCAGGACGTCACGGTGAGCATCGCGCGCGCCGACGGCTGAGACCGCACCGACCCCACCCGATTCCCAGGAGGACGACCGCGATGGAGCTCACGAGAAGCGGCGGCGAGACGGCCGCCGGACCCGAGGACTGGTTCACCGGCACCGTGCACATCGACGGCATCCGCACCCCCGACGACCGGTCCGCCATCGGCTGCGCCCACGTGCGGTTCGCGCCGGGCGCACGCACCGCGTGGCACCGGCACCCTCGGGGGCAGACCCTCTACGTCACCGACGGCATCGGTTACGTCGCCACCCGCGGCGGCGAGGTCCAGGAGATCCGCCCCGGCGACGTCGTCTACATCGAGCCCGACGAGGAGCACTGGCACGGGGCCACCCCCGGCCGGTTCATGGCGCACGTCGCCCTCCACGAGGCCGACGAGCACGGCCAGGTGGTCACGTGGCTCGAGCACGTGACCGACGAGGACTACGACCAGGCGTGACCTGAGCCGGCAGAAGAGACAAGGGAGCGTCCACCGCGCCGGGGGGCGCTCATCGGGCCCGACCGTCGGCTCGCCCGTACGGTGTGCTCGTGCTTGCTGTCGACGGCCCAGCCGCGATCTTCCTGGCGGTCGGCCTGGCCACGTTGGCTGCGGCCGTGCTCCCGCGCTTGCTGCGCCGTGCGCCGATCTCGATGCCGGCCGTGTTCCTCGCGACGGGCGCTCTGGGCTTCTTGCTGCTCCCCCAGCTCCCCGACCCGAGCCCGACCGCCCATCCCGAGATCGCGCTCCACCTGACAGAGATCTGTGTGATCGTCTCCCTGATGGGCGCTGGCCTCGCGATCAACCGCCCGTTCGCGTGGCGCACCTGGGGCTCCACCTGGCGGCTGCTGGCGATCACCATGCCGCTGTCCATGATCGCGGTCGGGGTGATGGGGTGGACGGCTCTCGGCCTCGGTGCCGCGAGCGCCATGCTGCTCGCCGCGGCGCTCGCCCCGACCGACCCGGTACTGGCGACCGAGGTCCAGGTGAGCGAACCCGTCGACGAGCCTGGGACGCAGGATGACGAGGCCCGCTTCGCCCTGACCTCGGAGGCGGGCCTCAACGACGGCCTCGCCTTCCCCTTCACCTATGCCGCGATCGCCGTCAGCCTCTCGGGGTTGGCGCCCGGGGGCTGGCTCGGCCGCTGGGTGCTGCTGGACGTCGTGTGGCGACTGAGCGTGGGAGTCGCCATCGGGTTCCTCGTGGGTTGGCTGCTCGGCCGGCTGTTCTTCTCCTCCTTCGCAGAGCGGCTGCGGATCACCGAGCACACGCAAGGCTTCGTGGCGCTCGCGGCGACCTTCCTCGCCTACGGCCTGGCCGAGGTCGCGGAGGGGTACGGGTTCGTCGCGGTCTTCGTCTGCGCGGTTGCCCTGCGCGGGACCGAGCGCGAGCACGAGTACCACAAGGTGCTGCACTCCTTCGTCGAGCAGATCGAGCGGCTGCTCACCGTGGCGGTGATCGTGCTGGTAGGCGGGGCGGTCGCGCGCGGGGCGTTCACCGAGCTCGGCTGGGCAGAGGTGGGAGTCGTTCTGGCCTTCCTGCTGGTGGTCAGACCGCTCGCTGGATGGGTCGCGCTGCGCGGGGGCCGGACCGGGCCGCGTGAGCGTGCGGTGATCTCGTTCTTCGGCGTGCGAGGAGTCGGGTCGCTGTTCTATATCGCCTACGCCGTCCAGGAGGGCGATTTCGCGGACGCCGACCGGCTCTGGGCGATCGTCGGCCTCGCGGTCGTCGGGTCGGTGCTGATCCACGGGGTGGCGGCGACCCCGGTCATGCGCTCGCTCGACCGCCGGCGCGAGCGACGCGCCGCGGCGGTGGGCGACGCCGCCGCCGAAACTCCCGTCTGACGCAGCGCGGCAGCGCCACCGCCGGCGCGATCAGGACGGGTCTACCTGCCACGTGTCGTCGAGGCGGTGCCATCGCTGGTGCGGCTCGGTCGCGGGTGGTGGGTCGGTGAGCCAGTAGGTCTCGTCCGGGTTCCAGCCGGCCAGGACGGAGCTGATGTCTCCTTCGACGACTGCAACTGGTCGACCGGCAGTCGTGAGGTAGCCGGCCGTGGTCACATGGACGGCGTCGAACTCCTCGGCCACGCGTACCCAGTCAGGGATCACCCAACGGTCGGCAGCACCGGTGGTGCGGAACCAGTCGTGACGCCGTGACGCGGTGACCTCGAGCGGGAACCGGCGGCACAGCTCGGACCACGCCTCGGGCCCGTCCACCTCGTAGACGCTCGCCCCACCCGGGACGTCGATCGATCGCACCGTCGCCCGCTCCCAGTCGTAGGCGTCCTCGACCAGCCAGAGGCCGACAGGCCCGTGCGCGCCGAGGCGGCGCGTGGTTCGCGTCAGGTCGCGCGGTGGCGTTGACCACCACGTTCCGCTCCAGGCAGCGCGGGGATCAGCGGGTCGTTCCCGCAGCGCACGGGCTTCCTCCTCGACGGCACCGTCTCGCCAGCGAGACAGGGTCCGGGTCGCAGCCTGGGCAATGGGCGTCCTCGAGGCCGGGTCGTCGAAGACCACACTCAGCTGCGACGTCCACTCGATCGGTGTCGCCCACCACCCGGCCAGACCGGAAGCCGCGATGGAGGCGGCGACCCGCGCGAGCGAGGTCCGCACCTCTGGGGTCGCGGCGAGCACGTCCTCACCGTCGGGCTCCTGCCAGTAGCGCGCGTTGTCGACCGCTGCCCTCAACGCGACGAGCAGGACGTCGGGGTCGAGCCCGTCCAGGGGCATCCCATTCAGGAGGCGTGCGACGTCCGCGGGCGTGGGGCTCGGATCAACCTCGTCCGGTTCGTCGGCTGACGCGCGCAGCATCACCCGAGCGGTGCCCGCACCCGGATCGAGCTGGTGCGCCGAGAAGAAGGCCGCGCGGAGGTACTCGTCTCCTTCCGGCGTGGGCGTCGCACGCGCGAAGGACGCTGCTGTCTCCAGGCACAGACGTCGCCCACGCGGTCCAGTCATGAGGTCGCCACGGTCGATCACGAACTCACGGTAGGGGCGCCGGCGGCACCGTCGTCACCGGCCGCACGACTGCGGTGAGCAGGCGTCTACGCGCCCGGGGCGGTCGATCGCCGCCGGAACGGCGCCAGAATCGCGCGCGCCATCTCCGCGTGCCCCCAGTCGGGCTCGAACTGCGCGACAACCGCCAGGTTCTGCCGGAGATAGAGCAGCGGCATCCGCTCGCGCCACCCCCCGTCGAGGCCCGTGACCTCGGCGTACACGTCGAAGAACCGGTCCGACTCCGGTGGCCGCGGCTCGCACCAGAGCATCGCCACGTCGACCTCCGCCCACGTCCGGGACACGGCAGGGTCGACGAGCACCGGGTCACCGTCCGTCGTCGCGACCACGTTCGAGGACCAGAGGTCGCCGTGCGTCAGGCACGCCGGACGGTCCGGCAGGAGCTCCGGCAGCCGGGCGCACAGGTGCTCAAGGGCATCCCGGTCAGCCTCGTCGAACGCACCACGCACGCGCGGCTCGGGCAGCCAACGCAGCAGGCGACGGCGCGCGAAGAACTCGAACCCGTCGTCCTCCCACGTGTTGTCCTGCGGCTCCAGGCCGAGCCACGTCGTGCGGTGCCACCCGAACCCGGGGCCGGCGGTCGACGTGTGCAGGTGGGCGACGTCGTGCGCGAGCCGCTCCCAGAAGTCGGGGGTGTCGGTGCGCGGCGCCATCGCCTCGAGGACCAACAGGTCAGGCGTGACCAGGTGCACGTCGGGCGTCCGGATGCCGCCGAGCTCCCGCAGCGACTGCAGGCCGTCCGCCTCGGCCGCGAACATGTCGTCCTGACGGCTCTGCACGGCTGTCTTGGCGAACACGGGAGGCGCCGACGTGCTGTGCGCCAGACCGGCCGCGTGCACGACTCCGCCGTGCAGCTCCTCGACGCGCGTCACGTCGGTCAGGCCTGCGTCGTGGAGGCGGTGGCGCAGCAGGTCGGGCGTCGTCACGCCTGCCACCGTAGCCGGGACGTGCTGCGCCATCCGGACGTCGTCTTCCATCTCGACAGCAGGGGGTTGCGCACAGTAGATGTCGAGACGCTAGGAGACCGAGGGAGGCCAGCGTTCCCGGCGCCACTCGTCCCAGGTGGCATAGTCCGCCGGTGCCGTGTCCACCGGTTCGCTACCGTCGAGCTCGCCCGGGGTCGGGATGGTGAAGGTGGCTGCGTACGCCGCGAGCTCGTCGTCGGTCATGCTCCACGTCGTGTCCGCGGCCTCGGCAGAGCGCCGGTCCAGTCGTCTGCGCTGCTCCTCCGCCGTGAGTGTGAAGTAGCGCATCTCCACTCGCGCACCGACATCCGCTGCTGCCTGCCGAAGCGCAGATCGCTCATCCCGGCCCCACAGCCCGAAGTCGAGAACGACGCTGACGCCCAGCTCGAGTGCGCGCAGCGCGATCGCGATGAGCCGTCCTTCGATCACATCCGAGGCGGACGACGGGTTCGCAAGCCCGTAGAGGGCCTTGATCCACTCGTCCTTCGTCAGACGAAGCGCGTCCTGCTCGACCTCGATGCGCCGCGCTTCTGTGGTCTTCCCGGTTCCTGGCAGTCCTACTGTCAGGAAGAGCGTGGGTTGGATCGTCATCGCCTCCCCGATCTGAGCGGTGACCGCATCATCGCGTCCACGACCAGCACCACACCGATCCGACACTCACCACGATTCCGCACCGCCGTCGACGGCAGGGTTGCCGACGGAGCCACCCGCGGGCCTGCGTCTTTGAGCGGTGTGTGAACATGAGGCCATGGCGGTCCTCGAGGATGTCCGATCGCTGGGCACCGAGCTGGAGCGGTCATATCCGGTCTACGTGCGCGGCCGGTTGAAGTTCCGCGTCAAGCAGATCGTCTATGTCGCGTTCTCCCTCGACGAGCGAGTCATGGGCTTCGCTTTCCCCAGGGAGGAGCGCGCAGCGCTCGTGGCGAGCGACCCGATCAGGTTCCAGCTGCCAAGCGAGTCCGACCTGCGGTTCAACTGGGTGCACGCCGACCTCGCTGCCCTTGATCGGCCCGAGGCGCGCGAGCTCGTCGTCGACGCCTGGCGCATGGTCGTCCCGCAGAGGATCTCCCGGGCCTACGATCTCGCCCATCCTGCCGGGCCCGGCTGAGCCTGAGCAGAGGACCACAGCGGCGCCGAAGTCTCCGGGAGGCTGGAGGCGTTCAGGACACCGTGATGGACTTGCTGTCGCTCATCGGAGTGCCCGCCTCGCCGTCCGATGGGTCCGACTCGCTGATGACGACGGTGTACTCACCAGGCTCCAGCTCGAGCACGAACTCGTACGGCGCGAAGACCTGACCCTCAGCCGTCGTTGTGAAGCCCGCCTGCACCTCGGTACCTGCGGCGTCGAGCACCGACCAGAGCAGGTTCGCCTCGAACACCGCGGCATCCCCGCTGACCGTCGCGGGCGACGTCACCGTCGCACCCTCCTGCGGCTCGTCGACCTGCACCAGGAGACGCACGTCCAGGGGGTCCTCGCGGGTGACCGGCTCGTCCCACACCACGGCTCCCCAGAGCTCACCGGCCGGCTCACCCTCGATCGTCAGCATCACTGGCATGGCCTCGTCGCCCGCGGCGTCGGTCGCGGTGTACACGAGCTGCTGGATCATCAGCGCCGCCCCCGCCGAGCCGATGCTCGCGGTGCGGGCATCGTCGCTGAGGTCGACCGACAGTGCGCCTCCGGCGATGTCGATGCCGAGCACGGTGGTGGACGGGTTCCACGGTGTGGAGTAGTCAGGGTCGCTGGGCCCGGCGATCATCCGCTCCACCGCGAGCCGGACGGCGTCGTCCGGGTCGACGTCGGCCGCCTCTCGGGCCAGCCTGAGTCCGGCACGGGTGTCGAGCAGGTAGTAGACCCACGTGTTCGACGGTGCCGCGGTCGGCTCCGGGCTCTGTGTCGGCTCGGCCGTCGGTGCGGTGGTCGCCGGCTCCGTCGGTCCCGACGTCGGCTCGACCTCGGGGCGCACGCACCCGGTGAGCAGGACGAGCAGGACGAGAAGAGCTCCGGTGCGGCGCATCTCTGGGCCTTCCTTCTGGACCGCGGCCTCCTGGCCATGGTCGCAGCAGCCGTGCGGCGCCGCTACCGGGCACGGAGGGCCGTCGACGACGGTGAGGAGTCGCCTCACTGCGCGCTCAAATGTGCGGGCCGCCAGTCTCTTTGACCCGAGAGGGGCCTTACGTCCTGAGCGACCCCCTCCACGGAGCCTCATCATGGTGTCCATGCACCCCATGCCCGCCAGCTCAGTCCTGCTCGTCGAAGATGACCCGGGCGACCAGATGCTGGTCCGTGAAGTCTTCGAGCACCACGGGCTCGGGGCAGCACTCGCCACCGTCGACGACGGCGAGGAAGCGCTCGACTACCTCTACCGGCAAGGCCCTCACTCCTTGGCGAGCCGCCCATCGCTGATCCTTCTCGACCTGAACCTGCCGAAGGTCAACGGTCGTGAGGTCCTGGAGAGGATCAAGGCGGACCCCGAGCTGGCCTCGATTCCGGTGGTCGTACTCACCACGTCGGACGCCGAAGAAGACATCGTGCGCATGTACTCCGCGCACGCGAACGCGTACGTCCCCAAACCGATCGACTGGGACCAGTTCACCGCCGCAGTGCAACACATCACCGGCTTCTACCTCGAGATCGCCCGGCTGCCTGCCCCTGTCGCCTGAGCCGCCCGAGGAGGCCGGGCGCGACCGACGCACCGAGTTGCTCGCCGGCCAGTGTGGTCGTGGCCAGGCCGTCACTCTGAGCGTCGACGTCCTCGTGAGGTCGCAGCTAGCGTGGAGCGATGGCAACGGACCAGCGCCTGCTCACCTGGCTGCTCGACTCCGATCCCGCCCTCCGCTGGCAGGTGGAGCGGGATCTGGCGGGCGCCCCGCCCGAGACCTGGGAGGCGACCCGGGCCCGGGTCGCTACGGAGGGCTTCGGCGCCGAGCTGCTCTCGAAGCAGGACGCGGACGGTCAGTGGGCAGGCGGCGCGTACTTCCCCGCCGGATTCTTCGGGAGTGCCGAAGCCGATGAGCCGGGCCAGCCGTGGACCGCGACGACCTGGGCGCTGAAGGACCTGCGTGAGTGGGGCCTCGACGCCTCCGTGCTGACCGGGACGGCCGAGAAGCTCGCGGCGAACAGTCGCTGGGAGTACGACGACCTGCCGTACTGGGGGGGCGAGGTCGACGTCTGCATCAACTCCTACACGCTCGCGACCGGGGCGTGGCTCGGCGCCGACGTCTCAGCTCTTGCCGCATGGTTCCCCACCCACCGCCTCGCCGACGGAGGCTGGAACTGCGAGGCCGAGGAAGGCCGCTCGACACGCTCCTCGTTCCACTCGACCCTCAACGCAATACGCGGCACGCTCGCCTATGAGCGGATCACAGGCGACACCAGCGTCCGCTCAGTCCGGCACGCCGGCGAGGAGTACCTGCTCAGCCGGCACCTGCTGTACCGGGCGACCACGGGCTCGCCCGTCGGTGACTTCGTTGCGCACTTCGTGTTCCCGAACCGGCACCGGTACAGCGCGCTCATGGCGCTGGATCACTTCCGCGACGCCGCGCTGCTCGACGGGACGCCTCCCGATCCGCGTCTCGCCGAAGCCGTCGATGTCGTGCGCGCCGCGCGCCAGCCGGACGGCACCTGGCTGCAGGGCGCTCCCCTGCCCGGCCGTACGTGGTTCGACGTCGATGTCCCCGAGAGTGAGTCGTCGCGGTGGCTCACCCTGATCGGAGCACGGGCGCTCGACTGGTGGGACCAGGAT
Organism: Cellulomonas sp. Leaf395; assembly: GCF_001424125.1. Taxonomy (GTDB): domain Bacteria; phylum Actinomycetota; class Actinomycetes; order Actinomycetales; family Cellulomonadaceae; genus Cellulomonas. The sequence goes on from NZ_LMQI01000001.1 coordinate 25,101, forward strand.
CCGGCTCGAACCTAGTCAGAGCCCGCCGATGCTCGGCGGCGCCGCATCAGGCAAAGTGCCGCGGCTCCCGCCAGCTCGTCGCGAAACCGCTGGTGGTCTCTACGCCGTGCGAGGGGAGCCCGTCGTCGATCAGCTTCTCCCACGCCTGCAGGAAATCGGCGCTCAGCCGGTCGTTGACGTCGAGCGCGCCCGACACGACCGCGCCGGTGCGGACCATCATGAGCTGCTGCGCGGCCGTGACGGGGTCCCGGTGGTCGAGCCGTCGCAGGAGCTCCTCAAGCCGCTCGACCACCCAGCGGCGGATCTCGCCGGCGTGCAGCCGGGCAGGGTGCGAACCGGTGAACTCGGCGGACGCGTTGATGAACGGGCAGCCGCGACTGATCCCGGCGAAGTCGTCGCGGGTCAGGGCGGTCGCCAGCTCGGTGAGCGCCGCGCGGGGGTCGTCCGGGTGTGCCGCGATGATCCCGTCGACCTGGGCGTGGTCGTGGTCAGCTCGACGCGACAGGTACGCCGAGACCAGGTCGTCCTTGGACGGGAAGTGCCGGTACAGGGTCACGCGCGTGACGGCCGCCTCCTCGACGATGCGCTGGATGCCGACCGCGTGGATGCCCTCGTCGTAGAACAGCCGGTCGGCCGTCGCCAGGATGCGCTCCCTGGCTTCGGAGATGCGGCGGACGGTCATGCACCCACTCCTTCGCTCAGATCCCTTCCCCCGGACCGAGGGATGGCTCTACGGTAAGCGCCAGGTAGGTAGATCGATCGGTCTACCTACGACGCGAGGGAGGAACCCCCATGACCACGAGCCCGCCCGTCCTGTTCATCCATGGTCTCTGGCTGCACGCGCGGTCCTGGGACGACTGGATCGACCACTTCTCCAGCGCGGGGTACGAGGCGTCCGCCGTCGGCTGGCCCGGCGACCCGGACTCGGTCGACGAGGCGCGGGCACACCCGGAAGCCATCGCCGACCACGGCATCGACGACGTCGTCGCGCACCTCGCGTCCGTCATCGCCGAGCTCGGCACCAAGCCGATCCTCGTCGGCCACTCCTTCGGCGGCATGATCGCGCAGAAGCTCCTGGGCGCCGAGCTCGCCGCAGCCGCGGTCGCCATCGACGCTGCCCAGATCAAGGGCGTGCTTCCCCTGCCCCTGTCGGCCCTCAAGGCGACCCTGCCGGTGTTCAAGAATCCCGCCAACCGGCACCGCGCCGTCTCGCTGACCGCCGACCAGTTCCGGTTCGCCTTCGGGAACGCGATCCCGGCCGAGGAGTCGGACGCGCTCCACGAGCGCTGGACCATCCCCGCCCCCGGCCGGCCGTTGTTCGAGGCCGCGGCCGCCAACTTCGACCCGCACTCCCCGGCCAAGGTGAACACCGGCAACGAGGGCCGCGGGCCGCTGCTGCTGATCTCGGGCGGTCGCGACCACACCGTCCCGGAGGCGGTCACCAAGGCGACCCTGAAGCAGTACCGCCACAGCGAGGCGACCACCGACCTCCTCGACTTCCCGGACCGCGGCCACTCGCTGACCATCGACCACGGCTGGCGCGACGTCGCCGACGCGTCACTGGCCTGGCTCAAGGACCAGGGGATCTGACGGTGGATCTCCACCTGGAGGGGAGGACGGCCGTCGTCACGGGCGCCAGCAAGGGCATCGGACTGGCCATCACCCGCGCGCTGACCGCGGAGGGGGCGTCCGTCGTCGCAGGCGCGCTGCGCGGCAGCAGCGAGCTCGACGAGCTGAGCCGCACCGCTGACGTGCACCCCGTGTCGGTCGACCTGACCGCGCCCGACGGCCCGGCGCAGCTCGTCGCCGCCGCGGTCGACCGGTTCGGTGGCGTCGACCTCCTGGTGAACAACGTCGGCGCCGTCCGCCCTCGCCTCGACGGCTTCGTGGCACTCACCGACGACGACTGGGAGTGGGCGCTGACCATCAACTTCCTGGCGGCCGTCCGCACCATGCGTGCCGCCATCCCCGCCATGTCCGGCCGGCCCGGGGCGAACATCGTCACCATCAGCTCCGTGAACGCCTTCCTGCCAGACCCTGGGGTCATCGACTACAGCGCCGCCAAGGGGGCGCTCACCAACCTGTGCAAGTCGCTGTCCAAGGAGCTCGGCCCGGACATCCGCGTCAACACGATCAGCCCGGGTCCCGTGCGGACCGACCTCTGGCTCGGCGCGGGCGGCGTCGCGGCAACCGTGGGGGGCGCCGCCGGGACCGACCCCGCCGACGTCGTCCGTCAGCAGGAGGCCGCCGCGGCGTCCGGCCGGTTCACCACGTCTGCCGAGATCGCCGACCTGGTGCTCTACCTGGCCAGCGATCGGGCGGCGAACATCACGGGGAGCGACATGGTCATCGACGGAGGGCTGATCACCACGCTGTGACCGCCGCCTGCCCTCGGAGCGCCTCGTGCGCCGGCCACATGAGTGCCACGGCCTTCCGCAGTGACGAGGCGTCCCACGCGACGAGCCGACTGGCGTCTCCTTAAAGGTGTTCGCCGCCTCCGCGCCACTCCATCTCAGGTTTCAGATGCTGTCGGCGGAGCCGGACGCGTCGGCGAGAGCTGCTCGTGTTGGCGGGTCAGGATGAACACGGGGATCTGCCGCGCGATCCCTGCCTGCAGGTCCCCGAGTCTCGGGACGTCCGCGACCAGCATCGGCCACAGCGTCGCGCGTGCGGTGCCGTGCAGCTCCTCAGCCAGGACCGTGAAGGTGTCGGCCCCGAGCTCGACGGTGATCAGAGGGTTGGCCTTGAGGTTGTAGTACCAGTCCGGGTGTCTGTCCGATCCCCCGTTGGAGGCGACGATCGCCCATCGGTCGTCGTCGACGGGAAAGCAGCTCAGCGGTGTGGTCCGCTCCACCGCGGACCTGGCACCGATCTGGTGGATCAGGATCACGACGTAGCCGGCCCACGACCCGCCGAGGCGACCGTTGCTCGCGCGGAACTCCTCGATGATCGCGGCGTTGTATTCGTCGTCCATGCGAGCTGTTCCAGACTCAGCCAAGCTCGTAGCTCAGGCTGAGACGGCCGTCGGCAAGCTGTTCGACCTTCCGCAGCTCGAGTCCACGACGAACGGGCGTCGCGAAAAGGGCAGTCCCTTCACCTGCGATCAGCGGATAGACAAGGAGTCTGAGCTCGTCGACAAGCCCGGCGTCGATCAGGCTCGCCGTGGTTCGAGCTCCGCCGACGAGGTAGATGTCCTTCCCCGACTGCCGCTTGAGGGAGTCGATCTCGTCGAGCGTCGTCACGAAGTTCGTCTGTGTCCATTGCGCCGAGGCCACGCTGCCAGACAGCACGTAGTGAGGAGTCTGCGCAGCGAAGCGCGCCCACTCGACCTCGCCCTGGGTCGGTACCTCCCCGCTGAGCGGGTGGCGCTTGGTCGGCTCGTTCTGGATCTCGGTCCAGTACTGCTCGTAGGTCGGATACATGCCCCCTCCAAGCAGGCACGCGTCCACCTGTGGCGTGAGGCCGAAGTCCTCCGACCAGCCGTCTACCCAATCAGCAACCCCTTCAGGTCCCGCCACCTTTCCGTCCAGAGACAGCTTCATTCCGCCGATCAGCTTCCGCATGTCACGACTCCTTGTCCTTCTCGCTCTCGAGGTGGTCCATCAATGCTTCGAGCCGGCCGTCCCAATCGCTGGCGAGCGCCGCCAGGAACTGTTGTGCGACCCGCATCGGCGCGGACCGCAGCCGATACCGCACCCTGCGCCTCTCGCCCGGCTCGGCCGTCACCAGACCGGCCTCTGCCAACAGAGCGAGATGCTTGGCGATCGCCTGACGCGTGATCGGGAGGCGATCGGCCAGGTCCGTCGCCGTGGCAGGACCTGCAGCGGCCAACGTCGCCAAGATGCCGCGCCGGGTCGGGTCGGCCAGTGCGACGAAGACCTGTTCGGCCACCGACTCCTGGTCAGGCGGCATCGAGGAACTCGATCAGTTCGCCTAGCTCAAGCGCCCAGCCCTTGACGTTGCCCTCGTACGCCCTCCGGTAGGCCCCGTCCGGTAGCTGGGCGAAACCGGACTCGACCACCGTCAGCCGCGTGCCCGTTCCGTTCGCTACCAGGGTGAACTCGACATAGGTGCGTCGCGGGTCGTCACCCGGCAGCCCAAAGACCTGCCAGGTGAAACCGAAGACTTTCGGCTCCTCGACACGTTCGACTCGGAAGTCCTGCCTCTCGCCGCTCGTCCAGGTCATCCGCCCCGGCCCCCCGGGTCGCAGGTCGAGCGTCGCCTCGTCGCCGAACCACGCTCCCAGACCCTCGGCCGTCGTGAGTGCCCCCCACACCTTGGCCGGCGGGTGAGCGATCTCTACGGTCCGCTCGATCCGATCCGGGAATCCCATCGCGCCCTCCATGCACTAGCAACCATTGAGTTGCTATGGACGGTAGCGCAACTGATAGGTTGCGTCAAGGACGCCGGCGGCGGGCCGGCATCACGGTCAATCTCCCCGCACGTGAGCACGCCCCGCACCGCGAGCGATGTCGCCGACGAACTACATGCTCGCCACGACGAGCGACGCGAGATCCGGGCTGCCCGAGGATCACCACCAGGCGGCCGAGCTGGCGTACGCCTGGTACGCGAGGCCCGGCCGGGCCCGACGGAGACAGGCCTCGAGCCCCCGCCCTCTGCAGCACGAGCTCGAAGCGCCGCCTTCTTCACCAACCCGAGGGGACACCCCACAGCCAGGCCGGGAACCGCCGTACGGGGCGCTTCCGAGCTCGGCGTCGGAGCCGCGACGAGACTGGCACCTCTTGGTGTCGAGACGCAGGACAGATTGCCCGGCTGCGAGCGCACTCCTTGACCGAATGCCTCGCGATGAGCGTGCTCGTCCAATGACACCGCCTCCACCTGGCGGGCTCTCGCGGCCGGCTCCCCGACGTGGTCCTTGCCGCCGAGTAGCGATGTAGCCGCCGGGTTCACCAGGGGAGGTAGTAGGTGAGGAGGTCGGCGGTGACCGGCGGGAACAGGGCACCGAAGAACTCGGCGTCCGGTGCGTAGACGTCGGGGTAGAGGCGCTCGAGGCCCTGGATGCCGAACTGACCGAGGAGCAGCGCCGGAAGGCGGTCCGGGGCCACGCCCGCGCCCTTGGCGACGCCGGGCGCCTGCATGGGGCCGCCGACCTCGACGGGGCCAAGCCCGGCGTCCGTGGTCCACGGCAGCCGGTAGTGGCGGCCGAACGTCGAGATCACGACGTCCCGGCCGAGCCCGGCGGCGCGCAGTCGCGCCGTGAGCACCGGGCGCAGCGCGTCCAGCGCCAGCTCGGGGCGCTCCAGCCGCGCGTAGTACTGCGTCGCGTCGGTCCCGCCCGGCTCGAGGAGGTCCGCCCAGGCCCGTCCCGGCGTGGTGAGCGGCCGGTGCACGATCGTCAGCGGCTCGCCGAGCCCGCGCAGGGCGTCGAGGAGGTCGTGCGCCGCCGCCGTGTCCGCCGCGGCCGCCTCCGCGATGAGCAGCCCCTCGTCCGGGGGTCCCGTCCGCGCCGACGCGACGACGATGCCGTCGCGCTCGAGGACCCGCATAGTGCTGCCCTCGTGCGCGAGCAGCCAGCGCCAGCGCTCCTCCGGGTGCGGCATCGCCACGTCGTACGGGGCCTGGGCCGCCTCCTGCAGCGCGACGAGCGCCGGGATGTCGGCCGTCGTCGCCTCGCGGAGGACCGATCCGGCCGGCGCGTCGCGATGGGCCGACGCGGGCTCGCCGGTCCCGGACCCGGGTGACGGCGACTCGCGCAGCGCTCGTGCCCGGGGGATGTCGATCGCGTACTCGTAGCCGAAGAGCCGGTAGAAGTACGGGATCCCGATCATGACCTGGACCAGGTGCCCGCGGTCGCGCGAGCGGTCGTGCGCCCAGCCCATCAGGGCACGGACCAGGCCCCGGCCCTCGTACCCGGAGTCGGTGGCCACCAGCTCGACCTGACCCGCCAGGAGCACGACGTCGCCGACCCGGACCGTCTCGTCGAGCAGCGTCGCGGTCGAGACCACGCGGTCGCCGTCCACCACGACGGCGCACGCGTCCCAGCCGAGCTCGCCCTCCACGACGAGCCGGTGGTCCAGCGCATCCGGCTCCTCGCCGCGTTCGACGAGCAGCGTCCCGATCTGGTCGAGGTCGGACGGTCGGGCTGTGCGGAGCTCGAGCCCGCCGGGCGTCGTCGTCATGGTCCGCAGCCTCGCCCTCTCCCGGTGCCGGGTCCAGCCGATTGTCGGACCTGGCCTCGACGAGGCAGCCGGATCTGCTGTTCCTGGTCTACTCCTGACCTGCGCCCTCTGGCGACGGTCGCCGAACGGTCGGCCGGGCCGGGTCCGCGCTCCACGTCCGTGAGACCCACACAGTGCGCATCGAGTCGATGTACGCCTGAACCACCACCGGACCATCGCTCTTGCGGCTCGGTGTCAGGTGCGGTGGGAGGCGTCACACATGGTTTGTCATCGACACCGTGGCGCCGGGCGGACCTCGTGCCTTGCGGCTCGACGGAGCGTGTTCGTCCTGTGCGTGTACACGCCGTCCTCCGCACATCATCGGGAGGCACTCATGAGGCGCGGAGGCCCCTCAGGCCGGTACGCAGTTCGCTGACGAGGATCTCGGGCTGCTCGAGAGCAGCGAAGTGTCCACCCCTGTCGGCGAGGCCGACGTGGATCAGGTTGCTGTACGCGGCCTCGATCCAGCTTCTCGGCAACCGCGGGATGTCTCGCGGGAAGACGGTCACGGCGACCGGCAGCGTGAGCTTCGGACCGGCCATGGTCGCCGATCGGTTCTCCCAGTAGATCCGGGCGGACGACGCCGCACTGTTGGTGAACCAGGAGAGCGATATCGCATCCAGCATGGTGTCGATGCTGAGCGTGTCCTCGGCGAGCCCACGGTTGTCCGTCTTGGACTGGAACTTCTCGTAGATCCAGGCCGCCTGGCCGGCAGGCGAATCCGCCAGTGCGAACCCGACAGTCGCCGGCTTCGTGGCCTGCAGGTGGTTGGACCCGCCGAGCGGGCCGGCGTAGAGGGCCAGGCCGTCCACCGCGTGGCGCTCTTCGGGAGTCAGCGTCTCGGGAACGTGCTCCGGGAATGCGTATGGCGTGCTCAGGTGAATTCCGAGGAGACCCTCAGGTTTCATCGCGCCTAGGACCGTGGTGATGGCAGCCCCCCAGTCGCCGCCATGGGCCGACCAGGACCGGTACCCGAGTCGGTGCATGAGCTCCGTCCACGCTCCGGCGATGCGGGTGACGTCCCATCCTGCGTCGGTCGGCTTGCCCGAGAATCCGAATCCCGGGAGGGACGGGATGACGATGTCGAAGGAGTCCGTGGCATCCCCTCCGAACGCGACGGGATCCGTGAGCGGCCCGATCAACCTCAGGAAGTCCGCGATCGACGTCGGCCATCCGTGCGTCAGGAGCAGGGGCAGCGCGTCGGGGTTCGCGGACCTGACATGGAGGAAGTGGATGTCGAGGCCGTCGATCGTGGTCAGAAACTGAGGGAAGGAGTTGAATCCGGTCTCGAAGCGGCGCCAGTCGTACTCGTGCTCCCAGTACGAGACGAGCGATCTGGCGTTCTCCACGGGGACGCCCTGCGACCAGTCGCGGACCGTCTCCCGATCTGGCCAGCGGGTCCGGGCAAGCCGTTCCTTGAGGTCATCGACCTCCGCGTCCGGGATGGCGACGCGGAACGGGCGGATGTCGGCGGGTGCAGGACTGGATGCGGTCATCGTCTGTCTCCCGTCGGCTGTGGTGCACGCGCACCGACCGGCGTTGCACACTGGTGTGCAACCTAGGCGCATTGCACACCGGTGTGCAACCATGAGGCCGTGCAGAACGAACCCTCCGGTCCTCGTGGCGGTGACACCCGGGAGCGACTCCTCGACGTGGCGATCGAGGTCCTCGGGACGACCCCGGACGCGCGCATGGGCGACGTGGCCTCGGCCGCTGGGGTGGTCAGACGGACCGTCTACGGCTACTTCCCGACCCGGTCCGACCTCCTGGTGGCACTTGCGCGACGCGCCGTGAGCGAGATCGCCGCGGTCCTCGCCGAAGATGCACCCGTCGGCAAGGCGGCCGACGTGGCGTGGGCCGACTTCATCGCCCGCCTCTGGCCGATGACACACCGCTACCGGGTGCTCGTGGTCCTCCGGCGCGGTGAGTTCGGAGAGGGCATCCACGCCCTTCTCGGAGACGTCGAGCAGTCACTTGCTGACCTGGTCGAACGGGGTCAGCGCAGTGGGGCGTTCGGGCGACACCTTCCCGCGGGCGTCCTCAGCCAGGCGGCCTGGTCGGCGGTGTTCACCATCGCCGACGACGAGCTGTCGCGGATGGAGCTCGACGTCTCCGCGGTGATCCTGACCAGCCTGCTCATGCTGGGCGTTCCAGAATCACGCGCGAAGGTTCTGGCCGAGCAGGCGGGTCGGGCCTGAGCCGAGGAACGTGGGTCGATCGAACTTGTAGGGGCAATGGTGGGGTGGTCGGGCCTACCTCACGGACTAGTGGTGGACCAGGACAGATCGGGTAGTCAGATGTCGAGATGCAGGACAGATTGACCGCGGCTGTGCGGCGAGCTTTGACCGGTCGGCCCGGCCGGCCCGGTCCGGTCAAAGTACGGAGCGATCGCCCCCGACGTCGAACGCGTCGTCCATCTCGAGAAGGCGGTCGTCCGGGAACGGCTGAAGGTTCGCGCGCGCGACGAGTACCTCTGAGCCCGTTTCGACGCCCTGCGCAACCGGTCGGACCGCTGGTGCTCGATGACCCGCGCGGCAACCGGATGACGATGAAGCGCGCCTACGTCGCACGCGGGACCTCACCGTCAACACGCAAGAACGGGCTGCTCCATCGATGCCGGAGCCCGGACCGTCAGACGCGCCGGATCCAGAGGAAGCCGAACCCGGCCAGCACGAGTGCGAGGCCAATGAACAGGGACAGCTCGAGCCACTGGAATGTCCAGTACCGGCCCGCCGGATGGTGGGTGTACTCGAAGTGCAGGTCCTGCGCGACGACGCAGGCGTCGCCGCCCTCGACGTCCTCGGGAAGAAGGCAAGGCCTCGCGTCCTCGCCCGTGTAGGAGGAGCCGTCCGCCTTGGACAGCGGTGCCGAGAAGTCCAGCGACCAGCTCCCGTCGGCGACGTATCCCTGCAGGTCGAAGGTGTCGTCCTCGTTCAGACGCATCCCGACCCCGCTGTTCAGGACAGCGGCGTCGACGGCGACGGTCTGCGTGACCGCCGGTACGAGGTGCTGTCGCACGGCCGTCGGGACCAGGAGCTGGACGGCCGCGAAGACGACGAGGGTGACCGCCATGGCCGGCAGGGTGCGCCGAAGCACCATGCCGGCGACGCTGCCCAGGACGAATGCGAACAGCGCGTACCCGATCGGCACGATATTGCGCGAAGCAAAGCTCAGGGCCAGGAAACGCCCACCGACCACCTGGTCGTACCGACTCACGCTCGATGTCAGCAGGAGGCTGAACAGGCCGGTCACCGCGGCGCCGCACAGGCCGACGACGAGGAGCTTGACCGCCAGCCACCGAGCGCGCGTGATGCTCTGGTTCCACACCAACCGGTCGGTGCGCTGCTCGAGCTCCTGGGCCACCAGCGGTGCGCCCCAGAAGACGCCGATCAGGCCGGGGACTGCGAGCAGCAGCACCATCGCGACCGAGATCGTGTCGTCGAAACCGGCCCGAATGTCCATCCGCGCGAGGTGGCACGCCTGGCCCTCGCAACCGGCGATCCGCTCGCCGTAGAAGCGCCGGATCGCGCCGCCCAGAAAGACAAGATAGATCGCGAGCGCCGCCAGCGCGCCTGCTGCGACGAGGAGCTGCGCACGGGCCTGCCGCCAGGTCAGCCAGGTCATCGGACCGCCTCCTTAGCGGGTGCCGGGACCGCCGTCGTGGCCCGGGTCAGGTAGGCCAAGGTCAGGTCCTCGAGGTCGACCGGCTCCGCCCCGGCGGGCGGCCGCATGGAGCGGACGATCATGGCGGACTCGCCGCCGCTGGTCTCGGCATGGATCACCTCGGCCCCGGCCGGCAGCTTGAGCTCCTCGCCCGGGCGACGGGTGATGCGGTGGTGGGCGTCGAGCAGGTCCACGACGTCGCCGGCGAGCTCGGTGCGGCCGTCGGCGAGCACGACGAGGTGGTCGCAGACCTGCTCCACGTCACCGAGCAGGTGCGACGACAGAACGACACCCACCCCGAGCTCGTCGACGAAGTCGAGCAGGTCGCGCAAGAAGGCGCGTCGCGCGAGCGGATCCAGCGCGGCCACCGGCTCGTCGAGCACCAGCAGCTCGCCTCGCTTGGCCGCGGCGATCGTCAGCGCCAGCTGCGCCCGCTGACCGCCCGAGAGCGATCCGGCGCTCTGCCGAGGGTCCAGCCCGCGCTCGCGTGTCCGCCGCACCGCGAACCCGTTGTCCCACCGGGGGTTCAGCCGCGCGCCGAGCACCAGGTGCTCAGCCACGGTCAACCGGCCGTAGACCGGCGCGTCCTGGGCGACGAACCCGACCCTGGCCAGCTGGTCGGCGGCGGCGGCGGGCCGACGCCCAAGCACCTCGATGCTCCCGCTCGTCGGCCCGATCATGCCCGACATCAGCCCGAGGAGCGTCGACTTGCCGGCTCCGTTGGGCCCGACCAGGCCGACGATCCGGCCGTGCGGGATGGTCAACGTGCAGTCGTCGAGTGCGAGATGGCGGCCATAGCGCTTGCTGAGCGCGGTCGTACGGATTGCCACAGTCATTGGTCTCCCCGCCTTCTTTCCTGGGCTCGTGCTCTCAGTGACACTTCTTAGACGGGGCACGGTCACAGCACGGTCCGTGCGGCTGTGACCGGACCGTGACGGGTCGGTCGGTAGCGTCGGCCCGAGCGGCCGGTCGAACGGCCGGTCGCTCACGCGGAGGAGAGTTGTGATGCGGGTGCTCGTGGTCGAGGACCAGCCCGACCTGGCCGACTCCGTCGCGCGGGTGCTCAGGCGCGAAGGCATGGCCGTCGACGTGGCGTACGACGGCGGGTCGGCGCTGGAGCGGGCGACGGTGGTCCCGTATGACGTGGTCGTGCTGGACCGTGACCTGCCCGTGGTGCACGGGGACGACGTCTGTCGCACGCTTGTCGACGGCGGATCGACGAGCCGCGTGCTCATGCTGACCGCCTCGGGCACCATCGCGAGCCGGGTGGAAGGGCTCGGACTGGGAGCAGACGACTACCTCCCCAAGCCGTTCGCGTACGCCGAGCTGGTCGCCCGGATCCGAGCGCTCGCCAGACGCTCGCAGCCGGCCGCGCCGCCTGTGCTGACGCACGGTGACCTGCGCCTCGATCCGGCACAGCGGACCGCGTCGCGCGCCGGGGCCCGTCTGCCCCTCAGTCCGAAGGAGTTCGCCGTGCTCGAGTACCTGATGACCTGTGGCGGCCGGGTCGTGTCCGCCGAGGAGCTGCTCGACCGGGTCTGGGACGAGGCGACCGACCCGTTCACCACGACGGTGAAGGCCACGGTCAACCGGCTCCGGGCCAAGCTCGGCGACCCGCCGGTCATCGAGACGGCGTCCCGAGCCGGATACCGGATCTGACCGTGCAGGTCGAGAGGCGGAAGCGGTCGAGAACGTGGTTCGGAAGGCATCCCCTGCGGCTCCGACTGACGCTGCTGTACTGCCTCGTCTCAGTCATGTCGAGCGCGGCCCTGCTGGGAATCATGTGGGCGCTGGCCGAGACCCTGGACGACTGGGGTCCGCCCGACGTGGCCGACGTGGCCGACGACAGTCCGCTACCGCTCCCGGAGATCTCCGAGCTCGACGCGGGCGGTCTGCTCGCCGACCGGGTGGAGCAGCCGCTGATCGCGCTCGCCATCATGGCCGTGATCTCGCTGCTGCTCGGTTGGCTGATCGCCGGCCGTGTGCTCCGTCCGGTGCTGACCATGACCCAGGTGCTGCGTCAGATCTCCGACCGCAACGTGCACGAGCGGCTTGCCCTGCCCGGTCGCCGCACCGAGCTGACGGACCTGGCCGACACCGTCGACGGCCTGCTCGGGAGGCTGGAGACGACGCTCGACGCGCAGCGCGGGTTCGTCGCCAATGCAGCGCACGAGATGCGGACCCCGCTCACTGTCGAGCGCGCGCTGCTCGAGGAACCGCTGATCGACCCGGCAGCAGGTCTGGACTCGTTCCGGTCGAACTTCGCCCGGCTCCTGGTGATCAGCGAGCAACGCGGACAGCTGCTGGAGTCGCTGCTCACGCTGTCCAGCAGCGAGCAGGGCCGCGGCGCCGACGAGCAGGTGGACCTCGCGGCCCTCGTCGAGCTCGCGCTGCGTGAGCGGGCGCCCGAGGCTGCGCGGCACGGCCTGGAGGTCACGACATCGCTGCGGCCTGTGCGGATACCCGGCGATCCGGTGCTGCTCAGCCGGCTGGTGGTCAACCTCTGCGACAACGCCATCCAGCACAACGTGCCAGGCGGCACCGTCGAGGTCGCCGTCCGCCGCACGATCGGTTCTGCGGTGCTCGCCGTCGCCAACACCGGCGAGGCCGTCCCCGCGGACCAGGTCGACCGTCTGTTCGAGCCGTTCCAACGGCTGCACCGCGCCGCCAGCGACGGCCACCACGGCCTCGGCCTCTCGATCGTGAACGCGATCGCCCGTGCCCACGGCGCGACGGCCATCGCCTTCCCGCGGCCCCAGGGCGGTCTTGTCGTGGAGGTGACTTTTTCTTTCGGGACGACGCCACCTGACACGTGAGCAAGCCCGAGAGTGCCGGTACCGCGTCTTGGCGGCAACCTGGGCGGTACGAGCGATCAGCGTCGCGAGATTCGAACGGTGGCCGACCTGGGTCCGGATCCCTGCATGATCGGCACGGCGGAGCTGCCCGGGTACTTGGCCTCGTAGGCGGAATCGATCACGGCTTCGTCGGCCTCGGTCGCCGACTCGAACGTGACGTCGAAGTCCTGGCCGCCGACGCGCACCCGACCGGCCTGCTGTGCGATCGCGGCCCGATACCAGCGTGATTGCGGACCGTTCGCGGCGCGGACGTAGACGTCGCCGTCCACGACGAGAGCCCAGGTCTGGGTGGGGGTGCCGTAGGTGTGGCCGTCGGGGCGGAACGGGGAGGCGAACAGGTCCTGGTTCTGCTCGATGACGGCGACCTCCTCGGCGGTCCAGTGCGTCACGGTGCCCTCCTGTGGTGTTCGAGGTCAGTGGTCGATCGAGGCCATGTTGGCCTCGTCGTGCCGCTCACCGGCGGCGGGCTCGAGGTTGTCGAGGCGGTGCAGCTGTGCCGGGGTCAGCTCGATGGCGTCGGCGGCGGTGTTCTCTTCAACCCGGGACACGCGGCGGGTGCCGGGGATCGGGGCGATGTCCTCGCCGCGGCTCAGCAGCCAGGCCAGCGCGGTCTGTGCGGGCGTGGCGCCGTTCTCGGCGCCGATCGCCCGCACCTCGTCGACGATCGCGAGGTTGCGCGCGAAGTTCTCGCCGGTGAAGCGGGGGTTGGTCTTGCGCCAGTCGTCGTCGGCGAAGTCGGCCACGGTGCGGATCTGCCCGGTGAGCAGGCCGTGGCCAAGCGGGGAGTAGGGCACGAACCCGATGCCGAGCTCACGCAACAGCGGCAGGATCTCTGCCTCGACGTCCCGTGTCCACAGCGAGTACTCGGTCTGCAGAGCGGTGAGCGGGTGCACGGCGTGCGCGCGGCGGATGGTGTCCGCACCCGCCTCGGACAGGCCGATGTATCGGATCTTGCCCTCGGTGACGAGGTCGGCCAGCGCCCCGACGGTGTCTTCGATGGGCGTGGCCGGGTCGATGCGGTGCTGGTAGTACAGGTCGATGTGGTCGGTGCCCAGCCGGCGCAGGGAGCCCTCGACGGCGGCCCGCACGTTGGCGGGACTGCTGTCGGTCACGCCGGGGACCGGCTCGCCGCCCGTGTGCTGGACGAGCCCGAACTTGGTCGCGATGACGACCTCGTTGCGTCGGCCCCGGACAGCCGTCCCGACGAGCTCTTCGCTGTGGAACGGTCCGTAGATCTCGGCGGTGTCGATGTGGGTGACGCCCAGGTCCAGCGCGCGGTGGATCGTGCGGATCGACTCGGTGTCGTCCAAGGCGCCTTCGCTGGTGTACGTGCCGGCCATCGTCATGGCGCCCAGCCCGATGCGGGAGACCTCGAGGTCTGCCAGGTGTGCGGTCTTCATGAAGGTGACTCCTTGTCGTGAGGTTCAGGCCGAGCGGTACGAGCCATGCAACCCGCCACGAGAGAGGCGAAGAAGTCACTGCTGGAAGGTGTACCGACAGCCCACCCCAGGGCCGACCGGCCGGTCGTACGGTGGCGAAGTGGACAACCGCGACGAGATCAAGGACTTCCTGCGCACCCGTCGAGCCCGGCTCACCCCAGCGGACGCCGGCCTGACCGCGTTCGCCAGCAACCGGCGGGTGCCCGGTCTCAAGCGCGGCGAGGTCGCCGACCTGGCCGGGGTCAGCGTCGAGTACTACGCCCAGCTCGAACGCGGCAACCTGGCCGGGGTCTCCGACAGCGTCCTGGACTCCCTGGGACGCGCCCTGCAGCTCGACGAAGCCGAACGCACCCACCTGGCCGACCTCGCCCGCGCCGCTGGTCCGGCGACCCGGCAGCGCCCCAAGCCGGCGCCCGGTCAGATCCGCCCCGGAGTGCAGCGCCTGCTCGACCTCATCGGCGACGCCGTCCCGGTCATCGTGAACAACGGCCGCCTCGACCTGGTCGCCGCCAACACCCTCGGCCGCTCCCTGTTCTCACCGGTGTACGCCACACCCCACCCGGTCGGCAGCCCCGCCAACCACGCCCGGTTCACCTTCCTTGACGACCGCGCCCGCGACTTCTGGATCGACTGGGAACGCGCCGCCGACGACGCTGTCTCCCAGCTGCGCACCGAAGCCGGGCGAGACCCCTACGACCGGGCGCTGACTGACCTGGTCGGCGAGCTCAGCACCCAGAGCCCACCGTTCCGCACCCGCTGGGCCGCGCACGATGTCCGCCTACACCGCACCGGACGCAAGCACGTCCGCCACCCCGTCGTCGGCGAGCTCCACCTCGATTTCGAGGTCCTCGACCTGCCCGCCGACCCCGGCCTGACTCTCATCACCTTCACCAGCCCGGCAGGCTCGCCCGACGAAGACGCCATCCGAATGCTGGCCAGCTGGGCAGCGACCAATACCGAGACCGCACCGAGACCGCGTCGTCCGTAGCCACGTTCAGAGCATGACTGGCCGTACTAAAGGCATCCGAGCCCGATCTTCAAACAATCTTTCATCTCGACAACAACACAACAGCGAACTCAGGCCTGCATGTCCACGAAGCGTGAGTAGTGCCCCTGGAATGCCACGACGAGCGTGTCCGTCGGCCCGTTCCGGTGCTTGGCCACGATGACGTCGGCCTCTCCCGCGCGGGGCGATTCTTTCTCATACGCGTCTTCGCGGTGCAAGAGGATGACGATGTCGGCATCTTGCTCGATCGATCCCGATTCACGCAGGTCGCTCATCTGCGGCCGCTTGTCCGTCCGCTGCTCGGCGCCACGGTTCAGCTGCGAGATGGCGATGACCGGGACCTCGAGCTCCTTGGCCAGCAGCTTGAGCGCACGCGAGAACTCGGAGACCTCCTGCTGTCGGGACTCGACGCGCTTGCCGGAGGACATCAGCTGGAGATAGTCGATGACCACCAGCTTGAGGTCGTGCTTCTGCTTGAGCCGCCGGCACTTGGCGCGGATCTCCATCAGGGACATGTTGGGCGAGTCGTCGATGAAGAGCGGCGCCTCGGAGATCTTGCCCATGGTCGCGGCGATCTTGGCCCAGTCGTCCTCGCCCATCTGGCCGTTGCGCAGCTTCTGCAGGTGCACGCGCGCCTCGGCGGAGAGCAGACGCATGGTGATCTCGTTGCGGCTCATCTCGAGCGAGAAGACGACGGACGTCATGTTGTGCTTGATCGACGCCGACCGGGCGATGTCGATGCCCATCGTCGAGTTGTGCGTCGGGATCATCGAGTCGCCGGCGAGGTACAGGTGCGATGCGTGCTCGATCTCGACGCAGCGCACAGGCACGCTCTCGATCGGGTCGACGGACACGATGAACCGTTGCGTCAGTCGGGCGGTCGAGGGGCCGCGGCGCTCCTTGTGCACCAGCCGCTTACGCTCGAGACCGAACACGTCGTCATCCGTCGTGAACGTCAGCGTGTACGCGATCGACGAGGCCTCGGTCCGGCCGGCAACCCGCTTGGTCGACCACCCGGTCCGGTACCCGAGCGAGTGGACGAGCTCGCGGACGTCCTCGGCCAACCGCCGGCTCGTGAGTGCGATCTGCGGCGAGCCTGTCGGGTTGACGGTGCCGTCCGTGTCGAGAAGCCCTGCGAGCAGGTCGCGCCGCTGCTGCTCGCTCGCACGCAGGTATCTCGACGGGATGTGCTTGTTGCCCAGGACGCCGAGCGTACGAAGCCGACCGTGGATGGTCCCGTTCGCGTCGTGGCACGGCTGGCACCGGAGGAGTCCGGTCGTCTCGACGCCGCAGTCGGGGCAGGTCGGCACAGGCACCGGGCCCGTGAGCGCCTTGACCTTGCCGCCGCAGGACCGGCCGCAGGTGCGGACCTGCGAGCGCTTCGGTACAAACGCCACACCGCAGACCTCGCAGCAGCGCTCAGCGACCGTGGTGACCGGCAGTTGGATCGAGTACGACCGGGCGGCGCCGGAATCCGAGACGGTGGCTCGTGCGACGAGGCCGCGCCCCTCGATCAGCATGGCGATCTCGGGGTCAGCGCTCGTGAAGCGCGCCGAGGCCGAGTGACCGTCACCAAGCCACACGCCGAGCGCGTACGGGTCGATCGGGAGCTCCGCCTCCGGCAGACGCAGCGCGGTGGTCGTGGCGACCGAGTGGTTGGCGCGGCCGTCGGCGGTCGCGCACCTGACGCTGGTGTAGATCTCCTCGGTCGTGCGGATCGCGGAGAGACCCACGTTCCGTCGGCGCTCCGCGCGGGTGCTGGTCGCCCACTGATGGAGTGCGTCCGCGACGATCTCGCTTCCGTCGTCGAACGTCACGCGGTAGGTCGGCCGACCGAGGAGCACGTCCGTGGCGGCGACGACGCGCGTCGGCGTCCCGTCTGCAGCGAGGAGCTCCTCACCGACCCGGACCTTGCCCATCGTCGTCCAGCCCGTCGGCGTGGGCAGAGGCGTGTCGAGCGCGAGTGCCTTGCCGATGGCGGGACGGGCAGCGAGCACGATCATCTGCCCGGGGTGCAATCCATTGGTCAATCTGTCCAGGTCCGAGAACCCCGTCGGCACGCCGATCATGCCCTCGCCGCGGTGGCCGGCAGCCTCGATCTCGTCGACCGCACCGCCGATGATGTCGCCGAGGATCAGGTAGTCCTCGGACGACCGTCGCTCGGTGACCGCGTAGACCTCGGCCTGTGCGTTGTTCACGATCTCGTCGACGTCACCGCCGTCGGTGCCGTAGCCGAGCTGGACGATGCGGGTGCCCGCCTCGACGAGCTTGCGGAGCACGGAGCGCTCACGCACGATCCGGGCGTAGTAGCCGGCGTTCGCGGCGGTGGGGACCGACGAGATGAGCGTGTGCAGGTAGGGGGCACCGCCGATGCGCTGGATCTCGCCGCGCTTGGTCAGCTCGTCCGCGACGGTGATGGCGTCAGCCGGCTCGCCGCGGCCGTAGAGGTCGATGATCGCGTCGTAGACGACCTCGTGGGCCGGGCGGTAGAAGTCGGTGCCGCGGATCTGCTCGACGACGTCGGCGATCGCGTCCTTGGAGATCATCATGCCGCCGAGCACGCTGCGCTCGGCGTCGAGGTCCTGCGGCGGGGTGCGGTCGTAGCCACCGCCACCGCGGTTGGTACCCGACGGCGCGCCGTACTCGAGCTCCTCGATCGTCACGTGATCCCCATCGTCGTCATCCGAACACATGTTCCATGGGGGGTCTGACATCCGCGCCCAGGCGAGATTCCCAGGCGCAGCATCGGGTCCTCGCACTCGCGACGTTAGGGGTCCGCGTAGTCCTCGTCCAACTGGGTCGGAACGCCCTGTGGGCAACGTGCAGACTTCTGTGGAGCGAGGCCTCACCTACTGTGAGCGGGGCTGTGGATCACGTCCGGTTCTGTCCACAGTCCGTGGACAGGGGTGTGGACAGAGGAACGAGCTTCGCCGCCGATCCGCCTGTCACCCGCAGGAACGCTGTGCACCCGCTGTGGATTCGAGAAAGGTTGGCCGAGATTTCATCTGTCGGACGTCGACCCCCCGGCATCGACCACCAGATACTGGCTCTCGCTGTTCCGGCGCTCGGCGCTCTCGTCGCCGAGCCGCTCTTCGTGCTCGTCGACTCCGCCGTCGTCGGCCACCTGGGAACCGCCCCCCTGGCTGGACTCGCCCTCGCCTCGACCGTGCTCATGACCGTCATCGGGCTCTGCGTCTTCCTCGCCTACGCCACGACGGCCGCCGTCGCCAGACGACTCGGGTCAGGCGACCGCGCGGGTGCGCTGCAGGTCGGTGTCGACGGGATGTGGCTGGCCGTGGGCCTCGGCATCGTGCTGGCCGCCGCCACGTGGCTGAGCGCCCCCTGGCTGATCGAGGCACTCGGGGCTTCCGACGAGGTCGCCCAGCAGGCCGTCACCTACCTGCGCTGGTCGGCACCGGGCCTCCCCGGCATGCTCCTGGTCCTCGCGTCCACGGGCGCTCTGCGCGGGTTGCTGGACACCCGCACGCCCCTGGTCGTCGCCGCAGCCGGTGCCGTCGTCAACGCGGTGCTCAACGTGGTGCTCGTCTACGGCGTCGGCATGGGGATCGCCGGCTCCGGACTCGGCACCGCGCTCACGCAGCTGGCCATGGCCGTGGCCCTCACCGTCGTCGTCGTCCGCGGTGCGAGGGGCTCAGGTGCGCAGCTCCGCCCGGCCGCCGGAGGTATCTGGGCCAACGCGCGCGCCGGGACGCCTCTGTTCGTCCGCACGCTGTCGCTGCGGCTGGCCATCCTGCTGACCGTGTGGGTCGCCACGGGTCTGGGGGCGGTCGAGCTCGCCGGGCACCAGGTGGTCAGCGTCGTCTGGGGGCTCGCCGCGTTCGCGCTCGACGCGCTCGCCATCGCCGCACAGGCCCTCGTCGGCCATGCCCTGGGCGCCGCGGACGTCTCCCGCGTCCGGGCGGTCCTGAAGCGCACCCTCCAGTGGGGAGTGGGGGCCGGCGCGGCGCTCGGGCTCGTCGTCGGCGGGCTCTCGTGGGTCTACGTCCCCCTCTTCACGTCCGACGACGACGTCCGCCGGGCCGCCGTCGCCGCCCTCGTCGTCGCGGCCGTGACGATGCCGATGGCCGGCTGGGTGTTCGTGCTCGACGGCGTGCTCATCGGCGCCGGCGACGGCCGGTTCCTGGCCTGGGCCGGCATGGCGACGCTGGTGGTCTACGTGCCGTTCGCGCTGGCCGTCCGGGAGTCGGCTCCACCGGGCGCGGCCGGGTTGGCGTGGCTGTGGGCGGCGTTCGCGGGGGTCTTCATGCTGGCCCGCGCGATCACCACCGGCTGGCGCGCCCGCGGCTCGGCCTGGATGGTCACAGGCGCCTGATCCAGCTTCCGGGGCGATCGAGTGCGGGCGTTGCGGTGGCTGGGCCAGACACAGAAGCGCCCCGCTCCCCACGAGGGGAACGGGGCGCTGCTGGATGTTGCTCAGCTCAGGCTGCGACGACCTTGACGGTCACCGTCGCGGACACGCCTGCGTGCAGACGGACCGACACCTGGTACTCGCCGAGGGCCTTGATCGGCTGACCGATCTCGACCTTCCGCTTGTCGATCTGCGGGGCGCCCGACTTCTTGACCGCGTCAGCGATCTCGGCAGTCGTGACGGCACCGAACAGACGGCCCGACTCGCCGGCCTTGGCCGACACGACGACCGGCTTGCTCTGCAGAGAGTCGCGGATCGCCTTCGCGTCGTCGAGCGTCGCGATCTCGCGGGCCTTGCGGGCCTTGCGGATCGCGGTGACGTCCTTCTCGGCGCCCTTGGTCCAGGCCGTCGCCAGGTTGCGCGGGACGAGGAAGTTCCGGGCGTACCCGTCCTTCACCTCGACCACGTCACCGGGCTCACCGAGACCGGTGACCTCGTGGGTCAGGATGATCTTCGCCATGATGGTCCCCTTTCTCAGCGCGCCGACGACGAGTACGGCAGGAGAGCCATCTCGCGGGCGTTCTTGACGGCACGCGCGATCGCGCGCTGCTCCTGCGTGGACACACCGGTCACCCGGCGAGCGCGGATCTTTCCGCGGTCGGAGATGAACTTGCGCAGCAGCGCAGTGTCCTTGTAGTCGACGACGTCGATCTTCGCCGCCTTGAGCGGGTTCAACTTCTTCTTGGGCTTACGAACCACGGGCTTGGCCATCGTGGTGCTCCTTGTCTGCTGGAGCCCTGGGCGTTGCCGTGCCCAGGGATGGGGAATGTCTGAGAGTCAGGCGCCGATCAGAACGGGGGCTCGTCGGAGTAGCCGGCACCGCCAGCACCACCCGCGGGCGTCGCCCACGGGTCGTCCTGCGTGTTGCCGCCACCGCCACCGGAGCCACCGAATCCGCCGCCGCCGCCACCGTTGTTGAAGCCGCCGCCGCCCCCGCCGCCGAAGCCACCGCCGCCGCCACCCGAACGCTGGGTCCGGGTGACCTTGGCCGTGGCGTAGCGAAGGGACGGGCCGACCTCGTCGACCTGGAGCTCGTACACGGTGCGCTTCTCGCCCTCACGGGTCTCATAGGAGCGCTGCACGAGCCGGCCGGTCACGATGACGCGGGTGCCCTTGGTGAGCGACTCGGCGACCGACTCGGCCGCCTCCCGCCAGATCGAGCAGCGGAGGAACAGCGTGTCGCCGTCCTTCCACTCGTTGCTCTGGCGGTCGAACGTACGGGGGGTGGACGCGACGGTGAAGTTCGCGACAGCGGCCCCGGAAGGGGTGAAGCGCAGCTCGGGATCCCCGGTCAGGTTCCCGATCACCGTGATGACGGTCTCACCGCTCATGCCCAGCTCCTCGTTCGTTCGATCAGTCGGAAGGTGTGTGGGACCGCACGTTACGGGCGGCCACCCACAAGAGATCAGGCGTCGGCGCGCAGGACCTTGGTCCGCAGGACGACCTCGTTGAGGCCGAGCTGGCGGTCGAGCTCCTTGGCGGTCGCGGGCGTCGCGTGGAAGTCGATGACGGCGTAGATGCCCTCGGACTTCTTCTGGATGTCGTAGGCAAGCCGACGACGGCCCCAGATGTCGACCTTGTCGACAGTGCCACCGTCGGTCTTGATGACCGTCAGGTACTTGTCGAGCGACGGAGCAACGGTGCGCTCTTCGATCTCGGGGTCAAGGATGATCATGAGTTCGTACTGACGCAGGCTCATACCCACCTCCTCTGGTCTTCGCGGCCACGGTCGATCCGTGGCAGGAGGGTGTGTGCGTCGCTGGCCGGACGGTCCCGTCCATGACGACGGTCCCCTCCGGGCACAGCAATCTCCTAGGCTACCCGGCCCGGAGCCACCGCCGAAATCGGCTGTGGACGGGCGCGGACCTGGAAGCTGTGGCGAGGGCTGTGAAGGACTGCGTCCGCCCTCGCCGTGGATCACGGGGTCGGCGCGGGCGTCGGCTCGGGCGTCGGTTGGGGGTCCGGCTTGGGCTCCTTCGTCGGGACCGGCTTCGGCCCGCTCGAGACGACGAGCGTCACCGGTCCACCGGGCGCGAGCATGGTGCCGCCCTTCGGGTCCACCCGGATGACGCGCCCGGCCGGCACCGAGTCGGACGGCTCCGAGACGACGCTCGCGACCAGCCCGGCGTTGATGATCGACGCGGTCGCGTCACCCTCGAGCCTGCCCTCGAGACCGGACGGGACCGCGATCTCCGACGGCGCCTCCTGGGTGGGCTCCTCCGTCGGCGCGACCGTCTCCGTGGGAGCCGTCGGTGTCGGAGTCGGCTTGCCGCCGACGTTGGCCCGCGCGGGGAACTGGAGCACCTCGGCATACTGCGGCTGCGCGAAGACGTCCGTCATGTACGACTGCCACAGGAACGCCGGCCAGGTGGACCCCGTGACGTACTTGACCTTGCCGATCTGCGCAATCGACTCCTGCGTCGTGCCGTCCGTACCGATCTGGCTCAGCGACACCTCGGTGACGATGTTGGGGGTGAAGCCGACGAACCAGGCCGACTTGTTGTCCTGTGAGGTGCCAGTCTTCCCCGCGATCGGTCGGCCCAGGGGCTTGATCCACGTCTTGCCGGACCCCTTCTCGACCACCTGGGTCATCGCGAAGGTCGTGTCGGCCATGACGTCCGCGGCGAACGCCCGCTCGGTCGGGTCCTTGTGCTGGTACGCGACCTTCCCGTCGTCGTAGCTGACGGTGCGGACGATGTACGGGTCCACCCGCATCCCGCCCGAGGCGATCGTCGCGTAGGCGCCCGCGACGTCGATCGGCTGCACGTCCGCGGTACCGAGCACGTTGGCCCTGTTCGTGTCGACCGGTGCCGGGAGGCCCGCGCGCTCGGCGACCGCCGCGGTCGTCTCCGGTCCGACCTGGAGGTTGAGCTGCGCGTAGACGGTGTTCACCGACTCCGCGGTCGCCTGGACCAGATCGATGTTGCCGTACTGGTCGTTGCCGAAGTTGTTGACCTTCCAGTCCCCGAACTCCTGCGGCGTGTGCCCGTCGAACTTGGTGCTCAGGCTGACGCCCTGCTCGAGCGCCGCGATCAGAGTGAACGGCTTGAACGTCGACCCCGGCTGGACGTTGTCGTAGGTCACGGCGTTCCGCTGGTCGGTGAGGAAGTCGGAACCTCCGTACAAGGACACGATCGCGCCGTCCTTGGGGTCCACGGACGAGAGCGACACGCGGGTGCGCGCGTCGGGGATCGCCCCGTCCTGCCCGGGCAGCGTCCCGGCGCGGAACGCCTCGGCCTGCGCCACGGCAGCGTCCTGCAACGGCTTCTGGATGGTGGTGACGACCGTCAGGCCCCGGCGGTTGATCTCGTCGTCGGAGAACGCCAGCGGCTCGCCGTTGAGCTCGTCGCGCACCATGTCGAGCAGGTAGCCGACAGAGCCACCCATCGTGTTCGACCGCTGGTACGCCTGGGTCTCAGGGAAGACCATCGGCGCGCGCTCGGCGGCGGTGAGCCAGCCCTCCTCCTCCATGGAGTCGAGGACGATGTTCCAGCGCGCCTCCGCCTTCTTGGGGTTCTCGGCGGGGTCCCAGTTGTTGGGCGAGGGGATGATGCCGGCCAGCAGGGCGGCCTGCTCGCGGGTCAGCGCGGCGGCGTCCACCCCGAAGTAGGCCTGGGACGCGGCCTGGATGCCGTACGAGTCACGACCGAAGTAGATCGTGTTGAGGTACCGCTCCATGATCTCGGTCTTCGACTCCACCTTGGCGATCTTGATCGCGAGGAGCGTCTCCTTGAACTTGCCGGCGTAGTCGGTCGTCGTCTCGTTGACGTAGTACCGCTCGACGTACTGCTGCGTGAGCGTCGACCCACCCTGGGTCGGCCCGCCGCGCAGGTTGTTGAGGAGCGCACGGCCCATGCCGGTGATCGACACACCGCTGTTGTTGGTGAAGAACGTCTTGTCCTCGGCGGCGGCGACCGACTGGCCCACGTACTCGGGCAGCGAGGCGTAGGGGACGATCTGACGCTTCTGCGCCGCGAACGTGCCCATCACCTCGCCGGGGGACCCGTCGGCGTTGTTCGCGTAGTAGACCGTGGTCGTCTGCGCCTTGGTGTCGTCGGCCTGGTCCGGGATCGTCGTGCTGGCGTACGCGGCCACGACCCCGCCGGCGCCGAGGAAGCCGACCGCAAGGATGCTGCCGACGGCGAAGCGCCACGACGGCAGCCAGCGGTGCAGACCGTGGTAGCCCGTCCGTGGGTAGTCGAAGAAGCGTCGCTTGGGGGCGCTGCTGCGCGACGAGGTAGCCGTGCCGGGGGGCGCACTGCGCTTCCCCCGGGCCGGAGCCCTCCGATTCGTGCGTGCCAACGCTCTGCCTTCCGTCCGACGAACAGGTCCGGCTGTCCGCCCGCCCCGCCGGTCCCACGGACCGGTTTCGGGCAGACGTCAGCCGCGGAGCCCAGTATGGAGGACCCTCCTGTGCCCGCCACGGGACCGAAGGCCCAGATCCGAGCAGCCTTCACACGATCGGCACGGTGCCCGCGAACCGCCGTCGCACGCCGGCGCCCCGAGGTGACGGCGGTCACCCGTCCGAGGCCGAACTTGCCCATTCCCTCGTTCTCGACATAACCTACGGATGTATCGAGTTGATACATCGATTCCACCAACATCCTGAGGAGGTGCCCCGTGCGCGGTCGTTCCGACGTGCTCGAGCCGGCCATCCTCGGGCTGCTCCACGAGTCCCCGATGCACGGGTACGAGCTGCGCAAGCGCCTCAACCTCGTGCTCGGCTCGTTCCGTGCGCTCTCGTACGGCTCGCTCTACCCGTGCCTGAAGTCGCTGGTCGAGCGCGGCTGGATCCAGGGCACCGAGTCCGTCGAGACGCCGCCCGCCGTGGCGTCCAAGCGCGCCCGCATCGTCTACCAGCTGACCGCCGACGGCAAGGAGCACCTCCAGCAGGTGCTCGCGTCGTCCGGGCCGGCCACCTGGGAGGACGAGAACTTCGACGTCCGGTTCGCCTTCTTCGGGCAGACCGACGCCGAGACCAGGCTTCGGATCCTCGAGGGTCGGCGCACGCGCCTGACCGAACGTCTCGAGACGATCCGCCTGTCCTTCGCCCGCACCCGCGAGCGCATGGACGAGTACACCCTCGAGCTCCAGCGGCACGGCCTCGAACAGGTCGAGCGTGAGGTCCGCTGGCTCGACGGACTGATCGACAACGAGCGCGGCCTCCGTCGCACCCGTCCTGCAGGCACCGGTCGTCCGGCCGTTGCTGACACACCCGCGGTGGACGACGACGTCGCCCCCGCGCGAACCACCGAGAAGGAGCGAGGATGACCTCCATCCGCGTCGCCATCGTCGGCGTCGGCAACTGCGCCGCGTCGCTCGTCCAGGGCGTGCACTACTACGCCGACGCTGACCCGAGCAGCACCGTGCCCGGTCTGATGCACGTGCAGTTCGGCGACTACCACGTCCGCGACATCGAGTTCGTCGCGGCGTTCGACGTCGACGCGAAGAAGGTCGGCTTCGACCTGTCCGAGGCCATCGGCGCCTCGGAGAACAACACGATCAAGATCGCCGACGTGCCCCCGCTCGGCGTGACCGTGCAGCGCGGCGTGACCAACGACGGTCTCGGCAAGTACTACCGCGAGACCATCACCGAGTCCGACGCCGAGCCCGTCGACATCGTCGCCGCCCTGCGTGAGGCGCAGGCCGACGTTCTCATCTGCTACCTGCCCGTCGGGTCCGAGATCGCCGCGAAGTACTACGCGCAGTGCGCCATCGACGCCGGTGTCGCGTTCGTGAACGCCCTGCCCGTCTTCATCGCGTCCGACCCGGTCTGGGCCGCGAAGTTCGAGGCTGCCGGCGTCCCGATCGTCGGCGACGACATCAAGTCGCAGGTCGGCGCGACCATCACGCACCGTGTCCTCGCGAAGCTCTTCGAGGACCGCGGCGTCGTGCTGGACCGCACGTACCAGCTGAACGTCGGCGGCAACATGGACTTCAAGAACATGCTCGAGCGTGAGCGCCTGGAGTCCAAGAAGCTCTCCAAGACGCAGGCCGTGACCTCCAACCTGACCGGCCCCTTGGGCGGCAAGAAGGAGGACCGCAACGTCCACATCGGCCCGTCGGACTACGTCGCCTGGCTCGACGACCGCAAGTGGGCCTACGTCCGCCTCGAGGGTCGCGCGTTCGGTGAGGTTCCCCTGAACCTCGAGTACAAGCTCGAGGTCTGGGACTCGCCCAACTCGGCCGGCATCATCATCGACGCCCTGCGCGCCGCGAAGATCGCCAAGGACCGCGGCGTCGGTGGCCCGATCCTGTCGGCGTCGACGTACTTCATGAAGTCCCCGCCGGTCCAGATGGAAGACACCCTCGGCCGCGCCGAGCTGGAGTCCTTCATCCGCGGCGAGAACGAGCGCTGAGCTCGACCTCTCCGCTGAACCGACGACGAAGGCGCGCATCCCCCGGGGTGCGCGCCTTCGTCGTCCACGCGTAAGGAACGGGGCCCCGACCGCCGGGTGCAAGGATGAGCCGGTGCAGGTGATCGCCGACCTCAGGGCCCTCTGGCCTCTGCAGGACTTCCGCAAGCTGTTCGCCGTCCGGCTGGTCAGCCAGACGGCCGACGGGATGTTCCAGGTCGGCCTCGCCACCCTGTTCTTCTTCTCACCGGAGAACGCCAGCACCGCGACGGGCGTCGCGACGGCGTTCGCCGTGCTGCTGCTGCCGTTCACGATCGTGGGCCCGTGGGCCGGGGTGCTGCTGGACCGGTGGCGGCGCCGGCAGGTGCTGTTCGTCGGCAACCTCGTCCGCGTCGGGATCACCGTGGTCATCGCGCTGCTCATGGCCACGGACGGGGTGGGACCGGCCGTCTACGTGCTCGCGCTGGTGAACCTGTCGATCAACCGCTTCCTGCTGTCGGCGCTCAGTGCGGCGCTGCCGCGCACGGTCGACGGCCCGCTGCTGCTCACCGCGAACTCCCTGACGCCGACGCTCGGTGCCGCGGCGGCCGGTGTGGGTGGGGCGATCGGGCTGGTGCTCAGCCTGGTGCTGCCGGCGGGTCGGGGGCGGGATGCGACGGCGCTGTTCCTCGCAGCGGCGGTCATGGCGACGGCGGCCGCCCTGGCCACCCGGCTGGGCAAGGACCGGCTGGGTCCCGACGAGCGCGCCGACGCGGCCCAGCTGCGCGCCGCCCTCGGCATCCTCGCGCGCGGCCTGGTCGCCGGCGCACGGCACCTGATCGAGCGTCGGACCCCCGCACGGGCCCTCGGCATCATGGCTGCCCACCGGTTCCTGTACGGGGTCACGTTCATCGCGAGCATCCTCATCGCCCGCAACCTGCTGTCGGACCCGGCGGACGCCGACGAGGGTCTGCGGACGTTCGGGCTGGTGCTGGGGGCGTCGGCGCTTGGGTTCGTGCTGGCGGTGGTCCTCACTCCGGTGCTGTCGCCGCGCACCGGTCCGCACGTCTGGATCGTCCTGTGCCTGGGCCTCGCCGCCGTCAGCCAGCTCCTGCTCGTCGCGTCCAGCGCACGCGCCGCGGTCCTCGTCGCCGCCGGCTTCCTCGGCCTGGCCGCCCAGGGCGCCAAGATCGCCGTCGACACGATCGTGCAGCGCGACACCGACGACGCCTTCCGTGGCCGCGCGTTCGCGCTCTACGACGTCCTCTACAACGCCGCGTTCGTCGGGGCCGCCGCCCTCGGCGCGATCACCCTGCCGGACACCGGCTACTCCCAGGGACTGTTCCTCGTGCTCGCCGTCGCGTACGCCGGGTTCGCTGCGCTGTACGGATCCGCCTCCCGAAGGGTCCCCGCGGTGCCCCCCGTCCCTGCACGGGTCGCCCCGTGAGCAGCGACGACAAGGTGGTCGGGCGGCAGGACGACCTGCCGCTGAACGCGGTCCTCGGCAGCGACCTCGCACTGTCGATCTCGGACGCGCTCCGCGACGACAACCCCCTCGTCTGGGTCAACCGTGCGTTCACCCGGCTCACCGGCTACCCGGCCGAGGAGGTCCTCGGCCGCAACTGCCGGTTCCTCCAGGGTGCGGACACCGACCCGGTCGCCGTCGCGCGCATCCGGACCGCCCTCGACGAGCAGCGAGCGGTGGCCACGGTCATCCGCAACTACCGACGTGACGGCACCCCCTTCTGGAACCAGGTGGTGATCAGCCCGGTCGTCGACGAGAGCGGCCGGGTCACGCACCACATCGGGATCCAGGTCGACGTCACCGACCGCGTGGCAGCCGAGCGCGCACAGGACCTCGAGATCGACGTGCCCCACGAGGCGACGGCCCGGCTGGACCTGCTGGCCCGGATCAGCGACGAGCTCGCGCAGCGGCTGGAGTACGACGACGCCGTGGACGCCCTCGGCGACATCGCCGTCCCGGCACTGGCCACGTGGGGATTCGTCGCGGTGACCGACGACCGGGGGCGGTTCGACCGCATCCACCTGGCCGTCGCCGACCCGGCCGACCGGGAGGCAGCGCAGGCGCTGGCGGACGAGGACATCGGCTGGCTGTCGCGGGCGCCCAAGATCATCGAGGCGCTGACCAGCGGACCCGGTTTCGTCGCGACGCCGTACGCGATCGACGTGGCGAGCCTGCCCGGTCGCACGACCCCCACGCAGCTCGCGCTGCTGCGCCGGCTCGGTCTGGGCAGCGCGATGGTGGTGCCGCTGAGAGCGCGCGACCGCGTCCTCGGAGTGCTGACCCTGGTCGCTGTCGACGGCTTCTCGGCCGACGCGGTGGTCACGGCCGCGCACCTGGGGCGCCGTGCCGGCCTGGCGCTCGACAACGTCCGCCTGTTCCTCGCCGAGCGGTCCGCCGCCGTGACCCTGCAGCGAAGCCTGCTCCCCGAGATCCCGGCGATCCCCGGCCTGGACGTCGCCGCCGCGTACATCCCGTCCGCCCGCAGGGCCGAGGTCGGGGGCGACTGGTTCGACGTGCTCCCGCTCCCGGACGGTGCTGTCGGCCTGGCTGTCGGGGACGTCGTCGGGCACGACCTGCAAGCCGCAGCCGCGATGGGTCAGCTCCGGTCGCTGCTGCGGTCGTACGCGTGGGAGGGGTCCTCGCCCGGCCATGTCCTGGCGCGTGCCGACGAGCTGGTGCGCGGTCTGGACATCGCTGACATCGCGACCTGCGCCTACCTGCGCTGGGAGTCGTCCGGCTCCGGTGCCCACGTCACCTACGCCCGCGCCGGCCACCCGCCGCCTCTGCTCCGGCTCACGGGCGGTGAGGTCCTCGCCCTGGACGACGGGCTGTCCACGCCCATCGGGGTGGCAGGCCCCGGTGGCGCCGAGGCGAAGGTCGACGTCCCTCCGGGCGCCACCCTCGTCCTCTACACCGACGGGCTGGTCGAGCGTCGGGACCGCGGGCTGCGCGAAGGCATCGAGGCACTCGCGGCAGCACTGTCGGCCCTGCCGGACGACGCCGACGCGACCGCCGTGAAGGACCGGCTGGTCGGGGGCTTCGTCGGCACGCACCAGGAGGACGACGTGTGCCTGCTCGTGGTCAGGCGCGCGCGGCCCACCACGTGAGCAGCTCGTCCCGGGCCGCGTCGGGGCCTAGCGGACCGCGCTCCATCCGCAGCTCGAGGAGGTGCTTGTAGGCCTCACCCACCTCGCGTCCGGGCGACAGCCCGAGGATCTCCATGATCTGGGTGCCGTCCAGGTCCGGCCGGATCGAGCTGAGCTCCTCCTGCTCGCGCAGGCGGGCGATCCGGTCCTCGAGGTCGTCGTACGCCGCCGACAGCCGCGCCGCCTTGCGCAGGTTCCGCGTGGTGCAGTCGGACCGGGTCAGCCGGTGCAGCCGCTCCAGCAGGGGCCCCGCGTCCGTGACGTAGCGACGCACCGCGGAGTCGGTCCAGCCGCCCTCGCCGTACCCGTGGAACCGCAGGTGCAGCTCCGTCAGCCGTGCGACCGCCTGCACCGTGGCCTTGTCGTACCGCAGCTCCTTGAGCCGCTTGGCGACGAGCTTGGCGCCGACCATCTCGTGGTGGTGGAAGCTGACGCCGCCGCCGCCCTCGAACCGGCGGGTCTTCGGCTTGCCGATGTCGTGCAGCAGCGCCGCGAGCCGGAGCACGAGGTCGGGACCGGGCACCGCGCCGTCGGGACCGGTCTCCAGGGCGATCGCCTTGTCCAGCACCATCAGCGAGTGCTCGTACACGTCCTTGTGCCGGTGGTGCTCGTCGATCTCCAGCCGCAGGGCGGGCAGCTCGGGCAGGACGTGCGCCGCCAGACCCGTGTCGACCAGCACCTCCAGACCCGCCCGCGGCTGCGCGGAGACCAGCAGCTTGCTCAGCTCGTCGCGGACCCGCTCCGCCGAGACGATCGTGATCCGCTCCGCCATGTCGACGATCGCGGTGTGGGCTTGGGGGTCGACCCCGAAGCCGAGCTGGGCGGCGAACCGCGCGGCCCGCATCATCCGCAGCGGGTCGTCGTCGAAGGACTGCCGCGGGTCCACCGGGGTCCGCAGCAGACCGGCCGCGAGGTCCGTGAGGCCGTCGAACGGGTCGACGAACGTCAGGTCCGGCACGCGGACGGCCATGGAGTTCACGGTGAAGTCACGACGAGACAGGTCGCCCTCGAGCGAGTCGCCGAACGCGACCTGCGGCTTGCGCGACGTGGGGTCGTACTCGTCGGACCGGTACGTGGTCACCTCGACGACCACGTCGTCCGCCAGCGACGAGCGCCGACCGGCGAACCGGCGGGCACCGATGGTGCCGAACTCCTTGCCGATGTCCCAGTGCGCGTCGCCCCAGCGGGCCAGGATCGCCTGGGTCTTGTCCGGGGTCGCCGACGTCGCGAAGTCGAGGTCCGCCGACGCCCGACCGAGGAACGCGTCCCGCACCGGACCGCCGACGAGCGCGAGCTCGTGCCCGGCCGCACGGAACAGGTCGCCCAGCTCGAGCGCGTCAGCGGGCAGCCCCGCCAGCACGCTGAGCGCACGCTTCTGCAACCCCACCAGGGCGGCGCTCAGGTCAGGGGAGTCGGGGCCGACGGACGGATCGAGGGAGGGCACTCGTCCAAGCCTGCCAGACGTCCCGGCCACCACGGGCGGCTGCGGACCGGACGGCGCCCTTCCAGTCGTTACAGTGTCGATATGTCGAGCCCGGCGCGTCCACCCGTCCCCGGGGGCGTCCCATCGCCGCCGGGCGGTCACCCGCTGCGCATCGACCCCCGCCACAGCATCACCCGGGTTCCCTCCATCCCTCTGCCGGTGGTCGACGAGACCTCCGCGGGCGGCATCGTCGTCAGCCGTCGCGAGGGTGTCGACCACGCCGCGGTCATCGCGCGCCGCAACCGCGCGGGCCGCCTCGAGTGGTGCCTGCCGAAGGGTCACCTGGAGGGCGACGAGACCCCCGAGGAAGCCGCCGTCCGCGAGATCGCGGAGGAGACCGGCATCACCGGGGAGGTCCTGCGCCGGCTCGGGGTCATCGACTACTGGTTCAGCGGCGACGACCGTCGGGTGCACAAGGTCGTCCACCACTTCCTGCTCGGCGCGACCGGAGGGTTCCTCACGGTCGAGGGCGACCCGGACGGCGAGGCGGAGGACGCCGCGTGGATCCCGGTGGCCGAGCTGAACGGGGTGCTCGCGTACCCGAACGAACGGCGGCTCGCCGAGGCAGCACTCGTCGTGCTCGTCGGCGAGGGATGAGCGCCCCCTCGCGACGACGCCGGGTGCTCAGTGCGGCCCTGGCTCTCGTCGGCGCCGTCGCGCTCGTCGTCCCCGTCAGCGGTGCCGCCGTCACGCCGACTCCGGCCCCGAGCCCGGACCCGGACCTCCCGGTCACCGTGCAGATCACCGAGGTGGCGCCGAGCGTGCTGCGCCCGGGTGAGGACCTGCACGTCAAGGCCACCCTGCGCAACGACGGCGACGAGGTGATCGACGAGCCCAGCGCGGCTCTCCGGATCAGTCGGTTCCGCATCAGCGTGCGTGCAGATCTGGACGCGTGGACGTCTGCGGGGACCACCGGGCTGAGCCGCATGAGGCGCGACGCCACCGCGCCGGTCGCCGAACCGCTCCAGCCCGGTGCGAGCGTGGCGGTCGAGCTGGTTGTCCTCGCGGCGGACGTCGACCTGCTGGCCGGGGCCGACACGTGGGGGCCGCGCGGCCTCGTGGTCGAGGCGCTCGACGGCACGACCCGGGTCGGCATCCAGCGCACGTTCCTGCTGTGGCTCCCCACCGACGACGTGCCGCGCACCCCGGTCTCCGTGCTGGTGCCGGTGGTCGGTCCGCCGTCGGCGCCAGCGCAGGGCGGCACCGAGCCGAGCGAGGCCACCGTCGCCGGGCTCGACGAGCTGACCCGCCCGGGTGGACGGCTGCGTGACCTCGCCGCGGCTGTCGCGGTCGCACCCCAGATCGGCGTCGCCGTCGACCCGGCGCTGCTCGCCGCGGCGTCCGCCGGGACGCTCGGGACGCAGGCCTGGGCGACCGAGCTCACCGACGAGCTCCGCGACCATGATGTCGTCGCGCTGCCGTGGTCCGACCCGGACATCGCCGCAGCGGCGCACGGTGACCACCCGGACCTCGTCCAGCTCGCGCTGGAGCGCACCGCGCAGGCGGGCATCCCTGGCCTGTCGGCGCCGTCGGGGCTGCTGTGGGCGCCGGGTGCCGGGCTGCCGGACCAGACGACCGCCGCCGTGACCTCCCAGGTCGGCGCGGACGCGATCGTCCTGCCACCGACCACGAGCGACGAGACCGACGACGACACGGACACCCCCGGCGCCGCCCAGCGGGTGCAGACCACCGACGGCCCGGTCACCGCGTACCGGCCGGACGCGCTGCTCACCCGGCTGTTCACGGCACCGCAGGGGGTCGACGCGGGCGCGACGACCGCCACCACGGTGCAGCGATCCCTCGCCGAGCTCGCCGTCATCACGCGGGAGAGCGAGACCGACCAGCCCCACCTGCTGATCGCCCCCGGACGTGGCTGGGACGCCGACGTGCCGACCGTGACCGCGCTGACGACCGCGTTCGCCGAGGCGCCCTGGGTGCGTCTGGCACGGGTCGCGACGCTCCTCGACACGGACGTACCGGACACCCGAGGCACGCTGCCCACGAGCGTCGTGAACCCCGACGAGCTGGCACCGGTCAGCGTGCGCGCACTGGCCGAGGCCCGGGCGCGCGCCGTCGCGTTCGCCGGCGTCACCAACGAGCCGGCCGTCCTGCTGGACGGGGTCGACAACGAGGTCCTCGCACCGCTGTCCGTCGCATGGCGCGTCGACCCCGCCGGACGCGACGCTCTGGTCTCCTCGGTCGTCGCGGACGTCGATGCCCGCACCACAGGGCTGAGCATCGCCGACGTGAGCGATGTGCGGGTCGTCGCCGCCACGAGCGAGCTGCCCGTCGTCGTGCGCAACGAGCTCACCGTCCCCGCGACCGTGCTGCTCGCCGTCACCCCGCGCAAGGCGTGCCTCGAAGTGGGCGAGCTCGAGCCCGTCGTCGTGGAGGCGCAGAGCGAGACCAACGTCCGCGTCCCGCTGCACGCGCGCGCGAACTGCTCGGTCGTCGTCTCCGCCCAGCTCACCGCGACGGACGGCCTCGCCGTGTCGCCGACCGTACGGTTCACCGCCCAGGTCGCCCCGACGATCGAGAGCATCGGCACGGTCGTCGTCGGCATCCTGCTGGCGATCGGGCTGGTGCTCGGTATCGTCCGCACCGTGCGTCGCGGGCAGAGCGCCCGCCGCGGCGCCCGCACCGAGGCGGAAGCGGGCACGTCGACGACGCTCCCCGTCCTCGGCGGCACCGCCCCCGAGGACGACACGAGCGAGCAGGAGACTCGATGACCGACGACGGCACGCGCCGCGGCGCTGCCCTCATGGCCTCGGGAACCGCCGCCTCGCGCATGCTGGGGCTGCTGCGCGCCATGGTCATGGCCAGCGCGATCGGCGCGACCGGTCAGGCCGCCGACGCGTTCGCGGTGGCCAACAAGCTGCCCAACGTCCTGTACATGCTCCTCATCGGCGGGGTGCTCAACGCGATCCTCGTGCCTCAGGTCGTGCGCGCCTACAAGCGCCAAGCGGGCCAGGAGTACGTCGACCGCCTGCTGACGGTCGGCTTCGCGATCCTGGCCGGCACGACGGTGGTCCTGACGCTCCTCGCACCGGTTCTCGTGGACCTGTACTCGGACTTCGGCAACCCGGCGCAGGATGCGCTCGCGACCACGTTTGCCTACTGGTGCATCCCGCAGCTGTTCTTCTACGGCGCGTACGGGTTGCTCGGCCAGGTCCTCAACGCGCGCGGGTCGTTCGGGCCGTACATGTGGGCGCCCGCGGTCAACAACATCGTCGCGATCATCGGGTTCGGTGTCTTCATCGCCGTCTTCGGGGTGTGGGACACCTCGGGGGTCACGGACGCCTCGACGTGGACCGGCGGGCAGGTCGCCCTGCTGGCCGGCGCCGCGACCCTCGGCGTGGTCGCCCAGGCCGTCGTGCTCGTCCCGGCCCTGCGCCGTGCCGGTGTCCACTACCGTCCGCGCTGGGGGCTGCGCGGGTCGGGCCTCGGGACGGCCGGGGGCGTGGCCACCTGGACCCTGGCGGGCCTCGGGGTCGGGCAGCTCGGGTACCTCGTCGTCTCCAACGTCGCCTCCGCCGCACCGAAGGCCGCCGTCGACGACGGGGTGGCGGCCTCCGCCGTGGCAGGCGTCGGGGCGTACGACATCGCGTTCCTCATCTTCATGCTGCCGCACTCGCTGGTGACGGTGTCGCTGGCGACGGCCCTGTTCACCAGGCTGTCGGGCCAGGCGCACGACGCCGACGTCGCCGGTGTGCGGGCCACCCTCTCCTCCGGGCTGCGCGTGGTCGGCGTGTTCACCGTGTTCGCGACGGCCGCCATCGCTGTGCTCGCGCTCCCGCTGACCCGGGTCATCCTCGTGAAGTCGTCGGAGGGCTCGGCTGACGCGGTCGCGCCCGTGGTGGTCGCGATGGTTCTCGGCCTGCCGGCGTTCGGCGCCTGGTCGATGTTCCAGCGGGCGTACTACGCGTACGAGGACGCGCGGTCGATGGTGCCGATCCAGGTGGTGATGGCCGCCGTCGTCGGTGTCGGTGCCTGGGCCTCCCAGATGCTCCTGCGGCCGACGCTCTGGGTCGCCGGAGCGGGTGCTGCCATGACCGTCTCCTACGTCGTGGGGGCAGGCATCGCGCAGTGGCGGCTGCGGCGACGGCTCGGCGGGATCGACGGTTCCCGCGTCCTGCGGGTGATCGCACGGGCTACCCTCGCCGCGGTGGTGTCGGCCGCCGTCGGCTTCGGTCTGCTGATGCTGCTCAGGCTCTGGATGTCCACAGGTCTCGCGGCGTCGATCATCCAGTGTGCTGTCGTGGGTACCGTGATGGCCCTCGTCTACGCCGCCACCCTGCGGCTCCTGCGCGTGCGGGAGCTGGACGACCTGCTCCTGCCCGCGCTCCGGCGCCTCCGCGGAGGACGCCGCTGAGCGGGCACGTCTAGCATTCAGGTGTTCTGGTGCGGGTTCTCGACATGGAGGTGCTGGTGAGCGAGGTCGTCGGACGGGGCACGGTGCTCGCGGGCCGCTACCGCGTGCTGTCCCCGGTGGTGTCCGACCTCGCGGGCGCCAGCGCCTGGCAGGCCACGGACCAGATCCTCGACCGCCCCGTCCGCGTCCGCATCCTCGAGCACGGTGCCGTCGCCCCCGCGCTCGACGCCGCCCGTCGCGCCGCCCTCGTCACCGACGGCCGCCTGGTGCGCGTGCTCGACGTCGGCACCCACGAGGGCTACGGCTATGTGGTGTCCGAGCAGCTCGTCGGGCAGTCCCTGGCGCGTCTCGTGGCGCAGGGCCCGCTGACCGCCGACCAGGCCCGCGCCGTCGTCGGCGAGGCCGCGTCCGCGCTGGAGATCGCCCGTCGCCGCGGCGTGCACCACCTGGCTCTGCGTCCGTCCGTCCTGCACGTGAGCCCCGACGGCCGCGTGCTCGTCAGTGGCCTCGCGCTCGACGCCGCCCTGCTCGGGGACTCCGGCGGTGACGCCCGCTCGACCACGCGTGCCGACGCCGTCGGCCTCGTCCGCCTGCTGTACGCCGCCCTCACCGGCCTCTGGCCCGCCGACCCGCGCGCGCCGCAGACCCCGGGAGGGGAGACGCTGCCGCCGGCGCCCATCGTCAACGGCGCCCCCGTCGCACCCGCTGACCTCGTCGCCGGGGTGCCCAACGACCTCGACACGCTCTGCGTCGTGACGCTCGGCCCCAACGACGACGGCCCGCACAGCCCGGGCGAGCTGGTGCGCGAGCTCGAGCCGTGGGGCGAGATCCGTGCGTCCGTCGCCGAGACCGCCACCCTCGGAGGTCCCGCGACGGCGAAGTTCCCCCCGACGGGTGCCGCCGCGCCCGGCGGCGGGATCCCGGTGCCGGCCGAGAACGACGACCAGGACACCGCGCCGGTGACCGTACAGCGCCAGTCCGTGCGGACCGCTTTCGCGCAGCAGGATCCCCCCGGGGCCAACCGACCCGGCACACCCCCACCGGCGACACCCTCGCGGGCGACCGGGCTCGGCGCGGTCCCCTCCGACACCGAGACACCTCCCCTCGGTCAGCCCGTCATCACGCCTCCCCCCTACGAGCAGGCGGCCCCCCCGCCGCCCGTGGTCCCGGCGGTCGTCCGGCGATCCGTCTCCCAGGCGACGGCACCGCCCCCTCCACCCCCCACGCCATCCCCCTCTCCTCCGGACTCTCCGTCCGACGAACCTCTGGAGGCGTTCGGCTTCAGCGACGTCATCGGGGCCGAGACCGGTCCGACCAGCACCCGGCGGTCCGACCCGACCGCGCTGATCCTGATCATCGTCGTGATCGCCGTCATCATCGGCGTCGTCCTCGCCTTCAGGGCGCTGTTCGCCTCGCTCGACCCCAGCGGGTCGCCTGCGGACACGGACCCGTCGCCCAGCGCGTCGGCCCCTGCCGTCGCGGGCGAGCCGACGCCGGAGCCGTCGGCTCCCGAGGCGGCCGCCCCGCCTGCCGGCCCGCCGGTCATCGCCTCCACCACGTCCATCGACCCGTCCGACGCCGACGGTGAGCACCAGGAGGACGTCGCCAAGGCGTACGACGGCGACCCCTCGACGTTCTGGTACACCCAGACGTACAAGCGGGACGACTTCGCCGGGTTCAAGGACGCCGTCGGCTACGCCATCACCCTGACCCAGAAGACGACCGTCAGCACCGTCACGCTGCGGACCAACAGCAACGGCGGGAACGTCGAGATCAGGGCCACGGACGCGTCGAACCCCACCGCCGGACCCGTCCTGGCGTCCGGAGCGTTCGGCCCGGAGACCGTCTTCACGCTCAACCCCGCCACCGAGACCCAGTCGCTCGTCCTGTGGATCACCCAGCTCCCGACAGCCGCCGACGGTGGCTTCCGGCTCGAGCTGACGGAGATCGCCCTGTCCTGACGCGGGTCCGGAACAGAACCCGCCTAGGATCGGTTGATCCCGTCAGCCCCCGCCGGACGTCTCCGGCACGCCGAACACGCAAGGACCTCACGTGACCGACCTGTCCACCACCGTCCGCGATCTCGTCATCGTCGGATCGGGTCCTGCGGGCTACACCGCCGCGATCTACGCGGCCCGAGCCGGCCTGGCCCCCCTGGTGATCGCCGGGTCCGTCACGGCCGGCGGTGCCCTGATGAACACCACCGAGGTGGAGAACTTCCCCGGGTTCCCCGACGGCATCCAGGGTCCCGAGCTGATGGAAGGCCTGCAGAAGCAGGCCGAGAAGTTCGGTGCCGAGGTGCTGTGGGACGACGCGTCCGTGCTCGACCTCGACGGCGACGTCAAGACGATCCAGACTCTCGGCGGCGAGACGTTCCAGGCACGCGCGGTCATCCTGGCCACCGGTTCCGCGTACCGCGAGCTCGGCCTCGACGACGAGAAGCGGATGTCCGGCCGCGGCGTCTCCTGGTGTGCCACGTGCGACGGGTTCTTCTTCCGCGACCAGGAGATCATCGTGGTCGGCGGCGGCGACTCCGCGGTCGAGGAGGCCACCTTCCTGACCCGGTTCGGCAAGCGCGTCACTCTCGTGCACCGCCGTGACCACCTGCGTGCCTCCAAGATCATGGCGGACCGCGCCGCGAACGACCCGAAGATCGAGTTCGCGTGGAACAGCGAGGTCGTCGCCATCCACGGGGAGAACAAGGTCACCGGCGTCACGCTGCGGGACACCGTCACCGGTGAGACGCGCGAGCACCCCGCCACCGGCGTGTTCGTCGCCATCGGCCACGTGCCGCGCTCCGAGCTGCTGCGCGGGCAGGTCGACCTCGACGAGGACGGGTACGTCCAGGTCGTCGGCCGCACCACCGCCACCAACCTGACCGGCGTCTTCGCGTGCGGTGACCTGGTTGACCACACCTACCGGCAGGCCATCACCGCTGCCGGCTCGGGCTGCGCTGCCGCGCTCGACGCCCAGAGCTTCCTTGCTTCGCTGGCCGACCTGGCCCACGCCGTCCCGCCCACCGAGGGCCTGTACTTCGAGGAGAGCTGACAGCAGATGAGCACCACCACCCCCGTCACCGACGAGACGTTCCAGTCCGAGGTCCTCGAGTCGGAGATCCCCGTGATCGTCGACTTCTGGGCCCCCTGGTGCGGGCCGTGCCGCATGGTCGCGCCGGTGCTCGAGGAGCTCGCCGCGCAGTACGAGGGCCGC
Organism: Cellulomonas sp. Leaf395; assembly: GCF_001424125.1. Taxonomy (GTDB): domain Bacteria; phylum Actinomycetota; class Actinomycetes; order Actinomycetales; family Cellulomonadaceae; genus Cellulomonas. The sequence continues at coordinate 63,243 of NZ_LMQI01000001.1, forward strand.
GTGAAGATCGTCAAGCTCAACTCCGACGAGAACCCGAAGGTCACGGGTGACTACGGCGTCGTGTCGATCCCGACGCTGAACTTCTACTCCGGCGGCGAGCTGGTGAAGTCCGTCATCGGCGCACGGCCGAAGTCGATGATCTCCGAGGACATCGAGAGCGTGCTCGCCACGGTCTGATCCTCGCTCCGAGAGCCCCTGCCACGCGGCGGGGGCTCTCGTGTCGATGGGACAGTGCGCGGCGCACGCCGACTCCCGTGCGAAACTCGGCTGCATGACTGAGCATCCGGTTCCCGACGGCGAGACGTCGGGCCCCCCCACGTCCTCCGCCGCCGGCACCGGAACGCGCCTCGACCGCTGGCTCGGCTCGTACGCCGAACGCACCCACGGGATGCGGTCCAGCGAGATCCGCGCCCTGTTCGCCGTCGCCAACCGCCCCGAGGTCGTCTCGCTCGCCGGCGGCATGCCGTTCCTCGAGGGCCTGCCCCTGGACATCCTCGGTGACCTGGCCCAACGCGTCGTCGCCACCCGCGGCCTCCAGGCGCTGCAGTACGGCTCCGGTCAGGGCGACGAGACCCTGCGCGAGCAGATCCTCGAGGTCATGGCCCTCGAAGGGATCGACGCACACCCCGACGACGTCGTCGTCACCACCGGCTCCCAGCAGGCGCTCGACCTGGTCACCCGCATCTTCATCGACCCGGGCGACGTCGTCGTCGCGGAGGCCCCCTCCTACGTCGGCGCGCTCGGAGTGTTCCGGGCGTACCAGGCAGACGTCGTGCACGTCCCCATCGACGCCGACGGACTGATCCCGGAAGCGCTCGAGTCGACGCTCGCCGGCCTCGCCCGCGAGGGGCGCCGGGTCAAGTTCCTCTACACCGTGCCCAACTTCCACAACCCCGCCGGCGTCTCGCTCTCCGTCGAGCGCCGCCCGCAGATCCTCGAGATCGCGCGCCGCTACGGCGTGCTCGTGCTCGAGGACAACCCGTACGGTCTGCTCGGATTCTCCACCGATCCGGTCCCCGCGCTGCGGTCCCTCGACGACGAGGGCGTGCTCTACCTCGGGTCGTTCTCCAAGACGTTCGCTCCCGGCTACCGCGTCGGCTGGGTCGTCGCTCCGCACGCCGTCCGCGAGAAGCTGGTCCTGGCCAGCGAGTCCTCGATCCTCTGCCCGTCGAACGCATCGCAGATCGCGATCTCGACCTACCTGTCCACCTGCGACTGGCGAGGTCAGATCAAGTCGTACCGCGAGCAGTACCGTGAGCGGCGCGACGCCATGATCTCCGCGCTCACCGAGCACCTTCCCGAGGCGTCGTGGAACGTCCCCGACGGCGGTTTCTACACCTGGGTCCGGCTTCCTGACGGTCTCGACGCCAAGGACATGCTGCCGCGGGCGGTCACCGCCCGGGTCGCGTACGTTCCGGGCACCGCCTTCTACTTCGACGGCTCCGGTGCCGACCACATGCGGCTCTCCTTCTGCTACCCCACCCCCGACCGCATCCGCGAGGGTGTCCGGCGGCTCGCCGGAGTCATCGCCGGCGAGCGCGAGCTCGTCGAGCTGTTCGGCACCACGGGGTCGGCCGGTCATGGAGATGTGCAACAGCCCGGTCCGGATGTCGCCTGACCTGCGGTTTCGTCCCGTCACACCGTCGCTCACCCCGTCACCGTCGCTCGCCCCCTCATCGGAGTCCACTCACCGTGAGCACCACCGCCCCGTCGCCTCGCGTCGTCGTCCTTGCCGGGGGTCTCTCCCACGAGCGTGACGTGTCGCTGCGTTCCGGTCGACGCGTCGCCGACGCGCTGCGCTCGGTCGGGGTGGACGTCTCGGTCCACGACGTCGACGCCGATCTGGTGCCTGCGCTCGTCCAGCTGCAGCCCGACCTCGTCTGGCCGCTCCTGCACGGGACCAGCGGCGAGGACGGCTCTGTGCGCGACGTCGTCCAGATGCTGGGTCTGCGACTCCTCGGCAGCGGTCCGCGCGAGAGCCGGATCGCCTGGAGCAAGCCGATCGCCAAGACGGTCGCCGCCCGTGCCGGCTTGGCGACGCCCGACTTCGTGACCCTCCCGCAGTCGCTGTTCCGGGAGCTCGGTGCACGTCACGTCCTCGACGCGATCGTCCGCATGCTCGGGCTCCCCGTCGTCGTGAAGCCGTCCCGGGGCGGGTCCGCGCTGGGGGTTACCCTCGTCGCCAGCGCCGACGACCTCCCCCAGGCGATGGTGGACTGCTTCGCCTACAGCGACACCGCCCTCGTGGAGCGAGCCGTTCTCGGCACCGAGGTTGCGGTGAGCGTGGTCGACACCGGCGACGGACCGTTCGCGCTTCCCGCCGTCGAGATCGTGACCGAGGGACCCTACGACTTCGACGCTCGCTACAACCCCGGGCGCACGGAGTACTTCACGCCCGCTCGGCTGTCGCAGGCGATGACGGCGTCGGTCGCGGAGCTCGCCCTCGCCGCACACGAGGCATTCGGGCTCGAGGCTCTGTCACGCACCGACGTGATCGTCGACGCCGATGGCACCCCTTGGTTCCTCGAGGTCAACGTGGCGCCTGGGATGACCGAGACGTCGCTCCTGCCACAAGCAGCCGAAGCAGCCGGACTGTCGCTCGGCACGCTCTACCGGTCGCTCGTCGAGGCATCGCTCGGCCGCTGACCTGCGGAATCGGACATTTTGTACGACGCCCGGCCTTCTGGTCGTACAGATCAGTTCTTCAGCAGGCCCGGGTCTTCCGGGGCGAGGCTCGCCAGGATGCGGTTCAGGTCCTGGACCGAGGCGAACTCGACCGTGAGCCGGCCCCGCGACTTCCCCAGACTCACCTTGACGCGGGTCTCGAAGCGGTCCGAGAGCCGTGCCGCGAGGTGGTCGAGGGCCTCGTTCTTCACGCCCGCCCGAGGGGCAGCCCGGCGCGCGCTCGGCTCAGCGTCGCCTCCGAGCGAGACGATCTCCTCGACCGCTCGCACCGACAGACCCTCGGCGACGATCCGCTGCGCGAGCCGCTCGATGGCCGCTCCATCACTCAGCCCGAGGAGCGCACGAGCGTGGCCGGCGGACAGCACCCCGGCCGCGACGCGGCGCTGCACCAGCGGCGGCAGCTTCAGGAGCCGGAGCGTGTTCGAGATCTGAGGGCGTGAGCGCTGGATGCGCGTCGCCAGCTGCTCGTGCGTGCACCCGAAGTCGTCGAGCAGCTGCTGGTATGCCGCGGCCTCCTCCAACGGGTTCAGCTCGGACCGGTGCAGGTTCTCCAGGAGCGCGTCGCGCAGCAGGTCGGAGTCGTCGGTGTCCCGGATGATCGCCGGGATCGTCGCCAGACCGGCCGCCTGCGTCGCGCGCCACCGCCGCTCGCCCATGATCAGCTCGTAGCCGTCACCTGCATCGCGGACGACGATCGGCTGGAGCACGCCGACCTCGCGGATGGAGCCGACCAGCTCCTCGAGGGCGTCCTCGTCGAACACGGTGCGCGGCTGCTTCGGGTTCGGTCGGATCTCGCCCACGGGCAGCTCAGCGAACCGAGCCCCCGGCACGGGGACCAGACCGTCGGCGCTGCTGACATCCGAGGGCGTCGGCTCTTTCGGCGACGGCTCTGCCACGGACGGCTCCACTGGGGACGTCGCCACCGCGACCCGTTCCGTTGCCAGGGGCGCGCTCGCCGTGGGTGTCCCGTTCGTTGCCGGCACGGCGGCAACGGTGTCGGTCGCGTCTTGCGGCGACACCGGCGGTGCTTCCGTCAACGTCGCAGTGGCAGTCGCGCCGGCGGCGGCCGTCTCGTTGTTTTCCCGCTTCGGGTCCCCGAAGAACACGTCCGCGGGACGCTCGGCGCCGGTAGGTCGCTGGCCGTCCAGACCTGTCGGGATGAGGGCGCCGAGCCCTCGGCCCAGACCGCGTCGCTTCTCGCTCACTGTTCCTCCTGAAGGACGGGCGATGCCGCCTGGTACTCGTGATCTGCCTGGTGGGTGTCGCCGTTCGTCAACGGCCCGTCGACGACGTTGTCCGCGGGCTCCAAGGCCCCCCGCTCGGCAACCTCGCGGGCCGCTTCGAGGTACGCCAACGCGCCGGACGACCCCGGGTCGTAGGTCATCACCGTCTGGCCGTAGCTCGGTGCCTCGGAGATCCGGACCGAACGCGGGACGGTCGTCCGGAGCGTCCGCTCCGGGAAGTGGGTACGCACCTCGGTCGCCACCTGCTGCGCAAGGTTGGTCCGCGCGTCGTACATCGTGAGCAGGATCGTCGAGACGTGCAGGCGGGGGTTCAGGTGCGCCTGGATCAGCTGGATCGTCTTCAGCAGCTGGCTCAGGCCCTCCAGCGCGTAGTACTCGCACTGGATCGGGATGAGGACCTCACGAGCCACGACGAACGCATTCACGGTCAGGAGCCCGAGGCTCGGGGGGCAGTCGACGAACACGTAGTCGATGCGCTCCTGCCCGTTCGCCAGCCGCCAGTCCAGGTACGTGTCGAGCGCATTCCGCAACCGGGTCTCTCGCGCGACCATCGAGACCAGCTCGATCTCGGCGCCCGACAGGTCGATCGTCGCAGGAAGGCACCAGAGGTTCGGTACGTCAGGGCTCTTCTGCACGGCTTCGGCGAGGGGCGCCCCGTCGACCAGGACCTCGTAGATCGACGGCGTACCGGCGCGGTGCTCGACCCCGAGCGCTGTCGACGCGTTGCCCTGCGGGTCGTTGTCCAGCACGAGGACGTTCAGCCCCGCCTGTGCCAAGGCCGCAGCAATGTTGACGGTGGTCGTCGTCTTGCCGACCCCGCCCTTCTGGTTCGCGACCGTGATCACGCGCGTCTGTGGGGGGCGCGGGAACCGGCGGCCCCGCAGCTCGATGCGGCGGCGTGCATCCTGCTTGAGCTCCGCCATCAATGGCGTCTCATCAGTTGCAACTGGCAGGCTGTCGACGAGGGCAGCGCGACGTGTCTCCTCGGGATCGAGGTCGTCTCGCGGCGTCATGGGCGAGATCGTGCCACGCTCGCCACCGACTTCCCCGGCACCAGGGCCGTGGGCCTCAGGCGCGTCGACTGTGACGTCGGCCTCGGACCTCATCGTGGACTCGGTGCTCGCCGTCGAGTCTTCCCCTGCGAACTGCTGACCAGTGACACCAGTCGTGTCATCCCATGATCTTGTGGGTTCTTCTGGCGGCGCGACAATCTCTGCATCATCCGTTGTTCCACGTGAAACGGTGTCGTCCTGCGCGGAGGCTGATGGGTTCGTCATGGGGATGTAGGGCTCTCCAGCGCTCACCGGCTTGCGGTCGGCGGTGCGCAGCTTGGGCGTCGACCCGCCTGCGTCTGTGCCCGTCCGATCGTCGACGGGTGGGACCGCCGTCTGGGCCGTCGAGTCAGGCGTGGCAACCTCGGAAGCGAGGTCCTCATCCGCCGCGTTCTCATCGTGCGCCGCCCTCGGTCCCTCGTGGCGCGCAGGCTGCTGGTCGGCGGCACTCGTGGCCGAAGCTGGTGCGCCCTGGCTCTGCCATCCGGCGGGGAGGTCCGCAGCGACACGGTCTCCGAAGTCCGACGGCGGTTCGAGCGCCGCCTCAGGCTCGGCCGAGCCGGCGGAAGCGACCGCTGGTGCCGACGGCTGCCCGACGGTGGACCCTGGAGCCGGCGGCGATGCGGCGACGGGCTGCTGCGATGACGTCTGGCCGGAGTGCTCCGCTCCCAGTGGCCCTGAGCTGGGCTCGGCCGGCGCCGGCGTGAGAAGCGGCTCAGAGGACTCCAGGGGCGGCTGGACCGGTGCTGGCTGCGGCGGGACAGGCGCCGCCTGCGGCTGTACGGGGCCCTCGGGTTGCGGCGCCGGAGCGGCCGTTTGTGGAGTCCACTCCGCAGACGCGCTGGGTGCTGGTCCCCTCATCTGGTCCGTTGCTGCGTCGGAGGCCTGCGCGGCCGCCGCCTCTTCCTGTCGACGCTTCTTCCTACCGAACACCAGGAACTGCCTCCCGTACGACGCGGACCACCCTCGTCACCTCGACTCCCTCGATCGTGGGCGCGTCCACGACGGACGCCACCCCAGCACCGAGCTTGCGGCCGACGTGCTTGGCCGCCTCGATCTCTTCTTCGGCTCGGCTCCCCTTGAGCGCGACGAGTGTTCCGCCCTTCGTCAGCAGAGGGATGGCCCAGCGGTAGAGCTTGTCCAGTGCTGCCACCGCTCGAACGGTGACAGCCTCGCCGACCAGGACGCCGTGTTCATCTTGTGCCCGACCTCGTCTGACCACGACGTTGTCGAGCCCGAGCGTCTCAGCTACCTCGCTCAACCAGTCAGTGCGTCGTTCCATCGGTTCCAGAAGCACGACCTCAGCCGAGGGCGTCATCGCCGCCACCACGATCCCGGGCAGACCGGCTCCGCTCCCCAGGTCGATGATTCGACCCTCGGTCGGCAGGAACGGCACCACCGCAGCCGAGTTCAGGAGGTGGCGTTCCCATAACCGTGAGAACTCTCGCGGACCGACAAGACCGCGCAGCTCACCCTGGTCGACGAGCAGATCATGGAATCCCTTGACCGCAGGCCACGCGGAGCCGAAGAAGGGTTCGAGCCGATCGTCGCCATCGAGCGGGTCTGCTCCGTCGGTCGTGGCCGACTGAGCTTCCATCACCGTCAGGTTCCCCCAGGTTTCACGTGAAACGAGATGCGTGCATGACAGCAAGCGTTTTCGAAAGCCGTGCGACGGCCCGCGCTCGGCCCGCAGCGGCCCTACCGTACCGTGCTGGACTGCGCCGGACGCTCCCTCCACAGGGACTGGCGCTGACAACCTGAAGTCCTACAGCGAAGCCTGTCCGACGACACAGTCCCCCCCAACTCGGGCGCGACGTGAAAGCTCGCCGGCGGCAGGTGCGACGCGGGGCGGCGCGATAGTGCTCGCACCGACCTACGCGTCCCCACCCGCCAGCTCCTGCCTCGAGAGAAGTGACGTAGCCCCAAGCTAGCGAGCCACGACGTGTGTCAGTCGCCCCGCTCCGCAGTTGCGAGTCGAGGACCTACGAGGCCGCGCAGGTGAAGAGCCAACGCCACCCCGCACTGCTTCCTCGGCCTAGATCGAGGTGGAAAGGTCTCGCGCCGGTAGATCTGTCCCTGAGCGCTCGCAACGCGCTTCGTCGTGGGCGTACTGCGATCAGCGGCGGTGGTAACGCCGTCGAGTCTCTTCGCACAGCCACCTAACCTGCCCCAGCCAGGAAGCGCGATTGTCTTCGGACGGCTCAATCGAGGAGGGGACCGCCTGCTCGCTCCAAGATGCGTCTGACGCACAACGGCTACCCGACACGTTCCAGAGCTCCTCCATAAGTCCGGCAGCACAGGCGCCGCTGGCCGGTACACCTCAGGCACGAACTTCGACACGACCCCGACTCCTTGCGAGACGGACCAGCCAGGCAGCACCGGACTACAGATCCAGGCCTGAGGACGGAGGATCGATCGCGCCCCGCGCGGAGCGTGACGATTCGCTCAGGACGGGGACACCTCATTCCCATATGCCAGCCGTTTCACGTGAAACAGGCGGAAGCCACCTAGGAGTGACCGTCCATAAGGTGAGGGCCCGCCTCTAATCGGAGGGACCCACGGGATCTGCGCGGCAGGTTTCACGTGAAACGCCCGAGGTCCAGGTGACTCTGAGGTCGGGCCCAGTTCCTGAGCGGTCCGTTGTGCCTCATGTTTGGTCCCGTTCCACGCGGAAGTTCGCGTCGGCAGGGCATGCAACCGCCTCTCCACTGGAACCTCCGGCGCCGCTACCCAACGGGTCCGGGCGTTGGGCTCGCCGCGAAGGGTGATCGCCACACGCGCCGGGCTCATCGTGCGCCCGGTGATGCTGCCACAAGCCCTTCACCTCACCACGTGGGTCTGGCGAAGCATCGCTCTGTGAGCTGTATGCCGGGAACCGTGGGCCGTGGAGCCGTGGGCCGGGCAGTACCCGCACCTGGCCATGTCCGAGCCGTGAACGAACAGACAGTTGGTTCCTCCTTTACGCGCAACTGAGCGTGCTCGGCGCTCCCCCTCGGCGTGGGTGGTCAACCTGTCCCTACCGGCGCGTACGACCCGAGCGCACTCTCGCCTGCACACGCGCGATACCGCCTCGCCCCGCCTGGCCCCGGCCGTTCCGGTTTAGCGCCGGCTGGTGCCGCCGGGTGTGGGAATGGGCTGCTGATGGCGGCCAGTGGGCGCAGAGCTCGCCCGATTTCGCGTCGCGCGATTGAAGCCGTTTCACGTGAAACAGGAGGCTCGCATCATCAGTGAGCAGCGATCGGCATCGGCACCGGCATCGGCATCGCCATCGCCATCGCCATCGCCATCGCCATCGCCCTCGCCATCGCAGGCTGCAGGCTGCAGGCTGCAGGCTGTTGACTCTTTTGTACCCGCCCTCTTCGACACGCGGCTGGCCGACTCGGCTGTCAGACCTCGCCGAGACGGGGCATCGCGTACTGAGAGACAGCGCTCTCAGCGCTCGGCTCGCTCGAATTGCACCTCGACCTGGGCGCCCGCTTGGGGCAGGGCGCCGCTAGTCAAACGACCGCTCCTGGCGATCGCCACATTTCCCGCGCGAGCTGATGTCACTTCGCTAGTCGACCGCCGGGGAGTCTCGGGTGCGGAATCCAGTGCTTGTACGTCTGTGGTGAGCAGGCGATCGACAACCGGCTGCGGCGTCACCTGAGTCGCCTCCGAACGTCACACGCCGCCTCCCAGCCTTCAGAGGGGCGCACTGGTCCCAGCCTTCGGAGGGGCGCGCCTGATCGCCGAGTGCACCACGGGCGATCATTCTTCCGATGCCCGCCGGCGCGGACCCTTCGTATCCACGCCCGAGCAGATTCCAATCGACGGGAAGATCGGCACGCACGGCTGACGAGGACCTGCCTCCCTGCTCGCTGCAGGCCAGTGACTGTGTGCCGTTCGCTCGGGCTCTAGCAGGGAGCGCGAATTGGCTGTCGCGTCGATGGCGCCAGCAGGCTTACGTCGGCGGAGCCACCGGGAACCCCGGTAAGCGTGGTGCCGCCCGCGCTGAGCGTGCACAGCTCTGGGACCGAGAATTGCAGCCCTTGACCGCGTCTGTCAGCTCGCCCGCCTGGGCCGCGCCACCTCAAAGGCAGCAGGGCGCGACCCCCTCCTCACCAGGTGAGGCACCAGAGGCGCACTGCTCGCTGGGGGTCGTTCACGTGGAACGCAGCGAACCCAACGCACGGTTGACGGAGTCGTTTCACGTGAAACGGCGAGGCCTGCCGACGAGTCCTGCATGCTCTCCATCGCTTAGCGGCGGATCGGACTGCACTCGACAAGCAACCACTCGGTCCGCCGGGTGTCGGTCTCATCACCGCTCTGGCTCCGATCTCGTCCGCCTGTTGACGGGTGCACTCTTCACTCTTGGTTCCGCAACTCTCCGCAAGCCGGGTGTCGCGGTGCGCGTCAGCCTCCGGGACGGAGACCTCAGGCTCAATGGTCACCGCCAGTGCGCGAAGCCAGAGAACCGGAGGGCGCCAGTTCAAGACAACTGGCAGGTGGACGGCTCCGCCATACCGACGCCAGATCTCGCCGAGCGCACCTCACTCCACGACAGCGCTCGGCCAGAAGCAGCACTGCGCCGGTCGATCTGGTTGCATCACCCAGGAGCGCCGGCATAGCTGTCCGTCCAACGGACCCCGCCCGAGCGAAGGGTGGTGGGCACTGTCGTCCCTCTCGAATGACGCAACCCTCGTCCGACGTCAGGTTGACCATGGTCGAAAGCGCGCCTCTCAACCGCGAGCAGACGCTGGCGTCGGGGCCACCCGGCACGATCGTTAGCAGGGACGCTGCCGTGTGTTCCACGTGAAACAACGCCGGCTCGCCCTGTTCGTAGAGGTCGCCATCGAACCAGCCTCCAGGAGTGCCGCGACTCACCCGGGCGCTCGACGGTGGGCGTCCGTGTGGCAGCCACACCGACCATGACGCGTCTGAGATAGATCCTCACGGCGAAAGTGCGGCGATGCGGAATTCGCCTCACAGAACCACGCCGCAACCGCGCCCGAGACCAGCGCCGGCGGCGCAACGAACCAAGCCCTGCCGCGCCCTGTGGTGAGGTGGCACGCCGGTCAATTGACCTCATCGAGAGAGCGCACGTTCGCAGGACGAACCCCGGTTCCACGTGAAACAGCGCCCTATACACAGCGAAGGGGTGGGCTTGCGGCCCACCCCTTCAGCTCCCTAGCGAGAACGAGTCACGCTGGTCGTATCACCACGTGCCTGTTGGGCTCGACACCGTCGGAGTCGCTCGACATCCCGGCCGCCGCGACGGCGTCGTGGACAACCTTGCGCTCGAACGGGTTCATGGCGTCGAGGGCCACGGCTGCTCCAGACTCCTTGACGCGCGCGATCGCCTCCTCCGCCACTTTCACCAACTCGGCGCGGCGCGCGGACCGGTAGCCCGCGACGTCGAGCATCAGCCGACTGCGCTCACCGGTCTTGGCCTGGACGGCCAGGCGCGTCAGCTCCTGCAGAGCGTCGAGAACCTCTCCGTCGGGCCCGGCCAGCCGGGAGAGCGAGTGGTCGGCGGGGTCCTCTGACACGATCTCCACAGCGGCCCTGCCGTGGTCGATGTCGATGTCGATGTCTCCGTCGAGGTCGGCGATGTCCAGCAGCTCCTCGAGGTAGTCGGCGGCAATCTCGCCTTCTTCCTCGAGACGCTTGGTGCTGGTGCTCTCGACGGGGACAGCGTCGGGCTGGGTCGAAGTCATGGAGTTCTCTCTCCGATCATCGTCGCGCGGGTGCGCTACTTCTTTGGCTTGGTGGGCGCGCCTGGCGCCGGAGTGCTGGGTCCGTCGGAATCGCCGTCCGCGGGTGGAGCGGGCGTGTCCTTGACCTGGTCGATCCCGGGCCGCGGCTTGTTGCGGTCCTTGCGCTTGGGCTGCTCCCGCTGTCCGCGCGGCTTCTCCTCGATGATCACCGGCGCAGCGGCTTCCTCGATCACACCGTGCGACTTCGCCTTCCTCGCCTTGCGCTCCTTCATGGCGATCTCCGCCTGGGAGCCAGGGGCCGGCATGCGGCGGATCGTGTAGAACTGCTGGCCCATCGACCACAGGTTGGTGGTGGTCCAGTAGATGAGGACACCGATGGGGAAGTTGACGCCGGAGAACGCGAAGATCAGCGGCAGCACGTAGAGCAGCACCTTCTGCTGCTGTGCCATCGGACCCTGCAGCGCGGCAGGCGGCATGTTCTTCATCGTGAGCTGGCGCTGCGTGAGGAACGTGGTCGCGGACATCGCGATGATCAGAACCACGGTGACGACCCGGATGTGCCAGTTGTCGCCGGCCTGCATGAACGTGCCCGACAGCGGAGCACCGAAGATCGTCGCCGCCTCGGCCTGCGCCGCGAGCTCGGGCGTCATCGGACCGATCGGGGGATACGTGCCGGCGGCGATCCGTGGCAGCTCGATGAGCACCCGGAACAGCGCGAAGAAGATGGGGGACTGCAGCAGGATCGGCAGGCACGAGGCGAACGGGTTGGTCCCGTGCTCCCGGTAGAGCGCCATGGTCTCGCGGCTCATCGCCTCGCGAGAGGCGGGGTCCGTCTTGCCCTTGTACTTCTTCTGGATCGCCTGCATCTCAGGTGCGAGCAGCTGCATGCCGCGCGAGGCCTTGATCTGCCGGAAGAAGAGCGGGATCAGAAGGATACGGATGACGATCACGAGACCGACGATCGACAGCGACCAGGCAGCGCCGCCTTCGGGGTCGAGCCCGATCGCCGTGAAGAGTGCGTGGAACTGGACCATGATCCAGGCCACGACGACCATGATCGGTTTGAGCAGACCGTCGAACCAGTCCATCGGGCAGAACTCCTCGGGGGGTCAGTGTGTGGACGGAGCCACGTCGTGATGGTGGTGGACGGGTCGTGATGGTGGAACGTCGTCCACGCCACCCAGGTTCCAGGGGTTGCAGCGGAGCACCCGCCAGACGGCGAGCCCTGTCCCGCGGATCGCGCCGTGGCGCTGAACTGCGATGACGGCGTACTGCGAGCAGGACGGGTAGAACTTGCACGTCGGTGGTGTCATCGGCGAGATGAACTGCTGATACCCCTTCAGCAGGAGCAGCAGCAGCCGAGCGGGAGCACGAACGATCCCGCGGAACACAGATCGAATAGTCATGGGATGACTAGTCCTCGCTCCGGCGTCGAGCGCGACGAGCTGCTGTCTCCAGCGCTGCGTCGAGGTCAACGCCCAGCTGTGCGAACGGGCGGGTCGCCGCGGGCGGAAGGGCCCGGACGACGATGCCTGCGTCGGCCGGCATCGCTGCCAGCCGTGCACGAACCAGCTCGCGCAGACGACGCTTGACCAGGTTGCGCGTCACCGCGGTCCCCACTGCCTTGGACACGACAAGACCGACCACCGGCCCGGAGGGCGAGTGGTCGGTCCTGGTCGTCAGATGCACCACGAGGGTGTCCCGTCCGCCGCGCGCGCCTCGGCGCACCGCCTGCTCGAAGTCGGCAGCGCGGCGCATGCGGTGCGCAGCGGACAGCACCGACGGTGGTGTCAGGCCGAGAGCTCCGCGCGGCCCTTGCGACGACGAGCCGCCAGGATCGCGCGGCCGGCGCGGGTACGCATACGCAGGCGGAAGCCATGGGTCTTGGCCCGGCGCCGGTTGTTCGGCTGGAAGGTGCGCTTGGTCACGAGAGTCTCCAACTACATCGGGTGGGCCTCGCATGTGCCGCGCGACCAGGTTCAGGCTGCCGAGATCGAACTGCTCCCAGGACACACATCGCGTGCGTGCGGCGTCAGGGCGCGCCAGCAGGAGCCATCGAGAAGGCTGCAATACCGTACTTCCCGCCGTACTGGCGGGTCAAATGCGCGCGACGCGCCGGAGTAATCCTCCCACAGGGCCGCCGACGTCACCCCGTCAGGCACTCCCCGCCTCGGTCCCGGACCACTAGCATCGGTCATCGTCGCCGGGGGGGCGAACAGCCTGTGGACCACGACGTGGTGGACGGCGGCCCGAGCGACGACCACCAACTCCAGAACGGCGCCCGACGAGCCGTCCTCATCCGTCTGAGCACGTATGACGCCTGCGTTAACCACCGCTCACAGGTGTGGACAACTGTGTGGACAACGGGCGGTCGTGCGAGACTCGACCACCCACGCGATCGAACAGCTGAGGTAGCACGTGTCACAGGACGAAGAGCTCTCCCGGGTCTGGGGTCACGTGGTGTCAACCCTCGAGTCGAGTCCGGACATCACCCCGCGCCAGATCGCCTTCGTCCGGCTGGCCAGGCCGCTGGGACTCCTCGACGGGACGCTCCTGCTGGCGGTCGGCAACGACCTCACCAAGGACTACCTCGAGTCGCGGGTCCGCGGTGAGGTGACCGCTGCGCTGAGCACCGCCCTCGACCGCGAGGCGCGGTTCGCCATCACCGTCGACCCGGACCTGGCCGAGGACGCACCGCCCGCCCTCCGTGTCGTCGGTTCGGGCGCGGACCAACGGCACGAGCCCTACAGCCAGTCGCGCGACGAGCGCGAAGCCGACGAGGCCGATGCGCGTCGAGACGCCCGCCCTGACCTGTCGTTGGTGCCCGACGACGGGCAGGACGACCGCGACGACCAGGTGCGGGAGCGCCGGTACGGCGGCCGCAACGACGACCGGCCGCCCCCCGCGAACCGTCGCATGCCGGCGGAACCCGCACGGCTGAACCCGAAGTACCTCTTCGAGACGTTCGTCATCGGCAGCTCCAACCGCTTTGCGCACGCGGCCGCGGTCGCTGTCGCCGAGGCGCCGGCCAAGGCGTACAACCCGCTGTTCATCTACGGCGACTCGGGTCTGGGCAAGACGCACCTGCTGCACGCGATCGGCCATTACGCCCAGAACCTGTACCCGAGCGTGCGGGTGCGCTACGTAAACTCCGAGGAGTTCACCAACGACTTCATCAACTCGATCAGCGAGGGCAAGGCCGGCGCGTTCCAGCGGCGCTACCGCGAGGTCGACGTGCTCCTCATCGACGACATCCAGTTCCTGCAGGGCAAGGAACAGACGATGGAGGAGTTCTTCCACACGTTCAACACGCTGCACAACGCGAACAAGCAGGTCGTGATCACGTCCGACCTGCCTCCCAAGCAGCTGAACGGCTTCGAGGACCGGATGCGGTCACGCTTCGAGTGGGGCCTGATCACCGACGTCCAGCCGCCCGACCTCGAGACCCGCATCGCGATCCTTCGCAAGAAGGCCGGCAGCGAGCGGCTGCAGGCGCCACCGGACGTCCTCGAGTACATCGCGAGCAAGATCTCCACCAACATCCGCGAGCTCGAGGGTGCGTTGATCCGGGTCACGGCGTTCGCCAACCTGAACCGTCAGCAGGTTGACCTCTCGCTCGCGGAGATCGTCCTCAAGGACCTCATCACCGACGACCAGACGACGGAGATCACCGCGACGCAGGTGATCGGCCAGACCGCCGCGTACTTCGGGCTCAGCATCGACGACCTGTGCGGGTCCAGCCGCTCGCGCGTGCTCGTCACGGCCCGCCAGATCGCCATGTACCTGTGCCGGGAGCTGACCGACCTGTCCCTGCCCAAGATCGGGCAGGCGTTCGGAGGCCGGGACCACACCACGGTCATGCACGCGAACCGCAAGATCCGCGAGCTGATGGCGGAGCGACGGTCGATCTACAACCAGGTCACCGAGCTCACGAACCGGATCAAGCAGCAGAACCGAGGTTGAGTCGGCCTGACCGGCCCGAGTTATCACAGCCGTCCACAGGATCCTGGGGACACTTGTGACGGGGTTCACCCATTCGGTGCAGTGAGCCGGTTTCGCTGCCATGTGCGGCCCCCTGACCTGCGGATACATCATCAAAGGGACATCCTGGAACGGATGTGTGCGTTCACAAACGGGCATTCGACGCCTCTGGGCATGAGACAACTCTCACCGTCGAATCGATACGAGGGCCTTGACCCGAACGTTCAGCCTCCGGATGAGACATGCATGGGACGAATCTCCACACCTGTGCACTGACCTGTGGATGACGGTGGATGACACGCCATCTGGGTGTGGACGCCACGCCCCCGACCCGTGGACACAGAAGTGGGCGTCTCCAGACGTCCACGGTCGTCCACCACACGTCCGGATCGACACACAGTCCGGATACACAGCCTGATCGGGGTCTGACCTGCGCGGACGTCGACGATCCACACAGTGCACAGGACCGATGACGACGATGACACTTCTCTAGGTGGGGGATCCACACACCGCCAAAGGACGCGAGGTGGCCGGAGCACCGGGACGGAACGACACGGCTGTCGTTGTCACCCCGTGACCCGTACCGAGCGTCGGACCACTCGCGTAGTGTTCGCCTGACGCCTGCCCGCCTGGACCCCCGCACACACCGTGACGGCACGCCGGCGAGGCCAGCTCGACGAGAGGTGAGGTATGAGGTTCCGGGTCGACCGTGACGTTCTCGCGGACGCCGTCACGTGGACGGCGCGCAGCCTGCCCACTCGGCCGCCCGTCCCTGTCCTGGCAGGTGTGCGCCTCGAGGCCGACACCACGGGCACGGTCCAGCTCTCGAGCTTCGACTACGAGGTCTCTGCACGGTCGCAGATCCCCGCGGATGTGAGCGAGGCCGGCACGGTCCTCGTCTCCGGTCGACTGCTCGCAGAGATCTCCCGGGCCCTGCCCGACAAGCCGGTCGACGTCGTCCTCGACGGAACCAAGGTCGTCGTGACCTGTGGCGCCAGCCGGTTCACGCTCTTGACGATGCCCGTCGAGGACTACCCGAACCTCCCGGTCATGCCGCCGACCACGGGCACGGTCGACGGCGACGAGCTCACTCACGCGGTCGCCCAGGTGTCCGTCGCCGCCAGCCGGGACGACACGTTGCCCCTGCTCACGGGCGTGCGCGTCGAGATCGAGGGCGAGAAGGTCACGCTCCTGGCCACCGACCGCTACCGGCTCGCCCTGCGCGAGCTCACGTGGAAGCCGTCGTCCCCGGACATCTCGACCGTCGCGCTGGTGCGGGCTCGGACGCTCTCGGACGCCGCCAAGTCGCTCGGCAGCGCCGGCTCGGTCACGGTCGCCCTGTCCACCGGCTCCGGCGTCGACATGATCGGGTTCGAGGCGGCCGGCCGGCAGACCACCAGCCTCCTGGTCGACGGCGACTACCCCGCTGTCCGCCGGCTCTTCCCGGACGAGACCCCCATCCACGCCATCGTCGGCACGCACGCCCTGGCGGACGCCGCGAAGCGCGTAAGCCTCGTCGCCGAGCGCAACACCCCGATCCGGCTGTCGTTCAGCGAGGGCCAGGTCGTCCTCGACGCCGGCCAGGGCGACGACGCGCAGGCGTCCGAGGCGCTCGAGGCGACGCTCGTCGGCGACGACATCTCCGTGGCGTTCAACCCGCAGTTCCTGCTGGACGGCCTCGGCGCGCTGAGCACCACGTTCGTCCGGTTGTCGTTCACGCACCCGAACAAGCCGGTGGAGTTCACGGGCCAGGAGTCGCTCGACGGCGAGGACAACCCGGAGTACCGCTACCTGCTCGTCCCCATCCGCTTCGCCAGCTGAGAGGCGCGCCGTCGAGTCCTGCGGCACAGTCAGACGCGCGACGCGGATCCGAGAGAGGCACAGTCATGCACATCGGTCTGGTGGGTCTGGGCAAGATGGGTGCGAACATGCGTACCCGCATCCGTGCCGCGGGCATCGAGGTCACGGGGTACGACCGCAACCCGGACGTGACCGACGTCCCGTCGCTCGAGGCGCTGGTCGACGCGCTGCCCGCCGGTGAGCGCGTCGTCTGGGTGATGGTGCCGTCGGGGGTCATCACCGACGGCGTCGTCAACGATCTCGCGGGCTTGCTGACCGAGGGCGACATCCTCATCGACGGCGGCAACTCCTACTACCAGGACGACCAGAAGCACGCCGACGTCCTGGCCGCGGCGGGCATCCACTTCCTCGACGCCGGGGTGTCCGGTGGTGTGTGGGGGCTCGAGAACGGCTACGGGCTGATGGTCGGGGGCGACCCGGAGGTCGTCGCGACGGTCATGCCGGTGTTCGATGCGCTCCGTCCGGAGGGTCCTCGCGACGAGGGCTTCGTGCACTCGGGGAAGGTCGGTGCCGGGCACTTCGCGAAGATGGTCCACAACGGCATCGAGTACGGGCTCATGCAGGCCTACGCCGAGGGCTACGAGCTGCTGGCCGCGAAAGACCTGGTCACGGACGTGCACGGCACGATGCGTGCGTGGCAACGGGGGACGGTCGTGCGTTCCTGGCTGCTCGAGCTGCTGGTCAAGGCGCTCGAGCAGGACCCCGGCCTCGGGGAGATCGACGACTGGGTCGAGGACTCCGGCGAGGGACGCTGGACCGTCGACGAGGCGATCGACCTCGCGGTTCCGGCGCCTGTCATCTCCGCGTCGCTGTTCGCACGGTTCGCTTCCCGGCAGGAGGAGTCCCCCGCCATGAAGGCGGTGGCGGCGCTGCGCCAGCAGTTCGGCGGCCACGCCGTGAAGCCCGCGGGAACCACAGGACCCGTCACGGGCACGCCGCCCTCGCAGTCGCTCTAGCCGGGACCTGATGTACGTCGCCCACCTCTCCCTGACGGACTTCCGCTCGTACGCGCAGGTCGAGCTCCCGTTGGAGCCGGGGATCACCGCGCTCGTCGGCCCCAACGGGCAGGGCAAGACGAACCTGGTCGAGGCACTGGGCTACGTGGCGACCCTCGGCAGCCACCGGGTCCCGACGGATGCGGCGCTCGTGCGCGCCGGCACCACCCGCGCGGTTGTCCGGGCCAAGGTGGTCCGGGAGCTGGAGCCCGGGCGTCCACGCTCGACGCTCGTCGAGATCGAGGTCACGCCCGGCAAGGCGAACCGCGCGCGGGTGAACGGCGGCTCGCCCACGCGGGCGCGGGACGTGCTGGGCATCCTGCGTACCGTGCTCTTCGCGCCGGAGGACCTGTCGTTGGTCAAGGGTGACCCGGACGGACGACGACGCTTCCTCGACGACCTGCTGGTGCAGCTCACCCCGCGGGTCGCCGGAACGGTGGCCGACTACGACCGGGTGCTGCGGCAGCGCTCGGCGCTGCTCAAGTCGGCTGCCGTCGCACGTCGGGGTGCTGGCGCGGACCTGCGCACGCTGGACGTCTGGGATGCCAAGCTCGCGCAGACCGGGGCGCAGATCATCGTCGCCAGAAGGAGCCTGGTCAGGGCGCTGGCGCCGCACATCGAACGCGCATATGCGCAGGTCAGCGCCGGGCAGGGCGATGCGATCGTGACCTACAAGTCGTCGCTGGACGCGGTGCTGGAGATCGATGACGACACAGCCGGTGTCGAGCTGGTCGAGGCGCAGCTGCTCGAGGCGATGGGCCGGTTGCGGAGCAAGGAGATCGAGCGCGGCGTCAGCCTGGTCGGGCCTCACCGCGACGACCTGGTCCTCACGCTCGGCGGCCTGCCGGCCAAGGGCTACGCGAGCCACGGGGAGTCGTGGTCCTTCGCGCTGGCGTTGCGGCTCGCCTCGTACGAGCTGCTGACCCGTGGCGACGAGGGTGTCGGGGGCGACTGGGGTCCGGACGGTGAACCGGTGCTGATCCTCGACGACGTGTTCGCGGAGCTCGACTCACGTCGTCGTGACCGGCTCGCGGAGCTCGTCGCGCCGGCCCGGCAGGTGCTGATCACGGCCGCGGTGGCCGACGACGTCCCGGCTCCGCTGGCAGGTGCACGCGTGGACGTCATGGGCGGCGAGGTGGCTCGTGTCCTCTGATGAGCTCTTCCCGCAGCCCAAAGCTGCGGACACGCCGCTCCGAGACCTGGTCGAGCTGACCCCGCCGCGCCAGGTGGCGCTCGGTGCGCTGGGCCGCGCGAAGGCCGCGGCAGCACAACGGGGGTACCGGCCGGGCGATCCTGCTCGCCGCCGGCCCCTGGTCCCGGTGGCGGTGGGGACCGCCGGCCCGGGTGCGCGCGACCCGCAGCTCATCGGCTCGACGGTCAGCGGGCTGCTCGACCAGTTGGGCGGGCCCTCCGACCAGGTGGCGGGCGTGCTCAAGCACCGGTGGTCGGAGCTGGTCGGTCCGCAGGTGGCGGAGCACTGCGAGTACGTGTCGTTCGAGGGCGGGGCGCTGACGCTGCGTGCGCACTCGACGTCGTGGGCGACGCAGCTGAAGTTCCTGGCGCCCGCCATGCTCGGGCGCTTCGCGGCCGACCTCGGCGAGGGGATCGTCCTGGAGATCACGGTGCTGAACCCGGGCGGACCTCGGTTCAAGACGGGTCCGAAGAGGGTCGCCGGACGCGGGGAGCGAGACACGTTCCGCTGATCGAGGAATGCCTGGGCCGGCGCCTGTCGGAAAAGAGGGTCCAGGCCTGTCCACCAGGTAGACTGTGAAGGTCATTCCTGGCGCGCCTGTGCCTGGAACTCCAGCGTCATGGAGTGATCCGATCCGGTGAAGTTCGGTCGGCGCCCTCCGTCGCGTGTGAGAGCTTGAGGAGCACCACCGCCCGTGGCCGAGCAGAGCATCCCCTCCACCAGCACGACGAAGAGCGGCAACGGCGGGTACGACGCCAGCGCGATCACGGTGCTCGAGGGGCTCGAGGCGGTGCGCAAGCGCCCCGGCATGTACATCGGCTCCACCGGTGAGCGCGGCCTGCACCACCTGGTGAGCGAGGTCGTCGACAACTCCGTGGACGAGGCCCTGGCCGGCTACTGCGACCACGTCGAGGTCACGCTGCTCGCGGACGGTGGCGTGCGTGTGGTCGACAACGGCCGCGGCATCCCGGTAGCCATCCACCCGACCGAGGGCCGTCCCACGGTCGAGGTCGTCATGACGATCCTGCACGCGGGCGGCAAGTTCGGCGGTGCGGGGTACGCGGTCTCCGGTGGTCTGCACGGTGTCGGCATCTCCGTGGTGAACGCGCTGTCCACCCGCGTCGAGACGGTGGTCAAGCGCGACGGCTTCGTCTGGCAGCAGGACTTCTCCGACGGCGGCAAGCCGCTGGGCGAGCTGCAGAAGCGCGAGCCCACCGACGAGACGGGGACGTCGCAGACGTTCTGGGCCGACCCGTCGATCTTCGAGACCACCGAGTACGACTTCGAGACGCTGCGTGCCCGCTTCCAGCAGTACGCGTTCCTCAACAAGGGCCTGCAGATCTCGCTGACGGACGAGCGCCCGGAGCACCTCGGCACGGGTGACGAGGTGGCCGGCAAGGAAGAGGAGGGCGACGCCTCTGCGCCGGTCTTCAGGAACGTCACGTACAAGTACGACGACGGCCTGGTCGACTACGTCAAGCACCTGAACAGCGCGAAGAAGGTGGAGGTCGTCCACCCGGAGATCATCGACTTCGAGTCGGAGGACACCGAGCGCCGGATCGCCGTCGAGATCGCCATGCAGTGGACCAACGCGTACTCCGAGTCGGTGCACACGTACGCGAACACGATCTCCACCACCGAGGGTGGCACGCACGAGGAGGGCTTCCGTGCAGCCATGACGTCCCTGATCAACCGCTACGCGCGGGACAAGGGCATCCTCAAGGAGAAGGACGAGAACCTCACGGGCGACGACATCCGTGAAGGACTCACCGCCGTCATCTCCATCAAGCTGGGCGAGCCGCAGTTCGAGGGCCAGACGAAGACGAAGCTGGGCAACACCGAGGCCAAGACGTTCGTGCAGCGGGTCGTCAACGAGCAGCTCGGCGACTGGCTGGACTCGCACCCGAACGAGGCGCGCGAGGTCATCCGCAAGTCGATCCAGGCCGCCGCCGCTCGCATGGCTGCCCGCAAGGCCCGGGAGGCCACGCGTCGCAAGGGTCTGCTCGAGTCCGGGGGCATGCCGGGCAAGCTCCGCGACTGCCAGTCGAGCCGGGCCGAGGAGTGCGAGGTCTTCATCGTCGAGGGTGACTCGGCCGGTGGCTCCGCCGTCCGTGGGCGCAACCCGCGCACGCAGGCGATCCTGCCGATCCGCGGAAAGATCCTCAACGTCGAGAGGGCGCGACTGGACCGCGCGCTGGGCAACCAGGAGGTCCAGGCGCTGATCACCGCCTTCGGGACCGGCATCGGCGAGGACTTCGACCTGTCCAAGCTGAGGTACCACAAGATCGTGATCATGGCCGACGCCGACGTCGACGGTCAGCACATCCGGACATTGCTCCTGACTCTGCTGTTCAGGTACATGCCGAACCTGATCACCCACGGTCACGTCTACATCGCGCAGCCGCCGCTGTACCGCGTGAAGTGGGCCAACGCCGACCACGACTACGTCTACACCGACCGGGAGCGCGACGCCGTCGTCGCCGACGGTCAGGCGAATGGCAAGCGACTGCCGAAGGACAACTCGATCCAGCGGTACAAGGGTCTGGGAGAGATGGACTACCAGGAGCTCTGGGAGACCACGATGTCGCCCGAGCACCGCACGCTCCTGCAGGTCACCCTCGACGAGGCCGCCGCCGCCGACGAGATCTTCTCGATCCTCATGGGCGAGGACGTCGAGTCCCGCCGCTCGTTCATCCAGCGCAACGCCAAGGACGTGAGGTTCCTCGACATCTGATCGAGAGAGCGCACGGGCCAGAGCAAGCAACGAACGTAAGGAACCACGTTGAGCGAGACCACCGGCAACGAGATCGAGCACGGCCGCATCGACCAGGTCGACCTGCAGCTGGAGATGCAGCGGTCGTACCTCGACTACGCCATGTCCGTCATCGTGGGCCGCGCCCTGCCGGACGTCCGTGACGGTCTCAAGCCGGTGCACCGCCGGGTGCTGTACGCGATGTACGACGGCGGCTACCGCCCCGACCGCCAGTTCTCCAAGTGCTCGCGCGTCGTCGGCGACGTCATGGGCAAGTACCACCCGCACGGTGACACGGCGATCTACGACGCCCTGGTCCGCCTGGTGCAGGACTGGTCGCTGCGGTACCCGCTGGTGTCCGGGCAGGGGAACTTCGGGTCCCCGGGCGACGACCCGGCGGCCGCCCCGCGGTACACCGAGTGCAAGATGGCGCCGCTGTCCATGGAGATGGTCCGGGACATCGACAAGGACACCGTCGACTTCCAGGACAACTACGACGGCCGCACCCAGGAGCCCACAGTCCTGCCGTCGCGGTTCCCGAACCTGCTGGTCAACGGCTCGGCCGGCATCGCGGTCGGCATGGCGACCAACATCCCGCCGCACAACCTGCGCGAGGTGGCCGAGGGTGTCCAGTGGCACCTGGACCACCCCGAGGCGTCGCGCGAGGAGCTGCTCGCGGCGCTCCTGCTGCGCATCAAGGGCCCCGACTTCCCCACAGGTGCGACGATCCTGGGCCACAAGGGCATCGAGGAGGCGTACCGAACCGGTCGCGGCTCCATCACGATGCGCGCGATCGTCGAGGTCGAGGAGATCCAGGGTCGTATCTGCCTGGTCGTCACCGAGCTGCCGTACCAGGTGAACCCGGACACCCTGGCGAAGAAGATCGCCGACCTGGTCCGCGAGAACAAGGTCACGGGTATCGCGGACATCCGCGACGAGACGTCCGGCCGCGCCGGCCAGCGACTGGTGATCGTGCTCAAGCGCGACGCCGTCGCGAAGGTCGTGCTGAACAACCTCTACAAGCACACGCAGCTGCAGGACACGTTCGGCGCGAACATGCTCGCGCTCGTCGACGACGTCCCCCGCACGCTGAGCATCGACGCGTTCGTGCGCCACTGGGTGACCCACCAGCTCGAGGTCGTCGTCCGTCGCACCGCGTTCAAGCTGCGCGAGGCCGAGGCGGACATCCACATCTACCGTGGGTACCTCAAGGCGCTCGACGCGCTCGACGAGGTCATCGCGCTCATCCGCCGCTCGCCCGACGCGGACGAGGCCCGTGCCGGCCTGATGGCCATGCTCGACATCGACGAGCTCCAGGCGAACGCGATCCTCAACCTGCAGCTGCGCCGGCTGGCCGCGCTGCAGCGCCAGGAGATCCTCGAGCGCTACGCCAAGCTCGAGGCGGAGATCCTCGAGTACCGCGAGATCCTCGCCTCTGAGCAGCGGCAGCGGGACATCGTGTCCGAGGAGCTGGGCGAGATCGTCGCGAAGTACGGCGATGAGCGCCGCACGACGATCCTGCCCTTCGACGGCGAGGTCAGCGTCGAGGACCTCATCGCCGAGGAGGAGATGGTCGTCACCATCACCCGCGGCGGGTACGCCAAGCGGACCCGGTCGGACAACTACCGAGCACAGCGCCGCGGCGGCAAGGGCGTGCGAGGCGCGCAGCTGCGCGAGGACGACCTGGTCGACCACTTCTTCGTCACGACGACCCACCACTGGCTGCTGTTCTTCACCAACCTCGGCCGGGTCTACCGCGCCAAGGCGTACGAGCTGCCCGAGGGTGGCCGCGACGCGAAGGGTCAGCACGTCGCCAACCTGCTCGCGTTCCAGCCGGGCGAGAAGATCGCCCAGGTGCTCGACATCCGCGACTACACCAAGGCCGAGTACCTGGTCCTGGCGACGCAGCGCGGGCTCGTGAAGAAGACTCGCCTGAGCGACTACGACTCCAACCGCTCCGGAGGCGTCATCGCGATCAACCTGCGCGAGGACGAGGACGGCCTGCCGGACGAGCTGGTCTCCGCGCGGCTCGTCGACTCCGACCAGGACCTGATCCTGGTGTCGCGCAAGGGTCAGTCGGTCCGGTTCACCGCGTCGGACGAGTCGCTGCGGCCCATGGGCCGGGCCACGTCAGGAGTGACGGGGATGAAGTTCCGGGCCGACGACGAGCTCCTGGCGATGGACGTCGTGCGCGAGGACGCCTTCCTGTTCACCGTGACCCAGGGCGGCATCGCGAAGCGCACCGCGCTGACCGTGGAGAACTACCGCCAGCAGGGCCGCGGCGGTCTGGGCATCAAGGTCGCGAACCTGCCGGAGGCGAACGGCGACCTGGTCGGAGCCCTCGTGGTGGACCCCGACGACGAGGTTCTCGTCATCATGGAACGCGGCAAGATCGTGCGCTCCGCCACCGCGGAGGTCAACGCCACGGGCCGCACGACGCAGGGCGTCATCTTCGCCAAGCCCGACAGCGGAGACCAGATCATCGCGGTTGCGCGCAACACTGAGCGACACCTGGCCGACGAGCCAGGTACCGTGGGCGCTGAGAATGGCCAGGTTTCGGACGTCCCGGACTCCCCCGTCGATGCAGGGGTGCCCGACGCCGAGGCTGTGACAGACCCGTCAGCGGAGGACGCATGACCGATTCCACGCCCCCCTCGATCCCGCCACGCAAGCGCCCGACGACTCCGACGACCGCCGGCCGTCAGACGACCTCAGCGCCGCGCACGGGGTCCGGACCGACGTGGAGCGCAACCGACGACGCCGCGACGCACGTGCCGAGCCTGAACGGCTCCAACGGGTCGACCGCGTTCACGGTGCCCGCGAGCGTCATGCCACCGACGACGGGGACGCCCACGCGCACGTCGACGACGGCGGCCCGGACGACGGCGCCCATTCGACCGGAACGCCCGGAATCCGGCCCGGCCACCGCGACATCTCCACAGGATCGTGACACGACCACCGCTGCCGGTACCGACGAGCACGACCCTCCGTCCCCGATGATGGTGGCGGTGGACACCGCCACCGTCTGGATCAAGAAGGCCGGTGTCGCCACGTCCGCCGCGTTCGCCGCGGCCACCCGACCCCGTCCCAAGGAGCAGCCGTCCATGACCAGCACTCCGACGGCCCCTCGGACAGCGACCTCGACCGACAACCTCACGGGTGCCCGGCCGAGCTCGGGACGCATCCCGACAGTCGGGTCGCACGGTGCACCGCGCCGGGTCCGCCTCGCCATCTCGCGTATCGACCCGTGGTCCGTGATGAAGCTGGCATTCCTGCTGTCGGTGGCCATCGGCGTGATGCTCGTCGTCGCGGCAGCCGTCGTCTGGTTCACGCTCGACGGGCTCCAGGTCTTCACCAAGGCGGACGATCTGGTCACGCAGATCACCGGGACCGAGAGCTCGATCGACATCCTGCAGTACGTCGAGTTCCAGCGGATCATCTCGGGCGCGACGCTCATCGCGGTCATCGACGTCTTCCTGCTCACGGCCCTCGCCACCATCGGCGCGTTCCTCTACAACATCGTGGCGGCGCTCGTCGGCGGCGTGCACGTGACCATGACCGACGAGTGATCAGCCGAGCGATCAGTGCCTCTCCGTAGCCGGTTTGGGTGGCGCCCCTGCCCTGGGGTAGTCTCATCCGGCGCCACCGCGGCGCGCGCAGTGCACGGGCCTATAGCTCAGACGGTTAGAGCGCTTCCCTGATAAGGAAGAGGTCACAGGTTCAAGTCCTGTTAGGCCCACTCCCGACCCGTGGGGGAACCGATGAAGAAGCTCCTGTTCTTGGTGGCCATCGCCGCCATCGGATTCGTCGTGTGGCAGAAGTACGCGCAGGATCGCGACGAGCGTGACCTGTGGGCAGAGGTCACCGACACGTTCGAGTAATCGCGCCCGCCGCGTTCTCGGACACGGGGCCATGGCGCAATTGGTAGCGCACCTGCTTTGCAAGCAGGGGGTTAGGGGTTCGAGTCCCCTTGGCTCCACGCACGCACGCGCACAACGCTCTGAACTGCGCACACGCCCTCGACCGGAACCGGTCGGGGGCGTTTTGCGATCGTCGCTCGCCGCGAACCTGCCGTCCGTCGTCATCGAGCCGCCGTACACGCACGTGGTCGTCGGCGACTGCCGCGAGGTCCTGGACTACGCCCTCCTGGACACCGCCTTCCGAGCGGTCCGGTCTGGTGCCACGCTCGTCGCGCTCCAGCGGGGCAAGTACTTCAAGCGTCCGGACGGCGACCACGTCGACACCGGGGCGGTCATCGCCGCGATCGAGTACGCCGCCGACGTGACGGCGCGCGTCGTCGGCAAGCCGTCGGTCGACTACTTCCAGGCGGCGGCGTCGTCGCTCGGGGTCGACCTCGCGGCGTGCGTGGTGATCGGCGACGACGCGACGACCGATATCGCGGGTGGGCGCGCCGCCGGCGCCGTGACGGTCCAGGTCCGCACGGGGAAGTTCGCCGACCAGTCACGCGCGGGTGCGGGCGAGCAGGCGGACGTCACGCTCGACTCCGTCGCTGATCTACCGGGCCTTCTCGTGGGCGGATGGTGACTGTCCCGCGGGACAGGAGGGACGCCGACGAGCGCTAGATGCCGAGCTGTTCCCGGGCGCCGTCGACGCCGACCAGGCGGACGTCCGGTCGCAGCTCTGCCGGACGGGCGTCCCAGGCGGCACGGTCCAGCACGTACCGACGGCTCACCGCCGGCTTCCCCTCGCGGGCCAGCACCTCGACGCCGTTCTCGGCATAGCCGATGCGGCGGGTGACTGCGTTGGACGGGGCGTTGTCGTCGAACGCGCTGGTCGTGGCGCGCAGGCCGTCGAACCCCTCGAAGAACAGGTGCAGGATCATCAGGCGCATGCGGGTGCCGACGCCCCGACCGTGGTGCCGCAGACCGAGCCACGACCCGGTCTCTGCCGTCCTGGTGACGAGGAAGTCACTCGCCATCAGGGCCTGGATGCCCAGCACCTCGCCGTCCCGCACGACCGCGAGCTCGAGAGTCCACTTCTCCGGTGTGACCGCCGCTCGCTTCTCCCACTGGTAGGTGAGGATGCTGCGGGCCACCTCGGTCGGCGTGCCACGCGTCCAGGGGACCGTGAAGGGCATCGCCTCGGGCGCGTGGATGCCCTCGGCAGCGACTCTCGCGAGGGCTTGGACGTCGGCGTCGTCCATGTACCGCAGCTCGAGGTCGCCGCTGCGGACACGCAGGGCTGCGAGGGGCCAGAGGTCGTCCATCGGTGCAGGCTGCCCGCGGCGGCTGCCTCGGTCAACTCCATTGGGCTGGGAGGTGTCGGTTCTCTCGCCTAGGTTGTACCGCTGTGAGCACACCCGTCATCGCCGCCCACGGCCTCACCAAGCGCTTCGGCGACTTCACCGCCGTCGACGGCATCGACTTCGAGGTCCCCCCGGGCGAGTCGTTCGGGCTGCTGGGCCCCAACGGCGCGGGGAAGTCGACGACCATGCGCATGGTCGGCGCGGTGTCGCAGCGGACGGCCGGTGACCTCACCGTGCTCGGCCTGGACCCCGACACGCACGGCCCGGAGATCCGGTCGCTGCTGGGGGTGGTGCCGCAGGAGGACAACCTCGACACCGAGCTGCGCGTGCGGGACAACCTCATCGTCTACGGCCGCTACTTCGGCATCCCCAGGTCCGTCTGCGCGACGAGGGCCGACGAGCTCCTGGGCTTCGCGCAGCTGGAGGAGAAGCGCAACGCCAAGGTCGACGACCTGTCGGGCGGCATGAAGCGACGGCTGACCATCGCCCGCGCGCTGATCAACGAGCCGCGCATCCTCATGCTCGACGAGCCGACGACGGGCCTCGACCCGCAGGCGCGGCACGTGCTGTGGGACCGGCTGTTCCGCCTCAAGGAGCGCGGCACCACCCTCGTGCTCACCACGCATTACATGGACGAGGCCGAGCAGCTGTGCGACCGGATCGTGGTCGTCGACAAGGGCAAGATCATGGCGGAGGGGAGCCCGTCGGCGCTGATCCGTCAGTACTCGACGCGGGAGGTGGTCGAGCTGCGGTTCGGGTCGGAACGCAACGCTGACGCGGCGGTGCGGATGGCCGGCCTGGTGGAGCGGATCGAGGTGCTCCCGGACCGGGTGCTGCTGTACGCCGAGGACGGCGAGGCGGTGCTGGAGCGCGTGACCGACCTCGGCCTGCACCCGACCACGTCGCTGGTGCGACGCTCCAGCCTGGAGGACGTGTTCCTGCGGCTCACGGGGCGGAGCCTGATCGAATGACGACCACGCTCCCGGAGGCCGCCGTCACGGCGGCGTACCGACCACGCCGCTTCGGCGCCTGGTACATCGCCGAGCACCAGCTGCGCGGCATGAAGGCGTACGGCTGGACCATCGTGGTCGGCAGCGTCGGCAACCCGCTGCTCTACCTGCTGGGGATCGGGCTCGGCCTGGCCGCGTTCCTGGACCAGCCCATCGCGTCCGGCGCCGACGGGCTCGTGGACTACGTATGGTTCGTCGCGCCCGCCCTGCTGGCCACCGCTGCTGTCACGGTGGCGATGGACGAGTTCACGTTCGTCATCATGGCCGGGTTCAAGTGGCGCCGGATCTTCTGGGGCATGAACGCCTCGCCGGTCGCGCCGCCGCAGATCGCGGCAGGGTTGGTGATCTCGGTCGTCCTGCGGATGCTGTTCACCTGCACGATCTACTACCTGCTGATCGTGGCGTTCGGCGCGGTGGGCGACCCGGTGACCGGGGCGCTCATGCCGCTGGTCGGGGTGCTGGGCGGGCTGGCGTTCGGGCTGCCGCTGATGGCGTTCTCCGCGGGGCTCACCGAGGACAAGGGTCAGTTCGCGCTGGTGCAGCGGTTCATCTTCACGCCGCTGTTCCTGTTCTCCGGCACGTTCTTCCCGCTGGCGACGCTGCCGGTCTGGTTGCAGTGGATCGGGTGGATCTCGCCCATCTGGCACGCGAGCGAGATCGGCCGGACGCTGTCGTACGGCTCCCCSCCGGGCGCCTGGCCCGTCGGCTGGCACCTCGCCGTCCTCGTCGTGCTCGCCGTCCTCGGCTGGGTGCTGGCGCGTCGCGCCTTCGTGAGGAGGTTGCGGGCCGGATGACCACCACGACCGAACCCACGCACAAGGCCACGATCAGCTCGTTGTACGCGCGCAACGCGCGATCCGTCGTCGCGCGTGGGCTCAAGGCGACCAAGAGCACCAACTGGGTCATCGTGCTGTCCGGGTTCTTCGAGCCGGTGTTCTTCCTGCTCGCGATGGGCCTCGGGCTGGGCACGTTCATCGGCGACGTCGAGCTGCCGAACGGCACGTCCGTCTCGTACGCAGCGTTCATCGCGCCGGCGCTCCTGGCCGTCTCCGCGATGAACGGCGCGGTGTACGACTCGACCTGGAACGTCTTCTTCAAGATGCACTTCGGCAAGCTCTACGACGGGATGCTCGCCACGTCGTTGGGCCCGCTGGACGTGGCGTTCGGCGAGATCACGTACGCGTTGCTGCGCGGGGGCGTCTACGCCATCGGGTTCCTCACCGTCATGCAGGTCATGGGCCTGAACCTCGCGTGGACCGCTGCGCTGGCCGTCCCCGCGGTGCTGCTCGTCGCCTTCGGGTTCGCCAGCGTCGGGATGGCCGTCACCAGCTACATGAAGACCTTCCAGCAGATGGATTGGATCAACTTCGTGATGCTGCCGATGTTCCTGTTCTCGGCCACGTTCTACCCGATCACGGTCTACCCCGGATGGATCCAAGGGCTCATCAAGGCGCTCCCGCTGTGGCACGCGGTGGAGCTGGTCCGTGGCTTGACGCTCGGGGTGCTCGACGGCTCGATGCTCACGCACGTGGCCTACTTCGTCGTGATGATCGGCCTCGGTCTGGCGTTCACCACGGTCCGGCTGAGGGCCCTGTTCCTCGACTGAGGTCCAATATGTGAGACATGTGTCCGGTGTAGGATTGGGCAAGTGATCGGGATCATCGACTACCGGACCGGTAATTCGCAGAGCATTTCTTATGCGCTCGAACATCTCGGTGTCCCGCACGCGCTCGTGGCCAAGCCGGGTGAGTGCGACGAGGTCGACAAGTACATCCTGCCCGGGGTCGGCGCCGCCGGCGTGACCATGGAGTCGCTGGCCCAGGAGGGCTGGATCGACCACCTGAACGAGAAGGTTCTGGGCGATGGCCAGGGGTTTCTCGGGGTGTGCGTCGGCCTGCAGGTGCTGTTCGAGCACTCGGACGAGGGTGACGTCGAGTGCCTGGGCTGGATCAAGGGCAGCGTCCACGAGTTCGACAGATCCCAGGTCCGAGTCCCGCACATGGGCTGGAACAATGTCGCCGTGCGCGGCGACCACCCGTTCTCCCGGTCATTCACACCGGGCGGGTTCTACTACTTCGTGAATTCCTTCTACGCGAAGCCGACGGACGATTCCGCGCTGGTCGGCGTGACGACGTACGGCCAGGAGTTCGCCGCCGCGGTGGCGCACAAGAACATCATGGCGACGCAGTTCCACACCGAGAAGAGCGCGCGCGCCGGCCTGCAGGTGCTGAAGGCGTTCTGCGACCTCGACGTGAAGGACGTGAACGATGCTCGCTAACCGGCTCATCGCCTGCTTCGACGTGAAGGACGGGCGCGTCACCAAGGCCCAGCAGTTCCAGGACAACATCGACGTGGGGGACCCGGCCGAGCTGGCCGACCGGCTGTACCACGAGGACGTCGACGAGATCGTCATCTACGACATCATGGCCAGCGCCCAGAAGCGTCAGATCGACCTCGCGATGGTCCGCAAGGCGGCGCACCGTACGTTCGTGCCGCTGACGGTCGGGGGCGGGATCCGGCACCTCGAGGACATGCACGAGGTCCTGCGCGCGGGTGCGGAGAAGATCAGCATCGACTCCATGGCCGTCCGCAACCCGCAGATCATCACGCAGGGGTCGGTCGAGTTCGGTCGGCAGTGCATCGTGCTGAGCATGCAGGTCAAGCGCGTCGACAAGACCGCGAAGATCCCCAGCGGCTACGAGATCGCCATCGACGGTGCGCGCACGTTCACCGGGATGGACGCGGTCGAGTGGGCGAAGCGCGGCCAGGACCTCGGGGCCGGCGAGATCGTCGTGAACAGCATCGACCGCGACGGGACGGGGGCGGGGTACGACCTCGACATCACGGGGATGATCACGGAGGCGGTCTCGCTTCCCGTGATCGCCTCCGGCGGCGCGGGGCTGGTCAGCCACGTGAGCGACGCGTTCGCGATCGGTGCCACGGGGGCGATCGTGAGCTCGATGCTCTACTCGCCGCGCGTCGAGCACAACCTCTCGGTCGAGGACCTGAAGGCCCAGCTCGGTGAGCTGGGCGAGAGAGTCCGCCCCGTGCACAGCGCCGACTGACCTCAGCACGAACGCCGCGAAGGGCGCCCACCCCGGCCAGCGAGGTGGGCGCCCTTCGGCGTCCCGCAGGTCGTCTCAGGTCAGGAGACCGTGCAGGCCACCCCGTTCACCGTGAACCCGGTGGGCGCGGTGTTGGTCCCGGTGTGGGACCCGTTGAACCCGATGTCCGTGCTCGCTCCCGGGGCGAGGGTGGCGTTCCACCCGAGCCCGGTCGCCGTCACGGACGATCCCGTCTGGGCCCACGTCGCGCTCCAGCCCTGGGTCACCTGCTGCCCGGTGGGGAACGTGAACGCGAGGTTCCACGTCAGCGGGGAGGTCGACGTGTTGGTGACCTTCACGCTGCCGGTGAAGCCGACGTTCCAGCTGTTGGCCGTATACGTCACGGCGCAGGTGCTGGTGGACGTCGTCGGGAGGGTCGTGAACGTGACCGCCGAGCTCGCCGCCGAGGTGTTGCCGGCGCCGTCCTTGGCCCGCACCGCGTAGGTGTACGCGGTGCTCGCCGTGAGTCCGGTGAGCGTCGTCGACGCCGACGTCGGTGAGGCGACCAGGGTCGAGGTGGTCCCCTGTACGCGGTACACGTCGTAGCCGGCCAGCCCGCTGCCGCCCGTGTCGGTCGAGGCCGCCCAGGTGAGGGTCGCGCCGGTCTGGGTGACCGACGACGCGACCGGGGTGCCCGGGACGGTGGGTGCGGTCGTGTCGGTCGCCGCCGTCGTGGTGAACGTGACGGGGGCGGACACGGTCGACGGGTTGCCGGCGACGTCCTGGGCCCGGACCGCGTACGTGTACGCCGTCCCGGCGGTCAGGCCGGTGAGCGCGAACGTCGTCCCGGTGGCCGTGCCGACCACCGTCGACGATGTCCCGCTGATCCGGAGCACGTCGTACCCGGTCAGCGCGTAGGTCCCGGGGGTGGATGCCGCCCAGGTCAGGGTTGCGCCGGCCGAGGTGACGGCCGATGCCACAGGCGTCCCCGGGGTGCCGGGTGCGACGACATCGACGGGCGGGGTGGTCGTCGTGAACGTGCCGGCCGACGAGGCGGCCGAGACGTTGCCCGCGACGTCCTTCGCCGTGACCGTGTACGTGTACGCGGTGCTGGGCGTCAGGCCGGTCAGGACGGTCGACGCGTTCGTGGTCGACGCCACCAGGGTCGAGGTCGAACCCTGCACGCGGTAGACGTCGTACCCGGCGACCCCGCTGCCCGCGTCGGTGGACGCGGTCCAGCTCAGGGAGGCGCCGGTCGACGTGATGCCGGTGGCGGCCGGGGTGCCCGGGACGGTCGGTGGGGTCGTGTCGGTGACCGTGCCGGTGGGCTCGGTGCCCCAGATGAGCTTGCCCCCGTCGTACAGCGTGATCGCCTTCGTCTTGGCGAGCGCCGTGGTGGTGAGCCCGGCGAACGACGCGTCGTTGGCTGCGTTCCACGTGGAACCACCGGTCACCCGGAACTGCAGCTCGCGACGGTGCTGCGACTGGCCACCGGGGTGGATGTTCTGTCCGACGCAGCTGAGCTCGGCGTAGTAGAGCGTGCCGCCCGCGCGGACGGGCTTGCCCGTCTGCGGACCGCACTCGCTGTAGTTGGCCGAGAGCGTGAGGTTCGCCGCCGAGTCACCGGAGTCGAGCGTGAACCAGTAGCGCAGCGTGGCGTTCTTCAGGGCCCGCGCGGGGAACGCCGACTGGTTGCGGATCATGGCCTTGACCTCGGTGAACGTGCCACCAGGAGGCTGGTTGAGCATGGCCTCGACGAAGATCTCGTCACCGTCCGGCTGCTCGGCCACGGGGAAGCCGGCCAGCGGCGTGCCGCCGTACTCCTGGGCTAGCCGAGCCAGCGCGCTCGAGAAGCCGGCGTTGTAGTCCGTGGCCACCTCGTTGGCGGTGTAGTCGGAGCGCAGGTCCGTGTAGGTGTCGTTGGGACCGCTGGGTCCGCCGACGAGCGCGCCGTACAGGACGTGCCGGGTCTTCTCCGGCAGTGTCAGCGAGTCGAGCCATGACCCGTGCGCGGTGCGGTGGTGCGGGTTCTGCGGCGGGTTGGCGCCGAAGCCCACGACGTAGCTGGACTTGCGCGGGTTGTCACCGAGCGCGTAGTTGATCTGACGCACGCCGAAGTCGTGGTACCGCGCCTTGCGCGTGGGGTCGGTGAGCCAGTCGGAGTAGACGAGCGCGACGAACGAGGTGTTCGCGGCGTAGCGCAGCGACCCCCACGAGTCGAGGACGGCCTGGCCGCCGGGCGAGTACGGGATCCGCTGGCCGTTGACGCCGACGGTCCAGTAGTCGAGCCACCGGTTGGCGTCGTCGACGTACTGCTGCTTGCCGGTCTCCATGGCCAGCAACGGGTACATCGCGTAGGTCTTGTCGTCCCACGCGACGGTCCACTTGTAGGACCGGGTGGTCGTCTGGTTCTCGACGCTCAGCTTCTGGTACTCGGCCTCCGCCTTGGCCAGGTAGGTGGCGTCGCCGGTCGCCTTGTAGAGCCAGTACGCGCCCCAGACGAGCTCGTCCTGGTAGCCGGACCACGACTTGTAGTACGAGGCGGCGGCCGTCACGCAGTCGGAGTACTTGCCGCGGTAGGTGTCCGCGAACGAGTAGAGCTGCTTGGCGTGCGACAGGAGCGTGGCGGAGTACGTCGGGTCGTCGGTCTTGAAGACGATCGCGGCGGACGCGAGCGACGCCGCGGTCTCGCCGGCCACGTCGGAGCCGGGGCAGGATGCGCTGATCTTGTGCGACGGCCGCGCCATCGTCATGACCTCGGCGGGTCCCCACCACTTGTGGTCGGCCTCGCCGTCGCCCACCTGGACGTACAGCTCGTTGGGCGCGGTGTGCGCCTTGACGAAGTAGTCGTTCACCCAGCGCAGGTTGCCCTTGAGCTCGTCGAGCTGGCCGGCCTTGGTGTAGCCCTGCGGCGCGGCGATCGCTCCCCACGCGAGCATCGTGGAGCTGAACGCCATCGGGAGGCCGAACTTCACGTGGTCGCCGGCGTCGTACCAGCCCCCCGTGAGGTCCTTGCCGACGTCGGCGCCGTCGGTCAGGGCCGAGTCGCCGCGCCACGAGACGGGGTTGTCGGCGGGCAGGTCGCCGGCGCGCTGCGCCTGATAGAAGTACATCGACTTCTGGAGCGCCTCGGCGTAGTTGTACGCCGGGTCCGCGGCGGTCGCGGCGCCGGCGAGCGGGGCGACGAGCAGGCCGGCGGCGACGGTGAGCGCGGTCGTGCACGCGATCGCGACGCGACCGCGGGATCTGGGGCGGGGCATGGGGTCCTCTTCCACGGCACGGGAGACACAGGGATCCGGCGGGTGGCCCGGCGTCGCCTCGCTGCGGCCCCGGCACGACGCGCCTGGCGCATCGTGCAGAGCGGGTGGTCAGAGGGTCAACGGCCAAAACGTTTCGGTAGACGACGACGGCCCCCGGTCCGTGGGGACCGGGGGCCGTTTCGCGACCAGGGGGTCAGGCGGGCTTGTCGCCCTCTGCGGTGGGGTCGACGAAGGGGTCCGGCGTCGCGCCGACGACCGGCTCGGTCGTCCCGACGACCGGGTCCGTCGCACCGTCGTCGTCCGGCTTCCCGGTCCGGCGGGTCGCGGCCTTCTTCGCCGCCTCCGTGGCCCCGGCGACCTTCTCCTTGGCGGCGTCCGTCGCCCCGGCGACCTTCTCGGTCAGCTCGTCCTTCGCCTCGACGACCTTCTCGGTCAGCGACTCGGTCGCGGCCGTGACCTTCTCGGCTGCCTTGCGGGTGGCGTCGCGCCCCTTGGCGACGGCGCTGCCGGCCGCCTCCCCGACGGCGTCGGCCGCATCGCCCACACGGGTGTGCGTGGTGCCGGCGTCTGTCGGCTCCCACGGCTCGGCCCACGGGTCCACGCTCGAGCGCGAGCGCGTCCAGGCGGCGACCCCCGCCCCGATGCCGATGAGCGCAGCGAGGAGCCAGAACACCTTGGCGCCCGTGTGCTTCTTCTTGCCCGACGCCGCCTCAGCAGCGGCAGCCAGGGCGGCTGCCCTGCCCTTGCCCTTCTTGGCGGTGGTGCCCGCAGCCGCCTCGACGGCGGCTCCGGCTTTGACCGCGGCCTCGTTCATCGCGGCCACCAGCTTGGGCAGCAGGTCGTCGACCAGCTTGTCGTGGGCCGTGTCGATGGCGGGCGACACCCGCTCCGCGGCGTGCTCCACCTTGGGTGCCGCTGCTTTCACGCTCTCCTTGTACAGGTGCTCCACCCGCGGCAGCAGCCAGTCGATGGCTGCCTCGACCTTCGGGGTCGTCCAGTCCTTGGCATGGGATGCGGCGTCCCCGGCCTTCGCCGCAGCGGTGCCTGCAGACTCCTTGGCACTCTTCGCGGCGTCGGCGAGGGTGGCCCCCAGGTCGGCCAGCTTCTCGCTGTCGACGTCGATCTTCGCGCGGCTCTTCGTGAACGGCATTCTTGGCTCCCGGCTCGTCGGCTGCACTGACCACCCACTCTGCCACCGCGGACGCGGCAGCGCAGTGGCTGTGGCCTGCGCACCTGGGCGATCTCCTGTGATCCAGGGGGTCGCGTGCGAGACTTCTCGCATGTTTGCGACCCTCCACACGACCGCCGGAGACATCCGGATCGAGCTCTACCCGAACCACGCTCCCCGCACGGTGCAGAACTTCACCGGGCTGGCCACAGGAACGATCCCGTGGACGGACCCGACCACCGGTGAGGAACGGACCGACCCGCTCTACAGCGGCGTCGTGTTCCACCGCGTGATCTCCGGGTTCATGATCCAGGGCGGGGACCCGCTGGGCACCGGCCGCGGGGGCCCGGGCTACACGTTCGACGACGAGATCCACCCCGAGCTGTCGTTCAACGAGCCCTACCTGCTCGCCATGGCCAACGCCGGCAAGCGCGTCGACCCGACCACAGGCAAGGTCGGCGGCACCAACGGCTCCCAGTTCTTCATCTCCGTGGCCCCCACCGAGTGGCTCAACGGCAAGCACACGATCTTCGGCAAGGTCGCCGACGACGAGAGCCGCGCCGTGGTCGACGCCATCGAGAAGACCCGCGTCCGCCCCGGCGACCGTCCCGTCGAGGACATCGTCCTCAACTCGATCACCATCGAGGACTGAGGCACCATCAGCGGGAGTCCCGAACCGGGCGCGCCGGTCGCGCCGCCGGTCTGCCCTCGTCACCCGGACCGGGTGTCGTACGTGCGGTGCCAGCGGTGCGGCCGGCCCACCTGCCCCGAGTGCCAGCGCCAGGCCGCTGTCGGCGTGCACTGCGTCGACTGCGTCGCTGAGGCGGCCCAGGCGCTGCCGACCAGCCGGACCGCCCTCGGCGGCGTCCGGCACGAGGGCCGGCCGATCGTCACCCTGACACTCATCGGCCTGTGCGTCGTGAGCTTCGTCCTGCAGCTCGTCGTGCCGGGGTGGACCACCCGGTGGCTCTTCCAGCCGCTCGCCGGGTTCGTCGAACCGTGGCGCTTCCTCACCGCCGCGTTCCTGCACTCCCCGGGCCAGTACCTGCACATCGTGTTCAACATGGTCGCCCTGTGGTTCGTCGGGCCCACCCTGGAGAACACGCTGGGCCGCGCCCGGTACATCACTCTCTACCTGATGTCGGCCGTCGGCGGCTCCGTCGGCTCGGTGCTGCTGGCCACCGCCACGGACAGCTGGTTCACGACCAGCGTCGGGGCGTCCGGGGCGGTCTTCGGCCTGTTCGGCGCGATCCTGGTGGTCAGCAAGCGGCTGGGCGGCGACGTCCGGGGCATCCTCGTGCTCATCGGCATCAACCTGGCCCTCGGGTTCGTGATGTCGAACATCGCGTGGCAGGCCCACGTCGGTGGGCTGGTCACCGGTGCGCTGCTCGCAGCCGCGTACGCCTACGCGCCGCCGGCCCGGCGACGGCTCGTCGCGATCCTCGCACCGGTGGCGCTCGGTGCGCTGCTCCTGGTCGCCACCCTGCTGACGTACGCGTCGATCGGCGCCTTCTCCTCCTGACCGGCAGGGCTGACGATCGCCTGGAGAGCCGGATTCGACGAGCTCGCCGCCATCCCCACCGTTACCCACACCTGTGGAACTACACCCATGTAGTTATCCACAGACTTGTGCACCGCTGGGGACAGTCGCGGCGTTGTCGCAGGTCAGAGAGGGTGGCTGTGGACGACACAGTCGGCGCCGCGAGGGGGGCGAGGGTGGGGACGGCCGCCGAGCGATCGCCGAGGGAGCTGGGGGTGACGAGCCGCCTGGGTCGACGAAGGCGCCGCCCGCAGGGTGCGGACGGCGCCCAGGTACGTCTGTCTGGCGTCAGCGCCAGCGGGTCGTCATGGCGAAGCCGGCGATGATGAACGCGAACCCGATGAGCAGGTTCCACTGCTCGATGCCCGGGATCGGGTACTGGGACTGCGTGAGGTACGTGACGACGATCCAGATCAGTCCGAGGATCATCAGCCCGAGCATCACGGGGAGGAACCAGGGCGCGTTGACCTTGGGTCCCGTCGACTTGGCGGGCGGCGGTGTGTACGTCGCCTTCTTGCGCGACTTCGACTCAGGCACGTCCGGTGCTCCTGTCCTGCGGCGATGCGGCCCTCGGGCCACGGGGGACCACGCGGTTGCCGTCGCGGTCGTGGGGCGGTCGATCATGCTGCGGGGGTCCGCGTCGTCACGGACTCCTCGCATCGTGACCTAGCGTAGTGCCCGTCCGTACTGTGCCCGTACTGCGCCGTCTCCGCACCGTCGCAGGGCGCCCCGCCCGAGGAGCCGTTCGTGACCGACCACCCGCACCGCGCGCGTCGCCTCGTCGCGCGCGGAACGCTGTCGGTCGCGCTCGTCCTGGCCCTGTCGGGCGCGCTCTTCGCCGCCAACGCCAAGTTCGCCCGTGCGTCCGGCGAGCGCCACCCGCAGGACCTCCGGGAGCTGGCCGA
Organism: Cellulomonas sp. Leaf395; assembly: GCF_001424125.1. GTDB lineage: Bacteria > Actinomycetota > Actinomycetes > Actinomycetales > Cellulomonadaceae > Cellulomonas. Next base: position 100,893 of record NZ_LMQI01000001.1, read on the forward strand.
GGTCGAGACCGCTCGGGTGGCGCGGCTGTCCACGGAGGTCGACACCCTGCGCGCGGTCGTCGACGACCTGACGGCGGTCGAGAACGCGGGGACGCCCGTGGGTGAGCCCAGCACGGCCTACCTGGTCGAGGGCGGGATCGTGCCGGTCACCGGTCCGGGAGTGACGGTGCGGCTCGACGACGCGCCCGCCGACTCTCCTCGTCGCGACGACTCCAACCCCGACACGCTCGTGGTGCACCAGCAGGATCTGCAGGCGGTGATGAACGCGCTGTGGGCGGGGGGCGCCGAGGCGATGACGCTGATGGACCAGCGGGTGATCTCGACGAGCGCGTTCCAGTGCGTGGGCAACGTCCTGAAGCTGCACGGCCGGGTGTACTCGCCGCCGTACGTGGTGCAGGCGGTCGGCGACCCGGACGACCTGCGCAAGGGTCTGAGCGCGTCACCGGCCGTCCAGCTGTACCTGCGCGACGCCGCGGAGGTCGGGCTCGGCTGGGACGTGACGGATGCGGACCAGCCGCTCGAGCTCGCCGCCTACTCGGGCGCCACCGAGCTGCGAGCCGCGACGGTCCCCGAGGGCGTCGAGATCCTGCCCGGGCTGGAGGCCGCCGAGGAGGCGCAGCGGGCCAGGACCGAACCCACCAGGACGGTCGGACCCGAGGACAAGCAGTGAGCAGCGAGACGACGACGGAGCCACCTGCTCCCACCCGTCGAGAACAGCGCGCGGCCGGCCGGAGCCGCGCCCGTGACGTGTTCTACGGGGTCGTCGGGGTGATCGGCGAGCTCCTGATCACGCTCGGCGTCCTCCTCTTCGCGTTCCTGCTCTGGCAGCTGTGGTGGACGGACGTCGTCGGGAACCACGCGCAGGCCGAGATCGTGGCAGAGCTGCCGTTCGAACCCGTGCCGACGGCCACGCCGAGCGCCGGGGCACCCGTCGGACCCGTCATCGCCCCGCCGCGTCGGGACGAGCCGCCTGTCATGGCGGAGCCGCCGCACGCCACGACGTTCGCGACGATGCAGGTGCCGCGCTGGGTCGGCGAGCCCGAACGACCGATCAGCCAGGGGACCGATCGGGCGACCGTGCTCGACGTGCTCGGCGTCGGGCACTACGAGGGCACGGCGATGCCCGGCGGCCTCGGCAACTTCGCCGTCGCCGGCCACCGCACCACGTACGCCAAGCCCTTCAACCGGGTCGAGGAGCTGCAGGTCGGGGACCCGCTCATCCTCAAGACGACGGACAACGTCTGGTACGTCTACCGCGTGACGTCGACGCAGATCGTCCCTCCGTCCGCGATCGACGTCATCGCCCCGGTCCCCGGCGACCCCGGCGCGGTGCCTACCGAACGGATGATCACGCTGACCACGTGCCACCCGATGTACTCAGCCCAGGAACGGTTCATCGTGCACGGAGTCCTGGACTACTGGGCGCCGACCTCGGACGGCATCCCAGCAGAGCTGGCCGGTGGCGCATGATGGTCACCTGCGTGCGAGACGGAGGACGCTGATGTACGGATGGTTGTGGCACCGGCTGCCCGGACCCGCCGGCGTGCGCGCGCTGATCCTCACGGTCGCGGCACTGGCCGTGCTGGCGGCCTGCTTCCTGTGGGTGTTCCCGGCGGTCGCGCCGTTCATGCCGTTCAACGAGACCACGGTGGGTGAGTGACAGTGCAGTCGACAACGCGGATCCTGGTGATCGACAACTACGACTCGTTCGTCTACACGATCGTCGGCTACCTCAACCAGCTGGGTGCCGAGACGGTCGTCGTGCGCAACGACGCGGTGCCGCCCGTGGCGGAGCGTGCCGACTTCGACGGCGTCCTGGTGAGCCCTGGCCCGGGGACGCCTGCCGACGCGGGCCAGAGCATGCAGGTCATCCGCGACTGCGCGGACGCCGGGCTGCCGATGCTCGGGGTGTGCCTCGGCCACCAGGCGCTCGGTGAGGTGTTCGGTGGCACGGTCACGCACGCTCCCGAGCTCATGCACGGCAAGACCAGCCAGGTGGAGCACAAGGGCGAAGGCGTGCTGGCGGGACTGCCCGACCCGTTCACCGCCACGCGGTACCACTCTCTCGCGGTGGTCAACGACACGGTCTCCGACGAGCTGGAGGTCACAGCGACCGCACACGGGATCATCATGGGCCTGCAGCACGTGTCCCTCCCGCTGCACGGCGTGCAGTTCCACCCCGAGTCTGTGCTGACCGAGGGCGGTCATCGCCTGCTGGCCAACTGGCTCGAGATCTGCGGCGACGACCAGGCCGTGGCGCGCTCCGAAGGGCTGCACCCGCTCGTCCGCCTCTGACCGACGACGAAGGGGCCGTCCCAGCCGGGACGGCCCCTTCGTCATGCGTCAGGTGGTGGTCGGCGTCGGGGCCGGGTTGTTGTTGTTCCTGCCCGACGGTGCCTTCGCCACATGGATGTCGATCTGCTGGTCCAGCGGGACCTCGTCGCCCGACGTCGGATCCGTCCGGATCACGGTGCCGGCCGGGGCTTCCGACTCGTCGTCGATGCGGTTGAAGTTCGTCAGCCCGAGCCCCTGCAGCTGCTGCACCGCCTGCTCGTACGTCTTGCCCACCAGGTCGTTCGGGATGGTCGCCGTGGTGGGCGCGGTGGCGATCTCGAGGTTGATCACCCGGCCCTGCTTGACCGGCGTGCCGGCGGGGACGTCCTGGCTGACGACCGTGTCGGGAGTCTGGGTGCTCTCGACCGGCGACGTGTTGACCTGCAGCTTGGCGTCGTTGAGGAGGGTGGTCGCCTCGGCCTTCGTCTTGCCCGTCACGTCCGGGACCAGCACGTTGCCCGTGGACACGAAGAGCGTGACGGACGAGCCGGCGGTGACCGACGTGCCCTCGGGGGGCTCCGTCTTGGTGACCTGGCCCTGCGGGAAGGCGGGGTTGTCGTCGTCCTCACGGTTGGCCGAGACGGTGAGACCCGCCTCCGTCAGGATGTCGGTCGCTTCCTGCTCTGTCCGACCGGCGACGGACGGAACAGCGAGGCTGGAGGGTCCGGTCGAGACGAAGGCCGTCACGGTCGACTCCTTCTCGACGTCTGTGCCCTCCGCCGGGTCGGTCCGGATGACGAGGCCGACCGCGACCGTGTCGCTCGCTTCGTCGGCGCGTTCGTAGAGCAGGTCCGCCTCGGTGATCATGGTCCTGGCCTCGGCCTCGGTCAGACCGACGACCGTCGGCACCGGCACGGTCGTCTCCGGCGTCTCCCGGTTGTTCGCGATCAGCAACGCCACGATCCCCGCCACCGCGAGCACGGCGATCGCGATCAGCAACGGCAGCAGCCACGGCCGCTTCTTGCCCTCGTCCTCGTCGTCCAGCCCGTCGGCGGTGGCGACGGCCGCACCGGTCGACCCCCACGGCGAGGTTGCCGCCGGCATCGTCTGCGTCGTCGCGACCGGCGGAGCCATCAGCTGCGTGGCCTCGGTGGCGGGCGTCGCGACCAGCGCCGCGGCGGCGAGCGCCCCGACTGCCGGTGCGCCCACGGCCCCGCCGCGCACGGCGGCCTCCAGGTCGGAGCGGAACTCGGCGGCGCTGGAGTAGCGGGAGTCGCGCTCCTTGGCCAGGGCCTTGAGCGTGATGCGGTCCAGCGAGTCCGGGACGTCCGAGGCGAACGTCGACGGCACCGGCGCTGCCTCACGGACGTGCTGGTAGGCCACGGCCACGGGCGAGTCACCGGTGAACGGCGGACGGCCGGTGAGCAGCTCGAAGAGCAGGCAGCCGGTGGAGTACAGGTCGGAGCGGGCGTCCACGGTCTCGCCGCGCGCCTGCTCCGGCGAGAGGTACTGCGCCGTGCCGATGACGGCCTGCGTCTGGGTCATGGTCGCGGCGGAGTCGGCCATCGCACGGGCGATGCCGAAGTCCATGACCTTGACAGCGCCCGTCGGGGTGAGCATGACGTTGGCGGGCTTGATGTCGCGGTGCACGATGCCCGCGTGGTGCGAGTACTCCAGCGCCGAGAGCACGCCGGCCGTGATCTCCACGGCCTCCTCGATGGGCACCGCGTGGCCGTCGCGCAGGATGTCGCGGACGGTGTGGCCCTCGACGTACTCCATGACGATGAACGGGACGTGCGCGACGACGCCGGTCGGCTCCGTGAAGACGTCCTCGCCGGTGTCGTAGACCGAGACGATCGCGGGGTGGTTCAGCGCGGCGGCGGACTGCGCCTCGCGGCGGAACCGGTTCTGGAAGGACGGGTCCCGCGCCAGGTCGGACCGCAGGATCTTGATGGCCACCGTGCGGCCGAGTCGGGTGTCGTGGCCGATGTGCACCTCGGCCATGCCACCGCGGCCGATGAGCTCGCCGACCTCGTACCGTCCTGCGAGGGTGCGGGATCCGTCGTCCACCACTAGGCGTCCTTTGCTTCCGTCGATGCGGGGTCTGCGGCGAACGCTACCGACCCGTTGTCGGTGATCATCCCATCCGGGGCATCTGCACGAGGGTAGTGGCCCGCCGAGGCCACCAGCCGGGTTGCGCCGTCGTGCGGTCCGTCCGCCCTGGTGATCTTCGCCGCGAGGGCTGCACCGAGGAGGCCGATCAGCAGCAGGACCAGCGCGAGGAGCGGCCACGACAGCCGTCCGGAGCGGCCGAGACGCACCCCCGTGGTCGTCGATGCCCGCCGGGCTGCCGCGCGGCCCGACGGTTCCTCGGCGCGGCGTGTCCGCCGCGGCGGGTACGACGGCGGAGCACCGACCGGGACGTCTGCCGAGGTGGACGCCGTCGCGAACGTGTCCGGGGTGCGCTGGACCTTCGTGACCAGGACGGGGACCCCGGAGGGCGGCGTGCGCGGGACCAGCCGGTCCAGCAGCTGCGCCAGCTCCTCACCGGACGCCGGCCGTGCGGTCGGCTCCTTGGACAGCAGCCGCAGGACGAGGGCGGCCAGCGGCCTGTCGACGGTCGCGGGCAGTGGCGGGACGGCGTCGTTCACGTGGGCCACGGCGATGTCGACCGCCGTCGGACCGGTGAAGGGCCGGTGGCCGACGAGGGCCTCGTACGCGATGATCCCCAACGAGTACAGGTCGGACAGCGGGGTCGCGGGCTTGCCGACGGCCTGCTCCGGCGACAGGTACTGGGCGGTCCCCATCACCATGCCCGTCGCCGTCATCGCCAGCTGGTTGCGCGCCAGGGAGACCCCGAAGTCGGTGATCTTCACGCGGCCGCCGCGGCCCAGCAGGATGTTGCCCGGCTTGACGTCCCGGTGCACCACGCCCGCCAGGTGCGCCGCGTGCAGGGCGCGGGCCGTCTGCGCGAGGATCGGCAACAGGCGACGGGTGGGCAGCACGGGCTCGCGCTCGAGCAGGTCGGACAGGGGCTCGCCGACGACCAGTTCCATGATCAGGAAGCCGGAGCCCTCCTGCTCGCCGTAGTCGAACAGCTGTGCGATGTTCGGGTGCGACAGGGACGCGGAGTTGCGCGCCTCGGTGCGGAACCGTTCGAGGAAGCCACGGTCACCGGCGAACTCCGAGCGCAGCACCTTGACCGCGACCGGGCGGGCGAGAGCGTCGTCGTACCCCTCCCACACCTCGCCCATGCCACCGACGGCGATCTGCCGGACCAGCCGGTAGCGCTCGCCGAGCAGGAGACCCGATGCCGTCTTCACGATCCCAGCACCGCCTCGATGACGGCCTTCGCGATGGGGGCCGCGACCCGTCCGCCGGTCGCCTCGTTGCCCGCGTTCCCCCCGTGCTCGACGATCACCGCGACCGCCACGCGCGGGGCGTCGGCGGGGGCGAACGCGGTGAACCACGCGTGCGGCGCCTGACCGTCTGCCGTCTGCGCGGTGCCTGTCTTGCCGGCCACCTGGACGCCGGGGATCTGCGCGGCTTCGCCCGAGCCGTTCTCGACGACCCCGATCATCATGGTCCGCAGCGAGTCGGCGGTCCCCGGGGACGTGGCCGTCGAGTACAGCGTCGGCTCCGTCTCGTACACGCGGTGCAGGTCCGCCGAGCGGACCGTCTGCACGAGGTACGGCGTCATCAGCTGGCCCTGGTTCGCGATCGCCGCGGACACCATCGCCATCTGGATCGGCGTCGCCTGCACGTCGCGCTGCCCGATGGCGGACTGGGCCGTGACGGGCACGTCCATGTCCTCGGGGAACACGCTCTCGGCCACCAGCATGGGGATGGTGAGGTCGGGATCGTTGAACCCGAAGCGCTCTGCCTGCGTGAGCAGCGCGTCGGAGCCCACGTCCATGCCGAGCTGCGCGAACGACGTGTTGCAGGAGATGCGCAGCGCGTCGGACAGCGTGATCGGGTCGGCGCCGCAGCCACCCCCGCCGAAGTTGCCGATCGTCGCGGACGTCTGCGGCAGCGTCAGCCGGACCGGGGCGGGCAGGGTGCTGTCGGGCGTGAACTGGCCGCTCTCGAGCGCCGCCGCGGCCGTGACCAGCTTGAACGTCGAACCGGGCGGGTAGCGCTCCTGCGTCGCGTTGCTGCGCAGCGGGTTGCCCTCGGCGGCGTCCAGCTCCTGGTAGGCGGCGCTCGCGGCGGTGATGTCGTGCGACGCGAGCACGTTCGGGTCGAAGCCCGGCGTCGAGACGAGGGCGAGGATCTTGCCGGTCGACGGCTCGATCGCGACGACGGCACCCTGCTGGCCGGCCAGGCCGTCGAAGGCCGCCTGCTGTGCGGCGGGGTTGATCGTCGTCTCGACCGCCGCCCCCTCCGGCTGGCTCCCGGTGATCAGGTCGCGGATGCGGGAGAAGAACAGGCGGTCCCCGCGGCCGGTCAGCTCTTCGTTCGCGGCCCGCTCCAGCTGCGAGCGGCCGTTCACCACGGAGTAGAAGCCCGTGACGGCGGAGTAGAGGTCCCCGTTGGTGTACGACCGCTGGTAGCCGTAGGCGTCCTCGACCTTCGTGGAGAGCGCGATGGCCTCACCGGCGACGACGATCGGTCCGCGGGCGTTGCCGAACTCGCGGTACAGCGTGCGGACGTTGCGGCTGTCGTTGTTGAGGCGCTCGGCCTGGACGTACTGCACCCAGGTGGCGCTGGCCATGAGGCCCACGAACATGACAAGGACGACCGTGGCGAGGCGGCGCAGCGGGGTGTTCATCGCACCCCTCGCATGACCTCGGTCAGCTGGTCGTCGTCGCCGACCGCCGGGGTGCCCGCGACGGGCGTCAGCGTCGGCTTCATCGACGGTGCCGGTCGCCGGGCCTCGTCGGAGATCCGCAGCAGCAGGGCGACGATCACCCAGTTGGCGACGAGCGACGAGCCGCCGTACGCGATGAACGGCGTGGTCAGACCCGTGAGCGGGATGATCCGGGTGACGCCGCCCACCACGACGAACGTCTGGAGCGCCACGATGAACGCCAGACCACCCGCCAGGAGCTTGCCGAAGCCGTCGCGCACCCCGATCGCCGTGCGCATGCCGCGCTCCGTGAGGATCGCGTAGAAGAGCAGGATCGCGAGCAGCCCGGTCAGGCCCAGCTCCTCACCCAGGGACGCGACGATGAAGTCCGACTCCGCGAACGGCACCAGGTCCGGGCGGCCCTGCCCCCACCCGGTGCCGAACAGGCCGCCGCTGGCCATGCCGAACAGCCCGCGCACCAGCTGCCCCGAACCGCCCGGGCTCTGGTCGAAGACGGCGGGGTCGAACGCGTGCAGCCAGGCGTCGAACCGCGCTCCGACGTGGGCGAACGTGCTGGCGGCGACGATCGCCCCCAGGACGAACAGGAGCAGCCCGATGACCACCCAGCTGAGTCGTTCGGTGGCGAGGTACAGCATGGCGACGAACAGGCCGAAGAACAGCAGCGAGGTCCCGAGGTCGCGCTCGAGGACGAGGACCGCCACCGACGCACCCCAGACGATGAGGATCGGGCCGAGGTCCCGTGGGCGTGGCAGCTGGAGACCCAGCACCTTCGGCCCGGCGAGCGCGAGGGTGTCGCGATGGGTGACCAGGTAGCCGGCGAAGAAGATGGCGAACGCGATCTTGGCGAACTCCGCGGGCTGGAAACCGACCCCGCCGACGCGCACCCAGATGCTGGCTCCGTTGATGCTGACGCCCAACCCCGGGACCAGCGGTAGCAGGACGAGAACCAGACCGGCGATCATCGCGGTGTAGGTGTACCGCCTCAGCGTGCGGTGGTCCCGCAGCAGGATGATGACGGCCGCGGCGAGGACCACCGAGACCGCCGTCCACACCAGCTGACGCTGCGCGAACGTGTCCTCACGACCCCGCGCCGCGTACGCGAAGTCGATCCGGTAGATCATCGCGAGGCCGATGCCGTTCAGCGCCACCGTGATCGGCAGGATCACCGGGTCCGCGAACGGGGCACGCCACCGCAGCACCAGGTGGATGCCGATCGCGAGGGCCGCCATGCCGACCCCATAGCCGATCACGTCGGGCGGCACCTCGTCGGTGGTGCCGATGCCGGCGAGCGCGTACGACGCCACGCCGATGGCGAGCGCGAGCAGCAGCAGGCCCAGCTCGACACCCCGGCCGGCCCGCACCCGGTGCGGCTGGACGGTAGCCATCACTCGCGGCTCACGGTGTGGCCGTCCCGGACGGGACGGGCGTGGCGGTCGGGGTGGTCGAGGTGGGGGTCGGTCGCGGCGACGGAGCGATGTCCTCCTCGAGCATCGCGACCAGGCCGCGGGCGTCGTCGAGGGAGTCGGCGTGGATAGTCTGCTCCACGCGCTCCTGCAGGTAGCGCGAGTCGAGGTCCTCCACCGACGTCCCGGTGCGTTCCACCACGGAGGACAGGGCGATCGGGCCCAGCGTCTGCGGGAGACCGCGGTAGATCACGACCTCGTCGTCGTCGACTCCCACGTAGTACTGCGTCTGCGTCCAGCTGTACGCGACCAGCGCGGCGCCGATGACGACTGCGGCGATCCCCAGCCACACGACGACCGTCCGCCAGCGACGCGGGGCCGGCGGTTGCTCGTCCTCGTCGGTCACGGCCTCGGCCGGGGCGCCCTCCTGCGCGTCGCCGTCCACCTGGGCGGCCCGCGCCAGCCCTGCGGCCCGTGCCGCAGGGCTGGCAGCGGCGGCCGTCGGGTCGTTGCGGCTCAGTGCCGCGGCGCCCACCACCGTCGCGTTCGTCGTCGGGCCCTCGCCGTCGGCGACGTCGTCGAGCTCCACCACGTCCGCGAGCACGACCGTGATGTTGTCCCCGCCGCCGGCCCGCAGCGCCAGCTGGACCAGCCGGTCCGCGCACGCGTCGACGTCGGCGATCGTCGCCATCGTCTCCTCGATCGTCTCCGCGCTCACGAAGCCCGACAGGCCGTCCGAGCACAGCAGCCACCGGTCGCCCCGGCGCGCCTCCCGGACCGACAGGTCAGGGGTCACCTCCGGGTCGAAGTCGCCCAGCACGCGCATCACGACCGACCGCTGCGGGTGGTGCTCCGCCTCCTCGGGCGTGATCCGGCCGATGTCCACCAGGTGCTGCACGAACGTGTGGTCGGTGGTGACCTGCGTGAGGACGCCGTCGCGCATCAGGTACCCGCGCGAGTCGCCCAGGTGCACCATCGCGAGCTTGTTGCCGGCCCGCAGGATGGCGAGCACCGTCGTGCCCATGCCGCTCAGCTCCGGGTCGGCGTCGCTGCGCGCGATGATCTCGTCGCGGGCGTCGGCGAGCGCGGTCTCCAGCTGGTCCAGCGCATCGTCGGGACCGTGCGACTCGCCGTCGAGCGGTGCGAACGCGGCGACAGCGACCGAGGACGCGACATCGCCACCCGCATGCCCGCCCATGCCGTCCGCGACCATGAGCAGGTGCGGACCGGCGTACGCCGAGTCCTGGTTGTTGGAGCGCACGAGCCCGACATCGGACCGCGCCGCATATCTGAGTGCGACGGACACCGGGTTACCTCTGCAGCTCGAGAACGCTCTGGCCCACGCGGACGGGTGTACCCGTCGGGACGGGAGTCGGAGCCTCGACGCGCTGGTCCGCCACGAATGTCCCGTTCGTCGACCCGAGGTCCTCGACGAACCACTGGCCGCCCTGCGGGAAGATCCGCGCGTGCCGCGACGACGAGTAGTCGTCGTCCAGGACTAGCGTGCAGCCCGGTGCGCGGCCGATGAGCACAGCCGACGTACCCAGGGGGACGATCGTGCCGCGCAGCGGACCCTCGGTCACGACGAGCCGACCGGGCCCGCTCCCGCCGCGCGCTGAACGGGGGACGCGGGCCGGCGCCCCCTCGGGCTTGGTGGGTTCGGTCGCGACCGACGCAGCTGCCGCTGCAGGGACGGCCTTGCGACGACGCCTGTCCGTGATGCGCGTCCCGTACAGGTCGCGGCGCAGCACACCGATGGCGAAGAGCACGAGCACCCACAGCAGAGCCAGGTAACCCAGCCGGAGCAGGGTGATCGTCAGTTCACTCATGTGCCGGCGTCACTCGTCCAGGTCCGGCTCGCCGCCTGTCCAGAACAGGATCCGGGTGCGCCCGATGGTCAGCGTGTTGCCGTCCAGCAAGGTCGCAGCAGGAACCTGATGGCCCTCGACGAAGAGTCCGTTGGTCGAGCCCATGTCTGTCGCGACCACCCCGTCGCCCGTCACCCGGATCTCCAGGTGCCGCCGCGAGACGCCCGGGTCGTCGACGATGATGTCCGCCTCCGAGCCGCGCCCGATGACTGTGACCGGGCCCGTGAGGATGTACCGCTGGCCGTCGATGTCCACCAGAGGGTGCCGCGCACTGGGCGCCGACGAGGCCGACGCTGGCGCGACCGCACCGCGCACCGTGGCGCTGTGCACCCGGAACCGCGCAGCCTCGAGCTCGCCGTCCTCGCTGAACGAGACCGTCACCGGACCCACGAACGCGTAGCGCTGGCTGGCCGCGTAGTCGGTGATGTTGTTGGCGAACTCGTCCGCCAACGCCTCCGCACCCCACGACTCCACCTGGTCGTAGTCGGCAGTGGCGAGCTCGATCGTGAACTCGTTGGGCACGACCGTGCGATCCCGACCCACGACGGCAGCCCTGTCATCCACCTCGCGGCGCAGCGCGCTGGCGAGGTCGAGCGGCTTGAGCTCGCTCTTGAAGGCCTTGGCGATGGCGTTGTTGACCACCCGCTCCACGCCGTTCTCGAACCTGTCGAGGATGCCCACTGCCACCTCCCCCGTCCCTCGTGCACGTCTGCGTGCAGCTGCCCTCACCGCAATCCGCCTTGATCGTAACTGTGACGCGCCGGTACGGGGCCGGATGGGGGGCGAAGTGCGCGCGGCGTCTCGCCCGGACGGGTCAGCGGGCTGCGCCCGCGTTCAGATGCAACCCCGACGTCGTGCTAATGTTCTGCGGCGCGCGCGAGTGGCGGAACGGCAGACGCGCTGGCTTCAGGTGCCAGTGTCCGAAAGGGCGTGGGGGTTCAAATCCCCCCTCGCGCACACGTGGGTGGTTCTTGTAGAAACCGCCTGAGCAGTATCGAAACTCCCGGTCAGAGCGATCTGACCGGGAGTTTCGTCGTCGGTGGGCTCAGTCGCTGCTGCGCGGGACGGCTGCGGCTCACCCGGCCAGCCGGCTCCGGAACATGCGTCGGTAGGCGGCGGGCGACATGTGCAGCCCTTCGGAGAACCTCTGTCGGAACGTCACAGGGCTGCGGAAGCCCGCCGCGGACGCGACGTCCTCGATGGCTTGGTCGGACTCCTCCAGCAGTGCCAGCGCCCGCGCGAGCTTCTGGCTCGTCACCCACCGTGCCGGGCTGGTACCCGTGACCTCTCGGAACCGCCGGGAGAAGTGCCGCGTGGACATGAACGCGGCTCGCGCCAGCTCGTCCAGGGTCAGCTCGGTGTCCAGGTGGCGAAGTGCGTGCTCCATCGCGAGGGCGATGCCGTCGGGACGGGGTGCCCAGTCCTGGACCGGCGTCTGCAGGTACTGCGGCTGAGTTCCGTCCCGGTGCGGCGCGACCACCATGTACCGGGCGACGTGCCGGGCCACGCGCGCACCCAGGTCCGTGCGGAGGATGTGGAGGCTCAGGTCGATCCCGCCGGCAGTGCCGGCGGCGGTGATGACACGCTCCTCGTCGAGGTAGAGCATGTGCGAGTCGACCTCGACGGTCGGGTACAGCGCGCGGAAGCGGTCCGCGTGCTTCCAGTGCACAGCGGCTCGACGTCCGTCGAGGACACCGGCCGCTGCCAGCACGAACACGCCGGTCCAGGTGGACACGAGACGCGCACCTCGTGCGTGGGCTCTGCGGATCGCTGACAGGACCTCCGGGGGGGCCGGGAAGCTGGTCTCGTCGGGCCTGGCCGACTGACGCGCCGCGGTAGAAGGTCACGTCGGCTGCGCCCGAGTTGTGGTCAGATGACCATGCGCATCGGCCCGCGGGGTCGACGACCTGGCCTTTGTGGCGGCCGGGGGCATGCGAGCGGGTTGCCGAGAGGGGCGTGGCGTGGACGCACGGCAGAAGGTCGTCCGTCGGACCTCGGGAGTGGCCGGCGTGCTCGTGGCCGTCCTCCTGCTGGCGGCGTGCGGTGACGGCGGGTTGCCTCGTCCGACCCCGACGATCACGATCCCCACGCCGACGATCACTGTCCCGACCCCGACGATCACGGTCCCGTCGCTCCCGACGCCGACCGTGACCTCGCCCATCCGCCCCTCGCCGTCGGAGACCGCCGAGCCCGAGCCGACTCCGACCGAGCCCGAGCCGACCCGCACGCGGCGGCCGCGACCGACTCCGACCCCCACCCCGACTCCCACCCCGACCCCCACGCCGGAGCCGGAGCCCACCCCGACCGAGACGGCCGTCGCCCCGGTGCCGACCTCGGCTCCGACCCCGACGCCCACCCCCACCCCCACACCGACGCCGACGCCCACGCCGACCCCGACCGTGACGCCGACCCCCACGCCGACGCAGGAGGTCACACCGTCCCCGTCCCCGTCGGCCGACGACACGGCCGAGGTCGCTGACGGCACCCCGGCATGGGTCTGGTGGCTGCTCGTGCTGCTCGTCGTCGGCCTCGGCGTCGGGATCCCGCTGATCGTCCGAGCGCGTCGACGTGCCGCCTGACCGCAGGTCGCGAAACCTGAGCTGAGCGAGCCCTCGCTCTCCTGCGGTCGATGCCCGCGAGGAGACCGGTGGGGAGGGAGTGTGATGACGGACAAGACCGACGTCAAGACCTACGACAGCTACCAGGCGACGCGCGGTCGCTTCCGGCTCGTGGACGTGCCGGACATCCAGTACCTGATGGTCGACGGCCACGGAGACCCCAACGGCTCGCCGGCCTTCAGCGAGGCGCTCGAGGCGCTCTACCCGGTGGCGTACGCGCTGAAGCTCGCCAGCAAGCGTGAGCTCGGACGCGACTACGTCGTCCCGCCGCTGGAGGGTCTGTGGTGGGCCGAGGACTTTGAGTCCTTCACAGTGGCACGGGACAAGTCCCGGTGGGACTGGACGTTGATGCTGATGGTCCCGGACTGGCTGGACCAGGAGGCGGTCGCAGCTGCGGTCTCGCAGGTCGACGCGAAGGGGCAGTCGGCGCGGGTGCGCGACCTCCGGTGCGAGGCGCTGTCCGAGGGGCTTTGCGCGCAGACGCTGCACGTCGGCAGCTTCGACGACGAAGCCGATGTGCTCGCGCGCATGCACCACGAGTTCATCCCGGACAGTGGGCTGCGCATGGTGGGGACGCACCACGAGATCTACCTGAGCGACCGGCGAAGGGTCGAGCCGGAGAAACAGCGGACGATCCTGCGGCAGCCGGTGGCGCCGGTCGCCGACCCGATGGTCGAGCCGCGATGAACCCGGCGCCGCTGAGGCGCCTGCGGCCCGCCGCACCCCACACAGCGCGACCCCGGACCTCGACGGTCCGGGGTCGCGCCGCGTCCGGCGGACGCAGGGCCGGGGGCCGAGGTCTGCGACGATGCGGGGATCTGGTCCGACCCGTCCCCGCGAGGCCCCGTGATCACCGCAGCCGAGCTGTCCGCCATCCCGCTGTTCGCCGACCTGACACCGGACCAGCTCGGGTTCCTCGCGCGCGCTGTCGAAGACTTCTCCCTGCTGCCCGGGGAGTACGCGGTCCACGAGGGGGACGAGCGCGCGTTGTTCGTCGTCGTGGACGGACGGGTGGACCTCACCAAGGAGATCAACGGCGTCGAACGTGTCATCGGCCCCCGCGGCCCCGGCGAGATCTACGGGGAGGTGCCGGTCATGCTCAGCATGAACATGCCGGCCAGCTGCGTGGCGGTCGAGGCGTCGAGGATGGTCAAGGTGGACGTCGGGACGTTCTTCACGCTCGCGGCCACGGCACCGCAGGTCGTCGCCCGGGTGGGTGCGTTGGCGCAGGGGCGCATCGAGGGTCTGAAGGAGATCGCCGCCGAGAAGCCCACGCCGGAGATGGTCGTGATCGGCCGGCCGGTCGACCCGCGGGTGCACGAGCTGCGGACGTTCCTGCACCGCAACAAGATCTCCTTCGACACGCTCGACACGCCGGCCGGGCACGACGACCCCGTGGTGCGGCTCGCCGACGGCACACGGCTCGTCGACCCGGCTGTGCGGGAGATTGCGCTCGCGGGTGGGCTGCAGGTGGTGCCGTCTCGCGACGAGTACGACGTGGTCATCGTCGGCGGCGGACCGACCGGGCTCACGGCGGCCGTGAACGGAGCGGCTGAGGGTCTCCGCACGCTGGTCGTCGAGAAGTTCGCCCCGGGCGGTCAGGCGGGGACGTCGACACGGATCGAGAACTACACCGGCTTCCCGTTCGGGGTCTCGGGTGACGAGCTGGCCAGCAAGGCACTGCGGCAGGCGGGACGGCTGGGCGCCGAGATCGTCGTGACGCGGACCGTCGAGGGCGTCGACCCCCGGACGTTGTCCGTGACGCTGGACGGGAGCGCGCAGGTCGACGCCAAGGTCGTGCTGCTGACCTCCGGGGTCGAGTGGCGGCACCTCCTCCTGGAGGAGATCGACCGCTTCGTCGGCAACGGCGTCTACTACGGCGCTGCGCGCAGCGACTCCGGCCTGGCGCACGGCAAAGATGTCTACATCATCGGCGCAGGCAACTCCGCGGGACAGGCGGCCCTGTTCTTCTCGCGGTTCGCCCGGAGTGTGACCCTCGTCGTGCGCGGCGAGTCGCTCGCGTCGAGCATGTCCCAGTACCTGATCGACCAGATCGGCTCGAACCGGCACATCACCGTCGAGACGCGCTCCGAGGTGACCGCGCTGCACGGGCAGGAGGTGCTCGAGCAGATCGAGGTCGTCGACCGGCGCACCGGGACCGTCGTGACCCATGAGGCCGAGGTGCTGTTCGTGATGATCGGCGCGGACGCCGTCACCTCCTGGCTCCCCGACGAGGTGGCGCGCGACGCGCACGGGTACGTGCTCACCGGTCCCGATGCCCGGTCGTCGGGCGGGTGGATGCACGCCAGGGACCCGTTCGCGCTCGAGACCACCGTGCCCGGCCTGTTCGCGGCCGGCGACGTCCGGTCCGGGTCCGTGAAGCGGGTGGCCGCCGGGGTGGGCGAAGGGGGCATGGTGATCGCGTTCGTGCACCAGCTCCTCGCGCTGCGGTAAGAGAACGGTGCTTCGGCGATCGCGGCGTGTGCGGCGGGGGCGTGTCAGTGGTCGGTTGCACCCTTGACCCATGATCACTCTCTCGTGCTCGTGCGGTTCCGCGGGGACCACTCGTCGTCACCCGATGCGCGGCCTGTCCGCCGACGAGCGGGCTGCGCTGATCCGCGGCGCGTTCTCGGTGAGCGGCGGCTTCCTGGCGCTCGAGGTCGACGCCTCCTGGCACCCCGGTTCCGACGAGCCCGCCGAGTCGTGCGTGGTGCTCGCGGACCTGGACTCCCTCGACGCCTCGGCCGGTCTGGACGCTGCCGGCGCCAAGGCGATCCGGGACCTGCTGGAGATCGGGCACGTGTCCGGCCAGCCCTTGCCCGCGCCCGTCGAGGTCGGATCCGTGCGGTTCCGGGTCGCGCCGGCCGACGAGTTCGGGCCTGCGATGTCCTACCTGGTGACCGAGGGCACCGAGACGCTGCTCGAGGCGACGGTGCCGGTCCCGCACGACGACCTGCTCCCCGCGCTCGTCGCCGTGCACAGCGAGCGCGGGGTGCCTGGTCTCACGAGCCTCGACGCGCTCGCCGCTCGGTTCGGCCTGGTGACGGCCGTCGCGCACCTCGATCGCGAGCGTGCCGCCGTGGCCTGAGCCGGCGACAGCGGTCGAGCCCCAGGTCAGAGGCTCGCCCGAGCCTCCGCGACGACCTCCAGCGATGCGCGCACGACAGCGAGCCGGGTGGCGACGTCCGCGTCCGTCGGCCGGACGCCGACCTTGACACCGACCCGCGGGACGTCGCCCGCGACCTTGAGGGTCTCGGTGATCTCCGCGAGGCCCATGAGCGAGCCTGCGGAGGCGGCGAGGGCAGGGTGGTCGTCGGAGCGGGGCGGGATGTGCATGTCCGACCACGGCGGGTTCCAGGGGGTCGACTCGCCGGTCGCCCCGGAGAGCACGAGCATGCGCAGCAGGCCGGCCTCGGCCACTGCCTGGGTGTGCTCGACGGCGGTGGCGGTGCTGCGGCCCTCGATCACGGACCGGCCCCAGTTGACGCACATGCCGAGCACGTCCGCCGGCAGGCCCTTCGAGCGCACGACCGCGAGCTCGTCCTCGAGCGTCCAGAACCCCTTCGCAGGGGTGAGGCCGGGCACGTAGGCGTCGCAGTGCTCGACCAGGAGCTCGGCGCCTGCCAGGTCCCAGCCGAGGATCTCGTCCAGCGAGCGGGAGAACGCCTCGACCGAGCCGCTGCGCGGTCCGGGGGCGCTGTGCACCTCGATCGCGCTCACCCGTCGGCGCCCGTCGGAGTCGGCCAGGGTGACGGCCAGGTCCCGTGCACGGGCGACGTCGGCGAGCGCGAGCGCCCGCTGGTCCTCGTCAAGGGAGCCCAGGCCGTAGGTCGGCGCCACGCCGAGCCGCGGCATCATCGTCGGCACGAGCGAGACGACGACGTCCCACTCGGGCCGCAGGTTCCGGGCCACCCAGCTGGCCTCCAGGCTGCGGGTCCCCTCCAGCGGGAGGGCGTGCTCCAGGCCGCCGATGCCGAGATCGACCAGGCCGGCGAAGAACTCGTCCTCCTCCGTGGGGTCCTCGGGTGCAGCGATGTAGCCCGAGAGCAGCAGGTGGTGAAGCGAGGGCATGGATCCTCCGGATAGTCGGCGGTGACTTGACGGGCAGACCGAGACTATCTACCTTTTCCGCTGTACGGAACCGAGTTCCATGGCCAGACAGGCACCGAGGCCTGTCCCCGACGACGACGAAGTCTCGGCACGTCTGCACGTACGCCCCTCAGCACCCCCAGTTCACCCCGCCTGCTCGACCAGCGAGCTCACCCGTGTGAGCCGACGAAGGAGTCATCCCATGATGCGAAGCAAGGTCGTGTCGATCGCCGCACTGCTCGGGGCCACAGCCCTCACGCTCGCCGCCTGTAGCAGCGGGACCGACGCCGGCGCGTCGGAGACCGACGGCTCCAGCGAAGAGGCCGTCTCGACGACCACCTTCAAGGTGGCGTTCAACCAGCAGCCGAACCACCCCCAGTACATCGCGCTCGACGCGATGGGCGACCGGATCAAGGAGCGCACCAACGGCGCCTACGACCTCGAGGTGTTCCCCAACGAGACCCTCGGCGCCCAGAAGGAGACCATCGAGCTGGTCCAGTCCGGGACGATCGAGTTCGCGATGGTGGCCGCGCCGCTGCTCGAGAACTACAACCCCGACTTCGTCGTCTTCAACCTGCCGTTCACGTTCGACTCGCAGGACCACCAGCGCGAGACCACGAACGACCCGGAGATCGTCTCCGAGCTGTACGCGTCGCTGGACGACCAGAACCTGCGCGTCCTGGGCTCGTTCCACGGCGGCATCCGCTCGATGTACAACTCGATCAAGCCGATCGTCACCCCCGCGGACATGGAGGGCATGAAGATCCGCGTCATCGAGTCCGAGACCAACATCGAGATGATGGAGCTCATGGGGGCGACGGGTACCCCGATGGGCATGGGCGACGTCTACACGGCCATCCAGTCCGGTGTCATCGACGGCGCCGAGAACAACGAGCTCACCTACGCGAACGTCAAGCACACCGAGGTCGCGCCGTACTACAGCTACACCAAGCACCTCATGCTGCCCGACTACCTCATCAGCAACCCGAGCGTCATGGACGGGCTGCCCGAGGACGTGCAGGAGATCTTCGCCGAGGAGATCGCCGCGGCCGTCGAGGAGGAGGGTGCCCTCTGGAAGACCGAGATCGAGGTCTCGAAGGAGAAGGCGATCGCTGACGGCGCCAAGTTCAACGAGGTCGACGAGGAGGCGTTCGCCGAGGCCATCGCCCCGCTCACGCAGTCGAAGCTGACCAACGACTTCATCAAGGACATCCACGCCAAGGTCCGGGCAGCCGCTAAGTGAGCGAGCACCCGCTGAGCTCTGAGAGCGCACCACGGCCGTCGGTGCTGGCCAGGTTCAAGTCGCTGCTCGACATGGTCCTGCGCACGATCTGCGTCAGTCTCTTCGCGCTCCTCGTCGTCCTCGTGACGTGGCAGGTCTTCACGCGCCTCGTCCTGTCGAACCCGAGCATCTGGTCCGAGGAGCTGGCCAGGTACGTGTTCATCTGGCTGAGCCTCATCGGGATCTCGATCGCGACGGGTGAGAAGGCCGACGTGGCGATCGACTACTTCGTGCAGAAGGCGCCTCTCGCCGCTCAGCGGGTGCTCGAGATCGTGGCGTACCTCGCCACGCTCACGTTCGCGCTCGTCGTCATGGTCTGGGGCGGCTACCTCAACGCCGCCCAGACCATGCACCAGCTCAACCCGGTCCTGCCGATCTCGGCGGGGGTGCTCTATCTCGCGGTACCGATCTCCGGGGTCCTGCTCACCTTCTATCTGATCTACCACCTGATCAGGACGCTCTCGCCTGGCTACACCGGGCTCGAGCACATCGCCGCAGAGGACGGGGTGGAGCTGTGAACGACGTCGCGCTCGTGAGCGCAGTCATGCTCGGCGGGATGGTCGTGCTGATGCTGATCGGGGCACCGATCAGCATCAGCATCGGCCTCCCGTCGGCCATCTCGATGATCCTCGTCCTCGGGCTGGAGAACGGCGCCACCACCTCGGCGCAGCGGATGTTCACGGGCGTCAACTCGTTCGCCCTGCTGGCCATCCCGTTCTTCGTGCTCGCCGGCGGCATCATGAACAACGGCGGGATCGCGACCCGGCTCATCAACCTCGCCAAGGTGCTCGTCGGCAGGACGCCGGCGCCGCTGGCCCAGACCAACGTCCTGGCCAACATGCTGTTCGGCTCGGTCAGCGGGTCGGCCATCGCGGCGGCGGCGGCCGTCGGCACGACGATGGCGCCGATGCAGGCGCGCGAAGGCTACGACAAGGGCTTCACCGCCGCGACCAACGTCGCCTCGGCCCCGAGCGGCATGGTCATCCCGCCCAGCAACTTGCTGATCGTCTATGCGCTGGCCAGCGGCGGGACGTCCGTCGGGGCGCTCTTCATGGCCGGCTACATCCCGGGCATCCTCTGGGGCGTCGCCTGCATGGCGGTCGTCTGGTTCTACGCCCGCAAGCACCCCGAGCTCAAGGCGCCCGTGCGGTCGAGCCTCGGCGAGCTGGGGCGCACGTTCGTCCAGGCGCTGCCGTCGCTGACCCTCGTCGTGGTCGTGATCGGCGGCATCATCGGCGGCTTCTTCACCGCGACGGAGGCCTCCGCGATCGCGGTCGTCTACGCGCTGCTGCTGGGGTTCCTCTACCGGGCGATCAAGATCAAGGACCTGCCGCACATCCTGTACAACGCGGCACGGACCAGCTCCGTGGTGATCTTCCTCATCGGCGTCTCGTCGATCATGTCGTTCGTCATGAGCTTCACCAAGATCCCGCAGCTGATCGCGGAGACTCTCCTCGGGTTCACGGACAGCAAGTTCGTCGTCCTGCTGATCATGATGGTGGTCCTGCTGATCATCGGTATCCCGCTGGACGCGACCCCGGCCATCCTGATCTTCACGCCGATCTTCCTGCCGATCGCCATGCAGTACGGGATCGACCCCGTGCACTTCGGGATCATGATGACGTTCAACCTCTGCATCGCGGTGATCTCACCACCATCGGCCCCGGTGCTCTTCGTCGGCGCGCAAGTCGCGGGCGTCAAGGTCGAGTCCGTCATCGGGCGGCTCATGCCCTTCTTCCTCGCGCTCGTCGCCGTGCTCCTGCTGGTGACCTTCGTGCCTGCCCTGTCCCTCTGGCTGCCGGGCCTCTTCGGCCTGCTGTAGTCGACCCCACTCGAAAGGCAGCTCATGCATCAGATGGAACAGCGGTACGCCACGAGCCCCGAGCACGTTCCCGCCATGGACACCGCCGAGCTCCGCCGCCGGTACCTCGTCCAGGACCTCTTCGTCGACGACGACGTGGCGTCGGTCTACACGCACCACGACCGGGTCGTCCTCCTGGGGGCCACCCCGGTCACGGGACCGATCTCGTTGCCGACGTTCCCGGAGCTCCGCTCCGAGTTCTTCTTCGAGCACCGGGAGGCCGGGATCGTCAACGTCGGCGGCCACGGCACGGTCTCGGTCGTCGGCACCGAGCACGCCCTGAGCCACGGGTCCTGCCTGTACATCGGCCGGGGCGCCCGCGACGTGGTGCTCACGTCGACCGACGGGGCGGAACCCGCCCGCTTCTACCTGGTCTCGGCACCCGCGCACACGGCGTACCCGACGACGCTGGTCGAGGCCGGCGGCGGGATCGTCCGTGAGCTGGGCGATCCGCTGACGTCGAACCGACGGACGCTGAACCAGTACATCCACGAGAACGGGGTGCTCAGCTGCCAGATCGTCATGGGCGTCACCACCCTGCACCCGGGCAGCATGTGGAACACCATGCCCGCGCACACCCACGACCGACGCACCGAGGCCTACCTCTATTTCGACATGGCGCCCGAGGCGAGGATCATCCATCTCATGGGACACCCCTCGGAGACGCGGCACCTGATCGTCGCCGACCAGCAGGCCATCATCTCGCCCAGCTGGTCGGTGCACTCCGGTGTGGGCTCCGCCAGCTACAGCTTCGTGTGGGCGATGGCCGGCGAGAACCAGTCATTCGACGACATGGATGGCTTCGCCATCGCAGACATGCGCTGAGGCGGACAGGATGACGACCATGGCGACGGACCAGACCGAACCTCAGACGTCGACGGCTGCGGCTGCCTCGTCGGCCAGCGCGAGCGAGAAGACCCTCCTCGTGCTCGAGGCCGCCCTCGACCACCCGCGCTTCAGCGACGTGGTCGAGGCGACCGGTCTGGCGAAGGCCACGACGCACCGCATCCTGACCACGCTCGCCGACTCCGGCTTCATCACCGTCTCGCAGGACGGCACGTACCTGCCGGGACCGAAGATCCTGTCGCTGGCCGGCCGGGCGCTGCGGCGGATCGACATCTCCGCGATCGCGCAACCGTTCGTCGACGACCTCGTCGACGTCGTGCACTGCACGGTCCACGTCGGTGTCGTCAACGGCGACGAGATCGTCTACCTGATCCGCGCCGACTCGGACAAGCCGTATCAGATGCCCTCGCGCGTCGGCCACGCCATCCCGCTCCACACGTCGGGGATCGGCAAGGCCATCCTGAGCGACTTCACGGACGACGGTCTGGAGCGCCTCGTCGCCCGGGCGGGTCTGCCACGGCGGACGGACCACACGATCACGACGCTCGAGCGGTTGCGCGCCGAGATCGAGGACGTCCGACGTCTCGGCTACGCGCTCGACCGTGAGGAGAACGTGCCCGGCGTCGCGTGCGTCGCGGCGCCGATCCGGGACCACACCGGGGCGGCCCGGTACGGACTCAGCATCTCCACGCTCACCCTCGAGCACACCCTCGAGCAGGTCGAGGCGATGTCGGGCCTGGCGATCGAGACGGCGGACAAGATCTCGGCAGCCCTCGGCTACGAGGCCTGACCTCCCGCAGCACTGACCGCACAAACCCTGCACGGCGGACGCCGTGCGGCGGACGAGCACGCCCGAAGCCACGAGAGAGCACCGACCCATGACCCTTGCGCCCACGCCCGCCTCCTACGTCGAGAGCCTTTTCAGCCTCGAGGGGAAGCTCGCCGTCGTCACCGGTGCGAGCAGAGGAATCGGGCTGGCCATCGTCGAGTCACTGGCCTCGGCCGGCGCGGACATCATCGCCGTGAGCGCCGGGATGCCCCCGGGCGACGGTCCGGCCCGCACCGCCGTCGAGTCGCTGGGCCGAGCGTTCACACCGATGTCGGCGGACCTCTCCGACCGGTCCCGGGTTGCCGAGCTGGCCGCGGAGCTGGCGACGCGCCCCGTCGACATCCTGGTGAACAACGCCGGCATGATCCGTCGCACGCCCGCGTCCGAGCACTCCGACGAGGACTTCGACCACGTGCTGGGCGTCAACCTGCGCGCCACGTTCACACTGTCCCGGGAGATCGGCCGCGGCATGCTCGAGCGGCGCAGCGGCAAGATCGTGAACACCGCGTCGATGCTCAGCTTCCAGGGCGGGATCAACGTGCCGGGGTACACGGCGTCCAAGTCGGCCGTCGCCGGGCTGACCAAGGCGCTGGCCAACGAGTGGGCGGACCGCGGCGTCAACGTCAACGCCGTCGCTCCCGGCTACGTCGCGACGGCGAACACCCATGACCTGCGGCTTGACGCCGAGCGCAGCGACGCCATCCTCGCCCGCATCCCCGCTGCCCGCTGGGCCGAGCCGAGCGACATCGCCGGCGCGGTCCTGTTCTTGTGCTCCCGCGCCGCCGACTACGTCCACGGCGCGGTCCTGCCCGTCGACGGCGGGTGGTTGGCCCGCTGACCTCACCCGAGGGCGGCCCGGACGAGGGTCAGCGCGAGCACGCGCAGGTCGGCGCGTGACATGCGCCGCTCGGCCGGACCGGTCAGCTGGTCCAGCACGACGCCGTCGACGCAGCCGACGAACCAGACGGCGGTCGACGCCGGCTCGGCGCAGCCTTGCGTCTCCAGCACGGCGGCCATCGCGGCCCGAACCTGTTCTCCCGCCCCGTGCAGCTGCGCCGCGAGCTCGGGCCGTCGGCGCGAGTGCAGGAGCAGCTCGAACCGCGCGAGCTGGCGGTCCGCGTCGACGGTGATCCACTGCCACATCAGGTCGGCGCCCAGGTCCGCCAGCTCGTCGGCGGTCACCCGGCGTTCTCCGATGCCGCCGGTCGTCAGCGCGAGCAGGTCGAGCTCGACGAGGCGGCGGACGCACGCGGACACGAGCTCGTCGCGCGTGCGGAAGTAGTAGCTGGTCGAGCCGAGCGGGACCCCAGCTTCCGCGTCGACGGCGCGGTGGGTCAGGCCACGAAGCCCGTCCTGGGCGATGAGTCGCAGCCCGGCGTCGCTGAGAGCGGACTGACGGTCGGTTGACATCTGGCGACTCTACATACGTAGAGTCCTCTACGTATGTAGAGGTTCCCGACGGAGGAGGCGCGACGATGACCGTGCAGACCACAGCGACCCGCGTCGGCGGGTGGGCCTTCCTGCTGACCGGGGCGGGTCACCTGGGCCTGGCCAACCTCCTGCCGCCGTCCACGGGTGACCTGGCTGTCGTGGAGCGGCAGATAGAAGAGGTGCGCTTCCCGATGACCCCGAGCCACAGCATGGCCGACCTCATGGAGGGGTTCAGCGTCACGATGTCCCTCCTGCTGATCGCCTGGGGCGTGTCCGTCCTGCTCATGACGCGTCACGACCGGACCCCGGAGCGGGCGCAGCTCGTCGTCGCCCTCGTGCTGTCCCTGGCGCTGCTGGTCACCGCGGTGCTGCTCCTGCCCGCTCCGCCGATCGTGCTCATGGCCGTCGCGTCCGTGGCGTTCGCCGTCGCGCTGAGCGCACCGTCCCGACGGTCCACGCTGACGAGCGCACGCTCCAGAACTGCTCCGACGCTTTCCCACGGGAGCTAGCGGGTTTGTGAGAACTGACCCGCGGGGGACCTCAGCCTTCCGTCGGCGCGTGCCGGTCCAGGAACCGGTAGACCTCCGTGGTGTCCACCCCAGGGAACACCCCGACGGGCAGCGCGGCGAGCAGCGACGCGTGCGGGCGGGCGCTGGGCCAGGACTTGTCGGACCAGCGCTCGGCCAGCTCGGCCGGGGGCTGGCGGCAGCACATCGGGTCGGGGCACTTCGATGCCGCGCGCTCGGTGGTCTCGCGCCCGCGGAACCAGCGGACGTGCGCGAACGGCACCCCGACGGACACGGAGAAGGCGCCCTGCGACGACGGCTGCACGCGGGACGTGCACCAGTACGTGCCCGACGACGTGTCGGTGTACTGGTAGTACGGCGTGAACCGGTCGGGCAGCGTGAAGACCACGCGGGCGGTCCACTGCCGGCAGACGGGTTGCCCCTCGATGGCGCCGAGCGGGTCCGCAGGGAACTTCACGCCGTCGTTCTCGTAGGCCTTGTGCAGGGTGCCGCCCTCATGGACCTTCATGAAGTGCACGGGGATGCCCAGGTGGCGCGTCGCCAGGTTGGTGAACCGGTGGGCGGCCGTCTCGTAGGGCACGGCGAAGGCGTCGCGAAGGTCCTCCACGGACAGCCGGCGCTCGGCCTTCGCCTCCTGCAGGAACGGCACGGCGCCGTCCTCGGGCAGCATCAGAGCGGCGGCCAGGTAGTTGGCCTCGACGCGCTGGCGCAGGAAGTCGCCGTAGTCCTTCGGTTCCGCGTGGCCGAGCACGTGGCTGGCGATGGCCTGGAGCAGGGGTGAGCGGGCGTCGCTGGCGCCGGGATTGCCCTGGGGCAGGTAGATGCGACCGTGGGCGAGGTCGGTGACCGAGCGCGTCGAGTGCGGCAGGTCGGGCACGTAGTGCAGGCCGAAGCCCAGGTGGGCGGCGATGTCAGCGGTCGCGCGCTGTGACAGCGGGCCGCCGGGGTGGTCGATCGCGGCGAGCAGCGTCCGGGCGTGCGCCTCGAGCTCGGGGAAGTAGTTGTCCTGGGCGCGCATCCGGATCCGGAGCTCGGCATTCGCGCGGCGCGCCTCCTCGGGGGTCGCGGCGTTCTCCATGAGCAGGCGCTGGATCTCGGCCTGCAGGCGGACGAGGGCCTCGAGCGCATCGGCGGGCAGGGACCGACCGACCTTCACCGGTGAGACGCCCAGGCTCGCGAAGAGCGGACCTCGCTGCGCGCGCTCGAGCTCGACCTCCAGGGCGGCCCGTCGGGTCGGCGGCTCCGTGCGGAGCAGCTCGCTGAGCGGGACGTCGAGGGCCTCCGCCACCTGCGCCAGGAGCGAGAGCTTGGGCTCGCGGTGACCGTTCTCCAGCATCGAGACCTGGGAGGGTGCGCGGCCGATGGCCGCACCGAGGTCGTCGAGCGTCATGTTCCGGCCCGTGCGCAGGTGCCGGATCCGTCGTCCCAGCACGAGCGTGTCGAGGCCGCCGTTGGCCGTCGTCGTCATGCCGTCCACCCTCGCCCGAGCCTGGGCTTCTGTCCAGGAGAAGGATCGCCGATCTTCTGCGCACTTCGCCAGGGAAGAACGACGGAACACCAGGGAACGTGGAGGTCAGGCCGAGGGGCCGAGAAGAACGCGTCAAATGACGGAGGACACGATGAGCACGTACAGGCACGGCGACCAGACCGAGACCGCGGCTGAGCTCGCGACGAGCTGGGACCTCGACGCGCGCTGGGCCGGCATCCGCCGCACCCACACCGCCGAGGACGTCGTCGCGCTCCGGGGGTCGGTCCGCGAGGAGAGCACGCTCGCCCAGCGCGGAGCCGACCGGCTCTGGCAGCTCCTACACTCGCGCACCCTGCTGCCGGCGCTGGGGGCGCTGACCGGCAACCAGGCCGTGCAGCAGGTCCGCGCGGGGCTCGAGGCGATCTACCTGTCCGGATGGCAGGTCGCCGCCGACGCCAACCTGTCCGGCCAGACCTACCCCGACCAGTCGCTGTACCCGGTGAACTCCGTGCCCGCGGTGGTCCGTCGGATCAACAACGCGCTCCTGCGCGCCGACCAGATCGAGTTCGCGGAGACCGGTCGCCGCTCCCGGGAGTGGCTGGCGCCGATCGTCGCCGACGCCGAGGCCGGCTTCGGTGGACCGCTGAACGCCTACGAGCTCATGCACTCGATGATCGCCGCGGGCGCGGCCGGCGTGCACTGGGAGGACCAGCTCGCCGCCGAGAAGAAGTGCGGCCACCTGGGCGGCAAGGTGCTCGTCCCGACGTCGCAGCACGTGCGGACGCTCTCCGCGGCGCGGCTCGCGGCCGACGTCGCCGGGGTGCCGACGGTCATCGTCGCCCGCACCGACGCGCTCGGCGCCGACCTGCTGACCAGCGACATCGACCCGCGTGACGAGCCGTTCCTCACCGGGGAGCGGACCCCCGAGGGGTACTACCGGGTGCGCCCGGGCCTCGACCCCGTCGTCGCCCGCGCCGAGGCGTACGCGCCGCACTCCGACCTCATCTGGGTGGAGACGTCGACCCCCGACGTCGCTGCCGCGATCGAGTTCGCGGAGCGGATCCACGACAGGTTCCCCGGCAAGCTGCTCGCCTACAACTGCTCGCCGTCGTTCCACTGGCGCTCGCAGCTGGACGACCTGCAGATCGCGCGGTTCCAGCGGGAGCTGGCCGGCCACGGGTACGTGTTCCAGTTCATCACCCTGGCCGGGTTCCACGCCCTCAACCACTCGATGTTCGACCTCGCCCGCGGCTACGCCGAGCGCGGCATGAGCGCGTACGTCGAGCTGCAGGAGGCCGAGATCGCCTCCGAGTCCGACGGCTACACCGCCACACGTCACCAGCGTGAGGTCGGCACCGGCTACTTCGACCGCGTCGCCACCGCGATCAGCCCGGACAGCGCCACCCTCGCGCTCGCGGGCTCGACCGAGACGGCCCAGTTCACCCACTGACCATCCTCGCCCCGCACGCAAGGTCGTGAATCTCCGACGAGATCGTCAGCTGCAACTGACTACCTCGTCGGAACCTCACGATCTCGCGGCCCATCCACCAGGAGCACTCGCCATGACCATTACCATCACCCCGCCGACCACCCGACCTCGTCTCGCGATCACCGGACCTGCCGTGCCCGGTGCGACCGAGATCCTCACGTCCGAGGCCATGGACTTCCTCACCGACCTGCACGTCCGGTTCTCCGGTCGGCGGCACGACCTGCTGCTCGGCCGCCAGCACCGCCGGACGCGGTTCTCCAACGGCGCCGACCCCGACTTCCAGCCGCTGACGGCAGGCATCCGGGCGGACCCGGGCTGGCGGGTTGCCGGGCCGGGACCGGGCCTGGAGGACCGCCGCGTCGAGATCACCGGCCCCACCGACCGCAAGATGACGATCAACGCGCTGAACAGCGGCGCCAAGGTCTGGCTCGCGGACATGGAGGACGCCACCAGCCCGACGTGGACCAACGTCATCGGCGGGCAGCACAGCCTGTTCGACGCCATCCGCGGGCAGATCGACTTCACGTCGGCCGAGGGCAAGGAGTACCGCGTCGGGACGACGACCCCGACGATCGTGTTCCGACCGCGCGGCTGGCACCTGACAGAGAAGCACCTCGAGTTCACGGACCGCGCCGGCCAGCTCTGCGCGGCCTCCGCGAGCCTCGTCGACGCCGGTCTGTACCTGTTCCACAACGCCCACGCCCTCATCGACTCCGGCCGCGGCCCGTACCTCTACCTGCCCAAGCTGGAGGGCCACCTGGAGGCGCGCCTCTGGGACGAGATCTTCCGGTTCACCGAGACGTACCTGGGCCTGCGGTACGGCACCATCCGCGCGACCGTGCTCATCGAGACCATCACGGCCGCCTTCGAGATGGAGGAGATCCTCTACGAGCTGCGCGACCACTGCGCCGGCCTGAACGCCGGCCGCTGGGACTACATCTTCAGCGTCATCAAGAACTTCCGCGCTCGCGGACCCCGGTTCGTCCTGCCGGACCGCAGCAGCGTCACGATGACGGTCCCCTTCATGAAGGCGTACACCGAGCTGCTCGTCGCCACCTGCCACAAGCGGGGCGCCCAGGCCATCGGCGGCATGAGCGCGTTCATCCCCGACCGCCGCGACCCGGAGGTCACCGCCGCTGCGCTCGCGCAGGTGAGAGCCGACAAGCAGCGGGAGGCCGGACAGGGGTACGACGGCACCTGGGTGGCTCACCCCGACCTCGTGCCGGTCGCCCGCGAGGTGTTCGACGAGGCCCTCGGCGACCGCGTCGACCAGCGTCACCGCCGCCGGGAGGACGTGCACGTCACCGCCGCGGACCTGCTGGACATCCCGTCGGCCGGTGGCGGCGAGCCCGGGGCCGTCACCGACGGCGGGCTGCGCGGCAACGTGTCGGTGGGGGTCCGCTACCTCGAGGCCTGGCTGCGCGGCATCGGCGCGGTGGCCATCGACCACCTCATGGAGGATGCCGCCACGGCCGAGATCTCGCGGTCGCAGGTCTGGCAGTGGGTGCACCAGGAGGTCGTCACCGCCGAGGGCACCCGGATCGACGCCGCGCGGGTCGAGCAGGTGCTGAAGGAGGTGCTGGCCGACCTCCCGCGCACCGGGGGCGACCGGTACGACGACGCGGCGGACCTGTTCCGACAGGTCGCGCTGGCGGAGGACTTCCCGACGTTCCTCACCGTGCCTGCCTATACGCAGTACCTGGTCGAGCACGCCTGACCGACGTGGCCCGGGCCGCCGATCCGACCCGGGCCACGTCGTCCCCCAACGGCGAACAGGTGGCGTGCGCGGTCTCGTCGGGACCCCGAGGCGTACGCCAGGATGGCGGGCATGGTTGACGACGAACGCCCCGTGCTGGTGACCGGCGGGACCGGCACTCTTGGTCGCGCCCTCGTGCACACGCTCCTCGACGCCGGCCGAGCGGTGCGGGTGCTCAGCCGTCGCGAACGTTCACCGGCGGCCCCGGCCGAGGCGGACTGGGTGTTCGGCAACCTGCTCACCGGCGCCGGGCTGGCCGAGGCGGTGACCGGCGTGAGCGCGGTCGTGCACTGCGCCAGCGATCCACGCCGACCCGACGACGACCTCGACGCCGCGGTGCAGCTCCTGCTCGCCGCCCGCGCGGCTGCAGCACCGCACCTGGTCAACGTCTCGATCGTCGGCGTCGACCGCGTCCCGTACCCGTACTTCAAGGCCAAGCACCGGGTCGAGGAGATCGTCGAGGACGGCGGCGTGCCGTGGACGATCCTGCGTGCGACGCACTTCCATGACTGGGTCGCGACGATGCTGGACAAGCTCTCGCGGGGACCGGTGGCCGTGGCGCCGGCGGGGATGAGCGCCCAGCCGGTCGACGTCCGCGAGGTCGCCTCCCGGCTGGTCCAGCTGGTCGTCGAAGGGCCGTCGGGTCGGGTCGACGACCTGGGCGGCCCGCAGGTCCTCACCACCACCGAGCTCATGCGCACGTACCTCGCGGCGACCGGTCGACGCCGACCCGTGTGGGCCGTGCCGGTCCCCGGCCCGCTGAGCGGGTTCCGCCACGGGAACCACCTGACACCCGAGCATGCGACAGGGCGGCTGACCTTCGCGGAGTGGGTGCAGTCGCGGTCGCGGTGAGGATGTTCGCCACCCGGAAAACCCCTTGGCGCCAGGAGCCAAGCGGACGTACCTTCGTCGGACACGGGAAGGAGGTGGTCCAGGACATGTTCTATTCCAGGACGCGTGAGGTGACTGTCCGCTAGTCGCCGGAAAGCACTCGGACGGATTGCACACACGATCCGCCCGCAGGCCCACCCGGACCGGCGAGCGAATCCATGGCAGTCACCGCAGCCCGTGGGAGCCGCGACCTCGTCCTTCGCGGCAGGGCCTCCTCGGAGGTCCGGCCCACGGGCTGTTGCCTGCCCATTGCGTGGCAGGTTCTCGTGACAGGGTGGGACCGTGGCCCTCAAGAACCCCTCTCAGATCACCCAGATGCGCCCCGCCGGGAAGTTCGTCGCGGGCGTGCTCTCGTCCTTGCGTGACGTCGCCCGCGAGGGGATGACGCTCAAGCACCTGGACACCCACGCGCACCAGATGATCGACGCGGCCGGCGCGCACTCCGTCTACCTGGGCTACCACCCGTCGTTCGGCGCGATGCCGTACCCGGGCGTGCTGTGCACCTCCGTGAACGACGCCGCCCTGCACGGCCTGCCGTCCGACTACGTGCTAGCGGACGGTGACGTGCTCAGCATCGACTTCGCCGCGCAGGTGCAGGGGTGGGTGGCCGACTCAGCGCTGACCTTCCAGATCGGCACGCAGTCGCCTGCGGTCACCGCGCTCATCGAGACCACCGAGCGCGCTCTGGCGGCCGGCATCGCCGCGGCCCGTCCGGGCGCCCGGATGGGTGACATCTCCTCGGCCATCGGCACCGTCGGGCGCGCCGGCGGGTACGGGATCAACGCCGACTTCGGGGGCCACGGCGTCGGCCGGACCATGCACGAGGACCCGCACGTCCCCAACCTCGGCCGCCCCGGCACCGGGCTGAAGCTGAAGACCGGCCTGGTCATCGCCATTGAGCCGTGGTTCATGGCGGGCGGCGACGAGTACACGATCGACGACGACGGCTGGACCATCCGCACGGCCGACGGCTCGCTGGCCGCGCACGCGGAGCACACGGTCGCGATCACCCCGGACGGCCCGCTGGTGCTGACGGCCCGCGACTGACCGAACGTCTCCATCACGCAACGTCCGCAGATTCGAGCGTCCCCACGACCGAATCTGCGGACGTTGCGGAGGTGGGTGGAAGACGTCCGCACGTTCGAGCGTTGGCTGTTCTTGACGGCGGACTTAGATTGGCTCGATCCGGCAATGCCGTCGGATCCCGCACGAAAGAGGGCCTCTGATGTCCGCGCTCGTCGACACCGCTCCGCTCATCGGTCACGTCGTCGGGGGGCAGGTGACGACGCCCGAGGGGTCGCGGACGCAGGACGTGTTCGATCCGGCGACCGGGCAGGTGACCGGCCGGGTGCTCCTCGCCGAGCAGGCGGACGTCGATGCCGCGGTGGCGGCGGCGGTGACAGCAGCGGAGAGCTGGTCGCAGGAGCCCGTCGCCAAGCGGACCGCGGTGCTGTTCGCGCTGCGCGAGCAGATCGTCCAACACACCGACGAGCTGGCCGCGATCATCACGGCCGAGCACGGCAAGGTGCTGGCGGACTCGCACGGGGAGATCGCCCGCGGGCTCGAGGTCATCGAGTACGCGTGCGGGATGCCGCAGCTGCTCAAGGGTGAGTACACCGACCAGGCGGCGACGGGCGTCGACGTGTTCTCGTTCCGGGAGCCGCTGGGCGTGGTCGCCGGCATCACCCCGTTCAACTTCCCGGCGATGGTTCCGCTGTGGATGGCGCCGATGGCGATCGCGACCGGCAACGCGTTCGTCCTCAAGCCGTCGGAGCGGGACCCGTCGGCGTCCCTGTTCCTGGCGAGGATGTGGAAGGCAGCCGGGCTTCCCGACGGGGTGTTCTCCGTGGTGCAGGGCGACCGTGTGGCCGTCGACGCGCTGCTCACCCACCCGGACATCGCCGCCGTGTCGTTCGTCGGGTCGACGCCGATCGCGCAGCACGTGCACGCCACCGCGACCGCCCACGGCAAGCGGGTGCAGGCCCTGGGCGGGGCGAAGAACCACGCGGTCGTGCTGGCCGATGCCGACCTGGACCTCGCGGCGACGCACCTGACCGGCGCGGCGTTCGGGGCGGCCGGCGAGCGGTGCATGGCGATCTCGGTCGCGGTCGTCGTCGACGAGGTCGCCGACGCGCTGCTCGAACGACTCACCGCCGCGGCGGAGAGGGTCCGCGTCGCGCCCGGGAACGATCCTTCGAGTGACATGGGGCCGGTCATCACGCGGGCGTCGCAGCTGCGCATCGAGGAGATCGTCACGGACGCGGTCGACAGCGGAGCGTCCGCACCCGTCGACGGTCGCGGGCACACGGTGGCCGGTCACGAGGACGGGTTCTTCGTCGGCCCCACCATCCTCGACGGCGTCACGACGGACATGCGCGCCTACGTCGAGGAGATCTTCGGGCCGGTGCTCGTGGTGGTCCGGGCGGCCGACCTGACCGACGCGATCGCGCTGGTCAACGACAACCCGTACGGCAACGGGACCGCGATCTTCACGTCCTCGGGCGACGCGGCGCGCACGTTCCAGCGGGCCGTGAACGTCGGGATGATCGGCATCAACGTCCCGATCCCGGTGCCGGTGGGGTGGCACTCGTTCGGCGGGTGGAAGAACTCGCTGTTCGGCGAGAGCCACATCTACGGCCCGGAGGCGGTCCGCTTCTACACGCGCGGCAAGGTGGTCACCAGCCGCTGGCCGGCCAGCCCGGCATCAGCCAAGTTCCACTTCGGCCGCACCACGTCCCACTGACGCCGCCGTCCGAGGAAGTGGCTGCCTGGCGACCACTTCCTCGGACGTTGCGGGTGTCACAGCGAGCGCTGGTACGTGTGCATCGCGCGCACCGACCACCATGCGACCAGCGACGCCAGCGCCAGCAGCAGGGCGCCGCGGGTGGCCACCACCGACCAGTCGACATCGGTGGACATGGCCGTGCGGGCGATCTCCGTCGCCCAGGTCAGCGGGTTGTAGCGGGCGACCGTCTGCACCCAGTCGGGCAGCAGGGTGACGGGCATGAGCGCGGTCGAGAGGAACGTCGCCGGAAGCACGACGATCGTCGAGATGCCGATGAGCGCGGTCTGGTCCCGGGCCAGCAGCGCGACGGCCGCCGACAGCGAGCAGAACGCGGCGGCGAGCACAAGCGACGCCGCGATCGCGACGGCCATGCCGCCGACGCCACCCGCGTAGTCCGCGCCGGCGAGGGCGCCGATGCCGATCACGCAGATGCCCTGGACCACGCAGATGAGCAGCTGCTGCACCAGCTGCCCGGCGACGAGCGACGACCGCGACACGGGCGACGTCAGCATCCGGTCCATGACGCCGGAGCGGATGTCGTCGATGAACCCCGTGCCCGCCCAGGCGCCCGAGTAGAGGACGGTCATCATGAGGATGCCGGGGACCAGGAACGTCAGGTAGTCGTCGGGCCCGAAGCCTGGCACCGAGCCGACCGACGAGAACACGTTCCCGAACAGGACCAGCCAGATGACGGGCTGGATGATCGCGACCCCGAGACCCCACGGCTGGCGCAGCGAGTCGACGGTCCAGCGACGGGTGACCTCAGAGGTCTGCGTGATCCACGAGGCGCGGGTGGGAGCGGCGACGGGGCGGGTCACGGTGAGCGTGCTCATCGAGCGACCTCCGTCGAGGCGAGGTCGGCCGAGGTCCACGAACGGCCGGCGTGCTGCAGGTAGACGTCGTCGAGGCTGGGACGGGAGACGGCGACGGCTCCGTGCCGCACGCCGGCCGCCTGCAGCGCTGCGATGGCGGTGCCCACCACGGCCGGGCCGTCGTCGGTCCTGGCGACGAGCCGGCCCGCGGGCCCCTCGACGTGCACGACGACGTCGCGCAGGGCGGTGATCGACGCGGCCACCGAGCGGACCAGCTCCACCGCAGGTTCGACCAGGTCCACGGTGAGGGTGTCTCCTTCGAGGGTGGCCTTGAGCGCCTCGGGGGACCCGGACGCGACGACCCGCCCGCGGTCGACGATGGTGAGCCCGTCGGCCAGGCGGTCCGCCTCCTCGAGGTAGTGGGTGGTCAGGACGACGGTCAGCGCGTCCTCGCCGGCCAGTCGCCGGATCTCCGCCCACATCGCCGAGCGTGCCTCGGGGTCGAGCCCGGTGGTCGGCTCGTCGAGGAACAGCACTCGGGGGGTGCCGACGAGGCCGAGCGCGACGTCGAGCTTGCGTCGGGTCCCACCGGAGAGCTTGCCCGCGCCGCGGTTGGCGGCCTCGGCGAGACCGAACCGGTCCACGAGCGCCGCGGCGCGATCGGCCGAGGCCGACCGGGAGAGCCCTCGCAGGCGGGCGGCCATGAGGAGGTTCTCCCGCGGGCTGAGCAGCGGGTCGGCGCCGGTCCCCTGGGAGACGTAGCCGATGGACCGGCGGACGGCGTCGGCCTCGAGGACGACGTCGTGGCCGCTCACCCGGGCGGCGCCCGAGGTAGCGCGGGCCAGCGTCGTGAGCACCTTCGTCGTCGTGGACTTGCCGGCGCCGTTGGGACCGAGCACGCCGTGCACGGTGCCCGCGGGAATGGTGAGCGTGAGGCCGTCGAGGGCCCGGACGTCCGGTCGGCCGCGGCCACCGGGGTAGGTCTTGACGAGGTCGATCGCTTCGACCACGGATGCTGTCGGCATGGTGCCGCCTTCTCGGTCGTGCCGTCCGTTCCTTCCGGCCAGGACGGCGGATGGTCCGACCGAGCTGCCACCTATGCTGATTCGTGCGGCGGATCGCGCAGGTGCCCTCACGGGTCCCGGTCGGTTCGTGGTGGTCGGCCCGGGTGTTCCAGCACCTGGGCCGACCTTCTTTCCTACGGTGGGCTCAGATACGGCGCGAGCGCCTCCGCAAGCTCCTCAGGGTCGAGACGGCCATGGGCGGCGGCGCGTGCGTGCAGATCGCGCCAGAGCTCGACGCCCTCGAACGAACCGTCCGCGATGCTCGTCACCAGGGTGGTGACGAAGGCGAGCTCGGCGCGGACGATCGCGGACTCGTACTCGCTCTCGAGCGAGAAGATCGCGGGGAGCCCCAGGGCCTTCGCGTCGGCGAGGGACGCCTCCAGACCCGCGACCTGCCGCTCGAGCGACGCCTGGCGCAGCCGGAGCAGCCGGACGACGTCGTCGGGACCCAGCAGCGGCAGGAACGACAGCGCGGCCTCGAACTGCGGGTACTCCTTGGCCGGCGTGCGGACCAGGTCGGTGAGCCAGTCGATGGCCTCGGTCGCGCCGGAGTCGGTGATCCGGTAGACGGTGCGCGTGGGGCGGTTGCCGTCGCGCTCCGTCGACGCCGCCTCGATCAGCCCGTGCTTCACCAGCGAGTCGACCACCGAGTACAGCGAGCCGAAGTTGAGCTTCACGGACTCGTCCTTGCGGCGCTCGCGCAGCGTCATCGACATCTCGTACGGGTGCATCGGGCGTTCCCAGAGCAGCGCCAGCACGGCGAGGGCCAGCGGGTTGCTGCGGCTGCGCGCTGCCACGGTCCCTCCTCGATCCCGAATGTTCTGGTTCGAATATATCTCGAGTATTACGCGTTTGCCAAGCAGAACGGCCCGCGTCCTCTCGACAGGACGCGGGCCGTGGGTGCGGACGGTCAGCTGACTCGGACGACGACCTTGCCGCGGACGTGGCCCGTCTGGCTCGCCTCGTGGGCGGCCGCCGCGTCTGCCAGCTCGAAGACCTCGGTGACGTCGACCGCCACCGTTCCGGCATCGAGCAGGGCGGTGAGGGCGTCGAGGTCGGCGGTGTCGGGGCGCACCCAGACGTAGTGGCCGCCCAGCTCGTCGCGCGCGGCGGCGTCGACGGTCGACGCGACGGTGCCACCGTCTGCCAGCAGTGCTCGCGAGGTCGCGACGAGGTCGTCGCCGCCGAAGTCGAGGATGACGTCGACGCCGTCCGGCGCGAGCGCGCGCACGCGGTCGACGAGGCCGTCGCCGTACTCCACGGGTTCCGCGCCCAGACCGCGCAGGTACTCGTGGTTGCGCGCCGACGCGGTGCCGATGACGCGGGCGCCGAGCGACCCGGCGATCTGGACGGCGAACGCGCCGACCCCGCCGGCCGCGGCCTGCACGAGGACGGTCTGCCCGTCCGTCACGCCGGCGCGCAGGATCGTCTGGTAGGCCGTCAGCCCGGCGAGCGGCACGGCTGCGGCCTCCTCGAAGGAGAGCGACGTGGGCTTGCGCGCGAGCGTGCGCACAGGGGCCGCGACGAGCTCGGCGAACGTGCCGCCCTGCACCCAGTCACGACGGACGTACCCGTAGACCTCGTCGCCGACCTGCAGCTCCGGGGTGTCCAGACCGACCCGCTCGACCACGCCGGCCACGTCCCAGCCCGGCACCACCGGGAACGTCACGTCCATGATCGCGTCGAGGTACCCGGCGCGGACCTTCCAGTCGACGGGGTTGACCGAGGCGGCGCGAACGCGGACCAGCACGCTGTCGGGGCCGACCTTCGGGGTGGGCTGCTCGGTGAGCTCGAGGACGTCGGAACCGCCGTAGCGGGAATAGGTGATTGCTCGCATGCCCCGGACAACCAGCAGGAGGCGTGAAGTGTTTCCGCAGTGGCAAACGTCACCTGGTGTCCGGTCGATGTTCACCTGGCGGCCCGGACTCGGACATCCGTCCTGGTCATCCTCGGTGCACACCGATCGAAGGGGACCTCGATGCCGCACGCCCGCCGCACCCTCGCTGCGCTGACCTGCACCGCCGTGCTCTGTGCGGGTCTGGGGGCGACCGCATCGACGGCGAGCCCCACATCGCGGCCGGACCGCCCGAACGAGACGTTCCATCGGCTCGCCACGTACCCGGTGTACCTGAATCGCCCAGCGGGCACCGCGGCGGCGGACCCGACCGTCGCCGAGATCTCGGCGGTGAGCGAGGACGGTCGGACGTTCATCCACACCGACGCGCTCGCGGGCCGGATCGGCTTCGTGGACATCACGGACCCGGCGCAGCCGCAGGGCCTCGGCACGCTGGACCTGGCCGCGGACCTCGGCGTCGGCGCGCACGCGGAGCCGACGTCGGTCGCCGTGGTCGGCGGCTACGTGCTGGTGGTCGTGGACACCTCGGAGAGCTTCACCTCGCCGTCCGGCCTGCTCGCGGTGGTCAACCTGACCACGCACGCGCTGGTCCGCACCCTCGACCTCGGGGGCCAGCCGGACTCCATCGCGCTCACGCCGGACAAGTCGCACGCCGCGATCGCCATCGAAAACCAGCGGGACGAGGACGCGACACCGGCCGGCGCGAAGAAGGGCGACCTGCCGCAGCTGCCCGGCGGCTTCCTGCAGCTGGTCGACCTACCCGGCGCCGACCCCGCGACCTGGACCACCCGGGCGGTGCCGTTCACCGCGGACGCGCTCGCCGGCCTGGACACCCCGCAGGACCCGGAGCCGGAGTACGTCGCGGTGAACCCGACCGGCACCACCGTCGCCGTGACGCTCCAGGAGAACAACGGCGTCGCTCTGGTGGACATCGCGTCGGGAACCGTGACGAGCGTCTTCAGCGCAGGCAGCGTCGCCGTGACCGGCATCGACACCGCGCAGGACGGGATCATCAACCAGACCGGCGCCATCCCCCTGGCCCCGCGTGAGCCCGACGCCATCGCCTGGCTGGACGCTACTCACCTGGCGACCGCGAACGAGGGTGACTGGAAGGGCGGCACCCGCGGGTGGACCGTCTTCGACACCACCGGTGCGGTCGTGTGGGACGCCGGTGCAGAGCTGGAGCGGCTGGCCGTGCGGACCGGCTTGCACTCCGAGTCCCGTGCGGGCAAGAAGGGCGTCGAGATCGAGGGCCTCGCGGTCGCGACGCTCGGCGGTCAGCGGTACGCGTTCGTCGGCTCCGAGCGGTCGAACCTCGTCGCCGTGTACGACGTGGACGACGCGGCGCACCCGCGGTTCGTCCAGGTGCTCGCCACGACCAACGGCCCGGAGGGCATCCTGCCGGTGCCGTCGCGCGACCTGCTGCTCGTCTCCAGCGAGACCGACGACGCCGCCGCCCTGGTCCGCTCGTCGGTGACCGTCTTCGGGCGCGGCAACGCGTACGCCAAGGAGGCCGGGACGCCGCAGTTCCCGAGCGTGGTCTCGGCCGACGACGCCGCGGGCAACCCGATCGGCTGGGGTGCGCTCGGCGCGCTGAGCGCGGACCCGACCGACAGGAAGCACCTGTGGACGGCGACCGACGCGGCGTACAGCACCGCACATCTACTGCGGCTCGACGTGTCCCGCACGCCGGCCGTCATCGACCGCGACGTCGTCGTGACGCAGGGGGGCACGCCGGCGTCGCTGGACATCGAAGGGGTATCCGCCCGTCGTCACGGCGGGTTCTGGATCGGCTCCGAGGGGGCCACGGGCGCCGCCAACGCGCTGGTCCGCACGGACGCGAGCGGGGCGGTGCAGCAGACCGTGCCGCTGCCCGCGGACGTCTCCGCCCGCCTGAGCAAGTGGGGCATCGAGGGTGTCGCTGCGAGCGAGGACGGGGAGGGCGAGCACGTCTGGGTCGCGCTGCAGCGTGGGCTGGCCGGCGAGGAGACCCACGCCCGGATCGGCCGCTACGACGTCGCGACCGGAGCGTGGGCCTGGTTCGGCTACCCGCTGGGCACCACGACGACGGCGGGCGACTGGATCGGGCTGTCGGAGATCACCGTCGTCGACCGCGACACGCTCGCCGTGATCGAACGCGACAAGCTCAACGGCCCGGACGCCAAGGTCAAGGCCGTCTACTCGGTCCAGATCCCGACCACGGACCCGGCGCAGGGCACGGTCGGCACGCTGACCAAGACGCTGGTCCGCGACCTCGTCACCGACCTGCGGGCCACGAACGGGTGGACGCAGGAAAAGCTCGAGGGCCTCACCATCGGCGGGGACGGTCAGGTCTACGCGGTGACCGACAACGACGGGCTCAAGGACGCCACCGGCGAGACGGTGCTCCTGCGGCTGGGCGACGCGTCGAAGGTGTTCACGGACAGCAAGCCCGGTCTGCGAAGGTGACCGCGGCAGGCGATCATGGCGGGGTGTCCAACCCCTACTCCGTCATGGTCGTCTGCACGGGCAACATATGCCGCTCCCCGATGGCCGAGATCGTGCTCCGGGAACGGTTCGCCGCCGCAGGCCTGGCCGACCAGGTGGTCGTCGACTCCACGGGCATCAGCGACGAGGAGCGCGGCAACCCGGTCGACCGTCGCGCGCGCTCCGTCCTGGTCGCCCGCGGCTACCCCACCGGCGACGGCCACCGGGCACGACAGGTCCGCCCCGACGACCAGCGCGACCTGGTCCTGGCGATGACGAACGCCCACGCCCGCGCGCTGCGAGGCCTGGATCCGGTGCTGTTCCGGTCCTTCGACCCGGACGCGTCCGGGGATCTCGACGTCGCCGACCCCTGGTACGGCGGTCCGCGGGACTTCGAGGTCTGCCTCGCGCAGATCGAGGCCGCTGCCGACGGCATCGTGGAGCACGTGCGCAACGATCTGGGGAATGCGCAGGTCACGCGTCATGGTTGACCGAGGCATGTCCCTCAACGAGATCCCGCTGACGACCCTGCACGGCGACGACACGACGTTCGGCGAGTACGCGGACAAGGTGAAGCTCGTCGTCAACGTCGCCTCCCGGTGCGGCCTGGCGCCGCAGTACGCGAAGCTCGAGGACCTGCAGAAGACCTACGGCGACCGCGGGTTCACGGTCCTCGGCTTCCCGAGCAACCAGTTCCTGCAGGAGCTCGGCTCCGAGGAGGCCATCGCTGAGTACTGCTCGACGACCTGGGGCGTGACGTTCCCGATGTTCGAGAAGACCAAGGTCAACGGCCGGTCGCAGCACCCGCTGTACGCGGAGCTCACCAAGACGCCGGACGCGTCCGGCAAGGCCGGCCGGGTCATCTGGAACTTCGAGAAGTTCGTCGTCACGCCCGACGGGTCCGTGCACCGGTTCCGGCCGACCACCGAGCCGGACGCCCCGGAGATCGTCGAGGTCATCGAGGGGGCCCTGGCCGGCTAGAGCCAGCGGTTGTGCCGGAACGCGCGGTGGAGGCCGAAGCAGACCACGCCGATCCCGGCCAGCACGACCCAGAAGCCGAACGGCGAGTGCATGGCCGGCAGGTAGTCGAAGTTCATGCCGTAGAGCCCCGCGATCGCGGTGGGCACCAGCGCGATCGCCGCCCACGCCGAGATCTTGCGCATGTCGGCGTTCTGCTGGACCGTCACGCGGTTCTGCTCGACGGTGACCTGAGCCAGGTCGGCCTGCAGGACGTTGGTGAGCAGCGCGTCGGCCGCCTCGATCAGCTCCGCGGCGCGCAGCGCGTGGTCCTGGACGTCGCGGAAGTACGGGCGTGCGTAGGTGGGGATGCAGGCCACCTGCTCCTCGGCGAGCCGGGTCAGCGGACCCACCAGCGGCACGACGGCGCGACGGAACTGCTGGACCTCGCGCTTGAGCTTGTAGATGCGCTCGGCGTGATCGTGACCGGCGTCGCCGAACACCTGGTCCTCGATCTCGTCGAGGTCCTCGTCGATCGCCGCTGTCACCTCGAGGTACTGGTCGACGGCCCGGTCAAGGATCCCGTGCAGCACCGCCGGCGGTCCGTGCAGCAGCATGTCGCGGTCCGCCTCGAGGCCGGCGCGCACCTGCGCGGGGATCGTCGTGTCGCCGTG
The DNA here is from genome assembly GCF_001424125.1 of Cellulomonas sp. Leaf395. GTDB lineage: Bacteria > Actinomycetota > Actinomycetes > Actinomycetales > Cellulomonadaceae > Cellulomonas. The sequence goes on from NZ_LMQI01000001.1 coordinate 140,948, forward strand.
GCGGACGACGATGACGAACCGGTCGCCCAGGAAGATGGCCAGCTCGCTGACCTCCACCACCTCGACGTGGTCCACGTAGTGCACAGGCTTGACCACCGCGAACGTCACACCGCCGTACTGCTCGAGCTTGGGCCGCTGGTGCGCGCGGATCGCGTCCTCGATGGCGAGCTGCGGCAGCTCGAAGCCTTCCGCGATCGCGTCGAACTCGTCCGCCGTCGGCTCGACGAGTCCGATCCAGACGAACCCGTCCTCCTTCTCGGCCTCGCGCAGGGCGACCCGGAGGTCGTCGAGGTGGTGGCGGCGCCGGCCGTCGGAGTAGAGCGCGCAGTCGACGATCACACGTCGAAGGCTAGACCGGGCGGCCCGGCGCGAGGTGCTCGTGCGCCACGATGGGCCCATGAAGGTTGCCAACCGCGCCCACGTCCCGCCGTTCGCCGTGATGGAGATCCTCGCCGCCGCGAACGCCCGGAAGGCCGCGGGCGAGAACATCCTCAACCTCTGCGCGGGCGAGCCGTCGACGGGCGCGTCGGAAGTCGTGCGGCAGCGGGCGATCGACCTGCTCACGTCGGGGGACCTGGGCTACACCGAGGCCCTCGGCGCCCCGGCGCTGCGGTCGGCGATCGCGCAGCACTACCGGGACCAGTACGACGTGTCCCTCGACGCCCGTCGGATCGCCGTCACCACCGGCTCCTCCGGCGGGTTCGTCCTCGCCTTCCTCGCCGCGTTCGACGTGGGCGACAGGGTGGCGCTCGCGGTCCCCGGCTACCCCGCCTACGCGAACATCCTCGCCGCGCTCGGGTGCGAGGTCGTGATCGTCCCCTGCGGCCCGGAGACCCGGTACCAACCGACCGTCGCGCAGCTCGAGGCGCTCGACCCGCCGGTGGAAGGCCTGGTGGTCGCCAGCCCGGCCAACCCGACCGGCACGATGATCGACCCCGACGAGCTGGCGGCGCTCGCGGCCTGGTGCGGGACGCACGGTGTCCGGTTGATCAGCGACGAGATCTACCACGGGATCACCTACGGCTCGGAGGAGACGGCGACCGCCGCCCACTACCTCGACAGCGGCGCCGTCGTCGTCAACTCGTTCTCCAAGTACTGGGCGATGACCGGCTGGCGGCTCGGCTGGCTGGTGCTCCCGGACGACCTGGTGTCGGTCGTCGACGCGCTCGCGGGCAACGTGGCGCTGTGCCCGCCGGCGCTCGCCCAGCACGCCGGGGTCGCGGCCTTCAGCCCCGACGGGTACGCGGCCGCCCGGCAGAACGTCGAGCGCTACGCCGTGGCACGGGACCATCTGCTGGCACGGCTCCCGGAGCTCGGCTGGTCGCGCGTCGCCCCGGCCGACGGCGCGTTCTACCTGTACGGGGACATCTCCGCGAGCGGCCTGGACTCGATCACCTGGTGCGCGCGGCTGCTCGACGAGGCCGGCGTCGCGCTGACGCCCGGCACCGACTTCGACCCGGTCGACGGCGCGAGCTGGGTGCGTCTGTCGTTCGCGTCCTCGGTCGACGTGGTCCGCGAGGCGGTGGACCGGATCGTCGCCTGGCAACGGACGCTCTGACCCGGGACGTGGTCACGTAGGTTGGATCTTGTGCCCCTCCCCGCGTTGGTCCCGCCGGGATCCCCGTTGACCCCTGCGCAGGTCGAGCGCGGGTCGAGGCACCTGCTGCTCGCGGAGATCGGCGTCGATGGTCAGCGCCGGCTGCGCAACGCGCGGGTGCTCGTCGTCGGGGCGGGTGGTCTCGGGGCGCCTGTGCTGCAGTACCTCGCGGCGGCCGGCGTCGGGACGATCGGGATCGTCGACGACGACGTGGTCGACGTCAGCAACCTGCAGCGCCAGGTGATCCACGGGACCGCCGACGTGGGCCGCGCGAAGGTCGACAGCGCGCGCGACGCGGTCGAGGCCCTCGACCCGGACATCCACGTGGTGGTCCATCGCACGCGTCTGACCAGCGGGAACGTCGACCAGATCCTGCGCGGCTACGACGTCGTCGTCGACGGGACCGACAACTTCCCCACCCGCTACCTCGTCAACGACGCGTGCGTCCGACTGGGTATGCCCGAGGTCTGGGGGTCGGTGCTGCGGTTCGACGCGCAGACCACCGTCTTCTGGGGCCGCGCCGGCGTGCAGCTGCGCGACCTGTTCCCCACGCCCCCGCGCGACGACGAGGTCCCGTCCTGCGCCGAGGCCGGCGTGCTCGGCGCGCTCTGCGGGCAGATCGGCTCCGTGATGGCCACCGAGGTGGTCAAGCTCCTCACCGGCACGGGCGAGCCGCTGCTCGGCCGCGTGCTCGTCGTCGACGCCCTGCGCGGCCGGTGGACCGAGGTCCCCCTCGTCGGCCGCCCCATCCCCACCCCGAGCCTGGAGGCCCCTCCCATGTCCGACGTCCCCGTCGTCAGCGCCACCGACCTGGTCAGCCGGCTGGCAGCCCGCCAGGAAGGCACCGACGACTTCCTGCTCATCGATGTCCGCGAGCCCGCCGAGTACGCCCAGGCGTCCATCCCCGGCGCGGTGCTCGTGCCGCTGGGCTCGGTGTTCGACGGCTCCGCGCTAGCGAACCTGCCGCGCGACCAGGAGATCCTCGTGCACTGCCAGGTGGGTGCGCGCTCGCTGACCGCGGCGAAGATCCTGCGCGGGGCCGGCTTCGACGCGTCGAACGTCGACGGCGGGATCCTGGCCTGGATGGACGCGCGCTGACGTGCGCTCGCTGACCGACCACCGCGCGGCGGCTCTCGCGCTCGCCGCGCCGCTGCCCGCCGTCGAGGTGCCGCTGGACGACGCCGACGGGCTGGTCCTGGCCGACGACCTGCGCACGGACGGGCCTCTGCCGCGTTGGGACAACTCGGCGATGGACGGCTACGCGGTCCGGCACGCCGACGTCGCCGCGCTGCCCGTGACGCTGCGGGTGGTCGCGGACCTCCCGGCCGGTTCCGCCGACGAGCCCGTCGTGGCCGACGGCACGGCCGCCCGGATCATGACCGGGGCACCGCTGCCCGCCGGTGCGGACACGATCGTCCCCGTCGAGCTGACCGACGCCGGGACGGTAACCGTCCTGGTCCGGGACGCGCCCGCGGCGGGCACGCACATCCGGCGCGCAGGCGAGGACGCCGTACCGGGCGACGTCGTCGTCGCGGCAGGCACGCTGCTAGGACCCGCCGCGATCGCCGCGGTCGCCTCGCTCGGCCACGCACACGTCCGGGTCCACCGCCGGCCACGCGTCGCGGTCGTCTCCACCGGCGACGAGCTGGTGCCGCCCGGGTCGCCGTTGCGCCGCGGCCAGATCCCCGACTCCAACTCCTGGCTGCTCGCCGCCGCCGTCCGCGAGGCCGGCGGCGTGGCCGTGCGCATCGGCCCGGTCCCCGACGACGTGGACGCGCTGCGCGAGCTGCTGACTGGCCTCGACGTGGACGCGATCGTCACCTCCGGCGGCGTCAGCGTCGGCGCGTACGACGTGGTCAAGGCCGCGCTCCTCGACCAGCCGGACGTCGAGTTCGTCGCCGTCGCGGTCCAGCCCGGCAAGCCGCAGGGCCTGGGCCGGCTCCCCGGCGGCACCCCGATCTACACGCTGCCGGGCAACCCGGTGAGCTCGTTCGCGTCGTTCGAGATGTTCGTCCGCCCGGCGATCCTGCGGATGCGGGGGCTTCGCGACGTCGAGCGCCCGACCGTGCTCGCCGTCGCCGACGAGGGCTGGACAACGCCGCCCGGCCGCGCGCAGCTCATGCCGGTGCGCTGGGTGGGCCCCGACCGCGTGGTCCGGGCGACCGCGCGCGGCTCCGGCTCGCATCTCGTCGCACGCCTGGCCCTGGCCGAGGGGCTCGCCGTCATCCCCGCCGAGATCGACCACGTCGCCGCCGGCGACCACGTCACCGTCCTGAGAGTGAGCCCATGAGCGAGCAGTTCACGCACCTCGACGCCGCCGGGCACGCCCGCATGGTCGACGTGACCGCCAAGCAGCCGACCGTCCGCGCCGCCACCGCCAGCGGGCGCGTCCTGTGCGGGCCTTCCGTGGTCGCGGCGCTGCGCGACGGTGCCGTCCCGAAGGGTGACGTCCTGGCGGTCGCCCGCATCGCCGGGATCGCCGCCGCCAAGCGCACCCCCGAGCTCCTGCCGCTGGCGCACGTCATCGGCGTGCACGGCGTGGTCGTCGACCTCGAGATCGTCGACGACGGCGTGACCATCACGGCCACGGTCCGGACCGCCGACCGCACCGGCGTCGAGATGGAGGCCCTCACCGCCGTCTCGGTCGCCGCGCTCGCGGTCGTCGACATGGTCAAGGGCCTCGACAAGTCCGTCCGCATCGCCGACGTGCAGCTGGAGGCGAAGTCCGGCGGCCGCTCGGGCGACTGGCGGCGGACCGGATGACGACACCTGGCGAGGCCGCGGCGGGTAGCCCGGACGCCGTCGTCGTCGAACCCGGTGGCGCCGTGCCCCGGCCGGCCTACGACGCGATCGTGCTCGCCGGCGGGCGCGCCCGTCGGCTGGGTGGCGCGAGCAAGCCCGACGTCGAGGTCGGCGGCATCGCGCTGCTGGACCACGCGCTCGCAGCGGTCGCCGCCGCGGCCCACGTGGTCGTCGTCGGCCCGCCGCAGGTGGCCCGTCCCGGGATCGCGACGGTGCTGGAAGACCCGCCGGACGGCGGACCCGTCGCCGGTGTGGCGGCGGGGCTCGACGCGCTGCCGGCCGACGGCCCGGACCTGGTGGTCGTCCTCGCGTGCGACGTCCCTGGCGCCGGGCGGGTGGTGCCCGCGCTTCTCGCCGCCGCGTCCGGGGGCGCCCTCGCGGACGGCGCCCGCATGGTCGGCGCCGAAGGTCGGCCGCAGCACCTGGTCGCCGTCTACCGGCGCACGCCCCTGCGCACGGCGCTCGACGGGCTCCCGTCCGTGCACGGCGCCGCGATGCACCGGCTCGTCGAGGGCCTGCGGCTGACGGACGTCGTCGACGACGAGGACGCGACCGCGGATGCCGATACCTGGGCCGACATCGAGCGCCTCGACGCGAGGCTCAGTGACAGGATCGACCCATGACCGACGACCCCCGCCGCGCCCCGGGCGCAGACCTGCCGGAATGGATCGACCAGATCACGGCCGCGCTCGGCGTCGAGCGCGAGCTCGTCGACATCGAGCGACTGCTGCAGGTGTCGGCCGACGTCGCGCACCAGGTGGCCCGCCCCGCCGTCCCGGTGACCATGTTCGTCGCGGGTCTGGCCGCAGCGAGCTCCAACCCGTCCGACGTCCTCGCCTGGCTCGAGACGCGCGCCGCCGCGTGGACCGCCGAGCAGTGATCACGGTCCGCTACTTCGCCGCCGCCGCGGAGGCGGCCGGGGTCGACTCGGAGCAGCTGCCCGCCGGCTCGGCCGCGCAGGTCCGCGACGCGATGGTCGCCGCGCACGGCGTCGCGCTGGACCGCGTGCTCGGCCGGTGCGCCCTGCTGGCGGACGGCACCCGCGTGGAAGGCGACGACGTCGTCCTGGCCGGGGCCATCCTGGACGTGCTCCCGCCGTTCGCCGGCGGTTGAGTCAGCCGCCGATCGCGCTCATCGGGCGGTCGGGCTGCAGGAAGCTCGGGTCGTCGATGTCGTGCCCCGCCTTCTTGCCCGCCAGGCACCGGCGGTACGCGTCGGCCAGGGCGCCGTCGACGTCGGTCGCGACGGGCGCGGGCCGTTCGGGCGCTGACGTGCCGATCCGCACGGCCTGCCCGGGTCCGATCCCGATCGCCGCAGCGTCCGGGACGGCGGACTCTCCGCGCAGGAGGTCCCGCACGTTCGTCTCCGTCTGCGAGAACAGGCACGCGCGCAGCTGGCCGTCGGCGGTGAGGCGGAGCCGGTCGCACGCGCCGCAGAAGGGCGCGGTGACCGACGCGATGACGCCGACGGTCCCGGGGCCGCCGTCGACGGTCCACAGCTCGGCGGGCGCGGCCCCGCGGCCGGGTACCTCCCCGAGCCGGAACGCCGCACGCAGCCGTTCCAGGATCTCCGCCTGGGTCACCATCTCCGCGCGGTCCCACGTGTGCCCGGCATCGAGAGGCATCTGCTCGATGAACCGCATCTGGTAGCCACGGTCGATGGCGAACCGCGTCAGCGCGACCACCTCGTCATCGTTCACCCCGCGCATGGCCACCGCGTTGATCTTCACGGGGTGCAGCCCGGCGGCGTCGGCGGCGGCGATCCCGGCGAGCGTCTCCACCAGCTTGTCGCGGCGGGTCAGCTCCAGGAACTTCGCGCGGTCCAGGGTGTCCAGGCTGATGTTCACGCGGGACAGCCCGGCGTCCTTGAGGTCGGAGGCCAGCCCGGGCAGCCGCAGCGCGTTCGTCGTCAGGGACACCTCGGGGCAGCCGGCCGGGCCGGTGAGAGCGGTGAGCCGACGGACGACGTCCACGATGTCGACGCGCAGCAGCGGCTCACCGCCGGTGAGCCGGATCTCGGTGATGCCCATCGAGACGCCGACGCGCGCGACGTGCACGATCTCCTCGGTGCTGAGCATCGTCGAGCGCGCGAGCCACGGGACGCCCTCCGCGGGCATGCAGTAGGTGCAGCGCAGGGAGCACCGGTCGGTCAGCGAGATCCGCAGGTCGCGGTGCACGCGCCCGAACCGGTCGACCAGCTGCTCACTCATCACAGACCCACCCATACGTGCGAACCGTCCTCGAGGACCTCACGCTTCCATACCGGCAGCTCGGCCTTGACCGTCTCGACGAGCGCGCGGCACACGTCGAACGCCTCGGCACGGTGCGCGGTGGACACGGCGGCCACGATCGCGGCCTCCCCGACGCCCAGGTGCCCGATGCGGTGGCTCACCGCGACGCCGATGACGTCCTCCGACGCAGCCGCAGCCGAGGCGATGCGTTCCAGCACGTCCTGCGCGGTCGGGTGCGCCGAGTACTCCAGGCCCACCACCCGCCCCTCGACCGACGGGTCGTGATCGCGCACCAGCCCGACGAACGTCGCGACCGCCCCGGCCCGCGGATCACTGACGTGTTCCACGTGAAACTGCAGGTCGAGAGGCTGTTCGACGACGCGCGCGATCATCGGTGGTCCCCGCCCGCCACCTGGTCGAGCACGTGCGGCACGAGCGGGAGGAGGACGTCAAGGCCGTCGGCCACGCCACCTGGCGAGCCGGGAAGGTTGACCACGAGCGCTCCGTCCTCGGTCACGCCGGCGAGCCCGCGGGACAAAGTGGCCGTCGGCACCGTCCTCGCACCCTCGCGACGGAGCAGCTCCGGGATCCCGTCCAGGTGCCTGTCGATCACCGGGCGCGTGCCCTCGGGCGTCCGGTCGCGGGGACCGACACCCGTACCCCCGGACGTCACGACGAACCGTGCGCCGGCGCGGAGGACCCTGCGCAGCGCGGTCTCCACCGAGAGCTCGCCGTCGGGGACCACCACCACGTCGGCGACCGTGAAACCTGCGGCAGCCAGCCGCCCGGCGGCCACCGGACCGGAGCGGTCCTCGCGCTGGCCGGCAGCGGACCTGTCGGACACGACGACAACCGCAGCCAGAGGAGGCGGGGACGTAGGCACCCGGCCAATCTACGCACGCTGCGCGGGCGGCGGCCGGGCGGCCTGCTCCCTGGACAGCGGCGGGTACGCTGGCCCCACAAGCCTGGCCCACAACTTCACACGCTGCTCGAACTGTGGCGGGAGAGCTCCCGCACGACGTGCGGGGCGCCGAAGGAGCAACCCTCCCCGGGAATCTCTCAGGCCCCTGTACCGCCACGGCGAGGCAACTCTGGAAAGCGGACCGACTCCTGAGAGGAGTTGGTCCCACCGACGGTGCAAGCCGGCGCGCCCCGACAGGCGGACCGGCAAAACTCTCAGGTCGCGCGTACCCAACCGCGTAATGACAGAGCGGGGAGCCCACCCACCGTCCCGGCACGTCCGGACGACCCCAGCGGAGCAGCCCGTGACCGATCTGAGCCAGTTGCACGACGCCGTCGTGAACGGCGTCCCTGCCATCCACGTGGACACGCTGTCCGACGCCGTGCCGTTCACCAGCGTCGAGCACACCCCGCCTGCCGAGGTGTTCGCGGACCGTCACATCGGGCCGCGTGGCGGCGAGACCGCGCACATGCTGTCGGTCGTCGGCTATCACTCCCTGGACGAGCTGGTCGACGCAGCGGTCCCCGCGAGCATCCGCACCGACCGTCCCCTGGACCTGCCGGCCGCACGTTCCGAGGAGGAGGTGCTGGCAGCGCTGCGCACCATCGCGGGCCGCAACCAGGTCATGACGCAGATGATCGGGCAGGGCTACTCGGACACGATCACGCCGGCGGTCATCCGTCGCAACGTGCTCGAGTCGCCGGCTTGGTACACCGCCTACACGCCGTACCAGCCCGAGATCGCGCAGGGCCGGCTCGAGGCGCTGCTCAACTTCCAGACGATGGTCACCGACCTCACGGGTCTGGACGTAGCGAACGCGTCGCTTCTCGACGAGGCCACCGCGGTCGCCGAGGCCGTCGCCCTCATGTGGCGCGCGGCCCGCGGCAAGGCCGGCACGGTGGTGCTCGACGCCGACCTGTTCGGTCAGTCGCTGGCCGTCACGCTCGGCCGCGCGGAGGCCATCGGCCTGCCGGTCGTCGTCGCGGACCTCACCGACGGGCTGCCCGAGATCGACGGCGACCTCATCGGCCTGGTCGTGCAGCAGGTCGGCGCATCCGGACGCGTCCGTGACCTGCGAGACGTCATCGCGCAGACCAAGGAGCGTGGCGGGCTCGTCACGGTCGCCGCGGACCTGCTGGCTCTCACGCTGCTCACCTCCCCCGGCGAGCTCGGTGCCGACGTGTCCGTCGGCTCTGCCCAGCGCTTCGGCGTGCCGCTGTTCGGCGGCGGACCCCACGCCGCGTTCATGGCCGTGCGCACCGGGCTCGAGCGGATGCTCCCCGGCCGTCTGGTGGGCGTGTCCATCGACGCCGATGGCGCACGCGCCTACCGCCTCGCGCTGCAGACGCGTGAGCAGCACATCCGCCGCGAGAAGGCGACGAGCAACATCTGCACCGCGCAGGCTCTCCTGGCCATCGTCGCGTCGATGTACGCGGTCTACCACGGGCCGGACGGCCTGCGGGCGATCGCTGAGCGGGTGCACGCGCATGCGGCCGGCCTCGCCGAGCTGCTCACCGGTGTCGGCGTCACGGTCGAGCACGACACCTTCTTCGACACGATCCGCACGGTCGTCCCTGGCAAGGCCCGCGAGGTCGTCGCCCAGGCGGCGGCCGCCGGCGTGAACCTGTGGGCGCCCGACGACGACCACGTGCAGATCGCGTGCGACGAGCGCACGAGCGCCGACCACCTGCTGCGCATCGTCCTGGCGTTCGCGGCGGTGGGCGTCACCACCCTCGACGCCGACGACGACGGCACCTACGCCTTCGGGTTCGTCGGCCTCGGCTCCGGCGACGCGCTGCCGACTGACCTCCGTCGCACCAGCGCCTACCTGACGCACCCGGTCTTCCACCTGCACCGGTCCGAGACCGCGATGCTGCGCTACCTGCGGCGTCTCTCGGACAAGGACCTGGCCCTCGACCGCACGATGATCCCGCTGGGCTCGTGCACCATGAAGCTCAACGCGACGGCGGAGATGGAGCCGATCTCCTGGCCGGAGTTCGCCACGATCCACCCCTACGCCCCCACCGACCAGACTCTCGGCTACGCCGAGCTGGTCACGGAGCTGCAGGACTGGCTGGCGGAGATCACCGGGTACGCCGCGGTGTCGGTGCAGCCGAACGCGGGGAGCCAGGGCGAGCTCGCCGGGCTGCTCGCCATCCACGGGTACCACGCGTCGCGGGGCGAGAAGCGCGACGTCTGCCTGATCCCCGCCTCCGCGCACGGCACCAACGCGGCGTCGGCGGCGCTCGCGGGCATGCGCGTCGTGGTGGTCGCGACGGCGTCCGACGGCTCGATCGACCTTGACGACCTGCGCACCAAGCTGGCGAAGCACGGGTCCGAGGTGGCCGCGATCATGATCACCTACCCGTCGACGCACGGCGTCTACGAAGAGGGCGTGCGCACGGTCTGCGAACTCGTACACGAGGCGGGCGGCCAGGTGTACATCGACGGCGCCAACCTCAACGCGCTGGTCGGCCTGGCCCGTCCGGGCGAGCTGGGCGGCGACGTCAGCCACCTGAACCTGCACAAGACGTTCTGCATCCCGCACGGCGGCGGTGGCCCGGGCGTCGGACCGGTCGCGGTGGCCGAGCACCTCGCGCCCTTCCTGCCGGGCGACCCGACGCCGACGGCCGCACGCGCGGGAACCGCTCCGGTCAGCGCTGCGCCCTGGGGCTCGGCGGGCATCCTCCCGATCTCCTGGGCGTACGTCGCGCTGATGGGTCCGGACGGACTGAAGACCGCCACGGAGACCGCCGTCCTCGCGGCGAACTACCTGGCCACGCGCCTGTCCGGCCACTACCCCGTCCTCTACACGGGTCCGAACGGCCTGGTCGCGCACGAGTGCATCCTCGACCTGCGGGACATCACCAAGGAGACCGGGGTGACCGCGGAGGACGTCGCCAAGCGCCTCATGGACTACGGCTTCCACGCGCCGACACTGTCCTTCCCGGTGGCCGGCACGCTCATGGTGGAGCCGACCGAGAGCGAGGACCTGGCCGAGCTGGACCGGTTCGTCGACGCGTTGGTCGCCATCCGCGGCGAGATCGACGCCGTGGAAGCCGGCCGCTGGGCCGTCGCAGACTCCCCGCTGCGGAACGCGCCGCACACCGCGGCCTCGGTGAGCACCGACACCTGGCAGCAGGCGTACCCGCGCGAGCTCGCCGCGTTCCCCGTGGCCGCGCTCCGTGAGGGGAAGTACTGGCCGCCGGTCCGCCGGATCGACGGGGCGCACGGCGACCGCAACCTGGTCTGCTCCTGCCCGCCCATCGAGTCGTACGCCGAGTGAGAGGGACCACCATGAGCGACACACTCAGCCCGTTGCACGACGAGCACGTCGCCCTGGGCGCAGCTCTCACGTCATTCGCCGGCTGGCAGATGCCCCTGCGCTACACCTCGGACATCGCCGAGCACACCGCGGTCCGCACGGCCGCAGGCCTGTTCGACCTGTCGCACATGGGCGAGATCGGGGTGACAGGTCCGGACGCCGGCCGGTTCCTCGACTACGCCCTCGTCGGCAACATCTCCGGCCTGCGTGTGCTGGGTGCGCGCTACACGATGATCTGCGCCGAGGACGGCGGCGTCATCGACGACCTGATCGTGTACCGCGACGCCGACGACACGTTCCTCGTCGTCGCCAACGCCTCCAACCACGACACCGTGCTGGCCGCGTTCGCCGAGCGGACCGCTGGGTTCGATGTCGCCGTCGAGGACCGTTCCCCGCAGACGGCCCTCATCGCCGTGCAGGGACCGCGGGCGCTCGAGATCCTGCGAGCCACCGAGGGGCTCGCCGAGGCCGGCCACGACGCCGGGACGCTGAAGTACTACGCAGCGATCCCGATGACCTTCGAGGGCAACCCGGTCTTCGTCGCCCGCACCGGCTACACGGGAGAGGACGGCTTCGAGTTCTTCCTCGACGCCGCGCTCGCCCCCGCCCTGTGGCGGGCGTTCCTCGCGGCCGGCCAGCCGTTCGGGCTGGTGCCCGCCGGTCTGTCCGCGCGCGACAGCCTGCGGCTCGAGGCCGGCATGCCGCTGTACGGCAACGAGCTGGACCGCAGGACCACCCCGCACGACGCCGGCCTGGGCCGCGTGGTGAAGCTGGACAAGGTCGACGACGAGGGCAACCCGCTCCCGTTCGTCGGACGTGCCGCGCTGGAGGGCAGGTCCCAGTCGGAGCCGGCCCGCGTCCTGGTGGGGCTCGAAGGCCTCGGCCGACGGGCCGCCCGGCACGGCTACCCGGTGCGGTTCTCCACCGCCGCGGACGCTCCCACGGTCGGCACCGTGACGTCCGGTGCACCCTCGCCGACGCTCGGGCACCCCGTCGCGATGGCCTACGTGACGCCGGAAGTCAGCGCCCCCGGCACGGAGCTCGCCGTTGACGTGCGCGGACGCAATGAACCCGTCCGGGTCGTACCCCTTCCCTTCTACCGCCGACCCCGGTAAACCAAGCCCTAGAAGAAAAGTTGACAGGAGCCTCACACATGACGGAGCTGCCCTCCCACCTTCACTACACGGTCGAGCACGAATGGCTGGATGACGGCGCCCCCGCGACCGTCGGCATCACCGGGATCGCGGCTGACGCGCTCGGCGACATCGTCTATCTCGAGCTCCCCGCCGTCGGTGAGGAGGTCGTCGCCGGCGCCGTCGTCGGCGAGATCGAGTCGACCAAGTCGGTCTCCGAGCTGTACTCCCCGGTGTCCGGCACGGTCGTCGAGATCAATCAGGCTGCCGTCGAGGATCCCTCGGTGGTCAACTCAGACCCGTACGGACAGGGCTGGCTGCTGAAGGTCGACGTGTCGTCGACCGGTCCGCTGCTCACTGCCGCTGAGTACACCTCACAGAACGCCGGTTGAACCTCCGCGTCGACGCCGTCGTTGTCCCCGTGTGGTCTGCGCCACACGGGGAGGTCAGCCTTCCGGGTGAAAACTCGGCACTGGTCACACGTTCGACGTATCAACCGGGGCAACCGGGGTTCATTGTGGGTGGCAAGCGGGATCGGCGAGTGGCGGGGGGAACCCGCGCATGAGGAGATCGCTGGAAGTGGCGTCATGGCTCACGACCAGTGCTCTCTCATCCGGTACGCAGCCCAAAGCGTGACCCGGACCCCCCGGATCACGCAGCACACCGGAGGACATCATGAGCATGTTGGAGACGAGCAGGACCGTCGGACTTGCGAACGACGCATTGACGCGCCGCGAGCGGGTCGTGCTGGCGGAGCTCGCCGAGGACGTCACTCTCGAGGAGATCGCGACGCGGCTCTTCGTCACCCGTAACACCGTGAAGTCGCAGGTCCGGAGCGTGTACCGCAAGATCGGTGCCTCCACTCGCGCCGAGGCAGTCGCCTGGGCCGTCGAGCACGGCATCCGCTGAGCGCGGTCCGACGGCTCCAGAAAGTGGGCCGTCCCCTCAGCCCCCCGTCCTTTGCACGCGGGCCTGGCAGACTCACCGCATGACCACACCTGTACTCGTCGTGGCCGCCGCCATCGTCGACGACCTCGACGACCCTCGCGAGCTGCTGGCTGCCCGCCGGGCTGTCCCGGCGCGTCTGGCGGGCCGGTGGGAGTTCCCCGGCGGCAAGCTCGAAGGTGACGAGTCGCCCGAGGCTGCCCTGCACCGGGAGATCCGCGAGGAGCTCGGTGTCCGGGTGGGCCTGGGTGACGAGCTCGTCGGACCGGACGACGGTGTGTGGCGACTGTCCGACGACTACGTGATGCGGATCTGGTTGGCGGAGGTGGTGGAGGGCACGCCGGAGCCGCTCGTCGAGCACGACGAGCTGCGGTGGCTCGCGCCGCACCAGTGGCACGACGTCCCCTGGCTGGATGCGGACGTCCGCATCGTCGATCGTCTGGCGAGCCTCTCGGTCCGTCTCAGCTGACCCGCTCGCCTGCGCGCCCCGCCCCCTCCGGTGCGGGGCGCAGCTGTGTCACCAGCGGTGGTTGCGGGCAACGTGTCGTGGTCATGAATCGGTTGCGACACCCTCCAGGGCGCGGGCGAGCCGGGTCACGGCGTCCGTCAGGGTCGCCGTCGACGCGGCCAGGTTGAGGCGGATGAAGCCGGTGCCGTCGGCGCCGAACGTCGGTCCGGGGTTGACGGCGACGCGGCCCCGGTGCAGCGCGAGCCGGGCCGGGTCGGCTCCCGCCCGGACCGGGTCGAGCGCGCGCAGGTCGATCCAGGCGAAGTACGTCGCCTCCGGCGGCGACCAGACGGCGTCCGGCACGTGCTCGGTCAGGAGGTCCGCGACCAGCCGCTGGTTGTGCCGGAGCCCGTCGAGCACTTCGTCCAGCCAGGCACCCCCCTCCCGGTAGGCGCTCTGCTGGGCCAGCGCGCCGAGGTGGGTGACGCCATCGGCGACGACCGCGGGCAGGCGGGCGAGGTCGTCCACCGCCTCCGGTCCCGGCACCGCGACCGCGGCGCGCAGGCCCGCCAGGTTGAACGCCTTCGACGCGGAGTGCAGGGCGATCGCGTCCGGGATCTGTGTCGTCGTGGGCACGAACCGGCTTCCGGGACCGAGCACGAGCGGAGCGTGGATCTCGTCGGCGACCACCCGGACGCCGTGCCGGGTGGCCAGCTCGCCGACCGCCCGCAGCTCGGCCGGCGTGTGCAGCGTGCCCGTGGGGTTGTGGGGGTGGCACAGCAGGTACGCGGCGCGGGCGCCGGTCGCCGTGGCCGCGCCGAACGCGCGGTCGAGAGACTCGAGGTCGAGACGCCCGTCGGGACCGAGCGGAGCGTCGAGCACACGGCGGTCCGCGTACCTGGTGAACGTGGCGAACGGCGGGTAGACCGGTGGGCTGATCACGACGGCGTCGCCCGGGTCGGTGACGAGCCGCAGGAGCTCCACGGCGCCGAGCATCACGTCGGGGACAAGCCGGGTCGCGGCGACGTCGACCGTCCAGTCCCACCTGTCGGCCGCGAACGCCGCCATCGCCTCGGCGTACGCGGTGCCCGCCGGGTACCCGGTGTCGCCGAGGCGCATCGCGTCGGTGACCGCGCGGACCACCGGCTCCGGTTGTGGCACGTCCATCTCCGCGACGAACAGCGGCAGCACGTCCGGCGGGTAGTGCCGCCACTTCTCGCTGGTCCGTCGCCGCAGCTGCTCGAGGGGGACGGTGTCGAAGATCGTCACCCGACCGACCCTAGGACGCACGACGGCCCCGGACACCCTGCGGGGATGTCCGGGGCCGTGAGCGTGCGTCAGAGGGTGGCGCGCACCGTTCGCGTCGCGGCGAGGATGTGCTCCAGCGACGGGGCGACCTCCTCGTACCGACGGGTCTTCAGGCCGCAGTCCGGGTTGACCCAGAGCTGGTCGACCGCGATGGCCTTGACCGCCTCGGTGAGGAGCTCCTCCACCTCGGCCACGCTGGGGACGCGCGGCGAGTGGATGTCGTAGACGCCCGGGCCGATGCCGCGCGGGTAGCCGGCCGCCGAGATGTCGCCGAGGATCTCCATCTTCGAGCGGGCCGCCTCGATGGACGTCACGTCCGCGTCGAGGCCGTCGATCGCGCCGATGATCTCGCCGAACTCCGAGTAGCACAGGTGCGTGTGGATCTGCGTGTCGGGGCGGACACCGGCCGTCGACAGGCGGAACGAGCGGACCGACCAGTCGAGGTAGGCCGCGTGGTCCTCGACGCGCAGCGGGAGGAGCTCGCGCAGGGCGGGCTCGTCCACCTGGATGACCGCGATGCCGGCGGCCTCGAGGTCGGCGATCTCGTCGCGCAGGGCCAGTCCGACCTGGTTGGCGGTGTCACCGAGCGGCTGGTCGTCACGGACGAACGACCACGCCAGGATGGTCACGGGGCCGGTGAGCATGCCCTTGACGGGCTTCTCCGTGAGCGACTGCGTGTACGCCGACCACTCGACCGTGATCGGCTTCGGCCGCGAGACGTCGCCCCACAGGATCGACGGACGCGTGCAGCGCGAGCCGTAGGACTGGACCCAGCCGTTCTGCGTCACGGCGAACCCGTCGAGGTTCTCCGCGAAGTACTGGACCATGTCGTTGCGCTCGGGCTCGCCGTGCACCAGCACGTCGAAGCCGATTGTCTCCTGCAGGTCGACGACTCGGCGGATCTCCGCCTTCATCTCCTCGTCGTACTGCGCCTCCGTCAGCTCACCCTTGCCGAACGCCGCACGGGCGGTGCGGATCTCGGTGGTCTGCGGGAACGAGCCGATCGACGTCGTCGGCAGCGGCGGGAGGTTGAGCCGAGCGGCCTGGGCGATCTTGCGCTCGTCGAACGGACCGCGGTTGAAGGCGGCCTCGTCGAGGGCGGCCACACGGTCGCGGACCTGCGGGTTGACGACCCCAGGCGCCGTGCGGCGGGAGTTCACCGCGTCGGTGGCGGCGAGCAGCTGCTCGTGGATCGCCTCGCGGCCCTCGGTCAGACCCTCGGCCAGCGTGACGACCTCGACGACCTTCTCGTCGGCGAACGCGAGCCACGACGTCAGGGTGCTGTCGAGGTTCGGCTCGTCGGTGGTCGTGTGCGGAACGTGGAACAGCGACGTCGAGGTGCCGACGGTGACCGCGGCGGCGCCGAGGCCCTCGAGCTGCTCGAGGATCGCCAGCTTGGCGTCCAGGTCCGCGCGCCAGATGTTGTGGCCGTCGATGACGCCGGCGACCAGCGTCTTGGACTCCAGCCCCGGGACCGACTCCGTAGGCGCGTGGCCCCGGACCAGGTCGATGCTGATGGCCTCGACGTCCGTGGCGGCGAGCACCGGGAACGCCGCGCCGAGGTCGCCGTAGGGCGCCGCGACGAGGATGGCGGGACGCGTCGGGCGCGTCAGCTCGGTGGCCAGGGCGCGGTACGCCTCGATCACGGAGGCGAGCAGCTGCTCGGCCGGTACCGCGACCGAGTCGGAGACCAGCGCGGGCTCCTCCAGCTGGACCCAGGTGGCACCCGCGGCGGCGAGGTCCGTGAGCAGCTCGGCGTACACGGGCAGCAGGTCCGCGAGGCGGTCGATGGGCGCGAAGCCCTCCGGCGCGTCCTCCGTGGCCTTCGCCAGGGCGAGGTACGTGACGGGGCCGACGATGACCGGGCGTGTGAGGACGCCGTCCGCGAGGCCCTCCTTGAACTCCCGCACGGGGCGGTCGCTGGCGTAGCGGAACGTCGTCTCCGGGCCGATCTCCGGGACGAGGTAGTGGTAGTTGGTGTCGAACCACTTGGTCATCTCGAGCGGCAGGTCGTCGCCGCGGCCGCGGGCCACGGTGGAGTACCCGGCGAGATCGAGCGCACCGTCGGCACCGACGACGTCCGCGAAGCGGGCCGGCACGGCACCGACCACGGCGGTCGCGTCGAGCACGTGGTCGTAGAACGAGAAGGCGCTGGGGATGGCCGGCACGTCGGTGGCCAGGCCGAGCTCGGCCAGGCGGGTGCGGGTGCGGCGGCGAAGCTCGACGGCGGTCGCCTCGACCTCGTCGGCCGAGGTGCGGCCGGCCCAGAACGCCTCGAGAGCCTTCTTCAGCTCGCGCCGCGGGCCGATGCGGGGGTAGCCGAGCACGGAGCTGGCGGGGAACGTCGGGTTGGTGTTGCTCATCTTCTTCTCAGTCCCTCGGGGGTCGGGCGGGAGCCGTGTCCTGCGGCCAGCTGGCCAGGTCGGGAGCTGTCCGAGCTCCGCCGTCGAGGTGTGCACCCTCGAGCAGGTCAAGTGCGGCATGGTGCTGGTTGTACGTGTACAGGTGG
This sequence comes from Cellulomonas sp. Leaf395, assembly GCF_001424125.1. GTDB lineage: Bacteria > Actinomycetota > Actinomycetes > Actinomycetales > Cellulomonadaceae > Cellulomonas. The sequence continues at coordinate 158,206 of NZ_LMQI01000001.1, forward strand.
ACGCCGGGTGCTCCGCCGTCCAGGACGCCGTTGACCAGGTCGACGCTCGCGCGGATGCCCCGGCGATGGCGGTCGAGCTCGTCGTCGGCGGAGCCGAGCAGGTCGAGCAGGTCGTGCGGCACCGGGACGCCGGTCAGCTCCTGCAGGCGCAGCAGCCGTGCCGGGTCCGTGGTCGGGATGATGCCCGGGATGATCGGGATGGTCACGCCGGCCTCCCGGGCCTCCGCCACGATACCGAGATAGTCCTCCGCGTCGTAGAACACCTGCGTGATCGCGAAGTCGGCGCCGGCCTCCTGCTTGGCCAGGAGCGAGGCGACGTCCTGCGCGCGGGTGCCGCCGGTGGCGTGGTTGCCGCGCGGGAACGCCGCGACCGCCACGGACAGTGGACGCACCCGCGCCCGAACAGCCTGCGAGGGGCTGTCCGCGCACCGCTGGGCCTCGATCTCGCGCAGCAGCTCGACCAGCTCGCTCGCGGTCTGGAGCCCGTCGGGGTGAGCCTCCCAGTCGCTCTGGTCGCTGGGCGGGTCGCCCCGCAGGGCGAGGAACGACCGCAGACCCTCGTCGAGGAACTCCCCCACGATCGTCGTGATCTCCTCGCGCGACGTCCCGACGCAGGTCAGGTGGGCGATCGGGTTGAGCGTGGTCTCCCGCAGGAGCCGGCGGACGAGTGCCCGCGTGGTCACCCGGGTCTTGCCCGCGGCGCCGTAGGTCACCGAGACGAAATCAGGGTGCACGGACTCGAGGGCCTGGATGGTGGCCCACAGGCGCGGGGCCGCGGCGGGGTTGCGCGGCGGGAAGAGCTCGAAGGAGATGGTCGGCCGGTCGTTGGCCGCCTGCGCGCGACGGCTGGTCGACGCGTGCAGGCCGGGCGTGCGGGGCTCCACGGCGGCGGCGCTCATGGCGCGACCGACCGGGTCGGCTGGCACCGGTGCGGTGCGGTGACACATGGCCTGCGGGACATTGCTCTCTCCATCGTCCCTGGCGGAAGCACCCACACCCTCGCGAGGAGGGGGGTTGCTGCGGCGTCGTCGAGCCAGGTCTCTCGGCCGCTCTGGATGGTAGGCGTGATGGTAGACCGGCGATCACATGCTGGGCAACGATGCTCGGCAGATGAGACAGGAGATTCCGAGGTTCGTCGTCGGATCCGCGCGCAGCGCCGATGCCCGCGACGGCGGGCGCGTCCGTGCCGTCGTCAGTGCGGACGGCGCGGGGCGAGGGTGTTCGAGTGCCTGCGGCTGCGCTGTGACGGGACGTCGAACCAGGAGCTCGGGGAGCCGGCGGGAACGGACAGGAGTCCGTCCTGCACCGCCTTCAGGGTCTCGGCGTCGGGGACGACGTCGTCCGCCAGAGCCTCGGCCGCCGCACGCGCGGCATCACGCCGAGCGTCGGAGTCGGGCTTGTCCGTCATGCGGGGGACTGTAGTCCGCACCGCTCGCGATGCCGAGAGCCCCGGACGAGCGTCACCCGGCGGGAGTAACGCCGGCACCAGACGGTGCGCCGCTCACGCCGGAGCGTGGTTCAGGTCGGCCGTTCCCCGCGCTTCACGGACGGTGAGGCAGGTTGCCAGGTGGTCGTCGACGACCCCGCAGGCCTGCATCGCCGCGTACGCGGTGACAGGACCGACGAACCGGAAGCCCAGCAGCTTGAGCTCCTTGGCGAGCGCCCGGCTCTCGGAGGTCTGCGCCGGCACGTCCGCCCAGGTGGCCGGACGCACGTGCGTGGAACGGTCGGGAGCGTGCGACCAGAGCACCTGGTCGAGCGTGCGACCCGACGCGTGCAGGGCCTGCAGAGCGCGGCCGTTGGCGATGGTCGCGTCGATCTTGGCGCGGTTCCGCACGATGCCGGCGTCCGCCATGAGGCGGGCCACGTCGTCGTCGTCGAACGCGGCGACGACCCCGGGGTCGAAGTCCGCGAACGCCGTCCGGAACGCGGGCCGCTTGCGCAGGATGGTGATCCACGCGAGCCCGGACTGGAACGCCTCGAGCGCGAACCGCTCGTACAGCGCGTTCTCGCCATGGACCGGCCTGCCCCATTCCTCGTCGTGGTACTGCTCATAGACGGGGTTGCCGTCGCCGAAGCAGCGGCCGGAGCGCGGGGCGTCGGGCGAGGTCATGCGCCGAGTCTGCCGCGCACCGCCGACACGACGGTCGGCGGGTGTGGACGCGGATGGGCTGTGGGCGGCTCAGGAGGCGAGCGAGATGAGCCGCTCGATGCCGTCGAGGATGAGCTCGGTCCCGAAGTCCAGCTCCTCGTCGTCGCCGGGGGCGTCGTCCGGGAACGAGAACGCGCCCACCGCGGCGGCCCGCCGGAGGGCGGGGTGCTCGTCCGCGGAGGAGAGCAGGGAGATCAGCCCGCCCAGGTCGGGCGGCGGACCTCCGTCCGCGGTGGTGCCGACGGCCGCGGCCCGCCCGGTGCCGCTCAGCTCCTCGACGATCCGCAGCCGGTCCAGGGTGTGCGAGGCGAGCAGGCCGATCGCGCCCACCTTCTGGGGCTCGGACAGCGGGGTGCCGTCGAGCGCGGCGAGCATCGCCTCCATCCAGGCGAGCCGTCCCGGCCCCACGGCGTGCAGGACCTGGGACGTGCGCGCGAGCCACGGGTGCGCGTGCAGGATCGGCTGCTGGACCGCGAGGACCAGCTCGAGCCGCTCCCGCCAACCGCCGACCTCGGGCCCGACGACCGGCGGCCGGCCGGCCGCACGGTCCGACATGAGGCTCAGCACCTCGTCCTTGGACGACACGTAGCGGTACAGCGACATCGTGGTGAACCCGAGCGACTCGGCGAGCCGGGCCATCGACACGGCCTCGATGCCCTCCGCGTCGGCCAGCGCGATACCCGCATCGGCGATCTGCTCGAGCGTGAGGCCCGGCCGAGGTCCGGGACGGCCCGGGCCAGGGGTGCGCCAGAGCACCGCGATCCCCGGCGGCAGGTCCACGGGGACGGAGTCCGCCCCGGCGACGCGCACGGCGTGCCGACGCGCCCTCTCGGCCTCGCGGGCCGCCTGCTGCTGGGCGAGCGCGGCGGCGCGCTGGGCCTTCTCCGCCTCACGCAGCTGACGTGCTGCCTCGCGCACGGCCTGCTGCGCGGCGCGCTCCTGCTCCTTGCGCAGCCGCTCGACCTCCTTGGCCGCGTCCTGCTCGGCGCGCAGGCGATCGCGCTCGCGGCGGTCGGCGTCCTTCTGGGCGTCCCGCTCGGCCTTCTCGAGATCGCGGCGACGACGGTCTGCCTCCTTGGCCTCGGCGCGCTCGGCCTTCACCAGGTCCCGTCGCAGCAGCTCCGCCTCACGGCGGGCCTCCTCGGCCTCGCGTGCGGCCTCTCGCGCCTCGTCGTCGTCCACCAAGAACCTCCTTGACCCGTGATCCTATAAGTGTGTATGAAGTACACACACAGTTTACGACATACACAGAACAAAGGAGACCACCATGACCGCACCCGTCGTGGTCGCCCGGGGGCTGCGCAAGTCCTACGGCGACCTGACCGTGCTCGACGGCGTCGACCTCGAGGTCGGCTCGGGCGAGGTGCTCGCCCTGCTCGGCCCCAACGGCGCCGGCAAGACCACGACCGTGCGCATCCTGTCGACGCTCCTGCGACCCGACGGGGGCACCGCCTTCGTGGCCGGCAAGGAAGTGGTGCGGCAGCCCGCCGAGGTGCGCGCCGCCATCAGCCTCACCGGGCAGTTCGCGGCCGTCGACGACCTGCTCACGGGCGTCGAGAACCTGCACCTCATGGCGCGGCTGGCGCACCTGGGGCGTGCCGAGGTCCGTACCCGGAGCGCCGAGCTGCTCGAGCTCTTCGACCTGACCGACGCCGGAAAGCGCGTCGTCAAGACCTACTCCGGCGGCATGCGGCGGCGGCTCGACCTCGCGGTGGGGCTGCTGGCGCGGCCGCAGGTGGTGTTCCTCGACGAGCCGACGACGGGGCTCGACCCCCGCAGCCGCAACGACCTCTGGGACGTGATCCGGTCGGTCGTCGCCGCCGGCACCACCGTGCTGCTCACCACGCAGTACCTCGAGGAGGCCGACCAGCTGGCCGACCGTATCGCGGTCATCGACCACGGACGGGTCATCGCGAACGGCACGGCGCGCGAGCTCAAGGGGGCCGTCGGCTCCGCCCACGTCGAGCTCCGCCTCAAGGACGGTACCGAGGAGCGCATCACCACCGACGGCTCGGTGCCGGACGTCCGGCGGGTGCTCGCCGACATCGAGCGCCGTGGCGTCGACGTCGACACCTGGGAGGTCCGCTCCCCCACGCTCGACGACGTCTTCCTCACGCTCACAGGCCGGCCGACCGCGCCGGATCACGAACCCGTCCTCGTCGCCTCCCGGGAGTCCTGATGACCACGCTCACGCCTGTTCCGACGACGGCCGTCCCGGCCCTCGGATGGACCGCGCACGACACGGTCGCCCTCATCGACCGGTGCCTGCGGCGGTCGCTGCGACAGCTGGACACCGTCCTGCTGTCGGTGATCCTGCCCGTGATGCTGCTGCTGATGTTCGTCTACGTGTTCGGCGGCGCCATCGAGACCGGCGGCGACTACGTGAACTGGGTGGTGCCCGGGATCATCCTGCTGACCGCCGGGTACGGGGCCGCGAACACGGCGGTCGACGTCGCCAGCGACATGACGGGCGGCATCATCGACCGCTTCCGGTCGCTGCCGATCCGACCGACCGGGGTGGTCACCGGGCACGTCGTCGCGAGCATGGCGCGCAACGCCGTGTCGACGGCGCTGGTGTTCGGGATCGCGGCCCTCATCGGGTTCGACGCCGTCGCGTCTCCGCTCGACTGGCTGGCTGCGATCGGCCTGATCGCGCTCTACGTGCTGGCACTCACGTGGGTGGCCGTCGCCATCGGGATCGTCGCGTCGGGCCCCGAGGCCGCCAGCGGCTTCACGTTCGCCGTGCTCTTCCTGCCGTACGTGTCCAGCGCGTTCGTGCCGCCCGAGACGATGCCGTCGGCGCTCGAGGCGATCGCCCAGTTCAACCCGGTCACGCCGATCACCGACACCCTGCGGGGCCTGCTGCTGGGCACGCCCGTCGGCGACGTCGTGGTGCCCGCGCTGCTGTGGTGCGTCGGGATCTTCCTCGTCGGGCGGATCGCGGCGGGTCTGCTGTTCCGCCGGCGCGACTGAGCGTCACGTGCGCACCCGCGTGTCGTTCCCGACGTGTGCCGGTCGTTCTGTCGACCGGCACACGTCGGACCCGCGTGGTCAGGGGCGAGCGGGTGGGGTCGCCGCGAGGGCCTTCTTGATGCGGGTGGTCGACACCGGCACCGGCGTGCCCAGCTGCTGGGCGAACAGGCTCACGCGCAGTTCCTCGAGCAACCAGCGGACCGCCGTCACCTCGGGGTCGTGCGGGTGCTTGGCGACGACGTCGTCGTAGAGCGCCTCGACGTCCTGCACCTGCCACGCCAGGTCGACGTCGCGCTGCGGGTTCTCCGCCGCCTTGATGAGCCGGTGCCGGGCCGCGCGCAGATAGCGGGCCAGGTGCGGGAGGCGGCCGGCGCCGGTCTCGCTGACGAAGCCGTTGTGCACCAGGCGGGCGGCCTGCGCGCGGACGTCCTGAGCGGTCGCCAGCAGCGCGAGGCTGGACCGGGCGCGTATCTCCGCGTCGAGCTCGCGCCACGCGGTCAGCACCGCGACGAGGTCCGTGACGACCGTGAACACGATGTCCTCGAGCCGGTCCCTCGTGGCTGCCCGGAGGGTGGCGTAGGCGTCGGCGGTCCGGATGCTGTCCGCCGGTGCCGTCATCAGCGACTCGATCGCGGCGAGCTGCACGTCCCTGACCAGGGCATCCGTGCTCGGGTACGGGCTCGCGGCGAGCGTGAGGGCCTGCGTGCCGGTCCACCGGGTCGTGATGCGGCCGGTCGCCAGGCCGACGTCGAGCAGGAGCAGCCGACGCAGCCCGCGTCGCGACGCCTCGGGCACGGCGGACTCGTCGGCCAGGGCGCGCACGGCGACGGTCTGCATCTCCTCGACCAGCGACGGGAACGCGCGGACGCGGCCGACCTCGACGACCTCCGGCAGCTCGGGCAGGTCGGCGGGCCAGGTGGTGAGGCCGGTGCGCTCGAGGTCGGGAACGACGGGGGCCGGCGGAGGTGATGGTGCCGACGGTGCCGACGGTGCCTCGGTCGCCGCCGGGGCCGCCTTGCGCGCCTCCTCCATCGCCGCGCGGACGGCGGTCCGGACGGCGTCGTCGACGGCCTGCTGCGTCTGGGCTGCGAGCCGACGCTGGAGGACCAGAAGGTCCTTGCCCTCGTCCACCACTCCCCCGCGATCGCCGACCACCCGGAACGTCATGCGCAGGTGCGGCGGCAGGCGGTCGTCGTCGAACGCGTCGTCGGGGACGTCCACGTCGCGCAGCTCGCGCACCGCGCGGCGGAACACCTCGCGGAACGACGGGGCGGCATCACCGGCGCGGACGGTGTCCTCCCAGTCGGCGGTGTGCTCGGTCATCCACGCGTCGACGCCGCGGGCCACATCGGGTGCGGGGACCAGCTGCACGCGCACGGGCTTGGGCAGGGAGCGGATGGTGGCGGTGACCAGCTCCTCGCGGAGACCCGGCACCATCCAGCCGAAGCCGTCAGGGGTCAGGCGAGCGAGGGTCGAGAGAGGGATGTGTACAGTCACGCCGTCCGCTTCTGTACCAGGCTCGAACTGGTACGTGAGCGGCAGGCGCAGGTCGCCCTGCGGCCAGCGCGACGGGAACGCCGACTCGTCGATCGCCCCCGCCTCGCCCACCAGCAGCTCGCGTGTGAACGTCAGCAGGTCGGGGTTCTCGCGGCGGGCGGACTTCCACCACTGGTCGAAGTGCCGGCTGGACACGACGTCATCCGGGATCCGCTCGTCGTAGAACGCGAACAGCGTGTCGTCGTCGACCACCAGGTCCCGTCGTCGCGCCCGTGCCTCCAGCCCTTCCGCCTCGGCCAGCAGGCGCCGGTTCTCGTGGAAGAACGAGTGGTGGGTGCTCCACTCGCCCTGCACCAGTGCGTGCCGGATGAATAGCTCGCGCGCGTGCTCGGGGTCGACCTTGGCGAACAGGACGCGGCGCTGGTTGACGATCGGGACGCCGTACAGCAGCACCTTCTCGAAGGCCGTCGCCGCACCCTGCTTGGTGGACCAGGCCGGCTCCGAGTAGGTGCGTTTCACCAGGTGAGCGCCGACCTCCTCGGCCCACTCGGGCTGGATGCGGGCGACGTCGCGGCCCCACAGGCGGGACGTCTCGACGAGCTCGGCGGCCATGACCCAGGCGGGGGGCTTCCGGGCCAGGCCCGACCAGGGGAAGATCGCGAACCGGACCCCGCGGGCGCCGAGGTACTCGTTGCGGCCCCGTCGGTCGGGCCTGCCGGGGGTCTTTCCGCGCGTCGAGACCTCGGTGGCCTCCTGCATCCCGATCTGTGAGAGGAGCCCGGCCAGGATCGCGACGTGGATGCGGTCGCCGTCCCACTCGAGCCGGAGCCCCTCGGTGTCCGGCGCGCTCCGGGGGGCGTTGACCACGATGCCCAGCGGCTTGGCCAGCTCGCGCAGCTGCGTGACCACGTCCTGCCACTCGCGGATGCGCAGGTAGTTGAGGTGCTCGGACCGGCACATCCGTCGGAACGCCGATCCCGACAGGTCCCGCTGCTGGTCGCGCAGGTAGTGCCACAGGTTGAGGTAGGTGAGCAGGTCAGAGGTCGGGTCGGCGAAGCGGGAGTGCGACAGGTCGGCCTTCTCGCGCTCCTCGACCGGGCGCTCACGCGGGTCCTGGATGGACAGGGCGGCGGCGATGATCATGACCTCGCGGGCCACCGACCGGCGACCGCCCTCGACGATCATCCGCGCCAGCCGCGGGTCCATCGGCAGCTGTGCGAGCGCACGGCCGGTGTCCGTCAGCCGGCCGTCGCCCAGCGCTCCGAGCTCGGTGAGCAGCTGGACGCCGTCGCGGACCGCCCGGGTGTCCGGCGGGTCGACGAACGGGAAGTCGCCGATGTCCTCCGGCGTCGTCGCGACGCCCACCGCGATCATCTGCAGGATCACCGACGCGAGCGACGTACGCAGGATCTCGGGCTCGGTGTACAACGGCCGCGCGTCGAAGTCATCCTCCGAGTACAGGCGGATCGCGATGCCGTCCGCGACGCGCCCGCACCGACCCGACCGCTGGTTGGCGGACGCCTGCGAGATCGGTTCGATGGGCAGCCGCTGGACCTTGGTCGCCTTGGAGTACCGGGAGATGCGGGCGGTGCCCGGGTCGATCACGTACCGGATGCCCGGCACCGTCAGCGACGTCTCGGCGACGTTGGTGGACAGGACCACGCGACGGTTCTGGTGCCGCTCGAACACGCGGTGCTGCTCCGCGGCGGACAGCCGGCTGTACAGGGGGAGCAGCTCGACCGCGCCGGGCGTGCGCGGGTCGCTGACCCGGACCCCCAGCGACGAGCGCAGGGCGTCCTCGGCGTCGCGGATCTCCCGCTCGCCCGACAGGAACACGAGGATGTCGCCGGGGCCTTCGAGGCAGAGCTCGTCGACGGCCTCGCAGATGGCCGTCATCGGGTCGCGGTCCTCGGCACGGTTCCTGCGCTGCTTCGCTTGCGCCGGAGCACCCTCCTCGACGTCCGGGGACAGCGGCCGGTAGCGGATCTCGACCGGGTAGGTGCGGCCGGTCACCTCCACGACGGGAGCGGCGACCCCGTCGGCGCTCGCGAAGTGCCGGGCGAACCGGTCGGAGTCGATGGTCGCCGACGTGATGACGACCTTGAGGTCCGGGCGCTGGGGGAGCAGCCGCGTGAGGTACCCGAGGATGAAGTCGATGTTGAGCGACCGCTCGTGCGCCTCGTCGATGATCAGCGTGTCGTACGCCCGGAGCATCGGGTCCCGCTGGATCTGGGCGAGCAGGATGCCGTCGGTCATGACCTTGACCAGCGTCGACTCGCTCGACTCGTCGGTGAACCGGACCTGGTAGCCGACGATCCCGCCCAGCGGGGCGTCCCCGACCAGCTCCTCGTTGATGCGCTCCGCGACGCTACGGGCGGCGATCCGGCGCGGCTGCGTGTGGCCGATCTGCCCGGCGCGTCCCCGGCCGAGCTCGAGCGCGATCTTCGGGATCTGCGTCGTCTTGCCGGACCCCGTCTCGCCGGCGACGACGACGACCTGGTGGTCGCGCAGGGCGTCGCTGATCTCCGACCGGCGCGCGCTGACGGGGAGCTGCTCCGGGTAGACGATCGGCGGGAGATCGACCGCGTGGCGGATCTCGGCGGCACGCGCGCGGCGGGCGGCGGCGCGTGCGGGATCGTCGCGACCCGAGGTACGTCGACCGGACGAACGCTGACTGGACGACCGCTGACCGGACGACCGCTGACCCGAGGGCGGGTCAGTGGATGGCTTCGGCTGCTCCGCGGTCGTCGGCTTCCGTCGCCCACGGCCTCGGCGCCTCGGGGGTCGCCCCGCACCGGACCCGGGCGGGTCGACGGGGGAGGGGGACGGCGTGCTCACGACGTCCCAGTCTCCCAGGTGCGGGGCGCCGACCGCTCCTTCATTCGTCGTCGGCGAACGCGCGGTACGGGCCGACGGGCGCGGCGGACTCGCCCCACTCCTCGTCGGCCCAGGTCGCGGCAGTCCCCAGGAGGCTCGCGACGGCCGGCAGCGTGGACCGCAACCGCACCGCACCCCAGCGCCAGCGCGTGGCCAGCAGCTGCCGGTAGGACGGGGACGGCAGACCGGGCGGGCCGACCCGCGACCGGTCCTCGTCGGCACCGAACAGGAGCCAGCCGGTCATCGCGAGGATCCACGCCGCCGACGCCAGGTCGACCGACCGGGTCCATCCCGGCTCGCGCACGAGGTCGGGCAGGTGGGTGCCGAGCGTCGCGGTGAAGCGCTCGAGCAGCTGGTCGGTGAAGCCCGGGGGTGGGTCGAAGACGCACCAGCAGGTGGAGAACGGCATCGCCGCGTAGGCCGCGTCGTACGCCGCGTGGTGCACGGTCGCGCCCTCCAGGTCGAGGAAGCGCCAGCCGTCGGCGGTACGGATCGCGTTGTCCGGGCACGTGTCGGTGGGGGAGACGACGTCCGAGGCGGGGTCACGATGGTCGAGCGTGGAGATGAGCTGCAGTTCCGCGTCGAGAGCCGCGTCGAGCGCGGGGTCGGCCGGGAGGCCGAGGACGTCGTCGCGAAGCATCTGTGCCCCGACCCGGGCGGCGGCCGACGGCTCGTCCGTGGACACGACGCCCAGCGCGGCAGCGAAGACCGCCGTGGCGCCGCGCGACCGGCCGAGGGTGTCCCCGAGCGCCTCGACCCACTCGAGCGCGCCCGCCCATGCGGCGGCACCGTCGTCGCCGAGCAGCAGGTCGGCGAGCGTGGGACCGGTTCCGAGGTCGCTCATCACGACCAGCCCCGCTGCGCGGTCGACCGCGAGCAGGTCCGGCGTGTGGTCCAGCGCCGTGAGCCCGGCGACCTCCCGGGCGGTCGCCGACGACCCGTCCGGGTACCGCTTGAGCACGACGGTGCCCGTCGGCACTCGGCAGCGCAGCACCTCGGACCTGGTGGAGCCGCCGAGGGGCTGCGGGTCGGAGACCGGCACACCGAGCGCGGCGGAGGCGTTCCGCAGGGTGTCGTCGGTCATGGGGCCAGCATGTCGCAGGGACCCTTGTCCCGGAATGCTGGCCAAGCTAACGTTCACTTGTACAAGCACGGACTTGTGGAGGATCGGATGGACGCTGCTGCCTCGGCGCTGCGGGCGCTGGCGGACCCGAGCCGCCGCCGGATCCTCACCGTCGTCCGGGACCGGCCGGTCGCGGTCGGCGACATCGCCGAGCAGGTCGGGATGTCGCAGCAGGCGGTCTCGCACCACCTGCGTGTGCTGCGGGACTCCGGCCTGGTCACCGAGCAGCGTGATCGCACCCGGCACCTGTATGTCGTGCGGACCGACGGCCTCTCTGCCGTGCGCGAGTACCTGGACGACTTCTGGCCGGCGCACCTGCGCGCACTGAAGAGCGCGGCGGAGGCGTCCCGTGGCTGACTATGCGACGTCGATCCACATCGACGCTCCGCCGGACGTCGTGTTCTCGCACCTGGTGGTCGCCGAGCGCATGGTGACCTGGATGGGCCACCGCGCGTCGCTCGACCCCGTCGTCGGCGGCGAGTTCGCCGTCGACATCGGCGGCTCACTGGTGCGCGGCGAGTACCTCGAGGTCGAGCCGCCGCACCGGGTGGTCGTGTCCTGGGGCATGGCCGGGAGCGCCGAGCTCCCACCCTCGGCGAGCCGCGTCGAATTCGTGCTCACCGCCGTGGGCGACGGGACCCGGGTCGAGCTGTTCCACACCGGCCTGCCGACGAGCCGCGCCGCCGGCCACTCGGAGGGCTGGGCGCACTTCCTGCCCCGCCTGGCGACGAGCGCCGCAGGCGATGACCCCGGCCCCGACACCTGGGCCAGATGAACCCACCACTACCGCAGGAGGAGCCATGACGCAGCACGTGCTCGACATCGTGACCGCCTACCAGGACGCCTGGACGTCCGGGGACCTCATCGCCGCCGCGACCTACCTCGCGCCGGACTTCACGTTCGAGGGCGCCGGCGCGTCGTTCACGTCGGCAGACGAGTTCGTGCCGTTCCTCGCCCGGTTCAGCAGCCGGATCGGGCGTGGCTGGCGGAAGGTCGCCGCGTTCGGCGACGGCGACGAGATGCTCCTGATGTACGAGCTGCACGGGCCAACGGGTCAGCCGCTGCCACCGACGGTCGACCATTTCGTCGTGCGCGACGGGAAGATCGCGGCGGAGACGCTGGTGTTCGACTCCGCCGCCTTCGGACAGGCCATGGCTGGCGCGACGCCGTCCCGCTGACGCTCCTACAGTGGCCGGATGAACGATGCAGCCGCTGCACCGACCGACGGAGAGCGTCGCGCGCTCGCCGGCCTCGAGGCCTCGGGGATCGAGTTCCGGGTGACCCGGCACGGGCGTGTCGGCTCGTTGGCGGAGGCCGCGCAGGCGCGCGGCATCGACCCCGCCGGCGTCGTCAAGACGATCGTGGTGCGCCGCGGCGACGACGACTTCCTGTTCGTGCTGGTGCCGGGGGACCGGACGATCTCGTGGCCCAAGCTGCGCGCGCTGCTCGGGGTCTCGCGGCTGTCGATGCCCGACGCGGCCACCGCGAAGGACGTCACCGGGTACGAGCGCGGCACGATCACGCCGTTCGGCTCGCTGGTGGCGTGGCCCGTCGTCGCCGACTCGCGCATCCGCACGCGGGCGGTGTCGATCGGTGGCGGGGCGCACGGCCTTGCGGCGACCGTCGACGGTGCCGCGCTGGTGCACGCGCTGGACGCGACGGTCTCGGACGTGACCGAGCCCGAGCCGCCCGCTACTTCGTGACGAACGTGGTCGGCCGGACCGTGAGGATCACGCGCCTCGGGGCGTCGGTGATCTCGTAGTCCTGGCCGTAGCGCGTCTGCAGCGACTTGTAGAAGGAGGCGACCTCGTCGTCGGGGATCGTCTCCACCACCGCGCCGCGGACCTCGAGCGAGCGGTACGGGTTCGCGGGGTCGTGGATCGAGATGGCGACCCGGGGCTCGTTCTGGAGGTTCTTGAACTTCTGGCGGGTTGACGTGTGCGTGAACCGCAGCACCTCGCCGTCCCACACGAACCACATGACGCTGCTGTGGGGCGAGCCGTCCGGCGCGACCGTGGCGAGGTGGGCGAAGAGGGGCCGCTCCAGCAGGTCGGCGTGGCTGGCGGGGAGCTCGTGGTGGGCCATCGCACGAGGCTAGCTCCGCTCCCGTCCGGGAACCTCCGGACGACCACATCCGTTCGTCGATGCGTAGGTGCCCCCACCCCACGAGCGGTAGCGTCGACGCGCCGGAGAGCAGGTCCGGTCACGGGGGCGACAGCTGAGGAGAGTTCGACGTGATCGAAGGCGTGCCCGCGGCCGGGACCATCCGAGTCGACGCGCAGGACACGACGACGGTCATCAGCCTCGTCGGGGAGATCGACGCGGCCCTGCGCGACGAGGCCGGCGCGTGCATGGGCGTCGCGCTGGTCAGCGGGCTGCCGGTGGTCATCGACGCCACCCGGGCGACGTTCATCGACTCGTCCGGCATCGCCTTCGTGCTCCAGCTGCACCTTGCGGCCTCCGCCGAGCGGATCCCCGTGTCGCTCCTCGACCCGCACCGCGTGCTCCGCGACGTGCTCGACATGGTCGGGATCTCCGACGAGATGCTCCCGGAGCCCACAGCGCCTGCTGCGCCCACAGCGCCCGCGGTGTCTGTCTGACGCCACCCCGAGCCCGGTCAGCGGGTGTGTCGGTGGGCTGGTCTACCTTCGCGGCATGCGGTTGTTGCACACGTCTGACTGGCACCTGGGCCGGTCGCTGCACGGGGTCGATCTCCTCGACCACCAGGCGGCGTACCTGGATCACCTGGTCGATGTCGTGCGCGCCGAGCAGGTCGACGCGGTGGTCGTCGCGGGCGATGTGTACGACCGCGCGATCCCGCCCGTCGAGGCGGTGACGCTGCTCTCGGAGACGCTCGCGCGGCTGGCCGAGCACACCACCGTCGTCGTGACGTCCGGCAACCACGACTCCGCGACGCGGCTGGGCTTCGGGTCCGCGCTGATGAGGGACCGGGTCCGGCTCCGGACCCGGGTCGCCGGCCTGGCGGAGCCGGTCGTGCTCCCCGACGACGAGGGCGACGTGCTGGTGTACGGCATCCCGTACCTCGACCCCGACTTCGCGCGCGTCGAGCTGGCCGACGGGCCCGAGTCGCTGGCCCGGTCGCACCAGGCTGTGGCCGCGGCGGCGATGCGTCGGATCCGCGACGACCTGGCTCGGCGGCCCGGCTCCACTCGACAGCGGTCCGTGGTGGCGGCGCACGCGTTCGTCATCGGGGGCGCCCCGACGGACTCCGAGCGGGACATCCGCGTGGGCGGCGTGGACCAGGTCCCGGCCGGGGTGTTCGCCGGGGTGGACTACGTGGCGCTCGGCCACCTGCACGGCCCGCAGACGGTGACCGGTGCCGACGGCACGGTCCTGCGGTACAGCGGCTCGCCGCTCGCCTACTCGTTCTCCGAGCAGCACCACGCCAAGTCGACGGTCCTGGTGGAGCTGTCCGGCGGTCAGGTGCGCACGTCGCTGGTCGCCGCTCCGGTGCCGCGCCGGCTCGCCGACGTGACGGGCACGCTGGAGGAGCTTCTGGGTGCCGCGGGCGCGCCGCACACCGACGCGTGGACGCGGGTGACCGTCACGGATGCGCACCGACCGGACGACCTGTTCCGCCAGGTCAAGCAGCGGTTCCCGCACGCCCTCGTGGTCCACCACCGTCCCGCAGACTCGGCGTCGTCCTCGCGCACGGCCGTCGTCACGGCGGCGCACGACCCACTCGATGTCGCCGCCGACTTCCTCGCGCACGTGACCGGGCACGGGCCGACGCCCGCCGAGGCCGACGTGCTGCGCCACGCCTACGAGGACGTCGCCGCGATGGAGCGGAGCGCCTGATGCACCTGCGCACCCTCACGCTCCAGGCGATCGGGCCGTTCGCCGGACGGCACACCGTCGACTTCGACGCGCTCGGCCAGGCCGGCCTCTTCCTGCTGGAGGGTCCGACGGGCTCCGGCAAGTCGACTCTGATCGACGCCATCGTGTTCGCCCTGTACGGGAAGGTCGCGTCGAGCGAGGCGTCGGAGGACCGGCTGCGCTCGGCGTACGCCGCGGACGACGTCGAGAGCGTGGTCGACCTGGTCTTCGAGGTCCCCGCCGGCATCTACCGCGTCCGACGCACCCCTGCCTACCAGCGTGCGAAGCGGCGGGGCAGCGGCACCACCACGGCGAACGCGTCGGTGAAGGCGTGGCGGCTGCCTGCCGGGACGGACGTCGACCCGGCGATCCTCGACACCGTCGGCGTCCCGCTGGGCAACCGGCTGGACGAGGTCGGCGCCGAGATCCAGAAGGCCGTGGGGCTGGACCGCACGCAGTTCGTCCAGACGATCGTGCTGCCGCAGGGCGAGTTCGCGCACTTCCTGCGCGCCAAGCCCGAGGAGCGGCGCGGGCTGCTGCAGAAGATCTTCGGCACCGAGGTCTACGAACGGCTCGCGCAGCGCCTGGCGGAGATGCGTCGTGAGGGCGACCGCGCGAGCGCGGCAGCGCGGACGGCGCTGTCGTCGGGCACGTCGCGGTTGGTCGGGGCCGCTCAGCTCACCGACGAGGAGGCCACAGAGCTGCGGGCAGCGATCGACGCGGCCGTCGCGCGCGGCGACGGACTGGTGGCCGACGTGCGAGCGGTGGTCGCCGCCCGGACCGACGCGCTCGACGGCCGGGCGACGGCCGCGCGCGCCGCAGCGGTGGTGGCGGACGCGGC
The DNA here is from genome assembly GCF_001424125.1 of Cellulomonas sp. Leaf395. Classification (GTDB taxonomy): domain Bacteria; phylum Actinomycetota; class Actinomycetes; order Actinomycetales; family Cellulomonadaceae; genus Cellulomonas. The sequence continues at coordinate 173,506 of NZ_LMQI01000001.1, forward strand.
CCGCCGGGCAGCACGCACGCACCTCGACGAGTCGACGGCCACCGATGTCCTGCTGCGCCGGCGCACCGCGCTGCGCGCCGAGTGCGCGGCCCTGGCTGCCGCGGCCGACATGAACGCCGAGGCCATCCTGCAGCTCACCACCGCACGGGCCGCCCAGGCCGTTCGGCCGCTGCTGGTCGGCGCCGAGCGCGCCGCCACGATGCTCGAGGCCGCCCGCAAGACGGTGACCGCCGCGCTGGACGGAGCCCCCGAGGACCTCACGACTCCGCCGGACGGCACGGACCTGCGGACGCACGTGCAGGCCGCCGGACGGTCCGCGGCCGTGGATGCGGGCGCGCTCGCGCGGCTGGTGGACGTCGAGGCCGGGCTCGAGTCGCGTCGCCGGGCGGTGCGCCAGACGCGCCACACGGTTGACGACCTGGTCGCCGCGATCGCGACCGACGACCAGTGGCTCGCCACCCGGCCTGCCGCGAGGGCTGCCCTGCTCGCCGAGCTGGAGGCTGCCCGGACGCTGGCCGCTGCGGTCGGGGAGCGGGAGTCGGCGCTGGCGACGGCGATCGAGATCGTCGGTGCGCACAAGGCCCTCGCCGCCGCGGAGCAGACCCTCGCGGAGGCCGGCGCGGCCCGGACCGCCGCCGGTGCCGCCGCCGTGAATGCGCTCGACGTCGAGCGGGACCTGCGCGCCGCCCGGATCGCGGGACTGGCGGGCGAGCTCGCGGACCGGCTCGGCGACGGCGACGCCTGCCCGGTGTGCGGCTCGGTGGAGCATCCCGCCAAGGCCGTCCGCAGTGCCGATCACGTGTCCGCCGAGCAGGTCGAGCGGACCGAGGCCGAGCGCGCCGCCGCGGAGAGCACCCTGCACGCCGCCGCCGAGCGGTGCAGCGTGCTGGAGGAGCGCGTGGGTGCGCTGCGAGCGCGCGTGGGCGACGGCACCGCGCAGGACGCGACGGAACGCTGCGACCAGGCGCGCTCGGCAGTCGCGCAGGCTCGGGCCGCCGAGGCCGACATCGTCCGGCTGGTGCCGGCGCTCGACGGCTTCGACGCGCAGACCCGTATCCGGGAGGCCGAGCGGGCGGACGCGGTCGCGCGCCTCGCGGGGGAGCGGGCGACGCTGGAGGTGACGGCGCTGGACCTCGACGCCGCCGAGGCCGAGGTCGTCGCCGGCCGGGGTGACCACCCGACGGTCGCCGCCCGGCACTCGGAGCTGCTCGCACGGGTTGCCGCGTCGACCACGGTGCTCGACGCGCTGGCGGAGCAGGACGCCGCGCAGGACGAGCTCGGCCGTCGGCAGGACGAGCTGGCCGAGGGACTCGCCGCGCACGGCTTCGGCTCTGTCGACGAGGCGCGTGCCGCTGCGGTCGACGCGGCGGTCCTGGCGGAGCTGGACCGCGTCGTGACCGCGTATGCCGCCCGGCTCGACCGGGCGACCGCCGGACTGGCCGAGCCGGCCGTCGCGGCGCTCGCCGACGACCTGGTGGTCGACCTCGACGCGGCGACGTCCGCGGAGGCCGCTGCGCGGGTGGAGGCGGAGCGGACCGCCGGTGAGGCACGGGTGGCCGAGGATCGCTCGTCGGCAGCCGCGGTCGCCGCCGACGGGGTGATCGCGTCCGCGACCGCCCTCGCCGACGCGCTCGGGACCGCGGGCCCGGTGAGCCGGCTCGCGGACCTGACCGGAGGCGGCGGGGGCGACAACGCACGGAACCTGTCGCTGGCCACGTTCGTGCTGATGCGCCGCTTCGAGGACGTCGTCGCGGCCGCCAACGAGCGGCTGCTCGTCATGTCGGACGGCCGCTTCGAGCTGGTCCGCAGCGACGAGAAGGAGGACGTGCGGGCGCGGAACACCGGCCTGGCCATGCGCGTCATCGACCACCGGACCGAGCAGGCTCGGGACCCTCGCACCCTGTCAGGCGGGGAGACGTTCTACGTGTCCCTCTGCCTGGCGCTCGGCATGGCCGACGTCGTGACGGCGGAGGCGGGCGGGATCGACCTGGGCACCCTGTTCGTCGACGAGGGCTTCGGATCGTTGGACCCGCACACGCTCGACGCGGTGCTCGCCGAGCTCGGCCGCCTGCGCGCGGGTGGCCGGGTGGTCGGGGTGGTGTCGCACGTCGAGGCGCTGAAGCAGTCCATCGCCGACCGGGTCGAGGTCCGCCCGACGGCCGCAGGCCCGAGCACGCTGACGGTGCGCGCGGGCTGACGAGCGTCCTCGCTCAGCTCGTCGTCACCAGGCCCAGCCGCGGGAGGCGAGCTCGACCTCCTCGCGGAACCGCTCGGCGGGGTCGCCCTTCGCGGCAGGCTGGACCTCGACGCCGGCCAGCTGGCACGCCTCGACCAGCAGCTGGTCGTAGGCCAGCTGCGACGCGATGATGCGCTCGGCGCGGGCGAAGGTGCGCGTGTTCAGCTCGAGCGTGCGGACGTGGTCGGCGACGACCCCGAGCCGCTCCTGCACGCGCAGGGTGTCGAACGGGTCGGGCTCGGGCGGCCGCGGCGGCCGGATCCGGGCGGCCAGGTGCTCCAGCCGGGTGGCCAGGAACGTGCGCCATCGCGGCGGCTCGTCGGGCGACGGGAACAGCTGCCAGATCGCTCCGAAGACGAGCGCCGGGACGAACATCACAGCGGCCAGCATGACCCAGCTCATCGTGCGTCCTTCGTCGAGCGCGTACGACTCAGACTAAGTCGCGAATGTGACCTACGCCACATCATTTGCCACCCCGACGGCGGATTTCAGGTCAGCGGTTGAGTGGCGCGCCGGCGGCGACCTGCGACGCCGGCACGCCCGGAACCCGGGCCACGTCCGCGTCTACGACGACGTCGGCATCAGCCACGATGTCCGCCGCCGCGCCGGCTCGCGCAGCCGCCACGACACCCTCGGCCTCGTCGAGAGCACCACGCGCCCACGAGCGTCGGACCGCGACGAGCAGGACCGCGGCGATCACGATGACGCCCGCCATGACGGCCCCCATGCTCACGGCGGTCGGCGTCCCGTTGATGCTGGTGAGCGGTGCGATGAGCGCGCCGAGCCCGAACTGCAGGGCACCGAGCAGGGCAGCGGCCGACCCCGCGCGGTGCGGGTTGGATGCCAGAGCGATGGCCGGTGCGGACGGCAGGACGAAGCCGGCGGTGCCGAGGGTGAGCACCAGCAGGACGGTCACGGGCCAGAACGGAGCACCCAGGAGCGTCGTCGCGAAGAGCGAGAGGCCGAGCACCACGCCGACGGCGACGGCGCCGGAGAGGATCTGCTCGGGGCGGAAGCGGCCGACGAGGGCGCCGTTGATCTGCGAGCCGGCGGTGATCGCGACCGCGCCCGCGGCGAACACCCAGCCGAACTGCTGCGGCGTCAGGCCGTACCCCTCCTGGAACACGAACGTGGACGACGCGACGTAGCTGAACATGGCCGACAGGTAGAACGCCGACATCAGGGCGAGCCCGAGGAACGGCAGGTCGGTGAGCAGGTCGCGGTAGGTGCGCAGCGCGGCGCCCGTCCCACCGGTGCGGCGCAGCTCGACCGGGAGCGACTCCCGCAGCGCGAATGCCGCGACGACAAACAGCACCGCGCCGGTCGCGGCGAGGAACACGAAGATCAGCCGCCACGAGCCGACGAGCAGCAGCTGGGCGCCGATGGTGGGCGCCAGGATCGGAGCGACCCCGACGACGAGCATCAGGCGGGCCATCACCTTGGAGACGGCTAGCCCTTCGAACCTGTCGCGGACCACTGCCAGCGACAGGACCATCCCCGCGGCGGCGGTGAAGCCCTGCACGAACCGCAGGGCGGTGAACGCGGTGATGTTCTGCACGAGCACGAGGCCCACGGAGGTCAGCACGTAGACGACGAGGGAAGCGAGGAGCGGTCGACGGCGGCCGTACGCGTCGGAGACCGAGCCGATGAGCAGCTGTCCGAGCGCAAGGCCGGCGAGCGACGCCGCGATGGTCAGCTGGACGGCGGCGGCGGTGGTGTTCAGGTCGGCGGCGATCTCGGGGAACGCGGCGAGATACGTGTCGAACGTGAACGGGCCGAGCGCCGTGAGCGCCGACAGCAGGAGGACGAAGCCGACGCTCGCACGCGCCACGGGGGTTCGGGCCATGACAGTCCAAGGTTGTGAGACGCAAGCATCTTCCCTGGATGTCCACTCTGTGGGACGGGTCATGGTGCGACCGGGACTTTCGTCCGTCATCCGGTGGCCGCACGGCGCCGATACTCGGGGAGTGACGAGACCGCCGGACGACGACGTGTGGTGGGCCGACCCGACCGACTCCGCCCCCGAGCCTGAGCGACCGCCGGTCCGCTCGACCTGGGGCTGGGCACGGATCGCCGGTGCCGTCGGTCTGGCGCTCGTCGTGCTCTTCGGACTGACCTCCGGCTGGTCCGCCGCGGTCGAGCTCGCCTGCCTGTACGTCGGGGTGACCGCGCTGTACGCGGTGGTCCGGCGCCGGTCGTGGCTCGGGCCGATGCGCCGCGGTGCCGCCGCTGGTCTGCTCGCGGGGTCGCTCGTCGTCCTGACCGTCGTCGCGTCCGTGGCTGTCTCGCCGTCCGCCGACCCGGAAGCCGGACCGACGGCCGCGAGCCCGGCCGCCAGCGCCACCCCGAGCGCCACCCCGACCCCGAGCCTCGAGGATCAGGCGGCGGCACTGCCCGAGCCGGAGCCGACACCGCCCGCCGACGACGCGGTTGTCGCTGCCAGTGCCCAGCCGCAGACCGCCCTGGCCACCGCCGCCCTGCTGCCGGTCAAGGGCCGCGCGCCGAAGACCGGCTACGACCGCGACCTCTACGGCCAGGCGTGGAAGGACGTGGACCGCAACGGCTGCGACACCCGGAACGACATCCTGCGCCGGGACCTCACGGACCAGGTGCTCAAGGACGGTACGAACGGCTGCGTGGTGGCGGCGGGCACGCTGAACGACCCGTACTCGGGGACGCCGATCGCGTTCGTCCGCGGGCAGGACACGTCGTCGGCCGTGCAGATCGACCACGTCGTCGCGCTGTCCGACTCCTGGCAGAAGGGCGCCCAGCAGTGGGACACCGCGAAGCGGGAGGCGTTCGGCAACGACCCGCTGAACCTGCTCGCCGCGGACGGCCCCCTGAACCAGCAGAAGGGCGACGGAGACACGGCGACGTGGCTCCCGCCGAACAAGGCGTTCCGGTGCGCGTACGTCGCGCGCCAGGTCGGGGTGAAGTACACCTACGGGCTCTGGGTCACGCAGGCCGAGCAGGACGCGATGGTCGGAGTGCTGTCGACGTGCCCGGCAGAGCCGCTACCGGCAGGTTCGGCGGTCCCGCCGCTGACGGTGGAGGAGGCGCCGGCGGTCGTGGTCGTGCCGCCGCCCGTCGTCGAACAACCCGCCGCACCGGTCGCTCCCGCGGTCGTGGCTCCGCCTGCTCCGGCACCCGCACCCGCACCCGCCCCCGTCACCGGCCCGTTCGCGAACTGCACCGAAGCGTGGGCGGCGGGCGCCGCACCCGTGTACGTGGGTGACCCCGGGTACGCCACCAAGCTCGACCGCGACCTCGACGGGATCGGGTGCGAGAGGCGCCCCTGACCACCAGGTCCGGTCAGGTGCTGTCGACGTGCCCGGCGGAGCCGCTGCCCGCGGGGTCGTCGCAGCCTCTAGGTTGTGTCCCGTGAGCGCACGCGGAGTGGCCATCGGGGTTCTGAGCACGTGCGTCGTGCTCGTGGCCGGCGCGTTCGTCGCGGACCGGGTGGCGGAGTCGTCGGCCGAGAAGCAGGTGGTCGCCGCGATCGAGGAGAACCTCGAGGTCGTCGGAACCCCGACCGTCGAGCTCGGGGGCTTCCCGTTCCTCACCCAGCTGCTGGCGGGCTCCATCGACGACGTCACGGGCCAGGTCGACGGGGTGACCCTCGACGGGATCGACGCCACCGACGTGACGTTCGACGGGCACGACGTCAGCACGTCGGAGCCGTACACGGTGGGCACCGCGACCATCTCCGCGACGCTGCCGACCGCGTCGATCGAGCAGATCGTCGCCGACCGCTCAGACCTCGAGATCGCCGTCGCGGTCGAGGGGAATGCGCTGACGGCGTCAGGCGAGGTCCTGGGGCTGCGGCTGGCCGCGAACCTGGTGCCCCGCGTCGAGGACGGGACGCTGCTCGTGTCTGTCGAGAACGTGCAGATCGCCGGGCTCACGGTGTCCGTCGACGACCTGCCGAACGCGATCGGCAACCGGCTGACCGACATCGAGATCCCCGTCGAGGGACTCCCGGACGGCCTGGTCCTGTCGGACGCGACCGTCGTGGCGGACGGGGTGCGCATCACCGCTGACGGCACCGACGTGGTCCTGCCCACCGCTGCGCCCCCGGCTGGGTAGGGTCCGTCCTGCCCACCCGGCTGGGTGGACGACGACGGACGAAGGACCCCTGCCCGTGGACTGGATCGGCGACGCCTGGCAGGACATCACCACGCCCCAACCGGTGCCGTCGAGCACCACGGTGCTGCTCACCGCCGCCGGGGTGCTGCTGGTCCTGCTGGTCCCGGCTGCGTGGCACGTGGCACGGCACGGGCTGACGATCGTGCACGAGGCTGCGCACGCGACGGTCGCGGTGCTCGTCGGGCGCCGGCTGTCCGGCATCCGGGTTCACTCGGACACCTCGGGTCTGACCGTCTCGGTGGGCAAGCCCCGGGGTCCGGGCATGGTCGCGACTGTCGCCGCGGGGTACACCGGCCCGGCGCTGCTCGGCCTCGGCGCGGCGTGGCTGCTGTCCCGCGGGTACGCGGTCGCGCTTCTGTGGATCCTGCTCGTCGTCCTGGTCCTCGTGCTGGTGCAGATCCGCAACTGGTACGGCCTGTGGGCGGTGCTCGTGACGGGTGCGCTGCTGGTCGGTGTGACGGTGTGGGGATCGGCGACCGTGCAGAGCGTCGCCGCCTACGCGATGACCTGGTTCCTGCTGCTGGGTGCGCCGCGCGCGGTCCTGGAGATGCAGTCGCAGCGTCGGCGCGGTCGGCGCCGAGGAGCGACGGACACCTCCGACGCAGGCATGCTGGGTCGGTTGACGCACACGCCTGGCGCGCTCTGGGTCGCCATCCTGATGCTCGTCTGCCTGGCCGCGCTGGCGCTGGGTGCGGCGTGGCTGATCGGGCTGCAGGTCTAGCCGTACTGCCCAGCCTCCCCGGTCGCGCGGCGCGCTGAGCAAGACTGGACTCGGTAGTGCTCACCACCGAGAGGCAGCCTCATGACCCGCGAGAAGATCAGCACGCCGGACGCGCCGCAGCCCGCGGGCAACTACTCCCAGGGGATCCGGCTGGGCAACCTGGTGTGGACTGCGGGCTTCGGGCCTCAGGACCCGGTCACCGGCGAGATCCCGGAGTCGGTGGCCGACCAGACGCGTCGGGTGCTCCGGAACGTCGAGGCGACGCTGGCGGAGGCGGGGCTCGACCTGGGCGACGTGGTCAAGACGACGGTCCACCTGGCTGATCTGGCGGACTTCGCCGAGTTCGACGAGGCGTACGGGGAGTTCTTCCCGTACCCGAAGCCCGCGCGGACGACGGTCGGGTCGCAGCTGGCGGGGATCAAGGTGGAGATCGACGTCGTCGCGGGGCGGCTCACGTCCGACGACGACTAGGTGGACGGCCCACGGACGTTGGTCGAACGATCGCCGCAGCAGGGTCGGGAAGCGCAGCGTCAGGGTGGCCTCACCGTAGCGACGACGCACCCGCCCATCGTCCGGTTCATGGCATCGCGTTCCGCCGCGGTGACCCACAGCCCGTACGCCGCCTTCACGCGCACCTGCCGCAGCACGTAGACGCAGCGGTACCCGCGGTGAGGCGGCAACCAGGTGGCTGCGTCGCCGGCTCCCTTCTCCTGGTTGGCGGGTCCGTCCACGGCGAGCAGGTTGGCCGGGTCGTTGGCGAACGCCTCGCGCTGCTCCGCGGTCCACCCCTGGGCGCCCTTCTGCCAGGCGTCCGACAGCGCGACGACGTGGTCGACCTGCACCGCGGCCGAGCCCGGTCCGCGGACGAACGGGATCGGAACACCGGTGTAGGGGTCGTCGAGCGTGCCGCTCAGCACCACGCAGTCCTCGACGACCGTCGCCACCAGGTCCCGGCGCAGGACGTCGTTGCGGGTGTCGCAGCCGTTGCGGTCCACGTCCGCCCACGCCTGCCCGAACCGTTCGCGGGCGTACCCGGTGCTCGGCGCCCGACCGCGGACCGCCAACGAGTCGAGCGCCGCGCGACCGGCCGCGAGATCCTCCGCCGTGACCGCGTACCGTGCGGCGTCTCGCGCCTGGGACCAGGCGGGCGCCCCGGCACCGACCGCGATGCAGAGGACGAGGCCCACGAGCCACGGACCGGGCCGGTGCCGTCTCGGGGCCGGGTGGTCGTCGTGGCGCATGCCGCACGATCGCGCAGATCGGGCGGTGGCCCCCGGCCGCCTGTGCGCAGCGCGGGCTGTGGGCGGCCGAGTCCACTCGACGGCGCGCGCAGCACCTGCACGTTCACGTGACACGACCTCCGCAGACCTCGCCGTACGGTCGACCCTGTGCCCGCCGACGACGCCCCGACCCTCGACGAGCTGACGTCGCCCCGCCCTGCGGAGGCGTCGCGGGGCCCGCTGACGTCTCGGGCGGTGGCGGGGGCTGTCGCGGTCGGGCTCGTCGGCGTCGGGCTCATGGTGTCTCGGCTGGAGCACCCGCTCGCCGATCCCGTCGGCGACGCCGTCTACGCCGCGTTCGTGTACGCGCTGCTCGTCGTGATCGCGCCCCGCGCGCGACCGAGCGCCGTCGCCGTGATCGCGTTCGGCCTCTGCGTCCTGGTCGAGCTCGCGCAGCTCACCGGCATCCCCGCGGCCGTCGTCGACGCGGTCCCCGCGGCCCGGTACGCGCTCGGCACCACGTTCGTCGCCGTCGACCTGGTCGCCTACGCGGCCGGTGTCGGGGCCGCCCTGCTCGTGCGGCGGGGGGCGGCTGTGCGACGCTGACGACCAGGACCGACGAAGCGGGGGCACATGGATCCGTCGTACAGCCTGGCCGTGCGGCTGACCTGCGAGTTCATCGGCACCGCGATCCTCATCATCCTGGGCAACGGCACGGTCGCGAACGTCCACCTCAAGGGGTCGAAGGGGTACCGCGGTGGGTGGTCGCTCATCGCGATGGGCTACGGCTTCGGTGTGATGATCCCCGCGATCATGTTCGGCGGGATCAGCGGCAACATGATCAACCCCGCGTTCACGATCGGGCTGGCCACCTGGGGGCTGTTCCCGTGGTCGGAGGTCGCGCCGTACATCGTGGCGCAGATGCTCGGGGCGATCGCCGGCCAGGTCGCCATCGTCGTCACGCACAAGCCGTACTACGACCAGACGACGGACCCTGAGGACATCCTGGCCACGTTCTCGACCATCAACGCCGCCCACTCGCGCCTGAACGGGTTCCTGTCCGAGCTGCTGGGCTCGGTGGTGCTCTTCTCGTGCGCGCTGGCGATCATCCACTCGCCGCTCACCCAGACCGAGCCCGCCGTCGCGCACCTGGCGCTCGGGTTCCTCGTCTGGGGACTGGTCGCGGGCCTGGGCGGTCCCACCGGCCCGGCGCTGAACCCCGCGCGTGACCTGGGACCGCGCATGGTGCACGCGGTGCTGCCGCTGCGGCACAAGGGGTCGTCGCAGTGGGACTACGCGTGGGTGCCCGTGGCGGCGCCCGTGCTGGGCGGGATCATCGGCGTCGGCGGCTGGTACCTGCTGCTCGGCTGACCATCGAGGTGAGTCAGCAGGTGACGAACCACGGCGTTACCGGCATGCTCGGTCGCGGGGGTGGTGGCGACCATGGCAGGTAGCACCAGCATTTTCCGGCGGAAGTCCGTCGAGGACTCTCTCGAGGAGACCCTGGATCCCGAACGGGCCCTGAAACGCACCCTGACCACGTGGGACCTCATCGTCCTCGGCGTCGCCGTGGCGGTCGGCGCGGGCATCTTCTCCGTCGGCGCCACCGCGGCGGCGAACTACGCGGGTCCGGCCGTCATCGTCTCGTTCATCATCGCGTCCGTCGTGTGCGGGCTGGCCATCATGTGCTACGCCGAGTTCGCCTCGACGCTGCCGGTCGCCGGCTCCGCGTACACGTTCTCCTACGCATCGATGGGGGAGTTCGTCGCCTGGATCATCGGCTGGGACCTCATTTTGGAGATGCTCCTGGGGTCCGCGGTGATCGCGAAGTTCTGGGGCGTGTACCTGTCCGACGCGTTCGGCCTGTTCGGCATCGAGATCCCGACGACGCTCACGCTCGGCGGCGTGGACGTCGAGTGGGGCCCGGTCGTCATCGTCGGCATCTTCACCGCGCTGCTGGCCCTGGGCACCAAGCTCAGCACGCGCGTGAACAGCGTGTTCACCATCATCAAGGTCGCCATCACGATCTTCGTCATCGTCGTCGGCTTCTTCTACGTGAACACCGCGAACTTCTCGCCGTTCGTGCCGCCGTCGCAGCCGGCCCCGGAGCGGACGTCGCTGGAGCAGCCGGTGTTCGCGTTCCTCTTCGGGCTCGAGCCCACCGCGTACGGCGTGATCGGCGTGCTGTCCGGCGCCGCACTGGTGTTCTTCGCGTTCATCGGCTTCGACGTCGTCGCCACGACTGCCGAGGAGACCAAGAACCCGCAGCGGACGGTGCCGCGCGGCATCCTCGGCGGCCTCGCGATCGTGACCGTGCTGTACATCCTGGTGACGATCGTCGTCACGGGGATGGTGTCCTACACGGAGCTCGCGGAGGCCGACACACCCTCGCTGACCACGGCGTTCGTGCTCGTCGGCGCGGACTGGGCGGGTCGCGTGATCTCCGTCGGCATCCTCGTGGGCCTGACGTCCGTGCTCATGGTGCTGCTGCTGGGCCTGACGCGCATCGTCTTCGCGATGAGCCGCGACGGGCTCCTGCCCCGCGCCGCGTCGCGCACGTCGCACAAGTACGGCACCCCGGTCCGGCTGCAGATCGGCGTCGGCATCGTCGTCGCCCTCATCGCCGGACTCTCCGAGGTGGAGCTCCTCGAGGAGATGATCAACATCGGGACGCTGTCGGCGTTCGTGCTGGTCAGCTTCGGCATCCCGATCCTGCGCCGGACGCGCCCCGACCTGCCGCGCGGCTTCCGGGTCCCCTGGTCGCCCGCGCTGCCGATCATCGCGGGCGTGGCCTGCCTGTGGCTCATGGTGAACCTGACCACGCTGACGTGGCTGCGGTTCCTGGCCTGGCTGGTGGCCGGGGTGGTCATCTACTTCGCCTACTCGTACCGGCACTCGGTGGCGGCGAACCCGCACCACGACGCCAGGACGGGCGCCAAGCTCTAGGCCGGCTCCAGCACGAAGACCGGGATCAACCTGTCCGTCTTCTTCTGGTAGCTCTCATACGCCGGCCACACCTCGTTCGCGCGCGCCCACCACTCGTCACGCTCGGCCCCGCTCGCCTCGTGCGCGACGTAGTCCTTCTTCACGGCGCCGTCCTGGAGCTCGACGTGCGGGTGCTCGACGAGGTTGCGGAACCAGGCAGGGTGCTCGGGGGCCCCACCCTTCGAGGCGACGACGGCATACCGGCCGTCGTGCTCGACGCGCATCAGGGCCGTCTTGCGGAGCTTTCCGCTGGTGGCTCCCACGGACGTCAGGACGATCACGGGCTTCCCCTGGAGCGTGTTGGCCTCCTGCCCGTTGCTGCGCTCGAAAGTCTCGGCCTGCTTACGGGCCCACGCGGACGTGCTGGGCGCATACTCTCCGGTCAGTGGCATGACCGATGCAACGACGTCGACGCGGAAGCGCATTCCCGCGCGCACTCAAGCCACGAACCTGAGCAGTCGATGACACACCGCACACGGCGCTCCCCAGCGCCCTCCCAGCCGCGCGCCGGCCACAGATCGGAGCTCCATGAAGTTCAACCCGCCGCCCAACTGGCCGGCTCCGCCTGAGGGCTTCACGCCGGAGCCCGGCTGGACCCCGGACCCGACGCTGCCCGCGCCGCCCCCGGGTTGGCAGCTCTGGGTGGAGGACGACACCGTCCTGCCCGGCGAGACCACCGAGGCCACCCGGCACTACAAGCAGGCCACCACGTCGTTCCTCGTGGGCGTCGGCGTCTTCCTCGCCGGGGCGATCTCGACCATCGTCACGTCGAACTCGAACAGCGGCGTCATCTGGTGGGGCGGCATGATCGTCGGCGCCATCGCGCTGGTGCGTGCGTTCACGGAGTACCGGGCCGCGCGCAAGGGCGGCGCCCCCGACCTCAGCGGGCTCGCCAAGGGCATCGTCGCCGTCGGTGTCGTCGCCGTGCTCGGCACGGGTGTCGGCGCGGCGTCGAGCTTCGTCGCGGCCGAGTCGCTCGAGACCGGCGTGGGCTCCTGCTGGACCGTGGACGAGGACGGGATGGCCGAGGCCGTCGGCTGCGACTCCGAGCACCAGTTCAAGGCGATCTCCGAGGTCAGCACCCCGGAGGAGTGCCCGGACGACCTGTACCTCGAGGCAGACGCCGAGTCCGACGTCCTCTGCCTGCAGGAGGACTGAGACCACGGTGCGCGGCGGTCGCGCTGACCGCCGCGCACCCGGCTACTTCTTCTGCTCGTCCAGGTAGGTCTTGGCCTTCTCGACGACGCTGTCGATCTGGGCGTCCTGGCTGTCGCTCGTCTTCGACTTGACCGCTTCGGCCGCCTTCTCGATGGCGTCCTTGGCCTGGTCCTCGTGGCCGCTGACGGCTGCCTTCGCCTGGTTGACCAGGTCTTCGATGCCCATGATGTCGTCCTCCTCCGTGGTGACGTCTCAGTCTGCGACGTCGTCGACGGGTGCGCCCGGCGAGCTGTGCTCGAGGGTGGTCCGGGGCATGGCGGCCGCAGCGGCCACCGTCGCCAGCGCGACGAGCGCGACCGCGACGAAGGCCACGGTGACCGCGTCGCCGAACTGCTCCGGGTCCTGCGTCGGGGTGTCCCCGTGCATCAGGCCGTTGACCAGCGCTCCGAGCGCCGCGACCCCGACCGCGCTGCCCATGGACCGCGAGAACAGGTTGGCGCCGGTGACCACCCCACGCTCGCTCCAGCCGACGCTCGACTGCGCGGCGATGAGGCTCGGTGACGCGACGAGCCCCAGGCCCGCACCGATGACGAAGCAGGCGAGCCCGACCGCGAGCACCGACGGGTGGGTGGACGCGACGACCAGGCCACCCGCGCCCACCACCACCACCGTGGACCCGATGAGGGCCGTGGTGCGGAAGCCGAACCGCAGGTAGAGCCGGCCCGACTGCGACGCGGAGATGGGCCATCCGATGGTCAGCGTGGCCAGCGTGAGGCCCGAGACCAGCGGCGAGACGCCGAGCAGCGCCTCGAGGAACGTCGGCACGTAGGACGTCAGGCCGATCAGGATGACGCCGACCCCGACCGACACCAGCGACGCGGCGAGCAGCAGCCGGCGTGAGAACACCCACAGCGGCAGCACGGGCTCGTCGGCCCGCTGCTCCACGCCGACGAACGCCACCAGCAGCAGCGTGCCGACGACGAACGCGGCGATGCTCGGCACCGACAGCCACTCCCACGCGTTGCCGCCTTCGAGCAGCGCGAGGATCAGCAGCGTCATGCCTGTGGTCAGCAGGAGGCCGCCGGCCCAGTCGATGCGGTGACGGGTGTGCTCGACCGTCTCGTGCAGGTGCCGGACCAGCAGCCACGCCGCCGCCAGGCACAGCGGGATGTTGACGAAGAAGATCCAGTTCCAGGTCAGGAACTCCGCGAACAGGCCACCGAGCGTGGGACCGACGACCGCCGAGATGCCCCACACGCTAGCGATGTACCCCTGCGCCTTGGCTCGCTCCGCGACCGTGTAGATGTCCCCCGCGATGGTGATGGCTATCGGTTGGATGGCCCCCGCGCCCAGGCCTTGCACCGCGCGGAACGCGATCAGTGCCGGCATGCTCCACGCGAACCCGCACAGGATCGACCCGAGCAGGAACAGGCCGATGCCCAGCAGGATCACCGGCTTGCGGCCGACGGTGTCCGCCAGCTTGGAGTAGATGGGGACGCTCACCGCCTGCGTCAGCAGGTACACGGAGAACAGCCACGGGAAGCTGGCGAAGCCGCCGAGGTCCGCGACGATCGTCGGCACCGCGGTGGCCAGGATGGTCGCGTCGATGGCGACCAGGCCGGTGGTGACCATCATCGCGACGAGGATCGGCCCGCGCTCGGAGCGGAAGCCGACGTCGATGCTCAGGGGTGCCTCCTCGCTGGGGGTGGTTCAGGACCGACCCTAGGCTGGCACGCGTGATGCGCGAGTATGCGATGACCGGGTTCACCGTCCGCGAGCACCGGATCGAGGTGCCCGTTGACTGGTCGGCACCCGAGCGGTTCGGCTCGATCGAGGTGTTCGCCCGCGAGCTGGTGGACCCGGAGAGGGCGTCGGACGACCTGCCGCTGCTGCTGTTCCTCCAGGGTGGACCGGGCGGTCAGGGACCGAGACCGCTGGGCGGTGGCTGGGTCGCCGCGGCGCTCGAGAAGTACCGCGTGATCCTCCTCGACCAGCGCGGGACCGGCCGGTCGTCACCGGTGGACGGGATGCTCATCAGCGGCATCGAGGACGCCGCCGGCTACCTCGCGTGCTTTCGTGCCGACGCGATCGTCGCCGACGCGGAGCACCTCCGCGAGTCGGTGTACGGGGGCCGGCAGTGGGCGACCCTGGGGCAGTCGTACGGCGGGTTCCTCACGCTCACCTACCTGTCGCGGCACCCGTCGGCGCTGACCCGCTGCTTCGTCACCGGGGGGCTGCCGCCCGCGACCGTCGACGCCGAGACCGTCTACGCGGCCACGTTCCGGCGGCAGACGGCACGCAACCGGGAGCTCGCGCGGCTGCACCCGTCGGACGTGCCGCTGCTGGGACGCATCGCTGACCTGCTGGCCGACGGGTCCGTCGTCCTGCCGACCGGCGAGCCCTTCACCGTCGAGCGGCTCCAGCAGCTGGGGCAGCCGCTCGGGATGAGCACGGGGGTCGACGAGCTCCACTGGCTGCTCGACACGGCGCTGACCCCCGCCGGGACGCTGTCCGACGCGTTCCTCGGGTCCGTGGTGCGTGCGACCGGGTTCGACAGCAACCCGCTGTATGCGGTGCTCCAGGAGGTCATCTACCACCAGGGCGCCCGTGAACCGGGATGGGCGGCGCAAGCCGAGCGCGACCGGTGGCCGTCGTTCGACCCGGACGCGCGCCCGCTGCAGCTCACCGGCGAGGCGATCTTCCCGTGGATGTACGAGCAGCACGCCGCCCTGCGGCCGTTCCGCGGTGCCGCCGAGGCGCTGGCGTCCCGGACCGAGTGGCCGGCGCTGTACGACCTGGACGCGCTCGCGGCGAACGAGGTGCCCGTCGCGGCGGTGCAGTACTACGACGACCCGTACGTGGACCTGGACCTCGCGCTGGCGACCCCCGTCGGCAACCTGGACGTCTGGATCACGAACGAGCACCTGCACGACGGGCTCCGCGTCGCCGGCGACACCATCCTGCCGAGGCTGTTCGACCTGGCCGCGGGCAAGTCGCGCGTCACGGGCCGCTGACCTCGCACTCGTCGCGACGTGCCGTCCTCACGCTTCCGGGGTCGGCTCGTGGCCCGGGCGGCCGTGGGTGCGGTTCTCCTCCTTGAGGCGTGCCTCGTAGACGTGGCGACGACCCGCCATGAGCTCGTCCCGGACGCGCTGCTCGGCCGCCTCGAACACCCGGTAGTACTGCTCGTCGTACGCCTCGACCACCTGGAACGTCCATCGGCCCGGCAGCACGTTGCGGCCGACGAGCTCGGCGCGGAGCTCGTCGGCCAGCTCCTGGTGTCCTGCCTCCGCCAGCTGGTCCAGGGCGTCCGCCAGCTCGTTGTCCGCCCGGCCCGTGAGCCGGTGGAACGCGTAGAGCATGCCGCGGGCGTGCTCGACCACCTCGAACGCGGCGGTCAGCGCACCGACGGCGTCAACCGTCTGCTCGGAGGTGCCTGGCGGCTGGCGGTGCTCGTCGTCGCGCTCGTCGGCCATGAGTCGATGGTCGCTGTGCCCACGGCCCCCCGCACGTCGACACCGCCGATGCTGCCGCGGCGAACCCGACATGGGTGTCGTCATCGGGCTCGAGACGGCACCCATATCGGGTTCGGTCGAGCAGGGTCAGGGTCGACGACCCGGGCCGCCGCCAGGGCCGCCGCCCATCCCCCCGCCGCCCATTCCGGAGATCGCCTCGCCGGCTGTCGCCGTCGTCGTGACCGTCGAGCCGGCGCTGTCGCCGGCCTCCGCCAGGCCGCTGACGGTGTCGCCGCTGACCGAACCGCCGGTGGCGGCCGAGTAGGTCTGGCCGGCGACGACGTCCGCCGACGCGTAGACCAGCGACGAGAAGTCCTTGCTGGTCTCGAACGCGGCGATCTCGGTCCCCTCGGCGTCGAGGACGTGGACGACGGTGCCGGCGGCCTGCGTCGAGGCGAAGGTGAACGCGACGAACGACTGCGCGGAGTCGGCGCCGGGGGTCATCGCCATGCCGGACGCGCCTGCCGCCAGCAGCGTGCCACCGGAGACGTCGAACGTGCCGTCCACGTCGAGCGCGCCGTTGCCGTCGTTCGTCGGCCCGTTCACCACGGCCGTGCCGCCGGTCATGGTGAGGAACCCGTTCGCGTCGAGCCCGTCGCCCCGGGAGTCCACGACGATCGTGCCGCCGGTGATCGTGAGCCCGACGTCGGTCCCCGCCGCACGGCCGGGCGCCTGCTCGCCCGTCGCGTCCGGGTCGGAGGCGTTCACGCCGTCGTCGCTGGCCAGGACGTTGATGTCGCCGCCGGCGATCGTGATGAGTCCCGCCTCGAGGCCCTCCACCGACGACGTGACGTCGACCGTCCCGTCGCTGATCTGCAGGGCCTGGTCGCCGTGCACGCCGTCGTCGCCGGCAGCGATCGTCACGGATCCGCCCGCGATGCTGACGACGCCGTCGGACCCGATGCCGTCGTCGGCCGCGTCGACGAGCAGCTCCCCGCCGCCGACCACCACCGAGACCGCCCCCGAGAGGCCCTTGGGGGAGGCGTCGTCGGCGACCGTGGCGTCGTGCCCGTCGCCCGCGACGATGCTCACTGTGCCGTCGGCGAGGATCGCGTCGGTCTGCGCGGCGATGCCGTCGTCCCCGGCGGTGACGTTTGCGGAGCCGCCCGTGATCTCGACGTAGCCGAGGGTCTCGTCCTCGTCGTTGTCGGACTTCAGGCCGTCGCCGCCGGCCGTGATGTCCAGGGTGCCGCCCGTGACCACCAGGTAGTCCTTGCCGCGGATCCCGTCGTCGACGGCGTCGACCGTGATCGTGCCGCCCGCGATGACGAGGCCGTCCTTCGCTGCGATCCCGTCGTTCGCGTTCCCGTCGACCGTCAGGGAACCGTCTCCGGTGATGGTCAGGTCCGTGCTGCTGAACAGCGCCGCGCTCGCCTCGTCGGTCTCGGCGTACGCGGCGGTGTCGGACAGGTGGTTGTCCCCCATCAGCTGGACCACCACCTGGTCGGCGTCGAGCACCTGCAGCGGGCTCGTGGTCGAGCTGGTCACGGAGGCGTCGTCGAGGATCAGGTGGACCACCCCGTCGTCGGTGGTGTTCACGACGACGGAGCCGTCCGTGAGGGCGCCGCTGAGCCGGTAGGTGCCCGCCGCGGTGATCGTGACGGTGCTGCCGTCGACGGTCACGCCGTCGGTCGCGGTCGGGTCGTTGAGGGTGATCGCGACCTCGTCGGCCGACGGCTCGAGATCGACCTCCGACGGGGCCGTGTTCGCATCCCTGGCCTGCTCGACGGTCAGGTCGGCGTCGGTCGTGACGGTGGTCGTGCTCCCGTCGGAGCTGGCGGCGTCAGCCGTGGCCGTGCAGCCGGTCAGCAGGGCCGCGACGAGGGCGGCGGGGACCAGGATCGTCGGGGTGAGGCGTCGCATGAGGTGCTCCTTCAGAGGGTGACGTGCCGGTCGAGGACGCGGCGCCACGGGTGGTGGGGGAGGTCGGCGTGCAGGGCGGCCATGCCGGTGCCGTACTTGGAGATGCGGACCGGGCGGTGGCCGTGCCGCCACAGGAGGCGGTCGGTGGAGCTCGGGGTGGAGCCGGTCTTGGTCTCGATGACCACGCGGTCCGGCAGGGCCCGGGACGCTCCCGTGAGCGCCGACGTCCACACCAGGCCGGTGTCGATGGTCGTGCGGCTCGCGGTGGCCGGCAGGAAGAGGGTCGTCCGGCGGTACGTGCTGACCAGCGTCTTGCCGACCGCCGCGTCGCTGTCCAGGACGTCGCCGGCGAACCGCCGGCCCTCGTCGGTCAGGGTGTCGCGGTCGTCCGGGTCGTACGGCAGGCGTGTCTTGACAGTGCTGCCGCGCGGGCCGCGGGTCTTGACCTCGACCCAGCAGAGCGCGGAGTCCACGTAGGTGCGGGTGCGGAGCTTGAACCGCCGACGCCGGCGGTGTGCCGCGCCGAGGTAGCTGGTCAGGTCGGGGGTGTCGAAGTAGACGGACTCGTAGGCGAAGTCGCGCTCCCCGTCGATCTCGAGGACCCGGGCGCCCGGCTCGATGCCTCGCAGGAGCACGTCGAGCTTCGCCGAAGGGATCACGTACTTGCGGTCGATGCGGGTCTGCAGGCTCGCGCGCTCGGTCAGCTCGACCAGGCCGATGGGCATCATGCGGCGACCCGCTCCCGTGCGGCCGCCAGCTCGTACCGGACGTCGACGCACGTGGTGTCGTTCACCAGGTCGACCCGCTGCACGATGGCCGTGTGCACGGTGGCGCCGAGGAGGCGTTCCAGGTGCGCGACGAGTGCGGTCTCGTCCGTGATCGCCGAGTCCAGCACCATCGTCTGCTGCCGGTACCGCCGCAGCATCCGCGGGTGGTCGACGACGGCCATGACCACCACGACCATCACCATCAGCGCGGCGCTGACGGCCGACGGCGTCACCGTCACCCCGCCCAGCAGCCCGAGCGCCAGCGCGGAGAAGTAGTACGCCACCTCGTGCTGCGTCAGCTCCGTGGACCGCAGCCGGATGATCGACAGCACGCCGAACAGCCCGAGCCCGAGGCCTGCACCGACCGCGCTGCCGGCCAGGGCCGTCGCGACTGCCAGGACACCGACGTTCACGCCGAGGTACGCGACGACGAGGTCACGCCGACGGTGCCGGGGGAAGTAGACGCCGAACGCGAGGACGCTGATGGCGACGAGGTCGAGCGCGAGGAGCGCGTACTGAGTCATGGGAACCCTCCGTGTGGGACGGGTTCCATTGAGCGATGCGTGCCTGTACCGACGCTGTGCGGGCGCTGAGGCTGGGGCGTGGATCTGCCCGACGTGCAGTCGCGTGCAGGTGAAATGCATGCACGCACGCTAGGATGCAGTCATGACAGTGATCACGGTGAGGGACGTCCCGGACGAGGTGCGTGACGAGCTCGCGGCCCGAGCGGCGCGCAGCGGGATGTCGATGCAGGAGTTCCTCCGCGCGCACCTGATCGACCTCACCGGACGGCCCAGCCCGTCCGACGCGCTCGCTCAGGTCCGGTCCCGGGCGCGCGCCTACCCGCGCCTCTCGTACGCCGATCTGGTCGACGAGCTCGGGGCCGATCGTCGGTGACGGAGACGGTGGTCCTCGATGCGTCGGCCGCGCTGATGCTCCTGATCGACCCGGGGCCGGCCGGTGAGCACGTCGCGGCGCGGCTCGACGGTGCAGCGGTCGTCGCGCCCGACCTGCTCCCGTACGAGGTCACCAACGTCCTGCGCAGGTATCGCAATGCCGGTCGGCTCTCGGACGCCGAGGCGCGGCTGGCTCTCGACGGGTTCCGCTCCCTCTCGATCGACCTCTGGTCGCACGACGTCCTCGCTGAGCGGGTGTGGGCCCTCGGCGCGAACCTCTCGGCCTACGACGCGGCGTACGTCGCGCTCGCGGAGCGACTGGGCGCCGTGCTCCTGACGGCCGATGCCCGGATCGCCGGCGCACCGGACGTCACGTGCCCGATCGAGGTCGTCGCCGCGGCCGCCTGAGCGTCAGTCGCCAAGCACCCACCCGTGCGGCTCCGCCAACCGGTCCGCGGCCTCCGGTCCCCAGGATCCGACCGCATACGGCTCGGGCGTCGGGCGGTCTGCGCCGAGCAGCGGGTCGAACGCGATCCACGCGGACTCGAGCCCGGCGGACGTGGTGAACAGGGTGCGGTCGCCGACGAGCACGTCCTCCAGCAGTCCCGCGTAGGGCGGCAGGGACTGTCCGGGCTCGACGTCGGAGAGGGCGAGGTCCGCGGTACCCGTCGCCAGCTCGAGGAACGCGCCGGGCCGCTTGACGGTGGTCGTGACCTTCAGCTCGCCCGATCCCGCCAGCGAGACGATCACGTGGTTGGGTCCGACGGGGGAGCCGAACAGCTCGTCGGGCGTCCGCAGCACGAGCGTCACCTGCTGCGCCGACGCGGCCATCCGCTTGCCCGTGCGCAGCAGGAACGGCACATCCCTCCAGCGCTCGGTGTCCACCCAGAGCCGGGCGGCGACGAACGTGTCGGTCGTGGAGTCGTCGGGCACTCCGTCGATGTCGCGGTAGCCGTCGAACTGCCCGAGCACGACGTCGTTCGTCGGGTCGAGCGGGCGGAAGTGCGCGATGACGTCCTCGCGCGCCGTGCCCAGGTTCGCGGCGTCGAGGCGGCGCGGGGGTTCCATCGCCACCTCGGCGGCCACCTGGAACAGGTGCGTGACCAGCATGTCGAGCGCGGCGCCGGTCGCGTCGTAGAACTCCGCGCGCTGTGCGACGTCGAGCGTCTCCGGCACGTCGATCTGGACCTGGGCGACGTGCTGCCGGTTCCAGATGCCGCCGAACAGCTCGTTGGCGAACCGCAGGACGTGCAGGTTCTGCGTCGCCTCCTTGCCCAGGAAGTGGTCGATCCGGAAGACCTGCTCCTCGTCGAACGCGTCGTGCACCGTCGCGTCGAGCTCCCGGAACGTCTCCAGCGACGTGCCGTAGGGCTTCTCGTAGACGATGCGGATCCCGTCCGTCAGACCCGCCTTCTTCAGCGCCCGGGTGATCGGCGCGAACGACGACGGCGGGACCGCGAGGTAGTGGATGACTGTCACGTCGCCGCCCAGCTTGGCGCGCAGCCGGTCCAGCTCCCCGGGGAGCTCGTCGGCGCTGTCGTCCTCGCTGACGTCTCCGCAGTAGGCGGTGTGCTCGGTCAGCTCGGGTACGCCCTCGGCGGCCTCGTCGTCGCCGAACTCCCGGACCGCGTCGCGCAGCAGCTCGTCGAACTCCTGCGAGCTGATCGGTGAGCGGCCCGTGCCGAGCAGCGCCCACCGCTCCGGGAGCAGGTGCCGCCGCTGCAGCGTGGCCAGCGCGGGGAGCACCATGCGCCTCGCCAGGTCACCGCGCGCGCCGTGCAGGACGAAGATCAAGGGCTCGGTGGACGCCATCGGCTTGATCCTCACGACGTGACGGGCGGGTCTTCGACCGTACGTTCGCTTGCCGACGAGCGCGCGTCGGGATCACCCCGCGTCTACCGCCCCGACATGTCTGCCTCAGTCGCCAGCGGGGAAGCCCTTGCGGTAGTCGAACGAGACGATGCGCTCGGGCCGGACCCGGATGATCACCGGATCCCACGAGTCGGCGAGGCTCCGGGCGAACTGGTCGGCGGCGTCGTCGGCCATGTACCGACGGAAGATCGTCGCCCGCTTGGCCAGCACGTCGTGGCGGTCCAGCTCAGCCGTGCCGTAGACGAGGGCGCCGATCGGCTCGGCCCCGACGACGTCGAACAAGACAGAGACACGAGGGTCGCGCGCGACGTTGCGGGCCTTGCGCGAGGTGGTCTGGGTCCCGATCAGGATGTCCGGCAGCTCGTACACGTAGTACGCGGGTGCCAGGTGGATGCTGCCGTCCTCGTTGTGGGTGGCCAGACGGGCGACGTCCGCGCTCCGGAGGAAGTCCGTGAGCTCGTCCTCGGTGAGCGGGGGTGCCTGTGGGTAGGTCGCGCTGTCGGCCACGATGCCTCCTGCGGGGATGAGGACGTCGAGCCCTCGTCCCGCCAGTCTCCGACCGCGCGTGCGGGCACGTCAACGACGCGCACCTCAGCCCACCGGCGTCGGCACCCACATCACGCGCGCCACCCGGTCGAGGATCGCGTCCAGCACCGCGCCTCGGTCGAACTGCAGGGCGTGCAGTCGCGCGCGGGTCTCCCAGTCGGCGCGCTCGTCGGCGGACATGGCGAGGATGCGGTCCAGCGACTCGGCGATCGCCGAGGGGGACTCGACCGGCACGATGAGCGCGCAGTCGCCGACCGCCTCGCTGATGCCGCCGGTGTCGGTGGTGATGATCGGTCCGCCGCCGGCGAGCATCTTCTCGGCGAGCGCGATGCCGAACGTCTCGACGAACTCCGGCCGCGGCTTGCTCGGCAGCACGTACGCGGCGGACGCGGCCATGAGGTGGGCCTTCTCGTCGTCGTCGACGTCGTCGAAGAACACGATCCGGTCGGCGGCGCTCGACGAGGCCGCGAGCTCCTGGAGGCGCGACGCGTCGGGACCGTTGCCGGCGACGACCAGCCGGAGGTCGTCGCAGCCGCGACTCGTCGCGAAGCCGGCGATGAGGTCGTCGACCCCCTTGGCGTGCGCGAGACGGGAGAGGAACAGGACGTACCCGTCGGCGCGCAGCCCGCGAGCATCGAGCACTCGCGCTGTCTCGGTCTGGTCCAGGTCGAGGTACGAGCCGACGTCGATCGCCGGGTAGGAGACCGAGACGCGCTCGCGGCACTGGGCGGCGAACGTGGTGCCGTGCTTGGCGTCGATGGCGGCGGCCTCGGCGATGATCAGCTCACGCGTGTAGTCGCTGACCGCGAGGCACACGTCGTGCTCCAGGTAGCTGGACAGCACGTGCGCCGCGGCGCCGAACTCGTCCTTCTCGACGCAGGCGCGGACCACGTTGGTGACGTCGGAGCCGACGGCCTCCGCGACGGTCGTCACGTTCACCGGCAGACCGGTCCGACGGGCGACGTGCACGGCGTCGGCCACCGCGAGCGAGTGCGGGCTCAGGTAGAGCGACATCGCGACCGTCGGGACGCCGTCCGTGAACAGCTCCACGAGCCGGCCGACGATGCCCGCGAGCCAGCGGCCGTCGGGAACCTTGTAGTCGCCGACCGGCTCGGGGCGCTCGACGGTGATCCCCGGCGAGTACGGCAGCACGCCGTCGAGGGGCTTGAGGGGCAGGCCGGTCGCCTGCAGCCGGTCGATGGGCCACGTGACGATGCGGACGTCGTCGAAACCTCGCTGCAGGGCAGCCTCGGCGAGATTGCGGGCCTCACCCGAGTGGCCGCAGATAACCGGGTCGGCGCGGACGACGATGACGAGACGGCGGTTCGGGAACACGGCTGCTCCTTGGTGGCTCGCTCAGCGCCGCAGCGCGGTGGTCGGGGGGTGGGTGCTCACGGACGGAGGGCGGACGGTGGTGCCCCAGTCGCTCGGCGTCGGGCCGAGCTCCAGGTGCAGTCGTCCGCCGCGATGGAGCTCGGTGCCGGTGAGCCAGGTGCGTTCCAGCCGCACACCGTCGAGGTGCACGGAATGGACATATTGCGTGGGCCCGCCCGGCGTCGGTTCGATGAATCCGGTGGTCTCGATCGTGAGGTTGCGGTCGCCGACGTCGATGCTCGACTCGCGCCACGCGGGCGCGCTGATCAGGAACAGGTTCTGGCCCGCGACGGGGAAGAGCCCGAGCGACGCCCACACGAACCACGACGACAGCCCACCGGAGTCGTCGTTGCCGGGCAGCCCGCCGCGCCCGGTGCTGAATTGGTTCTGCACGATGGCCTGCACAACCTCTGCGGTCCGGTCCGGTCGGCCGGCGTAGTGGTACGACCAGGGCGCCTCCATGTCCGGCTCGTTGTTCAGGCCCTCGAACCGGTTCAGCGCGTACCCCGTGGCCATCTCCTCGATGCTCGGCCGCACCCCCGGTTGCACCACGGGCGGAGCGTCGAAGCCGAAGAAGTGGTCGAGCTGCGCGACGAAGGCGTCGTCGCCACCCGAGAGCTTGATGCGTGCGGCCATGTCGTGCAGCAGCCGGAACGAGTAGTTCCAGCGCCCGCCCTCGTAGTAGGTGGAGTCCTGCAGGAGGCCGGTCTCCTCGTCGAACGCGTTGACCCACCGCGCTGCCAACGGCGTGAACTGCTCGACCAGCGCCGGGTCACCGACGTGGGCGGCGATCTGCGACGTGCACCAGTACCCGAACGCGAGGTCGAGCGTGTGGCTGATCGGGTGCACCTTGCCGCGCAGCAGGAAGTCCTCGCCGTACGTCCGGCGCAGGTCGTTGTGCATGTGCACCAACGCCCAGTCCCAGTCCATGCCCGGCAGCCCGAGCTGGCAGAGGTCGGACAGGAACGTGTGCGCCAGCGCGGACGCCTGCCGGCTGAACTGGTCGGCACCGCGCGCCATCCGGTAGCCGATCGGGAGGTTCCCCTCCTCCTCCGAGATGTACAGCAGCGCGTTGGCCAGCTCGACGGCCTTGTCCGGCATCAGCGTCGCCAGGAGCGGCAGCTGCGTCCGGTAGATGTCCCACATGGTCGCGAGGTCGAACGCGAACGGCCCGTCGGCCGGCCAGAACGGCGACTCGTCCGGCGCCAGGCACGGCTTGATCAGCGAGTGGTAGAGCGCCGTCGAGAAGACGGTCTGCTTGTCCTTCGACGGCGTGTCCACCCGGATCTTGCCGAGCGCCTCCTGCCAGGTTGTTGCAGTCGCCGCGCGGCGCGTCGTGAAGCTCGACGGGCCCGGACCGCACTCACGTTCGAGGTTCTCCCGCGCCTGGTCCACACCCCTCAGCGAGAACCCGAACCGCAGCTCCACCACCTGACCGGGTTCCGACGGCCCCGCCCACATCAGCCCGAACGGTCGCAGCGTCGTCGGCCGGATCCGGTCGAAGTCCAGCCGCGTGCCGCCCGGCATGAGCCGACGGTCGTACCAGAGCAGCTGCCGCCAGCGCGGGTCGTCGCACTCCACATGGATGGCCAGCGGAGCACCTTCGACGACGATCTCGCCCTGCGCGATCCCGGGACTGATCGAGTGCAGGTGCGCCCGCAGCGGAACCGTCCGGCCGTGGGGGATGGACAGGCCGCCCAGCGAGAAGTCGATGACCAGCCGCGCGTCCCGGTGCGCGGGGAACGTGTACCGGTGGACCGCCGACTTGGGACCGACCGTGATCTCCGCACGGATGCCTGAGTCGAGCGTCGCCGTGTAGTAGCCGGGCTCCGCGCTCTCGTCGACGACGTCCCACAGCTGACCCAGATCGTCCAACGGCTGCAGCATCGGGGTGACGCGGAAGTAGTTGTAGTACTTGCGGATCGCACCCGTGCCGGACTGCTGGAAGTGCGTGAACCCGCTGGCCACCTGCCGGTCGTACAGCTCCGTCGGGAGGCCCTCCGTGCCGAGGTCGTAGCGGCCGTACCCCGTCGGGTAAGCGCCCGAGTACGCGCACGCGCTGACCATGCCGAGCGGGTACGTCGCGCCCGGGTGCGTGTTGCCGACCTGCGGCTTCGGCCACCACCATGTCCGTGCGAGGCCTTCTTGACCCGGCAGGCTCGTGGCCTCCGTGCCGATGAAAGGGTCGACGCGCTCGAACATCCGCCGCTCCTCGCGCTCGTCCGTCGGGACGCTGGGGTCGCGTGCGGGCGACGCCTGCGTCTATGCCTCGTTGAGGGGACGGTACGGGGGGAGTGTTGCGGGGGGGTTTCGTGGGCTGAGCAAGCACGGCGAGCATCGCGCGAGCTTGAGCGCATTGCATCCATTCGGAGCTAGCTTTTCGATGGAATGCGGGCGAAGCTGCTCGACATGGTCCAGCGCTACGCAAGGTTCACGCGTAGCGAGATAACGGCCGCTGAGGCAGTGGAGTTGAGCACCGTCGATTCAGTCGCGGCTCAGTTGTCAACTCACCTGGAGGCGCGAACCGAGGACATCGACCTCGTCCACATTCACGGTGCCGGTAGCAGTGCGGTCCAGCGAATCGTCTCTGAGTTGCTTTTCGCGGACTTGGGGTTTCGCGAGGAGGTGGTCCTCACGCCGGAGGTTGGGCTTGTCACCCGTGCCCGGCCCGACTTCGTGTACCCGCTCGGGCTCGGCCGTGGAATCGTCGCGGAGGTCGAACGAGGAGGCACGACGACCAATAACCACGACCTCAAAGACTTCTGGAAGGTCCACATCGCACCCGACGCGCACCACCTGTTCCTGATCGTTCCCATGGCAAATTGGAATGCCGCGGGAGGCGCTCGCGAGCGGCCGTTTGCCCGGGTCGCTCGTCGGATTCAGGCCTTCTTCGGCGACCCACGCCGGGAAGTCGACGTGCTCAGCGCCCACATATTCGGATACGGCGGACTGGGTCAGAGCGCCCGCTGAGCACGCCGCACGCGTTGCGCGTGGGCGATCGTCGGGAGATCGTGGGCTCGGCGCAGGTGCGCGCCCTGTCTCTTGCCGCCGCTCAAAGGACGCGCCTTCATGACGGACGGCCAGTCCCGGCAAGCGATCGCCGTGCCCCGCTCCGCCTGGAACGCGCTCATCGTCCTCATGGCTGGCATGTTCATGGCCTTGCTGGACACGACGATCGTCAACGTCGCCCTCCCGACCATCCAGGTCAGCCTGGACGCGTCAGAGGCGACGCTCAGCTGGATCATCAGCGGCTACGCGCTGGCGTTCGGTATCGCGCTGATCCCCGCGGGCCGGATCGGTGACCGGATCGGCCACAAGTGGGTCTTCTTCACGGGCTTGCTGCTGTTCACGATCGCGAGCCTGTTCTGCGGGCTCGCGCAGAACAGTCTGCAGCTGGTCGTCGCGCGGGTGGTCCAGGGCCTGGCGGGCGGCATCTTCGTCCCGGCGGTCACGGCGATGATCCAGTTGTTGTTCCCGGGGCCGGTGCGCGGCAAGGCGTTCGCGATCATGGGCTCGGTCATCGGGGTCTCGACGGCTCTCGGACCGATTCTCGGCGGGTTGATCATCCAGGCGTTCGGCGACGTGAACGGGTGGCGGCTGGTGTTCTGGGTCAACCTCCCGATCGGTGTCGTTGCCTTGATCGCGGCCGCGAGGATCCTGCCGGCAGGTGCGGAGGGTAGGGCGAAGGACGGGTACGACTTCGTCGGGCTGGCGCTGCTCACCACGGGACTGATCGCGTTGCTGGTGCCGCTGATCGAGGGGCAGGACAAAGGCTGGCAGACGTGGACGTTCGTCACGCTGGCGGCGGGTGTGCTGCTGATCGTGGCGTTCGCGTTCTGGGAGAAGCGGATCGAGGACGACAACCCGATGGTGCCGCCGCACCTGTTCTCCCACCCGGCGTTCACCGGGGGCACGATCCTCGCGCTCGTCTACTTCGCTGCGTTCACCAGCATCTTCTTCACCATCTCGCTGCTGTGGCAGGCGGGCCTCGGCCACACGGCGCTCGAGTCCGGGCTGGTGGCGGTGCCGTTCGCGATCGGGAGCATCATCGGTGCCTCGCAGAGCAACCGGCTCTCGAAGCGCCTCGGGCGGACGGTGCTCATCGTCGGTACGGGGATGGTGGCAGTCGGCCTGGTCTCGACGTGGCTCGTCCTGCGTTTCGTCGACGCGGCGGACCTCGTCAGCTGGGACCTGCTCCTGCCGCTGCTGATCGCCGGCATCGGCAGCGGGCTGTTCATCGCACCGAACGCGCAGTTCATCGTCGCGACCGTCGATCGCTCCGAAGCCGGGGCCGCCAGCGGCGTGATCAGCGTGATGCAGCGCGTCGGTTCCGCGATCGGGATCGCGGTCATCGGCAGCGTCCTGTTCGGCACGCTGCACATCACCAGCAACGACCCGACGCAGATCGCGCAGGCGTTCGTCGACAGCGCCGCGCACGCGATGGCCGTCAGTGCAGTGCTTGCCGTCGTGAGCTTCGCGCTGGTGTTCGTGCTGCCGAGGAAGGTCGACACACCCGGAGGGCGGCCGCCGGCCGACGCGCGTCGCGAGGCGTAACCGGTTCGCTCATCCGCGCAGAAGCGGGAGCAGCTGGTCGCCCTGCCGTTCGATCTCCCGCAGGTACGGGGTGTCGGAGAGAACGAAGTGCGTCACGCCGAGGGTTTCGTACTTGCGCAGCGACGTTGCGACGTCGTCGGCAGATCCGACGAGCCACGTGGTGCCCGCGCCCCCGCCACCGAACCGGCCGGGTGCGGTGTAGAGGTTGTCGTCGAGCACGTCGCCCTGCGCAGCCAGGTCGAGCAGGCGCTGCTGGCCGACGGCCGTCCGACGGTGCGGGTTCTGCGGGGCGGCGCCCTGTGTGGCGGCCATCTGCGCGACCTTCGCCTCGGCGTCGGCCCAGGCTTCCTCGGTGGTGTCCCGCACGAGGGTCGTCACACGGAGGCCGAACTCCAGGGGAGCGTGCTCCCGTCCGACCTCGTCGCTGAGCGCCCGCAGACGCTCGATGCGGTCCCGCACCCCGGCCAAGGGCTCGCCCCAGAAGAGCTGGACGTCGGCCTCGGCTGCCGCGACACGCTCGGCCGCGTCGGACGCACCCCCGAAGTAGAGCGTCGGGTGCAGGCGTCCGTCGCGCGGTTCGATCCGCGGGACCACGGTCGACCCCGTCAGCTGGAAGTGCTCGCCGTCGTGGTGCACGTCCTCCTGCGTCCAGAGGCGGCGCACGACCTGCATGAACTCCCGCGTCCGCGCATAGCGGTCCGCCTGGTCGCCCTCGACGTCGCCGTACGCGCCGAGGTTGTCCTTGCCGGAGACGATGTTGATGCGCACGCGCCCACCCGTGAGGTGGTCCAGGGTCGCCGCGGCGGACGCGAAGTTGGCGGGACGCCAGTACCCGGGCCGGATCGCGATGAGCGGCTCGAACGTGGCGGTGCGGGCGGCCAGGGCTGTGGCGACGGTGAACGTGTCGGGCCGGCCCCAGCCGGTGCCGAGCAGCGCGCCCGTCCAGCCGTGGTTCTCGAGCGCCACGGCCCGCTCGGTCAGGGTCGACAGGCTGTTGTGGTGCGCCACGACGGAGTCGCCGCGGTGTCCGGGGGCGACCTCATTGGGGATGTACCAGAGGTAGGTCGAGCTCATGGAGGGTTCCTCGGATTTCGTCGGAGCGGTTCGGCTCAGCCGGCGCATCGTGCCCGAGTCCCGGGCAATACGTCACTAAGCCGATCGACATGCTCGACATGTGATACCGACCTCCGGCCATCCGTCCCTCGTCGGACGGCCACCTCCCCGTCGGCCTGCCGTCACACCCCCGCCACGTCGCGCGAGTGCACTGGACCCATGGCCACCACGTCGGACGCCACCCGCCTCCGCTCCGCCACCGACCACCACGAGCCGATCCCGGGTTCGACCGTCTGGGCCGTCGCCCACCCGATCGGAGAGGCTCCGATCACCGGCCCGGACACGCGCTGGGTCGTCGTCATGGGCGAGGTCATGGGTGTTCTGCTGGACACGCCGGGGTTCCCGCACGGGCAGGTGTGGTCATCGGAGGAGCTGTGCCGGGAGCACGCGTGGGCTCGCCACGTCGTGGGTCGGCGGACGGGGTTCGAGGTGCACAGGATCGAGGTCGTGACACCCTCCCTGTTCCGGCTGGCGACGAGGTGAACCGCCGGTAGCGTGAGCCTCGCCCGCAACGACGAGGGAGCACCGATGAAGGACTTCGACCAGGCGCTGCGCACCGCGGCCCCCGGCACGATCGACGGCGCCAAGCTGCTCACGCGGTTCGCGTACGAGCAGGTCGCAGTCCCGAGCGGCGGCCCGGTCGGGGAGCACCTGGAGGGCTTCATCCCCGCGCTCGTGCAGCGTGACGGCTCGCACCACCTCGTGGCGTTCTCGTCGGTGCAGCGGTTCAGGGACGAGGGGCGGCTCGGGGGCGAGGCGGTCGCGATGCCGGTCCGGGAGGTGCTGCTGCGGATGCCCGCGGACGTGGGCATCGTGATCAACCCCGGCAGCTCGCAGGGGTTCGAGCTGGGTCCGGACGTCGTCGCGAAGCTGCGCGACGAGCTGACGCGGCCGCACGACGAGTCGCCGTGAGCCGCGTCAGCACCGAGTGACTACGCCGGCACCTTCACGGTCGTGAGGAACGCGGCCGCCTGAGTGAGGTCGTCGAACTCGTCCTCGACCAGGTCCACGAGCAGGTCGTTGCTCCACACGATGAGCCGACCGATCGTGAACTGCTCCTTGGCGACCTCCGGCAGGCTCAGCCCGTAGACGCGCTGCGCGATCTCCTTCTTGCCGCCGCGCGCCCCGCCGTAGGTGGAGATGGGCAGGTACGACTCGGGGGAGGTGGCGACGAGGACCCGGGTGAGCGTCGGCTCCTTGAAGCCCGTCATGCCGAGCCCGCCCTGGCCGAGGATCAGCCGCGTGAGCCGGTCCGGCAGCGGCACCGAGGTGGGGCCGTACAGCAGGTAGCGGATGGTGTTGCGGGTGCGGGCCGACGCCTCACGCTCGCCCATCGTCTTCCACGCCCGGTTGAACGAGGCGGTGGTCGCGTTCGTCGCGCCCGGCGTCTCGTTCACGAACGACAGCAGGTCGCGGGGGTCGCAGTCGGCCACCTCGTCGCGGGCGAACACCTGCTGGTAGTGGGACCAGTCGAACCCGGGCTCGGTGGGCGGCGACGTCGCGGCCAGCGCGGCGACCTTGTCCCACCGGGCCGGGTCGACAGCGGAGCGGTCGGGGAACGCGGCTTGCAGGTCGGCCGACGAGGACGGCAGGGGGGCCGACGTCTTCGACTCTCCGCGGGTCCACTGGTGTGCGCAGGCGGTGCATCGGATGGTGCGGCGATCGTCCGCCAACCGTTCGACGAGTTCGAGCTCTCCGGACGTACAGACCGGGCATGTCAGCATGGTGCTCCTTCGTCTCTACGAAGAGTGTGACGCACCCAGCGGTGCTCCGGGGACGGTCGGCGGATGCAGCCACCAGGTGATGCCCGTCCCGATGCGCTCCAGACCGCACTTCTCGTAGAGGCGGACGCCGGTCGGCGTCGAGTTGAGGACCACGTGCCGGGCCCCGGCGTCGGCTGCGGCGGCGCACACGGCTTGCATCAGCCCCGTGCCCAGCCCGCGGCGTTGGAACGTCGGCCAGACCTCCATGTCGAAGACGCCGGCGAGGTGATCGACGCGGTGCGACGCCGCCCGGCCCGCGAGCCGTCCGTCGACGTGGGCCGCGGCGTACCAGGCGCGCTCCCAGGCGTCCTGCAGCTCGACCCGCGGATCCGCCGGGAGACCGCCCAGGTCGATCGGGCCGGTCATCCACCACGGAGACCAGCCCTTCTCGAACCCCGCCGCCGCGAGCGGGGCCGGGTCGACGTCGAGCCCGAGCCACGCGCCGACGACGGTGCTCCCGCCGGCGCGAGCGCGTTCCACGCCGCGGGCGAGGGCCGCCGGGTCGATTAGCTGCGGAAACATCAGGTCGCCGTTGGCCCAGACCAGTCCGGTGTCCTCCCACGCGTCGACCCCGAGGACCTCGGACCGGTGCTGGAACCAGCTGGTCTGGACGCGCTCGCAGTCGGCGACGGTCACGCTCACGTGGGGAGGGGTCCTTGGCGGATCCGGTCGAGGAGGCCGTCGGGGGTGACGGTGTCGAAGTTCCAGTTGGAGTCGATCCACCAGGTGACGCCGGCGTCCTCGAGCGCGGCGATCTTGTCCGCTGCCTCGGCAGGGTCGGCCGGGAGCACGCCCTCGGCGACCAGCTCGACGGGCGTACCGCCGCTGTGCTCGTCCACCCAGGACCGCACGGACCGCCACTCGTCGGGCTTCAGCGGGTCGAACCCGTCCTCCCGCCGGACCGCGATGACCCCGTCGCGCGCGAGTGCACGGCGCATCGACCGTGGCGCGAACCAGGCGCCGATGACCCAGACGGGGATCGCTCCTCGCACCGGCCGAGGCCGGAACTCGAGATCGGTGACCTGGTAGTGGGTCCCTTGGTAGCTGAACTTCTCCCCGGTCCAGGCGAGGTCGAGGATCGCGAGGGAGTCGTCGAGAAGTGCGGCGCGCTCCTTGACGTCGGTGGTCTCACCGGAGACGCGGCTGTAGGCACCGTCGTCGATGGCGCCGAGGCCCACGGGCAGGACCAAGCGGCCGCCGGACAGGTGGTCGACGGTCAGTGCCTGGCGCGCGACCTCCCAGGGCTTGCGCCGCGGCAGCGAGAACACCATGGCGCCGAGCGTGATCCGGCTGGTCCGCACCGCGGCGGCGCCGAGCACGGTCCACGGGTCGAACGTGTCCATGGGGCCGACGCTGATGCCGTCCCAGGCCATGAACGCGTCCCAGCCGGCATCCTCTGCCGCGACGGCCATCTCGATGTTCTGGGCTGCGGAACCGCACGACGCGGTGACACCGAACTTCATGGGAGCCGACGCTACGCCCGACCTCCGACACCCGACCGCCCGAGGGTCGCTGCGATCGTCTCGTCGATCGAGGTGTCCCACGGCGTCGCAACGAGGCCGAGCATCCGCGACGACGCGGTGGTGTCCATGACGTAGGGCTGCGTGAAGTGGTCGGAGACGCCGGCGACCTCGCGCAGCAGCGGCGACACGAGGCCGAGCGCGCGCACGACGGGCCCCGGCATCGGTCGGATCCTAGGGGCCGGTCCCGCACCGGCGAACCGTTCGCCCAGCTCCCGCATCGTCAGCGGCTCCGCTGTCGGGACGTGCCAGGCGCGCCCCCAGGCGTCGGGCGTCCTGCCGGCGGCGACGAGCGCGCGGGCCAGGTCGGGCAGGTACGTCCAGCTGTGCGGCTGGTCGACGGCGGTGACCGTCCGCACCACCCTGCCGGCGAGCAGCGGTCCGAGGAAGCGCGGTCCGGCCATCGCCTGGGAGTCCGCGAACGGTCCGAAGTAGTCGGCAGCGCGCACCTCGGTGACCCGCAGGTCGCCGGCGCGGTGGCGCGCCTCGGCGTCGCGCCACATCTGCGCGCGGACCCTGCCCTTGCGCTCGGTGCTGTCGAGCGGGGTGTCCTCGGTCATCACGGCACCGTGCGTCGCGTACCCGTAGAGGTTGCCGACGGCCACGAGGACTGCACCGGTCCGCGCAGCCGAGTCGAGCAGGGACGCCCACAGCGGGGGCCAGTCGGTGGGCCAGCGGTGATAGGGCGGGGCGGCGCAGCTGTAGACGACGTCGGCGCCTCGGGCGGCCGCGGTCAGGGCATCGACGTCGGTCGCATCGACGGCGGCGTGCGTGATGCGGCCGGCGGACGCGCCGCCGGTCCGGCTGAGCACCAGGACGTCGGCACCGTCGTCGGCGAGCTGGTGGGCCAGCGTGGTGCCGACGGCACCCTTGCCGACGATGACGTGGCGAGCCATGTCGAACTCCTTCGTGAGAAACGAGAGCAGTGCTCTCTGCTGTGAGCAATGCTCGCACAATCGTCTGTCGAGAACAAGAGCAGTGCTCGCAGTTTCGCGACGGAGCAGGCACACTGGCGTCCGTGACCGAGCCGACGACCCCCCTGCGCGCCCGCGACCGAGCGCGGGCCGAGGTCATGTCCGAGCTGCTCGCCGCGGCACGTGCGCGCCTCGAGAGCGAGGGGTCCGCGGCGCTGAGCCTGCGCGCGGTCGCCCGCGACCTCGGCATGGCCTCGTCGGCCGTCTACCGCTACGTCCCGTCGCGCGACGCCCTGCTCACCCTGCTGATCATCGAGGCGTACGACGCCGTCGGGGAGGTCGCGGAGAAGGTCGCCGCCGACGCCCACGGGGCTGACCCGGCGCAGACGTGGCTGGAGGTGGCGCGCGCGGTGCGGCGATGGGCCCTCGACCAGCCGTACTCGTTCGAGCTCATCTACGGCACCCCGGTCCGCGGCTACCGGGCCCCCGACGACACCGTGCGATCGGCCGTGCGGCTGTGGGGGGTCATCATCGGCCTGCTCATGGCGGCGGCCCGCGACGGGGTCCTCGACCCGGCCGGACCCGACTTCGACCCCGCCGGCCGCATGGCGCCCGAGGCCCTCGCCGTCGCGGGGTTCACCGACCCCACGACGGTGCCCGACGACGTGGCGCGGATCGCGATCCGGTCGGGGACGCTGTTCACCTCCCTCGTCGGCGCGATCTCCGTCGAGCTGTTCGGCCACCTGCACCACGTCGCGGGCGACTACGCACGGTTCTTCGACGTCACCATCGCCACGTCCGCCGCGGGCGTCGGCCTGCGCGTCTCCCTCGACTGACCCGGGGCTGACCAGGGCGACCGCCGACCGGGTGACGGCCCACGACGGCCGTCGCCCCCGGTTCAATCGGTGCGCGTGCCGTGCCGATGGGGGATGTGGACTCGTCCGTCAGCCCCCAAGTGCACAGGAGAACCGTGAGCAACCAGGACCCCTTCCAGCCCTCAGGCGCGCGTTGGGACCAGCCCGCACCGGGCCCTTACGGGCAGTCGGCTGCCGATCCGTACGCGGTACCCGCTTCCTACGGACAGGCCGCGCCCGTGTACGGCCAGGACGCGTTCGGGGCCCCCGCGTACGGCACCCCCGCAATCGGTGCACCGGCGTACGGCACTCCCGAGTACGGCACTCCCGCGTACGGCGCACCCGCCGACGGCGCACCGACGTTCAGTCCTCCCGCGTACGGCTCTCCCGCGTACGGCGCTCCCACGGTCGGATACCCCGGGTACTTCGTCGGGTTCGGCGTCATCCACGCCTCGTGGGGCCAGCGGGTGGGTGCCTACCTGCTGGACTCGCTCGCCCTGCTGCCCTACTGGATGGGCGCCATCATCGGTGCGGTGGCGTCACCGACCACGTCCTACGTCGACGGCGTGCCGGTGAGCCAGCCCAACCCTGCCGGCGCCCTGGCGTTCGTCCTCGGTGCGTTCGTCTCGTTCGGTCTGTGGGGATGGAACCGGTGGGTGCGCGGCGGCCGGACCGGGCAGTCGTGGGGCAAGAAGGCGCTGGGGCTCACGATGCAGCGCGACGGGACGGGCGAGCCGCTCGGCATCTGGATGGCGTTCGTGCGCGACGTCGCCCACTACGTCGACGGGTTCTTCTACCTCGGGTACCTCTGGCCGCTCTGGGACGCCAAGCGACAGACGTTCTCGGACAAGCTCACCAAGACGGTCGTCGTCAGCTGACGCCGGTGCGGAGGGCCTCCGCGTAGGCGCTCCGCACCACACCCTCGGCGGCCTTGCCGAACATGCAGTAGTCGTCGTCGGTGGCCGCGGCGGACTCGTCGTACAACCGTGCGGGCCAGTCCCAGAGCATGAAGCCGCCCACCCAGTCGCGCCGGGCGCACGCCGTGAACGCCGCCTGGTACCAGTCGACCTGTGCCTGCTGGGACACCGCGCCCTGCAGGTTCCAGTCGTTGGGCAGGGCGGGGGAGCCGACGCGGCTGGGGCAGCCGGCCTCCATGAAGAAGAACGGCTTCCCGGACGCGGCCACCACGGGCTCGATACGGTCCAGCTGGTTCTCCCAGTCGTCGACCGGGTAGTAGCCCGACGACGAGATGACGTCGACCGCGTCCCACCAGCCGACGCGGTCCTCCTGGTACTTGTCGCAGTTGTACGTGACCAGGCCGTCGTAGACCGCGCGGACCTCCGCGATCAGGGCGCGCCACTCCGCCTCGCGGCGGTCCGTCTGCACCATCTCGCAGCCGATGCAGAGCATCTCGGCGCCCTCCTCGGCGGCGATGCGCGCGTGGTGGACGATGAACTCGGTGTAGCTGGCGAACCACTCGGACCACTTGGGCTCCGGGGGGACGTCGATGTCGAAGAAGTTGATGTGGGCGCGCCACGTCCCGTTCTTGACGTTGACGACGGGCTTCAGGCAGACCTTCAGCCCGCGCGCCTTGGCCTGCCGGACCGCCCAGCGGACCTCGTCGTCGGTGACCGTCGGCCGGTCGTGGAACTGGATCTGCGTCGACTGCGGAGTGTCCTGCAGGGCGCTGAGCGTGATCGCCGTCCAGTTCACGCCCAGGCGCTCGACCATGAGGTCCATCGACCGTTGAGCATCCGGGCCACCCCACGTGCCCCGCACGCCGGTCCAGCCCCACGTCATGCCCGCCACGTAGCCGAGGTCGCCCACGCCATCTCCTTCGATCGCCGAGGAGGCCACCCTACGACTTTCTTAGAGCGACGAACAAAGTCAGTGCATCCAGGGTGTGAAGGTCACGCCGACCAGCAGGCCCTCCGGGCTGAGCAGCCGGGAGGTCGTCTGACCCCACGGCTCCTCCGTGGCGTCCTTGAGCACTCGGTGACCCGCGGCGGTCAGCTCGGCGACGGCATCGGCAACAGCGGCGACAGTCGCGACGTCGAGCTCGACCCACGCCTGCGGGACCGGCACGTCCGTCGGCCACTGCGCCGACCCGAACGTCGACTGCGCCGCCTGGGAGAGCGGCCAGAGCGCGAACGCCTTGACGCCGTCGAGGTCGTCATTGGTGAGGTACCCGGGCACCGGCTCCTCCAGGGCGATGCCGAGGCTGTCACCCCAGAACGCGCGGGCGGCGTCACCGTCCTGGGTGATGGGCCCGAAGCCCGCGACGAAGGAGATCTCCATCGTCCGACCGTAGCCGCGGACTCTGGTCAGCCGGCGAGGGTCCGGGCTCGCAGCAGGACCGTGTCGAGCATGTCCGGGGTCAGCCGACCGGTGAAGGTGTTCTGCTGGCTGACGTGGAAGCAGCCGAGGAGCACGAGCTCGGCACCGCCCGGCCCGGACAGGGCCAGCTCCACGCCGTGACCGAACGCCGGCCGCGGACGTGGCACCGCCCAGCCCTGCTCGGCCAGGGTCGTCAGCAGCGCCTGCCACCCGAACCCGCCGAGCA
The DNA here is from genome assembly GCF_001424125.1 of Cellulomonas sp. Leaf395. GTDB lineage: Bacteria > Actinomycetota > Actinomycetes > Actinomycetales > Cellulomonadaceae > Cellulomonas. Next base: position 210,086 of record NZ_LMQI01000001.1, read on the forward strand.
CCACGACCACCCGCGGACGCAGAAGTGCCAGCTCCCGGCCCAGCCACGGCCCGCACGTCCGGCGCTCCAGCGGGGTGGGCGCGTTGGCGGGCGGCGCGCACCGCACCGGCGCCGTGACGCGGATGTCCGTGAGCGTGAGGCCGTCGTCGCGGGACGTCGACGTGGCCTGCGACGCGAACCCCGTGCGGTGCATCGCCGCGAACAGGAAGTCACCCGACCGGTCGCCGGTGAACATCCGGCCCGTGCGGTTGGCGCCGTGCGCCGCGGGAGCCAGACCCACGACGAGCACCGTCGCGTCCGGGTCACCGAAGCCGGGGACCGGTCGCGCCCAGTACGTCTCGTCGCGGAACGCCGCGCGCTTCTCGACGCCGACCAGCTCCCGCCACTCGACGAGGCGCGGGCACGCACGGCAATGCGGGACGACGGCGTCGAGCGCCGCCAGGTCGGGGGCGTCGGCGGCGGCACGGGCGACGTCGTCGGGCGTCGTCGGCACCGTGAGCGGGTGGTCCACACTCAGCACGGTACGTCCACGGGCCACGGTCCGTGCGCGATGGGTCGCTGGGGTCCATCTGTGCAGGTCAGGGGAACGTTCGGTCTACCGAGGCAGCAGGTCGTCCAGCAGCTCGAGCGCCGCGTCGGCCGACGACACCGACCGCGGTCCGTCGTCGATCGTCCGGCCGTCCGCCGTCGTCAGCTGCCAGCCTCCGATCCCGATCACCGGCACTCCCGTGCGGATCGCGAGCGCGATCTCGCTGAGCGTTCCCCACGACCCGCCGACGCTCACGACGACATCGCTGGACCGCACGAGCAGGGCGTTGCGCATCTCGCCGAGAGCCGTCGGGATCGTCACCGTGACGTGGGGGTTCGCCGACGAGCGGTCGGTGCCGGGGAGGAGTCCGACGACGATCCCGCCCGCCTGTGCCGCCCCCCGCGCGACGGCCTCCATGATCCCGCCGAGCCCGCCGCAGACGACGACATGCCCGCGCGCCGCGAGCCCGCGCCCGAGCGACTCCGCGTCGTCCAGCTCACGCTGGTCGGCCGACGACGGCCCGACCACTCCGACGTACGCCATGTCCGCCTCCTCCGCGTCGCCCCGAACTCGTCGCTCCGGGCCGAGATCGTTCGTTGCAACCGACGAGTTCGGCCCCGACCGACGAGTTCGGCCGCGACCGACGAGTTCGGTGGCGTGTCAGCTGAAGCGGTCTGGGTCGCCCGCGCCCACCCGGACCACCTCCGGAGCGCCTTCCGTCCAGTCGACCACCGTCGTCGGTTCCGTGCCGCAGTCGCCCGCGTCGACGACCGCGTCCAGCACCAGGTCCAGCTCCTCCTTGATCTGCCAGCCCTCGACCATCGGCCACTCGGCGCCGGGCATCAGCAGGGTGCTGGACAGGAGGGGCTCACCCAGCTCGCGCAGGATCGCCTGCGCCACCGGGTGGTCGGGGATCCGGACGCCGACCGACCGCTTCTTCGCGTGCGCGAGCCGGCGGGGCACCTCGGGGGTGGCCGGGAGGATGAACGTGTACGGGCCGGGGGTGACCGCCTTGATGGCCCGGAACGCGCTGTTGTCCAGGTGCACCAGCTGCCCGAGCTGCGCGAAGTCGGCGCAGACCAGCGTGAAGTGGTGCTTGTCGTCGAGGTGCCGGATGGTCCGGATGCGGTCGGCGCCCGCGTGGTTGTCGATCCGGGACCCGAGCGCGTAGCACGAGTCGGTGGGGTAGGCGATGAGCGCGTCCTGGCGGAGCAGGTCGACCACCTGCGCGATCGACCGCGGCTGGGGGTTCTCGGGGTGCACGTCGAAGTACCGGGCCATGGGGACGAGGCTACGGCTTGTCGGGTGCGACGCCCCGGACCTGGTCGGCCGCGAACCGCACGTGCGACGCGGCCAGCTTGGCGCGGGCAGCCTCGCCCAGGTCGACGCCGAGCACGTCCGCCAGGCACACCAGGTAGACGAGGACGTCGGCCATCTCCTCCGCCGCACGGGCCTTGCGGGACGGGTCCGAGAACCGCGCGACAGCCTCCTCCGCCGGCACCCACTGGAACAGCTCCGCCAGCTCCCCGACCTCCCCGACGAGCGCCAGGATCACCGACTTCGGGTCGTGGAACTGCTGCCAGTCGCGCTCGGTGCTGAACTCCCGGACCAGGCGCGTCAGCTCCGCCAGCTCGCGCTCCTGCGTCACGCGGGGACCAGGTGGTCGGGGCAGACCTCGAACCGGTCGGGCTCCATCGTCAGCTCCGCGCGACCACCGGTGAGCGAGCGCAGGTCCAGCACGTAGCGCCCGAGCTCGGCCTCCGGCACCGACGCCTCGATGAGCACCAGGCCGTCGTCGAGGGACGTGGTCGCGTTGATGTGCCCGCGGCGGGCGGACAGGTCGCTCATCACGTCGCCCTGCGCGGCCATCGGCACCGTCACGGACACGTGGCTGATGGGTTCGAGCACGGTGGTCCCGGCGGCGTGCAGCGCCTCGCGGACGCCGGTCGCGGCCGCGGTCCGGAACGCCATGTCGGAGGAGTCCACCGAGTGCGACTTGCCGTCGTAGACCTCGACGCGCAGGTCCACGACGGGGTACCCGTGCGGCCCACCGGACGCCATCGCCTCGACGACGCCCTTGTGCACGGCCTGGACGTACGTGCGCGGGATCGCCCCGCCGACGATCGCGTCGACGAACTCGAACCCCGTCCCGCTGGGCAGCGGGGACACCCGCAGCTGCACCACGGCGAACTGCCCGTGCCCGCCCGACTGCTTCTTCACCTTGCCCTCGGCCTCGACCGGCTTCCGGATGGTCTCCCGGTACCCCACCGGCACGGGCGACGTGCTCACGTGCACCCCGAAGACGCGGGCCAGCCGCTCCAGCGCGACGGCCAGGTGGGTGTCGCCGAGCCCGCGCAGCACGGTGCTGTCGCCGGACCGGTCCACCCGCAGGGTCGGGTCCTCGGCGGTCAGACGGGTCAACGCGGCGGAGAGCCGGTCGTCGTCGGACTGCGTGACCGGCTCGAGCGCGAGGCCGAACACCGTGGCCCGCTCGCGCGGGGGCCGGGCGGTCATCGACGCGCCCGGCCCGGTCCGTTCCGCCAGCAGGGTTCCCGACGGGGTGCCCGTGAGCTTGGCGACGGCGCCGATCTGCCCCGCCGGTACCGCGTCGACCGGCAGGTGCTCCTTGCCGCGCAGCCGGAACAGCCCGGGGATGCGCTCCTCCGTGCGGGTCGCGGTGTTCAGCAGCCGGTCGCCGTTGCGGACCGTGCCGGACAGGACGCGGAACATGGTGACCTGGCCGACGAACGGGTCGGCGAGCGTCCGGAACGCGTAGAGCAGCGTCGGTCCGGCGGGGTCGGCGGCGACCTCGACCTCCGTCTTCCCCGCCTGCACCCGTGCGGTCCGGTCCGCCGGTGACGGGCCGAGCTCGCACAGCAGGTCCGCCAACCGGTCGACCCCCACGCCGGTGACCCCCGACACCATCAGGACCGGGAACGCCTCGCCCGCGAGGACCTCGTGCGCGAGCGTGCTCTCCAGCTCCTGCGTGGTGGGCACGTCGCCCGACAGGTAGCGCTCCAGCTGGTCGTCGTCGTGGGCGACGATCTCCTCGGTGATCTCGTCGTGCAGGCGGTGCTCCTCGTCGGCGAGCCCGGCCGGCAGCGCCTCCGTGTGGTGGTGGCCCTCACGGTCGTACGCGAGACCTTCCTCGCTGAGCACGTCGGCGACGCCCGTGAAGGCGGTCTCCTCGCCCAGCGGCAGCTCGAGGGGGACCAGCCCGTCGCCGAACGCCTCCCGCAGGTCCGCCAGCACGTGCCGGAAGTCGGCCCGTGCCTTGTCCTCCTTGGTGACGACGACCATGCGCGGCACCCCGGCGTCGGTCGCGAGCCGCCACGCCGTGTGCGTGCCCGCCTGCACCCCGTCGACCGCGCTGACGACGACGAGCGCCAGGTCCGCGGCTGCGAGCGCCGCGTCGACCGCCCCGGCGAAGTCCGCCGACCCGGGGGTGTCCAGCAGCGTCACGTCGTAGGTGTTGCCGTCCGTCGCCGTCCACGGAAAGGGGGCGACGCCGAGGCCCAGGGAGATTCCGCGGGCGATCTCCTCCGGCTCGTGGTCGCTCACCGTCGACCCGTCCTCGACGCGGCCGGTGCGGCTCAGCACGCCGGCCCGGTGCAGCAGCGCCTCGGTGAGTGTCGTCTTGCCCGACCCGACGGCGCCCAGCAGCGCCACGGTGCGGATCCTCGGCGTCGTTGCCTGGTCCATGGCCCACTCCTGGTCGACGGGTTGCTCCTGAGCCACCCTAGGACGCGACGAGCCCGGGACGCGAGGTGCGTCCCGGGCTCGTGCGGTGCAGCAGCTGTCAGCTGGCCGCGAGGATGTCGACCACGAAGATCAGGGTCGAGTTCGGCGGGACGGACTCGCCGCTGCCCTGCTCCCCGTAGGCCATGTCCGGCGGGATGACCAGGAGCACCTGGCTGCCGACCGTCTGGCCGGTGAGGCCCTGCGTCCAGCCCGGGATGACTCCGGTGAGAGCGAACGTCGCCGGCTCGCCCCGGTCCCAGGACGAGTCGAACTGCGTGCCGTCCCAGAGCCAGCCGGTGTAGTTGACGGTGAGGGTCTGGTCCTCGGTCACGGGTGCTCCCGTGCCCGTGATCAGCGGCTGCACGACGAGCTCGGTGGGCGCCGCGGCGTCGACCGGGGTGATCGACGGCTTGCCGTCCGCGTCCAGCGTGACCGTGGGCAGGCCGGCGGCAGGCGTCACGGCCTCACCCTCGGCGCGCTCGAGGGGCTTCGGTGTGTCCTTGGCCTCGACGACCTCACCGACGACGACGTTCGTGACGGGGGCCGCAGTAGAAGTCGCGTCCGCGGTGCCTGGGATCGCGAAGAGGATGCGGACGCCGACCTGCTGGCCGACGAGCGCGTCGTGCAGCTCCGGGAGCAGCTGGTCGTCGGCGACGATCTTCTCGGGCGCGGTGGAGTACGTGTCGCCCAGCTCCGAGCCGTCGGCGCCGCTGACCGCGGTCGTCTGGATCGAGAGGGTCTGGCCCTCCTCGATCTCGTCGCCGTCACCCTCGTCGACCACGCGCACCGTGAGGGCGGTGACCTCGAACGGGGTGCTCGGGAGCGTGATGGTGGGCTTGCTGCCGGGCTCGCCCTCGACCGTGACCTCGGCCAGTGCGGCGGTGTCGGCGGGGTTCGCCGACGACGTCGAGGAGGCGGAGGGCGACGGGTCGTCGCCGGAGTCGCCGGAGCAGCCGGCCAGCGCGAGGCCGAGGGACAGGGTGAGAGCTGCTGCGGCGAGGCCGCGGCGGGCGGTGGTCGTGCGGCGCACGAGGGTCCTCCGTCGGTTCGGGTCCCGCCCGGGGAGGCGGCGGACCACGGCACGGTACGCGAGAACCCTGGGAGCCTGCTGAGCGAGCCGGTGGGTGAGAGGTGCGAAACGGTTCGGCGGCCGCGGCTACAGCAGCCGGCGGTCGCCCTCGCGGACCACGCGCAGCCAGCGGTAGCCGTAGCCGTCGAGCTCCACCTCGGTGGCACCGCGCGCGTCGATGGTGCACGACCCGTCCTGGAGCAGGTCGACCAGCTGGACCGTGTCGTCGCAGTCGGCCAGCCGCAGCGGGACCATCACGGGTTCGGTGCCCAGGTTGTGCAGCGCGACCAGGGAACCGTCGTCCCAGGTGCTGCGGTGCGCCAGGACGGCGCTGTGCGGCTGGTCGAGGATCTCGGCCCGCGGCGTCCAGCCGAGCTCGGGGCACTCGCGGTACCGCCCGATCAGCAGCTGCACGAAGGACAGGAGCGAGTCCGGGTCGCGACGCTGGTCGGCGACGTTCACGTGCTCAGGGGAGAACCCGCCGTCGGTGACCGGGCCGGACAGCGCACGCTTCGGCGCCCGGGAGAACCCGCCGTTGACGCCCGACGTCCACTGCATCGGGGTGCGGACCGCTAGGCGTCCCTCGGCGGCCAGGTTCTCGCCCATGCCGATCTCCTCGCCGTAGAACAGCACGGGGGTGCCGGGCAGCGAGAACAGCAGCGAGTAGACCATCCGGATGCGGCGCGGGTCGCCGCCGAGCATGGTCGGGAGGCGTCGGCGCAGGCCGCGGTCGTACAGCTGCATGTCGGGGTCGGGGCCGAAGGCGGCGAACACCTCCTGCTTCTCGTCCTCCGACAGCTTGTCCAGCGTGAGCTCGTCGTGGTTGCGGACGAACGTGGCCCACTGCGCGTCGTGCGGGATCTCCGGCCGCTGATCCAGAGCCTTCGCGATGGGTCGCGCGTCCTGCCGGGCCAGTGCGAGGTACAGGTTCTGCATCCCGATGAAGTCGAACTGCAGCGTGAGCTGGTCGCTGTCGGCCCCGTCGCCACCGAAGTACTTCTGCTGCTCCACGTACGGCAGGTTGACCTCGCCCATGAGGATCGCGTCGCCCACCCGCCGCGTGAGGAACGCGCGCAGCTCCTTGAGGAAGTCGTGCTTGTCCTCGACCTTGTCACCCGGCGTCTTGGCGGCATCGGCCAGGAAGAACGGCACGGCGTCCACGCGGAACCCGCTCAGGCCGAGCTCCGCCCAGTAGCCGATGACCTTCGCGATCGCGTCTCTGACCTGCGGGTTCGCCGTGTTCAGGTCGGGCTGCTGGTGGTAGAAGGTGTGCCGGTACCACTCGCCGGTGGCCTCGTTCTTGGTCCAGATGCCCGTCTCCTTGTCAGGGAAGACGACTTTGTCCTTGGTCGACGGCGGCTTGTCCGAGCGCCATACGTAGAAGTCGTGGAACGGGCTGTCCTTGCTCCTGCGGGCGCTCTGGAACCAGGGGTGCTTTTCCGACGTGTGGTTCACGACGAGGTCGACGATCACCCGGATCCCGCGATCCTTCGCCGTCCGGATCACCTCGACCAGGTCGCCAGCGTCTCCGAGGCGCGAGTCCACCCCGTAGAAGTCGGAGATGTCGTAGCCGTCGTCGTAGTCGGCCGTCGGGTAGAACGGCATGAGCCACAGGCACGTCACGCCCAGGTCGGCCAGGTGGTCGATGCGCTGGACCAGGCCGGGCAGGTCCCCGACGCCGTCGTCGTTCCAGTCCATGAACGTCTCGACGTCCAGGCAGTAGATGACGGCGTTCTTCCACCACAGGTCGCCGGTGTCGTGGATCCTCATGCGGTCACCTGCTTCAGCTGGGGGAGGAGGTGCTCGGCGGCCATGTCGACGAACGCGTCGAGGGTCGCGCTGCGCGGGGTGGCCGTCCGTGCGGCGTCGTCGTGCTTCTCGTCGCTCGGCACGGGGTCTGTCGCCACCTGGTGCAGGTAGACCGCGTCGAAGCCGATGGCCACGAGCTCGCCCACCCGGTCGGCCAGGCGCGCCGGGTCGTGGTCGACCAGCACGCTGCGGCGCAGGGTCTCGTCGCCGACGTGGGTGCCGAGGGAGTCGAACGCCTCCGGGGTGTCCAGGTCCCACGCCACCGGCGGGCCGAACACCTGGCCGGCCATCTGGTCCCGGGCCACCGCCAGGGCGGTCTCCGCGGTCGGAGCCCACGACACGTGCACCTGCAGGCTCAGTGAGCCGCGCCCGCCGGCGTCGTGGTACTCACCTACGACCTGCTTGAGGATCTCCGGCGACTGGTTCACCGTGACCAGCCCGTCGGCCCAGGCGGCGTGCGCGCGGGCCGTCGCGGGCGTCACCGCGGGGCCGATGAGCAGCGGCTTCTCGTCGGGAAGCGTCCACAGCTTGGCCCGGTCCACCGTGACCAGCCCGTCGTGCGTGACCTCCTCGCCGTCCAGCAGCGCGCGGATGATCTCGACGCACTCCCGCAGGCGCGCGTCCCGCTCGGCCTTGGCCGGCCAGCGTCCGCCGGTGATGTGCTCGTTGACGTTCTCGCCCGAGCCCAGCGCCACCCAGAACCGCCCCGGAAACATCGCGGCGAGCGTCGCCGCGGCCTGCGCGATGATCGCCGGGTGGTACCGCTGACCCGGCGCGTTCACGACGCCGAGGGGGAGCCCGGTCGTCGCGAGCGCAGCACCCAGCCACGTCCAGGCGAACCCGGAGTGGCCCTGCCGGACCGACCAGGGGGCCCAGTGGTCCGAGCACATGGCGGCGTCGAACCCGGCCTGCTCCGCGCGCTGGGTGGCCGCGAGGAGCGCGGCGGGGTGGACCTGCTCGTGCGAGTTGTGGAATCCGACGATGGTCATGTGGATCGGTTCTACCCGCTCCGCCTGGAACGTGCGCGGCGAGCGGCCGAGTCCAGGGGTCGACGGTGGGACGCATCCCTCGGCGGACGGTCATCGAGGTGAGGGTCTGCTCGAGCTGCCCCCATGCGGTCCGTCGGTCTGTCGTCGCTACCGACAGGGAGCGATTTGTACGCGCATTCTGTTGGACAAATGTCCTTAATGACCGATTCCGAATAGTGTGCCAGCCTATTGGTGACATGACACGAATGCCCGGAGTTCGGGAGTGCGGTGCGTCACGAGAGTTCACCGCCCCCGGCCCCGGGAAGGGCGGGTAGACGACCGCCCGCCGAGCCGGGGGGCACGCACCATGAGATCAACCATCAAGCTGTGTATTGCGGCGCTGCTCGCCGTCGTCCTCGGCCTGGCCGTCGCGTCGTGGGCGACCGCCGCGGGGGAGTCCGAGACGACGTCGGATCTGGACGACGCGGCCTTCACCTACCCACCGACGACCAGCCCAACCGTCACGCCGACGCCGACACCAACACCAACACCCACGCCAACGCCAACACCAACACCCACGCCAACGCCGACACCCACGCCGACGCCGACGCCGACATCCACGCCGACGCCCACGCCGACCGTTCCCGTCGTGCCGATCCCGGCGCTGTTCAACGCTGAGCCCACGCCGCCGACCTGCGAGACGGCCGGGTCGTTCGACTTCGAGGACACGTTCCCGAACGTCAGCGTGTCGGTGACCCCGACCTACGACGGCCCGGGTGTCTACACGCTGACGATCACCGCGGAGAACGGCGCGACGTTCCCGGACGGCACCACCACCAAGACCCGGGTGATCACCGTGGCAGGCGCCCTGGGGTTCCAGTCCACCAACCCCGCAGCCCCGTGCTACCGGGCGGAGACCCCCACGCCGACGCCGACCCCCACGCCGACCCCCACGCCGACGCCGACCCCGACGCCGACGCCCACCCCGACTGCCTTGAACGTCGGCGTGCTGGCGCCGATCTGCGACGGTGACGTCCCGAAGCTGCGCTACGACATCACGGTGCCGGGTTCGACTGCCACGACGGTGACGATCACCTGGCTCAACCCAGGCGGAGCCGACGTGGTCTACGCGGACCAGCCGCTGTCCGGAACGGTCAACTGGCCGGGCGCGGTCGTGGTGAACGGGCGCGGCGTCGACTGGCCAGGCTGGACCCAGCTGACGGACGGCACGTGGGTCGAGGGCGACGAGTTCGACTGGGTGCGCCCGAGCGTGCAGGTGCTGTTCCAGGTGAACCCTGAGGCTACCGTCACGGTCGCGTACCCGCCGTCCAGCCCGAGCTGCCTGACCAACCCGGTGCTCAGTGCGGAGCAGCTGTCCGTGACCGGGACGGAGACCGGGCCGACGCTCGCGATCGCGGCCGGGCTGGTCGCCGCCGGTGTCGCCGTGCTCGGCGGGCTGACGTGGCTGCGACGCCGTCAGTCGGGCGTCGAGTAACGCGGGACCACGAGGCGGGGGCCGGGAGCCGGGGGTCGGCTCCCGTCCCCGGTCCGGTCGCACCCGTCACCCGGTGGTGCACAGCCCGATGAACGCGCCCAGCTCTGCCAGCGTCTCCGGGCGGGTGGGCAGGTAGTCGGTCAGGCGGCTCGACCGGACGATGACCGCGCACCACTGCGCTCGCGAGACGGCGACGTTCAGCCGGTTGCGGTTCAGCAGGAACTCCATCCCGCGCGGAACCTCGTCGGCCGACGACGCGCACATCGTGACCAGCACGACCGCGGCCTCCTGGCCCTGGAACTTGTCCACGGTCCCCACGCGGACGCCGGCGATGCCCGCGGCGTCCAGGGCGCGGCGGACCGTCCAGACCTGCGCGTTGTAGGGCGCGACGACCAGGATGTCGTGCCCGGTCAACGGTCGGGTGGTGCCGTCCGTCCAGCTGCGGCCGAGCAGGTCACGCACCTGGTCGACCACCACCGCGGCCTCCTCGGGTGACGAGACGGCATTGCCGACGTGGTCGACGACGACGGTCCGCAGCCCGGGATCGACGCCCTCGAGCGAGCGGTCCGCGGTGAGGGCGACGGACTCGAGGCGGTCCTCGTACGAGAGGTGCGAGACGGCCGCGCACAGCGCCGGGTGCATCCGCCACGTGCGCGGCAGGAAGTAGCCGAGCTCGTCGGGCAGCGTGTCGTGCCCGTCCGAGAGCCACCCGAGCGCCGACCGGTCCACGGGCTCCGGGTGTCGGCCCTGGGTCACCTGCGGGAGCTGCTGCGGGTCTCCGAGGAGCAGCAGGTTTCGGGCCGACGTCGACACGGCGATCGTGTCCGCGAGGGAGAACTGACCCGCCTCGTCGACGACGAGCACGTCGAAGCCGCCCTCCGGGATGCGGTCGCGGCTGGTGAAGTCCCATTTCGTGCCACCGATGACGAAGCCGCCGGGCTGCCTGGCATGGAACGCGACCGCGTGCTTGCCCTGCGGGAGCGACTCCCAGACGGCGTCGTCGGGGTGCTCGTCCTGCGCCTTCTTGCCGATGTGCTCCGCGGCCAGGCCGGCGTCATGGACGGCACGCAGCATGTTCTCGACCACCGCGTGGGACTGCGCGACGACGCCCACCTTCCAGCCCTGTGCCGCGAGTGCCGCGATCACGTGGCCCCCGGTGTACGTCTTGCCGGTCCCTGGTGGCCCCTGCACGGCGAGGTAGGAGCCGTCGAGGTCGAGGATCGCGTCGATGATCGCCTCGGTGGTGCCGGTGACGTCGTCGGGGCGCGGGAGCGGGAGCGCCCGGGTGCGCGGGGGCATGCGGCGCAGCAGGTCGACGGCCGGCAGGTCGGGGAGGTCGTCGCCGACGCTTTCCACGAGGGTGCGGATCGCCGCCTCGATGGTCGGGGTCGGCGGTGGCGCTGACGGCGCGAGCGCCATCGGCAGGTCGGGCCCGGGTGTCGCGCCCTTGGGGAGCCGTTCGACGATCCGTAGGACGTCGCGGTTGCCGGACGGCGCGTCCGGGGCGTGCTGCGAGGTGACGTCGAGGATCTCGACGCCCCGCGTCCACCCGCGGTGCCCGGTGCTGGACGTCTGCGCGTAGGCGGGGGGCGGGTCGTAGAGGGCGTAGGCCTTGCCGCCCGCGCGCAGGTCGCTGCCTGGTTCGAGGTGGCCCGCGACGCGCAGGACGCGGCTGAAGGTGTGCTTCCCAGCTCCGACGCTCCAGTCCTCGACCACCTCGGGCGTGCCGTCGACGAGCAGCGTGCCGCGCGGGTCCATCCACTCGGCAGGGTCGGACTGGAGCCGGTCGAAGTGCGCCCACCAGAACGGTTTGGCCTCGCGCGAGTGGTAGCCGACCGCCGCCGCAAGCATCCGGAGCGCCTGGCGGTCCGCGGGATCGTCGAGACCCTCGGCCCTCGCAAGGACGTCGACGACCAGCGGGTCCTCCTCGGCCGGCTCCTGGAGCTCGGCCGCAGCGGACCGCGTCGGAGCCGGACCGTGCGCCAGCAACCAGTCGCGCAGCCGCAGCGTCGACTCGCAGTCGTACCGGTTGTACTCGCCGATCTCGTCGAGCTTGGTGCGCCAGGCGGTCTCGTTCCCGGCGTCACGCAGGTCGCACGCCTCGGCGTACTCGGTGATCGAGTCCGCGGCGTTCGTCACGGCCGACCCGTCGCGCGTCCGGGAACCCATGTACAGCGGCTCGAGCTTCTTCAGCGAGTACGAGCTGCTCCCGACGCGCAGCCCGCGACGCACGGTGGCGTAGAGGTCGACCAGCACCCCGTCGCGCAGCAGCTGGTCGACGCCGTCCTCGCCGGCACCATGGCGGCCCGCCAGGCGGAGCAGGGCCGACCGCTCGTAGGGGGCGTAGTGGTAGACGTGCATGCCGGGATGGTCGGCTCGACGCTTCTCGACGTAGGCCAGGAAGTCGAGGAACGCCTGCTTCTCCTGCGCGCGGTCGTGCGCCCAGAACGGCCGGAACGAGCCGTCAGGTTCCACCACCCCGAACAGGTACTCCAGGCCCCAGTCCGCAGGCTCGTCGGCGGGCACCGTGTCGTCCGTCCAGAGCGGGTCGCCCTCGAAGTCGAAGAAGATGTCGCCGGCGTCCGGCACCGGCAGGTCGCTGATCGCCGCGGGCTCCACGACCTCGAAGACGAGCGGCTCGGTCGCGGTCTCCTGCCGGACCTGGAGGGCGGCCTGTCGGCGCAGGTTGGCCAGCGTGGCCACGCCGATGCCGGGCACCGCCCCGGTGCCCGTCGCCAGCTGGTCGATCGTGGTCACGCCGGCCGCCGCCAGGCGTGCGCGCTGGGTCGACCGCATCCCGGCCACCAGGAGGACGTCGCGGTGCGCGACCACCCGCGCGGTGCAGGCGTCGCACCGGCCGCACGCCCGGTAGCGGGCATCACCCCAGGTCACGGGCGTGCCCCCGGAACGGTGCTCGTCGAGCAGGTCCTCCAGGCGCGCGCGGCGCTCGCGGTAGAGCGGGAGCAGGTCGGCGAGGCGGTGGCTGGACCGCGAGCGGTCGCCGAGGATCAGGTGCACGTCGTCCGTCACCGGGATGCCGGCGGTGAGGAGCTGGTCCGCGTACGCCGTCAGCTGGAGCAGGGCCGTGACCTTCACGCTGCGGGCCAGCTTGGTGTCGAGCACTGCCCACCGGCCGCCCTCGCGCACCACGAAGTCGGCCCACCCGGTGAACCGGCCGTCGAAGAACCCTGCCTGGTAGACGACGTCCGCGTCCGACGACAACGCCTCCAGCGTCGATTTGTGCACACTCTCCAGCGCGGCACGCTCGCCTGCCTCGTCGTACCGCGGTCGCTCGATCGTGACGACGTCGCCCGACGCGCGATACGAGGCGAGGACCACCTGCTCGTGCGCCGTGCCCAGCGCAGACACCCGTTCGAGCATCGCGTCCGCCGCGATCGGAGCCGGATCCGACCAGCCGAGCCGACCGTCGAGGTGGCTGAGCACTGCGAGCTCGCAGGCGGCTGCGTTGGCGAGGTCGCTCGGGCTGAGGACGAGGCCGCCGTCGGCGAGGAGGAACATGCGCCGAGGGTAGAGGGCGCCTCGGACAAGGCCGTCGCGGGGCGGCGCCCCGGTGCGGATCCTCGACGTGCCGTACGAGCGCGCGATCGGGGAAGCCGACGACATGGTCGACACCCTGCTCGAGGAAGGCTGGCTGCCCGGCCAGATCGCCCTGCTCGCGACCGGCTCACGGCACCAGCTGCAGGTCGAGCTGGTGGACGGCGCCGGGCACGACGGGTACTGGGACGGGTTCTTCGCCGGCGAGGAGGTGTTCTGGGCCCACGTCCTCGGGTTCAAAGGCCTGGAACGAACAGTGGTGATCCTGGCGGTGAACGGATTTCGTGAGATCGAGCGCGCGCGGACGCTGCTCTACACCGGGCTGTCCCGCGCGCGGGTGCTCCTGGTGGTGGTCGGTCCCCGGGCCGAGATCGAGCGCATCGGTGGCGACGGGGTGCGGAAGCGGCTCGAGCGGGCTCAGGTCGTGTAGCACCGAGCGAAGCGCTTCCTCGTCGGGAATCAGCAGGCGCCCAGACCGGTCGGCGGCGTACCTTCGCACGTCCGTCGAGCAAGGAGAATGACCGCATGACCGCAACCGTCCAGGCCAAGAACGTGAGGGCCGGGTTCGGCGATCGCGAGCTGTTCTCCGGCGTCGACCTCGTCGTCGCACCCGGCGACGTCATCGGTCTCGTCGGCCCCAACGGCGCCGGCAAGTCCACGCTGCTGCAGATCTTGGGCGGCCGTCGCCAGGCCGACAGCGGCAGCGTCGCGGTGTCGCCCGCGCACGCGCAGCTCGGCTACCTCGCGCAGGAGATCGAGCGTCTCGACGGCGAGTCCGTGCGCGACCACCTCGGGCGTCGGACCGGCGTGACGCCCGCGCAGATCGCCCTCGACGAGGCCGCCGACGCGCTCGGTGCGGGACAGGACGGGGCCGACGACACCTACTCCGAGGCGCTCGAACGCTGGCTGGCGCTGGGCGGGGCCGACCTCGAGTCGCGCCTCGGCAGCGTGGCCGACGACCTCGGGCTGACCGTCGACCTCGACCACCCCATGACCGCGCTGTCCGGGGGACAGGCCGCCCGGGTCGGCCTGGCCGCACTGCTGCTCTCGCGCTACGACCTCTACCTTCTCGACGAGCCGACCAACGACCTCGACGCCGCGGGCCTGGACCTGCTGGAGGAGTTCGTCGACCGGTCGGAGGCCGCGATCGTCGTCGTCAGCCATGACCGCGAGTTCCTCAGCCGCACCGTCACGGCCGTCGTCGAGATCGACCGCAGCCTGCAGCGCGTCACCACCTACGGCGGCAGCTACGACTCCTACCTCGACGAGCGCTCGATCGCCCGTCGCCAGGCCCGCGAGGCCTACGAGGGGTATGCCGCCCGGCGGGACGCGCTCAACGCCCGTGCGCGGATGCAGCGGGCGTGGATGGAGAAGGGTGTCCGCAACGCTCGTCGGAAGGCGCCGGACAACGACAAGCACATCAAGAACTTCCGCGGGCAGACATCGGAGAAGCAGGCGGCGAAGGCTCGGCAGACGGAGAAGATGATCGAGCGCCTGGATGTCGTCGACGAGCCGCGCAAGGAGTGGCAGCTGCAGATGAGCATCGCGACCGCGGGCCGGTCGGGTGCGGTCGTGGCGGTCGCCCGGCACGCGGTCCTCACCCGCGGCGACTTCACCCTCGGCCCGGTCGACCTCCAGCTCGACTGGCGCGACCGGGTCGCCGTCACCGGTCCCAACGGAGCTGGCAAGTCGACGCTCCTCGGCCTGCTCCTGGGCCGTCTGGAGCCGACGTCCGGCACGGTCGACCTCGGCTCCGGCGTGCTCGTCGGTGAGGTCGACCAGGCGCGTCGGGCGTTCGAGGGCGACGAGCCGTTGGTCGACGCGTTCTCCCGCGAGGTCCCCGACTGGCCCACGGCCGACGTCCGCACCCTGCTGGCCAAGTTCGGGCTCGGCGGCCACCACATCCACCGCCCTGCCTCGTCGCAGTCCCCGGGCGAACGGACTCGCGCCGCCCTCGCGCTCCTGCAGGCCCGCGGCGTGAACCTGCTGGTCCTCGACGAGCCGACGAACCACCTGGACCTGCCGGCGATCGAGCAGCTGGAGGCCGCGCTCGACAGCTTCGACGGGACGATCCTGCTGGTCACGCACGACCGCCGGATGCTGGAGACCGTCCGCTTGACCCGTCGCTGGCACGTGGAGGACGGCCAGGTCACCGAGGTCACGGCGGACTGACCTCGCACCAGGGGCGCGCCGCACCTGCAGGGTTACGCTCGCTCGGTTCGTGGCTCTCGACGACGAGGACGGTTTCCGATGGCGCAGGCCCAGCACGCACCCATCCGGTTCGGTGTGGTCGGCAGCGGGTGGCGGGCTGAGTTCTTCGTGCGGGTGGCGCGCCTGATGCCGGAGCGGTTCCAGTGCGTCGGCGTGGTCACGCGGTCGGCGGATCGTGGTGCCGAGGTCGAGCAGTTGTGGGGCGTTCCGACGGTGCGCTCCATCGAGGAGCTGGTCACGGCCGTCGGCCCGACCACGGACCGGCCCGAGTTCGTCGTCGTGTCCGTGCCGTGGCCCGTGACGCCGGACGCGACCCGTGAGCTGGTCGAGCTCGGCATCCCGGTGCTCGCCGAGACGCCGCCGGCGCCCGACGCCGACGGGCTGCGCGAGCTGTGGGCGGACGTCGGCTCGTCGGGACTCGTCCAGGTGGCCGAGCACAGCCCGTCGATGCCGTCGCACGCGGCGCGGATCGCAGTCGTCGACGCCGGGCTGATCGGCGCGGCGACGAGCGTACAGATCTCGTCCACGCATCTGTACCACGCGGTGGGCCTGATCCGGCGGCTGCTCGGCACGGGCCGCGGAGAGGTCACCGTGCGGGCGACAGTCGTCACCGCGCCACTGATGAGCCCCCTCGGGCGCGACGGGTGGACCGGCGCGACCGAGCCCGTCGACGCGTGGAGCATCCTCGCGACGCTCGACTTCGGCGACAGCCGCAGCGCGCTGTACGACTTCACGGACAACCAGTGGCACAACCCGCTGCGCACCAACCGGATCGTGATCCGTGGCTCGCACGGGGAGATCGTCGACGACACCGTGACGCGCTGGGTCGACGAGCGCACGGTGGTCGCCTCACCGATCGTGCGTCGGACCACCGGCGTGGAGCAGAACCTCGACGGGTTCGACCTGGAGCACCTGAGCCTCGACGGACGCGTGCTCTACCGGAACGCGTTCCAGGGTGCTCGGCTGGCTGACGACGACATCGCGGTCGCCGCGCTGCTCGACACGACGGGCGCGTGGGTCCGCGGCGACGGCCCGGCCCCGTACCCGCTGGCCGACGGGTGCCAGGACCACCTGCTGGGCCTGGCGATCGAGGAGGCCGCCCGCATGGGTGAGCCGGTCCGCACCGCCAGGGAGGCGTGGGCGGACGCGTAGCGGATGCGGCGCCGCGAGTGCGGTGCGACGGTCGGTCGGTGACACGTTTCGGCTACACCCTCATGACCGAGCAGTCCGGACCGAAGGACCTGGTCCGGTACGCCATCGCCGCCGAGCGCCTCGGGTTCGACTTCGAGGTGTCCAGCGACCACTACTTCCCCTGGCTCGACGCGCAGGGTCATGCACCGCACGCCTGGACGCTGCTGGGCGCTGTCGCCCAGGCGACCGAGCGCGTGGAGCTCATGACCTACGTGACCTGCCCGACCCTCCGGTACCACCCAGCCGTCGTCGCGCAGAAGGCCGCGACGCTCGGGGTGCTCTCCGACGGTCGGTTCCAGCTCAACGTCGGTGCGGGGGAGAACCTCAACGAGCACGTGGTCGGTGAGCGATGGCCCGCGGTGGGCGAGCGCCACGACATGCTCGAGGAGGCCGTCGAGATCATCCGCGAGCTGCTCACGGGCGACCGTGTGAACTACACCGGCGACTTCTTCCAGGTGGACTCCGCGAAGCTCTGGGACCTTCCCGACGAGCCGATCGAGATCGGTGCGGCGGTCTCGGGGCCGGACTCGATCGCGAGATTCGCCCACCTCGTCGACCACCTGGTCGCGGTCGAGCCCGACGCCGAGGCGATCCACGCGTGGGATGACGCGCGCGGCCACGCCGTGCCGGAGTCGCGCAAGATCGGCCAGATCCCGATCAGCTGGGACCCGGATCGTGAGAAGGCCGTCGCCCGAGCGCACGAGCAGTTCCGCTGGTTCGCGGGCGGCTGGAAGGTCAACGCCGACCTGCCGACGACGGAGGCGTTCGACGCCGCCAGCCAGTTCGTCCGACCGTCCGACGTCGCCGAGCAGATCCCGTGCGGCCCGGACCTGGACGCCGTGGTGGAGGCGGCCTCCGCGTACTGGGAGGCCGGTTTCACCGACCTGGCGATCGTGCAGATCGGCGACGAGCTCCAGGACGAGTTCCTCGCGAAGGCGGCCGACCCCCTTCTCGAGAAGCTCCGCGCCGCAGCACCCACCGACTGAGGACTGGGCCGGAGCGCAGTGGAGGGTAGGGGTCGCGGAGCGGCACCTGCCCGCTGCGGAGCGCAGGCGCAGGCCGACCATCTGTAGTGAGAGGAGTCCGCACATGGCTGTCACCGCATTCGGCGACCTCCCCCTGGCCGACCGCGACCGGGCCTGGGACGGCGACGCCGCCGAGAAGCGCGTCCGCGCCTGGGCGAAGGCGCAGGTCGAGCCGAACGAGAAGTACCGGGACGCCCACGTCTGGTACGACGCCGACTCGAAGGAGAACTTCACCGCGTACAAGCTGCTGATCGCCGACGTCATCGACGGTCGCCTGAAGGCCGTGCCCCGCGGTGTCTTCGCGGCGGCCGCCGTCATGCAGGGCTCCCGCGGCGGCGTCGACGTCCCCGACAAGGACCGCGACCGGATCAAGAGCCACCTGGCCAAGTACTACAAGAAGCTCGACGAGACCCCGCCCTGGGAGGACTGAGCCGGAGCGCAGCGAAGGGGGTCGCGGAGCGGCGCCCGCCCGTAGCGGAGTGCAGGCTCAGGCCGACCACAGGTACTGAGCTAGCTCATCGCCAGACCACCCCCGCCTCCACCGCCACCAGCGCCGCCTGCAGGCGTGACGTGCAGCCGAGCTTGCCCAGGACGCGTGTGACGTGCGTCTTCGTCGTCGCCTCCGTGATGTCGAGCGCCCGCCCGATCTCCGCGTTCGACATGCCGGCGCCCAGGCAGGCAAGGACGTCGCGCTCGCGGGCGGTCAGGTCGTCGAGCCCTCGCGCGGGTGCGGGGGAGGATGGCTGCGCGGCCACCAGGTCGGCGAGCAGCCGACGGGTCACCTCGGGGGCGAGCACCCCGTCCCCGGCGGCAACGCGGCGGACGGCGTCGACGAGCTCGGCCGCGCCGACGGTCTTCAGCAGGAACCCCACCGCGCCGGCGGCGAGCACCCCGCGGACGTACTCGTCGAGGTCGAACGTGGTCAGGGCGAGGACGTCGGCGAGCCCTTCGGCGACGATCGCGCGGGTGGCCTCGATGCCGTCGATGCCGGGCATGCGGATGTCCATGAGCACCACGTCGGGCCGCAGGGCGCGCGCGTTGGCGACGGCGGCGGCTCCGTCGGCCGCCTCGCCGACGACGGTGATCCCGTCGGCGCCCTCGAGCATCAGCCTCAGGCCCGCACGGATCGCGCCGTGGTCGTCGGCGACGAGCACGCGCACGTCGGTCACGACGCGACCGTCGGCAGCGAGGCGCGCACGACCCACCGGCCGTCGCAGGGCCCGGCGACGAGGGTTCCGCCCAGTGCCTCGGCGCGCTCCCGCATGGTGAGCAGGCCTGTCGCGGTGCTCAGCGGCGGCGCCCCGGTCAGCCCCAGCGGGTTCGTCACGACGACCTCCACCTGCTCGCGCCCGCTGACGGCGACCTCGACCGGCGATCCGGGTGCGTGCCGGGCGGCGTTGGTGAGCGACTCCTGCACGATCCGGAACGCGGCCTGGTCGGTCGCGGCCGGCAGCGGGGCCGGTACCGCGCCGACGACGACCACCTCCTGTCCGGCCGACCGCGCAGCCGCGACGAGAGCGTCGAGCCGGGCCAGGCCGGCGGGGGCGGTGACCGGGTCGGGCCGTCCGCGCAGCACCAGGATCATCGACCGCATCTCCGCCAGGGCTTCCAGAGCGCCCGCCCGCACGGTCCGCAGGGTGTCGCGATCCCGGGAGGTGTCGGGTGACGCCAGCGTGGCCTCGGTGTGGATGGCCACGGCTGACAGATGCCCGGCGACGACGTCGTGCAGGTCCCGAGCCATGCGCGCGCGCTCCTCGCGCACGGCGGACTCACGGTCGAGCTCGGCGATCCGGATCGCGTCCGCCGCGACCTCCCGGGCCAGGTCGGCGCGCTCGCGCTCGAGGTCCGCGCGCCGGCTCTCCAGCGCCGCCAGCTCGGTGCGCTGCCGCACGTCGGACGCCCACCACAGCGGCGTCCCGTAGATCGCCACGGCCTGCAGGAACGTGATGACGGCCGCCCGCAACTCACTCCCGGTGGTGAGCATCAGCAGCGGGCCGCCGATGCTCACCACGACGACCACCCCGACGATCCGGCGGCGCACGACCGGGGAGGTCAGCAGCGCGGCGGTGTAGAGGGCGTCGAAGAGCACGACGAAGATGACGATCCCGCCGCCGAGGTACCCGTCGACGGCTGCCAGCACCGCGACCACGACGAGCGTCGCGACGGGGTGCCGCCGCTTGGCCAGGAGCATCGTGGCGGCGAGCACGAGGATCAGCAGGTGCCACCAGACTGCGTACTGCCCGACGACGGTGTCGGCCATCGCGACGGGGGGCCGACCGGCCAGACCGAGCATCGCCAGCACGACGCCGAGCACGACGAGGCTGCCCGCGACCGCGCGGTCGTCCTGCATCGCCCTGCGCAGGAGCCGCCCCATCCGGCCATCCCAGCACACCGGCGCGGGCGGACCGTCGTCCGAAGGATGTACGCGGGCACGGTCCCGATGCACGACGCGGTGCCGCGCAGCCGGGCCGACGGTGGTTCACATGATCGACGTCATCCGAGAGAACCCAGTGGCCGCCCTCGTCGTGGCGTGCGAGATCGCGTTCTGGCTGTTCCTCGCCGCCGCGGTCGTCGCCCGATACGCCCTGCACTGGCGCCGCACGTCGACCGTCCTGCTGCTGTGCGAGCCGGTGCTGGAGGTGGTCCTCCTCGTCGCGACGGTCGGGGACCTGCTGCGCGGCGCGGAGCCGACGTGGACGCACGGACTCGCCGCGCTGTACCTGGGGTTCACCGTCGGGTTCGGCAGGCTGACCGTGCACAAGGTCGACGCGTGGGTGGCCTACCGGTTCGCGGGGGGACCCGCGCCGGAGCCTCGGCCTCGCGAGGGGGCCGCGGCGCGCGGCTACGAGTGGCGGCTGTGGGGGCGGGTGGTCGTCGCGTGGCTGGTGTCGTGCGGCGTGCTCGGCGTCCTGATGCTGATCGCGACGCAGCCTGACCAGCGGGAGGTGCTGGCGGGCTGGGCGGGCCGCGCGACGCTGGTGCTGATCGGGTGGCTGGTGTTCGGGCCGGTCTGGTCGGAGGTGTCGACGCGGGCGAAGCCGCAGAGTGTCAGCGCTCGGTGGTGAAGCGGCCGAGCTCGCTGACGTCGTCGTGACGGAGCTCGAACCAGACGGCCTTGGCCGCCTCGCCGTCCTCCTCGGACGTGCCCCAGCTGCTGGACAGGCGGTCCACGAACATCACGCCACGCCCGCCGAGCGCGGTCGGCGGGGGGTCGCGCACCACGGGCACGTCCCGGACGCCGTCGGTGACCTCGACGCGGGTGCGCTCCTCGTCGACGTGCACGCGCAGGACCACGGGTGGGTCGGCGTGGGCGACGGCGTTGGTGACCAGCTCGCTGACCAGCAGGACCAGCAGGTCGAGGCGCCCGTCGTCGATGCCGGACTCGGAGAGTCGTTCCCGGGCCCAGTGCCGGGCGGGCGCGACCGCGGAGAGCGCGGGCTGCACGGGCGTCTCGGCGTACATCGGGAGCCTCCCGGAGAGTGGAACGGGTACGAAGCCCTCTGCGGGCTTTCGTCGACCCCAGCCACGGTCATGCACAACTGATGATTCGGCAACCTGAACACCAGGCTGAAGGACGTTGCTCGCCCTGTCGGCTGGGACGATGAGCTGTGCCGACCACACAGACCCCGCGTCCGACCCCGTCGAGGAGCCAGGTCCGCCGGTGGCGGCAGTACCTGGCCGACGAGCGCGCGGAGGCGGCTGTCTACCGCGACATCGCGTCCCGGCGTACCGGTGAAGAGCGAGAGATCCTGCTCGCCCTGGCGGAGGCGGAGGGTCGGCACGAGCAGCACTGGCTGGACCTGCTCGGCGACGACGTCGGCAAGCCGCGCCGCGGTGACCTGCGCACCCGCACGCTGGGCCTGCTGGCCCGTCGGTTCGGGTCGGTGTTCGTCCTCGCGCTCGCGCAGCGGGCCGAGGCGCGGTCGGGGTACGACGCCGACGCCGACGCCACGCCGACGATGGCCGCGGACGAGGCGATCCACGAGGAGGTCGTCCGCGGCCTGGCCACCCGGGGACGCAACCGGATCTCGGGCACGTTCCGCGCGGCGGTGTTCGGCGCCAACGACGGTCTGGTCAGCAACCTGGCGCTGGTGCTCGGCATCGGGGCCAGCGGTGCGTCGACGTCGACGGTCCTGCTCACGGGCCTGGCCGGTCTGCTTGCCGGGGCGCTGTCGATGGGTGCGGGGGAGTACGTGTCGGTGCGGTCGCAGCGCGAGCTGCTCGAGGCGTCGCGTCCGGGTCAGGCGGCCCACGCGGCTCTGCCGCACCTGGACGTCGACGCCAACGAGCTCGCCCTCGTGTACCGGGCGCGGGGGATGGAGCCCGACGAGGCGCAGGCGCGGGCCGACCACGTCCTCGGGTCGCTGGACCACGCCGACGCGCTGCCCCAGGAGCCCGACGACGTCGACGAGCACGAGTCCGTCGGCACGGCCGTGGGCGCGGCGGCGGCGAGCTTCTGCTTCTTCGCGTCGGGGGCCGCGATCCCCGTGCTCCCGTACCTGCTGGGTGCCGAGGGCCTGACGGCGGTGGTGTGGGCGTCGGTGCTCGTGGGGCTCGCGCTGCTGGCCACGGGGGCGACCGTCGGGGTGCTGTCGGGGGCGTCGCCGGCCAAGCGCGCGCTGCGGCAGCTGGCCATCGGCTACGGCGCGGCGGCCGCGACCTACCTGCTCGGGCTGGCGTTCGGCGCCACGGTGTGACGTGCGTCATCCGGAAGAGGGTTGGCATACCTAAGTTAGTAGAGGCTAACCTCACGGTGTGACCACTTCCGAGCGGGCCGCCCTCCGCGGCGACGACCTCACCTGCGCTTACCACGGCACGGTCGTCGTGACGTCGGCCGACCTGCGGCTCCAGCCCGGTCAGGTCACCGCGCTCATCGGCCCCAACGGGTCCGGCAAGTCGACGCTCCTGCGGGCGCTCGCCCGGCTCCACAGGCCCGAGTCCGGCACGGTCAGCCTCCCCGACGTCCCCGACGCCCACGCCCTGTCCGCCAAGGACTTCGCCCGGCGTGTGACCCTGCTGCCCCAGTCACGGCCGACGCCGTCCGGGGTCAGCGTGCGGGACGTCGTCGGCTACGGCCGGCACCCGTACCGCGGCCGCTGGCGCCAGAACGACGCCGACGGCCCCCGCGCGATCGCCTGGGCCATGGAGGTCACCGGCGTCGGGGCGATGGCCGAGCGCGGCGTCGACGAGCTGTCCGGCGGCGAGCTCCAGCGCGTCTGGCTGGCCACCTGCCTCGCGCAGGACACCCGCGTCCTGCTGCTCGACGAGCCCACCACGTACCTCGACCTGCGCTACCAGGTGGAGATCCTCGACCTGGTGCGCGACCTGGCCGACGACCACGGGGTGGCCGTCGGCGTCGTCCTGCACGACCTCGACCAGGCCGCCGCCGTCGCCGACCACGTGGTGCTCCTGTGCCGGGGCACGGTCGTCGGCTCCGGCCGCCCGCACGAGGTGCTCACCGCCGACGCGCTCACGGAGACGTACGGCATCCGCATCGACGTCCAGCAGGACGAGATCACCGGCCGCGTGCACACGCGCCCCGTCGGCAGGCACACGCACCGCTCTCGACTGACCACCGTCTAGAACCCCCGCTCAACCAACCTCCGAGGACACCCCTGTGCGCAAGATGACCTTCCCTGCCCTGCTCGCAGGCGCAGCGCTCCTGCTGGCCGCGTGCGGCACCACCGAGGACGCAGCGGCCGACGCTCCGGCCGAGTCGGCCGCCTCCTCCGACGGCGGCACCATCACCATCGAGGACGACCGCGGCACCGTCGAGCTCGACGGTCCGGCCGTCAACGTCGTCTCGCTCGAGTGGGGCCTGACGGAGAACCTCCTGACCCTCGGCGTCACGCCGGTCGGCGCCGCCGACGTCAAGGGCTACAACACGTGGGACACGGTCGTCCCGCTCGACGAGTCGACCCCCGACGTCGGCATGCGCGGCGAGCCGTCGCTCGACGCCATCTCCGCGCTCGAGCCCGACCTGGTGGTCACCACGACGGACCTGCCGCCCGAGGTCATCGACCAGATCGAGGCCGAGTACCCCGTCCTCGCGCTGCGCGGCTCGGACGCGTCCGACCCGATCGCCAAGATGCGCCGCACGATCGAGATCCTGGGCGAGGCGACCGGCACCTCCGACGCCGCCGAGGCCACGCTCGCGGACTTCGACGCCAAGGTCGAGGACGCGAAGACCGAGCTCGACGAGGCCGGCATGGCCGGTGCCTCCTACACGATGGCCGACGGCTGGCTCTCCGACGGGGCCGTCTCCATCCGCATGTACACACCTGGGTCGTTCCTCGGCGGCGTCGCCGGTGAGCTCGGTCTGGAGAACGCCTGGACCGGCGAGGGCGACCCCGACTACGGCCTCGCGCAGACCGACGTCGAGGGCCTGACCGAGCTCGGCGAGGACGTCCACTTCCTCTACGTCGCCAACGACACCGACGGTGGCGACGCGTTCAAGGACGGTCTGACCGGCAACGCCATCTGGGAGCAGCTGCCCTTCGTCGTCGCCGGCAACACGGCCCGCCTGCCCGACGGCATCTGGATGTTCGGCGGCCCGGAGTCGGGTGCGGCGTTCATCGACGCGACTGTCGCCGCACTGACGGCGAGCTGACACCGTCGCCATGAGCGTCGACGTACCGACGGAGGCAGGACCCGCAGCGCTCGGCGCCGCGGGTCCTGCCGCCGCCCGCCGAGCCCGGCCGGCCGCGATCGCTGCGGTCTTCGCCGTCGCGATCGTCGCGGTGGCCGTGCTCGCGGTCGTCGACCTCACGCTCGGCACGTCGACCGTCGGCGTCGGGGACCTGCTCGGGCTGCTGACCGGGTCGGGGGACGACGAGACCCTCGCGGTGCTCGTTGCGTCGCGCGCTCCCCGAGTGCTCGCGGCGCTGCTCGTCGGCACCGCGCTGGGCCTGTCCGGCAGCGCGCTGCAGTCGGTCGCGCGCAACCCGCTGGCCTCGCCCGACACCCTCGCCGTCAACGCCGGCGCCTACTTCACCATCGTGCTCGCGGCGGTCACCGGGCTCACCCTGCCGTTCGCGGTGAACGGCGCGCTCGCGTTCGTCGGTGGCCTCGCGGCCGCTGCGCTGGTGCTGGCCATCGCCCGCGGCGGCGCCGAGGGACCCACCCGGCTGGTCCTCGCCGGGTCGGCGACGATGCTCGCGCTCTCGTCCCTGACGATCCTCCTCATGCTCCTGTTCGAGCAGGAGACCCAGGGGATGTTCGCGTGGGGCGAGGGCTCGATCGTGCAGTCCGGCACCGCCAAGGTGGCCCAGGCCGCGCCCGTCGTGCTGCTCGCCGGGATCGTCCTCGTGCTCTGGTCCCGCCGCCTCGACGTGCTGGCGCTCGGCGACGACACCGCAGCCGTCCTCGGTCTCGACGTCCGCCGCACCCGCATCGTCACCGTGCTGCTCGCCGTGCTCCTGGCGGCGCTCGCGGTCACCGTCGCAGGTCCGATCGGCTTCGTCGGACTGACCGCGCCGGTCATCGCGCGGCTGGTCGCCGGACGCGTCCCCGGGCTGGCCCGGCACCGGCTGCTCCTGCCGCTGTCCGCCCTGGCCGGGTGCGTCGTGGTGCTCGGTGCCGACGTCCTGCTGCGGCTGGCTGTCCCCGGCGTCGCGTCCGTCGCCATCCCGACCGGCATCGTCACCACGCTGTTCGGTGCCACGGTGATGGTCTGGCTCGCCCGCCGCCTGCGTGACTCCGGCCCGACGCGCAGCACCGCGTCCGTCGGCGCGCACCCGGCCTCACGCCTCCGGGTGGCCGTCGTCGTCGGTGTGCTCGCGGTGGCCGTCGTCTCCGCGCTCGTCGCCGGCTTCCTGCTCGGCGACCGCCTGCTGCTGATGGGTGACGTCACCAACTGGTTCGCGGGCGTCAGCGGGCGCCAGGTCTCGTTCGTGCTCGACCAGCGCACCCCGCGCGTGCTCGCCGCGCTCCTGGCCGGCGCCGCTCTCGGCCTCGCCGGGACCACCGTGCAGGCGGTCGCGCGCAACCCGCTCGCCGAGCCGAGCCTGCTCGGCATCACGGGCGGTGCCGGCATCGGCGCAGTCCTCGCGATCGTGCTCTTCCCCGGTGCACCCTTCTGGGCGGTGTCCGTCGCCGCCGCGATCGGCGCCCTGAGCACGTTCGCACTGGTCTACGCGCTGGCCAACCGACGAGGGCTCAGCTCCGACCGGCTGGTGCTCGTCGGCATCGGCGTCTCGGCCGCCGCGACGTCGCTGATCACGCTGATCGTCGTCCTGACCAACCCGTGGAACACGACCATGGCGCTCACGTTCCTCTCGGGCTCCACCTACGGCCGGACCGCAGCGCAGGTGTGGCCCGTGGCGGTCGCGCTGCTGGTGATGGTCCCGCTCGTGGTCCGGTGGCGTCGGGACCTGGATGTGCTCGCGGTCGACGACGACGTGGCCCGCGTGCTCGGCGTCCAGCTGGAGCGGACCCGGCTGGCCCTGCTCGTCATCACCGCGCTGCTCACCGCGTCGGCGGTCACCGCGATCGGGGTGGTCGGGTTCGTCGGCCTCGTCGCGCCGCACCTGGCCCGCTCGCTCGTCGGCTCCTCGCACGCCCGCGTCATCCCCGTCGCCGCGCTGCTCGGCGCACTCCTGGTCAGCGTCGCGGACACCCTCGGCCGGACCGTCATCGCGCCCGCGCAGATCCCCGCGGGACTGCTCACGGCGATGATCGGCACCCCCTACTTCATCTACCTGCTGTGGCGGACGCGGAGGAGCGCACTGTGACGAACGCCGTTGTGAGGACAGCCTCACCTTCCTCTACCCTGAGCGACGTGACCGTTTCGGTGGAGGCCCCCGCGCTGCCCTTCCGCATGTTCGCCGTGCAGGTGGCCGCGGTGCAGCCGATGTGCCCGAGCGTGGTCCGCGTGACGTTCACGGGCGACGACCTGGACCGCTTCGCGGACAACGGGTTCGACCAGCGCATCAAGTTCTTCCTGCCGCTCGACACAGCGTCGTACGACGAGCTGCTGAGCCTGCAGGACAGCGCCGACTGGTACGGCCGCTGGCGCTCGATGCCCGAGGACAAGCGCCACCCGATCCGCACCTACACCGCCCGCGGGGTCCGGCAGGACCGTCGCGAGGTCGACGTCGACATCGTCCTGCACGGCGACCTCGGCCCCGCCTCCCGCTGGGCCCTCGGCGCAGCCCCCGGCGACGACCTGGTGATCCTCGGCCCCAACGCCGACGCGACCGGCCCGCACGGCGGCGTCGACTTCGTGCCCCCGTCCCACACCGACCGCCTGCTCATCGCGGGCGACGAGACAGCCCTGCCGGCCATCGCGGGCATCCTCGAACGCCTGCCCGCCGACGCGCGCGGTGAGGCCCTGATCGAGATGCCGCTGTCCGGCGACCGCCTCCCGCTCGCGGCGCCCGACGGAGTGACGGTCCGCTGGTACGGCCGCGACGGCCGCGCCCACGGCGAGCTGCTGATCCCCGCCGTGCAGGCCGCGTGCGCGCGACTCCTGCCCGGCCAGGCACCCGCGCCCGACCTCGAGCTCGAGGACGTGGACGTCGACGAGGGCATGCTGTGGGAGGTGCCCGTCGATGCGACCGGTGCACCCCTGCGGGCCGACGCCGCGCTCTACGCCTGGCTTGCCGGGGAGGCAGCGGTCATCAAGACCCTCCGCCGGCACCTGGTCGCCGAGTGCGGCGTGGACCGCAAGGCGGTCGCGTTCATGGGGTACTGGCGCGCGGGGCGTTCCGAGGCGAACTGAGCCGTATGTGCCGCGTGCCACGTTCGTCGGACAGGACGTGGCCGAGCTCCTGAGCGCGGCGACGATCGCGGGCGAGGTGACGATCGACCCTCTGGCACGCCGTCCCCGCGGCGCAGCCCCGTAGCATCGGCGGGTGCCCCCCAGATCGCCGTTGCCGGCGCGGCACGGACTCAGCGCCGCCTGGCTGCGCACCCCCGATCGCGACCGTTCCCGTGCGGACGAGTGGTCGACGATGGGCGCCTGGCTGCGAGGCCGGCTGCCGGAGCACGTGGACGTGGCGGCGATGCTGGCGGGGCAGCGCTTCGTCGACGAGGACGGCCGCGCGGTGCGCGACGACGACCCCTACGCCGCGCACCGGTTCGTGTGGTTCCACCGCGACCTGCGCGACGAACCGGAGGTCACCGCGCCCATCCACGTGGTCCATCGCGACGAGCGCCTCGTGGTCGTCGACAAGCCGGCCTTCCTGTCCTCGATCCCGCGTGGTCGGCACGTGATGCAGAGCGTGGTCGTCCGGTTGCGCGCCGAGCTGGACCTGCCGGACCTGTCACCGCTGCACCGTCTGGACCGGGTCACGTCGGGCCTGCTGATGCTGGCGACCGAGCCGCGGTGGCGCGGACCGTACCAGAGCCTGTTCGAGCACCGGGCGGTGGACAAGACGTACTGGGCGCTGGCGCCGCTGCGCGACGACCTCTCCTTCCCCGTCGTGGTCCGCAACCACCTCCGCAAGGAGCGCGGCTCCTGGCAGGCCGAGGTGGTGCCGGACGCCCCGGTCAACGCGGAGACGCAGGTCGAGCTCGAGGAGGAGGTCGACGGGCGCGGCATCTACCGCCTGACGCCCCGCACGGGCCGCACCCACCAGCTCCGCGTGCACCTGTGGGGCCTCGGCATCCCGATCGTCGACGACCCGCTCTACCCCGTGGTGCGTGACGTCGAGGTCGACGACTTCAGCAGGCCGCTGCAGCTGCTCGCCGGAGAGCTCGCGTTCACCGACCCCGTCGACGGCAGCGCGCGGCGGTTCCGCAGCGTCCGGCGCCTCCCGCTGACTGCTGCGGCCGTCTGACCCCTCAGTGGTCGTGGCGGTGGTGGGCGTCGGGGTAGTGCTCGTGGGTGTGGGTGACCAGCTGGTGGGTGTGCACGTGCCGGTGGCGGACCCCGGGCGCGACGAGCTCGTCGTGCTGATGGTCGTGGTGGCCGTCGTCATGGGTGTGCCAGTGGTCGTGCGTGACGGCCTCGTGCGTGTGCTCGTGGCCGTGCTCCTCGCTCAGGTGCAGCCACGTCCCGACGGCCATCAGCGCTCCGGCGACCAGCAGCTGCCACGTCACCGCGTCCCCGAGCGCGACGGCCAGGACGGCACCGAAGAACGGGGCCACCGAGAAGTACGCGCCGGCACGTGCGGCACCGACGTGGCGCAGCCCGACGATGAACAGCACGAGACTCAACCCGTAGGCGACGAACCCGAGCACCAGGGCCGCACCGGTCGTGCGTAGCGACGGGAGCTGCGCGCCGAGCGCGAGGGCGATGGCGAGGTTCGCGGGACCGGCGACTGCGCCCTTGACCGCCGCGAGCCAGGTCGCGTCCGTCAGCGAGACCTTGCGGGTCAGGTTGTTGTCGAGCGCCCAGCAGGCGCACGCCCCGAGGATCGCGAGCGCCGGCCACACGCTCGTGACCTCGGCCTGTCCGGTCGGGACGGCGATCACGACGGCCCCGGCGACGATCGCCAGCATCCCCAGCACCACGCGCCGACCCGCGGGCTCACGGAACACGACCCAGGCGATCAGGGCCGTCAGGACGCCCTCGGCGTTGAGCAGCAGCGACGCCCCGGACGCCGGCATCGAGGACAGGCCGAACATCAGCAGCACGGGGCCGGCGATCCCGCCGGCGGCCACGGCCCCGACCAGCCACGGCACCTCGCGGCGGGGGAGGCGGACACGCGGCGCACGTCGCACCAGCCGCCAGGTCCACAGACCCAGCCCGGCGCCGACGTACAGCAGGCCGGCCAGCAGCCACGGGCTGACCTCGCCGAGCAGGAGCTTGGCGAGCGGCGCGCTGGCACCGAAGAGCACCGCCGCCAGCAGGGCGGCACGCACTCCCGCATTCCGGAGGCCGCGCGACGACTCGTTCACGACCCCATGGTCGCTCACGTCACGCGCGAGGCGAGACCTCCGGCCGACCGAGGGTCGTTCAGCGCGCCCACTGCGAGGTCACGCCGAACTCACGGGCCACCGCGGAGATCTCGTCGTCGGACAGGCCTTCCGCACGGCCTCCGGCGACGAGGTTCATGTACTCGTACCTCGCCCCCGTCTCGGCATACTCGATGCGGTCGACCGCGCGGGTGACGGACAGGTCGGAGCGGGCCATCACGCCGTGCTTGGACCACAGCACGATCTCGAACTCGCGGAGCCCGTCGACGTTCGCGGCCATCAGCTCGGCCGAGCCGGGCAGCATGAAGTCGAGGACCCCGATGCCGGCGGAGAGCGCGACGATCGACTCGGGCTCCCAACGCAGGATCCGGGAGTTCATCGCGGTGGTGGAGCGGTAGGCGGGGATATGGGACAGGTAGGTCAGGTGCATCGGCTGGGCGTGCACGACCGCCTGGAACGACACGCCCCGGGTGGCCACCTGGTCCTGGTGCACGGCGAGGTGGGAGTTGAACTCGCTGGTGAGGTTGTCGAAGAGGCGGCGGGGCGACGTGTAGAGGGTGCCGGTCGTGCCGCCCTCGTCGACGACCACGGCGCCGACGTTCGCCTCGGGGTCGTCCTGGATCTGCCGCAGACGCCGGCCCGAGCCGGTGACCAGCACCGTGTGCCCGGCGAGGGCGGGGGCGGGCAGCGGGAGCGTGATCGGCTCCGCCAGCGGGAAGCGCCGGCGGACCTCGACGTCCCAGCCGACGTACGCCGAGATGTTCCCGGCGCCCGCCTCGGACGCGTCGATCTCGCAGATGCGCGACCCAGCGGTGCCCATCGAGACGAGCAGGTCGTCGAGCTCGGGCCGGACCGCGAGCTTGGTCATGGTGTGCTCCTTGAATCGGTTCAACGGCTACCACCAGTCAACCGTGTGGACGCCGCAGTGACCTGGGCAGAAGGTCCCTAACAACCCCGCACCCTGAGCTCCGACGCGCGTCGACGGCGAACCCTGCCTACGCTCGGACACTCAGACGAGTTCGGGAGGACTGCGCATGATCAAGCGAGTCGTGTTCGTGGCGGGCGTCTCTGCGGGGTACCTGTTCGGCACTCCGTCGGGCCGTCGGCAGCTGGAGAAGATGAAGGTCATGGCGATCGACTTCTGGCACGACCCGCGCGTCCAGGAGTACGTGCAGGAGTACGAGGCGCAGGCGACCGCGTTCGCGAAGAAGCAGGGCGCCGCGGTCTGGGAGAAGGCCGTCGACACGGCCAAGAGCGCGGCGTCGTCCTCGACTACGAAATATCCGACGTCGTCCTCCTCGACCTATCCGACGAACCACGAGTCGCCGACCGTCGTCGAGCCGATCATCGACGCGGACGACGCCAACCCCGGCCAACGGTGAGACCGACCCCGCTGCCAGCTGCAGCGGGCCAGGAGTCGGTCTGGGACTACCCGCGGCCACCTCGGGTCGAGCGGACGTCCGAGCTGGTCGTCGTGACGCTCGGCAACGTGCCCGTCGCGACGACCACCGACGCCGTCCGGGTCCTCGAGACCAGCCACCCGCCGGTGTACTACCTGCCGTTCGGCGCCTTCGAGCCGGGCGTGCTGGAGGCCGCGGGGGGCGCCTCCGTGTGCGAGTTCAAGGGCGTGGCTGCGTACGTGTCGGTCCGCGCGGATGGTCGGCTGCTGTCCCGCGTCGGCTGGACCTACCCCGCGCCGCTGCCGGGCTACGAGATCCTCGCCGACCGGGTCGCCCTCTACGCCGGCGACCTGCGCTGCACGGTCGACGGTGAGCTGGTCCAGCCGCAGGCGGGTGGCTTCTACGGCGGTTGGATCACGTCTCGCGTCGTCGGGCCGTTCAAGGGATCTCCGGCAACTCTCGGCTGGTGAACCGTTGACATGTGACCAATTGGTCACCTAATGTGGTCGGTATGGACGAGGACCTGGTGTTCAAGGCACTTGCGGACACCACCCGTCGCCACCTGCTCGACCAGCTCTACACGCGTGACGGCCGCACGCTGACGGAGCTCGAGGAGGGCCTCGACATGACCCGGTTCGGGGTCATGAAGCACCTGAAGGTGCTCGAGGAGGCGGGTCTCGTCGTCACGCGCCGATCCGGGCGGGAGAAGCTCCACTTCCTCAACGCCGTCCCGATCCAGCTGATCCACGAGCGGTGGATCGACAAGTACGACGTGCTCGGCGCCGAGCGCCTGCACGCGCTGACCGACCTCAAATCAGCCCTGGAGAGCACGATGACCACGCAGACCGACACGGCCACCACGACCGTCCTCGTCAACCGCATCTGGATCAAGGCCGACACCGCCACCGTGTGGAAGGCCATCACCTCGCCCGAGTGGAACGCCCGGTACGGCTACAAGAGCCCGTCGACGTTCGAGCTCACGCCCGGCGGCGCGTTCACCACGCTCCCGTCGGCGGACATGGTCGCCTACGGCACCCCGGCCGACCAGCCGATCCTCGACGGCGAGGTGCTCGAGGTCGTCGAGGGCTCCCGCCTGGTCCTCACCTGGCGCACGCTGTGGGACGACGAAGCCCGTGCCGAGGGGTTCACGCGGCTGACCTACGAGATCGAGGAGCGCGGCGCGGGGATCACCCAGCTGACCCTGGTCCACGACGTCACCGGCGCCCCCCGCACCGCCTCGCTCATCTCCGGCGACCTGCCGGAGTTCGGCGGCGGCTGGCCGCAGATCCTGTCGGACCTCAAGACCCTCCTCGAGACGGGCGCGTCGCTGGAGTCCTGAGCAGCCGCGCACGGGCCGGTCGCCACGAGCGACCGGCCCGTCCGTACGCGCTCGGATCGGCCGCCCAACCGGGTCCGCGTGCGAGATCGCGGGTGCGGACTACCGATCTCGCGCTGACCCCGAGCTCACTCCGCGGGGGATCCGGGTTCGTCACGCAGCAGGCGGAGGGCGTCGTCGGCGATCGCGTCCGGGGGACCGGCCACCGCGACGTCGACGCCGTCCTCGTCGTCGGCCAGCGGTTCGAGGGTGGCCAGCTGGCTGGCCAGCAGTGTCGCCGGCATGAAGTGGCCCGTCCGCGCCACGAGCCGTCGCTGCAGCTCCTCCGGCGGGACGACGAGGTGCACGAACCGCACGCGGCCGTGGGCGGTGCGCAGGACGTCGCGGTACGAGCGGCGCAGCGACGAGCACGTCACGACGGTCGATCCGCCTGCCGCCGACATCGCGTCCCGGATCGCGCGCAGCCACGGCCCGCGGTCGTCGTCCGTGAGCGCCCGACCAGCGCGCATAGCCTCGACGTTGGCCAGGGGGTGCAGGTCGTCGCCCTCGATCATCGGCCGGCCCAACCGGTCGGCCAGCAGCCGGGCGGTCGTCGACTTCCCGGTCCCGGACACCCCCATGACGACAAGATGCTCGGGCTGGCTGCTCACGCCGACAGCCTTGCACGATGACGCCTCGGCCCGCCCCGCGGTCCGCACCGTCCTCTGCGGGCCGAACTCGTCGCTGCGGGTCGAACTCGTCCGTTGCAACCGACGAGTTCGGCCGGGGCCGATGAGTTGGGCAGGGATCGGCGGGGAGGCCGGGTGGGACTGACGGTGGGCCGACGAGTTCGACGCGGCTTGCACCTGGGCAGGACGTGTTGCTCGGGCAACCTAAACTCGTCCGATGCCCTCGTTCGTCGTCGACACCACGCCTCTGCGTGTCAGCCCGGCGTTCCGGCGGCTGTGGTGGGGGGTGGCGGTCTCCAGCCTCGGGGCGCAGCTGACGGTCGTCGCGGTCGGGCTGCAGGTGTACGCGATCTCCGGGTCGACGGCGTCCGTCGGCCTCCTCGGGCTCTGCGCACTGGTCCCGCTGGTGATCTTCGGGCTGTACGGAGGGGCGATCGTCGACCACTACGACCGCCGCCGGGTCGCGCTGGTCGCGTCGGTCGTGTCCTGGACCGCCACCATCGGGCTCGCCGTGCAGGGCTGGCTGGGCAACACCCAGGAGTGGGTGCTGTTCGCGCTGGTCGCCGTGCAGTCGGGGGCGTTCGCGGTGAGCACGCCGGCGAGGTCGGCAATCATCCCGCGGCTGCTCGACCCGAGGCTCATGCCCGCCGCGAACGCCCTGCAGACTCTCGGCTTCAGCGTCGCGTTCACGGTCGGCCCGCTGCTGGGCGCCGCACTGGTGGCCGCGTTCGACTACGGCGTCGCCTACACGGTCGACGCCCTCCTGTTCACCGCCGCGCTGTTCGCGGTCTTCCGGCTCCCGGCGCAACCGCCCCTGCCCTCGGAGACCCGTCGGGACCGGGTGGGGCTGGCCTCCGTGGTCGACGGGTTCCGGTACCTGGGCACGCAGCGCAACGTGCGGATGACGTTCGCGGTGGACCTGGTCGCCATGATCACCTCGTCGCCGCGAGTGTTGTTCCCGGCGGTCGGCCTGGTCTACCTGGGCGGGGGAGCGACGACGACCGGGATCATGGCCGCGTCCGCCGCGGTCGGGGTGGGGCTGGCAGGGCTGTTCTCCGGCGGGCTGGCCCGGATCCGCTGGCAGGGCAGGATCATCGCGGTCGCCATCACGATCTGGGGGCTGGCGATCGCGGGCTTCGGGCTGACGCTCCTGGCGGCGGGCCGGGGGCACCCCGACCAGGTGCTCTGGCTGGCGCTCGCCGCCGCCGTGCTCATGCTGGTCATCGCGGGGGCCAGCGACGCGATCAGCTCGGTGTTCCGACAGACGATCCTGCAGACGGCGACGCCCGACGACATGCGCGGCCGGTTGCAGGGCGTGTTCATCGTCGTCGTCGCGGGCGGACCCCGGCTGGGCGAGGCGCTGCTCGGCGGGGCGGCGGCGAAGGTTGGCGAGGGCTGGGCAGCGGTGATCGGCGGCTGCCTGTGCGTCGTGCTGCTGTGGCTGCTGGTCCGGACGCAACGCTCGTTCTGGGACTACGACGCCCGCCACCCGGTGCCCTGACTGCCGCCCTCACGGGCGAGGGACGTTCCGCAGGTTCGAGCGCGCCATCGCCATGACCTCGCCGAGGCCGCCGCCGAGCACCTCCTTGCTCATCGCCGCGGTGAACCCCGAGACCTGCGCGCGCGTGATCTTCGGTGGCAGCGACAGGGCGCGCGGGTCGGTGACCAGGTCGATCAGGGCGGGACCGTCGTGGGAGAAGGCCTCGCGCAGGGCGGTACGGATCTCCGTCGGCTTCTCGACGCG
Organism: Cellulomonas sp. Leaf395; assembly: GCF_001424125.1. Classification (GTDB taxonomy): domain Bacteria; phylum Actinomycetota; class Actinomycetes; order Actinomycetales; family Cellulomonadaceae; genus Cellulomonas. Next base: position 244,689 of record NZ_LMQI01000001.1, read on the forward strand.
CACCGAGGGGATCCCGACCGCCGACGCGATGGCCGCGTAGTCGACCGGGGGAGTGTCGGTGGCGTAGGACGGGAGGCCGTCGACGAGCATCTCGAGCCGGACCATGCCGAGCGTGGCGTTGTCGAAGACGACGATCTTCACCGGCAGGTCCAGGACCTTCACGGTGATGAGCTCGCCCAGCAGCATCGACAGCCCGCCGTCGCCCGCCATCGCGACGACGTGCCGACCACCACCGGAGAGCGCAGCGCCGATCGCGTGCGGCACGGCGTTCGCCATCGACCCGTGCAGGAACGACCCGATCACCCTCCGACGGCCGTTGGGCGTGATGTACCGCGCGGCCCAGACGTTGCACGTGCCGGTGTCGACCGTGAACACGGCGTCGTCGGGCGCTTCCTCGTCCAGCAGCACGGCGGCGTACTCGGGGTGGATCGGCTCGGTGTGCTCCACGTCCTTGGTGTACGCCCCGATCGCGCCGCTCATCGCGCGCTCGTGCTTCTTGAGCATCTGGTCCAGGAACCGGCGGCTCTTCTTCGGCTTCACGACGGACAGCAGCGCCGACATGGTCTCGCCCACGTCGCCGAGCACCACGAGGTCGTTGCGCGTCCGTCGCCCCAGACGGGTCGGCTCGATGTCCACCTGCGCGGTCCGGACCCCGGACGGCAGGAACTGGTCGTACGGGAAGTCGGTGCCCAGCAGGAGCAGCAGGTCGGCGCCCTCCATCGCGGACTGGCACGCGCCGTACCCGAGCAGCCCGGACATGCCGACGTCGAACGGGTTGTCGACCTGGATCACCTCCTTGCCGCGAAGGCTGTGGCCGACGGGCGCGTGGAGCACCCGCGCGAGCGCGAGGACCTCGGTGCGGGACCCGCGCACACCCGCCCCGGCGAAGATCGTCACCTTGCCGGCCGCGTCGATCGCGTCGGCGAGCGCCCGCACGGCGCCCTCGTCGGGAACCACGCGGGGGGCCGGTGGCGGAGTCAGCACGTCGACGCCGGCGTCGGGAGCCTCGAGGTCCGCGATGTCGCCGGGCAGGGTCAGCACCGCGACACCGGGGGCGCCGTACGCGTGGTGGATGGCGGATCGGATGACACGTGGCGCCTGCGCGGCGGTCGAGATCATCTCGGAGAAGACGGAGCACTCGAGGAACAGCCGGTCGGGGTGGGTCTCCTGGAAGAACTGGGTCCCGATCTGCGCGCTGGGGATGTGCGACGCGATCGCGAGGACCGGGACGCGCGACCGGTTGGCGTCGTAGAGGCCGTTGATCATGTGCAGGTTCCCCGGCCCGCACGACCCCGCGCAGACGGCCAGCCGCCCGGTCAGCTCGGCCTCGGCCGCTGCCGCGAACGCACCGGACTCCTCGTGCCGGACGTGCACCCAGGCGATGTCGACGCCGTCATCGCGTGCCCGCCGAACGGCGTCGACGACGGGGTTGAGGCTGTCCCCGACGATGCCGTAGATGTGCCGCGCCCCGGCGGCGACGAGCTGGGCGACGAGCAGGTCGGCGATGGATCGACGTCGTGCCACGGGTGACCTCCGGGTGTCGGGCGGTCAGCCCATCGTCAGCCCGGGTCGCGCGGGCTGCACCTCAGCGAGCCGATGATGCGCAGCAACCCCTGCTCCGCGAGGGCCGGGTCGCCGCCCGAGGAGATCCACAGGGCGGCCTCGTTCATCGCCCCGTTGAGCAGCGCGGCGGCGGCCGACGGGTCGACGACGAGGTCGTCGAGCGCGCCTAGGCCGTCGGCGAGCAGCCGGCCCGAGTGCATCGCGTCCAGCGACCGCCAGTCCGCCCACCCGAGCACCGCGGGGCCATCGACGAGCAGGATCCGGCGGACCGCCGGGTCGACCACGGCACGCATGAACGCGACGCTCCCCGCCTCGATCGCCGGCCAGCCGTCGTCGGGGGCGGCCGCCGCGACGGCCGACGCCACGATGGCCTGGGCGTCGCCGACCACGGCAGTGAACAGACCCCGCTTGCTCCCGAAGTGGTGGTACACCGCTCCCCGCGTGACGCCGGAGAGCTCCGCGACGCGTTCGAGGCCGACGTCCGCGTAGCCGAGCTCGGCGAAGAGCCGGAGCGCGGTGCTGCGGATCGCCTGGGCGGTCAGCTCGCTCTGCTCCTTGGTCGCGCGCGCCATCCCCGACCTTCCTTACGTACGCTGTGTATGCAAAAATACATACACGGAGAATCTATACCCCGGGGAGACCCCCATGATCACGAGCATCTATCCGGTCCTGATGAGTACGGACGTGGTGGCGACGACGGCGTTCTTCCGGGACGCGTTCGCGCTGGAGACCGTCTTCGAGTCGGACTGGTACGTCTCGCTGCGCTCCGGCGCGTTCGAGCTCGCGGTGCTCGACGCCACCCACGAGACCATCCCCGCCGCCTACCGGACCGCGGCGACGGGTCTCCTGGTGAACATCGAGGTCGATGACGTCGACGCCGAGTACGACCGCCTGACGAGGCGCGGCGACGCGACGGTCGCGCAGGACCTCCGCTCGGAGACGTTCGGCCAGCGGCACGTCATCCTGGTCGCGCCCGGCGGCGTGCTGGTGGACGTCATCCAGCCGATCCCCGCTCAGGCGTAGACCCCCCGGATCTGGGCGTTAGCGGTGGCCGTCGGGAGAACCCGCCATCACACGGGAGCTTGTCCCTGCAGCGACGCGAGCGCCGCGTGCAGGTTCGCCGTCACCGCCGACCTGTGCGGCTCCACCCAGTCGCCCTCGAACTTCCGCGGCGTGATCTCGATCAGCATCACCAGGCACAGCCGCATCCTGTACAGGTCCAGCCGCGTGCGCGCGGACGGGCTGTCGACGTCCAGCGCGCCGTACCCGGCACGGAGGGGCGGAGTCCCCGGCTCGCGGGCCATCGGATCGACGCCGACGAGGTCGGCGAGCGGGTCGCCCCAGAAGGCTCGCTCGGGGTCGATCACGCCGACCACCGCGCCTGTGGACGGCTCGACGAACAGGTTCCCGGCCCAGAGGTCGGTGTGGACGAGCGCCGGCCTGGTGACGTCGTCGAGCGCAGACGCGTGGCGGGCCATGACCGCGCGCACGTCGTCGGCGGGCACCGGCACCGACCAGCGCGCGGCGTCGTCGAGAAGCTCCTCGATCATGCCGGTGAACGACTCGCGCCAGGTGCGCGCCTGCCGCCCGCACGGGTACCCGTAGACCGGACCGGTCAGCCCGTGCAGCGCGGCCAGCACCGCACCGGTCTCGCGCTCGGCGCGCTCGGTCCGGGGGTCGGACGAGGAGGGTCCGAACCCCGCGTCGACCAGCGGCACGCCCGGCAGGTGGCTGACCACGAGCGCGTCGCTGGGCAGCACGGTCCGGGAGAAGTCGGTGAGAAGCACCTGCGGCATCTTCCAGGCGGGGCGCGACGCGGCGAGCTCGTAGACGAGTGCCTCGGCGCGCAGGAGGTCCTGCTCGTAGGCGAGCAGCTGGTCGGTGCGGGTCGGGGCGGTCTTGACCACGACCCGTTCGCCATCCGCCAGGGTCACCCGGAACGTCGTCGCGAACTGCCCGCCGGTGAGGAGCTCGGCGTCCTCGAGCTGGCCGATCGGGGCGACGAGCGAGGCGAGGGCGTCGATCACGCGTCGAGGGTACCCACGGACCGAGCGGGCTCGACGGACTCGGCGATCTCGCAGGCGGCGACGGCAGCGCCCCCGGTCGCGGAGGGCGACTCGGCCTCCACCGAGTCGTGCACGTGCTCGCCCGCGTCCCCGCGCAGCGTCCGCAGCGCGGCCAGCGTGGCGATGACGGCCGCCCCGGCGGAGATGACGACCACGAGGAACCCGGCGTGCGACCCGTTGGCGTCGATCTGCGCCCCGGCCACCGACGACCCGACGGACACCCCGACGCCGAGCGACGTCCCCACCCAGGTCAGGCCCTCGGTCAGCCGCTCGCGCGGGACCAGCTCCTGCACCAGCCCGTTGCCGTTGATGAGGGTGGGTGCGATGGCGAACCCGGCGACGAACATCACGGCCGCGAGCGCGGCGAGCGACTCCACGAGGAAGAAGAAGCAGACGCCGACCGCCAGCGCGACCATCCCGGTGGCGAACCGCAGGTACAGGGGCCGCTTCCAGGTCCTGGTGCCGTAGAGCAGCCCCGAGATCAGCGAGCCGAGCGCGAAGATCGCCAGGATGATCCCGGCCGCGCCCTTGGAGCCGGACTCCTCGGCGAACGCCACGGTCGAGACGTCGGTGGCGCCGAAGATCGAGCCCATCGCGACGAAGACGAGGGCCAGCACCACCATGCCGGGCTTGCGCAGCACGGACCCCTTCGGCCGAGGGCTGCCGACGGGTGCGGGCGGGGGTTCGGTGCGGCGCTGGGACAGGAACCAGTAGCCCCCGACGAGCATGGCGACCAGGGGCACCACCAGTCCGGCGGCGGGCGCGACGCCGGTGGCCAGAAGCGTGGCGAGCACGGGGCCGACGATGAACACCAGCTCGTCGAGCGCCGACTCCAGGGAGTACGCGGTGTGCATCCGGTGCGGCTCGGCGCCGAGCACGCGCGCCCACCGCGCCCGGACCAGCGACCCGAACGACCCGATGCCGGCGCCGGTGACGACCGCGGCGACGTACAGCCAGACCTCGTGCGCCTCCAGGGTGGCGGCGCCGACGAGGCCGACGAGGCCGACGGCGGCGATCGCCACGGCGGGCCGCATGATGCGCCGCTGCCCGTGCCGGTCCACGAGCCGCGCGAGCTGCGGCGAGCAGATCGCCTGCGCGATGACGTAGACCGCGGACACCCGGCCGGCGAGCCCGTAGGACCCGTACAGCGAGGAGATCATGAGGACGATGCCGATGCCGACCATCGACATGGGCAGCCGCGCGAGCACTCCAGCGCCCGAGAACGCGAGCGCTCCGGGACGTGTGAGCACGTCACGGTAGGGCTGGAGCATGCCGCCAGTGTGTCATCCGCTCTTCCGCAGGGCCCCGCGGTGCCCCACCATTCAGGCATGACAGACGTGCAGGTCAGCGACGCCCCCGCCGAGCACCGCTTCGAGGCGCGAGCCCCCGACGGTGAGCTGCTGGGTTTCTCGGTGTACGACACGATCGGCACCACCGTCGTGTTCACGCACACGGAGGTGGACCCGAGGTTCGAAGGTCAGGGCATCGCGTCGACGCTGGTGCAGGGTGCCCTGGACGCGGTCCGGGAGAGCGGCCGGGACGTCGTCGCGTTCTGCCCGTACGTCAAGGCGTGGCTCGGCCGCCACCCCGACTACCAGGACCTGCTGCGCGCTCCGCAACGATGAGAGAAGCCCCCAGGGGAGTGGTCACCCCGGGGGGCCCCTGCTGGTGGCCGGGCTAGGCGCCCAGTGCTGCCGAGACCACGTCCTTCGCCTCCGCCTGCACCTGTGCCAGGTGCTCCGCAGACACGAACGACTCGGCGTAGATCTTGTAGACGTCCTCGGTGCCGGACGGCCGGGCGGCGAACCACGCGTTGTGCGTGGTGACCTTGAGCCCGCCGATCGCGGCGTTGTTGCCGGGCGCGTTGGTCAACTTCGCGGTGATGGTCTCGCCGGCCAGCGACGTCGCGGTGACCTGGTCCGGGGTCAGCTTCGACAGCGTCGCCTTCTCCTCCCGAGACGCGACGGCGTCGACCCGGGCGTACCAGGACTGCCCGAACTCCGCGACGAGGTCCTGGTGGTGGGCCGACGGTGACTTCCCGGTGGTCGCCAGGATCTCCGAGGCCAGCAGGGCCGGCAGGATGCCGTCCTTGTCGGTGGTCCAGACCGTCCCGTCCTTGCGCAGGAACGAGGCCCCCGCGGACTCCTCGCCGCCGAACCCGACCGAGCCGTCCACCAGCCCGGGCACGAACCACTTGAAGCCCACAGGAACCTCGAGCAGCTTGCGGCCGAGCCTGTCGGCCACGCGGTCGATGAGGCTGGAGGAGACCAGCGTCTTGCCGATCGCCGTCCCCGCCGGCCAGCCCGGGCGCGCCCCGCCGTACAGGTAGGCGATGGCGACCGCGAGGTAGTGGTTCGGGTTCATCAGCCCGTCCGGGGTCACGATCCCGTGCCGGTCGGAGTCGGCGTCGTTCCCCGTCGCGATGTCGAACGGCGCGGGGTCGCCCGCCATGCGGCTCACCAGCGACGCCATCGCGTAGGGCGACGAGCAGTCCATGCGGATCTTTCCGTCCCAGTCGAGCGTCATGAACGCCCACCGCGGGTCCACCGTCGGGTTCACCACGGTCAGGTCGAGCCCGTAGTACTCGCCGATCTCGCCCCAGTACTCGACGGACGCGCCGCCCAGCGGGTCTGCGCCGATCCGGACGCCCGCCGAGCGGATCGCCTCGACGTCGATGACGTTGGCCAGGTCCGCGACGTACGAGGACAGGTAGTCGTGCTTGAGGGTGGTGTCCGCGGCCAGCGCCGCCTCGATGCTCACGCGCGGGACGGCCTTCCAGCCGGACGCGAGGATCTCGTTGGCCCGGTCGGCGATCCACCCGGTGGCCTCCGACCCGGCAGGACCGCCGTCCGGCGGGTTGTATTTGAAGCCGCCGTCGCGCGGGGGGTTGTGCGACGGGGTCACCACGATCCCGTCGGCCAGACCCGGCCCCTGCGTGCGGACGCCCTCCGAGCTGCCCGCGCCGTTGTGCCGCAGGATCGCGTGCGAGACGCCGGGGGTCGGGGTCCAGGAGTCGCGTGCGTCGATGTGGACCTCGACGCCGGCCGCCGCCAGCACCTCGAGGGCCGACCGCCACGCCGGGTCGGACAGCGCGTGCGTGTCGCGACCGATGAAGAGGGGGCCGTCGGTGCCCTGGTCACGCCGGTACTCGACGATCGCGGACGTGATGGCGACGATGTGCGCCTCGTTGAACGCCGTGTCCAGCGCCGAGCCGCGGTGGCCGCTGGTGCCGAACGCCACCCGCTGCGCGGGGTCGTCCAGGTCGGGTTCGCGGTCGTAGTACGCGCCCGTCAGGGCGTCGAGATCGACGAGGTCGGACGGCTGGGCAGGTGTTCCGGCGCGCGGGTCCATGTCGCGATCCTCCCCTAACGTCCCGTCTGCCGCGACCCCCTGCCCGGCTGGTCGGCACTGCGGAGACCGGTAGCCTTTCCGGCATGGCCAAGAACACGTCCGACTTCGTGCTGCGCCCGTTCGAGGGGCTCCCCGACGAGCCCGACTGGGTGGCGCTCAAGGAGCTCGTCCCCGCCGCGACCGCGACCGCACGCACCACTGCGACGTACGGCTCCCGCGACGTCCTCGTCACGACGGTCCTGCCCACCAGCTGGCCCGCGCTGCACCGCGCCGACGGCCTCGTGCTCCTGGCCCTGCAGACCACGAGCAGCTCCAACGACGTCAGCCGCGACCTCGCGCACGCCCTGCTCGAAGCGATCGAGGTCGAGCCCGGTACGGCCGTCGAGACGATCGGCCTGCCCGAGCCGGGCCCTCGCCTGCAGGACGTGCTGGACCTGAGCGTGCCGTTCGAGGTGACCGTCCAGGACTCGTTCGCGTACTGGCTGGCCCCCGACACCGAGCGGACCCCGGACCTGCAGGCCGCGATCGAAGAGGCCGACGCCGGCATCATCGACACGGTCAAGCTGAAGTCCGCCGACGCCGCCTACTGGTGCCGGATGGGTGCCCGCGAGTTCCTGCGCTGGGCGCAGCCGCACGAGGAGCAGGTGGTGCTCGACGCGCTGTCCCGCCTGCACGCCAAGCGCGAGTCCGGCTTCGAGGGCGCCAAGTTCGTCGGGTACTTCCGCTCGGCCGGCCTGGTCGTGCCGGTGTGGGAGCTGGCGAAGGGGTCCGAGGCCGAGGACATCGAGAAGCCCGTCGCCGACTTCCTTCCCCGGTTCGAGGCCGCGCTCGCGGACACGACGCCTCTGGACGCCAACGAGCGGCGCGCGCGGGCCGGTCTGGTCGCCCGGCAGGTCACCCTGCGCTGACCGGCCGGACCTGCTCGAATAGATAGGGTGACCGACGTGACGCGCACGGGCGGCAAGGCCGCCGACGACCAGGTGGGGACAGCTGCGGCGACCCCCCCGGTCGAGGTGGTCGACGCGGTCCCGACCCCGTCGGTGGCGGCCCGCAAGGCGGCCGTCGACGAGCGCAAGGCCGCCGCCCACAAGGCCCGCCAGCGCGTCGCCGTGATCATCCCCGCCAAGGACGAGTCCCGGCGCATCGCAGCGACCGTCCGCTCGGCCCGAGCCATCCCGCACGTGGACCTGGTGCTCGTGGTCGACGACGGCTCCGAGGACAACACCCAGCACGTCGCGCGCGAGGCCGGGGCGGTCGTCGTGCGGCACTCGCACAACCGGGGCAAGGCCGCCGCGATGGAGACGGGTGCGGCCGTCGTCGCCATGCGGGACGCCCCTGACCGTCAGCCGCGGATCCTGCTGTTCATCGACGGCGACCTGGGCGAGACCGCGGTCAACACCGCCCCGCTGGTGCCGCCCGTGTTCGAGGGGCACGCCGACCTCGCCATCGCGCTGATCCCGCCGCAGCCGGGCGCCGGTGGTCGGGGGATCGTCGTCGGCGCCGCCCGCCGGGCCATCACGTCGATGACCGGTTGGACCCCGACGCAGCCCCTGTCGGGGATGCGCTGCCTGACGCGCGAGGCGTTCGAGGCGGCGACCCCGCTGGCGCACGGCTGGGGAGTCGAGACGGGGATGACGATCGACCTGCTGCGCCGCGGCTTCCGCGTCGTCGAGGTGCCGTGCGACCTGAAGCACCGGCCGTCCGGGTCCGACCTCAAGGGCCAGATGCACCGCGCCGCGCAGTACCGGGACGTGCAGCTGGCGGTCAACGCCCGCCGCGTCCGCCGCGCCGCCGGCGCGGTGAAGCGCACGGTCACCCCCGCGCAGAAGCCCCCACCGACGCACCGCTGACCGGCTCGCCCAGCCCGCCGTCCGGGACGCCCAGTCGCCACTGCGCGGCTGCGGCCACGAGGCACGGGACCGCCAGCGCGATGCCCGTGGCCGGGACCACGATGCCGGAGTCGTTCATGAGGAACCCGACGGTCAGCGCCACCCCGATCGCGGCGACAGCGGGCCGGAGCAGGGGGACCGCGCGGGTCAGCCCGGCGAGCGGCCCCTGACCCATCAGCTCGCCGCGCCGCGGCCGGCCGCCGACGACGACCAGCCACGTCAGGGCGATGCCACCGATGGCGGTGACCAGGTACCGCCACGACGTCAGCACGCGCAGGTTGACGGCGATCTTGCGGCCGACGACGTCCCACAGACCGCCGTCGAGGACGGTGGCGAAGAACCGGCCGAGGTGGGTGCGGTCGGCCGGTGGGCGCATCCAGTCGAGCACCGCGAACCCGCCGACCACGACGACGCCGACCAGCCCGATGAGCGCGACCGACTTCCAGCTGACCGTGCGGCCACTGACGACGATGGTCAGCATCGCGAACGCGAGGATCAGCGCGGGCGGGCCGCCGAAGTCGCTGCCGAGGCCTGGGGCACCGTCGACGACCACCAGCAGCAGCCCGAGGCCGGCGACGGCGGCGGTCGCGATCCCCCGTCGGCCGCGGCGCAGCAGCGGGTCGGCGATCGCGACCGCGAGCAGCAGACCGGCGGCGGTCAGGAGCGCGAACGCCTGGTTGCTCATGCCGTAGAACCGGGCGGCGAGGATCCGGTGGGCGCCCATGGGGGAGTCGATGACGAGGGTGGAGCCCGTGCAGGCGTCGACCACGAGGACGGCCACGGTCACTCCGGCGACCACCCCCGCCGGCCCGAGCAGGTTGCGTCGCCAGGGCCCCACCATGGCCACGGCCGTGATGAGTGCGATCCATCCGAGCAGGACCCACCAGAACGTCGTGATCGGCATGTCGGAGCGCCACCACGGGATCGTGTTGGTGAGGAACGACGCGACCGGTGCGGCGGCGAGCGCGAGCGCGGAGACCTGGAGCGCCTGCAGCGCCGGCCGCAGCGGTGCACGGTCCGAGCGGCCCCTGCGGGTGAGGATGATCGCGGCGGCGATGAACAGCACCGCCTGGATGAGCACGAGCCGGGCCGAGTAGGCGCCGCTGACCCGGGTGACCATCGTGGCGTGGCGCTGGATGTCGAGGAGCTGGGCGACGCGCGTCGTGGCGGTGGCGGTGGACGGGCCGGGGAGGATCACCGCGCCGCTCAGCGAGGCTGCACTGCTGTCGAGCCCGATGCCGTCCAGGAGGGTCGGGGTCACGTCGACGGTCTGGATGAGCCCGGCCTGACGGGTCGAACCCGAGGTGAGCAGGCTGTCGACGTACTCCTCGCCGTTCGGGGCGAGCCCGGACGCGGCTGCCAGCTGGAGCGCGGTGCGTCCGGAGTCGGCGAGCGAGACGACGAGGACGGTGGCCCCGGAGCGCGCGGCTCCGGCGATCGCGGCGCCGACCCGCGCGTCGATGACCTGGGCCTGGATCGCGCGGGAGGGCTCGATGATCGCGTCCGGGGTGGACAGCTCGGGCAGCGCCGGCTCCTCCAGCTCGTCACCCGGCGCGCTGGCGGTCGGCTGGGGGGTGCTGGGTCGGGGGGCCGTCGCGTACCCCGGGTCGCGCAGGGACCCCGCGTCGACGACCACGAGCCGGGACGCGTCCAGGGCGTCGCGCACGGCCCGGGTCAGGTCGGAGCTGGTCGACGGGAGGGCCTCGTGGGTGCCGACCGGGATGCCTGCGGCGTCAGCCAGGGCGATCGCGGCACCCGGGCCGATACCGGTCGCCGGTGTGGCGGCCTCGGCGAGCATGTCCCCGAGGAAGCCGGGCTGTGCCCCGTAGGACTCGGCGTCGGCCGCGGCCACGTAGTCGTCCCAACCCGGCACCTCGCCGCTCTCGCCGGGTTCGCGAAGGGCGCGGCACGTGCCGTCCGGGGACCGCACGTCCGCCGCGCGGGTGCCCGTGGAGACCGCCAGCCACCCGTCCGCGGGGCAGGACCGGGACGCGACGCTCCGGGCGGCGACGAGCCCGACGGAGCCGTCGCGGGACAGGCTCCAGAGGGCGGGGGTGGTCAGGGTGGTGACGTCGTCCCAGCGGACACCGGTCATGCCGACCAGGAGGACCGGGGGCTCGTCGGCTGCCTGGGCAGGAGTCGCCAGAAGGATCCCCGCCAGGCTCAGCACCAGGGTGAGCACCGCGCCGCGGAGCAAGGACGCGCGCGGGCGGGCAGGGGTCAGCACCGTTCCAGCCTACGGGCGCACTACCCTCGACCCCGGCGGCGCTGTGGGGTATCCGTGCAGCGTGCACATCATCTGCACGGGAGGGACGCCATGTCCGAGGGACTACCGCGGTACGCGTACCTGGGTCCGGCCGGCACGTTCACCGAGGCGGCCCTGCGGCAGGTCATGGCCGTCGGCGACTGCGTCGACCTGCCCGTCGCGGACGTGTCGTCGGCCATCGAAGCCGTCCGCTCGGGCGACGCCGACTTCGCGGTGGTCGCCATCGAGAGCACCGTCGAGGGTGGTGTCACCGCGACGCTCGACAGCCTCGCCGGCGGCGACCCGCTGGTGATCGTCCGCGAGATGCTGGTGCCGGTGCAGTTCACGCTCGCCGCGGCGCCCGGGGTTCGTCTGCAGGACGTCCGACGCATCTCCGCGCACCCGCACGCGTGGGTGCAGTGCCGCCGCTGGCTGGCGCACCATCTGCCGTCGGTCGTCCACGTGCCGGCGACGTCCAACACGGCGCCGGCCGCCCTCATCGCCGCCGGAGGGACCGAGCTCGGCTTCGACGCGGCGCTCGTGCCGCCGGCCGCCGTCGACTCCTACGGCCTGGTCCCGCTCGCCGCCGACGTCGCGGACAACGTCTCGGCGCAGACCCGGTTCGTCGTCGTCGGCCACCCCGGCGCCGTGCCGCCACGCACCGGCGCGGACAAGACGACCCTCGTCGTCCACCTGCCCGACAACGAGGCCGGCGCACTGCTGGCGATGCTGGAGCAGTTCGCCGTGCGAGGCGTGAACCTGTCCCGGATCGAGTCAAGGCCCATCGGCGACGCCCTCGGCCGCTACTCGTTCTCGCTCGACGCGGAGGGCCACATCACCGACGAGCGCGTCGGGGAGGCCGTCATGGGACTGCACCGCCGCTGCCCGTACGTCCGGTTCCTCGGCTCCTACCCGCGGGCCGACGCCGTCCAGCCGACCGTGCACGTGGGCACCGCGGACTCCGACTTCGTCGGTGCACGGACCTGGCTGCAGGCGCTCCGGAGCGGCTCAGAGACCTGACGTTCAGGCCTGCGCATCCTCGGGCTCGTACGCGAGCAGACGCTCGAGGAGCCGTAGCGAGCTCTCCTTGTCCAGCGTCTCGCCCGTCCAGGTCTCCTTGAGGGACACCGTCCGGCCGTCGTGCAGGGTCAGGTCGGCCTGCAGAGGCGTCCGCTTCACGATCCGCGCGGTGGCGATCTGCTCGTAGGCGAGGAACCGGTGGTAGGACGCGAGCTGCACCACGGACCCGGACTGCAGCAGCGAGATCATCCGGGCCTTGCCGTTCTCGTCCTTCTTGGGCGTCGGCACGAGGATGACGCCGATGTCGAGGACGAGCACGTCGTGCTTCGTGCCATCGACCTTCACGCTGGCCAGCCCGCCGAGCACCTCGCCGCCGTGGGCCGTGGCGGCGTCCGCGACCTGACCGGTGGACGTGACGTCGACACCGATCTCGGCCAGCCGCGCCCGGGCGGCCGCGACGGTCTCCGGCTGCAGTGCCGCCGTCGCGACCGGGGCGAGGTCGAGGACCTGCTCGTCGCGACCCACCAGCTCGGCGGGGCCGCTCCACGAGTGCCGCCACCGCGCGATCCCCGCCTGGACGGCGGCCTGCGAGACGAGCAGCTCCAGGAGGTCGGCCAGCTGGTCGCCCTCCGTGCCGAGGTCCTTCTCCAGCTCCGCGCGGCGGCCACCGGCGACCACGTCCAGCACCGTGCCCAGGTTCGCGCGCTGCTGCCCGGCCACCCGGGCCGCCGAGCGGTACACGATGTCGGCGGTCCGCTGGCGGGACAGCACCAGGGAGGTCGCGGTCAGCTCCTCCCAGTCGAGCTGCGTGCGTCCGTCGACCGTGACCACGTGGGCCGCGAGCTCGGCGGCGCGGGCGTCGAAGTCGGGGATCAGCGCCCACGCCGGACGGGTGTCCCGGGCCACCGACACGTCGGGCATGCGATCCATCGCGGCGACGCGCGCGGCGATCGAGGGATGGCTGTCCCACCGTGACTGTTCGGCCGGGGGAGCGTCGTCACGCATCTGCGCCAGCTCGGTGGTCCGGGCCGTGACCAGCTGCCCGAAGCCGCCGAAGAAGCCGTGCGCGGTCGGCGCGTACCCCGACTCCCACGCGTCGTCCAGGTAGTTGTGCAGGTAGAACGACCAGGCGGCGTCCGCGACGGGAAGCTCGCGCAGCGCGCTCTGCGCCGTCGCGCGCCCGGCGATCCGCACGGAGAGCTGGTCGGCCTCGAGCTCCTGGCGTCGGTTGACGGCGGCGGAGACGACGAAGAACAGGCGGGCGTACAGACGCAGGAACCAGCCGACGACGTTGCCGGAGAGCTGCTCGAGCGTCGCGACGATCGCCTGCTTGCCGCGGTAGGTCAGGGGACCGAGGCGGGTGTGGCTGTTCGAGTAGTGGCCGAGCTCGTGCGCGAGGACCGACCGGAGCTGACCCACGTCGAGCGTCTGCAGCAGCGGGACGCCGAGGTAGAGGTGACGCGTGCCGCCGACGAGGCCGAGCAGCCGGGTGTCCTCCGAGACCGCCGCGTTGACGTCCGGGAGGAGGCGGATGTCGTCGGGGGCGCGGGTGCCGGCCGCGGCGGCGAGCTCCCGGACGGCCTCCCAGAGCGCGGGTGCGTCGGCGGGCGTCAGCGTCGGACCCTCGTCGGGTGCCGGGCGTGCCCGGGCGACCTTCCACAGCGCGACGACGACGCCGACGGCGATGGCGGCGGTGAAGAAGCCGAGCTTGGCGGCGGCGGCCTCCGCGTCGGACTGGAACGCCCACCAGCTGAGCGCCCCCATGCCGACGATGATCGCCAGTGCGACGACGTAGAAGCCGGCCAGCAGGACCGCGGACAGGGCGGCGCGCAGGGTGGTGGTCACGGGGGTCCTTCCGGGTGCGAGCCGCGTCGTCGCGGACCTCGTTCGCCGCGGATCGTAGCGGTCGGGGCCCGCACCGCGCGGGCCGTTCACCTGGTTGCTCGCCGACGTCCGAGTCAGGCCACCGCGACCCGCACGACGAGCGCCGCGTGGTCCACCCGCGCGGACAGCTCGGTGACGCGTCCGACGATGTCGCCGTCCACCTGCACGTGCTCGCCGCCCTGCACCACCACGCGGACCTCCTGCGCCCGGGTGTGGTCGATGCGGCCGATCTTGGCCGGCAGGTCGTTGCGCACGCCCGCACCCTGCAGCATCACCTCGCCGAACAGCTGGGCCCAGCCGGCGATCCCGCCGCGGGTGTCGATCGCGGCGATGTCGAGCCACCCGTCGTCGAGCAGGGCGTCCGGCAGCAGGGTGATCCCGCCGGGGAGCTTGCCGCAGTTGCCGATGAGCAGGCTGCGCAGCCGGGTGGACGTCATCGGCTGGTCGTCGAGCCGGACGTGGATGCGGGTGCGCCGGCCGTGCAGGTGCCGCATGCCGGACACGAAGTAGGCGATCCAGCCGACCCGCGCCTTGAGCTGCTCGTCGGTGCCGGCGACCATCGCGGCGTCGAACCCGAGCCCGGCGATCACGAGGAAGATGTGGTCCCTCGGGAGGTCCTGTTCGTCGACGAGGGCGTCCACCGCGTCGCTGACCGGGTCGTCGATCTCGGACTGCCACCGGTGCACCCGCAGCCAGCCCACGTCGATGGTCCGGTCCCGGCCCTCCAGGGCGGTGCGCAGGGCTGCCATCGGGTCGCTCAGGGGGAGGTCGAGGTTGCGGGCCAGCAGGTTCCCGGTGCCCAGTGGGATGAGCCCCATCGGGACCCCGGTGCCGACGAGCCCCTCGGCCACCGCGCGCACGGTCCCGTCCCCACCGATCGCGACGACGACGTCCGCCCCCTGTGCGACGGCCGCGCGCGTCTGACCGACCCCCGGGTCCGCGATGGTCGTCTCGAACCACAGCGGCTGGGGCAGCCCTTGCTCCTGGCAGGCGGACCGCACGGCCACCTGCAGCGCCGGGACGTCCTGCTTGGAGGGGTTGGCGACGAACGCGACGAGCTGGCCGGTCTCGTCGACGTCCCGCGCCAGCCGCAGCTCCCGGGCGTCCGGACCGTTCCTGGGGGACTCGATCCGTCGGCGCAGCTCACGCTGCCGCAGCCACAGGATCCCCACCAGCAGGAGAGCGGCGACGGCCACGACGGCCGCAACGACGGCCAGCCACGCCTCCCAGGTCATGGGCCGAATCTACGGCCCACCCGCCGCGGCCCACCCCGACCCGCCCAACCCCGCCCTGCCCGACGAGGTCGGCAGCGGCAGCTCACGCGGTCGTCGCGACCTGCCGCTCTCGGCGGGTGCGTGCCTGCGAGCGGGGGTGTGTCCAGGGCGGCGCACCCGGGTCGGTAGGGTTCACGGGTGATCGATCTGCGGCTCCTGCGGGAGGATCCCGACCTTGTCCGCGCCAGCCAGACGGCTCGCGGGGACGACCCTCACCTGGTCGACCAGGTGCTCGACGCCGACGCGCGCCGACGCTCTGCACTGACCGAGTTCGAGACGCTGCGGGCCGAGCAGAAGTCCCTGGGCAAGCTCGTCGCCAAGGCGCAGGGCGACGAGAAGCATGCGCTGCTCACCCGCGGCAAGCACCTCGCCGAGCAGGTCAAGGCGCTGCAGTCCGACGCGGAGGCCGCCGAGACGGTCGCCACGGAGCTGAGCCGGAAGATCTCGAACATCGTCGAGGACGGCGTCCCCGTGGGCGGCGAGGACGACTACGTGGTGCTCAAGCACGTGGGCGAACGTCCTGCCTTCGACTTCCCCGTGCGCGACCACCTCGAGCTGGGCGAAGGCCTCGCGGCCATCGACACCGAGCGCGGGGCGAAGGTGTCCGGTGCGCGGTTCTACTACCTGACGGGCATCGGTGCGCGGCTGGAGCTGGCGCTGCTGAACGCGGCCGTCGACAAGGCCCTGAGCGCGGGCTTCACCCCCGTCATCACGCCGACCCTGGTCAAGCCCGAGATCATGGCCGGCACCGGCTTCCTCGGCGCGCACGCGGACGAGGTCTACCACCTGCCCGCCGACGACCTGTACCTCGTCGGCACCAGCGAGGTCGCGCTCGCGGGCTACCACTCGGGCGAGATCCTCGACCTGTCGAACGGTCCCAAGCGGTACGCCGGCTGGTCGGCCTGCTACCGGCGCGAGGCCGGCTCGTACGGCAAGGACACCCGCGGGATCATCCGCGTCCACCAGTTCCACAAGGTCGAGGCGTTCAGCTGGACCACCGTCGAGGACGCCGCCGACGAGCACCGCCGCATCCTGGGCTGGGAGGAGGAGATGCTGGCGCTCGCGGAGCTGCCCTACCGCGTCATCGACACCGCCGCGGGGGACCTGGGCTCGAGTGCCGCCCGCAAGTTCGACTGCGAGGCGTGGCTGCCCAGCCAGGAGCGGTACCTCGAGCTGACGTCGACGTCGAACTGCACCACGTTCCAGGCCCGCCGGCTCGGTGTGCGCGAGCGCACGGCGGACGGCTCGATGCGCGCGGTCGCCACCCTGAACGGCACGCTGGCCACGACGCGCTGGATCGTCGCGCTCCTGGAGAACCACCAGCGGGCGGACGGGTCGGTCCGCGTGCCGGAAGGGCTGCGGCCGTACCTGGGCGGCCTCGAGGTGCTGGAGCCGGTGCGATGACCCGCTGCCGCCTCGTCGCCCTCGACGTCGACGGGACCCTCATGTCCTACGACGGCGTGATCTCCGACGAGGTGCGGTCCGCGGTGCGGGCGGTCCGTGACGCGGGCCTGCACGTGGTGCTGGCGACGGGCCGCGGGGTGCACTCGGCCGCGCCCGTGGCGATGGAGCTCGGGCTGACGGAGGGCTGGGTCGTCTGCTCGAACGGCGCCGTCACCGCGCGCCTCGACCCGGCGGCGGAGAACGGCTACGAGATCGTGCGGGTGGTCACGTTCGACCCCGGCCCCGCGCTGAGGACGATCGCGCTGGAGCTGCCCGACGCCCTGTATGCGGTCGAGGACCTCGGGCTGGGCTTCCGGGTGTCCGCCGACTTCCCCGACGGCGAGCTGTCCGGGGACCTCGAGGTCGTGTCCTGGGAGGAGCTGACGGCGACGCCGGCCACCCGTGTCGTCATCCGCAGCCCCGACAGCACCCCCGAGGAGTTCCACGAGCTGGTCGAGCGCGTCGGGCTGCACGAGGTCGAGTACGCCGTCGGCTGGTCCGCGTGGCTCGACCTGACGCCCGGTGGCGTGTCGAAGGCCAGCGCGCTGGAGGAGGTCCGCCAGCACCTCGGGGTGCAGCCGCACGCGACCGTGGCCATCGGGGACGGCGGGAACGACGTGCAGATGCTGCGCTGGGCGGCCCGCGGCGTCGCGATGGGCCACGCCTCGGAGTCGGTCCGGGCAGCGGCCGACGAGGTCACCGGCACGATCGGGGACGACGGAGCGGTCGCGGTCCTGCACAGCCTGATGCTCTGAGCGTGTCGCCGCCGTGTCGCTGGGCTGTGACTCAATCGTGACCGGATTGCCCGGTCTAGACGGTTGCGCCGGTGTTGCGTAACGACTTGCATCGCTTGCAAGGGGTGCCGGGAAGCCGCCGGCACCATCCGAAGCATGACGACGTGGAGGTCTCATGAACGGCACACGCAGGCGCCGCAGCTATCTGGCAGCGGCAGCGGCGGGAGCAAGTCTTGCCTTGGTGCTCACCGCCTGTTCGGGCGGGGACGACGAGGGCGGCGGCGGCGACGACGCCGCCTCGGACGTCGACTGCACCGCGTTCGAGCAGTACGGCGATCTCGAGGGCAAGACGATCAGCGTCTACACCTCGATCGTGGAGCCCGAGTCGGTCCAGCAGACCGACTCCTACATCCCGTTCGAGGAGTGCACAGGCGCGGAGATCGAGTACGAGGGGTCGCGGGAGTTCGAGGCACAGCTGCCCGTCCGGCTGCAGGCCGGCAACCCGCCCGACATCGCGTACGTCCCGCAGCCGGGCTTCCTCGCCTCGATGGTCGCGGACTACCCCGACGCGGTCGTCCCGGCCCCGCAGGCGGTCATCGACAACGCGAACGAGTACTACACCGAGGGCTGGGTCGACTACGGCACGGTCGACGGCACGCTGTACGCGACGCCGCTCGGAGCCAACGTGAAGTCGTTCGTCTGGTACTCCCCGCAGGCGTTCGAGGACAACGGCTACGAGATCCCCACCACGTGGGACGACCTCATCGCCCTCACGGACCAGATCAAGGACGACTTCCCGGACGCCAAGCCGTGGTGCGCGGGCATCGAGTCCGGTGACGCCACCGGCTGGCCGGCCACCGACTGGCTGGAGGACGTGATGCTCCGGACCGCCGGCGCCGACGTCTACGACCAGTGGGTCAACCACGAGATCCCGTTCAACGACCCGCAGGTCCTCTCGGCCCTCGAGACCGTCGGCGGCATCCTCAAGAACCCGGACTACGTGAACGGCGGCCTGGGCGACGTCCAGTCCATCGCGACCGTCGCATGGAACGAGTCGGCCAACGCGATCCCGGACCAGCTCTGCTTCCTGCACCGTGCGGCGAACTTCTACCAGGCCAACTGGGACGAGAGCCTGACGGTCGCGGAGGACGGGGACGTCTACGCGTTCTACCTGCCCGGCGAGAGCGCTGACGACAAGCCGCTGCTCGGCGGTGGCGAGTTCGTGACGGCCTTCGCGGACCGTCCCGAGGTGCAGGCGTTCCAGGCGTACCTGTCCAGCCCGGAGTGGGCCAACGCCAAGGCGGAGGTCACCGGTCAGGGCTGGCTCAGCGCCAACAGCGGCCTCGACCCGGAGCTGCTGCAGTCGCCGATCGACAAGCTGTCGTTCGACCTGCTGACGGACGACAGCTACACCTTCCGGTTCGACGGCTCCGACCAGATGCCCGGTGCCGTCGGCGCCGACGCGTTCTGGAAGCAGATGACCGCGTGGATCGGCGAGGACCAGTCCGACCAGGAGACCCTCGACAACATCGAGGCTGCCTGGCCGGCGTCCTGACCGTCTGAGGTGCGTCCGGGGTGGGGGTCGTCGTGACGGCTCCCMCCCCGGCCGTGCTGTCGTCGCTGCAGGTCAGACCACCTCGAGGATGAGGGAAGGGTGAGGAATGGACTGGTTCATCCATGCCGAGACCGTGGGACACAAGTTCGCGCTGATGTTCTTCGCGATCCTGCTGTTCGTCGGGGTCATGGGGGCGATCCTCTTCGGGATCGACAAGCTCAAGAGGGCTCCGACCTGGGTGGTGGTGGCCGCGTTCCTCGGCCCGACCCTCCTCTTCGTCGTGTTCGGCCTGGTCTACCCCGGGCTCAACACCATCAAGGCGTCGCTCTTCGACGCCAAGGGCAACGAGTACGTCGGGCTCGACAACTACGTCACCGCCTTCACGCAGGACCAGTTCCAGACCGTGCTGCGCAACACCATGCTCTGGGTGATCCTCGTCCCGCTGATCGCCACCCTGATCGGCCTGGTCTACGCGGTGCTCGTGGACCGGACCCGGTACGAGTCCCTGGCCAAGACGCTGATCTTCCTGCCGATGGCGATCTCGCTGGTCGGCGCCAGCATCATCTGGAAGTTCGTCTACGAGTACCGTCCCGACCAGGGAAACATCCAGCAGATCGGCCTGGCCAACCAGATCCTCGTGTGGCTGGGCCTGGATCCGTACCAGTTCCTGCTCAACCAACCCTGGAACACGTTCTTCCTCATCGCGGTCATGATCTGGATCCAGGCAGGCTTCGCGATGACCGTCCTGTCCGCGGCCATCAAGGCGATCCCCGACGACATCGTGGAGGCCGCCCGGCTCGACGGCCTGCACGGCGTGGGCATGTTCCGGTTCATCACGGTGCCGAGCATCCGGCCCGCGCTCGTCGTCGTCCTCACGACGATCGCGATGGGCACCCTCAAGGTCTTCGACATCGTCCGCACCATGACCGGCGGCAACTTCAACACGTCCGTCGTGGCCTACGAGTTCTACACGCAGAGCTTCCGCGCCCAGAACGCCGGGCTCGGCGCCGCGCTCGCGGTCATCCTGTTCGTCCTGGTGATCCCGATCATCGTGTACAACGTCCGCCAGCTGCGCCTCTCGGAGGAGATCCGATGACGAACGCCTCGGCTCCCCTCCCTCCGACCTCCCTGCTCGACGAGGACGAGGGGGACACCACCCGCAAGCCGTCCCGCCTGGCCCGGGTGGACGCGCGGGCCGCCGTCGCCAGGAGCAAGCTCAGCTCGCCGTGGACGTCGTTGGTCGCGATCCTCATCGCGATCGCCTGGACGATCCCCACGTTCGGCCTGCTGGTCACGTCGTTCCGGCCGCGGTCGGAGATCCGCACGTCGGGCTGGTGGACGCTCCCGTGGAACCCGGGCCTGACCCTGGACAACTACCAGGAAGCGCTGTTCGGCTCGTCGACCAGCCTGATCACCTACTTCGTGAACTCCGTCGTCATCACGCTGCCCGCGGTGATCATCCCGATCTCGCTGGCGCTCCTCGCGGCGTACGCGCTGGCGTGGGTGGACTTCAAGGGCCGCGCCATCCTGTTCGTCGCGATCTTCGCGCTGCAGGTGGTGCCCATCCAGGTCACCCTCATCCCGTTGCTGTCGCAGTACGTCAGCTGGGGCATCGCGGGGTCGTTCTGGGTGATCTGGCTGTCGCACTCGATCTTCGCGCTGCCGCTGGCCATCTACATCCTGCACAACTTCATGAAGGACATCCCGCCGTCGCTGGTCGAGGCCGCGCGGATGGACGGCGCCGGGCACGTGAAGATCTTCTTCCAGGTGCTCATGCCGCTGCTCACCCCCGCGATCGCGTCGTTCGCGATCTTCCAGTTCCTGTGGGTGTGGAACGACCTGCTGGTGGCGCTCACGTTCGCCGGCGGGACCACGGACGTGGCGCCGCTGACGGTGCGCGTGGCGGAGCTGAGCGGGACGCGCGGGTCGCAGTGGCAGCTGCTGTCCGCGGGTGCCTTCATCGCCCTCGTCGTGCCCCTGATCGTGTTCCTGGGGCTCCAGCGCTACTTCGTGCGCGGCCTGATGGCGGGGTCGGTCAAGGGGTAGTCCTCCGGCTCGGTCACGAGCACGGTCTCCGGCAGCGCCTAGCCTGAGGCCGTGCCCGCACCCCTGCTCTTCGTCGTCTCGGGGCTGACGCAGTACGTAGGAGCGGCGCTCGCGGTCGGCATCTTCGGCACGATCGCCGCCGCCTCCGTCGCGTGGTTGCGCATCGCGGTCGCGGCGGTCGTGCTCGTCGTGTGGCAGCGTCCGTGGCGGTCCCGGTGGCACCTGCCGGACCTGCGCACCGCCGTCGTGTTCGGTGCGGTGCTGGCCCTGATGAACGTGGCGTTCTACATCGCGATCGACTACCTGCCGCTCGGCACCGCCGTCTCGCTCGAGTTCCTGGGACCGGTGGCCGTCGCCGCCGCGACCGGCCGCGGCTGGCGCGACCGGGTGGGCATCGCGGTCGCCGCCCTCGGCGTGGTGCTCCTGGCGGGGGTCAGCCTGGACACCGGCCCCGACGCCGTCATCGGCCTCGTGGCGATCGCTGTGTCCGCGGCCTGCTGGGCGGCGTACATCCTCCTCGGCCGGCGCGTGGCGCGGGCCACGACCGGGGGGATCACCGGGCTGTCCGTCGCGATGGCCGCGGGCGCGGTGCTGTTCGCACCGTTCCTGGCCGGTGGCGCGGCGCCGGTGCTGCACGACGCACGGCTGGCGGCGATCGTCGTCGCGATCGCCGTGTGCTCGTCGGTGGTCCCGTACGGGCTCGAGCAGGTCGTGCTGCGGCGCGTGCGGGCGGCGACGTTCGCCGTGCTGCTGGCGATGCTCCCGGCGACCGCCGCCGTGGTCGGCGCCGTGGTGCTCCAGCAGGTGCCGCGCGGGCTCGAGGTCGTCGGGCTCCTGCTCGTCTCCGGCGCCATCGTGCTCACGGGCCTCGACCGCGAGGACGCACCGCCGACGGAAGAGGCGCCACCGCCGGCGTGACCGGGACCCTGACGGCGGGCGCCTACAAGTACTGCCCCGTCGACGGGTCGGTCCCGTCCGCACCCGGCACCTGGACGCCCACCCCGCTCGGCGGCACCCGACCGGGCGGCAGCTGCCGGCGCATCCCCGACAGCTGGTTCTGCGCGGCCACCTGCTGAGCCACCAGCGCGGTCTGGATGCCGTGGAACAGCCCCTCCAGCCAGCCGACCAGCTGCGCCTGCGCGATCCGGAGCTCCGCGTCGGAGGGCGCCTGGTCCTCGACGAACGGCAGCGTGATCCGGTGCAGCTCCGCGACGAGCTCCGGAGACAGGCCCTCCTCCAGCTCGTGCAGGGACCGCTCGTGGATCTCGGCCATGCGTGCGCGCGCCGCGTCGTCCAGGGGTGCGCTGCGCACCTCGTCGAGGAGCTGCTTGATCATCGTGCCGATGCGCATGACCTTCGCGGGCTGGCCGACCAGTGAGGTGATGTCCTCCGGCGCGTCGTCGTCGACCGCAGGGGCGAGCACCTCCACGCGCGGCTCGTCGTCGGTCGGGGCGTCCTGGGCGGCGTTGTCGGTCACCCGGGCATTCTCACCGACTGTGGTGCCCGGCGCAGCCCTTCCGGTCCGCTGGTTAGGGTGTGCGCCATGGCCTGGCTCACCACACCCGCTCATGCCCGGTGGCTCGAGGACGAGACAGACCGTCTCCTCGACTTCGGGCGCGCCTCGGTCGTCCCCGGAGGCTTCGCGCGCCAGGACGAGGCAGGCGCCGCGGTCGACGGCCCGCTGGAGCTGTGGATCGCGTGCCGGATGACGCACGTCTACGCGATCGGTCACCTGCTCGGCCGGCCCGGCTCGGCCGCGCTCGTCGACCACGGTCTGGCTGCGCTGACCGGCGCCTTCCACGACGACGCGCACGGCGGATGGTTCGCCGAGGTCGAGCGCGACGGCACCCCGCGGGACACCGACAAGGCGGCGTACCCGCACGCGTTCGTCATCCTCGCCGCCTCCAGCGCGACCGCGGCGGGCCGACCAGGCGCTCGCGCGCTCCTCGACGAGGCGCTCGCCGTCTCCACGGAGCGGTTCTGGGACGACGTGGTCGGCATGGCCGTCGAGCAGTGGGACCGGACCTTCACCACGCTCGACGGGTACCGCGGCGTCAACGCGAACATGCACACCGTCGAGGCCTACCTCGCGGCGGCCGACGTCACCGGGGAGCGCGTCTGGCTCGACCGCGCGGTCCGGATCGTCGAGCGCGTCGTGCACGGCTGGGCCGCCGGCAACGCGTGGCGCATCCCCGAGCACTTCGACACCGACTGGGTGCCGGACCTCGAGTACAACGTGGACACCCCGGCGCACCCCTTCCGGCCGTACGGCGCCACGATCGGGCACTGGCTCGAGTGGGCCCGGCTGACGCTGCACGCGCGCGCCGCGATCACCGCCCGCGGTGACGTCGCGCCGGCGTGGATGCTCGAGGACGCGGTGTCGCTGTTCGACGCCGCGGTGCGCGAGGGCTGGGACGTCGACGGCGCCCCCGGCTTCGTCTACACGGTCGACTGGTCCGGCGTCCCCGTCGTGCGCGAACGGATGCACTGGGTGGCCGCCGAGGGCGTCGCCGCTGCTGCCGCCCTGCACGCCGCGACCGGCGAGGCCCGGTTCGACGACGCCTACACGCAGTGGTGGGAGTACATCGGCGCGCACCACCTGGACCGCGTCGGCGGGTCGTGGTGGCACGAGCTCGGCACCGACAACCAGGTGTCCCGCACGGTGTGGTCCGGCAAGGCCGACCTGTACCACGCGGTGCAGGCGACGCTGATCCCGCGCCTCCCTCTGACCCCGGTGATCGCCCCGGCCCTGGCCGCCGGCCTGCTGGACTGACCCCGCCGGCTCCTCCCCGCCCGCGCCGCGCAACGTCCGCACATCCGGTCGTCCGCACGCTCGATGGTGCGGACGTCACGCCCGCACCCGCCGTAGCGTCCGCACATCCGGTCGTCGGAGCGGACGTCCTGGAGCGTCAGGGGATCAGGAGGACCTTGCCGAAGGCCTCGCCCGACTCGAGCATCCGGTGGGCGTCGGCGGCCTGGTCGAACCCGAGGCGCGCGTGCACCACCGGCCGCACCCACCTGTCCTGGACGAACGGCCACGCGTGCCGACGGACGCCGTCCATGATCGCGACCTTCTGCTCGAGCGGGCGCGAGCGCAGCAGGGTGCCCACGACGCTCGCCCGCTTGGAAAGCAGCACCGACAGGTCCAGCTCGCCGCGTCGACCCTGCTGCATCCCGATCACCACGAGACGGCCGTCGTCGGCGAGCATCGCCAGGTTCTCCGCCAGCCCGCCGCCGCCCAGGACGTCGAGGATGACGTCGGCACCGTGCCCGTCGGTCGCGTCCCGCAGCCGGTCCACGAGGCCGGGCTCGCGATGGTCGAGCGCCGCGTCGGCGCCGAGGGCGAGGACGCGGGCGGTGCGCTCCGGACCTCCCGCGGTCGCGAGGACGCGCGTGCCCAGGGCGTGGGCCAGCTGGACCGCCACCACGCCGACCCCGCCCGAGCCGCCCCGGACGAGAAGGTTGTCCCCGGGTGCCAGCCGGGCGGCACGCAGGTTCGACCACACCGTCGCCAGACCCTCGGGCAACGCGGCGGCGTCGACGGTCGACAGGTCGTCGGGCAGTCGCAGGGCCAGCCCGACCGGGACGGCGACCAGCTCCGCGTAGCCGCCGCCCGCGAGCAGCGCCGCGACGCGGTCGCCCACCTGGGGGTCGTCGGGGCCCAGGCCGTGCCCGCGCGCGACGACCGTGCCCGAGACCTCGAGGCCCGGCCAGGCGGGCGCGCCAGTCGGCGGCGGATAGTGGCCGGCCCGCTGGAGCAGGTCGGCTCTGTTGACGCCGGCCGCCGCGACCCTCACGACCAGGTCGCGCGGACCCGCCACAGGATCGGGAACGTCCTGCACGGCGAGGACGTCCGGATCGCCCGGCTTCGTGATGACGACCGCTCGCACGTCCGCACAGTAGCCCCGGAAGGACCGTCCGGCCCGCTGCTAGCACATGACAACCGCACGGGGTGCCATGACGCCGTATCCCGGGGGGTGAGGTCCGTGGCAAACTCTGCCGCGGGCTAATGGTCCGATGTCCAACAGCCGATGAACGCCAACGGGACACCTCGTCGGTCAGCTGACCGAACGTGCACGACCGGTACGACATGGTGGCAACGCCCGTTGCCGGAAGACGGAAGGGAACGACATGCTGCGACGGCTCGGCATCCGCGCCAAAGTGATGGCTGTCCTTGCCGTCCCCATGATCGTGCTGCTCGCAGCCGGCGGGTTCATCTCGTGGAACGCCATCCAGGAGCTGCGGTACGCCAAGGCGGCCGACAGCGTGATCACGACGCTGCAGGCCTACACGCCCGTGTCCGCCTCGCTGCAGGAAGAGCGGCTCCTGACGCTCAACGGCGGCTCACCCGAGGACATCGCCAAGGCGCGTGCAGCGACCGACGCCGCGCTGGACGCGGTCCGGCCCATCACGGCCGCCCTCGACCTGAGCCAGTTCCCGCAGCCGGTCGTCGACCGGTTCGTCGACGTCCAGCTCGCGCACAACGAGGCGCTCGAGAACGTCCGTGCGGCGGTCGACACCAAGGCGCAGCGCGCCAGGATCGACCACAACTACGCCACGATCATCGAGGGCCAGCTCAACTTGATGGAGCAGGTCGCCAGCAGCCTCGAGAACCGCGACCTGGCCCAGTACGTCACCGCGTACCGAGAGCTCGGCTCCACGGCAGACAACCTGGTCGTCGAGATGATCGACGGTATGGCGCTGCTGACCACCCGCGCGCCGGCACCTGCCTCGGTCCGCGGGTACAGCACACAGTCCGCAGCCACCGAGCTGGCCCGTGGCCGCGCCAAGGACGCCCTCGAGACGCTGGACGTGGAGGGTCTCGCGCTACCCGTCAAGGACCCGTCGGGAAACTTCATCCACATGCGAGAGATGCTCGCGCAGGGCAACCCCCAGGGCTTCGCGCTGGTCAGCATCCCGTCGTACCTCAAGGAGATCCAGGGCCAGCTGGGCTCGCTCTCGACGCTGAACAGCGAGGTGCTCGACAACGCTCACGAGATCGCGAGCCAGGCGGCGGACGAGGCCCAGACCCGGGCGCTGGTGACCATCGGCATCGTCGTCGCTGCCCTCGTGGCCTCCCTCTTCTTCGCCCTCCTCGTCGCCCGTGGCATCGTCGTCCCGCTGCGCCGTCTGACGAAGGCTGCCGCCGACGTCCGCGAGCAGCTGCCGCGACTGGTCGAGCAGGTGGCCGTCCCCGGTGAGGGCCCCGAGATCACGCTCGCGCCCATCCCGGTGACGTCCCGCGACGAGGTCGGCCAGCTGGCCGCAGCGTTCAACTCCGTGAACTCGACCACGGTCCAGGTCGCCCAGGAGCAGGCCGCCCTGCGTGGCTCCATCGCGGAGATGTTCGTCAACGTCGCCCGCCGCGACCAGGTCCTCCTCAACCGCCAGCTGTCGTTCATCGACTCCCTGGAGCGTGCCGAGGAAGACCCGAGCACCTTGGCGAACCTGTTCCGCCTCGACCACCTCGCCACCCGCATGCGTCGTAACGCGGAGTCCCTCCTCGTCCTCGCCGGCATCGACTCCGGTCGTCGACTGCGCGACGCCATGCCGCTGTCCGACGTCGTCCGCACGGCCTCCTCGGAGATCGAGCAGTACGACCGGGTCGAGCTCGACCTGCAGGTCGACCCGCACATGCACGGCTTCAACGCCCTCGGCGCCGCACACCTGCTGGCCGAGCTGCTCGAGAACGCGACGATCTTCTCCGAGCCGGAGACGCCCGTCACGGTCACCACCGGTGTCTCGGGCCAGTTCGTGATCGTCCGCATCCTGGACCAGGGCCTGGGCATGAACGACGTGGAGCTCGAGTCGGCGAACGCCAAGATCGCCTCGACGTCCGCCAGCGACTCCCTGGGCAACCAGCGCCTCGGCCTCTTCGTCGTCGGCCGCATCGCCCAGCGCCTGGGTGCCGAGGTCCGGCTGCTCAAGTCCGCCCACGGCACGGGCACCGAGACCATCGTCCGGTTCCCCGCGACGCTGTTCGTGATGACGGAGACCAACCTCTACGGCAACGGGGCGCCCGCCGCCCTGGCCACGCCGCCCAACGACACGGGCCTGCCGCAGATCGAGGCACCCGTCGTCGACGAGGTCGACCTCGCTGCGCTGACCGACGGTCAGACGTCGCTCGGCCTGCCCCGCCGCCGTCGTGACGACGGGGCCGACGAGGGCGTCGGTCCCATCCCGGTCACCCAGATGGCCCAGTCCACGGGCTTGCCGAGCCGGTCGAAGAAGACGTTCGACGAGGACAACCTCGTCCTGCCCGAGGCGCCCGACGGTCACATCGCCGCCGAGATCTCCGGTGCCGGCTCCGACTGGAAGCCCGAGACGGTCGCGCCGCTCAAGGGCGGGCTCCCGAGCCGCAGCCGTGCCTCCACGTCGGCCTGGGCCACGCCGGAGGAGCCGGCTGCCGCAGCGGCCACCGCAGCCACCCCTGCTCCCGCCCCGGCCGCCCGTGCCGGACTGTTCTCGGGCTTCCGCGGACGCACCGAGACCGCGACCTCCGACACCGGCGAGAGCCTCGTCGTCCCGGGCCTGGAGCCCGACGACCACGAGCGCGCGCAGCTGCCCGCCCAGGCGAACGCCGTCCGTGCTCCGTGGATGTCGAGCGCAGGAGACGCTGCGCCCGACGAGCCGGTCGAGCCGATGGTCGTCCCGCAGCTCGTGAACGATGACGACTCGTGGGAGGCGCAGGAGGCCGAGAACCGCGAGGCACAGAACGTCGCGTCCGCTGCGGCCCTCGTCGCCGACGACGAGGCCGCGCGTGCCGAGGCGGCCCCGGCGCAGGAGGAGGCACCCGCATGGGAGCCGACTGAGGCCTGGGACGCCACGCCGGTCGAGGAATCTGCTGCCGAGGCTCCGGCCTGGGAGGCACCCGCCGTGGCCGAAGCGTCCGGCTGGGACGTCCCTGTCGCCGACGCCGACGCTCCGGACTGGGAAGCACCCGTCGCCGAGACCGCCACGTGGGAGGCGCCCGTCGCGGAGGCTCCCGCCTGGGACGACTCCACCGTCGCCCCTGAGACCCCCGTCTGGGACGACTCCACCGCCGCCCCGGAGACCCCCGTCTGGGAGGTCCCCGCTGCCGAGGTCCCCGAGGCCGAGGTCCCCGCTGCCGAGGTCCCCGCCGCCGAGGTTTCCGCAGGGGACGACGACCTCAAGGCCGACGAGGCTCCCGCGTGGGACGCACCCGTCGTCGCCGAGGCCCCCAGCTGGGAGCTCCCTGCCGCCGCCGCATCCGCCTGGGACCAGACGGTCGTCGACGACGAGCCCACCTGGGAGGCGCCGGTCGTCGGCGAGCACACCCTCGCCGCTCTGACGTCGCGCTCCGCCACGCCGGCGCCGCAGGAGGAGGTCGAAGCCACTGCTGCCGCCGCCCCCGCCGCGCAGGAGCCCAGCCGGTCGTTCACGTCGTACAGCGGCTACGCCGGCTGGGGCGCACCCGCCGACGTGCCCGCGCCGCACCAGCCGTTCGAGCGCACGCTCGACGAGGCTCGTGCGTGGCACACGGGCGCCATGGCGATCGTCCCGGAGGCTGCCGCGCCGGTCGAGGCACCCGTCGAGCAGGTCGACGAGCAGGCCCCGACCGCGGACGACTCCGCCTGGCCCGTGCCCGCGTGGGAGCCGCCGACCTGGCAGGCGCCTGAGTGGGCCGAGCAGCCGGTCGAGGCTGCCACCGAGGTCGAGCCGGTCGCCGAGCCCGTGCTCGAGGTCGTCGACGGTGTCGCGTTCAGCCCGGTGTATCTCGAGCCTGAGCAGACCGAGACCGAGACCGAGGTCGATGTCGAGACCGAGGCCGCCGTCGCACCCGAGCTCGTCGCGGAGGAGGCGCCCGAGTGGGCCGCTCCCGCGCAAGAGGCGGTGCCCGCGTGGCCGACGTTCCAGACGTCGCACCAGGTCGAGGCGCCGACGCAGGTGTTCACGCCGATCGAGGCCGCAGCAGCCGCCGAGCCGGAGCCCGCACTGCAGGCACCCGTCGACCAGGAGGCCCCGGTCGCGTACGCCGCGCCCGAGGCCGCCGCCCCGGCGTGGGACCCGACCGCTCCCGCCCAGGTAGCTCCGACCGCCCAGGCTCCGTTCGCGGACGTCGTCGAGTCGGCGTCGCGGGCACAGTCGGGCGACGCCAAGGGCCGCCGCAAGTGGAGCCTGTTCGGGCGGAAGAAGGGTGACGACGTCGCTCAGGAGGTCTCCGGACCCGTGCCGGTGCAGGACGTTCCCGCCCCCGCCAGCCAGGTCGCCCCCGTGCGGACCTCGGCGTGGACGGCGGACGCTGCCGCACCGCAGTCGCCCACCGGTGCCGACTCGTCGCAGTCGTGGATGGCGTCGACCACGTGGTCGGCTCCGCCGGCCCCGGCGCCCGTGCCGCAGCCCTCCGCCTCGTTCGAGCCTGTCTCGACAGGATCCTGGGCGCCCCCCGAGTGGGCCGCACGGCCCGGCGCGAACGCCGCGCCGTCCGCGACGGTCCCGCAGCCCGCGCTGCCGCCGTCGGTGGCACCTCGGGTGGGCACGCTCGACGACGAGGTGGCGGCGATGCTCGCCCTCCGGTCGGACATCCAGGAGCAGGCGCTGTCCGAGCTCTCCCAGCTGTCGGCCTACCGGCCGTCTGTCACGGGTGGCAACCAGGAGCGCCTCACCAAGCGTGTCCCCACAGCTGTCCCGGCGACGACCGTCGCCGAGGACGAAGGAAAGCCCGTGCAGCGGGATGCGGACCAGCTCCGGTCGCGTCTGTCGAGCTTCCAGTCCGGGACTTCTCGTGGCCGTCGTGCCATGGAGGACCCGTCCGGCCAGAACGGCGTGAGCTGATGGAAGCCCCTGATCCCACAACCGTCGTCACCGCCATGGTGGCGTCTGACCACGCAGTCATCGACTGCACCAGCAAGGAGGAAGTGTGACCGCGCTCAGCACCGAGGCAGCCAACTTCGGCTGGCTCCTGGACAACTTCGTCCGGACCGTGCCCGGCACTCGCCACACACTCGTGGTGTCTGCGGACGGTCTTCTCATGGCGATGTCCGAGCAGCTCGACCGCACCAGCGGCGACCAGCTCGCAGCAATTGTCTCCGGGATGTCCAGCTTGACCCGTGGCGCCGCGCGCCAGCTCCGTGCGGGGGAGGTGCGTCAGGCGATCATCGAGATGGACAACTTGTTCCTCTTCCTCATGAGCGTCTCGAACGGCTCCGTCCTCGCCGTCGTCGCGGAGGCCAGCTGCGACGTGGGCCTCATCGGCTACGAGATGGCGATGCTCGTCTCTCGGACAGAGGCGACCCTCACCCCGCAGCTCATCTCCGAGATGCGCGGTCAGCTCCCTGTCGACGGCGCGACCCGCGCCCCGGTGGCCTGAGGCCGCGAGGGAGACTGACTCATGAGCGAGCACATCGAGTACGAGGCCAGGACGGTCCGGCCCTACGCCGTGACCGGTGGCCGCGTGCGCTCGGCGCGCTCCGACCTGCCTCTCGAGGCGCTGGTCGAGGCGATGCCGGGTGCCGTGACGAGCCAGGGTCTGCCGCCTGAGAAGCGGGCGATCCTGCAGCACGCCGCGTCGAACTACATCTCGGTCGCCGAGCTCTCTGCTCTGCTCCACCTTCCGCTCGGTGTGATCCGGATCCTCGTGTCCGACCTCGCCGACCAGCAGTACGTGCGCGTGCACACCTCACAGCCGGTCGAGGTCAACACCGGTGAGTCCCCTGCCCTGTCCCTCAGCGTGCTGGAGAGTGTTCTCAATGGCATTTCCGCCCTCTGACGCCGCTGTGGCCGCTCCGGCGGGTACGGCAGGAAGCGTCGCTCCCACCGTCGTGAAGATCGTCGTCGCCGGCGGGTTCGCCGTCGGCAAGACGACCTTCATCGGCTCCATCTCGGACATCGAGCCCCTCAACACCGAGGCCGCGATGACCGAGCACTCGCTCGGCGTCGACGACGCCGGCGGTGTGTCCGACCGCAAGACCACCACGACGGTGGCGATGGACTTCGGGCGCATCGCACTGCCGGGGTCGCTCTGGCTCTACCTGTTCGGTACCCCTGGCCAGGACCGGTTCCTGTTCATGTGGGACGACCTGGTCCGTGGTGCGATCGGCGCCGTCGTGCTGGTCGACACCGACCGGCTCGACCAGTGCTTCCCGGCCGTGGACTACTTCGAGAGCCGTGGCATCCCGTTCGTCGTGGGGGTCAACTGCTTCGACGGCATCGCCAAGCACCAGCTGGACGACGTCCGTGAGGCGCTTGCGATCCCGGCGCACGTTCCGGTGCTCTACACGGACGCGCGTTCCCGTGCGGCCACCAAGCAGGCCCTGATCTCCCTCGTGCAGCTCGCGATGGAGCGTCTGCGCAGCCGGTGACCCGACAGGTCTCACCCGACGGCGGCCGGCCCCTGCAGGGGCCGGCCGCCGTCGTCGCCTGACGCCGTGAGCCATCATGGTGAGGTGCCCGACTCGTCCTCCGTCCCGCCGCCGCCTGCGCGCGACGACGACGGTGGTCCTGTGCTGCCGCAGCCCCGCCGGGCACCGGACGACGCGTCCGCGGCGGAGCTCAGCGCGCACCTCGACCTACGACGTCCCGACTCCGCTCCGCCCCCGGACGTCTCGGTTCCCGTGTCTTCCGCGTCGCCCGTCGGTCGCCCCGGCGCCCGTCCGACGGTCAGCACCCCGCGCGTCTACGCCGACGGGTCCGCGCTGTCCCGGTACCTCGACGGTGCCCCCTGTCGCGCGCAGTGGTTGGCCTGGGCCGCGCAGCACGAGGACGAGCTGATCACGACCCCCCTCGGCCTGACCGAGCTGCGTCGGATCGCCCGGCCGCGCGGCGTGGAGGCGAACGGTGTCGCCCACGACGTCGAGGACCGGGTGGAGGTCGTCCGGTTCTCCGACCAGACGCTGCGGGCCGCGACCAAGGTGTCCGGCGTGCTGCCGGCATTCATCGCGCTCCACCTCGGGGTCGCACTCGCCCACCCCGGTGTCGGGGGCGTCGCGACGTACGACGTTCAGCTCGCCCAGGCATCGGCCCTGCACGGGCTCACCGTCGTCTCGCCCGGGTGGCCGGCGCTCTGGTGGGAGCGGGCCGGTTGAACCTGCCGCGCGCCTCTTTCGCACGGCTGCTCTCCGGCCTAGTTTCAGCAGGTGACGCAGACCGAGAGCACGCGACCCGACGCCGTCCCCGACATCGGCGCCATCCACCCAGTTCCCTCCCTCACTCCCGACCGCCGCCGGGCAGCCGACCCGGTCGCTCACCTGACCCGTGCGCAGCGCGAGTCCCGGGGAGACGCAGCCAGGGTGCTCCTCCCGCGCAGCGGTCTTGCCGCCCTGGGTGCCCTGGACACCCGCCCGGACCCGATCGACCTCCTCGTCTCGCAGGGGACGACGCGGGTCCCTGAGCTGGTCCCGCTCCGGTACGGCCGCATGGCGACGTCCGCGTTCGCGTTCTACCGCGGGGCCGCGCTGATCATGGCGTCCGACCTGGCCGCCACCCCCGACTCCGGCCTCGACGTGCAGCTCTGCGGAGACGCCCACATCTCGAACTTCGGCCTCTACGGCACTCCGGAGCGCAGGCTCCTGTTCGACCTGAACGACTTCGACGAGACCTTGCCCGGACCGTTCGAGTGGGACGTGAAGCGACTCGTCGCGAGCGCCGAGATCGCCGCCCGGGGCCTCGACATCGACACGAAGGAGCGGCGGTCCATCCTGCTGGAGATCGCCAAGGCATACCGCACGGCGATGCGGACGTTCGCCAGGCAGCCGAACCTCGACGTCTGGTACGCCCGGCTCGACGTCGACGACCACCTGCGCGAGTTCAGCTCGACGCTCGGGAAGGCGCAGCAGAAGAAGACCCAGTCCACCGTGCGCAAGGCTAGGTCGCGCGACCACCTGAAGGCGGTCGAGAAGCTGACGGAAGTGGTCGGTGGCTCGCGCCGGTTCCTGTCCGACCCGCCGTTGGTGACGACCCTGGTCGAGCTCCTGGGGGAGACCGCCGCGCACGAGTTCACGGAGGCGATGGGCAAGCTGATCAGCGCCTACCGGTCGTCGCTGCAGCCGGACCGTCAGCACCTGCTGAACCAGTACCGCGTCGTCGACATGGCGCGCAAGGTCGTCGGCGTGGGAAGCGTCGGAACCCGCGCCTGGATCGTGCTGCTCCAGGGCGTCGACGACAGCGACTTCCTGGTCCTGCAGGCCAAGGAAGCGCAGGTGTCTGTGCTCGAGCAGTTCCTCGGTGCCAGCGAGTACACCCAGTCGGGGCAGCGGGTCGTGGAGGGGCAGCGACTGATGCAGGCGGCGAGCGACACGATGCTCGGCTGGCAGCGCAACACGGGGATCGACGGGATCGAGCGTGACTTCTACATCCGCCAGCTGCGGGACTGGAAGGGCTCGGCGGTGGTCGAGGAGATGACGCCCGACGGCTTTCGCCAGTACGGCGGGCTCTGCGCCTGGACTCTCGCCCGTGCGCACGCGCGCTCCGGAGACCGGGTCGCGATCGCGTCGTACCTCGGCGGTTCGAAGGCGGCGGACGAGGCCTTCGCCACCTTCGCGGTCGAGTACGCCGACCGCACGGAGCGGGACTATGCCTCGCTCCTGGCGGCGATCAGCACCGGGCGACTGGAGGCCGTCCACGGCATCTGAGGTCTCGCCGTCACGTCGGGTACATGAGATCTACTGCGCGGCCGCTCCACGGCCGAGTGCCGCGACCGCGGCCGTGACCAGCGCGGGATCCGTCGTCGTGTACCCGTCCGACCCGCCACCAGGTCCGCCGGACTCGTCGACGTGCCGGCTCGCGGACAGGTGCACCGCGTCGACGCCGACGGCGACGAGCGCAGGGATGTCAGCGGGCCGCACCCCGCCACCGGCCATGACCTGCAGCCGTCCGGCGGAGTGTGCGAC
Organism: Cellulomonas sp. Leaf395; assembly: GCF_001424125.1. Classification (GTDB taxonomy): domain Bacteria; phylum Actinomycetota; class Actinomycetes; order Actinomycetales; family Cellulomonadaceae; genus Cellulomonas. The sequence continues at coordinate 278,607 of NZ_LMQI01000001.1, forward strand.
GGCGGCGGSGAGCCGGTCGAGGCCGTCGATGCTGCGGGCGGCACCGCCGGAGGTGAGGACGCGCGCGATGCCGAGCGCGATGAGGTCGTCGAGGGCGGGTTCTAGGTACGGGACGGTGTCGAGCGCCCGGTGGAACGTGACCTCCCGACCGTCGGCGGCGTCGACCAGGCGAGCGACGGCGGAACGGTCCACGGCACCTGTCGCAGAGAGCGCCCCGATCACCACACCGGCCGCACCGGCGCGCACGGCGGCGCGCACGTCCCTGACCTGAACGTCGAGCTCGTCGGCGGAGTAGACGAAGGAGCCCGCGCGCGGGCGGACGAGGACGTGCACGCCGACGGTGCCGGGAACCGCAGCCAGCACGGCGTCGATCAGCCCGACCGACGGCGTGATCCCGCCGGTCGCGGCCAGCGCGGCGCACTGCTCGAGACGGTCGGCTCCGAGCGACGCGGACGCGACCGCGCCGGAGACATCCTGGACGGCGATCTCGAGAACGGTCATGCCCAGGACAACAACGGTTCGCCGGCGGTGACGGTGTCGCCGGGCCGCGTGAGGCGCGTGAGGGTGTTCTCCGTCGAGCTCGGCGGAGCCGGGTTCACCCTGCACGCCGCCGAGGGCCCGGTCGTCACCGCCGGCCAGGTCGTCGTCAGCTGGGACGCGTCCGCTCTGGGCGGGCGCTCCCCGGTCTGCCCCGTGGTGGCCCTCGACGCGGGCGCGATGTTCTCGCCGCCTCCGAGGGTCGCCAGCATCGCTGCCGCCTGGTCTCTGCTCTGCGGCCTCATGGTCGTCCTCCTGCGGTCGGTGTCTTGCGGGCTCGAAGTCGCGGCCTAGCGTCCTGGGACCAGCGCGGGCCGTGGTGCGCGCACGCGGACCCACACGCTGCAGCGGTCGGCGCGGGAGCAGGCGCGGGAGAACATCGCCGCGGGCGTCGCCGAGCTCGAGGAGGGACGCCTCGGTGTCGGTGGCTTCGTCGGGGGACAGCGTGTCCTCGCCCCACTCGCGGCGAGCCCGCGCTCGCGCAGCGCCTCGTAGCTGCTCGCCGGAGGGCCGTCGTCGAAGAGCGTGGGCACCAGGGCGACGAGCACCCACGCCTGCTCGATGCAGATGGGGGTGCCGTCGGCGCTGCGTACCCGGTAGAGGAAGAGCACCTTCTGGTGCGGCTCGAACTCGAGCGCGTTGGCGACTTCGGGGGTCGCCGCGACGACTTGGGCGGTCAGCACGGTCGTCGCGGGTCCCATGCCGCGTCGGCGCATCTCCTGACCATAGTCGTGCGAGGGCTTGTGGGAGACTCGTGCCGCTGCGGGCTCGTCCCGCGCGGGAGGGCTGTCTGAGCGGCCGAAAGAGACGGTCTTGAAAACCGTTGGAGCGGGACAACCCCGTTCTCGTGGGTTCGAATCCCACGCCCTCCGCTCTGTGATCTCTCAGGAGATCGGAAACGGGTCGAACCTATGGTTCGGCCCGTTTCGTCGTTCCGGGGCGTGGTGGTTGGCGTTGGTAGTCGCGCGTGGTGTCGAGGGTGAGCTCGCGTAGGAGCTCTCCGGTGCTGGCGTTGATGATGCGGATGTCCAGGTCCTGGATGAGCAGGATGACGTGGGTTCGGGCGTGGGTTCGGCCGATGCCGATGTGGTGCAGTTGGCCGGCGTGGCGGATGGTCACGACGCCGGTGTCGTCGATGCGGTCGTGTCGGACGCGTTCGTGGGTCGCGGGGTCACGGGTGGTCGCGGGCAGGGCTTTGGGTCGGCCGGTGTAGAGCGTCGCGGGGGGTGGCCCGGTGTGGCAGGGACCGGTGGGGTCGGTCGTGGTTGTAGGTCGTGACGAAGGTCTTCAGGTGGTCCTGGATGGCTTCGATCGTGGCGGGTTGGTCGGGTCGGGCGCGGAGCCAGTTCTTCATGGTTTGTTGGAAGCGTTCGACCTTTCCGCAGGTCGTGGGGTGGTTCGGGCGGGAGTTCTTCTGCTCGACGCCGAGGCGGGCGAGCTCGTGTTCGAGGGCGTTGCGTCCGCCGCGTCCGCCGGCCAGGCGGGTAGTGAAGACCATGCCGTTGTCGGTCAGGGTCGAGGCGGGGATGCCGTGCTGGGCTGCGGCTTTGCGGAACGTGCTCAGCACGATCGGTGCGGTGACGCGTCGGTGTGCTGAGACGTGCAGGGCGAACCGGTTGCAGTCGTCGAGCCAGGTCGTCGTGAGCGTGGCTCGTACGCCGACTCACCCTCGGCCCGGTAGCGGGCCACGAGCTTGCTGACCCAGCCCTTGGACATCCCGTACTCGCGGGCGACCTCGGCCTGCGAGCGTCCCTCGAGCACGACCGCGGTGATGACCAGTCTGAGCTTCGACACGACCCGACTCTGGTCGTGCCGTGTCTCCTATGTCGTGAGAGATGCGTTTCCTATGTCCTGACGGAACACACCACGCCCTCCGCTCTGTGATGTCGCAAGACATCAGCGACAGCCCGACCCATCGAGGTTCGGGGCTGTCGTGGTTGTTGGGGTTGGTAGTCCCTGGTCGGGTCGAGGATCAGCTCGCGCATGATCTCCCCGGTGGTGGTGTCGATGACGCGGATCTGTAGGTCCTGGATGAGCAGGATGACGTGGGTTCGCGCGTGGGTTCGGCCGATTCCGATGTGGTGGAGCTTGCCGGCGTGGCGGATGGTGGCGACGCCGTGTGCGTCGATGCTGTCTGAGCGGACTCGTTGGTGGGGTTTGTCGTGGCTGGTGGGTCGGGCCTTGGCGCGGGCGGCGGAGGCGCCGGCGGGAGTTCGGCCGGCCAAGGAGCGGTGCGGGCGGGCGGTGTTGTAACGCTCGGGCCGCTGGTCGAGCAGGGACTGCAGCTCGGCCAGAGTGGTCGCCGTGGAGCGTCCGGCGAGCCACTTCTTGAGGGTCTGCTGGACGCGTTTCGACCTTCCCGCAGGGGGGTCGGGCGGGAGTTGCGTTGCTCGATGTCGAGGCGGGCCAGCTCGGACTCGAAGGCGTTGCGGCGCCGCGACCACCGGCCAGGCGGGTGGCGAAGACCGTCCCGTTGTCGGACAGCACCGCGGCGGGGATCGCGTTGTCGCTGATCGCGGGTCCGGAACGTGGTCACGACGTCGTGCCCGCGGAACCGGTGGTGGGCGGTGCAGGCCAGTACGAACCGGGAGTGGTCGTCGATGAAGGTCAGGACGTCGGTGTCGGTGCCGTCGGTGAGCCGGACGTGGGTGAAGTCGGTCTGCCACGGCTGGTTGGGCAGGTGGGCCTCGAAGCGGTGTAGGACGAGCGGGGACGTTTGGACGGGGTCGGGTCGAGCAGTCCGGCGGCTCGCAGGTGCCGCCAGGTCGTGGCGGGCGACACGATGCGGTCGTGGTGCCAGGTCACGTGCCTGGCGATGGTGTGCGGGCCGGCGTCCAGGCCGTCGGCGGTCAGCTTGCCGCGCAGCTCGATGATGAGCTCGACCGTGTCGGGGTCGGTGGCGCGCGGGATGTGGTGCGGGCGTCGTGAGCGTGGCTCGAAGCTGCCTCACCCTCGGCCGGGTAGCGGGAGACGAACGGCCGGGCCCGCCCCCACGCAGGGAGCGGGCCCGTCTCGTTGCGGAGCGGGTTAGCCCGCCGACGGCAGAGCAGGCACCAGTGGCGTCCCTCCGCCGCCGACGTTAGTCGCGGAGTTGTTCGTGACGGCTCGCATCAGAGGCGACAGGATCTTCCAGTCCTTGTTGATGTTCGCCGCCTGCGTGGCGTCGCATGTGTGCTCGCAGAACAGCGCCTGCGTGGACGAGCGCACAAGGACGTGCGCGCCATAGTTCTGCAGCGCCCGGGCCAGCGCCTTGCCCTCGGCCGTCAGGGGGAGCTTGCTGAGGTCCACCGAGCTCGGGATCGAGAACAGCTGACCCATCGGGATCGAGCCTGAGTACGCCGTGGTGCCGTTGGAGTCCTGCGTGCGGGACGGCCAGACTGGACCGCTCTTCAGCTGGGCGTCGGAGAGCCCGAGCGCGAGCGTGTGGTTGATCGAGAGCTTCTTCAGCTCCTGCGTGCGGATGAGGCCGGCGAAGAACGACACGCCGGACGCACGAGAACCGTCTCTGAGGCCGTCGGAGCGCAGGTCCTGCTTGACGATGCGGGTCGAGGTCCACTGGTCGGTGCCGACGTTGGTCATCTTGTAGAACTCGTAGGCGGTCACGCCGTCGGGCTGGATGACGCCGACGTGCTTGTCGGTGCCGTAGGTCGGAGCCGTGTTGCGGGGCACGCGGACCTGCACGACCTGGCCGTTGTTCGGGTTGGTGACCGTGGCGATCGGGTCGCTCGTCGTGGCGTAGAAGACTGCGATCGACCACCGTGCGGAGTTCACCGTCGGCGTGGTCAGCGACAACTTGCTCGTCATCGGGCCGGACGCGGACTCGAACGTGGCGCCGGATCCGATCGAGGTGTTCCAGGGCGCGGCTGACGAGAACGGTAGCTGCGTGACGTCACGGCCCGAGACGGGCGTCGGCGTCGTGGTCGGGATGGGCGTCGGCACAGGTGCCGGGGCGAGCGCCGGGGGGACGGTGAGTGTGGCCGTGCTCCTCGGTGCTTTCCAGTCGACCACGGTGCCGTGGCTGGAGACTATGTACCCCTCGTCGTGCACCCAGACCGCCGAGCATGTCGCCGCGACGCCGTTGGACCACATGGTGGACCCGCTCGCGCTGACGAGTACGAGCTTGCCACCGGTCCGCAGGTCGAGGTGCGCGCCCGCGCCACCCTGCTGCACCCAGCGACGGCCGCCCGTGGAGGTGTTCGCCAGTGTCAGCGAGCCATCGGCGGCCATGGTGAGCTTGAACCGGCCGTTCGCGGAGGTCAGGACCTTGCCGGCCGTGAGCGACTGGCCCTCGACCAGCGTGTTGACGGCCGCGGGTGCACACGTCGTGGACGTTGTTGCGACGGGGGTCGAGGCCGAGGCGGCAAGCGGGACCGCGGCGGAGGAGAAGAGCCCCGCGACAAGCACGGACGCGAGCAGGAGGGGTCGACGGACGACATTCATCAGTGGCTCCAGAGATCGGGTCAAAGGTCGCACAAGCACCCTCGAAAGGCGCATGGGGCAACTGCGCGAACAGCAAGTATTAGCGGTCTTATCGGGCGTTTCTCCCGGTTCGTGGGCCCGGGTTCATGCGGATCGTGACCCTATGAGTGGCCTGGGAGCCGGCTGGGAGCGGTCCCCGGCGATGTGACCAGTGAAGATGTCGACATCGTGCCCGGTATTGCCGTAAATGCGGCAGTCGGAGCTCCGACGGAATTGTGCGCTCAATGTGTCTGACATCACACCAATGCGTGGATGGTTCATTTCCGACATTGTGGACAAAGGTGGGTGATCACTTCCGTAGCACGTGCGCGTCGGGCCGCCGCAGGCTCGCGGCGTGCCTCGACGCCACGTCCAGCTGCACGCCCGCCCGCCGCAGGAGGCGCAGGGCGAAGCCGTCGACGTGCTGGTGCGGCGCGGTCTCGCCGCCCTGCGCGTGGAGCTCGGCGTGCCCGAGGAGTTCCCGGCGCACGTGCTCGACGAGGCGAAGGCCGCCGCGGCCGGCGTGCCTGAGGGAGAGCGGTCCGACGCCACGGACATCCCGTTCGTCACCATCGACCCCGAGGGCTCGAAGGACCGGGACCAGGCGGTGCACATCGAGCGCCGCGACGACGGCTTCCGGGTGGTGTGGGCGTCGCGAGTCTGGCCTCGTCCACGCCAGCCACCGCCGTCAGGCATCCGTCCGAGCTTCTTGACGTCAACGTGGGCAAGCTCACCGGGCCGGGTGCGTTAGCGCACCCGCGGTGGTCTTGCTGGCCCGAACCAGTTGGCCGGCAAGCGGGTCCAGGACATGGCCGATGAGCAGATGGCGACCTCGCCAGTCGAGCTCGGCCTCAGCGTGAGGACAGAGGCCCTCCGGTGGGTATGGGCCTTCGACAAGCCCAACCCAACCGGAGGTTCTCCCGTCGACTGCTCAGGCGGTCGGCTCGGCCGCCGTCTCCCGTGCGACTCCCTGCGCGATCTCGTGCTCGTGCGGGTGGCGACGCTCCAGGGCGGCACCCTCGACGTCCACGTCCGGCAGGACCTTGTCGAGCCAGCGCGGCAGCCACCACGCCCAGTCCCCGGCGAGGTGCATGAGCGCCGGGATCAGCACCATGCGGACGACGAACGCGTCGACAAGCACGCCGAACGCGAGCGCGAACCCGATGGGTCGGATCATCGCGGAGTGGGAGAACACGAACCCGCCGAAGACCGCGATCATGATGATCGCCGCGGCGGTGACGACCGACCTCCCGGCCCGCAGCCCTTGGACGACGGCGATGCGCGAGGGAGCGCCGTGCGCATACGCCTCCCGCATGCCGGAGCCGAGGAACAGCTGGTAGTCCATCGCGAGGCCGAACAGGATGCCGACGAGGATCGTCGGCAGGAAGTTCAGCACCGGGCCGGGTGTCTCGACGCCGAAGACGCCGGACAGCCAGCCCCACTGGTAGATCGCGACGACCCCGCCGAGCGCGGCGAAGAACGACAGGATGAATCCGAGGGTCGCGACGACCGGCACGAAGATCGACCTGAACACGAGCACCAGGATGACCAGGGAGAGCCCGACCACCACGAGCAGGTACGCCGGCAGCGCGTCGGCAAGCGTGGCCGAGACGTCGATGTTGCCGCTGGCCTGGCCGGCGACCCCGATCTCGACACCGCCGTCGAGGGTCAGGTCGCGCAGCGTGTTGACGAGCTCCTCGGTGGACTCGCTCGTCGCCCCCTCGGCGGGGATGACCTGGAACGCGATCGTCGTGCCGTCCTCGGACGTGCCGAAGGGCGCGACGGCGACCACGTCGTCCTGCTCGAAGATCTGCTGGGCGATCTCGGCCTGCGTGGCCGTCTCCTCGCCCTCGGCGGGCGCCTCGGGCAGCGACGCGACGACGAGGAGCGTCCCGTTCTGACCCTCGCCGAACTGCTCCGCGATGGTCGTGTACGCGCGGTACTGCGTCGACTCGTGCGGTTCGGTCGCACCGTCGGGCAGGCCGAGACGCAGCTCCAAGGCCGGCAGCGCGATGACGACGAGCGCAGCGACGCACGCCAGGGCACGCAGCACGGCACCGGGCGTCGACATCGGGCGCAGCGGCTTCGCCGACGCCGCCGCCGGCAGGACGCCGCCGTCGACGTCCGTGGCCGAGGTCAGCGCTGCCCGCTCGCGGCGGTTCAGCACGCGGGTGCCGATCATGGCGAGCAGCGCCGGCGTCATCGTCACCGCGATGAGGACGGCGACCAGCACGCAGAACGCTCCGACGGTGCCCATGAGCCCGAGGAAGGGGATGCCGGTGATGTTGAGCGCGAGGAGCGCGATGAGGACCGTCGCACCCGCGAACACCACGGCGTTGCCCGAGGTGCCGTTCGCGATGCCGATCGACTCGTGCACGTCGTAGCCCTGCTTCAGCTGACGCCGGTGCCGGTTGATGATGAACAGCGAGTAGTCGATCCCGACGGCCAGGCCGAGCATCACGCCGAGCATCGGGGTGACCGACACCATCTCCACGACGCCGGACAGCGACATCGCGCCCAGCGCACCGATGCCCACACCGACGAGCGCGGTGAGGATCGGCAGGCCGGCGGCCACGAACGTGCCGAGCATGATCACGAGGACGATCCCCGCCACGACGACGCCGATGACCTCGCCGGGGCCGAGGAGCTCGGGCACGCCGCCCGCGATCTCGGCGGAGAAGTCGGTCTCGACTCCGTCGATCGGCTCGAAGGAGGCCATGAGGTCGTCCTTCGTCTCCTGCGGAAGGTTCATCGCCGCGACGTTGAACGTCACGGGTGCGACCGCGGCGCTGCCGTTCTCGGAGACCAGGCGGACCTCCGCGGCCATGTCGAGCAGGGCGGCGCCTGCCTCGAGCTGCGGCTCCTGCGTCTCGAGCTCGGCGGTCCCGGCGTCGATGGCGTCCTGCTGCGCCTCCGCGGCGGCACGCTGGGCGTCGAGCTGCGCCTGCTGAGCGTCGAGAAGCGCCTGCTGGGCGTCCAGCTGCGCCGCCTGCGCGGCGCCGGCCGCTCCGGCTGCGTCTGCCTGCGCGCGGGCGGCGTCGAGCTGTGCCTGTCCGGCATCGATCTGCGCCTGACCTGCCTCGAGCTGCTCCGTGCCCGCGTCGAGCTGCGCCTGACCGTCCTCGAGCTGCTTCTTGCCCTCGTCGAGCTGCGCCTGACCGGCCTCGACCTGCTGGCGCTGCTCGTCGAGCTCCGCCTGGGTGGCGAAGGGGTCGACGACCGCCTCGACGCCGGCGATGTCAGCCGCACCCGCCACCTGCTCGGAGATCGCGGCCTGCTGCTCGGCGATGAACGGTTCACCGTCCTGGGTGGAGAACACGATGGTGCCGGAACCGCCGGAGGCCTCGGGGAGCTCGGTCGCGAGCATCTCGGTGACCTCGGCGGTCGGGGTGTCGGGGATCGAGAAGGCGGTGGCGAGCGTGCCGCCGGCGACGACGAACGCGACGCCGACGGCGACGAGGACCGCGAACCACGTGGCGACGACGGCGCGCGCGTGGCGGGCGGCGCTGCGGCCGAGGCGGTAGAGGAGTTCAGCCATGGTGGTCTTTCCGGTCGGGGAGGGACGTCAGGATCGGTGCGGGTGCGGGCCGTGGGTGGTTGTCCGGTGCCGCTCGGCCGGACGCCGGTGCGTCGGCGTGGCCGGTGCGCACCGCCGTGAGCAGTCGCTCGACGAGGTAGGCCCAGACGTCCCGGGAGCGCGTGTCGTCGCCGCCACCGGTTGCTGAGCACCAGTGTCGGTGCAGGACGAGCACCCCGCTCATCAGGGAGCCGACGAGCAGGTCGACGTCGAGCCGGTCGGCGTCGGGGTGCCGACGTACGAGCTCGGCCGACATGCGTTGGCTGACGTCGGTGAGAGCCTGGCCGACCATCGCCGCCTGGCGTGGCGTGAGCTCGTCGCCGCCGCCGCGGAGCACGCGCGTGAGGTACGCCATCGGCGTCACCAGGTCGGTCGCGGTCAGCGCGTGCGCCAGCTCGTCGAACATGGTGGCGCCGGTGGACGCCGCGGTGTGCGCCTCGAGGCTGTCGAAGACGGTGCCGAGGATCTCGCCGCAGACGGTCGTGACGACGTCGTCCAGGGAGTCGAAGTGGTTGAACACGGTTCGCCGGGACACGTCGGCACGGCGCGCGAGCTCGTCGACCGTGAACGTCGTCCCGCCGGTCTCACGCATGAGCGTCGCGGCGGCGTCGACGATCGAGCGGTGGTGGCGCTCGCGCAGCGCGGCGCGGCGGCCGGCCACCGGCGGGTCCTCGAGCATCTGGCGACACTAAGTGCATCGATGCACTTAGTGCAAACGCGGCGCACGTCGCCGGTCGGGTTGACGACCAGTCCGCGTCCGACGGGCGCCGCCGCCGGGCCGCACCTAGGCTCGCGCCGTGCCCCGACGCCACGTGCAGCTGCACGCCCGCCCGCCGCAGGAGGCGCAGGGTGAAGCCGTCGACGTGCTGGTGCGGCGCGGCCTCGACGCCCTGCGTGTGGAGCTCGGCGTGCCGGCGGAGTTCCCGCCGCACGTGCTCGACGAGGCGAAGGCCGCCGCGGCCGGCGCGCCTGAGGGAGAGCGGTCCGACGCCACGGACATCCCGTTCGTCACCATCGACCCCGAGGGCTCGAAGGACCTGGACCAGGCGGTGCACATCGAGCGCCGCGACGACGGCTTCCGGGTGCGGTACGCGATCGCCGACGTCGCCGCGTGGGTGTCACCGGGCGGCGCGATCGACGACGAGGCCCGCGCGCGCGTCGAGACCCTCTATGCCCCGGACGGTCGGACACCGCTGCACCCGCCGTTGCTGTCGGAGGGGGTCGCGAGCCTGCTGCCGGACCAGGTGTCGCCGGCTCTGCTGTGGACGATCGACCTCGACGCCGACGGAGCGCCCGTCGACGTCGACGTGCGCCGTGCCTCTGTCCAGAGCCGGGCTCAGTTGACGTACACGGGTGCGCAGACGGCCCTGGACGAGGGCACGGCCGACGAGACGCTCCAGCTGTTGCGAGAGGTGGGCATCCTCCGGGAGGCCGCGGAACGTGCGCGTGGTGGGATCACGCTGCCGACCCCGGAGCAGGTGGTCGAGCAGGGCGCCGACGGGGTGTGGACCCTGGGCAGCCGCGCGACGCTGCCGGTCGAGGAGTGGAACGCGCAGATCTCGCTGCTCACCGGCATGTGCGCGGCCCGGCTCATGCTGGACGGCCGCATCGGCATCGTGCGGACGCTGCCGGACTCGGACCCCCGTGACGTCGAGCGGCTGCGCCTGTCCGCGCACGCGCTGGGCGTGCCGTGGCCACAGGGCGCGACCCCGGGCGACATCATCCGCGACCTCGACGCGGGGGAGCCCGCCCACGCAGCCCTGCTCACCGACGCGACCTCGCTGCTGCGCGGAGCGGCCTACGTGGCGTTCGACGGCGAAGTGCCGACGGCCACCATGCACGCCGCGATCGCCGCGCCCTACGCCCACACGACCGCGCCGTTGCGCCGGCTGGTGGACCGGTTCGTCGGCGAGACGTGCCTCGCGCTGTGCGCGAACCGCCCGGTGCCGGACTGGGTCCGCGACGCGCTGCCGGAGCTGCCGGGCCTCATGGCGTCAGGGGACAAGCGCGCCGCCGAGTACGAGCGCGGTTGCCTGGACCTGGTCGAGGCGGCGCTGCTGACCGGGCGGGAGGGCGAGGTGTTCGACGGTGCGGTCGTCGACGTGCGTGCCGACCGCGACACCGGGGTGGTCCAGCTGCGTGACCCGGCCGTCCGTGGACGCATCGAGGGGGTCTCGCTGCCGTTGGGCGAGGACGTCCGGGTGCGGCTGACCGAGGCGTCCGTCGAGCAGCGCAAGGTGCTCTTCGAGCTGGCTCACGCCGACTCGGCCTCGTCGGCCACCGAGTCCTCCCCAGCACCGAACGCCGAGCGCAGGTAACCGGCGTACCCGCCGGGCGTCCGGCCGATCAGGCGCCCGGAGGTGAGCACGTCGCAGGCGTCCGTCGCGACGACGCGCGCCCCCGACGCGGCGAGCGCAGCCACGAGGGCGACGTCCTCGTGCTCGGGCAGGTCGGGGAAGCCGTCCGCTCGCAGGTAGGCGTCTGCCCGCACGCCCAGGTTGGCGCCGTGCACGTGCCCGTTGGGTCGACCGGGGACGCGGGTCGCGCGCCACGCGGCGACCTGCGTCGGGGTGAGGTCGGTGGGGTCGGGCCGGACGGTGCCGACCACGACGTCGGCACCCGCGTCCGCCAGCCGCACCTGCTCCAGGATCCAGCCCTCCGGGACGACGGAGTCGGCGTCGGTGCTGGCCAGCCACGTGCGGTCGGCGTCGGAGGTCGAACGGTCGAGGGCGTCGCGCACGCCCGCGGCGCGCGCGGCACCGGCCCGGCCCGCGTCGAGGTCCACGAGCCGCACGTCGAGGTGCCCGAGCGCGACGGACCGGGTGCCGTCCGTGCATCGGTCGAGCACGAGGACCAGATCGACCGTGAGGCCGGGCAGCACCGCCCGAGCCGCCTGCCGGGCTGCCTGCAGCGCACCCAGGCACCGACCGACCAGCGCCTCTTCGTCGCGAGCCGGCACGACGACGACCACGTGCTCGATCCGCGGTCTCATGCCAGCCCCGTCCGTTGCGCCACCGATCGGGCGTCGTCGCCGTACACGTCGAGCAGGAAGTCCTTCTCGCGGTGCTCCGCCAGGAGCGTCAGGTCGGTGGTCCGGCGCAGCACCCGGTGCACCTCGTCGCCGGTCAGGGGGTACGCGTCGACCGGGTGGCGCCAGTGGCAGGCGAGGAGGGTGCCGCGGGGCGCGAGGCGGGCCCGCAGGTCGGCGAGCACCCGGTCCAGCGTCGCGCGGTCGACGTAGTAGCCCACCTCGGACAGGACGACGAGGTCGAACGAGCCCGCGGGCACGGCGTCGGCTACGTCGGCGACCTGCACGTCCACCTGCGTCAGGGTAGCGACGCGCTCCCTGGCTCGCTCGACCGCGGCCCCCGACACGTCGACGGCGAGCACGTGGTCCGCGCGCTCGGCCAGCAGCGCGGTGAGCACGCCGATCCCGCAGCCGACCTCGAGGACGTCCCGGTACCGCCGGTCCGGGAGCGAGGCCAGGGTGAGGGCGCGCTTGCGCTCCTCGTACCACCGGTCGGTGTACCCCCAGGGGTCGTCGTGCCGGTCGTAGGTGGCGTCGAAGAACTCTCCCGTCAGCGTGGGCCGGGCGGGCTCCTGCGCGACGACGACCTCGACGTCGCGGTCGAACATGCGCAGGAACGCCGGGTGCAGCGTCGGCGCGTCGCGGGGGTCCGCCGAGAGCGGCCGGACCTGCGTGGCGTGCGCGGCGACGGCCCGGTGCTTGCGGACCACCGACCGGTCCGCCAGCTCGACCACCCGAAGCCGGTCCCAGGGCACCCGGGAGTCGTCCGGGGTGGCCCAGTGCCACAGCCACAGCGGGTACTCCAGGAACGTGCAGCCGAGCTCGTCGGCCAGGGTCGCGCAGACCTCGCCGACGATCCGGTGGTCCCGGTGCCCGTCGCCGCGCCAGGTCGCGACGAGCTGGTCGACCGGGGGCCCGTCGGTCAGCAGCGCACGCAGGTCGGCCTCGACCGCGTCGCGCTCCTCGCGCAGGCCGCCGTCCGGGTGGCCCAGCATCGTGATGGTCGAGCCGGGCGAGAGCTCGTGCACCGCCTCGACGACCTCCGCCCACCGGCGCCCGGCGAGCGCGTCCGCGTCGAGGGTCGGGGATCCCGGGTGGGAGGCGGTGCCGTCGGAGACGACCACCACCTCGGCCGGGTGCCCCGCGTCGGCCAGCTCGGCCAGGATGCCGCCGGCGCCCAGGGTCTCGTCGTCGGGGTGCGCGGCGACGACCACCGTGCGTCCCGTCCGTCGCAGGGCGAGCGCAGGGAGGTCCCGGAAGCGAGAGTCGGCGGACCACACGGCGGCGGGCGTGCCGGGCGCGCGACCGTCGAACGTCACCACGGCGGTCCCTCCGACGCCAGCGACCGCCCCAGCGACGCGTCGTCACGCTCGGCGTGCTGCTGGCGCACGTAGACCTGCAGGTCGGCGACCCGCTTGGCGTGCTCGGGCTCGAGCGCCAGGGGAGCAGGGCCGAGAGCGTGCGCCGCGCGCGCGAGCACGTCCTCGCAGACGCCCGCGACGGTCGCCCGGACGCGCTTGGCCAGGACGCGGCCCTGCACCGCGTCGAGCGCGTACCCATCGACGAGGGACGCGGCCTCGGCGAGCGCGCGCCGAGCGTCCTCGAGCCGGTGGTCGACCGCACCGAGGTGCATCGCGAGCAGCGGGTCGTCGCGCCGCGCCGTCTCGGCGTGCACGCGTCGACCGATCCCGACGGCCCCGCCGAACCAGCAGGCGGCCACCCCGATGCCGCCCCACCAGAACCCGGGACGGTCCAGGTACCAGCCGGGCGCGCCGACGGGTGTCGCGGCGACGTCGTCGAACGCCACCGCGGTGCTGGGGATCTCCGTCAACCCGCGGGACGCCCACACCTGGTCGAGCACCCGGACCCCGGGATCATGCAGGTCGACCGCAAACAGTGCGCGCCCGCCGTCGGCGAGGTGGGCGGTGACCAGCGCGGCGTCCAGCCTCCCGGCCAGCGAGCACCACGGCTTCGTCCCGCCCAGCCGCCAGCCCTCGCCGACCTCGACCGCATCCAGCCGCACACCGGGCCCCTCGGCGGCGAACACCCCCCAGGTCCGGCCGTCGCGGGCGGGCGCGCCGGCCTGCGCGAGGATCGCCCGGGCGTCCAGGTGCGGCTCGACCGCGCGCGCGACGCCGAGGTCGGCGGCGCCCAGGGTCGCCAGGAGCTCCCAGAGCTCGCGCGTCGCGCCCTGGCCGGGCAGCAGATCGTCCGGCCAGCCGACGACGGCGCGCAGGGCGTCGTCGACCGACCGCGGGACGTCGAGGGTCGACGGACCGGTCCCACCGAACGGCTGAAGTCGCACGGCGTCGTCGACCATCGTCATCTCCGGGGGCCGCGCATCGGACCGCTGCTCGATCCGTCGTCCCAGATAATCACCGCGACCCGTCCCGCGCGCGACCTGGGACGACACCGGTGCGCGGACGGAGGCCCGCGTGGCAGGGTCAGACCGTGCACCCGACTGCCGGAGGGGTCCGATGAGCGAGCTCGACGACGTCGTCGACGACCTGTACTCCGGTGCGCCGGCCGAGTTCATCGCCCGGCGCGACGCCGCGGTCAAGGCCGCCCGCGCGGACAAGGACCGTGCGCTGGCCGAGGCCATCGGTGAGCTCCGCAAGCCCACCGTCTCCGCGTGGCTGGTCAACCTGCTCGTGCGCGACGATGCCGACCTCGCCACGCAGATCGTCGCCCTCGGCGAAGGTCTGCGCGAGGCCGAGAAGTCCCTCGACGGGCCCGCCCTACGTGAGCTGTCGAAGCAGCGGCGTCAGCTGGTCCGTTCGCTGGTCGCTCGTGCCCGCAAGCTCGCGCAGCCGACCGGGCAGAAGATCGGCGACGCCGTGGTGCAGGAGCTCGACGCCACCCTCACGGCCGCTCTGGCCGACCCGGCCGTCGCCCGCGAGGTGGTCTCGGGACGCCTGACCGCCGCACGCGAGTACGCGGGGTTCGGCAGCGCGGAGACGCCCGATGCGGAGGCGTCGACACCCGCCCCCGCACCGCCACGCCCACCGAAGCCCCCGAAGGCGACCCCCGCGCGCGGGAAGCTCCGGCTGGTGGGGGAGTCGGAGAGGGCCGATCCGACCGGGGAGTCCGCCGCGGAGCGGGACCGCCGACGCCGCCGCGAGGAGCGCGAGCAGCGCGCCCGCGACGAGGCCCAAGCCGCGTGGGAACAGGCGGAACGCGTGGCCACCGAGGCGCGGCGGCGCCACGACGCGGCGGTCGCGGCTCGCGAGGAGAGCGCCGCCGAGGTCGCGCGGACCGAGGAGGCCGCCGCGCGCGCCCACCAGGAGGAAGACGACCTGGTGCGCGCGCTCGCGGAGGCCCGCCGCCGGCTCGCCGCCGCCGGGAAGGCCGCCACGGTCGCGGACAAGGAGGTCGGCACCGCGCAGCAGACGCTCCGTGCCGACGAGCGCGAGCTCGCCACGGCGGAACGCGAGCTCCACCGCGCGGAACGCACGCGCGACTCGGCCGCGGCGGCCCGGGAAGCCGCCTCACGCAGCGACTGACGAGGAGGACGCATGGCAGGCAGGGACGACGCCCCGCAGGTGCACGCGGAGACGGTGGAGCAGTGGCGCGACTGGCTGCTCGCGAACCACGCGACGCAGACCGGTGCGTGGCTGGTGTCGTGGAAGGCGCCCACCGGCAAGCCGTCCGTGAAGTACGAGCTCGCCGTCGAGGAGGCGCTCTGCGTCGGCTGGATCGACTCGGCGGGACGCACGCTCGACGACGAGCGCCGGGCACTCTGGTTCACGCGTCGCAAGGCGGGCAGCGGCTGGGCGCGGACGAACAAGGCACGCATCGTCCGGCTGGAGGCCGAGGGCCGGATGACACCGGCCGGCCGCGCCGTCATCGACGCGGCCAAGGCCGACGGCTCCTGGACGCTGCTCGACGACGTCGAGAACCTGGTCGTCCCTGACGACCTGGGCGCGGCGTTCGACCGCTACCCCGGCTCCAGGCAGAACTTCGACGCGTTCCCGCCCTCGGCCCGGCGAGCCATCCTCGAGTGGATCGTGCAGGCCAAGCGTGAGGCGACCCGCGCGGCCCGCCTGGAGGAGTCGGCGCGGCTGGCGGCGCAGAACGTCCGGGCCAACCAGTGGACGCCCAAGGCGTAGCAGCAGGTCAGAGGCCGCTTTGGTGGTGGGCCACCGGCACGGGTACCCTGTGCTGGTCCTGGAGACGTCGCATAGCCCGGTCTAGTGCGCGACCCTGCTAAGGTCGTGAAGGCGTAAGCCTTCCGTGGGTTCAAATCCCACCGTCTCCGCTCTCAGAACAGCCCGAACCCTCAGGGTCCGGGCTGTTGCTGTGCCCGGCCCGCCGGCTCAAGACGACGTCGCCGACGATGACCGCCAGCAGCACCCCGTTGGACGCCCAGTTCAGTGCGAGCGGCGTCAGCGCGTCCCTCAGCAGGAACGCCGCCAGCACCACGACGACGCCGACCAGGTGCGTGACCGACCACCGACCACCGGTGGCTCGTCGGAAGAACGCGTTCCCCAGCAGATACACGGCCGCCGCGCCGCAGATGAGGCCCGCGGTCCACGTGTCGGTGTGCCCGAGGGGGTGCAGGAGAACCACCTCGTCGGCGACCGCGGTGAGCACGATGCCCACGATCAGCAGGAACGGGACGTACGTGTAGGCGGTCTGCGCGACCATCCCCGGGTTGGTCCGCGACGAGAAGTAGGCGGTGGCGGACTGCTCGGACCGGTCGAAGAACAGCAGCCACATGAGCACCGTACTGACGAACGCGGCCAGGAACGCCAGCACGGTCACTCCGTCGACCTCCAGCTCCGCGAACGCGGTGCCGGTCACGATGATCGACTCGCCCAGGCTGATGATGAGGAACAGAGACACCCGCTCGGCCATGTGCGAGCCACGGACGGACCAGGTGTGCGGGTTGGTCGGACCGAGCCCCGGCACCCAGAACAGCGCGCGGGGACCGGCCATGTCGAGCAGTGCCGCGACGATCCAGAGCACCAGCCGTGTCTGCTCGTCGGCGAGCGCCCCGCCGATCCACAGCGCCCCGGAGACGCTCAGCCACACCGTGATCCGCACGAAGTTCTCGGCGTTCTCGGGCCAGTGCCGGCCCATCGCCCACACCGTGAAGAGCGTCCGCCCCACCTGGATCAGCACGAACGGGACCGCGAACAGCAGCGCCTTGCCCTCGAACGCCTCCGGGATGGCGCTCGACATCAACAGGCCCAGCAGCATGAGGACGAGCAGCATGGCTCGGACCGGCACCTGGTCCGGGTCCAGCCAGTTGGTCACCCACGTGGTGTCGATCCACAGCCACCACACCGCCCAGCCCAGGATCAGGGTGTGCAGGAGCGTGGTCAGGTCGGGGTGCGTGATGAGGCTGTGCGACAGCTGCGTGACCGCGAACACGAACACCAGGTCGAAGAACAGCTCCACGTAACCGACCCGGCTGCTGTCGTGGCCGTCGCCGTGCCGCAGCACGTCCGCCCGCATGCCCCACCGGCCGCCACCCGTGCCGATGCGGTTCGCCGTGGACGACATGGGCGCGATCCTGCCACGAGCGTGTGACGGCTCACGTCGATCCGGTTTGGGATGCCGGGCTCCTGGCCTGTATCGTCGTCTCCGGCCCTGCGGGGTCATGCGCCCGTAGCTCAATGGATAGAGCATCTGACTACGGATCAGAAGGTTGGGGGTTCGAGTCCCTTCGGGCGCACAGCTGTTCGACATGAGGGCCTGGCCATCGGCCGGGCCCTCGTTCGTCGTACACCACCGCGCGTGCGGGTCGGCCGCGCGGCGCCGGCTACGGTGCGTCGTGGGTCGAGCCGACTCCGGCGCCGGTCCTGTGGATCGCTGCCGTGGTCCTGGTGTCCGTCGCGCTCGTCGCGGCGGTGCGCTCGAGCAGCCGCCCGCTCGGCTGATCCCGCGGGCGCGACGACGATCCGACCACTCCATGTCCATGTGGCGCCGTCGGCCTCCCGCTCAAGGGATCACGGCGCCGGCTGCTCCGGCGCGGGCGCCCGCAGGCACTGACGCGGCCGATCCCTGGACTCTTCGCACGCTGGCGTCACGCTGCACGAGCGGCGTGAGGGTCGGTCAGCTTGGTTCGGACACGTTCGTATCGAAGGTGAACTCTCGGCAGTTGAACGACAGGCTCGTCAGCACAACCCCATTGAAGCTGTCCGTGGAAAACACGAACGTCACCGACGTCACGGCCAGGTTGCCCGCCGTGTCCAGTGCATCCTGCAGCGTGCCCACGTAGGGGTAGCCCACCCCTGGGTTGGGCGGGAGCAGCGGGTCCCAGCTGTAGAAGTTGTCAGCGATGCGGTTGTAGTGCAGGTCGCCCTCGGGGGTGGTCAGGACGATCTCAACCGTCTGCACGCCCTCGACCGACGTGGTGTCGGCCTCGAAGCCTAGGTTCAGGGCGTCCTGGAGGGAGAAGTCGGTGATAGCCGAGATGCCACCCGCGACGAAGTCTTGGGAGCTGATGCTCAGGCCCCCCTCGACAAACTCAGCGGCGCCGTAAAGTTGCCACCCGGCCGAGCTCGGCGTGATCGGCCCGGCCGGCTGCGACACGCACTCGTTCGGCGTCAGGCCCGTGCCCGCCGCGACGAGGTGCAGCGAGACGTGGCTGATTGCCTGGGGCAGTCCCCGCTTGTTGACGACCGTCGAGGTGACTGTCACCGTGCCGTCCCCGTTGACGACGAAGTCCGCGCCGTATCTCACGATCGTCGCGGCCTTGTAGCAGAGCGCGTCCACGTCGTAGCCCTCCGGAACGGCGACCGTCTCGGTGACGGACGTCAGGTCCTCCACTTTGTACCAGCCGCCATCAGGCCCGACGACTTCCTGAGGGCAGCTCTCCTGCCCGACGCCTGCACGCACCTGGGCCATCCCGGGTGACGCGGACCCGGGTGCCGCGGCAGCGACGACGAGCGCCACGGATGCCAGAAGTGCGCCAAGTGTTCGGCTGCTCACGAGGTTCTCCTTCGCGCTCAGCGAGGGTGTAGCGCCGTGAGCACCTTTCGCGAGGTTTGCCCCGATTGTTCTCCGCACCGGCGCCACCGGTCAAGGTTGTCGCCCGGGCGGCACACGGGATGCTGTTCGGCGTTCGGAGCACCGCACACGGCGCGGTGCTCACGGGCTCCGCGCCTTCAGTCTCGCGACTGCCGTCCCTGTCGGCGCCGTGACCGAGCCTGGCGCCTCGCCCTGCGCCCCCGTTATGTTCCACACAGGCTTCCGGCAGCGACTGAGCGCGCCTGCGGGGGCGAGGGTCGACGAGCACGCGGCGCAGGCCGCCTCGGGAAACGAGGGGCACATGACCGACGTCGTGACGAGCACCGAGGCGGTCCCGGAGGCCGTCGACCGGCGACCGGCCGTGGGCCAGCCGACGCGTCTGGACGACCG
The DNA here is from genome assembly GCF_001424125.1 of Cellulomonas sp. Leaf395. Lineage (GTDB taxonomy): Bacteria > Actinomycetota > Actinomycetes > Actinomycetales > Cellulomonadaceae > Cellulomonas. Next base: position 297,575 of record NZ_LMQI01000001.1, read on the forward strand.
GTGGCCGGACCGCTTCGCCGCGGTCATGTTCGTCGCCTGCGCGCTGGTGCTGGTCTCGGCGGCCGTCCCGTCGTTCCGGCGCTACTTCGCGCAGCCCGACGACGCCGTCTCGATGCTCACCATCCCGATCATCCCCAACATCGTCTACGCAGCGCTGCTGGCCTGCATCGCCGCGGCGCTGCACCGCCGGCTGCGCGCCGCGTGGTGGATCTTCGTCGTCTGGTGGCTGCTGCTGCCGCAGGTGGGCCGGATCGGGGACCTCGTCGACGGGGGTTCCTGGCTGAACGTGGCCGGGTTGGTGCTGGTCACCGGTGGTCTGGTCATCGCTCTGCGGGCGCGCCCGCAGTTCAGCGCGCGGACGGTGCGCGGGAGCTTCTGGCGCGCGCTCGCACTGTTCCTGGTCGGCGGAGCGGTGACCCTGTTCGTGGGGGCGTGGCTGGTCACCACGTTCGGGGACGCCCCCGACAGCGGGTCGGCGGCGTACTTCGTCTGGGACGCGATGCTCGGCGAGCTCGGGAAGGTGGACAGCGCGAGCGCCGCGACGGCCCCCTGGTGGGTCCGGGGGATCATCAACCTCCTCGGCGCGGCGACGGTCATCGGCGCCACGATCCTGCTGTTCCGCTCGCCGTCGTACACACGCACGCTCGACGCGGCCGACGAGGCGCGGGTCCGGACGCTGCTGCGGGAGTTCGGGTCGGAGGACTCGCTCGGCTACTTCGCCACGCGCCGGGACAAGTCGGTGGTGTGGGAGTCGGGGGACGCGGCGACTGCGCGGGCCGGGGTGTCGTACCGGGTGGTCGGCTCGGTGAGCCTGGCCAGCGGCAACCCCGTGGGGGACCCGCTGCACTGGCCCGCAGCGATCGAGCAGTGGCGTCGGCAGGCGCGGCTCAACGGCTGGTCGCTGGCGGTCATGGGCGCCGGGACGACGGGGGCGCTGGCCTACACGGAGGCGGGGCTGTCGGCGTGGGAGATCGGCGACGAGGCGATCCTCGACATGCGGACGTTCTCGCTGACCGGCCCGGGGATGAAGGCGGTCCGGCAGTCGGTGACCCGGCTGCAGCGCAAGGGGTACACCACCCGCGTGACCAAGCACGGGTCCCTGGACGCGGCGCAGTTCGCAGCGCTGGACGCGGCGGCGGCGCAGTGGCGTGGTGACGGGGGCGACGAGCGGGGCTTCTCGATGGCGCTCGGCCGGCTCGGCGACAGGCTGGACGCCGACTGCGTGCTGGTGGAGGCGCACGACGTCGACGGGCAGCTGCGCGCGTTCCTCAGCTTCGTCCCGTGGGGCCGCACGGGCGTGTCCCTCGACCTGATGCGTCGGGACCCGACCGCGGACAACGGCCTGGTCGAGCTCATGATCGCCTCGCTCGCGGAGCGCGCCACCGCGTTCGGTGCGGGGCGCGTGTCGTTGAACTTCGCGATGTTCCGGGAGGCGTTCGAGCGGGGGGAAGAGGTGGGTGCCGGACCCATCGCACGGTTGTGGCGGCAGTCGCTGGTGCTGGCCAGCCGGAACTGGCAGCTCGAGTCGCTCTACCGCTCCAACGCCAAGTACCAGCCCGAGTGGCAGCCCCGGTTCATCTGCTTCGAGTACACCTCGGACCTGCCCCGGGTCGGGACGGCGGCGGGCAGCGCCGAGGGCTTTCTCACGCGCCCGTCCCTGAAGCTCCTCAACCGGCGGGGACGGTCGGCCGAGACCGGCGCGCTGGACCGCGCGGGGGAGGACTACGCGGCGCAGGTCGCGGCGCAGATCCCCGTCGCCCCCGACGCCGTCGAGGAGGCGATGTCCGCGCACAGGCTGCCGGAGCAGCAGCGTGTGCGCCGCGAGAAGGCGGACCGGCTGCGCGCCCGCGGCATCGACCCGTACCCGGTCACGTACCCGCGGACCCACACGCTCGCGGCCGTCCGTGCCGAGGCCGGCGAGCTCGCGCCGGACACCGCCACCGGACGGCAGGTGTCGGTGGTGGGACGGCTCATCCGCATGCGGGACGGCGGGAAGCTCGGGTTCGGGACGTTGCGGGACGGCAGCGGCGACCTGCAGGTCATGGTGGGCGCGGACGTCGTGAGCGCGGCCGACCTCGAGCTGTGGCGCCACGACGTCGACCTCGGCGACCACCTCGGGGTCACCGGCGAGGTCGTCACGACGAAGCGCGGCGAGCTCTCGGTGCGCGCCGAGTCGCTGCAGATCACCAGCAAGTCGCTGCGCCCGCTGCCCGACAAGCACAAGGGTCTGACCGACCCCGAGGCCCGCGTGCGCGCGCGCTACGTCGACCTGATCGTCCGGCCGGCCGCGCGGGACATCGCCTACACGCGCGCGACGATCGTGCGCAGCATCCGTGACTCGCTGCACGCCCGCGGGTTCGCCGAGGTCGAGACGCCGATGCTCCAGGTCATCCACGGCGGTGCCAACGCCCGCCCGTTCGAGACGCACATCAACGCCTACGATATGGACCTCTACCTGCGCATCGCCACGGAGCTGCACCTCAAGCGGCTGGTCGTCGGCGGCATGGAGAAGGTGTTCGAGATCGGGCGGCAGTTCCGCAACGAGGGCGTCGACTTCAAGCACAACCCGGAGTTCACGTCGCTCGAGATGTACGAGACGTACGGCAACTACGACACCATGCGCGTCACCACGCAGGAGCTGATCCAGGAGGCTGCCACCGCGGTGTACGGGTCACCGATCGCGCGCCGTGCGGACGCCGACGGAACGGTGACCGAGTACGACCTGTCCGGCACCTGGCCGGTCAAGACCGTCTGCCAGGCCGTCTCGGAGAAGCTCGGGGAGGAGATCACGGCGGACACGCCCGTCGAGGTGCTCCGCCGGCACGCCGACGCCCTCGGGCTCGAGCTGGAGCCGGGCGCCAGCTGGGCGGTGGTTCTCGAGGAGATCTACGGCCTGCTCTGCGAGAGCACCACGACGACGCCCGTCTTCTACACCGACTTCCCCAAGGAGAACTCGCCGCTGACCCGCGAGCACCGCGTCGACCCCCGGCTGGCCGAGAAGTGGGACCTGGTGATCTTCGCCTCCGAGCAGGGCACCGCCTACTCCGAGCTGGTCGACCCGCTCGAGCAGCGCCGCCGCCTGGTCGCGCAGTCGCTGCTGGCCGCCGCGGGCAACCCGGAGGCGATGCAGGTGGACGAGGACTTCCTCACCGCCCTCGAGTACGCGATGCCGCCGACGGGCGGGATGGGCCTGGGCGTCGACAGGCTGGTCATGAACCTCACCGGGCTGGGCATCCGCGACACGATCCTGTTCCCGCTGGTGCGCCCGACACGCTGACCCGTCAGGCGGCGGCTCGCCGCTTCTCCACGCGGTTGCGCAGGAAGATCAGCGGGAGGATCAGCGTCCCGAGCATCGTGACGATCCAGACCGTGAGCGAGCCGACGACCCACGCGCTGGTCCCGCTGATGGTCAGGCCGTCCCCGACGAGCGTCGCGACGAACAGCGCGACGACCGTGGTGACGAGGCCGACCGCACCCGTGAGCGCATTCGCGTGCCTCTGGGTCACCGACTGGAACCAGGGTGTGAGGATGCTCTGCAGGACCGCGAACACGACGACGGCGACGAGGAACCCCGACGCCGTCACGGTGAACCCGTCGACGAACAACGACGCGATCCACAGCCCGAGAGCCGCCGACGCCAGGAAGATGCAGGCCCGGATGAGAAAGACGACCATGCGCGCACGCGCTCCTTCGTCGGTGGCGGTCGCAGGACTGCTCCCGGCCCTTGAGCCTCACAGTAGGGACTGGCCGTACGCGCCGCCAGGGTGTGACCAGTCCGTTTGTTACGAGTGATCGCACGAGTGCGCTCTGGCCCGGGTCGCCCGCTACCGTGGCGAGGGTGACGGACAACACGACTCCCATCGCCACCCCCGAGCACACCGTGGACGGGTTTGTCAGGGAGTTCCTGCGGGAGCTCAACTTCGGGCAGGGCACCGACCTGACGCGCGCCTCGGTGAACGACAAGTACCTCGCGATGGCGCGCACCGTGCGCCACTACCTGATGGTCCGGTGGCTGGCCACGCTGCGCCACCAGTACAAGATCCAGGCGAAGTCGGTCGCGTACCTGTCGGCCGAGTTCCTCCTGGGCCGGCAGCTGGACAACGCCCTGCTCGCCGCCGACCTGGACGAGGTCGTCGAGGAAGGGCTGGCGTCGTTGGGCATCGACCTGGCGGAGCTGCGCGAGGCGGAGGTCGAGCCCGGCCTCGGCAACGGCGGCCTCGGTCGGCTCGCGGCGTGCTTCATCGACTCGCTCGCCACGATGAACGTCCCGTGCATCGGCTACGGCATCCGCTACGAGTACGGGATCTTCCGCCAGACGTTCGTCGACGGCTGGCAGGTGGAGAAGCCCGACAACTGGCTGGCGCTCGGGTCGCCGTGGGAGTTCCCGCACCCGGAGTCGGCCGTCACCGTCGACTTCGGCGGGCACACCGAGCAGTACGACGACGAGGGTGTCACGCGGTCCCGCTGGGTCCCGGGCTGGAGCGTCCTCGGTGTTCCCTACAACTACATGGTCCCCGGCTTCGAGAACGGCCGCGTGAACACCCTGCGGCTGTGGAGCGCTCGCGCGACGCGTGCGTTCGACCTGGAGATCTTCAACGCCGGCGACTACGCGCAGGCCGTCCGGGCGCAGACGTTCGCGGAGAACATCTCGAAGGTCCTCTACCCGGAGGACTCGACGCCGCAGGGCAAGGAGCTGCGCCTCCAGCAGCAGTACTTCTTCGTCGCGTGCTCGCTGCGCGACTTCCTCGACCAGGTCCTGCCGCGCGACTTCGACCTGCGCAACCTGCCCGACCGCATCATCTTCCAGCTCAACGACACCCACCCCGTCATCGCGATCCCCGAGCTCATGCGGATCCTCGTCGACGAGCGAGGCTGGGAGTGGGACGAGGCCTGGGCCGTCACGCAGAAGTGCTTCGCGTACACGTGCCACACCCTGCTGCCCGAGGCCCTGGAGGTCTGGTCGGTGGAGCTGCTGGGCAAGCTGCTGCCGCGGCACCTCGAGATCATCTACAAGATCAACGAGCTCTTCATGGACGAGCTGCGAGTGGCCTATCCGGACGACGAGCTGCGCGTGCGCCGCATGTCGATCATCGCCGAGTACCCCGAGCGCGCGGTCCGGATGGCGTACCTGGCCACGGTCGCCGGATCGAAGGTCAACGGGGTGGCCGCCCTGCACTCGCAGCTGCTCAAGGACAAGGTCCTGCACGACTTCTCCGACCACTTCCCGGACAAGTTCACCAACGTCACGAACGGCGTCACCCCGCGACGGTTCGTGCGGCTGGCCAACCCGGGGCTGTCGGAGCTGATCACCTCGGCGATCGGCGACGGCTGGGTCACGGACCTGGGCAAGCTCAAGGAGCTGGAGTCGTTGGCCGACGACGCCGGCTTCCGGGAGGCGTTCCGGACCGTCAAGCGCACGAACAAGCTCCGGCTGGTCGACGTCCTCGCGGCGCGCGACGGCATCACGTTCGACCCGGACACGATGCTCGACGTCATGGTCAAGCGGCTGCACGAGTACAAGCGGCAGACGCTCAAGCTTCTGCACGTCGTCACGCTGTACGACCGGGTGACCTCGGGTGCCGTGAAGATCGAGGACGTCACGCCGCGCACCTTCGCCTTCGGCGCGAAGGCGGCCCCTGGCTACAAGATGGCGAAGCAGACCATCGGCCTGATCAACGCCGTCGGTCGCGTCGTCAACAACGACCCCGCGCTGCAGGGCCGGCTGACCGTGGCGTTCCCCGCCAACTACAACGTGACGCTCGCGGAGAAGCTCATCCCCGCGGCCGACCTGTCGGAGCAGATCTCGTTGGCAGGCAAGGAGGCGTCGGGCACCGGAAACATGAAGTTCGCGCTCAACGGTGCCCTGACCATCGGCACCGACGACGGCGCGAACGTCGAGATCCGCGAGCTGGTGGGCGACGACAACTTCTTCCTGTTCGGTCTGCTGGAGCCCGAGGTCGCCGAGATCGTGGACCGCGGGTACCACCCGACCTCCTACTACGAGGAGAACCGCTCGCTGCGGCACGCGCTCGACCTCATCGCGTCCGGGACGTTCTCCGGCGGGGACCGGGCGACGTTCGAGCCCATCGTGTCCAACCTGCTCTCCGAGGACCGGTTCCTCGTGCTGGCCGACTACCAGGCGTACATCGACGCCCAGGAGCGGGTCGACGAGGCCTACGCGGACACCGAGGCGTGGACCCGGTCGGCGGTCCTCAACGTGGCCCGCTCGGGCTTCTTCTCCTCGGACCGCAGCATGCGCGACTACATCGAGCGCATCTGGCACACGCACCCCGTTCTGCCGGAGCGCTGAGCTGGAGTGGAGCGAAGGGTGGGCGCGACCACAAAGAACAGGTGGTGACCCGCAACGTCCGAGGAAGTGCCTGCCAGAGCGCGCACTTCCTCGGACGTCGTCGTGTGGTGGCGGGGCCTACCCTTGACGCGTGACACCCGCGAAGAAGTCCCAGGAGATGAAGGCGTCCACCGCCGCCGCCAAGCTCGACGTGTACCTGCCGGCGACCCCGGAGGACTTCCAGAACCGGATGATCACGCGCGACGAGCTGACCGAGCTCCAGCGCACGCCCCCGCAGTGGCTGGTGGACCTCCGCCGCGACGGGCCGCACCCGCGCAGCGTTATCGCCGGCCGGCTGCGCATCTCGATCAGCGGGCTGGCCCGCGGTGGGATCACCGACCCGCTGACCACCGAGGAGATCGAGGCGCTGCAGGCCGAGCCGCCCAACTGGCTGGTCCGCGAGCGCGAGATCGCCGCCCAGGTCCGCCTGGAGGAGCGTCTCAAGGAGTCGCGCGAGGCGGACCGCAAGGCTGACGCAGACCGCAAGGCGGCATCCGGCACGAGCTGATCCACTCGCCAACGCCCTGCCGACGCGGGCGTCCCGTCGTGAACCATCCCGCGCGAACGAGCCATAGGTGACGTTGCAGCACCTGATGGCGGCACTCGTGGCTGGGTCGCGGGCAGGAGGCGGGTCGAGCGGGCAGGCGGCGGTGGTCGCTCAGCGGCCCGGGCGGGGCTTGCGGGGGTTGGGCTTCTTCGGCGACGACGAGTGGGCCGATGACGACCGTCCGGACCCACCCTTGCCCGCGCTCTTGCCCGACACGCCCTTGGTCGATCCGCCCTTGCCTGACCCGGCCTTGGCTGGTGCGCCGGCACCCTTGCCGGACGCGGACGTGCCCGTGCTCGACCCGCCGGGCTTGCGACCTCGGCTGGTCGGCTCGGGAGGCGGCGGGGCTCCACGGCCGCGGGAGCTCGTCGCCGTGCGGCCGCGGACGATGCCGATGAACTCCTCGGTGAGGTCGTCGTACCGGTCGGTGACCCAGGCGAGGCCGACGGCGGACCCGGGGGCGTCCCGCACGACGCGTGCCGTGAGGCCGCGGCGCTGGTGCAGGCGGCCGAGCGACTGCGGCAGCACGAGGACCCCGACGCCGGCGGCGACCAGCTCGACCGCGTCCGCGGTCGTCGGCACGGGATCGCCCCCGAACGGGGTGCCCGGCGGGTCGGTCCAGTGCAGCTGGTCGTCGAGGGGGACGACCAGGGTCTCGTCGTCGAGGTCCGCAGCGTCGAGCTCGTCGACCACGGTGACCACGTGGTCCTTCGGCACGATGACGACGGTGGCCTCGGTGTACAGGGGGATCGTCGACAGGTCGTCGCCGACCGCCGGCAGCCGCACGAGGGCGACGTCCGCGGCGCCGGTGCGCAGCAGCGGTACGGCCTCGGCGGGGGAGGTGTGCACCAGCTCGACGGGCACGTCCGGCAGCCGCTGCTGCCACACGCGCAGCCAGCGGTCCGGGTTGACCCCGGGGACCAGAGCGATCCGGAAGGTGCTCATCGGACCCGCCGGAAGACCAGGTCACGGACCTCGTGGCCGAGGTCGAGGCCGCGCTGCTCGAACTTGGTGGTCGGCCGGTGAGTGGGCCGTGGGACGAACCCGTCGGCGGTGTTCTCGAGGAACGGGTCGGCCGTGAGCGCCTCGAGCATGGCGTCCGCGTAGTCGACCCAGTCCGTGGCGCAGTGCAGGGTGCCGCCGACCCGGAGCCGCGAGCGCAGCAGCGCGACGTGCGACGGCTGGACGAGCCGACGCTTGTGGTGGTGGGCCTTGGGCCACGGGTCGGGGAAGAACACGTGCACGGCGTCCAGCCCCGGACGGGGCCCGTCGCCCGTGCCGGGTGACGGTGAGGCGGGCAGAGCGGTCCGGAGCAGGTCGAGCGCGTCGCCGTGGGCGACCCGGACGTTGGTGAGCCCGGCGCGGTCGACCAGCCCCAGGAGGTGGGCCACGCCCGGGAGGTGCGCCTCGACGGCGAGATAATCCCGTGACGGGTCTGCGGCAGCCATCGCGGCGGTCGTCTCACCCATGCCCGAACCGATCTCGAGCACCAGCGGCGCGGACCGACCGAAGAGCGCCGTTGCGTCCAGGAGCCCGTCAGCGGTCCGCGGCATCGGTGAGGCCGGGTCGTGCACCGAGAACCCGAGCTGTGGCCACAGGTGCTCGAGGGCGTCCTCGCGCTCGCGGCTCAGGGGAGCGCGGCGCGGGTGGAACGTGCGCAGCGGCTCGTGCGGGCGCGCGGCCACGTGCCGGAACGCGTCGGACGGGAGGCTCACGATCCGCCAGCCTAGGCGCCGCTGTCCGCGGCCGCGTGCACCCGGTCCGCTCGAGAGGCCGTCAGCTCAGGACCCAGCGACCGGTCCGATGAGCGCGAAGACCTCGCCGAACGGCCCGGACACGATCGCCATGCGCCCGAACGTGCTGTCCGTCGGCGCGCTGACGACCGCGCCGCCCAGCTCGGCCACGCGTGCGGCCGCGGCGTCCGTGTCCGTCACCGCGAAGTAGATCGTCCACGCCGCCGGGGCGCCGACGCCCGCCTGGGCGCCGTAGCCCCCGACGCCGGCCGCGGGATGGCCGTCCAGGGACAGCGACGCGTAGGTGAAGCCGGGGGCGCTGAGGTCTTCGACGGTGTACCCGAACACCCGCTGGTAGAACGCGACCGCCGTCGGCTGGTCGTGCACCATGACCTCGCACCACACCATGGAGCCGGGCTCGTCGACGACGTCCCAGCCGGTGTGGTCGGCGGGCTCCCAGATGCCGAACACGGCCCCGGCGGGGTCGACGAAGATCGCCATGCTGCCGAAGTCCATGATCGTCATCGGGTGGACGACCGTCTGACCGCCCGCGTCCCGGACGGCCTCGGCCGTCGCGGCGAGGTTGTCGGCGGCGAGGTAGACGCACCAGGCCGGGGGCGGCACGGGGTCGTCGCCCATGGGCTCGCCGAGGCCGACGACGCGGCGGCCGTCGAGCAACGCCTGCGTGTAGTAGCCGAGCTCGGGGCCGCCCGCCTCGAACTCCCAGCCGAACAGGGGACCGTAGAACGCGCGGGCGACGGTCAGGTCGGGGACGGTGATGTCGGCCCAGGCCGGGGTGCCGGTGGGCCAGGCCTCACGGTGCGTGGTCATGCGGACAGCCAACACCAGGGCACTGTCGGACGCGCGCTGACCGGCGCAGATGCACCCGGACAGGAGACATCGCGCAGCGGGTGTGCTACTCACGTGACATGGCGGACCCGGACGCACCCGACGTCGCCGGCGCGACGCCCTCGCACGAGCCCTCGCCGACGGTTGCGGCCGAACCGTTCCGGGTGCCGGTGCTGAACCTCCTCAAGCTCGCCGTGCCGGCCGTCGTCGTCGGGATCGGGAGCGCCCTGACGCTGCTCGGCCTCAGCCGCCTGGCCGGTGCGATCGAGCACTGGGTCTGGGACGACCTGAGCGCGGCCGTCGGGCTGACGTCGGACTCCGCCGTGTGGATCATCGGGGTGCTGACGGCGACGGGCCTGCTCATCGGGCTCGTCGTCCGGTACGTGCCGGGGCACGCGGGCCCGGACCCGGCGACCCTCGAGCTCGTCGCGGACCCCCTGCCGCTGCGGGTGCTGCCGGGTCTGGCGCTGGCTCTCGTGCTGATGCTCGCGGGCGGCGTGAGCCTGGGCCCGGAGAACCCGATCATCGGCATCAACGTGGGTCTCGCGGTCGCGCTCGGGATGCGGTTCCTGCCGAAGGTGAACGCCCCGATCTGGCTGATGATGGCCGTCGCGGGGACGATCGGCGCGATGTTCGGCACGCCCGTCGCGGCGGCCCTGCTGTTCTCGGAGCTGGACCCGGGCGACCGTCGCATCCCGCTCTGGGACCGGCTGTTCCCGCCGCTCGTCGCGGCCACCGCGGGCTCCCTGACGATGATGCAGCTGGAGGACATGGACCTGGCCGTCGCGGTCCCCACCTACACCTACGGCGGGCTGGAGGACCTCGGCTTCGCGGTCGTCATCTCCGTCGCCTCCGCGCTCCTCGGCCTGGTCGCGGTGTATTTGTTCGTGCCGATGCACCGGCTGTTCCGGCGCATCGGCCACCCCGTGCTCATGCTCACCACCGGCGGGCTGATCCTCGGTCTGCTGGGCGCCCTCGGCGGTGAGGTCACGCTGTTCAAGGGCCTGACGCAGATGCAGGAGCTGCCCGGCCTGGCGGCGACGACCACCGCGCTCGGATTCCTGGCGATGGCCGGCATCAAGCTGCTGGCGCTGCTCGTCGCCGCCACCTCCGGGTTCCGCGGCGGCCGGATCTTCCCGGCGCTGTTCGTCGGCGTCGCGCTCGGGTTCGCGATCACCACGTTCTGGGACGGGGTGCCGCTGGGGCTCGCCGTCGGGGCCGCCGTCGTGGGCATCGTCGTCGCGGCCACCCGCAACGGGTGGCTCAGCATCTTCATGGCCATCGCCGTGGTGCCGCAGGTCGCGCTGCTGATCCCGCTGCTGCTCGCGACGCTCGCGGCCTGGCTCGTGGTCACCAACCGGCCGCTGCTGGTGGCGCCCGCGGAGCCGGAGCCGAAGCCTGTGGCGGGCGGAGTCAGTCCGTGACGATGCGCGGTTCCGTGGCGGCGTCGTTGCGACGCCCGCGGACCAGTCGTCCGAGCGCCCCCTCGTCCTCGGCGCACGCGCGGCCGACCACGGTGGCGAGCACCAGTGCGAAGCTGAACGCGAACAGCCAGCTGATGTAGGCGAACACCAGCCCGAGCACCCCGAACTGGTTCGCGCCTGTCTCCAGGACGATCGGCAGGTAGATCATGCCGACCAGGCTGAGCGTGCTCACGAGCGCAGCCGTCACGGTACCGGTGAACGCGAGTGCCCGTAGCGGGACCTCGGCACGCAGGAGCGCCCAAGGAACGTACGTCCACACGATCGTCCAGACGACCAGGCGAACCAGGAAGTCCCACACTCCGGGCAGCGGTGTCCCCTCGGTGGCCTCCCGGGTCAGCTCCAGCACCACGACGGCGAGGATCACCGCCAGCACGGTCGCCAACCACCGCCACGCGGTGCGCAGACCGGGCCGCTTGACGTGCCACACCTTGGCGTACATGCGCTCGAGGGCCCGCGAGTAGCTCGTGGCGCTGACCAGCGCCACGAGGAGGCCGAGCACCCCGACGCTGCTGCCCACGGTGGCGCCGGCGGTGACGCTGCCCGCGAGGGCGTCACGGCTGGCGTTCGACAGTCCCATGCTCTCGGCCATGAACGCGCCGAACCCCGGCTGTGAGGGCCGGAGGGCGGACACCACGATCATCACGGGGACGATCGACACGAACGACTGCGCCGCGAGCGTCATCGCCCGGTCGAACGGCTCGATGGCCACGACACCGTCGACCGTGCGCTGGACCAGCAGGCCCACCGGGGTGCGGCGGTAGCGTGCGGCGATACGCAGTGCTCGCAAGCGGGCGCGCCCGACAGCGCGCTCGATGGTGGCGGTCACGGCAGCCGGGCGTCCAGGAAGGCGAGGACCTCCGCGACGTAGGTGTCCCGCGCGGGCGCGGGGGACAGCGCCAGGTCGTGGGCGCCGCCGGGGATCTCGACGAACCTGACGTCCGGCCCGAGCTTCGGTGCCAGCCGTTTCATGTCCGCCACGTCGAGCACCGAGTCGGTGGTCAGCAGGGCGTCGTGCCACGCGTCGTCCGGGCCGGAGGCGTCCGAGGCGAGCAGCAGCACCGGGACGTCGACGGCGAGTCCTGCGGCCACCCGTGCGTGGCCGCGGCGGATGGTCCGGGCGAGCCCGGCGCGGGCCGGGAATCCCTCGATCGGCTTCCACGCAAGGTCGTAGGCCCACTCGCCGCCGGTGCCCTGGTGCAGTGCGCGCCCGTAGAACGGACCGATCTTGCCGACGACGAGGTTCGGGGCGACCTTGCCGACGACGTCCAGCACGCGGGTGAACACGGTGCGCTCGAACCGCGAGCCGCGCAGCTCCAGCCAGGGGCTGTTGAGCACGAGCGCGTCGATGAGCCCCTCCCCGCGGCGCGCGTCGGCCCACAGGGAGGTGACCAGCCCGCCCATCGAGTGGCCCAGCAGGACGACCTCGTCGTGGTCGGCGCGGATGATGCGGATCGCTGCGTCGATCTCCTCCGCGAACGCGCCCAGGTCGGTGACGTGGTTGGGCGGTCGGCCGTCGCGGATGGACCGGCCGTAGTCGCGCAGATCGAGCGCGTAGACGTCGTACCCGTGTGCTGCGAGGGCGTCCGCGAACTGCGTGTGGAAGAAGTAGTCGACGAAGCCGTGCACGTACAGCAGCGCGCGTCGGCTGGGGGATCCGGTCCGGTGCACGAGCGTCGCGACGGGGTCGGGGGAGCCGCCGTCGGGACGCAGGGGCAGGGTGCGCGCGGTCCAGCCGGGGCCGAGCACGTCGGGGGCGTCGTCGGTCATGGCGCGATCGTGCCACGAGGCACCGCCCCCGGCTGGCCAACAGACTTGAGTGGAATAGACTCAACTCTGGCCGTCGTTGCGTTGAGCAGACGCTGATCACAGGCAAAGACACAGGAGGTCATGTGGACGCCAAGTTCACCACCCGGTCCCAGGAGGCCCTCGGCGACGCCATCCAGCAGGCGTCGGCCGCCGGGAACCCGCAGCTCGAGCCCGCACACCTGCTCAACGCACTGCTCCAGCAGGAGGGCGGCGTCGCCAACGGGTTGCTCGACGCCGTCGGCGCGGACCGCGCCGCGCTCGGCCGGTCCGTCCGGGGCATGCTCGTCAACCTGCCGACCAGCAGCGGCTCCACGGTCGCGCAGCCGTCCGCGTCGCGCGCCACGTCGACCGCGCTCGAGGCGGCGTCCTCCGAGGCCCGCGCGCTCGGCGACGACTACCTCTCCACCGAGCACCTGCTGCTCGGCCTCGCCGCCGGCCAGTCCGGGATCGCCGACGCGCTGCGCGCCCAGGGTGCGTCCCGTGACGCGCTCGCCGCGGCGCTGCCCACCGTGCGCGGGTCCGCGCGCGTCACCACCCCGAACCCCGAGGGCACCTACAAGGCGCTCGAGAAGTACGGCGTCGACCTCACGCAGCGCGCCCGCGACGGCAAGCTCGACCCCGTCATCGGCCGCGACTCGGAGATCCGCCGCGTGGTGCAGGTGCTGTCCCGCCGCACCAAGAACAACCCCGTCCTCATCGGTGAGCCCGGCGTCGGTAAGACGGCAGTCGTCGAGGGCCTCGCCCAGCGCATCGTCGCGGGCGACGTCCCCGAGTCGCTGCGCGGCAAGAAGCTGGTCGCGCTCGACCTGGCCGCGATGGTGGCCGGCGCCAAGTACCGCGGCGAGTTCGAGGAGCGGCTCAAGGCCGTGCTCCAGGAGATCACCGGCTCCAACGGCGAGGTCGTCACGTTCATCGACGAGCTGCACACCGTCGTCGGCGCCGGTGCCGGCGGCGAGGGAGCGATGGACGCGGGGAACATGCTCAAGCCGATGCTGGCCCGCGGCGAGCTGCGGCTGGTCGGCGCCACGACGCTCGACGAGTACCGCGAGCGCGTCGAGAAGGACCCCGCCCTGGAGCGCCGGTTCCAGCAGGTGTTCGTCGGCGAGCCGTCGGTCGAGGACACCGTCGCCATCCTGCGCGGGCTCAAGGAACGGTACGAGGCCCACCACAAGGTGACCATCGCCGACTCCGCGCTGGTCGCGGCGGCGACCCTGTCCGACCGGTACATCACCGGTCGCCAGCTGCCCGACAAGGCCATCGACCTGGTCGATGAGGCCGCGTCGCGGCTGCGCATGGAGCTGGACTCGTCCCCGATCGAGATCGACCAGCTCCAGCGCGCCGTGACCCGGCTCGAGATGGAGGAGGTCGTGCTCTCCGAGTCGGACGACCCCGCGTCCAAGGAGCGCCTGGAGCGGCGCCGCAAGGACCTGGCGGACCGCCGGGAGGAGCTCGCCGCGCTGACCGCGCGCTGGGAGAAGGAGAAGGCGGGGCACAACCTCGTCGGCGACCTCAAGGCCCGGCTCGACACGCTGCGCTCGGAGGCCGAGCGGCTGCTCCGCGAGGGCGACCTGGCCGGTGCCGCGCGCATCCAGTACGGCGAGCTGCCCGCGCTGCAGACGCAGATCGCCGCTGCCGAGGCCGACGAGGCCTCCGACGATGCGGCCCCGGACGGCCCGCCCATGATCGCCGAGAAGGTCGGTCCCGACGAGGTCGCCGAGGTGGTCGCGCAGTGGACCGGCATCCCGGCGGGCCGGCTGCTCGAGGGAGAGACCGCCAAGCTGCTGCGCATGGAGGAGGTGCTGGGCGAGCGCCTGATCGGGCAGAAACCTGCCGTCGCGTCCGTGTCCGACGCCGTCCGCCGTTCCCGCGCGGGCGTCTCCGACCCGGACCGGCCGACGGGCTCGTTCCTGTTCCTCGGTCCCACCGGCGTCGGCAAGACCGAGCTGGCCAAGGCGCTCGCGGACTTCCTGTTCGACGACGAGCGCGCCATGGTCCGCATCGACATGTCCGAGTACGGCGAGAAGCACTCGGTGGCTCGGCTCGTCGGTGCGCCTCCCGGGTACGTCGGCTACGAGGAGGGCGGTCAGCTCACCGAGGCCGTCCGCCGTCGGCCGTACTCGGTGGTGCTCTTCGACGAGATCGAGAAGGCACACCCCGAGGTGTTCGATGTGCTGCTCCAGGTGCTCGACGACGGCCGCCTGACCGACGGCCAGGGCCGGACGGTCGACTTCCGCAACGTGATCCTCGTGCTCACGTCGAACCTCGGCTCGCAGTACCTGGCGGACCCGACGCTGTCCGCCGAGGAGAAGCGCGACGCGGTGATGTCGGCGGTGCGCTCGTCGTTCAAGCCCGAGTTCCTCAACCGGCTCGACGACGTGGTCCTGTTCGACCCGCTCTCGCTCGACGAGCTCGGGCACATCGTGGAGCTCCAGGTCGGGGCGCTGGCGAAGCGGCTCAAGGACCGCCGGCTCACGCTCGACGTCTCGCCGGCGGCGCGCGAGTGGCTGGCGCTCGAGGGGTACGACCCCGCGTACGGGGCGCGGCCGCTGCGACGCCTGGTGCAGCGCGAGATCGGCGACCGGCTGGCCCGGCAGATCCTCGCGGGCCAGATCCACGACGGGGACACCGTGGTGGTGGACCGCGGCGAGGACGGCCTGGTGGTGAGCAGCTGACCCGTCCGGCGATCGCGACCACCGTGCCCAGCGGGCCGGCGCCGGGTGTGACCTACGCGGGGGGCGAGCCTGGCATCCTGGGGCCATGACGACCGAGGCCCCCACCGGCACGAGATCGGGCGGCTACGCGAACGGCCGCGCCACGCGCGAGGAGATCCTCGACGTCGCCATGCAGCTGTTCGGCCAGGTCGGGTACCGCACGGCGTCCCTGCGCGAGGTGGCGTCGCGCGTCGGCATCTCCCACCCCGGCCTGCTGCACCACTTCGCGAGCAAGGCGGTCCTGCTCGCGGCGGTGCTCGAGCGTCGCGACGAGGTGGACGACGCCGCGTTCGAGGCCGATCTGGCCGCCGGGCACGACTACGTCGACGCACTGGCGCGGATCGTCGAGCGCAACGCGTCGCGCCCCGGGATCGTCGAGCTCTTCGCGACGCTCTCGGCGGAGGCCACGTCACCCGACCACCCCGCGCACGCCTACTTCCAGGAGCGCTACCGCCGGGTGGTCGACCGCGCGGTCGCCGAGTTCAGCCGTCGGCGCGACGAGGGCCGGCTCCGGCCGGGCATCGATCCGCTGACCGCCGCCCGGCTCACGGTCGCGGTCATGGACGGCCTCCAGATCCAGTGGCTGCTGTCGGTCGACACCCCGGCCACCCGCCCGGACATGGCAGCCACCCTGCGCGCCTACATCGCCACCCTGCTCACGTGAGCTCGGCGGTTGCGACGCACGAGCTCGGCCGCGAGCAACGAGCTCGGCGCGGTCAGCCGGCGGTGACCTTGGCGACCAGGGTGTCGAGGGTGTCCCGGTCGAAGCCCGCGAGGCCGAGGTCCGCGATCACCTTGGCCGGCATCTGCAGGATCATCGCCTGCATCGTGTCGTCCAGCGGGGGCCTGTCAGCGGTCGGAGCCAGGGATGCCTGCAGGAGCGGTCCTCCGACAGGGTGCGCGAGCCACTCCTCGATCGTCGACATCACCGTGAGCTCGCCCCACAGCGGCTCGCCCTCGACGTCCAGCGACACGGATCCGCGCAGGTCGCGCGACGACGCACCGACCTCGACGACGAACTCGCCGCCCTCGACCACCCAGCGGTGCAGCCCGGGGTGCCAGTACGACAGGTCCCGCGCGGTCAGGTCGAAGGACACCTCCCGTGACTCGCCGGCGTCGAGCGTCACCTTGGCGAACGCCTTGAGCTCGCGAACCGGACGGAGCACGGACGCCTCGGGGTCGCGGACGTAGACCTGGACCACCTCGGCGCCCGCAACAGGGCCGGTGTTGGTGATCGTGACGCGCACGGTGACGTCCGTGCCGGCGGCCGAGGCGGTGATGCCGTCGTAGGCGAAGGTCGTGTACGACAGCCCGTGGCCGAACGGGTAGGCCACGTCCATCGCGCGGGTGTCGTACCAGCGGTAGCCCACCAGGACGCCCTCGCCGTAGCGGACGACGCCGGCCTCACCGGGGAAGTTCCCGAACGCCGGGGTGTCCTCGATGCGGTGCGGGATGGTCTCCGTGAGCTTGCCGGACGGGGTGCGGACGCCGAGCAGCAGGTCCGCGACGGCCGACCCGCCCGCCTGCCCACCGAGCCAGGTCTCGAGGATCGCCGGGGCCAGGTCGCGCCAGCCGGTCACGGTGACCGCCGACCCGTTGGCGAGCACGACGACGACCCGGGGGTTGACCGCGGCGACCGCCCGCAGCAGCGCCACCTGGTTGTCGGGCAGGCCGAGCCGCGGCCGGTCGTAGCCCTCGGACTCGTCGGGGCCGGGCAGACCGAGGAACGCGACGACGGTCTCGGCGTCGCGTGCCACGGACACGGCCTCGGCGAGCAGGTCGTCATCGGAGCCGTCCGGCCCGCCCGCGATGGTGAAGCCGGCCGCGAACGGCAGCTCGCCGCCGGCCGCCCGCAGCGCGTCGAGCGGGGTGTCGAGCCGGGTCGGGTTGACCTGCGACGAGCCGGCGCCCTGGTAGCGCGGGGTGCGGGCGAACTCGCCGATCACGACGACGCCCTCGGTCGAGGCCAGCGGGAGCAGACCGCCGTCGTTCTTCAGCAGCACGGAACCGGCGGCGGCGGCCTCGCGGGCCAGCGCGTGGTGGGCGTCGACGTCGAACGTGTCCGGTGATGACACGGCGGGCAGGCCCTTCGCGACGAGCTGGAGCACGCGCCGCGCGGCGACGTCCAGCACGGCCTCGTCGAGCGACCCGTCGCGGACGGCCGCCACGACCTCGTCATCGGGACGCGGACCCACGGCAGGCATCTGCAGGTCGAGCCCCGCCGCGAGCGCGGGGACCCGGTCGTGCACGGCACCCCAGTCGGACACGACGAGGCCCTCGAACGCCCACTCGTCGCGCAGGATCGCGGTGAGCAGCTCGTGGTGCTCGGACGCGTACGTCCCGTTGACCTTGTTGTACGCGCACATCACAGTCCACGGCTGGGCCTTCGTGACGACGCGCTCGAACGCCGGCAGGTAGATCTCGCGCAGCGTGCGCTCGTCGACCTGGGCAGACACGCGCATGCGGTCCGACTCCTGGTTGTTCGCCGCGTAGTGCTTGAGCGACGTCCCGACGCCCTGGCTCTGGATGCCCCGCACGATCGCGGTGCCCAGCTCGCCGGCGACCACCGGGTCCTCGGAGACGTACTCGAAGTTGCGACCGCACAAGGGCGTGCGCTTGATGTTGACGCCCGGGCCCAGCAGGACGGCGACGTCGTTGGCGCGCGTCTCGCGTCCGAGCGCCTCGCCGACGCGGGTGAGCAGATCGACGTCCCACGACGAGCCCAGGGCCGCCGCGGTGGGGAAGCAGGTGGCGGGCACCGAGTCGCCCAGACCGAGGTGATCGGCGTCCTCGGCCTGCTTGCGCAGACCGTGCGGACCGTCCGCGACCATCACGGCGGGGACGCCCACCCGCTCGACGCCCTGCGTGTGCCAGAAGTCGGAGCCGGACGTCAGGGACGCCTTCTCCTGGAGCGTCAGCTGAGCCAGGACATGCTCGACGTCGAAGACCTGCGACATTGCCGGGTACCTCCTCGGTGGGGTGCGTCGCCGCCACCCTAACCGATTCCCTACCGCGCGGTAAGTGTCAGGGGACCTGCGCCGTGCCGTCCAGGAACGATCCCGTGACCCCGCCACCGTCGAGGACCGCCAGGCACAGTCCCACGCGGTCGCCGTCCTCCCAGGAGCGCTCGGTCGGCGACCACGTCACCGTGCGCACGCCTGCCGCGACCTCGTCGGTGTCGAGCACGCACGCGCGGGCCACCCGGGCGTCGGCGGACTGCTGGCCCGGCCACACCGCATCCGGGGCGAACGAGAACTCGGTGACCACCTGGGCCTCGTGCGGCTCGGCGCAGGGGACCACTCGCACGTTGTCCACGCGCCCGTCGGCGGGCACCGACAGGACGCAGTTGCCCGTGACCAGCTGCTGCGCGCGAGCCTCCCGCGCGGCGGGCACGTCGGCGGGCAGAGGGCGGGTGGCCATCATGGTGAGCACGGCGACCGACACCCCGACGGCGAGGGCCACGGTGCCGAGCACGCCGAGGACCGCGCCGGCGATCGCCAGACCACGCCCGCGGGTGTGGCGCGACGCGAGGCGACGGAACGCCACGACCGCCAGCACCAGGGCCGCCGGACCGAGCCCGAAGAGCCCCATGACCAGCGACCAGACCGCCGTCGGCTCGAGCCGGGCGCGCGGTGGCACCCACCCGGGGGCGTAGTGCACCGCCGGGTGGGCGTAGGGGTTGCGGTGGTCGCTCAGGACTACACCCCAGCGCCCGCGAGCTCGAGGGTCCCGACGACCGCCGACCCGGTCATGCCGGGTTCGTCGCCGTAGTAGACGCAGTAGGCGTACGTGGCACCGCCCGCGAAGTCGTCGGGGTGCGGGTAGAACAGCTCGACGTTGCCGTCGTCGAAGTAGCCGGGGACGAGGGACTCGGTGAGGGCGTCGCACTCGCCCCACGCGTCGTTGAACGCGGTGTCGTACTCGTCGTCGGGGTTGAGGCTCACCGGGCCGGACATCGTGATCAGGCCGACGACCTCCGCGTCGTGCGGGAGGGCGCAGTCGACGGGGTCGGTGTCCGCCATGTCGTACTCCCACGGCTCCGTGGTCAGGCACGTGCCCGCGGTGAGGTCGGTCCGGAGCGCGAAGTCCGGCAGCTCGGAACCCGTGTCCGAGCCGGTCGCGCCCTCCTCGACGCCCTCCTCGAACCCTTGCTCGAACTCCTCCCACATGCCGGAGGAGGCTCCGGTGCTGCCGATGAGCCAGATGACGAACACGATGTAGGCGGCGATCGCGAGCATCCAGAGGATCCCGACCGCGCCGATGACGATGCCCGCGATGGCCCACCCGCGGCCCGACTTGCCCGAGGCCTTGATGCGGCGCAGCGCCGCGATGCCCAGCCCCAGACCGACCGCACCGGGCAGCCCGCCGAAGATCAGCAGTCCGGCCGTGCTGGTGACGAAGGACGCGATCGCCATGCCCTCGGTCGGCGGCGGCGCGTAGGGCTGGCCGTACCCGTACGGCTGCACCTCGTACGGCTGCGCCCCGTAGGGCGACGGCGCCTGCTCGTACCCGGGGGCGCCGTAGGGGGGCTGGGGTGCGCCGTACTGCGGAGCACCGTACTGCGGTGCGGGTGCCCCGTACTGCGGAGCGCCGTACTGCGGCGCCGGTGCCCCGTATTGCCCGGGCCCGGGCTGCTGGCCGTAGGGGGTCGCGTATCCCGCTGCCGCCGCCTCGGTCTGCTGGCCGTACGGCGAGGGGGGCGTGGGCGGCGCACCGTAGGGGTTCATCGGCCCGGTCTCCCCGACCGGCGTCCGCACCGCCTCGTACCCGCTGGGTGCCACGGCCTCGTGCCCGCCGGGCGCGACGGGGACCGTCGGTGCCGGGTCGGGGACGGCGTAGGGGTCGGGAACCGGAGCCGGCCCCCCGGGCTCGTTGCTCATGCGCGCACGCTAGCCCACCGCGCACCCACCACGAGGGCGCTTTCCACCGACATCACCCCGCCCGGACGGCGTCAGTCGGCGATCTCGAGCACCACCGGCACGTGGTCGGACGGCGCCTTGCCCTTGCGCTCGTTGCGCTCGATGGTCACACCCCTCACCCGTGCGGCCAGCGCGGGCGTCGCGTAGGTGAGGTCGATGCGCATGCCCTCGTTCCGGGGGAACCGCAGCTGCTGGTAGTCCCAGTAGGTGTACGTGTGCTCGGCGGGGACGTGGACGCGGGAGACCTCGGTGTACCCGGCGTCGGCGAGGGCCGTGAATGCGTCGCGCTCGGCCGGGCTCACGTGCGTGCGCCCGGCGAAGAAGCCCATGTCCCAGACGTCGGTGTCCAGCGGGGCGATGTTCCAGTCGCCCACCAGGGCCACCTGCGCCTCGGCGTCGGCGGCGAGCCAGCCGTGGGCGGCATCGCGCAGCCGGCCCAGCCAGTCGAGCTTGTACGCGTAGTGGGGGTCCTCGAGCTCGCGGCCGTTGGGGACGTAGAGGCTCCACACCCGCACGCCGCCGCACGTCGCCCCGAGCGCGCGGGCCTCGGCCGCCGCCGGGTCGCCCCAGGTGGGCATCCCGGGGAACCCGACCTCGACGTCCTCGATGCCGACCTTCGAGACGATCGCGACGCCGTTCCACTGGCTGAACCCGGTCGTCGCCACCTCGTAGCCGAGCGCCTCGAAACCTTCGCGCGGGAACTGGTCGTCCTTGCACTTGGTCTCCTGCAGGGCCAGGACGTCGACGCCCGTCCGCTCCAGGAAGGCGAGCGCGCGGTCCGCTCGCGCACGGATCGAGTTGATGTTCCAGGTGGCCAGACGCATGGGGCAGGACGCTACCCGGAGCCACCGACTCGTGAGCCGACCGACGATCCGGACATCTAGGTGTTGAGCGGCACGAACCGCTCCCGTACGGTGCGGGACAACGGACCAGCAGAAAGGCACCGAGGTGGAGCACGCGCTCACCGGCCGGCGTGCGCTCGTCACCGGCGGCGCGTCGGGGATCGGCCGCGCCGTCGCCCTCGCGCTCGCCAGAGCGGGAGCGGACGTCGCCGTCACGCACCTGTCGCACGACGCCACGGCCGTCGTCGCCGAGATCAAGGAGACGGGCCAGATCGCGGCGTCCTTCCAGGTGGACTCCCGACGCAGCTGGGACGTCGACAAGGCGGTCAGCGACGCCGCCTCGGCGCTCGGCGGCGGGATCGACATCCTCGTCAACAACGTGGGCGGACCGGTCGACAGGCGCACCGTCCCGGCGATGGACGACGCCCACTGGCACGGGGTGCTGGACCTGAACCTCTCGTCGGCGTTCTACGCCAGCCGGGCCGCGCTCGCGGTGATGCCCGACGGCGGCCGCATCATCACCATCG
This sequence comes from Cellulomonas sp. Leaf395, assembly GCF_001424125.1. Taxonomy (GTDB): domain Bacteria; phylum Actinomycetota; class Actinomycetes; order Actinomycetales; family Cellulomonadaceae; genus Cellulomonas. The sequence goes on from NZ_LMQI01000001.1 coordinate 319,342, forward strand.
GCGCCCAGGCGGCGCGCAGCGGCGGCGGCACGGGGATGGTCGCGTACACCACCGCCAAGGCCGCGCTCGAGGGGTTCACCCGGGCGATGGCGCGAGAGCTGGGGCCGCGCCGGATCACGGTGAACGTGGTCGCGCCGGGGTTCGTCGGCGGCACACCGCTGCACGCGACCTACACGCCCGAGCCCGCGCAGCGGGCCGCCGTCGCCGCGTCCGCGCTGAACCGCGCGGGCGCTCCCGACGACATCGCCGACGCGGTGACCTTCCTCGCCTCGGACGGCGCGTCGTTCGTGACCGGCGCGGTCCTGGACGTCAACGGCGGCGCCTACTTCACCTGACCCCGACGGTTGCGTCCGCACATCCGGTCGTCGGGACGCTCGAACGTGCGGACGTCAGGAGTCGACGCCGATCGGCCAGCCGCTGATCGCGGACCACGCCCAGGTGGCCGCATCCTGCGCGGGAGGCAGCGGGTCGCGCTCCAGCCATGCGATCAGCACGCCGATGACCGACCCGGCCAGCGCGGCCGCAGCGATCGGCCGGGGCAGGCCGGGCAGGGCCGGGGGTGCATCGTGCAGCTCCAGGCCGGCGAGCGCGAGGGCGTTGACGCGTCGGCGTAGCCGTGCGACGGCGACGGGAGAGCCGTGCTCGCCGAGCGCGCTGCGGTACAGGGTGACGTTCTCGGCGACGTGCGTGGCGTAGCGCACCAGCACGTCGGGAGGCGTCTCGAGGGGCAGACCCGGACGGAGGTCCGTGAGGTCGGCGCCGACGAGGGCAGCCCGTGCGTCGAGGGCGTCGGCCAGCAGCGTGTCCGTGTCGGGGTAGTGCTGGTAGAAGGTGCTGCGGTTCACGGTGGCACGGTCGGCGACGTCGGCGACGGAGATCTCGTCGAAGGTGCGTTCCCGTGCGAGCGCGAGCAGGGCATCCTGGAGCAGCCGTCGCGTGCGCAGAACTCGCGGATCCACCCGGGCGCCGTCGTCCTGGTCCGTCATCCGGCCATGATGCCACCGACCAGTAACCGACACCTGGCGCGCACCGTCGACCACCGCCTCGGGCAAGACAAGGGCCGGGGTGCCTCGTCGCACCCCGGCCCTCGCCCGTCGATCGTCAGACCACGTCGTCGTCGACCCAGTCGAAGGTCTTGGTGACGGCCTTCTTCCAGAGCCGGAACTGCCGGTCGCGCTCCGCGTCGTCCATCTGCGGCTCCCAGCGCTTGTCCTCGGCCCAGTTGTCGATGACGTCCTGCTCGCCGTTCCAGAAGCCGACCGCGATGCCGGCCGCGTAGGCGGCGCCGAGGGCGGTGGTCTCCGCGACCTGCGGGCGGATGACGGTGACGCCGAGGATGTCGGCCTGGAACTGCATGAGGGTCTCGTTGGCGATCATGCCGCCGTCGACCTTCAGCTCGGTCAGGTCGACACCCGAGTCGGCGTTCATCGCGTCCAGGACCTCGCGGGTCTGGAACGCCGTCGCCTCCAGCGCGGCCCGGGCGATGTGCCCCTTGTTGACGAACCGCGTGAGGCCGACGAGCGCGCCGCGCGCGTCCGACCGCCAGTACGGCGCGAACAGGCCCGAGAACGCCGGCACGAAGTACGCGCCACCGTTGTCCTCGACCGTGCCCGCCAGCTGCTCGATCTCCGGCGCCGACGAGATCAGCCCGAGGTTGTCGCGCAGCCACTGGACCAAGGAGCCCGTCACGGCGATCGAGCCCTCGAGGGCGTAGACCGTCGGCTGGTCGCCGATCTTGTAGCAGACCGTGGTGAGCAGGCCGTTCTTGGACGGGATCGGCTCCGTGCCCGTGTTGATGAGCATGAAGTTGCCGGTGCCGTAGGTGTTCTTGGCGTGCCCCACCTCGAAGCAGGCCTGCCCGAACGTGGCGGCCTGCTGGTCGCCGAGGATGCCCGCGATCGGCACGCCCGGGACCATGCCGCCCTCGCGACCCTTGCCGTACACCTCGGACGACGACCGGATCTCCGGCAGCATCGACAGGGGGATGCCCATGTCGCTCGCGATCTCCTCGTTCCACGTGAGGGTGTCGAGGTTCATCAGCATGGTGCGCGACGCGTTGGTCGGGTCGGTGACGTGCACGCCGCCGTCGACCCCGCCGGTCATGTTCCACAGCACCCACGAGTCGGTGTTGCCGAACGCCAGGTCACCGGCCTCCGCCTTGGCCCGGGCACCCTCGACGTTGTCGAGGATCCACTTGATCTTCGGACCGGAGAAGTACGTGGCCAGCGGCAGGCCGACCTTCGCCTTGTACCGGTCCGCGCCGCCCCCGAGCGCCCCCAGCTCCTCGGCGATCTTGTCGGTGCGTGTGTCCTGCCAGACGATCGCGTTGTAGACCGGCTTGCCGGTGGTCCGGTCCCAGACGACGGCCGTCTCCCGCTGGTTGGTGATGCCGACGGCGGCAAGGTCCTTGTAGGTGAGGTTGGCGCGGGTCAGCGCGAGACCGACCACCTCACGGACGTTCTTCCAGATCTCCTCCGCGTTGTGCTCCACCCAGCCGGCGCGCGGGAAGATCTGTTCGTGCTCGATCTGCCCGGACTCGACGATGTGGCCGGAGTGGTCGAAGACGATCGCGCGGGAGCTCGTGGTTCCCTGGTCGATGGCGAGGACGTACTTGGTGTCGGGCATGGTGAAGATTCCTCCGGATGGTTCGGGTGGCCCGGACGGCGCTCGCAGAGGGTTGGGAGCGCCGCCCGGACGGGGACGGCTGCGTGCTGTGCGTCAGACGATGTAAGCGGATGCCGCGAGGCCGGCGATCGCACCGCCGACGAGAGGGCCGAGGACCGGCACCCAGGAGTACGCCCAGTCGCTCGAGCCCTTGCCCCGGATGGGCAGGAGGGCGTGCGCGATGCGCGGACCGAGGTCACGTGCCGGGTTGATGGCGTAGCCGGTCGGGCCACCGAGGCTGGCGCCGATACCGATCACGAGGAGCGCAACGGGGATCGCGCCGAGAGCGGCGGGAGTCTTCGCGAACGCGAGGATGACGAAGACGAGGACGAAGGTGGCGATGGCCTCGGTGATGAAGTTCCATGCGTAGGTGCGGATGGCGGGGCCGGTGGAGAAGACGGCGAGCTTGGTGCCCGGGTCGGCGTCCTCGTCGAAGTGCTTCTTGTACGCGAGGAACGCGAGACCCGCGCCTAGTGCGGCACCGGCCATCTGGGCTGTGACGTAGAGGAAGCCGTTCGCCGCGGTCACGGGGATGCCCTTGGCGAACTCGTCCGCGCCGCTCGTCCAGATGCCGATCGTCACCGCGGGGTTCAGGTGCGCCCCCGACTTGTACGCGACGTACACACCCGAGAAGACCGCGAGACCCCATCCGAAGTTGATGAGCAGCCAGCCGCCGTCGAAGCCCTTGTTCTTCGGCAGGATGACGTTCGCGACCACTCCGGCGCCGAGCAGGATCAGCATCCCGGTGCCCAACAGCTCCGAGATGAAGGCGTCACCTATTGTGTAGTCCACTGTCGACCCTTTCTGACGGACATCGTTGTCACGTGCGCCCCGCGGATGGCCGCGGGGAGTCTTCAGGTCCCGACGGGTCCGGAGGACCCCTTCCCGGCGGGTGATCCCGGCTTGGTGCCGGCGTCGACGCCGCCGTCCCGGAGCATCGGCGACAGGTCCGCGGCGCGCAGGCGGACCTTGACGGCCTCCGCGTCGTCGAGCTCCTGCGCTGCGGCGTCCTCGGCCTCGCACCGTGCGCGGTACGCCTCGATCTCGCGGCTGCGGGTGTGCTCGTCCCAGCCGAGCACCGGCGCGACGAGGTCGGCGATCTCCTCGATGGCACCGAGGCCCTTGTCGGCCTGCTCGTAGTTGAGCCGCGTGCGGTGCATGAGGACGTCGTCGAGGTGCAGCGCACCCTCGTGGCTGGCGGCGTAGACGATCTCTGCGCCGATGTACGCGTCGGCGTTCTTCAGCGGGTCGGCCAGCCTCGGGTCGGCGTCGACGAGGTCGATGAGCTCGCCCAGCAGGGATCCGTAGCGGTGCAGCAGGTGCTCCATACGGGGCCGCGACCAGCCGTATCGCTGACTGATCGCCCGGGCCTGGCGCTGGAACACCTGAAGGCCCTCGGCGCCCACCAGTGGGAGGTCGTGCGTGATGGACGGCAGGCTGGTGGCGCGGCTGCCGATGGCGAAGTCGACCGCGTCCTTGGCCATCACTCGGTAGGTGGTGAGCTTGCCGCCGGCGATGACGGTCAGACCCGGCGCGGGGGCGGCGACCGTGTGCTCGCGCGACACCTTGGCGGAGCTGGTGCCGGCCTTGACCTGCGGCTGGAGCAGCGGACGCAGCCCCGCCCAGGTGCCGATGATGTCCTCGCGCGTGAGCGGCCGGGACAGCACCGTGTTGGCGTGCTCGATGACGTAGTCGATGTCGGCGCTCGTCGCGACGGGGTGGATCAGCTCCTGCTCCCACGGGGTGTCCGTGGTGCCGATCACCCAGTACCGCGACCACGGGATGATGAACAGGACCGACTTCTCGGTCTGCAGGATCAGCCCCACGTCGCCGGAGATGCGGCTGCGCGGCACGACGATGTGGATGCCCTTGCTGGCGAGCACGCGCAGGCCGCCCTCGGCACCGGCGAGCGACTCGGTCTGCTCGGTCCAGACGCCGGTGGCGTTGATGACGGCCCGCGCACGGACGTCGATGTGCTCGCCGGTCTCGAGGTCCACCACCTCGGCGCCGGTGACCGCGCCGCCGGTGGTGGTCTGCAGGTCGGCCACCTGGGTGCGGGTCGCCGCGTGCGCGCCGTAGCTGACGGCGGTGCGCACGAGCGTCTCGACGAGGCGGGCGTCGTCGACGCTGGCGTCCCAGTACCGGACCGCACCGATGGCGGCGTCGTGACGGAGGTCCGGGAACAGCCGCTCCATGCCCTTGCGGGTCAGGTGCCGGTGGATGGGCAGGGCGCGCTTCGACCCGGTGACCGACGCGAGCGTGTCGTACAGGGCGACGCCGGCGCCGACGTAGGCGCGCTCCCAGATGCGGTTCTCCAACGGGTACAGGAAGCTCACGGGCTTGACCAGGTGCGGTGCCAGGCGGTTGATCAGCAGGTCGCGCTCGGTGAGCGCCTCGCGCACCAGGTGGAAGTCGAGCATCTGCAGGTAGCGCAGCCCGCCGTGCACCAGCTTGCTGGACCGGCTCGACGTACCGCTGGCCCAGTCCTGGGCCTCGACGATCGCGGTGGAGAGTCCGCGGCTCACCGCATCGAGCGCGATGCCCGCGCCGGTGACGCCTCCTCCGATCACGAGGACGTCGAGCTCGTTCCCTCGGTCAGCACTCCGCCGCATCGCGTCGAGTGCGTCCTGTCGTGCCTGGGCCGTCAGCGGCGCCGTCCTCATCCGTCGTACCCCCGGTGGTTGTCGCGCTCTGTGGTGCTGGATCCGGCTCGCCCGGTGCGGGCTTGCTCGCTATCGTCGTCACCAGGCGAACGTACGCGCAACAGGGCTGCACAAACGTGCACCGTCGAGCGTGGACCGGAGGGGGTCCCGATGTACATCGAACGGGAGCAGGACGTGCTGCGGGCGGCGTCGATGTACTACCTCCAGGACATCAAGATGGAGGTCATCGCACGCCACCTGGGCACCTCGCGCTCGACGGTCTCCCGGCTCATCAAGCGCGCCCGGCAGTCGGGTCTGGTCGAGATCACGCTGCGGCCGGCGAGCACGCGTGCACCGGGCCTCGGACGCACGATCGCCGCGGCGTTCGGCATCGACACGTACGTCGTCCCGGTGCCCGACTCGGCCAGCCACATCGAGCGCCTGGACCAGGTGTCGATCACCGCCGCCCGCCTGCTGTCCTCGTGGTTCGACTCCGACATGGTGCTCGGCGTCGCCTGGGGGACCACGCTGGCGTCCGTCTCCCGCTACCTGGCGCCCAAGCCGACACGCGGCTCCGCGGTGGTCCAGCTCAACGGTGCTGCGAACATGCGCACCAGCGGCATCGAGTACGCCAGCGACCTGATCTCGACGTTCGGAACCGCCTTCGCCGCCGCCGTGCACCACTTCTCGGTGCCCGCGTTCTTCGACTACCCCGACACCAAGGCAGCCATGTGGCGGGAGCGCTCCGTGCGACGGGTCCTCGACATGCAGCGCCGCGCGGACATCGCCGTGTTCTCCGTCGGCGCGGTCGCGGGGGCGGTGCCGTCGCACGTCTACTCGGCGGGCTACCTCGACGACGCGGACGTGCGGAACCTGCACGACGAGGGCGTCGTCGGCGACGTCTGCACCGTGTTCCTGCGCGCCGACGGCTCCTGGCAGGACGTGCACCTGAACGAGCGCGCCACCGGACCCACACCCGTCGAGCTGCAGCGGATCCCGCGACGCGTCTGCGTGGTGGCCGGCGACAACAAGGTCGCACCGCTGCTCGCCGCCCTGCGCGCGGGGGTCGTGACAGACCTCGTGGTCGACGAGATCACGGCCACCGGGCTGCTCGACGCGGCCGAGCCGCCGCATCCCCGACGCGTCCGCGCACGGGTCTCGGGGTAGCCCGTCGGCGTTCTCGCGGTCGGGCTCGGCGCTCGCGGCTGGTACGCCCGCACTGGGGAACCTGGCTCGCCAGTAGGTTGTCGCGGTGAGCTTTCGTGTCCGCCCCGCTCTACCCGCCGACGTGCGCGCCATCCGCGCGCTCGTCGAGCCCTACGCCGCCGAGCGCATCCTGCTGGCCAAGGAGTGGGTCGGGTACTACGAGGCGGTGCAGGAGTTCCTCGTGGTCGAGGCGCAGGACGGCACCGTCATCGGGTGCGGCGCGCTGCACGTCATGTGGCAGGACCTCGCCGAGATCCGCACCCTCGCCGTCGACCGGACCTGGCGCGGCGCCGGGGTGGGCCACGCCCTGCTCGACGCCCTGCTCGGACGTGCCGGGGAGATGGGGCTGCGCCGGGTGTTCTGCCTGACGTTCGAGGTGGCGTTCTTCGAGTCGCACGGGTTCCACGTCATCGAGGGGACACCGGTGACGCCCGACGTCTACCTCGAGCTGCTGCGCTCGCACGACGACGGTGTCGCGGAGTTCCTGGACCTGGCGCGCGTGAAGCCGAACACGCTCGGCAACACGCGGATGCTCATCGAGCTCGACTGAGCCCGCGAGGTCAGCCCAGCACCAGCTCGACGCCGGACGGTGTGCTCCGGACGTCGATGACGGAGCGCACCTGACCGTCCGGGAGCTGCACGGTCACGACGTCGGGCGCCCCCGGCGGCCGGGTGGAGTAGGCCGTCTGCAGCTGCACGACCAGGGCGGTCGCGGAGATCGGGGCGCTGGAGACCACGGGTGCGCTCGGCTGCCACACCGGGACGTCCTCGGGCACCTGGGTGGTCAGCTGCTCGCGCACCTGGTCGAGGAAGCGGTCGACCTCGTCCTGGTCGTAGCCCTCGCGGAACCTCGACGACTGGAACGTGACGGTGCCGACCTCCTCCGCCGTCACGGCGTCGGGGACGCTCTCGCCGCGCTCGAGCCCCTGGAGCGTGGCCATCACCCGGTCGAGGAAGCCGTCGACCTCGTCCTGGTCGTAGCCCTCACGGAACTTGGTGGCGGAGAACTTCTGGTTCAGGACGTCGTACGCGGTCAGCATGCCGCGAATGCTGCCACGTCGACCCCTTGTCAGGACGGCAGCCGGTACGTCGGGGGGTCGTCGTCGCTCGCGGCCGGGGCGCGGGTGACCAGGCCGTCGGCGACGAGCCCGTCGACGCACCGGGCCAGCTGGCGGGCGTCGGGCCAGACGGCGTCGACGGCGGCGGCCGGCACCGGACCGAGGGCGTCGCGCAGCAGCGCCATCACCCGCCCGCGCACCTGCCGGTCAGTGCCGTCGAACGTCTGGGAGCGGCGGCGGCCCACGTGCTCGTCGGCCGGCCTGCCCGCCGCGAACCAGGCGCACACGTCCTGCACCGGGCACGCCTCGCAGCGCGGGGAGCGCGCGGTGCACACCAGTGCACCGAGCTCCATCGACGCTGCTGCCCACCGGGCGGCCGTCGCGTCGTCGTCGGGGACGTACCCGGTCGCGCGGCGCACCTCGTCGACCGTCTGGCTCGGTGCGGGCAGCGCGACCCCGTCGACCGTGCGGGCCAGTACGCGGCGCACGTTGGTGTCGAGCACCACCGACCGGCGGCCGTAGGCGAACGCGAGCACCGCCGCCGCCGTGTACGAGCCGACGCCAGGCAGGGCGAGGAGCTCCGGTTCCGACGAGGGCACCACGCCCCCGTGCCGGTCGACGACCACCCGCGCACACTCCTGCAGCCGCAGCGCCCGCCGCGGGTACCCCAGCCGGTCCCACGCCCGCAGCACGTCCGCCGTCGACGCCGCCGCCAGGTCGGCGGGTGTCGGCCACCGGCTCATCCACGACCGCCACGCCGGCTCCACTCGGACCACGGGCGTCTGCTGGAGCATCACCTCGCTGACCAGCACCCCCCACGCCGTCCGGTCCGCGGCACGCCACGGCAGGTCGCGCGCGTGCACGCCGAACCAGGCGAGCACCGGCTCGCGCAGCTGGGTGGTGGTGGGCGGCACCGCAGCATCCTGCCCCACGCGTCGCCGCGCCGCGCAGTCGCCGGACCGGGGTCGTCCGTCTCGCACTGCGAGCATCCGCGCGCGTCGGCCGGGCCGTCCGCGAGCTTGCCCTCTACGGTGGTCGCGCGCCGATCGTGCGGCGCAGCCGAACCGGTCCGGAGGATGCATGAGCCCGTCGCGACCCCTTCCCGCCCGCGTCTACTGGGTGCGTCGCTTCCTGGTGCTCGGCATCCCGCTCATCATCGTCGCGGTCGTCGTCTGGCTGCTCGTGGGCCGCGACTCGGGGGAGGACCCGGCCGGCCAGGGGAGCACGTCGTCCGCGCCCGTCGAGCCTGAGCCGACCGCGACGCCGACGGACAGCGACGGGGTGGCCGACTGTGCGCCCACGGCACTGGCCCTCGCGATGACTCCGGATGCCGCCTCGTTCGCGCCGGGCGTCAGCGCGACGTTCACCGTCGCCGTCACCAACACCGGCGAGGAGCCATGCCTGGTGGACGCCGGCGAGGCGCAGCGCGAGATCGTCATCACGTCCGGGACTGACCGCGTGTGGTCGAACCGCGACTGCATCGTGCCCGGCACCGAGACCCGCACGCTGCTGCTCGCCGGCGGCGGGACGGACACGACGCCGTTCGCGTGGAACAGGATCCGCTCCGCGGAGGGCTGCCCGCCGGACCTGCCCGCCCCCGGCGCCGGCACGTACTCCGCACAGCTGAACCTCGCCGGGGTGAGTGCACCGCCGGCCGTGTTCGGACTGGGCTGAGTCGGACTGGGCTAGACGTACCGCTCGAGGATGCTCGACTCCGCGAGCCGGGACAGTCCCTCGCGGACGGCCCGAGCGCGCTGCTCGCCGACGCCGTCGACGGCCATCAGGTCCTCGATGCCGGCTGCGAGCAGCTTCTGGAGCCCGCCGAAGTGCGCGACCAGGCGGTCGACGATGGCACCAGGCAGGCGCGGGACCTTGGACAGCAGGCGGTAGCCGCGCGGACCGGCGGCCGCGTCGAGCGCGTCGCCACCCCCGGGCAGACCAAGCACGTTCGCGATGCGGGCGTTGTCGAGCAGCTCGGTCGAGTCCAGCTCCGCCAGCTCGTCGAGGACCGAGTCGACCTCGCGTCGGCTGGTGTCGACGTAGTCGCGGATGATCAGCGCCCGGTCGGAGCCGATGCCGCCCACCAGCTCGTCGAGCTGCAACGTCAGCAGGCGACCGTCGGTGCCCAGCTCGACGACGTAGCCCTCGATCTCCTCGGAGATGCGGCGGACCATCTCGAGGCGCTGCACCACGGCGGAGACGTCGCGGACCGTGACCAGGTCCTCGATCTCGAGCGCGGAGAGGGTGCCGCTGACCTCGTCGAGCCGCGACTTGTACCGCTCCAGGGTGGCCAGGGCCTGGTTGGCGCGGGACAGGATGGTGGTCGAATCCTCTATGACGTGCCGCTGGCCGCCCACGTACAGCGCGATGATCCGCATGGAGGCGGACACCGAGACGACCGGGAGGCCGGTCTGCTTGGCGACGCGCTCCGCGGTGCGGTGCCGGGTGCCGGACTCCGACGTCTCGATGGTGACGTCGGGGAGGAGCTGGACGGCCGCGCGCAGGATGCGGGAGATGCCCGCGTCGACCACGACGGCACCGTCCATCTTGGCCAGCTCACGCAAGCGTGTGGCGGAGAACTCCACGTCCAGGACGAAGCCGCCGGAGCAGATGCTCTCGACCGTCTGGTCGAAGCCGAGGACGATCAGCGCGCCCGTGCGACCCCGCAGGATCCGTTCCAAGCCGTCGCGAAGCTCCCCGCCGGGCGCGACGGCGGCGAGGGTCGACCTCAGGAGGTCATCGGGAGCGTGCGAGTGGGGCACGGTTGCATGGTAACGACGAGGGCTGACTGCGGTCGTAGCGACCCGCATGTCGGACCCGTTCGCCATCACGCGTTCGCCCGTTCGACGCGGATCATGTGCTCGGCGGGGGCGCGGTGCTGTCGCGGACCACCAGGTCGACCGGGATGCGGTGCTGCTCCGGCGCCGGGGCGACGCCGGCGCGGAAGCGGCTGATCGACGACGTCAGCGCCGCCGCTGCCGCCTTGCCCTTGGCGTCGAAGTCCTGGTGCACCGTGGTCAGCGCGGGGCGCAGCCGGCGAGAGAGGGGGGAGTCGTCGAAGCCGACCACGGACAGGTCCTCGGGCACGCGCAGCCCGGCGTTCTCGGCGGCGTGCACGACCGCGGCAGCCATGAGGTCGGAGAAGCACAGCACCGCGGTCGGGCGGTCCGGGCCGGCGAGCAGCGCCCGCGCCCCCTCGGAGACGTCCGGCTCGACGTTGTCATGGACCCCCATGACGATCGGCGTCACACCGGCGCCGGCGAGGGTCTCGACCCAGCCGGCCTGGCGCTCCCGGGCGACGAAGTTCGAGCTGATCGAGGCGGCGTCGGGTGCCCAGCGGGGCGTCGCGTCCTTGCTCATGGTGAGGATGGCGATCCGACGGTGTCCCAGGTCGAGGAGGTGCTGGGCGCCGAGCCGCGACCCGTGACGTTCGTCCAGGAGGACGCTGGACGCTCCCTCGACGGGATCGCCGTCGACGAACACCAGCGGGAGCTTGCGCTTCACCAGCCAGTCGACCGCGGGGTAGTCGCCCGCGCAGCCGTAGACGAGGGCGCCGTCCATCGGGATGTCGCGGGCAGGGATCGTGCCCTCGGAGCCGGTCGACGGCAGGAGCACGACAGCCATGCCCGTGGGGGCCAGCTCCTCGGCGACCGCACCGAAGAAGGCGGCCGCCATGGGGTCGAGGAAGGCCGTCCCGACCGACTCGGTGAGCAGCACACCCACCGCGCCGGTCGTCCCGCGGGCAAGCGCCCGGGCCGACGGGTCGGGACCGACGTACCCGAGGTCCGCCGCGGCGGCGAGGATCGTGCGGCGCATCTCCGCCGAGAGCTGGTCCGGGCGGGAGAACGCGTTGGACACGGTCATCCGGCTGACGCCGACGCGGTCCGCGATCGTCTGGAGCGTCACCCGGGACACGACGACACCACCCTGTTCCGCTCCATGCGGGACAGGGTAGGTCGCCGGGACGGGTCCCAGAGGGGTGAACGTCATCTCGCCGGGTGACCGACCTCGCAGGTGCTCGCGGGGGCGACCGCGTCGGCCAGGTGGTGCAGCGCTCCGGCAAGGGTGCGTCGGGTCCGGGGTGCGTGCGTGCGACGCGGGCGCACGAGCTTGTCCACCGTGGGCGCCCACGGACGGGCGCTCTCGACCTCGTGCTGCGCGGCGGCTACTCCGAAGAGCAGCCCGAACTGCGGGGTGTCCATCGACATCAGAGTCTCCTGTCGGCTCACGGTTCTTCTGTACCGATAAAGTAACCCCGATCTCTGTACCGGTCAAGAGAATTGATGTCAGGATTCTCACCGCGCCCACGCGTCGGTCGAGGACTCGTGGGTATCGGCGCGCTGAGCGCCTCGTGCGGCGAGGGCGAGCAAAGGCGCGGGGAGCGCGGAGGCGTGGTGAGCGCCAGGACCGGGGCGTCAGCGACGCGCGGCCGACGCCAGGTCCGGCACCAGCCCGGCTGCGGTGACGGCCTCGCCGAGGTCTGCGGCCGTCAGGACGGTCAGCCCCGCCGGTGGCGTCGCGCCGTCCAGCGCGCCGGCCGGCACGATCGCGCGAGTGAACCCGAGCCGTGCCGCCTCCGCCAGCCGCCGACCGACTCCGGACACCGTCCGGATCTCCCCGGCCAGCCCGACCTCGCCGATGGCGACCAGCCCGCGCGGCAGCGGCACGTTCTCCCGCGAGCTCACGGCGGCCAGCGCCAGGGCCAGGTCAGCGCCCGGCTCCATCACGCGCGCGCCGCCGATGGTCGACACGTAGACGTCCTGGTCCGCCAGCCGTGCACCGAGCCGTCGCTGGAGCACGGCGAGCACCATCGCCAGCCGGCTGCTGTCGACGCCGCTCGTGGTCCGCCGCGGGTTGGGCACCGCGCTGGGCGCGACGAGTGACTGCACCTCGACCACGAGCGGGCGACGTCCCTCCAGCGTCACGGTCAGGCAGGTGCCCGGGACGGCGTGCAGGGCCTGGGAGATGAACAGCCCGCTGGGGTCCGCCAGCCCGACGATCCCCGTCTCCGACAGGTCGAAGCAGCCGACCTCGTCGGTGGGGCCGTAGCGGTTCTTGGTGGCGCGCAGCATCCGCAGGCGGGAGTGCCGCTCGCCCTCGAACTGGCAGACGACGTCCACCAGGTGCTCGAGCGTCCGGGGTCCGGCCACCGAGCCGTCCTTGGTGACGTGCCCGATGAGCACGACCGGCAGGTCCCGCGACTTGGCCGCCTGGATCACCGCGCTGGCCACCTCCCGCACCTGGGACACGCCACCGGCCGTCCCCTCGACCTGGGCCGACGCGATGGTCTGGATCGAGTCGAGCACGAGCAGGTCGGGGTCCACGTGCTCGATGTGCCCGAGGACCGTGCCCAGGTCGGTCTCGGCGGTGAGCAGCAGCTGCGGGTCGAGCGCGTGGATCCGCCCGGCCCGTAGGCGCACCTGCGCGGCGGACTCCTCGCCGGTCACGTACAAGACCTTGCGACCGGTGCGGGCCGCCCTCGCGGCGACGTCCAGGAGCAGGGTCGACTTGCCGACGCCCGGCTCGCCGGCCAGCAGCACCACCGCCCCGGGGACGAGACCGCCGCCGAGCACCCGGTCCAGCTCGTCGACCCCGGTGGGCCGGGCGCGCGCGGTCTCGATGTCGATCTGGTCGATCGGACGCGCCGGTGAGCGCGTGGGGGAGGTGGCGACCGTGCGCGGGGCGCCGCCGCCGGGGCCGGTGTCCTCGGCGACCGACCCCCACGCCTGGCACTCGCCGCAGCGGCCGACCCACTTGCTCGCGGTCCAGCCGCACTCGGTGCAGCGGAACGCCGGGCGAGGACTGCGCTCGGAGCGCTTCGGGGAGGTCGAGGTCACGCGCCGCACGCTAGCCGCAGGCTCCGACACGACCCCCTTGCGCCACGGCTGAACGGACGTTTAACGTAGTAAACGTGCGTTCAGAGGACCTCACCGCCCGCGCCCGCATCCGTGACGCGGCCGTCGCACGCTTCGGCCGTGACGGCTTCCGGGCGCCCGTGCGCACCATCGCGGAGGACGCCGGGGTCAGCGCCGGGCTCGTCATCCACCACTTCGGCTCGAAGGACGCGCTGCGCGCGACGTGCGACGAGCACGTCCTGACCGTGATCCGCGAGCAGAAGTCGGCCGCGATCAGCCTCGCGTCGCCGAGCGAGACCATCGGGCTGCTGGCGGGCGTGCAGGAGTACGCCCCGCTGTTCGCCTACATCGTGCGCAGCCTCCTGGACGGGGGAGCCCTCGCAGGGCACTTCGTCGACGGGCTCGTCGACGACGCCGTGGCCTACCTGAAGGCCGGCGAGGAGGCCGGCACCGTGCGGTCGTCGGCCGACCCCGCCGGGCGCGCCCGGCAGGTCGTGGCCACGCAGGTCGGGCTCCTCGTCATGGCACAGCTCGACGCCGCCGCCGGCCACGGGATCGCCCCCACCGAGTCGCCGGCCGCGGCGATCACCCAGCTGTACGACCGCGCGATGCTCGCGGGACTCGAGCTGTACACGCACGGGCTGTTCACCGACAGCTCGTACCTCGATGCCTACCTGGAGTACAAGGAGAAGCCATGACCGACGCCATCGCGGTCAGCGGACTCGTCAAGTCGTTCGGCGCCAAGCGCGCCCTCGACGGGTTCGACCTCACGGTCCGCACGGGGGAGGTGCACGGCTTCCTCGGCCCCAACGGCGCGGGCAAGTCGACCACCATCCGCGTGCTGCTCGGGCTCCTGCGCGCCGATGCCGGCGACGTGCGGCTGCTCGGCGGCGACCCGTGGCGCGACGCCGTCGCGCTGCACCGCCGCCTGGCGTACGTGCCCGGGGAGGTCAACCTGTGGCCCAACCTGTCCGGCGGCGAGGCGATCGACCTGCTCGGGCGGCTGCGCGGCGGGCTGAACCCCGCGCGACGCGACGCCCTCATCGAGCGGTTCGAGCTGGACCCCCGGATCAAGGGCCGCGCCTACTCCAAGGGCAACCGGCAGAAGGTCGCCCTCGTCGCCGCCCTCGCAGCAGACGTCGAGCTGCTGCTCATGGACGAGCCGACCAGCGGCCTGGACCCCCTCATGGAGGCGGTGTTCCAGCAGGTCGTGCAGGAGGCCGCCGCCGACGGACGGACCGTGCTGCTGTCCAGCCACATCCTTGCCGAGGTCGAGGCCCTGTGCCGGCGCGTCACGATCATCCGGCAGGGCCGCGCTGTACAGAGCGGGTCGCTGGAGGAGCTGCGCAGCCTCACCCGCACCACCGTCACGGCCGGGCTCCGCGACGCCGACGACGCCGAGCGCACCCTCGCCCTGCTCGACGGCGTCCACCACGTCCAGCGCGACGACGGCCACCTGACGGTCGACGTCGACACCGCCTCGCTCAACGACGTGCTCGCGCGGCTGACCGGGTTCGGCGTCCGGTCGCTCACCGCGCACCCACCGACCCTCGAGGACCTGTTCCTGCGCGAGTACAGCGAGGAGCTGGCCACCCTGGGCGTGCACGAGGAGTCACGATGAGCACGACGACCACCGCCGTCGCTCCCCGCTCGAGCGAGCTCGCCGGCACCCGTGGGCTGGTGCGGGCCGCGCTGCGCCTGGACCGGTGGCGCACGGCGATCTGGGCCGTCGCGGTCGCCGGCCTGACGCAGGTGTCGGTCGACGCGCTGTCACGGCTCTACTCGACGCCCGAGTCGCGGGCCGCCCGGGCGCAGCTCATCTCGTCGCCCGCGGCGACCGCCCTCGCGGGACCCGGCTACGGCCTGGACGACTACACGGTCGGCGCCATGACGGCCAACGAGCTGGGGCTCTGGATCATGATCCCGGTCGCGATCATGGCCCTGCTGACCGTGACGCGGCACCTGCGGGCGGCGGAGGAGGACGGTCGGCTCGAGCTCGTGCGGTCCGCACCCGTGGGTCGTGACGCGCCCGTGGTCGCCGGTCTGGTCGCGGCCGCGGTCGCGACGGTCGTCGTCGGCGGCCTGACGTTCCTGGCGCTGCTGACGACGGGACTCGACCCCGTCGGGTCGCTCGCGCTCGCGGGCGGCATCGTCATGGTCGGGCTCGTCTTCGCCGGCATCTCCGCGGTCGCCTCGCAGCTGACCGCGCACGCGCGGGCGGCCAGCTCGCTCGGCATGGCGGCGCTCGGCGTCGCGTTCCTGCTGCGGGCGATCGGCGACGTGCGAGGTCCGGAGAGCACCAGCGTGCTGACGTGGCTGTCGCCGTTCGGGTGGGCGCAGGCGACGCGCGCCTACGTCGACGAGCGGTTCTGGCCGCTGGCGATCGGCGTCGTCGCCGCAGCTGTCCTCGTGGCCGTCGCGTTCTGGCTCGTCGGCAGGCGCGACCTGGGCACGGGCCTGCTCGCCGAGCGGCTCGGACGTCCGCGGGCGTCGGCACGGCTGTCGGGGATGGTCGCGCTGACCCTGCGGCGGCAGTCCGGCGCGATCGCGTCGTGGGGCGTCGGGATCGTGGTGATGGGCGTGTTCGTCGGCCTCCTGGCGAACGAGATCGTGGACTTCGTGGCCGACCAGCCGCAGCTCGCGCAGATGTTCCCAACCGGCCCCAACGGCGCCGCGGCGTCGGCCTTCGCGCTCTACACGGTCTTCCTGGCGGTCATGGCGGGCGCGTACGCGGCGACCGCGGTGGGTGCGGCGCGGACGGAGGAGACCGCGACGCGCGGCGCGATGGTGCTGGCCGGGCCTGTGTCGCGGGTGCGCTGGCTGGGGTCGCAGGTGGGCGTCGCCGCAGGTGCCGCCACCGTGATGATGCTGGTCACGGGCGTGCTCATGGGCCTGACCGCGACGGCGTCGCTGGGCGAGAACGCCGTCGGGCAGCTGATCGGTGCGACCGCCGTCACGCTCCCCGCGGTGGGGATCGTCCTCGGGGTCGCGGTCGTCGTCCTGGGCGTCGCCCCGCGCGCGTTCGGGCTGGTCTGGGCCTACGTGACGTACGTCGGCGTCGTCGGCCTGTTCGCCCCGCTCCGGCCCGACGGCGCCGACGCCCTGTCGCCGTTCACCTACACGCCGCAGCTTCCCGCGGAGGCCATGGACTGGCCGCCCGTGCTCGTGCTCGCCGTGATCGCCGTCGCGCTGGCCACGGTCGGGCTCGCCGCGTTCCGGCGTCGTGACGTGGTCGGCTGACTTTCCGTCGGTAGGCTGCGGGGCGTCCGGCGAGGGTTCGGGCGACGTGATGCAAGGGGGAGCCCCGATGAGCGACACCGGCCGTCCCGGCCCCGAGCGACCTGCCGGTCCGCCGACGCCGCCCATCTCGAGCTGGGACTCGACGCAGCCGAAGCCCCCCACCGCGCCGATCTCCACGACGCCGCCCGCCGAACCGGCAGCGGGACCGCGCGCCGGCATCCCGGCCGCGTTCGCCGCGCAGCAGGCCACACCCGCAGCCGCGACCGAGCCTGACCCGGAGTCGACAGCGTCGGCAGCGTCCGGCCGACCCCGGTGGCTGATCCCCGCGATCATCGGCGTCGCCGTGCTCGTGATCGCCGCGATCATCGTCGGGATCGTCCGAAGCTCCGGCGACGACACCGAGGACGCGACACCGGCCGTCGCGACGACCATCCTGCTGCCCTCGCCGACGCCCACCGTCGAGGCGGCCGCCCGGCCCGCGACCACCGCCTTCGCCGTCGCGCTGCCGCCGACCGTGCTCCAGTACGCGCTCGCGACCTCGGTGCCGGACACCGAGTGGCAGGCGGCCGGCGCGATCGAGGCCTACACCGAGACCTACACGGACGGCGGCGACGGCACGGTCACCGTCCGCTCCGGCCAGTGGGAGACACCGGAGGAGGCCACCGCTTTCGCTGCCACCCTGGTCGCCGCGTTCCCGGCAGCGCCCGCCACCCCGGACCCGTCCGCGTCTCCCACGGGACCGACCCTCCCGCAGAGCGGTGACGTCACCGCCGGCGGGGCCGTGGCCGGCACGTACTCGATCGCCGACGCCGGCGACGGGACCGGCGTGGCGGTCTGGGTCAACGGGACCACGGTCTTCCAGGCGACCGCCCCCGTCGCGGACATCGTCGACGTCTACAACGCGTTCCCGCTCTGACGCTGCACCGGCCGTGACCCCGTCGCCAGCCGCTGGAGCTGGCGTCGGTAGGCGCCCGGCGTGGTGCTCGTCGCCTCGCGGAAGTCGCTCGTGAGGTGGGCCTGGTCGGCGTAGCCGAGCTCGACGGCGATCTGCGCGAGGTCGTCGCCGTGCACCGCGACGGCCCGCGCGGCCTCCTGGAGGCGGATCCGCCGGGCTGCCTGCTTGGGGCCGATGCCGAGCGTCGCTGCCAGTGCTCGCTGGACGGAGCGCTCGCTGACCCCCAGGTGCGCGGCGAGCGGGGTTCCGGTCCGGCGGTACGCGCGGGCGCGCAGCTCGTCCAGGGCCCGGTTGGCCAGCAGGTGCGCCGCCGGCGGTGGGTGGTCGCGTAGCCGGTCCGCGATCAGCACGTCGGCGGCTCGTGCCCGAGCCTCGGCCGAGCGCTCGTCCGCGAGGCGTGTCATCAGGGCATAGAGCCGGTCGTCGAGCCCGGCCGTCAGCGGAACCTCCGCGTCGGCGACGTCGTGGGGGCGCAGCGAGCCGAGGACGCCGAGGCCTGCCGGGCGGAGGCGGATCGCGAAGACGTCCCCGGAGCCCGAGATGCGCCGTCGCCACGCGCCGTGGTGCAGACCGGTGACGACGAGCGCCGCCGGGACGTCGCCGGTCTCGATCGTCAGGGTGACCGCGGGCAGGTCGACGATGGTCTGGGCGATGGACTCGTCCGGATCCAGTCGCCAGCGCACATGCCAGTACTGGTCGACCACGTCGCGGACGGCCGGGTCGGGGTCGATCCACCGCGCGTCGTACCGCGTCAGGTTGTCCGGGTGGAGCACGCCGGAGGTCTCGTCGGGACGGATGGGGCGCTCGGTGCCGGACGGCATGCACCCACGATGGCCGGACGTGTCGGGTTTCTCCAAGACCCTCGGTGCCGTCGCTCCGGACGATGGCAGGTGTGACGACCACCTACGCCGCCGCGTTCGCGGACCTCAGCTGGCTCGCGATCGGCATCGCGACCCTCGCCTACTACCTGCTCGGCGCCCTCTGGTTCACGCCGCTGTTCGGCGTGGCCTGGGACACCGCCATCGGGCACACCAGGGAGCGCGGCGAGAGGTTCTCGGCCGCGTACTACGTGGTCCCGCTGGTCAGCAGCCTGCTGGTCACGGTGGCGATGGCGGTCCTCGTCGGCGCCACGGGGACCGAGAAGCTGACGGACGCCCTCGTCCTCGGTCTGGTGGTCGGTCTCGGCATCGCCCTGGCCGTCTCGGTGAACAACGCCCTGACCCCGCACACCCCGCACCCGTTCCGCCTCGGCTTCATCACGGGCGGCTACCACCTGCTCGGCATCGTGGCGGTCACGCTGATCCTCGCGGCGTAGTCGTCGCCGCGGCGGGCATGACCGGGTCAGCTGGCCGCGATGATCGACAGGATGTTGCCCGCGGGGTCCGTGAACCAGGCGATCAGCGGGCCGCCGCCGCGGAACACGAAGTCGTCGTCGGTCTCGGTGGGCGTGCCCGCGTACTTCTCGAACGGCACCCCGCGCTCCCGCAGCTCCGCCACGGTGCCGGGCACGTCCTCGACGGGGAAGTTGAGCACCGTGTAGCTGGCGGGCTCGTGGGCTGGACCCTTCGGGTAGACCAGGACCTCGTGACCGTCGAGGTGCAGGAAGAGCATCCCGTTCTCCTCGGTCACGTCGAGCCCGAGCACGTCGCCGTAGAACGCTTTCGCCGCCGGCACGTCGTCGGTCGAGAACCCGCTGAACGCCTTGCTGAGATCCGCCATCACCACTCCTCGGAGACATCGTCGGGACCCGTCCAGGCTCCCGCCGCTCCCACGCGACCGCAACGTCCGCGCGAAAGAGCGTGGGGACGCGTTGATGTGCGGACGGTGCGGGCTAGGTGGCGGCTGGGAGGGTGACCGTGAACGTGGTGCCCGGGCCGCTCGACACCGTGATGGTGCCGCCGTGTGCCGTGACGACCGCGTGCACGATCGCCAGGCCCAGGCCGGTGGACCCGGTGGCGCTGTTGCGGGAGGCGTCGCCCCGGGTGAACCGCTGGAACAGGCTCTCGCGCAGGGCGGGCGGGATGCCGGGGCCGTCGTCGGTCACCTGCAGGACGATCCGGTCGCCGGTGCGGCGGACGCGGACGGTCACGGCGGTGCCGGCGGGGGTGTGCAGCCGCGCGTTGGACAGGAGGTTGGCCAGCACCTGGCGGAGGCGGTGGTCGTCGCCGACCACGACCGCGTCCTGCGGGGACAGGTCGAGCCGCCAGTCGTGGTCCGGCCCGGCGGCGTGCGCGTCGGCGACGGCGTCGATGGCGAGCACGGTCAGGTCGACGGGTTCCGACACCAGCGGCCGCCCGGCGTCCAGGCGGGCGAGCAGCAGCATGTCCTCGAGCAGGACCGTCATCCGCTGTGACTCGGACTCCACCCGGGCCATGGCGTGCAGGGCGCTGGCGGGCACCTCGTCGGGGGAGCGGCGGACCAGCTCGGCGTACCCGCGGATGGATGCCAGCGGGGTGCGCAGCTCGTGGCTGGCGTCCGCGACGAACTGGCGCACCTGCGACTCCGACTCCTGGCGGGCTCCCAGTGCCTGCTCGACGTGCCCGAGCAGCTCGTTCAGGGCGGCACCCACCTGTCCGACCTCGGTGGCGGGGTCCGTGTCCTGGGCGGGCACGCGGTCGGCGAGCACCACCTCGCCCCGGTCGAGGGGGAGCCGGGCGACCCGGTTGGCGGTGCCGACGACGCGATCGAGGGGTCGCAGCTCGCGGCGCACGAGCACCATGCCGGCGGCCGCGGCGACCAGCAGCGCGAGTGCGGCGACGACCACCTCGACGGCGACGAACGACGTGAGCGTGCTGGTCACCGACGTGGTCGGCAGGGCGGTGACGGCGGTACCGCCGTCCGGTGTCATGCTCGCGATCGCGCGGTGGCCGCCGAGTCCGCTGAGCGTGAGGGCGACGGGCTCGCCGTCGGTGGGCACCGCGAGCAGCTGGGAGACCTGGGCGTCGTCCAGCGCGGTGGGGGTGCCGTCGTCGGCGATGTAGTACGCCTGGTCGATCGTGAGGTCCGCGGGGTCCGTGCCCGCCGGCTGTTCGACGGTCACCGTGCCGGCGTCCTGACCGGGCCGGTACGGGCCGGCGGGCTGCGGCGCCGGGCCGAACGCCTCGCCGGAGACGCGGGAACCCACGGTGGGCGCGTCGACCGTGCGCCGGTGGGCGGCCGTGAGCTTCTCGTCGAGCTGCGTGGTCAAGGAGGTGCTCAGCGCGAGGGTCGACAACGTACCCATGGCGGCCGCGACGACGGCGACGAGCGCGACGACGACCACGACGAGCCGTCGGCGCAGCGTCCACCGCGGGCGCGCGGCCACTCTCACGCCCGGGTCACGCAGCTGGCTTGAGCACGTACCCGACGCCGCGCAGGGTGTGCAGCATCGGCGAGCGGCCCTTGTCGATCTTGCGCCGCAGGTAGGACACGTAGAGCTCGACGATGTTGGCCTGGCCGCCGAAGTCGTACTGCCAGACGCGGTCGAGGATCTGAGCCTTGGACAGCACGCGCTTCGGGTTGCGCATGAAGTACCGGAGCAGCTCGAACTCGGTGGCGGTGAGGCGGATGTCCTCGCCACCGCGGGTCACCTCGTGGCTGTCCTCGTCCATCGTCAGGTCACCGACGACGAGCATGGCCTCCTCGCGCGCCGAGACGGCGCCGGTGCGGCGCAGCAGCGCGCGCAGGCGGGCGACGACCTCTTCGAGGCTGAACGGCTTGGTCACGTAGTCGTCGCCACCGGCGGTCAGGCCGACGATCCGGTCCTCGACGGCGTCCTTGGCCGTGAGGAACAGCACGGGGACGTTCGGGTGGGTCGTGCGGACGCGGCGGAGCACGTCGATTCCGGACAGGTCGGGGAGCATGACGTCGAGCACGATGACGTCGGGGTCCAGCGCCTTGGCAGCGCGGACGGCGGCGTGCCCGTTGAGCGCGTGGTCCACCTGCCAGCCCTCGTAGCGCAGGGCGGTGGACAGCAGCTCGGCGAGGGTCGGCTCGTCGTCGACCACCAGCGCGCGGACAGGGGAACCGTCAGCGCGGGACAGGGCCTCCGGGCGACGGGTGGTGGTGGTCGATGTCATGACCTCACCGTTGCGTCCCTGGCTGGCACACGCCTGGAACGAACCTGTGAACTTCCTGAGCGCTCAGACGAGCGGGTGCGGTCGTCCCGTGCCCAGCAGCGCCGCGGTCAGGATCGCCTCGATGGCGAACTTGGTGGCGGCCGGCAGGTCGACGCTGTCGTCGAGCAGCCACTGCACCTGCAGGCCGTCCATGACGCCGATGATCGCGCTGGCCGCCTGCGCGGCGACGTCCTGCGGCACGTCCCCGCCGCCGACCTCCATGATCGCGGCCTGGATCTCCCCGCGCAGGACCGTGAATCGGTTGGTCACCCACCCGCGGGCCGGGTGGTCCTCGGTGACGGACTCGCCGGTGAGCACGGTGTACCCCTGGACGATGCCGCGCCGGTCGACGTTCATCCGGGCGGTGCGCACGAGGTGCTGGAAGAGCTCGATGCCGTCCGGGATGTGCTGACCTTCGAGGTCCCGGACGTCCTCCTTGTCGCGAAACTCGAGCACCTCGACCAGCAGCTGCTCCTTGGAGCCGAAGTGGTGCAGGACGCCGGCGTGCGTGATGCCGACCTGCTCGGCGACCTCCGCGAGCGAGCCGTTCTTGTACCCCTTGGACCCGAAGGTGTGGGCCGCTGCCCGCAGGATCTCCGCGCGTCGCTCGGTGGTGGCCTGGCGAGGCTGCCGTGCGCGGCGCTGTGGCGCTGCGGCGGGGGGAACGGCGTCGTCCATGACCGAACCATACTGCGACGGCGTCAGTTACTGACAAGTTAGTAAGTGCCTTAGATCGGTCGCCTTCGACCGAGACCATACTGTGATCATTCACTTACTGACATGTAAGTAAGTTGCGCGTAGGTTCCTCCGCAGTAGACGACGACGTCTGATCGGAGAACACGCGGTGTCACTCGACACAGCCACCCAGCCGCCCACGGCTGACGGGCCCTCGACCTCCCTCGCCGCCCTCCTGGCTGCCCTCAGCCTCGAGGAGAAGACGCGCCTGGTCGTCGGTGCCGGCCTGTGGTCCACCACCGCGATCCCGCACATCGGCCTGCGCGCCATGCACGTCTCCGACGGCCCCGCCGGCGTCCGCGGCGTCTCCGACTCCGCCGACGAGACCTCCGCGTCATTCCCCGCCCCCAGCGCGCTCGCCGCGACGTGGGACGTGGACCTCGCCGACGAGCTCGGTCACGTGTTCGCCGCCGAGGCGCGCCGGCACGGGGTCGACGTCGTGCTCGCCCCGCAGGTGAACCTGCAGCGCACCCCGGTCGGCGGCCGGCACTTCGAGTGCTACTCCGAGGACCCGCTGCTCACCGGCGCCATCGCGGTGCACGTGGTGCGCTCCGCGCAGGACCGCGGCGTGGGGATGTGCGTCAAGCACTTCGTCGCCAACGACTCCGAGACGCAGCGCACCACCTACCTGGCGCGCGTCGACGAGAAGACGCTGCGCGAGGTGTACCTGGCGCCGTTCGAGCAGCTGGTGCACGAGGCCCAGGCGTGGTCGGTCATGAGCGCGTACTCCGGGATCGACGACGGCACCACCGCCGCGACCGCTGCGGAGCACCGCCCGCTGCTCACCGGGGTGCTCAAGGACGAGTGGGGCTTCGACGGCGTCGTGATGAGCGACTGGGTGGCCACCACGTCCGTCGCCGGTGCTGCCGAGGGCGGCCTCGACCTGCAGATGCCCGGACCCGACGGACCCTGGGGCGACGGGCTCCTCGACGCCGTCCGCGCGGGCGACGTCAGCGAGAGCCTCCTCGACGCCAAGGTGCTCCGACTGCTCCGGCTTGCCCAGCGCGTCGGCGCCCTCGACGGGTTCGAGCCCGCGGGTGCACGACGGGACCACGTGGCCGACGTCGACGTGCGCGGCGTGCTGCGCGACCTGGTCTCCCGCTCGATGGTGGTGCTCCGCGACGACGAGCACGCCCTGCCCGTCGTCCCCGACGACGTCACCCGGATCGCGCTGCTCGGCCCCAACGCGGTCCACCCGTTCGTGCAGGGCGGCGGCTCCGCGTACGTGCGACCGGACCACGCCTCGACGCCCGAGGCCGCGCTCCGCCACGCGTTCGGCGAGGTCGAGGTCGACGTGCACCCCGGCGCGGTGTCCCGCCTGCTGCCGCCCGCGCTCGACCTGGCCGGGCGCTGCACCACCCCCGACGGCCACGCGGGCGCGCTCGGCGAGCTGGTCGACGCCGACGGGACCGTGCTGGTCACCACCGACGTCACCGAGTGGAACGGCTGGCTGCGCGAGGTGCCCGGCGCCGCGGTCGCGCTGCGTCTGCGCACCACCGTCCGGCTCGAGGAGCCCGGCCGGCACGAGGTCGGCGTCGGCACCGTCGGCAGGCACCGGATCACGGTGGGCGGGCAGGTGCTCTCCACCAGCGAGCAGGTGGTCGGCGCCGAGGTCATCCTCGACTCCAGCGTCAACCAGCCCGTCCCGGCGACGCTGGTCGTCGAGGTGACCGAGCCGACGACCGTCGAGATCGACGCGCTCGTGCAGGCCGTCCACCCCGTCGGGTACTCCAGCTTCGCCCGCGCCGAGCTGGTGCACCGCGTCCCCGGCACCTCGCCGGACGAGCTGCTCGCGGTCGCCGTCGAGGCCGCCGCGGCTGCCGACCTGGCGATCGTGGTCGTCGGCACCAACGAGGAGATCGAGTCCGAGGGGTACGACCGCACGAGCCTCGCGCTGCCCGGCACCCAGGACCAGCTGGTCAAGGCCGCGCTGGCCGCGAACCCCCGCACGATCGTCGTCGTCAACGCGGGCGCCCCCGTGCTGCTGCCGTGGCTCGACGAGGTGCCGTGCGTCCTGTGGGCGTGGCTCGGTGGCCAGGAGTGGCCCGACGCGCTCGCGGACGTGCTCACCGGGATCACCGAGCCGACCGGCCGGCTGCCCTGGACGCTCCCCGCGCACGAGTCCGACGTGCCCGTGCCCCACGCGGTCCCCGTCGACGGCGTCATCGACTACCACGAGGGCGTCCACGTCGGGTACCGCTCGTGGCTCCGGCTCGACCGCACCCCCGCGGCGCCGTTCGGGCACGGGCTCGGCTGGACCACCTGGGAGTACGAGGCGGTGTCCCACTCCGTGGAGGCCGACGGGTCCGTCGTGCTGGACGTCCGCGTCGCCAACACCGGACCCCGCGACGGACGCGAGGTGGTCCAGGTCTACGTCGAGCCGCCCAGCGCGGACGAGACGCGTCCCGTCCGTTGGCTCGGCGGGTTCGGCGTCGTGCACGCCGCCGCCGGCGCGCACGCAGATGTCCAGGTCCGGGTGGACGCCAAGGCGTTCCGGACCTGGGACAGCGCACTGCCCGGCTGGGTGACCCCGGCCGGTACCTACCCGATCCGCGTCGGCCGCTCCTCGAGCGACCTGCGCCTCAGCGTCGACGTGGCCGTGCTCAGCCACGCGTCGGCATAAGCACGGCCCTCGCAAGTCCCGGTCCGGCGATCCGCAGTCCCGTCGAACCGGACCGACCAGCATTTTCCGCATCAGTGCAAGGAGGCACTCGTGAGAATCCGCAAGCTCTCGACGGTCGTCGCTACGGCGGCCACCCTCGCGTTGCTCGCCACCGCCTGCTCCGGCGGGAGTGGTGACGGCAGCGACGACACCGCCACGGGCAGCTCGGGCAAGATCCTGACGATCGGCATGCCGAACGGCCCGCAGCAGCCGAACCAGAACCCCCTCGCGACTGGCTCCGCGTCGCTCTCGCTCGGGTACGCGTTCGCCGTCTACGAGTCGCTCATGCAGGTCAACGAGCTCAAGCCGACGGACCCCCCGACGCCATGGCTCGCCGAGTCCGTCGAGTGGAACCCCGACTCGACGCAGGCCGTCATCACGGCCCGTGAGGGCGTGAAGTGGTCCGACGGCACGGACTTCACCGCCGAGGACATCGCCTTCTCGATCCAGCTCCGCAAGGACAACAAGGAGCTGAACACCGACTTCCCCGACCAGTACGGCGACATCACGGTCGACGGCAACACGGTCACGGTGAACTTCGAGTCCGGCCAGTACGTCAACCGCGACAAGCTGCTCAAGCTCCTCATCGTGCCCAAGCACCTGTGGGAGAGCGAGGACGCGGTGACGTGGACCGACGACGAGATGATCGGCACCGGCCCCTTCAAGCTCAAGTCGTTCACGCCGCAGGCCGTGACCCTCGAGCCGAACACCGACTACTGGGGCGAGACCCCGAAGGTGAGCACCCTCCGGTACGACACGTTCAACGACAACGCCGGCCTGACCACGGCACTCACCACCGGTGAGGCGCAGTGGGGCTGGACGTTCATCCCGGACTTCGAGAACACGTTCATCGCCAAGGACCCGGAGAACTTCCACCAGGTCGCAGGCGGCGGCTTCGGCGTCGACGTGCTGTACCTGAACAATGAGACCAAGCCGTTCAACGACGTGGCGTTCCGCAAGGCGCTGAACATGGTCGTCGACCGCGCGGACATCTCCCAGACCGCCGGGTACGGCGTGTGGCCGCAGATCACGAGCGTGACCGGCCTGCCGCAGCCGTCGGGTGACGCGTTCATCTCGGACGAGTTCGCCGACCAGGAGCTCACGGTCGACGTCGACGGTGCCAAGGAGGTCCTCACGGACGCCGGCTACACCTGGGACGGCGACGCGCTGGTCGACCCCGACGGCGAGAAGGTCTCCTTCACGCTGCAGAACCCGACGGGCTGGACCGACTACCTGGACGCTCTCGGCATCATCAGCGAGGGTGCAACAGCCCTCGGTGCGGAGGCCAGCGTCGAGGGTGTCGTCCAGGACACCTGGTTCAACGACATCATCCCGTTCGGCAACTTCCAGGCGTCCCTGCACTGGACCGACGGGGGCAGCACGCCGTGGAACATGTACTCCAACATCATGGACGGCGCGTCCTACGTGCCGCTGGGTGAGTCGGCGACGTGGAACTTCGGTCGCTACAAGAACGACGAGGTCACGGCGGCGCTGGCCGACTTCAAGGCCGGGACCGACGACGCCGCCCGCGCGGCTGCTCTGGACATCGTCCAGAAGCGCTTCGTGGAGGACGTCCCCGGCATCGTCATCTGGTCCCGTCCCGCGGTCGCGCAGTACTCGACGGTGAACTACACGGGCTTCCCGACCGACGAGGACCCGTACGCGAACCCGCAGCCGACGGGTCCGCAGGCCGCGCTCATCCTGTCGAAGCTGGTCCCGACCGAGTGAGCTGACGGGGTGCGACGGGCGGCCCTCCCCGCCCGTCGCACCCCGTGCCAGGCCCGCACACACGACCCCAAGGTGACCCGATGAGCTCCCCGCACGAAGACCCCCCAGACGCCCCCGTGCTGCAGGCGATCGACCTGCGCAAGCACTTCCCCGTGCGCGGCACCCGCAACCGCAAGGTCGTGCACGCGGTCGACGACGTCAACCTCGAGCTGTACCGCGGCCGCGTGGTCGCACTGGTGGGGGAGTCGGGCTCCGGCAAGTCCACGATCGCCAGGCTCCTGGCGCAGCTCATGCCCGTCACGGGCGGGCAGATCCTGCTGCACGGGCAGGACGCCACCGCCAAGAACCGCACGGCGTTCCACCGCTACGTGCGCAAGGTCCAGATGATCTTCCAGGACCCGTTCGGGTCGCTGAACCCGGTCCACACCGTGCGCTACACCCTCACGCGCAGCCTCAAGATCCACCGCGGTCGCCTGCGCGGGGTCGAGCTCGAGGCGGCCCTCGACGAGCTGCTGGACCGGGTCCAGCTGCGCCCGGCCGCCCGGTACATCGACAAGTTCCCGCACGAGCTGTCCGGCGGCCAGCGCCAGCGCGTCGCCATCGCCCGCGCGCTCGCGGCCGAGCCCGAGGTGCTGCTCGCCGACGAGCCCATCTCGATGCTCGACGTGTCGATCCGTCTGGGCATCCTCAACCTGCTGCGCGACCTGCGGGACCGGCTGCAGCTCGCGATCCTCTACATCACGCACGACATCGCGTCGGCCCGCTACTTCGCCGACCGGACGATGGTCATGTACGCCGGCCGGATCGTGGAGACGGGCGACTCCGAGTCCGTGACGCAGGACCCCAAGCACCCGTACACGCAGCTGCTGGTGCGCTCCGCGCCGGACCCGGACGACCTGGAGTCCCGCGCCCGGGGTGCTCGTGGCGAGGCGCCGAGCCTGGTGGCCCCGCCCACCGGCTGCCGGTTCAACCCGCGCTGCCCGTTCGCCACCGACCTGTGCCGCACCGAGGTGCCGCCGCTGATCGCCGTGGGCGAGGGGCGCGAGGCCGCGTGCTGGGGCTACTCGGACCGCGCGGACCGCCCGTCGCTGGGCTCGGTCCTCGATGCGTACGGGGAGCGGCCGGTGGTCGACGCGGCGCTGCTCGATGTGATCACGGAGGGCGACCGATGAGGTTCTTCACCCGACGCATCGTCTTCTACGCGATCACCGCGTGGGCGGCGATCACCATCAACTTCTTCATCCCGCGGATCATGCCGGGCGACCCCGTGAGCGCCCTGATCGCCAAGAACCAGGGTCGGATCAGCCCCGACGCCGCCGAGGCGCTGCGGGCACTGTTCGGGCTGGACGAGGACATGTCGCTGTGGGACCAGTACGTCGCCTACTGGGGACTGTTGCTGCACGGTGACCTGGGGATCTCGTTCACCTACATGGCGCCCGTGGTCGACGTCATCCGGCAGGCCCTGCCGTGGACCATCGGCCTGGTCGGCATCGCGACGATCATCAGCTTCACGCTCGGCACGCTCGTCGGCACCGGGATCGGGTGGCGCCGCGGGACCTGGATGGACGGGCTGCTGCCGCTGTCCACGTTCTTCTCCGCGGTGCCGTACTTCTGGCTCGCTCTGATCGCCATCTCGCTGTTCTCGGTGACCCTCGGCTGGTTCCCCGCCAGCGGCAGCTACGACCGCAGCCTGGTGCCCACGTTGTCCTGGGAGTTCATCGGATCCGTCATCTACTACGGCTTCCTGCCCGCCATGACGATCGTCGTCTCGTCGATCGCGGGCTGGATGCTCGGGATGCGCAACATGATGGTCACCGTGTCCTCCGAGGACTACGTGACCGTCGCGCAGGCCAAGGGCCTCAAGGAGCGGACCGTGATGATGGGCTACGCCGCCCGGAACGCGATCCTGCCGCAGGTGTCCAGCTTCGCGCTGTCGCTCGGCTTCATCGTCGGCGGCACTCTGGTCATGGAGATCGTCTTCTCCTACCAGGGCATCGGCTACTACCTGTTCAGCGCGGTGAACGCGAAGGACTACCCGCTCATGCAGGGGTGCTTCCTGGTGATCACGTTCGCCGTGCTCCTCGCCAACATGGCCGCCGACGTCGCCTACGGCGTGCTCGACCCCCGCACGCGTCAGGAGGGCTGACATGACCGTCGAAGCCGCGTTCTACGAGGACCTGGAGATCACGCCGGACGCCACGACGCCCCGCAAGGGCAAGCGCCGGTTCCTGTTCATGCGCAACGCGAAGGCCCTCACCGGTCTCGTGATCCTCGGGTTCTTCTTCCTCATCGCGCTCATCGGGCCGTGGATCGCCCCGTACGACCCGAACGAGCGCTCGTCGGCGATCCTGCAGCCGCCCTCGTGGCAGCACCTCATGGGCACCACCCACCAGGGGCAGGACGTCATGAGCCAGCTGATCCTCGGGACGCGCAGCGTCCTGGTGATCGGGTTCGTGGCCGGCACGGTCGCCACGGTGATCGGCGTGCTCGTCGGCGTCACCGCGGGCTACATCGGCGGGTTCGGCGACGAGTCCCTGTCCGCGCTGTCCAACGTGTTCCTGGTCATCCCGCAGCTGCCGCTCATCATCATCATCGCCGGGCAGCTCCCGTCGGCGGGCGGGCTCACCGTCGCGCTGGTCATCGCCGCGACGGGCTGGGCGTGGGGTGCCCGTGTCCTGCGGGCGCAGACGCTCTCGCTCAGGAAACGGGACTTCGTCGAGGCGGCCCGCGCCAACGGCGAGAGCACGTGGCGGATCATCACCGCGGAGATCCTGCCCAACCTCACGGCGATCATCGCGGCCGGCTTCGTCGGCACCGTCGGCTTCGCGGTCCTGTCGCAGATCACGCTCTCGTTCGTCGGCATCACCCCCACCGACGAGTGGAACTGGGGCACGGTCCTCTACTGGGCCCAGGCGCAGCTGGCCCTGCAGCGCGGGGCGTGGTGGTGGTTCGTCCCGGCCGGTCTGCTCATCGCGCTGTTCGGGATGGCGCTGACGCTCATCAACTTCGGGATCGACGAGTTCGTCAACCCGCGCCTGCGGTCGGTCGGCCTCAACGCCCGGTCGATGCGCAAGCGCAAGATCCGCCCCCGCATCGGCTTCACGCCGGTCGTCTACGAGGCCAAGGAGGACAGGGCATGAGCACCGGCGCCGTGACCACCCAGCGCGCGTTCCGGGCGAACGCCGCCGCCACCGATCCCGTGCTCGAGATCAAGAACTTGTCGGTCGACTACGGGTACGACGAGGACCCGACTCACGTGCTGCGTCAGGTCTCGCTCACCCTCAACCGCGGCGAGGTGCTCGGCCTGGCCGGCGAGTCCGGCTGCGGCAAGTCGACGCTCGCGTACGCGGCCACCCGGCTGCTGCCCCCGCCAGGACTGATCACCGGTGGCGAGGTCATCTTCACCGACCGCGGCGGACAGCAGACCGACATCCTCACGCTCAGCGACGCCGACCTGCGGGCCACACGCTGGCAGGACCTCGCGATCGTGTTCCAGGGCGCGATGAACTCCCTCAACCCGGTGTACCGGATCGGCCGGCAGATCGCCGACGCCATCCGCGCGCACCTGCCCGGCGTGACCAAGAACGAGGCCCTGGAGCGCGCCGCGGGCATGCTCGAGCTGGTCGGCATCTCCGCGGACCGGCTGCGCGACTACCCGCACCAGCTCTCGGGCGGCATGCGGCAGCGTGTCATGATCGCGATGGCCCTCGCGCTGGACCCGCAGGTGCTGATCATGGACGAGCCGACGACGGCCCTCGACGTGGTCATGCAGCGGCAGATCGTCGAGCAGATCGCGGAGCTGCGCGACCGGCTCGGGTTCTCGGTCATCTTCATCACGCACGACGTGTCGCTGCTGATCGAGATCGCCGACCGCATCGCGATCATGTACGCCGGCGAGATCGTCGAGGACGCCTCCGCGCAGGACATGTACCGCCGCCCGCGGCACCCGTACTCCGACGCGCTCCTGCACTCGTTCCCGCCACTGCGCGGTCCGCGCCGCGAGCTGACCGGCATCCCCGGCTCACCCCCGGACATGTCGAACCTGCCCACGGGCTGCCCGTACCGGGACCGCTGCGCCTTCGTGTTCGACGCGTGCGCTGCGATCACCCCGGAGCTCGTCGCGCCGCTGGTCGAGGGTGACGACCCGCGCCGCTCCGTCGCGTGCCTGCGGCACGACCCCGCCGCAGTGACGGMAGCCGGCTTCGAACCGCAGCCCGTGCCCGTGGAGCTGTCGGTCCGCTGATCCCCGCCCTGCCCCCGGCTCCCTCTCCACAGGGCTGCTCGCCGGGGGCGGGGCGGCCGTTCGGGCGTGCGCAGGGATCTGCGACGCAGCCGGATCGAACGGGCTCGTGCTCAGAGAACGATCTGCATCCCCGTCTGGTCCGAAGTGAACGCCGTGAAGCCCGCCTGCTCGTAGAGGCGGCGACCCGCCGCGTCAGCCGTCAGCGTCACGTACGCGTCTGCCGGCGCCCGCAGTCGGATGTCCGCGAGCAGGTGGTCGAGCACCGCACGCCCCAGACCTCGCCGCTGATGACCGGGCGCGGTGGCCATGTCAGCGACGACGAAGTACCAGCCGCCGTCCCCGAGCACCCGGCCCATCGCCACCGTCTCGCCGTCCGCCGCGGTGACGTGGCAGGACGACCAGCTCTCACGCAACGCGAGCTCGGGCTGCTCGGCGGACTTCGCGCGGAGCCCTGCCTCGCGCCTCAGGCGCACGTATCTGCGCGTCGGGCTCGGCTCACACGTCGGCGGCACGCCCCGGAGCCTCATCGCGTGGTGGTGACCGTCGACCTCCACAGGTAAAGAGACGGTCACATCCAGGCTTTCCACAGGCACGGTGGGTGAAGTGGGGATCGAGCACGCGGAGTACCGCGTGACGGACGGAGCCGGGAGGCCAGCCATGAGCCTGCATGCCACCGCAGCGAGTGCACCCGCACCCCTCACGCCTGTGTGGTTGACCGCGAACGTGCGACCGGCGGGATCGTTCGGCCGGGCCGACGTGGGCCGGCTCCGTGACCTGCTGGGAGCCCTGTCGATGTCGGCGTCGATGGTGGTGCTCGATCTCGCGGCCGTGAGCCTGCGCAGCGGGCAGGCGGCCGACGCGATCGACGAGGCCGGGTGGGAGCTGGAGCGGCGCGGCGGATGCCTGCTGTGCATCAACGCGGACGACGAGGTGCGGGCCTGCCTCGGCCGCTGCCGGCACGCCGTCGTCGTCGGGCCGGGGGAGCCGACGCCCGTCCCGTGACCCGTCCGCCCGCACGTCGGCCAAGGACCCGCCGCACTGGTGCGGGTGACCTACCGTTGTCCGGTGAGCGACGCCCCGACCCTCCCCGCGACCGAGCGTCGGGACCCCGACGCCCGGGACCGTCGCGTGGTCGTGGTCGCGGTGGCGATCGGCGTGGCTGTGCTCTCGTTCGCGGGGGTCTTCGTGCTGTGGCGGGTGTTCGTGGACACGCTCGCCGGGCAGCAGGTGGAGAACGCGGCGTTCCAGGGCGCCCTGTACGGCCAGACGCAGCTGTGGCGGGTGGCCGAGCGAGTGCTGGACGTGGTGTCCGTCGGGTTCATGGCCGTCGTCCTCGTCGCGGCGATGGTCATCGCCGCCCTGCGTCGCCGCTGGTCGCTCGCCATCCAGGTGGCCGTCCTGATGATCGGCGCCAACCTCACGACGCAGCTGCTGAAGAACTTCGTGCTGTACCGCCCGGACCTCGGCGTCGAGGCCGACTACGGCAACACCCTCCCCAGCGGACACACGACCGCCGCGGCCTCCGTCTCGGCGGCGCTGCTCCTCGTGGTGCCGCCGCGGGTCAGGCCGTGGGCCGCGGTGCTCGGTGCCGGCTACACGACGGCCACCGGCGTCTCGACGCTCATCGGCCAGTGGCACCGGCCGTCGGACGTCGTCGCGGCCGTCCTCGTGGTCCTCGCGTGGACCGCGATCGCGTGCGCGATGGTGGCCCTGACCCCCGCGTGGCCGTCGACGGCGACCGGTGCGCTCCGGCTCGCGGGCGACCCACCGCCGACGCCGGCCACCATGCGGGGCGTCGTCGCAGGGCTGGTGGTCGTCGGGGCCGGGGCGGGCGCGGCGGCAGTCGTCGCGCTGTCCCACACGTGGCAGAACCTGGCGGATCTCGACGCCCGCGCGGAGAAGTTCACGGCGTACTTCGGCGGCGCCGCGGGGGTCCTGATGGCGTCCTGTCTGGCATTCGCGATCATGCTGGTGCTGCGCCAGGCCGCGGCATCGAGATTGCCGCGGGGTTGACGACACGCCGTAGAGTCCCCCACGTCGCAACGGGTCGACCGACCCGTCGCCGTCTGAGAAGGGCCTGATCGATGTCTGCAGGGCGCAAGCTCGTGATCGTGGAGTCGCCCGCCAAGGCGCGCACGATCGCCGGGTACCTCGGCGAGGGGTACGACGTCGAGGCGAGCGTCGGGCACATCCGTGACCTGCCGCAGCCCTCCGAGCTCCCCGCGGACATGAAGAAGGGCCCGTTCGGCAAGTTCGCCGTGGACGTCGACAACGGCTTCGCTCCGTACTACGTGGTCGACGCCGACAAGAAGAAGAAGGTCAGCGAGCTCAAGAAGCTGCTGAAGGACTCCGACGAGCTCTTCCTGGCCACCGATGAGGACCGCGAGGGCGAGGCCATCGCCTGGCACCTCCTCCAGGAGCTCAAGCCCAAGGTGCCCGTCAAGCGCATGGTGTTCCACGAGATCACCCCCGAGGCCATCCAGCGCGCTCTGGAGAACACCCGGGAGCTCGACGACCGGCTGGTCGACGCCCAGGAGACGCGCCGCATCCTCGACCGGCTGTACGGGTACGAGGTCAGCCCGGTGCTGTGGCGCAAGGTCCGCCAGGGCCTGTCGGCGGGGCGCGTGCAGTCCGTCGCGACCCGGCTGGTGGTCGAGCGCGAGCGTGAGCGCATGGCGTTCGTCGCCGCCGACTACTGGGACGTGACCGGGACGTTCGCCGTCGAGGACACGGCCGAGCCGTCCTTCAGCGCACGGCTGACGTCGGTCGACGGTCGCCGCGTCGCCACCGGGCGCGACTTCCTCGACACCGGGCAGCTGCGTGGTGCCGACGTCGCCCACCTCGACGAGGCGCGCGCGACCGCCCTGGTCGCGGGACTGGCCGACTCCGCGTTCTCCGTCGCGTCGCTCGAGACGAAGCCGTACACGCGCCGCCCGGCCGCACCGTTCACCACGTCGACCCTCCAGCAGGAGGCGTCGCGGAAGCTGCGGATGGCGTCCCGGCAGACCATGCGCACCGCGCAGGGCCTGTACGAGAACGGCTACATCACGTACATGCGTACGGACTCCTCGTCGCTGAGCTCGCAGGCGATCGACGCCGCCCGTCGGCAGGCCTCGGAGCTGTACGGCGCCGAGTACATCCCCGACGCGCCGCGCGTGTACGCGAGCAAGGCGAAGGGCGCCCAGGAGGCCCACGAGGCCATCCGGCCCGCCGGTGACCACTTCCGGACGCCGGCGCAGGTGGCCAAGGAGCTCTCGGGCGACCAGTTCCGCCTGTACGAGCTGATCTGGAAGCGCACGGTCGCGTCGCAGATGGCCGACGCGCGCGGGCAGACGGCCTCGGTCCGCCTCGGTGCCACGGCCTCCGACGGCACCGACGTGCTGTTCTCCGCGTCCGGCACCGTCATCACGTTCCGCGGGTTCCTGGCCGCGTACGAGGAGGGTCGCGACGTCTCGCGGTACGCCGAGGAGGCGGAGGAGCCGGCGGCGACGGCCGAGAAGGACGACGCCCGGCTGCCGAAGATGGCCGAGGGCGACCCGCTGTCCGCGTCCGACCTCACCGCCGACGGCCACCGCACGTCCCCGCCGCCCCGCTACACCGAGGCCTCGCTGGTCAAGGCGCTCGAGGAGCGCGGGATCGGCCGGCCGTCCACGTACGCCGCGACGATCTCCGTGATCCAGGACCGCGGGTACGTGACCGGTCGCGGGCAGGCGCTGGTGCCGTCGTGGCTCGCGTTCGCGGTGACGCGCCTGCTCGAGGAGAACTTCGACTGGCTGGTCGACTACGACTTCACCGCCGAGATGGAGGAGGACCTCGACGCCATCGCGGCGGGGGACAAGGACCGGGTGGCGTGGCTGTCCCGGTTCTACTTCGGCGACGGCACGGGCAACGAGGAGGGCGAGGGCCTGCGGGACCTCGTCGCGAACCTCGGCGACATCGACGCCCGCGAGGTCAACTCGATCCCGATCGGCGAGGGCATCGTGCTGCGCGTCGGCCGGTACGGCCCGTACCTCGAGGACTCGGCGGCCGAGCCCGCCGAGGACGGCACCACTCGTCGCACGTCCGTGCCCGAGGAGCTGGCGCCCGACGAGCTGACCGTGGCCAAGGCCCGCGAGCTGCTGGAGACGCAGCCCGAGGGTGACCAGGTGCTGGGCACCGACCCCGTCGCCGGCACGCCCATCGTGGCGCGCAACGGCCGCTACGGCCCGTACGTCACGGAGATCCTGCCCGACCCGGAGATCGACACGTCCCTGTCGGCCGCCGCGCAGAAGCGTGCCTTGGCCGCCGCCCCGAAGCCGCGGACGGCGTCGCTGTTCAAGTCGATGTCGTTGCAGACGATCACGCTCGACGAGGCGCTCACGCTGCTGTCCCTGCCCCGCGTGGTCGGCGTCGATCCGGAGACCGGGACCGAGATCACCGCGCAGAACGGCCGCTACGGCCCGTACCTGAAGAAGGGCACGGACTCGCGCACGCTCGCCTCCGAGGAGGCGCTCTTCACGACGACGCTCGAGGAGGCGCTGGCCATCTACGCGCAGCCCAAGCGGGGCCGTGGCGCCACTGCGGCGCCGCCGCTGCGTGAGCTGGGCGACGACCCGACGTCGGAGAAGCCGATCGTCGTGAAGGAGGGGCGCTTCGGCGCCTACGTCACCGACGGCGTCACCAACCGGACCCTCCCGCGCGACCTCACGCCCGAGACGATCACGCGCGAGCAGGCGATCGAGCTGCTGGTCGAGAAGCGTGCGTCGGCGCCCGCGAAGAAGAAGGCACCTGCTCGACGGGCGCCCGCCAAGAGCAAGGCCGCCGCGAAGAAGTAGGCCCGGTCCGGAACCGTGTCGTCCGGACGCAACGGGTCCGGTCGGATCCGTCGTGGCCCGTCAGACGTCGCGGCCGAACAACCGCTCCGCGTCGACGCCGTGGTCGGTCATTCCGTCCAGCGCCGCGACGACCGCGCGCTCCTCCCAGCGGAAGTGCGACTCGAGGATCGCGGCGAGCCCGTCGATCTCGCGGCGCGCCCGCGAGAGGTCGTCGCTGTCGGTCAGCACGGCGTCGATGCTCCGCAGGATGCCCGCGACCACGTGGTGGTCGCGAGCGAGCCCGTCGAGGGTGTCCCGCAGCTCCGGGTATTGCGCCGCCAGCGCCGGGAACGCAGTCCGGTCCTCGCTGGTGTGGTGCCGCCCGACCGCGCTGCAGAACGCCACGCAATGGGTCCGGAGGTCGGGCGTCAGCTCGGACGTCTCGTCAAGCCCGTCGAGGAGCCGGTCCAGCTCGTCCCGCAACCTGTCGTGCGTCTCCACCAGCTGCTGACCCCACGCGGCGAGACGATCGGGGACAGCCGGCACCCCGCCACCCAACAAGGTCCACGCAGCCCACGTCAACGCCACCCGACCCACTCCGCACAGCGCAGTGCCCACCAGCGCGCCGCGCCGCGAGATCGTCACTTTGCGACCAGATCGTCAGTTGGAGCTGACGATCTCGTCGCGAACTGACGATCTCGTGCGAGCTGAGGCCGTCGTCGGGAGATGACTGCCGGACCCGGGCGGACCGGTCGCCGGTCGCGCGCTAGGTTGTCGCTCATGGCTGACCGCGCTGAAGACCCCCGCTCTGCACCACCGATCCGCTGGGGCATCCTCGGCGCGGGCAACATCGCCGCGACGTTCGCTTCGGCCGTGAACGCGCACACGCGCGCGCAGCTGGTCGCCGTCGGCTCCCGCAACCGGGACCGCGCGCAGCGGTTCGCCACGGCGCACGGCATCCCGACCACCCACGTGGGCTACCGCGAGCTGGTCGAGGACCCGCAGGTGGACGCGGTGTACATCGCGACGCCGCACTCCGAGCACAAGGAGCAGGCCCTGCTGGCCATCCGCGCCGGCAAGAACGTGCTCGTCGAGAAGGCGTTCACCCGCAACGCCGGGGAGGCCGAGGAGGTCTTCGCCGCCGCCCGTGAAGCCGGGGTGTTCGTGATGGAGGCGATGTGGACGCGGTTCCTGCCGCACGTCTACGCGCTGCACCAGGTCATCGACGCCGGGGAGATCGGCGAGATCATCAACCTGTCGGCGGACCACGGTCAGGCCTTCGCGTACGACCCGAAGAGCCGGCTGTTCGACCCCGCCCTGGCCGGCGGCGCCCTGCTCGACCTCGGCGTCTACCCGGTGTCGTTCGCGCACGACTTCCTCGGCGTCCCGGACGCGGTGCAGGCGGTCGGGCAGCTGACGCCGACCGGTGTCGACGGCCAGATCTCGATCGTGCTGTCCTACGGCGAGCGCGCGCAGGCGACCCTGTCCACGACCCTGTGGGCCAAGACGCCGACGATCGCGACCATCTCCGGCACCGAGGGCAACATCTGGGTCCGCGGCAGCTTCTACGGCCCGACGTCGTTCCGCGTGCAGCGCCTCGACGGGCGGGTGTGGGACTTCGACCAGCCCGGCACCAAGGGCCTGCAGTACGAGGCCGCGGAGGTCGCCCGCCAGGTCGCCGCCGGCGCGACCGAGAGCCCGCGCCTCACGTGGGACAACACCCTCGAGGTGCTGCGGACGATGGACACGATCCGCTCGCTGGTCGGCGTGACGTACCCGGGGGAGTGACGTCGGACCCGGCGATTACCCTGACGCACGTGACCACCCACCCTCCTGGCCTCTTCCTCTCGTTCGAAGGGGGCGACGGCGCCGGGAAGTCGACGCAGGCGCGCCTCCTCGGCGACTGGTTGACGGGACTGGGGCGGGAGGTCGTCCTGACCCGGGAGCCGGGCGGCACCGAGCTCGGTCTCCTGCTGCGCGACGCCGTCCTGCACGGCGACCACGTCGATTCCCGGACGGAGGCGCTGCTCTACGCCACCGACCGCGCGCACCACGTGGCCTCGCTCGTCCGCCCGGCGCTGGCCCGCGGGGCCGTGGTCGTCACCGACCGCTACCTCGACTCGTCGGTGGCCTACCAGGGCAGCGGGCGTGACCTGGGGGCCGACGAGGTCGAACGCCTCTCCCTGTGGGCCGTCGACGGACTGCTCCCTGCGCTGACCGTGCTGCTCGACCTCGACCCGGTCGCCGGCAAGGCGCGGCTGACCGGGGACCCGGACCGGCTGGAGCGGGCGGGCGACGAGTTCCACCGGCGCACCCGAGAGGCGTTCCTCGGACGCGCCGAGGCCGAGCCGGGGCGCTGGCTCGTCCTGGACGCGACGCGTCCGGTCGAGGAGCTCGCGTCGGAGATCCGCTCCCGGGTCGCCACCCTCCTCGGGGTGGCACCGTGAGCGTCTGGGACGACGTCGTCGGCCAGGAGCCCGCGGTCGAGGTCCTGCGGCACGCGATCGAGGACCCGGCCGCGATGACCCACGCGTGGCTGCTCACCGGTCCTCCGGGCTCGGGGCGGTCCAACGCGGCCCGGGCGTTCGCCGCGGCGCTGCAGTGCGCGACCGGCGGCTGCGGCACCTGTCACGACTGCACCACCACCCTGCGTGGGCTGCACCCGGACGTCACGGTCGTCGCCACCGAGGGTGTCTTCATCCGCGCCGAGACGGCCCGCCCGCTGGTGGAGCTCGCGCAGCGGTCGCCGTCGCAAGGCCGGCACCGGGTGATCATCATCGAGGACGCAGACCGCCTGAACGACACCAGCGGCAACTCGCTGCTCAAGGCCATCGAGGAGCCGGCCGGCCGCACGGTCTGGGTCCTGTGCGCGCCGAGCCCGCAGGACGTCCTGGTCACCATCCGCTCCCGCAGCCGTGCCGTGGCGCTGCGCGTGCCGCCGGTCGACGCGGTCGCCGCCCTGCTGGTGTCGCGGGACGGCATCGACCCGGCGGTCGCGGCGGTCGCGGCCCGCGCGGCGCAGAGCCACGTCGGGATCGCTCGTCGGCTCGCCCGGGACCCCGAGGCGCGCGCCCGACGGTCCGCGGTGCTGGGCATCGCGGCGAAGATCCGCGGGGTCGGCGACGCCGTGCTCGCGGCCGGCGAGCTCGTCGAGACCGCGCAGGCCGACGCCAAGGCCGCGACGGAGCAGCGG
This sequence comes from Cellulomonas sp. Leaf395, assembly GCF_001424125.1. Classification (GTDB taxonomy): domain Bacteria; phylum Actinomycetota; class Actinomycetes; order Actinomycetales; family Cellulomonadaceae; genus Cellulomonas. The sequence goes on from NZ_LMQI01000001.1 coordinate 358,413, forward strand.
GACGCCGAGGAGAAGGCCGAGCTGCTCCGGTCGATGGGCGCGGAAGGTGCAGCGACGCTGCCGCCGACACTGCGCACCCAGGTCCGTCAGCTCGAGGAGGACCAGAAGCGCCGGGCCACCCGGGCGCAGCGCGACGTGCTGGACCGCGCGATGGTGGACCTCCTGTCGCTCTACCGCGATGTGCTCGTCGTGCAGCTGGGGGCGGGCGTCGAGCTGGTCAACGTCGAGCACGAGCAGTCGGTGCGCGTCCTCGCCGAGTCGAGCACCCCGGAGCAGACCCTGCGACGCATGGATGCCGTCGGACAGGCCCGCACCCGCCTGGCCGGGAACGTCGCCCCGCTGCTCGCGGTCGAGGCGATGGCGGTGGCGCTCCGCCCGCAGGGATGACGGTCCCCCTGTGCAGATCGGGTGACGGTCCGATGCAGCCGGCGGACGCGAGGCCGGACGCCCAGCATCGGCGGCTACCGTGTGCGCATGCCGCTCTCCGCCCGCCTCGTCGCGCCCACGAGCGTCGGACGCGAACCGCGGAGCCGGCTCGCTGTCGCGCTGATCGCTGCCGTGCTCATCGTCGTCGTGCTGCTCGCCGGGTGCGTGGCGCCCAAGAACCAGGCGGCCGGACCGGTCCCCGGGACCACGTCCGACTCGCCGAGCGCGGAGGCGACGGGCGACCTCGCGAGCTACTACACGCAGCAGCTGGAGTGGACCGCGTGCGAGCAGGGTGAATGCTCCACCGCCCAGGTGCCGCTGGACTACGCGGACCCCGCGGGACCGTCGATCGGGATCGCGCTCGCCCGCGCCAGGGCGACCGGCGGTGAGCCGATCGGCTCCCTGCTGCTCAACCGCGGTGGCCCCGGCGCCTCGGGTGTCGACTTCGTCGCCCAGGTCAAGGGCATGGTGAGCGAGGACATCACCCGCCAGTTCGACCTCGTCGGGTTCGACCCGCGCGGCGTGCAGCGCTCCAGCCCCGTCGAGTGCATCGACGACCCCGCGCTGGACGAGCTCATCGCCTACGACCCCGACTACTCGACCGACGCGGGGATCCAGGAGGTCATCGACATCTACGGCGAGCTCGGGGCCGCGTGCGAGCAGAACACGGGTGCGGCGCTCGGCCACGTCGACACCATCAGCGCGGCCCGCGACCTCGACGTGCTGCGCGCGGCGCTCGGCGACGACACGCTCACCTACCTGGGCTTCTCCTACGGCACCGCGCTCGGTGCCACGTACGCCTCGCTCTTCCCGGAGAAGGTCGGCCGGCTCGTGCTCGACGGTGCTCTCCCGCCCGACCTGCCGTCCGCGGAGGCGTCGGAAGGTCAGGCCGTCGGCTTCGAGAACGCGTTGCGCGCCTACATCGCCGACTGCCAGGCCGGCCCGCGCTGCCCGCTCGACGGGTCGGTCGACGACGGGCTCGCGCAGATCACGGAGCTGTTCGAGCGGGCGGAGGCCAACCCCCTGCCCACCGGCACCGACCGCGCCCTGACCCGGTCGCTCGCGTTCTACGGGATCGCGCTCCCGCTGTACTCGCAGTCGTACTGGCCCCTCCTGACGCAAGCCCTGACAGCCGCGATCGACCAGAACGACGGCTCGTTGCTGCTCCAGCTGGCCGACCAGTACTCGGACCGCCAGCCGGACGGGACGTACAGCACCAACTCGCTCGTCGCGTTCTACGCCATCAACTGCCTCGACAGCCGGGCGTCCGCGGACTTCGACGCGATGCGCGCCGAGGCGGCCCAGATCCAGGCCGCCGCCCCCACGGTCGGGTACTTCTTCGGCTACGGCGGCACCGTGTGCGCCCAGTGGCCGGTCCCCGAGGTCGGCGGTCTCGACTCCTACGCCGCCGAGGGCGCTGCGCCGATCCTCGTCGTCGGCACCACGAACGACCCGGCGACGCCCTACCAGTGGGCCGAGCAGCTGGCAGAGCTGCTGTCGTCGGCGGTCCTGCTGACCTACGAGGGCGAGGGGCACACCGCGTACGGCTCCTCGAACGACTGCATCGCCAACACCGTCGACGCCTACCTGCTGACCGGCGCAGTCCCCGCGGAGGGCACCCGCTGCTGACCCAGGTTGCCGGGAGCGCCGTCCCGGGTGACGGTGTCGGGATGACAGCCCTGGTCGTGCGCTCGCTGCTGCTCGGATGGGCCGCCGGCGCCCGCTCGTCCCTCGGGCCGGCGGGTCCGACGATCACCGGCGACCGAGGAGCACTGGTGCGGGCGGCCGCCGCGGTGGGGGTGGTCGCCGAGCTGGTGAGCGACAAGCTCCCGATCGCACCGAGTCGGCTGGAGCACGGCGGCGCCCTGGTCCGGGCGACGTCCGGCGCGATCGGAGCGTCCATGCTCGCGGCACGCGCCCACGCGAACCCCGTCCCGCACGCGCTCGTGGGTGCCGTCGGCGGGCTCGCCGGTGCCTACGGGGGAGCGGCGTGGCGGGCGTGGGCGGTCGACCGGTTTCCTAACTGGCAGGCTGCGATCGCCGAGGACGTCGTGGCGCTCGCCGCTGCCGCGGTCGCGTGCAGCCCTCGCTTTGGAGCGCCGGGGGTCAGCCAGGTACAGTAAGCGGGCTCGCCGGGGTCCATGGGTCCCGACGACGCCGCCTTAGCTCAGTCGGCAGAGCGTCTCACTCGTAATGAGAAGGTCAAGAGTTCGATTCTCTTAGGCGGCTCCGACACGAAGGCCCCGTGACCAGCGGAAACGCTGGTTCGGGGCCTTTGTCGTGGGGGGCGCGCAACCACCCCTGGTAGCCACGATGGCGCCAAGCGGGGCCAGGGGCGGGCGTCATACGGGCTCGTGGAGCTTCTCGTCAGTAGCGGCACGGCTTCCTGACCTGCAGAGACGTCCGCACCTGCCCCCTGCGGACCGGCATGGCCCTTCTCACCGAGGTGAGAAGGTCATCGAAACGCCTCTCCGCGCCGAGGTGGGACGCCGTCCGGACAATCGCAGCCGCTCACGGCTTTGCGTATGAGCTCGGACGCCTACACCAAGGTCCCGCACCGACCTCGGTCGGCACGTCGGGTGGCTCCACTGCGCCGTCGGGTCGATCAGCACGTGGCACTCGGCGAACGGCTTCTCAAGGAGCTACACGTGTGCCGCGTGGATGCTCAGTGGGTGACGCCGCCGGACGTGAGCCCGAGCTTCATGGTTCCGGCAGCCACGAACGGCCAGGACTGAAGAGACTGGCGCCGGTCAGCCGCGGGCCTGGGAGTAGCGGGGTCCGGCGTCGCCGGAACCCATCCAGAAATGCGAGTTGTCGTACACGAGACGGACGCCGTGCGTCAGCTCGCACTCGCGGGCGAGTCGACCGACGGGGTAGGGGGTCCGGCACTCGCGGCAGTGCAGCGTCGTGTCGTCCTGGGCCATGGCACACCTCCCACGAGGGGCGGCCAGCGGGGCGCAGGGCCGCTTGCTCTTCATGGTGAGACCAGAACGCACCCGATCGGCCCGAAGGTGAGACAGATCACCCCGTGGTGGATGCCTGCAAGATCGGCTGATCGGCATCGTGCTCGACGGCGCCGACGCACAGGTGTTCCCTGCGCAGACCTTCGCGGCCCTGACCGACGCCGTCAGGGCCGACCCACCGGTCGACGTAGTTGCCGTCGACAGTCCGATCGGGCTTCCCGACAACACGGCGAGGACCGGGGACGTCCTCGCGCGAGGTCGCCTGTGCGGGCGAGCATCCTCGGTGTCGACCGCACGAGCATGTGACCGCCGGAGAAGGCGGTCCCCACGTCGTCATGAGAAGGTCAAGAGTCCGATTCTCTTAGGCGGCTCCACCACGAAGGCCCTGTCACCAGCGGAAACGCTGCGGACAGGGTCATTGTCGTGGGGCCGCGCGACGACCGTCGGGTGCCACAGCAGGGGGTATGCGGGGCCCACGTCGGGCATTCGACAGGCTCGTGGAACTTCTCGTCAGAAACGGCTCAACTCGCTGACCTGCAGAGACGTCCACAGCTGCCCGCTGCGGACCGGCACGACATCTGACCGTACGTGAGAAGGTCATGAAACCGCTTCTCGCGCTACTCCTGCAGGTGGGCGCCGCCCTGGTTGGGGATCCTTGGGGAAGCTCAGTCCGCTTCGAGCTGGAGCCTGAGTCTCTCGAGTGTGGTCACCAGCTCCTTGCGAGCAGCGCTACGCGCGAGCGGCGCGATCAGCTTGCCGATCCCGTGGCCCGTGAAGTCGATGCCGTACGCCAGATGTGTCCCAGCTCCGTCGGCGGTGGGGATCAGGTCCATCGTGACGCGGCTCCGAACCGGGCCGTCGACTCCTCGTACCCCGTAACGGCGGTGGGGATCGTACTCGGTGACCTCCCAGGTGATGGGGCGGTCGGCTCCCATCACGTGCCGGACTTCTTGGCCTCGGGCGCCGATGCCGACGGCGGTGGGCAGGTCGTAGGCGGCCTGGCGCACGTCGGGTTGCCACTCGGGGAGGTGCTTTGCGTCGGTGATGTAGCCGAAGACGTGGGACGGGCTTCTCGCGATGTCTATCCCCGCGGTGATGGCCTTGATGTCGGTCTCGGACACGGTCTGCTCCTCACCTGTGGCGTGGCGCTGGTCGCGCCGACCATTTGATGCCAGTAGTATTCTCCTCAATGTCAGAGAGCACAAGGCCGCGGCGCCGCTACGACGCCACATCGCGACGCGCGCAAGCCGCGCTCACCCGGGCACGCGTTCTGAAGGCGGCGCACCGGGTGTTCCTCGCTCGCGGCTACGCCGGTGCCACCATTCCGCGGATCGCCTCGGAGGCGGGCGTGGCCGTCGAGACGATCTACCGGGCGGCGCCCGGGAAGGCGGGACTGCTCGCCGCGGTCGTCGAGAGCGCTCTGGCGGGCGGGATGGTCAACGCCGAGCTCCCCGTCGAGCAGCGGCCTGGCATCCGACGAGTGATCGAGGAGAAGGACCCGGCCCGCAAGCTCCACCTGTACGCCGCGACCCAGCCGGGTGTGTATGCCCGGGCCGGGGCGCTGCTGCAGGTCCTCGACGAAGCGGCGTCAAGCGTCCCTGAGCTCGCGCAGGTCCGGGAAGGGTATGCGGCACGCCGCCTGGAGGGCATGCGGCAGCTGGCCACGCAACTGGCCGAGCGGGGGAGCTTGCGCGGGGAACTCTCGACCCAGCAGGCCGCCGACATTCTCGTGACGGTGTGTTCGCGAGCCAACTACGACAGCTTGGTCACCGAGCGCGGGTGGAGCCCAGCGGACTATCGGGACTGGGTGGCCGATACGCTCGTGCGCACGCTGCTGGCGGCCCACGCGTGACGACCTTGTCGCTGCGCCGGCACCGCGGGCGCCGGGCAGGTGTGGAGGTCCGCGACGGTCTCGGGAGCCGACCGGGTGCCAGGCCCGTCCGACGACAAACACCGCGTGTAGCTCGCGCGCGGGCCAGCGGCCGCACCGCACCGGGGAAGGCTCGAAGCGTCCGTTGCGAGGCTCTACCGAATTCGGGGCGAGACGCTCTGAGCGGCTCGCTGGCGCGTGGTGAAACGGTCCGCGGTGGCGACCCTGAGGTCGCCACCGCAAGACCTTGCACAATGATCGGTCGTCGCCGGCGCGGCCGGCGCGATGCTGAAGGTCGGCCGACCTACTTTGCTGCGTCGCGGATGAGGGCGAGGACGGCGAGGGGGTGGCTGATCATCGGGACGTGGGAGCTGTTGATCTCCACGGTCGTGGCTCCGGCGCGGGCTGCCATGGCTCGCTCGGCTTCCGGGGGGATGATCTTGTCCTGCTTGGCGACGAGGTACCAGCTGGGGATCGTCTTCCAGGCGGGCACGCCCGAGGGGGTGACCAGGGACGCGAACGCTCCGGGTCGCTGGGATCCGGCCATGTTCTGGGCGACGACCTTGGGCAGGTCCCCGGCGAACAGCTGGGGGAAGAACGCGGGGTCGATGTAGGCGTCGGCGTCTCCGGGTGTCGCTCCGGGGAACGGGCGCACCACGAGGTGGTCGGTGACCTCGGTGTGGCCTCCGCCGAGGGTGTTGGCGGCTTGGACCGACTCGCCCTCGTCCAGGGCGTAGGCGGCGATGTAGACAAGGGACTTCACGTTCGGGTTGCCGGTGGCGGCGTTGGTGATGACGGCGCCGCCGTAGGAATGGCCGACCAGGACGATCGGTCCCGGGATCGTGCTGAGGAACTGCCGCAGGTACTCGCTGTCGTAGGCCACGCCGCGCAGCGGGTTGGAGAAGGCGATCACCGGGTAGCCCTTCGCCTGCAGACCGGTCGCCACCAGGCTCCAGCCGCTGGAGTCCGCGAACGCCCCGTGCACCAGCACGACCGTCGGCTTCGGTGATGTCGTGGTCTGGACGTGGGCAGCGGGCGCAGTCGCGGCCGCGGGGAGCGCCGCGCCGCCGAGGGCGGCGATGGAGAAGGTGGTCGCGATGGCGAGGGCCGCCGCGCTGAGCTTGCGTCTGATGCTGGTCACGATTGTTCCTTTCACGGTGTGGTGCGGGATGGTTTCGGGAGGTCGACGGGCCCGATTCGGGTCACACGCATGAGCTGCTCGTCGAATCGGGGGTCCGGGCTATGCCAACGGGACGGAGACGGGGCGCGCGTTCTCGAGCGCCCACGCCAGGGCGAAGTCGGCGACCTCTTCCCAGCCCGGCTCGGCGCAGATCCAGTGGGATCGGCCGGGGAACTCGTGGTACTCGGTGAGCGCGGGCGACTTGGCATAGTGCTTCGCGTTCGACCTGTTCACCGACGGCGGCATGATGTGGTCCTCCTCGCCGCCGATGAACAGCAGCGGCGCCCGGTCGGCGTCGTAGTCGACCCAGGTCTCCTGGTGGCCGGGCGTAAAGTTGGCGAGCAGGCCGTAGGCCCACACCCAGTTGCCAGGCGCAGGGATGGCGAACTCCTGCCAGACGGCGTCGGAGTCCTCACGCGAGAGCGTGTTGGCGAACGCGTAGTGGAACTCCTCGGGCGTGAACCCGACGGCCCGGTGGTAGTTGGCGGGGTTCTTCAGCGCCGGGAACAGCGACTTGGCCTGCGACAGCGGGTTGACGCGGACACCCTCGGTGGGTGCCGAGTCGACGACGACGCCCGCAGAACCGAGCCCCCGCGCGAGCAGGAGCTGCGTGAGGGTCCCGCCGAAGGAGTGACCCACAATGATCGGCGGTTCGGGCAGCGCCTCGATCTGGGCGGCAATGTGGTCCACGGTCTCGGGCACGGTGAGCTTCGCGATGACGTCGGTGTTCTCCCGCAGTGCCTCGACCTCGATCTCGAATCCCGGGTACGCCGGGACCAGGACCGTGTGGCCCGCGGCCTCGAAGCGTTCCTTCCAGCCGCGCCAGCTGCGCGGGGTCATCCACAGGCCGTGCACGAGCACGATGGTGGTCATGGTGCGTCCTCTCTCAGGCGGTCAGTGAGTCGACGAAGGCGAGCAGGTCCGTGTGCAGGCGGTCCCGTTCGGTGTCGGGCAGCCCGTGCGCGCCGTGCTCGTAGACGGTCAAGGTGGCGCCGTCGATGGCGGCGGCGGACCGCTTGCCGCCCACCTCGAACGGCACGATCTGGTCGTCGGACCCGTGGATCACCAGCGTCGGGACGTCGACCTTGGCCAGATCCGGGCGGAAGTCGGTGGCCGAGAATGCCGCGATGCACTCGTAGGCGCCGCGGTGGCCGCTGGCCATGCTCTGCAGCCAGAACGCGTCGCGGACGCCCTGCGAGACGTCGTTGTTGCGGTTGTTCCCGAAGAACGGCCCGTCGGCCAGCTCCCGGTACAGCTGCGAGCGGTCGGCGCTCTCTCCTGCGCGGATGCCGTCGAACACCTCGATCGGCAGGCCGCCCGGGTTGTCGTCGGAACCCAGCATGAGCGGCGGTACCGCGGAGACCAGCACCAGACCGGCCACGCGCGCCGTGCCGTGCCGGCCGATGTAGTGCACGGCCTCGCCGCCGCCGGTGGAGTGTCCGACGAGCGTGACGTCGGTGAGGTCGAGGAAGTCGATGAGGCACGCGAGGTCGTCGGCGTAGGTGTCCATCTCGTTGCCGTTCCACGTCTGGCTGGAGCGGCCGTGGCCGCGCCGGTCGTGGGCGATCACACGGTGTCCGTTCGCGGCGAGGAACAGAGCAGCGGCGTCCCAGGCGTCCGCGTTCAGCGGCCACCCGTGGCTGAGGATCACCGGCGTGCCGCCGGTCCCCCAGTCCTTGTAGAAGATCTGCGCGCCGTCATCGGCGATGACGAATGGCATGAGGCACCTCCGGGAGGTCGGGATGCCTCGATGGTTCGCCGCAATGTCCGGTTCCCGCACCACGTGCAGCGCGTGGTCGTGACGACGGTGGCACGTGGCGGGTTCCGCGTCGTTGCAGGTCGCAGTACCAGACGCCTGCGCCGACGGGGGGTTCTTCGCTAATGTCTCGGCATCGACAGTGACCCGCCGGCGCTCCTTGGACGTTCCAGCGAGCTCGAGCTCCTCAGCGTTCTGATCGGCTCCGCGCGCAACGGGCGCGCTGGCGCGCTGCTGGTCCGCGGCGAGGCAGGGATCGGGAAGACAGCCCTTCTGGGCGAAGCGGTGCAGCACGCCCAGCGGATGCGGATCGTGCGCGCGGATGGCTACGAGGCCGAGGACGCGATGCCGTATGCGGCCCTGCAGCGGATCGGCACCTCGTTCCGGGACCACCTGCCCGAGATCCCGGACCGGCAGGTTGCCGCGCTGCGGATCGCGGCCGGCCTCGACAGCGGTCCGCCGCCCGACCGCTTCCTGGTCGGTCTAGGAATGCTGTCCCTGTTCGCGGCGGCCGGCGAGAGCGAGCCGATCGTGTGCGTGGTCGACGACGCGCACCTGCTCGACGCGGAGTCGCTCGAGGTCCTGGCGTTCGTGGCGCGCCGGCTGAAGGCCGAGTCTCTGGCGCTGATCCTGGCCACTCGACCGGACGAGCGCCTTGAGCGGGTCACCGCCGGCGTGGCGAGACTGGAGCTCAGCGGGCTGGACGCGCTGTCGGCGGTCCACCTGCTGAACCAGTTCGCAGCGGAACCGCTCGATCCGTACGTCGCCGCGCAGATCGCCCGGGAGTCCGTGGGCAACCCGTTGAGCCTGATCGACCTGGGCCGGGAGGTCAGCGCGAGGGAGCTCACCACCTCGACCCTGACGCCGGACCCGGTGCCCGTCGGCACGCGGCTCGAGGCCCATTACCGGCGCGAGGTCGATGCCCTGCCCCGGTCCGCACGGCAGTGGCTGCGGGTTGCTGCCGTCGAGTCCAGTGGTGACGCGGTCCTGATCGGCGAGGCGGCCGAGCGGCTCGGCCTCGCGGTAGATGCGGCCGAGGGTGCTGAGCGTTTCGCCGCCGGCCGCGACACGGTTCGGTTCCGCCATCCGCTGGTCCGGTCGGCCGTCTACAACGGGATGCCGTCGACGGAGCGCCGCCGGCTGCACGGGGTGCTTCGGGACGTCGCCGACGAGAACGGCCACGCCGACGTCGCGGTGTGGCACGCGGCGGCCGCTGTCGTCGGAACCGACGAGTCCGTCGCCGCGCGGATGGTGCAGGCCGCGGACAAGACCGGTGGGCGCGGTGGGACCGCGTCACGAGCCCGTCTGCTCGCCCGAGCTGCTGACCTGACGCCCGACGGACCCTCGCGGGACGGTCGGCTCATCGAGGCGGCGGAGGCGGCGGCCTCGGCGGGGGCCGCGCAGCTCGCGCTGGAGTTCCTCGACCGGGTCGACCCCACCCAGATCGACCCGGTCAGCCAGGGACGTGTGCTGTCCCTCCGGACCCTGCTTGCCCTGTTCGTCGGCGACCCAGACGGCGTCGCCGGTGCCACGGCAACCTTGCTGCAGGCCGCCGACTTGTTCCACGGGATCGTTCCCGAGCTCGAGGAACACACGTTGCTCCGCGCGTTCGAGCTGGCCTTGACGGCCGAGTGGGCGATGACAGGGGCAACGCTGCCCGAGCTCGGGCAGCGACTTCAGGACGGGGCCGGCTCGGTCCTGCGGCGTGCGCTGGCCGCCCACATTCTCAGCCCGTACGCCGAGTCCGCTCCGCAGATCCGCGCGGCGTTGCAGGTGCTGCGCGACGCACCCGCCGACGAGCTGCTCGCCCACGTCTCGCTCGGCGTCTCCTTGAGCATTGCGCTGTGGGACGAGCGCGCGTGCATCGAGCTACTCGAGCGCATGGCCCGTGCAGCGCGTGAAGCCGGAGCCCTTCGAGCGCTCGACACGGCCCTCTGGGTGCTCAGCCTCGCCGAGCTGGTGCGGGGTGACGCACTGGCGGCCGGTCGCTACGTCGAGCAGGTGCGCGACCTGCGCCAAGCGATCGGCTACGACGCCGAGCAGGTGGTCAATGCGTCCTACCTGGCGTGGTCCGGCGCTCCCAAGGCGCAGGTCGAGGCCATCGCCGAGGCAACCCGGACAAGCGGATTTGGCGGCGCCTGGACCATGGCGATGACCGGGCTCGGCATTCGCGAGATCGCCGAGGGGCACTACCGCGACGCCTTCGATCGTTTCCGCCCCATGGTCGAGCAACCCTTCCTCCAGGTGACGTACCAACAGCTGCCCGAGTACATCGAGGCGGGCGTGCGCAGCGGTCATGTCGAGGCGGTCCAGGATTCGGCGGAACGACTCGCGATGATGGCTGCCGTCAGCGGCACCCCATGGGTGCGTGGCGTGTCCGACCGCTGCGCGGCTCTGCTGGCTCGCGACGACGCAGCAGAGGATCTCTACCGCAGCGCGATCAAGCACCTCCAGGAATCGACCGCGCTGGGTGACCACGGCAGAGCACATCTGCTCTACGGGGAGTGGCTGCGCCGTCAGCGACGACGGCGACAAGCGCGCGACGAGCTGCGCACCGCACTCGGGATCTTCGAGCGGGCGGGCGCGGCGGCGTTCGCGGACCGAGCACGCCGAGAGCTCGAGGCCACCGGCGAGCGCGTCTCGCACGAAGCACCGAGCAGCGGTGACGGGCTCACCCCGCAGGAGTCGGCGGTCGCACATCTCGCCGCCGAAGGACAGACGAACGCAGAGATCGCTGCGGCGCTGTTCATCAGCGCGCACACCGTCGACTACCACCTCCGCAAGGTCTTCCGGAAGCTCGAGGTCACGTCTCGTCGGCAGCTCGGCGAGCGCTTCGTCACGCCGTAGCGGCGGTCGCGGCGGGCGGGTGCCACCTGGGGTACCACGTCGTGTGACGCCGAGGTGAGAAGGCCACCGAGACCCACCCTCGGCCGCGCTTCAATGCTGATCCTCGACTGGACGCGGACGGCCTGCGCTACGGCTCATCGCGCACGGAGTCGAGCGCGCGGGCCTCCTCGCCGCTTCTGCAATCCACTGAGCACGCGAAGTGAAGTTGCAAGGTGGTGTCACAGCAGGTCAGCGCGCACAACGTGGCGTATTCGTGACGCACCCTTGACGGATTGCCGCAAGCCTTTGCATACTACGCAGAGTCGCATCACGAGCCACGACGCTGTGGCCGCTCGACACCAATGGAGGTGGAGAACGTGGCAGTGACAGCGAGAGACGTCGCCCGGGTGGCCGGAGTCTCGGTCTCCACCGTGTCCCGCGCCCTGGCCAAGCCGGACGAGGTCGCCCCGGAGACTCGGGCCAAGGTCCTGGCGACGGCACAGGGGATGGGCTACCGCCCCAACCAGGCCGCGCGCGGTCTGGTGACGGGCCGCACCGGCATCATCGGGCTGATCGTCCCCGACCTGGAGAACCCGTTCTTCGCCTCGGTGACCAAGGGCGTCCAGAGCCGGGCACGCGCCGCAGGCTTTGCCGTGATCGTCGCCGACTCCGACGAGGACCCGAGCCAGGAGGCCGAGCTCGCCCGCGACATGTCCAAGCAGGTGGACGGACTCGTGCTGTGCGCACCCCGTGGCCCCGAGGGCGTGATCGTCGAGGTCGCGCTCGACATCCCGATGGTCCTCATCAACCGCCGGTGCGGCGACCTGCCCACCGTGGCCATCGACAACGTCGAGGGCATCCGGCTTGCGATGGTGCACCTGCGCGCCCTCGGTCACCGGCGGATCGCCTGGGTCGGTGGGCCGGTGACGTCGTGGTCCAACACCGAGCGGTTGTCGGCCCTCGAGTCCGTCGCGGCCGAGCACCCCGACATCGAGCTGGTCAACCTCGGTTCCTTCCCGCCGTACGTCTCCGGGGGGATAGCCGCCGCCGACCTCGTCATCGCGAGCGGCGCCACGGCAGTGCTGGCCTACAACGACCTTCTCGCGTTCGGCCTGCTCGACCTCCTGCGCCAGCGCGGCGTCGCGGTCCCGGGCGACATCAGCGTCGTCGGGGTGGACAACATCCCGATGTCCTCCCTCACCTCCCCGTCGCTGACCAGCGTCGGCATCCCGCTCGTGACGTGCGGGCGGGCCAGCGTCGACATGCTGGTTCAGCTCGTGCGGGATCCGTCAGCCGTCCCGGCGCACCATCACGACCTGTCGTTCCGGCTCGTCGTGCGGGACTCCAGCGGTCCGGTCCGGCGAGTTCTCGCCGACCTGGCGACCGCCTAGCTACCGATCAGATCTGCGACCCCGGTCCGAGCGATGGCGCTCGGACATCACAGAGAGAAGAAGGCCCCATGCGCACAGCGAAACCTCTGGCCGTCGTTGCCGGACTTGCGAGTCTCGCCCTCATGCTCGGCGCGTGCAGCGCTCCGAACGCCGACACCCCGGCCGCCCCGGCCCCCGCCGCCAGCGAGTCCGGCGACACCAGTGGCGTCCCCGACAAGCCGTCGGCACCTGTGACGCTGAACATCATGGACGTCGCCGGCAACGTCAAGCTGACCGGCCCGATGGTCGACGCGTTCATCGCCGAGAACCCTGACATCATCTCGGCGGTCACCTGGGAGAGTGCGGGCGCACCCGACCTCGTCGGCACCATCAAGCCGCAGGTCGACTCGGGCAGCCTGTCCATCGACCTCGTCATGTCGGGTACCGACGGACTGTCGGCCGGGATCGAGCAGAACCTCTGGATCCCCATCGTCGACGACTTCGGCGACCGCATCACCAACATGGACAACTACATCGAGCCCGCCGCGAACATGCAGGAGCTCGCCGAGGGCTTCGGCGTCGTCACGACGTACTACCCGTCGGGACCGCTGCTGCAGTACAACCCCGACGTCGTCAAGGATGTGCCGACCGACCCCCAGGAACTCCTCGACTGGGCCAAGGCGAACCCCGGCAAGTTCGGCTACGCCCGGCCCGCCAACTCCGGCCCGGGTCGCACCTTCCTGCAGGGCCTGCCGTACATGCTCGGCGACACGGACCCGTCCGACCCGGTTGACGGCTGGGACAAGACGTGGGCCTACCTCAAGGAGCTGGGCACCACGATCGACAGCTACCCGACCGGCACCGGTCAGGTCGTCACCAACATGGCTGACGGCACGTGGGCCTTGATCCCGACGACGACCGGCTGGGACATCAACCCCCGCGCCCTCGCGACGGAGCCCGCCACCATCGAGGCCGCGCCGTTCGACGACTTCACCTGGGTCACGGACGCCCACTACGCCGCGATCCCGGTCGGGCAGACCCCCGACAAGGTGTCGGCCATCCTCAACCTCCTGCAGTACATGCTCGAGCCGGAGACGAACGCCATGGCCTACGACGCCGGCTATTTCTACCCCGGACCGTCGATCGAGGGCGCGACGCTCGACCTGGCGCCGCAGGAAAGCCAGGACATCATCGCGGAGTTCGGCCGCGACTGGTACGACGACCTGATCGAGGAGAAGCCGAAGGCCACCCCGTTGCCTCCGGCCGAGCTGGTCAAGGCCTTCGACATCTGGGACCGCGAGGTCGGCTCCGGCAAGTTCGAGGTGAAGTAGCCCATGTCCCACTCGACCAGCACGTTCGACTCTCTTCAGCTGAAGAACGTCGGTCGCAGCTTCGGTGGTCAGGATGCGCTGGTCGGCCTCAACCTGACGATCCGGCAGGGCGAGTTCATCGCCCTGCTCGGGCCGTCGGGTTGCGGGAAGTCCACGGCGCTCAACTGCATCGCCGGACTGCTTCCCCTGACGCACGGAGAGATCCTCATCGACGCCGAGCGCGTCGACCTGCTCCCCGCCGAGAGGCGCGACTTCGGCATGGTGTTCCAGAACTACGCGCTGTTCCCCCACCTCACGGTGGAGAAGAACATCGCCTTCGGGCTCCAGATGCGCAAGGTGCCCAAGCCCGAGATCAAGCGACGCGTCGCCGAGGCGATCGCGCTGGTGAAGCTCGAGCAGCACGCGACCAAGCTGCCCGGCCAGCTCTCCGGGGGCCAGCAGCAGCGGGTGGCCATCGCGCGTGCCGTCGTCGTCGAACCGCGACTCGTGCTGATGGACGAGCCGCTGTCCAACCTCGACGCGAAGCTCAGGCTCGAGATGCGCACCGAGATCCGGCGCCTGCACCTCGCGCTCGGCCTGACGACGCTCTATGTGACGCACGACCAGGAAGAGGCACTCTCGATGGCCGACCGCCTCGTGGTGCTGCGCGAGGGCCGGGTCCAGCAGATCGGCACGCCGGAGGAGCTGCACAACAGCCCGGCCAACGCCCACGTGGCCGACTTCATGGGCTACCGCAACCTGATCGACCTCACCGTCACCGCGGTCGACGGCTCCGCCGTCACCATCGGCGACCACGCACTCTCCCTGCGCGGGACGGCCTGCGAGCCGGTGGCGGTCGGCGCACGGGTCCGCGCGGCGATCCGGCCCGAGGACCTCCTCGTCGTCCCGCCCACGGCGTCGGCTCGCGGTGACAACACCGTCAGCGCGACGGTCACGGTCGTGGAGTACCACGGCCGGGAGTTCGCGGTCGGTGTCACGACCGCCACCGGCCGCAGCCTGCACGTGCGCTCCGACCACCCGCCGGTCGTCGGCAGCACCGTCGAGCTGACGGCGGACCCGGCACGCGTGCTCGTCTTCCCGAGCGAGGCCATCGACCTGGACTCCCTGTCGGTCGACGAGCGGGAGCTGGCGGAGGTCCGGCAGTGAGCCGCGGCCAGACGACCAAGTCGACGGCCAGCCTGCGGCACCGGTTGGCCGAGCGGGGGATCGACTCGTCGCTCCTGATGCTGGTGCCGGCGCTGATCTTCGCGGTGGCCCTGTTCATCTACCCGTTCTCCTACGGGATCGGCCTGACGTTCCAACCCTCGGCGGCCACGCAGGCGCAGTGGGGGACGAGCATCTTCGCCAACTACATCGCGTTCTTCAACGACCCGTTCATCTTCGACTCCATCTGGCTGACGATGCGCCTCGCGCTGCCGGTCGCGCTGTTCAACGTCGTCGTCGCGGTGCCGGTCGCGTTCAAGCTCCGGCACAAGTTCGTCGGGAAGAAGTTCCTGACCATCCTGCTGGTTCTGCCGATCACCCTCGGCACGGTGCTGACCGCTCAAGGGCTACTGATCTTCGCCGGCCGACAGGGCTGGTTGAACCGGTTCCTGCTGGACATCGGCCTGATCGACGCTCCGCTGGCCCTGGTGAACAACTATCTCGGCGTGGTCTTCTCGCTGATCATCTCGGGATTCCCGTTCGCGTTCCTGCTCATCTCGTCGTACCTGTCAGGGATCGACCCGTCGATCGAGGCCGCGGCCAAGACGATGGGGGCGGACTGGCTGCAGCGGTTCCGGCGCGTGATCCTGCCGCTGCTGGCTCCCGGGCTGGCGACGACCTTCATCCTCACCTTCGTCCTGGCGTTCAGCGTGTTCCCGTCCGCCCGGCTGGTCGGTGACGCGATGGGCTCCACCCGCGTGATGGCACTGATGGCGTTCCGAGCGTTCGGCGAGCAGAACGACTACCCGATGGCCTCGACGATCGCCATCATGATGGGCCTCGTCGAGCTGGTCGTCATCGCCGTCGTGCTGGTCTGGCGCTCGTTCATGTACAAGGGTTCGACAGGAGGCAAGGGCTGATGGCCACGCAGACGGTGCCCTCCCCGCCGGCGGAGTCTCCCGACGCACCTCCAGACCCCCGGCGGCGGTCCGGCGCCCGCGCGCCCGGCGAGAAGTCGCTCGTCGCGGCACCCTCGACCTGGATCGTCTGGGCCGGCACCGCGGCGTTCTTCATCTTCCTCGTCGGCATCCTCACCAGCGTCGTCGTCGACTCGTTCGGCAGGCCGTGGTTCGACAGCTGGCTCCCCGAGAACTTCGTGACCAGCTGGTACACCGACGCCTGGCAGCGCTTCGGGATGGCGCACATCATGGGCGTCACCCTGACGGTGGCACTCACCGTCATCGTGATCTCGACGCTCGTCGGCGTCCCGGCGGCCTACCAGCTGGCGCGGCGCACCTTCCCGTTCAAGCGGACGATCACCCTGCTGTTCCTGCTGCCCGTGCTGATGCCGCCGATCACCTACGGCATCCCCCTGGCGACCGTGATGTACAACCTGGGAATCGGTCGGACGCTCACCGCGGTGATCCTGGTCAACCTGGTGCCGTCCATCCCGTTCGTGATCATCACGATGACGCCGTTCATCGAGCAGATCAACCCGACCATCGAGAACGCCGCCCGGATGTCCGGGGCGAACATGCGGCAGATCCTGACCAAGATCCTCCTGCCCCTGCTCATCCCTGGCGTGCTGGCCGCGTCGATCCTGGTCCTGGTCCGCACGGTCGGGATGTTCGAGCTCACGTTCCTGGTGTCCGGACCGCAGTCCGACACGCTCGTGGTCGCCATCTACCGGGCCATGACCGCCGCGGGAGGCGGTGAGGCACGTCAGCTCATCTCGTCCATGGCGGTCGTGTACACGGCGACGATGATGGTGATCCTGATCGTGGCCCTGCGCTACATCAGCCCCACGCAGCTCGTCGCCCGGGTCAAGGAGTCCCGCGAGGACTGATGATCGTCGTGCCCGGTCGGCTTCGCGGTCGACCGGACATGCGTTGCTGACAGGGGACCTTCGACCCTGGACGGCGGGGCGGCCAGGCGTACGTTCGAACGTATGGCTACCTACGACGTGTTCGAGAGAGCCGCGATCGTCACCGGCGGCGGATCAGGTATCGGGAAGGCGACGGCTGAGCTCTTGGCAGCCAACGGGGCGCGGGTGCTCGTCGCCGACATGTCCGACAGCGCAGCGGTTGTCGCGGAAGCGATCACCGCAGCGGGCGGTGTGGCATCGGCGTTCATCGGGGATGTCACCGATCCGGAGGGATGCCGGGCGATGGTCGCAGCGGCCGGCGAGCTCGGCCCGGTTCGTATCGCTGTGAACAACGCGGGGATCGGCGGCGAGATCGCACTGACCGCCGACTACAGCGTGGAGGGCTGGCGCCGGGTCATCGACGTCAACCTCAACAGCGTCTTCTACTGCATGCAGGCTGAGCTGCCTGCCATCGTGGCGGCCGGCGGCGGGTCGATCGTGAACATGGCCTCGATCCTCGGGATGGTCGGGTTCGGCATGTCCTCGGCCTACGTCACGGCCAAGCACGGCCTGCTCGGGCTGACCAAGAACGGCGCGCTCGAGTATGCGGCGCACGGTGTGAGGGTGAACGCCGTCGGCCCCGGATTCATCGCGACGCCGATGGTGGAGACAAGCCTCGACCTGCCGACCAGGGAGTTCCTCGCAGGCAAGCACGCGCTCGGGCGGTTGGGGCGGCCGGACGAGGTCGCCGCACTGGTGGCCTTCCTCGCCAGCGATGCGGCGTCGTTCATCACCGGGAGCTACCACCTGGTGGACGGCGGCTACACCGCGTCGTAGGACTGGTCCGCCAGCGCCTCGATCTCGTCTGCCGCGCTGGGCTGCACGCGTGCCTCGGCGGCAAGCATCTGGGCTGCGTCGTGGGCGTTGGCGGTGAAGGTGGGCTCGTCGAGCACGCACCGGATGGCGGAGGCGATGCGGCCGGCCGTCGGGCGGCGGGTGAGCTGTACGCCGGCGGAGAGGCGAACCACACGCCGGGCGTTGGCACGCTGGTCGCGCCCCATGGGTAGGCAGACCAGCGGTACCCCGGCGGCGAGCGACTTCATGACCGTGCCGTGTCCGGCGTGGGTGACGACGACCGCCGCCTCGCGCAGGACCTCCCGGTGCGGTGCGGCGGCGACAACTCTCACGTTGTGGCGTGCGGGAACGTCCCGCGGGTGCACTGCCTTGCCGGTGGTGATCACCGCACGTACCGGCAGCGAGCCGAGCGCTGCGGCGACGGTCTGCAGCATGGCGGTCTGTCGCTGGTACACCGAGCTCATCGCGACGAGCACGAGCGGTCCGTCTCCGTCCGGACGCCAGTCCTCCGCCCGGCTGGACCAGTCCGGGTCGTCGAGCTGTGGCCCGACATAGCGGACGTTCGCCGGGAGCGGGGCGGGGTAGTCGAAGCCCGGGCTGCTCAGCACCAGCAGGCGGTCGAGCTGGTCCATCTGCCCGAACAGGTCCGTCACGGGCGGCAGGCCGTACCGGGCCCGCACCGTGTTCAACGGCCGGGCCATGAGCCTGGTCGCGAGCAGGGCGCCGTCGAGGGCCATCGCATCCCGCAGCCGTCCCAAGGGGCTGACCCCGGGTGACCACGAGGTCGCCAGCGGTGGCCGGCCCCGCACGGGCCGCACATAGAGGTTTGCCATCAGTCCGGCGCAGGGCAGACCCGACGCCAGCGCCCCGATCAGCAGCCCCGGGAGCATCGACTCGACCACCAGGGCGTGAGGCGAGTGCGTCCGTGCCGCCCGCAGAACGTCGTCGGCGAAGCGACCAGTGGCGTCACCGCTGGCGAACCGTCGAGCCGTCTGGACCCGCTCACGTGGGCTTCCGTGCTCGAGCGCGGCGAAGGCGGCCGTCTGGTCGGCAACGGAGTCGAAGTGCGGCGCGGTCGTCCACGGGGTGAACGCGCATCCCGCAGCCCGAGCCGACGGCCCGACGGTGGGATCTGCGAGGACGACGACCTCGTGCCCGCGGCGCACCAGCTCCGCGGCGACACCGAGCATCGGCGGCACGGTGCCGCCCGCGTCGAAGGCTGCCAGGAGCAGCCGAGCGCCGGTCACGGTGGAGTCCCCTGCATGCGGCGTACCGACGGCATGGTGCCTCCTGCTACCTCAGGCCTCCCTGGCCAGGGTATGACCCGTCCGCGCTCGCAGTCACCGTCGTCGTCCTGCGTATCGCGGGGTGCGCGCGGTCGTCGGTCTGCTGTGCGTGAGCCGGACCGCGGTTCAGCGCGGCGGGGGGGCGGTGCTCGCCCGGACGACGAGCTCCGTGGGAATCACCGTCAAGGCGGGCGGCGGGAGCGACCGTGACCGGAGCTGACCGACGACGAGGCTGATGAGCGCACGGCCGATGGCGGGGAAGTCCTGCCGGACGGTCGTCAGGGGCGGTGTGGTCCAGCCGCTGACGGCGATGTCATCGAAGCCCACCACGGACACGTCGTCAGGCACGCGGCGGCCCTGCTCGTGCAGCGCCCGCACGAGGCCGAGCGCCATCTCGTCGTTGCCGCAGAACACGGCGGTCACCTCGGGGTCGGCCGCGAGCCGCTTGCCTTCCTCGTAGCCGGAGCGCGCGCTCCAGTCCCCGTACACCGGCTCGGGTGGACGCATCCCGGCTTCCAGGAGGCAGCGGCGCCACGTGCCGCTGCGCACCAGGGCGTGCTCCGAGTCCTGCGGCCCAGCGAGGTGGTGCACGGTGCGGTGGCCCAGGCCGAGCAGGTGGCGGACCGCATCCTCGCTGCCTTGGACCTGGTCGGCGCTGACGGTGGGGTAGTGGCCCGCGAACTTGGAGAAGGACACCGCCACCGGCATGCCGGCGGGGAGCGCCAGCGTCGCCGGCGACGCCTGCTCGGCCCGCATGATGACGAGGCCGTCGATGGCTTGGTGCGAGATGCGATGTGCTGCGCTCTCCCAGCTCTCCCGAGCCGGGTTGCGCACGTGCAGGAGCGTGACCGAGTAGTCCTCGAGCGCGGCGGCTTCGACAAGGGCCTCGGCGGTGAGGGCCTCGCCCGTGCGCTGGAAGCCGGTCGAGAGCACGCCGATGGCGCCGAACGTGCCGTTCCGCAGCGCCTGCGCCGCCCGGTTCGGCGAGTACCCGAGCTGGTCCATGGCCTGCATGACGCGTGCGCGGGTACTCGGTCGGACGGACTCGGCGCCCGTCGAGACGCGCGAGACTGTCTGGGGTGAGACGCCCGCGAGGCGGGCGACGTCGCCGATCGAGGGACCTGAGCGGCGGCGGCCAGGTGCTGACGCGGTTGTCATGGCGCGATGCTAGTGGGAAAGGGCGATGGTGACGTCACCAATGGCCCAGAATGCATGCCGGACCGTTACCAAAGCGTCGCCGAGCAGATCGGAACTCGCTGCTATGGTGACGTCACCAAACGCTAGAGAGGGTCGAGTGACGCCGTTGTTGCTCGTGGTCGGTGTGGACGAGACCCCTGTGGCGCGGAGCTGGTAACCGACTGACCCTCAGCACGGCGCACGACCTCCAAACAGCACAGTCGACCTATCCCGCTCACCCGCCGCGACGTAGCGTGGGGCGAGCGGGAGCCGGCGGCTCGGCGAGAGCCGGCGACGGTCCACGGGACGACCAACAGCACGAAGGGATCACCCGATGAAGAAGACACGCACGCTCGGCGCGCTGGGCGCCGTCTTGTCGTTGAGCCTCGCCCTCGCCGCATGCAGCGGCGGGGACGACGACGCTGCGAGCGGCGACGGGGCCAGCGGGAGCGGTGAAGGCGGCGACAACACCTTGACGGTCTGGGCATGGGACCCGGCGTTCAACATCTACGCCCTCGAGGAGGCCGAGAAGGTCTTCCAGGCGGACAACCCGGACTTCAAGCTCGAGATCGTCGAGACGCCGTGGGACGACGTGCAGACCAAGCTGACCACGCTGGCCCAGTCGGGTGAGACCGACCAGCTGCCCGACATCTTCCTCATGCAGAACAACGCATTCCAGAAGAACGTCATCAACTACCCGGACATCTTCGCCGACTTCGCGGACTCCGACGTGGACTTCAGCGAGTTCCCCGAGTCCGTCGTCGCCTACTCCACGTACGAGGACGTCAACTACGGGGTGCCGTTCGACAACGGGACCGCGATCGGTGCGTACCGGACGGACATCCTCGAGCAGGCCGGCTACACGGTCGACGACTTCACCGACATCACGTGGGACGAGTTCCTCACGATCGGTAAGGACGTGCTCGCCAAGACGGGCAAGCCGATGCTGACCGGCCAGGCCGGCTCGGCCGACACGATCATGATGATGCTGCAGAGCGCAGGAGCGAGCCTGTTCGACGACGAGGGCAAGCCGACGATCACCGACAACGAGGCGCTGCTGGCCGCGATCGACATGTACGGGCAGATGGTCGACGCCGGCATCTATGTCGAGGTCAACTCGTGGGACGAGTACATCAACACGATCGTGAACTCGAACACGGCCGCTGTCGTCAACGGCATCTGGATCTCCGGGTCCATCCAGTCCGCCCCCGACCAGTCCGGCAAGTGGGCCGTCACCAACGTCCCGAAGCTCGATGGCGTCGACGGCGCGACCAACTACACGGCGAACGGCGGCTCGTCCTGGGCGATCACTCCGAATGGCAACGAAGCGCTCGCCAGCGACTTCCTGAACGCGACGTTCGCCGGCTCGACCGACTTCTACGACACGATCCTCCCGAAGTCCGGCGCGCTCGCCAACTGGCTTCCTGCGGGTGAGTCGGACGTCTACAACGAGCCGCAGGAGTTCTACGGCGGGCAGGCGATCTACGCCGACGTCCTGAAGTTCGCCGCAGAGGTGCCCAGCAACAACACGGGCGCGTACTACTACGAGGGTCGTGACGCCGTGAGCGTCGCCATCACCAACATCATGAACGGCACCGACCCGGCTGCCGCGCTCGAGGAGGCGCAGCAGACCGTCGAGTTCGCCATGGGGTGATGCTAGGGCGGGCGGCGGAGGCCAGTCCACGGCTCCGCCGCCCGCACTCTGCCCTGTCCGTCACCACGAAGAAGAGGTGATGCTGCGTGTCTGCTCCCACCGCACCAACCGAGGGCCGCGCGCCGGACGCGCCCCCTCAAGGGACGAAGAAGTCCCGTCCAACCAGGCTGCCCAAGACGCCACTGTCGGCGATACAGCGCCGTCGCAGCCTGACCGGGTGGGCGTTCATCGTGCCCGCCGCATTCATCATCGTGCTGGTCAACTTCTGGCCGATGTTCGAGGCGCTCCTCCTGTCTTTTCAGACGGGACGCGGGACCCAGCTGAGCTGGGCAGACCCGCTGTTGTTGAACTATCAGCGGCTGTTCCAGGACGAGACGTTCCGGCTGACGCTCGCCACGACGTTCATCTACCTGATCATCCAGGTGCCGATCATGCTGGTGCTCGCGATGGTGCTGGCGAACCTGCTCAACGCGCCGTGGCTCAAGTACAAGGGATTCTGGCGGACGGCGATCTTCCTGCCGTGCGCGGTGGGCCTGGTGTCGTACTCGCTGGTGTTCCGGCAGATGTTCGCGACGGACGGCCTCGCCAACGACCTGCTCATAAACTTCGGGATCCTCGATGATCCCGTCAACTGGCTCGGCCAGACGGGCACCGCCCGGATGGTGATCATCCTGGGCCTGCTGTGGCGCTGGACCGGCTACAACATGATCTTCTTCCTGGCCGCCCTGCAGAACATCGACCGGTCGACTCTGGAAGCTGCCCGCGTCGATGGTGCAAACGGGTTCAAGACCTTCTGGTACGTGACCATGCCGCAGCTCAAGCCCATCATCCTGCTCTGCGCGATCCTGTCGACCAATGGAACGCTGCAGATGTTCGACGAGTCGTACAACCTCACCAACGGTGGCCCCGGGAACACGACGATGACGGTGTCGCACTACCTGTACAACGTGTCGTTCCGGAACAGCCCGAACTTCGGATACGCGGCTGCGATCTCCTACGCGATCCTCATCATCGTGGCCGTGCTGGCCGCCATTCAAATGAAGGTGGGCGACAAGCGTGACTAGGACAACACTTCGCCGGATCCCCGCATACGTGTTCCTGTCGGTCGCCGTCGTTCTGTCGGTCTTCCCGCTCTACTTCATGGCTGTCTCGGCGACGAACACGAGCAACGACGTCGTGGCGTCCAAGCTGCTGCCGGGCGGCCACCTCGTCGAGAACTTCCAGACGCTCGTCAGCTCCCAACCCCTGTGGTCGGCGTCCTACCACTCGGCGGTCAATGCCATCGCGACGACCGTGCTCGCCCTGATTCTGTGCTCGATCGCCGGGTACGCGTTCGAGATCTACCACTCGCGGGCGAAGGACAGTGTCATGGCCTTCCTGCTCCTGGCGATCATGATCCCGTTCGCGGCAACGATGATCCCGTTGTTCCGCCTCTTCGCGGATCTGGGAATGGTGAACTCGACGCTCGCGGTCATCCTGCCCTTGGTCGCGACGCCGTTCCTGATCCTGCTGTTCCGGCAGGCATCGCGCTCGTTCCCGCACGAGATCATCGAGGCGGCGCGCCTCGACGGGCTGGGCGAGGTGAGCATCTTCGCGCGCATCTACCTGCCCACGATGAAGCCAACCCTTGCTGCTGCGGGTGTCATCACCTTTCTGTTCTCGTGGAACAACTTCTTGTGGCCGAAGGTGATTCTCGTCGACAACGCGTACCAGACCCTGCCGATGCTGCTCTCGAACATGCGCGCCGGGTACGTCACCGACTACGGAAGCCTCATGCTCGCCGTGCTCATCGTGTCGGTGCCGACGATGGTCGTCTTCCTCGCGCTGCAGCGCCACTTTGCCGAGGGCGTCACGGGGGCCATCAAGTGACCTTCGACCTCGACCGCATCGCCGACCCCGAGTACGTCAAGGAGAACAGGCTCGACCCGCATTCCGACCACCGGTGGTTCGCCTCCCCGCAGGAGGCGGCGACCGGGACGAGCTCCTTCGAGCAGTCGCTCAACGGGCTGTGGAAGCTGCACTACGCGAAGAGCCCTGCCTTCGTCGTCCCCGGCTTCGAGCGGGTGGACGTCGACGACTCCGGCTGGGACGACGTGCCGGTACCCGCCCATCTGCAGCTGCTCGGCTACGACCGCCCGCAGTACACCAACGTGCAGTACCCGTGGGACGGCTACGAGCAGCTCGAGCCCGGGCAGGTGCCCCAGCGGTACAACCCCGTGGCGACGTACCGCCGCACGTTCACCCTCGAGCACCCGCTCGAGGATGGCGAGCGGCTGAGCGTCAGCTTCCACGGCGCGGAGAGCGCCGTGGCCGTGTGGCTGAACGGCGCCTACGTCGGCTACGGGACGGACTCGTTCACTCCGTCGGAGTTCGACCTCACCGACGCGTTGGTCGACGGGGAGAACCTCATCGTGGCGCAGGTGGTCCGGTGGAGCGCCGGGTCGTGGATCGAGGACCAGGACTTCTTCCGGTTCTCGGGCCTGTTCCGGGACGTCGTCCTGTACCGCCGGCCCAGCGTGCACGTCGAGGACGTCCGAGTGGTGACCGACGTCGCCGACGACCTCTCCGAGGCGACGGTGCGCGTGCGCGTCGTGCTGGCCGGCGAAGGCCGGGTGGACGCAGGGATCGACGGTGCCGGAGAGCTCGATGGCGACGACGAGCTCGTCGTCCGCATCGAGAACCCGCGGCTGTGGAGCACGGAGGACCCTCACCTGTACGACCTCACGCTCGACGTGCACGACGCGTCGGGCCGCCTGACCGAGCACGTCCCTGTACGGGTGGGCGTGCGCCGGTTCGGCATCGAGGACGGCCTGCTGAAGGTCAACGGGTCCCGCGTGGTCTTCAACGGGGTGAACCGGCACGACTTCGGCCTGCAGGGTCGCGTCATGACCCGTGAGCAGACGGAGGCCGACATCCGGCTCCTGAAGCGGCTGAACATCAACGCGGTGCGGACCAGCCACTACCCGAACAACTCGTACTTCTACGAGCTGTGCGATGAGTACGGCCTGTACGTCATCGACGAGATGAACCTCGAGTCGCACGGGATGTGGGACCGGGTGCGGTTCGGTGGGGCGGGGGTCGAGGAGGCGCTGCCCGGGGACCGCCCCGAGTGGTTGCCCACCCTGCTCGACCGCGCCGCAAGCATGCTGGAGCGGGACAAGAACCACCCGAGCGTCGTCATGTGGTCGTGCGGCAACGAGTCGTTCGGTGGGACGGACATCCTGGAGGTCTCGGAGTACTTCCGTCGCCAGGACTCCCGGCCGGTGCACTACGAAGGCGTCCACTGGGACCCGCGGCACCCGCAGACGACCGATGTCGTCTCGCGGATGTACGCGCCGGCCGCCGAGATCGAGGAGTTCCTCGCGACGCACCGCGACAAGCCCTACCTGCTGTGCGAGTACGCCCACTCGATGGGCAACTCGTTCGGAGCAGTCCACAAGTACGTCGACCTCGCCTACCGTGAGCCGCTGTTCCAGGGGGGCTTCATCTGGGACTTCGCGGATCAGGCACTGCGGCGCACCGACTCCGCTGGTCGCGAGTACTTCGGGTACGGCGGTGACTTCGGTGACGCGCCGCACGACTCGGACTTCAGCGGCAACGGCATCGTCTTCGCCGATCGCACCCTCAAGCCGATCGCCCAGGAGGTGCGCTACCTCTATCAGGGCTACCGGCTGACGGTCAGCGAGGACAAGGTCACGGTCGAGAACCGTCACCTCGCCACCCCGTCGTCGGCGCACGAGTGCGTGGTGACCGTGGCCCGGGAGGGCCGGGTGCTCCAGGAGGAGGTGCTCGAGACTGCCGTCCCACCCGGGGCTTCGCAGGTCTACGCCCTTCCCGTCACGGTGCCGACCGCACCAGGGGAGTACACCGTCGACGTGTCCTTCCGGCTGCGTCGCACCACCCGCTGGGCGTCGGCCGGGCACGAGGTGGCGCACGAGCAGACGGTCGTGGTCGTCGCGGGCTCCGCGCCGGCACGCCGGGCCGCCGCGCCGGAGGTCGTCTACGGCATCCACAACGTGGGCGTGCGAGGGCGGCACTTCACGGTCCTGTTCTCACGGCTGCACGGAGGGCTGGTCTCGTACCGCTACGGGCTGTCGCACGACGGCGGCCGCGAGCTGCTGCGCTCGGTCCCCCAGCCGAGTTTCTGGCACGCGCCCACCTCCAACGAGCGCGGGTGGGGCGCCCCCGCGCAAGATGGCGCGTGGCTCGTCGCCAGCCGGTATGCGACGGCCGTCCGCGGCCCCGACGAGCCCGCGGTCGAGCAGACCGACGACGGCGTGCGCGTCCGCTTCCGGTACGAGCTGCCCACCGCACCGGCGGGGGAGTGCGAGCTCTCCTACCTGGTGGATGGTGACGGTCGCGTCGAGGTGAGCCTCACGGTGCGACCCGGCGCAGGGTTGTCGGACATGCCGGAGCTCGGTCTCCTCCTGGCGACCGACAAGGCGTTCCACCGCCTGCGCTGGTACGGGGACGGGCCCGAGGAGTCCTATGTCGACCGTCGAGCAGGCGCTCGGCTGGGTGTGTGGGAGGCCGACGTCCGAACCGCGCTCACGCCGTACCTGCGTCCGCAGGAGGCGGGCAGCCGGACCGGCGTGCGCTGGGCCACCGTGACCGACGAGCAAGGTGCTGGTCTGCGGGTGGAGTCGGACCACGGCATGGAGCTGTCGGCGCTGCCCTGGACGCCGTTCGAGATCGAGAACGCCGCGCACCACACCGAGCTGCCGCCGATCTACCAGACGGTCCTGCGGCCGGCGCTCCAGCGCCGCGGGGTCGGCGGCGACGACTCCTGGGGTGCGCAGACCCATCCCGAGTACCGACTGCCGACGGATACCGAGCTGACGTTCCGGTTCGCGTTCCGCGGACTCCTCTAGGCGCTCCACGTCGAAGGCCCTGTGACCAGCGGAATCGCTGGCGCGGGGCCTTCGTCGCGCAACCGTCCGTGTCGTCGCACGGATCGAGGGCAGGAACCCCCTACATTGCAGGCATGGCTGACATCCTCTTGGGCATCCTCGCAATCCTCGCCGGGGGCGCCATGCTCTTCGCGGGCCAGTTCGTGCTGCGGCTCGTCCTGCCGATCTGGGGATTCTTCGCCGGGTTCGCCTTCGGGGCAGGGCTGTTCGCTGAGCTCGCAGACGAGCGTTTCCTCGGCACGGTGCTCGGCTGGGTCTCGGGGTTCGTCTTCGCCCTGATCTTCGCGGTGCTCGCCTACTTCTCCTACGCCGTGGCCGTAGTCCTGGCCATGGCAGCGTTCGGCTACGCGATCGGTGCCGGCACGGTCGTCGCCCTGGGGATCGACTGGAACTGGGTCGCGATCCTCGTGGGAGTCGCCGTCGGTGCGGCCCTCGGTCTGGTGGCGGTCCTCGGGAACATGCCGATGATCGTGCTCGCGGTGGCCAGCTCCCTCGCGGGTGCTGTCACCGTGGTCGCCGGCCTGATGCTGCTGGTGGGCTCCCTGAACTCCGCCGACTTCACGGACGGCGACGTCAGCCGCGCAGCCGACGCAGGTTGGGGCTGGTACCTGCTGCTGGTCGTGCTGGCTCTGGTCGGTATCGTCGCCCAGACCCGGGAACGGGTCGCGATCCGCCGCTCCGTCAACGAGGCCTGGTTGGCCCAGAGCCGCGCCTGACACACCGCGCGACCGCCCCGGAGCGGCGAACGTCACAGCGGCACGGGCCCCGCGAGGGACCTAGGGCCCGGGCGAGACCTCGAGCACCGGCGCAACCTGGACTGCAGGAAGTGTCCGTGCACGCGATGACGTGCGGCCGCACGGGCGCGCGACGAGCGGAGTGGACAGATGAAGGACCAGCTGGAGACCGTCCTCGACCAGGTGCTGCAGCGCAACCCGGGCGAGCGGGAGTTCCACCAGGCAGTGCACGAGGTGTTCGACTCACTCGAGCCGGTGCTGCGCAAGCACCCGCAGTACGTCGACGCCGCCGTGCTCGGCCGGCTGTGCGAGCCCGAGCGCCAGATCATCTTCCGGGTGCCGTGGGTCGACGACGCCGGGCAGGTGCAGATCAACCGCGGGTTCCGCGTCGAGTACAACTCGGCCCTCGGCCCGTACAAGGGCGGCCTGCGCTTCCACCCGTCGGTGTACCTGGGCATCATCAAGTTCCTCGGCTTCGAGCAGGTCTTCAAGAACGCGCTCACCGGCATGCCCATCGGCGGCGGCAAGGGCGGCTCCGACTTCGATCCGCGCGGTCGCTCCAACGGCGAGGTCATGCGGTTCTGCCAGTCGTTCATGACCGAGCTGTACCGCCACATCGGCGAGCACACCGACGTCCCCGCCGGCGACATCGGCGTCGGCGGCCGCGAGATCGGCTACCTGTTCGGCCAGTACAAGCGGATCACCAACCGCTACGAGTCCGGCGTGCTCACGGGCAAGGGCCTCACCTGGGGCGGCTCGCTCGTGCGCACCGAGGCGACCGGCTACGGCACGGTCCTGTTCGCCGAGCGCATGCTCATGACCAAGGGCCAGTCGTTCGACGGCCGGCGCGTGCTCGTCTCCGGCACGGGCAACGTCGCCCAGTACGCGATCCAGAAGGCCCAGCAGCTCGGCGCGAACGTCGTCGGGTGCTCCGACTCCACCGGCTACGTCGTGGACGAGACCGGCATCGACCTCGCCCTGCTCCAGCAGACCCGCGAGGCCGACCGCCTCCCCGTGTCGGTCTACGCCGAGCGGCGCGGCGCGTCCGCGACCTTCGTGCCCGGCCGCCGGGTGTGGGAGGTCGGCGCAGACATCGCGTTGCCCTGCGCCACGCAGAACGAGCTCGACGAGGACGATGCCCTCGCCCTCATCGGGTCCGGCCTGGTCGCCGTCGCCGAGGGCGCGAACATGCCCACCACCCCGAAGGCCGCCGCGCTCCTGCAGGAGGCCGGCGTGCTCTACGCCCCCGGCAAGGCCGCGAACGCCGGTGGCGTCGCGACGTCCGCGCTCGAGATGCAGCAGAACGCCAGCCGCGACTCGTGGACCTTCGAGTACACCGAGCAGCGCCTGGCCGGGATCATGCACTCCATCCACGACCGGTGCCTCGCGACGGCCGACGAGTACGAGGCGCCCGGCAACTACGTGGTCGGCGCGAACGTCGCCGGGTTCATCAAGGTCGCCGACGCCATGCTGGCCCTCGGCGTCGTCTGACCGCTCCGCGCGACCGGCACGGCCTGCTGCGCAGCAGCTCGGCAGACACCGATGCCGACCTCGGACGGACCCGGGGTCGGCATCGCGCTGCAGTCGTCGGCCGCACCTTCACTCGCCGAGAGGGCCGCCGTCTGACCTCAGCGGTGCAGGCTGGCGCGCTCTCGGCAGTGCGGAGTACGGTGTCGACGATCGTGACAATTCGGACACCTGGTCGCCATCGTCTCGCCGCCGAGACGCCGTCGCCGCCGTTGCCCGCCGCCGTCACCCGCGGCCAACCGGGTGGAGCAGCCGAGTGCGAGGTCCTGGCTTCCGGCGCGACAGATGGGTAGTTCCGCGTTGTCGGACGCCCCGTCGAGGAACCGACCTCCGCGATGACGGAGGCAAACCATGAGCAAGACCTTCCGTGCAGGCGTGATCCGTATGGGCACCGTCGGCGTGCTGGCGCTCGCGCTGGTCGGCGTGGCAGCGCCGGGTCAGGCCACCCCGCCCATCGACACCTGGCAGGAGACGTGGGACGACACAGCCATCGACGTGTGCGACGGGGGAACCGCCGACACGTCGGACGACATCACGATCGAGTCGCACTACGTCGGCTCCGCGGACTTCGTGGTGCGCGAACGAGGGGGGAACGGACTCTTCTACTACACGGTCGACGGCCAGCAGAGCTCGACGTACACCAATGTCGACACAGGGCTGTACTGGACCGCGGTGAACAGGTGGCACGAGAAGGATCTCTCGATCACCGCGGACGACGAGGGGATCCTCACCATCCGCGTCGGGAGCGCGTTCTTCTTCAAGGTGTACAGCGCGGACGGCATCCAGGGTGGCCTGAACGTCGGCCGCAGCGAGTTCACCGTCGTCTACGACCCGGCGACCGACACCGAGCTCTCCTTCACGGTGACCAAGGACGTCGGCGGGAGGACCGCCATGCAGTTCTGCGAGGACGCCCTGCGCTACACCACCTGATCATCGCTCCGGAGCCCGCGGGCGTCCCGCCGTGTGGGGCGGGACGCCCCGTGCTGTTCTCGCTCGCGCTCGCCGCGGGAGCCTGGCACGGCCGACGGTGCCGCGTCGCCGTCATCCCCGGAACAGGCAGCGCTCCGACCTGCCACGATCGGCGCGTGACCGACACGGCGGTGCTGCCCGGACCAGGCGACGCCCGCCGACGGCCGCCAGCTACGGTGACGCCCATGGACCGTCGCCCTGCAGGTGTTCCTCGGCGTGCCGATCGTGACGGCCGGGGTCATCGCGCTGCCGATCCAGCCGGACCTCGTCGCCCTCGACCGAGTCTGACCGCCCTCATGCGCGGGGCAGAGATCACGAGCTGACGCGATGCCTTCCTACCGGGTGACCGCGACGATCGGCCTGCTGCAGCCCGGCGTCGCCGCGCCCGACGTGCTGCCGCAGGCCGTCGCCGTCGCCGAGGCCATGACCACCGTCGAGGCCCACGATGTCGCCGTCGTGCGCGGTCAGGCGCGGGTGACCGTGCGGTTCCAGGCCGACGACGACCAGACCGCGCGACGCGTCGGGTGGGCGGTGCTGGCGCGGCTCGACGAGCTGGCGGACATCAGCGGACGGACCGTGAGTCGCAGGTTCGGGTCGCGCTGGTACCCGGTCCGCGCGCAGACCTGACGGTCAGGTCCGGTCGATCGTGAGGCTCCCCAGGCCGCCCGCAACCGTGATCTCGTAGTGGTCGTCGCCCTCGTCAAAGCCGTCGGACGTCAGGACCGTCCCGGCACCGATGCCCTGGGTGGTCTCGCCGTCGATCTCGACCCCACCCGCCCCGGACGTGACAAGCACTCGCGCACCGACGCCGTCCGGCAGGTGGATGACGAGGTGGTCCGCGCCGGCGCGCTGCTCGACCGGCACGCTCCCGTCGGGGGTCGGCAGCGTCAGCTCGATGCTGCGAGCACCGCCGTCGAGCACGATCCCCGTCACGCTCGTGTCGCCCAGGTCGGCGTCCACGGTGTCGGCGCCGGCGGTCAGGTCGACCGTCCACGCGACGTCGTCGGCCAGCCGGACGACCGCGGCGCCGCCGTCCAGGACGACAACGTGCGTGCCGTCGGACTGCTCCGTCTCCGGCCGCGAGTCGGGGTCGGTGGCGCTGACCTCGAGCAGGTCGCCCGGAGCGGCGTCGGTGCCGAGCGTGATCGACGACGCGCGGCCGGTCAGCGAGAGCACGGCCTCGTCCGCCAAGCCGCGGTCGACCGTGACCGGCTCCTCGCGGTCGTCCGTCTCCTCGAAGACGCCGTCTGGGCGCGGGTTCGGGTCGAAGGGCCACACCGAGCACCCGGTGACCAGTGCCAGTCCCGCGGTGACCAGGGCGGCGATGACGAGTCTGCGCATCCCGGGACGCTAGCGGCGGCCGGCCGCCGCCGCCCGTCGAGAGGCGTGGTCAGCCCCGACGACGAGGATGTCCTCCGGTCGTGCGGCGGCGCGCCACGCGTGCACGTCTGGCTAGCTCAGCTCGGCGACGGCCTTCGCGATCCGGCGCTCGCGGGTCTCCGCGGTCTTCGCGGCCTCGATCGGCTCGACGATCGCCCGCTGCCTGCTGAACGACAGGGCGTCGAACGCGGCGCGGGCAGGACCGGACAGGGCGGTCGCGAGGTCGTCGGGGACCTCGACCGTGCGCGGGGCGTCGTCGTGCTCGATGTCGACGTCGACCTCCTCGCCGGCCTCGACCCCGGCGGCCGCGCGGTTCTCCGCGCTCAGCGGCAGCATCGTCTCGCCGCGGTACGGCGTCACGGTACTGCGGTACGAGTGGCCGTTGATCGTCACGACGACGGGGAACCGCGCCCCGCGGTCCATCGCGGCGACCGTCTCCGGGGGGACCGGGATGCCCGTCGCGGACGTGCCCGCCAGCCGGATCGTGCTGCGAAAGCGCATCTGGCCACCCTAGCTACGCGTCGGAGCGGACCACACGGTCGGTGGCGGACGCGGTGCCGAGCCACGTGTGCGGGTTGCGGTCCCAGCACCAGCCCAGCTTCGCCCGGCGCTCGCTGATCCACACCGCCGGCACCCGCTGATTGGTGCCCGTGCGCGACGCCAGCAGGGAGAAGCACTTGTTCGGGCGCAGCATGTCGGGACGCACCACGACGAGCGCCACGCCCTCGTCGATGGTCAGCGGGGTGCGCCCGCGGCCGGTGATCGTCACGAGCGCGTCCTCGGGCCGGACGTTGCAGAGGTCCGACCCGGTGTCGACACCCCACAGCAGGTACGGCACCGCGGGCACCTCGAGGCCAGGCAGGGACCGGTAGGTCGGGGCCTCGTCGCGGTCGATGACGCTGACCCCGAGGCGGGTGCCGCGGCGCATCGCGGGGGCGACGTCGTTGAGGTCCAGGCCGGGGAGCACGAGGACGAACGGCACGTCGTCGCCCTCGACGGCGGGCGGTGCCTTGGGGGTCGTGGCGACCTCCGCCAACGGTGCGAGCCGCGCACGGAACGCGGCGGGGTCCTCATCGAGCAGCGTGGCGATGCCCAGCTCGACGTACGCGGTGATCTGGCGGTCGAGCTCCGCGCGGACGTCGGCCGTGGGGTCGAACGCCGTCGCGGCGGCGGACGGCGGCCCGGTGACGGTGGGCAGGCGGGGGTCGACAGCGGTGACGGGGACGCCCATGGTTTCCTCTCAGGTCGCTGGTCCGGACCAGCCCCACGGTCCCACGGGGTCAGAGCAGCGGCTCGCCCTGGCCCAGGATCAGCGGGTCACCGACGGGCAGCGCGGGTCGCGTCCGGCCCTCGCCGCGCGACGCGGCGCTGTAGCGGTGCGCGATGACGAGGCTCGGTGCCCCCGTGTCCGACGCCTCGACGAACACCGCGTCGCCCTCCTGCTCCGGCAGCTGCCCGAACCAGGCGACCGCCGCACGCGCCGCCCCCGTGCTGCGCACCCACGCGCGGGCCTCCTGCAACGCCAGAGCGGGGTCGCCCTCGAACCGGTGGGGCTGGTGGCTCTGCGCGGGTCTGCCGTCGACGACCGCGAACGGTGCGGCTGCGCCCCCCTGCGCGAGCGCGACCTCGAGGGCTTGCTCGAGCACGCCCAGGGCGATGTCCTGCGCGGCCGCCGACGGCGGGTGCGGCAGGTCGGCGGGTGCCCGGTACGCGGGGAGTGCCGGCGGTGCGGCAGGCGGTGGGGGAGGTGTGGCAGCGGCTGCGGTCGCCTCGACGGCGGGCAGGACTGCGGTCGCGCTGGCCGGCTGGGCTGCGGTCGCCCTGGCGGAAAGCGTCGCGGGCTCGTCCGCTCGGAAGTCGTCCGCCGTGCGCGTCGGGACGCGCGGGGTCGGCACGCCGTGCCCGGTCGGCGCCGCCAGGTGCGCGGCGGCTGCGGCGACATACTCGGCGACCCACGTGGGCGTGCTGCCCGTCCGCCAGCGCGTCGCGACGTCGGCAAGCGGCAGCGCGGCATCCTCGCCCGAGAGCGACACGACCGCGGGGGTGGGTGCGGCGCCGGCGGTGCGCAGAGCCCACCGGGAGTCCGGGACGCGCGCCACGACCAGGTCGCCGACCCCGACGCCGAGTGCCATGACCATGGAGTGCGGGACCGGCGCGCCGGGTTCGGCCGCCCAGTGCGTCCGCGTGGCGTGCAGCAGGGCGCCGACGGCCGCGGGGTCCGTCAGGTCGACGCCGCTGGCCCGGAGGTGGGCGCGGGCCCGGTCGAGATGACCTACCTCGGCGGCGGTGAGGGGCCTGACCCCGGGGACGATGGCGTGGCCTGCTGGCGTGGAGGAGTGTGCGCCGGACGCGGGGACGGACAGCGTCGGGAGCAGATCAGTCATGCGGGCGGATCGGCGCGCTGCGGGGTGCCCTTGAGCGCGTCGACGCGGTTCCACCGGATGGCCGTTGGGTGCCGCTGAGCCCGCGCGCCAGCTCGTCACCTCCGCCCGAAATCGTGCGTTGCAACAGACGAGTTCGGCGGGGACTGACGAGTTCGGCGAGCACTGACGAGTTCGGCGAGCTCTGCGGGGGTGTCGGGGTGGCGGTTAGCCTTGCTGGCGGGTCGCAGAACCGTCGCACGTAGGGGAGCTCGATATTCGCCGACCGCCGCGCAGCATCGTCGCTGTCGTCGCCGCCGTGCTGGTGGTCGGCGGTGCCGGTGGTGCGTGGGCCTGGTCGGAGCACGAGGATCGCGTGGCCGCGGAGCAGGCCGCGACGCAGGAACGTGCGGCCGACGCCCTCGAG
The DNA here is from genome assembly GCF_001424125.1 of Cellulomonas sp. Leaf395. Classification (GTDB taxonomy): domain Bacteria; phylum Actinomycetota; class Actinomycetes; order Actinomycetales; family Cellulomonadaceae; genus Cellulomonas. Next base: position 392,420 of record NZ_LMQI01000001.1, read on the forward strand.
GCGCAGGTGCGCGACGCCGATGCCCTCCAGGCGCTGGCCGCCGACGCCGCCGCGGTCCACGCCGCCACCGTCCGGGTCGACGCCCGCGCCGCGCTCGCCACAGCCGCCGAGCTGGGGCGCACGACTCTCGCCGCGACCCAGGACCGCGTCGCCGACGACGCGGTGCGACAGACGCTCGTCGCGATCCTGTCAGATGCCGATGCAGCCCTCGCCACGACGGACCCGACAGCCCCGACGGACCCGGCAGCGACGACCGACTCGGCGGCCGCGACCGACCCGGCGGCGGCGACGGACCCGGCGGCGACGGACCCGGCAGCCGCAGCCGGGGCGACCGGCGCCCGCAGCGCCACGGGGCTCCGCGCGGTCGCCGCCACCCTCGCCGCGGCCACCGCCGCGGTGTCCGCCGCGCACGAGGCCTGGTTGCAGGCCGAGGCTGCTGCTGCGGCGGCCGCGGCTGCTGCCGACGCAGCCCGGGCGACCACGCCCCGACCCTCGGCGAGACCCGTCACCGGCGGCGCCGCGGCGAGACCTTCCACCGGCGGCGCCGCCGCGCCCTCGTGCGACACGACCTACACGGGTCCGCCGTTCTACACCTCCCCTGCCACGGCGGGAGGCGACGGGTCGAACGGCAGGCTGCCCCCCGACGCACTCACCGCGATCTCGTGGGACGTCGACCCGCGCGGCACGCCGTACTACCTGACCAACGCGGCGGCGGCGGCGCTGGAGCGCCTGAACACCGGGTTCCGCGCCCAGTTCGGGCACCACCTCGACCTCGACCTCACCTACCGCGACTACGACACCCAGGTGGCGATGCGCGCCGCGCTCGGGTCGGTCGCTGCCACGCCGGGCACGTCGTCGCACGGCACCGGCCTCGCCCTCGACGTGCCCGAGCTCCCGTGTGAGTACGGCTGGGGCACCCCGCAGCGCGACTGGCTGGTGGCCAACGGACCCGCGTACGGGTGGGTGTCGCCGTCGTGGGCGGGCCGGAACGGCTCGAACCCGGAGTACTGGCACTTCGAGTTCCGCGGCTGAGCGTTCAGGTCACGTCCACCGGTCGCACCGCCTCCGCGCTGGACGGCACGGTCAGCAGCGCGATCACCGCGCCCCCCGCCAGCAGCCCGGCGCACACCACCATCGCGAGGCGGTTGGCGGGTTCGAGCGAGACGGGGTCGGTGAGCGACGACCCCACGCCGGCGACGAGCGGCAGCACCGCGATTGCCAGGAGACCAGCGACGCGCGCGACGGCGTTGTTGACGCCGCTCGCCACGCCGGCCAGGTGGTCAGGGGCGGCGGCCAGCGCGGTGGTCGTGAGCGGCGCGACGGTCGCCGAGAGGCCGAGGCCGAACACCACGACCCCGGGCAGCACGTGCGTCAGGTAGGGCGAGCTGGGGCCGATCCCGGCGAGCATCACCGCGCCGACCGCGCACACGAGCGGGCCGACCGTCATCGGGATCTTCGGGCCCACGATCGTGCTCAGCGCACCCGCCCGCGGGGACAGCAGCAGCATGAGCACCGTCACCGGGAGCGGGGCCAGGCCGGCGGCGAGCGGGGAGTAGCCGGCGACCACCTGCAAGGTCACGACGAGGAAGAAGAACAACCCCGAGATCGCCGCGTAGATGAGCAGGGTGGCGGCGTTGGTCCCGGCGAACGGCCGCCATCGGAAGAGCGCCGGCGGGAGCAGGGGAGCGGTGGCGCGAGACTCGACGACGACGAAACCGACCATCGCGAGGGCGCCGAGCGCCAGCGTGCCCAGCACCAGGGCGTCCGGGGCGCCCCGCTCGGTCCACACCGTGAACCCGTAGGTCAGACCGGCCAGGCCGAGGGCGCCCAGGACCGTCCCCGCGACGTCGAGCTTCTTGACGGCCGTCGGGTCCGCGCTCTCTGGCACGTGCCGGAGGGAGACCCACACGACGACCGCGGCGAGCGGCAGGTTGATGCCGAAGATCCAGCGCCACGTGGTGACCTCGACGATCCAGCCGCCGAGGAACGGCGCCACCGCCCCCGCGATGCCCCCGAGCCCGGACCACGCACCGATCGCACGCCCGCGGTCCGGTCCGGTGAACGTCGCCTGGATGATGGCCAGCGACCCCGGCGTCAGCAGTGCTCCACCGACGCCCTGGAACGCGCGGGCGGCGTTGAGCACCCCGATCGTCGGCGCGACGGCGCACAGCAGCGACGCGACCGCGAACCACACGACCCCGACCAGGAACACCCTGCGTCGCCCGAACCGGTCCCCGAGCGAGCCTCCCAGCAGCAGGAACGCGGCCAGCGTGAGGGCGTAGGCGTTGACGGTCCACTGCAGGTCCGCGGTGCTGGCGTCGAGGTCCTCGGCGATCGTGGGGAGCGCGATCGTCACCACCGTGGCGTCGATGAACGCGATGGCGGAGCCGAGGACGGTGGCCAACAGGATCCAGCGCCCCCGGGCGGAGGCATAGACGACGGCGCCTGCGGGCTCAGCGGGGGCGGTCACGGTCCTTGCTCGGCTGCACGCGCTTGGGCTCGCCCGGCATCTTCGGGTACTCCGGCGGGTAGGGCAGGTCGCCCTCACCCTCCTCGAGCTCCTGCCGCTCGGCCAGCTCCAGCAGCGACTCGATGGAGCCCCGCGGGGTCGCGTGCCCGACGAGCGCGGCGAACAGGTCCCCCACCTCCGCGAACCGGGCCGGCATCGTCGTCACGTCGAAGTCGTTCGGGTGTACGTCCGCCACCTCGTCCCAGCGCAGCGGGGCGGAGACCGTGGCGCGGGGGTTGGTGCGGATGGAGTAGGCCGAGGCGATCGTCCGGTCGCGGGCCATCTGGTTGTAGTCGACGAAGATCTTCTGGCCGCGCTCCTCCTTCCACCACTTCATGGTGACCTCGGCGGGCATCCGCCGTTCGAGCTCACGACCGAACGCGATGGTGGCCCGGCGCGCCTCGACGAACGACCAGCGCGGCTCGATGGGCACGAAGATGTGGATGCCCCGACCGCCCGACGTCTTCGGGCTGCCCTCCAGGCCGTGCTCGGCCAGCAGCTCCCGGACGCGGGGTGCGACGCGGGCGGCGTCGTCGAAGTCGGTGCCCGGTTGAGGGTCCAGGTCGATGCGCAGCTGGTCGGGGGAGTCGACGTCGTCGCCGAGGACCGGCCACGGGTGGAACGTCAGCGTGCCCAGGTTGGCGGCCCACGCCACGACGGCCAGCTCGCTGGGTGCTACCTCGTCGGCCGTGCGACCGCTGGGGAACGCGATCCGGGCGGTCTTCACGTACTCCGGGGCGCCCTGCGGGGCGCGCTTCTGGTAGAACGCGTCGCCGGTCGAGTCCATCCGGGTGGCCAGCTTGGCGCCCTCGAACACGCCCTTCGGCCAGCGCTCCAGCGTGGTCGGCCGGTACAGCAGCGCACCGAGGATGCCGTCGCCCACGGACACGAAGTACTGGACGACGTCGAGCTTGGTCAGCCCGCGCTCCGGGAAGTAGATCTTGTCCGGGCTGCTGACCCGGACCGTCCGACCGCGCACCTCGAGCTCGACCGCGGGGGTCTTCGACGGAGACATGCACTTCAACCTAGGGGGTGGCTGTCGTCCCTGCCCAGGTCAGCCCGCACCGATCAGCCCTCGCTGGTGGGCCACCGACACGGCTTCCGCTCGGCCCGAGACGCCCAGCTTGGCCAGCAGGTTGGAGATGTGCACGGACACCGTCTTGCCGGAGATGAAGAGCTTCTCGCCGATCTGTCGGTTGGACAGACCTTGCGCCACGAGGGCGAGCACCTCGGCCTCCCGGGCGGTCAGCACGTCGACGCCCCCGAGCCGGACGCCGGGCAGGTCCAGCCGGCCGCGCCGCGCGAGCCCGCGGACGGCGGTCGCCAGCGGTATGGCGCCCATCTCGTCGGCGTGCGTCAGTGCGAGCCCGGCCTCGTCACGTGCGGCGTCGCGGTCGCCCGCCTCGAGCAGCGCCTCCGCGAGCCGGAACCTGCTGCGCGCCACCTCGTAGCGATACCCGTAGTCGAACTCCGCGACGGTGGCCCGCCACAGGTCCACGTCGTTGATCCCGGTGAGCCGCGAGTGCTCGGCGTGCGCGCGCGCCAGCCACGCCCGGCCCTCGGGACCGAGCCGTCCGCCACGTGGCCGTCCACGCTCCGCCGTCGTCCTCGCGCGCTCCAGCAGGCGATCGCCCAGTGCCACCCGCTCCGAGACGTCGCGCCCGAGCAGCCGGTCCTGCGATGCCGCGTCCGCCAGTGCGCTCAAGGCCAGCGCGACCAGCCAGATTCCACCCAGGAAGTAGTCCGACCATGCACGCCACAGGTGCTCGAGCAGGCGAAGGGCGAGCGCGATCGCCTCGTCGAGCTCCCCGCGCCACGTGTGTGCGTCGACGGTGCAGCCGCCCGCGATCAGCGCGATGAGCCCGTCGCGTGACCAGCTGGGCTCCAGGGCGTGACCGCGCTCGGCTGCGTCGGCGTCCCCTCGGGCCACGGCCGCGTACAGGTTGAACGCGATCAGCGTGTCGGCCAGCTCGTCCGGGACCAGGCCGATCGCCGCCGGGGTCAGGTCGCCCGACACGTACCGGATGAGCTGCGTGAACATGTGCAGCTCGACCCCGTAGACGCTCCACGTCATGCCCAGCGACCTGGCCCGCTCGACCCCGTCAGCCGTCACCTGCGTGGCCCCCGCGAGGTCGCCGGCATAGTACCGGTTGCTCGCCAGGTTGTACATGGTGCGCAGCTCGGTGGCGTAGTCGCAGGCCTCCCGGGCGCGGGCCAGCGCCGTGCGCAGCAGCTCGGCGGCCCGGCGCTCGTCGTCCACCACGAGCACCGCGAGCGTGGTCAGTGCGTCCGACTCGGCGTCGGCCGCCCCGATCGCGCGCGCCAGCTCGACGGCCTGGGTCGCGCTCGCCACCGCCTCGTCGTCGAGGTCCGCGTTCAGGGCGCCGCGCGCGTAGGTGGCCAGCGCCCACGCGCGGTCCGGCGTCGGGGTGTCCGGCAGGTCGGCGAGCGCTCGCGACGCCTGCTCGAGCGCGTCGTGCACGCTCTCCACGCCCAGCAGGTACCGCGCGAGGCTGGTCCGGAGGCCGGCCTGGCGGGGGACGTCGGACGCGGTCTCCTCGACGGTGGCGCGCGCGAGCTGGACGGCTCGGTCGACCTGCCCGGCCCGGCTCGCGGCGGCGGCAGCGGAGGCCAGGACGTCGATGTGGTCGCTGCCCAGTGTCGCGGTCACCTCGGGCACCGCCTCCCAGAGCCGCAGGACGACCTCGAGGTGCCGCAGCTCCTCCGCGGGGGCGAGCACCTCGTGCGCCTGCGTGGCCGCGTCGAGCGACGCCCGCAGGGCCGTCGGCAGGTCCGGGGCGCGCAGGGCGTGCGACGCCAGCTGCGACGACGGTCCGAGCGTGGGGTCGTCCCGCAGGACGCGCAGGTAGGCGCGGTGCAGCGACGACTGCTCGCCGGGCAGCAGGTCCGCGTACACGGCCTCGGCCAGCAGGGCGTGCCGGAACGCGATGAGCTCGTCCTCGCCCACCAGGACGTGGTGCGTCACCGCCTCGCGCAGCGCCGTGTCGAACTCGCCAGGCCCACCGGGCACCGTCAGCTGCGGGTCCCCGTCGGCGGCGACAGCTGCACGCAGGAGCGGCTCCGACACCCGGCGGCCCGCGGCCGACGCGATGCGCGCGAGTCTCTGGACCGACGGGTCGAGCAGCTCGAGGCGGGCGCGCAGGACGTCCGCGAGCGACCACGGCAGCTCGTCGGCCTCGGCCCCGGCCTCCAGGAGCTCCTCCGCGAAGTACGCGTTGCCCTCGGAGCGGTCGATGACGCGGCGCAGCGTGGACTCCGTCAGCGGGGTGCCGCTCAGGGCGGTGGTGAACTCGCGCAGCTCGTCGTCGGTGAACGGCGACAGGTCGAGCCGCTCGACCCGGGGGTGGCGGCTCAGCTCCGTCGCGACGGGCCGCCACGGGTGGCGCCGGTGCAGATCGTCGGTCCGGTAGCTGGCAACCACGAGCAGGTGCTGGTCGCGCAGCCGCGAGACGAGGAAGCGCAGCACGTCCCGGCTGGAGGCGTCGGCCCAGTGCAGGTCTTCGAGCACCAGCAGGAGCGGGTGCCCCGGTCGGCCGACCGCGCCGAGCACCTCGACCAGCCCGTCGAACAGCTGGAGCCGGTTCGACTGGTCGTCGGGGGCGGCACCCGAGCCGGACGGCCCGGGCAGCAGCCGTGCGAGCGCGGGGCGGTTGGCCACGACTGCGCCGACCGTCTCGGGGTCGAGCGCGTAGAGCTGGGCCAGCGCCTCCGCGAACGGCAGGTACGGCAGCCCGATCTCCCCGAGGTCGACGCAGTGCACCACGACGACCCGTGCGCCGGCCGCGTCCGCCAGCTCGGCGACGTGCCGCAGGAGGCGGGTCTTGCCGACGCCCGCATCGGCACCGATCAGCACCGTCGCGGGCTCGCCGACGCCCGCGCGCTGCAGCGCCAGCGAGAGCTGGTCGACCTGCTGCGCGCGGGCGACGAAGGGTGTGCTCATCGAGCCACGTGCCATGACTCCGATCCTCGCAGCAGCCACCCACGCGCCGCACGCATCCGCGGGCGCGGGGTCCGCTGGGCACCGCTCGGGAAGGGCGCCGGGGTGAGTGCCGACGTGGGCGCGGTGGTCACCGAAGCGCCCGTGCTCGTGATCGTCGTGGCCGCGAGCAGGTCGTCGTGGTCGCCACCGCGCTGGTCGTGCGTGTCCCCGTAGGGGGTGTGGCGCAGCGCCGTGAACAGGCGCTCGTGACGGTAGGCGAGCTCGGCGTCGAGGCCAGGTCCCCAGAAGTCAGGCATGGTGTCCTCCTCATGAACGCCGGACGATCTGCCCGGCTCTCGTAGACAAGGAAGACTCTGGTCGTGAGGCGGTGATACCCGGATCGGGCAGGTCACCTGATTCTGAGGACCAGCTTGACCCAGGGGGGCCCTGAGGTGGGTGGTCGGGCGCCTGAGGTCCTGAGCTCCTCGTCTGAGGTACCTCAGACGGAGCCGACGGGGCACGATGGGCGGATGGGACTCGTGCAGGTCGCCCAGCACGCGGAGGACCTCGACCGCGCCGCCGCGTTCTACGCCGACCTGCTCGGCCGCCCGCCGACCGCGAGGTTCGACCCACCGGGCCTGCTGTTCTTCGACCTCGACGGCGTCCGGCTGCTGCTCGACGTGGGTGCGCCGTCCGCCCTGCTCTACCTGCGGGTCGATGACGTGGCCGCGACCGTCGACCGGCTGAGCGGCCAGGGCGTCGTCGTGGTGTCGGAGCCGCGCGTGATCTTCCGCCACGAGGACGACACCCTCGGCCCAGCGGGGACCGACGAGTGGCACGCCTTCGTCCGCGACTCCGAGGGCAACCTCGTCGGCCTGGTCAGCCAGCTGTCCTAGGGGCCGAGCGTCCGGGCTTGGTCAGGCCGTTCACCCGAACGCGTCGGCGGTCCCCCCAAGCAGGAACGGACCAGGTCGGGCAGGCTGGGCGCGTGGGTGATGTGCGGGACCTCCGAAGTGCCAAGAGCGCGCGCCGTCGAGACGCGCACGTCGTCGACGACGAGCTCGTCGTCGACGCCGAGCGCTCCGCACCCCGAACCGCGCGGCACTGGGTGATGCGGACCATCGCCGGTGCCGGGGTCGGCGGGGCGTCGAACCAGGTGGTCGAGCTGCTCACGGGCGAGCTGGTGTCCAACGCCGTCGTGCACGGTCCCCATTCCGGGTCGGTGCGCGTGCAGGTCCGCATCGACGGCGAGGTCGTGCGGGTCGGCGTCCGGGACAGCGGTGGCGGCACCCCGACGGTCGGGCACCCCGAGCCGACCGCCCCGAGCGGGCGCGGACTGGCTCTCGTCGAGGCGCTCTCGTCGGCCTGGGGCACGCAGCTCCATGCCGACGGCAAGACGGTCTGGTTCGAGGTCCACACCTACGAGTGAGGGGCGCGTCGCGTCGACACGCCCGGGTTTTCCGGACGTGCCGGATCTCACGCACCGGCCCGTCGCGCCCTGCTCACGGGTGCTCACCGGTGCTCACGGCTGCTCGCGTGGCGGCGTGGCACCATCCGTACTGCGCTGGCCTGCGGTTCCACGGTGCACGCCGGGCCTGCGCAGCGTAGTTTCGTGGGCGGACTACCGGGAGCGAGGGGCAACCACAACATGAGTGACGGCACCGACGGCAAGAACGCGTCGACGACGACCACCCGACTGCCCGACATCCGGGCCGAGGTGCGGGAGGACGGGACCGGCGAGATCTCCATCGACGGCGTCGTCGAGCGGGTGCGGATGGCGAACCTCGCCGAGGCGGGTGCAGCGATCACGACCAGGATCGCGGAGCTCGCGGGGTCCGTCGGGCGGCCGGTACCCGTGCAGGTGCGCGACCCCGACGGGGTCTGGTCGCTCGTGATCCACGCGGACGGACTGGTGGACGAGGCGCCCGGTGCGCTCGACGATCCCGACACTGAGGGCGACGGCCCGACCCGCGACGCCGAGCCCGGCGCCGACGACTCCGCGGCGAAGCCCGGTCCTGCTCGCGCCGGGACGGCCGACGCGTCGGGTGCGAGACGGCCGACGCCGTCGGCCACCGCGTTGCTGACCGCCCCGTCGCCGCCACCGTCCGCGGGAGACCCGGCGCCGCCGTCGTCGACGCCGTCCGCGGGCATCTCCCCGGTCCCGGCATCGTCCGGCCCCGCCAGCGGCCCGACACCGACCGCGACGCGCGGACCTGCGGCGACGCGCGCGACGACCGTCAACCCGCCCTCCCCGGACATCGACCCGGCCACGGGGACGGGGACGACTCCGTCGGGACCGGCCCAGCCGCTCCCGACGCTCGACGACCTCCTCGCCGCACGCCACCCGGCTGCCGCCGGCGGACCGGCCGAGCACGGCTGGCGGGCCGGGATCCGGCGGCTCACCTTCGGGGGGATCTCCCCGGGACCCGGGCGCGACGAGCGTCAGCGACGCATCGCCGCGGCCTCCGTGCGGCGGACGCTCGACGGCCCCAAGACGATCGTGGTCATCAACCCCAAGGGCGGCGCCCACAAGACGACCGCGACCATGCTGCTCGCGGCGACGTTCGGCCTCCAGCGCGGCGGGTACACGCTGGCCTGGGACAACAACGAGACCCGCGGGACCCTCGGGTGGCGCTCCTCGCACGCCGACCACACCCGCACGGCCGTCGACCTCCTGAACGCCCTGCCGGCGCTCGGGCCCGCGGGCGCCGTGCGCATCGGGGACCTCGACGGGTTCGTGCGCACGCAGCCCAGCGAGCAGTTCGACGTCCTGGCGTCCGACGAGAACTCCGCGTCGGGGTCGTCCGTCGACGCGGACTCCTTCACGTCGCTGCACGAGGTGCTCTCCCGCTTCTACCGGGTCCTCGTCATCGACACCGGCAACAACATGCGGGCCTCGAACTGGCAGGCCGCGGTCGGCGCGGCCGATCAGATCGTGGTCGTCTCCACGGTGCGCGAGGACACCGCGCAGTCGGCCGCGTGGGCGCTCGACGCGCTCCGCGCCACCGGGCACGACGAGGCCGTCCGACGCGCGGTCACGGTCCTGTCCGCCCCGGAGCCGAAGGTCGACAAGGACCTCCAGAAGCGGCTCCGCTCCCACTTCGGAGCTCTCACCCGGGCCGTGCTCGACGTGCCGCACGACAAGGCGCTCGTCGCCGGTGGCCCCATCGACTACGACGCGCTGAGCACGACGACGCGCGACGCCTGGCTCCGCGTGACCGCGGTGGTCGCCGACGGCCTCTGACAGCTCGCGGCGGCGATTTCTCGCACCCTGCTGCAAGATCCGGGGTCGTCGCGACAGAGTGCAGGTGTAGGCCTTCGACCGACACCACCCTGGGAGCACCGTGCCGTCGCCGATACCGAGCACGCCGGAGAGCGAGACGTCGCTCGCGCACGGCGACCGGACGCCGACCGACGAACCGGTGGGCTCCGTCCACGACGCGGCCTGGTTCGAGGCGCTCGTCCGTCAGCACGCCACCGCGGTGCACCGGTTCGTGGTCCGTCGCGCGGGTCGCGACGACGCGGAGGACCTGGCGGCGGACGTGCTCACGGTCGCATGGCGCCGTCGCGCGGACGTGCCGGACGGCGCCGAGCTGCCGTGGCTGTACCGCACCGCGGGGTTCGTCGTCGCCAACCACCGCCGCAAGGGCCGCCCCGTCCCGGTCGCTGACGTGCCGGACGACGTCGACTCCGACGACCCGGCCGTCCGCGCGGTCCAGGAGGAGCGCGTGCGTGAGGTGCTCGGCGCGCTGAGCCCACGCGACCGGGAGATCCTGCTGCTGAACGCGTGGGAGGGCCTGACGGGCGACGCGCTGGCCCAGGTGCTGGGCATCGGCCGCGGCGGCGCCGACGCCGCACTGAGCCGCGCCCGAGCCCGCCTCCGCGAGGCGTGGGCATCGGCTGAAGCCTGACCCCGTCCTCCGGACCGCGCCCCCCGGATCCCGCCCGACCGTCAGCCCAGATCGGCACTTTCCGACGAGATCGGTAGTTGAAACTGCCGATCTCGTCGCAGACTGCCGATCTCGCGGGCGGCCCGGGTGCAAGGGGGCGGCTGGTCGGGACACAGGAGGGGTACAGGCAACCCGAACCAGGAGGCAGGGCCGTGGACGACCGCACCGAGCACGAGAAGGCAGGCAGCAGCACGCCGGACGCCACCCCTGACGGCACGGGGGTCGAGGCCGCCGGGCGCGCGGAGACCCCGGACGCCGGCGGGCCGGACGTCGCGTTCGCACGGCTGCAGGCGGCGGACCCGGCGGCGGGGGTGGACCCGAACCTGCCCGCGCTGTACGCGGCGGTGTCGGACCGGACGGGGGTGGCCGTCACGACGCCGGGTGACGAGCTCGCGGCTCGCCGGGCCCGTCGCGCACCGCGCTGGCTGCAGGTCGCGGCCGCGGTCGCGGGCGTGGCCGTCGTCGGCGGCGCCAGCTACGCGTACGGCCTGAACAGTGCGCCGGAGACGGTCACGGCCGCGCCGGCGATCTCGCTGGACAACGGCGGGGCACCGGACGCGGCGGCGCAGGAGATGGCACCGATGGCCGACGACGCCGCGACGAGCATGGCCGCCGACGCGAAGCTGATGTACCCGTGGTGGGGTGGCCGGACCGTGTTCACGGCGAGCGGGCTGTCCGGCGAGGGTGGCTCGGGCGCCGCGTGGGGGTTCGACGCGGCGGGCACGTACTCGGAGGCGACGGTCGCGGCGGCGGCTGCGACGCTCGGGGTCGCGGGGCAGCCGCGCCTCGAGTACGGCACGTGGTCCGTGGGCCCGAACGACGGCTCGGGTGCGTCGGTGTCACTGTCGGCGGACGGCCTCGCGAGCCTGTCCTACTACGACCCGACGAGGGACCCGTGGAACTGCGTGCGGTCCGCGCCCGACAGCATCGGCGAGCCGGAGACGGGGGCCGCCGAGGACCCGGTCGAGGGTGCCGTCGCCGTGCCGGAGCCCGCGATCATCGACCCGCCGGCGGAGTGCACGACGTCGGAGCCCGCCCCGACGGGTGACGCGGCGATCGCGCAGGCGAAGGACACCCTGTCGTCCGTCGGCGTCGATCCCGCGGGCTACCAGTTCACGGCCTCGACCGACCCGGGCAGCGTCCAGGTCACCAACGTCACGGCCAGCCAGGTCCTCGACGGCCAGCAGACGGGGGTCACCGCCAGCGTCACGCTCGTGGCCGACGGCGTGCAGTCGCTGTACGCGCCGCTGGCCCCGCTGGTCGAGCTGGGCAGCTACGACGTCGTCAGCCCGACCGAGGCCGTCGCCCGGCTGGGCGACCCGCGGTTCGGCGCGTCGGGCGGCGGCGGCGTGATGCCGCTCGCGGCTGAGGGCGTGCGGGCCGACGACTCCGTCTCGTCGATGCCGGTCGAGCCGACCGTCCCCCCGACTCCGAGCCCCGGCAGCCCGCTGGCGTGGCCGGTGCAGGAGGTCACGCTGGTCTCGGCCCGGCTCGGGGTCGCGCTGACGACGCTGCCGACGGGTGCGTCCGTGCTGGTGCCGTCGTACGAGCTCGCCGACGCGGACGGGGTCACGTGGAGCGTGATCGCGGTGGTCGACGACCAGCTGGACTTCTCCGCGGTGGGCTGACCCCCGGGAGGACGCGCACGGGGGCCGGTCGACGTCGGAGGGGACGTCGACCGGCCGTCGTCGTGCGCCGGAGCCGGTCCTCCCTCCGGACGACCTCTGGTCGGTGGTTCCTGCCAGACTCGGCCCATGGCCGAACGCACTGAAAAGCTGCTCCTGCTGGACACCGCGTCGCTGTACTTCCGGGCGTACTTCGGGGTCCCCGACTCGGTGAAGGCGCCGGACGGGACGCCCGTCAACGCGGTCCGCGGGCTGCTGGACATGATCGCGACCCTGGTGACCGCCCACCGCCCGACGCGGCTCGTCATGTGCTGGGACGACGACTGGCGCCCGCAGTTCCGGGTCGACGCGATCCCGTCGTACAAGGCGCACCGCGTGGCGGTCGAGGTGCCGGGAACGACGGGCGCCGAGGAGATCCCGGACACCCTGGCGCCGCAGGTCCCGATCATCGTCGAGGTGCTGGCGGCGCTCGGGATCGCGCGGATCGGCGTGCCCGGCTACGAGGCCGACGACGTCATCGGCACCCTGGTCGCACGGGAGGTGGCGAAGAAGGACCCCGCCGCCGTCGAGGTGATCACGGGGGACCGGGACCTGTTCCAGCTGGTCGACGACTCCGTCCCGGTGCGCGTGCTCTACACCATCCGTGGCATCAAGGACCTGATGGCGGTCGACCAGGCGCTGCTGCAGGAGAAGTACGCGGTCCCGTCGGGACCTGCCTACGCGGACATGGCGGTGCTGCGCGGGGACCCGAGCGACGGGCTGCCGGGCGTGCCGGGGATCGGGGAGAAGACGGCCGCGCAGCTGATCCACCGGTACGGGTCGCTGGCCGGCATCCTCGCCGCGCGCGACGCCGGCGACCCCGGCCTCACGGCGACGCAGCGGAAGCGTCTCGTGGAGGCTGCGGACTACCTGACGGTCGCGCCGGCGGTCGTGCGGGTCGCGCCGGACGCACCCGTCGGGGACGTCGACGACCGGCTGCCGCACGTCGTCGCGGACGCCGACACGCTCGTCGCTCTGGCCGAGCGATGGGGTCTCTCGTCGAGCGTGAAGCGCGTGGTGGACGCGCTCGCGCTGGGCTGACGGGGTCACCCGGACGGGTGAAATGGGCCGAACGGGTGGAAGCCGGGCGTATCAGACAGGGGTGTCCGTCCTCCTGCTGTGACGTGGTTACCGACCGGTAGCCACGTCCCGCCGGCGACGAGACCGGCGCCGCACCCCGACCGCGGGTGCTGACCGGAAAGGCACGACCATGTCCTCCACCCCCACCCAGACCTCGAGCGCGCGACCCGCTGCCGGAACATCGGTTCCCGTGCCGAGCAACACCTTCGTCCGCGACGCGGCGCCCGCCCCTTCGATGGTCACCCGCGCGGTCGCCGGCCTGGCGACGGTGCTCACCCGCCACTCCATCACCGCGCTGCGGATCAGCCTGGGGCTGGTGTTCCTCGGCTTCGGCATCCTGAAGTTCTTCCCCGGCATGAGCCCGGCCGCGGAGCTGGCCGAGCGGACCATCGGCACGCTCACGTTCGGGCTCGTCGGCCCGACGGCGGCCCTGCTGCTGACCGCGATCATGGAGACCGTCATCGGCCTGACCTTGGTCACGGGCCTGTTCCTGCGGACGGGCCTGGTGATCCTCGCCGGGGCGCTCGTCGGCATCATGTCGCCGCTCGTGCTCTTCTACAGCGAGCTGTTCCCCGCCGGCGGGCCCACCCTGACGGCCCAGTACGTGCTGAAGGACATCGTGCTCGCGTGCGCGGGTGCGGTCATCGGTGCCGCGGCCCTCGGCGCGCGGCTCCGTCTGCCCGAGTGAGTCCTCAGTCGTTCACGAAGACGTCGGGGCCCGCCTCGCGCCAGCCGTTCGCGGCGGCCGGGACGGGCCCCGTCGACGCGACCACGAGCAGCGTGTCGTCCACGGCGACGTGAGCCGTCGACGTGGGAGCTGCACAGCTGATCGCCGACAGCTCGCCCGACCGGACGGTCACTACGCAGAGCGTGCCCGAGGTGCCGACGGCGGCGTAGTGCCGGCCCGTGGACGTCTCGGTGAGGTACCGGGTGGTGCTCGCGTCGACGCGTAGGCCGCTCAGGTCGTCCGACGACAACCGGTCCCGGGAGGTCTGCTCGGCGGCGAACTGGGTCAGGAGCGTCGAGGCGTCGACCGCCGGGTCCGCGGGCAGCGGACCGCTCCGCGCCCACACGAAGCCCGCGACCACCAGCAGCACGGCCGCCACCATCACCACGGGGGTCACGAGCGCCGGGCGACGTCTCGAGCTTCCGACGCTGCGGAAGTCGTGGAACGCCTCGCTGAACAGGTCCGTGTCCTCGAACGTCGTCATGGGGACACATCGGTCGATCCCGCCGCGGACGTGAGCGGGTGTGCACCGAACGACCCCGTTCGGGCGATCGCCGCTGGTCGTCCCGCCGTCTGAGGCACGGCAGAATCACGTTCCGTGATCACGGTCAGCACGGACGGTTCCTGCCTGCGCAACCCCGGCGGCGCCATCGGGTGGGCCTGGGCCAACCACGACGGCTCCAGCGCCAGCGGCGGCCACCCGTCCGGCACCAACCAGATCGCCGAGCTGATGGCCGTGCTCGAGGCGATCCGCTCGCACCCCGGGGACAAGCCGCTGGTGATCCAGGCCGACTCGCAGTACGCCATCAAGTGCTCGTCGGACTGGGTGGCCGGCTGGAAGCGCAAGGGCTGGCGGACGGCGGGCGGCGGTCCGGTGCAGAACCTCGCCCTGATCCAGTCGATCGAGGCCGCCATCGCCGCGCGGCCCGGTGCGGTCTCGTTCGTCTGGGTGCGCGGGCACCAGGGGGACGAGTTCAACGAGCGTGCCGACGAGCTCGCGGGCATCGCGGCCCGGGGTGTGCGCGACGGTGAACTGGTGCCGGCGGCTGTGGTGCAGCCCGAGCCGGACGTTCTCTTCTAGGAGCCCGGTGGTGTCGGATCAGGAGCAGTCCGCGGAGCAGAAGCGCGAGGCCCGGGTCGGCCGCGCCGTGACGTGGTCCGTCCTGGCGGTGATGGCCGTCGTCGCCGTCGGGCAGCTGGAGCTGTGGCCGCTGACCGCGTTCCGGCTCTTCAGCGAGACCAGGACCGCCGACCAGACCAGGCTCGAGCTGGTCGCCGAACATCGGGACGGTACCGATCAACCCCTGCTGGTCTCGGAGACGAACCCGGTCGTGGTGACCACCGACCGACAGTTCGGGGACCTCCCGGGAGAGTCCGAGGAGGTCCAGCGAGAGATGGTCCTCGCGTGGCTCTCCGTGTCGGGCGTGGACCCGGCGACGGTCGCGTCCGTGCGGCTGGACAGGATCGCGCGCGAGTACGACGAGGACGCCCGCACGTGGGCCGACGTCGACCGGACGACGATCGTGAGCGTCGACCCATGAGGCGGCTCTGGTCACGGATCGACGAACGACTGGTGGCGCCCGGTCCGGGGTTCCGGGTGGCGGAGATCCAGATCCTCCTGGCGGCCGTCATCGCCCTGCGGCTCGCCACCCGCGACTGGAGCCTGATCGCCGAGCGCCCTGCCGCGCTCCGGGACGGACTGACGGTGATGAGCTGGTACACCGGCACCCCGACGCCCGCGGCGCTCGTCGCGGTGCAGGTCGTCGGCCTCGCCTGTGCGCTGCTGGTCTTCGCGCGAGTGCGGCCGCACCTGGCGTTCATCGGGCTGTGGATCGCCTTCACCTCGCTGACGGCCTTGTGGGGCAGCTCCGGGAAGGTGATGCACAACGACGTGCTGACGGTGCTGGTGGCGTCGGTCTTCCTGTTCGCGTCGACCCCGCACGCCTCGGGCTGGCGCGACGTCCGGGTCCGCTACGGGTGGCCACCCCGGGCGGCGCTCGCGGTGCTGGCGATGGCGTACTTCGTCTCGGGCGCGCAGAAGCTGGTGCACAGCGGGCCGGGATGGGTGTTCAGCGACAACATGACGTGGGTCCTGCGCCTGGGTCTGTCGGCACACCTGTCGGGCGGGGCTCGACCCGTCGCCGAGGACCTGGCCCACGCGGTGGCGCAGTACGGCTGGGTGAGCGCCTCGCTGGCCGGTGGTGCCCTGCTGCTCGAGCTGACCGCACCGCTGTGGCTCGCGGTCCGACGCACCCGGCTGCTGTTCGTCGTCTCCGTGACGCTGATGCACGGCAGCATCTGGCTGTTCATCGGCCTGGACTACTGGGCGTGGCCGCTGACCGTCGCGGCAGTCGCCGTGCCGATGTCGCTCGCCCCGGACCGCGCGCTCTGGCGGCGGGCCGAGGTCGTCAGTGCGGCTGGTGCGCCCCGGCAATGATCTCGAGCGCTCCGCCCGAGGCCTCCTCGACGTACTCGGCCACCCAGCCGACGGGTGCCTCGCCCCAGGACGTGGCGACCGCGGCGACGGGGAACACGACCAGGTCGATCTCCGAGTGCGTCAGCACCAGCTCGGGGGCGCTCGCTCCGCGGGCCGAGCCCCACAGGAGCCCTGGCACGCGCTGCGCGACGAGGTCACCGAGCGAGACGCCGAACGCGTGCACCAGGGACGCCGCGGGAGCGCTCGTCGGACTGCAGCCAGATCGCCTGCACCCGGTCGAAGAGGTCGCCGAGCGTCTGCGTGTCGACCGTGCCCGCGCACAGGCCCGTGATGATCTCGCGGTGCTGCGCGGCCCACACCTGCTCGGCGGCGTTCAGCGGCTCGACCTGGACCGAGCGCCTCTCGTCGGCGGGCGTGTGGGGGTGCGGCACCACCTGGCCGTCGGACGGCCTCGCTGCGCGTCTGAACAATCCCATGCCGCTCTATCGACGCCGGGGGCCCGGCGCTTGAACCTGAGACCGGTCGTGTCGCCCGGTCGGAGGAGGGTCGGCACAAGACAGACGAGGGCCGCGCCGACCAGGAGGTCGACGCGGCCCCACGTCAGATGAGCCGGTGGCTCAGCGCTGCACGGTCTGCCCCATCACGGCGTCGCGGGGGTCACCCGGTAGGACCGCTGGGTCTGCGAGCCCGTGACGTCCGCACTGCCCGCGTAGACCGCGGTCAGCTGGTGCGTCCCGACGGCAAGGTCCGCCGGCAGGGCGATCGTCGCGGTGCCCTTGAGGCCGTCCGCGGTGAGCTCCCCCGAGCCGAGCACCTTGCCCTTCTCCTTGATCTCGACGGTGCCGGTCGGCGCCGCCGACGAGCCGGTCACGACGACCGTGGCCGTGGTGACCGTTCCGAACGGGGCCGAGTTGCTCGACAACGTGAGGGCCGCCGTCGAGGCCGACTTCTTGATGTCGACGGGGACGACCGCCGACGTGGACGGCGCGAACAGCCCGCTGTCCGGCGCGAAGGTCGCGCTCAGCGAGTGCGCACCTGCACCGAGCGTGACCTTGGCGGTCGCCTTGCCGGCCGTGACGGCCGACGAGCCGATCTCGGTCTGCCCGTCGAGGAACGTCACGGTGCCGGTGGCCTCTGCCGGTGCCACGGTGGCCGTGAGCGTGAGCTGCTGGCCCGCCTTCTTCCCGCCCGTGACGGCCAGCGTCGTGGTCGTCGGCGTCGCCGCCGGGACCGTGACGTCCACCAGCTGCACCCGGGAGACCGGGTCGCCGTTCTGGTGCTGGAGCACCAGCAGCTGACCGTCCGCAGCGCCCGTGCCCTTGTGCACCGGGATGGTGGCTCCGCCGCCCCCCAGCGTGGAGAACGAGTCCGGGATGTCGTTGTCGAACCAGAACGGCGGGTCGTACGGGTTCACCGTGAACGACTCGGCCGTGTCGAGGACGCCGGAGTCGTCCGACGCGTAGTCGGAGTAGGTCCACACGTCGATGGTCGGTGTGGACCCGGCGGGGATCCCGGCCCAGTCGAGCCCGATCGGGGCGACCAGGACGTTGTTGTCGAACACGCCCGATTCGATGCTGCCGGAGAACCCGTTGATGAGCTGGACGTCGAGGTTCTCGCCGGTGGTGTAGTCGAACGTCGCGGCGATCGTGACGTCGGAGTCGGCGTTGTACTTCTGCACGACCGTCTCCAGGTCGTACGCGCCGTCACCGTCGATGTCGATGTCGATGACGGGGATCACGTAGCGGCCGAGCGTGGCCCACTCCCCGTCGGTCGCGATGCCGATGCCCAGCAGGCCCGTGGACGGGTCACCGCCGGCCGCGGCGATCGTGGGTGCCGTCGAGGCCCAGCCCACGTACCGGATGTCACCGGCGGCGGTGGCCGACGGCGAGGTGACGAGCCCTGCGACGGACTCGAGCTTGGGGCTCGTGGCGCCGAGGTTCAGTGGCGTGGTCAGCGAGTACCAGCCGCCCGACGCCACACCGCGACCACTGATCGCGAGGTCCGCCGTCGGAGCGGCAGCGTCGGCGAAGGCGACCGGGGACGCCGTGAGGTCGGCGACCAGCCGGGGAGCCGCCTGCAGGGGGACCCGCAGCTGCGACGAGCCGGAGGTCAGCACCAGGCGACCCGACACCTCGGAGACGTACTCACGCGGCACGCCGGACTGGATGGCCTCCGACGTCGGGTCGAGCTCGCGCTGGAGCGTCGTCGGGTCCGCCGTGAGGGTGAGCGTGACGACCGCGGACTTCCCGGGCGGCAGCGTGATCGACGCCGGGGAGGCCGTGATTGTGGCGCCACCGGAGGTCGACGAGCTCGACACCGAGGTGGTGTACCGCTGGCTGGTGGTGCCGAAGTTCTTCACCGTGACGGTCTTCGCCGCGGTGACCGTGGTGGCACCCACCGGCACCACACCCCAGGTGACCGAGGTCTGCTCGGGGTTCTGCGTGTTGTAGGCGATGACGTCGGTGCTGACCGCGTCGAACGCGTCGACACGGCCGGAGCCGACCCGCTCCGGGCCGTAGGCCGTGCCGCTGCCGTCCGGGCCGGTCCAGATGTCGTGCGTCGCGGTGTTCACCACGGCGGACTTGACCTGCGCGGCCTCCCAGCCGGGATGGGCCGCGCGGACGAGGGCGGCGATACCCGCGACGTGCGGGCTCGACATCGACGTGCCGGACAGGGAGTTCGACTGGTTGCCGGCACCCGAGGCGGCGGACAGGATCTGCGTGCCAGGAGCGGCGACGTCAGGCTTGCCGTGACCGAGGGAGCCGTGCACGCCGCGTGACGAGCTGGAGTTCAGCATGTCGCCGGCGATGTCTTCCACGACGGTGCCGGACAGTCCGGGGCCGATGTGCACGGTCAGCGTGCCGGCCTGGATCTCCGGGAGCAGCGCGTCCGTCGTCGCGGCCGTCATCTGGAAGCCGGGGATGGCGGCGTTGCCGGAGATGCCGGCGGCGAACGGGGTCAGCTCCGTGGGAAGAAGCACGCCGACCGCGCCGGCGGCCGTCGCGTTGTTGAACCGGACGACCGAGCCGCAGCGTCGGGCGGCGTCGTCGTCGTTCCACCAGAGGTAGGCGACCTTGCCGGTGACGGCGGCGGCCTGGGCCGCGGTGAACGCGGTGCAACCGTCGAAGTTGCTGCCGGGGTTGCCGACGGGTGCCGTGACGTCCGCGCCGCCGTAGGCGACCGAGTTCTGACCGGAGTGCAGCCCCACGAGGGCGGGGTCGGCGGCCGCGGTGACCTCGACGCCGTCGTACGTCTGCGGGGCGCCGACGGAGTTGGCGACGGTCAGGGCGCTCGGGGCGTTGCCCGGGCTGCCGCCGATGTCGGTGATGTCACCGGAGTTGCCCGAGGACATGACCATGACGGTGCCGAGCGCGACCAGCGCGTCGACCAGGAGGTTGTCCGGGTCGTCGGCGGGGGAGCCGCTGCTGCCGAGCGACATGTTGACCACGTCGAGCCGGTCGCTCAGGTCGCCGTCCGCGTTCGGGTCCGCCGCACGGTCGAGCGCGAGGGAGGTGAGGTTGGTCGAACCGCCGATGTCACCGAACACCTTGAGTGCGAAGATCCCCGCACCCGGTGCGGTGCCGGGGCCGACGAGCCAGTCGGAGACGTCGGTCAGCCCGCTGTAGTCGCCGTCGAACGTCGTGCCCTCGGGAACGACGCCGTAGCCGGCCGCGGAGCCCGACACGTGCGTGCCGTGGCCGCTGTTGTCCGACAGGTAGGTGGAGTCGATCGGGTTGTCGTCGGGTGTCGGGACCGTGGTCGCGCCCGGGAGCCCGGAGGCGGGGTCCGCGTCGTACAGCGGACCGGCGAAGTCGTACCCGCCGATGAACTTGGCCGGGTCGAACGACCCCTCGGGGACGGGACCCGACCCGTCGGCGCCGTACGCCGCCTCGTAGGCCTCGACCGTGCCGGGGCCGCCGAAGTCGGCGTGCGTGTAGTCGAGGCCGGTGTCGATGACACCGATGCGGACGCCCGCGCCGGTCTCGCCGGTGTCCTGCCACACCTTCAGCGCGCGCGTGAACTCGACGTTGTGCGCGTTGTCCAGGGTCTTCGGGGTGACGCGGTAGACGGCGACCACGTCGGGGGAGTCCGCCAGCGCCCGGACCTGCTCGGCGTCTCCGGTGACCAGCGTGCCCGAAACGAGATTGGTGAGCGTCGCGATCTGCTTCGGGGCGGCTGTGGCGGCGGAGCGGGCGGTGGCCTGCTGCGGGACCACCTCGTCGGCGAGCGCCTCGGTGTCGGCGGCGGCCGCCTTGACCTCGGCGGGGGAGCCACCGTCGGCTGTCACGTCGCTGCCGGACTTCGCGTCGAGCTGGACGAAGGCGGTCACAGTGCCTGTGGCCCGGACCAGGTCGCGGGCGAGCTTGCCGTCGAGCCGTCCGTCGATCGCCTTCGCGTTGCCCGCGGTCGGGCCGTCCGCCGGCGGAGGTGCCGCCGATGCGCCGCCTGCACCCAGTAACGCGGTGGTGACCGCGACGGACACGGCGGTGACGGCGGCGAGGACGGGTCGACGTGGCATGTGCGCATCCCTGGCTTCGAGGAGAATCGACATGCGTGCAGCGAATCGTGACGGCAGTCACAAGTTGGCGCACGCCCGGTGCACGTTACTGGCAGGTACGCCATTCGTCACGTTCTGGCGAATCCGCTGGTTCGTCCGGATACCGGAGCCGCCTCAGCGCAGGGGCACGAACGTGTACGAGCCGTGCGTGGTGATACGGGTCTGGCCAGAGGTGCGCTCCACGAGGTGCATCGTCGAGCGGACCGGGATCACCAGGCGACCACCCTCGGCGAGCTGGTCCACGAGGACGCTCGGCAGGGACCGTGGCGACGCCGACACGAGGATCCGGTCCCACCCGCCGTCGACCGGCCGCCCGAGCGCACCGGGGGTCGCCGGCTCGATCCGCGCCCAGGGCAGGTCGCAGGCGGCAAGGTTCGTCGCGCCCCACACGGCGAGCTCCGGGTCCAGCTCGAGACCGAGCACGACCCCGTCCGGGCCGACCAGCCGCGCGAGCAGCGCCGTCGTCCAGCCCGAGCCGGAGCCGACGTCCAGGACGCGTGCGCCGACGGGCACCTGGAGCAGCCGGAGCATCGCCGCGACCGTGCTCGGCTGGGAGCTGGTCTGTCCGTGCCAAAGCGGCAGCGGGCGGTCCTCGTGCGCACGGGCGCGCTGTTCCGCGGGCAGGAACCGCTCGCGGGCGAGCTCCCGCATCGCGTCGACCACGTCGGCGGCGCGTGCCGGGTCAGGGCTGTTGCTGCCCTCGTCCATGCCTCGAGCCTACGATCGGCACCCGCCGGAGGGAGGGCGGGCCAGACCTAGTTGCTGGACCCGGTCACGACGACCACCGGGATCATCCCGGTGCGCGGCACGTCGGCCGCCGACGGGTCCGGGACGAACCTCGGCTTGCGGCCGGGGCGACCCCGCTCGCGGCGCATCTCGATTCCCTCGAGGGTGGTCGCGCGCCAGACCGCGCCGCCGTTGAGCCGCCCGTCGGGCTGCGGGAGCCACGGCACCTTGCGGGAGAGCCACACGCGGATGGTGGCGTGCTCGACCCCGAGCCGGTCGGCCAGCCGGGCGATGTCGTAGAGGTCGTCGAGCCCGCGCACCGGTGACGGCTGGGCCGACGGGTCCGCAGCCTGGTCGCGGGGCGATTCTGGGGGCACGGCGGCATCGTATCCGTCGCGAGGCCCGAATTATGTGACGGAGCCGTAACGAAATCCTCA
This sequence comes from Cellulomonas sp. Leaf395, assembly GCF_001424125.1. Taxonomy (GTDB): domain Bacteria; phylum Actinomycetota; class Actinomycetes; order Actinomycetales; family Cellulomonadaceae; genus Cellulomonas. The sequence continues at coordinate 414,448 of NZ_LMQI01000001.1, forward strand.
CGAGATCTCCCCCGCTCAGAGGCCTCAAGTGTCCTGGACGGTCGTCCGATGAACTTAACGTGTTACGCGTGAGTTACAAGATTCCCTTCCGAGGTCGAGCCACGAGTGGCCGGCACGCCGTGTCGCGCCCTGCGCCCACGCGTGCGGCCACGCATCCCGTGCGCCTCGCGCAGGGGGCCGTGGTCACGGTGCTCGCGCTGAGCATGTGCGCCATGGTCACCGTGTCCGCCAACGCTCGCGACGGCGGGACCGGTCTCATGCCCGCCGCGTTCGCGCCGGAGGCGGCGCAGGTCGAGCGCGCGAGGGCCGGAGCCGTCGACGTCGCCGCCGACGCGATCGAGGTCGCTCAGACCGCGCAGGCCGAGGGTGCCGAGGTGGCCATCGACGCTGCCGAGCTCGAGGCGCTCCAGGCCGCGACCGCCCGGCTCGACGAGCTCGTGGTCGAGGCGACGGGTGACGAGGTGACCGCCCCCCGGGCTGCGTCCCGCTCGGGCGAGCGTGAGGAAACCCCCGACACGGAGGTCGTGACCCCCGCCGCTCCGACCCCCGACCCCGCGGCCCCCACCGACCCGGCGACCACCGTCGACCCGGCGGCCCCCATCGACCCCGCCTCCGTGTTCGAGCAGACGCCCGCGCCGGCACCGGTGCCCCTGGTCCCGCCGGCCAGCGGCAAGGAGGACGCGACGACCGCCGAGCTGCGGGAGGCCGTGGCCACGGTCGCGACCCTCACCACCACCGTCCGGCAGAGTGCCGAGGCCAAGCGCGTCGCGGACGCCGCTGCCGCGCAGGCCGCCGCCGAGGCCGCTGCTGCCGCCGCTGCCGCGCAGGCCGCCGCCGACGCCGCTGCTGCCGCCGCAGCCGCGCAGGAAGCGCAGCGGGCCGCGTGGAAGCAGTCTCTCCTCGGGTACTCCAACGGCAGGATCCCGGACTCCGCGCTCTGCGGCGTCAGCTTCGATGCGAGCGTGCGCCTACGGTGCGACGCCGCCGAACAGCTCGACGTCCTGAACTCCGCCTACCGCGCCCAGTTCGGCACCGACCTCGTCATCAGCGACTCCTACCGGTCCTACGCGGGCCAGATCGCGTGCAAGCGCACCAAGGGCTACCTGTGCGCCGCGCCGGGCACGTCGAACCACGGCAGCGGCGTCGCGGTGGACCTCGGCGGTGGCATCGAGTCCTTCGGGACGAAGCAGCACCGGTGGATGGCCGCGAACGCGCCCGACCTCAGCTGGGAGCTGCCGTCGTGGGCCGCCCGGGGGGGCAGCAAGCCCGAGGCGTGGCACTGGGAGTACGTCGGCTGATCCCGGTCTGCGCACGGTCCGTCCTGCACCCGCGTCGCGGCCTTACGATCGGGCGCATGAGCACCTCGGCCGAGCCGGGGCGGACGTGGCCTCTCGTCGGCCGTGCCGCCGAGCTCGACGACCTCGACGACCTGTTGTCGACGGCTGCCGACGGTGTCGGTGTGACGGTGCTCCTCGAGGGTGAGGCAGGTGTCGGCAAGACCGGTCTGGTCGATGCACTGCGCGGCTCCGCCCGGCTCCTCGACGTCGAGCTGCGCAGCGCGCAGGCCTCGGACGTGCGTAGTTGGCCGTTCGCGCTCTTGTCGGACGCGCTCCTCGTGCGGTCGTCCGCCGCCGGTCACGGGGCCGGGAGGAGCCCGGTCGAGACCGAGCTGGCGGACCTTCTCGACGCGATGTACGCCGACCCGGCACGATCTGTCGCCCGGTACGACCGTGCCGCGGAGCTGTTCGCCGCCCTCCTGCGCCGCCACGGTGACATCCGGCCCTGGGCCCTCGTGCTCGAGGACGTGCACAAGGCGGACGCCCCGTCGCTGGAGGTCCTTCTCCAGCTGGCCCACGAGGGCGCGGTCCCGCGGGCGCTCGTCGTGCTCACGATGCGGCCGGTGCCGTACCGCCCCGAGCTCGCGGAGCTCGTCGCCGCGTGGACGCGCGCCGGCGCCCGGTACCTCGAGCTGCGTCCGCTCAGCGCCCGCGCGACCGTCGAGCTGGCGGAGAACCTCGTCGGCGGGCCTGTCGGCCCGTCGCTGCGGGGCACGCTCGCGACCACGGGCGGCAACCCGCGGCTGATCGCGGACGTCGTGCGCACCGCCCGGGCTGCGGGGGCGCTGGTGGCGTCCGACGGCGTGCTCGACTCTGCCGGCACCCGGTGGATGACCCCGCTCGACGAGGTGGTCCGCCAACGTGTCGAGTACCTCGGCCCCGACGTGCTCGCCCTGCTCGGCCAGGCGTCCGTGCTGGGCACGTCGTTCGTCATCGCGGACCTCGCCTCGCTGGCCGGCGACCCGGTCGCGGACTGCTGGCGCACCCTGCGGCACGGCCTGGCCGCCGGCGTGGTCCGGGCCCGCGGCGACCGGCTCGTGTTCGGTCACGACCTGGTGCGCGAGGCGCTCTACAACGGCCTCGAACCCGACCAGCGCCGTGCGCTGCACGCCCGCGCCGCGTGGGCGCTGCGCCAGGCCGGCGCACCCGCGCAGATCGTCACCGGGCACCTGGAACGCGCGCGCTGAGCCCCGCGGCTGCCTAGCGTGGGGGGTGCGGGCATCCGCCCGTACCGCCCACAGCAAAGGAGCACCATGTCCACGCGCACCGCTCGGACCGCCTGGAACGGCACCCTGATGGAGGGCAGCGGGCAGGTCGAGCTCACCAGCTCCGGCGCCGGCACGTTCGACGTCACGTTCCCGAAGCGGACCGCCGAGGAGGCCGACGGCACGAGCCCCGAGGAGCTCATCGCGGCCGCTCACACGTCCTGCTACGCCATGCAGCTGTCCGGCGTCATCGCGGCGGCCGGCGGCACGCCCGTCGCCCTCGAGGTCAGTGCCGACGTGACATTGCGTCCCGACCCGGCCGGCGGGCTGCACATCACCACGATCGCGCTCACGGTCCGCGGCGAGGTCGAGGGTCTCGACGAGGCCGGCTTCCTCGCCGCCGCGGAGAACGCCAGGACCACGTGCCCCGTGAGCAAGGCCCTGACGGGCACGGAGATCACCCTGGCCGCCTCGCTCGCCTGAGCCTGCTGCGCTGTGCAGCCGGTTTCCGATGGGAGACTGCCCCCGTGGTGGCCGTGACCGAGTCCGTGACAGGGGATCCGCGCATGCCCGACAGCGCCGACGTCGTGCAGGCGCTGCGGTCCGCGCTGCGCGGAGCGGTCGACGACAGCACCCGGCGTCGCGCCGAGTACTCCACGGACGCGTCGAACTACCGCGTGGTCCCGCAGGTCGTGGCGTTCCCGCAGGACACCGACGACGTGCTCGCCGCGCTCGAGGTCACCCGCACCCTGGGCGTCCCGCTGACCGCGCGCGGCGGAGGAACGTCGGTCGCGGGCAACGCGGTCGGGACCGGCGTGGTGCTCGACTTCTCGCGGCACGTGAACCGGATCCTCGACATCGACCCTGCCGCGCGCACGGCCCGGATCGAGCCGGGCGTCGTGATGGCCAGCCTGCAGAAGGCCGCCGCACCGCACGGTCTGCGGTTCGGGCCCGACCCCTCCACCCAGGCGCGCGCGACGCTCGGCGGGATGATCGGCAACAACGCCTGCGGTCCTCGCGCGGTCGCGTACGGGCGGACCGCGGACAACGTGCTCGCCCTCGACGTGGTGGACGGCACGGGTCGACGGTTCGAGGCACGCTCCGGTGCCGGCGCGCTGGACGTCGTGCCGGGGCTCGACGCGCTCGTCCGAGGACACCTCGACATCCTGCGCACCGAGCTGGGCCGGTTCGGCCGACAGGTCTCCGGCTACTCCCTCGAGCATCTGCTGCCCGAGAAGGGCACCGACCTGGCCAAGGCGCTGGTCGGGACGGAGGGGACCGTCGGCACGCTGCTCGGCGCGACGGTGCGTCTGGTCCCGATCGCGGCCGCGCCCGTGCTGGTCGTCCTCGGCTACCCGGACATGCCGACCGCCGCCGATGCCGTCCCCGCCCTGCTCGCCCACGCCCCGCTGGCGGTCGAGGGCATGGACTCCCGGTTGGTCGACGTGGTGCGACGGGTCCGCGGCGCCGCGGCGGTGCCCCCGCTGCCCACCGGTGGTGGGTGGCTCATGGTCGAGGTCGGTGGGGACTCGCTCGAGGAGGCCCTGGACCGGGCGCACGCGCTCGCCGCCTCTTCGGGGACGACCGCGGTGGGCCTCTTCCCGCCCGGTCCGGAGGCCGCCGCGATGTGGCGGATCCGCGAGGACGGTGCGGGCCTCGGCGGGCGGACACCGTCGGGCGAGCAGGCGTGGCCGGGGTTCGAGGACTCGGCGGTCCCGCCCGAGCGGCTGGGCGCGTACCTGCGCGAGCTCGAGGCGCTCATGGCGTCGCACGGGGTCGACGGCCTCGCGTACGGGCACTTCGGCGACGGGTGCGTCCACCTGCGTCTCGACATCCCGCTGGAGCGCTCGGGCAACCCGCTGCGAGCGTTCATGACCGACGCTGCGACGCTCGTCGCCGCGCACGGCGGATCGCTGTCCGGTGAGCACGGCGACGGTCGGGCTCGCTCCGAGCTGCTCCCGGTCATGTACTCGGCGAAGGCCATCGACCTGTTCGGCGCCTTCAAGGACCTCCTCGACCCGCGCGACCTGCTCAATCCCGGCGTGCTCGTCCGCCCGCGCCCGGTGGACGCCGACCTGCGCCGCCCGTGGGCCCGCCCGCTGCTGGCCGACGGGCACGGGTTCTCGTTCCTGCACGATGCGGGCGACCTGACCACCGCGCTGCACCGCTGCGTCGGCGTCGGCAAGTGCCGCGCGGACAGCACCGCGACCGGCGGGTTCATGTGCCCGTCGTACCTGGCGACAAAGGACGAGAAGGACTCCACCCGCGGCCGCGCGCGCGTGCTGCAGGAGATGGCGAACGGCACGCTCGTGTCCGGTGGCTGGTCGTCGCCCGAGGTGCACGACTCCCTGGACCTGTGCCTGTCCTGCAAGGCGTGCTCGTCGGACTGCCCCGCGGGCGTGGACATGGCCCAGTACAAGTCCGAGGTGCTGCACCGTACCTACCGCGGGAAGCTGCGTCCGATGTCGCACTACGCGCTCGGCTGGCTGCCCCGCTGGGCGCGGCTGATCACCCGGGTCCCGGGCCTGGCGGCCCTCACCAACGCCGCGCTCGGCATCCGGCCGGTCGCCACCGCGGTGCTCGCCGGTGGCGGGATGGACACCCGCCGCCAGATGGTGACGTTCGCGCGCACGCCGTTCCGCGCCTGGGTCCGCGGCGCCGGCCGCGGCAGCGTCACCCTCACCCGCAGCGTCCGAGGGAGCGAGCGCCAGGACGACCAGATCCGCGGACGCAACGAGGTGGAGGCCGTGGACGGGGGCGCGGGGTCCCGCGGGCGCAAGCCGCAGGTCGTGCTCTGGACCGACTCCTTCTCCGACACCCTCGCCCCGTCCGTCGCGCAGGCCGCCGTCGCGGTGCTCACCGCCGCCGGCTACGAGGTGCTGGTCCCGCAGGACGACGCCTGCTGCGGCCTCACCTGGATCAGCACAGGCCAGCTCGACGGCGCGAAGAAGCAGCTGACCCACCTGCTCGGCGTGCTCGGACCGTTCGCGGTCAACGGCATCCCGATCGTCGGGCTCGAACCGTCGTGCACCGCCGTCCTGCGCTCCGACCTGCGCGACCTGCTGCCCGACGACCCCCGCGCGGTCGCCGTCGCGCGGGAGACCCGCACGCTCGCGGAGCTGCTCACCGCGCCCGCCCCCATCGGCCCCGGCGACCGCTGGCAGGTGCCGGACCTCTCGGACGTGACCGCGGTCGTCCAGCCGCACTGCCACCACTACTCGGTGATGACGTGGACCGCCGACCGTCGCCTGCTCACCGACGCCGGCGCACAGTTCTCGGCGCTCGCAGGGTGCTGCGGGCTGGCCGGCAACTTCGGCATGGAGAAGGGGCACTACGACGTATCGGTCGCGGTGGCGGAGAACGCGCTGCTCCCGGCGCTGCGCGACGCGGCACCCGGAGACGTCTACCTGGCGGACGGCTTCTCCTGCCGGACGCAGGCCGACCAGCTGGCCCACGTGCAGGGCGTGCACCTGGCGGAGCTGCTGGCGGCACACCTGCCCGCACGCCCCGCGGTCGACACGCGCCCCTAGGCTGGTCGCATGCTCGTCGCCTTCTCCGTCGCCCCGCTCGGTGCGGGCGAGTCCGTGACCGCCGCCGTCGCCGATGCCGTGCGCATCGTCCGCGAGTCCGGGCTCCCGAACCGCACCGACGCCATGTTCACCACCATCGAGGGCGAGTGGGACGAGGTGATGGAGGTGGTCAAGCGCGCCACGGAGGCGGTCGGCCGGCACGGCAACCGGGTCAGCCTGGTGCTCAAGGCCGACATCCGCCCGGGCCGCTCCGGCGAGCTGACGGGCAAGGTCGACCGGGTCGAGGCGGCGCTCACCGACGAGTGACGACGGCGCCCGGTCGGACGGCGGCAGCCCGAGAACTGGTACGCGCCGGTGATGTGACCGATCTCGTGGGGGTGCACCAAGCAGACGGGCTGACGGGCTGAGCGTGCTGTGGGACAGTGTGGTCGCACGCGTGCCGGTCGGGGCGCGCGGGTGGACATCGGGAACGTGCAGCTGGCGGCGGCGTGCCCAGGAAGGCCGGGACAGATGCCTCTCTTCGAGCTCGACGACGGCCGGCCGCGCCTCGTCCAGCCGATGCAGCCGCTGACCGGATCGTTCGCCCAGGAGTGCGCCTCATTGCTCCTCCACCACCTCGCCGCGATCGCCGGTGAGCCCCTGTTCGCCGTCCGATCCCGGACCAACGCACCCGATCACGCCGACCTGCCCGAGCTGCTCGCCCTGGACGCCACGGGACGCGCGGTCGTCGTCGACGTGGTGCAGGTGGTCGACGACGACGCGGTCATCTCGGCGCTGCGGCACGCCGGGGCGGCGTCGCGGATGACGACGACGGACCTGGCGCGTGCCTACCACCCGGACCCCAGCCGGTTCGCCGTCGACTTCGCCGCATTCCGTGAGCAGGCGGCCTTCGGCGCGCAGACCAACCGGCGCGACGGCGTGCGGCTGGTGCTGCTCTGTTCCGAGGTCGCCGCGGAGGCCGGTGACACGCTCGGCTTCCTGCGCAGCCCCGGACGGCACGTCGACGTGCTCCAGGTCGGCGTGGTGCGCGGGGCGGACGACCGTCGGCTCCTCGACGTCTCGCCGTTGGCGACGCACGAGGGTGCGCGCCGCTCCGTCGAGCCGACCGCGCTGCGGCTGGTCCGGTCGAGCGAGGGATTCGCAGGGGGCGGCGGCCAGTACGAGCCGGAGGTCCCGCCCGCGCCGCCCGCGCGCACTCCCGCCACGGGTGAGCTGCGGGCCGTCACGCGTCCGGCGACGCCTGTGGTGCCCGCACCGACGCCGTTGCGCGCACCGGTGACGGCGCCGATACCGCAGGGGAACCCGCGGCCCGTCTCTCGGCCTACCCCGCCGAACCCGGCACCGGCGCCCGTCGTGCAGCCGGCGGCGGACAAGCCGCGCACGTCGTCGACGGTCCAGGACGCACCCACCACGCTGACCCCGGTGCTCGGGCTGCGGTCGGCCGCCGACCAGGTGGTGCCCCGCACTCCGCCGCGGGAGCGCATCGAGCCGGTGACCGGTCCTCGGCCGTTCGCCCCGCTGCCCATCTCCTCGAGCTTCCCGACGACCAGCCCGCCGGTGCCGGAGTCGCCCGCCCCGGCCGGACCGCCCTCCGGGGAGGTCGCCCCGGTCCGCGATGCCTCGCCCGACGGCCCACGCGCCCTGCCCGAGCTGGCGACCCTCGCCAAGAGCCGCCGCGCCATCACGACCCTCGTCTGGGTACGCGCCCGCCGCGGCCAGCGCCTGCTCGCGACGCTGCGTGCGGACGGGCTCATCGAGCTTCCGACGGGCGAGCTGTACGCCGAGCCCGACGACGCTGCCTCGGCGGCCGTCAGCGCGGAGAACCCGGTGGACGGCTGGCGCGCCTGGCGGCTCGGCGAGGGCGGACCGACGCTCGCCGAGGCCACGGGCGTCCTGCGTCCGTAGGGTCAGGCCCACCCGTACGCGGAGGACCAGCGGTCGATCTCCGCGTAGAAGCGGTCGCGCACGGGCCGTGCGGACAGGGCAAGGTCGTGCACCCCGTCGCGGATCCTGATGACGGTCACGTGCGACCCCAGCTGGACGGCCCGGCGTGCGAGGAGCTCCACGTCGAGCACCACGTCGGCGTGCCGCATGTCCTCGCTCCACCGCGGGCTGATGACCGTCCGGCTCGACGCGCACATGAGGATCGGGACCTCGATGCTCAGCCCGTGGGCCACCCGCGCGTGCCCGGCCATGACCGCCTGCAACCAGCCGGCGCGAACCGGGAACGACGGGTTCGGCCGCCACGTGGTGTCGTACGTCCACTCCCCGCCGCTGGCGGCGCTCAGGGTCCGCGCGTAGTAGCCGGGGTCGATGTTGGGCAGCGGTGCCTTCGGCTGGTACCGGGCGATCTGCGCGACAGCCGGCGCACTGATGTGCCGGAGCGCCGAGGAACCCTGCAGCTCGAGCCACGGGCTGTTGAGCACCAGGCCACTGAGCTTCCCCGGGTTCCGGTTCGCCCACAGGGCCGCGACGAGCCCGCCGGTCGAGTGCCCCATCACCATCGCGCGTGCACGCGCACCGAGGTCACCGGCGATGACGTCGAGCGACGCCTCGATCTCCTCGTCGTAGGTCTGCAGGTCCGCGACGTACCCCGGCGTCTGGCCCGGTCGCAGGCTGCGGCCGTACTTGCGCAGGTCGAGCGCGTAGAACGCGGCCCCGCGTGTGTGCCAGTACTCGGCGAGGCCCGTCTGGAAGAAGTAGTCGGACCAGCCGTGGACGTAGAGGACCGCGCGGGACGGCCGCAGCGGCAGGGTCGCCGGGGGCGCGTACCGGACCAGGCTCGCGACGACGTCGCCTTCGTCGTCGGGCTGCAGCGCGAGGGTCCGTACCTGGTAGTCCGGACCGAGGATGTCCTCGGTCCACACCTCGCCCGTCAAGGTTCGAGCACGATCTTGCCGAACTGGTCGCCGTCCACGAGCCGCTGCACGGCGGCGCGTGCGTCGGTCAGCGCGAACGTCGAGTCGACCAGCGGCCGCACCCCGGTCCGGGCGACGAACGCGAGCAGGTGCCCGAGGTCGTCGCGCGTCCCCATGGTGGTGCCCACGACGGTGATCTCCTGGAAGAAGATCCGCGTGAGCTCGGCCGGTTCGGCGTCCCCGCTGGTGGCACCGGCGACGACGATGGTCCCGCCCGGCCGCACGGACCGGACCGAGTGCGACCAGGTGGCCTTCCCGACGCTCTCCAGGACCACGTCGGCCCGCGGCACCCGTGCGCCGGACTCCACCGCGGCCGCAGCACCGAGGGCCAGCGCACGGGTCCGGCGCTCCTCGGAACGGCTGGTCACGATCACCTCGAGCCCCGCCGCCGCACCGAGCAGGATCGCCGCGGTGGCCAGCCCGCCGCCGGCGCCCTGCACGAGGACCCGCTGTCCCGGGGTCGCGCCACCGGACCGGAAGAGCATCCGGTAGGCGGTGAGCCAGGCGGTCGGCAGGCACGCGGCCTCGACGAACGAGAGCGCGGCGGGCTTGTCGACGAGGTTCCAGGTGGGCACCGCGACCTGCTCCGCGAGCGTCCCCGGGTAGCGCTCCGACAGCAGGCTGCGGGGCTCGTCGGCCCCGACGCCGTGCCCGCTCGCCCCGCCGATGACGCCGTGCACGACGACCTCGCGCCCGTCGGTGGTCACCCCGGCGGCGTCGGTGCCCAGGATCATCGGCAGCTGCTCGGCCCGGATCCCGACCCCCCGCAGCGTCCACACGTCGTGGTGGTTGAGCGCGGCCGCGCGCACGTCGACGACCGACCAGTTCTCCCGTGCCTCCGGTTCCGGCTGCTCACCCACCTCGAGCGCGCTGACGGGGTCGTCGGACGAGAACCGGGCGGCGTAGGCGGCGATCACGGGCCCAACGTAACCGGCAGGGGACCGAACCCGCCGTCCGGCACGTTCAGGTGCGTCCGCCCGGCTGGTGCGCGCGGCAGAACCGGCGGACGGCGGCGTTGAACTGCTCCGGGGCCTGCAGGTTGGTGACGTGCCCGACGCCCTTGATGACCACGAGCTCGGTGTCGGGGATCGCCCGCTCGAGCTGGCGGGCCACGTCCAGCGGGGAGCGGGCGTCGAGCTCGCCCCAGATCAGCAGGGTGGGTACCGCGACGTCGGCGAGCTGGTCCCGCAGGTCGGCCCTCGCCATGACCTCCAGCTGCGCGCCCAGGGTCGCGGGGCGCACGGAGGCGGCCATCGCGCGGAGCAGGGGGACGACGTCGGCCGGCGGGTCTCCGGAGAACAGACCTGGGATGGTGGGTTCGAACTCCTCGGGCGGCACAGCGACCATCCGTCGAGCCCAGGCCAGCCGCGCCTGGACCTCCTGGGCCGGCAGCGAACCCGCCCAGCCGGCGTAGGTGTCGGCGAGGACGAGGGTCGCGACGAGATCCGGGTGGTGGCGGTAGAGCTCGAGCGCGACCGTCCCGCCCCAGGACAACCCACCCACGTGCGCGGGACCGAGCCCGAGCGACGCTATGAGGGTCGCCAGGCAGCGGGCGTAGTCGACCAGCCCGAACCCCGCGGGCAGGTCGGACGAGCCGCCGGCGCCAGGCTCGTCCCAGGCCACGACGGTGAGCTCGTCGCTGAGGCCGTCGAGCTGCGGCGCCCACGCCCGCCCGTCGTGGGACGCGCCGTGCAGGAGCACCAGGGGCGGGCCGGTGCCCGCGCGCCGATAGGCGACCTGGAGATCGCCCACCCGGACCGTGACCGACCGCAGTGGCATCCGTCGACGGTACGCCCGGCCGTGGGACGGGCTACAGGATGGGCAGCATCCGACCGAGGTCCGGCACCCCGTCGGACGTGTAGCGCGGGTGCAGGGCGAGGGCCAGCTCGTCGACGTCGTACACCTGGCGGCCGGCCGCGAGCCGGACCCACAGGCGGGCGTCGGCGATCTCGAGGCTCCAGCCGCCGCGGGCCACGACGATCTCGAGGAGCGCGTCGGCCACCAGCTGGAGCGCGCCGGGGTCCACGGGGTCCGGACCGCGTCGCACCGACCGCGCGAGGTCGTCGGCGTGCACCACCAGCTCCAGCACCCGCGAGACGGTCATCGTGCTGAGCAGCACCGGACCGCGGCGGGCCTGCACGACGAGGTCGTCCGGGCCCAGCTCGTCGAGCTTCTTGAACGCTGCGCGGGCGCGGGCGTCGACCTCGGACATCGGGTCGTGCGCGATCTCGGCCGCCAGCTTCCGGGTGGTCTCCGCGATGTCCGTGGCGCGGTCGGCGTACGTGCCGACGTACTCGCCGAGCGTGAACGGCACGGTGCCCTCGGGCAGCGGCACGCACACCGCGAGCGCCTCCATCGCGCGGCCCAGGTGCGCGACGAGCTCCGCGACGGTCCAGCCGTCGAGCACCGACGGGTCGTCGGCGACGTCGTCGTCGACCACGTCGGCGACCCAGGACCGCAGGCGGTCCCACTGGGCGTGCAGGGCGGTGCTGGCGTCGGCGAGATCGGCGGAGGGCATAGCGCCCATGGTGCCGCAGTGCTCAGTCGCGCGCGCCCCGCTCGAGGAACTCGTGCACGTAACCACCCACCAGGTCCTCCTCGATGAGGAAGCCGTCGTGGCCGTAGTCGGAGTGGATGGTCCGCAGCGGCTCGGCGCCGGGGATGCCCGCCGCGATCCGCTCGGACTGCGCGGGCGGGAAGAGCCGGTCGGAGTCGACGGCGATGACGAGGGCCCGCGCGGTGATCGAGCCCAGCGCGGCCGTGACTCCTCCGCGGTCGCGGCCGAGGTCGTGCGTGATCATCGTCCGCGTGAGCACCACATAGGTGTTCGCGTCGAACCGGCGGCTCAGCTTGTCGCCGTGGTGGTCCAGGTACGACTGCACCGCGAACCGTCCGCCCTCCAGCGGCTGCTCGCCGCCCTGCGGGATGCGCCCGAACCGCTGGTCCAGCTCCTTGGCGCTGCGGTAGGTCTGGTGCGCGATCTGTCGCGCCAGGCCGAGGCCGACGTGCGGACCGTCGCCGTCGGCTGCGTCGTAGTAGTCGCCGTCGCGGTAACGCGGGTCGGCGCGGACGGCGGCGAGCTGGGTGTGGAACCCGGCGATCTGGTCCCCGGAGGTCTGCGCGGCCGTGGCGATCGCCGCGATGGCCTCCACGCGCTCGGGGGCGCTGGCCGCCCACTCCAGCACGCGCAGGCCGCCCAGCGACGCGCCGATGACGAGCGACCACGCGTCGATGCCGAGCAGGTCGGACAGGCGGATCTCGGCGGCGACCTGGTCGCGGACCGTCAGCAGGGGGAACGTGCTGCCCCACGGCGTGCCGTCGGGTCCCGGCGATGCGGGTCCGGTGGAGCCCTGACAGCCACCGAGCACGTTGGGTGCGACGACGAACCAGCGGTCGGTGTCGATCGGCGCTCCCGGCCCGACCATCGACGACCACCAGCCCGGTGTCGGGTGCCCGTCGCCGGCCTCGCCGGTCACGTGCGAGTCGCCGGTCAGCGCGTGCAGCACGAGCACCGCGTTGGTGCCGTCCTCGTTCAGCTCGCCCCACGTCTCGTACGCCAGCCGCACGGCCGGGAGCCGCCCGCCCGACTCGAGCTTGAGCGGGCCGAGGTCCGCGAACTGCCGACGCCCCACGGGGTGGCCCTCCCGCCAGGCCGCGCTCGCCGGGACCGGTGGCCGGTCGGCCGCGGGGGTGCGGGACCCGAGAGTGCGCGGTCGGACGGGGGGCAGGGTGGTCAGGTCGGGCACGCGCGTCCTCTCAGGGTGCACCGCCGAGCCGTCGGTCCCCGCGACGGGGTCCGACGGTCTCGGCGGCGTCGTGCTCATGTTCGGTCAGGCGCCCTTCGCAGCGCGGAACCCTGCATCCAGGTCAGCCAGGATGTCATCGATGTGCTCGATGCCCACGGCGAGCCGGACCAGGCCGGGGGTCACGCCGGACAGCGCCTGCTCCTCCGGCGTGAGCTGGCTGTGCGTCGTCGAGGCCGGGTGGATGACGAGCGAGCGCACGTCCCCGATGTTGGCGACGTTCGAGTGCAGCTCGAGCGCGGACACGAACGCCTGACCGGCCTCGGTGCCGCCCTCGAGCTCGAACGCGAGCACCGCGCCGGCTCCGCGCGGCGAGTACTTCAGCTGCGCGGCGTGCCACGGGCTCGACTCCAGCCCCGCGTAGTGCACGGTGCCGACGTCCTCACGCGCCTCCAGCCAGGCAGCGACCTTCTCCGCGTTCTCGACGTGCCGCTCGATCCGCAGCGACAGCGTCTCGATGCCCTGCGCGATGAGGAACGCGTTGAACGGGGAGATCGCCGAGCCGAGGTCGCGCAGCAGCTGGACCCGCGCCTTGAGGATGAAGGACAGGTTGACACCGAAGAGGCCGCCGACGCCGAGGTCCCGCGCGAACACCAGCCCGTTGTACGACGGGTCGGGGGTGTTGTAGTTGGGGAACCGCTCGGGGTGCTGCGCGAAGTCGAACGAGCCGCCGTCGACGATCACGCCACCGATCGCGGAGCCGTGACCGCCCAGGTACTTCGTCGCCGAGTGCACGACGATGTCCGCGCCCCACGCCAGCGGGTTGATCAGGTAGGGCGTCGCCACCGTGTTGTCCACGATCAGCGGGACGCCGGACTCGTGCGCGACCCCCGCGACGAGCTCGATGTCGAGGATGTCCGCCTTCGGGTTGGGGATCGTCTCCGCGAAGAACAGCTTGGTGTTCGGCTGAACCGCGTCCTTCCACGCCTGCGCGTCATGCGGGTCCGTGACGAACGTCGTCTGGATGCCCAGCTTGGGCAGCGTGTAGTGCAGCAGGTTGTACGTGCCGCCGTAGAGCGACGGGCTCGCGACGATGTGGTCGCCGGCCTCGGCGATGTTGAGGATGGCGAGCGTCTCGGCGGCCTGGCCCGACGACACGAGCAGCGCACCGACGCCGCCCTCGAGGTCCGCGATGCGGTTCTCGACGACCTCCTGCGTGGGGTTGCCGATGCGCGTGTAGATCGGGCCGAGCTCCTTGAGCGCGAACCGGTCGGCGGCCTGCTGCGCGGAGTCGAAGACGAACGACGTCGTCTGGTAGATCGGCAGCGCGCGGGCGCCCGTGGCGGGGTCCGCGGTCTGGCCGGCGTGGATCTGGCGGGTCTCGAAGTTCCAGCTCTCGTTGCTCATCGTTCTGCGCTCCGTCGTCGATAAGGGATCTCTGGGATCCGCGGAGGGCTTCGGGCAGCCGACATCCGTCCCGCGGAGGGGTGGAGTGGCGCACGGATCGAGCCATGGCTCGGGCGGGACGTCGAGGCGCCGGGTGGGCGACCTGCCCGCGGGCACAGCCGAGCGTGCGCTGGGTCAGCGACACATTCGGCGGGACATGGGCTGAGAGTAGGCGGATCCGTCCGACGACTGAAACAGCCGTCTCAGAATGTGACCATCGGGCTTCTCATCAGGTGTCATCGCGGCAAACGGGTGATCTCTGCCTGATCCTGTCCGGTTCGTCCCAAAGCACATCGATGTGACTCGTGGGACTGGTGTGACACGTGTTCTCTTCTGAGGTTTCCGCCGGTAGCGTCCCCCGAGAACAGCCGCCGGAAGGCCGGTCATTCCACGTCGGGGAGGGCGTCCAGGTGAGCCACAGCACGACCATGCGCAGGGCCTCACGGGGCCTGGTCGCCGGCGCGCTCGTCGCCACCCTGCTCGCGTCGGGCGCCTCCAGCGCGCTCGCCGACCCGACACCCCCGTCCGCGCAGGACGTCGAGCGTGCGCAGGGCGCGGTGCAGTCCGCGGAGCGCTCCGTCGCCTCGATGGAGGTCCGCCTCGCCCAGCTGAGCGCGCAGACCGACGCCGCCGAGCTCAAGGTCCAGCAGGCAGGCGAGGCGTACAACCGGGCCGTCGTCGACGCCGACGCCGCCCAGCAGGCCTCCGACGACGCCGTTGCCCGCTCGACGGAGGCGGCAGCCACCGCCGAGGACGCCCGCCGCCAGCTCGTCGCCATCGCCCGCGAGGTCGCCCGGTCCGGCGGCTCGACCGACCTGCTCCAGGCGCTCCTGTCGTCCGACGGCTTCCAGGACGTCGCCCGCCGCACGACCGCGCTCGACCGCATCAGCGGCAAGGCCGACGAGGCGGTCCAGGAGTACCGGGCGACCCAGCTCGTCGCCACCACGCTCGCCGAGCGCGCCACCGAGGCCGCCGAGGCGGCGAAGGCCGCGAAGGCCTCGGCCGCCGACGCGTTGGCCGCCGCCGAGCAGGCGCAGACGGACGCCGCCGCCGCGCAGACCGCCGCCACCGCCGAGCGCGACGGGCTCATCACCGCCCTGGCAGCCGCCCGCCAGACCAGCGCCGAGGTCGAGCGCGCCCGCCAGGACTTCGTCGACCAGCAGCGCCGCGAGCGCGAGGAGGCCGCCGCCCGCGCGGCCGCCCTGCGACCGGTCGCCGCGCCGCCGACCACCACCGCACCTCCGGCGGGCGGTGGCGGGACCACGGCCCCGCCGGCGACGACGAACCCGCCCGCCACGACCACACCGCCGGTCACCACCAACCCGCCGCCGGTCACGACGAACCCGCCCCCGGTCACCACGAACCCGCCGCCGGTCACCACGAACCCGCCCCCGGTCACCACGAACCCGCCCCCGGTCACGACCAACCCGCCGCCGGTCACCGCTCCTCCGGTCACGGCGCCCGCGCCGTCGAACCCGTACGGCCTGGGCACCGGCCGCTCCCGCGGATCGGCAGGCGGCGGAGCGGCGGCGCTCGCCTGGGCGCAGACGAAGACGGGGCTGCCGTACATCTGGGGCGGCGTCGGTCCCGACGGCTACGACTGCTCCGGCCTGACGATGAGCGCGTGGCGCACCGCCGGCGTCAACCTCGCGCGCACCACCCGCGACCAGTACAAGCAGGTCCTCAAGATCAGCTACAACGAGCTTCGCCCCGGCGACCTCGTGTTCTGGTCCACCGACCCGAACAACCCGGACGCGATCTACCACGTGGCCATCTGGGCCGGCGGCGGCCAGATCATGGAGGCCTCGAAGCCCGGCGACCCCCTGCGCACGACCTCGATGCGCTGGGGCAAGACCATGCCCTTCGCGGGCCGCCCGTAAACCCCTGCCCGTCAGCCTCTTCTAGCGTCCGTGCATCCGAGCGCCAGGACCACCGAATCTGCGGACGACCACGGGAGCAAGCACAACGTCCGCCCATTCAAGCGTCAGGACGCTCGAATGTGCGGACGTTGTGGGTGGAGCGGAGGTCAGTGGTTGTAGTAGTTCGTGTCGATGGCGCGCTGGCGGCTGCGTTCGATCTCTGCCTCCGCCTCGCTGCGGCCTACCCAGTGGGCGCCCTCGACCGACTTGCCGGGCTCCAGGTCCTTGTAGACCTCGAAGAAGTGCTGGATCTCGAGGCGGTGGAAGTCGGACACGTCGTCGATGTCCTGGCGCCACGCGGCGCGCTGGTCGCCCGTCGGGACGCAGAGCACCTTGTCGTCGCCGCCGGCCTCGTCGCGCATGCGGAACATGCCCAGCGCACGGGCGCGGATGAGGCAGCCGGGGAATGTCGGCTCCTCCAGCAGCACCAGCGCGTCGAGCGGGTCGCCGTCCTCGCCCAGGGTGCCCTCGATGAAGCCGTAGTCGTCCGGGTAGCGGGTCGAGGTGAACAGCATCCGGTCGAGGCGGATGCGCCCCGTGGCGTGGTCCACCTCGTACTTGTTGCGCTGACCCTTCGGGATCTCGATCGTGACGTCGAACTCCACAGCTGCTCCTCCGCCCCACGTCCGCGCCCAGGTTACGGGACCCGCGGTCGCGACACTCGTCGTCGTGCGGCGCGCCGGGGTGTCTGGGGCGCCCTTGTCTCGGACAGTAGTCTGACGCACCGCGGGACGGGGCGTCCCACCGGGGTGATGAGCGGGGCGGGTGACGATGACCACAGCAGCGAGAGTCGTCGGCATCACCGCGCTGGTCCTCGTGCTCGCGGGCGGGGCGTACGTGACGGCGGACGCGTACGACGTCGCCCCCGGGATGGTCACGCTCGAGGAGCTGCCGCCGGACCCGCTGCCCTTCCCGACGGCCCCCGGCGCGGTCGAGCCGGTGGACACGGTCCCCGCGCTGGCCAACCTCGACCCGCAGGCGCCGGTCCCTGCGGCGGCGAACGTGCAGGCGCTGGTCGACGGGCTGGTCAAGGACCCGCGCATGGGTGCCAGCGTCGGCGTGGTGGTCGCGGACCAGCTGACGGGTGACGTGCTCGGGGCACACCTGCCGGCGGACGGCCGCACCCCGGCGTCGACGGCGAAGCTGGTCACGGCCGTCGCCGCCCTGAGCACCCTCGGTCCGGACGTGACCTTGCCGACGAGCGTCGTGCGTGGCTCGGGCGCCAGCATCGTGCTCGTCGGCGGCGGCGACATGATGCTCGCCGCGGGCGCGGGCGACCCGACGGCGGTGGAGGGCCACGCCGGGCTGGCCGACCTGGCCGCGCAGGTGGCCAAGGAGCTGCAGCTCGAGGGCGTGACGACGGTGAGCCTCGGCTTCGACGACTTCCTGTTCTCCGGCCCGACGCTGAGCCCCACGTGGAACCTGGCCGACGTCGCGGCGGGGTTCGTCGCGCCGGTGACGGCGCTCGCCGTCGACACCGCGAAGATCCGCCCCGGCGAGTACCCGCCCAGGTACGCGGACCCGTCGCAAGCGGCCGCCAACACGTTCGCGCAGCGGCTGACAGAGGCCGGGATCGCGGTCGACGGAACCCCGCGACGGACGGCGAAGCCGGACGGGCGGCAGATCGGCGTCGTGCAGTCCGCGACGCTCGACGGCATCGTGCACCACTTCCTGGACACGTCGGACAACGCGATCACCGAGGTGGTCAGCCGGCTGGTGGCGATCGACCAGGGGCTGCCGGCGTCGTTCGAGGGCGGGACGACGGCCGTCCTGCACGCGGTCGGCGTCGCCGGCGTCGACACCGCCGGCGCGCACCTGTCGGACGCGTCGGGTCTCGGGGCAGGTTCCGTCCTGCCGCCGGACCTCCTGCTCGGCCTGCTGCGGCTGGCCACGGACCCCGCCCACGGCGTGCTGCGGGACGTCGCGACGGGCATGCCCATCGCCGGACTGACGGGCACGCTGAGCGACCGCTACTCGCAGTCGCCGGCCCGTGGGCTCGTGCGCGCCAAGACCGGCAGCCTGCCGCACGTGACGTCGCTGGCCGGCACGGTGCTCGACGTCGACGCGCGTCAGCTGGTCTTCGTCGTGCTCGCGGACGCCACCCCCGACGGCGGCCAGTGGGGCCCCCGCGCGGCCATCGACTCGTTCGTCACCGCGTTGTCCGGGTGCGGCTGCAGTTAGTTTGACCGGGTGGACACCACCCCCGAAGGACCTGTCGACTGGGAGCTCGCCACCCGGATCGCCGGCCGGCTGGCTGCGCCGGGACCGGTGGCGGACCGTGCAGAGCTGACCGCGCTCGTCGAGGAGCTGCGCGACGCCGCGGCCCGCGCGGCCGTGCACGCCTCGGCGATCACCGGCCTCGCGGCCGCGGACGGGACGGCGCCGGAGCAGGTGTCGACGGTCCTCGTGGTCGACCGGCCGCGCTGGGCGCAGGCGAACGCAGAAGTGTTCGCCGCGATGACCGGGCCGCTGGCGGGGGCGGCTCCGTCGGCCGCGGCCCGCTCTGCCGCGGCGGTGCAGGTCGGGAGCGTGCTGGCCCTGCTCGCCGGCAAGGTGCTCGGCCAGTTCGACCCGTTCACGTCGACCGACGGACGCGGCCGCCTGCTCCTCGTCGCGCCGAACGTCCTGCACCACGAGCGCCGGCTGAAGGTGGACCCGTCCGACTTCCGCCTCTGGGTGGCGCTGCACGAGCAGACCCACGCGCTGCAGTTCGCCGCGGCGCCATGGCTCGCGGACCACCTGCGCACGCGGGCCGCCGAGCTGCTGACGGACCTGGCTGCCGACAAGGCCCTCGTCCCGCGGGTGGGGGAGCTGCTGCAGGCGGTGGCGCGGGCCGTCACGGGCGGTGCCGACGACGGGGTGGGTGTGCTCGACCTGCTCTCGGCGCGGCAGCGGGTCGTGTTCGAGGAGGTCGGCGCCGTGATGGCGCTGCTCGAGGGCCACGCGGACGTGGCGATGGACGAGGTGGGCCCCCGGGTGGTGCCGAGCGTGCGCAAGATCCGCAAGGCGTTCGAGGCGCGACGCGACGCGGCGTCGAGGTCTCGTGGGGTCGACCGGGTGCTGCGCCGGCTGCTCGGCCTCGACACGAAGCTGGCGCAGTACCGCGACGGTGCCGCGTTCGTCCGGGCCGTGCGCAAGGACGTCGGGCTCGAGGGGCTGAACGCGGTGTGGTCGTCGGCCGACCACCTGCCGCTGCCCGAGGAGATCGTCGATCCGAGCGCCTGGGTGCGCAGAGTTCACGGGTGACCGCATGAACGCTCCCGCCCGCGAGGTCGCGGCAGTGCGCTCGGCGGTGACCGCCACCGTCGCCGACCTGCCGGCGGACGCGCTGGTCCTCGTCGCGTGCTCGGGCGGTCCCGACTCGCTGGCGCTCGCGGCGGGGGCGGCGTTCGTCGCGCAGCGGTCCACGCGGACGGGGACGCCGTGGCGCGCGCACGCGGTCGTCGTCGACCACGGCCTGCAGGAGGGGTCGGCGCAGGTGGCCGACGACGCCGCGACGGTCTGCCGAGGTCTCGGGCTGCCGGCGGTGGTGGTCGCTGTGGAGGTGGACGGGCGCGGCGAGTCGGCTGCACGGGACGCCCGGTACGCGGCGCTGGACCAGGTCGCCGACGAGCTCGGCGCGGCGGTCGTGCTGCTCGGTCACACGCTCGACGACCAGGCCGAGACGGTGCTCTTGGGGCTCGCGCGCGGGTCGGGTGCCCGGGCGCTCTCCGGCATGCCGGCGATCCGGGGTCGGTTCCGACGGCCCCTGCTGGGTCTGCGCCGCGCCGACACGCTGGCCGCCTGCGCGGCGCTGCACCTGCGGCCCTGGCACGACCCGACGAACGACGGCTCGCACGCCGACGCATCGCTGCGCAGCCGGGTCCGCGATGACGCGCTGCCGACGCTGGAACGCGTCCTCGGGCCGGGGGTGGCCGAAGCGCTGGCCCGGTCCGCCGCGCAGCTGCGCGACGACGCGGACCTCCTCGACGCGCTGGCGGAGGACCTGCTGGCTGCCGCGCGAACGGCCGACGGCCTGGACGTCGACACGCTGCACACGGCCCCACCCGCCCTGCGCTCCCGCGCGCTGCGGTCGGCCGCGATCGCCGCCGGCTGCCCCGCCGGCTCCCTGCGCCGGACGCACGTCCTGGCGGTCGACGCCCTCGTCACGGACTGGCACGGGCAGGGTCCGGTCGCCCTCCCGGGCGGGGTCGCGGCCGTGCGGGCGTGTGGCAGGCTTGCCCTTGGCCCGGCCCCCGCCTAGCGGGAGGCACTGTGACTGGTGCAGTACGGGCGCTGATCAAGAGGAGCAACTGCGGTGGACCCTGCGGACATGGGCGACGACCTCGAGCGGGTGCTGCTCTCCGAGGAGCAGCTGCACCAGCGGCTCGACGAGATCGCGGCGCAGATCGACGCCGACTACGAGGGCAAGGACCTGCTCCTGGTGGGCGTCCTCAAGGGTGCGGTCATGGTGATGGCGGACCTCGCGCGCCGCCTGCACTCGTCGGTGCAGATGGACTGGATGGCGGTCTCGTCGTACGGCTCGGGCACCAAGTCGTCCGGCGTCGTGCGGATCCTCAAGGACCTCGACGCGGACCTCACCGGCCGCCACGTGCTCATCGTCGAGGACATCATCGACTCCGGTCTGACTTTGTCGTGGCTGCTGTCCAACCTGCGCTCCCGCGGCCCGGCTACGGTCGAGATCGCGACGATGCTGCGCAAGCCCGAGGCGTCCAAGGTCGACGTCGACGTCCGCTACGTGGGGTTCGACATCCCGAACGAGTTCGTCGTCGGCTACGGCCTGGACTACGCCGAGAAGTACCGGAACCTGCCGTTCGTGGGCACGCTCGCCCCGCACGTCTACGGCGCCTGAGCGGTCTCCCTACCGGAGTGCGCCCTCGGTGAACACGGTCCAGATCCCTCAGGAACTCCGTGTAACTTCGAGGCCACCAGTCCCGCGAGCGGAGGTTGAGGGGCTATGCCCCGATCGCCCATGAACGTCAAGCGCCTAGCCCGTGGCCCCATCCTGTGGGTCGTCATTGCCGTGGTCTTGCTGTACATCGGCGCGTCCACCCTCGCCGCCCCGAAGATCAGCAAGATAGACACCTCGGACGGCATGGCGCTGATCGAGGACGGGAAGGTCGAGCAGGCCAAGATCACCGAGGGTGTCCAGCGGGTCGACCTGACGCTCACGGAGGACTTCACCAAGGGTGACGAGAACCTGGGCAAGCTGGTCCAGTTCAACTACGTCGTGCCGCAGGGCGAGGCGGTCGTGTCCGCGATCGCGGAGGCGGACCCGGACAAGGGCTACACCTCGCTCGTGCCGCAGACCGCGTGGTGGGCGAGCCTCCTGAGCTTCGTCCTCCCGCTGATCATCATCCTGGCCATCTTCTGGTTCCTGATGTCGAACTCGCAGGGTGGCGGCTCCCGCGTCATGAGCTTCGGCAAGTCGAAGGCCAAGCTCGTCAGCAAGGAGTCCCCGCAGGTCACGTTCTCGGACGTCGCGGGTGTCGACGAGGCGGTCGAGGAGCTCCAGGAGATCAAGGAGTTCCTCGCGGAGCCGGCCAAGTTCCAGGCCGTCGGCGCCAAGATCCCCAAGGGCGTCCTGCTGTACGGCCCTCCGGGGACGGGCAAGACGCTGCTGGCCCGCGCGGTCGCCGGTGAGGCGGGCGTGCCGTTCTACTCGATCTCCGGCTCGGACTTCGTCGAGATGTTCGTCGGCGTCGGCGCCAGCCGTGTCCGTGACCTGTTCAACCAGGCCAAGGAGAACGCCCCCGCGATCATCTTCATCGACGAGATCGACGCCGTCGGCCGCCACCGTGGCGCCGGGATGGGCGGCGGGCACGACGAGCGCGAGCAGACGCTGAACCAGATGCTGGTCGAGATGGACGGCTTCGACGTCAACGCGAACGTCATCCTCATCGCGGCCACCAACCGCCCCGACATCCTCGACCCCGCGCTCCTGCGCCCTGGTCGCTTCGACCGCCAGGTCGCGGTGGACCCGCCGGACCTCAAGGGCCGCGAGCGGATCCTCACGGTGCACTCGCAGGGCAAGCCGATGGCGCCGCACGTCGACCTGAACGTCGTCGCCCGCCGGACCCCCGGGTTCACGGGCGCCGACCTTGCCAACGTCCTGAACGAGGCGGCGCTGCTCACGGCCCGCACCGGCCAGCAGACCATCACCGACCACACGCTGGACGAGGCGATCGACCGCGTCATCGCGGGACCCCAGAAGCGCACGCGGATCATGAACTCCAAGGAGATCAAGATCACCGCGTACCACGAGGGCGGTCACGCCCTGGTCGCGGCGGCGCTCCGGTACACCGACCCGGTCACCAAGGTGACGATCCTGCCGCGTGGTCGCGCGCTCGGGTACACGATGGTGATGCCGACCGAGGACAAGTACTCGACCACCCGCAACGAGCTGCTGGACACGCTGTCCTACGCCATGGGCGGTCGCGTCGCCGAGGAGCTGGTGTTCCACGACCCGACGACGGGTGCCAGCAACGACATCGAGAAGGCGTCGGCGACGGCACGCAAGATGGTCACGCAGTTCGGCATGAGCGCCCGGCTCGGGGCGATCCAGCTCGGCCAGGCCTCCGGCGAGGTCTTCATGGGCCGCGACATGGGCCATGGGCGTGACTACTCCGAGGACATCGCGGCGTCGATCGACCTCGAGGTGCGCGCCCTCATCGAGCGCGCGCACGACGAGGCCTGGGAGATCCTGGTCGAGTACCGCGACGTCCTCGACGCCCTGGTGCTGGAGCTGCTCGAGAAGGAGACGCTCAACCAGGAGCAGCTGGCCACGATCTTCGCGCCGATCACCAAGCGCCCGCCGCGCCAGGTCTGGCTGTCCAGCGAGCAGCGCGCCGTCTCGGAGCGTCCGCCGGTCATGACGCCCAGCGAGCTGGCCGCGCTGAACGGCCACCCGATCATCCCGGAGGACGAGGCGGCCGAGGCGTTCGGCTTCCCGTCGGACCACATCATCCAGGTCCCGCCGTCGCAGACGCCGGACGCGTAGGGGAGCACGTGGACGCAGCTGCGCAGGGCAACGGAGTCCCGACCGGCATCGGACCGGTGACGTTCACCGGTGCAGCCGTGGGCCAGTACGACCAGGACCGCGTCGAGGCCGCCATCCGGGAGCTGCTCCTCGCGGTGGGGGAGAACCCCGACCGCGAAGGGCTGCGGGAGACCCCGGCGCGGGTCGCCCGGGCCTACCGGGAGATCTTCGCGGGCCTCTACCAGGAGCCCGGCGACGTCCTGACCACCACGTTCGACATCGGCCACGAAGAGATGGTGCTGGTCAAGGACATCGAGGTGTACTCCACCTGCGAGCACCACCTAGTGCCCTTCCACGGCGTCGCGCACGTCGGCTACATCCCCGGCACGGACGGTCGCATCACGGGTCTGAGCAAGCTGGCCCGGCTGGTCGACGTGTACGCGCGCCGGCCCCAGGTGCAGGAGCGGCTGACGTCGCAGATCGCCGACGCGCTCGTCGCCGAGCTGGAGCCGCGCGGTGTGCTGGTCGTCGTCGAGTGCGAGCACCTGTGCATGTCGATGCGCGGCGTCCGCAAGCCCGGGTCGCGCACGGTGACCTCCGCGGTCCGGGGGCAGATGCGCGACGTCGCCACGCGAGCCGAGGCCATGAGCCTCGTGCTCGGGCACTGATCGACCGACGCGTCGGCCCCTAGGCTCACACCGTGACTGGTCCCGGCACCTCCGCCCGTCCGGCACCGCTGTCCGAGCGGTTGCACGCTCTGCGTCGCACTCTCGTCATGGGCGTCGTCAACGTCACCCCGGACTCCTTCTCGGACGGTGGCCGCTGGTTCACGCCCGGCGCGGCGGTGGCGCACGGCCTGGAGCTGGTCGAGCAGGGGGCGGACCTGCTGGACGTCGGCGGGGAGTCGACCCGGCCGGGCGCGCGCCGGGTGGCCGTCGACGACGAGCTGGCCCGGGTGCTCCCCGTGATCGAGCAGCTGGTGCGGCACGGGGCGACCGTGAGCATCGACACGACGCGCGCGGTGGTCGCGCAGGCGGCCGTCGAGCGCGGTGCCTCGCTCATCAACGACGTGTCCGGCGGACTGGCCGACGACGAGATGTACGGCGTCGTGGCCCGGACGGGCGCGGTGTACGTCGCCATGCACTGGCGCGGGCACGCCGACGTGATGGACGACCTCGACGACTACGACGACGTCGTGACCGACGTGCGGCGCGAGCTCGCGGTGCGTGTCGCTGCGCTGCGTGCGGCCGGGGTGCGGGACGAGCAGGTGGTGCTCGACCCCGGTCTGGGCTTCGCGAAGGCGGGGAGCAGCAACTGGCCGCTGCTCGCGCGGCTGCCGGAGCTGGTGGCGGACGGGTTCCCCGTGCTGGTCGGTGCCAGCCGCAAGCGGTTCCTCGGGCACCTGCTGGCGGGCCCGGACGGCGAGCCGGCACCACCGCTCGCACGGGACCGGGCGACCGCCGCGGTGTCTGCGCTGGCGGCGGCCGCCGGAGCCTGGTGCGTGCGGGTGCACGAGGTGGCAGGCTCGGCCGACGCGGTGCGAGTCGCCGCCGCGTGGCAGCAGGGGCAGAGCGCGGACGGGTCGGAGACCGACGACGAGCTGGCAGTGGACGAGGACGCGAGAACCGGAGGGAGCACGCGGTGACCATGCACGACGAGAGCCGACAGGACGCGCTGGACACCAGCGGGCGCCGGCTCGACCAGATCAGGCTGTCGGGCATCACAGCCTTCGGCTACCACGGCGTGTTCGAGCACGAGCGGCGTGAGGGCCAGACGTTCGTCGCGGACGTCGTCGTCCACCTCGACACGCGCCGGGCAGCCGCGCGCGACGACCTGGCCCACACCCTGAACTACGGCGAGCTCGCGGAGAAGGTCGCGGCGGTCCTCGCGGGCGAGCCCGTCGACCTGATCGAGACGGTCGCGGAGCGCATCGCGGCGACCGTCCTGGCGTCGGGCGTCGTGCAGGCGGTCGACGTGGCCGTGCACAAGCCGAACGCACCCATCCAGGTGCCGTTCGACGACGTGGTCGTCGCCATCCACCGTGACCGCACCAAGCTGCCGGCCGCGGAGCCGTACGTCGCTCGCGCGGTCGCGGAGGCCGCCCCGGTGTCGCGCCCGCTGCCGACGGCGACGGCGGCGTTCCCGGTGACCCCGGCACCCGGGGCGCCGGTGCTCGCGGCCGGCACCTGGGGCGAGTCGGTCGCCCCCGCGCCGGGTGCGTTCTCGGCAGGGCCGGACAGCCCGTCGACCGAGCTCGAGCCGATCCAGCCGGGTGCGGCGGTCGTCGTCGGCGAGCTGGTCACGGACGCCCTCGACCAGGAGCCCGACGGGCCGGTCGAGGTGGTGCTGGCCCTGGGCGCCAACCTGGGGCCGGCGCAGGACACCCTCCGCGAGGCCGTGACCGAGCTGGCCCGGACCCCGGGGATCCAGGTGCGTGACGTCTCGGCGCTGGCGCGCACGTCCGCGGTGGGTGGGCCCGAGCAGTCCGACTACCTCAACGCGGTGGTCCTGGCACAGACGACGCTCGCCCCGCGGGCTCTGCTGCGGACCGTGCAGGCGATCGAGCAGGCGCACGGGCGTGAGCGGCACGAGCGGTGGGGTCCTCGCACGCTGGACATCGACATCGTGCTGTACGGCTCGGTGCTCGCCGTGACGGACGACCTCGAGCTCCCGCACCCGCGAGCGCACGAGCGCGCGTTCGTGCTGCAGCCGTGGGCACAGGTCGAGCCGGACGCGGTGCTGCCGGGGCTGGGCGGGGGACCGGTCGGTGCCCTGGCCGCGACCGCACCCGACCGCGACGGCGTGCGCTGGCTGGCGCTCGACTGGCTCACCACCCCGATCCACGCGGTCAGCGGTGACACCGGCGCCGTGCCGGCCGGGCAGGCGGGTCCGGAGGCCCAGGACACGTGATGCACCGGACGCGCTGGCAGACGCTCCTGCTGGTCACGGCGGTCGCGGCCGCCGTCACGTGGATCGTGCTCGGAGCTGTCGCCGACCGCGGCGGGATGCCCCCGTCGGTGCCGCCCCTGGTGGTCGCCGTCGAGCTGCTCATCGCCGGGGTCGTGTTCTCCATGGGGTGGGCCGTCCGGCAGTTCCTGCGCGGCAAGCGGCCGCTGCTGAACCCGATCCGGGCGGCGCGGACCGCGGTGCTGGCGAAGGCGTCCTGCTACACCGGCGCGCTCCTCGCCGGGTGGTACGGCGGCCAGGTGCTGGCTCTGGTCACCGACCTGAGCGTGCCGGGGAACGGGTCGCGCGCGATCGCCGCCGGCATCGCGACGGCCGGCGCCGTGGTGCTCGCCGTCGTCGGTCTGGTCGTCGAGTGGTTCTGCCGGGTGCCTCCGCCCGAGGCCGGGTCCGAGGCGGCGCGCGAGCGCCCGGCGGCGGATCCGAGCGCTCCCTGAGCGGGTGGAAGGATGACCCCATGACCTCCGACGCCGTCCCCGGCTCCCGCGAGCCGTTCGACCCGACCGACGTCACGTGGACGCCGGTGTCGAGCCGGCTCGTCGGGGCGCGCCTGACGGTCACGGCCATCGTGCTCGGGCCGGTCCTCGCGCTGCTGGTGGTCATGGCGGTCGTCGTCGGTGAGCCCTGGGTCTGGGTGTTCCCTGCCCTGGTGGCGCTGCTCGTCGGGTGGATCGTGTGGCTGGTGCCGCGACAGGTGCGCGCCATGGCGTACGCGGAGCGCGCCGACGACCTGCTGGTGCGGCGGGGCATCATGTTCCGCTCGCTCGTCGTGGTCCCGTACGGCCGCATGCAGTACGTGGACGTCAACGCGGGGCCGCTGGCGCGCAAGTTCGGGATCGCGTCCGTCCAGCTGCACACGGCGTCGCCCGCCACGAGCGCGTCGATCGACGGCCTCCCGCCGCACGAGGCCGCGCGCCTGCGCGACCGGATGGCCTCCCGCGGCGAGGCGCGGCTGGCGGGGCTGTGACCAGCGTGCCCGGCACACCCAGCGCGCCCGGTACACCCAGCACGCCGAGCGCTTCCGATGTCGAGAGCGTGAGCGACGAGGACGTCACCGGCTGGCGGCGGATGCACCCGGTCACCCCGGCGCTCAAGGGCTGGAAGGTCCTGGTCGCGGTGCTGGCCATCGGGTGGTTCCAGGTGGGCGAGAACATCGAGCAGGCCATCGACCTCCTGCACGGGACGGCGTTCCTCGCGCTCATCGGCGGCATCCTGCTGATCGGGCTCATCGGCTTCGGGTACTCGGCCGTCGCGTGGCGGGTGACCCGGTTCGCGGTCACCGACGAGGCCGTGCACCTGCGCACCGGCATCCTCTTCCGGCAGCAGCGTCAGGCGCGGTTGGACCGGTTGCAGGCCGTCGACGTGGTGCAGCCCCTGCTGGCCCGGCTGGTCGGTCTGGCCGAGCTCAAGCTGGAGGTGGCCGGGGGCAGCGGCTCGGCCGTGTCGCTGGCGTTCCTGCGCGAGGCGGAGGCGGAGGCCCTGCGCGCCGAGCTGCTCGCTCTCGCAGCCGGTCTGCAGCGACCAGGTCCGCGACCGGGAGCCGCGGCGGTGGCGACGCCGGTCGACGCGACCGCGACGCAGCCGGCTCCCGTGCCGTTCGAGGTCGCTCCCGAGCGTCAGGTCTACGAGCTGCCGATGGGTCGACTGGTGAGCGCCACGCTGCGCTCCGGTGCCGTGCCGATGATGCTGCTGCTGATCGCGGGCGCGATCACGCTGGCCATCGTGTCCCGAGACATCAGCGCCGCGTTCGTGCTGCTCGCGCCCCTGTTCGCCGGCGTCACGTTCGTGTGGAGCCGGATCAACCAGGGCGCCAACTTCCGCGCCGCGATCTCGCCCGACGGCATCCGGCTGCGGCACGGGCTGACGGAGTCGCGCGCGCAGACCGTGCCGCCCGGGCGGGTGCAGGCCATCCGGCTGCGGCAGGGTCCGCTGTGGCGCGGCCCGGACTGGTGGCGCGTCGAGATCAACGTCGCCGGCTACGGCCAGGGCGACCAGCAGCAGCGCGACACGGTGCTGCACCCGGTGGCGACGCGCGGCGAGGCGATGACGGCGCTCTGGCTGGTGCTTCCGGACCTGGGCGTGCAGGACCCGGCGGCGCTCGTCGAGGCCGCGCTGACCGGGATGGACGACGACGGTGGGTTCACCCCGGCCCCGCGCCGGGCCCGCTGGGTGGATCCCGTGGGCTGGCGGCGGCACGGGGTGCGGGTGACCGAGCGGGCGCTGGTGACGCGGTCGGGTCGGATCTGGCGAAGCGTCGACGTGGTGCCGCACGAGCGCACGCAGTCCCTCGGGCTCGCGCAGGGTCCCGTCCAGCGTCGGCTCGGGCTGGCGTCGTTCGTCCTGCACACCACGCCCGGCCCGGTCTCCCCGCGGGTCCACCACCTCGATGCGGGCGTCGCCGGGGCGCTGCTCGACGAGCAGGCCGAGCGAGCCCGCTCCGCGCGGGCGTCCGCGACGCCGGAGCAGTGGATGCGCGCGGTCGGCGCACCGACCCTCGACGCCCCGGACCCGGTGGCCACGACGGTCCCCGCGACGGACGCCCCGCGCCCGGAGCCGACGACGGGACCGACGACGCCGGAGTGGGCGTCCGAACCCACCGCGCACCCGACCCCGCCGACCGCCGGAGCAGGCGCGTGACTCCACCGGACCCGGCCACCCGCCCGGGCCGGCTCGGCGTCGGCGTCGTCGGCTCGGGCCGGGTCGGCGCGGTGCTCGGCAGCGCGCTACGGGGTGCGGGCCACCCGGTGGTCGCGGTGTCGGCCATCTCCGAGGCGTCCCGCGAGCGTGCGGCGACCCTGCTGCCGGGCGTCCCGGTGCTGGACATCCCCGAGGTGGTCCGCCGCTCCGAGCTGGTGCTCCTCACCGTCCCCGACGATGCGCTGGCGGACCTGGTGCGCGGTCTGGCGGACCTGGGCGCGTGGCAGGTGGGTCAGATCGTCGTGCACACGTCGGGCCGGTTCGGGGTCGACGTGCTGGCACCGGCGCGCGCGGCGGGGGTCATCCCGCTGGCGCTGCACCCGGCGATGACGTTCACGGGCACGTCGCTGGACCTGGCGCGGCTCGTGGGCTGCTCGTTCGCGGTCACGGCTCCGTCGCCGGTGCTGCCCATCGGCCAGGCCCTCGTCGTGGAGATCGGCGGTGAGCCCGTGGTGCTGGCGGAGGAGGCGCGCGGTCTCTACCACGCGGCCCTGGCGCACGGAGCGAACCACCTGGTCGTCCTCGTCGCGCAGGCCGCGCAGGCGCTCGCTGCCGCCGGGGTCGGCGACCCGGGTCGCATGCTCGGTCCGCTGCTGGACGCGGCGCTCGACGGTGCGCTGCGCGCCGAGTCGGCCGGCGGGTCCGGTGCGATCGCCGCCCTCACCGGCCCGGTGCGACGCGGCGACGCGGGGACGGTCCGGGAGCACGGTGTGGCGCTCACCACGTTCGCGGCCACCACGGGGGCGGTCGACGTCGTCGCGGGATACCGTGCCCTGGCGCGCTCGGCGACCGGGCGCGCGCTGGCGGCGGGCCTGATCTCGCCGGCCGCCGCCCAGGAGCTTCTGGACGGCATCAACGAGGATGCCGGGGCGTTGCAGGTGGAGGACGGGCCGGACCCGCAGGAGGACGAATGACCACGCAGACCACGACGCCGACCCTCGTGCACACGCGCGAGGCGCTCGCCGCGGCGCTCGCCGTGCAGGACGTGCAGGCGGTGCCGCGCACCGAGGGGTTCGCGGGGACCGCGCACTCCGCCCGCCCGCACCGGCGGGCGGTCGTGATGACGATGGGCGCCCTGCATGACGGACACCTCTCGCTGGTCGCGCGCGCACGGGAGCTGGCGGACGCGGTCGTCGTGACGATCTTCGTCAACCCGCTCCAGTTCGCCCCGTCCGAGGACCTCGCCCGGTACCCGCGTGACCTGCAGCGCGACCTCGCGCT
Organism: Cellulomonas sp. Leaf395; assembly: GCF_001424125.1. Lineage (GTDB taxonomy): Bacteria > Actinomycetota > Actinomycetes > Actinomycetales > Cellulomonadaceae > Cellulomonas. The sequence continues at coordinate 444,407 of NZ_LMQI01000001.1, forward strand.
GCTGTCCGGTCCGGGGCTGCTCGGGCCCGACGACATCGTCTTCGCCCCCGGTCCCGAGGTCGTGTACCCGGACGGCGACCCGGTCGTGCGGGTCAGCGCGGGGCGCATCGGGGACGTGCTCGAAGGGGTCAGCCGGCCGGGCCATCTCGACGGTGTCCTCACGGTGGTGCTCAAGCTCCTGCACCTGACGCGCCCCGGGGTGGCGCTGTTCGGGGCCAAGGACGCGCAGCAGCTGGCGGCGGTGCGTCGGATGGTCCGCGACCTCGACGTTCCCGTCACCGTCGAGGCCGCGCCGATCGTCCGCGACGACGACGGGATCGCCCTGTCCAGCCGCAACGCCTACCTGACCGACGACGAGCGCCGCCGGGCGCTCGGACTCTCCCGCGCGCTGCTCGCCACGGGCAGTGCGGACCAGATCCGAGGGGCGGCCCGGGCGGCGCTCGCAGGGACCGACGTGGACTACGTCGCGCTGGTGGACCCGGAGACGTTCGCCGAGGTGCCCAGGGAGTTCGTCGGCGAGGCCCTGCTGCTCGTCGCCGCGACCGTCGGGACCACGCGCCTCATCGACAACGCGATCGTGGAGGTGGGCACGTGACGTCCTTGGTGCGCACGATGATGACCGGCAAGATCCACCGCGCCACCGTCACCCAGGCGGACCTGCACTACGTCGGGTCGATCACGGTCGACGCCGACCTGCTCGCCGCGGCGGACGTGCTGCCCGGCCAGCAGGTGGACGTCGTCGACGTCACCAACGGCGCCCGCCTGACCACGTACGCGATCGCCGGGAAGCCGGGGTCGGGGCAGGTCTGCATCAACGGTGCCGCCGCGCACCTGGTGCACCCCGGAGACGTCGTCATCCTCATCGCGTACGGGCAGCTGTCCGACGCGGATTCCCGCACCTACGAGCCGCACGTCGTGCTGGTGGACGACGCCAACCGGATCGTGTCGGTCGGGGACGACCCCGGCCAGGTCCCGGACGACTGGGACGGGCTGCAGCCGAGCGGGCTGCCGCTCGCCGAGGGTCGCGCGACGGTCGCTCGGTGACCCGCCTCGCCACCCGGCTGGCTGCCCCGGAACCGGGCTGGACGGTCGAGGCCGACGCGGTCGTCGTCGGCTCCGGCATCGCGGGCCTGACCGCGGCGCTCGAGCTGCGCACCCGCGTGCCCCGGGTGCTGCTGGTCACCAAGGACATCCTCGCGTCGGGGTCGACCGTGTGGGCCCAGGGTGGCATCGCGGCCGCGCTGGACCCGTCGGACTCGCCCGCCGCGCACCTGCAGGACACCCTGGTCGCCGGCGCAGGCCTGTGCGACCCGCGCGCGGTCGAGGTGCTGGTCACCGAGGGGCCGCGGCGCGTCCGCGAGCTCGTCGCGCGCGGTGCCGTGTTCGACACGGGCGCCGACGGCAGCATCTCGCTCACCCGCGAGGGAGGGCACCACGCCGACCGCATCGCGCACGCGGGGGGCGACGCCACGGGGGCGGAGATCTCCCGCGCGCTCGTCGCGCAGATCGAGGCGGTGCGCGACGACCCGGGCATCGAGGTCATCGAGCACGCGCTCGTCCTCGACGTGCTCACGGGGCCGCCCGGACCGGACGGCAAGCCCGGCCGTGCGTGCGGCGTGACGCTCCACGTGATCGGCGAGGGCCAGCGCGACGGCGTCGGTGCCGCCCTGGGCCGCGCGGTCGTGCTGGCGACAGGTGGCATCGGCCAGGTCTTCCGCTCGTCCACCAACCCCGCGCAGGCGACCGGCGACGGGATCGCCGCGGCCCTGCGCGCCGGGGCCGCAGTGGGCGACGTCGAGTTCGTGCAGTTCCACCCGACCGTGCTCTGGCTCGGCTCGGGCGTGAAGGGGCAGCTGACGCTCGTGTCCGAGGCGGTGCGCGGCGAGGGTGCGCTGCTGCTGGACACCGACGGCGTGCGGTTCATGCCCGACGTGCACCCGATGGCCGAGCTGGCGCCCCGGGACGTCGTCGCGCACGCGATCGTGCGGCGGATGAAGGAGACCGGGTCCGACCATGTCTGGCTCGACGCCCGGCATCTCGGCGACGACTTCCTGCGCGCGCGGTTCCCGACGATCAACGACCGCCTGCTCGAGCACGGCATCGACATGACCAACGACCTGGTCCCCGTCGCCCCCGCGCAGCACTACCACTCGGGCGGTGTCATCACGGACCTGGTCGGGCGCACCAGCCTGCCCGGCCTGTACGCCGTGGGGGAGACCGCGTGCACCGGCGTGCACGGCGCCAACCGGCTCGCGTCGAACTCCCTGCTCGAGGGCCTGGTGTTCGCCACGCGGGCGGCTCGGCACATCGCCGCGCAGGTGCAGCAGGGCGCGCTGAGTCGGCTCGAGCCCGTGGAGCGACCCGGTGACGAGGCCCTGGTCGCGGCCGCCTCGCGCGCCCGGGTGCAGCGGATCGCGTCCGACGGCCCCGGCCCGCTGCGCTCCGGCGACGGTCTGCGCCGGGCGGTGGCCGCGCTCGCGGCGGTACCGACCGACGCGCACCTGCGCACCGACGAGGGTCGACGGTTGGCCGCACCGCAGGTGGCCGAGTGGGAGACGACGAACGTGCACCAGGTGGCGACCGTCCTGACCGCTGCCGCGCTGGAGCGCGAGGAGAGCCGCGGCGGGCACGCACGCAGCGACTTCCCGGAGACGGAGCCGTCGTGGCGGGTGCGCCTGGAGCTCTCGCTGGACGCCAAGGGCGACCTCGTCTCACGCCGCGCACCCCTGACCTGATCCGGTCGGCGGGGCAGGCTAGCGTGACCGGCGTGATCGAGCCCGGACTGGACCCTGCATGGATCGCGCGGATCGTGACGACCGCCCTCGACGAGGACCTCGGTCCGGCGCCGGGCCGGGACGTGACGACTCAGTCGACCATCCCGCCGGAGGCCGTCGGTGCCGCGGACCTCGTGGCTCGGCAGGACGGGGTCGTCGCGGGTCTGGTGGTGGCCCCCGAGGTTGTCGGACAGGTTGCCGCACGACTCGGGCTGCCCGTCCCGACGGTGGATCAGCGTGTCCCGGACGGCACCCGGGTGTCGCGCGGTGACGTGCTGGCGGTGCTGACCGGTCCGGTGCAGGTGCTCCTCGTCGCGGAGCGGACGCTGCTCAACCTCGCGTCGCGGGCGTCGGGCGTCGCGACTCACACACGCCGCTGGGCGGACGCGCTGGAGGGCACGGGCGCGCTCGTCCTGGACACCCGCAAGACGACTCCCGGGCTGCGGGCGCTGGAGAAGTACGCGGTGCGCTGCGGGGGTGGCACCAACAAGCGCATGGGGCTGTACGACGTCGCGATGGTCAAGGACAACCACGTGGTCGCCGCGGGATCCGTCTCCGCGGCCGTCGCGGCCGTCCAGGAGCGGTTCCCCGACGTGACCGTCCAGGTCGAGGCGGACACGCTCGACCAGGCGCTGGAAGCCGTCGCGGCCGGCGCGCGGTTCCTGCTCCTGGACAACATGCCGACGCCGCTGCTGACCGAGGTCGTCGCGGCGGTGCGAGCCGTCGACGCGGGCGTCGAGCTGGAGGCCACGGGCAACCTGACGCTCGACCGCGCCCGGGAGGTGGCGTCGACGGGGGTCGACTACCTGTCGGTGGGCGGCCTCACGCACTCGTCGCCGATCCTCGACCTGGCCCTCGACCTCGAGCCCGGACTCACAGGAGAGCGCCGGTAAGATCACCCGGTGAGCGAGACCCCCCAGAGCACCCCGGCCACTGACGACGTACCCGAGCAGATCCGGGTGCGGCGCGAGAAGCGGGACCGGCTGCTCGCGGCAGGCGTCGAGGCGTACCCGGTCGGGGTGCCGCGCACCCACACGATCGCGCAGGTGCGCGCGGAGCATCCGGACCTCGAGCCGGGGCAGGAGACGGACGACGAGGTCGGTGTCGCCGGCCGGGTGGTGTTCGTACGGATCGGCGGCAAGCTGTGCTTCGCCACCCTGCAGGACGGCGAGGGCAACCGACTGCAGGCCATGTTCAGCCTCGCGGCGGTCGGCGAGGAGCGGCTGGCGGCGTTCAAGACCGACGTCGACCTGGGCGACCACCTGTTCGTGCACGGTCGCGTGATCGCGTCCCGGCGCGGTGAGCTCTCGGTGTTCGCCGACGAGTGGCAGCTGGCCGCCAAGTCGCTGCGTCCGCTGCCCAACCTGTACGAGGGCGTGGAGCTTACCGAGGAGGCGCGGGTCCGGCAGCGCTACGTCGACCTCATCGTGCGCCCGAAGGCCCGCGAGACGGCCCGCCAGCGCCCGGCGCTGATGCGGTCGCTGCGGGACAACCTCCACGGCCGCGACTTCATCGAGATCGAGACGCCGATGCTGCAGACGCAGCCGGGCGGTGCCACGGCGCGGCCGTTCGTCACGCACATGAATGCGTTCGACCTGGACCTGTACCTGCGGATCGCGCCCGAGCTGTTCCTCAAGCGGGCCCTGGTCGGCGGCATGGAGCGGGTGTTCGAGATCAACCGCAACTTCCGCAACGAGGGTGCCGACTCCACGCACTCGCCGGAGTTCGCGATGCTCGAGGCGTACGAGTCCTACGGCGACTACGACACGATGGCGGCGCTGACCCAGGACCTGGTGCAGACGGCGGCCCAGGACGTGCTCGGCACCTCCGTGGTGGTGATGCCCGACGGCGAGGAGTACGACCTCGGGGGCGAGTGGGCCCAGCTGAGCATGTACGGGTCGCTGTCGGAGTCGCTCGGTGAGCTGATCACGCCGGAGACCAGCCTCGACGTGCTCTCGGTGTACGCGGACAAGCTGGGGGTCGAGGCGGACCCGAAGCGCGTCAGCCACGGCAAGCTGGTCGAGCTGCTGTGGGAGAACCAGGTGGGTGACCATCTGTTTGCGCCCACATTCGTGCGTGATTTCCCCGTGGAGACGAGCCCGCTCGTGCGCGAGCACCGCAGCATCCCGGGAGTCGTCGAGAAGTGGGATCTCTATGTGCGCGGGGTCGAGCTCGCGACCGGCTATTCCGAGCTCGTCGACCCGGTGATCCAGCGGAAGCGCTTCGAGGCGCAGGCGTTGCTGGCGGCTGCGGGCGACGACGAGGCGATGCGCATCGATGAGGACTTTCTCATGGCGGTGGAGTACGCGTTGCCGCCCACGGGTGGCATCGGGGTCGGCATCGACCGGTTGCTCATGGCACTCACCGGGCTCGGAATCCGCGAGACCATCCTGTTCCCGCTCGTGAAGCCGCTCGGCTCATGAACCCCCTGTTCACAGCCCTGGCGGCCCTGCTCCCGTCCATCGGCGTGGGATTGCTGTTCTGGTTCGCCATCCGCGCCCTGGTCAATGCCGACCGCACCGAGCGGCAGGCAATGGCAAGAATGGACGCCGCCGAACGGCAGTCAGAAGTTGCAGCGGCCCGACGCATTAAAGAGGAAACGCCTCCGGCGGTTTGACGCCTTAATGCGCCGATGCGATAGTGAACGGGACAGCATTCTTCCCCCTCGCATCTGTCAGATGGAGTACGCAATGGCGCAGAAGGTCCAGGTCCTGCTGGTCGATGACCTCGACGGCGGAACTGCAGACGAGACCGTGACGTTCGGGCTCGATGGCGTCACCTACGAGATCGACCTGACGGCCGGTCACGCGAGCGAGCTGCGTGATGCGTTTGCCCAGTGGGTCGGTCACGCACGCAAGGTCGGCGGCCGCACCGCCGCGAAGTCGTCGTCGGCTCGCGGGCGGCGCTCGTCGTCGAGCGACGCCCAGGCGATCCGTGAGTGGGCCAAGGAGCACGGGCACCACGTGTCCGAGCGTGGCCGCATCTCCGCTGAGGTCAAGGCCGCGTACGACGCGTCGCACTGACGCATCGCAGGCACGACGAGAGCCCGGCACATCCCCCCGTGCCGGGCTCTCGTCATGCCGTCACGCGGGTCGGACGCCCGTGAGCTCGCGCACGGCGGCGTACTGCTCGCGGACCCGCGCGACCGGCTCGCCGGTGAACACCGTCGCCTCGGAGGCCGAGCTCCACGACGGCGCCGTCGCGGACCCGGAGAGCACCCACGCGGCCTGGCGGGCGGCCCCGTCGGCGACGTACTCGCCGGGCGTCGGGGCGCGGACGTCGAGCCCGAGCACCGACGGCGCGATCTCCCGCACGGCGGCGGACTGCGCACCTCCGCCGATGAGGAACAGCCGCTCGACCGCGACGCCCTGCGCGCGCAGGGCGTCGATGCCGTCGGCGAGCGCGCACAGCATGCCCTCGACCGCGGCGCGCGCGACGTGCGCCGGCGTCGTGTTGCCCAGGCGCAGGCCGTGCAGCGCCCCGGTCGCGTCGGGCTTGTTGGGGGTGCGCTCACCCTCCAGGTAGGGCACGAGGACGAGCCCGTCGGCGCCTGCGGGTGCGGACAGGGCCAGCGCGGACAGGCCGGCGTGGTCGACGCCGAGCATCCGGGCGGCGGCGTCCAGCACGCGTGAGGCGTTGAGCGTGCAGGCGAGCGGGAGGAACCCGCCGGCGGCGTCGGCGAACCCGGTGACCAGGCCCGATCCGTCGGCCGTCGCCGCCGACGCGATCGCCGACACCACGCCGGAGGTGCCGATGGACACGGCGACGTCTCCTGGCAACAGACCCAGGGCGAGGGCCGCAGCGGCGTTGTCGCCCGCACCGGGTCCCAGGATGGCGCCGCCGACGGTCCGGGGGCCCGCGTCGGCCGGACCGAGCACGCGGGGGACGAGCGCGTCGTGCCCCAGCGCCAGCTCGAGCAGGTCGTGCCGGTAGTCCTCGCTCGCGGGGGACCAGTAGCCGGTTCCGGAGGCGTCGGAGCGGTCGGTCACGAGCGCGTCGAGGCCGGTTGCCCCGGCGAGGCGCCAGGTGAGCCAGTCGTGGGGGAGGGCGACGGCGGCGACGCGGGCGGCGTTCTCCGGCTCGGCGTCCCGCAGCCAGCGCAGCTTGGTCACGGTGAGGGACGCGACGGGCACGGAGCCGACCGCGTCGGCCCACGCCTGCGGCCCACCCAGCTCCTCGATGAGGTCGAGGGCGGCCGGTGCCGATCGCGTGTCGTTCCACAGCAGCGCGTCACGGACCACCTCGCCGCCGGAGTCGAGCGCGACCATCCCGTGCTGCTGGCCGCCGACCGAGACCGCCGCGACGTCGTCGAGACCCCCCGCACCGGCGATCGCGGACTGCAGGGCGTCCCACCAGTGCCGGGGCGCCACCTCGGTGCCGTCGGGGTGCGACGCGCGCCCGGTGCGCACGAGCGCACCGGTCTCGGCGTCGCGCACGACGACCTTGCAGGACTGCGTCGACGAGTCGATGCCGGCGACGAGAGCCATGTGTACCTCCAGGCGAACCCGCAACGTCCGCACTCGTGCGGGTGGGAACCCGACGGAGTGCGGACGCAACGAGAGGGGTGGGAGGCGCCGCCCGCACAGGTGCGGGCGGCGCCGGGGGAGCGACGGGTCAGCGGGCGCCGAGGGCGTGCTCGAGGGCCAGCTGGTTGAGGCGGACGAAGCCGAAGCCGCGCTCGGCGACGTCGTCGACGTCGAGGTCCTCGTAGGCGGAGCGGTCGTTCAGCAGGTCGGCCAGGGTCTCGCCCTCGGCCAGCGTCGGCTGCGAGAGCTCCAGCACGCCGGACTCCTCGAATGCCGCCTGCACCTCGGGGTCGGCGCGGAACGCCTGCGCGCGCTCCTTGAGCAGCAGGTACGTCGCCATGTTGGCGGCCGCGGAGTCCCACACTCCCTGGAAGTCCTCGGTGCGCGACGGCTTGTAGTCGAAGTGACGCGGGCCGTCGTACGTCGGACCCCCCGACGGGAAGCCGTTCTCGAGCAGGTCGACCGTGGCGAACGCGGAGAAGAGGTCGCCGTGGCCGAAGACCAGGTCCTGGTCGTACTTGATGGACTTCTGACCGTTGAGGTCGATGTGGAAGAGCTTGCCCGCCCACAGCGCGAGAGCGATGCCCTGCGTGTAGTTGAGGCCCGCCATCTGCTCGTGCCCGACCTCGGGGTTGAGACCGACGATGTCCGCGTGCTCCAGGCGGTCGATGAGCGCGATCGCGTGGCCGATCGTCGGCAGCAGGATGTCGCCGCGGGGCTCGTTCGGCTTGGGCTCGAGCGCGATGCGCAGCTTGTAGCCCTTCTCCTTGATGTACGCGGCGACGGTGTCGATGCCCTCGGCGTAGCGGTCGTGCGCGGCGTTGAGGTCCTTGGCCGAGTCGTACTCGGCACCCTCGCGGCCACCCCACATGACGAACGTGTCCGCGCCCAGCTCGGCGGCGAGGTCGACGTTGCGGACGACCTTGCGCAGGCCGTAGCGGCGCACGCGGCGGTCGTTCGAGGTGAACGCGCCGTCCTTGAAGATCGGGTGGCTGAACGTGTTGGTGGTGACCATCTCGACGGTGATGCCGGTCTCGTCGAGGGCGCCCTTGAAGCGGGCGAGGATCTTGTCGCGCTCGGCGTCGTCGGAGCCGAACGGGACGACGTCGTCGTCGTGGAACGTCACGTGCGCTGCGCCCAGCTCGGCCAGCTTGTGGACCGACTCGACCGGGTCCAGCCACGGGCGCGATGCCGAGCCGAACTGGTCCTGGGCGTTCCAGCCGACCGTCCAGAGGCCGAACGAGAACTTGTCTGCACGGGTGGGCTGCGCTGCCATCACGCGTCTCCTCATCGAGATGAATCCGGTTTAGTTTGCCGGATGAATTTATCCCGAGAAACCGGTAGGGTCAAGCGCATGCCGACACCCGGACCCCGCGACCCGTCGCGCGTGGCCCGGCAGGCGCAGATGCGCGACCAGAACCTCGGGGTCGCTCTGCGGGGCATCGTCGACGCGGTGCAGCCGCCGTCCCGGGCCCAGCTGGCCGCCTCCGAGGGGCTCGCCCGGGCGACCGTCTCCGGGCTCGTGGACCACCTCATCGAGGCCCGCCTCGTGCGCGAGCTCGACCCGACCCAGACGCAGCGCGCGGGCCGCCCCGCCGTCCCGCTGGCCCCCGCGCAGGGAACGGTCGGGGGCGTCGGCATGGAGATCAACGTCGACTACCTGGGCGTCCGCGCGATCGACCTCGCCGGCGACGTGCTGGCCGAGCACGTCGAGCTCGACGACCTGCGCGGAGCCGACGCCGGCACCGTCCTGGACCGGCTCGCGGCGCTCGTCGCTCCCGTCATCGACGGCCTGTGCGGCAGGGGGGTCCGCGTCGCCGGCACGGTCCTTGCCCTGCCCGGCCTGGTCGACCGCGTCACCGGTCCGCTGCGGGTGGCGCCGAACCTCGGATGGCGGGACGTCGACGTCGTCGCGGCCCTGTCCGCCCATCCGGCGCTCGGCGCGTTCCCACCGCGCGTCGCCAACGAGGCCAACCTGGCCGCCCGCGCCGAGGCGCACGCGCGCCGCGGCTCACCGAGCTTCGCGTACGTCTCGGGCGAGGTCGGCATCGGTGGCGCGATCGTCCTGGACGGCGAGATCTTCCCCGGCCGGCATGGCTGGAGCGGCGAGGTCGGGCACATCGTCGTCGACGCCTTCCGCGGGCCGCACGCCTCCGACGGCAGCCTCGAGGCGTTGGCCGGCCAGGACGCCATGCTCCGCGCGGCGGGCCTGCCGTCGACCGCCCGCCTCGACGCCCTGCTCGACGCTCTCGACGCCGGCGACGAGCGGGCCGCGTCCGCCGTCGCGCAGGCCGCCCGCGCGCTCGGCGTCGCGCTGGCCAACGTGGCGAACGTGGTCGACGTCGGCGAGGTGGTGCTCGGCGGCACCTTCGGCCAGCTGTACGACCACGTGCACGACGAGGTCGCCGCCCGGCTCGACGAGCTGGTGATCTTCGCGCCCTGGTCGCCGCTGGAGGTCTCCCGGGCCTGCGCCGGCCAGTATCCGGCGATGACCGGCGGCGCACTGGCCGCCCTGTCCACGGTCCTCACAGATCCGGCGGAGTGGCTCCGCACCCAGACCGCCTGACCCGTTCGGTTGGTCAGGCGCGCGATCACGCGGACGTCCCGGTCGGTCAGCCGGCGTGACGGAGCATGAGCAGCGTTCGGCACGGGCGAGCGGACGGGTGTCGCCGTAGGCTCCGGGACCGTGAGCGCACAGCAGACACTTTTGTGGATCGGTACCTATCCCGTCGCCGGCGCGGGGACGCCCGTCGGTCAGGGGGAGGGGATCTGGCGGGTCGACCTCGATCCCGCGACCGGTGCGCTGAGCAACGCGCGCCAGGCCGTCGAGACGCCGTCGCCGAGCTTCCTCGCCCTGCGCGGCACCGTCCTGTACGCGGTGAACGAGCAGACGGACGGCACGGTCAGCGCGTTCGACGTGGTCGGCGACACGCTCGTGCACCGGGCGACGGTCCCGTCGGGTGGCGCCGACCCTTGCCACCTGGTGCTGGACGCCCATGGCGACGCGCTGCTCGTCGCCAACTACACGTCGGGCACGCTTGGCGTCCTGCCCCTCGACGCGGACGGCGGTTTCGCGACGCTCGGCCCGGCCCAGGTGCTCGGGCACGTGGGGTCGGGTCCCGACGAGGACCGGCAGGAGTCGCCGCACGCGCACTTCGTCACCCTCGACCCGAGCGGCGCGTTCGTGCTGGTGGTGGACCTGGGCACCGACGAGATCCGCCGCTACCGCCGCGAGGAGGGTCGGCTGGTCGAGGACGGCGTCGCTGCAGTTCTCCCTGCGGGGAAGGGGCCGCGGCACCTGACGTTCAGCGCCGACGGCCGGTTCGCCTACGTGGTCGGCGAGCTCGACGTCACGGTCCGGGTGCTGGCATGGCGTGGGGGCGTCGGGACGCTGGTGCAGACGGTGCCGGCGACGACCGTTCCCGCGGCGGAGCGCCGGCTGCCGTCGCACGTCGTCCGGGACGGCGACCGGCTGCTGGTCGGGGTGCGGGCGTCGGACGTGCTCGCGCGGTTCGCCATCCGCGCCGACGGCCTGCTCGAGCCGGTCGCCGACGACGCGCTGCCGGGTGCATGGCCGCGGCACCTCGAGGTGGTCGACCGGTGGACTGTCGTCGCGGAGCAGGTGTCCGGTGGTCTGGCTGTCCTCGCCGCCGACGGAACGGTGGTCAGCACGCTCGAGCTTCCGTCGCCCACCTGTGTGCTGCCCGCCTGACGGCCCGGGAGGGACCGGTCCGTGCGGGAGACTCAGCGACGGGCTGAGCCGCGTGCTGCCCCCGCCGGACGGCCTCGAACGGCGACTGATCGCCCTGAAGCTCATTGTGTGATTCGCTGACGAACAGTCGCAGGCGTCGACGAGGCAACGTGGCCTGGTAGGAGCCCGCGTCCAGTGGCTGCGCACTGGGGCCCGGCCACGTCACCAGGGAGTGACCGTGCGCCGAGCCGATCGCAGGAACGCCGTTCCCGCCGGCCTCGCCGCCCTGGCTCTCGTCGTCCCGCTGACCCTCGTGGGGATCGCCGGGCTCACGGAGACCACGCGCGACGGCACCCACGACGCCGGCAACGCGAGCGACGTAGGACCCCTGCTGGCCGATGTCGTCGGCGACTCGATGGCGCCGCCCGTCGCGTCGACCACCCTTCTGTCGCTCTCGTCGTCCATCGCGGTCCTCGGCAGCCCGGTGACCGCCAGGGTCCAGGTGACGGGCGGGTCGCCGACCGGGTCGGTCCAGGTGCTCGTCGACGGCACGCCGGTGGCCACCGTGCCGCTCGCCGCGGACGGCACGGCGACGGTCCGCCTCCCGGCGGACGTCGCCACCGGTCGGTTCACGGTCACCGCCGTCTACGGGGGCGCCCCGACGGCCGCCCCGCCGGTCCTCGGCTCGACGTCTGCAGCGGCGTCGCTGACGGTGACGAGGGCGGTGCCGACGGTCCGCACCGACGGCACCGACTGGACGGTGCGCCGCGGCGACCCCAAGGACGTCCAGGTGCGGGTCGCGGGCGTCGAGGGGGTCACCCCCACCGGCACGGTCGACGTCTGGGTCAACGGCGTCCGGAAGGCGACGGCCGCCCTGGACCCCCGCGGCGCGGCGGTCGTGACGTTGCCGAAGGGCACGAGGGCATCCCTGGTCATCGTCACCTTTGCGGGCGACCCCACCTACCTGCCGTGGATCGCCACACCCCGCCTGCTCGTCGTGCGCTGACCCCCCACCGGCCGCGACGCGCCTGCGGCTGCTCCGTGCGGGAGAATGGGGGCAGACCCGTCCGCGAACAGGAGCACCCGTGACCCTCGAGCACGCCCCGCGTATCGCCATGCTCTCGGTGCACACGTCCCCTCTGGACCAGCCCGGGACCGGCGACGCGGGCGGCATGAACGTGTACGTGCTCGAGCTGGCGCGCGCCCTGGCGGCCCGCGGCGCGCGCGTCGAGATCTTCACGCGCGCGACGTCGTCGGACCAGCCGGAGACGGTGCTGCTGCCCGGTGCGGACGCGCTCGGGCGTCCCATCGTCGGGGACGCCGCCCGCACGGTCCTGCTGGCCGACCAGGTCGGCCCCGGCGTGACGCCGCCGATCCTCGTGCACCACGTGCCCGCCGGCCCGTTCGAGCGGCTCGACAAGAACGACCTGCCGGGCGTCCTGTGCGGCATGGCCGCAGGCGTGCTCCGCTGGGAGGCGGCGCGCCGGCCCGGCTGGTACGACGTCGTGCACTCCCACTACTGGCTGTCCGGCCAGGTCGGCCAGATCGCGGCCGACCGGTGGGAGGTGCCGCTGGTGCACACCGCCCACACGCTGGCGCGCGTGAAGAACGCGTCCCTGGCCCCCGGCGACACGGCCGAGCCCACCCAGCGCGTGGTCGGCGAGGAGCAGCTGGTGCAGGAGGCCGACGCGCTGGTGGCCAGCACCCCGGTCGAGGCCGAGGAGCTGGTCGAGCTCTACGGCGCGGACCCCGCCCGCGTGCACGTCGTCGAGCCCGGTGTGGACCTGGACCGCTTCGTGCCGGGCGACCGTCTGGAGGCGCGGCGGTCGCTGGGCCTGCCGACCGACCGCCAGATCGTGCTCTTCGCCGGCCGCGTCCAGGCGTTGAAGGCCCCGGACGTGCTGGTCAGCGCGCTGGGCGTGCTGCGGGCCACCGGCCGGCCGGTCCCGCTCCTCGTGGTGCTCGGCGGCCCGTCGGGACGGTCCAGCGCCGTCAAGGAGCTCCAGGCGCTCGCGGCCCTGAGCGGCGTCCCCGACGACGTCGTCGTGCACCCGCCGGCGGACCGCGAGACCCTCGCGCGTTGGTACCACGCGGCCGATGTGGTCGCGATGCCGTCGCGCAGCGAGTCGTTCGGCCTCGTCGCCGCCGAGGCCCAGGCCAGCGGTGTCCCGGTGGTCGCGGCGTGCGTCGGAGGGCTGCGCACGATCGTCGACCACGACGTGTCGGGCCGGCTGGTCCGGGGGCACGACCCCGAGGTGTGGGCCGACGTCCTCGCCGACGTGCTGGCCTCGTCCGAGGACCGTGCACGGTACGCGGTGGGTGCGCGGCAGGTGGCCGAGCGGTTCGGCTGGGAGACCACGGCGGACCAGATGCTCAAGGTGTACTCGGTGGCCGGCGAGGAGCGGGCGTCGCGCGTGCGGTCGTGACCGTGGGTCGGACGTCCCGGGACGTCTGCAGACCACTGCGGCAGGATGGACCCATGACCTACACCCTCGTGCTGCTCCGCCACGGCGAGAGCGAGTGGAACGCCAAGAACCTGTTCACCGGCTGGGTGGACGTGCCCCTCTCGGAGAAGGGCACCGCGGAGGCCGTCCGCGGCGGGACGCTGCTGACGGACGCGGGCGTGCTGCCCGACGTCGTGCACACGTCGCTGCTGCGCCGGGCCATCACGACCGCCAACCTCGCGCTCGACGCCGCCGACCGGCACTGGATCCCCGTCAAGCGCTCCTGGCGCCTGAACGAGCGCCACTACGGCGCGCTGCAGGGCAAGGACAAGAAGCAGACGCTCGAGGAGTACGGCGAGGAGCAGTTCATGCTCTGGCGCCGCTCCTACGACTTCCCGCCGCCGGACATCGAGCTGGGCTCGGAGTTCTCGCAGGACACGGACCCGCGGTACGCCGGCGAGCCGATCCCGCGCGCGGAGGCCCTGTCGAACGTGCTCGAGCGTGCGCTGCCCTACTGGGAGTCGGACATCATCCCCGACCTGCAGTCCGGCAAGACCGTCCTGGTCGCGGCGCACGGCAACTCGATCCGCGCCCTGGTCAAGCACCTCGACGACGTCGACAGCAGCACCATCGCCGGCATCAACATCCCCACCGGCATCCCGCTGCTGTACACGCTCGACGAGGAGACGCTGAAGCCCACCAACCCGGGCGGCACGTACCTCGACCCGGAGGCCGCCGCGGAGGCCATCAAGGCGGTAGCGAACCAGGGCCGCTGACCCGCAACAGACCACGACGTCCGCACTCCTGAGGTGGGAAACCTCAGGAGTGCGGACGTTGCTGTGTGGAGAGGCGTCAGCCGGCGGTGCGGTCCAGCTCCTGGCGGGCCGCGCCCGTCACCAGGTACGTCACGCGGCGCGCGACCGAGACGCCGTGGTCGCCGAACCGCTCGTAGTAGCGGCCGAGCAGCGTGACGTCGATGGTCTCCTGCGTGGAACCGGCCCAGGACCCGCCCAGCAGGGCCGCGAACGTGTCCTCGTGCAGCTCGTCGAGAAGGTCGTCGTCCTGCTCGATGCTCTCGGCCAGCTGGATCTCGCGGCTGTTCAGCAGCGTGGTGGTGCGTCGGGCGACGCGGACGGCGGCGTCGTGCATCTCGGCGAACGTGCCGGACAGGGCCTGCGGCACGGCGTGCCGGGGGTACCGGCCGCGGGCCACCTGGGCGACGTGCCGGGCCAGGTCGCCCATGCGCTCCAGGGTCGCGCTCATCCGCAGGGCCGACACGACGATCCGCAGGTCCGTGGCGACGGGCTGCTGCTGCGCGAGCAGCAGGACGCAGCGCTCGTCGAGGTCGCGCTCGATGGCGTCGATGGCCAGGTCGTCGGCGATCACGGACTCCGCGAGCGCGAGGTCCGCGGTGAGCAGCGCGATGCCGGCGTTGGTGATGGCGTGCTCGACCCGGCCGCTCATCGCCGCCAGGTCCTCGCCCAGCTGCTGCAGCTCGGCGTCGAAGATGTCCCGCATGTGCTCCCTCTCGTGCCGCGACGGCAGGTGCCGCGCGCCTCGTCAGGCTGCCATCGACAGGTGAACGGACGGGCGCGTGCAGGTGAACGGACGACGGCCGTTGAGGTGGGACCGGCTCGCAAGGGCGGTCCGTGGCGGATTCGTCCCCTGCCGGGCCGCGCGAAGCCCTAACCTGCGAGGAGATCGTCTCCAGCACAGGGGGTCGTCCATGGGTGAGTCGGTGCCGACCGCCGTGAGCGTGCGTCGAGCGCGGCCCCGAGCCGCACGACATAGTGTCGTCTCGGTCCTGCTGCTGGTCATCGGGCCACGATGACCGACGATGGCATCGCAGGGATCTGACAACCCATCAAGAGGAGTTGCACGATGGCACAGAGGGTGACCGCCTGGGTCGGCTGGGTGTGGTTCGCGGCGTTCGCGATCATGGTCCAGGGACTGTTCAACATCATCTCCGGGGCGGTGGCGGCGTTCTCACCGAAGACGGTCGTCTCGTGGTCACCGAACGGGATCGCGGTCGTGGACGTCTCGACGTGGGGCTGGGTGCAGATGGCGCTCGGTGTCCTGCTGCTCTTCGTCGGGTTCGCGCTGTTCGCCGGCCGGGGCTGGGCGCGGGTCTTCGCGGTCGTGCTGGTGATCGTCAACCTGCTCGCGCAGTTCGTGTCGCTGCCCATCACCCCGTGGTGGTCGCTGACCGCCATCGTCCTGGACTTCTTCATCCTGTGGGCTTTGACCGTCCACGGTGACGAGGTCGCCCGGGCCAACCGCTGAGCTCAGTTCGACAGATCGACCGACAGGAAGGGCAGTGACGATGACGACATTCACGGCATGGAAGTTCGAGACCGCCGACGGCGCGCAGAAGGCGGTCGCGGCGCTGAAGGGTGCGGCGAGCGACGGTCTGGTCAAGATCGACGACCACGCGGTCATCAGCTGGCCGGTCGGCGCCGCGAAGCCCGAGATGCACCACTCGCACGACGACAAGGTGCGCGGTACCGGCTGGGGCGCGTTCTGGGGTCTGCTGTTCGGCAGCCTCTTCTTCGTGCCTCTCCTCGGTGCGGCCGTGGGTGCGGCCGCCGGGGCGATCGCGAAGGCCGTCTCGGCGGTCGGCATCACCGAGTCAGACCTGGACAACATCCGCGGGCAGATCACGGAGGGGACGTCGCTCCTGTGCGCCGTGACCGAGGGCGCCGACATGGACCGCCTGGGCGAGCGGATGCACGGTCTGCACAGCACGCTCGTCGCCACCAACCTGACGGACGCCGAGAAGTCGCTGCTGAAGGAGACGTTCGGCTGAGACCGGTCGGGTACCCGGGGCCCGCTCGCACGAGCGGCCCCGGGTGAACGGTCGGTGAACGCTCGACGGCGGCGTGGCGCGCAGGGGCCACATCGGCGCGGCGCACCGTTCGGCGCGTCCTAGGGTGAGTCCCGTGGACGGGATCGACGGGCTCATGCTCCTCCTCGCCGGCGGCCTCGGGCTGCTGGTGGGCGTCTGGGCGACCCTGGCGTTCCGATGGAGCGAGCGGTCGCAGCGCGGTGCGCCGGAGCCGCCGCGGCCCGCGCTCGACGACGGCCTGGTGCGCACGCTCGCGGTGCTCCGCTCGGCCGCAGTGGTGCTCGACGAGTCCGACCAGGTGGTGCGGGCGAGCGCGCCGGCCCACGCCCTCGGCATCGTGCGCGACGGTCGCATCGCGCCGGCGGCGATCCGTGACCTGATCGCGCTGGTGCGGCGCGACGGGGTGATCCGCGACGAGGTGCTCGAGGTGCCGCGCGGTCCCGTGGGCCCGGGTGTGCTGATGGTCCAGGTGCGGGTCGCGCACGTCAGCGCGGACCACCTCGTCGTGCTGGCGGAGGACCTGACCCAGGCGCGACGTCTCGAGGCGATCCGGCGCGACTTCGTGGTCAACGTGTCGCACGAGCTCAAGACCCCGGTGGGTGCGCTCGCGCTGCTCGCCGAGACGGTGCAAGACGCCGCCGACGACCCGGAGGCCGTCCGCCGGTTCGCCGGTCGGATGCAGGCGGAGGCCACGCGTTTGTCGGCTCTGGTGCACGAGATCATCGAGCTGTCCCGGCTCCAGGTGGCCGGGGCGCTCGGCCAGGTCGGGCTGGTCGACGTCGACAGGGTCCTCGTCGAGGCCGTCGACCGCGCCCGCACGACCGCCGAGGCCAAGCACGTCCGGCTCGACATCGGCGGGGTGCGTGGCACCCACGTGCTCGGCCAGCACGACCTGCTGGTCACCGCCGTGCGCAACCTGCTGGACAACGCCGTCGCGTACTCCGGCGAGGCGTCGCACGTCGGCGTGGGCGTACGCACCGACGGCGAGCTGGTGGAGATCKCGGTGGTCGACGAGGGGATCGGCATCACCGCGGCCGAGCAGGAGCGCGTGTTCGAACGCTTCTACCGTGTGGACCCCGCACGCTCACGCGACACCGGCGGCACAGGTCTGGGCCTGTCCATCGTCAAGCACGTCGCGGCGGACCATGGTGGCGAGGTCACCGTCTGGTCGCAGCCGGGCCGCGGGTCGACCTTCACGCTGCGCCTGCCGCGCGCGGAGGGTGACACGGCCTCGACCGTGACCGGGCTGCCAGGGCTGCACCTCACGGCCACCGAAGGAGCGCACGTGCGCCGGAGCGCGTCATGACCCGGATCCTGCTCGTCGAGGACGAGGAGTCCTACCGGGACCCGCTGACGTACCAGCTGGAGCGCGAGGGCTTCGACGTGGTCGCGGCCGCGACCGGCCCGGAGGCGCTCACGAAGTTCGACGAGCACGGCGCCGACCTGGTGCTCCTGGACCTCATGCTCCCGGGGCTGTCCGGCACCGAGGTGTGCCGCCGCCTGCGCCTGGTCAGTGACGTCCCCGTCATCATGCTCACCGCCAAGGACGACGAGATCGACAAGGTGGTCGGCCTCGAGCTGGGCGCCGACGACTACGTCACCAAGCCGTACTCGTCGCGCGAGCTGCTTGCACGCGTCCGCGCGGTGCTGCGCCGTCGGGGGTCGGTCGTGGTCGGGCTCGGGGCTCCCGTGCCGTTGGACCTGCAGGACGACGACGAGCTGCTGGTCGCCGGACCCGTGCGGCTGGACGTCGAGCGGCACACCGTCCGGGTCCGTGACGAGCTGGTCGCCTTCCCGCTCAAGGAGTTCGAGCTGCTCGAGCTCCTGCTCCGCAACGCGGGCCGGGTGCTGACGCGCGGCCAGCTGATCGACCGCATCTGGGGCTCG
Organism: Cellulomonas sp. Leaf395; assembly: GCF_001424125.1. GTDB lineage: Bacteria > Actinomycetota > Actinomycetes > Actinomycetales > Cellulomonadaceae > Cellulomonas. The sequence goes on from NZ_LMQI01000001.1 coordinate 462,574, forward strand.
GACTACGTCGGCGACACCAAGACGCTCGACGTCCACGTCAAGCGGGTCCGCGCCAAGATCGAGACCGACCCCGCCAACCCCAGCCTCCTGCTGACGGTCCGGGGTCTGGGCTACAAGCTCACCGACGACGGCGAGCAGTAGACCTCGTCGACGGTGCCCCGCCCGCCCCCCCGGCGCGCGGGGCACTGTGCTGTCCGGCGCGCTCACCTGCCACGACGGTGGCCGTCCGACTCGTCGGCCACCGTTCACCTGGGGTTCACCGGATGCCGTCCACCCGGTCACGTCCACTTCCTACGGTCAGCATCGCCGCGCACGCATCGGTGCGCACCTGATCGACAGGACGGAACACAGTGAAGCTCTCCCTCCACGGCCGGATCGGCGCGATCGCCCTCACCGGCGCCGTCGCCCTCTCCCTCGCGGCCTGCGGATCGGACGACCCCACCGGGTCCGGCGAGGTCGCAGCCGCCCCCGACGCGGCCACGCTCAGCGGTGACCTGAACGGCGCCGGCGCCACGTCGCAGGAGAAGGCGATGGACGCCTGGCGTGCCGGCTTCCAGAGCGCCAACCCGGACGTCAACGTCAACTACGACCCCGTCGGCTCCGGCGGCGGTCGCACCCAGTTCCTCGACGGCTCGGTCCAGTTCGCCGGCACCGACTCGGCGCTGACGAGCGAGGAGCTCGAGCAGGCCAAGGGCGTCTGCACCACCGGCGCCATCGACATCCCGGTCTACATCAGCCCGATCGCGGTCGTCTTCAACCTCGAGGGCATCACCGAGCTCAACCTCTCGGCGGCCACGGTCGCGGGGATCTTCGACGGCAAGATCACCACGTGGGACGCGCCCGAGATCGCGGCGGAGAACCCCGACGCCACGCTCCCGGCGACCGCGATCACGCCCGTGCACCGCTCGGACGAGTCGGGCACGACGAAGAACTTCACGGACTACCTGGAGAAGGCTTCCGGCGGCGTGTGGGCGTACGAGGCCGACGGCAACTGGCCCATCGAGGGAGGCGAGTCGGCCCAGGGCACGTCCGGCGTCATCCAGACGGTCCAGGGTGGCGACGGCACCATCACGTACGCGGACAACTCGGCGGTCGGCACGCTCGGCGTGGCGAGCATCAAGGTCGGCGAGGAGTGGGTCGCCCCGTCGGAGGAGGGTGCCGCGGCCGCGGTGGACGCCTCCCCGCGGGACGAGGAGCGCGCTGACGGCGACATCGTCGTCAAGATCGACCGTGAGACGACGGAGGCCGGCGCCTATCCGCTGATCCTCGTGTCCTACTCGGTCGCGTGCCTCGAGTACGCCACTGCCGAGCAGGCCGACCTGGTCAAGGGCTTCCTCACCTACGTGGTGAGCGCCGAGGGCCAGTCCGCGTCCGAAGAGGCTGCGGGTTCCGCGCCGCTCTCCGACGCGCTCCGCACCGACGTCCAGGCAGCGATCGACTCGATCACCGCAGCGGCCTGACGTCCCACCCGGTGGGGGTCGAGAAACCGCCCCCACCACCCCCGCCGGTGGCGGGCCCGCCCCCGGGGGGGAGGACGGGTCCGCCGCCGGCGGCGCACCACCCACCACGAGCAGCAGGAGAGAAGTGACCAGCACCCAGAGCCCGCCGACGCAGGACGGCGTGCGACCGGCCGAGGATGCCGCGCCTCCTCGCCCCGGTCGCCGCCGTCGCACGCGTGCGGCCGACAAGGGCGCCAGCCGGCTGTTCCGGTGGACCGCGACCGGCGCCGGCGCGCTCATCCTCGTCGTGCTCGTCGCGGTCGCCGCCTTCCTGGTGCTGCGCGCGTGGCCCGCGCTGACCACGCCGGCGGCCGAGCTCACCGAGGAGGTCTCGTGGATGGGCGAGGCGACCTCGCTCCTCGACTTCGTGGGCCCGCTGATCTTCGGCACGGTCCTCGCCGCGGCCCTCGCGCTGGTCATCGCGACGCCGATCGCGCTGGGGATCGCCCTGTTCACCTCGCACTACGCGCCGCGCCGGCTCGCCTCGGGCCTCGGCTACCTCGTCGACCTGCTCGCGGCGATCCCGTCGGTGGTCTACGGCCTGTGGGGCGGCCTGGTGCTCGCGCCGATGGTCAAGCCGATCTGGGCGTGGCTCAACGAGTACCTCGGCTTCATCCCGTTCTTCGCGGGGACGGTCTCGCCCACCGCCCGCGTGCTCATGACCGTGGGCCTGGTCCTCGCGGTGATGATCCTGCCGATCATCACGGCCGTGAGCCGCGAGGTGTTCCTTCAGACCCCTCGCCTGCACGAGGAGGCGGCGCTCGCTCTGGGGGCCACGCGCTGGGAGATGATCCGGGTCGCGGTCCTGCCGTTCGCCCGCTCCGGCATCGTGTCCGCCTCGATGCTCGGCCTCGGTCGCGCCCTAGGCGAGACGATGGCGGTCCTGATGATCCTGTCGCCCGGGTTCCTCTACTCGTTCCAGCTGCTCGAGGCCGGCCAGCAGCAGACGATCGCGGCCAACATCGCCGCGCAGTTCCCCGAGGCCAACCCGCTGGGCGTCTCCGCGCTGATCGCCACGGGCCTCGCGCTGTTCGTCATCACGCTCGTCGTCAACATGGCCGCCCGCGCGATCGTCGCGCGCCGCAAGGACTTCTCGGGAGCCAACTGATGACCGCCACCACGCTCCCGGAGGGCAACGCCGAGCTGCGTGCGCTCCTGCGCCAGGTCGACAAGGGCCGGCACCGCAAGGACCGCCTGATGAAGGGGCTGATCTACGGCGCCTTCGTGCTCGCGATGCTGCCGCTGATCTCGGTCTCCTGGACCGTGCTCGTGAACGGCATCGAGCGCTTCAACGCCTACTTCCTCACGCACTCGATGCGCGGGGTGTACGGCGGCATGGACGCGGGCGGCATCTACCACGCGATCATCGGCACGCTCGAGATCACACTGTTCGCGACGCTCATCTCGGTCCCGATCGGCCTGCTCACCGCCATCTACCTGGTGGAGTACGGCCGCGGCTCGCTCGCCCGCTCGGTGACGTTCTTCGTCGACGTGATGACAGGGATCCCGTCGATCGTCGCCGGCCTGTTCGCCTATGCGCTGTTCGCCGTGGTCCTCGGGCCGGGCGTCCGCATGGGCGTCGTCGGCTCCGTCGCGCTCAGCGTGCTGATGATCCCGGTCGTCGTGCGCTCGTGCGAGGAGATGCTGCGGCTGGTGCCCAACGAGCTGCGCGAGGCCGCCCTCGCGCTGGGCGTGCCCCGCTGGCTCGTGGTCATCAAGGTCGTCCTGCGCACCTCGATCGCCGGGATCGGTACCGGGATCACGCTCGCGATCGCCCGCATCATCGGCGAGACCGCGCCGCTGCTCATCACGGTCGGCGTCATCGACTCGATCAACTTCAACCTCTTCGAGGGCCGGATGATGACGCTCCCGGTCTACGTCTACCGGCAGTACTCGCAGGGCCTCGTGCCCTGCACGCCCGGCGACCTCGAGTGCATCCCGACCATCAACTACGACCGGGCCTGGGCCGCGGCGCTGACGCTGATCATCATCGTCATGCTGCTCAACCTCATCGGCCGCCTGATCACCCGCTTCTTCGCCCCCAAGAACCTCGGCTGAAAGACAGACCCATGGCACAGCGCATCGACGTCAAGGACCTGAACATCTTCTACGGCGACTTCCGGGCCGTGGCCGACGTGGGGATGGCGGTCGAGCCCCGCTCGGTGACCGCGTTCATCGGCCCGTCGGGCTGCGGGAAGTCGACCTTCCTGCGGACGCTGAACCGCATGCACGAGGTCATCCCGGGTGCCTACGTGCAGGGCAGCGTCGCGATGGACGGCGTCGACCTGTACGGGTCCGACATCGACCCGGTTGCCGTGCGCCGGCAGGTCGGCATGGTGTTCCAGCGCCCCAACCCGTTCCCGACGATGTCGATCGCGGAGAACGTGCTGGCCGGCATCAAGCTGAACAACAAGCGCATCTCCAAGGGAGACGCCCAGGACGTCGTCGAGGCCTCGCTGCGCGGAGCCAACCTCTGGAACGAGGTCAAGGACCGGCTCAACCGGCCGGGCTCGGGGCTCTCGGGCGGCCAGCAGCAGCGTCTGTGCATCGCCCGCGCCATCGCGGTCAAGCCGCAGGTGCTCCTCATGGACGAGCCGTGCTCGGCGCTGGACCCCATCTCGACGCTCGCGATCGAGGACCTCATCGCCGAGCTCAAGGCCGACTACACGATCGTCATCGTCACGCACAACATGCAGCAGGCCGCTCGCGTCTCCGACCGGACCGCGTTCTTCAACCTGGCCGCCACGGGCGAGCCGGGCCGGCTGGTGGAGATCGACGACACGGCGACGATCTTCTCCTCGCCGCGCGTGCAGGCCACGGAGGACTACATCTCGGGGCGCTTCGGCTGATCCCGCCCACGAAGAAGGGGGCCGTCCGATCCGGACGGCCCCCTTTCGGTGCGTCGTGGTCAGTCCTCGGTGGGGGCGGTGGGCACCTGCGAGGCGTACTCGGGCAGGGTGCCGTCGAGCACGGGCACCTCGACGTCGATCGAGCCGTCCTCGGGCGTCGAGATTGTCACCGCCACCAGGCCCCCCGGCGGGGCGTCGACGGCGGGGAACGTCACCTCGGCGTAGCCCTCCTCACCGGCGTCGCTCACCCCGAGGAGCACCGTCTCCTTCGGGCCCAGCTCGACGGTCGTCTCCTCGTCGCCGATCGCGAGGGTGACCGAGCGGTCCTCGCGGCCGTCGTTGATGAGCGCGCCCTGGAGCGTCCCGGGGTCGCCCTGCGCCGCGACGAGCACGTGGAGGTTGCTGCCTCGCACGTTGCCGAGCGAGAAGGTGACCCCGTCGGACGCGGAGTACTGGTCCTGGGTGGTGATCGGGTTGGTGGCGGAGCAGCCGGCGAGCGTGAGCCCGGCGACGGCGGCCCCGACGACGAGGGCGGCGGCCCGGAGAGTGCGGGGGCGGGGCGAGGTCACGGTGACTCCTCGGGACGTCGGGCGCTGCGGGCGGGGCTGGGCTGGTGGACGGAGCATCTCCGCCGGGCCACAGCCTAGCCGCCGCGCACGCCTGCACCGGGCTGCAGGACGCGTGACCGGCTCGGGCCGACCCTCGTCGCGGGCGGGGTCACGGACCTGCCTGTGACCTGCGCAGATGGCGATATCCACGCGGCAAAAGGCGAAAAACGCCGTGATAAGATACCCCTCTGCGAAAGGGGACACCTGCAGATGACTTTCACTGTTGGGGAGACCGTTGTCTACCCGCACCACGGTGCGGCATTGATCGAAGAGATCAAGACCAGGACCATCCGCGGAGAGGACAAGCTCTACCTCAAGCTCAAGGTCGCTCAGGGAGATCTCACCATTGAGGTCCCGGCTGAGAATGTGGACCTGGTGGGCGTACGTGACGTCGTCGGTCAGGAAGGTCTCGACAAGGTGTTCGAGGTCCTGAGGGCGCCGTACACCGAAGAGCCCACCAACTGGTCGCGTCGCTACAAGGCGAACCTCGAGAAGCTCGCGTCGGGCGACGTCATCAAGGTGGCGGAGGTCGTGCGCGACCTGTCGCGCCGGGACGCCGACCGCGGCCTGTCGGCGGGCGAGAAGCGCATGCTCGCCAAGGCCCGCCAGATCCTCGTCTCGGAGCTCGCACTCGCCGAGCACACCGAAGAGGAGAAGGCCGAAGCGATCCTCGACGAGGTCCTCGCGTCCTGACGTCACCAGCACGGTGAGCGTCGCTGCAGTCCTGACTGCCGCCGGGAGCGGCAGCAGGCTCGGTCATTCCCTCCCGAAGGCACTGGTGCCTCTGGGAGGACAGTCGCTCGTCGCACACGCTGCCCGGAACCTGCTGGCAGCGCGTGCGGCGGGCGACGATCGCGTCCGGGTGCTGGTGGTCACCGCACCCGCGTTCCATCTCGACGCCATCGCACGCGAGCTCGACGGCCTCGACGGCCCCGACGGCCCCGACGGCGAGATCGTCCTGCTGGTCGTCGCCGGAGGTGCCACCCGGCAGGCCTCGGTGGCTGCCGGTCTCGCGGCGCTGGCCGCGGACCCGCGGGCCTCCGACGTCGACGTGGTCCTGGTGCACGACGCGGCCCGCCCGCTCGCGCCACCGTCGCTGGTCGCCCGCGTCATCGAGGCGGTGCGTGACGGGCACCCCGCGGTGGTCCCCGGTCTGCCGGTGACGGACACCATCAAGCGCGTCGCCCCGCACCGCGGCGTCACCGTCGAGCCGGTGCTCGAGACCGTCCCGCGCGGCGAGCTGCGCGCCGTCCAGACACCGCAGGGGTTTGCCCTGGAGCTCCTCCTGCGGGCGCACACCCACGGCGCCGACGACGCGCACGACGAGGCGCTGGCCGCGTCGGACGATGCGGGCCTGGTCGAGCGGCTCGGCGAGACCGTGTGGGTGGTCGCCGGCGACGAGCGGGCCGCCAAGATCACGACCGCGCGGGACCTCGCGGTCGCCGCCCTGCCGACGGAGGACGAGTGAGCACCCTGCCCCGCACGGGGATCGGCGTCGACGTGCACGCCTACGACGCGAACCCTCAGGCCGGGTCCGTGCTGCACCTCGCGGGGCTCGCATGGCCGGGGGAGCGACCGCTCGCCGGGCACTCCGACGCGGACGTCGCCGCGCACGCTGCTGCCGACGCCCTGCTCTCCGCGGCGGCCCTGGGCGACCTCGGGTCGAACTTCGGCACGTCGGAGCCGCAGTGGGCCGGTGCTGCCGGTGCCACGCTCCTCGCCGAGGCGGCCCGGCGGGTGCGCGACGCGGGGTTCACCATCGGCAACGTCACGGTCCAGGTGATCGGGAACCGTCCGAAGATCGGTCAGCGGCGAGCGGAGGCGGAGGCCGTGCTCTCCGAGGCCGTCGGGGCGCCCGTGAGCGTCTCCGCGACCACCACCGACGGGCTCGGGCTCACCGGTCGCGGCGAGGGCGTCGCAGCGATCGCGACGGCGCTCGTCGCGAGCTCCTCCGGCTGACGCCGCTGCGTCGTCCGCGGCTCGCGCCGCCGCCCCATGCTGCCCAGCAGCACGCCCGTGAGCACCAGCGCACCGCAGGCCAGCTCGGTCGGCGACGTGCGTTCGCGGAGCAGCAGCCACGACGCGGCGATGCCGACCACGGGCACGAGCATCGAGAACGGCGCCACCGTGCTCGACGGGTGCCGCCCCATGAGCGCGGTCCACAGCCCGCTGCCGACGAGCGTCGCGACGACGACCGTGAAGAGCAGGCCGCCGAGCGCGAGTAGCCCCTGGGTGCTGGTCAGCCCATGGAACGAGCCGGCGATCGCCGCGGGGCCCTCGACGACCAGGGAAAGCGCCAGCATCGGCAGCGGCGGCACGACGGACATCCACAGCAGGAGCCGGAACGGCTCGCCCGGTGAAGCCTGCATCGCGCGCCGGCTGCCCAGGTTGCCGATCGCCCAGCCCAGCCCGCCGCAAAGGGTCAGCAGGACGGGCATCAGGGTCGCGCCCCCGGCCAGCCCCGCCCGGTGCACGGCGATCCCCGCCAGGCCGGCGACGGCGAGCAGGATCCCGGCACCCTGCCGCGCGGTGATCCGCTCCCGCAGGAACACCCCGGCGAGCATCACCGTGAATGGCGCGGAGGACTGGAGCACCAGCGACGCCAGGCCGGCCGGCATGCCGGTGGACATCGCCAGGTAGAGGAACACGAACTGCAGGACGCCGAACCCCAGTCCATAGAGGCCGATCCAGCGCCAGGGCGCGGTGGGCGGGCGAACCAGCAGCACGGTCGGTATCGCGATGAGCGCGAACCGCAGGGCCACCAGGAAGAACGGCGGGAACTGTTCGAGCGACAGGTGGATGGCCGGGAAGTTCAGACCCCACAGCACCGCAACGAGGGCGGCGATCAGGCGGTCGCGGGTGGGCATGGCTCCGAGCATGCGACCTCTGATCGTGCAGCACCATCGAATAGTGATGACGTGACGATGTAGCGTCACTGCATGGATCCGCGCACGCTCGAGACGCTCCGCGCGATCGGCACCCAGGGTGGGGTGACGGCCGCCGCGGCGGTGCTGCACCTCACGCCGTCGGCGGTGTCGCAGCAGGTCGCGCTGCTGCAGCGCGAGGTCGGCGTGCACCTGACGGAGCGGGTGGGGCGCGGCCTTCGGCTGACCCCGGCTGGCGAGGCGCTGGCCGAGGCCGCGATGGACGTCGCGGTCGCCCTCGAACGGGCGCGCGCCGCGTGCGACGAGTTCCTGGTGCGGCCGCAGGGCGTCGTGCGGGTGTCCGCGTTCCAGACCGGCGCCCAGCTGCTGCTGCCCGCCCTGCTCACCCGGGTCGCCCGGTCACCCCTGCTCGCCGGCATCACGCTCGAGTGCACCGACGAGGACGTCGCGCAGGACGACTTCGTGGCGCTGACGGACCGGATGGACGTCGTCGTCGCCCACCGGCCCGACGACGGGCTCGGCTGGGCCGGCGGCGGGGCGGTCGAGGTGGTGCCGCTGCTGCGCGAGCCCCTCGACGTCGCGGTCCCCATCGACCATCCGCTGGCGCACCGCACCGAGGTCCACCCAGACGACCTGCGCGACCTGCCGTGGATCGCGGTGCGGGAGGGGTTCCCCGTCGCGACGGTGCTCGGCGCGGTCGGTGCGCGCTCGGGGTCGGCGCCCCGGATCGTGCACCGCGTCAACGACTTCCACGTGGTCGAGGCGCTGGTGGAGGCCGGTCACGGGGTGTCGCTGCTGCCGCGATACACGTTCGGTGGCGAGGGACGCGTGCGCCTGGTTCCCCTCGTCGGCGTCCGGGCGGGCCGGCGGATCGACGCGCTCCTGCGACGCGACCGCGCCGAGCGGCTCGTGGTCCGCAGGGTCCTCGACGAGCTCCGTGCCCTCGCGGTAGAGATCGGTACCGCATAGCGGCCCGGCGTGTGCCCACGGCCCGCGGCGTGTCCGAATTCTGGGGTAGCGTCCTGCCCCCCAGTCCAGTACCGTCCCGGGCGTGACACAGTCGTCGGACGCCAAGACCGAGCGGCTCCCCATCGTGGGAGCGCTCACACCGGCTCATCTCCCGATCCGTGACAACGGGGCCCAGGCGGTCCGGATCCGGGTCCGCGTCCCGCTCGACGTGCTCGAGGCGACCAGCGCCGGCCTGCGGGCGCTCGACGACCAGCGCCGCCGCGAGATCACCCGTACGCCGCCGCCGCTGCCGTTCTGAGGGCCTGTCGGAGCCCTCTGTCAGGGCACCAGGACCAGCTTCCCCGCGGTGTGTCCCGCCTGTCCGGCACGGTGGGCGTCGGCGACGTCCGAGAGTGGATAGGTCCGCGCGACGCGGACGTCGAGCGTGCCGTCGGCGGCCAGCTCCGCCAGCTGCGCCCGAGCCGCTTCGCGCACGGCCGTCCCCGGGTCAGCACCGGGTCCGCCGCCCAGCGCTCTGATGCCCAGCTCACCGGCGCGCCCGAACCCGGCGATCGTCGCGATGCGATCGCGGTCGGTGACCACCGCGACCGACGCGTCCAGAGCCTCGTCCGTGCCGACGGTGTCGATGGCGACCGTGACCTCGCCGGTCTGCCGGGCCGCCTCGTGCACCCGCTCGAGCAGACCCTCGCCGTAGGCGACCGGGTTCGCGCCCAGGTCGCGCAGGTCGCCGTGGTGCTGCGGCGACGCCGTCGCGATCACCTGGGCACCGCGCAGGACCGCCAGCTGGACGACCATGCGGCCGACCCCGCCCGAGCCGCCGTGCACGAGCACGACGTCGCCGTCGCGCGCGCCGGTCGCACTGAGCGTGTGGACCGCCGTGGCACCGGCAAGCAGCAGCCCGGCGGCCGCCGGCCAGTCGAGCTTGGCCGGCCGCCGCACGGTGACCTGCTCCGAGACGACGATCCGGTCCGCGTAGCCACCCGTCACCCGCCACGCGATGACCTCGTCGCCCGGGGAGAGCCAGCGCACCGAGGGGCCGACCGCGCTCACGACGCCGGAGACCTCGTACCCCAGCCGCATGGGCAGGTTCGCGGGGTTCGTGCCGTACACGCCCGCGTAGGCCTTCCAGTCCGTCGGGTTGACCCCCGCGGCCCGGACCTCGACGAGCACGTTGCCGGGCCCGGGGTCGCCCGGATCGACGTCGACGAGGCGGAGGACTTCCGGACCGCCGTACGCGCTCGCGACGACGGCCCTGCTGGTGTGGGCCACCGGCACACTCTGCACCTGACCCAGGCCCCAGGGCCAGAGCCTGACCGGTCCGAGCGCGGCGATCACCCCGTCGGGTGACGTCCTCCCGGCGTCACGCCAGCGGCAGCCACACCCGCATCGTCGACGGTCCACGGTTCGCCCAGTCGTGGTAGGCGATCAGGGGAGCCACGGTCCGTGGCTCGTCCGCCCGCGGGGGCGGGGAGCCGTAGGGCCAGGCGTCGTCGGTCGGGGCGGCGGTGACGAGCGTGGCCAGCACCTGCCCGTCGACCTCGCGCAGTCCGGCGCTCAGGTCCAGCCGCACCGTCGAGACGTCGGCGCCGTCGAGGTCGACCGATTCCAGGGCCAGCACCTCCGGACCGCGCTCGACCACCACGCAGCCGCGGACCGCGTCGATGCGGAGGTCGGGGCTGGACACCCGGGGGTCCATCGGCAGGTGCAGCTCGACGACGTCGCCCGCGGCGAACCGTCGGTGCACCGCGACCGTGCCGAGGGGCGCCCGCTGCACGCCGTCGGGAGTACGGAGCTCCGCACCGTCGGCCCACGAGGGGACCCGCAGCGTCAGCGTCCAGGGCCGGTCCTCCGTGGTCGCCACCCGTACGCGGACGACCCCGTCGCGCGGGTAGGCGGTCTCCACGTCGAGCTCCACGCGCCGCCCGTCCGCCAGCGTCGTGCGGATGCGGGAGGGCGCGTACTGGTGCAGCTGGAGGCCGTCGTCGTCGGTGGTCGCCACGTACGCCGCCAGGCTGGCCAGCGTGCGGGCAACGTTCGGCGGGCAGCAGGACACGGCGAACCAGGGTGCGCGGAGCGAGGACGACGCCCGGGGGCTCGCGACGTCGGTCGGCGGGACGCTCCCGGGCACCCGCTGGTGCAGCGTGTTGGTGTAGTAGAACGCGGTGCCCTCGTGGGACGGCGACGTGGCGACCACGTTGTAGAGCGTGCGCTCCACCAGGTCCGCGTACCGGGGCAGACCCTGGGCCAGCAGGAGGCGCCACGAGAACATCACCGAGCCGATGCCCGCGCACGTCTCGGAGTACGCCCGGTCCGCTGGCAGGACGAAGTCGTTGCCGAACGCCTCGCCCTCGTGCTGCGAGCCCTGCCCACCGGTGACGTAGGTGCGGCGCGCGACGGTGTTCTCCCACTGGGTGGTCAGCGCGTCGAGCAGGTCCGTGTCGTCGGTCTCGACCGCGACGTCGACCGCACCGGCGGCCAGGTAGTTGGCCCGCACGGCGTGCCCGCGCAGCACGGTCGCCTCCCGCACCGGGACGTCGTCCTGGAAGTACGCCCGGCCCAGCTCGATGTCGGCGAGGGTCCCGGTGCCACGGCGCTCCACGAACAGCGCGGCCTGGTCGAGGTAGCGGCGGTCTCCGGTGGCACGGCCCAGCTCAGCCAGGGCGGGCTCGATCTCGGCGTGCCCGCAGACCGACGCGATGCCGTCCGGACCGAACGCCTCGACCACGTGGTCGGCGGCGCGACGGGCGATCTCCAGCAGGCCGTCGTCCGCGTCGGGACGTGTCCTGGCCCGGGCCACAGCCGCCTGGAACAGGTGGCCGTAGCAGTAGAGCTCGTGGCCCCACTCCAGGTCGGAGTACCGCGGACGCTGCCCCGGCCGGCCGAAGGTGGTGTTCAGGTAGCCGTCGGCCTCCTGGGCGGCGGCGACGCGTCCGACGAGCGCGCGGAACCGGCCGTCGAGGGCGGCGTCGTCCGTGCGGCCGATCTCCCACGCCATGGCCTCGAGGAGCTTGTAGACCTCCGAGTCGGAGAACTCACGGCCGCCGCGGTCGAGGTCGGACAGGGTGCCTGCCGCCGCGGTGTCGAAGTTGCCGGTCCAGCCCTCCCGCTCCATCCAGTGCTCGATGTGCGCGAGGCTCGCGGAGCCGTTGACGGCCTGCCGCTGCGCCCAGAAGCCACCGGTGATCTGCACGTCGCCGAGCCCGAGCGGGCGCAGGGTGCCGTGCGAGGGGGCGACCGGTGCGATGGGTGTGGTGGGGGAGCCGGCGGTCGTGGTACTGGTCATCGTCATCCCTTGAGCGCACCCGACATGAAGCCGCGCACGTAGTGTCGTTGGAGCAGGAGGAAGAGCACGATGCAGGGCAGCGCCAGCACGACGACGCCCGCCTCGGTGGCGCCGTAGTCGACGACGCCCTGCACCTGACCGCGCAGGTTCGACACCGCGAGCGGGAGCGTCATCTTGTTCGAGTCGTTGATGAGGATCAGCGGGGCGAAGAAGTCGTTCCACGCCGCGAGGAACGCGAACAGCCCCACCGTGATCAGGCCCGGACGGACCGCCGGCAGCAGCACCCGCCACAGCGCCGAGAACGACGTGCAGCCGTCGACCATCGCGGCCTCGTCGAGCTCCCGCGGGACCGACTCGAACGAGATCCGCATCATGAACGTCGAGAACGGCAGCTGGAACATGGTGAGCACCAGGGCCACACCGACCAGCGAGTTCTGGAGCCCGAAGGTGTTGAGCAGGACGTAGAGCGGGATCAGCAGGGTCGCGTACGGGACCATGAGGATGGCCAGCGTGAGCAGGAACAACGCGTTGCGGCCGGGGAACCGGAACCGTGCGAACGCGTACCCGCCGAGCGTGGAGATGAGCAGCGTGAGCACCACGCACAGGCCCGAGACGAACACGGAGTTGGCCAGGTACTGCCAGATGCCCGCCTGGTAGTTGGCGAGCGTGACGTAGTTGCCGAAGCCCCAGCCGTCCACCTGCCCGGTGCCCGGGTGCGGCGACACGGAGGCCACCGACGTCCAGACCAGCGGGAACAGGAAGATCACGGCGAGCGCGCCGGAGAACACCCAGAACGGCGTGCGCAGCGCGAGGCCGGCGATCGTCGTCGGCGGCGCCTTGCGGTGCGTCGGGGGGATCAGCGGGACGTCGGAGTCGGGGTGGTTCTGGACGCTGGCGATGGTCATCGTCGGCCCCTCAGCTCTCGTCCGAGCCGCGGAAGGCGCGGAGCTGGACCACGTTGATGAGCACGAGCGCTGCCAGGACGATCACGGAGAGGGCCGCGGCGACGCCCAGGTCGTTCGGCCCCTGGAACGCGACCGAGTAGATGAGCTGGACCACGGTGATGGTGCTGTTGTCCGGGCCGCCCTTGGTGAGGATGTAGAACTGCTCGAACGCCAGCAGCGACCCCGTGACGCACAGGATCGTGGTCAGCGCGAGAGTCGGCTTGAGCAGCGGGATCGTGATCTTGCTGAACGTGTGCCACCGGTTGGCGCCGTCCATGCGGGCCGCCTCGTAGATGTCCCCGGGGATCGACTGCAGGCCGACGAGCATGAGCAGCATGTAGAAGCCCGCGTACCGCCACACGATGAGGAACAGGGTCGAGGCGAGGGCCGCGTCGGGCGAGCCGAGGAAGCTCCAGCCCATCCGCTCCATGAAGGGCGCCAGCGGTCCGGCCAGCGGCGAGTACAGGACGTAGAAGAGCAGCGACGCCGACGCCAGGCCCAGGGCGCTCGGCACCAGGAACGACGTGCGCAGCAGCCCCTTCCAGCGCGACGACTCCTGCACCATCAGCGCCAGGCCCAGACCGAGGGCGATCAGCAGGATCGTCGCCAGGATCGTGTACTTCAGGGTGAACACCACGGAGTCGACGAAGAACCGGTTGTCCACCGCGGCGGTGAAGTTGTCGGGGAAGTTGATCCCCTGGTCACCCGAGAGCAGCGGCCAGTCCGACGCGCTCATCCGGAACACGAGCACCAACGGCACCACGAAGAGGATGAGGACGAACAGGGCGGTCGGCGACGCGTAGGCCCAGCCGCGCAGGCGGTGGCTGCTCTTGCGCTGGCTGCGTGGTGGGCGCGGTGCGCGCAGGGGTGGGGAGGTGGCCGTCTGGACGGTCATCGGGGTGCCTCTCGTGCGGGTGTCTCGGGCGGGGGAGGTGGGGTGCCGCTGCGCGCGGTGCGCCGTGCCCTGCAGCACTGCAGCGCTGCGGCACCCCACCGGTCTCGGGCTACTGCCCGAGCACCGCCGTGATCTCGTCGTTGTCCGCGTCGACGTTCGCTCCGTCACCGAGGACCGCGCCGCGCACCAGGGTCAGCCAGGGGCTGCTCGGGGCGTTGAACGCCTGCTGGAAGTTGAGCGCGACGGGGGTGTCACCCTGGCCGGCGACCTCGTTGATGGTCACCAGGCGGGGGTCCTTGGCGGCGTACTCGTTGTCCGCCAGGTCGGCGCGCGACACCACGTCGTTGTTCTTGGCCAGCACCTCGACCTGCGCGTCCTCGGACATCATCCAGGACAGGAAGTTCCAGGCCTGAGCGGCGTTCTCGGAGTCCTTGGAGACTCCGATGCCGTCACCGCCGACGAACGTCGAGGCGCCGCCCTCCGGGCCGGGGATGCCGGCCACGCCGACGTCGAAGCCCGTGGTCGACGACAGCAGCGTCGCCGGGTAGAACATGAGGCCGACCTTGCCCTCGGTGAAGCCGGCGGTCCACGTCGGGCCGGCCTCGTCCTCGGACGACGGCAGCACCGCGCCGGAGTCCCAGAGGTCCTTCCAGGTGGAGTAGATCTCCTTGGCGGTGTCGCTGTTGAGCAGCGACTCGGTGCCGTCCTCGTTCATGACCTCCTCGCCGTCGGCCCAGACCGACGGGAACCAGGTGAAGACGAGGCAGCCGCCGCAGTTCAGGCCGGTCGCCGTGCCGTACGTGTCGGGCTTGTTCAGCGCCTGGACCGCCTTGGCGGCCTCGGCGTACTCGGCCATGTTCGCGGGTGCCTTCTCGGGGTCGAGCCCGGCCTCGGCGAACAGGTCCTTGTTCCAGAACAGCATCGACAGGTCCAGGACGAACGGCAGCACGTGCTCCTTGCCGTCGGCGGTGCCGGCGGCCAGGTGGCCCTTGTTGATCTCGTCCTTGAAGTCCAGGCCGTCGATCTGCTCGGTGAGGTCCTGGAACAGGCCCTGCTGCACCCAGTTGGGCACGTAGACGATGTCGGCGGCGAACAGGTCGGGCAGGCCGTCCGAGCCGGCGGCGGCGCCGACCTTCGCGACGTAGTCGTCGTTCGGGACGACGGTCAGCTCGACCTGGTTCTCGTGCGACTCGTTGTAGGCGTCGACCAGCAGGTTGGCCTGCTTCTCCAGCGGTGCGCGGGTCCACAGCGTCAGCGTGGTGCCGTCGTCCGTACCGTCGGGCCCGGCCTCGACGGCGGAACCACCATCGTCGCCGTCGGTGTCGTCCGAGCTGCTGCACGCCGCCAGGCCGACCAGCAAGCCGGCCGTCACGATCCCGGCGGCCAGGCGGGTGCCTGCCGACCGGGTGCGGGTGATCCTCATGGGCGTCTCCTCGTGCTCTTCGTCGAGCGGGTGCCGTCGTCGGCACCCCGGGGTTCATGGGGCGAAACCCTTTGTCGGCGCCTGCGGATCGGAGAGGGCGCTGCAGTCGGTCTTTCCTGGTACCTGTGGCGTCCTGACGTGCACGCCTAGAGGTTCCTCGTGGAACCGACCCGATCCCGAAACGAGCCGAAAAGGTTTTCTGAACATAGGGCGGCCAGGGGTGGCGCGTCAACGGGTTCGTGCGGTTACAGTTCGATCACGAACGGCATTCGCCCACGAGGAGGTGGTCCCGGTGGCCCGCGCCGACCAAGCTCGCGCCGTGACGCTCTCCGACGTCGCGCGCCTCGCCGGCGTCTCCGTCGCGACCGCCTCGAAGGCGCTCAACGGGCGCGACCAGGTCAAGGACACCACCCGGCAGCGCGTCGTGGAGGCGGCCGAACGGCTCTCGTTCAGCCCCAACCCGCTCGCCCGGGGGCTGCTCGCCGGGCGCACCGGCACCGTCGGTCTGCTGACCAGCGACCTCGAGGGCCGGTTCGTCATCCCGATCCTCATGGGCGCCGAGGACGCGTTCGGCGCCGGCAAGGTCAACGTCTTCCTCTGCGACGCCCGCGGGGACTCCATCCGCGAGCAGTACCACCTGCGGGCCCTGCTCAGCCGCCGCGTCGACGGGCTCATCGTCGTCGGCCGGCAGACCGACCCGCGTCCGTCGCTCGGGCACGCCATCCCCGTCCCCGTCGTCTACGCGTACGCACCGTCCGACGACCCGTCCGACCTGTCGATCACCCCAGACAACGTGAGCGCCGGCCGCATCGCCGTCGAGCACCTGCTCGCGTGCGGGCGCACGCGGATCGCGCACATCACCGGCGAGCGCGCCTACGCCGCCGCCCGTGACCGCGCCGACGGCGTCCGCGACGGCCTGCACGCCGCCGGGCTCGAGCTCGTCGGCGACGTCATGTACAGCGAGTGGTCCGAGGGGTGGGGTCGCGACGCGGCCGCCGTGCTGCTGGCCCGGCACCCCGACATCGACGCGATCCTGTGCGGCTCCGACCAGATCGCCCGCGGCGCCCTCGACACCGCCCGCGACCTGCACCGGACCGTCCCCGACGACCTCGCGGTCATGGGGTTCGACAACTGGGAGGTGCTGACCACCAATTCGCGGCCCGCGCTGACCAGCATCGACGCCAACCTGCAGCAGCTCGGACGGACTGCCGCGCAGCGGGTGTTCGCCGCCCTCGACGGTGTGGACACCGGGTCCGGGACCGAGTACGTGGCCGGACGCCTGGTGATCCGCGGCTCGACCGTCGCGAAACGGTAAGACGGCGAGGTGTCCGCTACCCGCGCAGGGCTACGCCGCGCGGTACCGACTACCCGCGCAGGGCTACGCCGCGCGGTACCGACTACCCGCGCAGGGCTACGCCGCGCGGTACCGACTACCCGCGCAGGGCTACGCCGCGCGGTGCGCAGGTCCCAGCAGGCGGTCCAGGTACTCGTTGCTGAACACGCCTTCGGGGTCGGCCTCCGCGCGGACGCGCTGGGCGTCGGTGAAGCGCGGGTAGAGCGCCGCCAGCTGCTCGGCCTCGAGCCAGTGCATCTTGCCCCAGTGCGGCCGGCCACCCACCTGGGCGACGATCCGCTCGACGGCCGCGAAGTACCGCGCGTACGGCAGCCGCAGGTACTGGTGCACCGCGACGTACGCGGTCGTGCGGTCGTGGGCCGTCGAGAGCCACAGGTCGTCCGCCGCCGCGAACCGCACCTCGACGGGGAACGGCACGCGCTCACCGCTCGACTCGATCCAGGTGTCGATCTCGCGCAGCACGTGGACCAGCTGGTCGCGCGGGACGGCGTACTCCATCTCGCGGAACTTCACCCGTCTGGGGGAGACGAACACGTCCGCCGACGGTGCCGTGTACCGGCGCGACGACAGCGCGCGTGCGGCGAGCCCGTTGATCGACGCCGTGGTCGACGGTGCGAGGGTCGCGATGCTGTTGGCCACCGAGAACACCGCGTTCGACAGGAGCTCGTCGTCCACCCACCCGCGCAGCCGCGGCAAGGGGACCACCACGTCGTCGGGCACGCGGTTGTTGCGCTTGGTCAGCGCCCGACGCGTGTGCGGGAACCAGTAGAACTCGAAGTGGTCGTTGCTCTCGACCAGGCCGTCGGGTCCGTCGAGCTGCTCGAGGACGTCCTCCAGGGGCCACGGCTCCTCGCGGGCCTCCAGGCGGTACGCGGGGACCACCTCGAGGGTCACGGCGGCGAGCACGCCGACGCTGCCGAGGCCGAGGCGGGCCAGCTCGAACAGCTCCGGCCGCATCGCCTGGGAGGTCTCGACGACCTCGCCCGTGGCCATGACCAGCCGGGCGCCGACGACCTGCGTGGACAGTCCGCCCAGCTGCGCGCCGGTGCCGTGCGTGCCGGTCGAGATGGCCCCGGCGATCGACTGCTTGTCGATGTCGCCGAGGTTGCGCATGGCCAGGCCGTGGTCCGCCAGGAGGGCGTTCAGCGCGCCCAGACGGATGCCGGCCCCCACGGTGACGTGCGTGGTGCCGTCCTCCTGGGGCGCGACACGCTCGAGCGCGTCCAACGAGTCGAGGCGGAGGTGGACGCCGTCGGTGACCGCGACAGGGGTGAACGAGTGCCCGCCGCCGACAGCGCGGACGCGGAGGCCGTCGGCGGCGCCGTCGCGCACGGCGGAGGATAGTTCCTCCAGGTCACGCGGTTGCAGCACCCGGCGAGGCGTCGCACGAGCGGTGCGAGCCCAGTTCTGCCAGTCGACGGATGCGCGGAGTCGTCCCATAATGGTGAAAGGTTGTCCTGGTCGATTGTCCAAGTCAAGTGCGTCAAGTCCTTGACTATCGTGACAAGTGCTATTGAACTGTGCACTGGGGGAGGCGTCGGCCTCGCCCACCGGCGATGGTCGGCCGGTGGGGCCGTCGCTCGAGGGAGGGGAACCCTGTCATGAACCGCTTGCCTGTGGCCGAGAGGCGCGAGCAGCTGATCGAGGCTGCACTCGCCGTCGCGAGCCGGGACGGCATCGATGCTGCCACGGTGCGCGCTGTCGCCGCAGAGGCAGGGGTCTCGTTGGGGGTGGTGCACTACTGCTTCCAGGACAAGGACGAGCTCCTGCGCGCGATGGCCCACGCGATCACGTCGGCCAACCTCGAACGCAGCCTCGGGGAGCTGCCCCTGGAGGCCACCGACCCCGAGTCCGTCATCGAGAGCGTCATCGACGCCCTGTGGACAGGTATCCGCGAGTCCCGCGGTCCGCAGCTGCTGAGCTACGAGCTGACGACGTCCTCGTTGCGGCACGCCGAGCTCAACCAGGTCGCCATCGAGCAGTACCGCGGCCAGTGGGCGGCTGCCGAGCAGGTCCTGGACCTCGTGGAGCGGTCGGCGCACGTCAGCTGGTCGGTCCCGCGGGGGACGCTCGCGCGCACGATCGTCGCGGTGGTCGACGGGTTCTCCCTGGCCTGGCTCGTGGACGGTGACAGCGAAGCGGCCCGCAACGGGCTGCAGGGCTTCGGCCGGTTCCTCGCGACTGTCGCCATCCCCGCCTCGCTCGAGGCTGACGCCGCCGCGACTCTCGCGTGAGCGTCCCGCCGGCGGCGCCGGCCAGGCGCGCCCGGATCGCGGTCTCCGCCGGGTTCGCCTCCCAGGGCTTCGTCTTCGCGATGATCCTCACGAGCCTCGACTCGTTCAAGGACCGCTACGGCATCGACGACCTCACCATCTCCGCGGTCATCCTCGGCGTCTGCGTGATGGCCGGCGTGGGCACGCTCGCCGCCGACCGGATCGCGCGGACCCCCGGAGGTAGTCGGGCAGTCCTCGGCGCAGGGCTGGTGGTGGTCGCGACCGCCGTGGTCGTGGTGTCCGTCGCGCCCACGTTCGCGGTGCTGGCTTGCGGCTTCGCCCTGTACGGCGCGGGGCTCGGCATGGTCGACGCCGGCACCAACATGCAGGCGGTGGCCATCCAGGGCGTCTACGGGAAGTCGCTGCTCACCGGCTTCTACGCCTCGTGGTCGATCGGCGGGATCATCGGCACGGTCCTCATCGCCGTCTCGACCGGGCGTGTCTCCACCGACCCCGTCGCGCTCACGCTGCTCCTCGGGACGATCGTCGCCGCCCTGACGTCGGTCGCCGTGTGGCGCGGTGCCTGGCGCGAGAGGGTCGCTCCCGCCGGCGCGGTCGCCACGCCTGCCGAGCCGCGCATCGACCCGGTCAAGCCCGTGATCCCGTGGGCGCCGTTGGTGCTCCTGGGGCTCGGGGTCGTGGCGTACTACGTCAACGACCAGGCGATCTCCACGTGGAGCCCGATCTTCATGCACGAGGTGCTCGACACCACGGGGACCATCACCAAGCTCGGGTACGCGGCCTACCTCGCCATGACGCTCGTCTCGCGCCTCGCCGGTGACCCGTGCGTCCGTCGCTGGGGCCGGGCGGCCGTCGTGCGGGTCGCATCGCTCGTCGGTGCCGCCGGGCTGCTCCTGGTGATCACCAGCCAGGCGCCCGAGCAGGCCGTGCTCGGCTTCGCGGTCGCCGGTGCGGGCCTGGGCCTGATCGCGCCCCTGTGCTTCTCCGCCGCCGGGGAGCTGGCGCCCGGCCACGCGGACGCGGTGGTCGCGCGACTGAACGGCTTCAACTACGTGGGTGCCGTCCTGGGCGGGGTGTTCGTCGGCGTGATCGGGAGCCAGTCCAACCTTCGATGGGGGTTCGCCGTGCCGGCCGTCCTGGTGATCGCCGTGGCGGTCTTCGCCGGCCGCTTCGGCGTCGTGAGGCGCGACGAGCCCGTCCTGACCGCTGGAGCAGACGCATGACCCGCACCCTCGGCGAGCGTCTCGACGAGGCGACGCGGGGCCTGGCCGCGCCCCTGGTCGTGGTGGACCTCGATGCGCTCGACGCCAACGCGGCCGACCTCGTCGAGCGGGCCGGCGGGACGCCGATCCGGGTGGCCAGCAAGTCCGTCCGGGTCCGGCACGTCCTCGAACGCGTCCTGGCGCTCCCCGGGTTCGCCGGCGTCATGGCCTACTCCGTGCGCGAGGCGCTCTGGCTCGTGTCGCAGGGCGTCGACGACGTCCTGCTGGGCTACCCGAGCGTCGACACGGGCGCGCTCGACGCCCTCGCCGCCGACCCCGCCGCCGCCGGGGCCGTCACGCTCATGGTCGACGACGCGGCCCAGGTCGAGCTCGCCGCCCGCGCGGCTGACGCCCACGGCACGACCCTGCGCCTGTGCCTCGACGTCGACGCCTCGCTCAGGGTCAAGATCGGTCCGATCGCCGCGCACCTCGGCGTCCGGCGCTCACCGGTGCACTCCGCCGCCGACGCCGGCGCGCTCGCCGCCCTGATCGCCCGTCGGTCCGGAGTCGACGTGGTCGGAGTCATGTTCTACGAGGCACAGGTGGCCGGGCTGCCCGACTCCTCGCCCGCCGTCCGCGCGGTCAAACGGCTGTCGATCAGGGACCTGGCCGTCCGTCGCGCCGCCGTCGTCGACGCCGTGCAGTCCGCCGCCGGTCACCAGCTGTCACTGGTCAACTCCGGCGGCTCCGGGTCCGTGGCCTCCAGCGCCGCCGACCCCGTCGTCACCGAGGTCACCGCCGGCTCCGGCCTGTTCGTGCCGACCCTCTTCGACGCGTACCGCTCGTTCACCCCTCGACCGGCCGCGTTCTTCGGGCTCGACGTCGTCCGCGTCCCCGGCCCTGGCTTCGCGACCGCGTTCGGCGGCGGGTACATCGCGTCCGGTCCCGCCACGAAGTCCCGCCAGCCCCGGCCCGTCTGGCCCACCGGGCTGGCGCTGACCAGCCGCGAGGGCGCGGGCGAGGTGCAGACGCCGCTGCGGCTCTCGAGCGGAGCGGACCTGCGGGTCGGGGACCGGGTCTGGTTCCGGCACGCCAAGTCCGGCGAGGTCATGGAGCGCTTCGAGCAGGTCCACCTGGTCCGCGGCACCACGATCGAGACCACCGTCCCCACGTACCGCGGCGAGCAGCACACCTTCGGCTGACCCCGTGAAAGGCGCGGGGGTTCCGCGCCGGTAGCCTTGACCGGTGACCCTGCGCCTCTTCGACACCGCGACCCGGACGGTGCGTGACTTCGTCCCACTCGTGCCGAACGAGGTGGGCATCTACCTGTGCGGGGCCACGGTGCAGGCGCCACCGCACATCGGGCACCTCCGGTCGGGCATCGCGTTCGACGTGCTGGTGCGCTGGCTGCGTCGCACGGGGCACCGCGTCACCCTGGTGCGCAACGTGACCGACATCGACGACAAGATCCTGGCCAAGGCCGCCGACGCCGGCGAGCCGTGGTGGGCCTGGGCGACCACGAACGAGCGGGCGTTCACCGCGGCCTACGACGCGCTCGGTGTGCTGCCGCCCAGCCACGAGCCGCGCGCGACCGGCCACGTCCCCGCGATGATCGAGCTGATGGACCGGCTGGTCCAGACCGGTCACGCGTACACCACCGGCCCCGGCGACGTGTGGTTCGACGTGCGCAGCTACCCCGAGTACGGCGCACTGACCAACCAGCGGGTCGACGACATGATCCCCGCGCCGGACGGCACCGTCGACGACGACGCCAAGCGCGACCCCCGCGACTTCGCGCTGTGGAAGGCCGCCAAGCCCGGCGAACCGGGGACGGCCTCCTGGGACACCCCGTTCGGCCGCGGCCGGCCCGGCTGGCACCTCGAGTGCTCGGCGATGGCGCAGCGGTACCTGGGGGAGTCCTTCGACATCCACGGCGGCGGGCTCGACCTGCGCTTCCCCCACCACGAGAACGAGCAGGCCCAGTCGCGCGCCGCCGGCTACGGGTTCGCGCAGTACTGGTTGCACAACGGCTGGGTGACGCAGAGCGGCGCCAAGATGAGCAAGTCCCTGGGCAACGGGCTGCTGGTCACCGTCGTGCTGGCCAAGGAGCGCGCGGCCGTCCTGCGCTACGCCATGACAGCGGTGCAGTACAGCTCGATGCTCGAGTGGACCGACGACACCCTGCGCGAGGCCGAGGCCACCTGGGACCGGCTCGCGGGGTTCGTCGAGCGCGCCGCCGAGAAGGTGGGTGTGGCCGACGACGCCGAGGTCGCAGGCGTCGAGCTGCCCGCCGAGTTCGTCGCCGCGATGGACGACGACCTCAATGTGCCCGCCGCGCTCGCGGTCGTCCACGAGCACCTGCGCACCGGCAACTCCGCGCTCGCGCGCGGCGACCTGGACGAGTCCCGCGACGCGATGGTGGTGCTGCGGGCGATGCTCGACGTCCTGGGCCTCGACCCCGGCGGCAGCCAGTGGCGCGCCCACGGCAGCGACGCGCGCTACGCCCGGGCGCTGGAGTCCGTGGTCGCCGCCGAGCTGGAGGCCCGGGCCCAGGCGCGCGCCGCCCGGGACTTCGCCACGTCCGACGCGATCCGCGACCGCCTCGCCGCGGCCGGCATCGTCGTGGAGGACTCGTCGTCCGGCGCGCGCTGGTCACTGGCCGCGCGGACCGAGGACTGATCGCGGTGCACCGGCCCGCAGGAGACCACACCACCGAGGGGAGCTGATCAGCGTGCGCACCCGTCGTGGAGCGCCGGATCAGACCCCGCAGCTCGACCATCAGAAGGAGAACTGAACATGGCCGGAAACTCTGAGCGTCGCGGGGCCGTCCGCAAGGGCAGCTCGAAGAAGGTCGCCAGCGCGGGGACGGGCGGCAAGAACCGCCGGTCCCTCGAGGGCAGGGGGCCGACGCCGAAGGCGGAGGACCGCGAGTACCACCCCGCGCACAAGGCGAAGCTCGCCGCAGAGCGCCGGGCGGTCGCGGGCACCCGTGGCACGTCCGGCCGTCAGTCGGCCGGAGCGAGCCGCAGCGCCGCCGGGTCCAAGGGCGGGCGCAAGAGCTCGACCCACGAGATCGTCTCCGGCCGGAACTCGGTGGTCGAGGCGCTCCGCGCGGGCATCCCCGTCTCGACCGTGTACATCGCCTCCCGCCTGGAGGCCGACGACCGCACGCGCGAGATCATCAGCGCCACCGGGAACTCGAACTACCCCCTGCTCGAGGTCAGCCGCTCCGAGCTGGACCGCCTCACCGACGGGTCCGTGCACCAGGGCGTCGCCATCCAGGTGCCGCCCTACGCGTACGCGGACGACGACGACCTGCTCGACGCTGCCGCCGAGTCCGACCGCCCGGCGCTGATCGTGGCGCTCGACGGCGTGACCGACCCGCGCAACCTCGGGGCGGTGCTGCGGTCCGCCGGGGCGTTCGGCGCCCACGGCGTGCTCGTTCCGGAGCGGCGGGCGGCGGGCGTGACGGCGTCGGCGTGGAAGGTGTCCGCGGGTGCGGCGGCGCGCGTCCCGGTCGCCCGGGTGACCAACCTGGTGCGGACGTTGCAGGGGCTCAAGTCGGCGGGGGTGTT
The DNA here is from genome assembly GCF_001424125.1 of Cellulomonas sp. Leaf395. Classification (GTDB taxonomy): domain Bacteria; phylum Actinomycetota; class Actinomycetes; order Actinomycetales; family Cellulomonadaceae; genus Cellulomonas. The sequence continues at coordinate 486,294 of NZ_LMQI01000001.1, forward strand.
CGTCGTCGGGCTGGACGGCGGCGGCGACGTGTCGATCACCGACCTCCCGTACGCCACGGACCCGCTGGTGCTGGTGGTGGGCTCCGAGGGCAAGGGTCTGTCGCGGCTGGTCCGCGAGCAGTGCGACGCCATCGCGTCGATCCCGATCGCGTCGGCCGTGGAGTCGCTGAACGCCGGCGTGGCCGCGGGCATCGCCCTGTTCGAGGTGGCCCGCCAGCGCGCTGTCTAGCTCGCCCGGTCAGCCGATGATCTGGTCCGGGTCGACCACCGGGAACGTGTCCGTGTCCGGGATCTCGCCCGCCTGCACGCCGAGGATCGACTGCTCGTCGGGACGCGTCGGCAGGATGTTCTTCACGTAGCTCTTCGCGGCCTGCTTCATGGGCACGTCGTGGCCCTGCTGCTCGGACAGGTACCAGCGGTGGTCCAGCAGCTCGTGGTAGATCTGCGCGGGCTCGAGCTTCCCGCGCAGGTCCCGGGGGACGCTGCGGACGGCCGGCTCGAAGATGTCCGTCAACCAGTCGTGCGCGACGAACGACTCGTCCTCGCGCTGCCGGTCGGTGGCGGCACGGAACTCGTCGAGGTCGTTGAGCAGGCGGCGGGCCTGGTTCTCCTGCACGTCGAGCCCGGTGAGGCGCATGAGCCGACGGGAGTGGTGTCCGGCGTCCACGACCTTCGGCTGGATGCGCACGCTGGTGCCGTCGACGTCCGTGGTGATGTCGAGCTCGCCGACGTCGAAGCCGAGGTCGTTGAGGCGGTCGATGCGGGCCTGCACCCGCCAGCGGTCCCCGAACGTGAACGACTCGGACTCCGTCAGGGCGCGCCACAGCTCGCCGTACCGCTCGGCGAGGGCGTCTCCGATGGCGACGGCGTCGACGTCCTCCTCGAGGAACTCGCCGGCCTGCAGGTCCATGAGCTCGCCGATGATGTTGACGCGCGCGACCTCGAGGTCGTAGCCGCGCTGGCCGTCGGAGAGCTTGTCGTGCAGGTCGCCCGTCTCGGCGTCGACCAGGTACGCGGCGAACGTCTCGGCGTCCCGGCGGAACAGGGTGTTCGACAGCGACACGTCGCCCCAGTAGAAGCCGACGAGGTGCAGCCGGACGAGGAGGACCGCGAGCGCGTCGATGAGCCGGGTCGCGGTGTCGGGGCGCAGCGACTGGCTGAAGAGCGCGCGGTACGGCAGCGAGAACGAGAGGTGCTTGGTGATGAGCACAGCCTCCAGTCGCTCGCCGTCGGGGTCGGAGCGGCCGGTGATGACGCCGACGGGCTCCACGCTCGGGACGTCGAGGCGTCGGAGCTGGCGCAGCAGCTCGTACTCGCGATAGGCCACCGTCTCGCCGATCTCCTTCACGGCGATGACCCGGCCGGACATCTTGGCGAACCGCACGATGTGCCGGGAGATGCCGCGGGGGAGGGCGGCGAGCGTCTCGGCCGGCCAGTCCTCGAGCGGGATGTGCCACGGCAGGTCGAGGAGTGCGGGGTCGGGCGAGGCCGCGGTGATCTGCAGGCGCTGCGGCGTCGGGCTCATGGACTCGATCCTCTCAGAGAACGCCGACGGGCAGCCTGACGAGAGCGACAAGGAGCCGGACCAGGTGTGGCGAGGCGTCAGCCGACGACAACAGGGCGGTCCCGGCCGAGGCCGGGACCGCCCTGTCGGGTGGTGCGAAGGTCAGTGCTCGATGCGCGCGCCCGAGCCCGCGTGGAACAGGTGCGTCTCGCCCTCGCGGATCCGGACGTAGATCGTCTCGCCCTTGCCGGGGACCTGGCGCGGGTCGACGCGCACGATGACCTGAGCATCGCCGGCACCGGAGTGCACCGCGTCGGCGTGGCCGAACTCGTTGGTCAGCGAGCCGTAGACGAACGCGTCGGAGCCGAGCTCCTCGACGATGTTCACGATGACCGGGATGCCATCCGGCGTGCCGTCGGGCACGACGTCGAGCGACTCGGGGCGGAATCCGACGGTGACGTGGTTCTTGTCGTCGTCGGTGAACTGGCTGATGACCGAGCGCTGGACGGCGATGCGGGCGCGGCCCAGGTTGGCGACACCGTCGAGCACGGGGAACGTGCCGATGTTCATGGCCGGCGAGCCGATGAAGCCGGCGACGAAGACGTTGGCCGGGGTGTCGTACATGTCACGCGGCGTGCCGACCTGCTGCAGGAGACCGTCCTTGAGGACCGCGATGCGGTCACCCATGGTGAGGGCCTCGGTCTGGTCGTGCGTGACGTAGACGGTGGTGACACCGAGACGACGCTGCAGCGACGCGATCTGCGTACGGGTCTGGACGCGGAGCTTGGCGTCGAGGTTCGACAGCGGCTCGTCCATGAGGAACACCTGGGGCGAACGCACGATGGCGCGGCCCATGGCGACGCGCTGACGCTGGCCACCGGAGAGGGCCTTCGGCTTGCGGTCGAGGTACTGCGACAGGTCGAGGATCTTGGCAGCCTCCTCGACGCGCTGACGGATCTCCGCCTTCGGGGTGCCGGCGATCTTGAGCGCGAAGCCCATGTTGTCGGCGACCGTCATGTGCGGGTACAGCGCGTAGTTCTGGAACACCATCGCGATGTCCCGGTCCTTCGGCTGGACGTCGGTGACGTCGCGGTCGCCGATGAGGATGCGGCCCGCGTTGACGTCCTCGAGGCCCGCGAGCATGCGGAGCGAGGTGGACTTACCACAACCGGAGGGGCCGACGAGGACGAGGAACTCGCCGTCCTCGATGTGCAGGTCGAGCGCGTCGACCGCGGGGCGCTCCGTGCCCGGATAGACCCGGGAGGCCTTGTCGAAAGTGACCGTTGCCATGATTGATCAATCCCTTCACCGGCAGGTACGTGCCGGACGATCCGTAGTGAAGAGTGTCAAGAGTGTCCTCGATGACACGGGCGCAGAAAGGGGAAACCTCCGACGACCCGCGGTCATCATGCCACACGGGTGTGGACGGTCCACACCCCGGTGTGGGCAACGCCACAGCGGCTGACGCCCTGTCTCGGCCCATCTCACCCTGCTCACCTCGCCTTACCCCACGACGATCCCCGTCCCGTCCCGGAACCGGACGAGCAGCCGACCGGCGTACTCGCTGACCTGGTCGACACCGCCCGGGTCGAGGGCCAGGTGCCGCGCGACGTCGGCCACGGTCGCCAGCTGCCCGTCGGCCCTGCGCAGCCCGCGCAGCGTGCGGTCGGCGGTGACGACCACGACGAGCGAGCCGTCGGTGCCCAGGTAGACGGGTGGCGCGCCGACGTGCGCGAGCCAGCGGGACTCGCCCGTCCGGGCGTCGACGGCTCGGACCCCGTCACCTTGGGCGACGTGCACGACACCGTCGACGAGCAGCGGCTCGCCGGTGGTGCCGGTGAGGCGCCAGAGTTCCTCGCCGGAGGTGGCGTCGCGACCGACGAGCGTGCCGTCCTGCGGGGCCTCGCCCCTGGCGCTCCGCTCGGAGAGCAGCACGACGTCGCGGGCGCTGCCGTCGTCGACCGCGAGCCGGGCGGGCCGCTCGCCGACCGCGACGCGGGTGCCGTCGCGGGTCACCAGCACGCCCGCAGGGACCGCGAAGGTCTGCCACGGCGTCCACACGAGCGCGCCGGAGCGCGCCAGCTCGGCCCAGCCGTCGGTCTGGACCGTCACGTCGCCGCGCGGTTCACCGTCCGCGCTGAACAGCCACGCGTGCCCGCTGTCGGTGAGGAGGACCCGGTCGTCGTCGCTGGTCAGGTCGGACTGGGAGCGGATCACCTGGTCGCCGAACCGGACCTCGTGCACCTCGGGCACCCAGGGTGTCCGTCGCTGCCACCGGAGCGCGCCGGTCGCGGGGTCGGTCGCGGAGAGGATCCAGCGCACCGCGCCGGCGGCGTCGCGATGCGGTCTCGCGACGACGAGGTACGACCCGGTCGCCGACCACAGTGCACCGGCCTCGAGGCTGGGGGTCGCCAGCGTCCTGCCGGAGGCCGGGTCGAGCACGAGCAGCGGGGTGACGGCACCGTCGGCGCGCGCCGGGGAGACCTCCGCGGCGCAGACCGCCCGAGGGCCGTCGGGGGAGGTCGTCGTGGTGCAGCGCACCCAGACCGAGGGGAACTCGGAGCGGCCGCCGGGCGGCAGGGCGGCGTCGAGCGAGAAGGGCACGGACCACAGGACGTCGCCGGTGTCCGGGTCGGTGCCGCGCAGGTCGACGCCGCCGAGGTGGTACCGGGCGCCGATGGCCCAGTGGCCGGTCGGGTCCTGCGCCACCAGAGCGCCCGCGCTCGGAGTCCACGTCCGGAGCGCGGCGGGTGGGTCGTGCAAGGGGCTGAGCACCCCGGGCACGTCGGCGAGGTACGCCAGCCGCTCGCGCTCGCGCTCGTCGAGGGACGACTGCACCCCGACCAGGGTGAGGACGAGGACCGCGCTCGCGCCGGCCACCCACCCCGCGTGCCGCCGCACCCAGGCCGGCAGGCGACCGGATGGTGCGCCGGCGTCCGCCGGGCCGGCGTCGGTCGGGTCGTCGAGCTCGACGGGAGCGAGGTGCGCGTGCGCGACGGTCATGGTCAGCCCAGGACTGCGATCGATCCGGTGTCCGTCCACACGTAGAGCCGGGGGTCGTGCCAGCCCGACTGGAAGCCCCGCACGAACACCGTCGACTGCCCGGCGCTGTCCCCGCGGACGGCGTCAGCGAGGTCCGCGGTCCACGCGAGCCCGCCGTCGGTCAGCGTGTACGCCTCGAGCGTCACGCCGAGACCCGGCACCAGCAGGTAGCGCCCGTCGGTCGACAGCTGCTGGGGCATGTGGTCGATCTCGGTCGTCCAGTGCACCTCACCCGTCATTGCATCGACCGCGACCAGGGTGTCCGACGTCGCGACGTACACGGTGCCGTCGAGCAGGAGGCTCGTCACGATGGTCCCGTCGACGTGCCAGAGCCGGTCACCCGTGCGCGCCGACCGTCCGCTGAGGCCGTCGGCGCCGCCGGGAGCCTGCCCGACGGTGAACATGACGTCGGGGGCGGACCCGTCGTCGACGGCGAGCCAGCCCGCGGTCTCGTCGATCGGGACCCGGGAGCCGTCGGGGAGCAGCAGCGTGCCGCTGTAGGTCGACGACGTCCACGTGCTCTCGATGAACACCCCGGCGCGGGCCGTCTCCAGCCACGACGCGGGGTCGAGGGGGACGTCCAGGAGCGGCTCGCCGTCGACGGTGAGTACCCAGGCGTGGTTGTCGACGCCGAGCACGACGTGGTCGTCCGACGACGACTGCAACCACGCCGTCGCGGTGTGGGGCGCCCCCTCGGGACCGTCCTCGCGGCCGACGACGTCCGTCGGGGGGGTGGTCCACGTCCACCGAGGCTCGCCGCTGACGACGTCCTGGGCGCTGACCTTCCAGCGGACCGAGCCCGCGTCGGTGCGCGCGGGTTTGCCGTCGGCGGAAACGGGCTGCGCGACGACGAGCGCGCCGTCCGCGAACGTCAGCCCCCAGCCCCCGTCGACCTCGCGCTCCGACAGCAGCTCACCGCGGGACGGGTCGAGCACCCAGACGGACGACGAGGGGATGCCCCGGACCTCCTCGCCGACCTGCTGCGCGATGCACGCAGCCACGTGCGACCCGTCCCTCGGCAGGTCGTTGCACGACATCCACAGCTCCGGCGACGCGCTCGTCGGGGTGGGCTGCGGGGTGGGCAGGTCGACGGGGGTGCGCCACGCGACGACGCCCGTGTCGGGGTCGAGACCGACGATCGCCGGGGCGCCGGTCGCGTCCTGCGTCCCCCCGACGAGCACACCGTCCACCATCGCGCCGGACCGGAGCGCGGGCGCGAGCAGGGGGTCGGCACGCCACAGGACCCCGATGGACGCGTCCACCGGCGGCACGACGCCCGGGATGGCGGCGAGCGCCGCCACGCGGGTGGCCTCACGGTGGTCGAGCGTGACCTGGGTGACGACGAGCGTGCCGACGACGACCGCGACCGCTCCGCCGATCCAGTGGGCGTGCCGCCGCAGCCAGGTCCGCGCGGTCAGGACGTCGTCGGGGCGCTCGTCACCGGGGTCGTCGTCGAGCTCGACGGACATCCGTCGTGCCGCGGGAGGCCACGGTGCCGGGTCCGGGGCCGAGCGGGACCGTACGGGCTCGTCCGCAGCCTCGACGAGCTCGACCTCACGCATCCGGCCGGGCATGAGGCGCACGCTACGCCTCGACCAGGGGGTCGACCAGCAGGGGACTGTGAGGGCCCCCTACAGTCCGTCGGCCAGCACGGCGAGCGCCTCGACGAGGTCCTCCGGGCTGTCGACGCGGTACCGCGCGGAGGTCGTCCCGTGGCCGACCTTGACCGTCACGTCCTCGTCGCGGAGAGCCTCGAACGCGTGCTCGTCGGTGACGTCGTCGCCCGCGTACAGGACCACCGGTGCGCCGAGCTCGTCGCGCAGCGCCGTGAGCGCCTCGCCCTTGCTCGCGCGCAGGACCGAGATCTCGACGACGTCCTTGCCGTGCAGGACGCCGGAGCCGAGCCGTTCCCCGAGGGTGATCGCCTCCTGCTCCGCGGGTTCGGCGTCGACGGCCTCCGCGAGGCGAGTGTGGACGACCACGGCGGTCGGCTTGGTCTCCACCCAGACACCGTCCCGGCCGCGGGCGATCCGTGCGGCCTGCGCGCCGAGGTACGCCAAGCGGTCGGCCTGCTCGTCGGTCAGCTGGACGACGTCGCGGTCGAGCCCGAACGTGGTGACCCGCGCGCGCTCGGCCCCGTGGCTGCCGATGAGGAACGTGCCGCCGGGCACGTGCGCCAGGACGTGCAGGTCGTGCATGGCCCGACCGGACACCAGCGCGAGCGCGACCCCCGGGGTCCCCGCCAGCCGGGCGAGCACCTCCACGCCGGCCGGGAGGATGCGCGACGCGGACGGGTCGTCCTGCAGCGGGGCGAGGGTGCCGTCGAAGTCGAGGGCCACGAGGAGCGGGCGGCGCGCCGTGTCGCCCGCAAGAACCGTGAGCGCGTCCGTCAGCGCGTCAGTCACGGGAGGCTCGCACGGGGACGGCGTTGAGGGCGGCGAGGAAGTCCTCGGACCAGGCGACGACGTCGTGCCCGAGCACACGCCTCCGCAGCCGGCGCATGCGTTTGCGGGACTCGCGGGCGTCCATGTGCACGGCGTACGTGATCGCGTCCTTCATCCCGTCGATGTCGTGCGGGTTCACCAGCACCGATCCCGTCAGCTCGTCGGCGGCGCCCGTGAACTCGGAGAGCACCAGCGCTCCGCGGTCGTCGGACCTGGCCGCGACGTACTCCTTGGCCACCAAGTTCATGCCGTCGCGCAGCGCGGTCACCAGCATGACGTCCGCCGCGAGGTACAGGGCCGCCATCTCCTCCATGGGGAACGACTGGTGCAGGTACTGCAGGGGCGCGTGGCCCACCTGCCCGTAGTCGCCGTTGATCCGCCCGACCAGGAGCTCCACGTCGTCGCGCAGCTGCTGGTACGCGCCCACGTTCTCCCGGCTCGGGCTGGCCACCTGGACGAGCGTCGTGCTCTGCGGGGAGAGCCGGCCGTCCAGCAGGAGCTCGCCGTACGCCTTGATCCGGTGCCGGATGCCCTTGGTGTAGTCGAGCCGGTCCACGCCGAGCAGCAGGAACTCGGGGTCACCCAGCTCGCGCCGGATCTGGAGGGCACGCTCGCGGACGGCGTCGGTGCGGGCCAGCGCGTCGAACGCGTGCGAGTCGATCGAGATGGGGAACGCCGCGGCTCGCACGTGCCGACCGCGCCCGGTGTGCCCCTCGGCCTCCGACAGCGTGACCATCTGGCCGCGCGTCGTGAGGTCCGTGAGCCGACGGACGATCCGCACGAAGTTCGCCGCGTCGCCTGCTCGCTGGAAGCCCACCAGGTCCGCACCGAGCAGACCCTCGATCACCTGCACGCGCCACGGCAGCTGGGCGAACAGCTCCAGCGGCGGGAACGGGATGTGGTGGAAGTACCCGATGCGCAGGTCGGGCCGCAGCTCCCGGAGCATCTTCGGGACCAGCTGCAGTTGGTAGTCGTGCACCCACACCGTCGCGCCCTGCGCGGCCTGGTCCGCGGCCGCCTGCGCGAAGCGCCGGTTCACCTTCTGGTAGGAGTCCCACCAGTGGCGGTGGAACGCCGGGGGTTCGATGACGTCGTGGTAGAGCGGCCAGAGGGTGTCGTTGGAGAAGCCCTCGTAGAACTTCTCCAGGTCGTCCTCGGTGAGCACCACGGGGATCAGCTCGGTGCCGTCCACGTCGAACGGCTCGAGCTCGAGGTCCGGCGAGCCGCCCCAGCCGACCCACGCGCCGCTCGTGCTCGCCATCACGGGCGCGAGGGCCGTGACGAGACCGCCGGGGGATCGGGTCCAGGTCGGTTCGCCGTCGTCGTCCAGGCTCACGTCCACGGGCAGACGGTTCGCGACGACGACGAAGTCGTAGCCGTGCGCGGGCGCGTCGGAAGGCAAGGGATCAACTCCTCGGGTCGGGTCCGACCCTATCCGTGCAGGTCGCACCGCGCGTTGCCCAGCGGCGTCCACGGGGCGCGGATACGGTGCCGGGATGGAGCGGATCGGTCTGGAGCCGGGGTCGGAGATCGGCGGGTACACCATCGTCGCCCCCCTCGGCTCGGGCGGGATGGGGACCGTCTACCGGGCGGTCGACGGTGGCGGCGACGCCGTCGCGCTCAAGCTGCTGCACCCGCACGTCGGCTCCGACGCGGCGACCAGGGACCGGCTGCGCCGTGAGGTGCACGCCCTCCAGAAGCTCCGCCACCCGGGCGTCGCCGCGGTCCTGGACGCCGAGGCCGACTCCACGGAGGCGTTCCTGGTCACCGAGCTGGTGTCGGGCGACAACCTCGAGGAGCACGTGCGCGAGCGCGGCACGCTGGACGCCGAGGAGCTGCTCGGCCTGGCGGAGGGTCTGCGGGACACGCTCGTCGCGGTGCACGGTGCCGGGGTGGTGCACCGTGACCTCAAGCCCTCCAACGTCATCATCGGCGATGACGGCCCGGTGCTCATCGACTTCGGCCTCGCGCAGGCCGCCGACGACTCCAAGCTGACCGCCGACGGACTGGTCCTGGGCACCCCCGGGTACCTGGCGCCCGAGCTGCTGGAGGGCGCCGAGCCGGACGACGCGTCCGACTTCTGGGGCTGGGCGGCGATCCTGGCGTTCGCCGCGACCGGCCGGCCACCGTTCGGCACCCGCCCGCTCGAAGCCGTGCTGGCGCGGGCACGCTCGGGCGACGTGGACCTCGACGGCGTCGGGTCGCTCACCGCCACGACGTTGCGCGGCGCGCTCGCGCCTGCCGCGGCCGACCGCACGTCCCCGGACGACGTGGTGGCGGCGCTCACGCTGGTCGTCGCGGAGGGCGAGCCGATCGCCGACGAGACCGGCACGACGGTGCTCACCGCCGACGACCGCGCCGCGACCGCCGTGCAGGGTCCGGAGCCGGCGAGCGTGGCCGTCGCGCCGGTGGCGGCACCGGTGGCCGCCGTCGCGCCCGTCGTCGCCGTGAACGACGGGCACACACGCGCGTTCGACCCGAACGCTGTCGGCGACGGGGACGAGGACTGGGACGAGGACCCGGAGAGCGTCGACTGGATCGAGGAGGACCTCGACGCGTCCGAGAAGCCCGAGCCCGAGGGGTCCGGCTACGAGCGCCCACCGGCCCTGCGGCGCTGGGGGACCCTGCTCGCGGCCGCGCTGCTCCTGGGCTCCGCGGGGGCGCTCTACCCCGGCGTCGCGCTCGTGGTGTTCGTGCTCCTCGTCGTGGTCGTGCGGACGGTGGGCTCCGCGGTCGAGGCCATGTACGGGCGGCGGGAGCGGGCCGGGGTCCGACGCTCGGACGGGGCCGTCGCCCTCGCGACCGCCCCGTGGCACCTGCTGCGCTCGGTCGTCGGGCTGGTGCCGTCGCTCGTGGTCGCCGGCAGCGTCGTCATCATCCTGCTCGGGGTGTCCTGGTGGCTCATCGGCAACGACCACTGGGTCGTGGGTGGTTCGCCGTCCGGCCAGGAGCCGCAGGGCCTGACGGCCACGATCCTGGTCGGAGGGCTCGTCCTGTTCGGCGCAGCCGTCGTCTGGTGGGGGCCGTTGTCACTCATGACCCGCACCGGTGCCCGGCGCGTGCTGGCCGTCGTGGCACCGGGGCGCCTCGGTGCCCTCGTCGCGACGGTCGTCCTCCTGGCCGCGTCCGCCGTCTTTCTCGCGCAGATCCTCACCGGCGAGCCCATCACCTGGGCGCCGCTACCCACCCCGGTGCTGCCCTGACCGATTCGGCACCGTTTCCTGTCTCGCGATGCGGGACCTGGCGTGTCCTTCCCCCACACTCTGGGGTGAAAGCTCGGTGACCGGGGGAGGCGCAGACATGGCCGCAGAGGCAGGGGTAGAGCCAGGTCCCGAGGTCGTGGCAGGACGCCGCAGCAACGGGGACGTGGTCCGCTACGACCGCCGCACCGGAGCGCTCGGGGTGTTCCGCGGAGACGTGATCGTGGCCTACTTCCGTCCCGACGAGGGCTACGAGTACTTCCTGCGCGAGATCGCCAAGTGACGGCGTTCGACGACGCCTTCACCGCGGTGGTCCGCGCTCGCGGCGTGTGGCGCGACGACACCCCCGCGGAACTGCTCGAACGCTGGGCGAGCTTCGTGGCGGAGTGCGAGCGGGGGTACCGGGGCGACGAGTTTGCGTACGGCAACGAGGCGATGTCCCGCACCACGATCGAGGCCGCGATGCGCCACCCGGGTCTCACCGGCTACCCGGAGATGGAGGGGTTCCGGCGCCAGGTCATGGCGATCGACGCACGGTTCCAGCCGCTGCTCGTCGAGCACGCGTTCCCGGGGATCGACCCGGAGGAGTGGTGGCTGCGCGGGATCGTGCGGCGGGCCGGCGGGCGGCTGGCGCAGGAGTGGAAGCGGTCGTTCGGGTTCGACGTCGAGGTCGTCCGGACCCCCCGATCCTCGTGAGCACACGTCGACCCACAGCAGCGCCCCCTACGCTGTGCCGCATGACCGCGCGACGAGGGCCGCACCTGGCCGCGCCGCGCCTGTCGCTGGTCGCCGCGGCCGCGTTCGCCGGGTTCGCCGCGGTCGTCGCCGTGCACGGCCGGGTCCTGCTGCACGACTGCGTGAGCGCCGGCGGCGTCCTCGGCCCGCTCGGGTTGCGCCTGTCGGTCCTCCGCGACGCCGCGGACTGCCCGGAGGGCGCCTACGGCTTGGGCACGATGTCGCAGGGCGCCGTCGTCCTGCTCAGCGTGGCTGCCCCCGTCGCCGCCCTGTACCTCCTGATCACGGCGTGCGGTCTCGGGCTGTCGGCCCTGCTCGTCCGGGCCGCGCGGCAGGTGCGGCTGCTGGTCGGCCGGGCGCTGCGGGGCGCGCTGCGTACCGTGCGGCCGCTGCCGGTCGACGGCGGCGTCCGTGTCCGGCTCGCGCCGGGCCGGTCCGTTCCCGCGTGGACGGACCGGGTGCTCGTGGGCAGCATCGCGCGACGGGGCCCGCCGGCAGTGGCCTGACGCCCAGCCCGGCCAAGTCAACCGCTGTCCGACCCACGTACCAGGAGCACCCATGCCTACCAACGACCCGCGTCCCACCAAGGCAGTCCGACGCGACGAAGCCCGCGCCAAGGCCGCGCAGATGCGCAAGGAGCAGGAGCGCAAGGCCAAGCGGAACCGGCTCCTCGCGATCGGCGGCCTCGTCGTCGCCGTCGTCGCGCTCGTCGCTGTCGTCTTCTCGATCCTGAACCAGAACAAGGCCAACGAGGCCGCCAACTCGAACGTCGCCTACGGCCAGGGCGCCGAGAACGTCATCGCGCCCGCGCTCGACGACGTCACCGCACCGGCCCCCGCCAACGACAAGGGCGGGATCCCCGTCAGCGGTCCCGGCGCCGACGGCGTCGGCACGGCCGGTGAGGGCGACGTCGACCTCACCATCTACTTCGACTACATGTGCCCCTTCTGCGGCCAGTTCGACGAGACCAACGCCGGCGACCTCGACGCGATGCTGGAAGAGGGCGGCGTGACCATCTCGTACCACCCCGTCGCGATCCTCGACCACCTCTCCGCGGGCAGCTCGTACTCCACCCGCACGGTCAACGCCACGGCGATCGTCGCGGACAAGTCCCCGGAGCACTTCACCGCGTTCGTCAACGCGTTGTACAAGGACCAGCCGGAGGAAGGCACCTCGGGTCTGACGGACGCCGAGATCGCCCAGCTCGCCGAGGACCTCGGCGTCCCGGCTGAGGTCACAGCCACCTTCACGGACACGGTGGACGGCACCTTCGCCACGCAGGACGAGGAGTCCGTCGAGGGCACCTGGCGGACCTTCGCCCCGTGGAGCGCCGCGGCGACCAACCAGGCGGGCACCGACCTGCCGAAGCTCTCCACGCCCGCCGTGCTCATCAACGGTGAGCCGTTCGAGGGGTGGCAGACCCCCGGCGCGCTGAAGCAGGCGGTCGACGCCGCCAAGTCCTGACCCGTGATGACCGGGCGCCCCAGCACGGGGCGCCCGGTTATCCTGGGCGCGCCCGCCTCCTTAGCTCAGTCGGCCAGAGCACCTGTCTTGTAAACAGGGGGTCATCGGTTCGAATCCGATAGGGGGCTCCATCGTGTGAACCCCCGTCCGGCGAGGGCGGGATCGACGCCGTGAGGATGAGATGGCCAAGATCGACCCGCTGAGCGGGTTTCCCGAGTTCCTCCCTGCCGGACGGGTCGTCGAGCGCGGAGTGATCGACGCTCTGGCGTCCACCTTCGAGCTCCACGGCTTCGCCAACATCGAGACTCGCGTCGTCGAGCCGCTCGACCGGCTGGCCAAGGGCGGGGAGATCGACAAGGAGATCTACCTGCTCAACCGGCTGAGCGCCGACGGTCCCGACGACTCGGCGAGCGGTCGCGGAGCGCTCGGGATGCACTTCGACCTCACCGTGCCGCTCGCACGCTACGTGGTCGAGAACGCGGGTCACCTGACCTTCCCGTTCCGCCGCTACCAGATCCAGCCGGCGTGGCGGGGCGAGCGCCCCCAGGAGGGTCGGTTCCGCCAGTTCACGCAGGCGGACGTCGACATCATCGGCGTCGACCACCTTCCGTTCCACCACGACGTCGAGGTGGTCACGGTCATGGTCGAGGCGCTCGCGCGGCTCCCGCTGCCGCCCCTCACCCTGTGCTTCAACAACCGCAAGCTGATCCAGGGCTACCTCGAGGGGATCGGCGTCGAGGACATCCCTTCGACGCTGAAGATGCTCGACAAGCTCGACAAGGTGGACCGGTCCGAGGTGGTCCGGCTGCTCGTGGAGCAGGTGGGCCTCGACGAGCGGACGGCCGGACGGGCCTTGGAGCTCGCCACGATCTCCAGCGCGGACGAGTCGTTCGTGGATCAGGTCATGGCCCTGGGTGTCCGGTCCGAGCTCCTGGACACCGGGCTCGAGGAGCTGCGCGCAGTGATCAGCGCGTCCCGCTCGGTGACCACCGAGAACGTGCGGGTGGTCGCGGACCTGCGGATCGCGCGCGGTCTGGACTACTACACGGGGACCGTCGTCGAGATCTACATGCAGGGGTTCGAGCACCTCAAGGCGGTCGGCGGCGGCGGGCGGTACGACGCGCTCGCGACCGACGGGAAGACCACCTACCCCGGCGTCGGCATCTCGTTCGGCGTCTCGCGGAGCGTGGTTCCGCTCGTGGCGCGCGGGCTGCTCTCCAGCACCCGGCCCGTGCCGAGTGCCGTGCTGGTCGCTCTCGTCTCGGAGGAGGAGCGGCCGGCCAGCGTCGACCTCGCCCACCAGCTGCGTGCCCGGGGGATCGCGTGCGAGGTCGCGCCGTCACCGACCCCGTTCGGCAAGCAGATCCGCTTCGCCGACCGCCGGAGCATCCCGTTCGTGGCGTTCCCGTCGGTCGGAGGCGGTGCGCCGCAGGTGAAGGACATCCGCTCCGGGGTGCAGGTGGACCTCGACCCGGCATCATGGGTACCTCCGGAGGGTGACCTCCGACCGACGATCGTCGCCAGCTTCGAGGGCCTCTCTCTCGAGTCGTGACCAGGCGCGCGGCCGGTGGTCGCACGGCCCGTGCCGTCACTCCACCCGCAGGTCCAGGCCCATCGACTCGATGATCGTCACGGCCTGCGGGAGCGTGATGATCGCCCGGTCGAGCGTCACCGCCGAGGGGTCGATCCCGGTCAGCTCGCTGCCGCGCAGGTCGCACCCGGTCAGGTCGGCCCGGTCCAGCCACGCGCCGGACAGGTCGCAGTCGCGCAGCGTGCCGCCCGTGGCGCGGACGCCCGTCAGGTCGGCCTCGCGCAGGCGTACGCCGGTGAATGACGCGGAGTGCAGGTCCGCCTTGGCCAGCGAGACGAACGACCAGTTGCCGCCCTCGACCTTGGCGATGTCCCACGTGCAGTCCTCGAAGCGGGAGCCGATCACCTTGCACCGCTCGAACCGCACGTCGAAGAACGTGGACCGCACGAACGTGCAGTTCATGAACGCGGCGTCGGTGTGCACGGAGGCGTTGAGCTTGGCGTGCCGGAACACGCACTCCTCGAACACGGCGCCGACGCCGAACGACTCGGTGAGGTCGAGGTCCACGAACTCGACGTTGCGGAACTCCTGGCCGGACAGGTCCCGCGCGTACCAGTCCTCCCCGCGGACCGTCATCGTGGTTGTCGTGGGAGTCGCGTCGCCGCGGTGCTCGGTCATGCGTCGATCATGGAGGACGGCGCCGACCGACGGGTCAACTGGCCGCGCGCTCCGCTCACTCCACCGGCGACAGGTCGGGGCGCTTGGGCGCCCGGTCGTCCCCGGACGACTTTCCGCGCAGTCGCCGCGTCGCCCAGGGGTAGACGTGCTCGCGCGCCCAGGCGGCGTCCTGGCGGGCCTGCTGCATCCGTGGCGTGGGCGGCAGGGGAGTCAGGGGGTCGTCCCAGGCGGCGTCGTCGGGCGTCAGGCCGAGCGCGACGAGGGCACCCTGAGCCACGCGGGCGTGCCCGTCGGTGGTCAGGTGGATGCGGTCCTCGGCCCACATCCGCCAGTCGCGCAGGGAGCGCATGCCCCACAGGTCCACCACGTACGCGCCGTGACGACGGGCCATGGACCAGATGAGGGAGTTGTAGATCCCGACGCGGCTCCGGATCGCTCGCACCAGCGGGCTGTCGGCGGCATCGACACCGGTGCCGAGCAGCACGTCGGCCCCGCCCTCGCGCAGCCGGACGACGCCCGCCTCGAGGTTGCGCGCCATCCGGTCGACGTCGGCGCCGGGCCGGAGCAGGTCGTTGCCGCCGCCCACCAGGCTCACCAGGTCCGGCTTGAGGGCCAGCGCCGCCGGGAGCTGCTCGACGAGGATCGGGCGCAGCAGCCGCCCCCGGATGGCCAGGTTCGCGTACTCGAGCGGCGGTTCGCCCGCGGCGCTGCGGCGAGCGGACAGGTGCGAGGCGAGCAGGTCGGCCCAGCCGCGCTGCGGAGCCTCACGGCCGTCGGGGTCGTCCCAGAGACCTTCGGTGAACGAGTCGCCGATGGCGACGTAGCGGGACCAGCGGGGGGTCGGGGCGTCTAGCACGACGGACATCCTGCCCCGACGCTCACCCGAGCGACCAGTCCACCGGCTGCGCCCCCTGTGCCACCAGGAGCTCGTTCACGCGCGAGAACGGCCGTGAGCCGAAGAAGCCGCGGCTGGCGGACAGTGGGCTCGGGTGAACGCTCTCGACCGTCGGCACGTCGCCGAGAGCCGGTTTCAGCGACTGCGCGTCGCGCCCCCACAGCACCGCGACCAACGGTCCACCGCGCTCGACGAGGGCTGCGATCGCCCGGTCGGTCACCGCCTCCCACCCCTGCCGGCGGTGCGACGCCGGCGCGCCGGGACGGACCGTCAGCACCCTGTTCAGCAGCATCACGCCCTGGTCCGCCCACGGGGACAGGTCCCCGTTGCGCGGAGGCGCGACGCCGACGTCGGCCACCAGCTCGGTGAAGATGTTGGTCAGCGAGCGCGGCAGCGGGCGGACGTCGGGCTGCACCGAGAATGACAGCCCCATCGGGTGCCCCGGCGTGGGGTAGGGGTCCTGACCGACGACCAGCACCCGCACGTCGGCCAGGGGCCGGCGGAACGCGCGCAGGACGGCGTCGCCGGCCGGGAGGTAGCCGCGCCCGGCGGCCACCTCGTCGCGCAGGAACTGGCCCGCGGCACGGAGCTGCGGCTCGACGGGCGCGAGCGCCACCGCCCAGTCGGGGGCGACGAGCTGGTCCAGGGGTGCGACGGTCACGCGGGCGAGGGTACCGAAGGGCGGTCGCCGGAGCCCGTGCCGATGCCGTCGCGCGTCCTCCTGATGGCCGGTCGCGGCACACGGGGGACGACGCGCCGTCGGGAATGACATGCGTGTCATTACGGTCGTACGATGACCGAGGTCGCCGGCGGTACACCGCCCAGGCCGTCGGAAGAGTGCAGCACCACGAGAGCACAGGAGGACGCATGGACGCCGCGACGATCGTCATCGGATCGCTCGAGCAGCCCCGCAGCATCCACCCGGCCTCGGATGCGGGACTCTCCGAGCGCGACGAGCAGGTCCTCGCGTTCGAGCGGCAGTGGTGGAAGTACGCAGGTGCCAAGGAGTCGGCGATCCGTGAGCTGTTCGACATGTCGGCCACCCGGTACTACCAGGTGCTCAACGCCCTGATCGACGACCCGGCTGCCCTCGCGCACGACCCGATGCTCATCAAGCGGCTGCGTCGGATGCGTTCCTCCCGGCAGCGCGCCCGCACGGCCCGCCGGCTCGGGGACGTCTGATCCGCCGCCCGGTGGGCGGTCGCGACCGACGTCCTCGCACGTGACACGGCACACGTCGTGCTCGAGGTGGACCCGTTCGCACTATCTGAGCCGTTAGCCTGTCCGGCGTGAGCAAGGCGGAGTACTCCTACCCCGAGGACGAGTTCGATGTCCCGTCGAACCCCGACGTCCCCCGGGGGGTGCATCGCGCACCCCGGTCCGCCTGGAGCAGGTGGTGGAAGTTCCTCGTCGTCCTTGCCCTCCTGCCCGTGCTCGCGTTCGCGCTGGTGAACCTCGCGGCGCGAGACGGCAACCTCCCCTCGCTCCCGGGCACCTCGACCGCGCCCGAGGCGCAGGACGACACCCCGACGGACGCCGCGACCGAGGGTGAGGTCCCGACGGACACCGAGACGGCGCCCGTCGACGAGCCGGTCGCGCCCGCCCCTGTGCTGAGCACGCCGGTCGAGGTGCTCAACGCGGCCAGCATCGGTGGCCTCGCCGCTGAGCAGGCAGCGGAGCTCACCGCCGCAGGCTTCACCGCGGTCACCACCGGCAACGCGGAGCCGACCGTCGACGCCTCGACCGTCTCCTACACGTCGGAGGACCTGAGGCCGACAGCGGACCTGGTCGCCCAGACCCTCGGCCTGACCGAGGTCGTCCTGCAGGCAGGCGACAACGCGGGCATCTCCGTGCTGCTGGTCAGCGACCCGGACGCCTGACCCACCCGTATCGGCCCTGGTCGGAGCCCGAACGCGGACACTAGGCTCTCGCGCACCGAGCGCCGGCGGAGCGCTCGGCACCGGACGTCGAGGAGTGCGCATGGCTCAGGGCATCGTCAAGTGGTTCAACGCGGAGAAGGGGTACGGCTTCATCACCCCGGTCGGGGGAGGCCAGGACCTCTTCGTGCATTTCAGCGCCATCCAGTCGGACGGCTACCGGTCCCTCGAGGAAGGCCAGGACGTCGAGTTCGAGGTCGGCCAGGGCACCAAGGGGCCGCAGGCCGAGCAGGTCCGCGCCATCTGACCGTCGTCGCACGGGCCGTGCACCCCACCCCGGGGGCGCGGCCCGTCGGCGTGTCAGGACTCGGCGGGTGCGGACTCGAGCGCGTCGAGCGCGAGCAGGACGCACGCCGCGCTCCAGCCGAGCGGCGCCACGGCGGCGGGGGACCCGTCGGCGAGCACCTTCTCCGGGAGCGACCCCGACCGGGTGCGATGGCTGTCGAGGAACGAGAGCCAGCCGTCGGCGAGCTCGACGTCGCCGTCCTCGGCCGCCACCCACGCGTAGAGGGAGGTCTGCGGGGTCCACGAGACGCCGTCGTCGCGCCACCCCGCGCCCGGCGCGAGACCGTTCGCCGGCCGCACCATTGTCGTGGCCGACGCCCGCCACGCCTCCTCGACACCGGGAACCGCGCTGCTCAGGAACGGCGGCAGCAGGAACGCGCTGGCGGCGTCCGCGTGGCCCCCGGCGGCGTACCGCGCGAACCCGGTGGCGCCGAACGATTCGATCACGGCGACCTTGGAGCGGATCGAGGCGTCGAACGCCGACCGTGCCAGCGCATCCTCGTCGGCGAGGGCCAGGACGACGGAGGCCTGCTGGAGCCCCGCGACCAAGGGGGAGACCGTGCCCAGCGTCAGCGTGTCCTCGGGTACCTCCCAGTAGTCGGGCGACGCCGGCGGCAGACCGTCGAGCGCGACCAGGGAGATCGCGTGCCGGGCGGAGCGCTGCACCATCGGCAGGAGCTGCTCCGCGGCCGCCGCACGTTCGTCGGCGTCGTCGATCTCCGCGAGCACGAGCCCGGAGGCCCACATCGCCCAGCCCGTGCCGTCGGTCTGCACGCCGCGGTCGTCCGGCGGGCCTGAGCCGTCGGGCAGGTAGCGCGCCTGGAACGAGCCGTCGGGCGACTGGACCCGGTCGAGGAATCCGAGGATCTCGAGGGCGTCGTCGACGTGCCCGGTGCGGGCCAGGGCGACGGCGACGAACGACGCGTCGCGCGGCCACACGTACCGCCACTTCTCGGACCAGGCCGCCACCGCCGCACCGTCGGGGAGCAGGAGCGCGTGCAGGTCGAGCAGGGCGGCACGCGACATGTCCTCGTACGGTCCGCCGGTGCCGGGGACCGTGCCCTCGGCCAGCCAGGCTCGCTGCCGGCCCGCGACGGAGGCGGCGGCGCTCACGGTCGGTCCGCGCTCGCTCGCCGCCGCTCCCGCGACCACGCGCGCGAGGGTGGAGGCTGCGGGGTCGACGACGTGCGTGCCGGCCAGGAACGTCGCGTCGGTGCCGACCTCGAGCGGGAGCCGTCGACCGCCGGGCATCGTGGTGAGGCCCTCGAGGTAGAGCGGGATGGCCGCGTACTCGGGGACGGTCCGCTCAGCGATCACGACCGGCTCGGCGTGGGC
This sequence comes from Cellulomonas sp. Leaf395, assembly GCF_001424125.1. Classification (GTDB taxonomy): domain Bacteria; phylum Actinomycetota; class Actinomycetes; order Actinomycetales; family Cellulomonadaceae; genus Cellulomonas. Next base: position 505,344 of record NZ_LMQI01000001.1, read on the forward strand.
CTCGGTGGCGAGCGCTCCCGCGGGCGCGGTGGCGACGAGCAGGGTCGTGACGGCGACGAGCGCGGTGGCGACGAGCCCGCTCGTGCGACGACGGCGGTGCGCGCGCGCGACAGTGACCACGGCGTGTCGGCCGTGGTCGTCGACCTCCTCGTCGTGATCGTGCACACGCGCACGATAGCCGCGTCAGGTGCGTGCACGTGCCTGGAGCGAGGTGATCGAGGCGTCGTGCGGTGGCGCCCTGGGCGAACGCTGCTTGCACTCTCGGGGGTCGAGTGCTAACCATTGGACTTAGCACTCTCCGGTGGAGAGTGACAGAATCATCCCGGCCGTCCGGTGAGGGCCGTCGCACGCGGGACAAGACCGCGCGTGGCGTCCCGTCCGTCGCGGGCACCCTCGGCCGACCCGAACCCAGTGAAGGATCACAGCCCCATGGCCAAGATCATTGCCTTCAACGAGGAGGCCCGCCGCGGCATCGAGCGGGGACTCAACATCCTCGCCGACACCGTCAAGGTCACCCTCGGCCCGAAGGGCCGCAACGTCGTCCTGGACAAGAAGTGGGGCGCCCCCACGATCACCAACGACGGCGTCTCCATCGCCAAGGAGATCGACCTCGAGGACCCCTTCGAGAAGATCGGTGCGGAGCTCGTCAAGGAGGTCGCCAAGAAGACGGACGACGTCGCGGGCGACGGCACCACCACCGCCACCGTGCTCGCCCAGGCGCTCGTGCGCGAGGGCCTGCGCAACGTCGCGGCCGGCGCCAACCCGATCGCGCTGAAGAAGGGCATCGAGAAGGCCGTCGAGGCCGTCACCGCTGCTCTGCTCGCGCAGGCGAAGGACGTCGAGACCAAGGAGGAGATCGCCGCCACGGCCGCCATCTCCGCCGGCGACCAGGCGATCGGCGACCTGATCGCCGAGGCGCTCGACAAGGTCGGCAAGGAAGGCGTCATCACCGTCGAGGAGTCCAGCGCGCTGGGCCTCGAGCTCGAGCTCACCGAGGGCATGCGCTTCGACAAGGGCTTCCTGTCGGCGTACTTCGTGACCGACCCGGAGCGCCAGGAGGCCGTCCTCGAGGACGCCTACGTGCTGCTCGTCGAGTCGAAGATCTCGAACGTCAAGGACCTGCTGCCGCTCCTGGAGAAGGTCATCCAGGCCGGCAAGCCGCTGTTCATCGTCGCCGAGGACGTCGAGGGCGAGGCCCTGGCCACGCTCGTCGTCAACAAGATCCGCGGCCTGTTCAAGTCGGTCGCCGTCAAGGCGCCCGGCTTCGGCGACCGCCGCAAGGCGATGCTGCAGGACATGGCCATCCTCACCGGTGGCCAGGTCGTCTCTGAGACCGTCGGTCTCAAGCTCGACACGGTCGGCCTCGAGGTTCTCGGTACGGCGCGCAAGATCGTCGTCACCAAGGACGAGACCACCATCGTCGAGGGCTCCGGCGACGCCGCCCAGATCCAGGGCCGCGTCTCGCAGATCCGCGCCGAGATCGAGAACTCGGACTCGGACTACGACCGCGAGAAGCTCCAGGAGCGCCTCGCCAAGCTCGCCGGTGGCGTCGCCGTCATCAAGGCGGGCGCGGCCACCGAGGTCGAGCTCAAGGAGCGCAAGCACCGCATCGAGGACGCCGTGCGCAACGCCAAGGCGGCCGTCGAGGAGGGCATCGTCGCCGGTGGTGGCGTGGCGCTCATCCAGGCCGGCAAGACCGCGTTCGAGGGCCTCAAGCTCGAGGGCGACGAGGCGACCGGTGCCGCGATCGTGAAGCTCGCGATCGAGGCTCCCCTCAAGCAGATCGCGATCAACGCCGGTCTCGAGGGTGGCGTCGTCGCCGAGAAGGTGCGCAACCTCCCCGTGGGTCACGGCCTCAACGCCGCGACCAACACGTACGAGGACCTGCTCGCCGCGGGCGTCAACGACCCGGTGAAGGTGACGCGCTCCGCCCTGCAGAACGCGGCCTCCATCGCCGCGCTGTTCCTCACCACCGAGGCCGTCGTGGCCGACAAGCCGGAGCGCAACCAGGCGCCGGCCGGTGGCGGTGGCGGCGAGGACTTCGGCGGCGGGTTCTGATCCGCAGCTGAGGCGCTAGCAGTCTCTGGACGGGCCGGTCACCTTCGGGTGGCCGGCCCGTTCGCTGTCCGGAGCCTCGGATCCAGCGGGCCGCCGACTCGTCCCTCCGCGCCGAACTGATCCCCCCGCGCCGAACTCGTCGGTCCGCGCCGAACTAGTCGGTCCGCGTCGAACTCGTCGGTTGCAACGGTCGAGCTCGGCCGCGACTGACGAGTTCGGCGCCCCGACCGCGGGCGAAGACGGGCGTCGGGGCTACTGGCGGTAGCTCGACAGGAAGTTGCCGATGCGTTCGACCGCTTCGGCCAGGACTCGTGCCTCCGGGAGCGTGACGATCCGCAGGTGGTCCGGGGTGGGCCAGTGGAAGCCGGTGCCCTGGACCAGCAGGATGTGCTCGCTGACCAGCAGGTCGTAGACCAGGCGGGCGTCGTCGCGGATCTCGTGCACGTCCGGGTCCAGCCGGGGGAACAGGTAGAGGGCGCCGTCGGGGCGGACGCAGTCGACGCCGGGGATCGAGGTCATCCCTCGCCACGCCACGTCGCGCTGCTCGTGCAGGCGGCCGCCCGGTGCGATGAGGGCGTCGATGCTCTGGATCCCGCCGAGGGCGGCCTGGACCGCGTGCTGGGCCGGGACATTGGGGCACAGGCGGGTGGACGCCAGCAGGGTGATGCCCTCGAGGAAGCCCGTCGCGTGCTCCCGGGGGCCGGTGACGACGAGCCAGCCGGAGCGGTAGCCGGCCACGCGGTACGTCTTGGACAGGCCGTTGAACGTGAGGCAGAGCAGGTCCGGGGCGACCGTGGCCATGGGGATGTGCCGCGCACCGTCGAACAGGATGCGGTCGTAGATCTCGTCGGACAGCAGCAGGAGGCTGTGCTCGCGGGCGATCGCCGCGATGCCCTCGAGCACCTCGCGCGAGTAGACCGCGCCGGTGGGGTTGTTCGGGTTGATGACGACGATCGCCTTGGTGCGCGGGGTCACGAGCGAGCGGATGTGCTCCAGGTCGGGTTCCCAGCCGGCGGACTCGTCGCAGCGGTAGTGCACGGGGACGCCGTCGGACAGCGACGTCATCGCGGTCCACAGCGGGTAGTCCGGCGAGGGGATGAGCACCTCGTCGCCCTCGTCGAGGAGCGCCTGCATGACCATCGTGATGAGCTCGGAGACGCCGTTGCCCAGGTAGACGTCGTCGACGTCGATCTCGGGGAAGCCGGGCTCCGTCTCGTACCGGGTGACCACGGCGCGGCGGGCGGACAGGATGCCGCGCGAGTCGGTGTAGCCGTGCGCGTGGGGGATGGCGGCGATGACGTCCCGGACGATCTGGTGGGGTGCCTCGAACCCGAACGCGGCGGGGTTGCCGGTGTTCAGCCGCAGGATCGTGTGGCCCTCGGCCTCGAGGCGGACGACCTCGTCGAGGGCGGACCCGCGGATCTCGTAGAGCACGTTCTTGAGCTTCGACGACTGGTCCAGCGGACGGTGCTGCGGCATGTCAGGGAGAGTACGCCGCACGGGCGCGGACCACGCTCGAGCTGCGGGGCATCGCGACGCAGTCGATCGCCCGTGCGGCGCTCTCCGGCCGGCACCCTACCCGGCGACGGCGGCGATGACGCAGGTGCCGCCGACGACGAGGTCCAGACCGATGCACCACAGCGCGAGCGACCGGTCGACCACCGCCTCGCGGCGGTAGTGGATGACGTCCCAGACCACGTGCACCGCCAGGGCCATACCGGCGATCGCGAGCCCGATGCGGGGCGCGAGCAGGAGGGCACCGGCTGCGGCGCCCAGGTAGCCGACCAGCGCCAGTGCCTGGGGCACCGTGGCTCTGGGTCGGACCACGAGACCGACGACGGTGAGCAGCACGGCCGCGACGAGGAAGACGACCGTCTTCGGGATGTCCGCCAGGTCGGCCAGGACCACGAGGACCGCGAAGATGCCCGCGGCGACCCAGCCGAACCGGCGGCGGCCGACGACGGACGCCGCGAGGTAGCTCAGGACGGCGATACCGATGATCGTCACCGGCTGCGTGGCCGAGGGGCCGTCGTCGTCGCCGTTCGACATGACCGCCAGCGCGCCAGTGGCTCCTCCCAGCGCGACCCATGCCACGAGCGCCCACGTCCGCACGGGCCGTCCGGTCGCCAGGTCCGTGCGCCTCCCGGCTCCGCCATCGGTCGAGCGTTCTTCAGCAACCTGAGATTCTGCGGTCGTCATGACTGGACATCCCTCCTCGCGTGCGTCGTTCCAGGGCGATGCACGGCCGCACGCATTCCGTGAACTCGCGTTCATGAACGCTAGTTCATGCTAGATTCGGGCGTCAACGGAATTGGGAGACCGATGGTTCCTCGACCCGCGCTCGACGTCGGCGCCCTGCGCGAGACCCTGCTGTCGCACGCCAGGGCGGTTGTCGCCCGCGACGGTGTGGACGGCTTGACGATGCGCGCGCTGGCGACCGAGGCGGGCATGGCCGTCGGCATGTCCTACAAGGCGTTCACCTCGCGGGAGGACCTGCTGCGGGAGTTGACGTGGCGCGCGATCGCGGACCTGGCTCGCCAGGTCGACGAGTGGGCCGCACGCCCGGGGGGCGACCTCGCCGAGCGCCTGATGGAGTTCTCCGACCTCAACGCGGCCTCCGACGCGCCACGTCTGGTCTTCCATGTGAGCCAGTGGTCACGGCGCGCGGAGGTGCTCCAGGCTGCGGTCGACGCGGGCGCCACGCGGTCCTGGGCAACCGTCATGAGGGAGTTCCTCGCAGCGCGGCAGCGGGACGGCGACGTGCGGGACGACGTGGACGTCGAAGCGTTCGCCTTCGTCCTCACCGCCGCCATGCACCACGTGCTGGTGTCTGAGGAGCCGTTCCCCGCCCCGGACCGCTCGACGTTCGCGCGCTACGTCGGGGCGGTCGCTGCGCAGCTGACCGCTCCGCGGCGGCCGGCGGAGCCACCCACGACGGGCGCGTGACGCATCGTTCTCCGTGCGGAACGTCCCGAGCCCGAAAAGCGAACCGAGCCGGTGCCCGCGACGTCTATCCGTGCCGCCCGCGGTCCCGTGCCGGCACCCGTAGACCGGACGCCCGCAGCCGACGGATCAGCTCCTTCGCGCTCACCAGCTCCGCCCCGAGCGCGACCAGCTCCTCGATCCGCTGGTCCGGCACGTCGTAGTGGTCCCGGTCGAACCCGCGCTCTGGGATGCCCGCCCGGGCGGCGAACGCGTGCAGCTCCTCCAGCGACGAGTCGCTGACCAGGTGCCCCCAGAGCATGCCGTGGTTCGGCCACATCGGGGGGTCCACGAGCACGGTCACCGCCCGAGCGTAGGCGCGTCCCCGCGTGGTTCACACGGTGGTGGCTACACGGTGAACAGCCGGGATGCCTGCGTCTCGGCCTCGGCGTACGTGCGCGCCGCCGACTGCATGGCCGCCACGATCTGCTCCAACGAGGCGTCGAGGCGGGTCTCGGTGGCCGTCCAGTCGGCCAGCACCCCGGTGAATGCCGTCGCCGCCGCGCCGCGCCACGACCCCTGCAGCTCGGCCAGCTGCCGGTGCATCGCGGCGACCTCGCTGCGGATCGTTCCAGCGCGCGCCTGGACGCTCGCCGCCGCCGTCGCGACCTGCGCACTGTCGACCTCGTACCTGCTCATAGGACCTCCATCGGTGAGGGGGCCGGGCGGTCCCGGCTCATGCCTCCCGACGCTAGGAGGACGCGTCTCGCGACGATCGTCGGTCGGCAAGGCCGGGGGAGGGGCGATCGCGTTGGTGGGCTGTGGGCGGGTCGACGGGGGTGCCCACGCCCTGCGGTGGCGACCTGCGCGTTCAGCCCCGGCGACGGCATCGAGCGGTGCCGGTCCGGGACACCTCAGGTGCGAGCGGCGTTCGAGCTCTCGTCGACGGTGCCGCGACCCGTGTGGTTCGAGGCCGCCTCAGCAGCGGCGGCGTCGATCCCGCGCAGCTCCTTCTCCAGCCGCTGGAGCTCGCCCGACAGGTTCTGCCGCGCGGCCTCTTCCCACGCCGACCCGAGCGGGCTGACGAACAGCGAGGGCCGGGCGAGGAGCTTGTGGATGATGCGGACGCGCGCGCGCACGTAGTCCTCGACCGGAAGGTGCGAGTACTCGGTGCGGATGTCCTGCACGTACGCCTTGTACTTCTGCGGCTCGGTGGCGAGCATCGCAAGGTCGGCGTCGCACAGGACCGCGCAGTCGAAGTCCGACGGGTTCGGGGCGTGCCGGACGAGGGCGACGACAAGGTCGTGCACGCGCTGGGCGCGGGCTTCCGGGACACCCAGGGCAATCAGCTCGTCGTAGGCGAGACGCGCGCTGGCGATCTCGTCCTCGCCACCGCGGTTGGCGTACGCCTTGCGGTCCGCGGCGTCGAAGATCGCGCCGTGGTACCAGGCGGCGAGCCGCACGATGTCGGGCTGGTGGGTCTCCTCCACCAGCTCGTCGACGCGGATGAGCACGTCGACCAGGTGCTTCAGGTTGTGGAAGGAGCGCCCCGGCGAGCCCCAACGGTCCACGAGCGCCTGACCGGCGTCGCGGATCTGCTCGGTCGGGGCGGTGGCACCGGCCCCGACGGCACTGCGCACGTATGCGGACAACAACCACTGCGGTGCGTCATGGACGCCCATGGATCAGCCTTCATCCGACGGTAGGAACCCGCCATGGTAGTCCTCAGACCTGAGGCTCGTGACGGGTACGGGGAGCGTCACGCGGACCGTCGTTCCGCCCCCCGGTGTCTGCGAGAGGCGCACCGATCCGTCGTGCGCGGCGACGATCGCGGCGACGATCGCCATGCCCAGGCCGGCACCGCCCGAGTCGCGACCACGGCTGGCGTCCACCCGGTAGAACCGCTCGAAGACACGCGCGGCGTGCTCCGGGTCGATGCCCGGGCCGTGGTCGCGCACCTCGATCGCGCCCTCGCCGGAGGGCAGGAGGCCCACGGCGATCTCGACCGGGGTGCCCGGTGGAGTGTGCTGGACGGCGTTCCCGACGAGGTTGGCCAGCACCTGGCGCAGCCGTGATTCCTCGCCGACGACGACGCACGGACCGCCCCGTGCGCCCTCCTCGAGCGGGACCAGCCGGGTGGCGCGGGCGGGGTCGAGCGCGTGCAGGTCGCTGACCGCGTCGGCGGCGAGCACGGTGAGGTCGACCGGACCCGTGCGCATCGGCCGGCCCTCGTCGAGGCGGGCGAGCGCGAGCAGGTCCTCGACGAGCGCGCCCATGCGGGTGGCGGACTGCTCGATGCGGCGCAGGGTGTCGTCGACCTGGTCGGTCGTGGTCAGCGCCCCCATCCGGTACAGCTCGCCGTAGCCGCGGATGGTGGCCAGCGGGGTGCGGAGCTCGTGCGAGGCGTCGGCCACGAACCGGCGCATGCGGGCCTCGGACGCGCTCTGCGCGCCGAACGCCTTCTCGATCTGCGCGAGCATCCCGTTCAGCGCGGCACCGAGCCTGCCGACCTCCGTGTGCTCGGCAGCGGCAGGCACGCGCTGGGACAGGTCGCCGTCGGCGATGGCGGCCGCGGTGACCTCGATCTCGCGCAGCGGCTTGAGCGACCGTCGGACTGCCCACGTGCCGGCCGCCGCGCCGAACAGCACGATGCCGAGCCCGCTCAGGAGCAGGACGAGGCTCATGTGCCGGACCGTGCGCTCGATGTCGCCCAGCGGGAGGGCCACGACGATCGAGCCTGCCGGCGTGCCGTCCCCTCGGTAGATCGGGTATGCGACGGCTCGCCAGGTGGAGCCGGGCCGCGTGGAGTCGACCGTGAACGGCTCGCCCTCGCGGGCCTCGAGCTGCGCGGTGGTCAGCTCGGGGACGGTCGGGGTGCCGTACCGGTCGGCCGTGGACGGCGAGATGGTCTCCTCGTCGACCGCGCCGACCTCGAGGCGGACGTAGTAGTCGCTGGGCGTCATGCTGCTGCCGAAGCCACGGCTGAGGGAGTTCACCGTGCTCGTCGCCAGGTCCTCGCCCTCGGTCTGCAGCTTGGTGTCGACCTGCCCGACGAGCGTGCCCTCGAGCAGCGCGGCGCTGATGGCACCCGCGAGCACCAGGCCGACGGCCAGCAGCACGGTGACGATGCCGACGAGCCGGGAGACGAGCGTCGTGCCCGCCCACCAGTCGCGCAGCCGCGCGAACCGGCGGCGACCCGACGGTGGGGGCGTCACCTCGACGGAGTCCTCGACCGTCGGGGCAGTCGTCACGACGACTCGCGCAGCAGGTAGCCCACCCCACGCTTCGTGTGGATGAGCGCGGGCAGTCGTCGGCCGTGGGCGTCGTCGAGCTGGTCGATCTTGCGCCGCAGGTAGGAGATGTACGACTCGACGATGTTCGCGTCGCCGCCCCAGTCGTACTGCCAGACGTGGTCGAGGATCTGCGACTTCGACAGCACGCGGCCGGGGTTGAGCATGAGGTAGCGCAGGAGCTTGAACTCGGTGGGGGACAGGTCGACGGGGTGGCCGGCGCGGACCACCTCGTGGGAGTCCTCGTCGAGCTCGAGATCGGCGTACCGCAGGACGCTGGTGCTGTCGTCGAGACCCGGCCGGGTGCGCCGCAGGACCGCGCGGATCCGGGCGACGACCTCCTCGAGGCTGAACGGCTTGGTGACGTAGTCGTCGCCGCCGACGGTCAGGCCCTGAACCTTGTCGGCCGTGTCGTCGCGCGCGGTGAGGAAGAGCACGGGCACGTGCTGCCCCTTCTCCCGCAGCCGCCGGGTGACCGTGAACCCGTCCATGTCGGGGAGCATCACGTCGAGCACGACCAGGTCGGGCTCGACCTCGCGGGCGAGGCGCAGCGCGGAGGCCCCGTCGGCGGCGGCGTAGACCTCGAAGCCGGCGAACCGCAAGGAGGTCGCCAGGAGCTCGCGGATGTTGGGCTCGTCGTCGACGACGAGCAGGCGTGCCTCCGGCGTGCCCGACGGGTGGGATGTCGACATAGGACGAGTGTGGACCTGGAGGCTGGGAGTTCGCTGGGTGAACGCCGAACGCGCCATGCCGGGCCGGGTGTGATGACGCGCACGCGTGACAGATTCATCCGCCGTCCAAACCTGGACGACTGACCTGCAACCGGACAGGTGGGTCAGCCGTTCCCTGTCGACAGACGCCCCGACGGGGGTACCGTCTCCGCGTGACCACCCCCCTGCACGGCGACCGTCGCCCGGTCGTCACCGTCATCCAGAGCTCTCCCGACGTCTCCCTCGACCGCTTCGGCGCGTGGCTCGGCGGCGTCGAGCTGCACATCGTCGCGGCGTTCGCCGGTGAGAGCGTTCCCGTCGTCGACGAGATCGGGGACGGCCTCGTCGTCCTCGGCGGCCACATGTCGGCGCACGACGACGCCACCGCTCCGTGGCTGCCCGAGCTGCGCGCCCTGCTGGCGCACGCCAGCCTGCAGGACGTCCCCACGCTCGGCATCTGCCTCGGCGCCCAGCTGCTCGCCGCCGCTCGCGGCGGTCGCGTGCAGGTCTCGGCCCCTCCCGGGCGCGAGGCCGGGGTCGTCGACGTGCGCTGGCGGCCCGAGGCCAGCGGCGACCCGGTCGTCGGCGCCGTCGCCGCGCTCGCGGACGCCCGGCACCACACCCCGCAGCCGAGCATGCACGCGGACGCGGTCGTCGACCTGCCCCGCGGTGCGGTCTGGCTGGCGTCGTCGGCCATGTACCCGTACCAGGCGTTCCGCATCGGCTCGGCGTGGGGCGTGCAGTTCCACCCCGAGGCCGGCGCAGACACGCTGCGCGGCTGGGCGGACAGCCACGACGACGTCGACACCGACGCCGTGCTGAGCGCGTACGCCGCGCGCGAGGACGAGGTCGTCGCGGTCGGTCGGACGCTCGCCGAGTCGTTCGCCGCCCACGTCCGCGCGAAGGCCCAGGCGGCCCTCGCCGTCTGACCACTCACGAGAGCGCCCGGCCCCCCGGCGGGGTCGGGCGCTCTCGTCGTCTCAGACCGCGTCCTGCGGCGTGACCGGCGTGGTGCCCAGCTGCGCCGGCGCGCTGCCGGCCTTGAGGGCCGCGAGTCGCGCCTCGACCTCGCTCTGCGCCGACGACGACTCGAGCTCCGCGAACTGGGAGTCGAGGGACGACGCGGCGATCTCGGCCTGACCGAGGGCCATCGCCTCCTCGCGCCGCACCTTGTCCTCGAACCGCGCGATCTCGCTGGTCGGGTCGAGGACGTTGATCGAGCTGATCGCCGTCTGCACCGTCTGCTGGGCCTGCGCCGACTTCTGCCGTGCGACGAGGGTGTCCCGCCGGGACTTCAGCTGGCCGAGCTTGTCCTTCATGATCGCCAGGCCCGACTTCAGCTTCTCCACCGTCTCGCGCTGCGACGCGATGATCGGCTCCGCCTCGCGCACCTCACTCTCGGCCGTGAGCTGCTTGCCGAGCGCGATCTTGGCCAGGTTGTCGAACTTGTCGGCGCTCGCGGTGTCCCCGCCCGCGCGGTACTGGTCGGCGCGGCTGGACGCGGCGAGGGCCTTGCTGCCCCACTCGCGCGCGGCGGACACGTCCTCGTTGTAGTCCTGCTCGGCCAGGCGCAGGTTGCCGATGGTCTGCGCGATCGCGCGCTCGGCGTCCCCGATGGAGGCCGTGTAGTCGCGCACCAGCTGGTCCAGCATCTTCTGCGGGTCCTCGGCCTGGTCGATGAGCGCGTTGATGTTCGCGCGGGCCAGCTGGGTGATCCGTCCGAACACGCTCTGCTTCTCGGTCATCGCTCGTGCCTCTCCTCGTCCCTGTCGGCCAGATCGTCCCGGCCGCCGTGCTCGCATGACATCCGTCAGATCAGAAACCGCCGCCGAAGCCGCCGTCGCCGAACCCCCCACCGCCACCGCCGCCTCCGCCGCCCCAGCCGCCACCGCCGCCGAAGCCCCCGCCGCCGCGCAGAACGCTGTCGAGGAGGATTCCCCCGAGCACCATGCCGCCGACGCCGTTGAGGCCACCGACGCCACCGCCGGCGCCGCGACCGCCGCCGTACTGGAGCTCCTGCGCGTGCTCGACGTCCTGCTGCGCCAGCTGCGCGGCCTCGCGGGCGAGCTGCTCTGCCCGCTGGGCGGTGGCGAGCGCCGCCGCGGCGTCCGCGGGACGCTGATCGAGGGCCACGCCGCGCAGTCGCAGTGCTTCGGCGAGCCGCGTCCGGGCCTCGGGACCCACGGCTCCCCGTCGGGTGCTCAGGAAGTCACTCGTCGCGCGCAGCGTCGACTCGAGCCTGCCGAGGAGGTCGTCGAGCTGCTGCTGCGCCCGGCGGTCGCGCTCCAGGGCGTCGCGGGTCGGCGCCAGGGCGGCGTCGAGGGCGGCCTCCGCGTCGGTGATCGCGCGGAGCGCGGCGAGCGGGTCGCCGGTGCCGGCGCGGGCGGCCCGGGCGTCCTCGACGGCGGCGCGCGCGGTCTGGGCAGGACTCGTGAGCTCGGCGCTGCCGCGTGCCAGCCGGTCGACGTCCGCGAGGTCGGCGGAGATGGAGGCGATGGCGGCGTCGATCCGGCCGCCGACCGCCGCAAGCTCCGGTCCTGCCCGGTCCACCGCCTCCAGCAGGGTTGCCACCTGGCTGAGTGCTTCCTCGGCCGCACGGGCGTACCCGACGGCCGTGCTGCGGTCGCCCCGGGTCACGGCGTCCTGGCCGCGCGCGACCGTGGAGTCCACCTCGTCGAGGAGCTGCTGGGCCTGGTCGGGGTTGCGGGCGACCGACGCGAGCGTCGCGGGCGGGTAGGTGGCCGCCAGGGTGGACAGGGTGACCCGTGCCGGGTCCACCTTGCCGCGCAGGGTCGCGGCTGTCTGCGCGTGGCTGTCCAGCGCCTCCCCGACGCGCGCCTCGAGGTCCCGCAGGCGGTCGAAGCCGGACTTCTGGGCGTCGAGCATCCCCGCGACCGACGCGCACGTCCGCAGGATCTCGGTCGCCGTCTGGCGCACCTGGGCCTCGGTGTCCGGGATCTCGTCGTCGAGCGTCTGGCGCAGCCGGAACGCCTCGGTGACCCTCGCCTTGGCCTCGGTGAGAACGGTCTCGAACTCGCCGGTCGCGTCGGCGCCAAACTGCGCCTGCGCGAACCCGAGCTCCTCCTCCGAGGCCTTGACCGCGTCGTCGATCGCGACGAGGGCGGACGCCGAGCGCCGGTCCAGCTCGGGCGTGGGCACCGACGCCAGCTCGTCGGCCGGTCCCGGGGCGCCGCCGGGCGCGCCGACCGCGGCGGCCCGCCGTCGTCGCGACAGGAACCACGGGATCGCGAACAGCGCGCCGATGACCAGCAGCCCGAGGAGCAGGAAGGTGCCGAAGCCGCCGCCCCCGGACGAGCCCGAGCCGGTGGCCTCCGCGCGCAGCGTGTCCGCGGTCGCGACGGCGGCGCCGGCCCAGTCGTCCTCGCGCAGCCGGTCCTCCGCGGCGGTGCTGGCGGCCTCGACCTGGGAGCTGGACAGCCCCTCGACGGTCTGCGGCGCGAGCGCATACCGGCGGGCGTCGACGGCGACGGCCAGCACGAGGTCCTGTGAGCCCAGCCCGGACGCGGCGGCGGTCTCCTGGGCCCACGCCACGGGATCCGCGCCACCGAAGTCGGAGACGTACACGACGTAGAGCTGGTACGGGGTCTCCTCCGCGAGCTGGTCGAGAGCCGCCTGGACCTCGGCCTCGCTCCCCTCCAGCGCGCCCACCTGGTCGGTGATCTCACGCGTGAGCGTCTGCGGCTCCACCGCCGGCAGGAGCCCCGCGCCGACCACCAACGGGGTGGCGAGCAGCAGCGGGACGAGGAGGGACAGGCGACGTCGCAGGACAGGCACCCGCTGATCCTCCCCGGGGGTCTGCGGTGCCGCAACGGCTCACGTCACCCGTCGGCCTCCCGCGTCAGTCGCGCCCTGCCTCCGTGGCGGTGTCCAGGCCCAGGTCCTCCGCGTCGACGATCGAGTACGCGTACCCCTGCTCGGCCAGGAACCGCTGCCGGTGAGCGGCGAAGTCCTGGTCCACGGTGTCCCGGGCGACGACCGTGTAGAAGTGCGCGGTCCGCCCGTCGCCCTTGGGGCGCATGATCCGGCCGAGCCGCTGCGCCTCCTCCTGGCGGGAGCCGAACGAGCCGGACACCTGGATGGCGACGGACGCCTCGGGCAGGTCGATGGAGAAGTTGGCGACCTTGCTCACGACGAGCTTGGTGATCTCGCCGGACCGGAAGGCGTCGAACAGCCGCTGGCGCTCGTGCACCGTGGTCTCGCCGGTGATGAGGTCCGCGTCCAGGTGCTCCGCGAGCGTGTGGAGCTGGTCCAGGTACTGACCGATCACCAGGGTCGGGTCGCCCTCGTGCTTGGCGACGAGCTGCTCCACGACCCGGTTCTTGCCGCGGGCGGTCGCGGCGAGCCGGTACTTCTCCTCCGGCTCGGCGGTCGCGTAGGCCATCCGGTCGGCGTCGGGCAGCGTGAGGCGGACCTCGACGCAGTCGGCGGGCGCGATGTAGCCCTGGGCCTCGATGTCCTTCCAGGGCGCGTCGAACCGCTTGGGCCCGATGAGGCTGAACACCTCGTCCTCCCGGCCGTCCTCGCGCACGAGGGTGGCGGTCAGGCCGAGCCTCCGGCGGGCCTGCAGGTCGGCGGTCATCCGGAAGATCGGCGCCGGGAGCAGGTGGACCTCGTCGTAGACCACGAGGCCCCAGTCGCGGGCGTCGAGCAGCTCGAGGTGCGTGTACACGCCCTTCCGCTTGGTGGTCAGCACCTGGTACGTCGCGATGGTGACCGGGCGGACCTCCTTGCGCGCACCGGAGTACTCGCCGATCTCGTCCTCGGTCAGCGACGTCCGCTTGACCAGCTCGTCGCGCCACTGCCGGGCGCTGACGGTGTTGGTCACCAGGATCAGGGTCGTCGTCGAGGAGCGGGCCATCGCCCCGGCACCGACCAGCGTCTTGCCGGCGCCGCAGGGCAGGACGACGACGCCGGAGCCGCCGTGGAAGAAGCCGTCGACCGCCTGCTTCTGGTACGGGCGCAGCGCCCAGCCGTCCTCGAGCAGGTCGATCTGGTGCGCCTCCCCGTCGACGTATCCCGCGAGGTCCTCGGCGGGCCAGCCGAGCTTGAGCAGCACCTGCTTGAGGTGGCCGCGCTCGGAGGGGTGGACGATGACGTCGGTCGCGTCGATGCGGGCGCCGAGCAGGCCGGCGGTGCGCTTGGAGCGGACCACCTCCATCAGGACCGCCGGGTCGAGGGCGTGCAGGATCAGTCCGTGCACCGGGTCCTGGACCAGCTGCAGACGGCCGTAGCGGGACATCGTGTCGGCGACGTCGACCAAAAGGGCGTGCGGCACCGGGTAGCGCGAGTACTCGAGGAGGACGTCGACGACCTGCTCGGCGTCGTGGCCCGCGGCGCGCGCGTTCCAGAGGCCCAGCGGCGTCAGACGGTAGGTGTGCACGTGCTCGGGGGCCCGCTCCAGCTCCGCGAACGGGGCGATCGCGCGACGGCAGGCCTCCGCCTGGTCGTGGTCGACCTCGAGCAGGAGCGTCTTGTCGCTCTGCACGATGAGGGGGCCGTTGGTCACGAAGTCTCCTGGGGATCGTCTGCCTGTGGGGCGCTCGGCACGGTGCGGGTGACCGTCGCGATGCGGTGCACCGCGACGGTCAGCTCGGACTCGCGAGCGGTGTCGATGGCTCGCAGCCGGCCACCCTCGACCCGCAGGGGTCGCAGCAGCCGCCGCTGCGGGACGCCGTGCGAGCCGACCAGCTCGACCCACACCTCGGCCTTCTCGGCCGCCGCCTCACGCAGGAGCACCAACGCATCGACGGGGTCGGCTGTTCCCGCGCTGGGCACGGGCGCGCTCGGCGGCACCGGCGCACGACGGGCGGGTGAAGGCAGGATCGTGCCCGGAACCCGCACGGCCTCGTCGGCCCTGCGTTCCGCCTCTGCCCGCCGCAGCTGCGGCACCAGCGCGAGCAGGCGGTCGTCGGTGAGGGCCTCCCGCGCGCCGGTGGGGCTCGCGTCCGACGCCCGGCGGCGTGCACCCGCGGTGGCGCGACGTCCCACGCGACGGATCGACGACACCACGTGCACCACCTGCCCGTCCGGTCCCTCCGCGACGGGCGCCAGCCCGTGGGCGCGCAGGGCCTCGACCAGCTCGCGCGCCGGCGCCTGCGCCGCCAGGACGGTCGGCGCGAGCCGGACGAGGCCCAGCGACGCCAGCCGCGGGTCCTCGACCAGCCCCGCCAGCAGCGAGGGGTCGTCGGCACGGACGTAGCCCGAGGCCGACCCGACGCGCAACCGACCGTGGCGCCGTGCGGCGTCGCGGACGAGGTACTCGAGAGGCTGCGGCACGCCCGACCGCGAGTGGGAGGCCAGCTCGGCGAGCAGCCCGTCGGCGGTCGCCCCGGCGTCCAGCGCACGGCGGACGGACTCGGGCGTGAACCGGACGGTAAGCGCGCCGCCGCGGGACTCGACGTGGGCCGTCCGGTCCAGGAGGTCGTCGAGCTCGGGACCGGGCCGTCCCGGCACGACTCCCGTGAGGTCGCCCTGCAGCAGGATCTCGTCCACCGCAGGCGGCAGCGCGGCGGCGAGGGCGTCGGCCGGGTCCGCGGCGGCCACGGCACCGACCAGGGGTGCGGTCTCCAGGAGCAGGGCGCGGCCGGCGTCGGACAGCGCGCCGGCGCCGAGGATCCCCAGCCTGCCGGCCTCGATGAGCATCGCCTGGACCGCGGCGGTCGGCGGAACGGACCGGGGGCCGCGCCAGCGCAGCACGGCGAGGACGTGCGCGGCATCCAGGGCCGTTCCCGGCGGGGTGTCCGCGAGCACGTCGAGCACGGCCCGCCGCAGTCGCGGCGCCCAGGTCCGCTGCAGCTCGGGGTCCAGGGCGGCCCGCACCCCGCCCCGCTCGTCGCGACTGCCGACGAGCCACGGCGTGCGCAGGGTCGAACGCCACGTGCGAGCCAGCGCGGCCCACCGGTCGGGCACGTCGCGCACGGCCCACTCGTCGACCGCGACCGTGGGGGCGAACGACGGGTTGTCCTCGCCGTCGTCGGCGACGAACGCCGCGGCGCCCGCGAGCTCGATCACGAAGGCGGCCTCCGCCTCGTCCGTCTCGAGGGCGGAGGCGACACGCCGCAGCTCGCGCACGCCCAGGCCGCCACCGCGCAGGACGCCGGGCGGCGCCTGCTCCCAGAGGCGGACCAGCCGGGCGACCATGAGCACGATCCGCTCGCCCGCGGCGGCCGACTCGGCGGCGACGAGGGCGTGGCTCCTGTGCGGGACGTCGTCGGGGACCGGCGGCGGGAACGCGGGGGCCGCGTGGGTGCGTCCACCGCGCAGCGCCAGGGCGACGGCCCGCGGCAGGACGACGTGCCGCGAGTCTCCGGGCAGGAGCAGGTGGCGCCGGAGCAGCCAGTCGACGGCCGCGGCGGCCGCGGTGCTGTTGGACGGTGCCAGGCCGACCGGCGGACCCCACAGCAGGGCGTCCAGCACCGGGCGTGCACCGGCGGGTGCGGTCTCGAGGAGCGTCGGCAGGTCGTCGAGGTCGACCGGCTCCGGCGGCGTGCCGCGGCGGATGCCCGCGTCGGCCGGCGCCAGGCCCGCCGGGTACGGGCCGAGGACCTCGGCGAGGCCCGGCGACGGCTGCAGCGGGGCGTCGTCGGAGTCCGGGTACACGAGGGTGCCGACGACCGCGAGCCGCAGCGCCCGCTGGACCAGCGCGACACCGGCCTCGTCGGTCGCGCCGACCGCAGCAGGAAGGTCCGCCGCGGTGAGGGGGCCGGGATCGGAGAGCGCCACGACCGCCTCGAGCACCTGCAGCACGCTCGCGTCGACGCCGGCGAGAGCGCGTTCGAGGCTCGACCGGCTGGTCGCGCGGACCGCGAGGGAGGACAGGGTGGCGGGTGACGGCGACGCCAGGTCCGGTCGGCTGCGCAGCAGCGCGACGAGCTCGTCGTCGTTCCGCTCGCGCAGGTAACCGGTGAACGTGGGCATCCGCACAACCTTACGCGGAGCGGGAGGTAGGCGGGGGGTCGGCTACTGCCCAGTAGCGGCGTCTGGCACGCTCGACCCAGGTCCCCGGCTCCGTGCTCGGGCCTCCCTGTCCCCATCGCCCCGGAGGCCAGCCGCGTGACCCTCTCCGCCGAGACGCTCGCCGCACTGCGTTCCGACGCGGCCGCGCAGCTCCCGTCCCTCGTCGAGCTGCGTCGTGCCCTCCACCGCACCCCGGAGATCGGCCTGCACCTGCCCGCCAGCCAGCAGCTCGTGCTCGACGCGATCGCCCCCCTCGACCTGGAGGTCCGCACCGGCACCGCGCTCAACTCGGTGGTTGCCGTGCTGCGCGGCGGGCGGCCCGGACCCGCCGTCCTGCTGCGGGGGGACATGGACGCCCTTCCCGTCGCCGAGGACTCCGGCGAACCGTTCACCTCCGAGCGCGCCGGGGTCATGCACGCGTGCGGCCACGACCTGCACGTCGCCGGTCTCGTCGGCGCCGCGCGGCTCCTGGCCGACCGTCGTGACCAGCTCGCCGGCGACGTCGTCCTCATGTTCCAGCCCGGCGAGGAAGGCGACCACGGTGCACGACTGATGATCGAGGAGGGCGTCCTCGACGCGGCCGGCTCCCGGGTCGTCGCCGCGTTCGCCCTGCACGTGCTGTCGTCCACGCTGCCCGCGGGCCTCGTCGCGTCGAGGCCTGGCACCGCACTGGCGGCGGCCGACTCGGTCGTCGTCACCGTGCACGGGCGTGGCGGGCACGGATCGATGCCGCACCTCGCGGCCGACCCGGTGCCCGTCGCCGCCGAGATCGTCCTGGCGCTGCAGGCCATGGTCACGCGGCAGTTCGACGTGTTCGACCCCGTCGTCGTCACCGTCGGCAGGATCGAGGCCGGCACGACGGACAACGTCATCCCCACGACCGCCGTGCTGGAGGCGACGGTGCGGTCGTTCTCCGAGGCCACGCACAGGGTCGTCCCGGAGCGGCTGACCCGGGTCGTCGACGGCATCGCCGCGGCCCACGGGCTGACCGCCACCGTCGACTACCGGCGCGGGTACCCGGTCACGTCGAACACTGCCGCCGAGGTGGACCGCGCCGCCGGCCTGGTCCGCGGCATGTTCGGTGAGCAGGCGTACCTGGCTGCCGCGCAGCCCCTGTCAGGCGCCGAGGACTTCTCCTACGTGCTCCAGGAGGTGCCTGGCGCATACCTCGGGCTCGGCGCGACCCCGCCCGGCGAGGACCCCGCGACCGCGGCCTACAACCACTCCGCGCGGGCCCGGTTCGCGGAGGAGTCGCTCGCGGTGGGACCGGCGGTGCTCGCGGCGCTGGCGCTCGACCGGCTGGCGCAGGGCGCGTAGCCCCGGGTCAGCGTCCCGCGCAGCCCACGCAGGTCGTCGCCGTGGGCCGCGCCTCCAGCCGTCCCGCCGCGATCGGCTCACCGCACCGGGCGCAGGTCCCGTACGTGCCGTCGTCGAGCCGCGCGACGGCGTCGTCGACGGACTCGAGGCGTGCGAGCGCGTCGCGGACCAGCGCGTCGACCTGAGCGCGCTCGAACGCGATCGTGGCGCCCTCGGGGTCGTGCTCGTCGTCGGCGTTGCTGTCGCGGGACGCGTCGACGACCGCGCGGTGCTCGCCCTGCAGGGCGGACAGGCGCTGGAGGGTCACGGCACGGAGCTCCTCGAGCCTCGCGCGGGAGGTGGCGTCGGCGGTCATCACCGGGAGAACGCCCGGGCTGCCCACAGCCTTCCCGTCCAGGTACGAGCTGGCGGGGATATTCACGGGCAGTGCCCGGTAACCTGGTGGTCAGTACGTCCTTCTTCTCATGAACGGGGTTCACCGTGCCTACCGGCAAGGTCAAGTGGTTCGACACCGAGCGCGGCTTCGGGTTCATCGCCGGCGACGACGGCGGCGAGGTCTTCCTGCACGCGTCGGCTCTGCCGGAGGGCGTCAACGCGCCGAAGCCCGGCGCCAAGGTCGACTACGGCGTCGCCGACGGCCGCCGCGGTCCGCAGGCCCTGTCGGTCAAGCTGCTGGACCCCGTGCCCTCTGTCGCGAAGGCCGCGCGCAAGCCCGCCGACGACATGGCCGTCATCATCGAGGACCTCATCAAGGTCCTCGACCGCGTCGGCAACGACCTGCGTCGTGGCCGCTACCCCGAGAAGGCACGTGGGGTTCAGTACGCCGCCCTGCTGCGAGCCGTCGCGGACGACATCGAGGCCTGAGCATGCCTGCAGCAACGAAGGATGCGGTCCTCGGATCGGCCGTCGACCTGGCCCGCGAGGTCGCCGTCGGCCTTGCCGAGGACCCCTCCGACGTCGGCGAGTACCTCGGTCTGGTCGTCGAGGGTGAGCGGCTGGTGTCCCACCGGTTCGCGTCGACCGCCCGCGGCTACCGCGGCTGGGAGTGGACCGTCACGGTCGCCCGCGTGCCGCGCGGCCGCACCGCCACCGTCTGCGAGGCTGAGCTGCTGCCCGGTCCCGACGCGGTGCTCGGTCGGGCGTGGCTGCCGTGGTCGGAGCGCATCCGACCGGGCGACATCGGTCCCGGCGACGTGCTGCCCTTCAAGGCCGACGACCCGCGTCTCGAGCCCGGCTGGACCCCGACGGGGGACCCCGAGCTCGACGACGTCGCGATCGACGAGCTCGCGCTGGCCCGCGTGCGGGTGCTGTCGCCGGAGGGTCGCGACGAGGCCGCCGAGCGCTGGTACCGCGGTCCGCACGGTCCGACGAGCGCGGGGTCGCTCGCCTCGGCCGCCGCGTGCGGGAGCTGCGGGTTCCTGGTGCCGCTGCAGGGGTCGCTCGGCACCGTCTTCGGTGTCTGCGCCAACCAGTGGTCGCCCGACGACGGCGTCGTCGTCAGCGTCGACCACGGCTGCGGCGCCCACTCCGAGACCGCCGCGGAGGCCCCGCCGACCGACTGGCCGGCCGCCGACCCGCTGATCGACGAGCTCAGCCTCGAGCTGGTCCAGCTGGCACAGCCTGCCGCGGACGTCCAGCCGGAGTCGGGCCTGGCCGACGAGGCTCCGGCGGACGAGGTCGCGGCGGACGAGATCGCGACCGACGAGGCTCAGGCTCCGACGGACGAGGTCGCGACGGTCGAGGTGCCGGCAGAGGTCACCGTCACCGACGAGGACCCCGGCGCGTCCGACGCCGAGGCCACCACAGACACATCGGACGGCACCCCCTCCGACACCGCCGACGAGTCGCCGGCGCGCCCCCACCCGGAGCCGTGACCGTCGACGCCTTCGGGACGGCTGCCCTGCGCGCGGCCGTCCTGGGGGCGTGGCGGGTCTCCCCGGCTCGGTTGCGGGAGGACGCCAACACGGAGGAGGACCACGCCCGCGGCTACTACCGCGACCGTGTGATTGTCGAGCTCGCGCAGAACGCCGCGGACGCGGCCACCCGCGCGGGGGTGCCGGGTCGCCTGCTCCTGCGGCTGGCGCGCACGGAGGGCGACCGGCTGGTTCTGGTCGCCGCGAACACGGGTGCACCCCTGGACACGGACGGCGTCGCGTCGCTGGTGTCGATGCGCGCGTCGGCCAAACGGGACGACCGCCGCGCGGTCGGCCGGTTCGGGGTGGGGTTCGCCGCGGTGCGGTCGGTGTCCGACGAGATCTCCGTGCTGTCCACCTCGGGCGGTCTGCGGTTCAGCGTGGCCGATACGGCGGAGCTGCTCGCGGAGGCTGCGGAGACCAACCCTGCGCTGGCCGACGAGGTGCGCCGCCGCGACCGGTCCCTGCCGGCGCTCCGGCTCCCGTTCCCCGCGGAGGGCACCCCGCCGAGCGGGTACGACACTGCCGTGGTGCTGGAGCTGCGGGACGAGGTCGCGGCCGACGAGGTCCGCTCGCTCCTGCACGACGTGGGCGACCCGCTGCTGCTCGCCCTGCCGGGCCTGGTCGAGATCGTGCTCGACGACGACACCGGCCCGGTCCGGCGCCTGGCGGACGTCGCGGAGCGCTGGACGGTCGCGACGGGGGAGGGCGAGCTGCCCCTGGCGCTCATGGCGGACCGCCCGGTGGAGGAGCGTTCCGCCCGGGCGTGGCGGGTCACGTGGGCGCTCCCGCGCGACGGTGCGGAGCTGGCTCGCGCGGAGCATGTGGTGCACGCGCCGACGCCGACCGACGAACCGTGCACGGTGCCCGCCCTGCTCGTCGCGACCTTTCCGCTGGACCCCTCCCGCCGGCACGTCGCGCAGGGCCCGCTCACCGAGGCGGTGCTGGACCATGCGGCCGACGTCTACTCGCGCCTGGCACACGACCGCGCGGCCGCAGGTCAGGACGCGCTCGCGCTCGTCCCGATGGGGCTCGCCGCGGGCGCGCTCGACGCGACGTTGCGGGACCGCATCGTCGACCGCCTGACCCGCACGCCGTTGCTCGTCCCCGCCGCGCCCGACGACGACAGCGTTCTCGTCGTCCCCGAGCGGGCCGTGGCTCTGGCCGGCTCCTCGGTGCACGACGCCGGTGCGCTGGTCGCCCTGGGCAGGCGCGTCGCGGCCCTGGTGGTCCTGCCGGCCGGGCGCGAGTCGCAGGCGCGGGCGGTCGGCGTCGAGATCCGCTCGCTGGCCGACGTGGTCGAGGATCTCCCGACGGTCGGCGACGGCGGCTGGTTCGAGCTCTACGACGCCCTCGCGCTCCTGGCCGCCGACCCGCAGTCGCGCGAGGCACTCGGGGCCGTCCCGGTCCCGCTGGCCGACGGTCGTGTGGTGCGGGGTGCGCGCGGCACCGTCGTGCTGGACCCCGACCTCGTGGCGCGCGTGGGCGAGCGGACGTTGGAGACGCTGGGCCGCTGGGGCGTCCGCGTGGTCGACCCCGCAGCGGCGCACCCCGTGCTGGAGCGGCTGGGTGCGCAGTCCCTCGACGCCGTGGGAGTGCTCGCCCAGGACACCGTCCGACGTGCCGTCCTCGACCTCGCCGACGACGACAGTGAGACCGACGACGTCGTCGACACGCTCCTCGCCCTCGTCGGCGCCGCGGACGGCAGCCCGCTGCCGAGCGACGCGCTGCCCTGGCTCGGCCTCCTCCCGCTCCCGGCCGCCGACGGGGACCGCACCCCCGCGGACAGCCTGGTCCTGCCCGGCTCGCCCGCGGCGCAGCTGCTCGACGACCGGGTGCTGGGCACCGTGTCCGCCGACGCGGTGGACCGGTGGGGTGCGCAGACCCTCACCGCGGTCGGGGTGCGTGCTGACCTGGTCCTGGTCCGAGTCCCGGACGTCCTCGCGGACCCAGCCTCGCTGCGGGACGGCGCGACGGACTCGGCGACGCTGGCCGCACAGTCGCTGGACGGCTGGGACGAGTACCTCACGCACCTGGGAGAGCGGCTCGGCGGCGGGACGTACGTGGGGGAGGTCGTGGCCGTCGCGGACCTGGACGCGGTCGACCCGGAGGCGTGGCCGAGGGTGCTCGGTCGCATCGCGGGGGACCCGGATCTGCGTCGCGCGCTCGTCGACCCGGTGCGCGGCGAGTCGTCGGCCGTCGCGCCCTCGTACACGTCGTGGTGGCTGCGCGAGCGGTCGGAGCTGGGCCTCGGCCGGCCGTTCGCCGTCGGGGACCGGCTGGGCGCGCTCCTTCCCGCCGCGCCGGACGCCGTCGCCCCCCTGGACGCCTCGGTGCAGCGCGCGCTCGGCGGGGTGGCCTCGCTGGAGGAGCTGGACGGCACCGGGTGGACGCAGCTGCTCGACGGGTGGGGCCCGATCGGGGTGTCGGTCGACCCGGAGCTCGCCGTCGCCGTGTGGCGGTCGATGGCTCCCGACGAGCCGCCGGAGCGGCTGCCCGCGATCGTGGGACCCGGTCGCGTGGCCGTCGTGCACGCCGAGGACGCCGCCGTCGCGGACCACCCGATGTGGTACCAGCGCACCGACGTCGCCGCGCTCGTGCCCGGCACGGAGGCCACCGCCGCACTCCTCGACCTCCCGATCGCCGGCGACCTGGCCGACGGTGCGGTGACGCCGGGTGGCGAGGTCGACGACGTCCCCGCCGGCGTGCGCACCCTGCTCCCGGACGCTCCGACGACGTGGGTGCAGCACGACGACCTGCTGGTCGACGGCGCACCCGTCGACTGGTGGGTCGAGGACTCCGTCGTGCACGCCGTGCACCTCGCCGGCCTCGCGGCGGGGCTCGCGCAGGCGGCCGGCCGGTGGGACCTGCGCTACGCGGTGGAGGTCCTGCTCACGGCTCCGGACCGGGCTGCGGAGATCGCGCTGGACGTGGTCGAGGGGAGCCGCCCCGACGGGAGACTGTCCGATCCGTCCGGAACCAGATAGCGTCCGGACGTGCACCCGTTCCCCGCCGTCCCGGACAGCCGCCCAAGTCGGCGCACGGTGCGGGCGTCGAAGCCTCGGCGGCACTGGCCCCGCAGGGCTTCCCTTGCGCTGGTCTGCACGTTCGTCCTGGTCGCGGTCCCGTTGGCACTGAGTCCGACCACCGACCAGCCCCACATCCCCGACGCCTTCGAGCTGGCCGCCTCGCGCGACGGCGACGTCTCTTCTCGGTCGGGTGGCCGGACGTCGGGCTCCCCGACGGCCGCAGCGCCGGTCGCGTCGGAACCCGCCTCCGACCCGGTGGACGCCGGGCCGACGATGGTCGAGGAGATCGTCACCCGCACCAACGAGGAGCGAGCCGCGGCCGGCCTGCCGGCGCTGGCCGTCTCCGAGTGCGCCGCGCAGCAGGCGGTCGCCCGCACGGCGCTCCTGGCCGCCGAGGACCGGTTCGAGCACGACCCCCTCGAACCGGTGCTCGAGGCCTGCGCGGTCCGTGCCGTGGGCGAGAACCTGGCCCTCGGCTACCCGACCGCCCTGGCTGTGGTCGCCGGCTGGATGGGGTCCGAGGGCCACCGCAACAACATCCTCAGCGCGAAGTACACGCAGATCGGCGTCGGCTGCACCGAGGGACCTCGCGGCATCCTGTGCGCTCAGGTGTTCGTGGCCTGAGCGCGGTGCCGCGGCGTCAGTGCCGGCGGACGCTGTGGCGTCGTGCCCAGCCCATGCCGAGCAGCCCGAGCACCACCCCGGTCGCGCAGACCCACGCGGGCGTCCACGACGCGTCGTCGCCGGCCCACGCCAGCACCACGGCGACCACGAACGCGACCGCCCAGACGCCCGTGCCGACAAGCATCACCCGTCCCAGGTCGACGTCCACCGGGGGCGGTGGGGTCCTGGTCGGGTGCAGCAGCCTGGCGATCAACGAGGGCACCGGAAGAGCCTAGTTGTCCTCACCCGGAGTGGCGTTCGACACCCGTGATCGTGCCGTCAGACGGATGAAACATCGGTCTGCAACACTGCGCGCATGTCTTCGACCCCCACCACGCAGACGGAACGTCCTGCGCCCCCGACGAACGCTGTCGACCGCTACTTCAAGATCACCGAGCGCGGCTCGACCATCGGTACCGAGATCCGTGGTGGTCTCGTCACCTTCTTCACGATGAGCTACATCATCGTGCTCAACCCGTTGATCATCGGCACCGTCCGCTCCGGTGACGGTCTGTTCCTCGGCGGGGGCGACGTCCCGAACCTGACGGCCGTCGCGGCGACCACCGCGCTCGTCGCCGGCGTGCTCACCATCCTCATGGGCGTCGTCGCCAACTTCCCGCTGGCGCTCGCCGCGGGGCTCGGCCTGAACGCCGTCGTCGCCTACTCGGTCGCTGCGCTGCCCGACATGTCGTGGCAGGACGCCATGGGCATCGTCGTGCTCGAGGGCCTGATCATCCTGCTCCTGGTGCTCACCGGGTTCCGGGCCGCGGTGTTCCGCGCGGTCCCCGGGGAGCTGAAGACGGCGATCAGCGTAGGCATCGGCCTGTTCATCGCGTTCATCGGCCTGGTCGACGCCGGCTTCGTGCGGATCCCCGCCAGCATGGCCACACCAGTGGAGCTGGGCATCGGCGGCTCGCTGGGCAGCTGGCCGCTCCTGGTGTTCGTGTTCGGGCTCATGCTCGCGATCGTCCTGATGGTCCGCAAGGTCAAGGGCGCCATCCTGATCGCGATCGTCTCGGCCACCGTGCTGGCGTTCGTCATCGAGCTCGTCGGCAACATCGGCTCGCAGAAGGACGAGACAGGTGCCGTGGTCAACCCGGGCGGCTGGGCGCTGGGCAACCCGCACTGGCCGGACGGCGGGATCTTCGCGACGCCCGACTTCTCGCTCGTCGGCCAGTTCTCGCTGTTCGGCTCCATCGAGTCCATCGGGGTCGTCGCCGTCCTGCTGCTCGTGTTCTCGCTCCTGCTCGCCGACTTCTTCGACACGATGGGCACGATGGTCGCCGTCGGCAGCGAGGCGAAGCTGCTGGACAAGGACGGCAACCCGATCGGCACGCAGAAGATCCTCGTCGTCGACTCGATCGCGGCGGCCGCCGGTGGTGCGGGCAGCGTCTCGTCGAACACCAGCTACATCGAGTCCGCGTCGGGCGTCGGTGACGGTGCTCGCACCGGTCTCGCCTCGGTCGTGACCGGCATCGCGTTCCTCCTGGCCACGTTCCTGGCCCCGCTCGTCTCCATGGTCCCGTTCGAGGCGGCCACCCCGGCGCTCATCGTGGTCGGCTTCCTCATGGTCACGCAGATCGCGGGCATCGACTGGCGGAACTGGGAGCTCGCCATCCCGGCGTTCCTCACCATCATCCTCATGCCGTTCACGTACTCGATCACCGCCGGCATCGGCGCAGGCATCATCACCTTCGTCGTCATCAAGCTGGCCCTCGGCAAGGTCCGCGACATCCACGCGTTCATGTGGATCGCGTCGGCGATGTTCCTCGTCTACTTCCTCATCGGCCCGATCAAGAGCGCGCTCGGCATCTAGTCCCGCACACGACGGAGGCCGGGTCCCGAGGAGGCCCGGCCTCTCGTGCGCCCGGTCAGCGGCGGGCGGCGGCGATGATCGTCTCGACGGCCGGCAGGAGCTGCCCGAACGACGTCTGGTACAGCGCGGCACCGCCGCCGTACGGGTCGACGACGTCGTCGTCGACCGGCCGGTGCGCCATGAGCCCGCGCCTGCTCGCAGCCAGGGGGACGAGCGCCCGCAGCCGGTCCGCCGTGGTCGCGTTGGCGCCGGGCAGCGTTGCCGGGTCGATGCTGGCGACGAGCCGCGCCAGCTCCCGCAGCGTGAACGTGCGCCGCACGGCCGCCGGGACCATCTCCACGATCGCGGAGCGGTGGCGGCGGGTCAGCGCGAGGACGAGGTCCGCCTCCGCGACCAGCTCGGGGACCAGCTGCCGTGCCTCGAAGCCCTGCGGGTCGACACCCAGCCCGGCCACCAGCGCGGCCATCTCGTCGGTCATCGGGCAGCCCGCCACGGCCCCGGTCCCGGCCGACCCGACTTCGATCGCCGGCGTCAGCCCGCCGACGGACTCGCGCCCGCGGTACGCCGCGCCCAGACCGGCAGCCAGCAGCCGCTCCGCCGCCGGCGACCGGCAGATGTTGCCGGTGCAGACGACGAGCACGCGGAACGGCTCGGGGGGGTCTGTGGGGCTCACGGGGTCCATCTTGGGGTCGGCGGGCGCGAACCATGCGTCGGTTGACCCGATCGGCGCATCGTTTCCACCCGGGGGTGCTTCCGCTCGGCGGTCCGGAACCGCGGGGCAGGGTGACCAGGTATCACCCGCACAAGGCCGGAAATGTCGCGTTCCCGACGATAGAGTCGGCGCCTTCTGACCCCACTTGGAGTGATGTCTCGTGCGCCTCTCAGTCATCGGTTGCGGATACCTCGGCGCCGTCCACGCCGCCAGCATGGCGCAGCTCGGGCACGACGTGATCGGCATCGACGTCGACGAGTACAAGGTGGAGTCCCTGCGCGCGGGCCGGGCTCCGTTCTACGAGCCGGGGCTCCCGGAGCTGCTGACCGAGGTCGGTGCGACGGGTCGGCTGACGTTCAGCACGGACATCGCGGATGCCGCCGGGGCGGACGTCCACTTCATCTGCGTGGGTACGCCGCAGGTGCACGGCGAGTTCCGGGCGGACCTGCGCTACGTGAACTCGGCGGTCGAGGCGCTGCTGCCTCATCTGCGTTCCGGCGACGTCGTCGCAGGAAAGTCCACCGTGCCGGTGGGTACCGCTGAGGCGATCGCCGAGGCGATCGAGGCGACGGGCGCGGTCCTTGTGTGGAACCCGGAGTTCCTCCGTGAGGGCTTCGCCGTCGAGGACACCCTGCACCCTGACCGACTCGTCTACGGCTTGCCGACGGACGACGACGGCGAGCCGACAGCCGACGGCAGCAAGGCTCGCTCGGTGCTCGACGAGGTCTACGCCACGCCGCTCTCCGAGGACATCCCGCTCGTCGTCACCGACTATGCGACGGCCCAGCTGGTCAAGGTGGCAGCGAACTCGTTCCTCGCCACGAAGATCTCGTTCATCAACGCGATGGCGGAGCTGTGTGAGTCGACCGGGGCAGATGTCACCCGGCTGGCGGACGCGATCGGCTATGACGCGAGAATCGGTCGCAGGTTCCTGAACGCAGGGCTCGGGTTCGGCGGCGGGTGCCTGCCCAAGGACATCCGAGCCTTCATGGCTCGAGCGGGGGAGCTCGGCGTCAGCGACGCGCTGTCCTTCCTGCGCGAGGTCGACTCCATCAACATGCGCCGCCGGGTGCGGATGGTCGACCTGGCCCGCGAGGTGTGCCACGGCTCGATCGTCGGGCGTCGCGTCGCTGTCCTCGGTGCGTCGTTCAAGCCCGACTCCGACGACGTCCGTGACTCCCCGGCGCTCTCCGTGGCGGCGCAGCTGCAGCTGCAGGGCGCCCACGTCACCGTCACAGACCCCCAGGCCATCGCCAACGCACGGGCGAAGTGGCCGGACCTACACTTCGCCGAGACCGCGCTCGAGGCCGCCAGGGATGCCGACGTCGTCCTTCTGGCTACCGAGTGGGCCGAGTACCGCGAGATCGATCCGGACGACCTCGCGTCGGTCGTGGCGCACCGCCGGATCCTCGATGGCCGCAACGTGCTGCAGCCTGCCCGCTGGCGCGCCGCGGGCTGGACCTATCGGGCGCTCGGTCGGCCCTGACGGGGCGACTTGTCTCCGCGCTCTGACGGCGTCGCGACAGGGTCTTCCTGCCTGCCGGCAGCTGAGGTGGGCTCGCGCGTGCGCGACGAGGCGAGAACCACCGCGACCCCGACGGCCGTCCCCAGCGTGTTGGCGACGAGATCGCGCACGTCGGCCACCCGGAGGGGGAGGAACAGCAGCTGCGCGACCTCGATGGCCAGCGAGGTGGCCAGGCCCAGCGCGACGACCGCCCACGGCGGCCGGCGGGGCTGGAGCAGGCTGACGAGAACCCCGAACGGCACGAACAGCGCGATGTTGGCGACGAACTCGGTGACGCTGTAGGTCAGGGCGATCCCGTGGTCGTCGAGCCAGCCCAGGATGGTGCGGACCAGGTCGAACCCGTCGTTGTCAGAGAGCTCGGGCCAGAGGGTCACGCGGGCCAGGCCGACGAGGTAGACGCCGAGAAGCACGCGAGTCACCGTCCGTGCCCGCCCGCTCACCGCCATGCGCGCCAGGGTAGGCGACGGCGGACGGGGCGAAGTGTCATTACGCAAGGTAATGATCTAGAGTAAGAACCATGCCGTCCTCCCGTGACCTCGCCGGCGAGCTCCGCATCGCCATCGGCCGCGCCTCGAGAAGGATCCGGGCGGAGCGGGGCAAGGCCGGGCTGACAGACCCGCAGTTCACGGTCCTCGCCTGGCTCACCAAGGACGGCCCGCTGACGCCGGGCCAGCTGGCCGAGCTCGAGCGCATCCAGCCGCCGAGCATGACCCGGACGGTCAACAGCCTGGTGGAGCTGGGCCTCGTCGCGAAGGCGGAGCACCCGACGGACGGCCGGCAGGTCGTCGTCAGCCTGACGGACGCCGGTGTCGCGGAGGTCGACGAGACCCGCCGCCGTCGGGACGCGTGGCTGGCGGAACGGCTCCGGGAGATGACCCAGGACGAGCGCACGCTGCTCGCCGACGCCGCCGAGCTGCTGCGGAGGATCGCCGCTTCATGAGTCCCACGTTCTCCTCGCTGAAGTTCCGGAACTACCGGCTGTGGTTCGCCGGGGCGCTGGTGGCGAACGTGGGCACCTGGATGCAGCGCGTCGCGCAGGACTGGCTGGTCCTGACCGAGCTGACCGACGAGTCCGGTGTGGCGGTCGGCATCACGACGGCCCTGCAGTTCGCGCCGGTGCTCCTGCTGTCCCCGTACGCGGGCCTGCTGGCGGACCGGGTCGACCGGCGCAAGCTCTTGATCGCCACGCAGGTGGGCCAGGGGGTGCTCGCCGCCCTGCTCGGCATCCTGGTCCTGAGCGGGCACGCGCAGCTGTGGCAGGTCTACGTGTTCGCGCTCGCTCTTGGGTGCGTCACGGCCATCGACGGACCGGTCCGGCAGACCTTCGTGGCGGAGCTGGTCCCCCAGAGCAAGCTGTCGAACGCGGTCGGCCTGAACAGCGCGTCGTTCAACGCCGCCCGTCTGGTCGGGCCGGCTGTGGCCGGACTGCTCATCGCCGCCGTCGGCACCGGCTGGGTGTTCCTCATCAACGCGGTGACGTTCTTCGCGACGATCTTCTCGCTGACCCGGATGAGGCAGTCCGAGCTGAACCCGATGCCGAGCACCCCTCGCGCCAAGGGTCAGCTGCGCGAGGGCATCGCTTACGTCCGGGGTCGCAGCGACATCCTCGTGATCATGGTCGTCGTCGGTGTCGTGTCCACGTTCGGCCTCAACTTCCAGCTGACCAGCGCCATGATGGCGCGCAGCGAGTTCGGCATGGGGGCGGGGGAGTACGGGATCCTCGGCTCGGTGCTGGCCATCGGGTCGCTGACCGGGGCGCTGCTCGCCGCGCGACGGGAACGACCCCGTGTCCGCCTGGTCATCGGCGCCGCGTTCGGGTTCGGCATCGCGACCGGCGTCATGGCGCTCATGCCGACGTACCTTGCGTTCGCGATCGCCTGCATCCCCGTCGGGTTCGCGTCGCTGACCATGATGACTGCTGCCAACGCGACCATCCAGATGAGCACCGACCCCGTGGTACGAGGCCGGGTGATGGCGCTGTACATGATGGTGTTCCTGGGCGCGAACCCCGTCGGATCGCCCATCGTCGGCTGGATCGGGCAGGCGTACGGCCCGCGCTGGGCCATCGGCATCGGGTCGATCTCCGCCCTGCTCGTCGCCACCGGAGCGGCACTGTGGGCGTGGAGGAAGTGGGACGTCACCGTGCGCTACCACGTGCGCACGCGACCCCACCTCGAGGTGCTCCACCCGGCGCTCCCGGACCGTGCAGACATCGCGTCCCGGCTCGGTGCACAGGAGGCCGCGGACCGCCAGACGGCGGCCTGACGCGGCCGACCGGGTGGATGCCCGGGTGAAGACCGCCGCGGACCATGTCGCCCCGGATGTCCGGGATGTCACCATCATCCGATGAGTGCCACCGTCGACGAGCCGCGCGCCCCTGAGGCGCACGAGCCCCTCGACGAGCCGTCCGGCATCCCCCGCCCGCCGCGCCGGATCGCGCGCCGTATCGCGTTCGGTGTCCTGGCCTTCTTCGTCCTGCTGGTCGTCGCGACCGGCTGGCTGGCGTACCGCGGGTACCAGGCCGGGACTGCGCTGCTGTCGGCGAAGGACGTCGTGCTGGACCTGCGCGGTGACGTCGACGGCGCAGACGTGCAGCAGATCGAGGCACGGCTGCCACAGGTCCAGGCCGATCTCGCCGCAGCCCGTGCGGCGACCGGTGACCCCGTGTGGCGCGCGGCGGAGCACCTGCCGTGGCTGGGGGCGAACCTCGAAGCCGTCCGCGTCGTGTCCTGGTCGCTGGACGACGTGGTGCGCGACGCGCTGCCGGCGATCGGTCGGATCGACGCCGTCCTGCGCGCCCAGGAGACACCTGGCACCGACGGCCGGATCGACCTGGCACCCCTCGTGGACGCAGCACCGGACATCGTCGCGGCCGCAGCGAGCGCCCACAGCGCGCAAGCGGCGGTGGCCGCGATCGACACGAACGCCTTGGTGACTCCGCTCGCGGGACCGGTCGGCCAGGTGCAGGACGAGCTGGCCCACGTCACAGGTGCGCTGGACGCCGGCGCCCAAGTGGCGTCACTCCTGCCGCCGATGCTGGGCGCAGACGGTCCGCGGACGTACCTGCTGGTCTCGCTCAACTCGGCGGAACTGCGCAGCGCGGGAGGGATCGCGGGCGCCTTCGCGATCCTGCGCGCCGACGACGGTGCCCTGGAGCTGACCGAGCAGCGCACCACCCTCGACCTGGTCGGCACCGACGCCTCGATCCTCCCGCTCACCGACGAAGAGCTGCGGGTCGACACCGACCGCCTCGGGCGGTGGGTGCAGAACGCCGTGATGACCCCGGACTTCCCGCGCAGCGCCGAGCTGTTGTCCGCGCGGTGGGAGCGGGACATCGGTACGCGTGTGGACGGGGTGATCGCCACCGACCCCGTCGCCGCGTCCTACCTCCTGGGTGCGACCGGCCCCGTCGTCGAGCCGGGAGGTGCACAGATCACCGCGGCGAACGTCGTGCAGGTGCTGCTCAGGGACGCGTACACCACCTACGGTGACGATTCCGCGTCGGGAGATGCGTTCTACACCGCTGTGGCGGCGACCGTCTTCCGGGCGGTCAGCTCGGGTCAGGGCGACTCGCGCGGCATCGTCGACGCGCTGGCGCGTGCGGGGGCCGAGGGTCGCGTGCGGATGTGGTCGGCGCACCCGCAGGAGCAGGAGCGGCTCGAGGGCACGAGCGTGGGCGCGGCGTTCCTGACGGGACCGTTCCCCGACGCGACGGGCGTGTTCCTCAACGACGGATCCGCCGGCAAGCTCGGCTACTACCTCACGACGACGGTGACCGTTGAGGACCTGAGGTGCACGGGCAGTGACCCGACCGCGACCGTCCGCCTCGACCTCGCCTATGACCCGCCCGCTGACCTGTCCTCCCTGCCGGAGTACGTGACCGGCACGGCGGACACCGGTCTGCCCGTCGGCGTCCTGTCGACGAACGTCAGCGTGTACGCACCGATCGGTGCCGTGCTGGAGAACCTCCGCCTGGGCGAGAGCTACGTCTCCGGGATCACGGCCACCATGGCGGGGCGCGACGTCCAGATCGTGACGTCGAACATGGCGCCTGGCGCGGCGGAGACGTACCGCGTCGAGGTTCCCGTCCGCGACGGGACGGTCTCGGTGTGGACCACGCCCACGCTTACGAGCCCCGGACTGATCACCGCGACCTGCCCGTAGCGCTGCCACCGACGAATTGTCCGAAACCGGACGAAATCACCCGTAATGCGACGTCCGATGCGACCGTGTGGGGTCCACAATAAGGACCGATATGTCCGATTATCGATAGGGGCGTCACCATGGTCAGGCTGGTACGGGGCGCGGTCGTCGCGTTCGTCGCTGTCCTTGTCGCGATCCTCGGCGCCGGCCCGGCGTCGGCGGCGTTGACCCCGAGCCCGGGCCCGACCGTCGCTCCCGTCGGGTGCCAGAACCCCACCGACACGTACGGTGCGCCGCAGATATGCCAGTTCTCTGTCAGCACCGTGGCACCGGTGTGCGACAACGACGTCCCGTACCTCACGTACAACGTCGCGTCCGCCGCCCCCGCTGCGACGGTGAACATCACCTGGATCAACCCCGGTGGCGACGACGTCGTCTACGCCGACCAGGGGCTCAGCGGTGAGGTGCTCTGGCCTGGTGCGGTGCCCGGCCCTGGCGGCAAGGGCGTCGACTGGCCCGGCTGGCAGCAGCTGCCCGACGGCACCTGGGTCGAGGGCGACGAGTTCGACTGGGTCCGCCCCAGCGTGCAGGTGCAGTTCCAGTCAGGCGACGCCGAGGCGACCGTCACGGTGGGCTACCCGCCGTCGACCCCCACCTGCCTCACGAGCCCGCCCGACACCGAGGTGCTGGTTAACAACCCCGTGACCCCGACGACGACCACCGTGGTGCTCGCGGACCCGGGTTCCACCTCGACGGCCGTGCTCTCGGCCACCGGTTCCGAGGTCCAGCCTTTGCTGATGGCCGGTGCAGCACTGGTCCTGATCGGTGGAGTGACCGTCGCGCTCGTCTCAATCGCTCGCCGCCGCCGCACGACGGCCTGACCAGGTCACCCAATAACGCCCGCCCCTGCGCTGACCGCGGGGGCGGGCGCTGGCTGTCAGGACAGCTGGTCCACCACGTGGTCGACGCACGCCGTGAGCGCGAGCACGTCGTCCGGCTCGACCGCGGGGTACATCGCGACCCGCAGCTGGTTGCGGCCCAGCTTGCGGTACGGCTCCACGTCGACGACCCCGTGGGCGCGCAGCACCCGCGCGACCGTGGCGGCCTCGATCTCCGGGTCGAGGTCGATGGTGCCGACGACGTCCGAGCGCAACGCAGGGTCCGCGACGAACGGCGTCGCCCAGTCCCGTGACTCTGCCCAGCCGTACAGGTGTCCCGCCGACGTCGCCGTGCGCTGCGCCGCCCACGCCAGCCCGCCGTTGCCGAGGATCCAGTCGAGCTGCTCCGCGAGCAGGACGAGGGTCGCGATGGCCGGCGTGTTCAGCGTCTGGTCGAGGCGTGAGTTGGTCACGGCGGTGGTGAACGACAGCGACTCCGGGACCCAGCGACCGCTCGACTCGACGCGTGCCGCCCGCTCGATCGCGGCGGGGGAGGCGGCCGCGAGCCAGAGGCCACCGTCGGACGCGAACGACTTCTGCGGCGCGAAGTAGTAGACGTCGGTCTGCGCGACGTCGACAGCGAGACCGCCCGCGCCCGACGTGCCGTCGACGAGCACCAGCGCGCCCTGCTCGCGTGACCCGGCAACCCGGCGCACGGGCGCGACGACGCCGGTCGACGTCTCGTTGTGGGGCCAGGCGTACGCGTCGACGTTGTCCGCCACGGTCGGCACCGCGACACCGCCAGGTGCCGCGGAGGTGACCACGGGCTCGCCGACGAACGGGGCGCGGGCGGCGGCGGCGGCGAACTTGGCACCGAACTCACCGAAGGTGCCGAAGGCCGCCCGGTCCTCGATCAGGCAGAGCGTGGCGACGTCCCAGAAGAGCGTCGAGCCGCCGTTGCCCAGCACGACCTCGTACCCGTCGGGCAGGTCGAGCAGCGTGGCCAGGCCCGCTCGCACGCGACCGACCAGGGCGCGTACCGGCGCCTGGCGGTGGGACGTCCCCAGAAGAGCGGCGGCCGGGCCGGCGAGCGCGTCGACCTGGGCCCGCCGGATCTTGGATGGGCCGGAACCGAAGCGGCCGTCCGCGGGCAGCAGGTGCGCAGGGATCGTGATCTCGTGAGCAGCGGGCACGAGGCCGAGGATAGGCGGTGCCGGGCCCTCGCCGTCGGCGCGACCAACTAACCTGTGCACAGCGCGGCCGCCCGCTTCTCGAGCGGCGCCGCGCGACGATGACGCGACGCGGGAGGCCTGGGCAGTGAGCGACCTGATCGACACGACGGAGATGTACCTCAAGACGATCTACGAGCTCACCGAGGAAGGCATCACCCCCCTGCGCGCGCGGATCGCGGAGCGGCTCGGGCACTCCGGCCCCACGGTGTCGCAGACGGTCGCCCGCATGGAACGCGACGGGCTCGTCGTCGTCACCGGTGACCGCCACCTCGAGCTGACCGCGGTGGGCGAGGGCAAGGCCGTGCGCGTCATGCGCAAGCACCGGCTGGCCGAGCGCCTGCTCACGGACGTCATCGGCCTGGAGTGGCCGTACGTGCACGAGGAGGCCTGCCGCTGGGAGCACGTCATGAGCGAGCGGGTGGAGAAGCGGCTCGCGTCGCTGCTCGACCACCCCCACTTCGACCCGTACGGCAACCCGATCCCGGGGCTGGGGGAGATCGGCGAGGAGACCACGCGGGAGACGTTCCTCGACGGCGTCACGTCTTTGGTCATCTACCGCGGTGAGGTCGGTGCCGACGGGTCCGAGCGTGCCGTCGTCGCCCGTATCGCCGAGCCCCTGCAGGTGGACGTCGAGCTGTTGACGCGGCTGGCCGAGGCGGGCGTGCTGCCCCACCAGGAGATCGCGATCGAGCGCAGCGACGGCACGGTGACGGTGTCGCGGCCGGGCTCGGAGACGCTCCTGGACCTGCCCGAGGACGTCGCTCGGCACATCTTCGTCGGGACCCGCTGAGCCCTGTTCGGATCCTCCGGGACGCCCCGCATGCTCGATGGGAGGCGTCAAGAGTGATCGACCGTGATCTTCGTCGCATTCCTCAGGGGTGCTTGGTGCGCGCGCTCCCACGCCTGTGGCCAGCGTCTTTGCAGGTCATCCCAGCGATGCCGGCGTCGGGGCAGGACGAGCGTCCAACAAGAGGCGAACTCCTCGTGACCAGAACGTGACAATCGCGGCGACCGTCCTGTACGTTCGACCTGCTTCCCCGGAACCCTCCTCCAGGAAAGCCCTCGAGCGGAACGCCTAACCCTGCCGCCGCCACGAGGTCCGCACTGACCGCCGGCAGGGGCGGGGGACCCAATTGCGGGCACCGGAAGTTCGGTGTCCTTGGGGTGAAGCCGGAGAACCGATCTCGATCGGGGACACGGCCGGGTGTTCTCCCACCCGAACCCGACAGCTGACCTCGTAGGCATCAGGAGAGGCATCGCGTGACCGTGAGCACCACTCGCGCCCGCCACCGTGCGGCGCGCCGTCCTTCGACGCCACTGACCGAGCTCGCTTCGGCTGCCTCGGACCAGATGGGAACCGTCGGACGCCGTACTGCTGTCGTCGTCGGAACCTCGGGACTCGTCGTCTCGATGCTCGGCTCGACCGCGAGCGCCGCCACCGGTGGTGACGCCGGAGCCCTGCCTGCCGTCGACACCGCTGCGCTGACCGCCTCGGCGCGCGCCGTCCTGAACACGTCGCCGGTGGTGACCGCCCCGGTCGACGCCGCCTGGACGTTCGACGCCCCGGTCGTGACGGCCGTGACGCCGCCCCCGCCCCCGCCGCCGCCGGTGGTCAAGCCCAAGCCTGCCGCCTCGCGCACCGCTGCCCGCGCAGCGACCACCACCACCACCACAGCCGCCGCGGCAGAGGCCCCCCGGGCCGCCGTCCCGTCGTCGGTCAACGGCAACGCCGTCCTCGAGATCGCGGCCCGCTACGTCGGCACCCCGTACGTCTCCGGCGGAACCACTCCGGCCGGCTTCGACTGCTCCGGCTTCACGAGCTACGTCTACGCCCAGCTCGGGATCACGCTGCCGCGCACCTCGAGCGGTCAGAAGGCTGCCGGCACCATCGTCTCGCGGGCGGACGCGCAGCCCGGTGACCTGATCTGGAGCCCCGGTCACATCTCGATCTACGCCGGTGGCAACCAGCAGATCGACTCGCCCCGCCCGGGCAAGACGGTCCAGTTCCGCGAGATCTGGCAGAGCTCTCCTGTCTTCATCCGGATCGGCTGACCCCAGCCCTCCGCCGACGAGGCCCCGACGACACCTGTCGCCGGGGCCTCGTCGCGTTCCGGCACCTGGTGCGGCCCTCCGGCGGGGGCGGCGCGTACTCTGGCCGTGCACCACGCTGTTGCTTCGCTTCGCCGGGCCGGCAGCCAGCCGGTCCGACCCCCGAGGTCGGGAGAACGCCGTGCTCATGAATGCGTCGAAGCTGTCCACCGAGGCCGTCGGTGGGGCAGTGTCCGAGGTCGGCTCACCAGGGCTGATCGCGTCCGGAGCACGCACCCTGCTGCTCAACGCCAGCATGGAGCCGCTGTGCATCGTGAGCCTGCGGCGTGCCGTGGTGCTCGTGATGACCGGCAAGGCCACCGTGCTGGAGACCGACGGCCGCGTGCTGCACTCCGAGCACGTGTCCGTGCCCCTGCCCGCCGTCCTGTGCCTGACGCGCTACGTCCACGTCCCCGTGCGTCGCCCCGTGCCGCCCACGCGCCGCACGGTGCTGCAGCGGGACGACCACCGGTGCGCGTACTGCGGCGGCGGGGCGGACACCGTGGACCACGTGAACCCGCGCTCGCGCGGGGGTCGGCACGAGTGGACCAACGTCGTCGCCGCCTGCGTCCGGTGCAACCACCGCAAGGCCGACCGGCTCCTGCACGAGATCGGCTGGGAGCTGCCGTTCGTCCCGCGACCGCCCCGGTGGTCGGTGGCGTTCGGGACCACGTCCGTCCGCTCCGAGCCGCTGTGGTCCCCGTACGTGGCGGTCTGAGCCGCTTCATCCTCTGGTCTACGTCAACGACCCGCCAACATATGGCAACATTCCGGTAGCCCGACGTCGCAAGCGGCCGTCGAAGGGGGACACTGGAACGAGCGCACGGCGGGCTCGGTTGAGCACGGAGGCTCGGATGACGCGTGACGATGTGGTCCTCGTCGGGGTGGACGGCTCGGCGGCGAGCCTGCACGCCCTCGACTGGGCGGCGGCGCAGGCCCGCACCCACGGGTGGGCGGTCCGGCTGGTCTGCAGCTACTCGCTCCCGTCGTTCACGGCAGCCTCGCTCGACGGCGGGTACGCCGCCCTGGACGACACCGCGATCCAGGAGGGCGCCAAGGCGGTGCTCGCCGAGGCGACGCAGCGGGTGTCCTCGATGGGGGTCCCCGTCAGCGCCAAGGTGCTCACGGGCGACGCCGCGGGGGTCCTCGTCGATATGTCGCACTCCGTCCGGCTCGCGGTCGTCGGGACGCGGGGTCGCGGCGGGTTCGCCGACCGGCTGCTGGGCACCGTGTCGTCGGCCCTGCCCGCGCACGCGTACTGCCCGACCGTCGTCGTCCCCCTGCGGGAGGCCGGCAGGGCGCTACCCGACGACACGCCGATCCCCCCTCCCCGTCCCGTGCAGCGCATCGTCGTGGGCGTCGACGGCTCCCCCCAGGCGGAGCGCGCGCTGCGGTACGCCATCGGGGAGGCCCGGGCGTGGGGTGCGTCGCTGACCGCGGTGGCTGGGGTGCCCGTCGGGTCGATGTCGGGCGTCCTCGCGTGGCTCCCGGCCGCGGTTGACCACGAACAGGTGCTGCGGGACGTCACCGAGGGGCTGAACGTCGTCGTCGACCGTGCCCTCGCCGACGTCCCGGACCTGGTCGTGCGGCGGATCGCGCTCGACGGCACGGGCGCGGAGCTGCTCACGGAGTTCTCGGTCGCCACCGACCTGATCGTCGTCGGCTCCCGCGGCCGCGGCGGCTTCGCCGGCCTGCTGCTGGGCTCCACCAGCCAGGCCGTCCTGCACCACTCCGACTGCCCTGTCATGGTGGTCACCAACCGGTGCGCCACCACGGAGGCCGTCGCCGGGTAGAGCGTGCACGGGGGCATGGCTCGGCAGGCGGGCCTCCGCCGCGGTCGACCGCTGACGGAGCGCGCCGTCAGGCACTCGTCAGCGAGCCGCAGGACAGGTCAGGAGCATGACGCAACCCGTTGGTCGAGGCGTCGACCGGCACGACGAAGGAGTGGCACATGGCTCTCCCGATGCGGGTCCTGTGGCCCGTGGCCAAGAAGCTGGCGGGGCAGATCTCGGTGCTCGTCGCGACCAACCCGGACGTCCAGAGGCGCCTGACCGACGCCGGCAAGAAGATCGTCGAGGTGCAGAAGGCCAGGACTCCTGAGGCCAAGATCGCCAAGGCGATGGACGCCGTGCGGGAGCAGGCGCGGGCGGTGCTGGACGCCGAGGGCTCGGAGTCCGTCGTCTCGGTCCAGGCGGCCAGCTGGAAGCAGCGCGCCGACCAGGTCGAGCGCGCTCTCCAGATCCTTCAGCACCAGCCGCGCAAGGCCCGGAAGACTCAGCTCGACCGGATCGCCGCGATGTCCGACTCGCTCCTGGCCGAGGTGTTCACGTCGCTCATCGACGACGTCGCGGCGGAATCATCCGGTGACCTGGAGCTGGGTGACACGAGTGACCAGCGCCGCGAGCTGACCTGACGCGGCCCCGGAGCCCGTGCTGTCCGCACTCAGCCCTCGGGCGCCGGGGGGACGTCCGGGCGGCGGACGAGGGCCGAGAGCACGACGGTCGAGCGCGTCCGGGCGACGAACGGTTCCGCGGCGAGTCTCTCGACCACCCGCTCCAGGTGCCGCATGTCGCGAGCGCGCACCTGCACCATGAGGTCGACGTCCCCGGTCACGGTGCTCGCGGCCACGACCTCGGGGTAGTGCTCCACCGCCGCGCGCATGGTCGCCGGGCTGGTGGAACCCTGGCAGAACAGCTCGACGAACGCCTCGGTCTGCCACCCCATCGCGGCCGGATCCAGCCGGACCGTGAAGCCGCGGATGACCCCCCGCTCGCGCAGCCGGTCGACGCGCCGTTTCACGGCCGGCGCCGAGAGCGACACGTGTTCTCCCACCTGCGCGAACGTCGCCCGGGCATCGAGCGCGAGGACGCGAAGGATCGCGGTGTCGAGGGCGTCGAGCCCGGAGTCGTCGGTCACGTCCCTCATCATCGCGGACCCCGTCGCGCCCGCCCGGGCGACTCGCGCGGATTTGGAGTGGTTCCGGGGTAGATGGCACTGTGTGCACGCAATAGGCCGAACGGGTGAATAAACAAATGCGGCATCTTGCCTCAAGGTGGACGCCGCGCGACCCGATAACGAAGGAGGCCCCAAGCACCGGGGTCTGACGAGGGAGGTTGCGTGGTCAAGGAGACGAAGAAGCGGCTCGATCTGGTCCCGAACCAGCGGCCGCCGGTCATTGAACCGGCCCCGGTGATCGCGGACGCTCCCGCCGTTGTCGACGTCCCCCAGCCTCGTGCCGCACCCTCCCCCCTGGTCGAGCCCCAGCCCGTTCCCGCCGTCCCGCGAACGATGGGGGTCCGGCGGACGGTCTGGGTCGGGCTCGCCGCAGGCGTCGTGATCGCGGTCGCGGCGGGCGGTGCCGTCTACGCCACCGAGGAGCGGGCACAGGAGGCCGAGGCCGACGCGCTCGCGGCGGGGTCACGCGTGGACGAGCACGTGCTCGCTGTGTCCCGCGACGCGGTCGCGGAGCGCAGCACGGACGCCGTCGTCGCCCAGGCGGCGTACCTGGACAGCCGCGCCGACGCGACGACCACGGCGCAGGCCGCCGTCGACCACGCGACCTCCACCCTCGCTGCCGTCCCGAACGCGGGCGACGCACCCCGAGCAGCCCTCGCAGGTGCGTCCGGTGCCGTCGGTGCCGCGCTGGCCGCTCCCGACGTCAGCCTGCGGTCGTTGCGATCGCTCGTCGCCGGCGTCGCCGCACCCGAGAAGGCCGCCGTCGACGCGCAGGGCGCGTGGCAGGTCGCCGAGAACGCCCGCATCGCCGCCGAGCAGGGCGCTGCGGCAGCCGCCGCGGAGGCCGCCCGTGCTGCGCGCTCCACCGCCACCAGGACCCCGGCCCGGTCCACGGCCCGCTCGACCGTCCCCAGGGCGTCGTCGGGCACCACCTCGTCGGGCACCACCACCGCGCCCGTCCCGTCGAGCGGCAGCGGCGTCCCGTCCGGCGGAAAGGTGTGCAGCGGCTCGGGCGGTTCCGGTGCGGGCGAGTCGAGCGTCTCCGCGATCGGTTCCGCGATCAACGCCTACCGCTCGTCGCTCGGCCTCCCGCAGCTGTCGATCTCCCGCAGCGGCAGCCTCGTGTCGCACGCGATCA
Source organism: Cellulomonas sp. Leaf395 (assembly GCF_001424125.1). Taxonomy (GTDB): domain Bacteria; phylum Actinomycetota; class Actinomycetes; order Actinomycetales; family Cellulomonadaceae; genus Cellulomonas. Next base: position 545,710 of record NZ_LMQI01000001.1, read on the forward strand.
ACATGGCCAACTCCGGGGGCATCTGGCACTCCGGCGGCGACAACATCGTGGCCTGCGTGAGCAGCGGCTCGGCGTCCGCGATGGTCTCCGCGTGGTCGAACTCCCCCGGCCACGACGCGCAGATGCGCCGCACCGACGTGTCCAGCATGGGGGTCGGCGGTGCAAGCCTGAACGGCTGGCTCTTCGGCGCAGTGAAGTTCAGCTAGCCCCTACCGTCCGCAGATTCGGTCGCCGAGGCGCGCGATTGTGCGGACGCAACCCGGCTGCACTGCGCGACGTCCGCCGATTCGGTCGTCCGGGCGCTCGGAGTGCCGACGTTCCGGCGGGGCGGGTCAGCGGAGGGCGTCGGTGAGGCGGTCCGTGGCCAGGTCGAGGTCCTCCACCGTGATGGTCAGCGGGGGAGCGAGGCGGATGGTGCTGCCGTGGGTGTCCTTGGCCAGCACGCCGCGGGCCAGCAGGCGCTCGCAGAGCTGACGGCCGGTCACCGGCGGTCTGACGTCGAGGCCGGCCCACAGGCCCACGCGGCGCGACGAGGTGAGCAGACCCTTGTCGACGAGCGCGTCGAGACGGGCGCCCCAGTGCAGGCCGAGTGTGGTGGCGCGCGCCTGCAGCTCGCCGGTCTCCAGGAGGCCGATGACCGCGAGGCCCACCGCGCACGCGAGCGGGTTGCCGCCGAACGTGGAGCCGTGTGTGCCGGGGGTGAGGACGCCGAGGACGTCGGCGCGACCGACGACGGCGGACACGGGCAGGACCCCGCCGCCCAGGGCCTTGCCCAGGGTGACCAGGTCGGGCCGCACCCCCCAGAGCTCCGACGCGAGTGTGGTGCCGGTGCGGCCGAGGCCGGACTGGATCTCGTCGGCGATGAGCAGCACGTCACGCTCGGTGCAGAGGGCTCGCACGGCCGGTAGGTAGGACTCGGGCGGGATGACGACGCCCTGCTCGCCCTGGATGGGCTCCAGGAGGACGGCGACGGTGGTCTCGTCGACGGCGTCGGCAAGGGCCTGGGCGTCGCCGTACGGGACCACGCGGAAGCCGGGCGTGTACGGGCCGAAGCCGCGACGCGCGTCGGGGTCGGTGGAGAACGACACGATGGTCGTCGTGCGGCCGTGGAAGTTGCCGTCGGCCACGACGATCGTCGCGCGGTCCGCGGGGACGCCCTTGACGTCGTACCCCCACTTGCGGGCGGCCTTGATCGCGGTCTCGACGGCCTCGGCCCCCGTGTTCATCGGCAGCACCATGGGCGGGCCCGCGACGAGGGGGCCGACGAGGGCTGCGAGGCGGGCCGCGAACGGCTCGAGCAGCTCGTGGTCGAACGCGCGGGACGTGAGCGTCAGCTTGTCGATCTGCGCGTGCGCCGCCGCGGTCAGCACCGGGTGCCGGTGGCCGAAGTTCAGCGCCGAGTACCCGGAGAGCAGGTCCAGATAGCGTCGGCCCTCGTCGTCGGTCACCCACGAGCCGAGCCCGTCGACCAGGGTGACCGGGAGCGGGTGGTAGTTGGGCGCGAGCACCGATGCGGTGCCCACGGGGGCGAGAGTCATCGTCCGGAGCCGGATGCGGGGCGGATCTCCAGCGTGCAGCACTTGGCGCCGCCGCCGCCCTTGAGCAGCTCGCTGGTGTCCACCGGGATGGGGTTGTAGCCGCGCTCGCCGATCGCTGCGGCCAGGTCGACAGCCCCCGGGGCGACGACGACGTTCAGGCCGTCGGAGACCGCGTTGAGGCCGAGGGCGACCGCGTCGCGCTCCGTGGCCTCGACCGCGTCCGGGAAGAGCTGGCGCAGCACGGCGCGCGAGCCGGCCGAGAACGCCGGGGGGAAGTACGCGATCTGCGGGTCGGCCGGGTCGCTCGACAGCACGGCCAGCGCGGTGTCCAGGTGGTAGTAGTGCGGGCTGACCAGGTCGAGCGAGATGACCGGGCGGCCGAACAGCTCCTGGAGCTCGGCGTGCGCGGCGCGGTCGGTGCGGAAGCCGGTGCCGGCCAGGACCAGGTCGCCGACGACGAGCAGGTCGCCCTCGCCCTCGTTGGTCTCGCCGGCGGTGTGCGTGACGTAGCCGCGGTCGGCGAACCACTTCTGGTAGGCGGGCCCCTCGGGCTGGCGCTCGGCGTAGCGGAACTTCGCGGAGTAGACGACCCCGTCCAGGACGGTCGCGCCGTTCGCGGCGTAGACCATGTCCGGCAGGCCGGGGATCGGCTCGATCGTCTCGACGGTGTGGCCGAGGTCCAGGTACACGTCGCGCAGCGTGCGCCACTGGCGGACCGCCAGGTCGGCGTCGGTGTGCTTGGTCTTGTCCATCCACGGGTTGATCTCGTAGGACACCGTGTAGTGGACGGGCTCGCACATCAGGTAACGGCGATCGGTACGTCCGGGGGCGGTCGGGGTCATGAAGGCTCCTCGTGGCGTGTCGTTGCCACAAGGCTACGAGTCGGTACGGCCCGGGCCGTTCATCTCGGATTGCGTGCTGGGCCGCAATCTGTTGCGCAGTCAGCGGTTTCGGAGGCGATCTGTTGCGCGAGCATCCTGGCGAGCGCGCATCAGTGCGTATCGCACCATCGCGCCGAGGAACGGTGAGACCAGTGCGCCGGTGAGTCGCCGGGGGAGGGGGCCCGCCAGGTAGACGTCCTCGCTCCAGAACACCCGGCTCGACGACGGCCCGGCGGCGACGACGACGATGCTCGCGTGCCCCTTGAGCACGTGCCCGGTCTTGGTGAACGTGGCGACGCCCGGCTCCGCGCCGGCGGGCGGGTCGTAGCGGTCGATGGTCATCACGTCGGCGAGACCGGGGAACCCGCGCCGCGCGAACGGCCCCGACACCGCCGTCACCCTGGCGCCCACGCGCGCTGGTCCGTCGAGCGACACCCGGGTGAGCGGGATCCAGCGCTCGTGGTTGCGCAGGTCGGCCACCAGCTCCCACGCCGTCGCGGCATCGACCGGGAAGGACCGGACCACGGCGTCGATCGGGATGCTCGTCACGCGGCCCATCGTCCGCGCGGGTAGCGTCCCTGTCCATGGATAGCAGGCTGCTGGGCAGGACAGGTCGGTCGGTCGGGGTCGTGGGGCTGGGGTGCTGGCAGCTCGGTGCGGACTGGGGGTCGGTGTCCGACGAGGCGGCGCTGGAGGTCCTGGGCGCCGCGGTCGACTCCGGCGTGACGTTCCTGGACACCGCTGACGTGTACGGCGACGGCCGCTCCGAGAAGCTCATCGGCTCGTTCCTGGCCGCCCGCGGCCCGAACCACGGCATCACGGTCGCCACGAAGATGGGTCGCCGCGCGGACCCGCACGTCGCCGACGCGTACACGTTGTCCTGGTTCCGCGCCTGGACCGACCGCTCGCGCGAGAACCTCGACGTCGAGACCCTCGACCTGGTGCAGCTGCACTGCCCGCCGTCGGAGGTGTACCGCCGGGAGTCCACGTACGACGCGCTCGACGTGCTCGTCGACGAGGGCCGCATCGCCGCCTACGGGGTGTCCGTGGAGACCGTCGACGAGGCTCTCGAGGCGATCATCCGGCCGCACGTCGCCACCGTGCAGATCATCCTCAACGTGTTCCGGCGCAAGCCGCTCGAGCAGGTGCTGCCCCTGGCGGCGGCCGAGGGCGTCGGGATCATCGCGCGCGTGCCGCTGGCGTCGGGCCTGCTGTCCGGGAAGTACGACGAGCACACGCAGTTCGCAGCCGACGACCACCGGTCCTACAACCGCTCCGGGCAGTCCTTCGACGTGGGCGAGACGTTCGCCGGCGTGCCGTTCGAGGTCGGCGTCGCCGCCGCCCGCGAGGTCGCCGACCTCACCCCGGCTGGCGCCACGACGGCCCAGCTCGCACTGCGGTGGATCATCGACCAGCCCGGGGTGTCCGTCGTCATCCCCGGCGCACGCTCCGCGGTCCAGGCCGTCGCCAACGCGCAGGCGGCGTCGCTGCCATCGGTCGACGAGGAGACGCTCGACGGGCTGCGCGGCGTGTACGACGGGCGGATCCGCCAGCACGTGCACGCCCGCTGGTAGCCGCTAGGAGGCGCTCTTCCGGGACCCGATCCCCTTGAACCGGCCCGCGAGGCGCTTCTGCTCCGTGGCCGGCGGGACCACGGGTCCATCGTCCGAGCCGCCGATCTCGATGACCCGCGGGAACGTCAGCGGCGGCGGTCCGAACGCCCGGCGCGCGCCGTCGATCACGTTCTTGCCCAGGGCGCGCGCCCCCGCGACACCGATGACCAGGCCGATCCCGAACGGGATGATGCGCCCGACTGCCAGGCCGGTCTGCTTGGTGACCTGCGTGCGCACGAAGCGCCGGGTCATCGTCGTGTTCACCTTGCGGACCGTCGCCATCGGCATCCGCGTGAGCAGTGCCCGGGCGACACTGACGCTGGTCAGCTCCGCACTGTCCGTGACGATCTTGGCGCCGGTGTCACCCAGGATCGTGGTCAGCAGGAGCGCGCGACGGCGGTCCGTGTCCTCGACCTCGATGCCGTGCACGCTCGCCACCGCCAGCGCGAACGCGGCCGACGCCCCGAAGAACGTGGCGATGTCGCTGGCCGTGAGTGCCAGTGCGACCCCCGTCCCGACCGCCGGAGCCGCCGCCGTCGCACCCACCGCACCGCCGGTGCTCTGCACCACCAGCAGGTACTCCTTCTCCAGGAGGCGCACCAGCTGCTCGGGGCTCGCGTCCGGGTGCCGGCGCCGCAACGAGCTGACGTGGGCGTGGATGGTGGTGGACGGGATGGTGACGGCCCTCGCGAGGGCCGCTTCGACGACGCCGGCCATCAGCGCTCCCCGGTGACCGTCAGCTGCACCTGCGCGCCCGCGTCGAGGGTGCGGCCGACCGTGCAGTGCGAGTCGATGGCTCGGTGCACGACAGTGATCAGGCGCTCGCGGGCCTCGGCGTCCAGCGAGCTCAGGTCCACCACCAGCTCCTCGGCGATCGCGGGGTAGCGGTCCTCGTCCGGGTGGGCCATGCCCGACACCTTGATGACCACGTCGACGTCGTCGCCCAGGCGGTGCGCCAGCTTGGAGTCGGCGGACAGACCGCTGCAGCCGGCCAGCGCGATCTTCAGGAGCTCACCCGGGCTGAACACGCCGTCGACCTCGGCGCCGCCGATGCTCACCTCGGCGCCCCGCGAGTTGCGGCCGGTATAGAGGCGCTTGCCTGTGCGCTCCACCCACAGCTCGGTGCCGCCCGCGTTCTTGGTGATGTCGGGCACTGTCGTCTGCTCCGTCGTCATCCCGCGATCCTGCCACGGGGCGCGGCAGGTCTCTCGTCGGGTCGCGCCTCACCCCGGTCCATCCGCACCGTCGCTAGCGTGTTCGCCAAGGCCGGGGTCCACTCGCGCGTGGGGCTGTCGGCGGGTCTTCGCTGAGGGGGTTGGCATGACGTCGAAAAGCTCAGCCGGCGGTGCGGCCGGGGGTGGCGCGGTCTACGGCATCGGCTTCTTCGGCGCCGCGATCTACTACTTCTCCGCGGGGGACACCTTCTGGGACTTCGCCCTCGCGATCCCGAAGGCGCTCGTCTGGCCCGCGATCCTCGTGTTCGAGGCGCTCAAGAGCTTCTACGGGTGACCTCGTCGCTCACGCCGGAGGGATGTTCTGGTTGAGCCGGAAGGCGTTGTCGGGGTCCCAGGCCGACTTCAGCGCCTGGAGGCGCGCGTACGTGGCGGCTCCGTAGGCCCGGTGCACACCCGCAGCCCCCTCCGCCCCGAGCGCGTTGACGTACACCCCGACGCTCCAGGGCTCGATCGTCGCGGCGAGTCGTCGGCACGTCGCAGCGTGGCGCTCGTCGTCCGCCGGGTCCTCCCACTTGGCGCCCACGTCGTACTCGAACCGCGTGTCGCGGTGCGCGAATGCCGTCGCCCCCGGGTCGACGTCCGCGATGGCGCCGCCGTACGCGACGAGGCTCGCCGCCCCCACGTCCGCCTCCGCGTGGGCGAGGAACGCCTCGAGCGCCGCGTCGGGCAGCTCCCGGACGTAGTGGCTCTTGGCGTAGCGGCGGAAGCCGTGCCCCGCGCCGACGTCCGACTGCCGCTGCAGGTCGACATAGCTGATCGGCGCGACCCGTCGGGCCAGGGCGGCGCCGAGGCCGTCGAGCCGCGCGACCACCGGTGCGGCGTCGTCGGGCGGGCCGACCCAGACGAACCCCAGCGTGAGCGGACCCCCGGCGCGCACCTCGGCGATGAGGGTCGCGCGCCTCGGTGCGTCGTCGGCCCACGCCAGCCACGTCCGGAGCGCATCGAGGCCGCGCGCGGGGTCGAGGTCCACCTCGGCGACCAGGGCCTTCGTGCCGACGTCGTGCAGCGTGAGGTCGAAACGCGTGACGACGCCGAAGTTGCCGCCGCCGCCGCGCAGCCCCCAGAACAGGTCGGGGTGCTCGTCGGCCGTCGCACGGACGAGCTCGCCGTCGGCGGTCACCACCTCGTACCCCAGCGCGTTGTCGCAGGTGAGGCCGAGCTCCCGGCCGAGCCAGCCGACGCCGCCACCGAGGGCCAGCCCGCCGATGCCCGTGTGCGACACGATCCCCGCCGTCGTCGCCAACCCGTACGGCTGCGAGGCCGCGTCGAGCGACCCCAGCAGGGCCCCGCCCTGCACCTGCGCCGTGCTGGCTCCCGGGTCGACGTCGACGCCCCGCATCCGGGACAGGTCGATCATCAGCCCGCCGTCGGGCACCGCCCATCCCGGGGCGCTGTGCCCGCCGCCTCGCACACCGAGCGGCAGACCGAGCTCGCGCGCGACCCGGACCGCGGCACGCACGTCGTCGGTGCCGGCGCACCGGACGACGTACGCCGGCCGACGGTCGACGGTGCCGTTCCAGACAGTACGCGCGACGTCGTAGTCGGGTGAGTCGGGCACGAGGACCTCGCCCTCGAACCTGCCGGGCAGCACTCCGCCTGTGGGCATGCAACGACTCTGGCGGCTACCGTGCGGGTCTGCCAAGGGAATAGAACGGTCACGTGCCTGCCGGGTTGGGGCCGTGCGTCGGCCCGATGACCGGCCTCGGCCCGTTCGCGTCCGCGTTGGGTAGGATCTGCGCGTTCCCCGTGGATCGCGCGCCTGTAGCTCAGGGGATAGAGCACCGCTCTCCTAAAGCGGGTGTCGGCAGTTCGAATCTGCCCAGGCGCACAGTGTGTTGTGGCAGGTCAGGGCGATCTTGCGTACGACGGGTGCCGTCGGTGCGACCGCAATGTCCGGTTCGTGGTCAGCATGTGGTCAGCAGTTCTCCCGGCCCACACCCCGGAACTCGGGTCGCCACGCAGAACTGTTGAGGCGTGGCCGCGCCCCCCAACTTGCGTCTCGAGGCTCTTGCCACGGCTGAGGACTGCAGGCCCAGGCCGCGGTGACACGGAAGCCCGCGGTGACACGGAAGCCCGCCGCAGTTCGCCCGCGCGACCGGGCAGTACTGCCGGGCTGCGGGACGACCGACGAGCATCGCCCCGCAGCGCCGCGTCAGTCGATTACGGGTGCTGGACGAGCAGTTCGCCGGCTCCGGTGGCGTGCTTGCCGTGCCACTTGACGTCCGCATACGTGGTCAGCGGTGTGTAGGGGTACTCCTCTGCCGGGTCCCATCGGACGTCGTTGCTGAACCCGGCCAGGGCCCAGACGGGCGCCGTGGTCCCGTTCGCCTCGGCCTCGGCGAGGGCCGCCTGCTGGTTGTGCGAGTAGGCCGCTGCGGCGAGGGCTTCCACATCGACCGGCCGGGCGTTGAACCAGGAGCCGGAGTCCGCGAACTCGGTGCCGTTCCAGTGGGCGACGATGATCGACTCGTCGGCGCCCGGGCCGGTGTACTCGAAGGCGTTGCCCTCTGAGATGACGCTCGAGTCGTGGCCGAAACCGAGAAAGTACGCGTGCCCGCCGTTAGCGGTAGACCTGATCGGCGAGATGGGGTCGTTGACGTCGGCGACGTACAGGTTGTTCAGCACGTGCACATTGCCGAACCTCACGCGAGGCGACCGCTGCGAGGTGCCCTCGAAGAGGTTCCCCGCGATCGTGACGCGCAGACGTCCTGCGTCGGTGTCGGCGTTGCCGTCGCCGGAGCCGAGCAGCATCGTCTTGTCGTGGGCGAGGAAGCGGCTGTTAGTGATGGTGACGAAGTCCGTCCCGTCCTTCATGTCGAACAGGCCGTCGTGGCGGTTGGCGGGCTTGCCGTTGGGGCCCGTCGGCGCGGCGCTGTCGGGGTAGGCGCCGTCGGTGAAGGTGACGTGGTCGACCCAGATGTTGTGAGCGGTGACCGACGACATCGCGTCGAAGCGAGCGTTCCACGAGCCCTCCTCGCCGTCCCACGGATCCCAGGAGGAGAACCAGTCGACGGGCGCCTCGATGGTGAGGTTGCGGATCACGATGTCGCTGTCGACGTGCAGCATCACATTGGTGGCGTCCAAGCCGGCGTCGGTGCCCAGGCCGAGCACCGTGGTGTTGCTCGGGATCTTGATCTCCTGCTGCCGCTTCAAATTGTTGCTGCCGGTCGTACGCAGCCGGCGCGTCTGGCCGCAGTAGTCATGCGTCTGATCGCTCCAGCCCTGATCCGTGAAGCACGACAGGTACTGCTCAATGTCGTAGCCCGGCGCGTAGTCCTGCTCGCCCAGCAGTCGGCCGTCGGCCGCCTCATTGCCGTGAATCGTCCCCTGCACATAGACGATCTTCGGCTCGTCAGGAGCGCCCCGGTTGTCGAGTGCGGCGAGCAGCTCCGCGCGGTTGGAGACGACATAGGTGCTCTCCGGCGCCGCACCGGCGCCACCGTCAGTCCCCCCGTTGGCCGTTGCCCAGCCCACGCTCGCGGCCTCGTGGGGGCCGGCGACCGGTGTGTGGTTGCCAATGCCCGCCGCCGGGGCGGCGGTGGCCGCCGGAAGGGCAATCGTGGCGGCCAGTGCCAGAGAGGCGATCCGTGCGCGGTGGGGTGCGTGTCGTCGGTGCATGAGGTGACTCCATCGTCGGGGGACATGAACCATGGGACGCCATCGTCCCGGAGAAAGCGCTTACCGTTGTGAGTGGGGGCCACGCTACTTGCACGGGGCACCTCGATGTCAATGCCCGGCGCGTTGCGCTGCGAGTGGCCCAGCACTGTTGTGGCGGACCGACCTGTGCCGTGTCGTATGGCTGGAAAGTGCTCGTGACCTAGCCAGAACCTCGCTGTCTGTCAGGGCTTGCGTCGTGATCCGGAAACATGGGCATCCGCTCCATTGCTACCCACGGCGCCTCGGAGAACAGGTGGCCGTACAGGTCCATCGTCATCGTCGCGGTGGCGTGGCCGAGGATCATCTGGACCGCCTTCACATCGGCGCCGGCGGCGATGAGGAGCGAGGCGGCGGTGTGGCGGAGGTCGTGAATCGTCGTGCCGGCCAGGCCGACTGACTGCGTGGTCTCGGTCCAGCGGGATCGGACCCGGAAATTGGTGTTGTCCAGATCGCGCCCGTCGGGCCGGAGGGTCAGCCAGTATCGTCGGTCTTTACCGCCGGAAATACCCGTGTGAAACAGCCCCCGGGCGGTACGTCGAGCGGCGGCGGCTGAAGGGCCGGGTACGCCTGATCAGGCTCGCTCGGCCACAAGACCTCAACCGTCTCGGCCGCAGCTCGAAGTGCTTCGGCATCCACAGTGAGACTCGACTCGTCCACGCCGAGGTTGGGTCGGCGTAGTCGAGCACCCGGGCTCCGGGCGGCGGCGCTGGGGTCAACCACAGGGTGCTCGACCACTCGCGACCTCCACCACCGCCCCAGTGCTTGAGCACCAGTTGGTCTACTGCCGGCCTGTTGTTCCAGCTGTAGCGCCCGGCTACGGCGGCGACACGTCCACCGACGAATCCCGCTCCGGCGAACGGTCCCACGTCGACTGTCGAGTGCATGCGATCGTCGGGGCCGGGATCGATACGACACCGGACCGCCAGGTCGATCTGGAGTCCGGTGGTGTAGCGAGAAAGTCCTACGAGGAGGATCTCCACATCTGCGGACCGCCCGATGAGGGTGCTCAAGCCCAGAGCGGAGGGGATCCCATTGTCCGGCGGTCCGGACCGGAACCTTGCCTGGGCGACGTCGTGCGCGTCGTCGGAGAAGGCCAGGGCCGAATGCATGACCTTGACCCTCGTCCGCATCCGTCAGCTGGTCAACGGCTTTCGTCGTGACCACTGGTCCGCTGGCAAGCAGGATCGACCTCTCCCGAGGAGCGCGCCGTTCCCTACCGCGTGAAGCACGGCCCACCTCTATCGTCCGTGCGCATGGGAACGAACCGGCTGGTGGCCGTGCTGGCCAGCGCCGCACTCACGCTCGTGTTCGCAGGAGGATGTGCTGCCACCGCCGAGTCAAGCGACTCGACCCCGGCGACCACCGCATCGGCATCCGAATGCCCCGACAAACCACACCGGCCCGTCAGCGCTGACGAGGCAGCGTCATGTGTCTACCGGGCGTGGGTCTCCGGCGACGACAACGTGGTGCTGGCCTACGGTGATCGCGGCGTGCTTGATCCACTCCCGACCGTCATGGCCGACCCACAGATGACGTCGGACGGGTGCTCGGCTCCCGCTGGAGCGGACGAGGCCATCGTGTGCACGTGGTCTGGCGACTTCCAGGACGGCCCAGTCGCGATTCACATGCAGGTCACAGGGAATGCCTCGGACGGCTACCGCGTCACCAAGATCGATGTCGAGCACTGACCCTGGCTCGGGCCTCACATAGCCGGTCACGAGGCGACGGACCGCCGGGTCGATGCGCGGGAGGCGGTGGCCGTCTTCTTGACCGTTGTCCCGCTTCGGTGGACGGTGGTCCGAGACACCTCGCCGCGCGGAGGACCCGTCCCGAGTCGGGGCCACCACCTTGCTGACGCGACCCGAACAAGCGCTCACGGAGCCGTCCGCTCGACCGTGACGCACACGGAGTGCTGAGTGCGGTACGGCCGCGGGGGAAGTCCGATGGTGGCGAAGCGATCCGCAGAGCGGAACCGGGCGGTGAGGATGGCCGACGTCGGGCTCATCGAACCCCCCGACCCGTCGGCCGCGCCTCTCGAACAGCGTCGTCGGCGTCGCGGGACGGCGTGGCTCTGGTCGGCAGCACTCGTCGGTGCGGCGGCCGTCGTGATCGTCACCTCGGGCCGGCTGGGCCTCACCACTAGGCCCGACGTGCCGGACGGCGCGACCGACACGGCGAGCATGCTGCCGGTCCCCGAAGGGGAGGGAGGTAGTTCCAACGTCCCTCCGACAATCCCGCCCAGCACGCTCGCAGGAGACTACGTGCTCGCACAGGACTACGTGCTCGCACTGGAGTCGGTCGGTGAGGGCGACCACGTCATCGTTCTGTTCGGGAGGGCCTCCGACCCGGCCGCGTCGCGCGGCTAGAAGGGCGCCGCGCCACTGACCGGTCCAGGGCCAGAGCAGTCCGCCCGGCTGACCCGAACCGAAAGGACACGCAGATGGACGAGCCGACAGGCCCGATGAACGGCCGTGAGCACGATCCGACAGCGCCCGATGCCATGGGCGGCCTGCCCCCAACCGAGGGCGGACGAGCCGCGGCAGCAAGCGGGGCAGCGAATCCGTCGCACGCTGCGGCGCTCGAAACCACGCCACGAGATCCACACAACGGGCGTGTCCGACGTGTCCTGCCATGGGGCATCGCCGCGGTTGCGGTGCTGGTGGCGGCCATCGCCGTCGGTGTCCTCGTCGTCAACGAGTCGAGCGAGCCCGAACCGGTAGCACAGCTCACGCCGCAGGCCGATCCCGACCAAGGGGCCATTCCTCTCGACGACGAGGCCGCCACGACCATGGGCGGCGTGACGGACGCCGACTTCGTCTCCTACGGCTCCTACGGCGAGCTGCAAGTCTGGAGCACGACGACGCCGGAGGCGAAGCCGTGCCTCGCGATAGTCGCGGAGAATCGCATCATCATGGTCCGCTGCTCAGCACCGTCGCTCGACCCCGTCGCCGATCTTGACTTCCCGCCCGACATGTTCCCACCGGCGCCGTCCGGTGAGCCGACCTCACATGTCCGGTTCGTGCTCCACGATGAGCTCGTCGACGTGTACCTGGCACCGAATCCTGAGGGCGGGTTCTACTGACACCAGTCGCGTGCAACGCGGAACTCGGTACGCACACCACGCACCGGGGGCGTTGGTCGGAGTTGTCTCTCCTGGGCTCGCGCCGCTGGTCTGAACACGAAGCGGAAGTCACGACAGCGCAATGCCGCGTCCAGCGGCAGTTGATACACCACGTCCGCTCGGTGGCGCTCGGCGTGGACGGTGACGGTTGTGTGGCCGTCGTTCTGCGCATCGACCGAGGTCTCCGGGTGGCGAACGCGGCGTGGATCCAGGAGTTGCCCTCACTCGGCGTGGTCAGCACGAACGCCGATGGCGCGTGAGCCTCTGGGCCCACGCGCCATCGGCGACTCAGCGGAGCCGTCTTACCTGTTCAGGCCCGGCGCCGTGCGCGGGGACTTGCCGGGGGTGGCGTCGGTGAGGCTCTCGAGAAGTGCGTAGTACGCGGGCTTCTTCTCGAACTCCTCGGTCATGATCGTCGCGTAGCCCTCGGGGAAGACGCCCGGGACCCAGGAGTGCCCGTCGTCGAAGCCCCAGACCGTGAAGCTCGTGCACGCGGGCACGTTGAGGCACGCCACCAGCATCGCGTCGTAGCGCTCGGCCTGGAGCGCGATCTGCTCGGCGGTCGGCTCCCCGTCCTCGCCGAGCGGCATGCGGACGTCGGCCTCGGTGATGGCGACCTTCAGCCCGAGCGCTGCGAACCGCTCGAAGTTCTCCTGGATCGACTCGTCGAAGCCGTACATGAGGCTCAGGTGACCCTGAGCGCCGAAGCCGTCGATCGGCACGCCGTCGGCGAGCAGCTCCTGCACCAGGGCGTAGTAGGCGTCCGTCTTGTTGTTGATGCCTTCGGCGTTGTAGTCGTTGAGGAAGAGCAGCGCCTCGGGGTCCGCCGCGTCCGCCCACCGGAAGGCGTCACCGATGAGGGCGACCGGGTCCTCGGCGCACGCCTTGAGGAAGGGGTTGGCCTCGGTGCGCAGGCGCACACCGCCGGTGTCCCAGTCGTCCTGGAAGATCTCGTTGGCCACGTCCCACTCGTAGATCTGGCCGGCGTAGCGGCTGACGACGGTGGTGATGTGCTCTTCGAGGACGGCGCGTGCCTCCTCGCAGGTCCAGGTGGCGCTGGCGTCGACCACCCACTGCGGGTTCTGGCTGTGCCAGAGCAGCGTGTGCCCGCGGACCTCCATGTTGTTGGCCTCCGCGAACGCGACGACGGCGTCTGCCCCCGAGAAGTCGTACACGCCGGGCTCCGGGTGGATCTCAGCCCACTTCATGTCGTTCTCGGGGGTCACCGAGTTGAACTCGGCGGCGAGGATGCGCTGGAACTCGGTGGGGTTCTTGCGGTCGTAGTCGAGGAGCTCGTTCTGGCCCCAGACGGCGCTGCCGATCTTGAGATCACGCGGGGCCTCGGAGCGCAGGGTCTCCTCTGGGGGCGCGGCCTGGGCGAGGGGGGCCGAGAGCGCGAGGACGGCGAGTGCCGAGGTCGCGACGGCAGCGACCCGCCTCATGGTTGTTGGATGGGACATCGTTGTTCCTCTCCGAAACGGGTGCCGACGGCTTTTGCCCAGCCATCGACTACCGGATCCGAGAACGGTAACGATGTCGATAACGTTTTAGCAATAGTTTGCGGTGCTTGCGCTGCACGGTTCCTCCCGCGTGTGATCGCCGACTCGGCGGACCACACGCGCGTGCTCGCTCAGCAACTGCGGGGGGCACCACGTCACCACCAGGACTGCACCGGCGGGTCCGTCGGTGAACGCTGCCTCTCATCCTCACCACCGCATCTCCGCACCGACCGGCTGCCGCAGCATCTAGTGCGGCGAGTCAGACCGCCACCGTCCGTCCGGGGCGAGGTGAGCGGCGGTAGGCTCCGAGTGCTCCGGCGATCACGCTGGGAATGACCGTGCCCCGCGGTGTCCACGAGGAAGCCGGGCGGCGTGTCACTGTCGGTGCCGACCTGCGTGCGCCGCAGGCTGCACGGTGACCCGGTCCGAGCGCCCCGGCTCGGGCTTTCCTGTGGCCTGGGTCGGTGGCCCGACGCTCGACGGGTCCGCGGTGCACGCGCTGCGCCAGTCGCGGCGCGGATGTGCGAAGGAGGAGATGTGGCACGAGCAGGCCAACGCGGGTCCGGTCGTGCGCGCACCGAGCCCGGCGCACAGAGCCGACGCGCCCCGCGCCCGACCGCGCAGGGGATCGTCCCGGTGCTCGCCGAGGTGGCCCGGGACGTCGACAAGGCCGTGCAGCGACCGCCGACGCGCCCGGGGGTGCGGACGAAGTTCCAGGTCGTGGCGCTGCTCGTGCGCGAGGAGCGGGCGCGGGTGAAGGCCGACAGCGGCCTGACCGAGTCGCGGCGGGGCGAGCAGCTCAAGCGGCTCGACGGGGTGGCGACGATGCTTGCCAGGACTGCTGCCCGGGACACGACGCTGTTGGAGCTCCTCGCCGACGATGCCCGCGTCTCCGACGCTGCTCGCTCCTACAAGGCGACCCTGATGCGCGCCGGTGGGCTGGAGCCGCCCGAGGAGCCAGCCCCCGCAGCACCGGTCGTGCCCGCGCCCGGCGCCAGCAGCCAGGTGGTCCCTCGGTCGGTGATCTCGCGCCAGCTGGCGAACCCGTTCCTGGCCCCGGACTTCGCGGCCGCGGCCGAGCGGACCGCCGCGCAGGCCCGCCGACTGGCCGGCTGGGAGCTGCTCGAGCCGCTCTTCCGGTCCTTCGAGCGGGCCGCCGACGGCGCGCCCGCCTGCATGCCGCTGCCCGAGGCGCGCCCCGTACCGGTTCCCCCTGGTCGGGAGCTGATGCCGCACCAGGCCGGGGTCGTCGAGGCGACGGCCCGCGGGCATCGCACCTTCCTGCTGGCCGACGAGCCCGGTCTGGGGAAGACCGCCCAGGCCCTGCTCGCCGCCCGGGCGGCCGACGCCTACCCGCTGCTGGTCGTGGTGCCCAACGTGGTGAAGACGAACTGGGCGCACGAGGTGGAGCTGTGGACGCCGTCGCGCCGGGCCACGGTGGTCCACGGCGATGGCGACCGGATGGACGGGTTCGCGGACGTCGTGATCGTGAACTACGAGCTCCTGGACCGGCACGTCGGCTGGCTCGGCGACCACGGCTTCCGCGGCATGGTCGTCGACGAGGCGCACTTCATCAAGAACAAGACCTCGCAGCGTTCCCAGCACGTCCTCGCGCTCTCCGAGCGGATCCGCGCCCGTGTTGCCCGGCCACTGCTGATGGCGCTGACCGGCACCCCGCTGATCAACGACATCGAGGACTTCCGCGCGATCTGGCAGTTCCTCGGCTGGATCGACGACGGGAAGCCGCTCGGACCGCTGATGACGTCCCTCGAGAACACCGGGCTCACCCCGGCCGACGTGGGGTTCTACGCGGCAGCTCGGTCCAGCGTGATCGACATGGGCATCGTGCGGCGTCGCAAGGTCGACGTGGTCGCCGACATCCCCGCCCGCCGGGTGGCGGATCTGCCGGTCGAGCTCGACGGCGCTGCCGGTCGCTCGATCCGCGCCGCCGAGGCCGCGCTCGCCAGCGAGCTGGTCAGGCGTTACCGGTCCGCCGTCGAGTTCCGCGGTGACGGGGCTGAGGTGGTGGACGGGATCGATCACGACCTCGTCCGCCGGGTGGCGGCGGCGGAGCTCAAGGACTCGAGCTCGAAGGCCGGGGGCGAGAACGTCTTCACGATGGTCCGTCGGATCGGCCAGGCGAAGGCAGGGTTGGCCGCCGACTACGCCGCGCAGCTCGCCCGCAACGTCGGCAAGGTCGTGTTCTTCGCGAAGCACGTCGACGTGATGGACCAGGCCGAGCAGACCTTCGCCGACCGTGGCATCCGCTACGCCTCGATCCGCGGCGACCAGACGCCCCGGGTGCGCCAGAAGAACATCGCCGCGTTCGTCGACGACCCTGAGGTGGCGATCGTCGTGTGCTCGCTCACCGCCGCCGGGGTGGGGCTCAACCTTCAGGTCGCCTCCAACCTGGTGCTGGCGGAGCTGTCCTGGACCCACGCCGAGCAGACGCAGGCCATCGACCGGATCCACCGGATCGGCCAGGACGAGCCCGTCACCGCGTGGCGGATCATCGCCGCGCAGACCATCGACGCCCGGATCGCCGAGCTGATCGACAGCAAGTCGGGGCTGGCCGCCCGGGCACTCGACGGGGCGGGGGACGAAGACGTCTCGTCCACGGACGTGCAGCTCGACGCCCTGGTCGGCCTGCTGACCGACGCGCTCACCGCGGAGGGCGTGGGCTGAGCCACCAGGTCGTTGGTCAGCCCGCGAGGCTGCCGAGCCAGCTCTGCCACGCCTCGGTCTCGGCCGACCGGTCGCGGTCGTCGAAGTACTGCGCGGCCGCGGCGACCATGCCGTTGTAGCCGTGGATCAGCAGGTACATCGCGTCGTCGGTACGCATGCCCACGGTGCTGGGCGAGAACGCGAACTCGACGGTGCCGTCGACCGGCTCGATCCCGGGGACACTGAGCCGCGCCGCCTGACCGTCCGCCGCGTCCGCGCCGGCGCCGACCGCGGCGGTCATGGCTGCCCAGGAGTCCGTGGTGATCGGTCCGAACAGGAACACCGAGTCCGTCGTGGTGCGCGGTGCGAAGTGCTCGAGGTAGGCGGCGAGCTTCTTCATGTGGGCTCGGTCGCCGATGGTCAGTCCGTTGTACTCGGCCTCCCAGTCGTCGCCGAGGAGGCCGCTGTGCACGACGCGCACCGCGGCGCCGCCGCCGTCCTGCGCCTCGATGAGCCACTCGTAGGCCGTGAAGGTGCCGTCCGGGTCGGTGTCCGACTGCCATGCGTAGCGGTGACCGGGCTCCCACGCCGAGATGGTGCCGGTGGACACCTGGCCGAACATCTCGAACGTGACGGTCTTGTTGGCGCTGTCGATCTCGGTGCGCCCCATGAGCCAGGAGTCGACTCCCGGCCCGGTCGCGATGGCCTCCCACACCTCGTCGGGTGTGGCGGAGACGGTGAACTCGTCGCGAAGCTCGAAGGGATGCGTCATGACTGCTGCTCCTCTGCTGGCGGGTCGGCGTCCTCGGTGATGCTCGGGTGCACCGCGATGATCACGCGGTGGGACCGACCGGTGTCTGTGTGGTACTTGCTGATCAGGCCTGTGAGTGCGTCGGTGAGCTCACCGACGAATGCGGCGCGGTCGGACGGCGTCGCGAACTGGACCTCGGCATCGAGCCCGAAGGTGGCGAGCGGCTTGCGGGCCCGCGCTGCGCCGTTGATGAGAGCGCCCGTCTCCCGGACGAGCCGCGCGGCGAGCGCGAGCAACCAGCGTGCGGACAGCCCGTCGGGCGACCGGGCCGGGTCGGGTGCGACCGCGGCGAGCGCGGCCGGGGAGATGACGTACGCCGCTGCGGAGGCCCGCACGACCCGTTCGGTCATGTTGCCCCTGCGACGCTCCTCGACCAGCTCGACCAGGCCGTGCTGCTCGAGGAGCCTGACGTGGTAGTTGACCTTCTGCCGGGCAAGCCCGAGCCGTGCCGCGAGGGTGGTCGCGGTCTGTGGCTCGGCCAGCTCCGCGAGCATCCGGGCCCGGATCGGGTCGAGCGAGACCTCAGCGGCTGCGGCTTCCTCGATCACTTCGACATCGTGCATGGGAACGACCGTCCCACGGACAATTCTCCGTGTCAAGACAACAATTGTTGTCGGACAACCATCACCGCGTCGAACCACGCTCCACCAGGCTGACGGGTGTCACCAGGTGCTCCGCCTCGCCGTGGTCGCCGCGCATCCGCCGTTCGAGCAGCCGCACGGCCTGTGCGACGAGCCAGTCGTTGCTCGGGTCGATGGTGGTCAGCTCCGGCCACACGTGCTCGCCGATCTCGAGGTTGTCGAACCCGATGACCTGCACGTCCTGCGGAACCCGGAGTCCGAGGTCCCGCAGGCCGGCGATCACGCCGATGGCGGACTGGTCGGTGATCGCGAACACGGCGTCGAGCTCCAGGCCGTTGGAGACGGCATCGCGGATCGTCTTCCTGCTCGGGGCCATCTCGAGGTCGCCGGGGTCGAGGATCAACAACCGGTCGTCGGCCGTACGCCCGACGGCCTCGTGGGCGGCGCGCCAGCCCTGGGTGCGCTGGTCCTGCATGCCGCCGTCGGACGGTGCGGCGGTGCCTCCGAAGAGGGCGACGGACCGGGCGCCGCGGGCGAGCAGGTGCGCGGTGGCGAGCCGGGCGCCTTCGACGTTGCCGAGCTGGATCTGGTCGAACTGTGGTGGCATGGGCTTCTCGCCGAGCAGGACGAGGGGCAGGTCGGGTTGCAGGCGGTCGACGTCGGCGTACTGGAGCCCGACGGCGCTGAGCAGTACGCCGTCGTACATCTGGAGTCGTGCCTGGGACAGCGCGGTGAGCTCGCCCTCCTTGCTCGCGCCGCTCTGCTCGATGACGAGGTGGCGGCCGGTGGCGCGCAGTGCAGTGGTGAACGCGGCGGCGAGCTCGCCGAAGTAGGGGTGGTCGGCGCGGGGGACGACGAGCGCGACGGTCCCGCTGGTGCCGGAGCGCAGGCGGCGGGCGGTCAGGTTGACCTCGTATCCGAGGTCGTCGATGGCGCGCAGGACCCGTTCGCGGGTGGCGGCGCCGACCCGGGGGACACCGTTGATGACGTTGGACACGGTCATCACGGACACGCCGGACGCTCGGGCCACGTCCTTGAGCGTCGTCATCGCGCTTCTCCTCTCACCATGTGAGCGTTAACAAACTGGTCGCGCTCCCACTCTTGACGCTACGGGAGAGCAGCGTGCACAGTCGTCGTCACACGGCGTGGTGTATCGATAAACACACCGTAGACCACGCGCACTTCTCGGTATCGAAGGAGCACTGCAATGAAGCGACGCTCACGTCCCACAGCGCTGGCCGCGTTCGCAGCGGCCGCTCTGCTCGCCCTCACCGCGTGCAGCGGCTCCGAGGATGGCGCTGACGCCGACGGCAAGACGACCCTCACGTTCCTGTCCTGGACGGGCGAGGAGCAGATGGAGCAGGTCATCGACGCCTTCGAGGAGGCCCACCCGGAGATCGCGGTCGAGACCTCCTACTCGCCGCCGGTCGCCGAGTACATCCAGGCGCTGCAGACCCGGGTCCTGTCTGGCACCGCTCCGGACGTGTTCCTCATCGCGGCGGAGAACAAGACGAACCTCATCGACGGTGAGCACGTCGTCGACATCTCGGGCGAGGACTTCGTCGAGAACGTCGCGCCGTTCAACCTCGAGACGTACGGCCGCGACGGCGCCTACTACGGCCTGTCGCTGTCGTCGTGGGCCGCAGGGTATCTCTACAACAAGGAGCTGCTGGCCGAGGTCGGGTACGACGCGGTGCCCGAGACCTGGGACGAGTTCCTCGAGATGTGCGCCAAGCTCCAGGACGCGGGAATCACGCCGTTCCTCGAGAGCGTCGACCAGATGCCCACCACCATCTCGGCGTGGATCGGGGCGAAGAACGACGGCATGGACCCGTCGCTCGACGACCAGATCTTCTCCGGGGAGTCGACGTTCGCCGAGCAGTGGATGCCCGAGCTCGAGGAGTACAACCGGGTCTTCGAGGAAGGGCTCATGTCTCCGGACGTGGTCGGGCTCGACGGCGACCAGGTGCGCGACGAGTTCGCCAACGAGCGCGTCGCGGTCATCAACGGTGGGCCCTGGTACATCGGCGCCCTGCGCGAGGCGAACCCCGACCTCGACTTCGAGTTCTCGCTAGTTCCCGCGGTCGACGGCGGCACCCCGTTCGCGGCCGGCGCCGCCTCGCCGGGCTACGCCATCAACTCGAAGGCCGACGAGGACAAGCAGGAGGCGGCCAAGACGTTCTTGCGCTGGCTCGCCACACCCGAGGCCGTCGAGCTGTTCCAGAGCCTGACCAACGACGTGACGGTGACCAGCGACTTCGAGCCGCCCGTCGACCCCGCGTTCGAGCCGATGGTGCCGTCGATCCGCGAAGGCAAGCTGTACCTGCCGATGATCGCCTGGCAGCGGGCCGAGGACGTGCTCAACGTCGAGGCCGTCGCGCAGATCCAGCGCATGATCCGCGGCGAGATCGAACCCGAGCAGGTCGCCGAGGCCCTCGACACGAAGCTCGCCGCCTCCTGACGACCTCGCGTGCTCGGCGGTGCGCACGCCCGCACCGCCGAGCACGCCGAGAGGAGATCTCGTGACCACGCTCAGCACCCGTCCCACAGCAGGCCTGCGCACGTCCGGCACCCGAGCCTGGCTCAGCCGTCCCTCCGGGGGCTGGCGTCAGTCCGCCGCGAACAAGGCTTTTCTCCTGCCGGCCATCGCCGTGTTCGTCTTCCTGTTCATCATCCCGCTGGGCCAGACGCTCTGGTGGAGCTTCACCGACTTCACCGGGTACAGCCCCGAGGCGGCCTTCGTCGGCCTCGCCAACTACCGCGTGATCGTCACCGACCCGTCGATGCTGGCGGGCCTCGCGTTCACGTTGCTGTTCGGCGTGGGCACGACGCTGCTCATCACGCTGCTGGCCATCCCGCTCGCGGTACAGCTGAACAAGGCGTTCCGCGGACGCAACCTGGTCCGCTCCATCTGGTTCTTCCCGGCGATCCCGTCGATGGCGATCCTCGGCCTCGTGTGGCGGTACATCCTGTCGCCGCTGGAGTCGGGCGCGCTCAACACGGTGCTCGGGAAGGTCGGTCTGGGGCCGGTGAGCTGGCTGTCCGACCCCACGCTCGCGCGCCTCTCCGTCATCCTGGTCGGCGTGTGGGCGGCTACGGGCTGGCACGCGGTCCTCTACACGGCGTACCTGCAGTCGATCCCGCAGGAGTACTACGAGGTGGCCCGCATCGACGGCGCGACGCCGCGGCAGCAGTTCTTCGGCATCACCCTGCCGCTGCTCACCCCGGCGATCGTCATCAGCACCTTCCTGCTCATGACGGGCGGCCTGAAGGTGTTCGACCTGCCCTACACGCTCACCACCGGCGGACCCGGATTCTCGACGTACACGATCACGCAGTCGATCGTCGTCTCCGGCGTAGGCCAGGGCCGCTACGGCCTCGCCTCCGCGCTCGCGGTCATGTTCACGCTCGCGGTCGCCGCCCTGTCCTTCGGTCAGCTGTGGCTGACCCGGCTCGTGGAGAAGAGGTTCGCATGACCGTCCCCGCCTGGCGCCGTGCTGCCCTCAGCGTCGCGATGATCCTGCTCGCGTGCCTGATCGCCGTCCCGCTCTACTACGTCGTCGTCAACACGTTCAAGACGCAGGGCGAGATGGTGGCGTCGCCGCTGTCCCTGCCGACGTCGCCCGTGCTCGACAACTACCGCGAGGTGCTCAGCGACCCGCGGATGTACCGGTCGTTCGCCAACACCCTGTACGTCACCGTGGTCTCCGTGGTGCTCCAGCTGCTGGTCGGGGCGCTCGCGGCGTACGCGATGGTGGTGCGCACGTCGCGCCTCAACCGCATCCTGGCCAACCTGCTGCTCATCGGCTTCGTGGTCCCGGGCCAGTCCACGCTCATCCCGCTCTACCGGACGCTGGTCGGCTTCGAGCTGGTCGACACCCTCAACGGCCTGGTCGTCATGTACCTGGGCGGCGCCATCTTCTGCTACTTCCTGGTCCAGGGGTACATGCGCACGCTGCCGTTCGAGGTCATCGAGGCGGCGCGCATCGACGGCGCGCACGACTGGCAGATCTTCTGGCACGTCGTGCTGCCGCTCATCAAGCCGATCCTGGTGACCGTCGGCATCTTCCAGTCGATGTGGGTCTGGAACGACTTCCTGCTGCCGACCGTCTTCATCTCCAGCCCCGACAAGCGGACCGTCGTGCTGCAGGTGTACAACGCCGTCACCGAGTTCACGACGAACTGGCCCATGTTCATGACCGTCTCAGTCATCGCGCTGGTCCCGATGATCATCTTCTTCGTCGCGACCCAGCGGCACATCGCCAGCGGGCTGCTCGCCGGCAGCGTCAAGGGCTGAGCCCGCCCCACCCACCGAGGAGACATACCTGTGCCCGACGCCCTGACCGCCGTCATCGACCTCGACCTGCCCGGCCCGACCATCAGCCGGCACATCTACGGCCACTTCGCCGAGCACCTGGGCCGCTGCATCTACGGCGGCTTCTGGGTGGGCGAGGACTCGCCCGTCCCGAACGTGCGCGGCATCCGCACCGACGTCGTGGAGGCTCTGCGCGCCCTGCGCATCCCGAACCTGCGCTGGCCGGGCGGCTGCTTCGCCGACGACTACCACTGGAAGGACGGCATCGGGCCGCGCGACGAGCGCCCCCGGATGGTCAACTCCCACTGGGGCGACGTCGTCGAGGACAACGCGTTCGGCACCCACGAGTTCATGGACCTGTGCGAGCTGCTGGGGGCCGAGGCGTACGTCAACGGCAACGTGGGCTCAGGGACCGTGCGCGAGATGAGCGAGTGGGTGGAGTACCTGACGCGCGGCGACGACTCGCCCATGGCCGCGCTGCGTCGGGCGAACGGTCGGGACGAGCCGTGGAAGGTGCCGTTCTTCGGGATCGGCAACGAGCCGTGGGGGTGCGGCGGCAACATGGCCGCCGAGCACTACGCGCACCTGGCCCGCCAGTACGGCACCTACGTGCGCGACCACGGCGGCAACCACGTGACGCGCATCGCCGCCGGGGCGAACAGCGACGACTACGCGTGGACCGAGGCGCTCATGAAGGCCGTCTCCTGGCTGGGCTGCGCGCGGGACCCGCGCGGCTTCTTCCAGGCGATCTCGCTGCACTACTACACGATCAACGGTTCGTGGGAGGACAAGGGCGACGCCGCCCGGTTCGACACCGACGACTGGTACGTGACGATGCTCCGGGCCTGGCGGATGGAGGAGATCCTGCGCGGGCACGCCGCGGTCATGGACGCCTACGACGCCGAGAAGCGCATCGGCCTCGTCGTCGACGAGTGGGGCACGTGGTGGAACGTGGAGGAGGGGACCAACCCCGGCTTCCTGTACCAGCAGAACACCCTGCGGGACGCGCTGGTGGCGAGCGTCCACCTGGACACGTTCCACCGGTTCGCCGACCGGGTCGTCATGGCCAACATCGCGCAGACCGTCAACGTGCTGCAGGCGATGATCCTCACCGACCCCGAGTCCGGCGCGCTCGTGCTGACCCCGAGCTATCACGTGTTCGAGATGAACACGGGGCACCACGACGCGTCCGTCCTGACCGTGCACCTGCGTGGAGACGTCCCCACCAGGGAGGTCGAGGGGACTCCCCTCCCGCTGTTGTCGGCGTCCGCGTCGACCACCGGTGACACCGCGCTCGTCTCGTTGTCCAACCTCGACGCCGACGAGCCGCTGACCCTCGTCCTGGACCTGCGCGGCCGCGAGGTCATGGGCAGCTCCGCCCGCCTGCTCACCGCGGCGACCCTCCAGACGCACAACACCCCCGAGCGCCCGGAGGCGGTCACGCCGGTGACGTTCGACGGCGTCCGCACTCACCCGCGGGGCCTGGAGGTGGAGCTGCCGCCGCACTCGTACGTGACCGTGTCACTCGCGCTGGGCTGAACCCGTCGGGTCGGTGGCGCGCGCGTCGATCAGACCAGGAACGGTCGCACCTCGACCCGACGGTTGCACGCTTTCGACCCGTCGGCCATCAGCGCGAGCGCGACGTCGAGGTCGGGTGCGTCGATGATCCAGAAGCCGGCGACGTGCTCCTTCGACTCGACGAAGGGCCCGTCGGTGAAGATCGGCTCCTCGCCTCGGGCGTCGATGACCGTCGCCGACTCGGGCGCGGCGAGGCCGCCGGCGAACACCCAGTGGCCACCCGTCCGCAGCCGCTCGTTGAAAGCATCGATCGCCACCATCTCCTCGGGCGTCCCGGAGTTGGTCCGGTCGTCGATCACGGAAACCAGGTACTGCATGGCACACCTCCAAGGTCGTGTTGCTACGCGTACTGCGGGCGGCCGGAGGGCCGGTAGGTCTGGGCCAGGATGCCCGTCGGGAACCTGCGCGACTCCAGCAGGTCGAGCGCGAAGTCCTTGCCCTCGGCGGGGAACAGCCGCGTGCCCGCGCCGACGATCACGGGGCAGACGATCAGGGTCATCTCGTCGACGAGCTCGTGCTCGAGCAGCCAGCGGATCAGCTGCCCGCTCCCGTGCACCTGCAGCTCGCCACCGGGCCTGGCCTTCAGCTCGCGGATCGCCGTCTCGAGATCTCCGGACAGCACGGTCGTGCCCGCCCACGCCGGGTCTGTGATCGTGGTCGAGGCGACGAACTTCGGGCGCGAGCTCAGCGCGCGGACGAACGGGTTGTCGAGGTCGTCCCGCACCCCCCAGTACCCCGCGAAGAGCTCGTAGGTCCGCCGTCCGAACAGGAACGCGTCGGCGCGCAGGTAGCAGTCGCCGATGTAGTCGGTCGACTCCTCGTCGGCCAGTGGCAGCGCCCACCCGCCCCGGTCGAACCCGGGGTCGATCGTCGAGTTGTTCCCACCGTTCGCCTGCATCACCCCGTCGACGGTGATCTGGGTGTTGGTGATCAGCTTCATGATCGTCGCCCTTCTCTCACCCGTACGACGAACGGCGCTGCCCCGATCCGACAGATCACCAGAATCTCAGTCCAGCTCGCGGGCGAACCGCCGCACGCGCTCTGCCATCGCTGCGGGAACCTCGGCGACCGCGAAGTGGCCGCCCTCGGGCAACCGCTCGAACACGCGGAGGTCCCGGTAGAACCGCCGTGCGACCGACTCGGGATTGTCGTGCTCGTGCCGCTGGACGAAGACGGCGGCCGGCACCTCGACCGGCGGGATGACCGCATCGGCCCCGTCGTAGGCCGTCCGGAACGAGCTGCCGATGCTCTGCGTCGCCCAGTACAGGGTGGCCTCGGTGAGGATCCGCTCGCGCGAGATGCGGCGCTCTACGGCCGCCGGGTCGCCCGCAGGGGTGTCACTCCACTCGACGAGCTTCTCGGTGATCCACGCGAGCAGGCCGGCGGGGGAGTCGTTCAGCGCGGCGGCGAGGGTGTCGGGCCTGGTGCTCTGGACGTGGGCGTAGCCGGCCTGCTCGTACCAGCCGGCCGCCATGCGGTCGTAGAACGCGCGCTCGGTCGGGTCGGTCGTCGACTCCCGTTCCTCCTGCGACAGGAAGTGCGCGTGCGTGACGACGATCCCGGCGACGGCGTCGGGGTGCGTCGCGGCCACGAGGTCGCTCACGTTCGCGGTGAGGTCCTCGCCGTAGGTGAGGTAGCTGGAGTAGCCGAGCACGTCCGTCATGAGCGCGTGCACGAGCCCGGCGAGCCGCTGCTCGGTGGGCGGGCCGTCGAGCGGTGGCGAGAACGCGAAACCCGGCAGGCTGACGACGACGACGTCGAAGTCTGGCAGCAGGTCCGCGAAGTCCAGCTGCAGCGCGAACGTGTGCGGCCAGCCGTGCATCACGACGATCGCCCTGGCACCGGGGGTCGCGGAACGCTGATGGACGACGTGCAGCGTGGCACCGTCGACGTCAGCGAGGAACTGCGGGTGCCCGTTGAGCCAGGCCTCACGAGCGCGCCAGTCGAACGTCTGCCACGACGCGACGAGGTCCCTCAGGTACGCCGCGGTCATGCCCGACGCCGGCCGTCGAGGCGAGTCGTCGAGGGTGCGCGTGCGCGCGAGTCGGTCGCGCAGGTCGTCGAGGACCGGCTGCGGGACGTCGACGGCAAACGGGCGGAGGGTCATCGAGTCACCGTACGAGCGCCCTCCGACATCCCGGCGGCCTGTGCGGGTCGACAACGCGGGAGGGCTTCAGAACAATCGAGGCAGTGCCGCGCGGGACCGCTCGATGAGGAGAGCCATGGCAGCCTTCACCCGGTCGGACGACCTGCAGGGTGCGACGTTCGTCGGAGCGAATCTGCGGGGTGCGCGATTCGTCGAGTCCGACCTGTCCGGCGTGGTGATGCGCGGGGTCGAGGTGGCAGACGCGGACATCGACGCGCCGTGGCTCCCCGACGCGGACTTCTTCCGTGTCAACGGGGTCGACGTCATCCCGTTCGTCGAGGCCGAGCTGGACCGACGCTTCCCCGGCAGGGCGCAGCGGCGCGCGGCCGATCCGGACGGCCTGCGCGCGGCGTGGGCGGTGCTGGAGCGGACCTGGGCGGCGACGCTCGAACGGGTCTCTGCGATGCCCGTCGGCACCGTCGACGTCTCGGTGGACGGGGAGTGGTCGTTCGCGCAGACGCTGCGGCACCTGGTCCTCGCCACGGACACGTGGTTGGGGAAGGCGATCCTGCGGCTCGAGCAGCCGTTCCACCCGCTCGGTCAGCTGGACTCCGGGACCTCCGGCGACGGCAAGGACCTGACGGTCTTCACGACGGGGACGCCGACGTACGGCGAGGTCCTGGAGGCGCGGGCCGGTCGGGTCGCGATGGTGCGGGACCTCCTCGCGGACGTCACGGCCGACGAGCTCGACGCGGTCCGCGCGAACCCGCACGCCCCGCAGAATCCGGAGACCGTCCGCTCCTGCCTGCACGTGATCCTCGAGGAGGAGTGGGAGCACCACCGCTTCGCCGTCCGCGACCTCGACACGATCGCAGTCGCGTCCGACGAGTGAGCCGATCACCCGCCCCCGGTGTATCTGTCGCTCTCGCCCTCGTCCCCTTCCAGGAAACGCGCGTCGCCATGGCGCACGAGTCTCGAAGGGAAGGCACTCTCATGGCACTCGGAACGCAGCTCTCGCCCACGCAGACGCTCGTCACGTTCTGCCTGTGGGCACGTCGCCACGGCTACTCCGTCGGTGAGATGCACGGGTTCTCGGCGGTCCACCCGGTCCACGCGGCCGGCTCGTGGCACTTCGACACCGATGGCGAGTTCGGCAAGGCCGCAGACATCAACAAGAACGGTCCCGACGAGCGCGACCGGCTCATCGAGGCGCTGAACCGGGCGCAGGAGCTCGGGCTCGGGGTGATCTACGCGCGGGACGGCGTCGCGGGGGTCAGCGGCTCGCACAAGAACCACCTGCACGTGGACGTCGGCCCGTTCGGCCACCTGGGTGTCGCGTCGTTCCAGCCGACGGGTGGCGGGGACGTGCTGACCGAGGCCGTGCAACGTGCGGTGCACGCGGGTCCGGACCAGGTGTGGGGCACGGACACCGACCAGCGCGTCGAGGCCGTCAAGGCCGCGAGCAACCTGATGGGTGTGGGGTTCCCCCACGGGATCGCGTTCACGCAGCGGGTGGTCGGCGTCCCCGACGACGGAGTGTGGGGAACGGAGTCCCGGCGCGCGCACGACCAGGTCACCGCCGCGATCCAGCGGGCGATCGGTCGGCCGGCGAACGGGATCTGGGACGACGCGATGGTCGCGGCGTACAACCACGCTCGCGACCTGCGCAACCGCCCCTGACCAGCGTCAGCCCGGGAGCAGCCCGCCGTCGAACGTCCGGGCGTCGCCCTCGAACGGTCGCAGGGAGTCCGGCGCGGGAAACGGCAGCACAAAACTGGCCGTCACCACGTCCACGGCACCGAAGTCGTCGACCTTGACCACGACGCGCTCGGGCGTCACCTCGACGATGCGGACGCGCTCGCGGGTGCCGTCCGGCAGGTCCAGCTGGTACAGATCGGACAACCAGTGCAGGCCGCGCTCCTCGAGCGCCTCTTCCGCGGCGAGCCAGTCGACGGTGTCCGTCACCTCGCGCCCCAGGGCGTCGTGGGCGACGAAGCCGTCGGCTTCCGGTCGGATCCATCCGAGGCGCTCGCGGTCCCCGGGGCGGCGGTGCTCGATCCAGCTCTCCGGGGGCATCGGCCGATCGTAGCGAGCGGCTGTCGGGCGGTCAGGGGCGGGTGGCCACCCACAGCTCCTCGGCGGGCCACCGGCGCGCCCAGTGTGCGGAGACGATCTCGTAGAAGGCGTGGTCACCTCCGTCGGGCGGTGCGTACAGCTCGTGCAGGGCCTCGACGACGAACCCGGACCCGCGCAGCAGCCGGACCCAGTCCCCGTGCGACGGGTGGAACTCCACCCCGCCGCCCGGCCACTGCACCTTGTAGGCCTCGCGCTGCCCGCGCAGCAGCTGCTCCTCCGCGACGCCCTCGTCCTCCGGCACGCAGAGGGCCGACAGGTGGCTGTTGGTAAGGAACACGAGCCGTCCGCCGGGCCGCAGGAGGCGCGCAGCCTCGGGGAGCCAGAGCGCGGGGTCGCACCAGGCGGCGGCGCCGTGCTCGCTGACGACGAGGTCGGCGCACCCGTCGGCCAGCGGGACCCGCTGCGCGTCGCCCTGGACCAGCGGGAAGACCGGACCGTGCTGCTGCTGGAGCCGCCGGGCGGTGGCCAGCTGCTCGCCCGAGAGGTCCACCGCCACGGTGCGGGCACCGGCGTGGGTGAGCCAGGCGGAGAAGTACGCCGTGCCGCTCGCCAGCTCCACCACGTCGAGGCCGCGGACGTCCCCGAGGACGCCGAGCTCACGCTCCGGGACCGCGAACAGCCCCCACACCGGCTCTGGCCGGAGCCACAGCTGCTCGGCCGCGGAGTCGGTGAAGCGCTCGTTCATGACGGCCCACAGCGCCCGGTTCAGCGCGGTCTCACCTGCTCGGCTGTCGGACACGCCCCGACTCTAGGGGAGCGGTGCCCCCGGTCCGGGGACCATCGGCGCAGCCGCAACTGTCCGACGCGCGGCAAGTTGCGCCCCGTGAACCTCCTGATATGCCACGATCACGCGAGACGACCGGCGGGTCGACGCCGAGGACCACGAGACGATCCGGGTCCTGCACTTCCCACCCAGCCGCAAGGACGCCGACGAGGAGATGTACTCATGCCCGGACTGATCCGAGGAGTTGCCCGCACCGCGGTCGTGGCGGGAACCGCCACCGCCGTCTCCAACCGCGTCTCGCGCCGGCAGGCCGGTCGGTGGGCGGCGCAGGGGGAGAGCGCGCAGCAGGCACCGCCCGCTCCCGTCTACGCCGCTCCGCCACCGCCGCCCCCGGCGCCGCCGGCCCCGGCCGCCGACGTGGACGCACAGCTCGCCCAGCTCGCGCAGCTCGGGGCGCTGCGGGACCAGGGCGTCCTCAGCGACGCGGAGTTCGAGCTGCAGAAGTTCCGGATCCTCAGCGGTCAGTAGTCCCGCCATCAGCACAGGAAGGACATCGCCATGAGCGAGAACCGCAGTGGTCTGGCAGTCGGTCTGAGCGTCTTCGCCGGGACCCTCCTGGTCCTGGTCGGCGTCCTGCACGCCGTCCAGGGCCTCGTCGCCCTGTTCAACGACACGTTCTACGTCGTCGGCCAGGAATGGACCTTCTCCTTCGACGTCACCACCTGGGGCTGGATCCACCTGCTGCTCGGCGTGCTCGTGGCGTTCGCAGGATTCTTCATCTTCCGCGGGGCGGTCTGGGCACGCACCGTCGGTGTCGCGGTCGCCGTGCTGAGCGCGATCGTCAACTTCGCCTGGCTCCCGTACTACCCCGTGTGGGGACTCGTCGTCATCGCGCTGGACGTCTTCGTAATCTGGGCGTTGACCGCCCACGGGCGCGACATCGTCGCATGAGCGGCCAGACTCTGGGGTGCAGCAGCGCCCGTCAATCCGTCGCGCCGACTAGGGCGCGCAATCGAGAGAAGGTTCGATGAACACGCTCGGGCAGTGGATCTGGCTCATGTTCTGGTGGTTCTTGTTCTTCGCCTACCTGATCATCCTGTTCCAGATCGTCAGCGACCTGTTCCGCGACCGTGAGGTGGGCGGGTGGGCCAAGGCCGGCTGGCTCATCGGACTGGTGTTCTTCCCGTTCCTCATCGCGTTGATCTACATCATCGCGCGTGGTGACGGCATGGCTCACCGTCAGACCAAGGCCGCGTACAACGCCCGCGTCGAGACGGACAACTACATCCGTGCGACGGCGAGCAGTTCGCCAGCGTCCGACATCACCGCAGCCAAGGCGCTGCTGGACTCCGGTGCCATCGACGAGGCCGAGTTCGCCTCGCTGAAGGCCAAGGCTCTGGCGTGATGCGCGCCTGACGACACACGACTGCGGCCCGGTGCACTGCGTGCGCCGGGCCGCAGTCGCGTCCGCGTTGGGCCATCCGGGGGACACGTCCGACGCCCCGCCGCGTTGCCGCTACGCTTCGCGATCACCATGGCAGCAACGACGCTCCTGAATCGTCCCGCGGTCCGCGCGTCCGCGTCCGCTGCGGCGGTCGTCCTCGTCATTGTCGGGGCGCTCGCGCTGCTCGACCCCTCCGGTGGGCTGCTCGCGCCGGTCGGCGGGCACGGGCTGCCGATCCTCGGTACCGGAGCGGTCTACCGCTGGGCTCCGCTGGTGATCGGGCTGCCTGTCCTGCTCGTCGCGACGGCCGCGCCGGTCTACGCGCTCTCCCGCCGCGGCCGGACCTTCGTGGTCGCCTGGGCCGCGACCGTCGGCGCCTTCGCGGTGGCCGCCGCAGCGACCGGGTTCGCCGCCGCGCTGCCGCTGGTCGGTCCGCACCTCTCGTTCTGGTCGGCGCTGCAGCACGCCGTCACCACCAGCGGCTGGGCCGGCGCCAAGGGCCTGGTCGTCGGTCCGCTCGTCGCGGTGGCGGCTGCCCTCGCCCACAGGTTCGGGTCACGGGCCACGACGGACGACACCTCGGAACCGGACCGGGACGCCGTGGGTGTCGCGGTCGCGGTCGTGCTCGTGGTCTCGGTGCTCGCCGCGGTGGGGTTCGCGGCCACCGCGTGGCGCGGTGGGCCGGTCGGCTACGCGTTCGCCGGGCCGCTGGTCGCGCCGACCGCCGCTACGGGGGTGCTGGGCACGCTGGCGGGGATCGCCGTGTTCGTCGGCGCCTTCGCGCTGGTCGTCCGATGGCTGACCGGGCGGGTGGTCGCCGCGGTCTGGCTCGCGGCCGTCGTGGCGGGACTGGCCCTCGGGATCGTCGGCGCGGTCATCGCGGCGGGGACGTCCCGCCTCCCCGATGCCGGACCGGACAGCTGGTGGATCGCCACCACCCTGATCAGCCTGACCACGGGCATCGGCTACGGCGTCGCGGTCGGTCTGGTCGCGACGACGGTCACCGCTGTCGCGTGGCGCTGGCGGTCCCGGCTGCCGCAGGCGCCGCACCCGCGGTCCCGGCTCGTCGTCGGCGCAGCGGTGGCGGTCCTCCTGCTCGCGCTCCCGGTCCTGGTCGGGGCTCCGGCCGCGGCCGGACCGCAGGAGACCGCACCGGTCGCGCCCACCGGCGGCATGGAACCTCTGACGGTCCTGCCCGCTCCGGAACCCGGCGGACTGCCGATCATCGGCGACGTGACCGGCCGGCAGGTCGTCCTGCGCGGCGTCAACGTCAACCAGCTCATCGACTACCACCTGCGCGACCCCGAGGTCCCGGCGACGCAGCCGCTCACCGACGACGACTTCGCCGCCATCGCCGCGATGGGCTTCAACGTCGTCCGCCTCGGCATGTCCTGGTCCCGGCTGGAGCCGACCCGGGGCGACCTCGACGAGGACTACCTCGACCAGGTCCGCGCCGCGGTGGCCTCCGCCGAGGAGCACGGCCTCTACACGGTGCTCGACCTGCACCAGGACGCGTGGGGCAACGCACTGGCGCGGCCCGAGCAGCAGTGCGACGGCGGCACGTCGGCCACCACCGGGTGGGACGGGGCACCCGCGTGGGCGACGATCACCGACGGCACCCTGCACTGCCAGTTCCTGGCCCGCGACCTCGCGCCCGCGGTGGCGACGGCGTTCGGCAACTTCTACACGGACCGGGACGGCATCCAGACAGCGCTCGTGCGGACGTGGGCGACGGTGGCGGGCGCCTTCGCGGACGAGGCGGCCGTGGCCGGGTACGACCTGCTGAACGAGCCGGGCATCGGCGCGATCCCGCCGACCACCTCCGGTCTGCTGCTCGGGCGCTACTACGACGCGGCGCTCACCGCGATCCGTGAGGCCGAGA
The DNA here is from genome assembly GCF_001424125.1 of Cellulomonas sp. Leaf395. Classification (GTDB taxonomy): domain Bacteria; phylum Actinomycetota; class Actinomycetes; order Actinomycetales; family Cellulomonadaceae; genus Cellulomonas. The sequence goes on from NZ_LMQI01000001.1 coordinate 577,475, forward strand.
CGACAGCCGACGGCTTCCACCACCTGGCATTCTTCGAGCCGAGCGTCCTGTGGTCCGGGCTGGCGTTCGACGTGACGCCGCCACCGGGGTTCACCGACGACCGGCTCCTCGTGTTCGCGCCGCACCCGTACAGCGAGTCGATCACGATGGAGCAGGCCTTCGGACTGACCATCGCCTCGATCGAGCGGAACCTCACCGTGTCCGCCCGTGCGGCCGCGTCGTACGGGGCGGCGCTGTGGGTGGGGGAGTGGGGCTGGTTCGGGAACCCGGCCATCGACGGGGCCAAGGTCGACCGCTTCGTGGACGCGCAGAACCGGCTCGGCATCGGCGGAGCGTTCTGGGTGTGGCGGCAGGGCTGCGGGTCGCCGGAGACGGGGTCGGACGCGACCTCGTCGGGAAACCTCGTCTCGGTCGACTGCGCGACCGGTGAGCTGAGCCCTCCGCCCGAGGGATACGCGACGCCCCTGTCCCGGGCGTACCCGAGGGATACGCGACGCCCCTGTCCCGGGCGTACCCGAGGGCGTTCCCCGGTCGGCTGGACTCGTTGGCGTCCGAGCCGAGCGGTCGGGACCTCACGTTCTCTGCGACCGTCGACGAGGACGGCGCCAGCTGCCCGATCGACGTCTGGTTCCCGGGCGACGCGACGCCGCACGTCAGCTCGACGGGCATCGACGACGTGGAGTTGACCGAGGTGCCCGGCGGCTGGCAGATCAGCGGGTGCGCGGCGGGCACGTACTCCCTGTCCGTCTCGTCCTCGCCGTGATCGTGTCCGCGATGTCCGACCCCTCCTGATCCTCGCCGCAACTTCGTCGGCAACGTCACGCCCCACTGCCCGAAAAGGGCTTCGTCGACGGCGGGTCGTATCGATACGATCGATTCACGACGCGACCCGGCACCACCGATCACCGCGGACGTCCCACCCGCTCTCCAGTCCCAAGGTCTCGCTGTGCCCAAGGTCCTCACCGCCGGTCGTCCCTGGCGTGTCATCCTCCTGTTCGCCGTCCCCCTGCTCGTCGGCAACGTCGTCCAGCAGCTCTACCAAGCGGCCGACGCCGTCGTCGTCGGTCGCGTGCTCGGCGTGGACTCGCTCGCCGCGGTCGGCGCCACGGGCGCCCTGCTCTTCCTCCTGCTCGGCTTCGCATGGGGAATGACGAACGGCTTCGCGATCCCGACCGCGCAGGCGTTCGGCGCCGGCGACCACGCGGCCGTGCGCCGGTCGGTCGCGGCCGGGACGGTGCTGTCGGGCGCGACGAGCGCGGTCCTGACCGTGGCGGCGCCGCTGCTGGCGGCTCCGGCGCTGCGGCTGCTCAAGACGCCCGAGGAGCTGCTCCCGGAGGCGACGACCTTCGCGGTCATCAGCTTCCTGGGCGCCAGCACGATGATGTTCTTCAACTTCCTCTCGGCGATCATCCGGGCGATCGGTGACTCGCGCACGCCCCTGGTCTTCCTGACCATCAGCTGCGTCCTGAACGTCGTCCTGGTGGTGGTCGCCGTCGCCGGTCTCGGCATGGGCGTGGCCGGCGCAGCGGTGTCGACGGTCCTGTCGCAGGGCGTGTCGGTCGCGCTGTGCCTGGCGTTCGTGCGGCGCCGCGTCCCGGTGCTGCACGTGCACCGCGACGAGTGGCGCGTGAGCGGGGTCGACCTGCGTCGCCATCTGCGTCTCGGACTGCCGATGGGGTTCCAGGCGGCGATCATCGCGATCGGCACCCTCGCCGTGCAGGTCCGGCTGAACGAGCTCGGGTCCGACGCGGTCGCCGCGTACACCACCGCGGTCCGGGTTGACGGTCTGGCCGTCGCGCTGCTGGCGTCCCTCGGGCTCGCGGTGTCCATGTTCGTCGCGCAGAACCTCGGCGGCGGGCGGCCGGACCGCATCCGCCGCGGCGTCCTGCAGGCCATGGGTCTGTCGGTCGCGGGCTCGCTGGTCCTCGGTGTCGTGCTCGTCACCGGCGGGTCCACGCTCGTCGGCCTCTTCGTCGGCGACGGCGAGGAGCGCGTGGTCGAGATGGCCGCGCACTACCTGCTGGTCAACGGCGCGCTGTACGTCGTGCTGGGCGTGCTGTTCGTGCTCCGCGGCTCGCTCCAGGGCCTCGGCCAGACCGCCGTCCCGACGCTGACCGGCGTGATCGAGCTGATCTGCCGGGTCGGCGCAGCAGCCGTGCTCGGTGCGGCCTACGGGTACAGCGGCGTGGTGTGGGGCAACCCGCTCGCGTGGATCGGGGCGGTCGTCCTGCTGGTGCCCGCCTATGTGGTGGCGTCGCGGCGGCTCGCGCTGCAGCCGGTGAGCGAGCCTGTGGTCCCGGAGGTGATCGCGCGGCGGCGGATCACGAGGCTGCGGCACCGCGGACCGTCGGCCCGCAAGCCCGTGCGGCGGTCGCGCGTCCCGTCGGCCTGATCAGGCGCCGGTGGCCAGCGGCAGGATCACGGTGTCGATCATCCGCACCACGAACTCATCGTCGACGTGCTGGCCGGCGACCATCTTGCGGTAGGAGATCATCGCGGGCGCCACGGCCGCCACCATGTCGAGGTCGATGTCCGCGCGGAGCTCTCCGCGGGCCTGGGCACGTTCGAGGATCTCCCGCATCAGCGCGACGCGTGAGCGCACGAACTGCTCCTGGAAGACGGCGGCGACCTCGGGGTTCTCGCGGACCGCGGACATGAGCCCGGCCATGAGCTCGCTCTGGTCCGAGCTCTTGCGGCCGAAGCGGACGGACAGCAGATCGCCGCGCAGCGTTCCGGTGTCGGGCACGTCGCCGATCGACATCGGGCTCCCGGGACCACAGACGACGGCGTCGACCGTGAGCTGCACCTTGGACGCCCACCGGCGGTAGACGGTGGCCTTGCCGGCCCCGGCGCGCTCCGCGACGGCGTCCATCGTCATGCCGTCGTAGCCGCGCTCCGCCAGCAGCTCGCGCGCCGCGGCGAGGATCGCGTCGTCCTTGGAGTCGTCCCGGCGCCGACCGGGTCGACGCGCGACCGGGGCCTGCGTCGCCTCCACGTTGCTCATGCCTGCCTCTCGCCGGCTCCCTCGTCGGAGCCACACCGTATCTCGAATCGATCTAACGATACTCGAGGGTTCCGGAACTGCCCAGTTCTGTATTAGTGTCGATCCACCGACCACGACGTCCCAGGAGCAGCTTCATGTCCTCCCCCACGCAGGCCCCGCCGGAGAGTCAGCACCGCTGGCTCGTCCTGGCCACGGTCGCCCTCGCCCAGCTGATGGTGGTCCTCGATGCGACCATCGTGAACATCGCGCTGCCCTCCGCCCAGGCGGAGCTCGGGTTCAGCGACAACGACCGCCAGTGGGTGGTCACCGCCTACGCGCTGGCCTTCGGCAGCCTGCTGCTCCTCGGCGGCCGCCTCTCCGACATGTTCGGCCGCCGCCGCATGTTCCTCATCGGCCTCGTCGGCTTCGCGGTCGCCTCGGCGCTGGGCGGCGCCGCGCAGACGTTCGAGCTGCTCGTCGGCGCACGCGCCCTGCAGGGCGTGTTCGCCGCGGTCCTCGCCCCGGCGGCGCTGTCCGTGCTGACCACCACGTTCACCAACCCCAAGGAGCGCGCCCGGGCGTTCGGCGTGTTCGGCGCCATCGCCGGCATGGGCGGCGCCATCGGCCTGCTGCTGGGCGGCTACCTCACCGAGAACTTCGACTGGCGCTGGAACCTCTACGTCAACGTGGTGATCGCCCTGATCGCGTTCGTCGCCGGCACGGTGCTGCTGTCCCGGGTGGACACCAAGCACGACACCCAGATCGACGTGCCCGGCGTCCTGCTCGTCTCGACGGGCCTGTTCGCGCTGGTGCTCGGCTTCTCCCAGGCCGAGCCCCAGGGCTGGGACTCCCCGGCCGTGTGGGGCTCGTTGGCCGCGAGCCTCGTGCTCCTGGTCGGCTTCGTCCTGCGGCAGCGGACCGCGGAGCACCCGCTGCTGCCCCTCTCGATCGTCCGTGATCGCGACCGCGGAGCCGGGTTCCTGTCGATCCTCGTCGCCGGCACCGGCATGTTCGGCGTCTTCCTGTTCCTCACCTACTACCTGCAGCTGACGCTCGGGTACGGGCCGATGCAGACCGGGACCGCCTTCCTGCCGATGGTGCTCTTCATCGTCATCACCGCGCAGGTCCAGACCAACATCCTGGTCCCGCGTTTCGGCCCGAAGGTCGTGGTGCCGGCCGGGATGGTGGTCGGGGCGCTCGCGATGCTCTGGTTCACCACGCTCGAGGTGGACAGCAGCTACAGGCTGGTGCTCGTCGGCCTCGTCGGCATGGGGATCGCGATGGGCTCGATCATGCCCGCGTCGTTCCAGATCGCCACGCTCGGTGTCCCACCCCGCCAGGCCGGCGCCGCGTCCGCGATGGTCTCCACCAGCCAGCAGGTCGGCGGAGCGATCGGCACCGCGGTCCTGAACACCCTCGCGGCGACGGCGGCCACCGCCTACGTCGCCGACCATGCACCCGCGACGCCCGAGGTGATCGCCGCCGGAGCGGTGCACAGCTTCTCGGTCGCCTACACCTGGTCGGCGGGGATCTTCCTGCTCGGTGCCGTCGTCGCCGCGTCGCTGTTCCGCACCCGTCGGGATCGCGACGCCCGGCTGGCCGACGCAGCGCGGGCGACGCGCGACGAGGCTCCGGCGCTCGCCCACTGACCGCCCCGTGCGTCGCCGGCGTCCTCCGCTACCGGTGCCCCTCCGCGCTCTCTATCGTGAGAACGTGAATCCGCTGAGCCGACGAGTGCGCGACGCCCGGGAGAAGGCCGGGCTGAGCCAGGGGCAGCTCGCGCGGCAGGCAGAGGTGCACCCGACGTACATCTCGCACGTGGAGAACGACCGTCGCGGCTTGGGCGAGGACGCGCTCGCCAGGGTGGCCCAGGCGCTCGGTGTCTCGGTGTCCTACCTCCTCGACGGCGAGCAGGCTCCCGACTACCGGTCCGCGGAGGGTGCCCTCGTCGAGGCTCGTCGGCTGTCGCGCACAGGCGAGGTGCGAGCCGCCGCGGACGTCCTCGCGCAGGTGGACGTGTCGGCTCTGGATGTCGACACCGCGGCGCGGGTCGGGCTCGCACACGCCGAGGCCCGCGACCTCGCCGGTGACCTCGAGGGATCGGTCGACGCCCTGGAACGCCTCTGCGCGCGGCTGATGGACTCGCGCCGGTACCTGCAGGCCGCGTACGCCGCGATGCGGATCGTCATGGCCCTCACCGAGATCGCCGACCTGCACCGCGCCGTGACCCGCGGGGAGCACCTGCTGGCCCAGCTCCCGGCCTCCGCCGCGGGCAGCGACGAGGTGGTCCGGCTCGAGTCCACCATCATCTGGGCGTACGTCGCCCGCGGCGACGCGACGTACGCGCGGTACCGCGGTCGGCAGCTGCTCGCGCACACCCGACAGCACGGGTCGGCCCGGGCGGTGTCGTCCGTGCACTGGAACCTGGCGTTCGTCGACGACGCGCTGGGGGATCCTGACGCGGCGCTCGCGCAGCTCGAGTCCGCGATCGCGCTGGCGGGCGCCGACGAGATCGACCGCGACCTGCCCCGCCTGCGCCTTGACCGGGCGTTCCTGCTCCTCTCCGTCGATCCCCCGCGGGCCGCGGAAGCGCTGGCGGACCTCGATGCCGCGCAGACCGCCCTGGAGGTCAGCGAGTCACAGATCGAGCTGGCCCGCGCCGACTCCGTCCGGTCCCGCGCCTGGTTGCTCCTCGACGACGCGCCGGCCGCTGCGCGGTACGCCAGCCGGGCTGTCGAACTGCTGCGGGAAGGCGTGCGTCGCGACTCCGCGTCCGCGCACGAAGCGCTCGGCGACGCGATGCTCGCCCAGCGGGCGCGACCGGAGGCCGTCAAGGAGTACCGGTCGGCAGCCGAGCTGCTCGACATGATCTCGTCCGGACGGGCCGCCGCAGTGCTCTGGCGTCGCATCGGAGACCGCCTCCGGGTGGCCGGCGACGAGGACGACCGGGTGGCCGAGGCCTATGGCCGCGCGCTCGCCGCCGCCGGCATCCGTGGAGCGCTGCCCCCGCCGGCGAGGGCCTGAACGCCGTCTACCCCCCTGGTGTCCTGCGTCATTGCGCCCTAGACATGGGCTGGGGACCATTCCAGGTGTACCGGAACGTCCGGTGCACGCTCGGAAAGGTGCCCTCATGAAGAAGCTCAGCATCGTCGTCGTCATCGCCCTCACCGCGTTCGCCGGCGTCGCCGGCGCCACGGCGGCCTCCGGCTCCACCCAGGTCGCCGCACCGTGCTGCAAGCAGGCGATCTGACACACCGGCCGGACGCGACGCCGCACCTGCCCCCGAGGCCCGGCGCCGCGCGAAGGCATGAAGGAGAGCATCGCCTCGTCTTCCCGCTGCCCTCTGGGCTGCCGGGGGAGCCCTCGCGCCCGCGGCCGACGCCCGTTCGTGGCGCCGCGCTGCACCTCCGGCACCCGAACGTCGGAGCCTGTGGCGTCCCGCACCCTCGTGCGGCGACGTCCACGTGGTCGACGATCACTCCGGCGTGTCCGTCTGCACGGAGCGGGCGGCCGTGCGCCCGTGATTTCGGTCGTCCCGGCACCTCCACAAGCGGGCGCGCGTGGACCGCCCGGCTCCGGGTTGGATCGGCCAGGATCAGCCAAGATCCAGGTGATTCTCAGGTTCGAGGATTCACCCGGACGGGCAGCCTGGACGTTTGACCAGCACGGCATTCGTGCCGCACACTCGTTCTGACGGTGCGCATCGCCTGCCCCCTGCGCGGTGCGCACCGTCTTCACGTCCGGAGAGCGGGACGGGTCCCCTGACCCGTCCCGCTCTCCGCGTCTGTGGGGTTGCCTCCCCGCTGTGTACCTCGTCTGCACCGGCGCGCCATGCCCGTGATCACGCGGCGGCGCGGTTAGCGTTCCCAGGGTGACCGTCCCCGTGCGCACCTCCGGCCCGGGACCCGACCAGGCTCCTGAGACCGGCGCAGACCCAGCCGACCGCCCGTTGCTCGTCGAGCCCCCGAGCCCCGCCGAGCTCCTCGAAGGTTCCGTCGCCACCTGGCGGGCCGCCCTCGTCGAGGCCGCCGGCGGGTCGACGCTCGTCGACGTCGAGCTGCTCGGCGACGCCGCGCTGGACCTGTCGGCCGCCCACCCGTCGGGCATCTCCCAGCTGTACGCCGGCCGCGAGACCCGGCTGTCCAACCTGGTCCGCGAGGGTGCGGCGCTGTCGACCGCGCGCCGCCGGGCGCGGGCCGTGAGCTCGCGCGCCGCGGTGTACGCCCAGCGCTACGGGATCGCGCCCACGTCGCTGGCCATCGGCGTGGCCACCTGGACCGAGCGCACCACCCCGGACATCGCCAGCGACGACGTCGCCGCGCTCGCGTCCGTGACCCGGCAGCGGACGCCGGACGACGAGCAGCTGGCGGACGTCGCGCCCCGGATCGTGCGGGCGCCCGTGCTCCTGCGGCCCGTCACCCTGCACGCCCGCGGGTCCGGCGAGAGCGACTACGAGCTCGCCCTCGAGCCGTCGCTCGAGGTCAACCCGGTGCTCGCACGGGCCTTGCGGACACGCGGCGCGCTCCTCGACCCCGGCGCGGTCGCGCGCGGCACGTTCACGTCCAACGGGTTCGACCCGCGCGGGGCGCTGCACCGGCTCGCCTCCTTGGGCGAGGCCGTCCTCGACGACTTCTCGATGAGCGAGCGCGTGGTCGTCGGCACCTTCGTGCACCCCGGCCAGATCCTCGTCGACGACCTGGACAACCTGTCTGGGACGCTCGAGCGCCACGAGGTGGTCTCCGCGCTCGCGGGGGTCGAGGAGTCCCGTTCCCGCCTGCGGCGGGTCCTGCCCGCCCCGGTCCACGGCGACCGCGACCCCGGCCACGAGCGCGGCGTCGGCGACCTCGACCCCGCGCAGCAGCACGTCCTCGACGTCGTGGCGACGGGCACGCACCTGTTCGTCGACGCCCCCGCCGGCGCCGACGCTACTGGGACGCTGGCCGCACTCGTCGCCGACGCGGCCGCCACGGGTCGCACGGTGCTCTACGTGCCGGGACATCGTCGTGCGGCCACGGCGCTCGCGGACCGGCTCGCCGTCCTGGGTCTCGGTGACCTGCTGCTGGACGTCGCACCGGACGCCGGGTGGCGGTCGGCGATCTCCCGCCGCCTGCTCGGCGCGATGACCCTCGAGGCGCCCGCGGTCGACGCGGACGGTGTGGCCGCCCTGCGCAGCGAGCTCGTCAGCACGCGCGAGCGCCTGCGGGCGTACGTCGACGCACTGCACGCGGAGCGCGACCCCTGGGGTGTCTCGGCGTACGACGCCCTCCAGCAGCTGGCCCGTCTCACCTCGACCCGACCGGCGCCGAAGACGACCGTGCGGCTGTCACCCGACGTCGCGCGCGTGCTCGACGCGCCGCGCCGCGCCGAGCTCACGTCCGCGCTCGTGCAGGCCGGTGAGCTGGGCGCGTTCCGGGTCCGTCCGACGGACACGGCCTGGTACGGGGCGGACCTGCGGACGCGCGCCGACGCCGACAACGCGGTGCGCAGGCTCGAGCGAGTGCTCGACTCGACCCTGCCGGCGCTCGTCGCGCGGACCGCGCAGGTGGCCGCAGAGACCGGGCTGACGCAGGCGACCACCGTCATCGCGTGGGTGGAGCAGCTGACGATGCTCGACGGCGTCCGGGCGGCGCTCGACGTGTTCTCCCCGATCGTCTTCGAACGCACCGCCGCCGACCTCGTCGCCGCCACCGCCACCAAGGAGTGGCGTGCCGAGCGCGGCGTCGACATGGGCTTCTGGCTGCGCCGTCGGCTGCGCAAGCAGTCCAAGGACATGGTCCGTCCCGGCCGGCCCGTCGCGGACCTGCACGCACGGCTGCTCGAGGTGCAGGCGCAGCGGGAGATCTGGCAGGCGCACTGCCCGTCCGGCGGGTGGCCGCGCCTGCCCGACGGTCTCGAGCACATCGAGGAGGAGTTCGCCGCGGTGCGCGCCGACCTCGACGCTCTCGACGAGGTCCTCGCCACGACGCCGGGCGGAGGCGGCCTGTCCAGCCTGCCGTTCGAGGCACTGACCGAGCGCCTGACGCGGCTCAGGTCCGACACCGACGCCCTCGCGGACCTCCCCGAGCGCACGGGGCTCCTCCACCGCCTCCGCTCCGCAGGGCTGGGCCCGCTCGTCGACGACCTGGCCACCCGCCGCATCGACCCCGCCCTCGCGCCGGCCGAGCTGGACCTGGCCTGGTGGAGCACGGTGATCGAGCAGATCCTCAGCGAGGACCCGGCGCTCGCCGGGTACGACGGCGCCGCGCTCGGTGCGCTGTCCGCGAGCTACGCGACGCTCGATCGCGCCCATGTGAAGAGCCTGTCCGGCCCTGTCCTCGGGGCGGTCGTCGGGCACGTCTCGCACGCGCTGCGCCAGCACCGCGAGCAGGCCGAGGCGCTTTTCGCCGACCTCATCGAGGAGCGGCTCACGTCGCTGCGGGACACGGTCGTGCGACACCCTGAGGTCGCCCGTCGGCTGCGACCCGTGATCGCTGCCAGCCCCATGCTGGTCCCACAGGTGTTGCCACCGACGCGCACCGTCGACCTGGTGGTCATCGACTCCGCGGCGCACCTGCCCGTGGAGGTGGCCCTCGCTGCCGTCGCCCGCGGTCGGCAGGTCGTCGTCGTCGGCGACGCGCGCTGCGCCTCCGGAAGCGCCGTCCGGGAGCTCGCGGCCGTGCTGCCCTCGGTCGCGCTGCGCGCCGACTCTTCCCGTCGCGACCCGTACCTCACCGCGTTCCTCGCCGCCCACGGCTACGCCGGCGTGCTCCGCCCGACGCCTCTGCCCCAGCACCGGCCGCTGGTCAGCCTCGACGTCGTCGACGGCACGGGCATGCCGGACCCGGCGACCGGGTCCGTCGAGTCGACGCGTGAGGAGGTCGAGCACGTCGTCGAGCTCGTGCTGACCCACGCGCTGCTGCGGCCCGACGAGTCGCTCGCCGTCATCACCGCGACCCAGACCCACGCGGAGGCCGTCCGGGAAGCGGTCCTGTCCGAGGTCCGCGGCAACCCCGCGCTCGCCGCCTTCTTCGACTCCGGCCGTGTCGACCCGTTCGTCGTCACCGACCTGCCCAACGTCGCCGGCCTGCGCCGCGAGGCGATCGTCCTGTCGCTCGGCCTCGGCCGGACCCCGCACCGCCGCGTCCTGCACACCTTCGGGCCCATCACCGGACCCGGGGGCGACGCGCTGCTCCTCGACGCTCTCGGCTCCACCCGGCACCGGCTCACCGTCGTCGCGTGCTTCGGGTCCGACGACCTCGATCCCGAGCGGCTGCGCGGCCCTGGCCCTCGGCTCCTGGCGGACCTGCTCGCGTTCGCGGCGCGTCGCGGTGCCGGCCAGGACGTCGCCGACCTCGTGACCCCGCCCGAGCCCACCGACCCGCTGCTGCGCTCGTTGGCCGCCGCCACCGCCGCTGCCGACCAGGCCCTCGCCGCTGCCGCCGAGCCCGACCGCCTGCTGCTGGACCTCGCCGAGCGCCTCTGGAAGCACGGGCTGCTCGTCGAGGCTGACCACGGCATCCCCGGTGGGGACCGGATCCCGCTGGTCGTCGGCCACCCCGACCTGCCCGGCGAGATGCTCGTCGCCGTCCTCACCGACGACGAGGAGTACACGGCCGAGCCCAGCGTCCGCGTCCGTGACCGTCTCACCGCGGACCGCCTCGAGCGCGTCGGCTGGAGCGTCGTCCGCGTCTGGTCCGCCGCCGCGTTCATGGACCCGCAGGCCGAGGTGGACCGCATCCGTCGCGCCGTGCACGCCCGGGTGCCAGCCCCTGCAGCCCCCCGCACCGCGCCGCTGCAGCTCGGCCTGATCGACGAGGTGGACGAGGTCGAAGAGCTGCCCACGCCCGCGTCGTCCGCCCGGTCGGCCGCGCGCGCCGCCGCACGCGCGGCAGCCCACACCGGCGAGCCGCGCCCCGCGACGGGGGTGTGGTCGACGATCGACGTCGTCGAGGCCGCCGCCGCTGCGCGCGCGGCAGAGCCCTCCGGCAGGCGTCCGCTGGAGGCGGGTACCGATCCCGCTCCTGCCGGTGTGGGTGCGACGCCCGCCACCGCCGACCCGGACGGTCGGTCCTCTGACGCAGCCGGTGCCGCGGCCGACGATGATGTCGCCGGTTCCGCGGGCGACGACGATGCCGCCGGTTCCGCGCGCGACGATTCGGCCGCGTCCGCGCACGACGACGGTGCCGCCGGTTCCGCCGCCGGTGACGACGCCGCCGGGTCCGCCGGCGACGACCCGCACCCGCCCAGCCGTCCGCTCCAGCTCGCGCTCGCGGTGCCCACCCGACAGCGCCCCGACGTCCGTCGTGGTCTGCCCATCGGCGCCTACAGCGACGACCAGCTCGACGAGCTGGTCGCCTGGCTCCAGTCCGACGAGCAGGAGCGGACGCGCGAGCAGCTGGCCGCCGCCCTGCGCGACGAGCTGGGCATCACGCGCCGGTCCTACCGGATCGACACCGCGGTCCGCAGTGCGATCACCCGCGGGATGCGCTGACAGGTCTGTCCGTCGTCCTCCGCCCGCCCCGGGGTGGGATCATCGGACGGTGACGTCGTCCGAGCCGCCCCAGGGCGCACCCGTGCGCCGGTCGCGGCGAGCCGTCCGGCACGCCGGCACCGTCGGTGGGGACGACGCCAACCTCGTCTCGTCCCACCCGGCGTTCCCGGCCGGCCCGCTCAGCGACGACACAGACGCGATCCGGAGCGACGCCATCCGCGACGACGTCGCCCACGACCCGAGGGTGGTGCCCCGCCGCGGGGGCGGGGGCGGGTCGGCGACCCTCCAGCCCGACGCTGCCGGCGAACCCGTGATCGCGACGCGGAGCGCCGACGACTCCGACGTCGGATGGGGCGAACAGGAGACCGGCTCCAATGACGACCGACTGCGCCAGGACAAGCCGCCGCACTGGTAGCCGTGGTCAGACCCAAGCGAGACGATCGCTCGGCACGGCACCCACCAGCCACCCACCACCCGCACGACCCAAAGGAGACGCTCCATGGCCGAGGTCCTGCTGTTCCACCACGCTCAGGGGCTAACGTCCGGCGTCCGCGACTTCGCGGACACCCTCCGGGCCGCCGGTCACACCGTGCACGTCCCGGACCTGTTCGACGGGCGCACGTTCGAGGACATCGAGTCGGGCCTCGCCTACGCCGACGAGGTCGGGTTCCCGATCGTGCTGGGACGTGGGCAGGCCGTGGTCGACACGCTGCCCGACGGGCTCGTGTACGCCGGCTTCTCGCTCGGCGTCCTGCCCGCGCAGATGCTCGCGCAGACGCGCCCCGGGGCGAAGGGCGCCCTGTTCTTCCACTCGTGCGTCCCGACCTCGGAGTTCGACAGTCCGTGGCCGGCGGGGGTGCCGGTGCAGATCCACGGCATGGACGCGGACCCGTTCTTCGCCGGCGAGGGTGACATCGACGCAGCGCGCGCCCTGGTGAAGGAGTCCCCGGACGCCGAGCTCTTCGTCTACCCGGGCGAGGAGCACCTGTTCGCGGACAACAGCCTGCCCTCGTACGACCCCGCTGCTGCGCAGCTCCTCACGGAGCGCACACTCGCGTTCCTCTCCTCGATCCGATAGCCGAAACGGCGAGCCCAGCACCGCGCGGGCCAGCCGGGTCACGCCACATCTGCCTTGACGCCACCTTTGGCTCCAGCTGGCCGAGACCTCCGGCTGGCTGGGAGGGACCGGCTGTCAGTGTCGCGTCGGCGGTGCGGCCGGGCCCGGGGGGATCGACGGGGGCAGGTCGCGTCCACCGGCGGTGGCGTCAGCCGTACCCCTTCCCGCACCCGTGCCGGCCGAGGCGCCGGCGTCGTTCGCGATCGCGGGCGTGGGGCGGTTGGCCAGCAGGTCGCGGATCTCCTGCAGCAGCAGGATGTCCTCGGCGGGCGCAGCCGGCTCCTCCTCCTCGCCGCTCTTGCGCCGGGACGCCAGGGCGTTCAGCGGCAGCACGATGAGGAAGTAGACCGCGGCGGCTGTGCACAGGAACAGGATCAGCGCGTTCAGGATCAGCCCGAACGAGAACACCGCGTCGTTGACCTCGAACGACAGGACCTTGCTCAGGTCCGTCTCCCCGAAGATCGCGGAGATCAGCGGTCCGATCAGCCCGTTGACGATCGACGTGACCACCGCGCCGAACGCCGCGCCGATGACGACACCGACCGCCAGCTCGATCGCACTGCCTCGGCTGACGAAGTCCTTGAACCCCTGGAACACCTTCGCGGTGCCCTTCAGCCCTTGCCGTGCGCCGTTGATCCCAGCGTTGAGCCTATCCGTCACGTTGATCCCTCGGGGTGGATGTCGGGTGGCCGAGCGGCGCCCCGGATGGAGCGACTCCGGCCGTCGATCATGGCACGACGACCGCGGACAGCAGCGCGGAGGCGGCGGCTCCGGCCAGTGCGGGAGCCTCGTCCGGGGACACGGCGAGGAGCACGGGGACCGAGTCGTCACCGGAGCCGCCGAGGCTCAGCGCGCTCTGGGTGGGGGCGGTCCGTCGGGCTACCGGCAGCACGAGCGCCCTCGTCGCGACCATTCCTCCCGGTCCGCCTTCCGGGGTGGCGGCAAGCACGTCGACCCGCATCCCGGGCGAGAGCAGACCGGCGACGGCAGGGTCGGCGAACCGGACGGTCGCCACGACGGTGCCGGGAGGTCCGCGGACGTCGTCGTCGGCGAGCAGACCGGGCAGCACGGGAGTGCCGGCCGCCAGCGGGACTGCCGTCGAGGCGTCGATCACGGCGTCCGGGTCGGTCACGGCGCCGTCAGGGACGACGGCGACGGGCCACCGGACGAGTTCGACGTCGGTGCTGGTCAGTGCGGTCCCCGCCGCGAGCGCGTGTGCCGCGACGACCACCGGGGTGGTCGGTGGGTCGGCTGGGCGCAGGGCCTGGACCGTGCACGCCGCGGCGAGGCCGAGGAACACCGCGCCGACGGCGAACCGGGTCCGCCACAGCGTGGCGCGCAGGGCGAGGGGGAACGGTAGTCGGCGGTGGGGGAGCGGCGGGGGCCGGCCGGTGAGCAGGTGGGGCTGCATGAGAGGCGACGGTAGGCGCGAGAGGAGCCGGGAGCGCCGGTCGACCCGGTAGGTGTGCACCGGTCCCGTGATCGGTGGGCTGGGGGCGTCTGGGCGCTGGGCGACCGACCCCGCGTCGGGGACGGAGACGCTGCCTGGGCGCGACCAGCGGGCGTCGCTCCGCCGGAACGAGATCGGCGCCGCCACCCGGAGGTGACGGCGCCGAGAGACTCAGGCCAGGGGTGTCAGGACGAGGCCGCGGGCTTGGCTGCGGAGGCGGCCGCGGACGACGACGAGGTGGATGACGACGAGGAGCCGGACGACGAGGAGCCCGTGGACGACGACGAGGTCGACGGCGACGGAGGCGCCGAAGGGGTCGCCGCGGCGGGGCTCAGGGCGGTCGACTTCGCACCGGCACGCGCGTCGTTGCGGTAGAAGCCCGAGCCCTTGAACACGACCCCGACGGAGGAGAAGACCTTGCGCAGGCGTCCCTCGCACTCGGGGCAGACGCTCAGGGAGTCGTCACTGAACGACTGCACGATCTCGAAGGCGTGACCGCACGCCGTGCAGGCGTAGGCGTAGGTGGGCACTGAAGGTCTCCTGAGAGCTGTCGGAAAGGTCTGGCACTCGCGTCATCCGAGTGCTAATCGTAACGGTTCGCTCGCTCGGCACATTCCGTGCGTCCGTGCGAGGCGCTGCGACAGCCGGAGGCGGGGCGGCAAAGTACCCTCCGAAGCGTGTCTCGTCGTCGCCTCGTCGCTCTATCCGTGATCACCGTCGCCGCGGTGGTCGTCGTCGCGCTCGTCGCGGTGATGGTCACGGCCGTCATCGTCGTGCGACGGCCGTTGCCGGAGGTCGCGGGGGAGCGGGAGCTGCCCGGGCTCGATGCAGACGTGACGGTCACGCGCGACGAGCGCGGAGTTCCGACGATCACCGCGACGACGTCCCAGGACCTGTTCCGGGCGCAGGGCTACGTGGCCGCGCAGGACCGCTTCTTCGAGATGGACTACCGCCGCCACGTGACGTCGGGACGGCTGTCGGAGCTGGTCGGCGAGAACGAGGACGCGCTCGCCGCGGACAAGGTGATCCGGACCTTCGGGTGGCGCAAGGTGGCCGAGCAGGAGTGGGACCTGCTGGAGCAGAGCACGCGCGACGCGCTCCAGGCCTACGCGGACGGCGTCAACGCGTACCTCGACGGCCGGGACCCCGGCGCGATCGCGGTCGAGTACACGGTGCTCGGGGTGCGGCTGGACGTGGGCGCGCCGGAGGCCTGGGACCCCGTCGACTCGCTCGCGTGGCTCAAGGCCATGGCCTGGGACCTGCGCGGCAACTACGACGCGGAGCTGGAGCGCGCCGCCTCGTACACGTCGATCGGAGACGTCGCGCGCGTCGACGAGCTGTTCCCGGCCTACCCGCAGGACCTCAACCTGCCCATCCTCACCGCCGCGAACCTGCCCGCGCCCACTGTCGAGCAGGCGTCCGCCGAGACCACGCCGCTCGACCTGGACAGCGCCGACCTGCAGGAGGCGATGGCGGCCGCGGCCGCCGCGCTGGACGCGGTGCCGCACCTGATGGGCGACGGTGAGGGGGTGGGCTCGAACTCGTGGGTGGTCTCCGGCGAGCTCACCGAGTCGGGCAAGCCCCTGCTGGCCAACGACCCGCACCTCAGCATCTCGGCGCCGGGCATCTGGGAGCAGATCGGGCTGCGGTGCGACGAGGTCTCCACCCAGTGCCCTTACGACGTCACCGGCTTCGCGTTCGCGGGCATGCCGGGCGTGGTCATCGGTCACAACGAGACGCTCGCGTGGGGGCTGACCAACCTCGGCGCCGACGTGACCGACTTCTTCCTCGAGCGCGTCGACGAGACCACCACCCGCCTCGACGGCGCCGAGTCTCCGATCACCGAGCGCGTCGAGGTCATCCGCGTGAACGGGGGCGACGACATCCGCCTGACGGTGCGCGAGTCGGTGCACGGTCCGCTCGTGTCCGACGTGCTGGACCTCGACGGCGTCGGCTCCGCTCCGGTGCCCGAGGACGCGCCGGCGCGCAGGTTCGCGGTCGCCCTCGGCTGGACCGCTCTGCAGCCGGGCCGGACCATGGACGCGGTGCTGCTGATGAACGTCGCCAAGGACGCCGTGGACATCCAGGAGGCTGCCGCGCTGTTCGACGTGCCGTCGCAGAACATCGTCTTCGCGACGACGGACGGCCACATCGGCTACCAGGCGCCCGGCCGCATCCCCGTCCGCGCCGACATCGCCGGTGGACCGGTCCCGTCGGACGGCACCTGGCCGCGCCCCGGATGGGACAGCCGGTACGAGTGGCAGGGGTTCGTCGACCCGGCCACCATGCCGCGCGCGCTGGACCCGGCCGAGGGGATCATCGTCACCGCCAACCAGGCCGTCACCCCGGCCGGCGTCGGCCCGTTCCTCACGGAGGACTGGGACTACGGCTACCGGGCGCAGCGGATCCGCGAGCTGCTCGTGTCCGCCACATCGGAGGGCAAGGTCGGCGTCGCGGACATGGGCCGGATCCAGGTGGACAAGCACAGCCCATACGCGGACGTCCTGGTCCCGGTGCTGCTCTCGCTGGACATCGAGGACCCGTTCTACGACGACGGGCAGGAGCTGCTGCGCACCTGGGACCGGGTGCAGTCGGTGGACTCGGCGGCGGCGGCGTACTTCGCGGCGGTCTGGGCGAACATCCTCGACTCCGCGTTCGCCGACGACCTCCCCGACGACTACGGCCCGTCAGGGGGTTCGCGCTGGCTCGAGGTGGTCCGCCGGCTGGTCGACGAGCCCGCCTCGCCCTGGTGGGACGACAAGTCGACTCCCGGCGTGGTCGAGGGGCGCGACGAGGTGCTGACCCGCGCGATGGTGCTGGCCCGCCGCGAGCTGACCGCCTCGCTGGGCCGCGAGGCGACGGACTGGCGCTGGGGCCAGCTGCACCCGGCCGCACCCGAGCACCCCGTGCTCGGCGGGTCGTCGCTCCCCGGGCTGGTCCGGGACCTGGTCAACCCCGACCCGGTCCCCGTCGGCGGCGGGTCCTCGATCGTGGACGCCACCGCCTGGGACGCCAGCTCCGGGTCCTTCGCCGTCACCGCCTCGCCGTCGATGCGCATGGTCGTCGACCTGGGCGATCTCGACGCGTCGACGTGGGTGACGCTCACCGGCGCGTCCGGCCACCCGGCGAGCGTGCACTACGCCGACCAGCTCGTCCCGTGGTCGCGTGGCGAGACGTTCCCGTGGCCGTTCACCCAGGCCGCGACAGAGGCGGACGCCGGCGACCGGCTGACCTTCACGCCGTGATGAGGTGCCACTCCAGCGGTGTCGCGACGGCGTCGACCAGACGGTCGTGGCGCTCGCGGGGCAGCGGGCGCTTCTCGGCGTCGTAGAGCTCCTCGGGGAACACCAGGGCCACCACGGGGACCCCGGGCCGGAGGTGCTCGAGCGCGCGGTCGTACCAGCCGCCGCCCTGGCCGAGCCGCGCGCCGGTGGTGTCCACGGCGAGCGCGGGGGCGATCACGACGTCGGCGTCGGCCAGCGTCGCCGCCCCCAGCGTGGGACCGCCGGGCTCCGGCGGGCGGCCGGGAGCGCGCTCGCGCAGGTCGTCCGGTCCGGCGTACTCCGCCCAGTCCCGCTGCAGCCCGCTGCCCAGCACGGGCAGGAGCAGGCGGACTCCGCGGGCGGCGAGGGCCTCGAGCAGCGGGCCCGTTCCTGGTTCGGTGACGCGGGATGCGTAGACGGAGGCGCAGGTGGCGTCGGCGACCGCGGGGATGGTGAGCACGACGTCCACCAGGGCGTGGGCGGCGGCCTCGCGCTGTCGGACGGAGCGGATCTTGCGGGCGTTGCGGATCGCGATCCGCAGCCGCTCCTTGACGTCTTCGACCTCGTCCCCCTCGGACACGCGCGGATACGGCTGGGCGACGCTGCTCATGGGTCCAGTGTCGCAAACCTCGTGGCCACCGGACGACCGTCCTGGGAATGAGGTCTGAACGCTTTGCCCCACGTGACGCACACCACTGCGGTTCCGGGACCACGCGGCTACTGTCCCGACATGACCATCCACAAGGCAGTCATCCCCGCCGCGGGCCTCGGGACCAGGTTCCTGCCCGCCACGAAGTCGACGCCCAAGGAGATGCTCCCGGTCGTCGACAAGCCGGCCATCCAGTACGTCGTCGAGGAAGCGGTCAGAGCCGGGCTCGACGACGTCCTGCTCATCACGGGCCGTTCCAAGCGCACGCTCGCCGACCACTTCGACGCGGTGCCGGAGCTCGAGGCAGCGCTCGAGGCGAAGGGCGACCTGGAGCGGCTCGCCAAGGTCCGTGAGTCCACCGACCTCGGTCACGTGCACTTCGTCCGCCAGGGTCAGCCGAGGGGCCTGGGGCACGCCGTGCTCCAGGCGAAGCACCACGTCGGTCACGAGCCGTTCGCCGTCCTGCTCGGCGACGACCTGATCGACGAGCGCGACGAGCTGCTCAGCACCATGCTCGCCCTGCAGGAACGGACAGGCGGCTCGGTCATCGCGCTGCTCGAGGTCCCACCCGCGCAGATCTCCATGTACGGCTGCGCGGCGGTCGAGGAGCTCGAGGGCGCTGCGGATGGCGACCAAGTGCGCATCACCGCGCTCGTCGAGAAGCCCCCGGCCGACGAGGCGCCCAGCAACCTCGCGATCATCGGGCGCTACGTCCTGCACCCCGCCGTGTTCGAGGTGCTGGAGAACACCGACCCCGGCCGCGGCGGCGAGATCCAGCTGACCGACGCGCTGGCGACGCTCGCCGGGCTGCCGGCGTCCGAGGGTGGCGGCGTGTACGGGGTGGTGTTCCGCGGACGTCGTTACGACACCGGCGACCGCCTGGACTACCTCAAGGCCGTCGTCCAGATCGCGGTCGACCGGCCTGACCTGGGACCCGAGTTCCGTACCTGGTTGGGCGAGTTCGCGGGGACTCTCAGCACGCCATTGTCCGACTGACCTGCTGGGGCGGGGCAGAATGCCCGCATGAGATCGGTCCAGGATCACCTAGCGGCCGTGCTGGCCGCCGTCGGACCGGTCGCACCGCTCGACGTCGTCCTGCGCGACGCCGTCGGCTGCATCCTCGCCGCCGACGTCACGGCCACGCACGACCTCCCGGCGTTCGCGGTCGCCGCGCGCGACGGGTACGCGGTCGCGGCGTACGAGACCGCAGGTGCCGGGTACGCGAGCGCGCACTCGCTTCCGGTGGCGCACGACATCCGGCCGGGCGCCGGCCCGCTGCGGCTGGTGCCCGGCACCGCGGTGCGGATCGCGTCGGGCGCGGCGCTGCCGCTGGGGGCGGACTCGGTCGTGCCGCTGGAGGAGACCGACCGGGGGACCGCACGGGTCGCCATGCAGCGCCCTGCGGTGCCCGGCCAGCACGTGCGGGCGGTGGCGTCCGACGTCCGGGCGGGCGACGTGGTGCTCGGGGCGGGGACCCGCCTGGGCGCCCGGCAGCTCGCCCTGGCCGCCGCGCTGGGCCGGGGGCGGCTGCACGTCCACCCGACGCCGCGCGTGGTCCTGATCTCGGTCGGTGACGAGCTGGTCGAGCCCGGGACGCACGCCGACCGGTCCGGTCATGGGGTGTTCGAGACCGATGGGCACGCGCTCGAGGCCGCGGTCCGGGACGCCGGCGCCGCGTCGGTCCGGGTCGGCATCCTCGGCGACGACCGCGCGATCCTGCGGGAAGCCATCGAGGACCAGCTGGTCCGCGCCGACCTGCTCGTCATCACCGGCGGGCTGTCCGAGCTGACCCATGACACGGTCAAGGACGTGCTGGCGACGATGGGCAGCGTGCGGCTGGACCAGGTCGCGATGACGCCCGGGCACCGGCACGGGTTCGGCACCGTGGCCGACGACCTGGCCAGCGACAAGTCCGTCCCGATCTTCGCCCTGCAGGGGCACCCGGTCGCCGCGCAGGTCTCGTTCGAGGTGTTCGTCCGGCCGGCGCTGCGGGCGATGGCCGGGCACGCCGAGGTGTTCCGACCGTCGGTCGCGGCGGAGGCCGTCGAGGGCTGGGTCTCCCCACCTGGGCTGCGGCAGTTCGTGCCCGCGACGGTGCTCGGGTCCCCCGACGAGGGGTACCGCGTGACCCCGATCGGTGACCCGTCGGCGCCGACGGTCAGCGCGCTCGCGCACGCCAACGCGCTCGCCGTGGTCGGCGAGCAGGACCTGACGGTGCATCCCGGACAGGTGATCCACTGCCTGGTCCTGGAGGGCTGATGGCTTCCGGATGGCCCGCCGTGCTCGTCGAGGGCGACGTGCGCCTGCGTCCGCTGCGGCGGCGCGACCAGGACACGTGGATGGCGCTGCGCGCGCGGAACGCCGCCTGGCTGGAGCCGTGGGACGCCACGAGCCCCGTCCCGGTCTCGGGCCCGCGGCCGTCGTTCGGCACCTTCGTGCGGACCCTGTCCGCGCAGGCCCGGGCCGGGGTCACTTTGCCGTTCGCGATCGACCACGCCGACCGCCTCGTGGGGCAGCTGACCGTCTCCTCGATCATCTACGGCTCCCTGCGGTCCGCGGCCATCGGCTACTGGGTCTCCGAGCACGTCGCCGGTCTGGGCATCACCCCGACCGCCGTGGCGCTGGCCACGGACCACTGCTTCGGGGCGCTCGGGCTGCACCGCGTCGAGATCAACATCCGCCCCGAGAACGGTCCGTCGCTGCGCGTCGTCGAGAAGCTCGGGTTCCGCGACGAGGGGGTGCGGGAGAAGTACCTGCACATCCAGGACCGCTGGTGCGACCACCGCACGTTCGCCCTGACCGTCGAGGACGTCCCCGACGGGCTCCTGTCCCGCTGGCGGTCGCGCTCTGTCGGGTGACGCACAGGCCGACACGCCGCGGTGGTCCCCGGCCGGTGCGGCCTCGGCGCCTAACGTCGTGACGTGAACGATCTCGCAGGACCGGTCGCGCTCGCGCTGGTCGGCCTGTGGGTGGCGTACCTGGTGCCGCACAAGCTGCGACACCGGCAGCAGCTGCTGGAGTCCCGGGCGGACGACAGGTTCTCCGAGGCGCTGCGTGTGGTCGCAGTGAGCGACCGGCGCATCCGCCAGGAGGCCGCCTCCGCGGAGTGCGGGCCGACAGCGAGCAGTACCGCGGGGCTGCTGGCCCCGGGCAAGGGGCTCCCGGTGGCCACCGGGAGCGCGACAGGAGGCACCACCGTGGACCGACCGCACGGCACACAGGACCGGATCACCGCCGACGCGGCCCGCCGCGCCGCGCAGGCGCGTGCAGCCCGGGCGGCCTCCGTCGCCCGCCGAGGTGCTGCCGCGCGCCGCCGTGCCCTCCTGGCCGGGTTCCTCGTCGTCGCGACCGTCGTCGGCTGGGCCGCCGTCGGTCTGAGCCCCCTGGTCACCTGGGTCGCCGGCGTCGTCCCGACCGTCCTGCTCGGCTCGGTCCTCGTGCTCGGCCGGCGCGCCGTCCTCGCAGGTCGGGAGGCCGACGAGGCCTGGGAGCAGAAGATCGCCGACGAGCGCCGCGTGGCATCCGGGCCGCGCACGGGCGCGATGCGTGCCGTGGCGACGGCCACGAAGGCCGACGCACCCGCCGCCAAGCCCGCCCCCGCCGCCAAGCCGGCCGTAGCCGCCGAGCCCGCCCCGGCAGCCGCTCCCGCCGAGGCTCCCCGCGAGGCGCCGACGGCCTTCGTGACGGGCCGCGCCGTGCACCCGTCCGACGCCAGCACCGAGGTGTTCGAGCGCATCGTCGCGGACAAGGGCGAGTCCGACGGCCCCGCCCGGCACGCCTCGACCGGGCAGGTGCCGGTGGTCCGTCGTCCCGCCAGCGAGCGCACCACGGAGGCGGCGAGCGAGGAGGACGAGGCGTGGTCGCCCGTCCCCGTCCCGCGTCCGACCTACACGATGAAGGCCCCGGCGCCGCGCCGGGAGCCCGCCCCGCTGGAGAACCTCGAGGGGTCGACGGCCGCCCGCACGCCTGCGGTCGACGCTCCCACCGACGCCGAGCGCGCACCGCTCGAGGCGCCGCTGGAGACCACCGGCAGCATCGACCTGAACGCGGTCCTGGCGAAGCGTCGCGTCGCCGGGGAGTGACCCGTCGGATTTCGCGATCCACCGGGGCCTGGTGTTAGTCTTTAGGCCGCTCGCGGGGCTGTGGCGCAGTTGGTAGCGCGTCTCGTTCGCAATGAGAAGGTCAGGGGTTCGAATCCCCTCAGCTCCACCCGACGGGAACCCCGTCCGACCATCGGCACCGCCGACAGTCGGGCGGGGTTCTGTCGTTTCCGCTGAGAGGCCGTCAGGACCAGTGCCCGAGTGACCTCAGGAGGTCCGGGTACGCCGCGTCGGCGAGATCGAGCGCCAGGGCCTCCTCGAGCGAGAACCATCGCAGGTCGTCGTGCTCGTCGAGGGCGAGATTCCTCGGCTCGCCCGTCCAGCTCGTGACGTGCAGGAAGCGGATGTCCTCCAGCTCCTCGTCGAGGACCCAGTGCTCGATCGTCGGGAGGGGGTGGCGGGCCCGGATGCCGAGCTCTTCCTCGAGCTCCCGGACCAGGCACTCGTCGGCGGTCTCTCCGTCCTCCAGGTGACCGCCCGGAAAGTCCCACACGTCGGGGTACCACTCGCGGTCGGGTCGGCGGTGCACCATCAGTACCGCGCCGGGGCGGGTCAGCACCCCGGCCACGACGATGTGCGAGCGGCGTTGCGGTTGCACGCGTCCTCCGTGGGCGAGCGGCTCGTCGACATCCTGCCGGAGAGTGGCCGTTCTACTGCGCCTCGGCCGACGCTGCCGGCGCCGCACCGTCCGGCGATCGCCGTGCTGCATTGGCCTCGCGGACGACCGCCCAGGCATCCGCGACCGGACCCACGTGGCGGAGCTTGTCGGGGTTGATCACCGACCGGATCGCCTGGATCCTGCCCTCGAGAACGTCCAGGGTCCAGGTGTTGATGACGTTGCCGTCTCGATCGCGGAAGATCGCACCCGGCTGGCCGTTCACCTGGTGCTGCTCGACGGTGCCGCCGATGCTCATGAACGGCGGCGCGATCGCGGCGAGCAGGCGCGCCACGTTGTCGGCCCCGAAGATGCTCCTGGCCCACTGCGGAGCCTTTCCGCCACCGTCCCCCACCATCTGGACGTCCGCCGCCAGGTAGCTCTGGAGCTGTTCGACGTCTCCGTCACGGAAGGCGTCGAGGAAGCGCTCCGCCAGCTGCTCGCCGTCGCGCCGGTCAGCCATGAACCGCGTCCGGCCGGCTTCCATGTGGCGACGAGCGCGGGCCGCGAGCTGACGGCACGCGGCCTCGGACCGGCCGACGGCCGTCGCGACGTCCGCGAAGCCGAACCCGAAGACCTCGCGCAGCACGAAGACCGCGCGCTCCAACGGGGTGAGCCTCTCCAGCAGGAGCAGGGCCGCCGTCGACACCGAGTCGGCCAGCTCCGCGGACCGCGCCGGATCCTCGTACGGATCCTCGAGCAGGGGTTCCGGCAGCCAGGTGCCGACGTACTCCTCTCGCCGGACCCGGGCAGAGCGCAGCACGTCGATCGAGATCCGCGTCACCACGGCGCACAGGAACGCCTTGGTGGAGGTGGGTCGCGTCGGCGTGGACTGGTAGCGCAGCCAGGTCTCCTGCACCGCGTCCTCCGCCTCGGCCACACTGCCGAGGATCCGGTAGGAGATCGAGAACAGGAGTGGACGCAGGTGCTCGAACTCCTCCGGCTCGCTCACGCGAGCTCTGCCGCGCCGTCGAGGTTCACCCAGGAGCTGCACCCACTGCTGTCCCCGACGAGAGGGGACTGGCGCTCGCGCACCAGGTCGACCTGGTCGTCGATCGCTCCCGTCCCCATCCTGCTTGCCACGAACACTCGCATGATCCTCACCTTTCCTCAGGCCCGAGGTGGTCTCCACCCCTGAGACGAGACGCGGCGGGCATCTGTGACATGGAGCGCCGGAAACCACCGGCCGGCGGGATCCTGTGAAGGGCTCGGCGACGAGGCGTCCCCACGCCACGAAGACGAGCAGGCTGAGGTACACGAGGTTCAGCAGCACGTGGAGGTACTCGTGGAGACGGAAGGTCACCGTCGCGGCGCCGACCAAGATCAGCGCCAGGCCGATCGCGGCCAGCGGCACCAGGACCGGCGCGATGTCGAGAACTGCGGGTAGGACCAGGCCCACGGCGCCCACGATCTCGATGGCGCCGAGGGCCTTCACGAAGCCGGGGCTGAACAGGCTGACCCAGGCCGCGCCCGGAGCCTTGGCCAGCTTGTCGTAGGGGATGAACAGCTTGTTGGCGCCGGCGAACGCGAAGAGCGCCGCCATGACTCCGGCAACGATCCACAGGGCGGTGTTCATGACGATCTCCTCCTCGGTTACCTCGGCCCTGCCGGGCCCGTCATCTCTGACGACGGAACTCGCCGGCGGGAGGTCACACGATGAGCGGATCCCCTGCGCAGGACGCGGTGGCCGGCGCCTTCGAAGAGCAACGTCCGCGCCTCGTCGCCGTCGCCTACCGGATGCTCGGATCGCGGGTGGACGCCGAGGACGCCGTGCAGGAGGCGTGGCTGCGTCTCGCGCGCCAGGACGCGACGTCGATCGACAACCTCGCCGGGTGGCTGACCACCGTGGTGGGCCGGGTGTGCATCGATGTGCTCCGCTCGCGCGCGACCCGCTCCGAGGCGTCGTACGACGACCAGCTGCCGCACCTGGTGGTGACCGAGGCCGACGGTGCCTCCCCCGAGGAGGAAGCGCTGCTGGCCGAGTCGGTCGGGCTTGCGCTGCTGGTGGTGCTCGACAGCCTGCGTCCGGCCGAGCGGCTGGCGTTCGTGCTGCACGACATGTTCGCGGTGCCGTTCGACGACATCGGCGAGATCATCGGCCGGTCCCCGGACGCGACCAACATGTTGGCGAGCCGGGCCCGACGCGAGGTGCAGGACACGCAACGTCCGCCCGACGAACGCCGCCGGGAGCGCGCGGTGGTCGACGCGTTCCTCACGGCGGCGCGGCTGGGTGACTTCGAGGGGTTGGTGCAGCTGCTCGACCCGGCAGTGACCTGGCGCACCGTCACCGCTCGCGGCGTGATCGTGAGGCACGGGCCGACCGAGGTGGCCACGAGGATGCAGCGCGCGGCACGTGCCAAGGCGACCGCACGCCCCGTGCTGGTCAACGGGGACCCGGGCATCGTCGCCTACAGCGTCGACGGCGAGCCGCTGGGCGTGATGGGCTGCACCGTGGTGGACGGCCGGATCGTCGGGATCCTGTCGACGACCGACCCGGACCGGCTGGCGGCCATGGACCTCCCCGCCTCTCCTGCGGGGAGGCAGGCGTGAGGACCGTCCCTCTCAGCCGGCGGTGGGTGCGAGCAGGCCTCGAGCCATGGCGGTGGTCACGGCGGCGGTCCGGTCGGTGACCTCCAGTTTGGTGAAGATGCGGACGAGATGGGTCTTGACGGTGGCCTCGCTGATGAACAGCGCGCGCCCGACCTCGGCGTTGGTGGCACCGGCCGCGACGTGCTGCAGCACCTCGAGCTCTCGCGCCGACAGGGAGGTGGTGGGGTGCGGTTCGCGCACCTGTCGGACGAGTCGGCCGGCGACCGCACGGGCGAGCACGGTCTCACCGCGGCTCGCGGCGCGCACCGCGTCGGAGAGCTCGGCGCTGGTGGCGTCCTTCAGGAGGTAGCCCGCTGCGCCCGCGGCGACCGCCCGCAGGATGTCCGCGTCGCCGTCGTACGTCGTGAGCATCACCACCGTGGTGTCGGGCAGCACCGCCCGGAGCGCGCGGGTGGTCTCCACGCCGTCCCCGCCTGGCATGCGCAGGTCCATGAGAACCAGCTCGGGGTGGTGGACCGCGGCCAGCGCGAGGGCTTCGGCACCGGATCCCGCCTCGGCCACCACGACGATGTCCGGCTCGACCTCGAGCATCCCGCGCAGCCCGGCACGGACGACGGGGTGGTCGTCCACCAGCATGACGGTGATCACGTCGGTACCTCCAGGGTGATGGTGGTGCCACGCCCCGGCCTCGAGCGGATGGCGAGGTCGGCGCCCAGGTGCGTCGCACGGACGGTCATGCCGTTGAGCCCGTAGCCCTCGGCGGCGACGGCGGCTCCGTCGAAGCCGCGGCCGTCGTCGGTCACCGTGAGGGTGACGGTGGACGGGTCGTACCGGAGCCGGACCTGGACGTGGTGGGCGTCGGCGTGACGACGGACGTTGGTCAGCGCCTCCTGGGCGGTGCGCAGCAGCAGGACCTCGACCGGCAGCGGGAGAGGGCGCGCGGTGCCGCTCGTCTCCCACACGACGGTGCTGCCGGTGGCGGAGCTCAGGGTGTGGGTCAGGCGGGCGATGGCCTCGGTGAGCGTGCCGTCCTCGAGCGCGGCGGGCGACATCCCCGTGACGAGCGCCCGCGCTTCCGTGAGGTTCTCGCGCGCGGTGCGGAGCACGAGGTCGAGGTGCTCCTCCGCTCGCGCAGGCTCCCGGTGCAGCGCCCCGAGCGCTGCCTGGGTGAGCGTGACCACGGAGGCGAAGCCCTGGGCCAGCGTGTCGTGGATCTCCCCGGCGAGACGAGCCCGCTCGGCCGCAGCGCCGGCGTCACGGGAGAGGCGCTCCACCTCCTGGCGGCGTTCCTGCAGCTCCGCGATGAGCCGGGCCCTCTCATGGTTGGTCCTGATGGTCCGGTCGAGGTAGATGCCCGCGAGCACCGTGAAGGCGAGCGCCAGCGCGGCGGTGGAGAAGGAGGCACGCGGCGCGCCTTCCTGGTGCAGCGGTATGACTGCCAGGGGAACGGTGTTGAGGACCACCGCGGAGAGCACCGCCCAGCCCAGGGGGAGTGCCATGAACGCCATCGGACAGGCCGCGAAGAGCAGGTAGGCGCTCATCGGCACCGCCCAGACGGCCAGGCTCAGGACCAGGACCAGGCCGGTCACGAACACCACGCCACGCGAGCCCTGGTCGCCCGCCAGGACGGCCGGGCGCCCGACCAGCGCGTACCAGGTGAGCAGGGCGAGGGCGCACCCGGCGGCGAGGCTCGCGTCGGCCGGCCCGTGCGCTGCGGTGACCACCATGACGCCGACGCCCGCGCAGACCACGACGTAGTAGACGTCCCAGAGCCAGAACCAGTCCCGCCGGGCGTCGCGCAGGACGTCGGGGCGACCGACGCCGCTCAGGCCGAGCGGCGCTCGGCCCAACGGAAGGTTGCCAGGCATAGGACCAGCCCCATCACGGTCCAGGCTCCGAGGATGAGAGCGATGCGTCCGAGCTCCCACGACCCCGCCGTCTCGAACTCCGCCATCGTGTCAGGGAGGAACACCGCCCGGAAGCCCTGACCCATCCATCGCAGCGGGAAGAAGGACGCGGCCGTCACCATCGCGTCCGGCAGCGCGAGGATGTGCACGAAGATGCCGGAGACGAAGCCCAGGGCGACCGCGGGGACGTTCATCACCGCGGTCGCGCTGCGCGCCGAGCGCGCGAGCGCGCTGAAGCCGATGCCGAGCAGCGTGCAGCTGGTCATCGACAGCACCAGCAGCCAGGCGAAGGTCCACCAGCGGGCGGGGTCCGTCGGCAGGTCGAGGTCGAGTGCGACCACCGCCACCGTCAGGAGCAGGGCCACCTCGCCCAGGGTGATCGTCGCCACGAGGATGAGCTTGCCCAGCAGGTAGGAGGTGGCCGTCGCCGGCGTGCCGCGCAGCCGCCTGGTCGTCCCGTTGTCCCGGTCGACCGCGACGCCGATGCCCGTGCTCATGAAGGCGGTCGAGACGATGCCGTAGGCGACGATGCTCGCGGCGAGCACCACCCGGAGGCTGACCGGGGTGCCCGGGTGCGGCTCGGTGAAGATCATCCCGAGCATGCCCAGGAGGAAGGCCGGGAAGGCGAACGTGAAGATCACGGCGTCCCGCTGCCGGAAGAACTGCAGGATCTCCACCTGCCCGCGGGCGCGGCCCATGGCGAGGTGTCCGGGGAGTCGCTGCGGGAGCTGTGTCGTCGTGGTCATGATCCGGCTCCGATCAGGTCGAGGTAGACGTCTTCGAGGCTGGGGCGGCTCACCCGCAGGTCGGTGACCTGGGTCCCGGCCAACGCACGCAGCTCCCGGCTCGGGTCCGGCGTGCGCACACGGTGGTCCCCGGTGGCGTCGCGCCACGTCAGCACAGCGAGGTCGCGGTCCCGGCCTCCGAGGGTGTCGACAGTGCCCTCGGCGACGACGCGACCTGCGACGAGGACCGCGAGCCGGTCTGCCAGCGCCTCGGCCTCCTGCAGGTAGTGGGTGGTCAGGACGACAGTCAGGCCGCGCGCGGCGAGGTTGCGGACGACCCCCCAGAACTGCCGTCGCGCCTCGGGGTCGAACCCCGTGGTCGGCTCGTCGAGGAACAGCAGCTCCGGGTTGCCGACCAGGCCGAGGGCGACGTCCAACCGCCGCCGCTGCCCCCCGGACAGCGTGGCCACGCGTGCGTGCCGCTGCGCGGTCAGACCGCAGAGCTCGATCAGCTCGTCGGTGTCCGCCGGGTCGGGGTAGAAGCGGGCGAAGTGCCGCACGACCTCCCGGACGGTCAGGTCGCCGGCGTCGCCGACCTCTTGCAGCACGATCCCCACCCGCGCGCGCCACCGCCGGTCGGCCCGTTCCGGGTCGCTGCCCAGCACCCGCACCGTGCCGCCGTCTCGTCGGCGGTGTCCCTCGAGGATCTCGATGGTGGTGGTCTTCCCCGCACCGTTGGGGCCGAGGAGGGCGAAGACCTCGCCCTCGGCGACCGTCAGGTCGATCCCGGCCACCACCTGCTGTGGCCCGTAGTTCTTGTGCAGCCCGTGCACCTCTATCGCTGTCATGACTCCACGGTCGGGCCGGCCGACGCGCATCGGCAGACCCAGGCGGACGACGTCGTGTCAACCGACCGATGGACGGGGCGGGTCCGCCTTTCCGGCCTGTCCACGGCGAGGCCGTCGTCCCGACGCTGGGAGGACCGTCCGAGACGAGACCGACAGGAGATCGCCATGTCGCACATCACGCCCGAGCTCATGCGAGCCATCCAGGAGGTGCGCCTCGAAGTCCTCCGGGACAGCTTCGCCGCCGCGGACCGACGACGGGCTGCTCGCAGAGCAGCGAAGCTCGGCAACAGTCCGCGCCGTGGCGCCACGCTGCGTGGCCTGCTGGCACGGTGGGTGGACCGCGTCCGACCGCTCACGAGCAGTCGTCAGGCGGCGTCGTGGGACGACTGACCGGATCACCGCAGGACGCCGTCCGGGCATGGTGGCAGGCTCTCGCCGACGCGGACCTGGCCACCCTGTCCGAGGTCCTCGACGAGGAGCACCTCTCCGTCGGGGCGGGGGCGCGGACCTCCGGTCGCCACGCCGCGCTCAGGCAGGCCCAGGAGTTTCTGCTCGACGGGTCGGTGGACCGGTGGGACCTTCGGGACATGGAGGAACGCGCCCTCGGGGACGGTGGGCAGGTGACGCTGTGCTGCTACCGGTGGGACGAGCGCGGCATGCATGCAGGGGTGCCGTTCCAGCTGTCCGGGTACGCGACCGACGTCGTCGTGCGGTCGTCCCGAGGGTGGGTCGTCGCGGCCCACCACACGTCGACGACCTCGTCGCCCACCCTGTCCGAGCCCCAGCCGTGAGGAGCGACGCCGTGACCTCGCGTGCGACCGCCCCCACCCGCAGCGGGGCCGTGCCGGAGCGGGTGGCCGCCCTGGCGCGGCACCTCGACCTCGACCCCACCGACCGGGTGATCGAGGTCGGCTGCGGAACAGGCGCGGCTGCGGAGCACCTGCTGACCACGCACCCGGGGATCCACTACGTCGCCGTCGACCGTTCCGCCACGGCCGTGCGCCAGACGCTGCGGCGCAATGCCCGCTTCGTCGAGGAGGGCCGGCTGGAGGTGGTCGGCTCCGAACTGCTCGACGTCGCTGCGCGTCTGCCCGGTCCCGCGCGTTTCGACAAGGTCTTCGCCATCAACGTCAACGTCTTCTGGACGGTCCTCGCCTCTCCCGAGGCAGCGGTGCTCCGTCATCTGCTCGGGCCGGCCGGACGACTCTGCCTGGTCTACGACCTGCCGGACGCTCGCCGCACAGACGCGGTCGCGAAGCGCGTCCTGCGGTCTCTCGACAGCGCGGGACTGGTCGGGGGAGTGCGGACGGACGGCTCCTGCCTCGTCATCACCGCGACGCCGCCCCTCGGCCGAGCAGCCCGGTGAGAACGACGGACCCCGACGGTCGACCTCCCGTCGGACCGCTCAGGCGAACAGCGCCCGGTAGTACTCCGACTGCCCCGGGTAGTAGTCGTCGAAGTCGACTCCCGCGACATCGGCGCCGGTCTCCGCGGCCACGAGGCGGTCCAGGTAGTACTCCCAGCCTGGGCCGACGCCTGTTGCCATGTCCGCGTCCGGCACGGACTGGCTGAACGTGAGCGTCGTGGTGCCGGCGACCTCGCTCAGCTCGAGGAGGAAGTGGAAGACGTTCTGCTCGCCGGCCACCTGCGAGGTGAGCGAGAGACGGCGGGGCGGGTCGCAGTCGTGGATCGTGACGGTCTCGGGCTTGACGTCGTCGCCCTCGGCGTTCATGCGGAACAGGACGGATCCCGTCGTCGGGTTGCCGGTCCAGGTGCCGACCCAGCGGCCGAGCCGGTCGGACTCGGTGACAGCCGCCCACACGGACTCGATCGGGGCTCGGAACGTGCGGTCGATCACGACGCTGTCGTGGCCGTCGCGGGTCTCGCGGCGGCCGGTGGCGTTCGGGGTCATGCTGTCTCCTCCTCGGGGTCGGACGGCGCGGCTTCTCGGTGGTCCCGGACGGTACGGCGGACCTCGAGGTCGAGGCCGTCGAGCGCCGACGCGTCGAACCGGGGTCGCAGGCTCAGCTCGTCGATCAGATCCCGGACCGGGTCGAGCCCGCCGGGCACCAGCGCGTAGTGACGTTCCCGCCCGTGCGTATCGGCGCTGACCAGGCCGGCGTCGACGAGCACGCGCAGGTGCTTGCTGACGGCAGGGCGGCTGATCGGGTGCATGGCAGCGAGGTCGACCACGCGGGCAGCGCGTCGCGCGAGCATGCGTAGGAGCTCGCGTCGCACCGGATCGGCGAGCGCGGGGAACGGGTCCACCCCTCTTTGGTAACCGATTGGTTACCTATATGTCAACCCATGCACGTCGAAGGCGGCCCCCTGTCCGGGGAGCCGCCTTCGCCGTGCTGCGCGGGGTGGGGCTCAGAGGATGCTGCGGCGACGGCCGCGGCTGCCCGAGACGGCTGCCACGCCGACGGCGGCGAGCACGATCTGGAACAGGAGCTCGATCCAGTCGACGCCCGCGGTGTTCTGGACGCCCACGAGGCTGGCCAGGTACGTGCCGACGAGGGCCGCGACGATGCCGATCACGATGGTCAGGAGCAAGGAGATGCGCTGACGACCGCGCACGAGCAGACGGCCGAGGATGCCGATCACGGCGCCGATGATGATGGCGGAGATGATGCCTTCGGGTGTCATGTGTGGAACTCCTTGACTTCGAGGGGTTCGATCGAGTACGACCCGTGAATCTAGGGGGGATCCGTCGGATGCGCGCGCTGAGCGCGGTGACAGAATGTCGCCGTGCCCTCAGTTGTGCCCGCCGACGATGCCGGGCGGAGCCTCTGGGCGCGGGCCCTGAGCTGGGTCGACCCGCTCGTCGTGATGATCCTGTCGGCGCTCCTGCTGGGGCTCCTGCTGCCGGCGCGCGGGGTGGTCGCCGACGTCCTCGACGTGGCCCGCACGGCCGCGATCGTGCTCCTCTTCTTCCTGTACGGCGCGCGCATGGCCACGGGAGAGGTGTGGGCGGGACTGCGTGGCTGGCGGCTGCAGGGGTCGATGCTCGCGGCGACCTACGTCGCGTTCCCGGTGCTCGGTCTGCTGGTCCAGCTGCTGCCCGACGCCGTCGTCTCGCCCGAGCTCAAGACGGGGTTGCTCTACCTGTCGCTGCTGCCGTCGACCGTGCAGGCGTCGGTCGTGTTCACCTCGATCGCGAGGGGCAACGTCGCCGGAGCGATCACGGGCGCCACGATCTCCAACGTCGTCGGCATCGTGCTGACGCCGCTGCTCGTCGGTGTGCTGATGGTCCGCACGTCGGGGCAGGCCGGCGGGAACCTGGCGGGGATCGTGCTCCAGCTGCTCCTGCCGTTCGCTGCGGGGCAGCTGGCGCAGCGCTGGACGGGCCCCTGGCTGCGGGCCCGTCCGCACCTCACGCGGGTGACCGACCGGGGCGCGATCGTGCTCGTGGCCTACACCTCGGTGAGCCAGGCGACGGTGTCGGGCGCGTGGTCGCACGTCACGTGGGTCGCCCTCGTGGTCCTCGTCGTCGTGTGCGCGGCGATGCTGGCGACGATGCTCGTGCTCACCTGGAACGGCGGCCGCCGGCTCGGGCTGGCGCGGGACGACCGTGTCGCGCTCCTGATGTGCGGATCGAAGAAGAGCCTGGCGACGGGCCTGCCGATGGCGGCCGTCCTGTTCGCGCCGGCGCTCGCCGCGAGCGTGGCGCTGCCGGTGATCGTCTTCCACCAGCTGCAGCTGGCGACGTGCGCGGTCATCGCGAGACGACTCGCGGCCCAGGTCGAGTAGCGTCTGCCCGGAACGATTCGACCCTCTCCCCCCGAGGACACCACCGTGGCCGATGCCATCGCCGTCATCCCGCAGCCAGCCCACCTCGAGCCGACCGTCGACGCGCCGTTCGTGCTGACCGAGGCGACGACCGTCGTGGTCGACAGCAGGCCGGACCTGATCGGCATCGCGGTGCTCGCAGCCGACCTGCTCGGGCGGGTCGGCGGCCGGGCCGTCGAGGTGCGCTACGCCGAGAACAGCCCGAGCAGCGCGAGCGGCATCGTGCGGCTCCGGCTCGTCGAGTCGCTGCCGCTCGGCGACGAGGCCTACCGCCTGACCGCCCGCGACGGCCGCATCGACCTCGAGGCGCGCACGCCTGCCGGGCTCGTGCGGGCGATCGTGACCTTGCGCCAGCTGATCGTGGCCGCGCCCGGCGGGGTCCTGCGGGTGCCAGCCGTGCGCATCGAGGACGCGCCTCGCTACGCATGGCGAGGGCTGTCCGTCGACGTCGCTCGGCACTTCGTGCCCGTGCGCGACCTCAAGGTCGTCATCGGCCTCATGGCGCACTACAAGCTCAACGTGCTGCACCTGCACCTGACCGACGACCAGGGCTGGCGGCTGCACGTGCGGTCGCGACCGCTGCTGACCCGCCTGTCCAGCAGCACGTCCGTCGACGGGGACCCCGGCGGTTTCTACACGGCCGAGGACTACGCGGACCTCATCGCGTACGCGGCGGTGCGCGGCGTGCGCGTCGTCCCGGAGGTCGACGTCCCCGGTCACGTCAACGCCGCGACGCACGCGTACGGGGAGCTGAACCTGACCGGCGAGCCGACCGACGCGTACACCGGGATCGAGGTCGGTTTCAGCCGGCTGCACGCGGACCTGCCCGCGACGGGCGCGTTCCTCACGGACGTGTTCGCCGACGTCGCCGCGATGACCCCCGGCGAGTACGTGCACATCGGTGGCGACGAGGTGCTGACGATGGAGGCCGACGAGTACGCCACGCTGGTCGCCGCCGCGTCCGCCGCGGTCCGCGCGGCCGGCAAGAAGGTGGTCGGCTGGCAGGAGATCGCCCACACGCCGCTGGAGCCCGGCACCGTGGTGCAGTACTGGGACACCCGGGTGGACCCCGCGCCGTTCGTCGCCGCGGCGCAGGCCGGTGCGCTGCTGCTCATGTCTCCGGGGTCGAAGGCGTACCTCGACATGAAATACGACGCCAAGACGGAGCTCGGCCTCGAGTGGGCCGGTCACATCGAGCTGCGCGACGCCTACGACTGGGAGCCGTCGACCCTCGTCGAGGGCGTCCCGGCGGAGTCCGTGATCGGCGTCGAGGCGGCCGTCTGGACCGAGACGCTGCGCGACCTGCCGGCACTCACGCAGATGCTGCTGCCGCGGCTGGCCGCCATCGCCGAGGTCGCCTGGTCCGCGCCCGAGCGGCGCGACTGGGACGACTTCCGCGCCCGGGTCGGCCGGCAGGCACAGTTCTGGGACCGCCTCGGGCTGTCCTGGTACGCGAGCCCGCAGGTCGAGTGGACGCGCTGAACCCGCAGAGCCGTCCTACCCGTCATACCCAGGTCTGCAGCCACATGTGCGCGTGCCAGAATTCGTACGGCACGATCCACGCGGACCAGAGCGGGTAGAAGAACGCACTCACGCCCGCGATCAGGGCGACGAGCACACCGCAGCCGACGATCGCCCAGCGTCGCTCGCGCGCGTCCAGGTCCTTCGGTCCGACCACCAGGCCGATCACGTACACCAGCGTGAGCACCAGCCAGGGGGCGAACACGATCGAGTAGAACGTGAAGATCGTGCGGTGCTCGTAGGCGAACCACGGCAACCAGCCGGCGACGATGCCGGCCAGCACGGCGCCCGCACGCCAGTCCCGGTACCGGAACAGCCAGACGACCGCGACGAGGATGGCCGCCGCCGCGCACCACCACAGGACGGGGTTGCCGAGCGCCACGATGGCCTGCGAGCAGCTGCCCGCGCCGCACGCGTCCTGGGCCGCCTGGCCGGTCAGGCCGGACACCTCGGTCGGGTAGAAGAACGACGTCGGCCGCCACTGCACGATCCAGCCGAGCGGGTGGGCGGAGTACGAGTGCGGCGTCTCCAGGCCGTTGTGGAATCCCCACATGTCCTGGTGGTACTTCCAGAACGAGCGCAGCGCCGGGGGCAGCCACTGGACACCCTGGTCCGGGTTCTGCTCCGCCCAGAGGCGCCCGTAGGCCTCCCGGTGCGTGAACCAGGACCACCACGAGCCGACGTAGACGAGCAGCGCGATGCCGACCATCGAGATCCCCGCGACGACCCCGTCCTTGAGGATCCCCGCACGCCACCAGTGCCGCACCCCGATGCTCCGGCGGGCGGTCAGGTCCCACGCCACGGTGAGCAGCCCGAACACTGCGAGGAAGTACATGGCGGACCACTTGGTGCCCAGGGCCAGACCCAGCAGCACGGCAGCCGCGAGCCGCCACCAGCGGACGCCCAGGCGTGGCCCGTCGCGAAGGTCCTCTCCTGCGTCGAGGCGTTGCGCGGTCCGCTCCGCCAGCCGTCGTCTGGCCTGGTCGCGGTCCAGCAGGAGGGCGCCGAACGCGGCGAGGACGAAGAACATGAGGAACGGGTCCAGCAGGCTGATCCGCGACATGACGATCGCCTCGCCGTCGATCGCGAACAGCAGGCCCGCCAGGGTGCCCAGCGCCGTGGACGCGAACAGCCGCCGGCCGATGCGGGCGATCATCAGCACCGCCAGGACCCCGCAGACAGCCGCAGCAGCCCGCCACGCGGCCGAGCTGCCCACGCCACCGCCGAAGTGGATCCCCAGGGCGATCAGCCACTTGCCCACCTGCGGGTGCACCACGTACGAGCCGGTCGTGCCCAGCCCACTGGCGTCGCCGGCCTCGAACGCCGGGTTCGGGTCGTCCCCCCACGTCGCCTCGAAGCCGTTGACCAGCAGCGAGTACGCGTCCTTGACGTAGTACGTCTCGTCGAACACCAGCTTGTGCGGGCGGCCCAGCTCCCAGAACCGCAGCACCGCGGCCAGCAGGGTGACGGCGAGCGGCCACAGCCAGCCCGTGAGCCGGTCGCGCGGTGTGGCGTCGAGCCGGAGGGTGTCGTCGCCGAGCAGCCGTCGCAGCAGCCTGCCTCGGGTGGACTCCTGGGGGCCTTCGAGCTCGCGCGGCTCGTCGTCGAGGACGAGCACGGTGCCGCGGGCGGGGATCGCGTCGGTCCCGTCGACCGCGTTCGTCGCGCTCGTCGTGCCGGGGGTGCCGGTCGTCGTCGGCTCCGCCGCGGTCGCGTCGTCGCCGGGTTCCGGGGAGCGGGCGGGACCGTCCTGACGTTCGGTCAGGATCGAGGCGTCGTCGTCTCCGGTGGGCGGCACGCGGTCATCGTAGGGGCGAGGCCTGTGCTGCGGGAGGGGCGTCCGGGAGGTGGCAGGCTGACGTGCGTGACCCCTGTGAGCCCCGCTGAGCAGACTCCTGGCCGTCTCGTGCTGGCCGCCACACCGATCGGCAACACCGAGGACGCCTCGGCCCACCTGCGTCGGCTGCTCGCGGAGGCGGACGTCGTCGCGGCGGAGGACACCCGTCGGCTGCGGGCGCTCGCGGGCCGCCTCGGCGTCGAGATCGGTGGTCGGGTGCTCAGCTTCCACGAGCACAACGAGGTCGAACGCTCGGCGGAGGTGCTCGCCGTCGTCGCAGGTGGGGGCACGGTCGTCGTCGTGACGGACGCCGGGATGCCCGCCGTGTCCGACCCCGGGTTCCGCGTCGTGGGTGCCGCCGTCGCCGCCGGGCTGCCGGTGACCGCGGCGCCGGGACCGAGCGCCGTGCTGACCGCTCTGGCGCTGTCCGGCCTGCCCACCGACCGGTTCTGCTTCGAGGGCTTCCCGCCGCGCAAGCCCGGCGAGCGCGCCCGGGCGTTCGAGCTGCTCGCCGACGAGCGCCGCACGATGGTGTTCTTCGAGGCGCCGCACCGGCTGGACGTCACTCTGGCGGCGATGGCCGTCGCGTTCGGCGAGGACCGGCCCGCCGCCGTCTGCCGCGAGCTGACCAAGACGTACGAGGAGGTCGTCCGCGGACCGCTGGCGGACCTGGTCACCTGGGCGTCCGCCGACCAGGTGCGGGGGGAGATCGTCGTGGTGGTCGGCGGGGCGGTGAAGGCGGTGGAGCTGTCGACCGCGGAGCTGGTCGCCGAGGTGCTGTCCCGCACGGACACCGGCGACCGCCTGAAGGACGCGGTCGCCGAGGTGGCGGCCGCGGCAGGCGTCCCGAAGCGCGACCTGTACGCGGCGGCCCTGGCAGCCAAACCCCGCTGACCAAGCCTTGAGTGCCGCGTCGGACGACGGGTCGCCTCACTCATGGCTTGCTCACCCTGAAGGACCGACGGTCAGTAGAAGACCGCGTCGCGCGAGCTGACCGGGTGCCGGAACGTCCACCAGACCCACGCCTGGGCGGCGAGCAGGACGGGGACGCAGGCGAGCAGCACGAGCTCGAGGGTGGGCGCCGGAGAGGCGGCCGGAGCGAGGGCGATGGCGGCGGCGACGACCGGCAGCACGCCGCCGACGACCACCGCGCCGAGCGCCCGGTGCAGCCGACAGTCCGCGAGCGCGGGCCGCGCCACGAGCGCGGACCCGGAGCCGGCCAGCACGACGAGCGGCGGGAGAACGGCGGTCAGCGGCCCGTCGGCGGGGACGAGGACGACGTATGCGACCGCGGACGCCGCGAGCAGGCCCGCGGACCAGGGCAGCGCGCGCCCGGCCAGTCGGAGGGCGCGTTCGCGCAGGACGGCCGAGGTCCGGACGGCGACGAAGGTCGTGCCGAGCACGCGCGTGACAGCGACGGCCGACAGGGCGGTGAGCACGGGGACCACGACGCGCGCCGTGAGCGACGGCTGCGGCGGGAGCCAGACCAGGGCCGCCCCGAGCAGGCCGCCCGCCGACAACGGCAGGCCGACCGACGCGGCGACGATCACGCGTTCCCACCCGTTCCGCCAGGCGACTCCGGGCCGGCGGCTGCGCAGCCACACCCCGGCATCGCGGAGCACCCACGTGACCAGCAGCGTGATGACCAGCGGATACGCGACGTACCAGAGGTCCTTCTCCAGCTCGGGGAAGCCGGCGAGCAGGACACCGGCCCCGGCGACGAGCCAGACCTCGCCGGCCAGCAGGAACGGGCCGAGGGCGGTGAGCACGGTCCGGCGCTCGCCGGGGGTCCGACCGACCTGGCGGAGCGTGGCGCCGAGGCCCTGGTTCATCCCGTCGAGCACGGCCCAGCCCGCGAGGGAGCCGACCAGCAGCACGGTCCAGATCATCGGGACACCTCCGCGAAGGTCAGGGGCTCGTCGGCCTCGCGGGCGTGCCACGGGGGAGCGCCGAGCGTCGGCGACCCCGGTCCGAGGCGGGCGAGGCGGGCGAGCAGGACCCAGTCGATGACGGCCAGGGTGGCGATGAGCCCGACGAGCACCGCGAGCGAGATCAGCACCGTCGTGGCGCTGTGCGCGGAGGTCGCGTCGGAGGTCCGCAGCAGGCCGACGACGACCCACGGTTGGCGACCGATCTCGCGGGTCAGCCAGCCGAAGATCGCGAGGACGAACGGCACGGGGACCACCGCGGTGAGGAAGCCGTAGAGAGCGCGTCGGAACGGCAGCCGGAACAGGGCGCCGCTGACCGTGAGCGCCAGCATCGGGAACGCCCCGAGGAACAGCGCGAAGCCACCCAGGATCATGAACCCGAGCGCGACGCCGACCACCGGGGACTGCCCCGACTCGGCTCCCTGGGTGACGTACGAGAACTGCGAGAACCCGAACCCGACGGCCAGCAGCGCACCGACCGCTCCCAGCGCGACGCCGGTGCGCAGGGAGCGCTGGAACAGCTCGTCGAACCCCGTCTCCCGGCGCAGGTGCCACGCGCTGACGCCGACGACGACGAACGCCCCTGCCAGCAGGCACGCCCCGACGACGTGCCCGAGCGACAGGACGGCCGCGGGGTTGAGCACGAGCGTGGCGGCGTCGGTGATGTGCGCGACGCCGTCGACCATCTCGTAGCCGACCGGGTGGCGCAGGAACCCGTTGGCCACCATCACCGCGAACGCCGAGGCGTACCCGGTGATCACGACGAGCCAGAACACCAGCGTGTGCACCCACCGGTTCAGCTGGTGCCAGCCGAACACCCACAGCCCCAGCAGCGTCGACTCGAGGAAGAACGCCACCATCGTCTCGACGGCCAGCGGGGCGCCGAACACCTCGCCGGCCACGTCGAGCAGCCCGGGGAAGTGCAGACCGAACTGGAGCTCCAGCAGGATCCCCGCCACGATGCCGAGGGCGTAGTTCACCAGGTACAGCTGGCCCCAGAACCGGGTCGCACGCTCGTGCACCTCGCGCCGGGTGAGGGCCCACCGGGTCTGGAAGATCGCGACCACGGGTCCCAGGCCCAGGGTCACGAGGACGAACAGGAAGTGGAAGCCCGCCAGCAGAGCGAACTGCGTGCGGGCGGCGTCGACGGCGCTCACGAGGGCGACGCTAGGCCCGCGCACAGGCATGCGACCGGGGTCCCAGGGGAAGATCCGGGACGGTTCCGGGTGGTCCCCGAGGCGCGTGGGCGCGCCGGTCAGGGTGGTCCCGGAGTGCGGGGCCCGGGGGCTCGTGATCGGCTGGAGCATGGCTGCGCGACCGATGACCTGGTTCGGCCTCGTCGTCGCACTCGTGGCGCTCGCGGGCTGCAGCCCGGCAGACAGCACGGCGGCCCCGACGGCTCGGGCGACCTCGACGACACCGGGACCGACCCCCGAGCCCGAACCTGCTCCGGCGACGGTGGAGGTGACCGAGGTCGACGACGTCCTCGGCGACCTCGACGTCCCGTGGGGGCTCGCGTTCCTGCCCGACGGGCAGGCCGTCGTCACGCTGCGGGACGAGGCGGGGCTGGTGCTCGTCGGACCCGACGGTGCGGCGACGGACGTGACGGGTCCGGGTGCCGACGACCTCGCGGACCTCGTCGTGCCCGGCGGTGAGGGCGGGCTGCTGGGGGTGGCCGTGCTCGGATCGACGGGGACCGCGGTCGACCTGGCGCTGTACGCGACGGCGGCTGATGACAACCGGGTTCTGCGCGGCACCCTCGACGGGTCGGTCCTGGGCGGGCTGCGGCCGATCCTCACCGGCGTCGCGAAGGCCGGGAACCACGACGGCGGCCGGCTCGCCGTCGGTCCCGACGACTTCCTCTACGTCACCACCGGCGACGCGGGCAACCCCCCGTCGGCGCAGGACCCCGACAGCCTCAACGGCAAGATCCTGCGTATCACGGCCGACGGCGACCCCGCCCCGGGCAACCCGGACGAGGGATCGCCGGTATGGAGCCTGGGGCACCGCAACGTGCAGGGGCTCGGGTGGGCGCCGGACGGCCGCATGTTCGCCTCGGAGTTCGGGCAGAACACCTGGGACGAGCTCAACCTGATCGAGCCGGGCGGCAACTACGGGTGGCCGCAGGTCGAAGGCATGGGCGAGGAGTTCGTCGAGCCGCTGGCCGTCTGGGCGACCAGCGACGCGTCGCCGAGCGGCCTGGCCGTCACCGACGAGGCGGTCTACCTGGCCGGGCTGCGCGGCGAACGGCTCTGGCGGGTGCCGCTGACCGAGGACGGCGTCGGTACGCCGCAGGCACTGCTGGCGGGCGAGCGCGGGCGGCTGCGCGCGGTCGAGCCGGCACCCGACGGGTCGCTCTGGGTGGTCACGGGGAACACGGACGGCCGCGGCGACGTGCGCGACGGCGACGACCGCATCCTGCGGGTGGTCGTCGACTGAGGGGCCGCGACCGCTCACCTAGGATCGGGCGCATGTCTCGCATCCTCTCGGCCGTCGCGTGGCCCTACGCGAACGGCCCCCGCCACATCGGTCACGTCGCCGGCTTCGGTGTCCCGTCGGACATCTTCAGCCGCTACATGCGGATGGCGGGCAACGAGGTGCTCATGGTCTCGGGCACCGACGAGCACGGGACGCCCATCCTCGTGCTCGCCGAGCAGGAGGGCGTGGGTCCGCAGGAGCTGGCGG
The DNA here is from genome assembly GCF_001424125.1 of Cellulomonas sp. Leaf395. Taxonomy (GTDB): domain Bacteria; phylum Actinomycetota; class Actinomycetes; order Actinomycetales; family Cellulomonadaceae; genus Cellulomonas. Next base: position 617,952 of record NZ_LMQI01000001.1, read on the forward strand.
ACCGGTACAACCGTGTGATCGTCGAGGACCTCACCAACCTCGGTCTGTCCTACGACCTGTTCACGCGGACCACCACGCGCAACCACTACGCGGTGGTGCAGGAGATGTTCCGCACGGTGCACAAGAACGGCTACATGATCGAGCAGTCGACCATGGGGGCCATCTCGCCGAGCACGGGCCGCACCCTGCCGGACCGCTACGTAGAGGGCACCTGCCCGATCTGCGGGTACGACGGCGCGCGCGGCGACCAGTGCGACAACTGCGGCAACCAGCTGGACGCCATCGACCTGATCAACCCGCGCAGCCGGATCAACGGCGAGACGCCGAAGTTCGTCGAGTCGAACCACTTCTTCCTGGACCTGCCGGCGTTCGCGAGCGCGCTCGAGGCGTGGCTGAAGACCCGGAGCGACTGGCGTCCGAACGTCCTGAACTTCTCCCTCAACCTCATCGACGACCTGCGCCCGCGCGCCATGTCGCGGGACATCGACTGGGGCATCCCGGTCCCGCTGGCCGGCTGGGAGGACAACCCGAACAAGCGCCTGTACGTGTGGTTCGACGCGGTCATCGGGTACCTGTCGGCGTCGATCGAGTGGGCGCGCCGCAAGGGCGACCCGGACGCGTGGCGCCCGTTCTGGAACGACCCTGAGGCCCTGAGCTACTACTTCATGGGCAAGGACAACATCACGTTCCACTCGCAGATCTGGCCGGCCGAGCTGCTGGCCTACGACGGTCGCGGGACGAAGGGCGGCTCGCCGGGGCAGTACGGCACGCTGAACCTGCCCACCGAGGTGGTCTCCAGCGAGTTCCTCACGATGGAGGGCAAGCAGTTCAGCTCGTCGCGTGGGGTCGTCATCTACGTGCGCGACGTGCTGTCCCGCTACCAGCCGGACGCGCTGCGCTACTTCCTGTCGGTCGCCGGGCCGGAGAACCAGGACTCCGACTTCACGTGGGCGGACTTCAAGACGCGCACCAACTCCGAGCTCGTGGCGGGCTGGGGCAACCTGGTCAACCGGACAGCGAGCATGATCCACAAGAACTTCGGCGAGATCCCGACGCCGGGCGCGCTCCAGCCGGTGGACCAGGGGCTGCTCGCGACGACGTCGGCGGGCTTCGGCAAGGTCGGCGAGCTGCTCGAGGGGCACCGCAACCGGGCCGCGGTCAGCGAGGCGATGCGCGTGGTCCAGGAGGCCAACCGGTACATCTCGGAGACCGAGCCGTGGAAGCTGACGGGGGACCGGGACCGGCTGGGCACGGTGCTGCACACGGCCGCGCAGGCGGTCGCCGACGCCAACGTGCTGCTGGCCCCCTTCCTGCCGCACTCGGCGCAGCAGGTGCACGAGACGTTCGGCCGCACGGGCACGATCTCGCCGCTGCCGCGCATCGACGAGGTCACGGACCTCGACGACGACTCGCGCCACTACCCGGTGATCACCGGCGACTACGAGCTCGGCCGGACGGTCGCGCCGTGGCGGTCCGAGCCGGTCGTGCCGGGCACCCCGGTGGCCAAGCCGGTGCCGGTGTTCACCAAGCTCGACGACTCGATCGTCGAGGAGGAGCTCGAGCGGCTGCGCCAGGCGTGATGGCCCGGAAGAGGGAGTCCGGCTGGCCCGCGTCGCCGGACCCTCTGCCCGTCGCGGTCGTCGACAACCACACGCACCTGGACACGGTGGTGACGTGGCGGGCCGACGGCTGGAGCGCCGACGGTGCGGCGTCCGACCTCGCCGCGCACCTGGACCGCGCGGCGTCCGTCGGCGTGACGCGGATGGTCCAGGTCGGGTGCGACCACGAGGCGATCGGCTGGACCGACGAGGTGGTCCGCTCCGACTCCCGGCTGCTCGGCGCGATCGCCATCCACCCGAACGAGGCGGTCCGCCACGCGGGGATCGTCGAGTCCGCCCCGGACGGCCTCGACCCCGAGCCGCCGCACGAGACGTCGCTGGCGGACGCGATCGACCTGGTCGCCCGGACCGCCCGCGCCAACCCCCGCATCCGCGCCATCGGAGAGACCGGCCTCGACCACTTCCGTGCCGGACCACGCGGTCGCTCGGTCCAGCGCGAGGCGTTCCGCACGCACATCGCGCTCGCCAAGGAGCTGGGCCTCGCGCTGCAGATCCACGACCGCGACGCGCACGACGAGGTGGTCGAGGTCCTGCTCGCCGACGGCGCGCCGGACCGCACGGTCTTCCACTGCTTCTCCGGCGACGCCGCCCTGGCACGGCTCGCGGTGTCCCACGGGTGGTTCCTGTCGTTCGCGGGCCCGGTCTCGTTCGGCGCGAACGACGCCCTGCGGGACGCGCTGCGTGAGGTCCCGCCCAGCCTCCTGCTCGTCGAGACGGACGCGCCGTACCTCACCGTGCACCCGTTCCGCGGCCGTCCCAACGCCCCTTACCTGCTGCCCGGGACGGTCCGCACGGTCGCCGAGGTCACGGGCCGCCCGCTGGCGGACGTCTGCGCGGCGCTCGCGGCCACGTCCGAGGCGGTCTACGGGACCTGGTGACGGATATGCCCCGCTCTGCCGGGGACGGCCGGGTGATGTCGGTCCCGCGGGGCGGGCCTCGGGTTACCGCGTCGGTCACGGATCGGTTACGGTCGGACCTGCGTCCAGGACGGGCGCATCTTTGTGAGCCCCTCCGAGAGGACCCACCGCGTGAGGCCGGACCAGGATCGTGCGACGCGCAGTCGCCCCTTCCGTGGTCGACGAGCCGTGCGGGTGGTGGCCCAGGCAGCCGTGCTGGCGGTCGTGGCCGCGGCGACGAGCGCGTTCGCGGTCCTGCACAAGACGGTGACCGTCGACGTCGACGGGACGTCGGTCGAGGTCGAGGCGTTCGGTCGCACCGTCGAGGACATGCTCGCGAGCGCGGACATCGCCGTCGGGGAGCGCGACCTGGTCGCCCCCGCGCTGGACCAGCCGATCGCGCGGTCCGGTCAGATCGTCGTGCGGCACGGTCGTGAGCTGTCGGTCGAGGTGGACGGCTCCGAGCGTTCGGTGTGGACGACGGCTCTGACGGTCGGCGAGGCCGTCGACGGTCTCGGGCTGCGCGACGACGAGGTGCGCCTGTCGGCCTCCCGGTCCGCCGCCCTCGGCCGGGACACGCTCCGCGTCTCGACGCTCAAGACGATCCACCTGGTGGTCGACGGCCAGGTCATCGACGGGCTGAGCAGCGCCGCGACGGTGCGCGACGGGCTGCGGGACGTCGGGCTCGTCCTCGAGGAGGGCGACCAGGTCTCGGTGCCGCTCGACTCCACCGCCGTCGACGGGCTCGTGGTCATGGTGACCCGGGCCGGCACCGCGGGTGAGACGGTGACCGAGGCGGTGCCGTTCGAGTCCACCGAGGTCGAGGACCCCGGGATGGTCAAGGGCAACACCGTCGTCGCCACCAAGGGCAAGGCCGGCGTCCGCACCACCACGTACGAGCTCCAGGTGGTGGGCGGCGTGGTCGTCGGCCGCACCCCGATCGCGTCGGTCGTCACCGTCGCTCCGGTCACGCAGGTCACCAAGGTCGGCACGGCCGAGCTGCCGAACCCGTCCGTCGTCGCGGTCGAGCCGGGCACCGCCCAGGCGCTCGGCAAGGAGATGGCGGCGGCGCGCGGGTGGGGTGACGACCAGTTCGCGTGCCTGCTGGCGCTGTGGAACAAGGAGAGCGGCTGGCGGGTGAACGCCGAGAACAGGTCCTCGGGCGCCTACGGCATCCCGCAGGCTCTCCCGGGCAGCAAGATGGGGACGGTCGCCGCCGACTGGCGGACCAACCCGGCCACGCAGATCACGTGGGGCCTGAACTACATCGGCGGTCGCTACGGCGACCCGTGCGGTGCGTACGCGTCCAGCCAGGCCAAGGGCTGGTACTGATTCACCCCTTTTCGCCTGTGACTCCGCTCACGTGGCCTGACGTGGGAGAACGCGTGATCCGCGGCGTAAATGGGGCACATCGGTACCGAATCTGACGGTAGGCGCGCTTGGCAACACGATCACGATTCGGTTACGGTCGAGCCCGCCCCGCGATCTGGACATCGGCCCACCTGTGCCGGCGGACGTTCCGCTGGGTTCGGCGCCCGCTCCACGCGGACCGCCGTGACGGCCGGATCGGGGATCCGGGACCGACGGGAGACACCCCTCCGGGTGTCCGCAGAGCCTCGAACCAGAGGTCCACCGCCGGGTGCCGCGCAAGCGGCGCGCTCCGCACCCCGTGCCCGGGCACCTCGACGGCTGGAGCCCCGTGCAGTTCTCGACCCTGATCCCTGGTCTGTCCGCGCGACGGTCCCCCCGACCCAGCGCCCCGTCCGCCCCGGACGAGCCCGCGACGGACCACCGGTCCGGTCGGGCGCGCATCCTGCCCATCACCGCCGCCACCGTGGCGCTCGTCCTCGTGGGCGGGTCGGCGGCGTTCGCGCACGCGCAGAAGACGGTCACGCTCGACGTCAACGGCGAGGTCGCGGAGCTGAGCACGTTCGCCGGGTCGGTCGAGGGCTTCCTCGAGGACCAGGGCGTCGTCGTCGGCGAGCGCGACGTCGTGAGCCTGACCGGCTCGCTGCGTGAAGGCAGCGAGATCGTCGTCCGCCACGCGCACCAGGTCTCGGTCAGTGTCGACGGCCAGGAGACGTCCGTCTGGACCACCGCCCTGTCCGCCGACGAGGCGCTCGACACGCTGGCCGCGCGCGGCCAGGCCGTCTCGCTCGTCGCCTCCCGGTCCGCGGCGGGCGGCCGGCCCGAGCTCGCGCTGGACCTCACGCTGCGCGGCCCGGCCGACGTCGTCGTGGACGGCACCACGCTCGTCGTCACCGATGCCGACGCGAGCGTCGCGCAGGTCCTCGGCGAGCTCGGCGTCACGCTCAACGCGCTCGACCGCGTCTCCGTTGTCCAGAACGACGCCGGTCGCGTCCAGGTGATCGTCAACCGCGTCGTCGTGCAGGACGTCACGTCCACGCACGAAGTCGGTTTCGCGTCCAGCACGCAGGAGGACGCGACCCGCTACAAGGACCAGAAGAGCACGCTGACCGCCGGGGTCCCCGGCGTCCGCACGCTCGTCGAGCGTGTCACCACGGTCGACGGCGTCGAGTCCGCCCGCGTCACCGTCTCCGACACCGTCACCCAGGCCCCGGTCGACGAGGTGCTGAGCGTGGGCACCAAGACCCGCCCGCCTGTCGTGAAGAAGGCCCCTGCTCCCGCTGCAGGCTCGTCGACAGGCTCGTCGACCGGCAGCCCGGTCACCGCCGGTGGCAGCGCCGACTCGCTCAACTGGGCCGCTCTGGCGCGTTGTGAGTCCGGTGGCAACCCGACGGCCGTCTCCTCGACGGGCAAGTACCACGGGCTCTACCAGTTCTCGGTGGCCACCTGGCAGGCCGTCGGTGGCGCCGGGCTCCCCTCGGCCGCCTCGGCCGAGGAGCAGACGGCGCGCGCCAAGATGCTCTACAACCGCTCCGGTGCCGGCCAGTGGCCGCACTGCGGGAAGTACCTCTTCAGCTGAGCACCCGACGGAACCCCCGCCCGATCCCTGGGCGGGGGTTCCGTCGTGCTCGCCTACAGGACGCTGGTGACGTCGAGGGCCGTTGACCTTGAGAGAACCTCCGGTGGGGAGCCCGTGTCAGGGAGCTCCAGCATCAGTTGGATCGCCGGTGGTCCGCCGTGGGGTAGACGGCGTCGACCTCGACCTCGACGAGCCAGCCGTTGACCGGCAGGTTCTCGATCTCCAGGGCGAAGCGAGAGGGGCGTGCCTCGTTGACGACCATCGGCTTGGTGGTCGTGGAGCCGAGCTGGACGTCGAGCGTCTCGCCCGTTGCCAGATTGGTGTTGGCGAAGAACTGGCGGTATGCGCGGTTCCAGCCGTCGAAGTCCATCTTGGCCTGGCCCTCAGGGTTCTGCAGGAAGACCCGCATGGAGATGACGTCGTTGAAGGACAGGCCCGCCTTCTCGAGGTTCTCGCCGATGCGCATGAGGGCGTTGATGCCCTGCGCCTCGGTGATCGTCACACCCGCTGGCAGCAGGGCGTCCGGGAAGACGTCGGTCGGGATGTAGCGCGCCTCGGCGGATGCGCCGGGGGTCTTGTTCAATGCAGCCGGACCGAGACCCGAGGACTTGTACCAGGCGACGTCCTTGCCGATGGCCACGCCGTTCGCGATGGAGGGGGTGTCCCCGGTGACGAACGAGACGGACTCCTGCGGCGCGGGTTCGAAGAGCCTCTCCTTGGCGAAGGCGGTGCTGGGGACGGCGACGGCTGCGGTCACGACGACGGCGGCGATGATCTTCGCGCGGTTCTTCATGGGAATCCTCCGGTACAGGCGACGCATGGTGGCGTCGGGGAGTCGATCCGGTGGGGACCGGACGGCGTGGAACGTACCCAGGGGTCGTTTCGCGGTGGTGAATAACGAAGGTCGAACAGAATTCGGGGCTCGGTGACTTTCCACGCGCTCCCGAGGAGTGCGGAGCCTCGTGAGGAACCCGGCGAAACCTACTTGTTACCTCAAGCAACTGAAAGGAAACACCTACGAACCATCCAGGAGACGCAGCGCACCTAGCGTGACGCACGGCGCTGACGGGGGCTTCTCGGGGGCCGTCGCCGATCAGGCCGTCCCCTCACGAGAGGTAGTACAACGTGCGCACACAAGAGGACACCTCGGGCGTCTCTCGCCGCAGCTTCCTTCAGGCAGTCGGCGTGGGTTCCAGTGCCGGCGTCATGTTCGCGACGATGGGTGCCATAGGGATGGCGCCAACCGCGGCCGCCCAGCCGAGGGCGGAGTCGTGGGTCGGACCCCGGGGAAGCGACTTCAACCTGACGGGTCGTTCCGCCAAGAAGGTCGTCATCGTGGGAGCCGGCCCCGCAGGCCTGGCCTCGGCGTACGAGCTCCAGAAGGCCGGCTACCAGGTGACCGTGCTCGAGGCACGCCACCGTCCCGGCGGCCGCACCCTGACCATCCGGGATGGCGACTCCGAGACGGACATCGACGGTGTCACGCAGACTGCGCGGTTCGCCGACGGCACGTACTTCAACTCGGGCGCCGGGCGCATCGCCCAGTGGATGGTCACGATGGACTACCTCCGCGAGCTGGGGGTGCCGTACGAGGTCTTCACGAACGCGAACGCGGACGCCTACCTCTACAACGAGCGTTCCGGCGCCACCCCCGGCAACCCCATCCGCTACCGCACGGCCAAGGCCGACGTCTTCGGCTACACGTCCGAGCTGCTCGCCCACGCCACCGACCAGGGTGCCCTGGACCAGAAGCTGACCGCTGCGGACAAGCAGAACCTGCGGGACTTCCTGCAACGGTGGGGATCCCTCAAGGCGGACGGCACCTACCAGGGTGGAGACAACCGCGGGTTCTCCGTCTACCCGTCGGCGTGGAACGAGCACGGCACCCCGTTGCCCGGCCCGGGCACCGTCTCGGAGGTGCTCGCCTCGAAGGTGGGCAACTACTTCCCTTTCGAGATCAACTGGGAGCAGTCGATGCTCATGTTCCAGCCCAAGGGCGGCATGGACACGACCTACCAGTACTTCGTGCGCGCCATCGGCACGCAGAACGTCCTGTTCAACTCCCCGGTCACCGCGGTGGAGAACACCACCAGCGGTGTCAAGGTCACCTACAGTGCGCCGAACGGCAAGGCGCGCCAGATCGAAGCGGACTTCGCGATCGTCGCCGCACCTGCCGGGGTCATGCGCCGCTGGGCGACCAACTGGGGCCCGGGCATCGACGCGGCGCTAGGCGAGTTCGCCATCGGCTCGCCCGCCGGCAAGATGGGCCTGCAGTACAAGTCGCGCTTCTGGGAGGACGACCACCGCATCTTCGGTGGCATCACCGAGACCGACATGGACCTGGCCCACATCTGGTACCCGTCGTACGGGTACGGCGAGCGGAAGGGTCTCATCACCGGCTACTACAACACGGGTAACAGCGCCCGCGCCTACGCGGACATGACCCCGAAGCAGCGTGAGGCACGCGCCGTCGAGCAGGGCGTCAAGATCCACGGCGAGAAGTACCGCACCGAGCTGGAGGCATCTTTCTCCGTCGCCTGGCACAAGGTCCCCTACATCGAGGGCGCCTGGGCCTACCCCAACACCGAGTCCGCCGGCTTCAAGCAGCTCCAGCAGGGCGCCGGCAACGTGTACTTCGCGGGCGACTGGATGTCCGAGGTCTCCGCATGGCAGCACGGCGCGTTCTGGTCCGCCCGCTACGCCGTGCAGGCCCTCCACCAGCGCGTCATGACGACCTGACGCTCCCTCTCGCACGCTGGTGGGACAGCGGTCCGGGTCCGCGGAGATCGTCCGGGACCCGGGCCGCTCGTCCGCGAGCAGTGGTCGCCGACACCGAGGCCGGGCGGCTCAGAGCGTCGACCCGCTTCCCCGACGGGCAGGCAACTGCACTCGCGCCGATGAGCCGCCTGTCACCAAGCTGACGGTCGAGTACACCTAGGCTCGTGCGCATGTCGACCACCACCACGCTGCTCGGGCCCGCGGAGATCCGCGACCTCGCGGAGCGTGCGGGGGTGCGCCCGACCAAGCAGCTCGGGCAGAACTTCGTGCTCGACGGGGGCACCGTCCGCAAGATCGTGCGCCAGGCCGATGTCGCCGAGGGTGACCGCGTCGTCGAGGTCGGTCCGGGGCTCGGGTCCCTCACGCTCGGGCTGCTGGAGGCGGGGGCCGACGTGGTGGCCGTCGAGATCGACCCGACGCTGGCCCGGCTCCTGCCGACCACGGTCGCGCGGCACGTGCCCGGGCTGACGGTGGTCGCGGGTGCCGACGACGAGCCGGTGGTGCTGCGTGACGGCGCCGGTCGCGACCGCCTGACGATCGTGCTGGCCGATGCCCTGGACGTGCGCGCGCTGCCCGGTCCGCCGCCCGTCGCGCTCGTCGCCAACCTGCCGTACAACGTGTCGGTCCCGGTCCTGCTGACGTTCCTCGAGCGCTTCGACAGCCTCGAGCGCGTGCTCGTCATGGTGCAGGCCGAGGTGGCGGACCGTCTGGCCGCACCGCCCGGCAGCCGCACCTACGGGGTGCCGTCCGCGAAGGCCGCCTGGTACGCGTCGGCCCGCCGGACCGCGACGGTCGGCCGCTCGGTCTTCTGGCCCGTGCCCAACGTCGACTCGGCGCTGGTTCGCTTCGACCGGCGCGAGCCCCCGGCCACCGACGCGTCCCGGGAGGCGGTGTTCGCCGTCGTCGACGCCGCGTTCGCGCAGCGCCGCAAGATGCTGCGCTCGGCCCTGTCCGCGCTGGCGGGATCCTCCGACCTCGCGGTGGCCGCCCTGGAGGCTGCGGGCGTCGACCCGCAGGCCAGGGGGGAGCGCGTCGACATCGCGGGGTTCGCGCGCATCGCTGAACATCTCGAGCACCTCGGGCCGGTAGCCGGTCGACCTGGCATTGTGGAGCCGTGACGCTGACCCCCGTGGCCCCGCTGCCCGAGCACGAGGTCAGGGTCCGTGCGCCCGGCAAGATCAACCTCTCGCTGCGGGTCGGGCCGCGCGAGGACGACGGCTACCACGCCGTGTCGACCGTGTTCCAGGCGGTGTCGGTGTTCGAGGAGGTCGTCGCCACCCCCTCGGAACAGCGCACGCTGGCCGTGAGCGGCCCGCAGGCCGAGCTGGTGCCGACGGACGGCTCGAACCTCGCGCTGCGCGCCGCTGCCCTGCTGGCGGACCGGGCGGGTATCGACGACGGCGTCCACCTGCACCTGCACAAGGGGGTGCCGGTCGCGGGCGGTATGGCGGGCGGCTCGGCGGACGCCGCGGCGACTCTGGTGGCGTGCGACGCGCTGTGGCGCACCGGGCTCAGCCGGGACGACCTGCTGGAGCTGGCCGCCGAGCTGGGGTCGGACGTGCCGTTCTCCCTGGCCGGCCACACCGCCGTCGGCTCCGGCCGCGGTCACCTGCTGACGCCTGCGCTCAGCCGCGGCGAGTTCCACTGGGCATTCGCCGTGCAGGACCGAGGGCTGTCCACCGCCGACGTCTACGCCGCGTTCGACGACCTGCACGGCACCGCGCTCCTGCCCGACCAGGACGACGACGTCCCGCTGATGCAGGCGCTGCGCGCGGGTGACCCGCGCGCGCTCGGTGCCGCGCTGCACAACGACCTGCAGATGGCCGCGCTCGAGCTCGACCCGGGGCTGGCGGAGCCGCTCGCGGTCGCGCAGGACGCGGGGGCGCTCGGCGTCGTCGTGTCCGGGTCCGGTCCCACGGTCGCTGCCCTCGGCCGCAGCCGCCAGCACGCGCTCGTGCTCGCGGCGGCGTTCACGGCGTCGGGCGTGGCCGACCGCGTCCTGACGGCCGCCGGGCCGGTGGCCGGTGCGCGCGTCGTCAGCTCGACCGACTGACACCTCGACCCCTTGACATCTCGTCGCGACGAGCAATACTTAAGAACATGCTTAACAATGGCGAGCTGGACAAGGTCTTCAAGGCCCTGTCCGACACGACCCGCCGCGCGATGGTCGAACGCCTCGTGCGCGGTCCGGTGTCGGTCAGCCAGCTCGCCGAGCCCTTTGCGATGTCCCTGCCGGCGGTCCACCAGCACCTCGCCGTGCTCGAGGACGCGGGCATCGTCACCTCGCACAAGATCGGCCGTGTCCGCACCGTCCAGCTCACCACCGACGCCCTGACCGGTGCAGGGGAGTGGATGGGCCGGCAGCGGCTGCCCGCCGAGCGCCGGCTGGACCGCCTCGGCACGTACCTCGCCACCACGAAAGGACCCTGACCATGCCCACCGAGACCACCAGCGCCACCAGCGCCGTCGCCCACGCGACCTTCGTCGTCGAGCGCACGTTCGACGCCGACCTCACCCGCGTCTGGGACGCGTTCGCCGTCCCGGAGCAGCACGCCCAGTGGTTCGGCTCGGACCCCGGGTTCACCGAGACCGAGGCGCACGAGGAGTTCCGCGTCGGCGGGCAGGCCGTCCAGGACGGCCAGTGGCACGACGGACCCACCAGCCGCTACGTGGCCACCTACACGGACATCGTCGAGCGCTCGCGCATCGTATCCACCTACGACATGTGGGTGGGCGGAGAGCACCTGTCGACGTCGCTGTCGACGATCGAGCTCGAGGCGGTCGACGGCGGCACCCGGGTCACGTACACGGAGCAGGGCGTCTTCCTGGACGGCAAGGAGGACGGCAGCCAGCGCGAAGCAGGCTTCCAGGGCATCTTCGACACCCTCGCGACGTACCTGGCGGGCTGACCGACGCGGGACCCGACCCGGGTGCCGTCACGACGACGACGGCACCGGGGTCGGGTTCGTCACGTGCAGGAGGTGGACGAGTCGTCCGCTGACGTGAGGACACCGCCCGGTGGCGTCCACGGCGTCTCGACCCGCGGAGCCGCCGGGTCCGTGACCGGCGAGGCGGTCGGGTCCGTGAGCGGCGTCGCGGTGCCGGTCGGCGGGGACTCGCCGACGGGCAGGTCGGCGGCGATGCGCGCCCACAGCTCGGTGGCCGCCGGGGTGGCGACCCTCCGGTTGGTGTCCCGAGGGTCCGGCACGGTGGGCATCGACGCGAACACGATCCGCTCCGCCTGCAGGTTCCGCAGCGACAGGCCGAACCCCGTCAGGTCGGTGAGGTCACGGAACCCCTGGCTGGCGGTCAGCGAGCTCGTCGCCGCCTGCGCGAACCGGAGCAGCGACGCGGGGCTCGTGAGCACCTCCTGACTGAGCACCGAGCGGGTCATCGCGGCCATCAGGTCGTGCTGGCGGGTGATCCGACCGGTGTCCGACCCGTCGCCGATGTCATGGCGGGCGCGGGCGAACTGCACCGCGGTCGTGCCGTCGAACACCTGCGGACCGGCGGAGACGTCGAGTCCGGTGTCCTCGTCGCGCAGAGCGGTCGGCAGGCAGATGGGGACCCCGCCGATCGCGTCGACCATGTCCCGCAACCCCACGAAGTCGACGAGCACGAGCCCGTCCAGCCGGACCCCGGTGAGCAGCTCGACGGTCTTCCACGTGCACCCCGACGCCGACGCGATGTCCTGTCCCTCGGTCCACCCGAGCGCGAACGCCTCGTTGAACTGCCTGTCGGTCCGGGCCGGCGTCGTCGTCCCGTCCGACATCGTGCACGACGGCCGGTCGGTCTTCAGGTCCCGTGGGATCGACACCAGCTCGACCCGGGACCGGTCGGCGGAAACGTGCGCGACGATCGTCGTGTCGGAGGCCATCCCGTCGTTCTCGCCGCCGATCGTGGCGTTCTCGCCGCTGCGGTCGTCGGACCCGATGATCAGCAGGTTCACCGGCGTCCCGGCCCGCGCGTCGCCAGGAGGTGGCTCGGTCGGCTGCGGCCGTGCGCTCTCGTCGCCCACGAGGCCTTGGAGGTCGACCTCCGTGACGTTCGCCTGGAGCTCTCGGTACACGGCGGCCGCCGCGGCGACACCGAAGACGAGGAGTCCCATGGTGGTGAGGCCGATCGCACGACGTGCTCGTCGTGGTCGTGCTGCACGCGCGTGCTGGCTCATCCTTCGGACGCTAGTGCGCAGGTCAGCGCCCGTGCCGGTGGTCGGGGTGGAGGACCTGTGCGGGTGTGCGGGTAGCCTTCACAGGACATGGCACACCTTCTCGGCGCGGATCGCGTCACGCTCGCGCTGGGCACGCGCACCCTCCTCGACGAGGTCTCGCTCGGGCTCGACGACGGCCAACGCATCGGTGTCGTCGGCCCCAACGGCGCCGGCAAGTCCACGCTCCTTCGCGTCCTGTCCGGCGTTCAGCAGCCCGACGACGGTCGCGTCACCCGTGCCGGCGGCCTGCGGATCGCCGTGCTGGACCAGCGCGACGACCTGCTGGCCGGCAGCACCGTCCTCGACGTGGTGCACGGCTCCGCCGACGAGCACGAGTGGGCCACCGACTCCCGCATCCGCTCCGTCCACGCAGGCCTGCTCGCGGACGTGTCCCTCGACGCCGACGTCGCCACCCTGTCCGGCGGCCAGCGCCGCCGGGTCGCGCTGGCGGCGCTGCTGGTGCGCGACGACGAGGTCCTGGTGCTCGACGAGCCGACCAACCACCTCGACGTCGAGGGCGTGGCATGGCTCGCCGCGCACCTGGTCGAGCGGTACCGAGGCTCCAACGGCGCGCTCGTCGTCGTCACCCACGACCGCTGGTTCCTCGACGCCGTCTGCACGCGCACGTGGGAGGTCCACGACGGGACGGTCGACCAGTACGAGGGCGGGTACGCCGCGTACGTGCTGGCGCGTGCCGAGCGGGCGCGGACGGCGTCGACGACCGAGGAGAAGCGGCAGAACCTCCTGCGAAAGGAGCTCGCCTGGCTACGCCGGGGGGCCCCTGCGCGGACCAGCAAGCCGAAGTTCCGGATCGACGCGGCCAACGCCCTGATCGAGAACGAGCCGCCACCCCGCGACCAGCTGAGCCTGACCCGCATGGCGACCGCCCGTCTGGGCAAGGACGTGCTGGACATCGAGGACGTGTCGGTGGCGTACGGCGACCGCGTCCTCCTGCACGACGTCACCTGGCGCCTCGGCCCGGGCGACCGCGTGGGCCTGGTCGGCGTCAACGGGGCCGGCAAGACCACCCTGCTGCGGCTCCTGTCCGGGCGGCTCCAGCCGACCACCGGCCGTGTGAAGCGCGGCAAGACCGTGCAGGTGGCCGAGCTCACGCAGGACGTCGAGGAGCTCGACGAGCTGGCCGGCCTGCGGGTGATCGAGGTGATCGAGAGCGAGAAGCGCTCGGTCGTCGTCGCCGGCAAGGAGCTCACCGCCGCGCAGCTGGTCGAGCGGCTCGGCTTCGACCGCGAGCGCTCCCGGACCCCTGTGCGGGACCTCTCGGGCGGGGAACGCAGAAGGCTGCAGCTGCTGCGCCTGCTCGTCGGCGAGCCGAACGTCCTGCTGCTCGACGAGCCGACCAACGACCTGGACACGGACACCCTCGCCGCGCTCGAGGACCTGCTGGACGGCTGGCCGGGCACCCTGATCGTCGTCTCGCACGACCGGTACCTGCTGGAGCGGGTGTGCGACACGCAGATGGCCCTGCTCGGCGACGGTCTGCTCCGCCAGCTGCCGGGCGGCGTCGAGCAGTACCTGGACCTGCGCAGGACCGCTCTGGTCGGCGGCGGCACGGCCACGGCGGCGTCCCCGCTGAGCGCGCGGCCTCGCACCGGCCCGTCGGACGAGCCCGTCGCTGCCGTCGCGTCGCAGCCCACCGTCTCGCCGGCCGACCTGCGCGCGGCGCGCAAGGAGATCGCGCGGATCGAGCGGCGACTGTCCCGGATCGCGGACCAGGAGGCGACCCTGCACCAGCGGATGTCCGACCAGGCGACCGACCACCAGGCCGTGATCGCGCTGGACGCTGAGCTGCGGGCGCTGGCAGCCGAGAAGGACGAGCTCGAGGCCGCGTGGCTCGAGGCCGCGGAGATCGTCGGCTAGTTCCCTCGGCGCATGCTCCTCAGGCCCAGCCCCGTGGAGACCCCCATGGTCAGCACCGCACCGAGCACGACGAGAAGCGGCGCGGTCCACCCGCCGCTCGACGCGTGCACAGCACCGAGCACGCTCGGACCGAGGGCGGCGACGCCGTAGCCGAGGCTCTGCACGGTCGCGGACATGCGGCGCGCGGCGGCCTGCGACCCCGCGCTGGAGGCGATGACGGTGAAGATCACCGCGAAGTTCCCGCCCTGCGCCACGCCGGCGAACGTGCACCAGAGCGGCCACCACGCCGGCGCGAGCAGCAGGCCGAGGGGGAGCATGGCCCAGCCGACCGCGATCGCCGCGGCCACGGCGGCGACCGGTGCGCGTCGACCCAGGGCGATCGGTACCGCGATACCGCCGACCATGCCGAACAGCTGGAACAGCGCGGCGGCACCGCCGGACGCGGCGCGCTCGAGCCCGAGTGTGTCGTGCAGGACCGACGGCAGCCAGGCGCTGACCGCGTAGTACCCGAACGCCTGCCCGGCGAACGCGACGGCGAGGAACCAGGTGACCGGCCGTCGCCACACCTCGGGCGCGCTCGTGCCGCTGACCAGCGCCACGGGCTCGGCACGCGCGAAGGGGTAGGCCATCTGCCACACGACGAGGGCGACGACGGCGAGCAGACCCCACGACGCCAGCGCCCAGCGCCAGCCGACGACGTCCGCGAGCGGCGCGGTCAGGGTGGTGGTGAGGACGCTGCCACCGTTCAGCGCCGCCGTGTACAGGCCGGTCACCCGCGGCACGTGCCCGGGGAAGTCCCGCCCGATCACGACCGGCACGGCGACGTTGCCCGCCGTGATGGCCACCCCGATCAGGACGGTGCCGACGAGCGCGGTGCCGAACCCGTCCGCGGACCGCAGCACTGTGCCGGCCAGGACGGTCACCAGCGACGCCGCGACCACCCGCCCGGTGCCGAGGCGCCCGAGCAGCACGGCCATGAGCGGCGTCGCGAGCGCGAAGCAGAGGACCGGGATGCCGGTGAGCAGTCCCACGCCCGCGGCACTCAGACCGAGGTCGGCGCGGACGTCGTCCACGACCGGGGCGAGCGCCGTGATCGGGGCCCGCAGGTTCAGCGCGTAGAGAAGTACTGCTGCGAGCAGGAGCCCGCGAGCGGCGGACCGCGCTGCCGTCATGCCCTCACGACGCGTCGAACGGCGCGGTCACCTCGCGCAGCAGGTCCGCCAGCCGGTCGCGGTCGGCCTCGTCGAGGTCGCCCAGCAAGCTCCGCTCGACGTCGAGCAGGTCCGCGAACGCCGCGTCCACGCGGTCCAGCCCGGCGGCGGTGAGCTGCACCAGCACACCGCGGCGGTCGTCCGGCGCGGGCAGCCGCTCGACCAGCCCGTGCTCCGCGAGGCGGTCGATGCGGTTGGTCATGGTGCCGCTGGTGACCAGCGTCTGGGTGAGCAGCGCACCCGGCGACAGCCGGTACGGGGAACCCGCGCGGCGCAGCGCCGACAGCACGTCGAACTCCCACGTCTCGAGGTCGTGGCGCGCGAACGCCGAGCGGCGGGCGAGGTCGAGGTGCCGGGCCAGCCGGCTGACCCGCGAGAGGACCGTCAGGGGGCGGACGTCCAGGTCGGGGCGTTCGCGTTCCCAGGCGAGGACGATCCGATCGACCTCGTCGCGGGCCCCCGGAGCGTCCGGGGGGGTGCGTGCCACCATGACGCGAGATTACTCGACGTCGAGAGAGATCCCCTCAGGTGCGCGTCAGGGTCGGCCTGCGCTCGAGCGCCGAGAGCCCGTTCCACGCGAGGTTCACCAGGTGCGCCGCGACGACGTTCTTGCTGGGGCTGCGCGCGTCGAGCCACCACTGCCCGGTGAGGGCCACCATGCCGACCAGCATCTGCGCGTAGATCGGCGCCGTCTTCGGGTCCTGACCCTGCTTCTTGAACTGGTCCGCGAGCATGTGCTCCACCTGCGAGGCGACGTCCCCGATCAGGCTGGAGAACGTGCCGGTCGCCTGCGCGACGGGGGAGTCACGCACCAGGATCCGGAACCCGTCCTCGGACGCCTCGATGTACCCGAGCAGGGCCAGCGTCGTCCGCTCGACCAGCACCTTCGGGTGCCCGCCGACCTCCAGCGCCCCGCTCAGGGCGCCCGTCAGGGCCTGGATCTCGCGGTCGACGACGACCGCGTAGATGCCCTCCTTGCCGCCGAAGTGCTCGTACACGACCGGCTTGGACACCTCGGCGCGTGCCGCGATCTCCTCGATGCTGGTGCCGTCGAAGCCCTTCTCGGCGAACAGGCCCCGTGCCACGTCGACCAGCTGGGCGCGCCGCTGCGTCCCCGTCATGCGGGAGCGGGTGGTGCGTTTGGGGTCGTTGGCCACGGGCCCATCATGCCGTGAGCGGTCACGGTGCAGACGCAGTGACTGGCAGACTTGGCGGCCACGACGCGCGAGGCGTCGGTCCGCCCTGGTGTAACGGCAGCACGCCGGCCTTTGGAGCCGTGCAGTCCAGGTTCGAATCCTGGGGGCGGAGCAGCGCGCAGCGCAGCAGCAGCAACAGCAAGCGGTCGGGCGATGTACCGTTCGAGACATGGCGACGACGCGCGACCTGCGTGCTGGGTACGTGCTGCTGGCTCTATTCCTGTTCGCCGTCGTTTCACAGGTCGTGGACCTCGCCGCGGGCGCGCCAGAGGTCGGCGTGCGCGTCGCGGTGATCGTCGTGGCGGCCGTCGGAGCAGTGGTGACCGGGGTGTGGATCGCCCGGCAGCGGCGGGTCCCGCCGCCGGAGCCGCGGCAGTTCACCCCGGCACCCGAGGAAGCACCGGAAGATCCCGGCACGGGGGGAGCGACCTCCGTGCGCGGGTAGAGCGCGCCCCGCGCACGAGATCCGCCGCTCGAGACCCGAGCGGTCTCTGGGGCATGCACGGGTGATCGTCGAGCAGTTCGGGTGAGGTTCATCGACGCCCGTTCTGCGAATTGGGGCATTCCGGTACGTTGCGGACATGGATATGCGCCGAGTGGCCTTCGCCGTGAAGGGTCGCGTCGTCCGACGCTCTGCGCTGCGGCTCTACGACTCGTTGCTCGCGAACGAGCGGCTGCCGTCCGACGAGCTCGCCGGGCTCACCGCGAGGCGGTCGACCCAGATCGCGCAGTTCGCCCAGGCCCAGTCGCCCTTCTACCGCGACCTGTACTCCTCCCGCGGCATGTCGGCGCGCGACCTGACCGATCCGCAGGCATGGACCGAGCTTC
This sequence comes from Cellulomonas sp. Leaf395, assembly GCF_001424125.1. Classification (GTDB taxonomy): domain Bacteria; phylum Actinomycetota; class Actinomycetes; order Actinomycetales; family Cellulomonadaceae; genus Cellulomonas. Next base: position 635,515 of record NZ_LMQI01000001.1, read on the forward strand.
CCGTCGTCGACCGGACGGCTCTGCGCGATCGCGCGGCTGACGTCCCGACGAGCGAGGCGAACCCGCGGACCATGCGTCCCGCGCTCACGGGTGGGAGCACGGGCGAGCCGTTCAGGGCGTACCACGACACCCGTGTCCCGACCCTGCCGCTGAGCTGGCGCATGTACCGGTGGTGGGGAGTCCAGCCGTGGGACGACCTCGCCCGCGTCGGCCGATGGGGGTTCGGCGCACGGGCGTCTGCGGCCAACGCGATCCAATGGTGGCCGACACGACAGGTCTATACGGACGCGTCGCTGATCGACCGCTCCTCGCTCAGTGCGTTCGTCGGGCGCATCGAGCGCGTCCGGCCCGCGCTCATCGAGGGGTATGTGGGCGCGATGCTCGAGCTCGCCCGCTTCGTGGAGGAGGAAGGCGTCCAGCTCCCGGTGCCGCGTGCGGTGGCGACGACGGCCGCGCCGCTGACCGAGGACGTCCGCCGCAGGCTGCAGACAGTCCTCGGCGCACCGGTGTACGACGAGTACCGCGCGGCAGAGCTCGGCTGGATGGCGGGCGAGTGCCGCGAGCAGAACGGTCTGCACTGCTTCACCGACATGCGCCGCATCGAGGTCGTCGACGCGCAGGACAGGCCTGCGGCGCCGGGCGTCGTCGGCGATCTGGTGGTCACGGATCTCACCAACCGGGTCTTTCCGCTGGTCCGCTACCGCCTCGGCGACAGAGGCTCGCTCGTCGAGCAGCCGTGCGCGTGCGGCGTCACCCTGCCCCTGATGGCCAAGCCCGACGGACGGACCACCGACCTGCTCCGGCTGCCGAGCGGAGCGGCCATGGGGCACCGGCTCCACGGCATGTTCGGCGGCTATCCGGACGCCGTGCGTCTCTTCCAGATCCATCAGAAGGCCGACTACACGATCACGGTCCGCGTGGTGCGCGGACCGCACCCGGACGCCGACGCGCAGATCCAGTCCGCGGTGGGCGGTCTGCGCGAGCGCGTCCGCGGCGAGGTCCCGGTGCTCGTCGAGTACGTGGACGACCTGCCGTACTACAAGGGCAAGGTGAAGTACGTGATCTGCGAGGTGCCGGACCCCGCGACCTGACGGCCCGGGCGCCAGCGAACCAGCCCGGGCGGGGCGACGAGGGCACGTGCCGCGCGCCGGTAGAGTGACCGGTGCGCACAGATCCGCCGCCCGAGACCCGGGCAGATCCGCGAGGAGCACCCGCAGGTGACTTTCCCCCGCCCGGCCGCCGTCGTCGTCCTCGCCGCAGGTGAAGGAACCCGGATGCGCTCGGCAACCCCCAAGGTCCTGCACACCCTGGCCGGTCGCAGCATGCTTGGCCACGCACTGTCCACGGCCCGCGCGCTCGACCCCGGCCGAGTGCTGGTCGTCGTCCGGCACGAGCGCGACCTGGTCGCCGCCCACGTCACCGAGGTCGACCCGCAGGCGCTGCTCGCCGACCAGGACGAGATCCCCGGCACGGGCCGCGCGGTCCAGGTGGCCATGACCTCGCTCGATGCGGCCGCGCAGGCGGACGCCGCGAAGGACACGACGGCCGGCTCGGCCACGCACGCGCAGGTGTCCGGTGCGGTCGTCGTCATCGCCGGCGACGTCCCGCTGCTGGACGCCGGCACGCTGCACGAGCTGCTTGCGGCGCACCACGCGGACGGCAACGCGGTCACGGTGCTGACCACCCAGGTCGCCGAGCCCACGGGGTACGGCCGCATCCTGCGCGAGCCCGGCACGGGCGACGTGCTCGGCATCGTCGAGGAGAAGGACGCCGACGACACCCAGCGCGCGATCACCGAGATCAACTCCTCCATCTATGTCTTCGACGCCGGCGTCCTGCGCGGCGCGCTCGGGCGGCTCGGTCGCGACAACGCGCAGGGCGAGGTGTACCTGACGGACGTGCTGGCGATCGCCCGCACCGACGGCGGTCACGTCCGGGCGCTCCAGACGGACGACCCGGTGCTGGTCGAGGGCGTCAACGACCATGTCCAGCTCTCGGTGCTGCGCGCTGAGATGAACCGTCGGATCCTCGAGACCTGGATGCGCGAGGGCGTCACGGTCGTCGACCCGGCGACCACGTGGGTCGACGTCGACGTCGAGCTGGAGCGGGACGTCACCCTCCTGCCCGGCACCCAGCTGCACGGTGCGACGGTGGTCCGCGAGGGCGCGACGGTCGGCCCGGACACCACGCTGACCGACGTCGAGGTGGGCCCGCGGGCCAGCGTCGTGCGCACGCACGGCACGCTCGCGGTGGTCGGCGCGGATGCGAGCGTGGGGCCGTTCGCGTACCTGCGCCCCGGCACGGTGCTCGGCGAGAAGGGCAAGATCGGCACGTTCGTCGAGACGAAGAACGCGCAGATCGGCACCGGCTCGAAGATCCCGCACCTGTCCTACGTGGGCGACGCGACGATCGGCGAGCACACGAACATCGGCGCCGCGTCGGTGACGGTCAACTACGACGGCGTCAACAAGCACCACACGACGATCGGCTCGTACGCCCGCACGGGCGCCGACAACATGTTCGTCGCGCCCGTCAGCGTCGGCGACGGTGCGTACACCGGTGCCGGCAGCGTGATCCGTCGCGACGTCCCCTCGGGTGCGCTCGGCGTGAGCGCGGGCGCGCAGCGCAACATCGAGGGCTGGGTCTCGCGGGCCCGCGCCGGGACCGCCGCCGCCAAGGCGGTCGTCCGGCCGTCCGCCGACGACGAGCTCTCCCCGCAGGCCCGCGCCGAGCGGGGCCGCGCGTCCGCCGCAGCCGCCGACGCACCCCCAATCCCGCCGCCCGCACTGCCGGAACCCCCCGGAACGAACCCGAAGGACTCCGCACGATGACCGGGATCATCTCCTCGGACGGTGAGAAGCGCCTCGTGCTCCTGACGGGGCGGGCGCACCCCGACCTGGCCACCAGCGTCTCCAGCCATCTGGGTATCGACCTCCTGCCGACCACCACGTACGAGTTCGCCAACGGGGAGATCTACACCCGGTTCGGGGAGTCCGTCCGGGGCGCCGACACCTTCGTGCTCCAGTCGCACTCGTCGCCCATCAACACGTGGATCATGGAGCAGCTGCTCATGGTCGACGCCCTCAAGCGGGCCTCCGCCAAGACGATCACCGTCGTCGCACCGTTCTACGGGTACGCCCGTCAGGACAAGAAGCACCGTGGGCGTGAGCCGATCTCCGCGCGCCTCATGGCCGACCTGTTCAGGACGGCCGGCGCCGACCGTCTGATGAGCGTCGACCTGCACGCCGCGCAGATCCAGGGTTTCTTCGACGGTCCCGTCGACCACCTCTGGGCCATGCCGATCCTCACCGAGTACGTGCGCAGCCGCGTCGACACCTCCAACGTCACGGTCGTCTCGCCGGACGCCGGCCGCATCCGCGTCGCCGAGCAGTGGGCCGCCAAGCTCGGCGGTGGGCCGCTGGCGTTCGTGCACAAGACGCGGGACATCCGCAGCCCCAACAAGACAGTCGCCAACCGCGTCGTCGGTGACGTCGAGGGCCGCAGCTGCGTGCTCGTCGACGACCTCATCGACACCGCCGGCACCATCGCCGGCGCGGTGCGCGTCATCCTCGAGGCCGGCGCGAAGGACGTCATCGTCGCTGCGACGCACGGCGTCCTGTCCGACCCCGCGGTGGACCGCCTGCAGAACTGCGGCGCCCGCGAGGTCGTCATCACGGACACCCTGCCCATCGCCGAGGACCGCCGCTTCCCGCAGCTCACCGTGCTCTCGATCGCGCCGCTGATCGCTCGGGCCATCCGCGAGGTCTTCGACGACGGATCGGTGACGTCGCTCTTCGACGGTCAGGCCTGAGACCCATGGATGGTCGCGACGACGAGGGAGTCCGTCGCCGCGGACCGCGCGGGGGCGTGACGGTCACCGGCTCCGGTGAGGCCGAGGCGGTGCCGGACGTCGCCATCGCCGACCTCGGCGCGGAAGCGAGGGCGGTGGACGCCGAGCGCGCGCTGGCAGAGGCGGGGGAGTGTCTCGACCGGATGCGTGCCGTCCTGCGCGACGCCGGTGTCGACGACCTCTCTCTGCGGACCACGCAGTCGAGCACCTGGACCGACAGCTCCGCGACCGGCTCGTCGCGCGTCGTGGCCAGGCTCGGTCTGCAGGTCACGCTGCGCGACGTCGCGGTGGCCGGGGACGTGGTCAGTGCAGCGGTGGTCGCGGGCGGTGAGCCAGCCAGAATGGACGGCATCCGCTTCGAGATCAGCGACCCCAGCGTGCCGCGTGCGCGCGCCCGTGCCGCCGCCTGGGCGGACGCCGTGGCCCGCGCCACGCAGTGGGCGGAGCTGGCCGGTCGCCAGCTGGGCGAGGTCCAGTGGGTGACCGAGGGCGGTGCCGACGCCGCGCCGCTGCGGATGGGCCGTGCGATGGGGGTCGCGAAGGCGATGTCCGTGCCCGTCGAGGCGGGTCAGCAGACGGTGTCCGCGGACGTCACCGTGCGGTGGGCGTGGTCTGACGACAGCACCGACGGCTCGGCCTGACCGGCGGGTTGGGTTCCACGCGCTCGCTCGGGTAGGCTCTCCAGGTTGCCTCGGCGAGGGACGAAGGACGGTCGACGAAGTTCCACGACCACCTGCGCTCCGTGATCGACTGGGCGAGCGCCTCCGCGTGCCCGTCCTCCGTCCCGCGTCGAGGCCACCACACCTGTCTAGATCCGCGTCGCCGGCGTCCGCCGCGCACGCCACGCCATCACACCGCCACGTCAGCGACACTGCGCCGACGTCAGCACTGGGGAGTACACGTGTCCGAGGTCAAGCTTGTCGCCACCACCCGCACGGAGTTCGGCAAGGGCGCCGCGCGCCGTCTGCGCCGCGCCGACCAGGTCCCCGCCGTCCTCTACGGGCACGGCTCGGACCCGCTGCACGTCGCCCTGCCGGGCCACGCGACGATGCTCGCCGTGAAGCAGGCCAACGCGCTGTTCTCCATCGAGCTCGACGGCAAGACGACGCTGGCGATCACGAAGGACGTCCAGCGCGACGTCGTCAAGAACACCATCGAGCACGTCGACCTGCTCATCGTCACCAAGGGCGAGAAGGTCTCCGTCGACGTGCCCGTGACGGTCGTCGGTGAGTCCGCGCCCGGCACCATCCACGTCGTCGAGACGCAGACGCTGTCCCTCGAGGCCGAGGCGACGCACCTGCCCACCGAGGTCGAGGTCTCCATCGAGGGCCTCGAGGGCGGTTCGTCCGTCAGCGCCGGCGAGGTCACCCTGCCCACGGGGTCCGTCCTGCTGTCCGACCCCGAGCTCACGGTCGTCTCCGTCTCCGTGCCGCACGCCTCCGCCGAGGACGTCGCCGCCGAGGCCGCCGCCGCCGAGCTCGCCGCGTCGCAGTCGGCCGCGTCCGCGGCCGCCGCTGAGTCCGAGGGCTGAGCCGGAGCGCAGCTCGGGGTGAGGGTCGCGGAGCGGCACTCGCCGTGAGTGGAGCGCAGGCTCGGCCCGACCACAGGTCCGAGGGCTGAGCCTGATCCCACACCACGACGCCCGGACCGTTCCTGACGGTGCCGGGCGTCGTCGTACCCGCGCGTTCCCCTAGGAGGAGATCCCGATGAGCGACGGACCCTGGCTGGTCGTCGGGCTCGGCAACCCCGGCCCGCAGTACGCCGGCAACCGTCACAACGTCGGTCAGATGGTGCTGGACGAGCTGGCGCGGCGCACCGGCTCGACGTTCGGCGCCCGGGCGTCGGGGCTGCTCTCGCGCCGGCCGCAGGCGGCGGTCGCGGAGGCGCGGCTCGGGGTGCTGCCCGGTGGTGCGCCGGGCCCGCGGGTGGTGCTGGCGAAGCCCACCACGTACATGAACGTCTCGGGCGGCCCGGTGGCGGCGCTCGCGAAGTACTACGGCGTCCCACCCGAGCGGACGGTGCTGGTGCACGACGAGCTCGACATCCCGTTCGCGGACGTCCGGCTCAAGAAGGGTGGCGGCGAGGGCGGTCACAACGGACTGCGGGATACCACCAAGGCGCTGGGGACGAAGGACTACGTCCGGGTCCGCGTGGGCGTCGGCCGTCCTCCCGGTCGCATGGACCCGGCGGACTACGTCCTGCGTGATTTCGCGAGGAACGAGCAGAAAGACCTGCCGTGGCTCCTGGACTCCGCGGCCGACGCCGTGGAGCTGGTGCTCCTCGAGGGCCTCGAAGCCGCGCAGCTGAGGTTTCACACCAAGGGGTGAGCCACGTCCCCCACCTGCGCCAGCATCGGGTGAAACCGGACAGAAGGTGATGAACTACGCGATTGACACGTATAGCCTCACTCCCATTCCACTTGGTGAAACGGGGGTGTGGGGCTGTGGCTGCGGAGATCGTCGACAACCTGGGCCTCGCCCTCGGCGAGCGTCGTGGTCGGGGTCTCGGGCAGCGCCGTTCCTGGGCGTCGGCGGAGCCGTTCGAGCGTCGCGCCACCCCGTTCAACTCGGCTGACGCGGTCGCCGGGTCGTGGCGCCAGAGCGTGCACACCTACCGCGTGCATGCCGTGCTGCTGGACCTCGTCGCCATCCTGGTCGTCGCGACGCCGGTGATGGTCGGGCTGTACACGCCCGCGGGGCAGACCGCGCTGATGATCGCCGGTGCCACGCTCGGGTTCATCGCCCTCGTCGCGATCCTGCACGGCTACGACGACGCCGTGCTCGGCCGGTCGGCCGCCGAGACGCGGGTGCTCGTCCGTGCCGGTCTGGTCAGCGTCGTCGTCCTGGTCCTGGCCAGCTACGCGTTGAAGGCCGAGGTCTCCCGGTTTCTCGTCTTCATCGTCGTCCCCGCCGCCGCCCTCCTCGCGGTCACGGCGCGGCTCATCCTGCGCCGCTCGCTCACGTCCGCCCGGATGCACGGCCACGCCATGATGCGCACGCTCGTCGTGGGCCAGCCCGGACCGGTGGCGAGCGTCGTGGGTGACCTCGCGGTCGACCCGGGGCACGGTTACAGCGTCGTCGGGGTGTGCCTGCCGAGCGTCGACGAGCAGCAGGTCGTCGCCGGCGCTCCGATGATCGGCGCCGTGTGCGACATCCCGCAGGTGGTCGTCGACCGCTCGGTGGACGTCGTCGTCGTCGCCGGCTCGTACATCAGCGGCAACGGTCTGCGGCGCCTGTCGTGGGCGCTGGACCGGGCGGGCGCGCAGCTCATCATGGCGACCGACCTCGAGGACATCGCGGCACCGCGCCTGACGATGCGCCCCACGGGCGGCCTCTCGCTGCTCGAGGTGGAGGTGGGTGCGTCCCGCGGCCGGATGGTGGCCAAGACCGCGCTCGACCGGGCGCTGGGCGGTCTGATCCTGCTGGTCGCGCTGCCCGTGATCGCCATCGCGGCGCTGGCTGTGCGCCTGACGTCGCCGGGGCCGGCGTTCTTCAGGCAGACCCGCATCGGGGTGGACGGCCGCGAGTTCACCATGTGGAAGCTGCGCACGATGTACGTGGACGCGGACAAGCGTCGCGCGGAGCTCTTGAGCTCGAGCGAGGGCAACGCGATCCTGTTCAAGATGCGTCACGACCCACGAGTCACGTCCGTGGGTCGCGTGCTGCGCAAGTACTCGCTCGACGAGCTCCCGCAGCTGTTCAACGTGGTCCGTGGCGACATGTCCCTCGTCGGACCGCGTCCCCCGCTCGCGGAGGAGGTGGCCGCCTACGCGGACGCCGTCCAGCGGCGCCTCCGGGTCCGGCCGGGCCTGACCGGCCTCTGGCAGGTCTCCGGACGGTCCGACCTGTCCTGGGAGGAGTCGGTGAAGCTCGATCTGCGCTACGTCGACAACTGGTCCGTGACGATGGACCTCCTCATCCTCTGGAAGACCTTCAGAGCAGTGCTGCGACCCAGCGGTGCCTACTGACCTATCGACCGCGACCGCGGCACCGACCACATTCTTGGACCTGGAGGAGCTCGTGACCGAGACCCGGCCGGACATCTCGTTCCTGGAGAATGACGAGCCCGACCCTGTACGGGCGACCCCTCCGGACGTGGTCGACCGTCTCGTGGTCCACCAGATCGACCTGGCGCGCCAGTCGCCCGGCGGGATCGAGACCTGCATCCGTGGGTTGGTCCGGCACGCGCCCGCCGACGTGACGTTCGCGATCGTCGGGGTGGACGCCGGCGGGCTGGTCGAGGGCCGGCAGCTGGGCCGGTGGGAGCAGCACCGCGTGGGTGACCGGCTGGTCTGGTTCCTGCCCGTGGTCCGGCTCGACCCGGGTGACCAGCGTCGACGCGTCCCGCACTCCGTCCGGCTCGCCGCGGGTCTGGTTCGCTACCGCGGCGCGCTGCCCGCGAGCGGCGTCGTGCAGGCTCACCGCGCGGACGTCGCCGCGGTCGCCGCGCGGGTGCTCGGCCGGCCTCTCGCCTACTTCGTGCACACGCAGGAGCATGGGCTCACCGGTGCCACGTCGGACTCGTTCTGGCGCAGGGCGGGCGGCGTCCACGCCCGTCTCGAGCACGGCCTGCTCAAGAACGCGCAGTCCGTGGTCGTGTTCAACCCCGACTTCGCCGAGACCGCCCGCACCATCAACCCGGACGCGATGTTCTCGCCGACCTGGTTCGACCCCACGCTCGTCCGGTACCGCGCCCAGGCGCTGCACCCGCAACGGATCATCTGGGTCGGGCGGCTCGAGCAGCCCAAGGACCCCGCCCTCGCCATCGAGGCGTTCCGCCGGCTGCGGGAGTCCGCGCCCGACGAGGACTGGACCCTCGACGTCGTCGGCACCGGCACCCAGCTGCCCGAGCTGGAGCGCGCCGTCGCGGCGCTCCCGCCGGTGGTGGGGGAGCGCGTCCGGCTCCTGGGCCGGCTCGCACCGGAGGACGTCGCGGCGGCCATGTCTGACGCCGGGGTCTTCCTCATGACGTCGCACCCCGGCTACGAGGGGTTCCCCCGCGTGCTCGTCGAGGCCTTGGCCTCGGGGCTTCCGGCCGTCGTGACGGACGGCTCGGACACCGGGTCGCTCGTGCGTCCGGGACACAACGGCTTCGTCGTCACCGAGAGGAACCCCGATGACCTTGCTCACGCCATCAGCGAGGCCAGCGTCCTCCACCGCAGTGCTGCCAGAGACACCGCGTCCGTCTACGCCGCCCCGCGGCTCGTCGCGAGGATCGTCGGTGCCCCAGGGTGAGCGCTCGAAGGTCACAGTGCACGTCTCCCGCTCGGGTGAGGTCACGCTGGCGGGTCGACCCCTGTTCGTCGGGGACGCGGACGCGCTGATCGCGCGGATCGGCCGGCTCCTGCCCGCGGACGAGGTGTACTCCATCGTCACGCCCAACGTGGACCAGACCATCGGCATCGAGCACGACTCGGCGCTGCACGTCGCGTACGACGAGGCCGAGCTCCGGATCGCCGACGGCACCCCGCTCGTGGTGCTCGCACGGATGCTCGGGGCCCACGGCCTCCAGCGACTGACGGGTGCGGACCTCCTGCCGATCGCCGCGGAGATGGCGAGCCGTCGCGGCTGGCGCATCGCGCTCACCGGCGGTGCCCCGAGCGTGGCCGAGCTCGCCGCGCAGCACCTGCGGGACCAGTACGGCGCGGACGTCGTGGCGATCCCGTTCCCCAAGATCGCGGACGTGGGCGACGCGGAGTCGGCGCAGGTGATCGCGGACCTGCACGAGGCCATGGCCGACATCGTCTTCGTCTGCCTGGGGTCGCCCAAGCAGGACGTCTGGGTGTCCCACTGGCGCGAGAAGCTGCCGCCGGGGGTCTACGTGGGAGCGGGTGCAGCCGTCGACTTCGTCGCTGGGACCAAGCGCCGCGCACCGGTTGTCGTCCAGAAGATCGGCGCGGAGTGGCTGTTCCGGATGGCTCAGGAGCCGCGCCGGCTCGCCGGCAGGTATCTGGTGCGCGGCCCGCACTTCCTCAATGTCGTCGCCCGATCGTTCGCCCACAGAAAGGATCGGCCATGAGGGCACTGGTCACGGGGGCCGCGGGGTTCATCGGGAGCACGCTCAGCGCACGCCTGCTCGCGGACGGGTGGGACGTGACGGGGATCGACGCCCTGACGCCCTACTACGACCCCGCCCTCAAGCGCGCGAACCTCGCCCGGCTCGGGGGTGCCTTCACATTCGTCCAGGACGACCTGCGCACCGCCGACCTGGACGCCCTGCTAGACGGCGTCGACGTCGTGTTCCACGAGGCCGGCCAGCCCGGCGTCCGCGCCAGCTGGGGTGACGAGTTCGGGGTGTACCTCGATGCCAACGTCGCGGCCACGCAGGCCCTGCTCGAGGCTGCCAAGCGCGCGTCGGGTCTCCAGCGTCTGGTCTACGCGTCGTCCTCGTCGGTGTACGGCGACGCCACCCGGTTCCCCGTGCTCGAGTCGGACCTGCCGCAGCCGGTGAGCCCGTACGGGGTGACCAAGCTGGCGGCCGAGCACCTGTGCTCCCTGTACGCGTCCAACTTCGGCGTGCCGACGGCGTCGCTGCGGTACTTCACGGTCTTCGGGCCGCGCCAGCGTCCCGACATGGCGTTCACCCGGTTCCTCACGGCGGTCCGCGACGACCGTCCGATCACCCTGTACGGCACGGGCGAGCAGATCCGTGACTTCACGTACGTCGACGACGTGGTCGAGGCCAACGTGCTCGCGGCCACCGAGACCCTCCCCGCGGGCAGCGTGCTCAACATCGCGGGCGGAACCAACGTCACCGTCAACGAGGTGCTGCAGGTCATCCACTCGGTCACGGGCCGGGAGGTCAGGGTCGAGCGTCATCCGACGGTCGACGGCGACGCCTGGCGCACGGGCGGAGACGCCTCGATGGCACGGGACCTGCTCGGGTGGAAGCCGAAGGTCAGCGTCGAGGAGGGGCTCGCCCGCCAGTGGGAGTACATCGGGGCCGGTGGTGGCTGACGTCACCTGCGTGATCCCGACCCACGGCCGCGATCCCCTGCTTGCCGAGGCCGTGGCGTCCGTGCTCGGGCAGGACCTCGGGACGGACGTCCGGCTGGCCGGCGTCGTCGTGAGCGACGACCTGGGCTCGGCGGCCACGCAGGCGCTCGTCGCGAGCCTCGACGCCGCCTCGGACGTGCCTGTGCGGTACCTGGACTCGTCGGGACCGCAGGCCGGCACCGCGGGGGCCTCCCGCAACGCGGGGACCGTGCTGGTGCAGACGGAGGTCGTGGCGTTCCTCGACGACGACGACCTGTGGTCGCCCGGCTTCCTGCGCAGCACGGTCACCGCCCTGCAGGACGGCGGTCACGATTTCGCGGTCGCCTGGACGGCCGCCGACGAGCCCGGCTACCGGATGGCCAGGATCGAGCCGGGGCTCGCCGCCAAGGACGTCGTCGCCCGAAACCCGGGCTTCGTCGGTTCCAACTTCGTCATGCGCACCGCGGCGTTCCGGCGCCTCGGCGGGTTCGACCCCGTGCTGCCCGTCTCCAACGACAAGGACCTCCTGGTGCGTGCCCTGTCGGCGGGGCTCACGTACGCAGTGGTGCCCGAGGTGCTGGTGACCAACCGTGTCCACGGTCAGGGCCAGCTGACGGACAAGACCCAGCGCCGCCTCGACGGCATCCGGCTCTACGCGCGCAAGCACGAGGACCTGCTCACCCGGCGCGACCGCCGCTACCTGCGTGGTCAGGCCGCTGACGTCCGTCGCGTGGTCGGCCGCAGCGCCCCTGTCCGGTGGTGGTCGACGGTCACGGTGGCGGGGCACCGCGCGGTGCGCGTCCTGCTCGGGGAGAGCAGGTGATCACCCGCGTCCTGGCGCGACGCGACGCCCTGCTGGCCGTCGGCGTCTGGGTGGCCGCCGTGCTCCCGCAGCTCGCGATCCTGCTCACGGCCGGCCGCGGCTTCCAGCCGGTCGGCGAAAGCGTCGACGAGGCCGCCGCGCTGGTGGACGGACTCTCGACCGTCGCCAACGTCGGGCTGCTGGCGCTCTGCGCGACGCTGGTCGTGCTGGGCGTCCGCACCACCCCGTGGCGTCAGTGGCCGCTGCCCGCCCTGCTGGTCCTGCCGTGGGTGGTGGTCGTCGGGACCGGGCTCGCGACGGGATCGCGACCGGCGGCGATGACCGTGCTGTACCCGGCCATCGTGGCCGCCGCCTGGGTGGTCCGGGTCTCCTGGCAGGTGGTCCCAGTACTCGGCTGGCTCACCGCCGCGACCGCCGCCCTCAGCATCGTCGCGGGACTGGTCGTCCCCCAGCTCGCCCGTTACCAGGACTACGAAGGTGCGGACGCGGAGAAGGCGGGACCGCTGGGCATCCTCGCCGGGCTGCTCCCCTCCGGGAACAACCTCGGTCTGTCGCTCGCGGTGGGCGTCCCGTCCGTGCTCGCGCTGCGCGGTGCCTGGCGGGTCGTGGCCGGCTCGCTCGTGCTCGTCGCCGTCGTCTGGTCCTACTCGCGGGGCGCCTGGCTCGCCGTGGTCCTGGTGCTCGCGGCAGCCGCCGTGCTGGCGGTCGTGCCCGCCCGCCACCGGGCGCTTGCGGCCGGGGTCGGGATGGGCGCGGTCGCGCTGCTCGCGGTGGCGCTCCCGCTGGCGGTGTCCTCCGCCACCGCGGTGGCCAACCGCGGCGGCTACTGGATCGCCGGCCGAGAGGGATGGGCCCAGGCGCCCGTGCTCGGGCAGGGCTGGGACTACTACGACCGCCTCGCCGGCTCGGGAGACAACCTCGGCGGCTACGCGTACCACGCGCACAACCAGTTCGTGCAGCTGCTGGTCACCGGTGGGCTGGTGCTCGTCGTGGTGGTCGGGGCGCTGCTCGTCGTCGGTGCGGTCCGTGCGGCCCGCTCCGCGGAAGTGGGCGACGTCTGGCCGACGCTCAGCGTCGTGGCAATCCTGGCCGTGGGGATCGTCGAGGTGCCCTTCGGCGTGGTCGACCGCACGATGTTCTGGCCGTACGTCCTCGTGCCGCTGTGCGTGGTCCTGCTCGGGCCGCGCCGCCCGGTCGGCGGCGAACGGGTGGACGCGGACACCAGGCCACCCGCCACGACTGCCGTAGGGCAGGGTGGTCCCCGTGCGTGACGTCCTCGTCTCCGCCCGCGGGCAGACCGACAACCTGGGTGACTCCGTCCTGCGTCGAGGGCTGCTGGACGCGCTGCGCCCGCTGGGACGCCTCGTCGTGAACGTGGACGGGCTGCCCGACGGGTACGTCGGGGCGCTGGGCCTGCAAGCGCAGGACGTTCTGGTCCGCGACCGTCGCGACTGGGCCCGGCGGTCCCTGTCCGGTGCGTGGGCCGGAGCGGTCTACGGCTTCAACGCGGGGGAGACGTACGCGACCGCCGGCTATGCCGGCCACCTGCTCAAGACCGCGCCGCTGGTCGCGACCAGTCGGCTGCGCGGTGGGGCCGGGCTGCATGTCGGGCTCGGGCTGCGCGCACCGCACCGGCTCTGGGGGCTTGCGCTGAACGTCGCACTGCTGTCGTGCGACGTCGTCGCGTGGCGCGACGCGGACAGCCGGTCGTGGGTGGGCCGTGGCGCGGTTGCGCCGGACTGGGGCTACGCCTTCGGCGCACCGGACCTCACCGCGGCCCGCGACGGCAGCGACAGGCCGGTGCTCGCGCTCTCCCTGCGCGGCGACCGGCCCGCTCCGTCCGCCGTCTGGGTCGAGACGGTCCGTGCGCTGGCGTCGGACAGGTCGCTCGACGTCGTCGTCGTCCCGCAGGTGGGGCGCGACCTCCCGCGGGCGCGCGAGCTGGCCACGGACCTGGGGGGCGAGCTCGTCCCCTGGGACGGCGTCGACCACGCGGCTGCCGAGAAGGTGGTGCGCGACGTGTACCGGCGCGCGTCGTTCGTGGTGAGCGACCGGTTGCACGCGCTCGTGCTCGGGCACACCGAGGGCGCGTTGCCCGTCGGGCTCACGTCCGGGTCGGCCGGCAAGCTCACGCGGAGCCTGGCGACCGTCGGCGCCACCGGGACGGCGTTCAGCACGGAGGGCATCGGCGTCGACAACGCGCTGGCCCGGATCGACGAGCTCGCCACGCGCCGGCCCGAGCTGGTGGACACCGTGGCCCGGGCGCGCACGCGGCTGGACGGGCTGCGGGCGCAGATGCGCCGCAGCGTGCGAGGCACCGGATGACCCTGGGCAGGACGGCTGTGCGCGGCTCGGCCGTGTCCATCGGCGGCCAGGGCTTCCGGATCGTGCTCCAGCTGGTCGGCCTCGCCGTGCTCGCGCGGCTGCTCGACCCGGCGGACTTCGGGGTCGTGGCGATGGTGACCGCGGCGATCGGCTTCGCGGACATCCTGCGTGACTTCGGGCTGTCGTCCGCCGCAGTGCAGGCCCCCACCGTCAGCCGCGGGGAGCGCGTCAACCTCTTCTGGGCCAACACCGGCCTCGGGCTGCTGTGCACCCTGGTCGTCGCGGCGTCGACCCCGCTGCTGACGGCGCTCTACGACGAGCCGACGCTCGCGCACATCGTGCCGGCGCTGTCGCTCGTGCTGGTCATCTCGGGCATCAACACCCAGTACCGGGCAGACCTCGCACGTGGTTTGCGGTTCGTGGCCCTGGCCGGCTCCGACGTGACCGCGCAGCTGGTGGGCACGATCGTCGCGATCGTCGTCGCGCTGATGGGCGGCGGCTACTGGGCGATCGTCGCGCAGCAGCTCACGGTGGCGCTGGTGGCGCTCGTGGTCAACGTCATCAGCACGCGCTGGCGGCCCGGGCTCCCGCAGCGGCACACCTCGATCCGCCGGTTCTTCCGGTTCGGGCTGTCCGTGTTCGGGACGCAGGTCCTCGGCTACGCCTCCAAGAACGCGGACACGGTCGCCCTCGGTGTCTTCTGGGGTCCGGCCGTGCTGGGTGTGTACAACCGGGCGCAGCAGATCGCCGTGGTGCCGCTCAACCAGATCAACGGGCCGCTGACCCGGGTCGCGCTCCCGGTGCTGTCCAAGGCGCACCTCGACCCCGACCGCTTCTCCCGCGCGACCTTGCGGGCACAGCTTGCCGGCGCGTACGGCACAGGCACCGTGCTGGCGTTCGTCGCCGGTCTGGCAGTCCCCGTGGTCGACGTGCTCCTAGGGCCCGGGTGGTCCGCGGTCGCGCCGATCCTGGCGCTGCTGGCGATCGCCGGCGTGTTCCGGTCGCTGTCCCAGCTGGCGTACTGGGTCTTCCTGGCCAGCGGCCGGCCCGGTGTGCAATTCAGGCTCGACCTGTGGGCGCAGCCGGTGCTCGTGGTGCTCATCGTGCTCGGCGCGAGCCAGGGTGCGCTCGGCGCCGCGTGGGCCGCCGTGATCGTCTGGCCGGTGTACTGGATCGTCGGGCTCCTCATCGCCAGCCGGTCCGCGGGGCTGGCCGCCGGTCCGCTCGTCGCGCGCGCGGTGCGTGCGTTGCTGGGCGTCGCGCTCCCGGCCGCGCTGGGCAGCTGGTACGTCAGCCGCTGGATCTCCGAACCTCTGCTCGCGATCGCAGCAGGTGTCCTCGCCGGGGTCATCCTGGTGGCCGTGATCGCGGTGCTCGTGCGGCCGGTGCGCCAGGACGTCGCCGAGGTCGTCGGACTGGTCCGGCACGCAGCCCAGCGGAGCGAGAAGGCCATGCAGCGCTGATCGGGACCGTCCGGCCGTCCGTGCTCCTACTGGACGATCTCGCTGACGGGTTCCGGGGCCGTGGTCACCGGCGCCTCCCGCCGCCTGGTCGGCGCAGTGCCCGTCGTCCCACGGGTCCCAGGTCCCGCACCCGAGGCGGCAGCGACCTCGTCGGGTGTCGCGTGGTGGGGCGGCGACGGCACGGGCACGTCCTCGGGTCCGGGCGCTGCGGCCGTCGCGGACTCGGCGGACTGACCTCGCGAGGCCCGACGCTCGGCGGCGGTCGGGTCGAACGTTCCGTGCCCGACGTCGGCACGGTAGGTGTAGGTGGCCAGACCGGAGGCCACGCGCTTGGTGCGGTTGAGCACGATCCCCAGGATGTTCGCATCCACCGCGTCGAGCATCGAGATCGACCGCTTGAGCTGCTCACGGGTCACCATGCCGCTTCCGGCCACGACGAGCACGCCGTCCACGGACGTGCTGATGATCGCTGCGTCGGTGACCGGGAGCAGGGGTGCGGTGTCCACCAGCACCATGTCGAACTTCTGCTTGAGCTGGGCCAGGAGCGCCACCATGGCGTCCGACCCGAGCAGCTCGCTCGGGTTGGGCGGGATCTGACCCGAGGCCAGGACCTGCAGGTTCTCATCCCCGTACGGCTGCAGCGCGTCGTCCAGCGACACCCGCCCGATGAGGATCGTCGTCAGTCCGACCGCACCCTCGAGCCCCAGGTGCTTGGCGACCGACGGCCGTCGCAGGTCGGCGTCGACCAGGCAGACGCGCGTTCCGGCGCTGGCCAGGGTGGCCGCCAGGTTGGCGACCGTCACCGACTTGCCCTCCCCGCTGCGGGAGGATGTCACGACGATCGACCGGGGCCGGTTGGCCACGTTCACAAACTGCAGGTTGGTGCGCAGCCTCCGGTACTCCTCCGAACGGGCACTGGCGCTCGGGGCGATGATCACCGGCGCACGCGCGGACGCCTGCGCGTCGATCGCGACAGTGGCGAGCACCGGCACCGGGACGAGCGCAGCAACGTCGGTGTCGGTGCGGACCTTGACATCGAGCGCGGTACGCAGGGCGGCCCAGCCCAGGCCCAGGACCAGGCCGAGCACCGCGCCGAGCGCGATGTTCTTCTTGGTGTGCGGCACCGAGGCGCGGCCGGGGGGCGTGGCCGGGTCGATCGAGTTCACGAGGACCGTGGGGGAGCCGTCGACGGCCGTGGGTGACAGGTCCTGCACGGTGAGGGCGAGGTTCGTGGCCACCGAGTTCGCGATCGCGGCGGCAGTCTCCGATTCACCCCAGGTCGCGGTGATCGTGATGATGGGCGCCGACGCGTCCGTGCTCACGGCGACGGCGCCACGCAGCGTCCGTCCCGAGCCCGGGAGCCCGAGCTCCTCGACCACGGGGTCGAGCACGACGGGAGACCGGGCGACCTTGGAGTACGTCGCTACGACCCGCTCCGCGTAGGACGTTCCCTGGTTGAGGTCACCGATGGAGTCGCCCGACTGCACGGTGATCAGAACCTGGTTCTGCGCGCTGTACTCCTTGGGCGTGGCCAGCGACAGACCCAGCCCTGCTGCTGCTCCGAGGATCGTCATGATGACGACGCTGAGCCAGTGGCGGCGCATGAGCGCGATCAGCTGACGAAGTTCCACAGTGGCCCTCGGATTCCTCGACGTAGTCTGCGGGTGCGACCGCGCCGCGGAGATCCCCCCGTGACGTCCACTTACTCTACCGAGCGATCTGGGCGGGCTCCGGGTGATTCGTTGAGGGCCGGGCGAGGGCGGACGAGCGGGTCGCGGCGGCGAACGCGCGGGCGTACGACGCTCCGATGACGTCCCAGGCGCGGGCGTCCAGCAGGGGGCGCCCGGTCGGGGGTGCGGCGCGCAGCGCGTCGACCGCACGGTGCACGTCGGCGGTGTCGAGCGTCCCCTCGAAGAAGTGCACCCAGCCGGGACCGACCTCCTCGGCGATCGCTCGGGTCACGGGGGTTGAGGGGATGAGGACCGGGGTGTCGAGCGAGAGCGCCACGAGCACGACCGACGAGTTGTGCAGGTCGCGGTACGGCAGGACGGCCAGCTCCGCCGCCGTGACCTCGGCGACGAGGGTGTCGTCCGCGACAAACTCCAGGACGTACCCGATCCGCGGGTCGGCGCGGGCGGCATCCTCGACGAGCGAGCGCCACTGCGGCGTCTGCGGGTTGCCGACCACGCGCAGGGACAGGTCGGCCCGAGCTGCGGCGAACGCCTCCAGCAGGAGGTCCACGCCCTTGTAGTCGCGAATCTTGCCGAAGTAGACGAGCAGGCCGGGGACGCGCGTCGACACCGGGTGGACGCCGAACTGCTCGCGGTAGTGGCCCAGCGGGATGACCACGTCGCTCGGTCCCTCGCCGCCGGGCAGCGCGTTGAGGTGGACGCGCAGGGACGTGCGGCGGTCGAGCCACCGGAGCAGGGCGCGCTCGGTCCTGCCCCCGGGCTCGTGCGGCTCAGGGTTGTGCTCGGTGCGCACGATCGCCGTGCGCGTCACCCGAAGGCGCAGCATCAGCGCCACGAACGCCGCCCGGGTGGCCAGCCGGCGGGGCAGCGTCGACGGTCTGGTCCGCACCAGCCACTCCGGCCAGTGCACGTGCAGCACGTCGTACCGGCAGGTGAGCGCCCGCCGCCACGTGAACCACACGATGTCGACGCTCTCGGGCAGGTGCTCGACCAGCTGGTCGGCGTAGCGGGTGGTGCCGTCAGGCGGCTCCATCACCTCCAGGACGCGCACGCGGGGGGTCATCGGAGCACCTTCTGGCGCAGCGGCTCGCTCGCCGGCTGCAGGCTCGGTTGGGGTGTCTCTCGTGCGATCCGCCAGCATGCCGACAGAACGTACACGGTGGTCATGAAAGCGACTGTGTACAGGATGGTGTTGGCGGCCAGGCAGTTGACCGCGGTGCCGGCCAGGACAGACAGGGCCAGCGCGCAGACAGCGCGAGGGGCCCCGGCCAGCAGGCGGCGGATCATGGCGACCGCGTACCAGACGGCCAGCAGGATCGTGGCGGCGAGCCCGATGACGCCAACCTCCGCCAGAAGCCGAACGTACTCGTTGTGCGGGATCGACTGCAGGATGATGCCGCTGGTAGTCGCACCCAGGCCGTTGCCGAACACCGGACGCTCCCGCCAGACCGCGAGAACCTTCTCCCAGGCCTGGAGCCGCCAACCCAACGAGGTGTCCTGCACGCCGCCGGTGTACTCGGTGAGGCGCTCGGCCCCCACCTTGGAGTTCAGCGCCATCACGACGGCCAGCGCGAGCGCCATGAGCCCGAGCACGATCCGGTGCATCCGCCGGCCGGCTTCCACCAGCAGGTAGACGAGCATCATCGCGATCGCCGTCGCGAACCCGCCGATGCTCGCGGTGGCCAGCTGCGCCCCGAGGAACAGCACCATGAGGCCACCGTTGAGCCAGCGGCGTCCGGTGCCCGACAGGAGCCGTGCGAACGTGGCGATGTTGCAGAGCGCGAACAGCACGGCGGCCGAGTTGGCCTGAGCGAGGGTGCCCGACGCGCGCAGGGCACCATCGATGTAGGTTCCCGTGCCTGTCGCGAGCTGGACCAGCGCGTACAGC
The DNA here is from genome assembly GCF_001424125.1 of Cellulomonas sp. Leaf395. Classification (GTDB taxonomy): domain Bacteria; phylum Actinomycetota; class Actinomycetes; order Actinomycetales; family Cellulomonadaceae; genus Cellulomonas. The sequence continues at coordinate 654,529 of NZ_LMQI01000001.1, forward strand.
GCCGGCACCAACCCGACCCACTGCACCAGCCCGGTCACGCTCCCGAACGTCACCCGGCCGGGCGCGTTGATCGTGATGACGGCGACCGCCACAAGCGACAGGACGCGGACGGCCTCCCCGTAGGTCTCGGCCGCCCCGAAAGTTGCCGCGCCCGCCGCGGCGGAGGCGAACAGCGCCGCCGCGATCGCGATCACCCGGGCGGGCCAGCTGGGAGACCGGACGAGGACGAGGACCGACAGGCCGATGACCGCGGCGGCGATCCCGGCCGTGGCCGTGGCGCCGCCCAGGTCGTCGATGAGGGCGCGGCCCACCAGCAGGACACCGAGCCCGACCAGCGACAGGCGGAAGCCGAAGACGATGACCAGGGGGATGGTGGCGAAGGCGACCAGGACGATCGGCGGAAGCCCACCCACCCAACCCGCCAGGACAAGCGCGGCCGTGAGGCCGACGACGACGGTGGGCACCAGCCGGTCGGCCATCGCGGCGCGCACGGAGACGACCGTGCTGCTCACGCCCAGGCTGGTCACGCGGTCGAGGCTACGTGCCCGGGGTGGGCGGGTCGATGGTGAAAAAGTAGGTGCTACGTTCGCGGCCATGTCGCGCCCCGGGCCCCTCACGGTGCCGTCCCCTCGTCGGGGTGCTCCGTCGTGAAGGGTCAGTTCCTCGGCATCCTCGTCTCGCGCGGGCTGGGCAGCGGCCTGCAGGCGCTCGCCCTGATCGTCCTGGCGCGGTCCGTGCCGGCCGCCGCGTTCGGCGCGGTGGCGTCCGTGATCGCGCTCGTCGGCTTCCTGCTCGTCGTCACCGGGTTCGGGATGGTGGCCTTCGTTCCGCGGGCGCGGGCACTGGGCCAGGACGACGACGTGCAGGCGGGGCTGCGACTCAACGCGGTGAGCACCGCCCTGACCACGCCCGTGCTGCTCGTGGCGACCGGCTGGTGGGTATCGGTGCACGACGGGCCGCTCGCAGTCGTACTGATCTGCCTCTCGCTCGGCCTCGAGCGCAACGTCGACACGGTGCTCGGTGTACCGATCGCCGACGGCGACACACGGACCGCCGCGACCTCGATGATGCTGCGACGCTCCGTGAGCCTCGTCGCCCTGCTCGCAGGGCTCGCTGCCGGCGTCGACCCCGTGGTGTCGTACACGGTCGGGCTCCTGCTCGGCGCCGCCGCCGCCCAGGTGCACGTCCGGCTTCGCGTGCGCGACCTGCCCGGCCGGGCGTCCGCGGTGCCCACCCGTGCGATCGCCCGACGTGGGTGGCCGTTCCTCGTCGCGCACGTGGCGGGGCAGGCACGCACGCTCGACGTCCCGATCGTGGCGGCGGTCCTCACGCCCACCGCAGCTGGTCTGTACGCGGCGGCGGTCAGGCTGGTCCAGCCGCTGCTGCTGATCCCGCAGTCGCTGGCCGCGGTGGTGACACCTCGGTCGGCGCGGCTCGACGCCACGGCGGCCCGTCGGCTCGCACTCCGGCTCGTCGGGGCCATGCTGGCATGCGGGCTGCTCCTGGTGCCGTTCATGGTGTTCGGCGAACAGATCGTCACGTTCCTCATGGGTCCCACGTACGCGGGGAGTGGCCCCGTCCTCGCGTGGACTCTTGCGGGCATACCGTTCGCTGCCGTGTCGACGGTCCTGGCCGCGCTGCTGCAGGGCCAGTCACGGGAGCACCTCGTCGCGGTGATCGGCGTCGTGTCGGCCGTGGCCACGGTGGCGGCGGTGCCGGTCGGCGCGGTCATGGGCGGTATCACGGGTGCGGCCATCGCGTTGACCTGCGTGTCTGCAGTGCGCTCGGGGGTCCTGACGGTGTGCGCGCTGCGCTGAGGACGTCACCCGTCCGCGTCGGGTGAACTGTTCAAGAATATGGTGTTCTGTCCGGTTTTGGCTCGTATTCTCGCCGCATGAGCCCCCGGTCCCAAGGGGGTCCTTCCTTTGCGGATCGGGTGAGCACATGCAGCGGCGAACGCTCCAGTGGGTGGCGGGCTCGGCGGTCGCCGTCGTCCTGCTCGGTGGCGTCGCCGTCGGCATCGCGAACCGGCCCGACAGCTCCGACCCCGCCGCGTCGCAGGACACGCCGAGCGCGTCGGCCTCCGCGGACCCGGCCACGACCGCCCCGGCGGTCGTCGAGCAGGCGCCGCCGGCCACCGAGCCCGAGGCTGCCACCGAGCCCGGGGCCGCCACCGAGCCCGAGGCGGGCACCGAGCCCGAGGCGGGCACCGACCCGGCCGACGCGACGGTCGTGCGCGTCGAGGACTTCTCCGAGGCGCCGCCCGTGGCGCTCGACCAGCCGGCAGACCCAGGCGACAAGGCCGTGGTCAGCCTCACCGGGATCACCCGGATCGACGGCGTCGGCCGCTCGATCGGTGAGCGGTCCGGCCCGGCGCTCGCGATCGCGATGACGGTCCGCAACGACACCGGGGCGCCGCTCGACCTGAACTTCGTCGTCGTCAACGTCTACTCCGCGTCGGGTGTTCCGAGCGTGGAGCTCGCCAGCGACCCGAACGTCAAGGGCTACTCGGGCGTCCTGGCTCCGGGCGAGTCCGCTGACGCGACCTATGTCTTCCGTGCACCGACCGAGGGGGGCTCGGTCAAGGTCACGGTCAGCCACGATGCCGCGGTGCCCGCAGCAGCGTTCGAGGGCGAGATCGCCCCGTGAGGAGCCCCTTGATGTCTTCGTCTGTCGCGCGGTCGTGCCGTGCTCTCGTCGCCGCCGCAGTCTGCAGCGCGCTCGTGCTGTTCGGCCTCGGGACGCCGGCCTGGGCCGACGAACCGTTGCCGTCGAGCTCGGGATCCATCGACCCGACGGTGACGACCGACGCCCTTCCGACCGTGCAGATCGACGGCGTCGCGTGGGCGCAGCTCGTCGTCGGCACGACGGTCTACGTGGCCGGCGACTTCGCCACGGCGCGGCCGGCAGGTGCTGCGGCGGGCGTCGATACGACGGCCCGCGCCAACCTGCTCGCGTACGACGTGACCACCGGTGAGCTGATCAGCACCTGGGCGCCCGTGCTCGACGGGCCGGCGTACTCGATCGCCGCGTCGCCGGACGGCACTCGCGTCTACGTCGGGGGCGACTTCACCCGGGTCAACAACGTGGCCCGCAACCGGTTCGCCGTGCTCAACGCCACCACGGGTGCACTGGTGACCGCGTTCACGGGCGGCGCGAACGCGGCGGTGCGCTCCATCGTGGCGACGGCGACGACGGTGTACATCGCGGGCAACTTCAACACGGTGGCCGGCCAGTCACGCCCCCGTGTCGCGGCGTTCGACGCGACGAGCGGAGCGCTGCGCACGTGGCGCGTGTCCGTGCAGCCCCGCCAGGTCGACGCGATCCTGCTCAGCCCCGACGCGTCCACGCTGTACATCGGTGGCCGGTTCGACATGATCAACGGCGTCGCGCGGCAGGGCATCGGTGCGGTGTCCACCACGAGCGCGGCCATCAGTTCCTGGACCGTCAACCCGGAGATCTTCGCCTACGGCTTCGCGGCGGGGATCACAGCCCTGGCCACCGACGGCGACCTCGTCTACGGCACCGGCTTCGGGTTCCTCCTGGAGGACGACAGCGACACCAACCTCGAGGGCACGTTCGCCGCGGACCCGGTCACAGCCGACCTGGCCTGGGTCAGCGACTGCCACGGAGACAGCTACTCGGTGTACGCCAACCCGGGCAAGGACCACGTGTATGTCGCTGGGCACCCCCACGTGTGCGCCAACTTCGGTGGCTTCCCTGAGGTCAACCCGCGCCGGAGCATGTACGCCCTCGCCTTCTCCAAGGCCGCCGTGGGTCAGGTCCAGCCGAACTCGCAGGGCGGCTACTACGACCTGCAGGGCTTCGGTGCCCCGGCGCCGCGGACGTTCTGGCCGGTGTTCACGCCCGGCACCTACACCGGACTGAACCAGGCGGCGTGGAACGTCACCGGCGGTGGCGAGTACGTCGTCTACGGTGGCGAGTTCCTGCGGGTCAACGGCACTGGACAGCAGGGGCTCGTCCGCTTCGCGACGCCGGACCTTGCGCCGAACGACCAGGGGCCGGTGCTCGCGGGCTCGGCGACGCAGCCGACCGCCGCCTCGCGCGCCACCGGCACCATGCAGGTCTCGTGGCCCGCCAACTGGGACAGGGACAACGGCGAGCTGACCTACCAGGTGTTCCGCAACAACGGCTCGACGCCCGTCTACACGACCACGCGCCCGTCGCGGTTCTGGGACCTGTCGCGGATGTCGTTCACGGACTCCGGCCTGTCCAACAGCACGTCGTACACGTACAAGGTCGTGGCGGTCGACGACGCCGGCAACTCAGTGACCTCACCGAACGTCACTGCGACCACCTCCGGCTCGCTGGCGGGCGCCATGGGCGCGTACACGGCTGCCGTCCTCGCCGACAACCCGTCAGGCTTCTGGCGGCTCGGTGAGCCCAACGGTTCCACCCTCGACTGGTCGGCGTACAGCAACGCGACGGTCGGCAGCGGGGTGAGCCGGTCCGAGGCCGGTGCGATCTTCGGTGACTCCAACCGCGCGATGAGCTTCTCGGGAGCGTCGAGCTCTCGCGCGTTCAGCACCGTGCGGGTGCCCGCGCCGCTGCACTTCACGGTCGAGGCGTGGTTCAAGACGACGTCCACGGCGGGCGGCAAGATCGTCGGCTTCGGCACCACTTCGGGGACCGGCGACAGCGGCAGCTATGACCGGCACGTCTACCTCGGGCCGGACGGGCGTGTGAACTTCGGCGTCTACCCCAACGCAACGCGCCTGATCACGTCACCCGCCGCCTACAACGACGGCGCGTGGCACCAGGTCATGGCGAGCACCGGCTACCGCGGCATGGAGCTGTACCTCGACGGCGCACTCGTGGCCAGCGACCCGAACGTCACCTTCGCGCAGGCCTACGACGGCTACTGGCGGATCGGTGGCGACAATCTGGGGGGTTGGCCCAACGTCGGCGCCTCGTCGTTCAACGGCTCCATCGACGACGTCTCGGTCTACGGCCGCCAGCTCGACCTCGTGGACGTCGTGCGGCACCGCGGGCTCGGCGCGACCGGCTCAGTGCCCAACCTGCCGCCCGTGGTCAAGTTCGCCGTCGACGGCGGCGAGCTGTCCGCGACCGTGGACGCGTCCGCCACCACGGACCTCGACGGCACGATCGCGTCGTACGCGTGGAGCTGGGGCGACGGCGGCACGTCGACCGGCGTCACCTCGTCGCACACCTACGCGACCGGGGGGACCTACGACGTCACGCTGACCGCGACGGACAACGCGGGCGGCTCCACGTCGCTCACGCACCAGGTGATCGTCGCCAACCCGAACGTGGGACCGACCCCGGTGATCACGTCGAGCTCGACCGGGCTGACGGGCTTGCTCGACGGGACCGCGTCGTCGGACCCGGACGGCACGATCGTGGCCTACGACTGGAACTTCGGTGACGGCGCCACCGCGAGCGGTGCCACGGTCTCGCACGCCTACGGCGGAAGCGGCATCTACACCGTCGCGCTGACCGTGACCGACGACGACGGCGTCGCCACCACGACGACCGCGCCGGTGACGATCATCGCCCCGGTGGTCGACGTGCTCATCGCCACCGACACGTTCACCAGGACGGTGTCGCCCGGGTGGGGCTCTGCCGACCAGGGCGGCGCGTGGACGACCACGGCCGGTGCGGGTTCGGTGTCCGGCACACAGGGCGTCGCAACGATCGCGGCGGTCAGCGGACTGTTCAGTGCCCGGCTCTCGGGCGTGAGCGGCACCGACCTGGTCACGCGGCTCTCGACGACGGTCGACAAGCGTCCGTCGGGTTCGGGTGGCTGGATCCTGTCCCGTGGCCGCATCACGCCGGGCGGGGAGTACCGCCTGAAGGTGAACCTGAAGTCCAACGGCACCGCGACGACCAGCTTCGTGCGCACCACCGCGGCAGGTGCCGAGGTCGTACTGACTCCGGCGACCACGCTCGCCGGGCTCACGTACTCGGCCGGGTCCGTCATCAAGACCGCGCTGAAGGTCAGCGGCGGCACACCCACCACGCTGAGCGCCAAGGTCTGGATCGGCACCGAGCCGGCCGACTGGCAGGTCACGACGACCGACTCGACGAGCGGGCTCCAGGAGGCCGGGCACACCGGCCTGGCGTACCTGCTGTCCAGCTCGGCGAGCAACGTGCCGGTCACGTTCCGGGCCGACGACTACTCGGTCCTGTCCGTGGGGACGGCAGCCCCGCCCCAGACTCAGATCCCGCCGGACGACCCGACACCGACGCTGCCCGCCGCCCAGCAGGGCACCCCGAAGAACATCATCACGCTCATCGGCGACGGCATGGGCTACAACACCGTCGACCTGGGCAGCGCGTTCCAGTCCGGCAAGACGTTGTACCAGCAGAAGATCACCAACGGCCCGAACCTCACCAAGATCGGCGGGCAGGGCGCCACGCAGCCGTACCAGTACTTCGCGGTCCAGGCGGGGATGTCGAACTTCGCCGCGGGCGGCTCCTACAGCCCGTCCGGCGCCTGGTCGTCGTTCACGCAACCGCTGAGCTTCCCGACGGACTCGTCGGCCTCCGCCACGGCGCTGTCGTCCGGGCTCAAGACCACGAACACGGTCGTCGGCAAGGACACCACCGGCAAGGACATCCGCAGCATCGCCGAGCTCGCGCAGGACGTGAACAAGGCCACAGGTGTGGTGACCACCAAGTTCCTGTCCGACGCGACCCCGGGCAGCTACCTGGCGCACGACGACGACCGCGACAACTACACGCAGATCGCCGACGACATGGTGGCGTCGAACGCCAACGTGCTCTTCGGGGCGGGCAACCCGCTGTACGACGACAACGCCGCGCTGCGCGCCACGCCGGACCACACGTACATCAGCCAGCCGACCTGGGACAAGCTCACCACCGGGCAGACGCCGTACACCGTCGTCGACACCGTGGAGCAGTTCGAGGCGCTGGCCGCCGGTCCCACGCCGGAGCGCGTGTTCGGTGCCCCGCACGCGTTCTCGACGCTGCAGGCCGCGCGCTCGGCCCTGGTGCCGACGAGCGTGCCGTTCAGCACCACCCGTAACGCCGACGTGCCGAACCTCGCCCAGATGAGCAAGGCCGCGCTGAACGTGCTGGACGAGGACCCCGACGGCTTCTTCGTGATGATCGAGGGCGGCGCGATCGACACCGCGGCGCACGCGAGCAACACCGCGGGCGTCGTCGAGGAGCAGGTCGACTTCAACGACGCGGTCCAGGCCGTCGTCGACTGGGTCGAGGCGGAGTCCAGCTGGGACGAGACCCTGGTGATCGTCACCGCCGACCACGAGACCGGCTACCTGTGGGGCCCTGGCTCGAACCCGGTCCGGAACCCGATCGTGGGCGCCGCGGGCACCCTGCCGGCGGTCCAGTGGAACACCGACAGCCACTCCAACCAGCTGGTGCCGTTCTACGCCATGGGTGTCGGTTCCGCGGCGCTCGGCGGTCGGGCGACGGGCACCGACCCGGTGCGGGGCAGCTACCTGGACAACACCGACGTGGGGGCTGCGTCTCTCGCGTTCTGGGGCGGTGCCCCCGGCGACGCCCCGACGGTCCACGAGCCCCCGGCACCGCCGCCGCTCGCGACGGACACGTTCGAGCGCACCGTTGCCAGCGGCTTCGGCACGGCGGACAAGGGTGGCGACTGGGTCGCGACCGCATCGGCGACGAGTGTCGGTGGAGGCATGGGCACCATGGTGCTGGCTGCCGCCGGAGGCTCGGCGGGTGCCCGGCTCCCCGGGGTCGCCAGCGCGTCCCACCGCCAGACGGTCACGTTCTCGCTCGACAAGCGCCCGGCCGGCTCCGGCGGGTGGATGCTGCTGCGCGGCCGGATCATCGACGGCGTGGGCGACTACCGCGCGAAGGTCGCCCTGTCCTCCGGTGGCGGCGTCTCGGTGCGGTTGTTCCGCACCAACGCCACCGGCGCCGAGACGGCGATCGGGAGCGCGGTGACGGCTACGGGGGTCACCTACACGGCCGGGACGCAGCTCACGGTCGCACTCGAGGTCGTCGGCACCTCGCCGACGACGGTCCGGGCGAAGATCTGGCCGGCCACGGGGACGGAGCCCGCGAGCTGGCTGACCAGCGTGACCGACACGACGGCGGCCCTCCAGGTCCCGGGCCACACCGGGCTCTTCGCACTCCTGTCCAGCACCGCGACGAACGCCCCGGTGACCGTGCGGTTCGACGGGTACGGCGTCACGACCGTCCCGTGACACGGCGGGCACGCCAGCCCGCTCCAGCTAAGGAGATCATCATGCGATCAGCGCAGGGGGCCTGGTGGCGTCGGGCTGCGGCCGTCGCTGCAACCGTGACGATCGTCGCCGTCGGGCTCGTGGCTGCGCCCGGCGTCGCCACGGCCGCCGAACCCGTCTTCGCCGATCCGACGGTGACGGCCGACCCGCTCCCCACCGTCCAGATCGATGGTGTCGCGTGGGCCCAGGTCGTGGTCGGCAACACCGTATTCGTGGCCGGTGAGTTCACGACCGCCCGGCCGGCAGGAGCGGCGGCCGGCGTCTCGACGACGCCCCGGAGCAACCTCCTCGCGTACAACCTCACGACCGGTGCGCTCATCACCACGTGGGCTCCGACCCTCGACGCGCCTGCGTACTCGATCGCGGCGTCGCCCGACGGCACGCGCATCTACGTCGGCGGCGACTTCACCCGCGTCAACAACGTCGCCCGCAACCGGTTCGCGGTGCTCAACGCGAGCACCGGAGCGCTGGTGACCGCGTTCAGCGGCGGCGCGAACGCGGCCGTGCGGTCGATCGTCGCGACCGCCTCCGTCGTGTACATCGCAGGAAACTTCAACACCGTCGCGGGACAGTCGCGGCCGCGCGTGGCGGCGTTCAACGCGTCGACCGGGGCGATCACCTCCTGGCGGGTCTCGGTCCAGCCTCGGCAGGTGGACGCGATCGCGCTCAGTCCGAACGGGTCCGCCCTCTACATCGGCGGCAGGTTCGACTTCATCAACGGAGTCGCCCGGCAAGGCATCGGCGCGGCGGCGACGTCGAACGGCGCGACGACGTCGTGGACCGTGAACCCGGAGATCTTCGCCTACGGGTACGCGGCGGGGATCACGAGCCTGAGCACGGACGGCAACCTCGTCTACGGCTCGTCGTTCGGGTTCCTGCTCGAGGAGGACAGCGACACCAACCTCGAGGGGGTGTTCGCCGCCGACGCGGTGACCGCCGACGTCGCGTGGGTCGAGGACTGCCACGGCGACACCTACTCGGTCTTCGCGAACCCGGGCAGGGACCACGTGTACGTCGCCGGCCACCCGCACCAGTGCGCGAACTTCGGGGGCTACCCGGAGGTCAGTCCCCGCCGGTTCCAGTGGGCCCTCGCCTTCTCGAAGTCCGCGGTCGGCAAGGTCCAGCCGAACTCCCAGTCCGGCTACTACTCGCTCGAGGGCCAGGGCGCGTCCGAGCTGCGCAGCTTCTTCCCGACCTTCACGCGCGGGACCTTCACTGGGCTCGAGCAGTCGGCTTTCAGCGTCACCGGCAACGGGCGCTACATCGTGTACGGCGGTGAGTTCCTGGCGATCAACGGTCGCGCGCAGCAAGGGCTGGTCCGGTTCGCCACCCCGGACACCGCACCCCGGGACGTCGGTCCGTCGCTCTCGGGAAGCGCTCTGCAGCCGACCGCCGCGTCGTACGCCAGGGGCACCGTCCAGGTCTCGTGGCCGGCCAACTGGGACCGCGACGACGACACGCTCACCTACCGCGTCCTGCGCGGCAGCTCGAGCACGCCCGTCTACCAGGTGACGCGCCAGTCCCGGTTCTGGGACCTGCCCCGGCTGTCGTTCACGGACTCGGGGCTGGCGAACGGCACGTCGTACACGTACCGGGTCGAGGCCGTGGACTCCGGCGGCAACTCGGTGGTCTCCCCGGCGGTGACCGTGACGACCACGGGCTCGGGCACCGCCCAGCTGGGCGCCTACGCGACGGCCGTCCTGGGGGACAACCCGTCCGCCTACTGGCGGCTCGGCGAGACCAGCGGCAGCGCTCCGGACTGGACGTCCTACGGCACCGCGACCGTCGCCGACGGCGTCACGCGCGGGCAGCAGGGCGCCCTGGTCGGTGACGCGAACGCGGCGATGGCGTTCACCGGGTCCAGCACCTCGCGGATCTACAGCACCCGTCGGATCGCCGGGCCGTTGCGGTTCTCCGTCGAGGCGTGGTTCCGGACCGGATCGAGTGCCGGGGGCAAGATCGTCGGCCTCGGCTCGACGTCGGGCACGACCAACAGCAGCACCTACGACCGCCACATCTACATGGGGGCGAACGGGCGCCTGAACTTCGGGGTCTACCCGAACGCCGTGCGCGCCATCACCTCTCCCGCCGCGTACAACGACGACAGGTGGCACCACGTGGTGGCCAGCGTCGGCATGAGGGGCATGGAGATGTACGTCGACGGCACGCTCGTCGCGTCCAACCCGGACGTGACCTTCGCGCAGCTGGCCAGCGGGTACTGGCGGATCGGTGGCGACAACCTGGCCACCTGGCCGAACGCCGCGGGGGAGAACTTCGTCGGCCGGATCGACGAGGTCGCGACCTACTCGCGCCAGCTCGACCAGGTGGAGATCCAGCGGCACCTGAGCATCGGCACCACCGGCACGGCCACCAACCTGCTGCCGCTAGCTGCGGTCACGGTGACCGGCGGTGAGCTCTCGGCCGCGGCCGACGCCTCGGACTCGGTCGACCTCGACGGCACGATCGCCGAGTACCGGTGGAGCTGGGGTGACGGTCAGACGTCGACGACGACCACGCCGACGACGACGCACCCCTACGTCGCGGCCGGTACGTACGCCGTGACCGTCACGGTCGTCGACGACGACGGCGGCACCGATCAGGCGTCGGGCAGCGCGGTGGTCTCGGCGCCGAACAAGCTCCCGACGGCAGCGATCGCGGTCTCCGGTCCGCCCGCCCTCGCCGTCTCGGTCAACGGAAGCGGGTCGAGCGACCCCGACGGCACGATCAGCACGTACCAGTGGACCTTCGGCGACGGGGGCACGGCCACGGGGCCGACCGCCACCCATCAGTACCTGGCCACGGGCACGTACCCGATCACGCTCACGGTTACCGACAACCGCGGCGGCGTGGACACCGAGACGGTGTCCGTCAGCGTCGTGGCGCCCCCGGGGCCGGTGATCCTCGCGGCGGACGCGTTCGAGCGGACGGTCGCGGACGGCTTCGGCACCGCGGACGTCGGCGGTGCGTGGACGACGACCGCGGGCGCCACGAGCGTCGGCTCCGGCACCGGCGCCATGCGCATGGGGGCGGCGGGCAGCGTGGTCAGCGCGCGGCTCCCGGGCGTCACGAGCACCTCGCTGCGCGAGCAGGTCACCGTCACGCTGGACAAGCGGCCGGCGGGATCGGGCGGCTGGGTGCTCGTGCGCGGTCGGATCGTCGACGGCGCGGGGGAGTACCGGCTGAAGATCGCCCTGTCCTCCGGCGGGGGCGTCTCCGCCCGGCTCTTCCGGACCAACACCGCCGGCGCCGAGACAGCTGTCTCTGACTCGGTCACGGCCACAGGTGTCAGCTACAACGCCGGCACCGTCCTGGCGGCGGCGTTCGAGGTGGTGGGCACCTCGCCGACCACCCTGCGCGCCAAGGTCTGGAACGCCGCCCAGGCCGAGCCGTCGGCATGGTTGGTGCAGGCCACCGACGCGACGGCCGAGCTGCAGGGTGCCGGGCACACCGGCCTGGCGGCACTTCTGTCGTCGTCGGCGTCGAACGCGCCGGTGGTGGCACGGTTCGACTCGTACCGCATCACGGCGGTCCCGTGACCCCCGGGGGCACCGGCCCCAGGACCGGTGCGCCCGAGCGGGCGAAGTTCCGCCGCCGAGCGGCTGAAGTCTGGTGGAGTGCGCCTGACGTGCTGACGGCTCCGGCTAGGGTGTCCGAATCGTCGCAAATGCGCCCCTGCGGGGCCGCTGGCGGGGGCGCGGACCATGGACGACACGACGGACGGCGGTGAAGGTTGCGCATCGCGATGGTAGGGACGCGGGGTGTTCCCGCGCGGTACGGGGGTTTCGAGACCTGCATCGAAGAGGTGGGCTCGCGGCTCGTCGAGCGCGGCCACGAGATCGTCGTCTACTGCCGGTCCACCACGCCGCAGACCGAGCGCCCTGCCACGTACCTGGGGATGGACCTGGTCCACCTGCCCGCCCTGCACCACCGCGCCCTGGAGACCGTGTCCCACACGGCTCTCTCGGTCGGGCACCTGCTCGCTCGTACGGTCGACGTGGCGTTCGTCTACAACGCCGCCAACGCACCGTTCCTCCCGCTGCTGCGGGCCCGCGGCCTGCCGGTCGCCACGCACGTCGACGGGCTCGAGTGGAAGCGCGCGAAGTGGTCGGCCTCGGGCAGGCGCTACTACCGCGCCGCCGAGGCGGCCGCGGTCCGGTGGTCCGACGCGCTGATCGCCGACGCGGAGGGCATCGCGACGTACTACCGCGACGAGTTCGACGCGCCGACCGTGCAGATCGCCTACGGCACCCGGACCCCCGGCCCGGGGGCCCTCGCACGGATCGCCGAGCTGGGCCTCGAGCCCCGCGGCTATCACCTGGTCGTCGCACGGTTCGAGCCAGAGAACCACGTGGAGATGATCGTCGACGGGTACCGCCGCTCGCGGGCGCGCCTGCCGCTCGTCGTCGTCGGCTCGGCGCCCTACGGCAAGGCGTACACCGAGCGGATCCACGCGCTGGCGGACTCTCGGGTCCGGCTGCTCGGCGGGGTCTGGGACAGCGAGCTGCTGGACGGCCTCTACGCCGGCAGCCTGTCCTACCTGCACGGCCACTCCGTCGGCGGGACCAACCCGTCGCTGCTGCGGGCGATGGGGGCGGGCACGTCGGTGCTCGCCTACGACGTCAACTTCAACCGCGAGGTGCTCGCGGGCAGCGGCCTGTTCTTCTCCAGGGCGGCCGACGTGACGCGACTGGTCGAGCTCAGCGAGGACGACGTACCGGGAGCCCTCGACCGGGCCGAGCTGGCTCGGCATGAGGTCAAGCGCTACGAGTGGGACGACGTCGCTCGGCGCTACGAGGAGCTGGCGGCCGAGCTCCCCGCGCGACGGGCCGCCGGTGGCCGCCCGTCGGGCCGTCGTGCCCGGGGCGGCCGACCATGACGGCCGGCGCAGCGACGTCCGTCCGGCTCACGTGAGCCGAGGCACCCCGATGCGCATCGTCGTCGTGCACCCGTCCGACGAGCTCTACGGCGCGGACCGCGTCCTGCTCGAGGTGACGGAGATCCTGGAGCGGCGCGGGCAGGTCCGCGTCCTGCTGCCCAGGGACGTGGACTACCCCGAGCACCTCCTGACGGGGGCGCTCGCCGCACGGGGGACCCGCTCCGACGCCGTCGACCTGCCGATCCTGCGGCGGGACTACCTGCGCGCACGTGCGCTGCCCGGCCTGGCGCGCCGCACCTGGCGGACGTGGCGGCTGCTGCGTCGGGTCCGGCCCGACGTCGTGTACCTGAGCACCTCGGCGTCGCTGCTCGTCGCCCCTCTCGCGCGGTCGGTGGGTGCCCGGGTTGTCCTGCACGTGCACGAGACGTGGACGGGCTCGGAGCGCCGGCTGCTCGGCGCGTTCCTGCGAGCGTGCGGCACGGTGATCGCCGTCAGCGACGCCGTCGCCGCCCAGCTGCCGAGGCCCGCCGACCGCGTCGCCGTCGTGCACAACGGCTTCACCGTCCCCGCCGCCTCCGCCGCCGACGCGGCGACCCTGCGCACGGGCCTGGGCGTCGGGCCGCACGACGTGGTCGCCCTCGTGGCCAGCCGCTGGAACGCCTGGAAGGGCCACGACGTGCTGTTGCGTGCCTGGGCGGGTCTGGACCGGCCGGACCTGCACCTCGTCGTGCTCGGCGCCCCGCCCCCCTCAGGCTCCGCGGTCGACGTCGACGCCCTCGTCGCCGCACTGCCGGACCCATCCCGGGTGCACGTGCTGGGCTCGCGCGACGACGTCCCCGCCTGGATCTGCGCGAGCGACGTGGTTCTGGTCCCGAGCGTCCGCCCCGACCCCCTGCCCACCATCGCGATCGAGGCGGCGGCGCTCGGGCGCGCCGTGCTCGCGTCCGACTCGGGCGGGCTGCCCGACATCGTCGAGGACGGGCGCACCGGGGCCCTGGTGCCCACCGGGGACGTCGCCGCCTGGCGTTCCGCGCTCGATGCGCTCGACGCCTCCGTCCTGCACGCGCAGGGTGGCCGGGCGGTCGACCGGTTCGACACCATGTTCACCAAGGCGGCGTTCGCACGCCGGTTCGCTCGCGTCTTCGACGCCGGGGTCGGCCTCGGGACGCGAGCGCCGCAGCACGAGAACGAGGGAGTCCGGTGACGACCGTGAACGAGCGGGAGACCGCGCTGCAGCGCTACCGGCGCAACGTGGAGACGCTGGCCTCGCGACAGAAGACGTCCAAGGGGGCGCCCGGGTATTCGCGGTGGGTCAACCGGTGGCTCGGTCGTCGGCTGGCCGCCGGCGCGGAGGTCGTCGGGCTCAGCCCGAACGGGGTCACCGCGCTCTCGGCCGTCTGCACGTTCGCGGCGATCGGTGCGCTCGCGACGCTGCGACCCACGGTCGTCGTGGGGCTGCTGGTCGGCCTGGGACTGGTCCTCGGGTACGCGCTGGACGCCGCCGACGGTCAGCTGGCGCGCCTGCAAGGGAGCGGTTCGCGTGCGGGCGAGTGGCTCGATCACGTCATCGACGCGATCAAGACGGCGTCGCTGCACCTGGCCGTCCTGGTCTGCGCGTACCGCTACCTCGACGTCCCGGACGCCTGGCTGCTGGTGCCGCTGGGCTTCTCGGTGGTCTCGTGCGTCTTCTTCTTCGCGATGACGCTCACCGACCAGCTGCGCCGGGCGGCGCGGGGACAGGAGGGGATGTTCCTCGCGGCGGACGGGAGCTCCTCGACGGCCTACTCGCTCGCCGTGCTGCCCACCGACTACGGGGTGCTGTGCCTCGCGCTCGGGCTGGTCGGCTGGCCGGTCGTGTTCGTCCCGGTGTACTCGCTGCTGTTCCTCGCGACCGCGGGCTTCCTGGTGCTGGCCTTGCCGAAGTGGTTCCGCGAGATGCGTCGCGGCTGAGGCCTGGTCGCTCAGTCGGCGACGGCGAACGGCTGGGTGCCGTCGAGGGTCGACAGCGCGCGGCGCAGGATCGTGCTCGACGTCGACACGGTGTACGGGAAGTACACGACCTCGACGCCCACCTCGGCGAACCGGCGCTCGAGCTCGCGGCCCTTCGAGGTGCCGCGCCAGTCGTCGCCCTTGAAGAAGACGTCGAACGGGCACTCCTTCCACGTGACGAGCTTGTCGGGCTGGTGCTCGATGTAGACCTCGTCGACGTACCGCACGTGCTGCACGATCTCGGCCCGCTCGTGCGTGGGCACCACGGGGCGCCGGCCGCGGGCCAGCTCGAGCATGTCGTCGTCGACGACGCCCGCGATCAGGTAGTCGCAGTGCGCGCGGGCATGCCGCAAAACGTTGAGGTGCCCGATGTGGAACAGATCCCAGGCGCCGGGGGCGTACCCGATCGTCATCGCTGTCCTCTCGGGCGGGCGTCGGACGTCGGCAGGCGCTCGTGCGGGCCCGCCGTGGATGATGCGACCCTAGCCGTTCACAACCACCACGAACACGCGGAATCGGGGTGAAATCGGGCATCCGGAGCCTCGCCGTCCGGCCCGCCCGGTCGCCGGGTGAAGAGTGACAAAACCGGACAATTGACGCGCGATCGTGATTATGCTCCGAGGAACGTCGGCTCGTCTGGTCCCGAGGGGGAGGTGTCCGCGCATGACGCTGACCGATCCCGTCCTGAGCATCATCATCCCGACGTTCAACGAGGCTCCGAATGTCCTCGAGCTGGTGCGTCAGGTGAGCGAGGCGGTCGACGGCCTCGACGCCGAGATCGTGTTCGTGGACGACTCCACCGACAACACGCCCGAGATCATCACCGCGGTCAGCGTCGGTGCCTCGTTGCCGGTCCGGATGATCCACCGCGACGACCCGGTCGGTGGGCTGTCCGGCGCCGTGCAGGACGGCATCCGGTCCAGCACCGCGACGTGGTGCCTCGTCATGGACGGCGACCTCCAGCACCCGCCGAGCATGGTCCCCGTGCTCCTGGAGACCGCGCAGGCGTCGGGTGCCGACGTCGTCGTCGCGTCCCGGTACACGCGGGGCGGCGCGAGCAGCGGGCTGTCGAACGTGGTCCGGCAGGCGGTGTCCTCGGTCTCCACCACGGTCACCCGAGCGATGTTCCCGGTCCGTCTCGCGGACTGCACGGACCCGATGACGGGGTTCTTCGTAGTCCGGCGTGACGCTGTCGACCTGTCCCGGCTGCGGCCGCGCGGCTTCAAGATCCTGCTGGAGATCCTCGCGCGGCACCGGCTGTCCGTGGTCGAGGTGCCGTTCGTGTTCGGTCGCCGGTTCGCGGGGCGGTCCAAGGCGTCGCTCACCCAGGGGGTGCGGTTCTTCGCCCAACTGGCCTCGCTGCGCTTCGGGCGGATGTCGCGCTTCGCGGTCATCGGCGGCATCGGCGCAGCCGTGAACATCGCGATCGTCGCGGGGCTGACCCGCGCGGGTGTCGGCTACATGTGGGCGGCCATCGTCGCCGCCGAGCTGACGATCGTCATGAATTTCCTGCTCCAGGAGCGGTTCGTGTTCCGCGACCTGCGGCACGAGGGCCGTGGGACGTGGCACCGGTTCGCGCAGTCGTTCGGGTTCAACAACGTGGAGACCGCGATCCGCCTGCCGTTCCTGGCGCTCCTGGTGAGCACGGGCCACCTCGCGGCCGCGCCCGCGACGGCGGTCACCTTGCTCGTCGCCTTCGTGGTCCGGTTCACGTTCCATGCCCGGGTCGTCTACCGGCCGCGGGCGTCGCGACGGTCGCGGCGTGCACAGGCCGACGTGCTGCCCGCCCTGGAGGAGCGTCGGTGAGCACCACCGCGGCGGGCACCTCGACCCCGCCGAGCACGGCCGCGGCGGACACCGACCGCCGGTGGGTCCTTCGGGACGCGCTCGTGCTCGCCTCGGTGGTCGTCGTGCTCGGTGTGGCTGGCGCGTGGATCCCGTCGCTGTGGCTCGACGAGGTCGCGACTGTCAGCGCCGTCGGCCGCTCCTGGTCCGAGATGGCGGCGCTCCTCGGCCACGTCGACGCGGTCCACGGGACGTACTACACGGTGCTGCACCTGTGGGCCGACGTGTTCGGCACGTCCCCGCTGAGCCTGCGTGTCCCGAGCGCGCTGGCGATGGGCGTGGTGGCCGCCGGGGTCGTGGTGCTCGGCAACGACCTGGGCACCCGCGCCACGGGGATCCTCTCCGGCTGCGTGCTCGCGGTGCTCCCGGCGACCACGTGGATGGGCGCGGAGGCGCGCAGCTACGCGTTCGTCACCGCCGCGACCACGTGGGCCTCGGTGGTCCTGCTCCGGGCGCTGCACGGGCGGGCTCCGTGGTGGGCGTACGCGGTCCTGATCGGGGTCTCCGGCCTGCTGTTCGTGCAGTCGCTCGTGCTCGTTCTCGCGCACGGCATCACCCTCGTGTGGGCGCGCGTCGAGCGGACGGTCCTGCGCCCGTGGCTGTTCGCCTCGGCCGGCGCGCTCGTCATTATGGCTCCCGCGGTGCTCGTCGGCGCCCGTCAGCGGTACCAGGTCGAGTGGATCGACCGGCCAGGGCTCGACTCCGTGCCCGCGGTGCTGACCCGGCAGTGGTTCGACGGGTCCTGGTGGCTCACCGGGGCGGTCGTGCTCCTGGTCGCCGCGGTGCTCGTGGCGCCGCGCTGGGCTGCCAGTGCGTGGGCCTCACGCCCCGTCTCGCTGGTGCAGGCCACGCTGCCCTGGGCCGTGGTGCCGACCCTGGTCGTGCTGGCGGTGTCCGTCGTCGCCACCCCCCTGTGGATCCCGCGCTACCTGCGGTACTGCGTCCCGGCGATCGCCCTGCTGGTCGGTGCGGGCCTGGAGGCGCTGCGTCGGCGCTGGGCGCAGGTTGCCGCGGTCGTGGCGCTCACGGCGCTGGCCGCGCCGCTGTACGCGGCCCAGCGCTCCGAGTTCGGCAAGGACGGCGCTGACTGGTCGGCCGCCGCACGGTTCGTCGCGGCGGACCACGAGGCAGGCGACGCCGTGGTGTTCGTCCCCGAGGACGAATCGCGGTCGCCGCGCCGGGCGTCGGACGGCTACCCGCAGGAGTTCGCCGGGCTCGACGACATCGGGCACGGGGCCGACGTCACGACCACCGACAGCCTCTGGGAACGAGGGCGCCCGGTGACCGAGCTCGGCGACGAGCTCGGTGCGGCGACGCGGGTCTGGGTGCTGTCGACGGACGGCGAGCCGTCGCAGGAGGCCCTGCGCTGGCTGGAGTCGGAGGGGTTCACCGGCGAGGTCGTCTGGTCCGGGCCCACCACGCAGGTGCGGCTGCTCACACCGCCCGCCTCCTGAGACCACCGGCCCGACGCGTTGTCGGACCCCGGACGTAGACTTCCCGTGCACCCCGGCTCCAGCGGATCCGGGGCGTTCGCGCTGCGCACGTCGATCCACGAAGGACCTCATGGACCTCACCGGCCTCCTGCCCGCCATGCTCGCCGACCCGGCCGCCGCTGCCGCCCTCGAGTCCGTCCGCGCTCGCGGTGAGCTCGACGTCGTCGGCCCTGCGGGCGTGCGCCCGCCGCTGCTCGCCGCCTTGGCGTCGGGCCGCCCGCTCGTCGTGGTCACCGCCACCGGCCGGGACGCGGACGAGCTGGCTGCCGCGATCCGGTGCTACGTACCGGCGGACGACGTCGCGGTGCTGCCGTCCTGGGAGACGCTGCCGCACGAGAGGCTGTCGCCGCGCAGCGACACGGTGGCCCGTCGTCTGGCGGTGTTCCGCCGCCTCGCGCACCCGGAGACCGAGGGGCACGCCGGTCCGGTGCGGGTGCTCGTCATGCCGGTGCGGGCGCTGCTGCAGCCGGTGGTCGAGGGCCTCGGGGAGCTGGCGCCCGTCGCGATCAGCACGGGGGACCGTGTGGACCTGGCGGACCTCGCGGAGAAGCTGGTCGCCGCGGCGTACACGCGGGTCGACATGGTGGAGAAGCGAGGCGAGTTCGCGGTGCGCGGCGGGATCATCGACGTGTTCCCGCCGACGGAGGACCACCCGCTGCGCGTCGAGCTGTGGGGCGAGGACGTCGAGGAGATCCGCTGGTTCTCCATCGCGGACCAGCGCAGCCTCGAGGTGGCCGACCACGGCGTGTGGGCGCCGCCGTGCCGGGAGATCCTGCTCACGGACGCCGTCCGGGCGCGCGCCACGGAGCTGATCCCGCAGCTGCCGGGTGCGGTCGACATGCTGGACAAGCTGGCCAACGGCATCGCGGTCGAGGGGATGGAGTCGCTGGCGCCCGCGCTGGTGGAGTCGATGGTCCCGGTGCTCGACCTGGTGGCCGACGACAGCCTGCTCGTGCTGGTGGACCCGGAGCGGGTGCGTCGGCGCGCGCACGACCTGGTGGCCACCACCCAGGAGTTCCTCGAGGCCGCGTGGACGTCCGCGGCGGCCGGTGCGGCGACACCGCTGGACCTGTCCGCGGCGAGCTTCGCGTCGTTCGCGGAGATCCGCGCGCTCGCAGCCGTGCGCGGGCTGGGCTGGTGGACGCTGTCGCCGTTCTCCTTGGACGTCGACGCCGCGGAGGCGGCGAAGCCGGACGACTTCTACGAGGGCGCCACGGGCACCGGTCACACCGCGGCACGGAACCTGGCGCCGCACGAGAGTCGCATGGCCGACGACCTGGCCGCGACCGCGCAGACGCTCGTGATCGCGGCGCGGGACGTCGAGCGCTACCGCGGGGAGGTCGCGCGCGCCGTCGCCGACGTGCGGGTGCTCCAGCAGGCGGGCTGGCGCCTGGTGCTCGCCACCGAGGGGCACGGCCCTGCGCAGCGCATGGTCGAACAGCTGCGGGCCGCGGAGGTTCCCGCGCGGCTGGTGGGCACGATCACCGACGAGCCCGAGGGCGGCGTGGTGCTCGTCGTGCCCGCCCCCGTCGGTCCCGGCTTCGTCGCCGAGCCGCTGCACCTCGCCGTGTTCTCCGAGTCGGACCTGACCGGTCGAGCGGGGACGTCGACGCGGGACATGCGCAAGATGCCGAGCCGGCGCCGCAACGTCGTCGACCCGCTCCAGCTGCGCCCCCACGACTACGTGGTGCACGAGCAGCACGGGGTCGGGCGGTTCGTGGAGCTGGTGCAGCGGACCATCGGCGCCGGCGCGACCGCGGCGACGCGCGAGTACCTGGTGATCGAGTACGCGTCGAGCAAGCGGGGGCAGCCGGGGGACCGGTTGTACGTGCCCAGCGACCAGCTGGACCAGGTCACCAAGTACGTGGGCGGCGAGGCGCCGTCGCTGTCCAAGATGGGCGGCGGCGACTGGGCCAAGACGAAGGGCCGCGCCAAGAAGGCCGTCAAGGAGATCGCCGCGGAGCTCATCCGGCTCTACTCGGCGCGAATGGCGACCGCAGGGCACGCGTTCGGCCCGGACACCCCGTGGCAGCGCGAGCTCGAGGACGCGTTCGCGTACGTCGAGACACCCGACCAGGCGGCGACGATCGACGAGGTCAAGGCGGACATGGAGAAGCCGATCCCGATGGACCGGCTGGTCTGCGGGGACGTCGGCTACGGAAAGACCGAGATCGCGGTGCGTGCCGCGTTCAAGGCGGTCCAGGACGGCAAGCAGGTGGCGATCCTGGTGCCGACGACGCTCCTCGTCCAGCAGCACCTGGACACGTTCAGCGAGCGGTACAGCGCGTTCCCGGTGACGGTGAAGGCGCTGAGCCGGTTCCAGTCGCCGAAGGAGTCGAAGGAGGTCGTCGCCGGGCTGTCCGACGGCACGGTCGACGTCGTCATCGGCACCCACCGGCTCATCACGGGCGAGGTGCGGTTCAAGGACCTCGGCCTGGTGGTGATCGACGAGGAGCAGCGGTTCGGCGTCGAGCACAAGGAGACGCTCAAGGCGCTGCGCACCAACGTCGACGTGCTGGCGATGAGCGCGACCCCGATCCCGCGCACGCTGGAGATGGCCGTGACCGGCATCCGCGAGATGTCGACTCTCGCCACCCCGCCCGAGGAGCGGCACCCCGTCCTGACGTTCGTCGGCGCGTACGACGAGAAGCAGATCAGCGCGGCCATCCGGCGCGAGCTGCTGCGCGAGGGCCAGGTGTTCTACGTCCACAACAAGGTCGACTCGATCGAGCGGACCGCGTCGCGGCTCATGGAGCTGGTGCCCGAGGCCCGGGTCGCGGTGGCGCACGGGAAGATGAACGAGCACCAGCTCGAGCAGGTCATCGTCGACTTCTGGGAGAAGCGGTTCGACGTCCTGGTGTGCACGACGATCGTCGAGACCGGCCTGGACATCTCCAACGCCAACACGCTCATCCTCGAGCGCGCGGACCTGCTCGGCCTCTCGCAGCTGCACCAGCTGCGCGGGCGCGTCGGTCGGGGGCGCGAGCGCGCGTACTCCTACTTCCTGTACCCGCCGGAGAAGCCGCTCACGGAGACCGCGCACGACCGGCTGCAGACGATCGCCGCCAACACCGACCTCGGGGCCGGCATGGCCGTCGCGATGAAGGACCTGGAGATCCGCGGCGCGGGCAACCTGCTGGGCGGCGAGCAGTCGGGGCACATCGAGGGCGTCGGCTTCGACCTCTACATCCGCATGGTCGGCGAGGCGGTGGCCAACTTCCGCGGCGACGTCGAGGAGGAGCTGCCCGACGTCACCATCGAGCTGCCAGTCGACGCGCACATCCCGCACGACTACATCGCGCACGAGCGCCTGCGGCTCGAGGCTTACCGCAAGATCGCGGCGTCGGTCGACTCGGCGGCGCTCGGGGAGGTCCGGTCCGAGCTCGTGGACCGGTACGGCGCGGTGCCTGCGGCGGTCGACAACCTGTTCGAGGTGGCCGAGTTCCGTCAGCACGTGCGCACGTCCGGGCTGTCCGACGTCACGGCGCAGGGCAAGTTCGTCCGGTTCGCACCCGTCGACCTGCCCGAGTCCGCGCAGCTGCGGCTCAAGCGACTGTACCCGGGCGCCGTGCTCAAGCCGACCACGCGGACCGTCCTCGTGCCGTGGCCGATGACGGCGCGGTTGGGTGGCAAGCCCGTGCAGGGTCGCGAGGTCATGCTCTGGGCGCGGCAGTTCATCGACGCGGTCGTGCGCGGGGACGTGGGGGCCGCTGCGACTGTGGGGACCGGCCGGTAGGCCTCAGGGGGCGGCAGGGATGGCGGGTTCGGCCGGTGCCGTGATCCGTGCGGCTCGCCGGCGCTTCATGAGCGCGGCCTTGAACGCCTCGACCGGCCGCTCCACGACGTGCCAGATCGCGATGCCGAGCGCGACACCGACGGTGGCGGTCACCAGGAAGCGCGCCGTGAACGGCAAGTCCGCCGTCAGCGGGCGCAGCGCGTGCCCGGCGACGAGGTGGACGAGGTAGATGCTGTAGCTGGCCAGCCCGATCACCTGCACGGGCCGCGCCCCGGCGAACGCACCGAACACCTGCCGGAACCGCCCGTCCTGGCGCTCCAGCCCGTAGAGGATGACCATCGCGGTCGCGCCAGCCTGGATCGTGTAACGGAACGTCTCGCGGAACCACGGCTCCCGGATGGCGAGCGAGGCGAGGTACAGGCCGCCGGCGAGCACGGGCACCCAGGTGCTGCCGACCGCGGCCCGGAGGCGCGCGTCGATGCGATGGCTGCGCAGGAGCGCGAAGACGACCGCGGCGAGGATGCCGCACGCGATCCCGTCTGCGCGGGTGTCGGTGCCGTAGTAGATGCGGCGGTGCGCGAGCTCCGGTGTGCTGCCGGCGACCAGGGCGATCCGCAGGACGAGCGCCCCGACGACCGTGGCCGACGCCAGGAGGGCGAGGAACGCCAGCCGCCGGCGCAGCAGGGCCGCGCCGAGCCAGATCAGCGCGAAGGCGATGTAGAACTGCTCCTCGATCGCGAGGCTCCACACCACCGTGGAGCCCGGCAGCACCTCGGGCACGCCATGGATATAGACCCAGTTGAACGCAAAGAAGATCTGCGACGCGAACGCGGCCCAGTCGATCGGACGCCACACCGCGTACACCAGTGTGGGGATCGCGATGATCAGGAGGAACGGCGGAGCGAGCTTGAAGAGGCGCCGGAGGTAGAAGTCCGACAGAGAGAACCGGCCGGTCCGCTCGCGCTCCACCAGCAGGACGTGCGTGATGATGAAGCCGGAGATGGCGAAGAAGATGGTCACACCGCTGCCGCCGGGCACCACGCCGCCGAGCCCGGCGTGCGCGACGACCACCAGCATGACCGCGAGCGCCCGCAGCGCGTCGATGTGCTCGTAGCGGCCGTGCGACGAGACACCCAGGCTCGAGGCCGTAGACGGTGCGCTCGTCACGCCTGGCCTCCTCGGGATTGCCGCGACCCCCGGTGCAAACGCCGCGAATGGGACGGATCGTACCGGCGGGCCGCCCGTCCGATCGAGGCCCGGGGGCGGGGAGCGGGAGATTCACCCGTTCACCCGTTCACCCGTGCGCACGGCCAAGGGCCCTACGATGACCCACGATCGACGAGCGACGACGCAGGAGGTCCGGCGGTGGCGGTGCAGTGGCGTAGGGCTGTGCGGGGCAAGGCGGTGCGGACCGCAGGTCTGCTGGTCGCACTGACGACGACGGCCGGTCTGGCGGGGTGCACCGGAGAGCCCGGGGCGGCGGCGGTGGTCGACGGCGCGGCGGTCCCCACCTCCGACGTCGAGGCGGCCCTGACCGAGCTCATGCCGTGGTTCGAGGGCGTGACGACGACGAACGTGCTCTCCGTGCTGGTACAGGAGCCGACGGTCGTCGAGCTGGCCGAGGAGCAGGGTGTCGGGGTCTCCGACGAGGAGGCCGAGGCGCTGCTGGACCAGGTCGTCCAGCAGAAGGTCGCGGGCGCCACTGCCACGTTCACGGAGCCCTCGCTCGCAGTGGCCCGGTACTCGATCGCCTACAGCAAGCTGCAGGACCTCCCCGACGCGGCGGGCATCGGCGACGAGATCGACGCCCGGCTGCGCGGCCTGGACGTCGAGGTGAACCCGCGGTTCGGCTCGCTGGAGGACGGCAACCAGATCGCCGCGCCCACCCCGGCTCCGTGGATCGTCGTCCCCCAGGCCGGCTCGCCCGCTGACGACGGCAGCACGGAGCCGGCCCCAGCGCCGACGCCCTCGGCGTCGTGACGGACTCGCAGCCGGACTCGCTGCGCGCGCTCGTGCGCGTGATGGACCGGTTGCGCTCGCCGGGCGGCTGCCCGTGGGACGCCCAGCAGACGCACGAGTCGCTGGTGCCGTACGCCCTCGAGGAGGCGCACGAGCTGGCGGAGGCGATCGAGGCGGGGGACCGGGACGGCCTGCGCGAGGAGCTGGGGGACCTGCTGCTCCAGGTGGTGTTCCACGCGCGGATCGCCACCGAGCATCCGACCGACCCGTTCGATGTCGACGACGTGGCCGCCGACCTCGTCGCCAAGCTGGTACGACGGCATCCTCATGTGTTCAAGGACGAGGCGCCCGAGGGTGACGTGCACGTGCAGTGGGACCGGCTGAAGAACGCGGAGAAGCAGCGCGCGTCGGCGCTCGACGGCGTGCCGCTCGCGCTGGGCGCGCTCGCGCGGGCGCAGAAGGTCGCCGGACGCGCGGGACGGGCCGGGCTCGCGACGCAGGCTCCTGCCGGGGACGGCCTGGGGGAGCGGCTGCTCGCGCTGGTCCTGGAGGCGGACGCAGCCGGCGTCGACGCCGAGGGCGCGCTGCGGCGGACGGCGGCCGCCTGGGAGCAGGACCTGCGGGCGACGGAGAGCGCGGCCGGTACATGAGAGATTGGCGAATCCTCCGGGCCGCGGAAGGAAAGCGCTTGCCGGGGACCCGTCCGAGCCCGTAGCCTGCGCGTGCCCGCCATGATGAGCCCACCCACGACCACCACCTCGACCACCTTGAGCACGGAGGAACGCAGCGATGCGCATCGGCATCCCCATCGAGAGCCGCCCCGGCGAACGGCTCGTCGCCGCGACGCCGAAGACGGTCGGCCAGCTGGTCGGCCTCGGCTACGAGGTGGTCGTCGAGCGCGGCGCAGGTGATGCCGCGACGTTCCGCACCGAGGCGTACGAGGCGGCGGGCGCTGCGGTCGGGGACGCTGCCGACGTCTGGCTGAGCGACGTCGTCGCCAAGGTGAACCCGCCGACGGATGCCGAGGTCGCCTCGCTGCGCCCGGGCGCCACGCTCGTCGCGATGCTCTCGCCCGCCTCCAGCCCCGAGCTCGTCGAGGACCTGCACGCCCGCGGCGTGACCGCGCTCGCGCTCGACGCGGTGCCGCGCATCTCCCGGGCGCAGGCCCTCGACGTGCTGAGCACCATGTCGAACGTCGCCGGCTACCGCGCGGTCGTCGAGGCCGCCGAGGTCTACGGCGGCATGTTCACCGGACAGGTCACCGCGGCGGGCAAGACCCCGCCGGCCCGCGTGTTCGTCATCGGCGCCGGGGTGGCCGGTCTCGCCGCGATCGGGGCGGCCGGCAGCATGGGCGCCCGCGTCCGTGCGTTCGACGTCCGGCCCGAGGTCGGCGAGCAGATCGAGTCGATGGGTGCGACGTTCGTCCAGGCAGAAGCCGCTCAGCAGGCGGTCAGCTCCGACGGATATGCCAGCGCGCTGACGCAGGAGCAGGAGCTGCTGACCCAGCAGATGTACGCCGCCGAGTCGGCCGACGCGGACATCGTCATCACGACCGCGCTCGTGCGAGGGCTCGCGCCGACGACGATCACCGCGGCGATGGTCGCCGGGATGCGGCCCGGCAGCGTGATCATCGACCTCGCTGCCTCGGGTGGCGGCAACTGCGAGCTGACCGTGCCGGGTGCCTCCGTGGTGACGGACAACGGCGTGACGGTCGTCGGCTACACCGACCTGACCAGCCGGATGCCGCAGCACACGTCCCAGCTGTTCGGCACCAACATCGTGCACCTGCTCCAGCTGCTCACCCCCGGCAAGGACGGGCAGCTGGTGCTCGACCTCGACGACCCCGTGCAGCGCGGGATGGCGGTGACGCACGACGGCGAGGTGCTGTGGCCGCCACCGCCGGTGCAGGTCTCCGCCGCGCCGGTCGCGGCCGCCGGACCGTCCGCGGAGGAGCGCGCGGCCTCCGAGGCGGCAGCGCTCGCGGACAAGGCCCGTCGACGGCAGCGACGGTCGGTGGTCCTCGCCCTGCTGGCCGTCGCCGTGCTGTTCGCGATCTCGTTCGCGCCGGCCGCCTTCCTCGGGCACTTCACGGTGTTCGTGCTGGCCGTGATCGTCGGCTACTACGTGATCTCCAACGTCAGCCACTCCCTGCACACGCCTCTGATGGCCCAGACCAACGCCATCTCGGGGATCATCCTGGTCGGCGCGCTGCTGCAGATCGGCGACGACAGCTGGCTGGTGACCGTGCTCGCGGTCATCGCCGCGTCGGTGGCCAGCATCAACGTGTTCGGGGGATTCCTCGTCGCGAACCGCATGATCCGCATGTTCCGGAAGGACGCCTGACCCCGTGCTGACCTCCGTGGCCCAGGCTGTCTACCTCGCCGCCGCCGTCCTGTTCATCCTCAGCCTCGCCGGGCTCTCCAAGCAGGAGACCGCCCGCCGCGGCAACGTCGCGGGCATGGTGGGCATGGCGCTCGCCCTCGTCGCGACCGTCGCGCTCGCCCTGGAGGGCTCCGAGCGGCCGGTCGAGGTCACCGCGACTCTGATCCTCGTCGTGTTCCTGGTCGGCTCGACCGTCGGGACCTGGCAGGCCCGTCGCGTCGAGATGACGCAGATGCCCGAGCTCATCGCCATCCTGCACTCGTTCGTCGGGCTCGCGGCGGTGCTCGTCGGCTACAACTCGTTCCTCACCGAGCCGTCCGACCCGGCGCACCTGGTCGAGGTGTTCCTCGGGGTGCTCATCGGCGCCGTGACGTTCACCGGCTCGATCGTCGCGTACCTGAAGCTGGCCACGAAGATCAGCTCCGCGCCCCTGATGCTGCCCGGCCGCAACTGGCTGAACCTCGCGATGGTCGTTGTCTCCGGGGCGCTTCTGGTCTGGTTCCTCGGAACCGGCGGGGTGCTGCCGCTGCTGCTCATGACCGTCGTCGCGTTGCTGCTCGGCTGGCACCTGGTGGCCTCCATCGGCGGGGGCGACATGCCTGTCGTCGTCTCGATGCTCAACTCCTACTCCGGGTGGGCGGCCGCCGCGGCGGGCTTCATGCTCAGCAACGACCTGCTCATCGTCACAGGCGCGCTGGTCGGCTCCTCCGGTGCGATCCTCAGCTACCTCATGTGCACGGCCATGAACCGCTCCTTCATCAGCGTCATCCTCGGCGGGTACGGCGCTGCGGGCGGGACCGTGGTGGCCTCCGACGTCGAGCTCGGCGAGTACCACGAGATCAAGCCGCCGGAGGCCGCGGAGCTGCTGCTGGACGCCCGGCGAGTCGTCATCACGCCCGGGTACGGGATGGCCGTCGCCAAGGCGCAGTACCCCGTCGCGGAGCTCGTGGCCAAGCTGCGCGCCCGCGGCGTCGAGGTCCGGTTCGGGGTCCACCCCGTCGCGGGCCGCCTGCCGGGGCACATGAACGTGTTGCTCGCCGAGGCCAAGGTGCCGTACGACATCGTGCTCGAGATGGACGAGATCAACGGCGACCTCTCGGACACCGACGTCGTGCTCGTCATCGGCGCCAACGACACCGTCAACCCGGCCGCGCTCGACGACCCGTCCTCCCCGATCGCCGGCATGCCGGTCCTCGAGGTGTGGAAGGCCGCGCGCGTGATCGTGTTCAAGCGGTCGATGGCCACCGGCTACGCGGGGGTGCAGAACCCGCTGTTCTTCCGCGACAACACCTCGATGCTGTTCGGGGACGCGAAGGACCAGGTCGAGCACATCATGCTGGCGCTCTGAGTCCACGGGTCGAAGGGCCCGGGACGCCCGGCTGGGGACCCCACTAGGGTGAGGTCGTAAACCCACCCGCTTCCAAAGGAGCACCCATGGCCAGCATCGAGGCCGTCGGAGCCCGCGAGATCCTGGACTCGCGCGGCAACCCCACTGTCGAGGTCGAGGTCGCACTCGACGACGGCACCATCGCCCGCGCCGCAGTTCCCTCGGGAGCTTCGACCGGCGCGTTCGAGGCCGTCGAGCGCCGTGACGGCGACTCGGCCCGCTACCTGGGCAAGGGTGTCGAGGAGGCCGTCAGCGCGGTCATCGACGAGATCGCCCCCGAGCTCATCGGCTTCGAGGCCACCGAGCAGCGCCTGATCGACGGTGCGCTGATCGACCTCGACGGCACCGCGAACAAGGGCAAGCTCGGCGCCAACGCGATCCTCGGCGTCTCGCTCGCCGTGGCCAAGGCCGCCGCCGACTCGGCCGACCTGCCGCTCTTCCGCTACCTCGGTGGCCCGAACGCGCACGTGCTGCCGGTCCCGATGATGAACATCCTCAACGGTGGGTCGCACGCCGACTCCAACGTCGACATCCAGGAGTTCATGGTCGCCCCCATCGGTGCGGCCACGTACCGCGAGGCGCTGCGCACCGGCGTCGAGGTCTACCACTCGCTCAAGTCCGTGCTGAAGAGCAAGGGCCTGTCCACGGGTCTCGGCGACGAGGGCGGCTTCGCCCCGAACCTGGGCAGCAACCGCGAGGCGCTCGACCTCATCCTGGTCGCCATCGAGAAGGCCGGCTTCACGCCCGGTGTCGACCTGGGCCTCGCGCTCGACGTCGCCGCCACCGAGTTCTTCAAGGACGGTGCCTACCAGTTCGAGGGCAAGTCCCTGTCGAACGAGGAGCTGTCGGCGTACTACGAGCAGCTGGTGAAGGACTACCCGCTGGTCTCGATCGAGGACCCGCTGTCCGAGGACGAGTGGGAGGGCTGGTCCCACCTGGTCGCCACCATCGGTGACAAGGTCCAGATCGTCGGCGACGACCTGTTCGTGACCAACCCCGAGCGCCTGCGCAAGGGCATCGAGCTCAAGGCCGCGAACTCGCTGCTGGTCAAGCTCAACCAGATCGGCACGCTGACGGAGACGTTCGACGCCGTCGAGCTGGCTCAGCGCAGCGGATTCACGACGATGACCTCGCACCGCTCCGGCGAGACCGAGGACACCACGATCGCCGACCTGTCGGTGGCCACGAACGCCGGCCAGATCAAGACCGGTGCCCCCGCCCGTGGCGAGCGCATCAACAAGTACAACCAGCTGCTCCGCATCGAGGAGGAGCTGGACGACGCCGCGCGCTACGCCGGTCGCTCCGCCTTCCCGCGGTTCACGGCCTGACGCACGACCCTCGGAGGCCGGTCACCCCGATTCGGGTTGGCCGGCCTTCGGCGTGCCCAGAACCTGTGAGTGTCGTCTCCGGCGCGCCACGGCACGCGACATCCGGGCTGGTCGGGGCGCTACGGGGCAGAATCGACGCCATGTCTGCCCCCCGACGCCCGGCGTCCCCGAGCGCCCCGGGTCGGCGCGCGGCGGCCCCGCGGTCCGGGACGCCCACCCCGGCGGCAGGCGTGCCGCGCGGGAGCGCAGGCAGTCGGCCGTCGCCACCACGCTCCGGGGCGATCCCCCGCGTCGGTCCCACCCCCTCGTCGTCGCCCAGGCCGTCCTCGTCGCGACCCTCCGCCACCCGGCCCGCCACCCGCGGCACGCCGACCCCACCGCGGGGGACCCCGCGCGCGGAGCGGGTGCAGCTGCGGGTGCCGCGGCTCTTCACCGTCCGCGCGATGGTGTTCTCCTGCGTCGTCCTGCTGGCCTTCGTGCTGGTGTACCCGACGCTGCACTCGTACCTGGAGCAGAAGGTCGAGGTGGACCAGCTGCGCGCCCAGGTCGCGGCCGCACAGGAGCGCAACGACGACCTGCGAGCGGACCTGCGGCGCTGGGACGACCCGGCGTACGTGACGGCACAGGCGCGGGAGCGGCTCTCGTTCGTGCTGCCGGGGGAGAAGGCGTTCCGCGTCGTGGACCCCGAGACCGTTCCCGACACGGCGCCCGTCGCCGACGGCCCGGCGACCGTGCTGGACTCCGGGTCGACGCTGCCCTGGTACGCGACCGTGTGGGAGTCCATCGAGGTGGCGGGCACCACCCCCGCGCCGGGTGCGGAGGATGCGGTGGCGCCGGGCGACAATGGGACGCCCGCTCCGCCCGCCGGCGGCTGACCGGACCTCCTGCACGAACGGATCGACCTGTGGCTCCCTCCTTCGACGACGTGACCGACCAGGACATCGCGGTGCTCGCCGAGCAGCTCGGCCGCCCTCCGCGCGGCGTCGTCGGCATCGCGGCCCGGTGCGTCTGCGGCCGTCCGCTCGTGGTCCGGACCGCCCCGCGGCTGGACGACGGCACCCCGTTCCCGACGACCTACTACCTCACCTGCCCCCCGGCGGTCGCGGCGGTGAGCACGCTCGAGGCGGGCGGGCTGATGAAGGAGCTCACGGCCCGGCTCACCGACGACGAGGAGCTGGCCGCCGCGTACCGCCGCGCGCACGACGCCTACCTGGTGGACCGTGAGGCGCTCGGGCACGTGGAGGAGATCGCGGGCATCTCGGCCGGCGGCATGCCGACCCGCGTGAAGTGCCTGCACGTGCTGGTCGGGCACGCCCTGGCGGCGGGCCCCGGCGTGAACCCGATCGGCGACGAGGCCCTGACCCTGATCCGCGACGACTGGCGCCCGGACCGCTGCACCTGCTGAGCCACCCGCTCGCGAGCACCGGACGTCCGCACGATTCCGCGCCCCGACGACCGATCCTGCGGACGTCCCCGCGTCCTCGACCTCGACGCCCGCACCTTCGCGTCCTGTCGACCTGATCTGCGGACGTCCCCCCGTTGTCGACAGCAACGTCCGCATGATCGCGCGTCCTGACGGCACGATCTGCGGACGTCCGACCGGCTGCCGGCGGTGAACCCGTTGCGTCCGAGCATCTCCGCGCTGGAGCGGCCACGTCCTCGGACGGGGCGGGTGGGGGTGGTGGTCCGGTGCGAGGATGGGCCGCGTGACTCGTGTGGCTGCCATCGACTGCGGGACCAACTCGATCCGACTGCTCGTCGCTGACGTCGATCCGGACGCCGGGACGTTGGTGGACCTCGATCGGCGGATGGAGGTCGTGCGGCTGGGCCAAGGGGTGGACCAGACCGGCCGGATCGCCCCCGAGGCGCTCGCGCGGACACTCGACGCCGCCCGCCGGTACAACGACATCTGCACCGAGCTCGGGGTGGAGGCCATCCGGTTCGTCGCCACGTCGGCGTCGCGCGACGCGGAGAACCGCGCGGACTTCGTCGACGGGGTGCGTGCCGCGCTGGGCGTCGAGCCGGAGGTCGTCGCGGGCCAGGAGGAGGCCGAGCTGTCGTTCCGCGGGGCCACCGGGGTGCTCGGCGCGCAGCACCCGGGACCGTTCCTCGTGGTCGACCTCGGTGGCGGTTCGACGGAGCTGGTGCTGGGCACCACGACCCCCGAGGCGGCGTTCTCGATGGATGTCGGCTGCGTGCGGATGACCGAGCGGCACCTGCGCAGCGACCCCCCGACCGCCGCCGAGATCGCCGCAGCGCACGCCGACGTCGCCGCGGCGCTGGACACGGCGTCGGCCCTCGTCCCCCTCGGCAAGACCGTCACGCTCGTCGGGCTCGCCGGCACCGTCACCACGGTGGCCGCCCACGGCCTCGGGCTGCCCGCGTACGACCCCGAGGTCATCGACGGGTCGGTCCTGCCGGTCGAGGTCGTCCTCGCCGCGTGCGACGACCTCCTGAAGCGGTCCCGCGAGGACCGCGCGGCGCTCGGCTTCATGCACCCCGGCCGGGTCGACGTCATCGGCGCCGGTGCGCTGGTGTGGGCGGACGTCATCCGTCGGGTGCGCGACGAGGTCGCCGCCGCGGGCGGGCAGCTGACCGAGGTGGTCACCTCCGAGCACGACATCCTCGACGGCATCGCCTGGAGCGTCGCCACCCGCTGACCTTCCCACCAGCTGGAACGTCCGCACTCCGACGGGTTCGAGCCCGACGAGCGCGGACGCAACACCAGCCGCAACGTCCGCACTTCGACGCGTTCCCGCCGGCACGAGTGCGGACGTCCGCGGATTCGAGCGTCCCGACGACCGAATCTGCGGACGTCTGACGTTGTGAGGGCTGGGTCCTGGAGGCGGCGGGGATCGGGGTCGCGACACGCCCTGGCGCGCTCTGGACGGTAGTGCGCAATGTGTAATAGCGTCGCACCTGCGGGAGCCGGAGGGGGCTCCCGCACCACTCGCCGGCCCCGCCGTCGGCCGCCCCACCGGGCGGTCGGCGGCCGGGACGCGGACGCGCACCCAGACCCGGAGGACGCATGGACACCACGCAGCTGCTCAAGGGCGTGCTCGACCTGGCGGTGCTCGCGGTCGTCTCCGACGAGGACGGGTACGGCTACGACGTCGTCCGCCGGCTGCGCGCCGCGGGCATCGAGGAGGTCGGGGACGCGTCGGTCTACGGGACGCTGCGGCGCCTGTACTCGTCGGGAGCGCTGACGTCCTACGTGGTGCCGAGCGACGAGGGGCCGCACCGCAAGTACTACGGGATCAACGCGCAGGGCCGGGCGATGCTCGAGGCGCAGCGCAAGGACTGGCAGGAGTTCGCAGGCACGATGGGCCGCCTGCTCAAGACGGAGGTCGTGCGATGAGCGTGCTGGACACCACGGACGCGCTGGACGTGGCCGGGTACGCCGCGGCCGTGCGTCGCAGCCTCGCCGACCTGGGCCCGGAGCAGGTCGAGGACCTCAGCGACGACCTCGAGGCCGACCTGGCGGAGGCGCTGGACGACGAGCGGCACGTGGCCCATGGGCGCGGGCTCCTGGAGCAGTTCGGGCCGCCCGAGGACTACGCCGCGGAGCTGCGGGCGGCGGCGGGGCTGGCACCGGCGACGGCGCACGCGCGGCGGGGGCAGCTGCTCAGCGACCCGGTCGACGACACCCGCCGGTTCGGCCGCTGGGCGCTGCGACGGCTGCGCGCGCTGGCGTGGTGGCCTCCCGTCGAGGCGTTCCTGATCGCGCTGCGGCCCGTCTGGTGGCTGCTGCGCGGGTGGGTCGTCTACCAGCTGGTCGCGATCTTGGCCGGGGCGTCGGGGTGGCTCCCACGGAACCTTGCGGCGTTCCTGGTGCTCGTCGGCGCGGTGATCCTCAGCGTGCAGTACGGGCGCGGTGCGTGGTTCCAGCAGCGTCGGCTGGCGTGGCTGCCGGTGACCGCGAACGTGGTCGCCGTCGTCGCCGTCCTGCCCCTGCTGGCGGGAGCGCACGACCGTCTGGTCGCGAGCGAGTCCGTCTACGCGGACTACACCGCGGGCCGGCTCGGCGGTGGCGGGACGCAGACGATCATCCAGGACAAGGCGGTCGACGGGGTCGTCGTCGACGGCGTCCAGGTGAGCAACCTGTTCGTGTACGACGCGGACGGCAGCCCGCTGACGGACGTCCAGGTCTACGACGACCGTGGCCGCCCGGTGCGCACGACGTTCGACGACGGACTCGGCCAGTACTGGTTCCCCGAGGCCACGGAGCCGTGGTCGTTCGTCAGCCGGGTGGACTCGGACGGTCGCGCACGCTGGAACGTCTACCCGCTGCAGGGGGCGCCGGCGTCCGAGTTCACGTACGACGACGACGGTCTCCAGGTTCTCCCGGCGGAGTCCAGCGCGACGACGCCGCCGTGGCCGTTCGCGAAGGCGCCGGCACTCGACGATGCCCCGGAGGCGGCCGTCGGAGCGGAGGGCGCTCCGTCGTCGTCGCCGACCAGCACGCCGTGATCCCCGTCGGCACTACGCGTGGTCGCTGCTGGACAACGTCCGAGTGGCCGAGGGGATGAGCCAGCGCTGGGGTCTGGTGCACGTCGACTTCGAGACGCAGGAACGGACCCCGAAGGCGAGCATGGAGTGGTACTCGACGGTGGTCCGCGCGAACGCGGTGGCGCGCTCCTGAGTTCCCGGTGTGCGCATCATCACCGCGATCCTGGGGCGCGGGGGTATGCGGGCGCCGCTACCGTTGAGGCATGCCTATCCCCGCCTCCGATGTCGCCAGCACGGCTGCAACGCCCCGTCCGGGCAAGCCGCGCAAGGTGCCCCGCGTCGTCATCCTCGGTGGCGGCACCGTGGGGCTGTACACGGCGCGTCGGCTGCGCAAGCGGCTCGGCAAGCGGGAGGCGGCCATCGTCGTCGTCGACCCCCGCGCGTACATGACGTACGCACCGTTCCTGCCCGAGGCCGCGGCCGGCTCGATCGACGCCCGCAACATCGTCGCCCCCCACCGCCGTGCCCTCAAGGGCGTGGACGTGCTCCAGGGCAAGGTCAGCGAGATCAACCACGCCGGCCGCACGGTCCAGATCACCCCCGAGGAGGGTGACCCGTACTGGGTCACCTACGACCACCTGGTGGTCGGCCTCGGCTCGGTCGCCCGCACGCTGCCCATCCCCGGGCTCGCGGAGCAGGGCATCGGCTTCAAGAACGTCGAAGAGGCCATCGCGGTCCGCAACCACGTGCTCAACCGGATCGACATCGCGGCGAGCACCTGGGACCCGGAGCTGCGCAAGCGCATGCTCACGTTCGTCTTCGTGGGAGGCGGGTTCGCCGGCGTCGAGGCGCTCGGCGAGGTCGAGGACATGGCGCGCGCCGCGGTCAAGTACTACAAGGCGATCGAGCAGGACGAGCTGCGCTTCGTCCTGGTCGAGGGCTCGCCGCGCATCCTGCCCGAGGTCAGCGAGGAGCTCGGTGGGTACACCCTCGAGCAGCTGCGCAAGCGGCAGATCGAGATCCACCTGTCGACGTTCCTGAACAGCTGCGTCGACGGTCACGTCGTGCTGTCGAACGGGCTGGAGTTCGACGCCGAGACCCTGGTCTGGACCGCCGGCGTCAAGGCCAACCCGGTGCTGAAGAACTCGGACCTGCCGCTGGACAAGATGGGCCGCGTCACGTGCAACGCGTCGCTCCAGGTGATCGACGCCGAGGGCGCGGTCGTGGCCGACGCGTACGCCGCCGGTGACTGCGCCGCCGTCCCGGACCTGTTCAACCCCGGTCAGATGTGCCCGCCGAACGCCCAGCACGCGCTGCGCGAGGGGAACCACCTGGGCGACAACCTGGCGCGGGTCCTACGCTCGGCGGAGGTGACCGAGTACAAGCACAAGAACATCGGCGCCGTCGCGTCGCTCGGCATGTACAAGGGTGTCGCGCAGATGTTCGGCCGCATCAAGGTGCGCGGCTTCCTCGCGTGGGTGCTGCACCGCTCGTACCACGTGGCCGCCATGCCCACCTGGAACCGCAAGATCCGCATCGCGGCCGGCTGGACCGGTGCGCTGCTGCTGCGGCGGGAGGTCGTCGCGCTGGGCACGCTGCACGACCCGCGCGCGGAGTTCCGTGCCGCGTCGGTGCCCGCCAAGCCGCGTGCGGTCGAGCCGGGCGAGGGCGACCGGGCGCTGCCGCCGCAGAAGGCGGAGCCGGGATCGCCGGCCGAGAAGCAGGCGACCAAGGGCGCCAAGAGCGCCTGACCCTGCACGTCACGGTGCCCCCGACCCTCGCGGTAGGGGGCACTCGTCGTCTGCCAGGATGAGCCGACGACGACAGCCCCCGTAGCCCAACTGGCAGAGGCAGCCGGCTTAAACCCGGCACAGTCCGGGTTCGAACCCCGGCGGGGGCACCCAGCCGGCGCCTCTGGGACCCGCGACCTGCGCCGCGACCGAAAACACCGAAAACCATTGCGGTCCTTCGACCCCATATGCGACGCTCCTGGCATTCCCTCGCATTCTCAATGGAGAGAGGCGTTCCGGACGTGAAGATTACGCTCCTCGCATCTGGCCGTGCCCGGATGCTCGCAACCTCGTTTGTCGCCGTTTCGGTGGTCGCCGTGTCAATGGTCCCGGTCGCTGCGTCGGCGGTCCCCGGAGCGGAGGTCCCCCAGAGCAGTCTCGGGATGCCGGTCTTCGAGGGATCGGACAACCCGGTCCCCGACACCGGCGTGGAGTACGGCCCGTCGCCCTACCTGCAGCGCGTCTTCGACACGGACGTCGCCGCCGGCGCGGGCAGCGCGCCCGGCACCGACTTCTGGGTGGACCGGATGCTCGCGCGCACCGGGCCCGGCTTCGACGCCGACGAGAGCCGCGTGGCGTTCACGCGCGGGCGTGCCGTGTTCATGAAGAGCCACCAGCCCACCGCCCTGGGCTGGGACGGGGACGTCGCGTACTGGGAGTCGCTGGGCCGCGGGGGAGCGTTCACGTTCACCGTGCAGGCCGACGGCGCGCCCGTGACGCTCACCGAGCAGGCCTCGCAGCGCCGACAGACGCCGTCGTACTTCTCGAGCGTGTTCACCGGCGGCGGGCTGACGCTGCGGCAGACGAAGTTCATCACCGACGACGACGTCCTCGTGGCCGACGTCGACGTCACCGACACGTCCGGCGCCGCGCGCACGGTCACGCTGAGCGCCACGTCGCCCCTGACCACGCACGCCGAGGGCGACGAGCTGGTGGGCGCGGTCCGCGCGTTCAACTCGATCACGACGGTCTACCCGCGGCTGTCCGGCGACGGGTTCACCGCGACCACCGGCGGCCTGACCAGGGAACTGACCGTCCCGGCGAACGGCACGGCCGGCACCAAGCTCCAGCTCGGCATGCTCGTCGACGAGCTGCCGGGGTCGGCATCGGGCTACGCCGCGTACCGGGCCGCGAGCCCGGCGGAGGCGTTCAGCACGCACGTCACCGCGTACAACCGGTGGTGGGCCGAGAACATCCCGTACCTCGACACCCCCGAGGACAACATCGACAAGACGCTCTTCTACCGCTGGTGGCTGATGCGTTACAACTACCTCGACGCCGACGTCCCGGGCAACGACTACCAGTTCCCGACGTCGATGGAGGGCGTGCTCGGCTACAACAACGCGATCGTGCTGACGGTCGGCATGTTCGTCGACGACCTCAAGTACTTCCGCGACCCGACGTACGCGTACGGCCCCGCCGTGGCGGTGGGCGAGGTGTCGAAGCGCGGGAAGTTCGTCGACAACCCGGGCGACCCGGCCAACTGGTCCAACTCGTACACGCAGTACATCACCGAGGCCGCGTGGCGGGCGTACGAGCTGCACGGCGGACCGGGCGCCATCGGCGGCACCCTCGGCCAGCACTCGATGGACGACGTCGAAGGGCTGCTGGACGCGTACGACGGCAACGGCAACGACCTCATCGAGTACAGCTGGGGCGCGATGACGGGCAACGACGCCGACGCGGTCTCGTTCCACTGGCCCGGGCACGGCGCCAACATGGACCGCACCGAGAGCGCGTACCTGTACTCCAACTCCAAGGCGGCGGCCGAGTTCTTCCGCGTCGCGGGTGAGGACGAGAAGGCGCAGCACATGGAGGACCTGGCCGCCCGCGTGCGGTCGGCAGTCCTGGAGCACCTGTGGGAGCCGGCCCAGACGACGCCGGACCAGGTGGGCCTGTACGGGAACCTGCTCAAGCACCAGATGACGCAGGACGGGACGCTCAACCCGTACAAGGAGATCAACAACTACTACCCGTTCACGGTCGGGCTCATGCCGAAGCAGAGCGACCCGGACTACGAGGCGTCCTACGTCGAGGCGCTGCGCCTGTTCGCCGACGCCGACCAGTACCCGGTGTTCCCGTTCTTCACCGCCAACCAGGTGGACAAGAACGACTCCCCGGAGGCGGGCTCGAACAACTTCTCCGTCATCAACTCCACGGTGCTGTTCCGGATGTTCGCCTCGGTGCTGCGGGACTACCCGTCGGACTACGTGACGCCGGACATGTACAAGCAGCTCCTCTACTGGAACGCGTTCGCGCACTACCAGGGCGGTGACAACCGGCTGCCCAACCAGAACGAGTTCTGGGCCGACGGCTCGGCGGCGGACGGCGGGTCCATCGGATACCGCTCGTGGATCCACCACACGATCCTGGGCGCGACCAACTTCACCGTCATCGAGGACGCGATGGGTCTGCGCAGCCGCGCGGACGGGAAGATCGAGCTGGACCCGGTCGACATCGACTGGCCGTACTTCACCGCCAACAACATCCGGTACCACGACCGCGACCTCACGGTGACGTGGGACGAGACCGGCGACCACTACGGCGCCGACGTGCCCGCCGGGTACTCCGTGTTCCTCGACGGTGAGCTCGCGTTCACGGTCGACGACCTGGCGCACGTGGTCTACGACCCGGCGACCGGCACCGTCGAGGTGCCCGAGGGCGGCGCGCAGGTGGTCACGGCGTCGGCGTCGACCCTCGCCGCCGCGGACGAGGTCCGGTTCGCCGACGACGACCGCGTGGTCGACATCTTCGCCAAGGCGGGCACCGACATCGCGACCGCGTCGACCGGCTCGGCCAACCTGGCCGCCGGCCGTCCGGTGACGTCGACGTTCGAGGCGACGGGCCGCGGTGCCGCAGGCGCCGTCGACGGGACGACCGTCAACGAGCCCTTCTGGGGGACGGCCGGCTCACCGAACGCGACCGACTCGCTCGAGGTCGAGCTCGACGGCACGCAGACCGTCGACGACGTGCGGCTGTACTTCTACCGCTCGTCGTCCACCGCGACCGTGCAGGGCT
This sequence comes from Cellulomonas sp. Leaf395, assembly GCF_001424125.1. Taxonomy (GTDB): domain Bacteria; phylum Actinomycetota; class Actinomycetes; order Actinomycetales; family Cellulomonadaceae; genus Cellulomonas. The sequence continues at coordinate 693,018 of NZ_LMQI01000001.1, forward strand.
ACGCGGCGCCCGAGCTGTACACGCTCGAGTACCACGACGCCGCGGGCTGGCACCCGGTGGCCGGACAGGCACGGACGCCGGTCTACTCGACTGCCAACCTCAACCACGTGCAGCTTCCCGCCGTCCAGGCGGACCGGCTGCGCGTCACGGTCAAGCACGCCGCGGGCTTCCGCACGGGTCTCAAGGAGATCCAGGCGTTCGCGACGGGCGTCGAGGCACCGCCGTCGACCAACGCCGCACCGAAGGTCACCGCGTACCAGGACCCGGCGTTCGACCAGCCGGGCCAGGTGCGCCTCATCGGGTCCGTCACGGACGACGCCCAGCCGGTCGGCACGCTGACCAGCGCCTGGACCGTCGTCAGCGCCCCGGACGGCGCCGAGGCCGTCATCGCGAGCCCCGCGTCGGCGACAACCGTCGTGCGGTTCGACACCACCGGGCGGTACGTCCTGCGCCTCACGGCGTCGGACGGGGAGCTGAGCACCGGCACCGACGTCGTGGTCGACGCCGTGGTGAGCGGCGACGCGAAGACCAATGTCGCGCCGGACGCGACCGCGAGCGCGTCGGCCGTCACCGGCTGGAACAGCGTCGCTGCCATCAACGACGGCAACACGAACTATCCGGCGGCGGCCGAGTCGGACGCGTGGGGCACGTGGGGGACCGCCGCCGGTGCGGGCAACACGTACTGGGCGCGGCTGACCTGGCCGGAGCCGGTGCGCGTCGACGAGTCGCGCATCCTGTTCCACTCCAACCAGGACCCGGGCGGCGTGCTGCCCCCGTCGTCGTGGTCGCTGGAGTACCTGGCAACCGACGGCACGTGGCTGCCGGTGCCGGGGGCGAGCGACTACCCGACGGTGGACGGTGAGCTCAACTCGGTCACGCACGGGGCGGTCACGACGACGTCGCTGCGCGCCACGCTGGTCCGCAACGGCGCCAGCTACCCGGGCATCATCGAGTGGCAGGCGCTCGCGGACGAACCCGTGTCGATCGAGCCGGTCGCCGTGCGCACGCTCATCGGTGTCGCACCGGTGCTGCCGACCGAGGTCGAGGTCGTGTTCGCCGACGGCACCCGCGTGCCGCGAGCGGTCACCTGGCAGGACGTCCCGCCCGAGGCCTACGCCGCGCAGGGTGACTTCACGGTGCCGGGCTTCGTGCAGGGCACCTCCCGGCTGGCCCGGGCGACGGTCTGGGTGCGCCCGACCGATGCCGTGCAGGTCAACACGTTCGAGCCGCTCGCGGTGAGCACGGTCGCGGGCACCGCACCGGTGCTCCCCGCCCGGGCGATCGCGGTCTACAACGACGGGTCGCAGGCGTCCCTGCCGGTGACCTGGGACGCGGTCGACCCGGCGTCGTACGCCCAGGCGGGCGAGTTCACGGTCGAGGGGACCGTCGCCGGCACCGACAAGCGGCCGCAGGTCGTCGTCGCCGTGACCGAGGGAGCTCCGGCGGCACCGGTCGTCACCGTGGCCACCGAGCCGGCGGTCCCGGCGAGCGGCTGGTTCACCGGCCCGGTCGCCGTGACCGTGACGGCGACCGACGAGGACGACTCGTCCCCGCTGGTCGAGGCACAGATCGACGGCGGTGCGTGGACCGAGGTCACCGGTCCGGTGACCGTCAGCGGGGACGGGCGGCACACCGTGCGCGCCCGGGCCACTGACGCCGGCGGGCTGGTCTCACCGGTGCAGTCGGTCGCGGTCGACATCGACGGCACGGCACCGGTGGTGGCGGCGAGCTTCGACGAGTCGCGGCGACGCCTCACGCTGACGACCACGGAGACGGGGTCGGGCGTGGCCTCGGTCGAGTACCGGGTCGACGGCGGCGCGTGGACCGCCTACGGCTCCGGCGCGACGATCGCGCAGGCCGCGACCGTCGAGTACCGGGCGACGGACCGGGCGGGGAACGTCTCGACGGTCGGCAGCATCACCGTCCCGGCACCCGACCCGAACGCACCGGTCAACATCGCCCCGAACGCGACGGTCACCGTCTCGGCGACGACCACGTGGAACCGGGCCGCCGGGATCACCGACGGCGTCGCCGACTACCCGGTCACGTCGCAGGCCTCGGCCTGGGGTACGTGGAACATCGCAGGCGCCACCCAGTGGGCACGCCTCGACTGGCCCGCTCCCATCACGACGACGACGAGCAGGGTGCTGTTCTTCGACGACGGCGGAGGCGTCCGGCTGCCGGCGTCGTGGACGCTCGAGTACCTGCTCGAGGACGGCACCACGTGGGCACCCGTGCCCGAGCCGTCGGGGTTCACGACGACGCTCGGCCAGTTCGACACGGTCACGCACGCCCCGGTCACCACGACGGCGCTGCGAGCAACGCTGACCAAGCCGGCGAACGGCTGGGTCGGGATCGTCGAGTGGGAGGTCGACAGCGTGCCCGTCGCGCCGCTCGCCCTCACCGTCCCCACGGGGCCGGTGACCGCGGGCGACGCGTTCGACGCGACGCTCACGGGCGGCACGGCCGACGCCGACTACGCGGTGACGCTCGAGCCGGGCGGGATCTCGCTCGGCACGCTCGCCACCGACGGTGACGGCGCGGGCTCGCTCCGCACGGCGCCACTGCCGCGTGACCTCGCCGCAGGCTCGTACACCGTGCGGGCCACGAGCGGGGAGTCGGTCGCGGAAGCACCGCTCGAGGTGGCGGCCGGACCCGGCGAGGCCGTGGTCACGGCGGGCACCGTCGAGGTGGTCGGGCTCCCGACGGTCGGGCAGGTGCTGCTCGCGCAGACCGCCGGCTGGGGCCCCGACGGCGTCGAGCTCGCCTACCGGTGGTCCGTCGGCGGGAAGGTGGTCAAGGACGCCACCGGCCCCGAGTACACACCGACCAGCAAGGACGTCGGGAAGAGCGTGACCGTCGAGGTCACCGGGTACCTGGACGGCTGGGAGAGCGTCTCGGTGACGTCGGCGGAGACCGCTGCGGTGGTCAGGCCGACCGTCCAGGCGGGCACGGTGGCGCTCGGCGCGGCCGTCGTCGGCGAGCGGGTCACCGCGCAGACGACCGGCTGGCCGGCGGAGGCGCGGCTCGAGTACCGCTGGACGCTCGACGGCACGACGATCCGCGGGGCGACGAGCAGCAGCTACGGCCCGCGTCCCGCCGACGTCGGGAAGGCGCTCGCGGTCGAGGTCCGGGGCACCGCCTCCGGTCACGAGCCGTCGGCGTGGGTCTCGTCGCCACCGACCACGGTCCAACGAGGGCAGCTCGGCGCGCACGACGTGCGCATCGCAGGCATCGCCGCACCCCTGCTGCCCGTCGTCGCCCTGACGGTCCCGTGGTCACCGTTCCCGGTGTCGACGAGCTACCAGTGGTTCCGCGACGGGGAGGCGATCACGGGCGCGACGCACCCGGTGTACGTCGTGCGCACCGCCGACCGGGGAGCCGTGCTCACGGTGACGGTGACCGGCTCCAAGGACGGCTACACCGCAACCAGCCGCACCTCCGACGGCACGAAGGTGGGACGTTGATCATGAGGACTCGCAGAATTGTGACCAGCGTGCTCACCGGCGCCCTCGTCGCGACGACGCTGGCGGCGTGGCCGTCGGCGGCCGTCGCGGCGGACCCGCCCGCCACCCGGTCGTTCCACACCGAGGGCAACCCGATCCTCGGGGACGGGACGTACTACTCGGCCGACGCGGCACCCCTGTCGGTGGACGGGACGCTCTACGTATACGGCGGTCACGACGAGGCGGCCGAGCAGCAGGGCGGCTTCGAGATGCACGACTACGGGGTGCTCACGACGACCGACCCCACGTCCGGCGACTGGAACCTGTACGCCGACAACCTGGACCCGGACGAGGTCTTCGCCTGGGCCACCGGGGACGGGGCGGCGTACGCGGGTCAGGTCACTCGCGGCGCCGACGGGAAGTTCTACTGGTACGCGCCGGTGGAGTGGGACGACACCACGGTGCCCAACCGGATGGCCATCGGCGTCGCGGTCTCCGACGGCCCGCTGGGGCCGTGGACCGACGCGGTCGGGGAGCCGCTGCTCACCTGGACCGACGTGTTCGGCACGTCCACGAACGGCCAGGAGGTCATCGACCCGCACGTCTTCACCGACACCGACGGCCGCGTCTACCTGTACTGGGGCTCGTGGGGCGTCGCGCGGATGGTCGAGCTCGAGCCGACGATGACCGCCACGACGGGAGCCATCTCCACGATCCCCGGGCTCACCGGCTTCTTCGAGGCGCCCTGGGTGTTCGAGCGCGAGGGCACGTACTACCTGGCGTACGACTGGAAGCAGGGCGGCTCGGAGTGCACGCCGTCGAACTACCAGGCGTGCATCGCGTACGCGACGGCTCCGTCGGCGTCGGGGCCGTGGACGTACCAGGGGATCATCCTCGGCGGCACGTCGGCGACGACCGTGCACCCGTCGATCGTCGAGCACGAGGGCCGCTGGTGGATCACGTACCACACCAAGGACGCGGTGAACGGAGGCCACTTCCGGCGCTCGATCGCGATCGACGAGGTGCAGTGGGACGGTGACCGCATCCTTCCGGTGGTCCCCACCCGCGCGGACGACCCGGCGTTCCGGCTGACCGACAACGTGGCGCTCGCGGCGACCGCGGCCGCCTCGTTCACCGAGCAGCCGCCGATGACGCTGCGGTCGATCAACGACGGCTTCCGCGCGACGACAGCGCTGCTGCCGCCCGACCAGTGGGGCAACTACCGCGGGACCACCAGCTCGAACGCGACCGACTGGCTGCAGTACACGTGGGACGCACCCGTGCGGACCGGAAGCGTCGGCATCGAGTTCCACCGCGACGGCAACTGGATCCGGCTGCCCGCGTCGTGGGTGGTCGAGTACCGCGACGAGGCCGGCGACTGGCAGCCCGTGCAGGGCGCGACGTACCCGACGGCCACGGACGCGTGGCACACGGTGACGTTCACTCCGGTCACGACCACCGCGCTGCGGGCGACGTTCCGCGGGCAGGACGAGGGTGCGTACGTGCACTCCGTCGCGGTCTCCGAGTGGGAGGTCTACGCGGTCCAGGCCGAGTCGCTGCCGGACGTGGACGTCGCGACGCCCGTCGGCACCGCCCCCGTGCTTCCCGAGGCAGTCCGCGTGGGCGGGCTCTGGACGCCCGTCAACTGGCGTCCGGTGGACCCGGCGCAGTATGCGGCCGAGGGCACGTTCACCGTCGAGGGACGGGCCCTCGGGCAGTCCGCGGCCTACCTGGTCGCGACCGTCCACGTGGGCGGCACGGTCGATCCGGGCGGGGACGACACGACGGCCCCCATGGTGACGGTCGCCGCGTCCGGTACCTCGGGCGAGGACGGCTGGTTCTCCTCACCGGTCACCGTCCGCGTGGCGGCCGACGACGACACGTCGTACCTGACGACGATCGAGACGCGTGTCGGTGCCGGCGCGTGGACCGCCACGCCGGACGCCCGGTTCGTCGACGTCCCGGTCTCCGCGCAGGGCGAGACCGTCGTCACCGGACGTGCCACCGATGCGGCGGGCAACCAGTCCACCGAGGTCAGCCGCACGGTCAAGGTGGACACCGGCGCACCCACGGTCACCGCCGCGCTCGACGCCGCGACCCGGGCGGTCACCGTCGGCGGGTCGGACGCCCTGTCCGGTCTGGCGGCACTGGAGTACCGGTTCGACGGCATGGGTGACTGGGTCGCCGTCGAGCCCGGTGCGGTCGTCCAGGCGCCGGACATGCTGCCGCACGAGCTCGTGGTCCGGGCCCGCGACCACGCGGGGAACACGGCGACGACGACGGTGTCCGTGCCGCTCGGCGACGGCGCCCAGCTCCAGGGCAACGTCGCTCCGTACGCGACGCCGACCACCTCGTTCACCTCCGGCTGGGAGGCGGTCGGTGGACTCATCGACGGCACCAACGCCTGGGGCGAGGACGACGCGAGCAAGTACGGCGCCAGCTGGGGCACGTGGGACCGCGTCGGCGAGCAGTGGGCACAGCTGACGTGGGACTTCGACGTGACGGTCGACCGCGCCAACGTGTGGTGGTACCAGAACGTGCCGGACGCCCAGAACGAGGGACTGATCGCACCGCGCTCCTGGGTGCTCCAGTACCTCGACGCGGACGGGACCACCTGGCACGACGTCGCACTGACGTCGGGCGAGTACGGGCGGAACAGCGAGGGCTTCGAGCCTGTCGGGTTCGCACCGGTGACCACCCGGGCGCTACGGATCGTCGCGCAGTCGTGGGGTGAGGCGGCCGGGCAGGGCTCTGTGGGAATCCGCGAGTGGCAGGTCGGGGCGGTCCAGGCCGACGGGGTCGTCACGCCGGTGGCGCCGACCTTCCAGCCGGCGCCGGTGTGCACCGGGACCGCGACCGTCACGATCCCGGACGTCGAGGGCGTGCTCTACGCGATCGACGGTCAGGACGTCACCGGCACGGTGGAGGTCGCCGCCGACGCCCACGTCGTCGTCACGGCTCGCGCGGCGGACGGCTTCCAGCTGGCCGACGGCGCCGTGACCGAGTGGGAGCACACGTTCACCGCTCCTGAGTGCGAGGACGTCGTCGTGACCCCACAGGTGCCCGTCTTCACGGCGCCGGTCTGCACCGACGGCGAGGCCGGCGACGGGTCGCTCACGGCGCCGACGGTCGAGGGTGTCGCGTACACCGTCGCCGGCGCGGCCGCCGAGGGCACCGTCGTCGTCCCGCTCGGCGGCACCGTCACCGTGACGGCGCGCCCGCTCGACGGGTTCGCGTTCCCGGCCGGTCCGCAGGCGAGCTCGTGGGCCTTCCGGGCCGACGCACCCGACTGCGCACCGGCGCAGGCGGTCGTCCCCGGGACGGTGCGCATCACGGGCGAGGCCCAGGTCGGCGAGACCGTGCGGGCCAAGACCACCGACTGGCAGCCCGACGGCGTGCGCCTCGCGTACGCCTGGTTCGCGGACGGTGTGCGGCTCGACGGGGTGACGGGGGACCGGCTCACCGTGACCCCGGCGCTGGAGGGCGCGACGCTCACGGTGCGGGCGACCGGGTTCGGGGCGGGACTCGTCACGGCATCCGCGACGTCGGAGCCGGTCGGTCCCGTGACACCTGCGGACACCGGGTGGCGCTTGCCCTGGGACTGAGAACGCAGGAGGCCCCGGTCGACGACCGGGGCCTCCTGACCCTCAGCTGACGTACGGCCAGCCGGACGCGTCCCAGCTCAGCCGGTTGATGCCCAGCCGCGCATCCCCTGCGTCGGTGTCGTAGTGGTAGAAGAGGATCGTCCACCACTGGCAAGGAGTGAATCGGTGAGCCCTCGCCCACGACCTGGGCGGCCGCGACCCGTTCCGGCGCGCGCGCCCGGCGCAGCAGCGCGATCGTCAGCAACGCGAGCGGCACGTTGACCAGCCCAGGGGCGCCGACCCAGAAGGATCCGGTGGCGACGGCGTACGCACCCCAGAGTGCCTGGGGTCAGACCACGCAGAACTCGTTGCCCTCAGGGTCCGCCAGGACCACGTGGTCGAGCTCGCCGCGCTCGCGGTCTCGGCGAGGACGGTGGCACCCGCGGCCGTCAGCCGGTCCACCGCGTCACGGATCAGGGTCTCGCGGTCCTCCTGCGGCGCCGCCCGCCCTCCGGAGACCTGCAGGTCGAGATGCACGCGGTTCTTGGCCACCTTGTCCTCGGGGACCTTGAGGAACGAGAGCGACGGCAGCACCCCGTCGGGGTCCGCCAGGTAGGCGCCGTCGCCCAGCTCGTCGTCAGGCACCTCGTGGTGCCGGGCCCAGGCCTCCCAGGTCTCGAACCCGTCGGGTGGGGGCGGCACGACGTACCCGAGCGCCGGACCCCAGAACCTGGCCATCACGGCGGGGCTCGCGCAGTCGAACGTCACGCTCCACATGGGTCAGGCGAGCCCTTCCGCCGACTCGGACTCCTCGATCGTGGCGAGCCAGTCGCGCTTGGTCGCGCGCCAGCCCTCGTCGTCGGCGCCCAGGCGCCAGTACCCGGACACCGACAGCTGCTCGCGAGTGACACCGCGGTCCACGCGGACGTGCCGGCGCAGCTCCCGCACCACGCCCGCCTCGCCGTGCACGAACGCGCTGACGGGCGCGGGCAGGTCGGGCAGGGTGGTCACCGTGTCGACGAGAGCGAGACCCGCGACCGAGAAGCCCTGGTGCACCCACAGCACCTGCACGCCGGCGGGGGAGGTCAACGGGATCTCGTCCTCGGGACCGTGCACCTCGATGACCGCGTGCCCGACGGCGTCGGCGGGGAGCCGCTCGAGGGCGATCGCGATGGCGGGCAGCGCGCTGGCGTCCCCGGCGAACAGGTACGACGCGGCGTCGGGATCGGGCGACCACGCGCCGCCGGGGCCGACCAGCAGCACCTCGTCGCCGGGCTGTGCGGACGCCGACCAGGGCCCCGCGATGCCCTCGTCGCCGTGCACCACGAAGTCGAGCGTGAGCTCGCGCGCGACCGGGTCCCACGAGCGGACGGTGTAGGAGCGCTGGCGGGGCTGCTGGTCGGGCGGGAGGCTCGCGCGCACCGCGTCGAGGTCGAGGCGTCCGTCCTCGCGCAGCGGACGGTCGGTGCCGGCGGGGAGGAACACGACCTTGACGTAGGAGTCGGCGTGCGGCGACGGCTGGAACGCGTCCAGGCCGGGTCCGCCGACGACGACGCGGACCATCGTCTCGGCGATCCGTTCGGTCCGGACGACCTCCGCCACGAGCGGTGCGGGTCGGGGTCGGGCCGGTGCGTCGGTCATCGAGATCCTTCGTCGGTGGGAGGGGCTGCGGCGGCCCACGCTAGCCGCCCGCTGTGACCGACGACGCACACGGCACGGGGAACCCCCGCCGGTCCGGGTGCGTTCTCGCAGGTGGACGCGGTTCCGCGTCATCTGTTGCACACAGCGGACCCCGTCGGAGGATCCATGTCTCGCCTCGCCCGCCTGTCGCTGGCCAACCGTTCGGTGGTCGCCCTGCTGACGATCGCCATCGCCGTGTTCGGCTGGATCAGCCTGGGATCGCTCAAGCAGGAGCTGATCCCGTCGCTGCAGATCCCGACGGCCGTCGTCGTCGCGGTGGACCCGGGCTCGTCGCCGCAGCTGGTCGAGCAGCAGGTCACGGTGCCGGTCGAGCAGGCTGTGCGAGCCGTGGACGGGGTGGAGGAGGTCACCTCCACGTCGTCCACCGGCCTGTCCACGACGACGGTCGAGCTGACGTACGGCGGCGACCTCGACGCGTCCGCGCAGGCCCTGCAGCAGGCGGTCGACCGGGTCCGCACCTCGCTGCCCACCGGCGTCGAGCCGACCGTCTTCACCGGCTCGCTCGACGACTTCCCCGTGGTGCAGCTGGCGATCTCGGGCGGGGAGGGCATGGACGACGCCGAGCTGGCCACGCTCGTGCAGGACACCGTGGTGCCGCGCTTCGAGCAGATCGACGGTGTCCGGGAGGTGACCGTGACCGGCGTCTCCGACGACGCCGTGACCGTCACGCTGGACCTGCCCGCGCTCGCCGGGACCGGCTTGTCGCCTGCGAGCGTCGCGACGATCCTGCAGGACAACGGCGTCGTGCTCCCCACGGGGACGGTCGACGAGGGCGACACCACGCTGTCGGTCCAGGTGGGCAGCGAGCTGTCCTCGGTCGAGGACCTCGAGTCCCTCCCGCTCGTCGGCGCGAACCCGCCGGTGACGCTCGACGACGTCGCGGAGGTCACGGTCGCGCCGGTGACAGCCACGTCGTTCTCGCGCCTCGACGGGGAGCCGGCGCTCGCCGTCTCGCTGACCAAGACGCCCGACGGCAACACCGTGGAGGTCTCGCACGGGGCGCGGGACGCGGTCGAGGAGCTCGAGGCCCAGCTGGGCGACGACGTGCAGGTCGCGGTCGTGTTCGACCAGGCGCCGTTCATCGAGGAGTCCATCGAGGGCCTCGCCACCGAGGGTGCGCTCGGCCTGCTGTTCGCGGTGCTCGTGATCCTGCTGTTCCTGGGCTCGGTCCGCTCGACCCTCGTCTCCGCCATCTCGATCCCGTTGTCGCTCCTGGTCACGTTCGCGGGACTTCAGCTGGGCGGCTACTCGCTGAACATCCTCACGCTCGGCGCGCTGACCATCGCGATCGGCCGGGTGGTCGACGACTCGATCGTCGTGATCGAGAACATCAAGCGGCACCGGTCCTACGGCGAGGCCAAGACGACCGCCATCCTCACCGCGGTCCGGGAGGTCGCCGGTGCGATCACCGCGTCCACGGTCACCACGGTCGCCGTGTTTCTCCCGATCGCGCTGGTCGGCGGCATGGTCGGGGAGCTGTTCCGACCGTTCGCCATCACCGTCGCGATCGCCATGACCGCGTCCCTGTTCGTCGCGCTGACGATCGTGCCGGTGCTCGCGTACTGGTTCATCAAGGACGCGCCCCGGGCGCTGAGCGCGCAGGCCGAGCCCGACGCCGTCGCGCGCGACGACGCCGAGGAGCGCGAGCGCCACGGCTTCCTGCAGCGCAGCTACCTCGCCACCCTGCGCCCGGCGCTGCGGCACCCCGTCATCACTCTCGGGGCAGCGTTCCTCATCTTCGTCGGCACGATCGCTCTGGTGCCGCGCCTCGAGACCAACTTCCTGGGCGACTCCGGCCAGGACACGCTCACCGTGACGGAGGCGTTCGCACCCGGCACCTCGCTCGCCGCCCAGGACGCGTCGGCGCAGGAGGTCGAGCAGGCTCTCATGGCCGTCGACGGCGTGACCACGGTGCAGACCACCGTCGGGTCCTCCGGTGGTCCCGAGGCCGCCTTCACCGGCGGCTCCGGCACGCCGCGCGCCACGTTCGCGCTCACCCTCGACGCCGACGCCGACCCGGAGGTGGTCCAGGAGGACGTCCGTGCCGCCACGTCCGAGCTGGGCGACGTCACGGTCGCCGGCGGTGGGGCGGCGTTCGGCAGCTCCACGGTCGACGTCGTGGTGCGCTCGGACGACCCGGACCAGCTCGCCGAGCTCGCGCAGGAGGTGCAGACCCTGGTCGAGGGCGTCGACGGCACCTCCGACGTGACCAACAACCTCGCGGCTGCCCAGCCGACCGTGCAGGTGGTCGTCGACCGCGCGGCCGCGGCTGAGGTCGGGCTCACCGAGACGCAGGTGGCCGGCACGGTCGCCGCGGTGATGAGCCCGCGCCCGGTCGGCACGGTCGACCTGGGGGACGGTCCGCTCGACGTGACGATCGAGGCGACCGCGGGTCCGGCGACGCTCGACGAGCTGCGGGCGGTCGTCCTGCCGACGGCGACCGGTCTGGTGCCGCTGGCGCAGGTGGCCAGCATCGACGAGGTCGACGTGCCCACGTCGGTCACGCGGGTCGACGGGGAGCGGTCGGCGACCGTCTCCGCGACGCCGACCGGCCAGGACCTCGGTGCGCTGACCACCGATCTGCAGGCACAGCTCGACGACCTCGACGTCCCGGCCGGCGCCAGCGTCGCGATCGGCGGGGTCGCCACCGACCAGCAGGACGCGTTCGCCGACCTGGGCGTGGCTCTGCTGGTCGCCATCGCGATCGTCTACCTGGTGATGGTCGCCACGTTCCGGTCGCTGCTGCAGCCGGTGATCCTGCTGGTGTCGGTGCCGTTCGCCGCGACGGGTGCGATCCTCGCGCTCCTGCTCACGGGCACCCCGCTGGGCGTCCCGGCGCTGATCGGTGTGCTCATGCTCGTCGGCATCGTGGTCACCAACGCGATCGTCCTCATCGACCTGGTCAACCAGTACCGCCGGGCAGGCAGCCCGCTCGCCGAGGCCGTGACCGAGGGTGCGCGCAAGCGACTTCGGCCGATCCTCATGACGGCGTTGGCGACGATCTTCGCGCTCACACCGATGGCGTTCGGAATCACCGGTGGTGGGGTGTTCATCTCCAAGCCGCTCGCGATCGTCGTCATCGGCGGCCTCGTCACGTCCACCCTGCTGACGCTCCTGCTCGTCCCGGTGCTCTACACGCTGGCCGAGAAGGCGCGGGGACGTGGGGAGCAGCGGCGGGCGCACAAGGCGACGGTCCGGACCGCGGAGGCCTGACGCACGACGACGGGGGCGGTCCGCAGCGGACCGCCCCCGTCGTCATGCCGTGCCTACGGTCAGGCGTCGCGCCTCTTGAGCAGGACAGCCGCGGTGCCGAGGATCAGCACCACCCAGACCACCAGGACGCCGTAGCCCTGCCACGCGGTCAGGTCGACGCCGATGTCGGAGAAGCCGGCGGACTGCTCCAGCGCCGCGTCGGTGTACGTCACCTGCTGCCCCGCGAGTCCCGGGAGGAACGGGGACGTGACGGTCAGCGGCTTCCACGGGATGGCGGTGAAGATGATCGGAGCCACCAGCAGGAGCCCGAGCACCGTCGCGACGGCCGCGGCCGAGTGACGCAGGAGCGCGCCGAGGGCGTACGCGAGGAGAGCGATCGTCGCCAGGTACAGGGCGGTCCCGACGAGCGGCCGGACGAGCTCGGGATCGGTGACGTCGATCGAGAAGTCCTGGCTGTCGAAGAAGAGCCACTGCAGCGCCGCGGCGAGCGCGATCGCGACCAGGGCGACGACGAACACCGAGACGACGAGCACGATCGCCTTGGACCAGAGCACCGGGAGCCGCTTGGGTGCTGCCGTGAGGCTGGACCGGATCATGCCGGTGGTGTACTCGCCGGTGATCGTCAGGCAGCCCAGCACGGCGACGGCGAGCTGGGCCAGCGTGACCGCCACGGCGAACGGGTCGAGCGGCGTGCCCTCCTGACCGGGCGGCGGCCCGCCGTTCTCGGGGCTCGGGGCGTTGAGGATGGCCAGGCTGATCAGCGAGACCAGGCCGACGGTGGCGATCAGGAAGATCGACAGGGTCCAGGTGGTGGAGCGCACCGACCAGAACTTGATCCACTCGCCGCGCAGCAGGTGGCCGAAGCTCAGCTTGTACGGCTTCGTGGCGGTGGCGTGGCGATGGGGCTCGGTGGCGACGGCGGTGGTCATCGGGCGTCCTCTCCGGTGGTCGGGCCAGTCGTCGGGGCAGGGGGCGCGGCGTGGGCTCCGTGCGGCACGGATTCCTGTCCGGGCAGCGCCGCCGAGTGGTACTCGACGGACTCCGACGTCAGCGACATGTACGCGTCCTCGAGGGAGCCCGAGAGCGGGGTGAGCTCGTGCAGGACGAACCCGGCCTTGGCAGCGATCTCACCGATCTCGACCGCGGTCGCGCCGTGGATCTCCATGAGCCCGTCCTCGGACGGCGTCACAGTCACCGCCGGACCGGCGAGGCGGGCTGCCAGGTCCGTCGCCTGAGGGGACCGCACCCGGACCGTGGCCCGCGTGGCCTGCGAGATCACCGAGTCGACCGGGCCGTCGGCGATGATCTTGCCGCGGCCGATGACGATCAGGTGGTCCGCCGTCACCGCCATCTCGCTCATCAGGTGCGAGGACAGGAAGACCGTGCGGCCCTCCGAGGCGGCCAGGTACTTGACCAGGTTGCGCACCCAGAGGACGCCCTCGGGGTCGAGCCCGTTGACCGGCTCGTCGAGGATCAACGTCTGCGGGTCGCCCACGAGGGCGGCCGCGATGCCGAGGCGCTGCCCCATGCCGAGCGAGAAGCCTCCGACCCGCCGCTTGGCGACGGTGTCGAGGCCGGTCATCGAGATGACCTCGTTGACCCGCTTGTCGCCGATGCCGTGCGTCGCGGCGATGGCACGCAGGTGGTTGCGGGCGCTGCGCCCGGTGTGGACCGCCTTGGCCTCGAGCAGCGCGCCGACCTGCGTCAGCGGGGAGCGGTGCTCGGCGTACGGGCGGCCGTTGACGGTGACGGTGCCGCGGGTCGGCCGGTCGAGGCCGACGACCATGCGCATCGTGGTGGACTTGCCGGCACCGTTGGGGCCCAGGAAGCCGGTGACCCGGCCGGGCTGCACCGTGAACGAGATGCCGTCCACCGCCGTCTTGGTGCCGTATCTCTTCGTGAGGTCGTGGGCCTCGATCATCACTGTTCCTCGTCGTCGGGAGTGTGGAGCCGTGTCGAGACTAGAGAGGGGTCGAATTGCCACACATCGGACCAAGGGGGGATGTCTCCCCACCGAATGGCCGAGGCGCGTCAGACCCGGGAACGAACGCGAGCCTGTCGACGTTCGCTACGGTGACAGCCTCGTCTGACAGCGCCCGATCCGTCCAGGAGGACGCCATGGCCAATCCCGTGTTCAACAACAGTCCCGTCTTCCAGGATCCCGTGCAGCGCCGGGGTCAGAAGTCGCCCACGTCGGCGGTCTCCTACGGGACCCCCAGCCCCCAGGTGGTCGACGCCGCCACGCTCGACCAGATGTACGACGCCCCCGCCGCGACCACGCGCGAGACGGGCCGGCTGACGTACGACGACGTCATCATGAAGACCGCCGGCCTGCTGGCCGTGCTGGTCGTCACCGGTGCAGCCACCTGGGTGCTCGCGCCCGGTCTGTGGATCTTCGGCGCGATCGTCGGGCTCGTCCTCGGTCTGGTCAACGCGTTCAAGAAGGAGCCGAGCCCGCCGCTGATCCTGCTCTACGCCGCGGCGGAGGGGGTGTTCCTCGGCGGCCTCAGCAGGTTCTACGAGGCGCAGTTCCAGGGCATCGTCGGCCAGGCGGTCCTCGCCACGCTCTCGGTGTTCGCGGTCTCGCTCGTCCTGTTCAAGTCCGGCAAGGTCCGGGTGACGCCGAAGTTCCAGCGGACCCTGCTCATCGCGATGGTCGGCTACCTGGTGTTCTCCCTCATCAACGTCGTGTTCATGCTGTTCGGGAACACCGGTGACGGGTACGGACCGCTGCGGGCCGGGTGGATCGGCGTCGCCGTCGGTCTGATCGCGGTCGTGCTCGCGGCCGCGATGCTGATCGTGGACTTCGACTCCATCAAGCGCGGCGTGGAGGCCGGTGTCCCGGCCAAGCTCGCGTGGACGGCCGCGTTCGGCCTCGTCGTGACGCTGGTCTGGCTGTACCTGGAGCTGCTGCGGCTCTTCGCCATCCTGCGTGGTGAGTGACCGCCTGACCTGAAGCTCGTCGGCCCGGGTGCGATGATCGATCGCACCCGGGCCGACGTGCGTCTGCCCGCTCGGGCTCGACCCAACACCCATGGGAGCAGCAGCACGATGAAGTACGCGAAGCACATCTCGGAGCTCGTCGGCGGCACCCCGCTCGTCCAGCTCACGTCCGTGACGGCTGGCCTGACGGCGACGATCCTCGCCAAAGTCGAGTACATGAACCCCGGCGGCTCCGTGAAGGACCGCATCGCCCTGAAGATGATCGAGGCCGCGGAGGCGAGCGGCGAGCTCATGCCCGGCGGCACCATCGTGGAGCCGACCAGCGGGAACACCGGCGTCGGGCTCGCTCTCGTCGCCCAGCGCAAGGGCTACCGCTGCGTGTTCGTCTGCCCCGACAAGGTCAGCCAGGACAAGCGCGACGTCCTGCGCGCCTACGGTGCCGAGGTCGTCGTGACCCCGACCGCGGTCGCGCCGGACCACCCCAGCTCGTACTACTCGGTGTCCGACCGCCTGGCCAAGGAGATCCCGGGCGCGTGGAAGCCGAACCAGTACGCCAACGTGAACGGTCCGGCGAGCCACTACGAGACGACCGGCCCGGAGATCTGGGCCGACACCGACGGGCGCGTGACGCACATGGTCGCGGGCGTCGGCACGGGCGGCACGATCACCGGCACCGGGCGCTACCTGCACGACGTCTCCGAGGGGCGGGTGGTCGTCATCGGCGCCGACCCCGCGGGCTCGGTCTACTCGGGCGGCGACGGTCGGCCGTACCTGGTCGAGGGCGTCGGCGAGGACTTCTGGCCGACCGCCTACGACCCGACCGTGCCCGACGAGATCATCGCGGTCTCCGACGCGGACTCCTTCGCGATGACGCGGCGGCTCGCCCGCGAGGAGGGGCTGCTGGTCGGCGGCTCGTGCGGCATGGCCGTCGAGGCGACCCTGCGCTACGCCCGCCGGCTGCAGGAGGACGACCCCGCTGCCGCGGAGCGCGCGGTGATCGTGGTGATCCTGCCCGACAGCGGGCGCGGCTACCTGTCCAAGATCTTCAACGACAAGTGGATGCGGTCGTACGGGTTCCTGGCCGCCGACGAGGGCGCCACGGTGGCGGACGTGCTGCGCACGAAGACCGGCACGCTGCCCGACCTGGTGCACACCCACCCGAACGAGACCGTCCGCGACGCCATCGAGATCCTGCACGAGTACGGCGTCTCGCAGATGCCCGTCGTCGGTGCGGAGCCGCCCGTGAAGATCGGGGAGGTGGCCGGCTCCGTGAGCGAGCGCGAACTTCTCGACGCGGTGTTCTCCGGCGACGCCGAGCTGTCCGACCGCGTGGACCGGCACATGTCCGCGCCGCTGCCGCTGATCGGCTCGGGGGAGAGCGTGGAGTCCGCACGGTCCGCGCTGCAGAAGGCGGACGCGCTCATGGTGGTCGACGACGGGTCGCCCGTGGGCGTCCTGACCCGGCACGACCTGCTGGGGTTCCTCGCACGGTAGTTTTCTCGTCGTCGGGAAACGCTGTCCGTCCGAAGGAGCACGATGGCCCTGTTCGACCTGTCCCTGCCCGAGCTCGAGCGCTACCTGCCCGTGCTGGACGAGCCGGAGGACTTCGACGAGTTCTGGTCCGGCACGCTGGCCGAGGCGCGCACGTTCGACCTCGGCCTGACCGTGAAGCCGGTCGACTCCGGGCTCACGGTCATCGACGCGTTCGACGTGACGTTCGCGGGGTTCGGCGGGCACCCGATCAAGGCGTGGGTGACGCGCCCCGCGGGAGCGACGGAGGACCTGCCCGCGGTCGTCGAGCTCATCGGGTACGGCGGCGGGCGCGGGTTCGCGCACGAGCGGCTCGCCTGGGCGGCCGCAGGGTACGTGCACCTGGTGATGGACACGCGCGGGCAGGGGTCCACGTGGGGCAACGGCGGCCACACGCCTGACCCGGCGGGCTCCGGTCCGGCGTCGCCCGGGGTGATGACGCGCGGGATCCTCGACCCGCACGACCACTACTACCGGCGGCTCATCACCGACGCGGTCCGTGCCGTCGACGCCGTGCGGGCGCTGCCCGGGGTCGACCCTGCACGCGTGACCGTCGCGGGGATCAGCCAGGGCGGCGGGCTCGCGCTCGCGGTCGCCGGGCTGGCCGATGGGCTCGCCGCGGTGCTGCCCGACGTGCCGTTCCTGTGCCACTACCCGCGCGCGCTGGCCATCACGGACGCGTTCCCGTACGGCGAGCTCGTGCAGTACCTCGCCGTGCACCGTGGCCAGGAGGCGACCGTCCTGCGCACGATGTCCTACCTGGACGGCGTGCACTTCGCGCGGCGGGCCTCTGCTCCGGCCCTGTTCTCCGTCGCGTTGCGGGACCAGACGTGCCCGCCGTCCACGGTGTTCGCGGCCTACAACCACTACGCCGGGCTGTCGGCGGCAAGGCCCACCACCCAGATCGAGGTCTACGCGTACAACCAGCACGAGGGCGGGCAGGCCCACCAGCTCGACCGGCAGCTGCACTGGCTGCGGTCGCTGCTGGCCTCGGGGTCGCGGGTCGCCCGGGTCTGACGCGACGTCAGGAAGCGAGCCCGAAGCGGAACCACTGCGGCGCCGTCCTCGACATCGGCCACCCGAGCCCGGCGGTGCTCGCCGGCTCGGCCGAGAGCAGGCGCCAGCCCGGGAAGGCCGACTGGATGTCCGCCCTCGTCACACCCCCGACGAAGGAGCGCAGGCGGGTCGCCCCGAACTCGAGCATCAGCAGCGTCGCGCCCGGGTTCGCGAGCGCGGTGACCCCGCGGCCCATCGCCGTCCGCTCGGCGAGGTCCAGGTGCTGGAAGCAGCCGACGTCCAGGAAGAAGTCGAACCTGCCCAGGTCCGCGGGGAGCGCCGTCACGTCTCCCACCACGAAGCGCGCGCCGGACGGAGCATCTCGGCCCGACTCCTCGATGGCGTGGACCGCCGTGTCGATGCCGACGGCGTCCCACCCCCTGCGGGCGAGCTCGTGCGTCTTCTGACCGCGGCCGCAGCCGAGGTCGAGTGCGCGGCCCGGCGGGTGCGGCCGGCCGGCCTCCTCGCGGTCCAGCAGGGCGCCGATGGTCGACGCCGCGATCCGTCCGTAGTGCTCCCAAGGTGTGAACCCGACCCGGTATGCCAGGCCGTAGCCCGTGCGGACACCTCTCATCGCCGGCACCTCCCCCCGAACCCATCCCAGCACGGGTCGCGGCTGACGCACTAGGGGACGCTCAGGCGTTCCAGACCGCCGACCAGCCCGGCGACGAGGAAGTCGAAGCTGGCATCGACGTCGTCGGGCATGCCGAAGCCACCGTCGAGCTCGAGCACGACGAACCCGTGCACCGAGGCGCGGACCGCGCGGACCGCATCGATGCGCCGATCGTCGGGGACACCGAGCGCTGCCACGGCCTCGGAGAGCTCGGCGACGACCCGCGCGCCCGCGTCCCGGAGCGCGACCGCGTCCGGGTCGTGGACCCATGCCGCGCTCTGGACCGCCTGGTAGCGGCCGGGGACGCGTCGAGCGAGGTGGCGGATCGCCTGGGCCGAGGCCGGGAGGAGGTCGGCACCGGAGCGCGTCTGGCGGACGGCACGGAGGGCGTCCCCGAACTGCTCGATGCAGACGAGCGCGACCTCGCGACGTAGCGCGGGCAGGCCCGCGACGTGCTTGTAGAGGCTGGGCACCGCAACACCGGCCCGGGCCGCGACGGCGGAGAGCGTCAGGTCGGCGAAGCCCGTGCGCCCGCCGTCGTCGACGACCGCGAGGGCCAGGTCGACGACGGCGGCGCGGTCGAGCCCCGCTCTAGGCACGGGCGCTCGTGCGGACCTGGAACCGGCCGGCGGCGTCTCGGGGCAGGTCCGCGAGGAACGCCAGCGTGCGGGGCACGACGACCTCGGGCGCCTGGTTCTGCGGGTAGTGCGCGACGTCCGGGATCAGCGTGACGTCGGCGTCGATCGCGCCGCGCAGCCACTCGGCCTCCGCGGCCGGGTCCGGGAAGTCGGGGTCGATCGCGCCGACGAAGGCGACGGCCGGCGCAAGGATCTCGGGGACGCGGACCTCCACCGGCGTGTGAGTCAGCTGGACGGTGAGGTGCCGGAAGGAGCGCAGGTGGGCGGGGTCCTTCATCGCGACGCGCAGGTCCGCGACGTGCTCGTCGAGCCATGGCGCCTTGGTGCCGCGGTTCAGGTAGCCGCGGTAGTACGACGCCCAGACGGCGCCGCCCCACGGGCGGGAGAAGAGCAGGCGTTCGAGGCCGTGCATGACCGCGACGGCGACCGCGGGCATCGGGCGCTCGCGCAGGAACGGTCCGGTCAGGACGAGCCCAGCGACGAGGTCGGGTCGCTCGGCGGCGGCCCAGCCCGCGGCGCCGGCGCCCATCGAGTTGCCGGCGAGGACGGCAGGGCCGCCCAGGTGCTCGACTAGCGCGAGCGCGTCCTGGCCGGTGACGACGTCGCCGTGGGTGGCGAACGTGGTGTCGGAGTCGCCGTGGCCGCGCAGGTCCATGACGGCGACGCGGTGGCCGGCCTCCGCCAGCGGGCCGGTGAGCTCCCGCCACGTGCTGCGCAGGTCACCCATGCCGGGGATGAGCACGACGAGCGGTCCGCCGACCGGCCCGTCGAGCGTGTAGGCGATCCGCCCCTCGGGGCGCTGCAGGTGCTGGATGGGTGTCATGACCTAAAAGCTAATGCCATTAGCCACGCTGGTCAACCCCTCGGTTCGGCGGTTGTCGGTCGGGGTTGGCAAGATGGGCGGGCACTGTCATCCATCGAAGGAGTACGTCATGTCCGCAGCGCTGCCCGAGGTCTCGGGTTCTTTCGGCCAGAAGCCGACGCTGACCTTCCCGGATGCCGCGGCGCCCGGTGAGCTCGAGGTCCAGGTCCTCTCCCGCGGCGACGGCGCCCTCGTCGAGGCCGGCGACGACCTCGAGGTGCACTACCTCGGCCAGGCGTGGCAGGGCGGCATCTTCGACAACTCGTACGACCGCGGCTCCTCGATCAGCTTCCCGATCGGCGTCGGCGCCGTCATCGGCGGCTGGGACGAGGGCCTCGTCGGCCAGCAGGTCGGCTCGCGCGTGCTCCTGTCGATCCCGTCGCACCTCGGCTACGGCGACCGCGGCGTCCCGCAGGCCGGCATCAAGGGCGGCGACACGCTCGTCTTCGTGGTCGACATCGTCGGCACCAGCAACTGATCTCTGCCGCGACGACCCCGTCGGCCCACCGGCTGAGGGGGTCGTCGCGCGTCGGCGAGCCTGTCGCTCGTCGGTGAGGGCTCGTATCCTCGGCCCGTGGCGGACGGCGAGGTGACCATCGGTGAGTTCGCGCGCCGGTCGGGGCTCTCGCTCAAGGCGCTGCGCCTCTACGACGCCCGAGGCCTGCTGGAGCCGGTGCGGGTCGACCCGGACAGCGGGTACCGCTACTACCACCCCGGGCAGCTCGAGCGAGCGCGCACGATCTCCCTGCTGCGACGACTCGAGATGCCGCTCGGCACGATCGCCGACGTGCTCGCCGAGCCGCTCGGGCAGGCGGCCGCGATCCGGTCGTGGTGGGCCGACCGCCGGCGCGACCTGGCCGACCGGGGGCCGGAGCTGGACCTGGTGCTCCAGTCCCTGGGTGCCTCGGGCGGCTCGGCGCACCCCGGGCACTTCGGCGTCGACGACGTCGTGGTCCGCCCGGTCGAGGCACGGACGGTCGCGACGGTCCGCCGCCACGTCGCGCAGGAGGACCTCGTCGCGACGTTCGCGTCGGACGCGCTGGAGATCCGCACACTCCTCGACGCGGGCGGGGCGTCGTACGGGACCGAGTTCTGGGTGCTGTTCCACGGCGCGGTGGGCCACGACGGGGACGGCCCGATCGAGACGTGCATCCCCTACGAGGGTGCGATCGTCCCCACCGGCTCGATCGTTCTGCGGCAAGAGCCCGCGCAGACGCTGGCGTACGTGCCGGTCACCGCGTCCGACTGTCGGTACCCGGAGATCATCGGTGCGTACGTCGCCCTGGAGACCTGGTTCAGCGCTGGGGGTCGCCGGGCGGCCGGTCCACCCCGGGAGATCTACCCCGTCCCGTGGTCCGACGAGGGGGTCGTCGCGCACGTGGCGCAGCCGGTCGCCTGACCCCGCGCTCATGCGCTCCCCGAGGCTCTTGACCCTGCCCCTGGGGCAAGGCCCACGCTGGCTCCATGCCCGATCTCACCGCGTACGCCAGCCACAGCCCGTTCACCGACCCCGGTGCGCACGCCGCACTGCTCGCGGCCGTCGGCACCGACCCCGCGGCGCTGCACGCGGCCGCCTGCAGCACCGTCGTCCACTACCGGGCCGGCGCCGAGCGGCTCACCCCCGGACAGGACGCCGACATCGACCTGCGATGGCTCTCGGACATCCTCGGCGAGGCGCAGGAGCGTGCGGCCGGGCCGCTCGACGCCGCCCGCGCGCCCGCCCAGCAGATCGCCGGGTGCTGCCGCGACCACACGCTGTTCGCGATCGGGGTGCTGCGGGAGCACGGCATCCCGGCGCGCAGCCGCGTCGGGTTCGCGGGGTACTTCCGCGCGGGGTTCCACCACGACCACGTGGTGGGCGAGCGGTGGGACGGGTCGCGCTGGGTGCGGTTCGACGCGGAGCTGAACGCCGCCGACGACTGGTTCGCCTTCGACTCGCACGACATGCCGACCGGACCCGGTGCACCGTTCGAGACGGCCGCCGAGGTGTGGCTGGCCCACCGTCGCGACGGCCTCGACGTGTCGACCTACGGCGTCGACCCGTCGATGCCCGAGCTGTGCGGACCGGCGTTCGTCCGCGGGTACGTCGTCACCGAGCTGGCGCACCGGCAGCGCGACGAGCTGCTCCTCTGGGACGTGTGGGGTGACACGCTGCCCGAGACGCCGACGCCCCGCGACGACCTCGACCGGTTGGCCGACGAGATTGCGGAGCTGCTCGTCGCGGCGGACGGCGGCTCGGCTGACGCGGAGGCGGAGCTCGAGGAGCGATACGCGAGCGACGCGCGGCTGCACCCGGGCGGGGGAGTCGTGACGCTGTCGCCCACCGGACGCGTCGGCGACGCGGACCTCGTCGCGAAGGTGAACCGCTGGCGGTCCTAGAGGACGTGCCGTTCCAGGAAGTCGTTGCGGAAGACGCCGTCGGGGTCGGTGCGCGCGACCAGAGCGCGGAAGTCGTCCCAGTGGGGGTAGAGGCGGGCGAGGTCGCGATACTCGTCCGCGAAGAGCTTGCCCCAGTGCGGCCGGGCCTCGAACGGGGCCAGCGCGGCCTCGATGGTCGGCAGCACCGCCTCCACCTCGGGCTGCCGCGGGAGCCACGTGAAGTGCAGGCCGACGCGAGGGCCACCCTGTGCGCCGGACAGCCACAGGTCGTCGCCGGCCATGGTGCGGACCTCGGTGACCTGCAGCAGCGGTGAGACGAGGTCGCTCAGCGACCGGACCGCCTCCAGCGCGGCGACCGCGTGGGCGCGCGGCACCAGGAACTCGGACTGCAGCTCGTCGCCGTTGCTCGGCGTGAAGTCCATCCGGAAGTGCGGCAGGCGGTCGTGCCACGGGCCGGGCTCGCCCAGCTGCGCGGTGCAGTTCACGGGGTCGATGCCGGGCAGCGGGTGGCGGGGGCCGTCGGCGGGGGTCGTGCCGAACAGGTCGGTGCGCAGTGCGTAGCTCGGCGTGACTCGAGTCTTGCGCCAGACCTGCTGGATGGTGTCCCCGGTCCAGTCGGTGAAGAGGCTCACGGAGTCGGCGCTGCTCGTGATCTCGTCCAGGTGCGCCAGCGCCGCTGACCACGGCAGGTCGACATGGACCTCCTGCGCGACGTCGTAGGTGGGTTCGATGTCGAGCGTCACGCGGGTGACCACCCCGAGCGCGCCCAGCGCGACGACGGACCCGGCGAAGTCGTCGTCGCCGCGGCGCACGGTCCGCAGCGTGCCGTCGGGGCCGACGATCTCCAGCGCCGCGACGGCCGCCGCGAGGTTCCTGCTCGCGTCGCCCGAGCCGTGCGTGGCGGTCGCGACCGCGCCAGCCACCGAGATGTGCGGCAGCGACGCGAGGTTGTGCACCGCCCAGCCGGCGGGGTGCAGGTGCTGCGCGAGCGTCCCGTAGCGGGTGCCGCCCGTGACTGTGACGGTCCGCGCCTGCTCGTCGATCTCCGGAGCGGACTCCAGGCGGTCGAGGACGACGAGCGCGGCGGGATCGTCGGCAAGGTCGTTAAAGCAGTGCCGGGTGCCCAGCGCGCGGATCATCGGGGAGCGCGCGACGAGCTCCTGCAGCTCCTCGACGGAGCGTGGGTGGTGCACGACCCCCGCGCGGTAGACGTAGTTGCCGGCCCAGTTCGTCAGCGTCACCGCACCAACCTACGGGCCTTCGCCCGGGGTTGGCCCGGTGATGAAGATGTCGAACATGCTCGGGTCGTGCGCGTGCACCAGCACGAGGAACACGAACAGGTCGAACAGCAGGTGCACGGCCACCACGTAGGTCAGCGACGTGGTCCGACGGAAGATCCAGCCCTGGATCAGCGCGAACGGGATGGTGAGCAGCGGCCCCCACCCGCGGTAGCCCAGCTCCCACAGGAACGACACGAACACCGTGGCCTGCAGCACGTTGGCGAGCCAGAACGGGAAGTGCGGCCGCAGCAGCGCCAGCACCACGCAGATGAAGAACAGCTCGTCCCAGATGCCGACGGCGTTGACGCCGATGAACAACCGCACCACGTCGCCTGTGCCGTCGAGGTCCGGCCAGTTCTGCCACACCCCCGATCCCAGGAAGTACGCCGGCAGGATCAGGTAGGCCGCGAACGCCACCGCCACCAGGTAGAGCGCCTGCCAGCGGTCCCAGCGCCGGCCCGTGCGGACCGGGAAGTGGATCTTGTCGTCGTGGAACACCCGGCTGGAGATCAGCGTCGGCACGACCACTGCGAGGCCCAGCGCGACCGTGAACCTGAGCATGCCCACGTTCGACAGGTCCGCCTTCAGGGAGATCGTGCTGATGATCACCTGACCGAGCGCGATGAGGGCGAGGTCTCGTCCGAGGCGCTTGTCGACGGCGAGTCCCAGCGCCACGCCGAGGACCAGCGGCACGTAGCCGAGCGGGCGGACATGGACCGCGAACAGCAGGACCGCCGCGCCGCACACCAGCGCGGCGGCGACGACGCGGAGCGCTGCCTGGGTGGTCGGGCGAGGCTCGTCGACGGCGTGCACGCCGTCGCGGGTCGGGCTCAACGGGTCTGACACGGACGGGCCTCCAGGGTCTCGACGTGCAGTCTGACTGCTCGTCGGCCGCTGGGCGAGACTTGCCCCATGGACCTTCCGCGCGTCGCGATCACCTACTGCACGCAGTGCCGCTGGCTCCTGCGGGCCGCCTGGTACCAGCAGGAGCTGCTGACCACCTTCCACCGCGAGCTCGGCGAGGTCGCGCTGCGGCCCGCGACCGGGGGCGTGTTCCGGGTCGAGGTCGACGGGGTCCTGGTCTGGGACCGGTCGGAGCGCGGCGGCTTCCCCGAGCTGCCGGAGCTGAAGCGGATCGTGCGCGATCTGGTGGCGCCGGACAAGCCGCTGGGGCACACCGACCGCGTCGCCGAGGGATGACCGACCTGGCACCGCCCACCGCTCGAGATGGACGTTCGTGCAGGTGGACCGGGGTCCAGCACCAGGTGGACGACCGTGGACGGTGTCCGCCCGGCGTCGATAGGTTCGCCGCGGACCGGCAGGGGGAGCGACCCGGTCGGTCCACCAGAGACGACACCGAGGGTGGCCGGCCGGGAACGACGGGGGCTCCGGCCGGCCCCATGACGGGCGGGTGACCGACAGCGGGGGCTGGTCGGTCACCCGCCCGGACATCTGTTGCTGGGCGCGTCCCGCCCGCTCCGGAGCGGCAGCGGGCGGGACGCGGCGGGTCAGGCGCCGGTCGGTCGCGGGCAGGAGACCCCGGTGCCGCCGAGCCCGCAGTAGCCCGCCGGGTTCTTGTGGAGGTACTGCTGGTGGTAGCCCTCGGCGTAGTAGAACGTGCCGGCGTCCTCGGCGGACCGGATCTCGGTGGTGATCTCCCCGAAGCCGGACTGGGTCAGTCGCGGCTGGAACTCGTCACGGGTGGTGCGTGCGGCTAGCTCCTGCTCCGGCGTGGTGGTGTAGATGGCCGACCGGTACGTCGTGCCGACGTCGTTGCCCTGCCGGTACCCCTGCGTCGGGTCGTGCGACTCCCAGAAGGTGCGCATCAGGTCGCCGGCCGAGACGACCGACGGGTCGTACGCGACGAGCACCATCTCGGTGTGCCCCGTCATCCCGGTGCACGTCTCCTCGTAGCTGGGGAAGGGCGTGAACCCACCCTGGTAGCCCACGGCGGTCGTGACGACGCCGGGGATCTTCCAGAAGGTGCGCTCCGCGCCCCAGAAACAGCCCATTCCCACGTAGAGGACCTCCGTGCCCTCAGGCCAGGGGCCCTGCAGAGGGGTGCCGAGGACGGTGTGGGTGGTCGGGACGGTGTATGCGTACCGGTCGCGGCCCGCGAGGGCCCGCTCGGGGGTCACCATCGTGGTCTTCAGGGCGGATCCGAACAGCCAGCTCATGGTCTTGATCCTCTCCGGGAGCCCGGTTGGTCACCTGGGTCCTCCCGGGATCTGCAACGGTACGCACGGCGTCGGTGTTCCCGCAGAGGAGAGAAACTCTTGACCGAACCAATACCAGACCGAGAGCGCACCAGCGCATGACCCGGAGCGCACCGTCGGCGCACCGGCGCCGCCCGCCGGGCGCGAACGTCCTGAGCGCCTAGCCTGGGACGCGTGACGAACCACGCGCACCCCCACGACGACGACTGGTCCTCGGCAGGCTTCTCGACCCGCGCCATCCATGCAGGTCAGGACCCGGATCCCACCACCGGGGCGGTCGTCCCGCCCATCTACGCGACCTCGACGTACAAGCAGGACGGAGTCGGCGGACTGCGCGGCGGGTACGAGTACTCGCGCTCGGCCAACCCGACCCGGACGGCGCTGGAGTCGGCGCTCGCGGCGGCAGAAGGGGGTGCGGCCGGGTTCGCGTTCTCGTCCGGTCTCGCCGCCGAGGACACCCTGCTGCGCGCGACCCTGCGGCCGGGCGACCACGTCGTCATCCCGAACGACGCCTACGGCGGCACGTACCGCCTGGTCGCGCGGGTCTTCGGGCCGTGGGGCATCGACCACACGCCGGTCGACCTGTCCGACGCCGACGCGGTCCTCGCGGCGATCCAGCCGGGGCGCACCAAGGTCGTCTGGGTCGAGACGCCGACCAACCCGCTGCTCGGCATCGCGGACATCGCAGTCCTCGCGGCGCACGCCCGTTCTGCGGGAGCGCTGCTCGTCGTCGACAACACCTTCGCGACGCCCTACCTCCAGCAGCCGCTCGCCCTCGGCGCCGACGTCGTCGTGCACTCGACCACGAAGTACATCGGCGGGCACTCGGACGTCGTCGGCGGAGCGCTCGTCGTCGCGGACGGCGCGCAGCTGCCCGTGGGGCTGGAGGCGCCGACGGGGACGACGAGCCTCGCGGACGCGGTGCGGTTCCACCAGAACGCGTCGGGTGCCATCGCGGGTCCCTTCGACGCGTGGCTGACGTTGCGCGGGCTCAAGACGCTCGCGGTGCGGATGGACCGGCACGAGAGCAACGCGCGCGCGGTTGCGGACTTCCTCGTCGCGCACGACGCCGTGGTGTCGGTGATCTACCCGGGTCTGGACAGCCATCCCGGTCACGACGTGGCCGCGCGGCAGATGACCGGGTTCGGCGGGATGGTCTCGTTCCGGACGGGCAGCGAGGTGTCGGCACTGGCGGTCTGCGCGGCGACGCACGTGTTCACGCTCGCGGAGTCCCTCGGCGGCGTGGAGTCGCTGATCGAGCACCCCCACAAGATGACCCACGGGTCCGTGGCCGGCACCGAGCTGGAGGTGCCCGACGACCTCGTGCGGCTGTCCGTCGGCATCGAGGACGTCGCCGACCTGATCGCCGACCTCGACGCCGCGCTGGCCGCCGGGCGTGCCGCGTGAGCGCGTCGTCCCCGGGTCCGCGTCGCACGCCCGACGTGGTCCGCAACCCGGACGGCACCTCGGTGCCCCCGTCGGTGCGCAACGCAGCTGCGTGGTCCTGGCGCCTGCTGCTCATCGGCGCCGCCCTCGCGGTGCTCCTCTGGCTCCTGAACGAGCTCAAGGTCGTCGTCGTGCCGATCGCGGTGGCGCTCCTGGTCACCGTCCTGCTCGCAGCGCCCGTCGGCTGGCTGGTCCGGCGCGGGCTGCCCCGCGTGGCGGCCGTCGGGATCGCGCTCGCAGGGCTCGTCGTGCTCGTGGGCGGGCTGCTCACGCTGGCCGGGCGCTCGATCGTCAAGGGCTTCGGTGAGCTCTGGGACCAAGCCGCGCAGGGCATCGACGAGCTGACCACCTGGCTGGCCGAGGGCCCGCTGCAGCTCACGACCACCGACATCTCGGGCTGGATGGAGAGGATCCAGGGGTCGCTCAGCGGTGGGAGCACCGAGCTGGTCACCGGGGCACTGCACGCGACCACGACGGTCGCGCACGTCGCCGCCGGCGCGCTGATCGCCCTGTTCTGCACGTTCTTCTTCCTGCTCGACGGACGTGTCATCTGGGCGTGGGTCGTCGGGCTGCTGCCACGCGGGTCCCGCGAGCACGTGCATCAGGCGGGCCGGCGTGGCCTGGTCACGCTCGGTGCGTACACCCGCACGCAGATCCTCGTCGCGGGCGTCGACGCCGTCGGCATCGGGCTCGGGGCCGCGATCCTCCAGGTGCCGCTCGCGCTGCCGCTGGCGGTGCTGGTGTTCCTCGGCTCGTTCATCCCGATCGTCGGCGCCGTGGTCACCGGCTCGATCGCGATCCTGGTCGCGCTCGTCTCCAACGGACCCGTGACGGCCCTCTGGATGCTCGTCGTCGTCATCGTCGTGCAGCAGCTGGAGGGGCACGTGCTCCAGCCGTTCCTCATGGGCCACGCGGTGTCGCTGCACCCCGTCGCGGTCCTGCTCTCCGTGGCGGCGGGGTCGTTCGTCGCGGGGATCGTCGGTGCACTGTTCGCGGTGCCGATCGCCGCGACCCTCAACACCGTGCTGCTCTACCTGCACGGGCACGACAAGTTCCCGCAGCTGGGCACCGACGACCACGTCCCCGTGCGCGGGCGTGGTCATCCCGTGCTCGACCGCGCCATCGCGCAGGTGGCCGAGCTGACGTCGGAGCGGGTGGCGACAGAGGCGGAGATCGCCGAGCGCACCGACGCCGACGAGCCCCCCGCGGCGGTGGACACCGTGGCCGAGGACTCCGGCGTGCCCGGTGGCCCACCCGACGACGCGACGGAAACCGGGTCCGCCCCGACGGGCCGGCGATGATCGATCTCGCCGACGTCCGCGAGGCGGCGGTGCTGCTCCAGGGGGTCGCGGACCGCACACCGGTGCAGCTCAGCCGAGCCCTGTCGCAGGCGTGCGGGGCCGAGGTGTGGCTCAAGTGCGAGAACCTGCAGCGCGCCGGTTCGTTCAAGCTGCGCGGCGCCTACGTGCGCATGGCGCGGCTCTCGCCGCAGGAGCAGGCGCGGGGCGTCGTCGCCGCGAGTGCCGGCAACCACGCGCAGGGGGTCGCGCTCGCGGCGCGGATGCTCGGTCTGGACGCCGTCGTGTTCATGCCCGCCGACGCCGCTCTGCCGAAGGTCGCCGCCACCCGGGACTACGGCGCACGGGTGGAGCTCGTCGGGGCCAGCGTCGACGACGCCCTCGTCCACGCCCACGAGTTCGCGACGCGTACTCGCGCGGTGCTGATCCACCCGTTCGACCACGTGGACGTCGTCGCCGGCCAGGGCACCATCGCGCTGGAGATCGCGGAGCAGGTGCCCGACGTCGCGACGGTCATCGTGCCGGTCGGCGGCGGAGGTCTGGCCGCGGGGGTCGTCGCGGCGCTCGCCGAGCTGCGGCCCGACGTGCGCGTGATCGGGGTGCAGGCCGCCCGCGCGGCCGCCTACCCGGCCTCGCTCGCGGCAGGTCACCCGATCCCTGCGCCCGAGCTGCGGACCATGGCCGACGGGATCGCGGTCGGGCTTCCCGGCACGGTGCCGTTCGAGATCCTGTCGGGCCATCACATCGAGGTGCGGACCGTCTCCGAGGAGGACCTGTCCCGTGCGCTCCTGCTGGTCGCGGAGCGCGCCAAGATGCTGGTCGAGCCGTCCGGGGCCGCCGGCGCGGCCGCGGTCATGGCGGGCATAGGCCCCATCGAGGGCCCGGTCGTGGTGATCCTGTCCGGCGGCAACATCGACCCGCTCGTGCTCATGCGGGTGGTCCGTCACGGGCTCGCGTCGGCCGGGCGGTTCCTGCAGCTGCAGGTCAGGATCGACGACACCCCCGGAGCGCTCGCCGACCTGCTGCGCGCGCTCGCGGACACCGGGGGGAACGTCATGCACGTCTCGCACGCGCGGACGGTCGGCGACCTGCAGCTCGACGAGGTCGCGATCGTGGTGCAGGTGGAGACCAAGGGGCCCGAGCACTGCGACCACGTGCTGGAGCACCTGCGTGCAGCGGGCTACCGGCTGACCGACGGCTGATCCAGAAACGACGACGATGCGCCACCCGCTCCGGGGTGGCGCCTCGTCGTGCTGCGGGCCTCAGCCCGCGAAGGGCTTCGCGTCGGTGATCTCGACCGTGATCTCACGCCCGTTGGGCGCGGTGTACGAGGTCGAGTCGCCGATCTTGGTGCCGTTGATCGCCGCCCCGAGGGGCGACGTCGGCGAGAAGACCTCGATGTCGGAGGTCCCGGCGATCTCGCGGGAGCCGAGCAGGAAGACCATCTCGTCGCCGGCGACGAGGGCCGTCACGACCATGCCGGGCTCGACGATCCCGTCGTCCGGGGGCGTCCCGATCTGGACGTTGCGCAGCTTCTCCTTCAGCTCGCGGATGCGCGCAGCCTGCTTGGCCTGCTCCTCGCGAGCGGCGTGGTAGCCGCCGTTCTCCTTGAGGTCGCCCTCGTCGCGCGCAGCCGCGATGCGTTCGATGACCTCTGCGCTGCCCTCACCCTCGAGGTGGGTCAGCTCGGCCGTGAGGCGGTCGTAGGCCTCCTGGGTCAACCATGTGGCCGCAGTCGTATCGGTCACGATCGCTCCTTTCCTGACGTGTGTGCCGGACGAGCCGACGTCCGCGCTGACCGGGGGGTCAGCGCTCGGCAGTCCGATCGTCCGGACGCATCGTGGCGACGCGTCCGGAGAGCGGGTATTGAGGGGTGCTCCGCCGTTCCCTCTCGGTCGGGTGGACCAGTCGTGGCGCCGGACCGGGGCGGCGTTGAAACGAACAGGATAGCAAGGCAGGGGCCACGGAACCGCGAGATCACCCGCTCAGCGGCCCGATCAGGACGTGGGGTCCTCGACCAGCTCGCAGGACTCCACGATCCCCGTCACCGCCAGCTCGGTGGTCTGCACGGGGACGGTGACCCGGCGCGTCGCCGAGTCCGCCGGGCCGACCTCGACCGTGCGGACCCCGACCTCGGCGTAGGACTCCGACAGCGCCGTGACCGTACAGGTCACCGTCGACTCCTTGGGCTTGGTCACCTCGAACGTCACGTCGACGGAGCGCGACCCGTCGACGTGGTAGCCCACGTCCTTGTACGACACCGGCTGCCCCGCCATCGTGAGGCCGATCCAGACGACGACGGCGATACCGACGACCGCCGCCACCACGATCCCGATCCGGCCGCGCCGGGCGGACCGCGCGGTCGGCTCGGGACCGTACCGACCGGCGGGCGGTCGGGTGGTGGGCGGCTCGGTCACTGCGCTCCTCGTGCTCTCGCGCGGGCGACGCGAGCTGGATGGTGTTCGGTGCGGTGGTGGCGCGACGCGGGTGCCGCGTGCGCGATCATTGTCTCTCGTCCAACCACCCGCCCGTGCCGAGCGGACCGCGACCCTCGCGGTCCCGGCGGGCCATCGGCGGGCGACCGACGGGAGGCCCGAGGTGACCGGAGAGCGGCTGCGCCTGATGGCGGTGCACGCCCACCCCGACGACGAGTCGAGCAAGGGCGCCGCGACCACGGCAAAGTACGCGGCCGAGGGCGTCGAGGTGCTGGTCGTGTCGTGCACGGGTGGCGAGCGCGGGGACGTGCTCAACCCGCAGCACCCCGCGGTCGACGGCGGTCTGGACGGCATGCGCGAGTACCGCAAGCACGAGATGGCTGCGGCGGCGCTGGCGCTCGGGGTGCAGCACCGGTGGCTGGGCTTCGTCGACTCCGGACTGCCCGAGGGCGACCCGCTCCCGCCGCTGCCGGACGGGTGCTTCGCACTCCTCCCGCTCGAGGAGGCGTCTGCCCCGCTGGTCCAGCTGGTCCGTGCGTTCCGGCCCCACGTGATCACCACGTACGACCCGTCGGGCGGCTACCCGCACCCCGACCACATCATGTGCCACCGCGTGTCGGCGGAAGCGTTCGAGGCGGCCGGTGACCCGGAGCGCTACCGCGGGCTCGGCGAGCCGTGGAGGCCGTCGAAGCTCTACTACAACCACGGCTTCTCGCTCGCACGCATGCGGGCGGTGCACGACGCCATCGTCGCCGCCGGCCGCGAGTCCCCGTTCGGCGACTGGCTCGACTCCCGGCAGGCCCGCGAGGTGCCCGAGCGCGAGGTGACCACCCGGATCGAGTGCTCCGCGTTCTTCGGGCAGCGCGACGACGCCCTGCGTGCCCACGCCACCCAGATCGACCCCGACGGCTTCTTCTTCGCGGTGCCCCGCGAGCTCGAGATCGCCCAGTGGCCGACCGAGGAGTACGAGCTCGCGTCGTCGCACGTGCCCGTGACCCTCCCGGAGGACGACCTCTTCGCCGGGCTTCGTGGGGGCCCGACCACATGATCCCGCTCCTCGCCGCGTCGACCCCCAGCCCGTCGCCGTCGGACGTCACGATCGACGGCACACCGCTCGGTTCGCCGGGGTTCCTCGGGTTCGTGTTCACGTTCGCGCTCGCACTCGCTGTGGTCTTCCTGTTCCTCTCCTTGACCAAGCAGCTGCGCATCGTCGACCGCCGTGCGAAGGCGTTGGGGCTCGACGACGACGACGACCGCACCGCGGGCCCGCACGCCGACCTGGGCATGGTCGACGCCGGCCCCGGCGGTCCGGACCTCGAGGTCGACGCGGACGTCGCAGTCGCACCGTGGGACATCGTCGGCGACGACGAGCCAGGTCGTGCGCCACGACAGGGCCCGGGCGGGTCACGGCCCAGCGGTCCGACGCCGGATGACAAGTCGCCTGAGCGTCCGCAGGACGACCCGGGCTCGTCTCGATGAGCGCCGCCCCGGAGCCCCCGCAGCGGCCCTCCGTGCGCGTGACCGTGGCGCAGCTGCAGGTCAGCGACGACCACACCGCCAACCGGGAGGTGGTGGAGGACGTCTTCCAGACGGCGTCACGCGCCAGCGCCGACCTGCTGGTGCTGCCGGAGTACGCCTCGGGGTTCGACCCTCGGGGCGTCGGCGCGGAGCACGCAGAGCCGCTCGACGGCCCGTTCGTGACGATGCTGCGCACGCGTGCGAGGTCGACGGGGGTGGTGGTCCTGGCGGGGACCACGCTGCCCGCGGACGGCGGTGACCCCCGCGCGGTGAACGCGGTCGTGGCGGTCGACGGGTCCGGCGAGCTGGTCGGGGTCTACCGCAAGGTGCACCTGTACGACGCGTTCGGGCACCGGGAGTCGGACCGGCTGGTGCCGGGTCCCACGGATGCGCCGCCGCTCGTCGTCGAGGTGGGTGGCCTGACCTTCGGGGTGCTGACCTGCTACGACCTGCGGTTCCCGGAGTCGGCGCGACGGCTGGTCGACGCGGGCGCCCAGGTGCTGGTCGTCCCCGCGGCGTGGGCCGCGGGTGAGCTCAAGGCGATGCACTGGCGGACGCTCGCGATCGCGCGAGCGATCGAGAACACGGCTGCGGTGGTCGCCGTCGGTCAGTGCGGTCGCGGGGTCGTCGGGCGCTCGCTCGTGGTCGCACCCGACGGGGTCGTCGGACTCGAGCTGGACGAGGAGCCCCAGGTGCGGACCGTGGACCTGGACGGCGCGGCGCTGCTGCGTGTCCGGGAGGAGAATCCGTCGCTGAACAACCGGCGGTACACGGTGGTCCCGGTCGTCTGAGGCCCTGTCAGGCCGACCCGTACGACGCCAGCGAGACCGCGACGTAGTGGCAGCCGTACCCGACCACCGTCAGCACGTGGAAGATCTCGTGGAACCCGAACCAGCGCGGGCTCGGGTTGGGCCACTTGGTGCCGTAGACGACCGCCCCGAGCGTGTACGCGAGCCCGCCCAGGGCGATGAGCAGGACGATCGCGAGGCCGCCGGACCGGTAGAACTCCGGGAAGAACCAGACCGCGACCCAGCCGAGCGCCACGTAGACGGGGACGTAGACCCAGCGCGGGGCGCCGAGCCAGAACACGCGCGCGAGCAGGCCGACGAGGGCCCCGGACCACACGACGATCAGGAGCGTGCGGGCCGTGTCGGCGGGGAGCAGCAGGACCGACAAGGGCGTGTACGTGCCGGCGATGATGAGGAAGATGTTGGTGTGGTCGAGGCGTCGCAGCACTCCGGCGACCTTCGGGGACCAGTGGCCCCGGTGGTAGACCGCGCTGGTGCCGAACAGCATCACCGCGGTGAGGCCGAAGACGGCGGTGGACCACTTTGCCAGCGGGGTCGGCGAGAGGACGACGAGCACGATCGACGCCACCAGCACGAACGGGGTGACGCCCGCGTGGATCCAGCCGCGCAGTTGCGGCTTGACGGTCTCGGCGACCCGGTCGACGCGTTCGACCAGGCTGTCGGGCTCGTCGGGCCGGTGCTCGTCGCGCCCGTGCCCGACCGCCTCCGACGAGGCCACGGGCGACGCGCCCGGCTGTCCGGGGGCGGGCACGGGGGAGGAGCTCATGGACCGGACTCGATTCGTCAGCGGAAACCTACGACACCGTAGGTTACGACACCGTAGGTAGGCAGTCGACCGTGCCGCGCGCGATGTGACGCGGTCGACGGAGCCCTGCGGAGCACCTCCGAAAGTACCCCGCACCCCTCGGGTCTGCGGTGCGTGACCGGTCCCGGGCGGGGTCCTGTGAAGGTCCGGTGCACTGATGCTTGCGGCCGGGAAGACCGCGTCCGCCGACCCCACCCGGCGAGTACGGTGAGCGGGTTCCCCTCGCCTGGACCAAGGAGTGCGCGTGCGTCTGCCCCACCCGCTCTACGGGCTGTACGAACGCCAGCTGGCGGCGTCGCTCCCGAAGGACGGACTGCCGCGCCACGTCGGGGTCATCCTGGACGGCAACCGCCGCTGGGCGCGCAGCGTGGGGGAGTCGACGCGGCACGGGCACCAGGCCGGAGCGGACAAGATCGCCGACCTGCTCGAGTGGAGCGAGGACATCGGGGTCGAGGTGGTCACGCTGTGGATGCTGTCCACGGACAACCTCGCCCGCAGCGCCGACGAGCTCGAGCCGCTGCTCGAGATCATCGAGGACGCGGTCGCGGCGCTCGCGGCCACGGGTCGATGGCGGATCCAGGCCGTCGGAGCGCTCGAGATGCTTCCCGAGCACACCGTCCGGGCCCTCGTCGCCGCACAGGAGGCCACAGCCGGCGTCGTCGGGCTGCACGTGAACGTCGCGGTCGGCTACGGCGGGCGCAAGGAGATCGCCGACGCCGTGAAGTCGTTCCTGCGCCAGCACGCCGACGCCGGGTCGAGCCTGGACGAGCTCGCGGAGGCGTTCGACGTCGAGCACATCGCCGAGCACCTCTACACCAAGGGGCAACCCGACCCCGAGCTCGTGATCCGGACCTCCGGCGAGCAGCGGCTCGGCGGGTTCCTGCTCTGGCAGAGCGCGCACTCGGAGTTCTACTTCTGCGAGGCGTACTGGCCCGACTTCCGTCGGGTCGACTTCCTGCGCGCGGTCCGCGCCTACGCTGCGCGGGAGCGACGCGGCGGACGCTGAGTCCCCGGGTTAAATGTTCGGACCGTGTCCAGCGAGTTCGGCGCGCCGACCTGCGGCTCTGCAGCGCGACGGCTGCTGAGGGCCGGTCCGCCCAGGTGAACACCGTGTAAACACATGCGCGTGCCTCCACGCGGCGACCCCGTGCCGGGCTTAAGTTCCGCCGTAGAGGACAGCGACCGCCGTCCCCGGGAGGCCAGCCCATGGAGCATCCGCTCCGGGAGGAGGGCCGGACCCGGCCCTTCGTTCCCGGAGGGGCCGACCGCCCCCGTCCCGTCGCCGAACGTCGGTGCGAGGTCCTGCTCTGGCAGGACTCCGGCGTCCGGTGCCCGTCTCGGCGCACGTAGCGCCGGAGGGAGCCTGCCGTGGTCAGCAAGGCGCAGCTCGACCCCCAGTCCACGACCCCCGCCACCGTGACTGATGGCCGCAAGACCCACGTGCTCGACACCTCGGTGCTCCTCTCAGACCCGCGGGCGATCCTGCGGTTCGCGGAGCACGACGTGGTCCTCCCCGTCGTCGTCATCACGGAGCTCGAGGCCAAGCGGCACCACGCGGAGCTGGGCTACTTCGCCCGGTCGGCCCTCCGGATGCTGGACGACCTGCGGATCGAGCACGGCCGGCTCGACGTCCCGATCCCCCTCGGCGACGACGGCGGCACCCTGCGGGTCGAGCTCAACCACACCGACCCGTCCGTGCTGCCGGCGGGCTTCCGGCTGGGCGACAACGACACCCGCATCCTGGCGGTCGCGGCCAACTTCGCGGCCGAGGGGCACGACGTGGTCGTCGTCTCCAAGGACCTCCCGATGCGCGTCAAGGCGTCGGCCGTGGGCCTCGTCGCGGAGGAGTACCGCGCCGAGCTTGCCGTGGACTCCGGCTGGACCGGCATGGACGCGCTCGACCTGGCCGAGCAGCAGATGTCGCAGCTGTGGGAGCACGAGACGATCGCGCTGGCGGACGTCGCCAACGGGTTCACGCCGACCAGCGTCGCCGGCACCAACCCGAACGACCTGCTCTGCCACACGGGCGTGGTCCTGCACAGCCCCCGCGGCTCGGCGCTCGGCCGAGTGACCGCGGACAAGCACGTGCAGCTCGTCCGCGGGGACCAGGACGTGTTCGGTCTGCACGGGCGCAGCGCGGAGCAGCGGATCGCGATCGACCTGCTCCTCGACGAGGAGATCGGGATCGTCTCCCTCGGCGGTCGGGCGGGCACCGGCAAGTCCGCGCTCGCCCTGTGCGCCGGGCTCGAGGCCGTGCTGGAGCGTCGGCAGCACCGCAAGGTCATGGTGTTCCGGCCCCTGTACGCGGTCGGCGGCCAGGACCTCGGCTACCTGCCCGGCAGCGCCGACGAGAAGATGAACCCCTGGGCGCAGGCCGTCTTCGACACCCTCGGGGCGCTGGTGTCCAAGGAGGTCGTCGAGGAGATCATGGACCGCGACATCCTCGAGGTCCTGCCGCTCACCCATATCCGCGGGCGCTCGCTGCACGACGCGTTCGTCATCGTCGACGAGGCCCAGTCGCTCGAGCGCAACGTCCTGCTGACGGTGCTGTCCCGCATCGGGCAGAGCTCGCGCGTGGTCCTCACTCACGACGTGGCCCAGCGCGACAACCTGCGGGTCGGTCGGCACGACGGCGTCGCCGCCGTGATCGAGGCGCTCAAGGGCCACCCGCTGTTCGCCCACATCACGCTCACCCGCTCGGAGCGCTCGCCCGTCGCCGCGCTGGTCACCGAGCTGCTGGAGGGCATCGAGGTCTGATCGATGGACGGACGCCCGGGCACCCCGCGTGGGGCCCGGGCGTCTGCCCGTCGTCAGTGGTGCCCGTGACCTTCGTGCCCGGCGTGGTCGACGGTGTCGTGTCCCTCGTGCCCGGCCTCGAGCTCCCGGACGAGGGCGCCGAGCCCGACGCCGAGCGCGTGCCGCTCCTCGGGGCTCAGCCGTGCGAGCAGCCGGCCGTGGTGCTCGCTCAGGTCCGCGCCCACGCGGGCGGCGACTTCCCGTCCGTGCGCGGTCAGCGTGAGCCGGTACAGGCGCCGGTCGTCGGCGTCGCGCTCGCGGCTCAGCCACCCGCGCTCCTGCATCCCCGCGGCGAGGCGGCTGACCGTGCTCTTCTCGAGGCCCAGGCGGGCGGCCAGCTCCTGCTGAGAGAGGGCGCCGGCCTCGGCCAGCTCGCCGAGCGCGAACGTCTCCGACACCGACAGCCGCACACCGGCGTGCTCGTGCGGACGCTGAACCGGTTCGAGGAAGCCACTCGACCGGACAATCTGCTGGACGAACCGGCGCAGCCCGTCGTCCGGGAAGGTTGTGCTCTGCAACTGTTGCGCCTACTCTCCTCGTAAGAGTTGTGACGTACAACTGTAGGGGAGAAGCGCGATGACCGACACCGAGCACCACAGCCACCAGCACCGGCCGGGGCGGCTGCACGGCCACCTGTCGCCCCACGGCCACGGGATGGGAGCCATGAACGACCCGGGGCGGTACGAGCGCGTCTCCGGTCGCCTGGCGGCCCGCGTCTACCGCCGCGTCGCTCGCGACGTGACGGCCCTACAGCTCCCCGACGGGGC
Organism: Cellulomonas sp. Leaf395; assembly: GCF_001424125.1. GTDB lineage: Bacteria > Actinomycetota > Actinomycetes > Actinomycetales > Cellulomonadaceae > Cellulomonas. The sequence continues at coordinate 730,353 of NZ_LMQI01000001.1, forward strand.
GCGCGTGCTCGACGTCGGCACCGGCCCCGGGACGATGCCGCGCCTCATCGCTGCGTCCGCTCCCGGTCTGCAGGTCGACGCGATCGACCTCGCTCCCGAGATGATCGCCTGGGCGCAGCAGACCGCGACCGCGGGGGTGACCTACACGGTCGCCGACGTCGCGGCGCTGCCCTGGCCCGACGCCACCTTCGACGTCGTCGTGTCCACCATCAGCCAGCACCACTGGGCCGACCCCACCGCCGGCCTGCGGGAGATTCGGCGGGTGCTGCGGTCGGGCGGGCAGGCGTGGATCTACGACATCCGGTGGGCGCTCCCGCACGCGGACTCCACAGCCGCGTCTCTCGGGACCGGCACCTCCGTCGTGCGCGAGCGGCGCCTCACCCGGACGTCGTGGCTGAACCCCGTGGGACGCCTGGTGCTACGGCCGGAGTAAGCGGCTCGTCCGGCGGTGTCACTCGATGGTGATCGGTGTGCCCAACGGCAGGAGGTTCGCGAGAGTCGTGATGTCCTCGTTGTGCAGACGGATGCACCCGTGGCTGGCCGACTGTCCGATGCTGTCGGCCTTGTCCGTGCCGTGCAGGCCGATCTGCCCGGGCCCGCCCCCGAACTCGTTCAGGACCTCGGAGAAGGCCGCGATCCCGTACGCGTACGGACCGTAGCCGGTGTTCGTCGGTGCGAGCAGCTCGGTCAGGTAGAAGTCCCCGAGTGGTGTCGGCGTGTCACCCGTGCCCACGGCGGCAGGGAAGGTCTGCACCACGACGTCGTCCTCGAGCAGGGTGACGGAGTGGTCCGCGGTCGAGGCGTGCAGGCTGTAGTGGAGCACGCTCACCGAGACCTCGGACGTACGGATCCATCCGGTCGTCCCGTTCGGCCGCATCGGCAGGCGCACGCGAAGCCAGTCACCCTGGTACTCCTCGATGTAGAACGTGAGCGGTGCGCCCGAGGCGATCGGATTGGAGAAGTCGGAGAGCATGGCACCGCCGGGGGCGTGGTAGGCCGTGACGACCTCGACCGACGCCTCGGCGACGCTGTGTACGGGCGCAGGTGCGGGCGCCGGTACCGCAGTGACGCCCGCAGTAGGGAGGACCACTGCTGGTGTCGTGGCCGTCGTGGCCGTCGGGGTCGGGGTGGTCGTCGGCGCCTGCGGTGCGCTGCAGGCCGCGAGAGCGAGGACGAGGGCGAGAAGCGCGCCGCCGCGGGCGAGAGGTGAACGCATGGAGGTGTCTCCTGGCCGGGACGTCCGTGTGGCCCGGCCGCTTGCGCGACCGGGCCACACGGAGGACGAGCGAAAAACTACCGGATCAGCCTGTGAAGGTCGCCGCGCCCGGGACGGGGGTCGCGACCGGCGCTGCCGGGGTCACAGGCGCCACGGGCGGGGCCACGGGCACGACGGGCGCTGTCGGAGTGGCGAAGTTCCACGTTGTGCCGCCCCAGGTCACGGTGCTCAGAACGACAGTCTGTCCTGCGGGGACGAACAGACCGAAGGCGAGCACCTCCGCGTCTCCGGCGGCCTGGAAGGCGGCAGCGATCGTGGCGAACGGCACCGCAGCGTTCGCGACGAGTCCAAGGGACGGGACATTCTGGCTGGAGATCCAGTCCGTCGTGGTCAACGGCGTGCCGGGGACCGCTGGACGAAGGGTGGTGAACTCCGCGTTCCCGGCGCCGTCGAAGAAGACCGGCACCTGGAAGGCATAGTTGCCGGTCGCCGGCGCGACGGACGCGCCTCCGATGAGCGAGGTGAACTCCGCGCCCGTCTCGACGACGGTCGTCTGACCGTAGAGCAGCTGGTTCTGTCCGGTGATGGTCAGGCCAGTGGTGTCCTGGGCCAGCGCGGGGCCGACGGGGTTGCCGAGGAACCAGGTGCCGGCGGGATACGTCGCACCCTCGACGCCGATGCTTCCGATCGGGACGTCGATGGCGTTTGCCGCGGCGCCGAGGCCGAGGACGGATGCGGTGGCCAGCGCGAGAGTCGCGCCGACGGCTGTGAGCTTGTTGATCTTCATTCTTGAAGCCACTCCTCGTGTAGGGATGTCCAGCCGGTGGACCCTCTAGAACGCTGTGTCCTGCGCCCGAGGCTATAGCATCAACGCGCCGATCTCGGAATGTCCGAATTTGTCAATTGGAGAGATATCCCACCTCTACGATTCGCGACCAGAGTTAACCAACGATCCGTCGGCGATGTGCAGCACGCGGTCGGCCAGGGACACCATCAGCGGGTCGTGGGTGGACACGATCGCGGTCATCCCCTCGGCCTCGACGACGGCCCGGATGAGCGCCATCACGGCGGTGCCTGTCTCGGTGTCGAGCTGACCCGTGGGCTCGTCCGCCACCAGGAGGCGCGGCGAGTTGGCCAACGAGCGGGCGATGGCGACGCGCTGCTGCTGACCACCCGAGAGCTCGCCGGGCCGCTGCAGGGCGTGCGACCCGAGGCCGACGAGGTCGAGCAGCAGCTGCACGCGCGCCTCACGGTCCTTGGTGGGGAGCTTGCGCAGGCGCAGGGGCACGCCGACGTTCTCCGCGGCGGACAGCACCGGGACGAGGCCGAAGGTCTGGAACACGAACGAGACGACGTCCCGCCGCAGCTCGACCAGGCCACGCTCGTCGAGCGTCGAGACCTCACGTCCGTCGACGACCACGCGACCGGCGTCGGGTCGGTCCAGACCGCCGATCACGTTGAGCAACGTGGTCTTGCCGGAGCCCGAGCGGCCGACCAGTGCGACGAGCTCGCCGGGCGCGATGGTGAACGAGACGTCCCGGAGGGCGTGCACGGCGGCTGAGCCCGTCCTGTAGGTGCGGCTGACGTGCTCGACCCGGACGACGGGCTCCGTGCTCGCGGCAGCGGTCGGCGCGGGCGTGCTGAGGGCGGTGGTCACCGGTCGGCCTCCTGGTCGGCGGATGCGGCGGGTGCGGCAGGTTCTGTGGCGATGGGCGCGGCGGGCGGCGCCGGCACGGCGGGGACCGCCCCCGTGGGTGTGGCGGAGTGCCGGCCGGGCGGCCGGCCGGAGGTGGGGGTCGGGGTGGACCGCTCCGGCCACAGCGAGACGTGCGACTCCTCGAGCGCCAGCCGTACCCGGCCGACCAGGTTCAGGGCCTCCCGGTACTCGCGCGGCAGCTGCACGCGGCCGGCGCGGTCGAGCACGGCCAGCTCCTCGGCCACCACGTGCTCGGTGCCGTCGTCGCGAGTGTGCGTGCGCCGGACGACCTCGGAGCTGGTGCGCCCGTCGCGGATGGCGACCGTCCGCTGCACGTGCTCGCTCACGCCGGGGTCGTGGGTGACGACGACGACCGTGGTGCCCAGCTCGCGGTTGACGGTCCGCAGGCCTTCGAGGACGTCGTGCGAGGTGGCCGAGTCGAGCTCGCCCGTGGGCTCGTCGGCGAAGAGGACCTGGGGGGAGTTGGCGAGCGCGACGGCGATGGCGACCCGCTGCTGCTCGCCGCCGGACATCTGCCCGGGCCGGCGGTCGGCGCAGTAGCCGACGCCGAGGACCTCCAGCAGCTCGGCCGCGCGGCGGTCGCGCTCCTTGCGTCGCACCCCCGCCAGGGCGAGCGGGAACGCGACGTTCTCCGTGGCGCTCAGGTACGGCACGACGTTGCGGGCAGTCTGCTGCCAGACGAACCCGACCATCGAGCGCCGGTACGCCACCCGCTGCGTGCTCGACATCGACATGAGGTCCCACGGACCGACGCGCACCTTGCCGGCGGTGGGGACGTCCAGACCGGACAGCACGGACAGCAGCGTCGACTTGCCCGAGCCGGAGGCGCCGACGATCGCGACGAGCTCGCCGTCCTCCACGAGCAGGTCCAGGCCCTGCAGCGCCTGTACCTCGACGCCCTCGGACTGGTAGATGCGCACCAGGGAGTCGCACACGATGAGCGCGTGCTCCCCGAACGCATCCGTCCGCTGTCGGGCGCGTGCTTCGAGCGCGCTCCAGCTCTCGGACGCTGACTCCTCGACCGTCTGCACCGCGTTCATCAAGACCTCCTGCGCGTCGTGCCGGTGTCTGTCACGTTCATCGCTCGCCCACCCGGAGCACCTCGCCCAGCCGGTCCCGCCGACGGACCGCCGACTCGACGCCCACCGCGACCGCGAGAGCGCCCAGCACCACCACGGTCGCCCCGACGATCGGGACCCAGGTGACCTGCAGCGCTGCCGCCGCCGGGTGGCCGGTGAGCAGGTCGAGCCCCAGGGCACCGGTGAGCACCCAGGGGACCGCGATACCGATCGCCGTCCCGGCGAGCACCGCGGCGAGCGCCAACGGGGCCAGCTCACCGAACGTCATCGCGCGAGCGGTCCGCGCGTCCAGGCCGAGCGTCCGCAACGCCGACAGCGTGCGGCCGCGCTCGCGACTCGTCGCCACGACGGTGAGGACCAGCCCCAGCACCGCGTAGCCCGCGAGGACCAGACCGGTCGCCACGAGCAGGGCCAGCATGCCCGCGTTGAGAGGCGACGCCCGCCACGTGCTCAGCCACTCGTCGTGCTCGGTGACGGTGATGCCGGGCGTGTCGGTCAGTCCCGCGGCACCGACGGCCGCAGCCGCCCCGGGGCCGTCCACCCAGGTCGTCGTGCTGACCAGCTCGTCACCCGATGCTGCGCTGAACGCACCGCGATCGACGACGACGACACCGTCGGCTTCCGACAGCGTCGAGGACGCCGACGGCACGACCGGCGGATGGTCGGCGGTGCCGACGACGCGGAGGCCGACGAACGCCTGAGCTCCCATGAGCGCCGGTGTGATGAGCGCCGCCGTGCTCTGCAGCGACGGCGAGATCAGCGCCGGGACGCCGTCTCCGCTCGCGGACCCGAGCTCGGCCAGGCCGGGGTCGATCGGGCGGTCGTGGGCGGCGAGGATCTGCGCGAGGTCGGCCGAGTCCACGAGCAGCACCTGCGCCTTGACCCCGCTGGACCGGCCGAACGTCCGCTCGCTGAGGGCGGTGGCCCCGGCGACGCCGGTCACGCCGGGTGCGTCCCGCAGGGCGGCGACGACGGACGGGTCGAGAGACCCGTCGACGCGGACCTGGGCTCCGACGACGATGTCCGCGGCGGTGCGCTGACCGGTGGTGACGGTCACGGCCGTGGTGCCGCAGAAGACGACGAGGGCGATGGAGATCGTCAGGCTGAGCAGCGGGACCCGGGTGCCGGACGTGCGGCCTGCTCGGGCGGTCGCGACCACAGGCACGAGCCCCCGTCGACGGGACGCGATCCCGGACAGGGCGCGCAGAACGGGCGGGAGTGCCCGGGCGACCAGGACGGTCGCGGCGCAGGCGAGCAGCACCGGTGTCGCGGCCAGGAGGAGGTCGACGCCGCCCGTGGCGGTCTGCACGAGCCCACGTCCCCGCGCAGACACCAGCGCAGCGGCGGCGATCGCGACGATCGCGAGCTCGGCGGTGAGGCGGCGCACACGGCGCCGGCCGAGCACACGCTCGCGGTCTGCGCGGTTGGCGGGCAGTCGGCGGCCCGTCCACGCGCCGGCCACGACGACCGCCGCAGCGATCGCGGGCGCGGCTGCGGCGACCACCACGATCACCGCAGCTGTCACCCAGCTGCCCCGACGGTCGGGCACGACCAGCCACGCGAGGGCGACGCCGACGGCGGTGGCGAGGGCGACGAGCGGCACGCTCTCCATCAGCGCACGCAGGGCGACCGAGGCGATCGACGCCCCACGGGCACGCTCGGCGAGCAGGAACGTCTCGCGACGGACCACCAGCAACCGCGCGGCCAGGACGAGCGCGAGCGCCCCCACCGCCGCGAGGCCGACGAGCAGCACCGACGTCTGAGCCGTCGCGCCGAGGAGGCGCGCGTCGGCGGCCCGCAGCACGATGTCGAGCGAGCTGTCGACCGACGGTGTGCGCCCGTCAGAACCCGTCAGCGGACCCGGCCGGGCGATGATCCGCGACACGTCGCGAGCGACCGCCCGGGTGTCCGTGGCGCGCAGCTCGGCCGGGTCGGCCGGGAACCGGAAGGACATGCTGGTCGACTGACCCGACTGCATCGCGAGCATCGCATCGGGCAGCGAGGCGTCGGAGGCGAGCAGACCCGCGCGGCCGAGGACCTCGGCGACAGCCGGCGGGGGTTGGAGGTCGAGGAGGTCCGCGTAGGTCGACCACACCGGCGACGTGGCGTCGACGGGCTCGTACAGACCTGTCACGACGGCCACGACGTCACCTCGGGTCGGCCCGGTGAGCGGCAGTCGCTGTCCGACGGCGAGGCCGAGCCGGTCCGCGGCAGCGGCCGACACCCCGACCTCGACGAGGCGCGGATCCGGCGAGCCCACCTGGTACTCCGGCGACATGCGCGGTTCGATCCCCGACACCCACCGGACGACGGGCTCGGTCGTCGTCGGTGTGCCGAGGTGCACGAACCGGGTGGTCACCAGGTCGTCTGCGAGTCGCGCGCCGAGCTGCCCGCTCTGGACCGCGGTCACCACGGGACCCGTCACGGCTTGGACGGACGCCGGCAGGGACTGTTGCATCACCGTCGCAGCGTTCGCGGCCAACGTTGCCGCGTTGTCGACGCGTGCGGGCTGACCGTTGGCCTTGACGCCGCCCAGCCCGGGTCCCCGGCCGAACACGGTCACCACGTCCGCAGCCGTTCCGGCGTCCCGGACCGCGCCCTGCACGCCCGCGTCGGCGGTCCGCAGCACGACCCGGGGAACGGCCAGCGCGATGAGCACCGTGACGGCCAGCACAACCGCGGCCAGCGCGAGCAGCCCGGCGTCCTGGCGGCTCCGTCGGCGTGCGACGAGGACCGCGTCCCCACTGGTCGAGCGCCAGGTCGTCGCGGCCCGGGCGCGGATCGTGGTCGTGGTCATCGCTCGTCCCCCAGCCGCAGGAGCTCGCCAGAGGCTCGGCGCAGCAGCGAGTTCGTGGTGAGTGCGACGGCACCGCCGACCAGCACCACGAGCACGACGACCAGCGTCGCCTGCGTGAACCACGGCCACTGCACGATCACCACGGGAACGGGCCGCCCGCCCTCCGCGGACACCGTGACCAGCGGGGAGACCACCTGGCTCAGCACCGCGCCGAGGGTGAGTCCGGCCACCAGGCCCAGCACACCGAGGATCCCGTGCTCGACCAGCACCGACCGGACGAGGCCGGACCGCGAGGTGCCGAGAGCCTGCAGCCTGGCCAGCTCGAGCCGGCGGGTGCGCACCGCGACGGTGGCGCTCATGGCGAACCCGGCGACCGCGAGCGTCACGGCGGCGACCGTCACGATCCACAGAGCCGCCTGCACGCCGATCCGCAACGGACCGTCGGTGGCCACCGCGCGGGCGGTCACGCGGTCGACGGCCACGCCGAGCTCCTCCTGGCGGATCTGCTCCATCAGCGCAGGGGCGCTCGCGTCGGCGACCTGGAGCCACCACTCGTCGAGCAGCGGGCTCGTCGACGAGCCGAGCAAGGCCGCGCGCGTCAGCAGGTCGCGGTCGACCAGCACCGCCGCGCCCGTCGGCAGGCCGGGCAGGTAGGCAACCTCCCGCTCGACGACCACCGGGACGCGGACACCCCCCAGGTCGAGCTCGAGCTCGTCGCCCACCTCGACGGCGAACGCGGCCATGAGCGTGTCGGTCACGACGGCCGGGAGGGGCCCCGGCAGGGGGAACGTCGCGGCGGCGAACCCGGTCCGACCGAGGAGGACCTCGAGACGGTCGAGCCCGCCCGAGACGCGCAGGACCTCGTCGTCGGTCCTGGCCGACAGCAGGGGCCGGTTGTTGTTCTCCTGCAGCGCGCCCTGCACGGTCCAGGGGGCGGCGGTGAGCACGACCGGGGTGACGGTGTCCGTGGTGGCTCCTGCGGGTCGTTCGACGGCACGCAGGTCTCGGACGGTCACGTCGAGCCGCGCGTCGGACACTCCGCCAGCGAACGCGGTGCCGGGGTCGGTGGAGTCGGGGAGGAGCTGCGCGACGATCCCGACCAGCGTCAGGCCGGGGGCGGTGGCCGGCAGCGTGGCAGCGACGTCGTCGGCCGTCCCGACGACCGGGATCGGTGGCAGCTCCACCGGGGTGCGGGTCCCGAGCGGGTCCTCCACGACCAGGCTCACCAGGAGCACTCCCGCCACGGCGGGGGACAGGTCGCTCTCGATGTCGACGAGGAGGCTGCTGGGGGAGCCGGCGAGCGCAATACCGGTCGCAGGTTCGGTCGGGTGCAGCGGAGCCGCGATGGTGTCCCACGACGGCGAGATCCGGCCACGCAGGAGGGCGTCGGACTGCGTGGTGTCCAGCGCGAGGAGGTCGACGCTGCGACCACGGCTCTCGTCCGGGGTGTCGGCGGGATGTCCCACGATCGCCGACCGGAACGTCACCGGGCTGCTGGCCTGCGCGTCGGCGAGGTCGTTGACGGCGCTCGCCTGGGTGATGCCCGAGCCGGCCATGCGGTCCAGGCGCACGTCGGTCCCGACGGCGAGGTCGACCTGGTCGCCCTGGGACGTCCGCCACGTGCTGAGGAAGGCCTGCGAGAACGTGCCGACCGCCAGTGCGAGCGTGAGCAGGAGCACCGCGCCGGCTGCTCGCCCGGGCCGTCGACCGACCTCCCACGCGGCGAGCGGCGACACGAGTGACCGGCTCCGGGCCGCCATCCGCTCCCCGGTACGCGCGACCAGGGGCAGCAGCCGCAGCGCCAGGACGGCACCGGCGAGCAGCACGAGGGCAGGTGCGACGACCAGCACCAGGTCGAGTCGTCCGGAGCCCGCATCGAGGACCGGCGAGCGGTAGGCGCGGAGCTGCCACACCGCGAGCCCCGCCAGCACCAGGAGCGCGAGGTCGGCACCGGAGCGCGCGAGCCCGCCGCGACGGTCCTGCCGGACCAGCTGCTGCTCGGCGTCGACGACGCTGCCCCGGCGTCGCAGGAGCGGTCCGAGGAGCACGCCGGCGAGCACGAAGGACGAGACGGCGCAGGTGATCCACAGGGACGGGGGGCGACCCGGGTCGTGGTGCAGCCCCGCCTCGTCGAGGGGACCCACGGAGGTGATCGCCTGGAACAGCAGGCCGGCCAGCCACGGAGACACGAGCGTGGTGACCAGGGCGACCGCTGCCGCCTCGAGCGCTGCTAGTCCCAGCAGCTGCCGCCCGGACGCTCCGCGCGACGACATGAGGGTCTGCTCGGGCGCTCGGCGGTCGGCGAGCAGGCGCGCGGCGAGCAGGAGGACGGTGACCGCGAGCACGACGAGCATGAGGCCGACGATGACGAGGCTGACGCGGGTCACCGCCAGGTTGGCCTGCGCCACGTCGATCGTCGTGGCCAGCCGTGAGGTGAGCACGCCCGAGGTGGTGACGTCGTCGGTGGCGCCGACCAGGGCGGCCTGAGCGGTGTCGAGACGGCCGCGCAGGGCGGCGATCGCTCCCGGCGGGCTGTCCACCAGCTGGGGGGATGCGATCAGGGTCGCGATCCCGACCGAACCCGGGTCGGTGAGGGTGCCCGGCGCGACGACGAACGGTCCCCAGGCGTCGGTGGCGAGGAAGCCGAAGCTGTTCGGCACCGGGTACCGGGGATCGTGCTCGGCGCCCAGCAGCAGGTCGTGGGTCCAGACGCCGGCCGGGCCGTCGAGGTCGTGGATCCCGACGACGACCACCGTGCTGTCGAGGTACGTGGAGTAGCTCTTCACCGGAAGCTCGCTGCCGAGAGTCCATCCGTACGCGTCGGCGGCGACCTTCGGGACGGAGACCTGGACCCGTCCGCTGTCGTCGCTCGCGGTGGTGGGCCACGCGCCGGCCAGCAGCGTCGCGTTCGACGGCACGTCGGGGTAGTCGGCCAGGTACGCGAGCGGCTTGATGCGACCGTCCTCGCCGGTGAGCTGGTACATGGGGGACGTCAGCCACTCGGTCCGCGTCGACGGGACCTCGCCCAGGAGCTCGTCGAGGTAGGCCTGGCCGGCCGCGGTGGCGCCGACCGGGCCGCCGCTCTCGAGCCTGAGCTCCGCGTCGATGTCGGTGGCCGTCGCCGGTGCCCGGGTCAGGGCGGTGTCGAGGGCGCGGGTCTCGCTGGTGAACAGCAGGAGGGCGAACGTGCCCAGGAGGCTGGCCCCGATGAGGGCGACGGCCACGACCGTCGCCAGGAGCGTCCGCTGCGCGGTGGCGCGGTGGCGCAGGACGCGCAGGCTCCAGCCCATCTGACCTCCTCGTCCCCGAGCGCAGGCGCGACCGATGTCGGACGGCAGTGCGCGGCCCGGTGATCGTATGGGAGCCGCGCTGGACGAGTGGGAGCGATCCCAAAGTTGTGATCGAACCGATACGAACGGGCTAGCCATGGCACATTCCCAAGGGTATATTCCGATCGGAATAATTGCCCTGGAGGTGGAGAAGTGGCCGAACTCTCGGCTGTCGCGGTGCTCGTGCTCGGACTCCTGCACGAGCAGCCGATGCACCCGTACCAGCTGCACCAGACACTGGTGGAGCGCGGCGACACCCGGATCGTCCGAGTCAACCCCGGCGCGGTCTACCACGGCGTCGAGCGGCTCGGACGCGACGGCCTGGTCGAGGTGGTCGGCACCGACCGCACCGGCAAGCGCCCGGAGCGCACGACGTACCGGATCACCGACGCCGGCCGCGCCGAGTTCGCTACCCGGCTCACGAGCCTGCTCGGCGACGAGCACCCCGCCTACCCGCTCTTCACGGTCGGCCTGGCCGAGGCCAACGAGCTGCCCGCCGACGCGGTCGTCGCGCAGCTGGTCCGTCGACGGGACCGCAAGGACGCCCACCGGGACCGACTCGCCGCGTCCTACGACTCGCTCTCCCGGCTCGGCCTACCCCGGCGCTACCTCCTCGACGTCGAGCACGACCTGGCGACCCTGCGCGCCGAGATCGACTGGCTCGACCGCACCATCACCGAGCTGCAGACCGGCGCACTCGACTGGACCAGCCCGATCCCCGACTCGTTCCACGACGCAAGACGCGCACAGCGCGCCCTCGATCCACTCCCGAAGGACAACTCATGAGCTCTGAGCAGCCTCGCGCGCTCGTCGACCTGCACGGACGCAGTCCGTGGAGCATCCTGCCCGCCCTCTGCCTGGGCTTCTTCATGATCATGGTCGACACCACGATCGTGAACATCGCCATCCCGTCGCTGGTCTCGGCGTTCGACGCCGACCTCACCGAGGTCGGCTGGGTGAACAGCGCCTACCTGCTGACGTTCGCCACTCTGCTGCTGGTCACCGGCCGGTTGGGTGACCGGTTCGGGCCGCGACCCGTCTTCGTCCTCGGGCTCGTCGTCTTCACCGTGACGTCGCTGCTCTGCGGCCTGTCGGGGTCGATCGAGATGCTCATCGCCGCCCGTGCGCTCCAGGGCGTCGGCGCCGCGCTGATGACGCCGCAGACGATGTCGATGATCACGCGGGTCTTCCCGCCGCAGAAGCGTGGCGCGGCGATGGGGCTGTGGGGTGCCGTCGCCGGCATCGCGACCATCACCGGCCCGGTGCTCGGCGGTCTGCTGGTCCAGACCGTCGGCTGGGAGTGGATCTTCTACGTCAACATCCCCGTCGGCGTGGTCGCGCTCGTGCTCGCGCTGCGGACCCTGCCCACCCTGCCGACGGCCAACCGGTCGTTCGACGGTGTCGGCGTCCTGCTGTCCGTGCTCGGCATGTTCCTCGTCGTGTTCGGCATCCAGGAGGGGGCCACGTACGACTGGGGCACCATCACCGGACCGATCACCGTGTGGGGCGTCGTCGGCGCCGGGGTGCTCGTGCTCGTCGGCTTCGTGCTCTGGCAGCGCCACCGCGGCAGCGACGCGCTGCTGCCGCTGACCCTGTTCCACAGCCGCAACTTCTCGCTGTCCAACGTGGCCGGCGGAGCGGTGACCTTCGCGATGATCGGCATCTTCTTCCCGTTCACGCTGTTCCTGCAGGAGGTGCTCGGCCTGAGCCCGCTGGACGCGGCGCTCGTCGGGCTGCCGGGCTCGCTGCTGTCCGGCGTCGTCGCCCCGTTCGCTGGGCGGCTGTCGGACAAGGTCGCCGGTAAGTGGGTCGTCGCCAGCGGGTTCGCCATCCTCTGCGTCGCGATCACCTGGCTCGCGCTCGCCGTCCAGCCGGACGCGCCGGTGTGGCACCTCGTCCTGCCGATGACCCTCTTCGGCATCGGCACCGGTGCGCTCTTCTCCCCGCTGGCCAACCTGGCCACCTCGGGCCTGGACGGCCGCACCGCGGGCGCCGGCGCGGGAGCGTTCAACACGACCCGGCAGATCGGCGGCGTCATCGGCTCCGCCGCCATCGTCGCGATGCTCACCTCGCGGCTCGCGGTCACCATCCCGGCCGCCGCCGAGGCTGCCGCCGACCAGGTGCCCGAGCAGTTCCGGCAGTCGTTCGTCGACGGGTTCGCGTCGGGGAGCTTTGCCGGCGGGGCAGCCCCGCAGCTGCCGTCCTCGGTGCCGACCGACGTCGCCGCGCAGATCGGGCAGGTCGCGCAGCAGGCGGTGCACTCCGGGTTCGCCACCGCGGTCTCGCAGACGATGCTGCTCACGGTCGTCGTGCTGGTGCTGGGGCTGGTCTCCAGCCTGGCCATGAAGGGCGGCCGCCCGGTGCACGCCGCCCCCGAGAAGGTCGCCGTCACGGTCTGACCGCCGCGACGAAGGCCCCGGTCCGTCGACCGGGGCCTTCGTCGTCCGCTCAGGCGTGCGGCGGCCTCGTCATGCTCAGCACGTCGAGCGCGCTGTCCAGCTGCTCCTCCGTGACCTCGCCGCGCTCCACGAAGCCGAGGTCGATCACCGCGGCCCGCACCGTGATCCCGTGCTTGACGGCGTGCTTGGCGATCTTCGCGGCGGCCTCGTACCCGATCACGCGGTTCAGCGGCGTGACGATCGACGGCGACGACTCGGCCAGCGCGCGGGCGCGCTCCACGTTGGCGACGAGCCCGACCACCGTCTTGTCCGCGAGCAGCCGCGACGCGCTCGCCAGCAGCCGCACCGACTCGAGCACCCCGGCAGCGATCACGGGGATCTGCACGTTGAGCTCGAACGACCCGCTCGCACCGGCCCACGCGACGGTGGCGTCGTTGCCGACGACGCGCGCGGCGACCATGAGCACGGCCTCGGGGATCACCGGGTTGACCTTGCCGGGCATGATCGACGAGCCCGGCTGCAGGTCGGGGATCGCGATCTCGCCCAGGCCGGTGTTCGGGCCGGAGCCCATCCAGCGCAGGTCGTTGCAGATCTTGGTGAGGCTGACCGCGATCGTGCGCAGCGCCCCCGACATCTCGACCAGCCCGTCGCGCGAGCTCTGCGCCTCGAAGTGGTCGCGCGCCTCGGTGAGCGGCAGCCCGGTGTCCTCACGGAGCAGTGCGATCACGCGCTGCGGGAAGCCGGCTGGGGTGTTGATCCCGGTGCCGACCGCGGTGCCGCCCAGGGGGACCTCGGCGGCGCGGGGGAGCGCCGACTCGAGCCGCTCGATGCCGTACCGGACCGCGGCCGCGTAGCCGCCGAACTCCTGGCCGAGCGTCACCGGGGTGGCGTCCATGAGGTGCGTGCGGCCGGACTTGACCACCTGCGCCCACTCGACGGACTTCGCCTCGAGCGCCTCGGCCAGGTGCCCCAGCGCGGGGATCAGGTCCCGCACGACGCCCGCCGTGGCGGCCACGTGCACGGACGTCGGGAACACGTCGTTCGACGACTGGGACGCGTTGACGTGGTCGTTCGGGTGCACGTCGCGCCCGAGGCGCCGCGTCGCCAGGGTGGCGAGCACCTCGTTGGTGTTCATGTTCGAGCTGGTGCCCGAGCCGGTCTGGTAGACGTCGATGGGGAAGTCACCGTCGTGGGCCCCGCTCGCGACGTCGTCAGCGGCGGCGACGATGGCGTCCGCGACGTCCTGCTCCAGCACGCCCAGCTCGGCGTTCGCGCGGGCGGCGGCCTTCTTGATGCGGGCGAGCGCCTCGATGTGGCTGCGTTCGAGGCGGTTGCCGGAGATCGGGAAGTTCTCGACCGCTCGCTGGGTCTGTGCGCGGTAGAGGGCGTCGAGCGGGACGCGCACCTCACCCATCGTGTCGTGCTCGATGCGGAACTCAGAAGTCATGCGTGCCATCCTGCCGCACGCCTACGCCTCCACGTCCCCCAGCGACTCCGTCATGTGCACGGTCCCGTCCGCCAACGTGTACTCGAGCCCGACGATCGCGACCCGCCCGTCGCTGATCGAGTCCGCGAGCGAGCGCGAGTACCCCTGCAGCATCTGGACGGTGTGTCGCACGTGCTCCTGGCCGAGGGCCGCGGGGTCGAGGGTGTCGAGGGCGCCCAGACCGCCGCCGGCGAGGTTGACGATGCTCGGGATGACTCGGTCGACGATCGCGCGCACGAACCCGCTGGGCAGCTCGCCCGTCGTCAGAGCGGCCGTCGCGGCGGCGACAGCTCCGCAGCTGTCGTGTCCGAGCACGACGATCAGGGACGCACCGAGGACGTCGACGCCGTACTCGATCGACCCGATGACCGTGGTGTCCAGCACGTGGCCGGCGGTGCGGACCACGAACACGTCGCCGAGGCCTTGGTCGAAGATGATCTCGGCGGCGACCCGGGAGTCCGAGCAGCCGAAGATCACCGCGAACGGGTACTGCGCGACGCTCACCTCGGAGCGGTGGTCGACGCCCTGCGAGGGGTGGAGCATCTCGCCGCGGACGAATCGCTCGTTCCCCTCGCGCAGGGCGGACCAGGCTTCGGCGGGTGTCGTGGGACGTGGCACGAGGCCATCGTCGCAGGTCCGGCGCCCGCTCGGCAGCGCGTGTTCAGCACACGGGTATCGCTCTTCCACTGGCGCGCCACCGCCAAACGGGTGTAGCCCTTGGAGGGTGAGGCGTCGAAGCCTCGGTTCGGAGGTGCTCCGTGCGACGACGCTCACGGGTGCTCGCCCTCGCTGTGGGGGTGGGGCTCGTCGCTCCGTTGGCAGCCTGCGCAGGGTCCGGTTCCGGAACACCGGTGCTCACCTGGTATATCAACCCGGACGACGGCGGACAGGCCGAGATCGCCAAGCAGTGCACGGAGGCAGCGAACGGCGAGTACTCCCTGGAGGTGTCGGTCCTGCCGCGCGACGCCAGCGCCCAGCGCGAGCAGCTGGCCCGACGACTGGCCGCCAAGGACTCGTCGATCGACATCATGAGCCTGGACCCGCCGTTCATCGCCGAGATGGCCGAGCCGGGGTTCCTGGCACCGGTGCCTGACGATGTCGCGCAGAGGGTGACGCAGAACGTCGTCGCCGGGGCGCTCGCCGGGGCGACGTGGGACGACGAGCTCGTGACCGTCCCGTTCTGGGCGAACACGCAGCTGCTCTGGTACCGCAAGTCCGTCGCCAAGGCGGCGGGCCTCGACCCGGAGACGGCCCCGGTGACCTGGGACCAGATCATGACCGCGTCCAAGGACCAGGACAAGTACCTCGGCGTCCAGGGCACCAAGGCGGAGTCCCTCACCGTGTGGATCAACGCGCTCGTCGCGTCCGCCGGCGGGACGATCATCGAGAACCCCGAGGCTCCGGCGGACGAGATCACGCTCGGGCTGGAGAGCCCCGCGGGTGAGGCCGCCGCGACGATCATGGGCACGATCGGCAAGGAGAACCTCGGTGGGCCGGCCCTGCCGACGGAGGACGAGGGGGCTTCGCTGTCGATCTTCCAGGGCGACAAGGGGTCGTTCATGGTCAACTGGCCGTTCGTCTGGTCCGCCACGAAGGCGGGCGTCGAGGACGGCACGTTCGACCAAGCCCTGCTCGACGACATCGGCTGGGCGCTGTACCCGCAGGTCACCGCCGACCAGCAGACCGCCCCGCCCTACGGCGGGATCAACCTCGGCATCGGGGCCTTCAGCAACTACGTCGACCTCTCCTACAAGGCCGCGGAGTGCATCGTCACCCCCGAGCACCAGGCGCAGTACTTCGCGACGAACGGCAACCCGCCGTCCAACACGACGTCCTACGACGACCCCGCCGTGAACGAGGCCTTCCCCATGGCGGACGTCATCCGGGAGTCGCTCGAGCTCGCTGTGCCGCGACCGCAGACGCCGTACTACAACGAGGTGTCCACGGGCCTGCAGCAGACCTGGCACCCCCCGAGCGAGGTCGACCCCGAGACGACGCCCGCGGAATCGACGGACCTGATCACCGCCGTGCTTCGAGGGGAGCAGCTGCTATGACCACGGTCGCCGACAAGAAGCCGGACCTGCGCGACGCCGCGGCGAAGGCCGGCCGCAGCGACCGCGCGAGGTCCGAAGCCCGCCTCGGGTGGCTGCTCGCGGGGCCCGCGTTCGTCGTCATGCTCGCCGTCACGCTGTACCCGATCCTGCAGGCCTTCTACGACTCGCTCTTCAACTTCCGGCTCACCGCGCCGGACGACAGGAGCTTCACCGGACTGAGCAACTACTCCGTGGTGCTCACCGACCCTCTCTTCTGGCAGGCGCTCGGCGTCACCGTGTTCATCACGGTGACGACGGTGATCGTCGAGCTGCTCCTCGGGTTCGGGCTCGCGCTCGTCATGCACCGGGCCATCACGCAGCTCCGCGGTCTGCTCCGCACGGCGATCCTGGTGCCGTACGGGATCATCACCGTGGTCTCGGCCTTCGCGTGGTTCTACGCGTTCGACATCAACTCGGGGTACATCAACCACTGGTTCGACTGGGTGCCCGGCATCAGCCCGGACCTCAACTGGTTCGCCCAGCAGGGCACCAGCCTCTTCGTCATCATCATGTCGGAGATCTGGAAGACCACCCCGTTCATCTCGCTCCTCCTGCTGGCCGGCCTCTCCCAGGTGCCGACCGAGCTCGAGGAGGCGGCGGAGGTCGACGGCGCCACGTGGTGGCAGCGGCTGACGCGCGTCGTGCTGCCGAACATGAAGGCCGCGATCATGGTGGCGGTCCTGTTCCGGGCCCTCGACGCGTTCCGCATCTTCGACAACGTGTTCATCATGACCAACGGGGCCAACGGCACCGAGGTGCTGTCTCTGCTCGCCTACCGGACCTCGATCGGACGGCTGGAGATCGGACTCGGCTCCGCGATCTCCGTGCTCCTCTTCCTGTGCGTGATCCTGATCTGCTGGGTCGCGGTCAAGCTCTTCAAGGTCGATCTAGCCGGCGGCGCGAGGGGGGCGGGCTGATGAAGCAGCTGTCCACGAGGGCCAAGTGGGCCTGGGCCCTCATCACGATCTTCGTGCTGGCGTACGCCCTCTTCCCGATCGTCTCGATCTTCGCGACGTCGTTCAAGCTGCCGAGCCAGCTCAACCTCGGACTGTTCTGGCCGAAGACCTGGACGTTCGTGAACTACGAGGAGATCCTCGCGCCAGGCGGCTCCGCGCAGACGCTGTTCCTGTCCTCGCTGCGCAACTCGATCGGCATCTGCCTGATCGCCACGGGCATCGCCGTCGTCCTGGCCACGCTCGCGGCCTACGCGATCGCCCGGCTCGACTTCCCCGGCAAGAGGCTGGTCCTGCTCACGGCGCTCGGCGTCTCGATCTTCCCGGTCATCTCGATCGTCACGCCGCTCTTCAACCTGTGGCGCAACATCGGCCTCTACGACACCTGGCTCGGGCTGATCATCCCGTACCTCTCGCTGACGTTGCCGATCTCGATCTGGACCCTGGCGGCATTCTTCCGCCAGATCCCGTGGGAGCTCGAGCAGGCCGCCCAGGTGGACGGTGCGACCACCTGGCAGGCGTTCCGCAAAGCCATCGTGCCGCTCGCGGCGCCCGGCGTGTTCACCACCGCGCTGATCGCGTTCTTCATCGCGTGGAACGACTTCGTCTACGGCATCTCCCTGACGTCGACCGACCGCGCCCGACCCGTGCCCGCCGCGCTGGCGTTCTTCACCGGCGCCTCGCAGTTCGAGGAGCCGACGGGGTCGATCTCCGCCGCCGCCATCATCGTGACCATCCCGGTGGTCATCCTCGTGCTCCTCTTCCAACGCCAGATCGTGTCCGGCCTGACCCAGGGCGCCGTCAAGGGCTGAGTCCCGCGCACAGCCCGTCCCACGAAGGAGATCCGATGGCCGCCATCACCCTCAAGGACATCGTCAAGCAGTACGGCGACGGCTTCCTCGCCGTGAAAGGCGTCAGCCTGGACATCGCCGACGGCGAGTTCGTCATCCTCGTCGGCCCGTCCGGCTGCGGGAAGTCGACGCTGCTGCGGATGATCGTCGGCCTCGAGGACATCACCGCGGGCGAGCTGACCATCGGCGGGGAGCGGGTGAACGACAAGGCGCCCCGCGACCGGAAGCTCGCGATGGTGTTCCAGAACTACGCCCTGTACCCGCACCTCACGGTGTTCGAGAACATCGCCTTCCCTTTGCGCCTGCAGAAGGGGCAGTTCACCGAGGAGCAGGTCACGGCGAAGGTCGAGTTCGCGGCCAAGACCCTCGAGCTGCAGGACCACCTCCAGCGCAAGCCCGCGAACCTGTCAGGCGGCCAGCGGCAGCGCGTCGCGATGGGCCGTGCCATCGTCCGTGAAGCCCAGGCCTTCCTCTTCGACGAGCCCCTGTCCAACCTCGACGCGAAGCTGCGCGGCCAGATGCGCACCGAGATCGCCCGCATGCAGCGCCGCCTCGGCACGACGACCGTCTACGTCACCCACGACCAGACGGAGGCCATGACCCTCGGTGACCGCGTCGCGGTGCTCCGCAAGGGCGAGCTCCAGCAGGTGGCCAGCCCGCGCGGCCTCTACGAGCAGCCCGTCAACCTCTTCGTCGCCGGCTTCATCGGCTCCCCACCCATGAACTTCCTGCCGGGCGAGATCAACGGGTCGACTATGCGCCTGCCCTTCGCCGACGTCCCGATCTCCGCCGACCTCGCCCGCAAGCTCGGCGGCAAGAACATCGTCATCGTCGGCATCCGCCCCGAGCACTTCGAGGACGCCAACCTGCTGGAGGAGTCGAAGGTGTCGTCCGGCGTCACCTTCACCGCGCCCGTGGACGTCAGCGAGTGGCTCGGCTCGGAGCTCTACGCCTACATCCCGTTCGAGACCAACCCCGACGTCGCGACGACGCTCGAGGAGCTCGACCGCGACCTCGACGGCGAAGGTCTGCGCACCCAGCTCATCGTCACGCTCGGGTCCGAGACAAAGGTCCGCGACGGTGACGAGGCGAACCTCTGGTTCGACCCCGCGCGCATGATGGTGTTCGACCCCGAGACCGGTGAGAACCTCACCTGGGACGCCGAGGCCGCGAAGACGGTCGACGAGGAGAACGAGGCCGACCGCAAGGCGTCGCTCGAGCGCGCGCAGGCGCGCGAGAAGGCCCGCGCCTGACGTCCGTCCCCTGACCGGCCTTGGGGCCGGGGCGCGTCAGCCGAGCTCAGCGAGGCGGGGCGGGTTGGCGCCCGCGCGCGACACCGTGATCGCCGCGATCCGCGCGCACCGCTCGAGCACGCTCTCGACCGTCGGGGCGTCGACCTCCGCCAGCGCCTGTCGACGGTCGGCCCCGAGCAGCCCCGCCGACCAGAGCCCGTCGATCAGCCCGCCCATGAACGAGTCCCCGGCTCCGACGGTGTCCGCGACCTGCACCTTCGGGGCCGTGACCGAGATCCGTGCCCCGGCGGACGTGCTCGCGAACGCCCCTTCGCCGCCGTGCGTCACGACGACGAGCGACGGCCCGGACCGGCTCCACTCCTCGGCGATCTCCGCGGGTGCGACGCCGGGGTGCAGCCACGCGAGGTCCTCGTCGCTGACCTTGACCACGTCGGCAAGCCGGACGAGCGCGTCGACCACGGGCAGAGCGTGCGCGGGCGAGCCCATGAGCACGGGCCGAAGATTGGGGTCGTACGTGATGGTCGACGTCGCGCGACTGCGGGCCACGATCTTCGAGACCGCGGCACCTCCGGGCTGCAGCACGGTCGCGATCGAGCCCGTGTGGACGACGATCGGACGGCCGGGCTCTTCGTCCCACGTCTCGGGCAGGTCCCACTCGAGGTCGAACTCGTACGACGCGGTCCCCTCGGCGTCGAGGTGTGCCGTGGCGACGGGAGTGCGCAGCGCGGACCGGTTGCCGTGCAGCACGGTGACCCCCGAGCCGCGAAGGTGCCGGCGGACCAGGTCGCCGTCCGCGTCATGACCGAGCCACGTCAGCAGGTCCACGCGCCGGCCGAGTCGGCCGAGGCCGAGGGCGACGTTCGCGGGGCTGCCCCCGGGGTGCTGCGTACGACTGCCGTCCGGGCGGGACACGACGTCGATGAGAGCCTCGCCGATGACGAGGGCACGGTCTGCTGTCGGCGTGGTCATCGCGTCTCCTCGTCGTCGGTGCTCGCGTTCGTGCGGTCCTCCGGGCGTGCCCCGCCGTCCCGCACGGCACTGAGCCGCTCGCGTGCACCGTCCAGCCACTCCTGGCACCGCGTCGCCAGCGCCTCACCGCGTTCCCAGAGCGCGAGCGACTCCTCCAGGGTGGCCGCACCGGCCTCCAGGCGCGCGACGACGGCGACGAGCTCGTCACGAGCCTCCTCGTAGCCAAGTGCCGCCACGTCGGCGTTCGGGTCGGGAGGCGGGGCCGCGGAGCCTGACGACGCGGGCGCGGGGGACTGGGACGGCTTCGGCACGGGGACAGTCAACCAGGACGCGCCCACAGTTTCGGCACGGGCCTGGTGCCTGGCGACGGGCCGGTCGCGCGGGCGGCGACGGTCAGGCCTTGACGACCTTCGCGGCGAGCTCCCCGCGCGCGACCCGGATACGCAGCGCCTCGTCCGGCGCGACGTCGCCCGGATCACGCACCACGTGCCCGTCGGACCCCTGCACGACCGCGTAGCCGCGCTCGAGGGTGGCGGCCGGCGACAGCGCCCTGACCTGCGCGGTGAGCCCGGCCACCTCGGCGCGCCCGTGCACCAGCGCGGTGTGCAGCGACCGTCGCGCACCGTCGCGGAGTGCCGCGACCCGATGCTCGTGGACGTCTACCAGCGTCGTCGGGTTGGCGAGCACCGGCCGGCTGCGCCAGTGGTCGAGCCCGCTCTGCTCCCGCGTCAGCCGCATGGTCAGGGCAGCACGAGCGCGCAGCCTGGCCTGGGTCAGCCGCGCGCGCTCCTCGCTGACGTCGGGCACGATCCGCTTCGCCGCGTCGGTCGGCGTCGACGCACGGAAGTCCGCGACCAGGTCGAGCAGCGGCGTGTCCAGGTGGTGCCCGATCGCGCTGACCAGCGGCGTCCGGCAGGCCGCCGCCACGCGCACCAGGGACTCGTTGCTGAACGGGAGCAGGTCCTCAAACGACCCGCCGCCTCGGGCGACGACGATCACGTCCACGCGCGGGTCCCGGTCCAGCTCCGCGATCGCCGCGCTCACCTCGGGCACCGCCCGCGGCCCCTGCACGGTCACGCGGCGGATCTCGAACTGCACCGCCGACCACCGGGCGCGTGCGTTGGACACCACGTCGTGCTCGGCGTCGCCCTGCTGGGCGACGATCAGCCCGACCACCGCCGGCAGGAACGGCAGCGCGCGCTTGCGCGACGGCTCGAACAGACCCTCGGCGCCGAGCACGCCCTTGAGGTGCTCGATCCGCGCGAGGAGCTCACCCAGCCCGACCAGCCGCACGTCGTCGGCGGCGAACGTCAGGGTCCCCTTCTTCGCGTGGAACTGCGGCCGGGCGTGCACGACGAGGTGCGCGCCGTCAGCCAGCTTGTCCGCCAGCCTGTCGATGGCGGAGGCCGGCGCCGTGACCGACAGGGACATGTCGAGGTCGGTATCCCGCAGCGTGAGGAAGTAGAGGGTGTTCCACCTCTTCAGGTTCAGCACCTGACCCTCGACCCACACCGGGGGCATCTTCGCGATGTAGTCCGCGATCTTGGGCGCGAGGTGCCGCACCGGCCAGGGGCGGTCAGGGGTGGTGTCCGCCGCGCGCAGCGGAGGAGGGCCGGCCGTCGCCGGGGTGCTCAAGGGGCCGGTGCTCACGCACCCAGCCTGCCTCATGGCGCCGACATCTCCCGCCCGGGCCGCATGTGACGGGGCCGTGCGGGTCGGGTGCAGGTCACACTCGCAGGTCCCCTCCGAGCAGGGCCGATGGTGCCCGCCGAACTAGACTCGGACCGTGACTTCCCCGACCGTCTCCGCCTCCGGCACGCCCGCAGGCCCGGCCACCGGCCCGAGCACCGGAGCCAAGCGCGTCCTGCTGGCGGCCCCCCGTGGCTACTGCGCCGGCGTCGACCGCGCGGTCATCGCCGTCGAGAAGGCGCTCGAGCACTACGGCGCCCCCGTGTACGTGCGCAAGGAGATCGTGCACAACCGCTACGTCGTCGAGACGCTCGCTGCGCGCGGTGCCGTGTTCGTGGACGAGACCGACGAGGTGCCCGAGGGTGCCCACGTCGTCTTCTCCGCGCACGGGGTCTCTCCTGCGGTCCACGCGCAGGCGGCGGCGCGGAACCTGCAGACGATCGACGCGACCTGCCCGCTGGTCACCAAGGTGCACAAGGAAGCCGTGCGGTTCGCGTCCGAGGACTACGACATCCTCCTCATCGGCCACGACGGTCACGAGGAGGTCGAGGGCACGTACGGCGAGGCGCCCGACCACATCCAGGTGGTGAACTCCCCGGACGCGGTGGCCGACGTGGTGGTCCGCGACCCCGACCGGCTCATCTGGATCTCACAGACGACGCTCTCGGTGGACGAGACCATGGACACGGTCCGCCGGCTGCGCGAACGCTTCCCCAACCTGCAGGACCCGCCCAGCGACGACATCTGCTACGCCACCCAGAACCGCCAGGTGGCCGTGAAGAAGCTGGCGCCGGAGTGCGACCTGGTCATCACGGTCGGCTCCGCGAACTCGTCGAACTCCGTCCGGCTGGTCGAGGTCGCCCTGGACGCGGGCGCCCGGTCGTCCTACCGCGTCGACCAGGCGTCCGAGATCGACCTCGCGTGGCTCGACGGCGTCACCACCGTCGGGGTCACGTCGGGGGCCTCCGTCCCGGAGATCCTGGTCAAGGACGTCCTCGCCCTGCTCGCCGAGCACGGCTTCGGCGACGTCCAGGAGGTCCGCACCGCGACCGAGGACCTCATGTTCTCGCTGCCCCGCGAGCTCCGCGCCGACCTCAAGGCCGCGGGCAAGGCCCCGGTCGTCCCGCGCCGCGAGGGCCGCACGTCCCTGGACGTCCAGCCCGTCTGACCAGCCGCACCGGTCGTCAGGCCGTCGTGGCGTCCGGGGTGTCGGCCGCTCGCTCTGCGCGGAGGGCGCGCTCGTCGCGGTCGGCGCGGCCGTCGAACATCACGATCAGCTCGTCGGCCGACGCCACCAGCTCGGGTGCGCTGACCGCGGACAGCTGAGGGTTCGCGGGGGCGGGCGTCGGGAGGTCGCCGTCGACCACGTGCAGGTCCGCGAACCGCCGGGCGCTGACCAGGACGCGGGTCTCCAGCGAGGACACCGTCTGGTTGTAGGCGCCGGCCGCGGAGTCGATCGCGCGCCCCAGCTTGGCCAGGTGCGAGCCCATGGTTGCGAGCCGACCGTGCAGCTCCTTTCCGAGCGACAGGACGGCCTGCGCGTTGCTGGCCAGCGCGTCCTGCCGCCAGGCGTACGACACGGTGCGCAGCAGCGCGAGCAGGGTGGTCGGCGTCGCGATGACGACGTTGCGCTCGAACGCGTACTCGATCAGCAGCGGGTCCTGCTCGGCGGCGGCGTGCAGGAACGACTCGGCGGGCACGAACATCACGACGAACTCCGGCGCCGGGGCGAACTGGTCCCAGTAGCGCTTGTCGGCCAGGTCGTCGACGTGCGCGCGGACGTGCCGGGCGTGCGCCGCGAGCCGCTCGGTGCGGACGCGCTCGTCGGTGGCCTGGGCGGCGTCGAGGAACCCGAGGAAGGCGACCTTGGCGTCCACGACGACGTTCTTGCCGCCCGCGAGCTTGATGACCATGTCCGGCCGCAGCAGCCCGTCGTCGGTGCGCACCTGGTCCTGCTCGACGAAGTCGACGTGCGCGAGCATCCCCGCGGCCTCGACGACGCGTTTGAGCTGCAGCTCGCCCCACTTCCCCCGCACCTGCGACGAGCGCAGCGCGGTGACCAGCTGCGCCGTCTCGCCCCGCAGGTGCTCGGAGGCCAGGTGCATCGCGCGCACCTGCTCGCCGAGGGCGGCCTGGCCGGCGGCACGTGCCTGCTCGGCGGTGGACAGCTCGACGCGCACCTGGTCGAGCGTGCGGGACAGCGGCTCCACCATCGCTCGCACAGCCTGCTCGCGCTGGGCGAGCTCCCCGACCTGCGTCTGGTGGTCGGCGGCGAACCGCTGGTGCGCGAGCGCGAGGAACTGGTCGGTGCTCGTCGCCAGCGCGTCGGCCGCCAGGGCACGGAACTGGTCGGCGAGCCGGTCGGAGTCCGCCAGCCGGGCCTGCGCGCCGTGCCGCTCCGCCTCCAGCGTGGCCCGTGCCCGCGCCGCCTCGAGGTCAGCCGCGCGCAGGCGGGACGACGTGAGCAGCCAGCCGGCGAGCACGCCGACGACGGCGCCGATCGCGAGTCCCAGCAGTAGTCCTGTGTCCATGCGTGCAGGCTCCCAGCACCCACCGACATCCGACCGAAAGGAGAACCATGGCGGGTCGACGGCGCCTACGGTGGTCCGATGTCGAATGCACCCGCCCTCGAGCTGCGCGGACTGTGGCGCAAGTTCGGTGACAAGATCGCCGTCTCCGGCATCGACCTCGTCGTCCCGGCCGGCTCGTTCTACGGCCTCGTCGGTCCCAACGGGGCCGGCAAGACGACGACGCTCTCGATGGCGACGGGGCTGCTGCAACCCGACTTCGGCACGGTGCTCGTCCACGGGCACGACCTATGGGTGAATCCCATCGAGGTCAAGGGCATGCTCGGCGTGCTGCCCGACGGGGTGCGCCTGTTCGACCGGCTGACCGGAGAGCAGCTCATCACGTACGCGGGCCTGCTGCAGGGGCTCGACCGCGAGACCGTCGCCGCCCGTGCGACCGACCTGCTGTCGGCCCTGGACCTGACCGCGGACGCCACGAAGCTCGTCGTCGAGTACTCCGCGGGCATGACCAAGAAGGTCGCGCTGGCGTGCGCGCTGGTGCACGCGCCCCGGCTGCTGGTGCTGGACGAGCCGTTCGAGGCGGTGGACCCGGTGTCGGCGGCGAACATCCGCGACATCCTGCGCTCCTACGTCCGCTCGGGCGGCACGGTGATCGTCTCGTCGCACGTCATGGACCTGGTCCAGCGCATGTGCGACCACGTCGCGGTGATCGCGGCGGGACACGTGCTCGCCGCCGGCACCGTCGACGAGGTCCGCGGTGACGGCAGCCTCGAGGACCGGTTCGTCGACCTGGTCGGTGGTCGCGTGAGCGGGGAGGGGCTGGCGTGGTTGCGCACCTCGTCCGCCTGAAGCTGACGCTGCTGCGCAACGCTCTGCGGCGCAGCCCCTGGCAGGTGGTCGGCCTCGTCGTCGCCGCGTTGTACGGCGTCGTCGCGCTCGCGATCGTCGTGGGATCGATGGTCGTGCTCAGCGTGCAGGAGCCCGATATCCGCGGGCTCGTCACCGTGCTCGTCGGCTCCGTGCTGATCCTCGGGTGGTGGGTGGTGCCGCTCATCGCCTTCGGCGTCGACTCGACCATCGATCCCGCACGGTTCGTCACGTTCGCCATCCCGCGACGGTCCCTGCTGACGGGCCTGGCGCTCGCGGGGGTCATCGGGGTGCCGGGCGTGGCCACGGTCGGCGCTGCGCTCGCGATGGCGGGCGTGTGGTGGCGTACCCCGACCGCCCTCGTCGTGGGCCTCCTCTGCTCCGTCCTCGCCGTGGCGACGTGCGTCATCGGTGCGCGGGCGACGACCTCCGCCGCGTCCGCCCTGGTCACGGGCCGCCGGTTCCGGGAGGTGATGGCCGCTGTCGCCGTGCTGCCGGTCATCGTCGCGGGTCCGGTCCTGGGTCGGCTGACCTCGGGCGCGGCTATCACGGCCGACGTGCTCGAGCACGTCGCTGACCTCCTGTCGTGGACCCCGTTCGGCGCGGCCTGGGCAGTCCCCGGGGACGTCGCCGAGGGGCAATGGGGTCTGGCGACAGCGCGCTTCGTGATCGCCGTGGCGACGCTCGCCGTGGTGGCCGTGGTGTGGGACCGGTCGCTCGCGCACGCGCTGGTCAACCCCGCTCACCAGAAGGTGTCGTCCAAGGGTCGCGGGCTCGGATGGTTCGACCGGCTGCCCGCCACGCCGCTCGGCGCCGTCACCGCGCGCTGCCTCACCTACTGGGCCCGCGACCCGCGCTACGCGCTCGCCGTGGCCGTTGTACCAGTGCTGGCCGTCGTGCTGTACATCGTCAGCCCCGGGGGTGGAGTGCTCCTCCTGATCGGCCCTCTCGCGGCGTACCTGATGGGCTGGGGGATCTCGGCCGACGTCGCCTACGACGGCTCCGCCTTCTGGACGCACCTCGCGGCACCCCTGCGCGGGACCGCGGACCGGCTGGGTCGCGTGATCGCCGCCGGGGCGATCGCCGTGCCTGCGGTCACGATCCTCGTCGTCGGCTCCGCGCTCGTCGCCAGCCAAGCCAACGCCATCGTCGCGCTGCTCGGACTGTCGTTCGGGGTGCTGCTCACGTCGCTCGGCGGCTCCAGCATCCTGTCCGCGCTCGTCGTCTACCCCGTCCAGCTGCCGGGCGAGAGCCCGTTCCAGACGAAGCAGGGAGCCTCGACGGCGTCGGTCGTCTCCCAGCTGGTCGGCTGGCTGGCGGTCATGGTGGTGTGCCTGCCCGAGATGATCCTCGCGCTGCTCGCCGTGCGGGGCGGGTCGGTCGCGCTCGGGTGGGTGACGCTCGTCGTCGGCGTCGTGCTCGGCGCGGTGCTCCTCACCATCGGTGTGCGCGTCGGTGGGAGGACGCTCGACCGCACCGGCCCCGGCCTGCTCAGCAAGATCATGGCGTTCGCCTGACGGAAGGCCCCCGTAGACTTCCCCGACGTGGCACTCACCATCGGCATCGTCGGCCTGCCCAACGTCGGCAAGTCCACCCTCTTCAACGCGCTGACCCGGGCGCAGGTCCTCGCGGCGAACTACCCGTTCGCGACGATCGAGCCCAACGTCGGCGTCGTCCCGCTGCCCGACCCGCGGCTGGAGAAGCTCGCGGAGCTCTTCGGCTCCGAGCGGATCCTGCCGGCGACCGTGTCGTTCGTCGACATCGCGGGCATCGTCAAGGGTGCCAGCGAGGGTGAGGGCCTGGGCAACAAGTTCCTCGCCAACATCCGCGAGGCCGACGCGATCTGCCAGGTCACCCGCGTGTTCGCCGACCCGGACGTCGTGCACGTCTCCGGTGCGGTGAACCCGAAGGACGACATCGAGATCATCGCCACCGAGCTGATCCTCGCGGACCTGCAGACCCTCGAGAAGGCCGTGCCGCGCCTCGAGAAGGAGGTGCGCGCCAAGAAGGCCGACGCCGGTCTGCTGGCCGCCGCCCAGGAGGCTGTCGCGATCCTCGAGACCGGTCAGACCCTGTTCTCGGGCGGCGCGAAGATCGAGCGCGAGTACCTCGACCAGCTGCAGCTCATGACGAGCAAGCCGTTCATCTACGTCTTCAACACCGACGACGCCGGCCTGGCCGACACCGCGATGCAGGACGAGCTGCGCGCGCTGGTCGCCCCCGCCGACGCCATCTTCCTCGACGCCAAGTTCGAGTCCGAGCTGGTGGAGCTGGAGCCTGACGAGGCCCGCGAGATGCTCGCCGACAACGGCCAGGAGGAGGCCGGCCTGGACCAGCTGGCGCGCGTCGGCTTCCACACCCTCGGCCTGCAGTCCTACCTGACCGCCGGCCCGAAGGAGTCCCGCGCCTGGACCATCCACCGGGGCTGGACCGCTCCGCAGGCCGCCGGCGTGATCCACACGGACTTCCAGAAGGGCTTCATCAAGGCGGAGGTCATCTCGTTCGACGACCTCGTCGCCGCCGGGTCGGTCGCCGCCGCCCGTGCTGCCGGCAAGGCCCGGATCGAGGGCAAGGACTACGTCATGGTCGACGGCGACGTGGTGGAGTTCCGCTTCAACGTGTGATCCAGCACGTTTGCCGAGGTCAGAGGCGACCGGCTGGTGCGCCTGTGGCGGGCCGGCGGCTGGACCGGGTATCGCCTGTCATGCTGAGTAGATGAGCGATAGTGGCACGCGGGCGATGACCTTTCAGGCGAGGCCGTCGGATGTCTTCGCGGCGCTTCAGGAGGCTGCGCGGCGCACAGGGTTCCGGTACCTGGCCGGAGACGTGAACTCGGGCACCGCGATGTTCACCTCAGGGAAGTACCTGCTGATGGTCGGCGAGAAGGTCCATGCCCGGTGGACGCAGGTGGCGCCCGGGACACTTCAGGTGACGCTGACCTCGGCGAAGTTCGGCGTCGTCGGCTTGTCGGGCCGCCGCGGTTCAGGTGTGGACCGTCTGTCCGACGAGTTGAGCGGGCTGCTTCCCCACGCCGGATAGGCGACGGCGAGGCCGATCGCACATCCCGGAAGCAGTTGCGCCGGGCCAGCCCGCGAGAGCGGGGCCACGATCGTCACGCCCCGGAGGCGCGCGCCCGGTCCGCTGCGTCGAGCACGCGGCGGAGCCCCGTGAAGTCGCGCAGCAAGATCCGCGCCAGCACGAACGTCGGCAGGAGCGCCACGAGCCGGAGCCAGTCGGCGACGTCGCCGCCGTAGTCGGCATAGATCCGCGTGCCGCCGGCGTCAGGCGTGCACTCGTACTCGACGCGGGAGTTCCACGGGGACGTCGAGTGCCACACGACCCGGCGGTCGTGCTCGACGACCTCGAGCACGTCGGTGAAATGGATCCGGAAGGGCCCGATGCGGTCGACGGCGGCCCACCGGTTCCCCACCTGCAGCGGGCCGCTGTCCAACGGGCGGCGGGAGTCGACAGCTGGCGCGAACTCGGGCCACCGTCCCGGGTCGGCGAGGTACGGGTAGACGCGCGACGGCGGGTGATCGAGGTGCACGTCGAGCGTCACGCGTCGCCACATGGGTTCCTCCGCCTCGGGGTCGCCGCGTCACACCATCGTCGGCACGGGTCGGTCGGGGTAGAGCTCCCGCATCGCGCTGTCGTATCTCCGCTTCATGAGGAGGAGATACAGGAGCCGGATCGGCGCGGGCACGTTGGCGCGGACCCAGTCGTCTCGCTCGGCCTCGGGGACGCTCGCGATCAGCAGGCCGATCTGCAACGACATGACGTCCTTCCCGAGCTCCTTGCGGTGCGCCATGAGAGTGGATCGGGTGTGCTCCTCCATGAAGTCCCACTCCTGCTGCGACATCACCTCCCCCGCGACGGGGAGGATCTCGTCCTCCTCCTGCCCGAGATGCGCGGACAGCAGGTCGCGGAGACCTTCGATGTCGGTCGCGAAGGCGTCGCGGAGCCGGGGATCGGCGGTGACCACCCAGGGCTCCAGCTGCGGCTCGATCCGCGCGAGCTGCACCGCGACCTCGGCGTGCTGCGCTCGCATCTGACCGACGTGCAGGGTGCAGGCGGGTTCGCGCGCGACCAGCCTGTCCCACAGGACCATGTCCTCGGTCTCGTGGTGCATGTGCAGGGCATAGAAGTCGAGGTGGGCGTAGCGGCCGACGACCGCCGAGCGGGCGGTGTCGCCAGGCTCGACCTCGCGCACCAGCTCGGGGAGCTCCCGATACAGCCAGCGGATGATCCGATGGACGAGGATCATCCCCGACGTGTCGCAGCCGGGGTGCTGCCCCGCAGGCAGCTGCCCGGGGGGAGGCAGTGTCTTGGCCATCCCGACCTCCACCCGATCATCGACATCGGCGTCGCGGCGCGATGGGAACGTTACTCCGACGCGCCGCGCGCCACATCACCCGCTCGCGACGGGGTTCCCAATCGGCGCGACTGCCGGTTACGGTGCCAGTAGGTCGAACGTGATGCGGCAACGACGCCGGTCGAACGTTCGAACGTGGCACCTCGGAGGCACCGATGGACACCATGTACCGATCCTGGGCCCGAGCGCTGCGCGGCTTCGTCGCCGTGACCATGGTCGCGATCGGCCTCGTCGCCGGCGGTGTCAGCACCGCCTCCGTCGCGTCTGCTGCAGCCCCGGAGTGCGCCGGCAGAGGAGTGCCGACGAGCAAGATCTCGGTCCAGCTCTGGACGTTCGCCGAGTACATCGGCTTCGGTACCGACGCCGGCACCATCGCCCGGACCGAGGAGGTGTTCCAGAGCCTGAGCGAGATGGGGTACCGGAACGTCGAGCCGTTCACCCTGAGCGGGCTGACGGCAGAGCAGTACCGCGCGCTCCTCGACGAGTACGGGCTCAAGGCCTCCGCGCGGCACGTCGACGTCGGGAGGCCGGGGTCGCCGGCTGACATCGACCAGATCCTTGCGGACAACAAGACGCTGGGGATCAAGTACTTCGGCTCCGGTTCCACCCCGATCTTCCCGCTGGTCTACACCACCGAGGCGGAGTGGATCGCCTACGCCGAGTACCTCGACGCGCTCGGCGCAATCGCCCGCCAGCACGGCCAGACGCTCATGGTGCACAACCACGACATCGAGTTCGAAGAGGTGTTCGGCGACCAGACGGTGTTCGACATCCTCATGGCCTACACGGACCCGAAGAATGTCGTGTTCCAGCTCGACCTCTACTGGGCGACCAACGGCGGCGGTGTCGCCAACCCGATCGACGTGATCGAGCGGTACGGCAACCGGATCCAGCTGTTCCACGTCAAGGACATGGCGGCCGGTCCGTTCCCCGGTCGGATCGAGATCGTCGGCGACGGGATCATCGACTTCCCGTCGATCTTCGAGGCGGCGGGTGGCAGCACGAAGTACTACGTCGTCGAGCACGACCCGCGCTTCGGCGACCCGACGTTCGACCCGTTCGAGGCCGCCCAGGAAGGCTTCGACTACCTCGCCTGCGTAACCTTCTGACCACGCACGTGTGGAACGCATGGCTGTCGTCGACGAGCTGATGGCGATCGAGCGCGAGCTCGCTCTCGGTCGGGGTGCCGTGTATGCCCGGGTGCTTCGCGACGACGCGGTGGTGGTCGTCCCGGGCGCGGTGCTGACCAAGGCGGAGTGCGTGGCCGCGATGGACACGTCGCCGGGATGGGACGCCGTCGCCGACGTCGTGCGGAGCGGCGAGTTCTACCGGGATCTCGGCTGGAACGTCGGTGCGCCGGTCGATCCGCACGCCGAGATCCGGTTCGAGGGGTTGAGCGTGGAGCTCGACGAGCACTCGTCCGTCGCGTTCTGGAACAGCGGCAGCCCGGACGACGACGCGGCGGCGACCGTGCTGTCGATCCGGGTGGGCAGCCGCGACGAGGTGGACGCCGTATGGACGCGGATGACAGGGCTCGGGTACAAGTCCCGGCAGCGGCCGTTCGACGCGTTCTTCGGCTCCCGGTTCGCTGTGCTCGCAGACCCGGACGGCCACCAGGTCGGTCTGCTGAGCCCACGGTCCGACGAGCACCGCTCGGGCCCACCGCAGCTCGCTCCGAGCTGAGGTGGCACGCAGCGCCGCGTGACGTGCACGACACGACGCGGCGCACGAGGTCAGCTCTGGCCGCCGTCCTGGGCGGTCACGAACGAAGGCTGCCCGAATTCAGGCGACGTCCTCGCTGACGGCTGCCTAACGTCGCTCGCATGGCCGACGACGGATTCGAGGTCCCCCGCCTCGCGCAGCTGTACGACTCGCTCGACTCGGACCGCAGCGACCTCGATGCGTACGTGGCCATCGTCGACGAGCTGGGTGCGCGCAGCGTGCTCGACGTCGGCTGCGGCACCGGTACCTTCGCGCTTCTGCTCGCTGCCCGCGGCCTCGACGTCGTCGGCGTCGACCCGGCGGAGGCATCGCTCGACGTGGCGCGGGGGAAGGCCGGGTCCGACGATGTGCGGTGGCTCCACGGCGACGCGACGACCCTGGCGGAGGTGCGTGTCGACGTCGCGACGATGACCGGTAACGTCGCGCAGGTCTTCGTGACCGACGCGGAGTGGGCGGGAACCCTCGCCGCGCTGCACGCGGCGCTGGTCCCGGGCGGGCACCTGGTGTTCGAGACCCGCGTTCCCGAGCGTGAGGCGTGGCGGGAGTGGACGCGCGAGGCGACGCACGAGGTCACGGACGTCGACAGGGTCGGGCAGGTCGAGACGTGGGTCGACGTGACGGAGGTCGTCGGCGAGCTCGTGACGTTCCGGGCGACGTGGGTGTTCGCGTCGGACGGTGCGGTGCTGACGTCGGACTCGACCCTGCGGTTCCGCGACAGGAGCACGGTCGAACGCTCTCTGGCGGAGGCGGGATTCGACGTCGTCGACGTGCGTGAGGCTCCCGACCGACCGGGCAAGGAGATGGTGTTCGTCGCCCGGCGTCGCGACAGTCAGCCGTAGATCCGCGCCCGGTGCGCGGCGAACTGGCGTCGGCCCACCAGGCGCCACAGCACGCGGGCGGGCGCTGGCAGGTTGGTCCGCAGCCAGCCTGCGCGCTCGTCGGCGGGCACGACCTCGAGGATCCAGCCCAGCTGCAGGAGCAACCGGTCCTTCGGGATCGACGCCATGCCGTGCTCGTGCAGCAGGTTCCACTCCCGCTGCGACATCACCGTGGACGCTGTCGGCAGGATCTGCGCCTCCTCCTGGCCGAGGTGCTGCAGGAGCGTGTCCCGTACATCGTCGAGCAGCGCGGCGACGGCGTCGCGTTCGGTCGTGCCGGCCGACTCCTCCCACGCGTCCATGAGTCCGTCGAGCCGCTCCAGCTGTGCGGCCGTGGCGGCGTGCTGGGACCGCATCAGACCGACGTGGAGCGCGCACGCCGGCGCGCGCAGCTCGAGGGTGTCCCAGAGCAGCAGGTCCTCGCCCTCGTGGTGGTGGTGCAGTGCCGCGGCAACTTCGCGGACGTGGTCGGCGACGGGGAGCATCCGGGCGGTGTCCCCGTCGGCCACGCCGCGGACCAGGACCGGGGCGTCGGTGAAGGCGCGGCGGAACAGTGCGTGGATCGTGAGCATGTCGGAGGTGTCGCAGCCGAGCTTCTCGGTGCTGGTGACGGCGCTCATCGTGCGTCTCGCTCTCGGTGTCGGGAACTCCGGTGCGTCACCGGTAAAACCGGTACGCTGGTGATGACTATCGTGGCGAACCGCTGACCACGTCAAGGGGAGGTGCTCGTGCCGGACCAGTTGCTGCAGTGGGTCGAGCTCGGGAGCGAGCCGGGGGTCGCCCCGGGAGCGCTCGAGCGCGTGCGGGCGCTCCTGAACACCGACGACCGGTTCCACGGCACCGACGACCTGGCCGGTGGACCCGTCGGCCTCGTGTCGCTCCGCGACGCCCTGCGGCGGTACCTGACGTCCGGCGACGCGGCCGGTCTCGACGCGCTCGCGGCCACCCATCCGCTCGTCGTCACGTTCGGTGCCGGCACGGCCACGCTGGCACCGGCGGGGGCAGACACCGTCGTCACCGGGCTGCTCGCCGAGGTTCACCGGGCTCACGCGGACGGCGAGTGGGCACGCCTCAAGGCATGCGCGAACCCCGACTGCCAGTGGGTGTACTACGACGGTTCACGAAACCGCTCAGGGCGGTGGTGCTCGATGAACGAGTGCGGCGACGTGATGAAGGCCCGCGCCTACCGGCGGCGAGCCCGTCAGGTCTGAGGCATGACGAGCGCGTACATCTCCATGTCCCGACGCTCGTCTCCGACCTTCTCCCACGATCGCAGGAGCCCTTCGCGCACGAACCCAGCGCTCGTCGCCGTGCGGGCGGACGCCACGTTCCAGGGCTCGACGTGGAGCTCGAGCCGTTGGATGCCGGGCACGGTGACCGCCCACCGCACCAGGGTCTGCACCGCATCCCCGGCCAGCCCACGTCCGCGGCGTGAGGCGGCGATCCAGTACCCCACGGTCGCGCGGCCGAGGTCGAGGTCGCGCAGCCCGAGGTAGGCGTGACCCACGGCCAGGTCCGTCGTGCGGTCCGCGACGGCGAACGCGTAGCCGGCGCCCGTCCTGAGGCGGTCGGCCTGCCGTGCGAGGTACTCGAGACAGGCGTCGTCGTCGCCGTGCGCCGGCACCGACGTGATGAGGGGGATCAGCGGGTCGGTCGTCGCCTCACGGACCAGCGGGAGGTCGGCGGGAGAGAAGGCGCGCAGTCGGACCGCATCGCCGAGGAGGGTCGGAAGGACCAGCGGGAGGCTCATGCGGGAGCCAGCCGGAACACGCGCAGCTCGCGGTCGGTGCGGTCGGCGTAGTCGGTGTACCCCGGCCACACCTCGAGCAGCGCGGGCAGCAGGCGGGTGCGCTCGTCCGCGGCGGCGAGCGTCGCGACGACACGGGTGCGGACTCCCGCGATCGTGACGGTCGCGTGGGGGTCCGCCAGGAGGTTGCCCGACCACGCGGGGTGGTGTTCCTGCCCCCAGTTGGAGCCGATGAGCACCCAGCCGTCGCCGTCGACGGCGTACAGGAGGACGGCCTCGCGGGGTTGGCCGGACGTCCGGCCGGTCGTCGTGAGGATGAGGTGGGGGAGCGTCGGCCTGCCGAGGACGCTCAGCCGACCGCGGCTCGCCTTGTGCAGCCGTCGGTCGATCCCGGAGGTCGCGCGGCCGATCCGGGCGAACCAGGGGGTGCGCCCGACCCGGCGGACGATCGCGGTGAAGCCCATCGGACCAGTGTCTCCGACGGAGACGGCCTCCGCGGAAGACGTGCAGGTGGGACGGCACGTCCCCCGCCCGAGGGGCGTTGCGATCGCACGACATCGTCGGAGGGTGTCTGATGGAGTTGTCCGTGGTGTGCCCCCGGGAAATGCGCCAGAAACATCGGGTGCGCCACAACAGCAGGTTTCAGATGGTGAGACGTACCCGACAGTATCGATCGCGTAACAATCGCGTTGCGCTCTGCGAACTGTCCGATTTGTCCACTATTCGCTTGACTACCGTGTCGCCACACCCCGGCGGACCTCTGGACCGCGTGCTGGTCGGTACTCCCGGCTCGCACCACAGAGCCCACCACCCTTCTCGGGAGGAACATTGAGGATCACACGCAAGGCCGCGTTCGCAGCGGTCGCCGCGACGAGCGTTCTCGCCCTCGCGGCCTGCTCCAGCGGCGGCGGCGGCAGCGACGACGAGACCGACGACGCGGGCATCAACACCGAGACGTCGATCAACATCGCCTGGAACCAGCCGTTCTACTCGGCCAACGGAAACAGCACGACGGGTAACGCCACGGCGAACAACGTCATCCTGTACCTCGCGAACTCGGGCTTCTGGTACTACGACGCGGACCTCAACCTGGTCCAGGACGAGTCGTTCGGCACCTACGAGAAGGTCTCCGACGACCCGCTGCAGGTCAAGTACACGTACGCCGACACCGCGAAGTGGTCAGACGGCACGCCCGCCGGTCCCGCCGACCTGCTCCTCGAGTGGGCCGCGCAGAGCGGCAAGTTCAACAACGTCGAGGCGGAGTACGACGAAGAAGGCAACATCACGAACCAGGACGCCCTGGACGCCGGTGTCTACTTCGACGCAGCCTCGCCCGCGATGGCACTCGTCGAGGAGACGCCCGAGATCGACGGCAACTCCATCACGCTGACCTACACCAAGCCGTTCGCGGACTGGTCGACGGCCATCCAGTCGAACCTGCCTGCGCACATCGTCGCGCAGCGCGCCCTCGGCATCGAGGACGCGGAGGAGGCGACCGACGCGCTCATCGCGGCCATCCAGGACGAGAACGTCGAGGACCTCTCGCCGATCGCCAAGTCGTGGAGCACCGACTGGAACTTCGCGTCGATGCCGTCCGACGAGGACCTCCTCGTCACGAGCGGCGCGTACCAGATCACGGAGTTCGAGCAGGACCAGTTCATCACCCTGACTGCCAGCGAGTCCTACGAGGGCGACCACAAGCCGGTCTTCAACAAGGTCACGGTCCGCTACAACGGCGACCCGATGGGCCAGGTCCAGGCACTGCAGAACGGTGAGGTCGACCTCATCAACCCGCAGGCCACGGCCGACGTCAAGACCGCCGTCGAGGCGATCGAGGGCCTCGAGGTCGAGTCCGGCCCCGAGGGCACGTACGAGCACGTCGACCTGCAGTTCGCCAACGGTGGTCCGTTCGACCCGGCGACCTACGGCGGCGACGCGGAGAAGGCCAAGAAGGTGCGCCAGGCGTTCCTCAAGACCATTCCCCGTGAGCAGATCATGGAGAACCTGATCAAGCCTCTCGACGAGACGGCGGAGCTCCGCAACTCCTACACGCAGGTCGCGGGCTCGCCGATGTACGACCCCATCGTCGAGGCCAACGGTCAGGCTGAGGCGTACGCGCTGGACATCCCCGGCGCCACCGCTCTGCTCGCCGAGGCCGGTGTGCCGGCCGTCTCGGTCCGCCTGCTCTTCGACCCGGAGAACACGCGCCGTCAGAACGAGTACGAGCTCATCAAGGCGTCGGCCGCCCAGGCCGGCTTCGACGTCGTGCCCTACCAGGTCCAGACCGACTGGGGCACGGACCTCTCGAACGCGACGAGCTTCTACGACGCAGCGCTCTTCGGCTGGCAGTCGACCTCCACCGCCGTCACCGAGTCGGACGCGAACTACCGCACGGGTGGAGGGAACAACTTCTACGGGTACTCCAACGCCACGGTGGATGGGCTCTTCGACGAGCTCCAGGTGGCCACGGAGCAGGAGGACCAGGAGCCTCTCCTGGCCCAGATCGAGACCGAGCTCGTGAACGACGCGTTCGGTGTGACGATCTTCCAGTTCCCCGGCGTCACCGCCTGGAACCCGGACAAGATCGGCAACGTCTCGAAGCTGACGATCGCGCCGACGATCTTCTACGGCTTCTGGGAGTGGACCGCGGGCGAGGCTGCGGCCGAGTGATCCACGGTTCCTCCGCCGGGCACTGAGCCTGGCGGAGGAACCTCCCGGTCAGACGTCAGCGGGGCGCCGGGCACCACCAGGTCCCGGCGCCCCGCTGACGTGCCTGTGGTCGTTCGACCCCGGACCGCGGTCGCCCGAGGGATACGATCCCCCCGACCAGCGGTGCCCGATCCCAGCGAGGTAACCCACCCGTGCTGAACTTCCTCCTCCGCCGCATCCTGGCGGGTCTGGCCACCCTTTTCGTGGCCCTCTTCCTCATGTTCGTCCTGGTCGACGCCGCGATCGACCCGCTGCAGGACCTCCGCGAGAGCACAGCGCCGAACAAGCAGCAGCTCATCGACGCGCGCATCGAGATGCTCAACCTGGACACCAACGTCGTCGTCCGGTTCTTCATGTGGCTCGGCAACCTGTTCACCGGCGACTTCGGTATCGCGTGGCGCTCGATGCAGCCCGTCAGGGACCTGCTCGCGCACGCCATCGGCTCGACCCTGCAGCTGGTCACCGCCGCGACCGTCCTGTCGCTGACCATCGGTGTCACCGTCGGCATCGTCAGCGCGCTGCGGCAGTACAGCGGCTTCGACTACGGGATCATCTTCCTGTCGTTCCTGCTCTACTCGCTGCCCTCCTTCTGGGTCGCCGTCCTGCTCAAGCAGTGGGCCGCGATCGGTTTCAACGACTTCCTCAAGGACCCGGTCATCGCCTGGTCGGTGATCGCGGGCATCGCGGTGATCGCGGGCCTGTTCTGGTCGCTCGCCGTCGGCGGGAGCGCCGCACGCCGGTGGCAGGTCTTCGGGGTCGCCGCTGCGGCGACCTTCGCGATGTTCGCCTACCTACAGCTCTCGGGCTGGTGGGAGCGTCCGCAGATCGGCCCCCTCCTGCTGCTGATCCTCGCCGGCGGCTCGGCGGTCGCCATCGCCGCGGTGTTCGCAGGCGTGCACAACCGTCGCGCCATGTGGACCGCGCTGACGACGGTCGGCGTGGGTCTTGCGCTGTACCTGCCGATGCAGGTCGTCTTCGACACGATCGACGAGAACAACTGGATCATCTTCCTGCTCGCCCTGGTCGCCATGGGGGTCGGGTTCCTCATCGGCCGGCTCTACGGCGGGCCGGACTGGGGCATCTCGGCACGCACCGGCGCCGCGGTGGCGTTCATCACCGGCGGGCTCATCTTCATCGACCAGGTCATGCAGGTGTGGCCGCCCTACTTCCGTGCTCTGAGCGGGCGGCCCATCCCCACGTTCGGTGACCGCACCCCGGGACTGGGCGGCAACTACTGGGTCGGCGTGCTCGACGCGTTCACCCACCTGCTGCTGCCGACGGCCACCCTCGTGCTCATCGCGTTCGCCGCGTACACGCGGTACTCGCGCTCCAGCATGCTCGAGGTGATGAACCAGGACTACATCCGGACGGCCCGGGCCAAGGGCCTGCCAGAGCGTGCGGTCGTGGTCCGCCACGGGTTCCGCAACACCCTGATCCCGCTCGCCACGATCGTGCCGATCGACATCATCACGCTCATCGGCGGTGCGGTCATCACCGAGGCGGTGTTCGCACGGCCCGGCATGGGCCAGCTGTTCGTCCGTTCGCTCAACGATGCCGAGATCGAGCCGGTGATGGGCTATCTCCTCATCACGGCGACGCTCGCCATCATCGCCAACATCGTCGCGGACATCATCTACGCGTCGGTCGACCCGAGAATCCGGTTGGACGCATGAGCACCTCCACGAACCCCGAGACCCCCTCGTCGGGCGACACCGTCGAGAACGCGATCGAGCTGCAGGACGTCGTCGGTCTGTCCCAGGGGCAGATCGTGCGCCGACGCTTCTTCCGGCACAAGGGAGCGCTCGTCGGCCTCGCCGCGCTGGGCGGGACGATCCTGCTCGCCGTCACCTCTGTCGGCGTCGGCCCCATCCCCGGCTGGTGGATGTGGACCGGCTACGAGACCGGCAACCCGATGTCGAACGCCGGCGGTGCGCCGACGATGACTGTGGTCCCCCCGGCGCTCGGCATCCACCCGTTCGGCCAGGACGAGCTCGGGCGTGACATCTTCGCTCGGGTCATGCACGGCACGCAGACGTCGCTCAAGGTCATGTTCATCATCGGCATCGTGGCCTGCGTGCTCGGCGTCCTCGTGGGAGCCGTCGCCGGGTACTACCGCGGTGGCCGCGACACCGCCCTGATGCGGTTCACCGACCTGGTCATCACCGTGCCGACGATCGTAGTCGGCGCCGTGATCGGCAAGATGGCGGGCGGTATCAGCAGCAACTTCTTCGCGGTCGCGCTAGGCCTCATCCTGTGGACCACGCTGTCCCGGCTGGTCCGCGGAGAGTTCCTCGCCCTGCGCGAACGGGAGTTCGTCGACGCAGCTCGCGTTGCCGGTGCCAGCGGTGGCCGGATCATCTTCAAGCACATCCTGCCCAACGCGATCGGCACGATCATCGTCAGCACCACGCTGCTGATGAGCTCCGCGATCCTGCTGGAGACGGCGCTCTCGTACCTCGGCTTCGGCATCCAGGCGCCGGAGATCTCTCTGGGTCAGATGATCCAGACGTACCAGCAGGCGTTCTCCACGCGCCCCTGGCTGTTCTGGTGGCCCGGCATCTTCATCGTGCTCATCGCGCTGAGCGTCAACTTCATCGGTGATGGTCTGCGGGACGCGTTCGACCCCCGCCAGAAGCGGATCCCGTCCGAGCGCAAGATGGCCAAGGCCATGGAGGCGGACGCCTCCGCGCAGCGCGCACTGAACTCGAACCTGCCGCCCTCGTCCGGCAAGCTGGCTGGGCTGTGACCGTGCCCACCCGCGCGTGCGGCTCAGGCGGTGGCCAGCACGGCCACCGACGTGCCGACGAGCACCAGGAGCGCCGCGATCGTCGCGACGTGCCAGTGGCGCTCGGGGCGGATGCCGGCTGCGGTGCGGGCCCGCTCCGCGTCGCGCAGGAAGCCCGCGTCGGCCAGGGCCCGGTGGCGGTCGCCGATCGCTGCGGCGACGTCCTCGGCCGTGGCGTGCAGCCTGGCGTCCTTCGTGGACGTGGGGACCACGTCGTCGTCGGAGGTTCCGGTGGAGCGGCGCATGCGGGACGCTGTGCCGCTCGACCGGGGCGCCGCCCAGGCGGTCACGTCGCCGTCGGTGGTGTGCAGCACCAGGGACCACTGGACGGTCAGTCCTCGGTAGGTGGGCCAGGGCACCTGGGTGCTGCGCAGCGGATTGCGGACCAGCACGCCGCCGTCGCTCACGACGACAGCCGGACGCCAGAACAGCGCCCACACGCCCAGCACGACCGCGCCGGCCAGCGGCAGCGCGCGGACGACCTCATCGAGGCCGTCCTGCACACCCACGGCGACCACCGCCCCGAGGGCGACGACGCCCGCGGCGACCGTCAGCGCACGGCCGTAGCTCGACGAGAACTCCAGAGTGGGACGCACATGCCCATGCTCGCAGAACCGCAGGTGGCGACCATCCTGACCGGATACGCCCACCGTGCGCAGGAAGGATCCTGATCCCCGTGGCCATCGACATCTCGGACGCCCCACCGCCCACCGACACCCGCCAGCCCGTGCTGCAGGTGCGGGACCTCGGCGTCGACTTCTATGTGGACGGCACCTGGTACCCGGCCGCGGCCGGCATCAACTACGACGTGCGCCCTGGCGAGGTGCTCGCGATCGTCGGCGAGTCCGGTTCCGGCAAGACGCAGTCGTCGATGGCGCTCATGGGCCTGCTCCCGCCCAACGGCCGGGCCCGTGGCTCGGCCGTGATCGGGGACCGCGAGCTCATCGGGATGCCGGCGCACAAGCTGCGCCGGATCCGCGGCAAGGAGATCGCGATGATCTTCCAGGAGCCGATGACCGCGCTGAACCCGGTCTTCACCATCGGCTTCCAGATCGTCGAGACCCTGCGGACCCACTTCGAGATGGGTCCGGCGGAGGCCCGGGTGCGGGCGCTCGAGCTCCTGCGTCTCGTCGAGATCCCGAACCCCGAGACCCGGATCGACGCGTACCCGCACCAGCTGTCCGGCGGTCAGCGACAGCGCGCGATGATCGCCCAGGCCCTCGCCTGCGACCCGAAGCTGCTCATCGCGGACGAGCCGACCACCGCCCTCGACGTCACCGTCCAGGCCGAGATCCTCAAGCTGATGCGGGACCTGCGTTCGCGCATCGACTCGGGCATCGTGCTGATCACGCACGACATGGGCGTCGTCGCCGACATGGCGGACACGATGATCGTGATGAAGGACGGCAAGGTCGTCGAGCAGGGGGAGGCGCGCCAGCTGTTCGCGAACCCCCAGCACCCGTACACGATCAAGCTGCTCGACGCGGTCCCGCACCTCGGGCGCAGCACCGAGGCTCAGAAGGCGGAGGACGCGGCGCAGTCCGGGACGACCGCGACCCCGGTCGCGGACGCGCCGGCGGTCACCACGTCGGACCGCGCGGTCGTCCTCGAGGCGAAGCAGATGGTCATCGAGTACCCCGGCCGTCGTCGCACGCCGGCCTTCCGCGCCGTCGACGGGGTGGACCTGACCATCCGCGCCGGTGAGGTCGTCGGGCTCGTCGGTGAGTCCGGGTCGGGCAAGACCACGATCGGTCGCGCGGTCGTCGGGCTGCTGCCCGTCACGTCGGGCACGCTGCGGATCGTCGGCCAGGACATGGTGGGCGCGTCGAACAAGGACCTCAAGCCGCTGCGCACCAAGGTCGGGATCGTCTTCCAGGACCCGGGCTCATCGCTCAACCCGCGGCTGCCCATCGGCGAGTCCATCGCGGAGCCGCTGCTGCTTCACCGCGGGCTCAAGGGCGCGGAGATGTCGAGGGCCGTCGAGACGCTCCTGGACCAGGTCGAGCTGCCGCGCGCGATGCGCAACCGGTACCCGCACGAGCTGTCCGGCGGTCAGCGCCAGCGCGTCGGCATCGCCCGCTCGCTCGCGCTCGAGCCGCAGCTGCTGGTCGCGGACGAGCCGACGTCCGCCCTCGACGTCTCGGTCCAGGCGACCGTGCTCGCGCTCTTCCAGGACCTGCAGCGCGAGCACGGCTTCGCGTGCCTGTTCATCAGCCACGACCTCGCCGTCGTGGAGATGCTCGCGGACCGGATCGCCGTCATGCACAACGGCAAGCTGGTCGAGGTGGGCGAGACCGCGCAGGTGGTCAACCACCCGAAGGACCCGTACACGCAGCGGCTGCTCGCCGCGGTGCCGGTGCCGGACCCCGCTGCGCAGCAGGCCCGACGTGAGGCGCGCGACGCGCTCCTCGAGGCGCAGCGCGACGAGCTCGAGCGCGACGAGCTGGTCAAGGCGCACGACGCCGAGAACATCGACGCGCACGACATCACCGACGTCGACAACGAGCGGATGACCGGCCGCGGGTTCTGACCCGGGGATGCCCGCGCGCGGTGCTCGCGCATCCGGCGCGCCCCGGCTCCGTTCTTCCGATTCGAGCAGATCTGTCCGGCAGGTTGACCTTTTGGTGGAAACGACCGATACCTCGGTGACGGGGCGCGGTGGCCGCCTCGATGATGTCGGTTCTCTGGAGGCGCGCGGTGTTCAAGGGGTCACGTTTCGGGGTCGTCGCGCTGGTCGCGCTCCTGGCGGTCGGGGGCTGCACGCAGGAGGCGCCTGCGCCGGACCGGACCGGCACCGCGGTGGTGACGGTGGGGATGCCGTTCACGTCGCTGAACGGCGGGACCGCTGAGGGTCGAGCGCCCGGCAGCACGCTGGTGCGTTCCTTGGTGCAGGCGGGGTTCGTCTCGCTCGACCAGGACGGCGCCGCGGTGTTCGACGAGACCTTCGGCACCGTGCAGAAGGTCAGCGACTCGCCCCTGACGGTGACGTACACCATCGACCCCGCGGCGACCTGGTCGGACGGGACGGCCGTCACCCCCGCCGACCTGCTGCTCGAGTGGGCAGCACGCAGCGGTCAGCTCGACGACGTGACCCCCGAGCTCGACGCGCAGGGCGGCATCACCAACAACGACGCGCTCGACGCGGGGGTCGCGTTCGCGGCGGCCTCGCCGGCGCTCGTGCAGGCGCAGCAGCTGCCGACCGTGGACGGAGCGACACTGACGCTCGTCTACGCGACGCCCGTCCCGGACTGGCAGGTCGCGCTCG
This sequence comes from Cellulomonas sp. Leaf395, assembly GCF_001424125.1. Taxonomy (GTDB): domain Bacteria; phylum Actinomycetota; class Actinomycetes; order Actinomycetales; family Cellulomonadaceae; genus Cellulomonas. The sequence continues at coordinate 773,057 of NZ_LMQI01000001.1, forward strand.
ACGTCAACGTCCCCGCGCACGTCGTGGGGCAGACCTCGCTGGGGGTCGAGGACCCGACGGAGGCGGCCGCGGCGGTGACCAAGGCGATCGTCGACGAGGACAAGGAGGCGCTGAGCTCGATCTCCGCGGCCTGGCGGACGGACTTCGACGCCGACGCGCTCGCGCAGCACGTCGACCAGGCGGTCTCCACCGGCCCGTACGCCGTGGACGTCATCGTGCCGGGCGAGCGTGTCGAGCTGGTCCGCAACGACGAGTACGAGGGCGACGGTGCCGCGAGCTACGACCGCGTGGTGGTGCGCAGCGACCTGGAGCCGTTGGAGCAGGTCGAGGCGCTCGCCGCGGGCTCGGTGGACGTGGTTGCTCCGACGGACACCCGGGACGTGCTCGACGCCCTGGCGGACGTGACCGGCGCGGACGTGCGCACGGGTGGTGACAGCACGCTCCAGCTCCAGGTCCAGGCAGCCGGGGCCGGCGCGTTCGACCCCGCCACGTACGGCGGTGACGCCGCGGTCGCGTCGGCGGTGCGCCACGCCTTCCTGGCGACCGTGCCGCGGGACGCCATCGTCTCGAGCGTGGTCGCTCCGCTGTGGCCGGAAGCGGTCGTCGCCTCGGCGCTGCTGCCCACCGTCGGTCCGGATGCCGGGGGTGACGTGGCCTCGAGCGGGCCGGCGGACATCGCGGGGGCGCGCCGGCTGCTGGACGACGCCGGCGTCGCCGGGCCCGTCACGGTGCAGGTGCTGGTCAACACCACGGACCCGCTGCGTGCCGCGATGCTTGCGCTGATCACCGAGTCGGCGTCCGCCGTCGGGTTCGAGGTCGAGCCGTACACCCCGGTCGACGGTCTCGGTCCGGACCTGGTGGGGGCACCGGACGCGTGGGACGCGGCGCTGGTGCCGGTGCCGCAGTCGGACCTGCCGCTCGACTCGGTGGTCTCGCGGTGGCGGACGGGGGGCGCGACGAACGTCACCGGCTGGTCCGACCCGGCGACCGACGCCGCTGCGGGGACGCTCGCGCAGACGCTCGACCCGGACGCGGTCGAGGACCAGCTGGCCGCGGTCGCGGAGAGCCTCGACGCGGGCGGCGCGGTCCTCTCGCTGGTGCGGCAGCCCATCGCCGTCGCTACGCGCGGTTCGGCCGCACCGACCGCGGGGACCACGCCCGCGGCGCCCGATGTCGAGCCGCTCGCGCTGGGCCGGGCGGACCTGACCGACTGGTGGGCGTGGGCGCGAGCTGACGGCTGAGTGCGTCTGGTCACCTTCTGACGCCCGGGTGCGGGTCTGCGGGTAGAATCGATCGGCGCGGCCGACGACCCGGCGCGCTCCCCACCTTCTGAGATGAGTTCCCCCATGTCTGAGCCCACGTCTGCGCCGGCTGCGCTCGCCGCGTCTTCCGGCACGAGCGTGCGCGCCGACCTGCGCAACGTCGCCATCGTCGCCCACGTCGACCACGGCAAGACGACGCTCGTCGACGCCATGCTGTGGCAGTCCGGCTCGTTCGGTTCGCACGCCCACGTCGACGAGCGCGCGATGGACTCGGGCGACCTGGAGCGCGAGAAGGGCATCACGATCCTCGCCAAGAACACGGCGATCCGGTACACGGGTCCCGCGGCGGCGGAGATCGGCGAGCCCGGTGGCATCACCATCAACGTCATCGACACCCCCGGGCACGCCGACTTCGGCGGCGAGGTCGAGCGCGGCCTGTCGATGGTCGACGGCGTCGTCCTGCTGGTGGACGCGAGCGAGGGCCCCCTCCCGCAGACGCGCTTCGTGCTGCGCAAGGCGCTCGTCGCCAAGCTGCCCGTGATCCTCGTCGTGAACAAGACCGACCGTCCCGACGCCCGCATCACCGACGTCGTGCACGAGGCCACGGACCTGCTGCTGGGGCTGGCCTCGGACCTGCACGAGGACGTGCCGGACCTGGACCTCGACGCGATCCTCGACGTGCCCGTCGTGTTCGCCGCCGCCAAGGCCGGCCGCGCGTCGCTGAACCAGCCCGCCGACGGTGGACTGCCGGACTCGGAGAACCTCGAGCCGCTGTTCAAGACCATCCTCGAGCGGATCCCGGCGCCCACCTACACCGAGGGTGCGCCGCTGCAGGCGCACGTCACCAACCTCGACGCGTCCCCGTTCCTCGGCCGCCTCGCCCTGCTCCGAGTCTTCAACGGCACGATCCGCAAGGGTCAGACCGTCGCGTGGGCCAAGGCCGACGGCACCCTGGCGAACGTCAAGATCACCGAGCTGCTGGAGACCAAGGCGCTCGAGCGCGTCAGCACGGACTCCGCCGGCCCCGGTGACATCGTCGCCGTCGCGGGCATCGAGAACATCACCATCGGCGAGACGCTGACCGACCCGGACGACCCGCGCCCGCTGCCGCTCATCACGGTCGACGATCCGGCGATCTCCATGACCATCGGGATCAACACGTCCCCGCTGGCCGGCCGCGGCGGCAAGGGCCACAAGGTCACCGCTCGCCAGGTCAAGGACCGCCTCGACAAGGAGCTCGTCGGCAACGTCTCGCTCCGCGTCCTGCCCACCGAGCGTCCCGACGCCTGGGAGGTCCAGGGCCGCGGAGAGCTCGCGCTGGCCATCCTGGTGGAGCAGATGCGTCGCGAGGGCTTCGAGCTGACCGTCGGCAAGCCCCAGGTCGTCACCAAGAAGGTCGACGGCAAGACGCACGAGCCCGTCGAGCGGATGACCATCGACGTCCCCGAGGAGTACCTCGGCGCCGTGACGCAGCTGCTCGCGCAGCGCAAGGGCCGCATGGAGACCATGTCGAACCACGGCACCGGCTGGGTCCGCATGGAGTTCCTGGTGCCCGCGCGTGGCCTCATCGGCTTCCGCACGCGGTTCCTCACGGACACCCGCGGCACCGGCATCGCGTCCTCGATCTCCGAGGGCTACGAGCCGTGGGCCGGCCCGATCGAGACGCGCATCAACGGCTCGCTCGTCGCGGACCGTTCGGGTCCTGTCACGCCGTTCGCCATGATCAACCTGCAGGAGCGCGGCTCGTTCTTCGTCCAGCCCACGCAGGAGGTCTACGAGGGCCAGATCGTCGGTGAGAACTCGCGCAACGAGGACATGGACGTGAACATCACCAAGGAGAAGAAGCTCACCAACATGCGCTCGGCCACCGCCGACAACTTCGAGAACCTCATCCCGCCGCGCAACCTCACGCTGGAGGAGTCCCTCGAGTTCGCCCGCGAGGACGAGTGCGTCGAGGTGACGCCGACCGTGGTGCGGATCCGCAAGGTGGTGCTCGACCAGACCGAGCGCGCGCGCATCACGGCCCGCTCGAAGCGCGCCTGATCACTCCATGCTGACGGCGGGTGGCCTCGTCGCGGTGCACGCGCACCCCGACGACGAGTCGCTCGTGACCGGCGCGCTTCTGGCCACGTGGGCAGCCGCCGGTCGTCCCGTCACGGTGGTGACCTGCACGCGCGGCGAGCGCGGCGAGGTCATCGGCGAGCGCCTGGCCCACCTCGAGGGGGACGGGCCGGCGCTCGCCGAGCACCGCGACCACGAGCTGGGCAAGGCACTGGCCGCGCTCGGGGTCCGGGACCGCGGGTATCTCGACACGATCCCCGGTTCCGTCGACCGGCGGTTCGAGGACTCCGGCATGGAATGGGTGGGAACGGGTCGGGCCGGGCTTCCCGACGAGATCCCGGCGGACGCGTTCGTCGGCGTCGGTCTCGAGGAGGCCGCCGAGCGGCTGGCCCGCGTGATCCGCGCACGCCGTCCGGACGTCGTCGTCACGTACGAGCCCGGCGGCGGCTACGGCCACCCCGACCACGTCCGCACCCACGAGGTGACGCAGTGGGCGGTCGACCTCGCCGGGGCGCGCTCCGACCAGGCCTCCCCCGCGTTCGCCGTGCCCGTCGTCCTGTGGGCCGTGCAGGGTCGCCTCGCTCTTCAGCGTGGCCTGCGCGCCCTGCGCGGCGACGCGGTCCTCGCGGTGCTCGGTTCGCTGCGCGACGACCTCGAGCTGCCGGACCCCGCCGCGGAGCTGCCGTCGGTCGCCGTCCCGGACGACGAGATCGAGCTCGAGGTCGATGTGCTGCCCGTGCGTGACCGCGTCCTGGACGCCCTGCGCGCGCACCTCACACAGGTCCAGGCGATCCGGGCCGTCGACGACGACAGCGGCCTCGTCGCCTGCTACGCCCTCAGCAACCGCGTGCTGGCGCCGGTCCTGCCCACGGAGGCGTACCGGCGGGGGGCCGGCGGCTCGGGCGCGGACGTCGTCTGGCCCGCGGGCGTCCGCCCGGTAACGTGACGCGAGTGCAACGCCTCTCCGCCGGCGCGATCGCCTCGACCCTCGCGGCACTCCTGCTCGGGGTGCTCGTCGGCACCCTCGGCACCGTGATGCACCGCAGCATCCCGCCGTGGGGGGTCGTCGTCTGCCTCATCCTCGCGTTCGTCGCCGCGGTCACGGTCCGGGCGTGGGCGGGGTTCGTCCCCCTCGTTGGCTACGCGGTCGGCGTCTTCGTCACCGTGCAGCTCCTCACCCGGCGCGGCCCGGGCGGCGACACCCTCGTGCCTGACGGGCAGACGATCGGCTGGGTGTGGGTGCTCGGCTCCATCGCGGTGGTGATCATCGCCGCTGTCCTGCCGCGCGCCCTATTCGACGACCGGCCTCGGGCGCGGCGCACGCCCATAGAGCCAGAGCGCGAGCTCGTGGACCCCCCTCCGTGAGCGAGCCGGACACGTTCCGCGCCGCGATCGCACGGCTTCCCGCGGGGGTCGCGGTCATCACGCTGCGCTGGCGAGGCACCCTGCACGCCATGACGGCCAGCGCGATCACGTCGGTGTCCCTCGAGCCGCCGATGCTCCTGTTCTGCGTGCACACCGACGCCCGGTTCCGCGACGCGCTCGACGACGTGGACACCTGGTCCGTGAGCGTCCTGGCCGACGACCAGGCACCGACCGCCGACTGGCTGGCCTCCCCGGGGCGGCCCGCTATCGACCAGCTCGCGCGAGTCCCGCACCGACCGGCCCCCGTCGCCGACGCCGTCTGGCTCGACGGTGCTGCGGCGTGGTTCGACTGCCGGACGGACTCGGTGCACCGGGCGGGGGACCACGACGTCGTCGTCGGCTCCGTCGTGGTCGCCGAGCAGGGGCCCGCAGGTGCGGGTGGCCTCGTCCACCTGCGCGGACGCCTGCACCGCGTCCGCTGACGCTCCTGCATCACAGCGCACTTCTCGCCCGCTCCATCTCGTCGGCACAGCCCACCGCAACCGTGTCGGTGACGGAGACCCGACATGCGTCTCCTTCGGTGCACAGCGCACCGCACCGGCGCCTGCGGTCGCCGCGCGGACGACGGTGACGAGAAGTCCGGGCCTCGTCGGTTTGTGGCGGGTGAGAACGTCGTGCACGTGCTGTGGAGCGGCCAAAATCGGTTGGTCCAGGCACGTAGACTCGCGCGGACGCGTTGTGTGCGCGCGCGAAGCAGCAGCGGGGGAGCGGATGACAAAAGGCACCGAGCGCGGCGGGCCCGGACAGCGCAGCGGGAAGGAGCCCAAGGGCTCCGGTCCTGCGGAGAGCAGCCTTCCGTCGTCGGACCCGGTCTGGCCGGTGTGGGGCGGCAGCGGTGCCGCGGAGCCCGACGCCGACCCCGAGGCGTCGACGGCCGAGCCGGGCGCCGACGAGCCCATCGAGCGCGATGCCACCGAGCCGACTGCCGACGAACCGAGTACAGGCGAGCCCGCTGCAGGCGAGCCGGCTGCCACGGAGCCGACTGCCGACGAGCCGTCCGCCACGGAGCCGACTGCCGACGAGCCGTCCGCCACGGAGCCGACTGCCGACGAGCCGACTGCCGACGACGCCGTCGCGGATCGGGCGGGCGCTGTCGAGCAGGTTCCTCCCGAACCCGTCGTCGACGAGGAGTCGACCGCCGAGCTGGCCACCGACGAGGAAGTGACCGCCGAACCCGTCGTCGACGAGGAGGCGACCGCCGAGCAGGCCACCGATGGGCCTGACGCGGACTCACCGACCGTCGACGTGGCGTCCTCCGTCGAAGAACCCGTCGCCACCGAGAACGAGCCGGTGTCCGACGACGCCGTTGCGGAGTCCGACGCCGGTCCCGAAGCGTCGACGGACGAGCCGGACGCCGAGGACGAGGTCGTCGGTGCGGACGGTGCCGACGAGCCCGTCGCCGACCAGCCGGTCGTCGACCCGACGCCGGTCGACGGGACGACCGCAGGCGAGGTGGCCGTGGACGAGGCCGCCGAGCACGTCGGCTCCGAGCCCCCCTCCGACATCGCACCGGAGCCGACGGACGAGGACGTGTCCCCCGCAGGCCCTGACGACGCACCCGAGCAGTCGCCGAAGGCCGCTGCGGACCCCGCTCGCACCGACACCGACACCGACACCGACGACGACACCGGGACGGAACCAGTCCAGGCCGCTGTTGGTACTGCGACCGCGGCTGCGGCCACGACGACGGAGCCGAGGACGACGGAGCCCACGACCACGGAGCCGACGAAGGCGGAGGCGCCGGAGCGTCAACCGGGTGGTCGGGAGGCGGCCACGGCCGTCATCGCGCCGGTCGTCGGCGCGCCGCAGGCTCCGGCTCCCGCGTCGGCAACGCCGGTCGGGACACTCGCCGCCCCGGTCACCCGAACGGTGCCGGGGTCTGCACCGTCGATGGGCGCGCCGACCCAGTCCGGAGCGGTCCCGCCGAGCGGGCCGACGGCAGCGGCCGCGGCCACTGCCGCCACAGCCGTCGCCGCAGGGGCCACGTCCGCCGGGCGTGCTGCGCCGACCGCCGGCACACCGACCGCGGCTGCACAGACCGCCGTCACACCGACCGCGACAGCGCCGACCGCCGGCACGCCGACGACGGCAGCCGCTCCGTCCCAGCCGCGGCCGCAGGCCCGGATCCCGTCGGGCCCGGTGCCGCCGTCGGAGCGCAGCGAGTCGCCCCTGGACGTGTTCGAGGCGGAGGACGGCAAGCGACGCTGGCCCAAGCGCCTGCTGATCGTCGCGGCCGTCATCGTCGCTCTGGCCGCGGTGTACGTCGGTGCGACGTACGCGCTGGAGGATCGCGTGCCGCGTGGTGCGACGGTCGCAGGGGTCGACATCGGCGGGCTGTCGACCGACGAAGCCGTCGCTCTCCTGGAGCAGGAGCTGGCCGACGCGACGACGCAGCCCATCGAGGTGGTCGCGAACGACGTCCAGGCGAGCCTGGACCCGACGGCGGCCGGACTGACGTTCGACGCCCAGGCCACGGTCGACGAGCTGACGGGCATGGACCTCGCGGAACCGGCGCGGCTCTGGGCACACCTTGCCGGTGTCGACGCGCAGGACCCGGTGACCTCGGTCGACGAGGAGGCGCTGTCCGCGGCGATCGGGGACCTCGGGACCTCGTTGGCGCTCGCCCCGGTGGACGGCACGGTCGTGTTCGTCGACGCGACCCCGCAGTCGACGGCTGCTGTGGACGGCTGGAACCTCGACCAGGCGGGTGCCGCCGACGCGCTGGCGTCCGACTGGTTGGTGGCTGCTCGTCCGATCGAGCTGCCGACCGCGGCGGTCGAGCCCGACATCACGCAGGAGGAGACGGATGCCGCGCTGGCCCAGGCGCAGCAGGTGACGTCGGCGCCGGTGACGGTGTCGGTGGGGGGTCGGACCGCACTCATCGACGCGCCCACCCTGGCGGCGAACGCGTCGTTCGTCCCGGCGGACGGCAACCTGTCGCTGCAGATGAACGGCGAGGGTCTGGCCCAGGTCGTGCTGACGCAGCTGCCTGACCTGCTGACCCAGTCGGCCGACGCCCGCTTCGAGTTCGTCAACGGTGCCCCCGTGGTCGTCCCGGGCATCCCGGGCACGTCGCTGGACCCGGCGGCACTGGCCACGAGCGTGACTGCCGCGACGGCGTCGGGCGACCGGGGAGCACCGGTCGAGCTCGTCCAGGCGGACCCGTCGGAGTCGACGGCCGAGCTCGAGGCGCTCGGGGTCAAGGAGATCGTCTCGGAGTTCGCGACGCCGCTGAACAGCGAGCCGCGCCGAACCGCGAACATCGCGAACGGTGCGAGCAAGATCAGCGGGACGCTGATCCGGCCGGGGGAGATATTCAGCCTGACGAAGGCTCTCGGTCCGATCGACGCCGCGCACGGGTACGTCGAGGCGGGCGCGATCGTGAGCGGGGAGCACGTCGACGCGTGGGGTGGCGGCCTGAGCCAGGTGTCGACCACCACCTACAACGCGGCGTTCCTGGCGGGGTTCGAGGACGTCGAGCACCGTCCGCACAGCGAGTGGTTCTCGCGGTACCCCGAAGGGCGGGAGGCCACGATCTTCACGGGCACCCTCGACATGCGGTGGAAGAACAACACGCCGTACGGGGCGTTGGTGCAGGCGTGGGTCGCCGATGGCCGCGTGTACGTCCGGGTGTGGGGGACGAAGCACTGGACGGTCGAGTCGATCACCAGCGGGCGTTCCGGCGTCGTCGCTCCGACGACGGTGTACTCGCAGTCGCCCACGTGCGAGCCGCAGTCGGCGGGCAACCCGGGCTTCTCCGTCACGGTGACGCGCAAGACGTACCTGAACGGCGCGCTGGAGAAGACCGAGTCGAACTCCTGGCGCTACAAGCCGCAGAACAAGGTCATCTGCGGGGCGGCGCCGACGCCCGCGCCGACGCCGTAGTCACGCGCCCGTCGGCCGGTGTCGTCGGCTGACGGGCGCGGGCGGGACCAGCTTGGTGAGCACGATGTCGGCGGCGGGCACCCGCACGTCGCCGTGCCGGGTCCGCACCAGGACACCGTCCTCGTCGACGTCGATCAGCTCGCCCAGCACGTCCGTGTGCTGCGGGACGTGCAGGTCGGGGTGCTCGGGGTGCGGCTCGGGCAGGTCGTCGCGCAGGCGACGGACGACGACGCGAACCCCCGGTGACCAGCTTCGCCAGCCGCCGGCCGTCATGACGGTGCCTGTGATGGACACCGCGTCACGTGCCTGCGCATGTGAGCGATACTAAGAGCACCCCTGGCCTGTGGAGGACCCACCGTGACGTATGTGATCGCCGAGCCTTGCGTGGACGTCAAGGACAAGGCGTGCATCGAGGAATGTCCCGTGGACTGCATCTACGAGGGCAAGCGATCGTTGTACATCCACCCGGACGAGTGCGTCGACTGTGGCGCCTGCGAGCCGGTGTGCCCGGTCGAGGCCATCTACTACGAGGACGACGTCCCGGAGCAGTGGACCGAGTACTACAAGGCGAACGTCGAATTCTTCGACGACCTCGGCTCGCCGGGCGGTGCCGCGAAGATGGGTGAGATCGACAAGGACCACCCGATCATCGCGACGCTTCCGCTGCGCGTGCACGGCGACTGACGCCGGCCCGATGGGCTTGCTGACCGGTTCTCTGCCGGACTTCCCCTGGGACACCCTGAGCCCGTTCGCCCAGCGCGCCCGCGCGTATCCGGGCGGCATCGTCGACCTGTCCGTGGGCACGCCCGTCGACCCGACACCCGAGGTCGTGCGGGAGGCGTTGGCAGCGGCGGCGGACTCGCCGGGCTACCCGACGACGCACGGCACACCGGCACTGCGCCAGGCCGTGGTCGACTGGTTCGCCCGCCGGCGCGGTGTTCGCGGTCTCGACCCCGCGGCGGTCCTGCCGACGGTCGGCTCCAAGGAGCTGGTCGCGTTCCTGCCGTCGCTCCTCGGCCTCGGCGCGGGCGACGTGGTGCTGCACCCGGCGGCCGCGTACCCGACGTACGACGTCGGGGCGCGGCTGGCGGGCGCGACGCCTGAGCCCACCGACGACCCGGCCGCCCGGCTCGCTCAGGGCGACGACGTGCGCCTCGTGTGGCTCAACTCCCCGGGCAACCCCGACGGGTCGGTGCTCGGCGTCGAGCAGCTCCGTGGGGTGGTCGACGCGGCCCGTGCGTCGGCGCAGCCTGTCGTCGTCGCGTCGGACGAGTGCTACGCCGAGCTGGCCTGGGACGAGCCGTGGGCGTCGACCGGGGTGCCGAGCCTCCTCGACCCGCGGGTGACCGGCGGGGACCTCACCGGCCTGCTCGCCGTGTACTCCCTGTCCAAGCAGTCGAACCTCGCGGGCTACCGCGCGTCGTTCGTCGTGGGTGACCCGGTGCTCGTGGCGCAGCTGCTCGAGGTGCGCAAGCACGCCGGGATGATCGTCCCCGGCCCGGTGCAGGCCGCGACGGTGGCAGCGCTCTGCGACGACGAGCACGTCGCGGCGCAGCGAGCTGTCTACGGGCGCCGGCGCCGGGTGCTGCGTGCGGCGTTCGAGAGCGCGGGCTACGCGATCGACCGCTCGCACGCCGGCCTGTACCTCTGGGTGCGACCGGAGGCCGGTGACCAGGACAGCTGGGCCACGGTCGCGGACCTGGCGGGTCTCGGGATCCTGGTGGCACCGGGCGCGTTCTACGGCGACGCGGAGCACGTCCGTGTGGCGCTGACCGCGCCCGACGAACAGATAGCGGAGGCGGCCGCGAGGCTCTCCGGCGCCTAGCCTTCCCCCGTGTGATCGTCGTCACAGCAGCACCAACGTCTCGTCGAGAATTGGTCACGGAACGTTCCGCGCGGGTACCGTCGATCCACGCCAACGAGGGCACGCACGCGCAGGTCCCGGCCGGCCCATCAAGCGCAGTCGCCGATCACCGGACGCCGAGGGGCAACCCCGTCACCCGGGGTCGCAGGAGAGGAACACCATGTCGGACGTCGCCACTGTGCCGGTTCAGCTGATCGTCGGGGGACAGGCGAAGGACCTGCCGATCGTGACCGCGACCGAAGGCAACGACGGCATCGTCGTCTCCTCGCTGCTGCGCGACACGGGCATGGTGACCGTGGACCCGGGCTTCATGAACACCGCCTCGTGCGAGTCGCAGATCACCTACATCGACGGCGACCAGGGGATCCTGCGCTACCGCGGGTACCCGATCGAGCAGCTGGCCGAGCACTCCACGTTCCTCGAGGTCGCGTACCTGCTGATCCACGGCGCGCTGCCCACCCAGAGCGAGCTCGAGGCGTTCGAGGAGCGGGTCAACCGCCACACGCTGGTGCACGAGGACTTTCGCACGTTCATGGGGACGTTCCCGCGCCACGCGCATCCGATGGCCGTCATGGCGTCGGCGATCAACGCGCTGTCCACCTTCTACCCGGAGTCGCTGGACCCGTTCGACCCGGAGACCGTCGAGCTGGCCACGGTGCTGATCCTCGCCAAGACGCGGACCATCACGTCGTACGTGCACCGGGCCTCCAAGGGCGAGCCGCTGCTGTACCCGGACTACTCGCGCGGGTACGTCGAGGACTTCCTGCGGATGACGTTCGCCGTGCCGTACCAGCAGTACGAGGCTGACCCGGTCGTGGTGTCGGCGCTCGACCAGCTGCTGATCCTGCACGCTGACCACGAGCAGAACTGCTCCACGTCGACCGTGCGCATCGTCGGCTCCAGCCAGGCCAACCTCTACGCGTCGGTCGCGGCCGGCATCAACGCGCTCTCCGGCCCGCTGCACGGCGGCGCCAACGAGGCCGTGCTGAAGATGCTCACGGAGATCCAGGCCGACGGTGGCGACGCGACGAACTTCATGAAGCGCGTCAAGGACAAGGAACCCGGGGTCCGCCTCATGGGCTTCGGGCACCGGGTCTACAAGAACTACGACCCGCGCGCGGCGATCGTGAAGAAGAGCGCCGACTCGGTGCTGTCCGCTCTCGGCGGCAACGACGAGCTGCTCGACCTCGCGATGGGCCTCGAGGAGATCGCACTCTCCGACGACTACTTCATCTCCCGCAAGCTGTACCCGAACGTCGACTTCTACACGGGCCTGATCTACAAGGCCATGGGCTTCTCGGAGGAGATGTTCACGCCGCTGTTCGCGCTGGGCCGCATGCCCGGCTGGATCGCGCAGTGGCGCGAGATGATGACGGACCCGCAGACCAAGATCGGCCGCCCGCGGCAGATCTACACGGGCGCCGTCACGCGCGACTACACCGAGCTCGACGCGCGGTAGCGCGCGAGGGGCAGTGCTTGCTAACCCGCGAGGGTCAGCCGCACGGTCCCCGCGGGGACGGGTGCCTCCGAGGGCGCCCACGTGCCCTCCGACCGGTCCCAGGTGCGGTCGGCGACGGCCACCGACGTCATCGCCAACGGCTCCGCGACGGAGACGGCCCACTGCGCGACCGCCCAGTCGAGGCGGGTGCGGTCCTCGGGAGCCCCGAAGGCCGACGTGTCGACGAGCAGCGCGCCGGCGTCGTCCGCGACCACCGGCAGGCCGCCGAGGTCACGGTGCACCCGCGCGACGACCGCGTCGGCCGAGGCTGCTGCCGGGTCCGGGTCGTGCAGGTCGCACGTGAGCGTCGCGGGCGACCAGCCCGTGAGGGCCGACGCCCAGGCGCGCGATCGCGTCTCGTGCTGCGCGTACGCGTCAGGGAAGCCCGACCGCTGCACCGCCTGCGCGGCCTCGGTGATCGGGAGGTTCTCGTAGCCCTCGATCGTCACCAGACCGTCGTAGAAGCGCCTGGTGGCGTACACGGGGTCCAGCACCTGCTCCGCGGTGCCCCAGCCCTGCGACGGACGCTGCTGGAACAGCCCGAGGCTGTCGCGGTCGCCGTACGGCACGTTGACCAACCGGGACTCCTGCAGCGCGGTGGCCAGGGCGATCGTCACCGCGCGGGCGGGCAGTCCACGCTGGAGGCCCGTGGCTGCGATGAGGGCGGCGTTCTGGGCCTGGTCGGGGCTCAGCTTCCAGCGGGTCCCGTCGAGCTCCGCGACGCACTGCTGCGCCGCAGGAGGTGCCGGGTGGAGGCGTGAGAGGGCGACGACGACCCCGACGGTCCCGGCGACCAGCACCGCGACCGCGGCGACGACCGCGCACCCGGCCCGTCGGGCGCGCCGGGCTCGCCGCCGAGAGGTCACTCGTTGGCGTGCAGCGTCGCGTTCAGCTGCACGCCGGAGCCTGCACGTGCGACCGCCTCGACGCCGCCGGTCAGGGAGTTGCGGCGGAACAGCACGCCGTCGCGTCCCGCCAGCTCACGGGCCTTCACGACGCGCGGCGAGTCCTCGAAGCCGACGAGAGCGACCTTGGTGCCTGCCGTGACGTACAGCCCCGCCTCGACCACGCAGTCGTCGCCGAGCGGGATGCCGACCCCGGCGTTGGCGCCGAGCAGGGTGCGGCGACCGATGGACACGGTCTCCCGACCGCCGCCGGACAGGGTGCCCATGATCGAGGCGCCACCGCCGATGTCGGACCCGTCGCCGACGACGACCCCGGCGGAGACCCGACCCTCGACCATCGACGTGCCGAGCGTCCCGGCGTTGAAGTTGACGAAGCCCTCGTGCATGACGGTGGTCCCCGCCGCGAGGTGCGCGCCGAGCCGGACGCGGTCGGCGTCGGCGATCCGCACGCCGGACGGCAGGACGTAGTCGACCATGCGCGGGAACTTGTCGACGCCGAAGACGGTGACCGGGACCCCGGTCGCGGCGCGCAGGCGGCCGCGGGTCTCCTCGAAGCCGTCCACGGCGCACGGACCGCGGTCGGTCCACACAACGTTGGGCAGCACCCCGAACAGCCCCTCGAGGTTCTGCCCGTGGGGCTGGACCAGGCGGTGCGAGAGCAGGTGGAGCCGCAGGTACGCGTCGGCCGTGCCGGCCGGAGGCGCGTCCAGGTCGATCTCCGTGCGGATGACCTCCACGCGGACGCCGCGGGCGTCGTCGACCCGCGCGGAGGCGGTCAGCGACGCGGGCGCGCCCACGGACGGATCGGGCGAGCCCAGGGCTGGAGCGGGGTACCAGACGTCGAGCGTGGTGCCGTCGTCGGTCACCGTGGCCAGGCCGAAGCCCCAGGCCGTCCGTGCAGTCATGGCGACAACCCTAGGTCACCGGGGGTGCGGGCTAGGGTCTCGTCGTGGACACGGCCCTGGACCTCTCGTCGGATCTCGTCTCGCTCACCCGTGCGGTGTGCGACCTGCCGTCGGTGAGCGGCGACGAGCGGGTGCTCGCCGACGCGATCGAGACCACCCTGCGCCGCTACGCCCACCTCGAGGTGCTCCGCGATGGTGACGCGATCGTCGCCAGGACGAACCTCGGTCGGTCCTCCCGCGTGGTCATCGCCGGCCACATCGACACCGTGCCGATCGCCGACAACCTGCCCACCCGGCTCGTCGGGGAGGGTGCGCAGGCCGAGCTGTGGGGCCGCGGCACCGTGGACATGAAGGCCGGCGTGGCCGTGCAGCTGGCGCTCGCGGCGGAGCTGAGCGAGCCGACGCGCGACGTGACGTGGGTGTTCTACGACCACGAGGAGGTCGCCGCGACGCTCAACGGTCTGGGCCGGATCGTGCGGGAGCACCCGGACTGGGTGAGGGGTGAATTCGCGATCCTGGGCGAGCCCACGAACGGGGGCATCGAGGGCGGCTGCAACGGCACGCTGCGGGCCGAGGTGCGTCTCGCGGGGGTCGCCGCCCACTCGGCGCGGGCCTGGATGGGCAGCAACGCGATCCACGCCGCCGGCGAGGTGCTGCGCCGGCTGGAGGCGTACACGCCCCGCGAGGTCGAGGTCGACGGCCTGGTCTACCGGGAGAGCCTCAACGCGGTTCTCGTCTCGGGCGGGACCGCGGCGAACGTCATCCCGGACTCCTGCGTCGTCACCGTGAACTACCGCTTCGCGCCCTCGGCGAGCGTCGAGCAGGCCTCTGCCCACGTGCGCGAGCTCTTCGACGGGTACGACGTCGCGATCGTCGACGCCGCACCCGGTGCACGGCCGGGGCTGGACGACCCGCTCGCGCAGGAGTTCGCCCGTGCCGTGCTGACGATCACCGGTGGTGCACCGGCGGCCAAGTACGGCTGGACCGACGTCGCCCGGTTCTCCGAGCTCGGGGTCCCCGCCGTGAACTTCGGCCCCGGGGACCCGCTGCTGGCCCACAAGCAGGACGAGCGGTGCGTCGTCGGCCAGATCACCGTCGTGCACGCCGCGCTGCGGGACTGGTTGACCGCCTGAGGTGAACAGACCGGCTCGCCGGGCCCCGTCGACCTAGAGTCGGGGCCATGAGCGACGACGGCGTGTCCGCCCCGGGCCACGGGTACCGCAAGGGTCCGGTCCTGCTGCGCGGTCAGCAGATCCCCACCACCACCTCCGACCAGCGGCTCCTGTCCGGCCCCGGGGACGCGGAGTGGCTGCGCGGCGACCCGTGGCGGGTCATGCGGATCCAGAGCGAGTTCGTCGAGGGGTTCGGGGCGCTCGCGGAGGTCGGTCCGGCGGTCAGCGTGTTCGGCTCGGCGCGGGTGCCTGTGGACCACCCCGACTACGCCCTCGGCCGCGAGGTCGCGCGCCTGCTGGTCGAGGCGGGGTACGCCGTGATCACCGGCGGTGGCCCGGGGATCATGGAGGCCGCCAACCGCGGGGCGCTGGAGGCCGGTGGGCTGTCGGTCGGGCTGGGCATCGAGCTGCCGTTCGAGCAGGGTATGAACGACTACGTCGATCTGGGCATCAGCTTCCGGTACTTCTTCGCGCGCAAGACCATGTTCGTCAAGTACTCCGAGGGCTTCGTCGTGCTGCCCGGCGGCTTCGGCACGTTCGACGAGCTGTTCGAGGCCATGACCCTCGTGCAGACGCACAAGGTCATCAGCTTCCCGATCGTCCTGGTCGGCCGGGACTACTGGCAGGGCCTCATCGATTGGTTGAGCACCACAGTGCTGGCGCGCGGCATGATCTCGCCGGCAGACCTGGAGCTGCTCAAGGTGGTCGACACCGCTCAGGACGCCGTCGACCTGGTGCTCGAACGCGGTGCTCAGCTGCGTGCCGAGGAGCAGGCGGCGGCCGCCGCGACCGCTCGGGCGCAGCAGGCTGCCGAGGGCTCGGCGCGGTGAGCACGCCGCCGGCCGGCGCACAGCTGCGCCTGCGGGGGCGGTGGATAGCGCCCGGTCGCCCGGTCGTCATGGCCGTCATCAACCGGACGCCGGACTCGTTCTACGCCGCGGCGCGGTTCGACGACGCGTCCGCCGACGACGCCGTAGCTCGGGCGGTCGACGAGGGCGCCGACATCGTCGACCTCGGCGGGGTCCGGGCCGGCCGGGGACCGCGTGTCGAGGTCGGCGACGAGATCGCCCGGGTGATCCCGCTGGTCAGACGGGTCCGGGCGCGTCACCCGGACCTGGTGGTCAGCGTCGACACCTGGCGTGCGGAGGTGGCGCGGGCGGCGGCCGACGAGGGTGCGGACCTGGTCAACGACACGTGGGCCGGCCACGACCCCGCCTTGATGGAGGTCGCTGCCGAGCGCGGTCTCGGGATCGTGTGCTCCCACACGGGCGGCGCGCGTCCACGGACGGACCCGTTCCGCGTGGAGTACGCGGCCCTCGACGGTGACGACCCGCTCGACGGTGTGGTCGAGGACGTCGTCCGCACGGTGTCGGCGGCGGCGCGGCGCGCCGTGTCCCTTGGCATCGACCCGGCGAGCGTCCTGGTGGACCCGACGCACGACTTCGGCAAGAACACGTGGCACTCGTTGCACCTGGTCCGGCGTACCGAGGCGCTGGTGGCGCTCGGTTTCCCGGTGCTCATGGCGCTGTCCCGCAAGGACTTCGTGGGGGAGACCCTCGACCTGCCCGCCGAGGAGCGGCTCGAGGGCACGCTCGCCGCGACGGCGGTCGCCGCGTGGCTCGGTGCACGGGTGTTCCGGGCGCACGACGTGCGCGCGACCCGACGCACCCTCGATATGGTCGCCACCATCCGCGGGGACCGTCCCCCGGCTCGGACGGTCAGGGGGCTGGCGTGAGCGAGGTGCGGGAGGTGGACGACTCCGTCGACGAGTCGTCCGCGGAGCCGTACGCCGGACCGGGCCACGGTCTCTGGGCCTGGGCTGTGAGCCGTCCGTGGTGGGTCCAGGTGCTCCTCGTGTACGCGGCCGCGCGGCTGTTCACCACGGCGGTGTTCTTGTGGGTGGCGAGCGTTCAGGAGCAGAACCCGTGGACAGCCGAGCACCCGGGCTACTTCCCGTACGTCGGCTTCATGTTCGACGGCTCCTGGTACAAGAACGTCGCCGAGAACGGCTACCCGGCGCAGCTGCCGGTGGGTGCTGACGGGCTGGTCCAGCAGAACGCCTGGGCCTTCTTCCCGCTGTTCCCGATGCTCGCGCGCGGACTCATGGTGCTCACGCGGGCACCGTGGGAGGTCGTCGCGCCACTGCTCGCCCTCGTGCTGGGCGCCGGCGCGGTGCTCGCCATCCACCGGACGGTCGTGCGGGGCGCCCCCCGTGCGGTCGCCGCCCGCCCCGGTCTCCCGCTGGCGACGGTCGCCCTGGTCAGCGTCTTCCCCACCGCCGCCGTGCTGCAGGTCGCGTACACCGAGGCGCTGGCACTGCTGCTCGTGGCGAGCGCCCTGCTGCTGCTCCTGCGCCGCGACTACGGGTGGACGGCGCTCGTCGTCGTGGCGTTGGGCTTCACCCGCGCGGTGGCGCTGCCGATGGCCGTCGTCATCGTCGTGCACGCCGCGGTCCGCTGGTGGTCGTCGCGCCGCGGGACCGACACCTTCACGTGGCGCACGGGAGCCGCCCTCGCGGGGCTGGCGCTGCTGGCCGCGGCGTCCGGATTCCTGTGGCCCGCGATCTGCGGCTGGGTGACGGGGGTGCCGGACGCGTACCTGCAGACGCAGGAGGCGTGGCGCGGGGTCCGGGAGGTCGCGCCGTTCGGTGGCTGGTCCTACGTGCCGGAGTTCTGGTTCAAGTCCCGAGCCGTCCTGGTGGTGTCTCTGTCTTTCGCGCTCGTGATCGCCGTGCTCGTCGTGCCGGCCGCGTGGCGCCTGGGCAAGGAGCTGCACGCGTGGGCTGCCGCGTACATCGTGTACATCGCCGCGGTGGTGGAGCCGGGCAGCAGCCTGGCGCGGTTCCTCCTGCTCGCGTTCCCGCTCGCCGCGGTGACCGCGGGGGTGGTGACGCGCCCTCCGGTGGCGCGGCGCTGGTGGTTCGGTGCCGTCGTCGTGCTCATGCTCGGCCTGCAGGTGCTGTGGGTCCGGCAGATGTGGCACGCGGGCCCGACGGGGGACTGGCCGCCGTGATCACTCCGAATGTTGGACGTGCGTCCGATCGGCGGGTCTGACCGGTATCCGGACAGGTGGGGGGCCTCGCGTGAACTAGGATGGACCTCGGACAACCGGTAGACGAGGCCGACGTGGGGTGCGCGAAATCGCCCCCACGAGCCGCGCGCCGGACGCACGAGCGAAGGAGAGGCCCCGCATGGCCGCGATGAAGCCGAGGACCGGTGACGGCCCGCTCGAGGTCACGAAGGAGGGGCGCGGCATCGTGATGCGCGTTCCGCTCGAGGGCGGCGGACGGCTGGTGGTCGAGCTCAACGCGACCGAGGCCGCGGAGCTGGGTGAGGCTCTGACGTCCGTCGTCAGCTGACGATGGCGAAGTCAGGCGCTGCACGAGCACGGCCGCCCATCGGTCGCACCCCTCCGGAGGTGACCGTCGACGGTGGCAGCATCGCGACGACGACGCTGCTGACCGACGGGTCGACCGACGCGCTCGCGGTCCCTGTGGCGCCCGCGCGCGCAGGGGATGACGCGCTGCGCCCTCTCGGGGGCACGGCCGAGGCTGCAGCCCGCTACGGCGTCGACCTGGCCGAGATCGGCGAACGTGCCGGCCTGACCGGTGCGGCGGGCGAGATCTACGTGCTGCAGCTGCCCCGGCCGGTCGGCTCGTCCGTCACGCTGCCGTGGTCCGGGCTGCCGCCGCGGCTCGTGCTCGTCGGCGTCGGCTCCGGCCGGCCTGCGGACCTGCGGCGCGCCGGTGCTGCGCTCGCCCGATCCTCCCGCGGTCTGCGCCAGGTGGTCACGACGCTCGGCGCCGAGGCCCACCAGGACGACTCCGCCTCAGCCACGGCCGCGCGAGCCGTCGCCGAGGGCTACCTGCTCGCCGCCTACGTGCCGCCGACCTCGTCCACCTCGGGCGGCCCGGCGCGCGACGCCGCGGAGCTCGTCCTGCTCGGGCGCGACGGCAGGCGGACCGCCGCCGCCGTCTCCGAAGGCCGCACGGCGGCGACCGCGACCTGGCTGGCCAGGGACCTGGCGACCACGCCCTCCAGCACCAAGACCCCCGCCTGGCTCGCGGACCAGGCCACACGGCTGGGCACCGAGGCAGGGCTCGAGGTCGTCGTCCGAGGCACCAGGGAGCTCACCGCCGAAGGCTTCGGGGGCATCCTCGCCGTCGGTGCAGGCTCGGCCTCGCCGCCCCGCCTCGTGACCGTCTCCTGGACGCCGCCGACCGCGGGCGGCCGGCACGTCGTCGTCGTCGGCAAGGGCATCACGTTCGACACGGGTGGCCTCTCGATCAAGCCGCGCGAGGCCATGGTCCCGATGAAGACCGACATGACCGGCGCCGCGGTCGCCCTGGCCACGGTTCTCGGTGCCGCCGCTGCGGGTGTCGCGCACCGGGTCACGGCCGTGCTGCCGCTCGCCGAGAACCACGTCGGGGGCGCGTCCTACCGCCCTGGCGACGTGCTCACGATGTGGGGCGGCACCACCGTCGAGGTCGCCAACACCGACGCCGAGGGGCGCCTGGTCCTGGCGGACGCCCTGGCCTGGGCGGACGCCACCCTGGACCCCGACGTGCTCGTCGACGTCGCCACGCTCACCGGAGCGGCGACGCTCGGCCTCGGCAAGCAGTACGCCGCCCTGTACTCCGGCGACCAGGAGCTGGCCGACGCCCTCGTGGCCGCCGGCGACGCGTCCGGCGAGCTGGCGTGGCACATGCCGATGGTCGAGGAGTACGAGGACGCGGTGGCATCGCAGGTCGCGGACCTCCGGCACGTACCGGTCGACAAGCACATCGGCGGCGGCTCGATCACCGCGGCGCTGTTCTTGCGGCACTTCGTGGGTGCCCGGCGATGGGCTCACCTCGACATCGCCGGCCCGGCGCGTGCGGCGTCGGACAAGCACGAGATCACCGAGGGTGCGACGGGCTTCGGCGCCCGCCTCCTGCTGCGCTACCTCGACGACCTGCGCTGACGGTTCCCGCCCTCGGCAGCTGGTCGCCGCGGGACGAGTGCCGGTCGTCGACCGAGTTCGTGTGACCAGACCTGCGCGCACGCCCCGAAGCGGGCGCGCCCTCGGTGTGACTGGTCCCAGGCTCAGCGCTTGACGGCCACCAGCAGGCCGTCGCCCACGGGAAGGAGGGACGGGAGCAACCGGTCGTCGGCGCGCACGATGCGACCGACCTCCCGGATGGTCGTCGTGGTCTCGTCGCGCCGTGCGGGGTCGGCGACCCGGTCGTGCCACAGGGCGTTGTCGACCACGAGCACCCCGCCGGGGCGCAGCAGGCGCACCGCCTGCTCGACGTAGCCGCGGTAGTTCTCCTTGTCGGCATCGACGAACACCAGGTCGTAGCCACCGTCCGTGAGTCGCGGCACGACATCCAGCGCGGTGCCCGAGATCGTGCGCGTGCGAGTGGGCTTGACGCCTTCCTCGGCGAACGCCTCCTTGGCGGCACGCTGGTGCTCGACCTCGAGGTCGATCGTGGTCAGGACGCCGTCCGCCGGCATCCCGCGCAGCAGGTACAGCGAGCCGACCCCCGTCCCGGTCCCGATCTCGACCACCGCGCGGGCGGCGACCGCCGCGGCGAGCACGCTCAGCGCTGCGCCCGTCCCCGGCAGCACCGGGGTGCACCCCAGCTGCGCGGCGCGCTCGCGGGCACGCAGCACGATGTCGTCCTCCGGCAGGAACTCCTCGCAGTAGACCCAGCTCTGGGCCTTGTCGGTGGAGATGGTGGCCTCCCGGGGCGCGCGACGACGTGGTGGTGCAACGGTCGTCTCCCAGCGTAGTCGGCTGCCCCCGCAGCGGTGCGGGGCGCGCGCGGTCCGCTACCGGCGGAACTTCTCGCCCGCCGTGGGCGTTCCTAGCGTTCGAGGCTCACAGGTCGACCTGGGACAATGAGCCACGATGTCACGCACCGAGGAGACCAGTTCTGTGGCCAGCCAGCCCGCCGCCCAGCCCGCCGCCTGGCAGGCTCCGTCGTGGGAAGAGATCGTCCGCGACCACTCTGCGCGGGTGTACCGGCTGGCGTACCGCCTCACGGGCAACAAGCACGACGCCGAGGACCTCACGCAGGAGACGTTCGTCCGCGTGTTCCGCTCGCTGCACGCGTACACCCCCGGCACGTTCGAGGGCTGGTTGCACCGCATCACCACCAACCTCTTCCTCGACCAGGCCCGCCGCCGTCAGCGCATCCGCATGGACGCCATGGGGGAGGACTCCGAGCGGTACGCGTCCCGCGACCAGCTTGGTGCGCCGGAGCGGGCGTTCGAGCACGGCAACCTCGACCTCGACATCCAGCGCGCGCTCGACCAGCTTCCCCCGGAGTACCGCGCGGCGGTGGTGCTGTGCGACATCGAGGGACTGTCCTACGAGGAGATCGCGGTGACGCTCGGCATCAAGCTGGGCACCGTCCGATCCCGCATCCACCGTGCTCGCGCGCGACTGCGTGTGTCCCTCGAGCACCGCGCGCCGACGGCGTTCACCGGTGCCGACCCCTCCCCGCTGACGGTCCTCGGATGAGCCACCTCGGGTCGCGGATCAGCGCGCTGGTCGACGGGCAGCTCTCGGTGCAGGACACCGAGAAGGCCCTCGCCCACGTCGCCGTCTGCCCCGAGTGCTGCGCCGAGCTGACCGCGCACCGCGCCGCCCGCCACGCCCTGGCCTCCGCCGACGAGGTCGCGCCGAATCCCGACCTCACCGCGCGGCTGCTCTCGCTCGCGGCGGACTCGCCCGGCACGGACACGTTCGCCGGCGACCCCTTCGCACCGCCGGTCCGGCAGACCCGCGACGAGCTGGCCTCGTACGGCGTGGCCAGCGGTGGCCTGGGATCGCGCGGGTGGCGCGGGAGCGGGTCGCTGCGCGGGGACGTCGGTCACCGGCGCTCGTCCGTCCGGATCGCCGCCGGCTCGATGGCGGGTCTCGGCGCGGTGGCGGCGATGCTCTTCGTGCTCGGCGAGCGGCCCGACGTCGTGCCCACCGTGCACCCCGGGGTCGACCTCGGGCTGCTCGGACAGGCGACCGCCGAGCGCCCCGCCGCACTGGACCCGGTGGTGGACACCAGCCCCTGGCCCGTCGCCGACGGCACGGCGGACTCCTCCCACCAGACCGTGGCGTGGCTGCGTGCGCACGCCTGGACGTTCCCCGCCGAGCTCCCGGACGGTTGGTCCGTCACCGCGGTGCGCTGGTCCGGCGACGACTCCCGGGTGCTCGAGGTCGCCGTGACGAGCGCCGACGGGACGTCGTTGGTCGTCACCGAGCAGCAGGGGCGCCTCGAGACGACCGCCCTGGCCGGCGCCCCCACCAGCGAGGTCGGCGGGCGGCAGGTGTACGTGCTGTCGTTCGAGCCGTGGCACGTCGTGTGGCAGGCCGACGGCACGGTCGTCCAGGTGGTCGGCTCGCAGTCGTCGGGCTCCGCCGAGTCTCTTGTGGGAGCCTTTCCTGGCGGCGCCTTCGACGACGGCGTACCCGCGCGGATCACGCGCGGCTGGGACACCGTGACAGGAGCGCTCGAGCGGCCATGACGATCCCCAACGACGCGCAGCCCGTCGCGGCGCCCGCCGACGACGCCACGCCCGTCACGGGGCCTGCCGACGACGCCACGCCCGGCACGGTGCCTGCCGACGACGCGCAGCCGGTCGCGGTGCCCGTCGGCGAGGACGCGCGGCAGGCCMCCGCGAGCCCGTTCGCTCCGCCGTCCGGCCGCCGCGAGCTGCCGCCCACACCCCAGGCCTCCGAGGTCGACGGGACCACGCAGCCGCCGGCCGCCCCGGTCTCGGCCGCACCTGTCGCGCCTGTCGCGCAGGCATCGCCCCGCCCGCCGGGGGCCCACTGGGCGGTGCCTCACGGCTCCGTGCCGAGCTTCACCCCTCCGACGCAGTCCGTGCCCCCGAACCCGCACGGACCGGCCGTCCAGCAGCCGGTCCCGGAGCCGTGGGCCGGCGTCCCGTACGCGACGACGGGCACGACGGCCGGTGGCGAGCCCGTGCCGCTGCCCGGTCAGCCCGGCGTGTCGCACACCGTCGTCCTGCACCGCAAGCGGCGGCGCACGCTCTCGGCGGCCTGGGTGGTCCCGCTCGTGGTCATCGCGCTCGCCGCGGGCGCCGTCGGTGGCGTCCTCGGATCCCGGCTCACCGAGGACGACCATCTCGCGGACGCGGGTCTGCCCGTCGCTCCCGTCGGTGCCGGTCCCGTGGAGCGGGCGCCGGACTCGGTGGCGGGCATCGCCGCCGGGGTGCTGCCGAGCGTCGTGTCCATCCAGGTCGACGGCCCCGGCGGCAGCGCGACCGGGTCGGGCTTCGTGCTGCGGGGTGATGGGTACCTCGTCACCAACAACCACGTGATCGCGCAGGCCGACGGAGCAGCGTCCACGACGATCACCGTGACGTTCGGCGACGGCAGCGAGCAGGACGCGACGATCGTCGGGCGGACAGCCGACTACGACCTCGCCGTGCTCAAGGTCGACGCGGAGGGCCTGACACCGCTGCTGCTCGGCGACTCCGACGCGGTCGTCGTGGGCGACCCCGTGGTAGCCGTCGGCGCACCGCTGGGCCTGGCCGGGACGGTCACGACGGGCATCGTCAGCGCGCTCAACCGCCCGGTGTCGGCGGGCGAGGCCACCGAGTCGGACGACCAGGCCTTCATCAACGCGATCCAGACGGACGCCGCGATCAACCCCGGGAACTCCGGCGGCCCGCTGGTCAACGCGGCCGGTGAGGTCATCGGTATCAACTCGGCGATCGCACAGCCGCCGGGGTCCTTGTCGATGGTCGGCGGGAGCATCGGCCTGGGGTTCGCCATCCCGTCGAACCAGGTGCGTCGCACGGCGGACCAGCTCATCGAGACGGGCACGGCGACGTACCCGATCATCGGCGTGCTGCTGGACCAGCGGTACACCGGCGAGGGCGTGCAGGTCTCGACGGACGTCCAGGAAGGGCGGCAGCCGGTCACGGTCGACGGGCCGGCCGAGCGCGCCGGGATCCACCCCGGCGACGTCATCCTGGCCATCGACGGACGGCCGGTGACGGACCCCGACGAGCTGATCGTGGCGATCCGCGCGCGCACCCCGGGGGACACGATCGTGCTGCACGTGCGCAGCGGCTCCAGCGAGCGCGACGTGCGCGTGAAGCTCGACGAGTCGCCGACGGACTGACCTCGCCGCTGCGCACGGCGCAGCCCAGAGCACAGCCCGAGCACAGCCAGAGCACAGCCAGAGCACAGCCAGAGCCTGGTTGACCAGGCGGCCCGCGAGGCCCAGGGTCGGGGGGTACTCTGACCCGGTGTTCGGGATCAACGGCGGTGAGCTGCTGGTGCTGCTCGTCGTCGCCGCGCTGGTCATCGGCCCCGAGCGGCTCCCCGGCTACGCCGAACAGCTCGGTCAGTGGGTGCGCCGCGGCCGCCGGTTCATCAGGGACGCGAAGGCGCGTGTCGACGAGGAGCTGGGCGAGGAGGTCGGCGACGTCGACTGGGCCGCGCTGGACCCCCGCAAGTACGACCCACGACGGATCGTCCGGGACGCGCTGCTGGAGGACGACGTGCCGCCCCGGCCCGTGAGCACGCCCGCTGCCCGCACGGGCGCTGCTGCCGCGCGCGCGGCGACGGGCGGTGCCACCGCTGCAGCGCCGGCCACCACCCCGGCTCCGACCCCCTACGACGACGAAGCCACCTGACCGGTCCTGCCCCGTCCCCCTCCCTCGGGAGCGCCGCCACGCCGGTACTCCCGCCCTGACAGAATGGTCCGATGGTCTTGGCGCCGCACCAGTCGCGCATCTTCTCGGGGATGCAGCCCACGTCCGACTCCCTCCAGCTGGGCAACTACCTGGGCGCCCTGACCCAGTGGGTGGCGCTCCAGGAGGAGCACGACGCCATCTACTGCGTCGTGGACCTGCACGCGCTGACGGTGAGCCCTGACCCGTCGGTGCTCCGGGACCGCACCCGCCGCACGGCGGCGCAGTACCTGGCGGCGGGCGTGGACCCGGACCGCTCGATCCTGTTCGTGCAGTCGCAGGTGCCCGAGCACGCCGAGCTGGCCTGGTTGCTCTCGTGCCACACCGGGTTCGGTGAGGCCAACCGGATGACGCAGTTCAAGGACAAGTCCGGCAAGCACGGCACCGAGGGCACGACGGTCGGGCTGTTCACCTACCCGGTGCTGATGGCGGCGGACATCCTGCTGTACGACACGACGCTCGTACCCGTGGGGGAGGACCAGCGCCAGCACCTGGAGCTGACCCGCGACCTCGCGCAGCGGATCAACTCGCGATTCGGTCCGGACACCGTGGTCGTGCCCGAGCCGCACATCGTCAAGGCGACCGCCAAGATCTACGACCTGCAGGACCCGACGGCCAAGATGAGCAAGTCGGCGGAGAGCCCGAACGGTCTCATCGAGCTGCTGGACGACCCGAAGGTCGTCGCCAAGCGGATCCGGTCGGCCGTGACGGACGCGGAGCGGGAGATCCGGTTCGACCCCGAGGCCAAGCCCGGGGTCTCCAACCTGCTGACCATCTACTCGGCGCTGACCGGCCGGGACATCCCCGCGCTGGAGGCCGACTACGCGGGCAAGGGCTACGGCGACCTGAAGGTCGACCTGGCGAACGTCGTGGTCGACTTCCTCACCCCGTTCCAGGCCCGCGTCCACGGGTACCTCTCCGATCCGGCGACGCTCGACGACGTCCTGTCCGACGGCGCCGACCGGGCCCAGGAGCTGGCTCACGGCACGCTCGAGCGCCTCTACGAGCGCAGTGGTCTGCTCCCTCGACGGTCGCGTGCCCGGGTGGGCGCGTGAGGCTGCCCCCACGATCCGGCAACCAGCTCCGGATCGGTGTGGCCATCACCGTGCCCGAGCCCTACGGCACGCTGCTCCAGGCCGCTCGAGCCCGGTTCGGGGACCCGTGGGCGGAGTACATCCCGCCGCACATCACCCTTCTGGGACCGACGGTGATCGAGCACGACGACATCCTCGCGGTCGACGAGCACCTGGAGGCGGTCGCGCAGCGGCACGCACCCTTCGTCGTGTCACTGCGCGGGACCGCGACGTTCCGGCCCGTCTCGCCCGTCGTGTTCGTCCAAGTGGCCGACGGCGTCGCCGGGTGCGAAGGCCTGGAGGGCAGCGTCCGGTCGGGCGTGCTCGCCCAGGAGCTCCGGTTCCGCTACCACCCGCACGTCACCGTCGCGCACGAGGTCCCGGACGACCAGCTCGACGCGGCGTTCGCCGGTATGGCCGACTTCGACGCCTCGTTCGTCGTCGACAGCTTCCACAGCTACGCGCACGGCGACGACTGCGTGTGGCGGCCCGCGCGCGACTTCAGCCTCACCGGACCGCTCGCGGATGCCGGGGTGCGCACCTCGACCTAGGGTCGGGGAATGGCGGACTACGGCACCCCCGCGCACGCGCGTCCGCCGGCCGGCGCAGGGGCAGCCCACACGCATGCCGCCACGACAGTCCCTGACCCGACGGAGCCGGCGCTCCGGCGGTCGCTGGTGGACCGGGCGAAGGCACTGTTCGCGTGGTGGCAGCACACCCGACCCGCCCGGGCGATCGCGCGATTCGGTGCCCGCGGCGGCGGAGTGCTCACCGGCGGCATCGCCTACGCGGCGCTGTTCTCCGTGTTCGCCGCGCTGACCATCGGCTACACGATCTTCATGGCGGTGCTGGGCAGCAACGACGAGCTGCGCCAGACGGTGCTGGACGCGATCGACGCCTCACTTCCCGGCCTGATCGACACGGGCGAGGGCAGCAACGGGATGATCGATCCCGACTCGCTGGTGCTGAGCGGCAGCCTCACCGTGACGGGGATCGTCGCGGTCGTCGTGCTCCTGCTGAGCGCGATCGCGGCGATGGCAGCGCTGCGGCTCGCGGTCCGGTCCATGTTCGCCTCCGACGGCGCTGCGGGCGCGGGGGGCAACATGGTGCTCGGCAAGGCCCGGGAGCTGGGCGGGTTCGTCGGCATGGCGTTCGCCGTGCTGCTGTCGGCCGTGCTCACCACCGGTGTCGCCAGCGCCGCGGCGTGGATCCTCGACTCGCTCGGCTGGGGCGGCGCCACCACGGTCGTCCTGCGGGTGGTCGGCATCCTCGTCGCGTTCGTCGTCGACGCCGCGATCTTCCTCCTGGTCGTGACCGTGCTGGCCGGGGAGCACGCGCCGTGGCGGGACCTGCGCTGGGGCGCGGTCATCGCGGCCGTCGGCATCGGGGTCGTCCGCATCCTCGGCACCGAGGTGGTGGCCGGCAGCGTGAACAAGAACCCGCTGTTCACGTCGGTCGCCGTGATCGTCACCCTGCTCGTCTGGGTCAACCTCATCGCACGCATCGTCCTGCTCGCGGCGGCATGGACGGCGGACCCGCCGTTCGTGGAGCCGGCGACCGAGGATCCCGCCCCCGCCACCTGACGTGCAGCAGCGTCCGCACCGTCGGTCGCCAGGACGCTCGATCGTGCGGACGTCACGACACGGGTGGCGTCTACATCGCAGCGCCTGTACCGCGGGTGCGGCCCGCCTTAGGGTCAGCGCATGTCAGCCCACGAGACAGGTCCCGCGGCCGCGACCGGGAGGGCGCGGGTGGGCGTCGGCGCAGTCCTTGCGTCTCACGCACGGCCCGCGGACAGGCCGTCCCTGGTGGCCCGGGGCAAGGCCGCGTTCATCTGGTGGAAGCACACGCGACCGGGTCGTGCGGGCGCGCGCTTCCGCGCCCGCAACGGTGGGGTCCTCTCGGGCGGGATCGCCTACGCGGCGCTGTTCTCGGTGTTCGCCGCGCTGACCATCAGCTACACGGCGTTCATCGCCATCCTCGGTGACAACGAGGAGCTGCGAGAGAGGGTGCTGGTCGCGCTCGACACGTCGTACCCCTACCTGCTGGACACCGGCGACGGGCAGGGGCTGCTCGACCCCGCGTCACTCGAGCTGTCCAGCAGCCTCACGCTGGCCGGCGTCGTCGCCGTCGTGGTGCTGCTGCTCAGTGCGGTCGCGGCGATGACGGCCCTGCGCCGGGCCGTGCGCGCGATGTTCGCGACCGAGCTCGGCGGCAACGTGATGATCGGCAAGGCACGCGACCTCGGCGGGTTCGTCGGGATGGTGTTCGCGGTGCTGCTGTCGGCCGTCCTGACGACGGTCGTGGCGACCGTGGCGTCGTGGATCCTCGACGTCCTCGGGTGGGACGGGCTGACGCCGGTCGTGCTGCGGGCGCTCGGCATCCTCGTCGCATTCGTCATCGACGTCGCGTTCTTCCTGCTGGTCGTCAAGGTGCTGGCCGGCGAGAACCCGCCGCGGTCCGACCTGTTCCGGGGCGCGGTGATCGCGGCGGCCGGCCTCGCGGTCGTGCGGATGCTCGGCACGACGGTCGTCGCGGCGAGCGTGAGCAAGAACCCGCTGTTCACCTCCGTCGCTGTGCTCGTCACCCTGCTGGTGTGGGTCAACCTGATCGCCCGGATCGTCCTGCTCGCGGCCGCCTGGACCGCGGACCCGCCGTATGTCGAGCCCCTGGGCGCGCCTCAGGCGTCCACCGGCTGACCAACGTCAGAGCGCGGAGTCGAGGGCGGCGTGCAGCTCGGGCAGGCGCGATGCCAGCACGACCAGGCGTGCACGGGTGCTCGCGGGCTCGCCGACCTCACCCAGCCGCAGCATCCCCGGGTCGCCCGCCAGCTGCGCCGCCGCGATGCGGTCCGCGGCGTCGGTCATCCGGACGACCGTGTGGTCGAGGACCGCGTGCGGGTCGAGGCCGCCGTAGCCGTCCGCGATGGTGCGCAGGACGTGCGCCACCTCGGCCGCGTCCGCGTCGGGGAACAGCACGGCGGTGTTCCACGCGAAGATCGCCACGTCGTCCAGCGGGATCCCGGGGCCGGCGACGTCCCAGTCGAAGACGCCCGCCAGCTCGTCACCGTCGAACGCCATGTTGTACATCGCGCTGTCGTGGTGGCAGACGATCTCGCCGGGTGCGAGCGCCCGCTCGGCGAACCGCCACCGGCGGCTGTCCCGGGGGAAGCCGGCAACCACCGCGTGGTACTCGCGCAGCCACTGCATCGCCGACTGGACCTGGGCGTCGCTCAGCGTCTCCCGGCCGATGTCCAGCACCCGCCCGGGCAGGAACGTGAGGATCTCGCGCCCGCGGTCGTCGAGGCCCAGGACGCGGGGGATGCGGGGGAGGCCCGTGGTGGCCAGGAAGTCGAGAAGCTCGTGCACCGCGGGCGTCCACGGACCGGTCGGGCGTCGGACGGTGTCACCGACGCGGACGGCCCCGCCGACGTTCCCGCCGGGAAGCGGGATCTCGTCGGCGGGGCCGTCGGGCGTCACGATGGGGTCAGAGTGCACGCGTGATCATCGCGTGCTCGGCCGCTTCCCGCGACCGCATTTCGCGCGGTCAGAAGGCGCGCGTGATCATCGCGCGCTTCGCTGTGCTTCTCGCGGCTGCCGGTCGCGGCGGGTCAGAAGGCGCGTGTGATCATCGCGCGCTTGACTTCTTGGATCGCCTTCGTCACCTCGATGCCACGCGGGCACGCCTCGGTGCAGTTGAAGGTCGTGCGGCAGCGCCACACGCCCTCCTTGTCGTTGAGGATCTCGAGGCGCTGGGCGCCACCCTCGTCGCGGCTGTCGAAGATGAACCGGTGCGCGTTGACGATCGCAGCCGGGCCGAAGTACTGCCCGTCGGTCCAGAACACCGGGCAGGACGAGGTGCACGCAGCGCAGAGGATGCACTTGGTGGTGTCGTCGAACCGCTCGCGCTGCTCGGCACTCTGCAGGCGCTCCTTGGTGGGCTCGTTCCCGGTGGTGATGAGGAACGGCATGATCTCGCGGTAGGAGGCGAAGAACGGCTCCATGTCGACGACCAGGTCCTTGATCACCGGGAGGCCCTTGATGGGCTCGACGATGATCGGCTTGCTGGGGTCCAGGTCCTTGAGCAGCGTCTTGCAGGCCAGCCGGTTGCGACCGTTGATGCGCATCGCGTCCGACCCGCAGACACCGTGCGCGCAGGAGCGACGGAACGTGAGCGAGCCGTCCTCCTCCCACTTGACCTTGTGCAGGGCGTCGAGCACGCGGTCGGTGCCGTGGGCGCGGACCGTGAACTCGTCCCAGTACGGCTCCGGGGCGCCGGCACCGTCGTCCGGCAGGTAGCGCCGGATCTTCAGGGTCACGTCGAAGGACGGGATGGCCCCGACCTCGGGTGCCGCGTCGAGAGTCGCAGTCATCAGTACTTACGCTCCATCGGCTGGTAGCGGGTCATCGTGACGGGCTTGGAGCCCAGCACGAGCTGGTAGTTCTCGAACAACGTCGTGTGGGCGAAGGAGCCCTTGTGGTCGCCGTCGCCCTCCGAGCCCCACAGGCGGTGCCCCTTGACGGGGAGCGGACGCCGGTAGGCCATGGTGTGGCGCATGTAGTTCTTGTCGTCGCGGTCCGGGAAGTCCTCGCGGAAGTGGCCGCCGCGCGACTCGTCGCGGTTGAGGGCGCCGACGACGACGGTCTCCGCGATGTCGAGCAGGAAGCCCAGCTCGACGGCCTCCAGGAGGTCGGTGTTGAACATCTTGCTCTTGTCCTGCACCGACACCCGGCGGAACCGCTTGTGCAGGGCCTTGATGTCGTCGAGCGCCTGGGTCAGCGACTCGGACGTGCGGAAGACCTGGGCGTTCGTGTCCATGGTCTCCTGCAGCGCCTTGCGGATGTCCGCCACGCGGTCGCCGTCGGGACGCGTGCGGATCTCCTCCAGGCCGGCGACGACGGTGGCGGCGGGGTTCTCGGGGAGCTCGACGAACGACGCGGTCAGCGCGTACTTCGCGGCCGAGATGCCGGCGCGCTTGCCGAACACGTTGATGTCGAGCAGCGAGTTGGTGCCCAGGCGGTTGGAGCCGTGCACGCTCACGCACGCCACCTCGCCGGCCGCGTACAGGCCACGGATGACGTCGGTCTGGTTGCGCAGCACCTCGGCCTCGATGTTGGTGGGGATGCCCCCCATCGCGTAGTGGGCCGTCGGGTACACGGGCACAGGCTCGGTGTACGGCTCGATGCCGAGGTACGTGCGCGCGAACTCGGTGATGTCCGGGAGCTTGGCGTCGATGTGCGCGGGCTCCAGGTGCGTCAGGTCGAGCAGGACGTAGTCCTTGTTGGGGCCCGCGCCGCGACCCTCGCGCACCTCGTTGGCCATCGACCGGGCGACGATGTCACGCGGCGCCAGGTCCTTGATGGTCGGGGCGTAGCGCTCCATGAAGCGCTCACCCTCGGAGTTGCGCAGGATGGCGCCCTCACCGCGCGCGGCCTCCGACAGCAGGATGCCGAGCCCGGCCAGACCGGTCGGGTGGAACTGGAAGAACTCCATGTCCTCCAGCGGGATGCCGCGGCGGTACGCCAGCGCCATGCCGTCGCCCGTGAGCGTGTGCGCGTTGGAGGTCGTCTTGTAGATCTTCCCGGCGCCGCCGGTGGCCAGGACGACCGACTTGGCCTGGAAGACGTGTATCTCGCCCGTGGCCAGCTCGTAGGCGACGACGCCCGAGACGTTGACCTCCTCGCCGTCCGGCACGTGGCCGGCCGCGAGGTCGTGGTCCACGAGCAGATCGAGCACGTAGAACTCGTTGAAGAACTCGACCTCGTTCTTCACGCACTGCTGGTACAGCGTCTGCAGGATCATGTGGCCCGTGCGGTCCGCGGCGTAGCAGGAGCGGCGCACAGCCGCCTCGCCGTGGTTGCGGGTGTGCCCGCCGAACCGTCGCTGGTCGATCCTGCCTTCGGGGGTACGGTTGAACGGCAGGCCCATCTTCTCCAGGTCGAGCACGGCGTCGATGGCCTCCTTGGCCATGACCTCGGCGGCGTCCTGGTCCACCAGGTAGTCACCGCCCTTGACGGTGTCGAACGTGTGCCACTCCCAGTTGTCCTCCTCGACGTTGGCCAGCGCGGCGCACATGCCGCCCTGCGCCGCGCCCGTGTGGGACCGCGTCGGGTAGAGCTTGGAGATGACGGCCGTGCGCACGCGTGTCGAGGACTCCAGGGCCGCGCGCATGCCGGCGCCGCCTGCGCCGACGATCACGACGTCGTACTGGTGGGTCTGCATCGGAGTCGATGCCTTCCTGAGTTCGAGGAGGCGAGCGCTGTGCTCGTGGGCTAGGCCGTGCAGAACGAGGGCAGCAGGTCCGCCGGTGAGCCCGACGGGCACGGGTCGAACGTGAAGATGACGAGCGTGCCGAGCACGACCACGATGACGAACGCGAGGTACAGCGAGGCCTTGAGGGCCAGCCGCACGCCGTCGCGCTCCGCGTAGTCGTTGATGATCGTCCGTACGCCGTTGGTGCCGTGGATCATCGCGAGCCAGAGCATCAGCAGGTCCCAGACCTGCCAGAACGGGGACGCCCACTTGCCGGCGACGAAGCCGAAGTCGATCGCGGAGACGCCCTCACCGGCGACCAGGTTGACGAACAGGTGCCCGAAGATCAGGACGACGAGGATCACGCCGGACGCGCGCATGAACACCCAGCCGTAGAGCTCGGTGTTGCCGCGCGTGGTCAGGCGCGACGGGCGAGGTCGGGGCGACCGCGGGGCCTTCGGGTCGGCGATCGTGGTCATCACTCGCCTCCGAACACGTGCATGAGGTGCCGGGGCAGGAACCCGGCCATGGTGACGACGGACAGGCCGATCACGACCCAGAGCATGACGCGCTGGTACTTGGGCCCCTTGGCCCAGAAGTCCACGAGGATGATCCGGATCCCGTTGAACGCGTGGAACACGATGGCGGCGACGAGGCCGGCCTCACCGAGCCCCATGATCGGGTTCTTGTACGTGGCGATGACGTCGTTGTACGCCTCGGGCGAGATGCGCACGAGCGACGTGTCGAGCACGTGCACGAGGAGGAAGAAGAAGATGGCGACGCCGGTCACGCGGTGGGCGACCCACGACCACATGCCTTCCCGCCCGCGGTAGAGCGTTCCGGCCGGCACCTTGCGGGCGGCCGGCGCTGGAGGCGCTGCAGGCACTGGGGCCCTCCCTGGCGAGTCAGAGGTTCGGACGACGGCGTCCTTGTCCCGGCAACTCTAGTGAACCGATCAGGACCCAACCCGTCGGCAGAGGCCTCCTGTGAGGTATTGCACAGCGCGGAGCGGGATCTCGGGGCTCGCTACCCTTGCGCCCATGTCGCTCACGATTCCCGGTTTTCACGCTGTCGTCCCGGCCGGCGGTGCGGGCACGCGTCTCTGGCCGTTGTCGCGCGCGGGCCACCCCAAGTTCCTGCTCGACCTCACGGGATCGGGCCGCACGCTCCTGCAGGCGACGGTCGACCGGCTGCTCCCGCTCACGGGCGCCGGTGGCGTGCTCGTCGTGACGGGCACGCGTCACTCCGCTGCGGTCGCGGAGCAGCTCCCGGAGCTCGGGGAGGCCGACGTGCTCGCGGAGCCGTCGGCCCGCGACTCGATGGCGGCGATCGGCCTGGCGGCCGCGGTCCTGCTCGAGCGGCACGGCGAGGACGTGGTCCTCGGGTCGTTCGCCGCCGATCACGTGATCGACGGCACCGAAGCGTTCCAGCGGACGGTGCGCGAGGGCGTCGTGGCGGCGCGGGCCGGGCACGTCGTCACCATCGGGATCGCCGCGACCGGCCCGTCGACGGCGTTCGGGTACGTCCGCTCCGGCGCGAACCTCGGTCTGGACGACGCCCCGACCGTGACCCGCGCGGCCGACTTCACGGAGAAGCCCGACGCCGCGACCGCGACCGCGTACCTGGCGACCGGCGAGTACCGCTGGAACGCCGGCATGTTCATCGTGCGGGCGCGCGTGCTGCTCGACCACCTGGCCACCCAGCTGCCGACGCTCGCGGTCGGTCTGCAGGAGATCGCCGCCGCGTGGGACGGTCCCGACCGCGTGGAGGTCCTCGACCGGGTCTGGCCGGGGCTGACCAAGATCGCGATCGACCACGCGATCGCGGAGCCGGTGGCAGCCGCCGGTGGGGTGGCCGTCGTGCCGGGCGACTTCACATGGGACGACATCGGCGACTTCGACTCGCTCGCGCAGCTCCTGACGACCGACACCCTCGGCGACGAGGGCCTCGTGCTGCGGATCGGCGCCGACGGCGCGTTCGTCGTGCCGGGCACCGGCAGGACCCTGTCCGTCATCGGGCTGCCTGACGCGGTGGTCGTCGACACCCCCGACGCGGTGCTGGTGACCACGCGAGCGCACGCGCAGTCCGTCAAGGCTGCCGTCGACGCGTGGCGGGCGCGCGACCGCGAGGACCTGCTCTGACACGGACACCGGCGGCCCCGCGCGAGCGTCGCGACTAGGGTCGGGGCCGTGTCCTCCGTTCACGGCGAACCCGTCGTCGCCCCGCTGACCACCCTCCGGCCCGAGCCGACGGAGCCGATGTCGGCCCGGCTCGCCGCCGTGGTCGCGGAGCTGCGAGACGAGCTCGTCGCCGTCCGCCGCGACATCCACGCGCACCCCGAGCTGGGCCGCGCCGAGGTGCGGACGACCGCGCTGGTGGCCGAGCGGCTGCGCGCCGCCGGGCTCGCCCCGCACCTGCTGCCCGGCAGCGGCCTGGTCTGCGACATCGGCCCGGGCCCGGCGGCCAGCGGTCGCAAGCGGATCGCGCTGCGGGCGGACCTCGACGCGCTGCCCGTGCAGGACACCAGCGGCGTGCCGTGGGCGTCGACCGTCCGTGGGGTCACGCACGCCTGCGGTCACGACGTGCACATCGCGGCGGTCCTCGGCGCCGGGCTGGCGCTCGCCCAGGTCGCCGACGAGCTCCGCACCGGGGTGCGGCTGGTGTTCCAGCCCGCCGAGGAGGTGCAGCCCGGGGGAGCGCTCGACGTGGTCGCCGCGGGCGGGCTGGACGGCGTCGCGGAGATCTACGCCTTCCACTGCGACCCCAAGGTGGACGTCGGGCACGTCGGGACCCGTATCGGGCCCATCACGTCCGCCAGCGACGAGGTGACCGTGACCATCTCCGGGCCGGGCGGTCACACGTCGCGCCCGCACCTGACCGGCGACGTGGTCTTCGCGCTCGGCCAGGTCATCACGCAGGTGCCGGCGATCCTCGGCCGACGGCTGGACCCGCGCTCGGGCGTCAACCTCACCTGGGGCGCCGTCCAGTCGGGGGCCGCGCACAACGCGATCCCCTCGACGGGCACGGTCAAGGGCACGCTGCGGTGCCTCGACGTGCGGGCGTGGGAGAAGGCGTCGGAGGTGTTCCACGCCGCGGTCGAGCAGGTCGTCGCGCCGTTCGACGTCACGGTCGACGTCCGGCACCACCGTGGCGTGCCGCCGGTCGAGAACGCCGAGCACGCGACGGGGATCCTGGAGGCCGCCGCGCGCGACGTCCTGGGTGCCGGGTCCGTGCTGCTGACCGAGCAGTCGCTGGGCGGCGAGGACTTCGCCTGGTACCTGACCAAGGTGCCCGGCGCGATGGCCCGCCTGGGCACGCGGACGCCCGGCGGCCACACGTACGACATCCACCAGGGTGACCTGCGCGTCGACGAGCGCGCGATCGAGGTGGGCGCGCTGCTGCTCGCGCGGACGGCTGTTCTCGCGGGCTGAGACGGAAAGTCCGTCACCTGGGCGAACACATACCAAGTCGATAACGGAACCTGGGCGGATACCCGTCGGTAACCTGCGCGACACGTCCTCATCGTTATGGTCCGAGAATCAATGCCGGGCAGCCACCAGGCCGTGTGGTGGCACACCGTCGTGCCACCCGCACGGTCGGCCCAGCCGGACCGGCTGCTGACGAGATTCAGGAGACACGCGTGAAGAAGATCATTCGAGTGGCCGCGCTCGGCGGGGCCGTCGCCCTCGCCCTTGCAGCGTGTGGCAGCGCACCGGAGGAGACCGAGGAGACGACGGGCGGCGAGACCGCGGCCAGCGTGGACTACAAGGCCTGCATGGTCTCGGACGCCGGTGGCTTCGACGACAAGTCGTTCAACCAGTCCGGTTTCGAGGGCCTCACGCGTGCCGTCGAGGAGCTCGGGATCGAGGAGGCGCACGTCGAGTCCGCCGCCGACACCGACTACACGCCGAACATCGACAGCCTCGTCGCCGAGGACTGCGACCTCATCATCGGCGTCGGCTTCCTGCTCGAGGACCCGATCCAGGCGGCCGCCGAGGCCAACCCGGACGTCAACTTCGCGCTCGTCGACAGCTCGTTCTCCGACGCGGACTTCGCGCCCGTCACCCTGGACAACGGCAAGCCGATCCTCTTCGACACGGCGCAGGCCGCCTACCTCGCCGGCTACACCGCCGCGGCGACGTCGACGACCGGCAAGGTCGCCACCTTCGGGGGCATCCAGATCCCGTCCGTCACCATCTTCATGGACGGCTTCGCCGACGGCATCGCCAAGTTCAACGAGGACAACGGCGGCTCGGTCCAGCTCCTCGGCTGGGACAAGACCACGCAGCAGGGCGTCTTCGCCGGCAACTTCGACAGCCAGGACGACGGCAAGAACATCGGCCAGTCCTTCATCGACCAGGGTGCGGACATCATCATGCCCGTCGCCGGTCCGGTCGGTCTGGGCACGGCGTCCGTCGCGGAGGCGGCCGGAAACGTCGCGATCATCGGCGTCGACAGCGACTGGTACGAGACCACCGAGTACGGCGCTCTCATCCTCACCTCGGTCATGAAGGAGATCGGCCCGGCCGTCTTCGACACGATCAGCGAGGCCGTGGACGACAACTTCAGCTCCGACGCGTACGTCGGCACCCTGGAGAACGAGGGCCTCGGCCTGGCGCCGTTCCACGACTTCGAGTCGAAGGTTCCCGCCGACGTCGTCACCAAGCTCGACGAGCTCAAGGCGTCGATCATCTCCGGCGACATCACGGTGGAGTCCGACGCCTCCCCGAAGTGATCTGACGCAGGACCGTAGGACGACGGCCCGGGCCCAGTGCCCGGGCCGTCGGCCTGTCCGGCACCGACCTCGCGAGGGGGATGGATAGTGTCTGAGAACAGTAGTGACGTCGAGGGAGACGACCGGTGAAGCTGGAGCTGCAGGGCATCACCAAGACCTTCGGGTCGTTGGTCGCCAACGACCACATCGACCTGGTGGTCGAGCCCGGCGAGATCCACGCGCTGCTCGGGGAGAACGGCGCCGGCAAGAGCACGCTGATGAACGTGCTCTACGGGCTGTACGACCCCGACGGTGGCCAGATCCTCGTCGACGACGTGCCCGTGACGTTCGCCGGGCCCGGCGATGCGATGGCCGCCGGCATCGGCATGGTCCACCAGCACTTCATGCTCGTCCCGGTGTTCACCGTCGCGGAGAACGTGGTCCTCGGCCACGAGCCCGTCCGGGGCGGCGGACTGATCGACCTTCCCGAAGCACGTCGCCGGGTCAAGGAGATCTCCGACCGGTTCGGGTTCCACGTCGACCCCGACGCGTACATCGAGGACCTGCCCGTCGGTGTCCAGCAGCGGGTCGAGATCATCAAGGCCCTGTCCCGGCAGGCCAAGGTCCTCATCCTCGACGAGCCCACCGCGGTGCTCACGCCGCAGGAGACCGACGAGCTGATCGTGATCATGCGCCAGCTCAAGGAGTCCGGGACGTCGATCGTCTTCATCACCCACAAGCTGCGCGAGGTCCGTGCCGTCGCCGACCGGATCACGGTCATCCGGCGCGGCAAGGTGGTCGGCATCGCCGAGCCGACGTCCACGGAGACCGAGCTCGCCTCGCTCATGGTCGGACGCTCCGTGTCGCTGGGGGTCGCGCGCGCCGCGGCGGTGCCCGGCGAGGCGACCGTGCAGGTCCGCCACCTGACCGTCATCGACGAGGCGGGGGTGCGCCAGCTCGACGACATCTCGTTCGACGTCGCCCGCGGCGAGATCGTCTCGATCGCCGGAGTCCAGGGCAACGGCCAGACCGAGCTCACCGAGGTCATGCTCGGGCTGCAGACGCCCGTCGCCGGGTCGGTGCAGCTCGACGGGATCGAGCTGGTGGGCAAGTCGGTCAAGGACGTGCTCGCCGCCGGTCTCGGGTTCGTCCCGGAGGACCGATCGACCGACGGTGTCATCGCGGAC
Organism: Cellulomonas sp. Leaf395; assembly: GCF_001424125.1. Lineage (GTDB taxonomy): Bacteria > Actinomycetota > Actinomycetes > Actinomycetales > Cellulomonadaceae > Cellulomonas. Next base: position 810,970 of record NZ_LMQI01000001.1, read on the forward strand.
TTCTCCATCGCGGAGAATCTCATCCTCGACCTGCACCGCCACGAGCCCTTCTCGCGCGGTGTCGCGCTGAAGCCCGCCGCGGTGCGCGAGAACGCCGAGAAGCGGATCGCCGAGTTCGACGTCCGCACCGGGTCCATCGACGCGAACGCGAGCACCCTGTCCGGTGGCAACCAGCAGAAGGTCGTGCTGGCGCGCGAGCTGTCGCGGCCGCTGCGGCTGCTCATCGCCTCGCAGCCCACGCGTGGCCTCGACGTCGGCTCGATCGAGTTCGTGCACACGCGGATCGTGCAGGAGCGCGACAACGGCACCCCCGTGATCATCGTGTCGACCGAGCTGGACGAGGTGCTCGCGCTCGCGGACCGCATCCTCGTCATGTATCGCGGACGGATCGTGGGGGACGTGCCCGGCGGGACCGACCGCGACGTGCTGGGCCTGATGATGGCCGGCGTGCCGCTGGAGGACGCCGTGCGCCAGGCCGCCGAGCACCACACCACGCTCGGTGAGGCCGACCTCGAGGCCGTCGACGAACCAACCGCAGCCGAGCCGCCGACCACGGCGCCCGCAGCCGAGGCGTTCCCCCAGGAGGAGATGTGAGCAGCCAGACGCCGGTCCCGCTGCCCGACGCCGCGGTGCCGCCCCCGGGGCAGACCGGCGTCGCGGCGCCGACCGACGAGCCCGACGGCGGCCGACGCATCCTGCACGAGATGCTGACCAGCAGCTGGCTCGTCTCGGTCCTCGCGGTCGTGCTGGCGTTGATCCTCGGTGGCCTGCTCATCGCGGCCGCCGACGCCGAGGTGCAGGCCGCCGCGGTGTACTTCTTCTCCCGTCCCAGCGACATGATCTCCGCGGCATGGACGGCGGTCTCGGAGGCCTACAAGGCGCTGTTCGCGGGAGCGATCTACGACCCGCGCGCCGACACGTTCGCCAAGGCGATCCGCCCGCTGACCGAGACGCTCACCGTGGCGACGCCACTGATCCTCGCCGGCCTCGGCCTGGGGATCGGTTTCCGGGCCGGCCTGTTCAACATCGGTGCGCAGGGCCAGATCATCCTCGGTGGCATCTTCGCCGGGTACATCGGGTTCACGTTCGACCTCCCGTTCCCTCTCCACATGCTGCTCTGCGTCATCGGCGCCGCTCTCGGTGGTGCGCTGTGGGCCGGGATCGCCGGTGTGCTCAAGGCACGCACCGGTGCGCACGAGGTCATCGTCACGATCATGCTCAACAACATCGCGATCTATCTCGTCGCCTACCTGCTGAGCCTCGATGCGTTCCAGCGCCCGGGCAGCAACAACCCTGTGAGCCCGCCGATCCCGGACAGTGCGGCCTACCCTCTGCTGCTCGGCGAGGGATATCGGCTGCACGCCGGATTCCTGCTGGCCCTGCTCGGGGCATGGTTCACGTGGTGGCTCATGGAACGTTCGACCATCGGCTTCCGGTGGCGCGCGGTCGGCTCCAACCCGCACGCCGCACGCACCGCGGGGATCTCGGTGAACTCCGCCTACGTGTGGGTCATGCTCACCGCTGGTGCGTTCGCGGGGCTCGCAGGCTCGGCGCAGGTGCTCGGCACCGAACGGGTCCTCACGGCGGGCGTAGCCGCCAGCTACGGGTTCGACGCCATCACCGTCGCCCTGCTCGGCCGGTCCAAGCCGCTCGGCACGGTGTTCGCGGGCATCCTGTTCGGTGCCCTGCGCGCGGGCGGCGTCGTCATGCAGGCGCGGACCGGGACCCCCATCGACATCGTGCTCGTCGTGCAGTCCCTGATCGTCCTGTTCATCGCAGCCCCGCCGCTGGTCCGGTCGGTGTTCCGACTGCCGTCACCGGACACGCCACGAGCCCCCAAGCCGGTCGTCCCCGTCGCAGCGAAGGAGGTCAGCGCATGAGCGCCCCCACGATCGACGCGTCAGCGCCGGCTCGTCCCGCCTCCGGGCTGGTCCTGCCCCCGATCCGGTGGCACGCGCCGATCGCCTACGCGGTGGTCGCCCTCGTCGGCCTCGTCGTGTTCGGGCTGCTCGGGCCGAGCGGTGAGACCAGCACGTTCGCCATCTCGACGCCGAAGGACTTCATCCAGTTCACACCGTTCACGGTGCCCTCGAAGCTGACGGCGATCATCCTGTGCGTCGCGGCGCTCGGTCTCGCCGGGGTGTCGTTCTATGAGACCCGCCGCCGCGAGAAGGCCGGCCCCTGGCTGCCGATCACCTACGGGATCCTCATGGTGTTCGCGTTCCTGGTGTGGGCCGTCGCAGGCAAGGACAGCGCGTTGCCGCTGACCGGGCTGCTGCAGGGCTCGCTGTTCCTCGCGATCCCGCTGGTGTTCGGCGCTCTCGCGGGTCTGCTGTGCGAGCGGTCCGGCATCATCAACATCGCCATCGAGGGCCAGCTGCTGGGCGGTGCGTTCCTCGCGGCCGTCGTCGCCACCCTGACCGGCAGCGCGTACGCGGGCCTCATCGCCGCGCCCGTCGCGGGCGCGCTCGTGGGCCTGCTCCTGGTGCTGTTCTCGATCAAGTACGTGGTCAACCAGATCATCGTCGGCGTCGTGCTCAACGTGCTGGTCATCGGCGTGACGAGCTACCTCTTCTCGACGGTGCTCAAGGAGAACCCGGACACCTGGAACAACCCGCCGGGCCTGCCCGTCATCAGCATCCCGGTGCTCTCGCAGATACCGATCCTCGGCCCGGTCCTGTTCCGCCAGACCGCGCTCGTCTACATCATGTACGTCGTCGTGATCCTGCTGCAGATCATGGTCTTCCGGTCCCGCTGGGGACTGCGCCTGCGGTCCGTCGGCGAGCACCCCAAGGCGGCGGACACCGTCGGCATCAAGGTCAACCGCACCCGCCTGCGCGCCACCGTGCTCGGAGGCGCCGTGGCCGGGCTCGGCGGGGCGTTCTTCACCGTCGCGGCGGGCCTGGCGTTCGGCAAGGAGATGACCGGCGGCAAGGGGTACATCGCGCTCGCCGCGATGATCCTGGGCCGGTGGAGCCCCAAGGGTGCCCTGGCGGCCGCGCTGCTGTTCGGGTTCGCCAACAACCTGCAGCTCCAGCTGAGCATCATCCAGACGCCCATCCCCAGCCAGATCATGCTGATGACGCCCTACATCGTGACGATCTTCGCCGTCGCAGGGCTCGTCGGACGGGTGCGCCCGCCGGCCGCCGAAGGCATCCCCTACACGAAGTGAGTTCCGCTGTGGAGATTGACTGGGACGCCCTGCGTTCCGCGGCCACCGAGGTCATGCGCAAGGCGTACGCGCCGTACTCGCACTTCCCGGTCGGCGCCGCCGCGCTGGTCGACGACGGGCGCGTGGTCGTCGGCTGCAACGTGGAGAACGCCTCCTACGGCGTGACGCTGTGCGCCGAGTGCGCGCTGGTGTCGGGCCTGCACGTCTCGGGCGGCGGGCGGCTGGTCGCGTTCACGTGCGTGGACAAGCACGGCAACGTGCTCATGCCCTGCGGCCGGTGCCGGCAGCTGCTCTGGGAGCACGGGGGAGCCCGGCTGCTGGTGGAGACCACGCACGGCGTCAAGCCCATGACCGAGGTGCTCCCCGACGCCTTCGGGCCTGCTGACCTGGAGGAACGGGCATGACTGAGTCGTTCGACGCCGTCGACGTCATCGTCGCCAAGCGCGACGGGCACCGCCTGTCCGACGCGCAGATCGACTGGGTCATCGACGCGTACACGCGCGGGGCCGTGGCCGAGGAACAGATGTCAGCGCTCAACATGGCGATCCTGCTCAACGGCATGGACCGCGCGGAGATCGCCCGGTGGACCGCGGCGATGATCGCGAGCGGCGAGCGGATGGACTTCTCCGGGCTGTCGCGACCGACCGCGGACAAGCACTCGACCGGCGGCGTGGGCGACAAGATCACGCTGCCGCTGGCGCCGCTCGTCGCGGTGTTCGGGGTGGCCGTCCCGCAGCTGTCCGGCCGCGGCCTCGGCCACACGGGCGGGACGCTGGACAAGCTGGAGTCGATCCCCGGCTGGCGGGCCGCGCTGAGCAACGACGAGATGATGGCGCAGCTCGACGACGTCGGCGCGGTCATCTGCCAGGCCGGGTCCGGCCTCGCGCCCGCCGACCGCAAGCTCTACGCGCTGCGCGACGTGACCGGCACGGTCGAGGCCATCCCGCTGATCGCGAGCTCGATCATGAGCAAGAAGATCGCGGAGGGCACCGGTGCGCTGGTCCTCGACGTCAAGGTGGGTTCCGGTGCGTTCATGAAGGACGTCGACCGCGCCCGCGAGCTGGCCCGGACGATGGTCGCGCTCGGCACCGACGCCGGGGTGCGAACCGTGGCGCTGCTCACCGACATGTCGACGCCCCTCGGCCTCACCGCGGGCAACGCGCTCGAGGTCCGGGAGTCGGTCGAGGTCTTGGCCGGCGGGGGACCGGCGGACGTCGTCGAGCTCACGGTCGCGCTGGCCCGGGAGATGCTCACCGCGGCCGGCCGACCGGACGACGACGTCGCAGCGGCCCTGCAGGACGGGCGGGCCATGGATGCGTGGAAGCGGATGATCACCGCCCAGGGCGGCGACCCGGACGCGACGCTGCCGGTGGCCCGGGAGACGTCGCAGCTGCTCGCGGACACGGACGGCGTGCTCAGCGAGCTGGACGCCTACGCGGTCGGCGTCGCCGCATGGCGGCTGGGTGCGGGACGCGCGCGCAAGGAGGACCCCGTGCAGGCCGGTGCGGGCGTCGAGCTGCACGCCAAGCCGGGTGACACCGTGCGGGCGGGCCAGCCGCTGATGACGCTGCACACCGACACCCCGGACCGGTTCGGGCGAGCGCTCGACGCGCTGGCGGGCGCGGTCGTGGTCGCACCCGAGGGCACCGTCGTGCCCGTCAGGCCACTCGTGATCGACCGCATCGACGCCTGAACCCTCGCGGCGTCGCGCCACCGGGGGCACGATGGACGCATGAGCACCGTGCCGGGGAGCGACGCCTGGAAGGATGCCGGCCTCGCGCCGGTGGACCCCGACGGCCCGCGCAGTCTCGTCGACGACTCCGACGACGGTCCCGCCGACCCCGAGGAGTACGAGCCGGGGTTCGCGCGGGCGGACCGCGACGACCGTGCCGACGAGGCGGACGTGGTCGAGCAGGACATCGAGGTCCCGTCCGACGATGAGGACGCTGTCACCTGAGCCTCGTCCGAGCGATCCGTCCCGGTACGGTGAGCCCATGACCTCCCCCTCCGAGCCCTCGGTGGCTGACGCCCCCAGTGACCCGTCCGAGGCCACCACCGACCCCACTGATGCCACGGCAGCGCTCGTCGCCCTGATCCCCAGCCTCCCGAAGGTCGTGCTGCACGACCACCTCGACGGCGGGCTGCGCCCCGCGACGATCATCGAGCTCGCCGCCGAGATCGGCCACGAGCTGCCCGCGACCGATGCCGACGAGCTGGGCCGTTGGTTCGTCGAGGCCGCCAGCTCCGGGACGCTGGAGCGCTACCTCGAGACGTTCGACCACACCGTCGCTGTGATGCAGACCGAGGACGCGCTGCGCCGGGTCGCCCGCGAGTCCGCCGTCGACCTCGCCGCCGACGGCGTCGTTTACGCGGAGCAGCGGTACGCGCCCGAGCAGCACCTCCAGAAGGGGCTGACGCTGCAGCAGGTGGTCGACGCCGTGCAGGCCGGGTTCGCCGAGGGCGTCGCCGAGGCAGCGGCGGCGGGGCACTCGATCCGGATCGGAACCCTCATCACCGCGATGCGGCACGCCGACCGCGGCGACGAGATCGCCGCGCTCGCCCTGGAGAACCGGGACAACGGCGTGGTCGGCTTCGACATCGCCGGTGCGGAGGACGGGTTCCCGCCGTCGCGTCACGCCACCGCGTTCACCACCCTCGCCGAGGCCGACTTCCCGGCCACCGTGCACGCCGGCGAGGCGGCCGGCCTCGAGTCGATCGCGGAGGCCGTGCACGTGGCGCACGCCTGCCGGATCGGGCACGGCGTGCGGCTCATCGAGGACGTCACCACCGACGAGCTCGGCGACCGGCTGGGCTCGCTCGCCCACTGGATCCGCGACCGGCGCATCCCGCTCGAGCTGTGCCCGTCGTCCAACGTGCAGACGGGTGCCGCCGAGTCGGTGGCCACCCACCCCGTCACGCGCCTGCGGGACCTCGGCTTCGCCGTCACGGTCAACACCGACAACCGGCTGCAGTCCGGCACGTCGATGACGCGCGAGCTGACGCTGCTGGTCGAGGAGGCCGGCTGGGAGCTGGTCGACCTGCGGGACGTGGCGGTCACCGCGGCCGCGCACTCGTTCCTGCACCACGACGAGCGGTCGGCCCTGATCGACCAGGTGATCCGCCCGGCCTACGCGTCCGCGCGGGGTGGGCGCCACCGCGCGTAGCACGGACGGCGACGGTCCCCACCCCGACCTGGGCAGGGGCCGTCGTGGTTCGTCTGGATGTACTGACCACGACCCGTTTGTTGACGTGAGGTGAGTCCTTCGGGTCGTGCGACCTGTGGGTGAACTTTTCCACGCGCCCTTGCGCGGACGCGTCGTGAGGACTAGTTCGTACGAGAGGGGTAGCCGCCGCGAGGCGCCGCCTCAGCCGCCCCCGCGAGGAGTGGCTGCTGCCATGGCAACAGAGCGAGCACAACAGCGAACGGTGGCTCGTCGGATCGCGCGGTGGTCGGTGGTGGTGCTCTTGGTCGCCGGACTGGGGCTCATCGCGGCGCCGCCGGCTTCCGCGACCGGGTGGCGGACCCTGGCCTTGAGGGTCCCTGCAGCAGTCGTCGCAGGCGTCCCGTTCGACGTCACGGTGACGGCCCTCAACGCTGCCGGCCGGCCCGCGACGGCGTATCGCGGCACCGTCCGCTTCGCCACCGACGACGTGCTTGTGCGCACGCTGCCGGACGCGTACACCTTCACGCGGGCCGACCGCGGGACACATACCTTCACCGGCTTGACCCTCGTCGGAACAGGACCGCACCGACTCATCGCACGCGACGTCAGCCACCGGCTGAACGACGTCGACCGGGTCCTGGTCGAGAACGCGGGTGCCGCGATCGAGGGCCAGGTTCTCTCCGGCTTCGACCCCGTGGAGGGCGGAATCGTCACCGTGTACGACGCTGTCACCGGCCTCGCGTTGACAACCGGGCCGGCGAACATCGATGGCTACTACTACCGCATCGCGGGGCTGCCGGCCGGCGACGTCAAGGTGGGGGCAGTCGTGCCGGGCCCGTACGAGCCGGACTTCGCCAACGACCGGGACACCCTGGCCCAGGCGGACGTCTTCACCCTGAGCCCAGGCGGGACGCTGGTGCAGAGCTGGGAACCGGAGACCTTCGGTCCGTATCTGGACGTGCAGCACATCGAGTAGAGCAGGGTTAGTCCTCGCTCTCGTCGTCGGAGCGGCTGCGGCCGAGTCTCGGTCGGCGCCGACCTGGTCGTCGAGACCGGGCACACGGAACCCGCGAAGATCGCGGGATGCTGCGCGTCAGTCCGTCTAGATCAGGCCCTTCGTGTGCCAGACGGTCTTGGTCTCCACGAACGCCGTGATGCGGTCCAGCGACGGGGCGGCGGCATCTGGGCCGTTCTCCGGCGGTAGCACGCGCTTGAGCGTGTCCGCCGCCGCGATCTGCAGGTCGACCCACTCGAGGGCGCCGGCACCCACCAGGTCGAGCGCGTTGACGTCCTGGTGACTGGCCAGCCAGGGTGCGATCTCCGCCGGTGAGCCCGTGAGCACGTTGACCACGCCCTTGGGCACGTCGCTCGTCGCGAGCACCTCGGAGAGGCTGATCGCCGACAGCGGGTGCTTCTCGCTGGCCACCACGACGACCGTGTTGCCGGCGACGAGCGCGGGAGCGACCGCGGAGACCAGCCCGAGGAGCGAGGAGTCCTGCGGCGCGATGATCGCGACGACGCCCGTCGGCTCCGGGACCGAGATGTTGAAGTACGGCCCGGAGACGGGGTTGGCGTTGCCGGCGACCTGGGCGTACTTGTCGGTCCAGCCCGCGTACCAGACCCAGCGGTCGATGGCGGTGTCCACCTGCGCGTTCGCGACCGCGGTGGTCACGCCCTCGGCGTCGACGATCTCGGCGACGAACTGCGCCCGGCGCCCTTCGAGCAGCTCGGCGATCCGGTAGAGCACCTGCCCCCGGTTGTACGCGGTGGCACCCGACCAGCCGCCGACCGCGCCGCGTGCGGCGACGACCGCGTCGCGGGCGTCCTTGCGGGACGCCTTGGCGGCGTTGGCGAGGAACGCGCCCTTGGCGCTGACGACCTCGTAGGTGCGACCCGACTCGCTGCGCGGGAACGCCCCGCCGATGTACAGCTTGTAGGTCTTGGGGACGGCGAGGCGGGTCACTTGGCGGCTCCCTTGGTGACGGTCTTGCGCGCGGGTGCGACGGCCGGCACAGCGGCCGGTGCGGCGGTCTTCAGGTACGCGGCGATGCCGTGGCGGCCACCCTCGCGGCCGTAGCCGGACTCCTTGTAGCCGCCGAACGGGCTCGACGGGTCGAACCGGTTGAAGGTGTTGGCCCAGACGACGCCGGCCCGGAGCTTGTCGGCGACGGCCAGGATGCGGCTGCCCTTGTCGGTCCAGATCCCCGCGGACAGGCCGTAGGGCGTGTTGTTGGCCTTGGCGACGGCCTCCGCGGGCGTGCGGAACGTGAGCACGCTCAGGACCGGCCCGAAGATCTCCTCGCGGGCGATCCGGTGGCTGGTGGACACGTTGGTGAAGATCGTCGGCGCGAACCAGAAGCCGTTCTCGGGGATGGTGCATGCGGCGGTCCACCGCTGCGCGCCCTCCGCCTCACCGACGTCGCTCAACGTCCGGATGCGCTCGAGCTGCTCGGCGCTGTTGATGGCGCCGATGTCGGTGTTCTTGTCCAGGGGGTCGCCCAGGCGCAGCGTCGACAGGCGCGTCTTGAGCCGGTCGATGACCTCGTCGTGGATCGACTCCTGGACCAGCAGGCGGCTGCCCGCGCAGCAGACGTGGCCCTGGTTGAAGAAGATGCCGTTGACGATGCCCTCGATGGCCTGGTCGATGGGGGCGTCGTCGAACACGATGTTCGCCGCCTTGCCGCCCAGCTCGAGCGTGAGCTTCTTGTTCGTCCCGGCGACCGACCTGGCGATCTCGCGGCCGACCGACGTCGAGCCGGTGAACGCCACCTTGTCGACGTCGCCGTGGCCGACGAGCGCGGCACCCGTCTCGCCCGCGCCGGTGATGATGTTGACGACGCCCGGGGGCAGGTCGGCCTGCTGCACGATCTCCGCGAACAGCAGCGCGGTCAGCGACGTGGTCTCCGCCGGCTTGAGCACCACGGTGTTGCCGGCGGCGAGGGCGGGGGCGATCTTCCACGCCAGCATGAGCAGCGGGAAGTTCCACGGGATCACCTGCGCGGCGACGCCCAGGGGAGCGGGCGCGGCGCCGAGGCCGACGTGGTCCAGCTTGTCCGCCCAGCCCGCGTAGTAGAAGAACCAGGCCGCCACCAGCGGGACGTCGACGTCGCGGCTCTCCTTGATGGGCTTGCCGTTGTCGAGGCTCTCGGCCACGGCGAGCTCGCGGCTGCGCTCCTGGACCAGGCGCGCGATGCGGAACAGGTACTTGCCGCGGTCGGCGCCCGACATGCGCGACCAGGTGCGGTCGTAGGCCCGACGGGCGGCGGCCACGGCCGCGTCGACGTCGGCCGCGTCGGCGTGCGCGATGGTGGCGATGTGCTTCTCGGTGGCGGGCGAGACGGAGGCGAACGGCGTGCCGTGGCCCTCCCGGAACTCGCCGTCGATGAACAGGCCGTAGTCGCTGCGCAGGTTCAGGATCGCCTGCGACTCGGGCGCGGGGGCGTACTCGAGGAATGACATCTGGGGCCCTTCAGTCGATCGTCACGTAGTCGGGGCCGGCGTAGTGCCCGGTCGTCATCTTCTGGCGCTGCAGCAGCACGTCGTTGAGCAGGCTCGAGGCGCCGAACCGGAAGAGATGCGGTGTCAGCCACTCCTCACCGACCGTCTCCGCGACCGTCACCAGGTACTTGATCGCGTCCTTCGAGGCGCGGATGCCACCGGCCGGCTTGACCCCGACCTTCTCGCCGCTGAGGCGGTGCCAGTCGCGCACGACCTCCAGCATCAGCAGCGTGACGGGGAGCGTCGCGGCGGGGGCGACCTTGCCGGTCGACGTCTTGATGAAGTCGCCGCCGGCCAGGATGCCCAGCCACGAGGCGCGGCGGACGTTGTCGTAGGTGTTCAGCTCACCCGTCTCGAGGATGACCTTCAGGTGGGCGTACGTGCCGTCCGCGCGGCGGCAGGCCTCCTTGACGGCGACGATCTCGTCGTAGACCTGGCCGTACCGGCCGGACAGGAACGCGCCGCGGTCGATCACCATGTCGATCTCGTCGGCACCCGCGGCGACGGCGTCGGCCGTGTCCTCGAGCTTGATGGACCGCGAGGCGCGGCCGCTGGGGAACGCGGTCGCGACCGCAGCGACGGCGACCTTGCCCTGGTCCGGGTCGCCGTGGGCCGTGCCCAGCGCCTGCACGGCGTAGGGCACCATGTCGCCGTAGACGCACACGGCCGCGACGCGCGGGCAGGAAGGATCCGCAGCGTCGGGCGTGACCGCCTTCGCGACGAGCGAGCGCACCTTGCCGGGTGTGTCCGCGCCCTCGAGGGTGGTCAGGTCGATGAGGCCGATGATGCGGTCCAGCGCCCAGGCCTTCGAGGTGGTCTTGATCGAGCGCGTGCCGAGCCCGGCCGCCCGCTGTTCGAGCCCGACGGCGTCGACCCCGGGGATGCCGTGCAGGTAACGACGCAGGTTGGCGTCGTTCGCCTCGCCGCCCAGGAGCGCGATGGCGCGCTCCCCGGGGACGATCTGGGTGCCTGTCATGCGTGATCCTCGCTGTCTTGGACGGTGGGGTGGTTCTCGATGAGGTGCAGTGCCGTCTCCTCGTCCGTCACGAGCACGGTGCACAGACCGCTGCCGACGACGGCTCGTGCGACGGCGTGCTTGGCCGCCCCGGCGATGACGGCGATGCTGAGCTGGGCCGCGCGCAGGCTCTCCAGCGGGAGGCCGATGGTCCGCTCGTCGAGCCGTGGGTCGACGATGGCACCGTTGCTGTTCACGTACCGACCCACGACGTCGCCCACCGCGCCCCGGCGGACAAGCTCCGAGACGTCGTCGGGGGTGAGGTACCCGCTGTCGACCAGCACCGAGGTCGCGTCGGCCGTCCCGGCGCTGAACAGGTAGGCGTCGGCGCCGGACGCCAGGTCGAGCACGGCGGCGACGGCGCGGTCGGACTCGATGGCGCGCTTGGTCTCCAGCCGTTCGAGGATCGCCGGGCTCGGCAGCAGCGTGGCGTGCCCGCCGGCCTTCTGCGCGATGGTGACCGCGGTGGAGGCCGCCGTGCCGGCCCGTCGGTTGAGGCTCACACCGCCGTTGATCTGCACGACGTCGACGCCGCTCGCCCAGCCGTCCTCGAGGTGGCGGGAGACGTCGTCCAGCGTGCGCCCCCAGCTGATCCCCAGGGTGCGGGGGACGGGACGCAGCGTCGCGAGGTAGTCGGCGGCGGCCTGCGCAGTTCGGGACTGGAGCTCTTCCTGGTCGTCGACGCCCGATGTGGACACGACGATCGCGTCGGCCAGGCCGCAGGTCTCGCGCAGGCGTCGCTCGACGGGCAGCCGACGCGCGCGGGGATGGACGATCTCGATGCGGATGAAGCCGCTGGCCTTGGCCTGCGCCAGCAGCCGCCCGACCTTCCAGCGGGTGAGCGCGAGGATCGACCCGATCTCGTCCTGGGTCTTGTCCTCCTCGTAGTACAGCTCGGCGGCGCGGATGGACAGCAGCTCGTCCGACTCGATCATGCGGTTCCTCCCGTCGTTCCACAGTAGGCACCGTCCCGGCGCACCGCAACACTCGTAGCGTTCTTTGCTCATATGAGCACGCGCAGTCCGGGAGGCTCGCACGTCACCCGATCGCTGATCGTGCCCGTAATTGACTCGATGAAGGCGGTCGGCGACAGTGGGGCAGCCATCCGGCGGAGCCGGAGCGCGCACCATGCGAGAGGCAGGCGAGGGGACAGCACGGATGGCACGGTGGGGACGCGGCGCGGTCGCCGCCGGCGTCGTCCTCGGGTTCCTCGTCGCCGGGCTCGGTGCGGGTGCGGCGGTGCGGAACCTTCAGGCCGCCAAGACCGTGGTGGTGCCCGCCGCGTGGGAGCAGGCCTGGCAGGACGCCCACGTGCGCGAGGGGCAGGACGTGGTGCTGGCCTGGGGTGACCGGGCCGGTGCCGACCCCACGCACGCACCCGCCGAGGTGCGCTTCGATGCCGACCGCGCCGTCGCCCAGCTCGACGCCCTGTACGCGCTCGACGTTCACGACCTGGACGTGGTCGACGAGGACGGCGCGATCGCCCGGCACAAGATCGTGGTCGTCGTCGACGGGACCTGGTCGCAGGGCGTCGGAGCGCCCGAGAGCGTCGTCGTCGTGCCCCAGAGCGGCGGGGTGTCGCCGTCCGAGCGCGGGGCCACCGGCTCCGTCGTCGACGGGGTCGGGGTGCTGCGCGTGGACGTCCCGGCGCTGACCGCCCGCGGCCACGAGTCCGCGTCCGCGCCGACGACCGAGGAGACCGCCCTCGTCGGCGGCTCCGAGTTCGACCCGTCGTGGGAGCTGGCGCGCGGCTTCGCCGAGGTCGTGCAGGGCTTCGCCGTCGTCGACGAACGCGGCGGGTTCGCCTCGGACGACGCTGCGACGTTCTGGGCCGCCAGCGCCGCGTACCTGGCCACCGTGGCCGCACCCGGGGGGATCGGGAACCCCGCGGACCTGGTCCGCAGCCCGCAGCTGCACTGGGCGAGCCCGCGCCTGGGCGACGGCAGCTGGCTGCTGCTGCAGTACCTGGCCGAGCGCGACGGCGAGCAGCTGCTCGGGCGCATGTGGCGGGAGGCGCAGGTCGGCGAGGACCCGCTCACCACGTACAAGCGTCTGACCGGCCTCAGCCAGGCGGACCTGAACCGCCGCGTCGCCGAGTACGCCCTGCGCACGGTGACGTGGGACTTCATGGACCGCAGCGCGATCGCCGCCGGTGTGGACCGGCTCGACGCGGTCCTGCTCGCGGACCGGACCACCCCTGTCGAGGCCGTCGAGGGAGACCCGGGCCACTACCGCGTGCTCGACGCGTTCGCCCCGTCCGACTACGGCTTCACGATCGTGCGGCTCCAGCCGGACCCCGGGGTGCGGGACATCCACGTGCGGGTGCGCGGCCACGACGCCGCGGCCGACGCGGGCCTGAGCTTCGGGTTCGTCGCGATGCACGGGGCTGTCCCGCGCTACAGCCCCGTGACCGAGAGCATCGACGAGCAGGTCCAGCTCACGCTGCGCACGGGTGAGGACGAGGCGTTCCTGGTGGTCGTCGGCACCCCCACCGTCCACCACCGGCACGCCGCCGGCGACGGTTTCGGCGAGGTCGACCGCTACCCGTACGAGTTCCGGGTCGCGGGTGCGACCGTCGCCGACGACAGCGTCGACCCGACCGAGCTGGGCGGTCATCGGCACGCCAACGGCGGCGGGTTCGTGGACGACGCCGCGACGGTCGACGCCACCGCCTACGTGGGCCCCGACGCCGTGGTCCGGGGGGACGCCCGGGTCCTCGGCGGTGCGCGCATCGAAGGCCGGGCGTGGATCGAGGCGGGGGCGGTCGTCGAGAGCGGGGCGATCGTGCGCGACGTCGCCATCGTCCGGTCGGGGGCGCGCCTGAGCGGGACCACGCTGGTGGCAGGGGACGCCGTCGTCGACTTCACGTGCGCGGCAGGCAGCTACACGACGTTCGACCCGGCACGGTCCTGCGACGGCCGTCCGGCCCGGGGGGACGTCAACACGGTCCTCACCCCGTTCGCCGCAGCGGACCTGCTGCTCACGAACGTGCCCGTGCCCACCGCCGCCCCGACGCCCGAACCGTCGGCCACCACGCAGCCCCCGGTCCCGACACCGACCCCGACGCCGAGCGCGGCGCCCGAGCCCGCGCCGACCACCACCCCCGAAGAGGTCCCCACCCAGGGCGGCGTCGAGCCACCGGAGCCGATTCCGGCGAGCGCGTGCTCCGCCGCGTACACGGTGGTCAACCACTGGTCGTCGGACGGGCAGAACTGGTTTCAGGCAGAGGTGGTCGTCACGCCGGGTGGCTCCGGGGTCGACGGGTGGTCCGTCTCGTGGGCGCTGCCGCCCGGGGTCCAGATCTCGGCCGTTTGGAACGCGCGGCTGGGGACCAGCGGCTCGACCGCGACCGCCGAGAACATGAGCTACAACGGCAGCCTGCGCGACGGCGTCACCGCGACGTTCGGCTTCCACGGGACCGGGCCGGGAGACGCGGGCGTGCAGGTCCCGCAGGTCAGCTGCAGCCGGACCCGCTAGATCCCCAGGGCCACCCGCACGTCGGCCGCGACCGCGTCCAGGCGGGCGCGCGCGTCGTGGCGCGCCCGGCCGACGGCCTTGTGATCCGCGCCAGGATCGAGCGGGACGACGACCTCGAGGTAGCACTTGACCTTCGGCTCGGTCCCGCTGGGTCGCACGATGACGCGCGTCCCGTCCGTGGTGAGCAGCCGCAGGCCCTCGGTCGGTGGCAGGCCGTCGCGGTCGTCCTCCGACCCCGTGGCCAGGTCGACCACCTCGCTGACGCGCGACCCGCCCAGCGACCTCGGCGGACGGTTGCGGAGGCGGTGGACGGTCTCGCCGATCTGCGAGAGGTCGGAGAACCGTGCGGAGACCTGGTCGGTCAGGTGCAGCCCGTGCTCGCGGGCGAGGTCGTCGAGGGCGTCGACGACCGTCCGTCCCTCCGCCTTGAGACGCGCCGCGAGACCGGCAACGAGGAGCGCCGCCGAGATGCCGTCCTTGTCGCGCACGTGCGCGGGGTCGACGCAGTACCCGAGCGCCTCTTCGTACCCGAACACGAGGCCGTCGACGCGGGAGATCCACTTGAAGCCCGTGAGGGTCTGCGCGTGGCGGTACCCCGCGGCGGCGGCGATCTTGCCGAGCAACCGCGACGAGACGATCGAGCTGGCGAACGCGGCCCCGTTCTGGGGCGTCGTCCCCGCCAGGCTCTTGCCCAGGAGCGACCCGGTCTCGTCGCCGTGCAGGATACGCCAGCCCTCGGCCTCCGCGGTGTCGGGCCCGCGGTACGAGCGGTGGCGCAGGTCCTGGATCCCGACCCCGCAGCGGTCCGCGTCGGGGTCGAGGGCGATCACCAGGTCCGCGCGCTCGTCGCTGGCCAGCCCGATGGCCAGGTCGATCGCACCCGGCTCCTCGGGGTTGGGGAACGCGATGCTCGGGAAGTCGCCGTCCGGCTCCGCCTGCTCGGGGACCACCAGCACGTCGGTGAAGCCCGCCTCGGCGAGCACCCGTCGGGCGACCTCACCGCCGACGCCGTGCAGGGGCGTCAGGACGATGCGCAGGCGCTCGGCGGCGGCCCGGGTGGCGTCGTCGGTGGGTGCCAGGGCGACGACCGACGCCACGTACGCGTCGAGCACCTCGGGCCCGAGCACGGTCCACCCGCTCGCGGCCCGCGGCACGGACGCCACCGACGGCACGTGCGCGATCTCCGCGGCGATCGCCGCGTCGGCGGGAGGCACGATCTGGGCACCCTGCCCGGAGTCGGTGACCACCCGACCGCCCAGGTAGACCTTGTAGCCGTTGTCCTGCGGCGGGTTGTGCGACGCGGTGACCATGATCCCCGCGTCGGCGCCCAGGTACCGGACCGCGAACGCGAGCACGGGGGTGGGCAGCGCCGACGGTAGGACCAGCACCTCGATGCCCACCGCCGTGAGGACCGCCGCCGAGGCGCGCGCGAAGTCGACGGACTTGTGCCGGGCGTCGTACCCGATGACCACGCGCGGCCGCGGCTGCACACCGTCCAGCTCGCCCAGCAGGTAGTCCGCCAGTCCCGACGCGGCGCGGATGACGACCGCGCGGTTCATCCGGTGCGGGCCGCCGCCGAGCCGTCCGCGCAGTCCCGCGGTGCCGAACTGCAGCAGACCGGTGAACCGGTCGGCCAGCTCGTCCCGGGCGGCTGTGCGGGCGTCGAGCGCCTGGCGCTGCGTCGGGTCCGGCTCGCGGCCCGGCGCGATCGTCGGTGGTGCGGAGCGGGCCAGGTCGAGCAGGCGGCGCAGCTCGTCAGCCGTCTGCGGGTCGGGGTCGTCCTCGATCCACGACTGCACCCGCGCCTCGAGGCCTGCCCATGCGTCGTCGCCGGTCATGGGGCCAACGTACTCAGCCGGTCGGGTCGGCGCTCGCCCGACCCGCACCGTCACGGGATGGACACGACGACCTGGCCCTCCTCGACGCGCACCGCATAGGATTCCACGTCGCTCCGCCCCGTGCGGCACACGCCGGTGCCCAGCTCGAACACGTGGGCATGCAGCGGGCAGACGACCACGTCGGCGTCGATCTGCCCGTCGGCGAGGGGGCCTCCGCGGTGCGGGCACACGGCGTCGAGGGCTCGCACGGTTCCGTCGCGGAGCCGGAACACGGCCACCTGCCGGCCCGCGACCCCGTACGCGCGGCCCTCGCCGGCCGGGATCTCGGACACCGGCCCCAGCACGTGCTCGACGCCGACCGCTCGTTCGGTTCCCGCCGTCATCGGACCGGGACCTGCGGCAGGACGGTCAGGGGCAGCGCCGTGCGGAACTGGCCGGGCTCGGCCGGGTCGTCGCGCTCCTTCCAGGGGTCCCGGTAGGCGTCGACGGAGGCTTGCACGGCGGCATCGAGCGACGCCGCGAGACCCTCGGCGTCGTCCACGACGACGGCCCGGACGTGCTCGATCCCGAGCCGGGGCACCCACGCGTAGGTGCGCTCGAGCCAGTTCGCCGTCTCGCGGTAGTACTGGATGAACCGGCCCGTCAGCATGACGACCTCCTCGGGTGTGTCGACGGTGGTGAGCAGGTCGCCCTTGCGGATGTGGGCCCCGGCGGCGCCGCCGACGTACATCTCCCAGCGTCCGCCGTCGACGGCCACGACCCCGATGTCCTTGACGTAGGCCTCGGCGCAGTTGCGGGGGCAGCCCGTCACGGCGAGCTTGAGCTTGGCCGGGCTCTCCAGACCCTGGTACCGGGTCTCGAGGGCGATGCCGAGCGCGGTGGAGTCGCCGAGACCGAACCGGCAGAAGTCGGTGCCGACGCACGTCTTGACGGTCCGGAAGGACTTGCCGTACGCGTAGCCCGACGGCATGTCGAGGTCCGCCCACACGGTCGGCAGGTCCTCCTTGCGCACGCCGAGCAGGTCGATGCGCTGCCCGCCCGTGATCTTGATCATCGGGATGCTGTGCTTGTCCGCGACGTCGGCGATGCGGCGCAGCTGGTCCGCGGAGGTGACGCCACCCAGCACCTGCGGAACCACGGAGAAGGTCCCGTCGCGCTGGATGTTGGCGTGCACGCGGTCGTTGATGAACCGTCCGTCGCGCTCGTCGACGACGTCGGACCCCCAGATCGTGCGCAGCAGCGAGGTCAGCCCCATCTTCGACCTGGCGTCCTCGACCCCGCCGGGCGCGAGGGCGGCGAACACCGCCGACACCGACCGCAGGTCGTGCTCGCGGACCAGGGCCACGAGCTCGGGCTTGGCGTACGGGATGCCCGGCACGTACCAGGACGCGGACTCGTCGACCTGCAGGTCACCGTCGGCGGCCCACTCGACCACCTGCGCGACGAGGGACTTGCACGACCCGCACCCCTTGCCGGCGCGGGTAGCGTCCATGACGCCCGCCACGGAGGCGACGCCGCCGCGGACGCACGCCGCGATCGTCCCCTTGCTGACGCCGTTGCAGTTACAGACGGTCGTCTCGTCGGGCAGCTCGGCGACGCCCACCTCGGCGGGCGCGGTGCCCAGGTCGAACAGCAGCGCGATGCGGTCCTCGGGCAGCGGCGAGCCGCGGTCGAACGCCTGGATGAGCGGCGCGACCTTCTCGAGGTCACCGACGAGGGTGGCGCCGACGAGCCGGTCGTCACGCACCACCACGCTCTTGTACAGGCCGCGACGCGGCTCGGAGATGACGATGTGGTCGTCGTCGGGACGTTCGGGCGCCGTGATGCCCATCGACGCGACGTCGATGCCCGCGACCTTGAGCTTCGTCGCGGTGCGGGAGCCGTGGTACTGCGCCGACGGGTCGGTGCCGGTGAGCACGTCGGCGAGCACCCGCGCCTGCTCCCACAGCGGCGCGACGAGCCCGTAGACCTGGTCGCGGTGCTGTACGCACTCGCCGACGGCGAACACCGCCGGGTCGGGCGTGCCCTGGTCGTCCAGCGTGTGCATCTGGTCGTCGACGACGATGCCGCGCTCGACCAGGAACCCGCTCGTGTCCGCCACCGACGAGTTCGCCCGGATGCCCGCGGCCACCACGACCATGTCGCAGGGGAGGACCCGTCCGTCGGCGAGCTGGACGCCGGTGATCTCCGTGTCGCCGAGCACCCCGACCGTGCGGGCGGACGTCTGGACCGCGATCCCGAGGGCCTCGACGCCGCACCGCAGCACGTACCCGCCCGCGGCGTCCAGCTGCTGGTTCATGAGGTGCCCGGGACCGTGCACCACGGTGACGTCGACGCCGTGGGTCTGCAGGCCGCGCGCCGCCTCCAGCCCGAGCAGGCCGCCGCCGATGACCACGGCTCGCTTGTGGGTGCGGGCGTACCGGATCATCGCCCGGGTGTCGTCGAGCGTCCGGAACCGGAACACGCCCTGGTGGAAGCCGCGCCCGACCGTGCGCATCCCCGGGATGTCGGGGACGAACGCGCTGCTGCCGGTCGCGATCACGAGCGCGTCGTAGGGCGTCCGGCTGCCGTCGGTGGCACGCACGGTGCGCGCGTGCCGGTCGATGCGGCCGACCCGCACCCCCGCGTGCAGCGTGATCGCGTTCTCCCGGTACCAGGCCATCGAGTTGAGGAAGATGGCCTCCTCGCTCTCCAGCCCGGCCAGGACGTTGGACAGCATGATCCGGTTGTAGTTCCCGTACGGCTCCTCGCCGAACATGGTGATCCGGAACTGCTCGGCGCCCCCACGCTCGAGGATCTCCTCGACCGTGCGCGCGCCCGCCATGCCGTTGCCGACGACGACGAGGTCGCGCCGCCCGTCGGCGTCGCGTGCGCGGCGGGCCACGTCACACCTCCACGAGACCGAGGTCGATGATCAGGACGCCCGAGACGCCCGCCGCACCGGCGGCGTGCACCTCGAGCGTGGTGCCCGGTTCCAGGTCCTCGACGACGCGCAGCGGCACGTGGACGTCGCTCTTGGCGCCGATGGGGAAGTACCGCATCGGCACCCCGTCGCGCACCAGCACCACGACGACGAGCTCGTCGGTGCTGTTGCCGCCACGGAAGTACACCGTCTGCGCCACCGAGCCGTCGGGCACGGTGTAGCTCAGGCTCGGGTCGAGCAGCTCCGGGGCGGCGAGGCCCTTGCCGGTCAGTGCGTAGACGCCCTGCAGGAAGGTCGGGTGACTGTCCAAGGCAAGTCCCTTCGGTCGGGCCGGGGGCCACGGCGCACGGACGCGCTCCGTAGTCGTGCCGGCCGGTGGTGTGCTGCGTGCGGGGGAGGGGATCGTCGAGGGAAGCGGCGCGACGGCCACGGCGCACGCCTTGAACGCGGGCATGCGGGAGACCGGGTCCAGGGCGTCGTGCGTGAGGGTGTTCGCGCGGGACTCGCCCGACCAGTGGAACGGGACGAACACGGTGTCGGTCCGGATACCGGTGGTGAGCCGCGCGCGGAACACCGCGACGCCCCGCCGCGTGCGCAGCTGCACCGGCTCGTCGTCGACGACGTCGCACCGGCGGGCCAGGTCGGGGTGCATCTCGGCGTGCGGCAGGACGGTCCCGCCCGGGCCCACCTCGTCGCCGGCGAGCGCTGCGACCCGCCGGGTCTGCGTGCCGCTCTGGTACTGCCGCATCAGCCGTCCGGTGGTCAGGACGTAGGGGAACTCCGGGTCGGTGCGCTCCGCGGGCTCGCGGTACTCGGCTCTGGTGAAGCGGGCGAGCCCGTCGGGATGGGCGAACCGCTCTCCGAACAGCCGCGGCGTGCCCGGGTCGTCGGCGTCCGTGCACGGCCAGAACACGCCCTGCTCGTCCTCGATGCGGGCGTAGGTGATGCCCCCGTAGTCGGCCACACCGCCCGCGCTCGCCCGGCCGAGCTCGTCGAACGCGGCCCCCGCGTCCGTCGTCATGAGGTGCCCGTGCCCCAGGCGGTCGGCGACGCCCGCGAGGACGTCGAGGTCGGTCCGCACCCCCGCGGGCGGGTCGAGCGCCCGACGACGGCGCAGCACCCGTCCCTCCAGGTTCGTCATCGTGCCCTCCTCCTCGGCCCACATCGCCACGGGTAGCACGACATCCGCACGGGCGGCCGACTCGGAGAGGAACAGGTCCGCGACGACCAGGAAATCGAGGGCGTCGACGCGGTCCGTCACGTACCCCGCGTCCGGTGCGGAGACGGTGACGTTCGACGCGAGCAGCAGCAGCGTCCGCACGCCGCCGGGGGTGCCCAGGGCGCGGAGCATCTCCGTGGCGGAGACGCCTGGACCGGGCAGCCGCGTCGGGTCCACGCCCCACACGCCGGCGACGTGCGCACGGTCCGCGAGGTCGGTGATCTTGCGGTAGCCGGGCAGCTGGTCGGCCTTCTGCCCGTGCTCCCGGCCTCCCTGGCCGTTGCCCTGGCCAGTGAGCGTCCCGTAGCCCGAGCCCGGCCGGCCCGGCAGACCGAGCGCGAGCGCGAGGTTCATGAACGCCTGCGCGGTGGCCGTGCCCGACGCGTGCTGCTCGGCGCCCCGGGCCGTGATCACCATCGCCGTCGACGCCGTCCCCAGCAGCTCCGCCACGGCTTCCAGGTCCGCCGCGGGGACGCCCGTGATCCGCTCGACGCGGTCCGGCCAGTAGCCCGTCACGGACTCCCGGACCGTCTCGAACTCCACCGTCCTGGCCGCGACGTACTCCTCGTCCACCCACCCCCTGCGCACCACCAGGTGCAGCAGGCCGTTCGCGAGCGCGGCGTCGGTCCCGGGTCGTGGCTGCAGGTGCACGCGCGCCGTGCGGGCCGTCGCCGTGGTGCGCGGGTCGACGACGACGTGCTGCGCGCCGCGCTCGCGGCCGGCCTCCAGGTGCTGCATGAGCGGGGGCATGGTCTCGGCCGGGTTCGCACCCACCAGCAGCAGCACGTCCGCGAGCGCCAGGTCCGCGACGGGGAACGGCAGCCCGCGGTCGATCCCGAACGTGCGCGTCGCCGCGGCGGCCGCCGACGACATGCACCAGCGGCCGTTGTAGTCGATCGACCGCGTGCGGAGCACCGTCCGGGCGAACTTGCCCAGCAGGTAGGCCTTCTCGTTGGTCAGCCCGCCGCCGCCGAAGCAGCCCACGGCGTCGCGCCCGTACCGGCGCTGCGTCGCCCGGACGGCCTCGGCCACCGCGTCGAGCGCCTCGTCCCACGTCGCAGGTCGTAGCGGCGACGAGCGGTCACCGGGCACCGTCCGTACCAGCGGAGCGGTGAGCCGGTCGGGGTGGGTGAGCAGGTCGGCTGCCGACCAGCCCTTCGCGCACAGCCCGCCCCGGTTCGTCGGGAAGTCCGTCGGACTCAGGCGCACGTCGGGCCGCTCGAGACCTGGACGCTGCGTGACCGACAGCTCCATGCCGCACTGCAGCGCGCAGTACGGGCAGTGGGTCGCGACGGTCCGGGCAGCGTCGGGGACCCGTCCGACCGTGAGCGACCCGAGATCCTGCCTCATCGGTCGATGGTGCGGTGCGTCCGTTACGCGCAGCCTGCCGCCCGGTTACCGAAGGGTTTCCCCTGTCGCACAGCCGGCCTACAGCCGGCGCACGATCTGGGCGAGCAGTGCGCTGATCCGCGGGCCTGCCGCGCGACCCGCCTCGAGGACCTCCTCGTGCGACAGCGGCTCGGGGCTGATGCCGGCGGCGAGGTTGGTGACGAGCGAGATGCCGAGCACCTCGAGCCCGGCGTGCCGTGCGGCGATCGCCTCCAGCGTGGTCGACATGCCGACCAGGTCCCCGCCGAGCGTCCCGGCCATCCTGACCTCGGCGGGGGTCTCGTAGTGCGGGCCGCGGAACTGCACGTAGACGCCCTCGTCGAGCGTCGGGTCGACCTCGCGCGCGACGGCCCGCAGGCGGCTGGAGTACAGGTCGGTGAGGTCGACGAAGGTCGCACCCTCGAGCGGAGAGGTCGCCGTCAGGTTGAGGTGGTCGGTGATCAGCACCGGGGTGCCCGGACCCCGCAGGGGGTTCAGCCCGCCGCAGCCGTTGGTCAGGACGACGGTCGACGCCCCCGTCGCGGCCGCGGTCCGGACCCCGTGCACCACGCGGCGCACCCCGCGCCCCTCGTACAGGTGGGTGCGGGAGCCGAGGACGAGCGCGTGGCGGTCGGTGCCCTCGATCCGGATGGACCGGATGGTGCCGACATGCCCGACGACGGCGGGTGCGGCGAACCCCGGCACGTCGTGGCTGGGCAGCTCCGCGACCGTCTCGCCCAGCAGCTCCGCGGCACCGCCCCAGCCCGACCCGAGCACCAGGGCTACGTGGTGGCGTTCCACGCCCGTGGCCTGCGCGATGAACGCGGCAGCCTCCCGGGCGACGTCGAACGGGTCGGTCGCGGGGTCGTCGAGGTCAGGGGCCGATGTGACGTCGCTCATGGACCGAGGCTAACCCGCGCCGTCCGTCTGGCCGGCCGCCCGCAGAACGGCAGAATGGGTTGTCGTGAGCACCGCTGCGACCGAGTCGCCCGAATCGCCCGCTGCCCGCGTCGTCATCGTCGGCGGTGGGCCCGGAGGCTACGAGGCGGCCCTCGTCGGCTGCCGGCTCGGGGCGGACGTCACCGTCGTCGAGGCCGCCGGGCTGGGCGGTGCCGCGGTGCTGACCGACGTGGTCCCCTCCAAGACGCTCATCGCCACCGCCGAGTGGATGACGATCGCGGACCGCGCTCCCGAGCTGGGCATCCGGCTCGACGGCACGCCGCTCTCGGGCGGCACCCTCGAGGAGCTGCGTCACCGCATCGACCTGGCCGCCGTGAACACGCGGGTCAAGGCGCTCGCGGCCGCGCAGTCCGCAGACATCCGCGGACGTCTCGAGCGCGAGGGCGTGAGGATCGTGCTCGGGCACGGGCGGCTCGACGGTCCGTCACGCGTGGTCGTGACCCGGCAGGACGGCGGCGAGGACCTCACGCTCGACGCGGACGTGGTCCTGGTCTGCACCGGCGCGACCCCCCGCACGCTCGAGACGGCACGGCCGGACGGCGAGCGCATCCTCACCTGGACGCAGCTCTACGACCTCGACACCCTGCCGAAGCGGCTGATCGTGGTCGGCTCGGGCGTGACCGGTGCCGAGTTCGCCGGTGCGTACGTCTCGCTCGGCGCCGACGTCGTCCTCGTCTCCAGCCGCGATCGTGTGCTGCCGGGAGAGGACGCCGACGCCGCCCAGCTGCTCGAGGACGTGTTCAAGACCCGCGGTATGACGGTCATGTCCCGGTCCCGCGCCGCGGGCGCCCGCCGGACCGCCGACGGCGTCGAGGTCACCCTCGCCGACGGCCGGGTGATCGAGGGTTCCCACGTCCTGTTCGCGGTCGGCTCGATCCCGACCACCGCGGGGTTGGGCCTCGAGGAGGCCGGCGTCCGGCTCACCGCGTCCGGGCACATCGAGGTGGACAAGGTCTCCCGCACCAACGTGCGCGGCGTCTACGCCGCCGGTGACGTGACCGGGGTGCTGCCCCTGGCGTCCGTCGCGGCCATGCAGGGACGGCTCGCGATGGCCCACGCGCTCGGCGACGCCGTGAAGCCGCTGTCGCTGCGCGGGGTGTCGGCGAACATCTTCACGTCACCCGAGATCGCCACCGTCGGCCCGTCCGAGGCGGACCTGCAGGAGCAGGGCGTGAAGTACTCGGTGAGCATGCTGCCGCTGGCCCGCAACCCCCGCGCCAAGATGCTCGGCGTCCGAGACGGGTTCGTGAAGGTCTTCGCCCACGCCGGCACCGGGACCGTGCTGGGGGCGGTGGTGGTGGGCCCCCGCGCGAGCGAGTCGATCTACCCGCTGACGCTCGCCGTGACACACCGTCTCACCACCGACCAACTGGCCGAGACGGCGACGGTGTACCCGTCGATGTCCGGCACGATCGCCGAGGTGGCCCGCATCCTGCACCATCGGATCGACGACTGATCCCCAGCGCAGCGCAGGGTGGGGGTCGCGGAGCGGCACCCGCCCGGAGCGGAGCGGAGGATCAGGCGGACCACGAGAAAGGCGACTGATGCGCTTTCCCGCCCCGCTGCGACCGGGGGACGTCATCGGCGTCACCTCGCCGTCCGCAGGTGTCTCCGACGAGCTCCGGCCGCGGCTCGACTTCTGCGTCGCGGACCTGCGCCGCCGCGGGTTCGAGGTCGAGGTCGGCCAGTGCATGGACGGGACGGGGCCGACGAGCGCGCCGGCCGCCGAGCGCGCCGCCGAGCTGACCGCGATGCTCACCGATCCCCGCATCCGCGCGGTCGTCCCACCCTGGGGCGGTGAGCTGGCCATCGACCTCCTGCCACTGCTCGACTTCGCCGCGATCGCGCAGGCGGAGCCGACGTGGCTCGTCGGCTACTCCGACACCAGCACGCTGCTGCTCCCGCTGACCCTGCTCACGGGCACGGCGACCCTGCACGGTCCCGGGCTGATGGACACCCCGTTCCGGGTCCCGTCGCCGCTCCTGCACTGGCTGGACGTCGCGACGGCCCCCGCAGGCGCAACCCTGACGCAGGGGGCGGCGAGCCACTGCCAGGAGGAGTGGCCGGATTTCCATAGCGATCCGGAGGTGAGCGCACAGGTGCTCCCGCGGCCGACGCGCTGGCGCACGCTGGGGGACCGCGAGGTCGGGACGCTCCGGGGGCGGTTGCTCGGCGGCTGCCTGGAGACGGTCTCGATGCTGCCGGGCACGCCGTACGGGAACCTCGACGCGTTCGCTCGCGACGATCTGCTCGTCTACCTCGAGGTCGCCGAGGCCGACGCGTTCACCGCCGCGCGGATGCTGCACCATCTCCGGCTCGCCGGGTGGTTCGACCGGGCGACCGGCGTCCTGGTCGGCCGGACCAGCGCGCCGGGCCCGCGAGGCTTCTCGCACCTCGACGCCCTGCGCCACGCGCTCGGCCCGCTCGACATTCCCGTCCTGTACGACCTGGACATCGGTCACGTCCCGCCCCAGCTCGCCCTGGTCAACGGCGCCCTCGCCGAGGTGGCGCTCGACTCGTCGGGTACCGGCACGCTCGTGCAGCAGCTCATGTAGCCAGTGGGGTATACCTGTAGGTATTCTGGAAGCGTGTCGACCTTCACCACCATCAAGGTCCCCAAGGATCTGCGCGACCGGATTGCGGCGCTTGCAGCCCACGAGGGGACGACTCTCGCGGGCGCGCTGACCCACGCGCTCGACCGGGCCGACGAGCAGGAGTTCTGGCAGCAGGTGCACCAGGCGAACTCGGACCTGACGGACGAGCAGCGTGCGGTCCAGCGAGACTCGGGGATCGCCACGCTCCGCGAGAACCTCGCCGACGAGAGCGACGACCGGATCAGCGCGGCGGGCGACTGGTGAGGCGCGGCGACATCTACCTCGCCGACCTGGGAGAGCCCGTCGGGCACGAGCAGGGTGGCACCCGACCGGTCCTCGTGCTCAGCGCTCAACCGTGGCTGGACTCGAACCCGCCCGTGGTCACGGTGGTCCCGATCACCAGGACGCCCTGGGCGTCGCCGACGCGGATCGAGATCGAACCGGGGCGCTCCGGGCTGAAGGCAACGAGCTACGCGCGGTGCGAGGACACGGCGGCGGTCTCGCCGGAGCGCCTCGTGTCGAGGTTCGGCTCCGCCGACCCGCTCGTGGTCCTGGGAGTGGAGCAGGCCGTCCGGAGACTGCTCGGTCTCTGATCCGGCCACCGACGAGCGTGACGCGACGTGCCGCGATCGTGCCTCGTCGGGACCGTCACGACCGAGCCGGTCACGCGCGGGCCAGCAGGAGCTCGCCGACGGCCTCCCCCAGCGGGGCGTCCAGCTGGAGCGCCTGCAGGTATGACGCGCGGACCGACAGGGGGGCGTCCGACGTGGCGATCTGGTGGATGCGGGTCTTCAGGTCGTAGCTGATCCTGGCGCGGTCCAGCAGGGCGAACAGGCGGCCGGCCACGTCGTTCGGGGCGAGCTGCGGGTCCGGCCCGAGCTCGACCGTGAGCGTGGCGCCGATGGGGACGTCGTCGACGGTCACCGAGACGCCGCCGTCGCGACGCACCACCCGGCTGGCGAACCCGGGGACGACCGGTGCACCGTCGAACGCCGGGAACGTCACGGTCCACGTGCGCGTGGCGGGCAGGCCGTCCACGCGGCCGGACGCCGGCGCCACCGTGAAGGTGCCGCCGGAGAGCGTCAGCACGGTGCGGGCGATCCCGTCCGTGGTGCCGTCGTCCTCGACCAGCGTGAACGACCCGTCCGCGCCGACGACGACCAGGACCTCGAGCGACGACGGGTTCACCGGGTCGTTGCCGGGCACCGTCGCGCCGTCGAGCGGGACGATCGCGCCGGCCGCCGCCAGCACCGGGATGCTGGACAGGTCGCGGTGCAGCAGGAGCTCGCGGCCACCGTCGTAGACCAGACCCGTGAACACGTCGACCCAGGTGCCGGCCGGCAGCCAGGCGCGCACGGCGGCGAGGCGGGTGTGCGTGTCGGCCGGGGTGGTCAGGGGCGCGACCACCAGCTCGCTGCCGAACAGGAACTGGTTCGGCTGGTCGTAGGCCTCCGGCGCGTCGGGCCACTCGTGGTAGATCGGCTCGACCAGGGGCCGGCCGTCGGACGCGGCCCGGTGGTTCATCGTGTGCAGGTACGGCAGCAGGCGGTGCCGCAGGCGCAGGTGCTCGGTCATCACCGTGCGCGCGGCCGGCTCGAACGTCCACGGCTCCTTGGTCGTGAACGGGTTGGCGCCCGAGTGCAGGCGCAGGATCGGGGAGAACACCCCGAGCTGCAGCCACCGGGTGGCCAGCTCGTCGTCCTTGCCGCCGAACATGTGGCCGCCGACGTCGTGGCTCCACCAGCCGTAGCCGATGTTCGACGCGGTCGCCGTGAAGTACGGCTGGAACGCCAGCGACGCCCACGAGATGACGGTGTCGCCGCTGAAACCGACGGGGTACCGGTGGCTGCCGGGGCCGGCGTACCGGGAGAACGTCAGGGGCCGACGGCCGTCGCGCGCGCTGTCGAGGAAGTGGAAGTGGTTGAGCATCCACAGCGGGTCGATCCCGGCAACGCGCGAGTGCGGGCCGGACTGCCAGTCGAGCCACCAGAAGTCGACGCCGTCGTCCTCCAGGCCGCGGTGCAGCACGTCGAAGTAGGCGTCGAGGAAGGCGCGGTCGGTCACGTCGAACGGGATCGCGTCGTCGGTCGTGCGGCCCAGCGCGGCCTTCATGGCCGGGAAGGCGTCCTCGTGGGGGCGGACGCCGTCGGCGGGGTGCACGTTGAGCGTCACGCGCAGACCGCGCTCGTGCACGGAGGCCAGGAACGCCACCGGGTCGGGGAACAGGTCCCGGTTCCACGTGTACCCCGTCCAGCCGCTGCCGAGCGCCGGGTCCACGTCGGTGACGTGCCAGTCCATGTCGATCACGGCGACCGAGAACGGGAGGCCCTCGGCGCTGAACCGGTCCAGCAGGGCCGTGTAGCTGTCGGCGGTGTAGCGGTGGAACCGGCTCCACCAGTTGCCGAGCGCGAACCGGGGGAGCAGGGGGGTCGGGCCGGAGACCGCGTAGAACGCCTGGACGGCCGACCGGTAGTCGTGGCCGTACGCGAAGACGTAGAGGTCCGTGCGGGCCCCGTCGCGAGGCGAGACCCAGCCGTCGTCGTCGAAGACCATCGAGCCGGAGTCGTCGAGGACGGCAAACCCCTCCCGGGCCACCACCCCGGGCTCCAACGGGATGGCGCCGTCGGCCAGGTCGAGCGTGCGGGCGGTTCCGCCGAGCCCGGACGGCTCCTCGCCGTAGCGCCACACCGAGTGGTACGAGCTGATGCCGCCGAGCACCGAGACGCTCAGCCCGCTCGTGCTGAACGGCTGGCGGTCGTAGACCAGGTGGAACCGGTCGGTGACCACCTCCACGTGGGTCTCGGACTCGATGACCCGGAACTCGGGCACCGGCAGGTGGCGGTGGAGCGCGAACGTCGACGCCCGGTCCTCGAAGACGCCGTCCGCGGAGTGCTCGAGCCGGACCAGGCCGTCCATGAGCACCGTGATGCGGTACGTCGGGCCGACGACGACGGCGCGGGGATCGGCGACGGGGCGGGAGGGCAGGGGCTGGCGCGGCGTCATGCGTCGAGTGTGCCCTCGGCTGCGCGGAGGGTCACATCGGCCGGTCTCAGTCGACCGTGAGCTCGACGACGACGGGCCGGTGGTCGGAGAGGGTCGTGGCCGGGACGGTGGTCGTAGCGAACGTCACGCCCTGCCCGAACACCCAGTCGATCTTGTAGGCCGGGTCGGTCGCGGGGGACGTGAGCAGCTCGGAGTCGGAGGGGACCCAGCCCGCGGCCTCCAGCAGCTCGATCTCCGGCCAGCCCGGCTCCGCGTTGACGTCCCCGGCCAGGACCGCGGGCGGTGTCACCGGCTCCGCCTCAGCCAGGGCCTCGAGCTGCTCCAGCCGGGTCGGGGTGTTCGACTCGCGGTGCTGCGTGTGGATCGACGTGACGCGCAGCGAGGTGCCGTCGGCCGTGGTCAGGGTGGTCGACAAGGCGCTGCGGCTCTGCGGTCCGGCGCCGTACGGGAGGGGGTGCACGACGACGTGGCTGAGCTCCGAGCGCGCCAGGACCGCGTTCCCGAACTGGTGGTCCGCCGCCGAGCCGAAGTGGATGGTCATGTCCAGCCGGTGCGCGAGCCAGGTCGCCATGTCGGACCCGCCTCCGAACACCCAGCCGCGCTGGACCTCCTGCAGCGTGACGACGTCGGGGTCCTGCGCCTCGATGGTCGCCGCGATGCCCTCCAGGTCCACGGCGGTCAGCGGCGAGACGCCGTAGTGCAGGTTCCAGTCGACCAGCGTCAGCGGCTCGTCGGCAGCCCGCGCGGGGACGTCGGCGCCGGTGGTGCTCGTGGTCGACGGCACCAGCCCGATCGCCGCGAGCACGACCGCGGGCAGGAGCAGCAGCCGCACCGAGCTGGTGCGGGCGGGCAGCCGGTCGGGGCTGGTGATCGCGGGGACCGCCCCCGGCGTGCGCCGGCGCAGGCCGGACAGCGCCAGGCCGAGTGCGGCGAGGACGATCACCCAGACGTTGTCGACGGGCAGCGGGACGTCGTAGTCGAGCATGTAGAGCAGCAGCGGACCGATGGTGCCCAGTCCGACCACGAGCGTCGCGGAAGCCGTGCGCGCGATCCCGCGGGGCGCCGGCCGGTGGGCACTGAACGCCGCGGACAGCACGATGCCGAGCGTCAGCTGGAGCACCACCACGGCCACCAGCGCCGCGATCCCGGTGAGCCACAGCGCGCACGCGACCCCGGCGACGAGCAGCACCGCGGCACCCACGCGCACCCCGCCCGGCCACGGGTCGGGCCGCAGCAGCGTCCAGGCACCGAGCGCGTTGGCGACGACGACCACCAGCCCCGCCCACCCGAGCGCGACCCCCGACTGCGAGGCCACGAACGCGGGGTTCGCGACGATCATCGCGGCGAGCGCCAGGAACAGCCCGAGCACCCACAGCCGCCGCGGACGTCCGGTCGCCTCCGCCGCCGACGCGGCGGTGAACGCGACCAGTCCTCGGGCGGTCACGACGACACCGACCGCGAGGACGACGGCGACCGCCCAGCCGCCCCACCCGTCGCGCGACACCGCGTCCCACGTCCCCAGCACCAGCTGGAGCCCGACGGACAGGCCGCAGCCGATCATCAGCCCGATGGCGGCCTGACGGCCCCCCGCGGGGCGGCCGGCGACGAACGCGACGGCCAGGGTCAGCACCCCCACGGCCACGGCGACGGTCACCAGGCCGACGACGAACAGCGCTCCGCCGTCGAGGGCCTGGATGACGAGGCGCAGCGTCCCGAGCACGGCGGAGCCGACCAGCAGGGTGCGGGCGTCGGGCGTGCCCGACGTGCGGCGGACCGCGAGCAGCAGGAGGGCCGCGACGAGCCCGGCGGCCGCGTACGTGCCCAGCGCGGTCAGCGCGGCGTCCACCACGCCTGCGGCGAACGCCCGGTCCAGCAGCGGACCGCTCGCGCGGATCATCTCGACGCACAGCACCGTCAGCAGGGCGACGAGCCAGACCCGCGTCGGGGTGCCGGCGTCGGGGGGAGTCCGGGCGGGCGTGCCGGCGGGCGGGGTGGACGTCACGCGCGCGAGATTACCCCGGGCGGTCAGGCGAACAGCTGTTGCCCCACGAACGGGCTGTCGTCGGTGGTCACCGGTGTGCCGTCCGGGCCGGTGACCAGCGATCCGTCGGGGACGCCGGGAGGAACCGCGAACAGCCCGGAGCCGGTGTGGGTCAGGTACTCCATGAGGACGTCGTCGCGCGACAGCATCGCCTGCACGGGGATGTAGTGGGTGCGCGGGTCCCGCACGAACGCGAGGAAGAACAGCCCGGCGTCGAGCCTGCCGAGCGCGTCGTTTCCGTCGGTGAAGTTGTAGCCGCGGCGCAGCATGCGTGCGCCGTCGTGGGTCGACGGGTGCGCGAGACGGACGTGCGAGTCGACCGCGATGAGCGGTGCGCCGTCGCGGCCCTCCTGGGTGAAGTCCGGCTCGGTGAACTCCGTGCCGCCCGAGAGCGGCGCACCCTCGCCCTTGGTGCGGCCGACGAGGTTCTCCTGCTCCCGCAGCGAGGTGCGGTCCCAGGTCTCGATGCGCATCCGGATCCGGCGCGCGACGAGGTAGGAGCCGCCGGCGAGCCAGGCGGGCGAGGAGTCGGCCGGCACCCAGATGTGCTCGTCCAGCGCGTCGGTCTCCTCGGCCTTGACGTTCGCCGTGCCGTCCTTGAACCCGAACAGGTTGCGCGGTGTCTTCTGTGCCGTGCTCGTGGACGACGTGCGGCCGTACCCGAGCTGGGTCCACCGGATCGTCGCGCTGCCGAACGCGGCGCGGGACAGGTTGCGGATGGCGTGCACCGCGACCTGCGGGTCGTCCGCGCACGCCTGGACCACCAGGTCACCGTCGCTGCGGGCGGGGTCCAGGTCGTCGGCCGCGAAGTGCGGGAGGGCGACGAGCCCGTCGGGCAGCCGGTCTGCGAGGCCGAACCGGTCCTCGCCCGGCGTCCCGTCGGGGCTGGGGGTGCCGACGAACATCGACCGACCGAAGCCGAACGTGATCGTCAGGCCCGCCGGGGGGAGGTCCGCGGCCTCGCCGGTGTCGTCCGGGGGAGCGTCGTAAGGTCCCGACGCCGGTCCGAACGGCCCCGCCGACAGCCCCTGGGTGAGCCGCGCGGCGATCGTGGTCCACCGCCGGAGCAGCGCGACCAGCTCGTCGCGGGACGTCGTCGTGAGGTCGAACGCCGCGAGGTACAGGCGGTCCTGCGCGGGCGTGACGATGCCCGCCTGGTGCACGCCCGTGAACGGGTAGGTGCCGACGGCCGTGGACGCGACGGCCGGTTCGGGTGCCGTCGCGCGCCCGACGCCGAAGCCGAGCGCGACCCCGGCGGCAGCGAGACCGCCACCGAGGCCGAGGACGGCGCGCCGGGACATGCCACTGCCCCGGGCGTCGGGCTCGTCGTTCGGGTCCGTGGGGGCGGACACGGGCACTCCTTCGGTCAGGCTCCGGTCACCGTGGTGGTGAGCTGGGACAGCGGTTCGGAGAGTGCGTCGACCGCGGCGGCGAGGGCCTTGACCTCGGCATCCGTCAGCTCGTCGTAGTAGGTGAAGCCCGTCTCGAGCGACCCCTGCTCGGCGAGCAGCGCGTCGATCTCCTCGAACCGGGTGGCCAGGGTGTCGGCCAGCTCGGGGTCCTCGGCCTCGACGACCTCTGCGAGGACCTCGTAGCCCACGCGCGCGCCGTCGACGTTGGCCTGGAAGTCCCACAGGTCGGTGTGCGACCAGATCTCCTCCTCGCCGGTGACCTTGCCGGTGGCGACCTCGTCGAGCAGCTCCTTGGCGCCGTTGGCGATCTGGAAGGCTTCGAAGCTGAAGTCGGGGGAGTTGACCTCGTCGACCAGCTGCTGGGTGTACGTCACCAGGTCGGCCGCGGCGGCGGCCCGCTGCTCCGGCGTGAGCGCCACGTAGACCACCCCAGCGTTGGCCTCGGGCGCGGGCTGCCACAGGTCCTTCTCGATGAGGTGCCAGCCGCTCCAGGTGGCACCCTCCTCGACGTCCGCCTCGCGCAGGTCGAGCAGCGGGTCCAGGTCACCGAACGACTCGGCGACGGGCTCGACCCGCTCCCAGTGCGCGCGGGTGTCGGCGTACAGCGACCGGGCGGTCTCGTCGTCGCCCGCGGTGTACGCGGCAGCGAACGCCTCCGTGCCGGAGATGAGCGAGCCCACCTGGTCCTTGACGTACGCGACGTAGGACGCCTCGGCGGCCGCGAGCTGGTCCGCGGTGTCACCCGTGGGCCCCACCTCGACGCCGCTGTCGTTCACCGTGAACTCCGCGCGGATGCCGTCGCCGACCATGCCGGGCTTGCACGCCGTGTAGTACGTGCCGGGCTTGACCTGGACGACCAGGTCACGGGTCAGGCCGGGGCCGACGTTCTCGACCTCGGAGATCACGCGCAGGCCGTCGTCGCCCAGCAGGTAGAACTCGGTGACGTCGTCGCCCTCGTTGGTGACCGCGAACCGCACGGTGCCGGAGTCGGCCTCGACCGCGGACACGTCGCACGCGTCGGCCGTCGAGGTCACCGTGAGGGCGCCCGCGCTGCCGGAGGCACCGGGCTCCGCCGGGTCGTTGGGGACGCACGCGGCGGCGAGCGGCAGGACGAGCGCCGCCAGGGCGGCGGCGATCGTGGGACGGCGGGACATGGATCTCCTAGGCGAGGGCGGCTGGTGGGTTCAGGCGGCGGTCGCGCGCACGGCGGGAGCGACAGCGGGAGCAGACGGCCGAGCGGGCGCGGAGCCCCACGTGGTGCGGATGAAGAAGTACATCGTCGGCACGATGTAAGCGGTCCAGGCGAGCGCCTGGAGCCAGGTCGTGGCGGGTGAGAAGTTGACGGTGCCCTTGAGCACGGAGCCGTACCAGCTGCTGGGCGGCACGGCAGCGGAGACGTCGAAGACCAGGTTGTTCAGACCCGGCAGGATGCCGGCCTCCTGCAGGTCGTGGACGCCGTACGCGAGCACGCCCGCGGCCACGACCACGAGGAACAGACCGGTCCACGCGAAGAACTGACGCAGGTCGAGGCGGATCGCGCCGCGGTACACGAGCCAGCCGAGCAGCACCGCGGTGGCGAGGCCGAGCGCTGCGCCGATCAGCGGCGCCGCGTTGCCGCCGGTCGCCTGCGCGCCGGCCCACAGGAACAGCGCGGTCTCCAGGCCTTCACGGCCGACCGCGAGCAGCGCGACCACCAGCACCGCGCGCTTCCCGTGGCCGACCGTGTGGTCGAGCCGGTGGTGCAGGTCGCCCTTGAGGTGGCGGGCCGTGCGGGCCATCCAGAAGATCATCCAGGTGATGAGTCCCACGGCGATGATCGACAGCGTGCCGCCGATGGCTTCCTGCGCCTCGAACGACAGGCCCGAGGGGCCGAAGGTGAGGAGGGCGCCGAACCCGAGCGAGACGAGGACCGCGATCCCGACGCCGGCCCAGAGGGCGGGCAGCTGGTCCCGGCGACCGGTCTTGACCAGGTAGGCGACGAGGATGCTGACGACCAGCGCGGCCTCGAGGCCTTCGCGCAGGCCGATCAGGTAGTTGGCGACCATGAGTGTCTCTCGACTGGGGAATGATGAGGCGAGCCTTACCTCACCTCGCGGAGACTACTCTCGGGGACGAGCCGGGCGCGACCCGATCCGCGGAGTGAACCTGTGATGCGGGTCACCGACCACCGAGGGCCACGATCCGGTTGCGCAGCACCGGCCACGCGGCGGCGAACGCGGGGAGCAGCGGGAGGTCGGCGACCTCGTCGACCGGCACCCAGCGCAGCTCGACGCTCTCGGTGTCGGTGACGGTCGGGTGGACGGGACTGACCTCGTCGGCGATCACGGTGGTGTACGACCAGTCGGCGTGCTGCAGCACCCGCGACTCGCGCAGCCGGACGCTCACGCGGTCGATCCCGGCCTCCTCCTCGGCCTCGCGCAGTGCGGCGTCCTCGGGGGACTCACCCGGCATCCGCGCACCGCCCGGCACGCCCCAGGTGCCGCCCTGATCGCTCCACAACGCCCGGTGCTGCAGGACGACGGCGACCGGGGTGCCGTCGGGCTCCCGACGCACCAGGAGCAGCCCCGAGGCACCGTGCAGACCCCAGTGCCGACGACCGCACTCGCACTCGACCCACCCGTCGCCGGGCTGGCGCAGGCGGTGGAACGGTGGCGCGTCGCTCACGCCGGGGTCAGCCGACGATCTCGCAGATAGCCGTGCCCGCGCTCACGCTGGACCCGACGCCGGCCGACAGAGCGGTGACCGTCCCGGCGCGGTGCGCCACGAGCGGCTGCTCCATCTTCATGGCCTCGAGCACCACGACGAGGTCGCCCTCGGCCACGGTGGCGCCCTCCGCCACGGCGACCTTGACGATCGTGCCCTGCATCGGCGAGCTCAGCGTGGTGCCGTTCCCGCTGGTCGCGGCGCGCGCCACCCGGCGGACGGGCCGGCGTGCGGACGGGCCGGCCGAGCCGCGACCGCCGGTGGCGGGTCCGCGGCCCAGGGCCAGGGCGGCGGGCAGGACGACCTCGAGCCGCTTGCCGCCGACCTCGACGACCACTCGCTCGAGCACGGTCGGCTCGTCGTCCTCGTCCTGCGTCGCCTCGGGCGCGGCGCTGAGCGCGGCGACGGTCTCGGCGAACTCCGTCTCGATCCAGCGCGTGTGCACCGAGAACGGCTGCGCGGGGTCGATGGGGGCGAACGCCTCCGCGTCGAGCACCGCACGGTGGAACGGGACGACCGTCGGGATGCCGACGACCTCGAGCTCGGCCAGCGCGCGACGAGCCCGCGCGAGCGCCTGCGGGCGGTCGGCGCCCGTGACGATCACCTTGGCGATCA
This sequence comes from Cellulomonas sp. Leaf395, assembly GCF_001424125.1. Classification (GTDB taxonomy): domain Bacteria; phylum Actinomycetota; class Actinomycetes; order Actinomycetales; family Cellulomonadaceae; genus Cellulomonas. The sequence continues at coordinate 845,972 of NZ_LMQI01000001.1, forward strand.
TCGAGTCGAACAGGCCGGAGACGCTGTCGCCCTCGACCACCCCGGAGTCGACGCGCACCCCGGGGCCGGACGGGAACCGCAGCCGGCTGATGCGGCCGGGCGCCGGCAGGAACCCCTTGCCCGGGTCCTCACCGTTGATGCGGAACTCGATCGAGTGGCCGCGGGGCTCCACGTGGTCGTACCCGAGCGGCTCGCCCGACGCGATGCGCAGCTGTTCGAGGACCAGGTCGACACCGCTGATCTCCTCGGTCACCGGGTGCTCGACCTGCAGACGCGTGTTGACCTCGAGGAACGAGATGATGCCGTCGGCGGAGACCAGGAACTCGCAGGTCCCGGCGCCGACGTACCCGGCCTCGCGCAGGATCGCCTTCGACGACTCCACCAGCTGGGCGTTCTGCTCGTCGGTGAGGAAGGGCGCGGGCGCCTCCTCGACCAGCTTCTGGTGCCGGCGCTGCAAGGAGCAGTCACGGGTGGACACGACGACGACCGTGCCGTGCTGGTCCGCCAGGCACTGCGTCTCGACGTGCCGCGGCCGGTCCAGGTACCGCTCGACGAAGCACTCGCCGCGCCCGAACGCCGCGACCGCCTCGCGCGTCGCCGACTCGAACATCTCGTCGATCTCGCTCGACTCGCGCGCGACCTTCAGGCCGCGGCCCCCGCCGCCGAACGCCGCCTTGATGGCGACCGGGAGCCCGTGCTCCGCGACGAACGCGTGGATCTCCTCGACCCCGGCGACCGGGTCGGGCGTGCCGGCGACGAGCGGTGCACCGGCGCGCTGCGCGATGTGGCGCGCGCTGACCTTGTCCCCGAGCGCGTCGATGGCGGCGGGCGGGGGACCGATCCAGACCAGGCCGGCGTCGAGGACGGCCTGGGCGAAGCCGGCGTTCTCGGCGAGGAAGCCGTAGCCGGGATGCACGGCGTCGGCGCCGGAGCGCCGCGCGACGTCGAGCAGCTTGGGGATGTCGAGGTACGTCTCGGCCGCGCGGGCACCGCCCAGCGCGAACGCCTCGTCGGCGACGCGCACGTGCAGCGCCTCCCGGTCGGTGTCGGCGTAGACGGCGACGGAGCCGATCCGGGCGTCGCGACAGGCTCGGGCGATGCGGACGGCGATCTCACCGCGGTTGGCGATGAGGACCTTGGAGATGGCGGGCACGGCTCACCGTAACGCCCGGCGCGTGCCGGACCCCCGCACAGGGCGTGAGCCTCGGCAAGACTGTCGATCTGACCAACCGTCCAGGGCGGTCGTTTGTAGGGATCCTCAGGTGCGGTGCCCGTGGCGACCCGATTGCGCGGAGGGAGTTGTCCGGTCGCCACAAGCACGACGAGCCCGGTCCCGTGCGGGACCGGGCTCGTGAAGGTGCTGGTCAGGCGTTGACGAGGACCTTCTCCTCGACCGGAGCGGCCGTCGGTGCGACGGGGACGGTCGCGGGTGCGATGCGGCGCAGGGCGAAGCCGATGATGCCGAAGACCACGCCGATGCCCATCACCAGGGCCGCGACGCCGAAGGCGACGACCGAGGTGAACAGCGACGCGCGCAGGAACGAACCGTTCATGACGGTGGCCTTCTGGCCGTTGACCTTGGCGTAGTCGGGGTCGGCAGCCATCTCGGCGGGGGTCAGACCCTCAGCCGTGAGCTTCTCGCCGAGCGCCTTCGCCTCGCCGCTGACCTCGGCATACGTCTTGCCCTCGGTGGCTGCGAGCGCGTGGTGCTTGATGATGTCCGCCTGCGAGAACGCCTCCCAGGGGGTGTCCACGAGCTGACCGCCGAAGGCGGACGCGTCGGGCGAGACGGTGATGTTCTCGGCCTTGAGGTTGGTGGAGACAGCCCCCCAGGTCACGCCACCCGCGATGAAGAACACGGCGCCGGCGATGATCGCCAGCAGGCCGGAGACGCGGACGAAGCGGTTGCTCTGGACAGCAGAGTTGTTGGACATGAGTTCTTCCTCGGGTGCCCGGCGCGGGCCCGGCCTACCCGGGCTCCGGTGGGCCTCTCGGGCTGGCCCACACGATGATCGTTCCCGACCGCCGCCGCCCCCGTTAGGGACCTAGGTCATACGCTGCGCCACAGGTCCGGGATGCTCACACCGACCTCGCCGAGCAGCTCGCGCAGCAGCGGCAGGCTCAGGCCGACGACGCCGTGGTGGTCGCCCTCGATCCGCTCCACGAACGGGCCACCGAGACCGTCGATGGTGAACGCACCCGCCACGGCCAGCGGCTCACCCGTCGCGACGTACGCGTCGATCTCCTCGTCGGACAGGTCGGCGAACCGGACCGTCGTCGACGACGTCGCCCCGAGCATCGCCGGCACGCCGCGCTCGTCCATCAGCCAGTGCCCGGTGTGCAGCACGCCTGACCGTCCGCGCATCGCGCGCCAGCGGGTCGTCGCCTCCGCAGCGTCGACGGGCTTCCCGTAGATCTGCCCGTCCAGCTCCAGCATCGAGTCGCAGCCCAGCAGGAGCAGGTCGTCCGCGTCCTCGAGCTCCGCGGGCAGGTTCCGGGAGACGTCCTCCACCTTCGACTGGGCCAGCAGCAGCACCGCGTCCGCGGGGTCCAGCGCCCCGAACCGGTCGTGGGCGGACGCCAGGACCGCCTCCTCGTCGACCGTCGAGACGGCGACCAGCGGTTCGATCCCGGCGGCGACGAGGGTGGCGCGGCGGGCGGGTGAGGCGGAGGCGAGCAGCAGACGGGTCACGACGGGCGAGCCTAGTTCGTGCACGGGTCGGGACCTCCGACCCGTGCCCCGCGCACAGGGCACCAAGGCACAATGGGGCGGGCTGTGGTCGGCGCGGCGGACGACCCCGCCGGTCCGAGGGTCACGAGGGACGAGGAGACACCGTGGGTGACGCGACGAGGTCGTCGGCGACCGGGACGGACGACGGTGCCGTCGACGACATCGACGACATCGACGACATCGACGAGCTCGACGAGGTCGATCCGGACCCCGACCTGCTGCTGCCGCCGTCGCAGGCGTGGCGGGCGCGGACCGCGATCGAGATGGTCATCTCGGGGGTGCTCGGACTCCTCGCGTCGTTCGTGCTCTCGATCGAGGCCCTCACTCTCGCGGCGGACCCGAACGCGTCGTTCGGCTGCGACCTCAACTCGGTGATCAGCTGCAGCGTCGTCGCGCAGAGCTGGCAGGCCTCGCTCTTCGGGTTCCCCAACGCGTTCCTCGGCATCGCCGCCGAGGCGGTCGTGATCACCGTCGCCGTCGCGGTCCTCGGTGGGGTGCGGTTCCCGCGCTGGTTCATGCTCGGCGCGCAGACGATCTACACGCTCGGCTTCCTGTTCGCGTGGTGGCTGTTCTACGAGGCGTACGTCGTCATCGGCGCGCTGTGCCCGTGGTGCCTGCTCATCACGGTCACGACGACGCTGGTCTGGGCGGGCCTGACCCGGTTGAACGTGCGTGAAGGCGCGATCAACTTCCCGGGTCGCTGGGGTCCCGCCGCTCGACGCTTCGTGGACCACGGCAACGACTGGTTCGTCACCATCGCGCTCATCGTGCTGCTCGCGGTCGCGATCTTCGCGAAGTACGGCTCGATCATCCTCGCGTGACCCCCGCACGACGGGCCGGTGGCAGGAGCCACCGGTCCGTCGTCGTCCTCAGCCTGCGAACGCCGTCCTCAGCACGTCCAGCGGCAGGGAGCCCATGCTCAGCGCGCGGGCGTGGAAGGCGCGCAGGTCGAACTCCTCGCCCTTCGCCTCGGCCTCAGCGGCCGCGGCGTTCCGCGTCTGCTCCCAGAGGCGCTGGCCGATCTTGTACGAGGGCGCCTGGCCCGGCCAACCCAGGTACCGGTTCCACTCGAACCGGATGAACGACTCGGGCATGTTCACGTTGGCCTTGAGGAACTCCCAGCCCTTGTCGGCGTCCCAAGTCCCGCCGCCCCACTCCTGTGGTGCCTCCAGACCGAGGTGGACGCCGATGTCGAAGACCACGCGGGCGGCGCGCATCCGCTGGCCGTCGAGCATGCCCAACCGGTCGCCCGGGTCGTCGAGGAAGCCCAGGTCCGCCATCAGCCGCTCGGCGTACAGCGCCCAGCCCTCGCCGTAGCCCGACGTCCAGCACGCCAGCCGGCGCCACGTGTTCAGGGTCGCGCGCTGGAAGACCGCCTGACCGATCTGCAGGTGGTGGCCCGGGACGCCTTCGTGGTAGACGGTCGTCTTCTCGCGCCAGGTGTTGAAGGTGGTGACCTCCGGCGGCACCGACCACCACATCCGGCCGGGGCGGCTGAAGTCGTCGCTGGGGCCCGTGTAGTAGATGCCACCGTTCTGCGTGGGGGCGATGCGGCACTCGAGGGCGAGCACCGGGACGGGGATGTCGAAGTGCGTGCCGTCCAGGGCCTCGATCGCCGCGTCCGACGTCTCCTGCATCCACGCCTGCAGCGCCGCCGTGCCGTGCAGGGTGCCGGCGGGGTCCTCGTCGAGCTTCGCGATGGCCTGGGCGACGGTGGCGCCCGGTCCGGCGATCTGCGCGGCGACGGCCTCCTGCTCGGCGACGACCCGGGCGAGCTCCTCGAGCCCCCACTGGTACGTCTCCTCCAGGTCGACCGTGGCGCCGAGGAACGCGCGCGACCACAGGGCGTAGCGCTCGCGGCCCGCTGCGTCCGCCTGCGGTGCCTGCGGTGCCAGCTCGTCCCGCAGGAACGCAGCCAGCGTCGCGTAGGCCCCACGAGCCGCCGTGGCACCGTGCTCGAGCTCGGCGCGGACCAGGGAGCACGCGGCCGACTCGTCCAGCACCGCGTCCACGCCGGCGCCGGTGATGAAGGTGGTGAAGAACGACGTCGCCGGGTCTGCCAGCTCGTCGGCCTGGCGGGCGGCCTCCTCGATCTGACGGACCGCGGCGACGGCGCCGGTGCTCGCGGCGAGCCGCAGCGACTCGATGTAGCCGTCGACCGCGAACGGCAGGGCGTTCAGCCGGGCCGCGATGTTCGACCACGCCTCGACGTCGTCGGTCGGCATGATGTCGAAGACGTCGCGCAGGTTCTGGACCGGGGACGCGATGTTGTTCAGGTAGCGCAGGTACTCGCCCGCCTCGTGCAGCTCCAGCTCCAGGCCGAGCCGCTCGCGCATCGCGGCCAGGGTGATCTGGTCGACCTCGTCCGTCGGGGCGGCGCCGTCCAAGGACAGCAGGGTGCTTCGCGTGAGCTCCGCACGGGCCTCGAGACCTGCCGGGGAGTGGTCGGTCATCTCGTGGTCGTGCCCCGCGATGCCCATGCTGGTCGCTGCCAGGGGGTCGAGGGTCGCGTACGCGGTCATGTACGCCTCGGCGATCGTGTCGATCGGGGAGGGTGCGCGCTCAGTGAGCGCGTCCGGGGTGGTGGGCGTCATCGTCACCAGCCCGACCCTACCCGCGAGTAGCCCGAGTGCCGGGGGTGATCCTCCGGGTCAGCCGCGCAGGCTCCAGCGCCACGCGTCCGGCCCCGGTCGCAGCCCGACGCGGCTGCCGCGCATGGTCCGGCGTCGGTCGGCCCAGGGGGCCGCGACCGCGTGGTCCTGCTCCTCGGCCAGGCGGGCGCGCTCGGTGGCCGCGGCCATCAGGCCTGCCACCAGGGCGGCCAGCTCCAGGTCGTCCGGGGTGCCGCGGACCACCTGCACGTCCGGGTCGCGCGCGCTCACGAGCGTCCTGTCACGTCGTCGTCCTCGTCCCCGTCATCGTCGTCGTCGTCTTCCTCGAACGCGACCGCGGCCCCGCGGGACGCGCCCCACTCGCCGACCTCGAACCCGGCGTCGACCAGCCGCTGCGCCAGGTCCGCGCCGCCTTGCTCGACCACGTCCAGCACGGACTCCAGCGACAGGTCCGACGTTCCCGCCGGCGGTCCGACGACGAACCCGAGGTGGAACGTGTCGATCTCGGCGTCGCTGCGCGGGGCGTCCGCGTCGCCGTGCTGGTCGTCGCCCCACGACATCCCGGTGAGGTCGGCGTGCAGTCCCAGGCGCTCGTGCAGCAGGTCGTACAGCTGCGCGTTGAGGCCGCCGATCTCCGACTCGAGCACCAGGATCCGGGGATCCTCGTCGGCCTCCCTGGACCCGAACTCCGCGCGGACGCCCACTGCCGCGTCGACGTACCCGTGCAACGCGTCGGCCAGGGCCGCGACCGCCGCGTGCAGGTCCGTCGCGTCGACCCCGACCAGCGGCTCGGGGCCGTGGGCCGGGTCGTCGTGGCCGCCATGCTCATCGCGCTCGTCGTGCTCGTGCTCGCTCACAGGGGGATGTTCCCGTGCTTCTTGGGCGGCAGGCTGGCGCGCTTGGTGCGCAGCAGCCGCAGGGCCTTGGTGATCTCCGCGCGGGTCTGCGCCGGTGCGATGACCGCGTCCACGTACCCGCGGTCGGCCGCGTCCCACGGGTTCACGATCGCCTCCTCGTACTCGGCCGTCAGCCGCCGGCGTTCCGCCTCCGCGTCGCCGCCCGCCGCCGCGACGGACTTCAGGGCGCCGCGCTGCAGGATGTTCACCGCGCCGCCGGCACCCATCACGGCGATCTGCGCGGTGGGCCAGGCCAGGTTGACGTCGGCGCCGAGCTGCTTGGAGCCCATGACGATGTACGCGCCACCGTACGCCTTGCGGGTGATGACGGTGACGAGCGGGACGGTGGCCTCGGCGTACGCGTAGATGAGCTTGGCGCCGCGCCGGATGATGCCGTTCCACTCCTGGTCCGTGCCCGGCAGGAAGCCCGGGACGTCGACGAACGTGAGCACCGGGATGTTGAACGCGTCGCAGGTCCGCACGAACCGCGCGGCCTTCTCGGCGGCGTTGATGTCAAGCGTGCCCGCCATCGCCAGGGGCTGGTTGGCGACGATCCCGACGGGGTGCCCCTCGACGTGCCCGAAGCCGATCAGCACGTTCTTGGCGTACAACGGCTGGACCTCGAGCAGGACCCCGTCGTCGAGCACGTGCTCCAGGACCGTGCGCATGTCGTACGGCTGGTTGTCTGAGTCGGGCAGGAGCGAGTTGAGCTCCTCGTCGGCCTCGCTGACCTCCAGGTCGGTGTGGTGGTCGAACGTCACCGGGTCCGTGAGGTTGTTCTGCGGCAGGTAGGTGAGCAGCGAGCGCACGTAGTCGAGCGCGTCGTCCTCGTCCGAGGCCATGTAGTGCGCGACGCCGGAGCGGGTGTTGTGCGTCGTCGCGCCGCCCAGCTCCTCGAAGCCGACGTCCTCACCGGTGACCGCACGGATGACGTCGGGACCCGTGATGAACATGTTGGAGGTGCCGTCGGCCATGACGATGAAGTCCGTCAGCGCGGGGGAGTACACGGCACCGCCGGCCGACGGGCCCAGGATGAGGCTGATCTGCGGTATCACCCCGGACGCGGCGACGTTGCGACGGAAGATCTCCGCGAACTGCGTCAGCCCCGCCACACCCTCCTGGATCCGCGCGCCACCGCCGTCGCTGATCCCGATCAGCGGGACGCCCGTGCGCAGCGCCAGGTCCATCACCTTCGTGATCTTCTGGCCGTGCACCTCGCCCAGGCTCCCGCCGAAGACCGTGAAGTCCTGCGAGTAGACGCAGACCGGGCGACCGTCGACCGTGCCGTGCCCGACGACGACGCCGTCACCCGGGATCCGCTTCTTGTCGAGGCCGAAGTTGGTGGAGCGGTGCCGGACGAACGCGTCGAGCTCGGTGAACGAGCCCGGGTCCAGGAGCTGCTCGATGCGCTCGCGGGCGGACCGCTTGCCGCGCGCGTGCTGCTTGTCGACGGCTCCCTGCTCGGCGGCCTCGGCCGCCGCGTAGCGGTCGGCGAGGTCGGCCAGCTTGGCGGCCGTGGTGCGGGGGGCCGTCTCGACGGGCTGCTGGGTGTCAGTCACTCGACCGAGGCTAGTTGTCGGAGCCCTCCATGCACGTGCAGGCGGGTCACGGTGTTGCCCGCGTCGGGGTGTCGGGTTCCCACAAGGACCGCCATCATGGGCGCTGTGCCCTCCATGCCTACGGTGCTGCGCGTCGCCGAGCTCCGCGACCTCCTGCTCGCTCCCGCCGGACCGCTGACCCGCGTCGAGGTCGTCGACGCGACCGCCTCCACCAACAGCGACCTCGCCGATGCCCTGCGCGCCGACCCGAGCTCCTGGCCGGACGCGAGCGTGCTCGTCGCGGAGCACCAGACGGGTGGGCGTGGACGAGCCGGGCGGACGTGGGAGACGCCGGCGGGGACCGCGTTGACCTGCAGCTTCGTCGTGCGCCCGCCGGTCCCGGCCGCGTCGTTCGGCTGGATCGGGCTGCTCACCGGCCTTGCCGCTGTGAACGCCCTGCGGGCCACGGCGGGCGTCCCCGCGACCCTGAAGTGGCCCAACGACCTGCTCGTGCCCGCGGACACCGAGGTCGAGGGCTGGGGGGCGGCGCGCAAGGTGGGGGGGATCCTCGCCGAGGTCGTCGCGCTGCCCGCCGGGCAACCGCCTGCCGTCGTCATCGGCATCGGGATCAACGTGCTGCAGGGCGCCGACGAGCTCCCGGTGCCGAGCGCGACGTCGCTCGCCCTCGCCGGCGCGCAGCACGTCGACCGCGAGGGGATGCTCGTGGCGCTGGTCGCCGCGCAGCTCGAGGTGGCGGAGCGCTGGCGCGAGTCCGGTGGTGACGCCGTCGGTTCCGGGCTGGCCGACGAGGTCGCCGCGGTGTGCAGCACCCTGGGCGCGCGCGTGCGCGTGGAGCTGCCGGGGGACGCGTCGGTGAGCGGTGTGGCGGCGCGGCTCGACGACGACGGCGCCCTCGTGGTCGTCGCCGACGACGGGGTGTCCCACCGCGTGCTCGCGGGTGACGTACGCCACGTCCGCCCGGCCAGGTGAACTACCCTCTTCCCGTGCCGGACGACCGATCGCAGGACCTCCACTTCCTCGAGTCGACGGTGGGGGAGCTCGACGCCGAGCTGCTCGGCGGCCCCCGCACCCTCAGCGCACGCGACCTGGCCGAGCGTGCCGGTATCGACATCGACATCGTCCGCGGCTTCTGGACCACCATGGGCCTGCCGCACGCCGACCCGGACGAGCCGGTGTACACCGAGCGAGACGCCGAGGCCATCGACCGCGCCGCCGCCCTGGTCCGCGAGCACGGGCTGGACCTGCGGACCGTCATCACGGTCACGCGCGCCCTGGGCCACACCTCCGACCGGCTCGCCCTGTGGCAGGTCGAGGCACTGGTGGAGGACATGGCCGGCCGGTACGAGCTCGACGACACCTCGGCCCGGCTGCTCGTCCTCGACCGGCTCGCGTCGCTGGCGCCCGTGCTCGAGGCGCAGCTGGTGCACTCCTACCGGCGCCAGCTCGCCGCCATCGCCGGCCGTTACGCCGGGGAGTTCGGCCAGCTCCGCGGCCCCGGACCGGACCGCTCCGCCCTGCCCCTGGCCCGCGCGGTCGGGTTCGCCGACATGGTCTCCTTCACGCGTCGCACCGCGGGGCTCGGCTCCACCGACCTCTCGCAGTTCGTCCAGCGGTTCGAGGCCGCCGCCCGCGACATCGTGTCCGCCAACGGGGGGCGCGTCGTGAAGACGATCGGCGACGCGATCCTGTTCGTCGCCGACAGCGCCGCCACCGGCGCGCTGATCGCCCTCGACCTCGCGGACACGCTGGGCAAAGAGCTCGACGTCGACCGTGAGACCACCACCGGCGGACTGTTCGAGGGCGCTCGCGGGGTGACTCCCGTGCGGGTCGGGCTCGTGTGGGGGCGGGTACTGTCGCGGTTCGGTGACGTGTTCGGGCCCGACGTGAACCTGGCCGCGCGGCTCACCGACATCGCCGATCCCAGCACCGTGCTCGTCGACGGGGCGACCGCGACGGTCCTGTCGGCCGACGCGCGGTTCGTGCTCGAGCCTCGTCCGGCGCGCCGGCTGGCCGGGATCGGCTCCGTGGCGCCCGTGCGGTTGCGCGCCGCGGGGGCGTAGGCGCGGTCTATGCGGGTGCGACCTCGGGGTCGACCCCGTCCACCAGGGCCGGGCCGTTGTTGGCGACGGTGTTGACGGCCGTGGACACCGGGGTCGCGACGATGTCGGGCGGCGGGGTCTCCAGCAGCTCGCGGGCGCCGTCCGCGCCGACCGCGGGGTCCAGCCAGGCAGCCCAGGCCTCCCGGCGCAGCATCAGGGGCTGGCGGTCGTGGATGTGGGCGAGCTCGTCGGCGGCCGGACGGGTGATGACCGTGGCGCTGACGACCCAGCGCGCGGGGTCGTCGTCGGCCTTCGTCGGGTCCTTCCAGAACTCGTACAGCCCCGCGAGTGCGACCACCTCGCCGTCCGCGGGGTGCAGGTAGAACGGCTGCTTCTTCGTGCTCGGGGACCCGGGCTCCGGCTTCTTCCACTCGTAGTAGCCGTCCGCGGGCAGCAGCGCACGGCGCACGGCGAACGGGCGGGCGAACGCCGACTTCTCCTCGAGGGACTCGACCCGGGCGTTGATCATCCGGTTGCCCACCGAGATGTCCTTCGCCCACGACGGCACCAGTCCCCAGCGGGCCACGCGGAGCTGACGGGTGATCTCCCCGGTCTCCTTGTCCGCGCGTTCCACGACCATGCGGACGCCGTCCGTGGGGGCGACGTTCCAGGACGGGCCGAGGAGGCGGACGTCGTCGGCGACCGTGGCGATGGCGAACTCGTCGGCCAGCGCCTGGTCCTCGCGGAAGGAGGCATATCGACCACACATGGGGTCCACCTTGTCAGGGACCGGTGACATGGGCGGGCGGGGCAGATCACACCACTCTCGGATCGAATCGATTCGTTAATTGTGGGAGACTGCTGTCAATGAGCTCGCGCACCATCCTCCCCTCCGCCCCGACCGGCCCCGCGCCGGCCGCGAGCGTCGCACCCCCCGGCACGTCGGCAGGGACGGACGCCGCACCCGCCCCCCAGTTCCGGCCCAACGCCAAGTACGTGCTGATGCTGGGGCTGATGTGCGCCCTGCCGGCCGTCTCGACCGACATGTACCTGCCGTCGCTGCCGGACGTGGCGCGCGACCTGAACACGTCGGCCACCGCGGCGCAGCTGACCATGACCGCGATGCTCATCGGCGGGGCCGTCGGCCAGCTGGTCATCGGGCCGCTCTCGGACCGGTTCGGGCGACGCAAGCCCGTCCTGATCGGCGTGGTGCTGCACATCGTCACGTCGCTGCTGTGCGCGATCGCACCGGCCATCGTGCCGCTCATCGCGCTGCGCAGCGTGCAGGGCTTCTTCAACGCCTCGGCCACCGTCGTGGCGATGGCGATCATCCGCGACCGGTTCGTCGGCGCCGACGCCTCGCGGCTGATGTCCCGCCTCATGCTCGTGATCGGAGTCGCGCCGCTGTTCGCCCCGTCGCTCGGCGGGGTGATCGCCGGGCAGTGGGGCTGGCGGTCGGTGTTCTTCGCGCTCGCCGTCTTCGGGGTCGTGCTGTGGGTCGTCGTCTGGCGCCGCCTCCCGGAGACGCTGCCGCCGGACCGGCGACGTGCCGGTGGTCTGCGCACCGCCGTCTCCGGCTACCGCTCGCTGCTCAGGGATCGCCACTTCGTCGCGCTGGCCGTCCTGCCGGGCCTCGGCATGGCCGTGCTGATGAGCTACGTCGTCGCGTCGCCGTTCGTGCTCCGCGAGGGCTACGGGCTGTCGTCGGGCGCGTTCTCACTGCTCTTCGCCGTCAACGGCCTCGGACTGGTGCTTGGCGCGCAGATCAATGCGTCCCTCGTCCGTCGGGTCGCACCGATCCGGATCGTGCGCGTGGTCCTGCCGATCTCGCTCGGGCTCACCGGGGTGCTGCTCGCGCTGGCCCTCACCGGCTGGGGCGGCCTCGTGGCGCTGCTCGTGGTGCTGTGGCTGATCCTGATGCTGGTCAACTTCGTCCCGCCGAACGCCTCGGCCCTGGCGCTGACCCGGCACGGCGAGATCGCCGGGACGGCCGCCGCGGTCATCGGGTCGATGCAGGCGGGCGTCGCCGGGCTTGTCAGCCCGCTGTCGGGGCTCCTCGGCGGCGACGCCGTCGCGATGGCGGCAGTGATGGTCGGTGCGTCCGTGGCGGCCCTGCTCGTGCTCGCGCTGGCCACGCCGGCGTACCGCCGCGACGGCGCCTGGGCGGTCTGACCGGCGGGGTCTCGGCGACCCGCCGTGGTCAGCCCCGGTGCAGCCGGTGCAGACCAGCCACGGCCTGCGTCAGCACCTCGTCGCGCTTGACGAACGTGAACCGCACCCACGACCGCAGCGCGCGGTCGACGTCGGAGCCCGCGTGCGTGAACGCGGTGACGGGCACACCCACGACGCCGGCCAGCCCGGGCAGGTCCCGGCACAGCGCGACACCGTCCGTATACCCCAGCGGCGCGGCATCGGCGAGCACGAAGTAGGTGCCCTGCGGTCGGACGACCGTGAAGCCCGCATCCTCGAGGCCCGCGCAGAGCAGGTCACGACGCCGGGACAGCGAGTGCGCCAGCTCGACCACCCAGGCGGCGACGTCGGGGTCCCGCAGCGCGAACGCGACCGCCGGCTGGAACGGTGCCCCGTTGACGTACGTGAGGAACTGCTTGACGGTGCGGACCGCGCTGACCAGCGGCTCCGGTCCGGTGACCCACCCGATCTTCCAGCCGGTGAACGAGAACGTCTTGCCGGCCGAGGAGATGGTGAGCGTCCGCTCGGCCATGCCGGGGAGGGTCGCGATGGGGACATGCACCGACGAACGAGCCCCCGACCCGTCGAGCACCAGGTGCTCGTACACCTCGTCCGTGACGACCAGGGCGTCGTGCTCGACGGCGAGCCGGGCGATCGCGGCGAGCTCGTCGCGGGTCAGCACCGTGCCGGTGGGGTTGTGCGGGGTGTTCACCAGCACCAGCCGGGTCCGGGGGGTGAACGCGGCGGACAGCGCGTGGAGATCGAGGCGGAAGCCGTGGGCGGTAGCGACGAGCGGAGTGGTAGCGACCAGCGGCGCGGTCGTGTGGGTGGCACCCGCCAGGGCGACGACGGCGGCGTAGGAGTCGTAGAAGGGCTCGAGCGTGAGCACCTCGTCGCCCGGTCCGGCGAGCGCCAGGACGGTGGCCGCGAGGGCCTCCGTCGCTCCGGCGGTGACCAGCACCTCCCGGTCGGGGTCCCACGTCAGGCCGTACCGCGACCACTGGTGCTCGGCGACGGCCTCGCGCAGCGCAAGGATTCCCGGGCCGGGCGGGTACTGGTTGGCACCCGCCGCGATCGCGTCCGCGGCGGCCTGAGCGACCGAGGCGGGGCCGTCGACGTCGGGGAAGCCCTGCCCCAGGTTCACCGCCCCCGTGCGGGCGGCGAGCGCCGACATCTCGGCGAACACCGTGGCCCGGGGGACGCCGTCGTCGCCCATCAGCCCGGTGGCACGGGCGACGTCCTGCCAGCGCGGTGGGGTCATGCGACGAGATTAGGGGGTGACATCCGGGGGCGGCGGGATGACCCGTCGGCGACGGGTCGGGAGCGCAGGTGCGCTCAGACCACCAGTCCGGCCGCGGCGGTCAAGCCCGCGACCACGACGAGTGCGAGGGACGCCCAGGCTCCGACGATCCACCACTCCACGTGGTGTCGCCGCAGAACCCGCTGCGCCTGTCGTTCGTCCATGTCTTGAAGATCGGCACAGGGTCGCTCAGGTACAACATCCCGCGCCGACGAGCGCGGAATTCACCCGATCAGCGCGCAACGGATCGCCGTCGAGGCCCTGAGGGGCGACGATCCGTGCCGTCCGGAATCAGCTGCCGGCCGCTGCGCTCTCGAGCTTGTCGCCGAGCGTCGTGAGCTGCTGGGCGAGCTCGTCGAGGGAGTCGGCGGCCTCGCCCGCGGCGTTCGCCTTGGCGGCCTCGAGCTCGGCCCGCGCATCGGCGACCTTGGCCTGTGCGTCGGCCAGCGCCTGCTGCGAGGCGGCGTCGCCCTCGGCCTCAGCCTGCTCGAGCGCGCCCTGCGCGTCGGCGACGGCAGTCTGCGCGTCGGCGACGGCCTTCTCGGCCTCGGCCTTCGCGGCGTCGTCCAGCGACCCGAGCTGCTCCTTGGCGTCGGCGATCTTCTGCTCGGCGGCATCGGCCTCCGCCCTGGCGTCGTCGACCTGCGCCTTGAGGTCGTCGATCGCGCTGCGGGCCTCGCTCGCGGCGTCCTTGGCCTGCTGTGCGGCGTCGTCGATGTCGGCGTCGGAGCAGGCGGCGAGGCCGAGCGCGAGGAGCACGGCGAGGACGGGGGCGCCGGCGCGGGCGAGTCGCGGGCGGATCGGGCTCGTCGGGGCGGGCATGGAGTCCTCCGGGGGTCGGGGTGGGTGCGGGGTGGTCCCACAGTCTGCCCGCGCAGTGGCCGACGCGCCCAGCGGAGACGTGCCGACGCCCCGCCGGCTGGTGCACGGCGGGGCGTCGGGTCGAGCGGCTGTCGCGCGCCTACGGGGTCGTGGAGGGGACCCGGTCGGCCGTGTGCTGCTCGGTGCGGCGGCTGCGGACGTCGGTCAGCGACGTGCCGTAGTAGGCCGCGGTCATCAGGTCCTTCATGTCCTCGATCATCGGCATGCGGGGGTTCGCGGGAGCGCACTGGTCCTCGTAGGCGCCCATCGCGACCTCGTCGAGCCGCGCGAGGAACTCGTGCTCGTCGACGCCCTGCGCGTGGAACGACGCGGGGATGCCGACGCGTGCCCGCAGCGACTCCACCGCCAGCGCGTAGGACTCGACGCCCTCCGCCGGCGTGGACGCCGGGAGCCCGAGCATCGCGGCGAGCTGCTGGAACCGCTCGGGTGCGACGTAGTGCTCGTACTTGGGCCAGCTCGTCAGCTTGGTGGGGACCGTGCCGTTGTACCGGATCACGTGCGGCAGCAGGGTCGCGTTCGTGCGGCCGTGCACCAGGTGGTACGTGGAGCCGACGACGTGGGCCATCGCGTGCACGATGCCGAGGAACGAGTTGCCGAACGCCATCCCGGCGATGGTGCCGGCGTTGTGCATGGTCTCGCGGGCGTCCTGCGTGGCCGGGTCGGTGGGGTCACCGTTCACGGACAGCGCCAGGTTGTCGAAGATCAGGCGCACGGCCTGCATCGCCATGCCGTCCGTGAAGTCGTTGGCGTAGACGCTGACGTACGCCTCGGTGGCGTGGGTCAGGGCGTCGAAGCCGGAGTCGGCCGCCAGCGAGGGCGGCATCTTCGCGGTCAGGACGGGGTCGATGATGGCGACGGACGGCGTGAGCGCGTAGTCGGCCAGCGGGTACTTCTTGCCCGTGTCCGGGTCGGTGATGACCGCGAACGGCGTCACCTCGGCACCCGTGCCCGACGTGGTCGGGATGCACACCAGCTGCGCCAGCTCGCCCAGGACGGGGAACTTGAACGCGCGCTTGCGGACGTCGAAGAACTTCTGCTTGAGGTCGGAGAAGTGGATCTCCGGGTGCTCGTACAGCAGCCACATGACCTTCGCGGCGTCCATCGGCGAGCCGCCGCCCAGGGCGATGATCGTGTCAGGGCGGAAGTGGCGCATCTGCGCGGCGCCCGCCTTGACCGTCTGCACGGACGGCTCGGCCTCGACCTGGTCGATGATCTGCAGCGCGACCTTCGACGAGCGGCGGTTCAGGACGTCGATGATCTTGTCGACGAAGCCGAGGGTCGTCATGGTCGCGTCGGTGACGATGGTGACGCGCTCGACGTCGGGCATGTCGGCGAGGTACCGGATCGCGTTCGGCTCGAAGTACGTCTTGGCCGGCACCTTGAACCACTGGAGGTTGTTGTTCCGGCGGCCGATCCGCTTGATGTTCACCAGGTTCACCGCCGAGACGTTGTTGGACACGGAGTTGTGGCCGTAGGAGCCGCAGCCGAGCGTCAGTGACGGGATGAACGCGTTGTAGATGTCGCCGATGCCGCCCAGCGACGAGGGCGCGTTGGTGATGATCCGCACGGCCTTGACGCGGCTGCCGAACTCCTCGGTCAAAGCGTCGTCGCGCGTGTGGATGGCAGCGGAGTGCCCGAGGCCGTCGAACTCGACCATCTGCTCAGCCAGGCGGATGCCGTGCTCGGTGGAGTCCGCGCGCAGCACCGCGAGGACGGGCGCGAGCTTCTCGCGCGTCAGGGGCTCCTGGGGGCCGACGCCGCTGACCTCGACGAGGATGATCGACGTGTCGTCGGGGACCGAGAACCCGGCCTGCGCCGCGATCCACTGGGGGGTCTGGCCGACGACGGACGCGTTGAGCTTGGCGTCCGCGCAGTTCTTGCCCTCGGCCTTGACGCCGAAGATGAACTGCTCGAGCAGCGCCTTCTCCTTGGCGTTGGCCCGGTAGGCGTGCAGGACCGCGAACTCCGCGAGCGCGGCGTCGTAGATGACGTCGTCGAGGATCACCGCCTGCTCCGACGCGCAGACCATGCCGTTGTCGAACGCCTTGGACAGCACGACGTCGTTGACGGCCCGCTTCAGCTTCGCCGTCTTCTCGATGTAGGCGGGCACGTTGCCCGCACCGACGCCGAGCGCCGGCTTCCCGCACGAGTACGCGGCGCGGACCATCGCGTTGCCGCCGGTGGCCAGGATGAGGGCGACGCCCGGGTGGTTCATCAGCGCGGTGGTCGCGTCGATCGAGGGTGTCTCGACCCACTGGATGCAGTGCTCGGGGGCGCCTGCGGCCACGGCGGCGTCGCGCACCACGCGAGCGGCGGCGACCGAGGACGCCTGCGCGCTCGGGTGGAAGGCGAACACGATCGGGTTGCGCGTCTTGAGCGCGATGAGCGACTTGAAGATCGTCGTCGAGGTCGGGTTGGTCACCGGGGTGACGCCGCAGACGACGCCGACGGGCTCCGCGATCTCGGTGATGCCGGTGAGGTCGTCGCGGGAGACGATCCCCACGGTCTTGAGTGTCGACATCGAGTTGGTCACGTGCTCGCACGCGAAGATGTTCTTCACGGCCTTGTCCTCGAACACACCTCGGCCGGTCTCGTTCACCGCCAGCAGGGCCAGCTCACCGTGCTTGTCCAGCGCGGCGACGGATGCCTTCTTGACCAGGTGGTCGACGTCGTCCTGCGTGAATCGCGCGTATTCGTCCAAGGCCTTGCCGGCCTGGGCGACGAGTTGGTCGATCGCGCTGTCGGTCGTGCTGACTGGCTTGCTGGAGGTCACCGTTCTTCTCCCTGTCGAGGGTGGTCGGGCCCACCTGCGACCCGCTGTTCTCGACGCTACAAAACGGACGGGGGCCGCCGGATGGGCCGAACGTCCCCGACCTCGCCCTTCCGGCCTCCGGCGACCGGTGCCACGATGAGGGCAGCGCCGCGTCAGGCGCGAGACGGTGGGGGGCGCGATGCCGTACTTCGTGATCGAACGCAACTACGCGGTGGACGTCGAACCGCACTTCGGTGCCTTCGACGAGATCAACCGGATCAACGACGCCGAGGGTGTGCGCTGGCTGTACTCGTTCCTCTCGCTCGACAAGCGCAAGACGTTCTGCCTCTACGAGGCGCCGTCCGCCGACGTGGTCCGTCGGGCCGCGGTCGCAGCGGGTCTCCCGGCGGACGTGGTCGTCGAGGTGACCGGGACCGTCACCCCGGACGGAGCGCTGACCAGCTTCTGACTCAGGTGAGCAGGCCGTGGCTGACCGCGTACATCGCCGCCCGCGTCCGGTTCTCGCAGCCCGTCTTGATGCGGATGTTGCGCACGTGGTTGGCGGCGGTGTTCTCGCTGATCACCAGCGTCCCGGCGATCTGCCGGTTGCTGAGGCCCTCGGCGAGCAGGCACAGGACCTCGACCTCGCGGTCGGTCAGCCCGTCGGGGTGCGTGGTGCGCGTCGAGGCGGCCCCGACCGAGTCGAGCCGACGCAGGACGCGCGCCAGGCCGAGGGCTGTGGCCGTGGACCGGGCGCTCCGCTCCAGGGCGCGGACGTCGCAGCCGTCCGGACCGTGCCGGCGGTGGTGCGCGACGTGCGCCGCGAGGGTCTCGGCCCGGTGGACTGGTGCCCCCATAGCGGCGTCCATCTGCTCCGCGACGGCGAACGACCGTTCCGGGTCGCCCCGGCCCAGCAGCGAGTCCAGCTGTCCGAGGTACCGGTCCGCGCTGCCCATGACGGCGACGAGTCCTCCGACGACGAGGTTCATCCCGGTGAACGTCGCGACGGCGGGCCGGAGGCGCGCCGCGACGTCGACGTCCTCCAGCTCGACCGCGGCGTCGCACAGCAGGGCGAGCACCCCCGACCCGGCGACCGTGCTCGCGTACTCGTCCGGCACGAGCCAGGTCAGCACCCGCTGCGCGACGTCGGACATGCCCAGCTCGGTGTACAGGGCGAGCAGACCGGGCGCCCAGGTGCCGTGGACGTCCTCGTCGCCCGTGACGAGGCCACGCACGGACTCGAGACCACCCGTCTCACGGCGCAGCATGAACTGCTGGAAGCTCCACGGTCCGGTCGTCCCCTCCGTCTCGAACGTCGACCCGAGCTCGACGAGGGTCTCGGAGGTACGCGTCGCGTCGGCGAAGCGACCGGTGACGAACTGGCGGGTGAAGTCCACGCTGCCCGCCCAGTAGGCGAAGTAGGGCTGGCGGGTCGCGTCGGCGGTCCGGACGAGGTCGGCGCGCGCGTCGGCGAGCCCGCGGTCGTCCCCGATCACGTACGAGATGAGCGAGCGTTGGAACGCGGCGTGCCCCAGGTGCCAGAGATCGCCCTTCTGCCGGGACAGGTGTGAGACCTCCTGCGCGCGCGCCAGGGTGGTCGGCAGGTCGGCCGGGGTGTGTCCGTGCATGAAGGCCGCCTCCAGCACGCGGACGAGGAGGTCGTCGTCCGCGAGCCGGCGCGCCTGCGCGATGGTCTGCGTGGCCAGCTCGCACGCCTCCTGGTGCCGGTGCTCGTACACGAGGGCGCGGCCGAGGCTCGCGCGTGCGCGGACAGACAGAGCGTCGTCCGGGGTGGCGGGTGTCGCGGATAGCGCGGTCGTCAGCAGCTCGACGGCCCGACCGCTGGGCCTGGAGGAGCGCCAGGTGCTCTCCTCGTACATCACGGCGCCGCGCAGCCGGTGCGGTGACGTCGCGTCGGCCGCCACCGTCTCCGCAAGGTCCCGGGCGGCGGGCAGGTCGCCGGCCAGGACCCAGCAGGCGGCGGCGCGGAGGCGGGCCTCGTCCGCCGTCTCCGGGTCGGGGTCGAGCGCCGCCGCGCGGGCGAAGAGCTGGGCGGCCTCGTCGTGAGCGAGCGCCTCTTCGGCCAGGCGCCCCGCCTCGAGCAGGTAGCGCACGGCCTCGGCGGTGTACCCCAGGACGTGAGCGCGGTCGTAGTGGTGCGCGAGCTGCTGCACACGCGTCGCGCCCCGCGGGCCGGGTTGCTCGAGCGCCTGGGCGACCCGCAGGTGCAGGTGGGTCCGCCTGGCCAGCGGGACCAGGTCGAGCACGACCTGGCGGGCGAGGGTGTGGGGGAACTGGAGCAGACCGTCCGCCCCGGGGCGCAGCTCGAGCAGGTGCCGGTCGGCCGCCGCGTCGACGTGGTCGAGCGCCTGGCCGGCGTCCCAGCGCGACGCCCGCAGCAGCAGGTCGGGGTCGACGACGTCGCCGATCACCGCGGCGACCTCCAGGGTCTCGCGGGCGTCCGGTGGCAGCGTGCGGAGCCTGCTCTCGATCGTGTCCTGGACCGACTGCGGTGCCGGTCCGTCGGCGTGCAGGACCGCTCGGTCGCGGCCCGGTGCCAAGTCCCGGACGAGCTCGCGCAGGAAGAACGGGTTCCCTCCGGTCCGCTCCCTCAGACGGGCCGCGAGCTCCGCTCCTCGACCGTCCGCGGCCCGGCCCTCACGCACCAGGTACTCCTCGATCTCGTCGGTGGCGAAGGGACGAAGGTCGATGCGCCGGACGCTGTCGAGCCGGTACAGGCGGGCGAGACGGTCGACGAGCCCGGCAGAGCGGTCCGGGGCGGTCGTGCGCAGGGTCGCCAGCAGCAGGAGCTCTGTCGTCGAAGTGCTCTCGACGACGTACGAGAGCAGGTCCAGCGCACTCTCGCTCGCCCAGTGCACGTCCTCGAGGAGGAGCACCAGCGGACGGTCCGCAGCGGCTGCCACCAGCGTCTCGACGACGGCGTCGACGATGTCCTGCCGGTAGCCGAGGTCGACGTGCTCGCCGCCACCGTCGACGTCGTCCCCGGACCCCGTCACCGCGTCGAGCATGGCCAGGACGCGGTCGCGGGACAGACGCGACGAGGCCCGGAGCTCGAGCGTGCCGTCGGCGACCGCCGGGCGGAGCGTGGTCATCGGCTGCCCGAACGGCTGGTACGGCGTGCCGAGGTCGGCGACGCAGCTCCCGGCGAGCACGACGGCGCCGGAGCGCTCGAGCCGGCTCGCGGTCTCGGCCAGCAGGCGCGACTTGCCCACCCCCGGCTCGCCTCCGACGAACACGACCTGGCGGTGGCCGCGGGTCGCGGCCGACCAGGCCTCGTCCAGCTGGGCTCGCTCGGTCCGCCGGCCGACGAAGCTGCTGGGTGAGGCCTCGGTCCAGCGGAGCGAGCTGTGCGATGCCGTCCAGGCGGACACGGTCGTCACGCTAGTCCGGTCCGCGCACGCGGGTCGATGGTCACTTCTGACCATCGAACGATCCCCTCGAGGACGGGCAGTTCTGGTCATGTCACGGCGTCGACCGCTGCCTAGCGTCGAGCAGGTCAGCATCGCCGATGTCGAAGGGTCCTGCCATGAACGCCGTCCCCCGGCTGCGAGCTCTCCGCCTCGTCGCCCCCGCACTGCTGCTAGCCCTGGTCGCCTCGCCCGCAGGAGCGGCGCCACCCCCCGAGAACGTCGCGACCACCGGCGGCGGGCCGGGGGCCGTCGTGGAATGGAACGAGATCGCCGGGGACGTGGCGCTCGCGGCGTGCTTGGCGCCGGCCGCGGACCCGCCGCACGAGGCGCGCATGTACGCGATGATGCACCTCGCCGTCCACGACGCCCTGAACACGATCGACCGGCGCTACGAGCGCTACGTGCCGGGACGAGGGACCGAGCCGGACGCCTCACCCGAGGCCGCTGTGGCGGCGGCTGCCCGCGCCGTCCTGGTCGCGGTGGCCGGCCAGGTCCTCGACCCGATCGGCCCCGACTGTGCCGCAGCCGGCGTGGACGTGGCCGAGCAGGCGTACGCGGAGCGGATCGGTGCCGTCCCTGACGGGCGCGCGAAGTCGGCGGGCATCGCGGTCGGCGAGGCGGCAGCGGCGACGATGCTGGCGCTCCGCGCCGACGACGGCGCACCTACGACCCTGCTCGACCCGTCGTACCCCCAGGGCACAGAGCCCGGACAGTGGCGCTTCACGCCCGGCTTCGACGTCGCCGCCCTGCCCGGGTGGGGGCAGGTCCGGCCCTTCCTCATGACGCGCGAGCTGTCCTACCCGCGCGCGTACCGGCCCTACCCGCTGACCAGCCGCCGGTACGCGACGGACGTCGACGAGGTCCAGCGGCTCGGCGGCGACGGGACGACGACACCCAGCGCCCGCACGCCCGAGCAGACCCAGGTGGCGCTCTTCTGGGTGGAGAGCTCACCCCTGCAGTGGAACCGGGTCGCGCGGACGCTGGCGCAGGACGCGCGGCTGGACCTGTGGGAGAGCGCGCGGATGTTCGCGCTGCTCGACGTCGCCCTGTCCGACGCCTACGTCGACGCGTTCCGGGTCAAGTACGAGCTGAAGTTCTGGCGGCCGGTCACGGCCATCCGCGAGGCCGAGACGGACGGCAACCCGGCGACGACCGCGGACCCGACGTGGACGCCGCTCGTGGTGACACCCCCGATCCCGGACCAGTACTCGGGGCACGCGGCCGAGGGCGCAGCCGCCGTCGAGGTGCTCCGGCGCGTGCTCGGCACCGACCGGCTCGCGTTCAGCACGTGCAGCCTGACGCTGTCCGAGGGCCAGCGGTGCGACGACCCGACCCCGGTGCTGCGGTCGTACGAGCGCCTCTCTCAGGCCTCCGCGGAGAACGGGGAGTCGCGGATCCTCGTGGGCTTCCACTTCCGCCACGCGGTCGACGACGGCCTCGCCGCCGGCACGGTGATCGGGAGGGACACCGTGCAGGGAGCGCTTCGCCCGCTCCACCGCGCGCAAGGGCCTCGATGAGGTGACACGAACCCGAGCGCCGCTCCGCCGACCGTGGGGAGCGGCGCTCGGCTGCGCTTCGGTCAGGCGGCAACCATGCGGCGTCGGCCGAGGAGCGTGAGCCCGGTGCCGACCGCCGCGACGACGAGCCCGACGACCGCGAGGACCGTTGCCGACGATGGGGGGATACCGAGGTGGACCGTGATCCCGAGGATCCGGGAGAGCCCCCACGGCAGCAGCGCCATCTGGTCGTTCCACACGGTCAGCGCGCGTTCCAGCCCGACGGCGGCGACGACCCCGGCGACGACCGCGAGGGCGAGCCCGCCGGCGACGAGCGTCGCGCCGAGGGACCGGACGGTGCCCAGCCCGTAGGCGCGCCGGAGCACGAGGGCGACGACGACGAACAGCCAGCAGAACGCCGCGAACGCCACGGTGATGTACGCGGTGCGCGAGGCGGGGTCGGTCCAGAAGCCGAACCAGTAGCGGCCCGGACCGCGGACGACGAGTGCGACCAGCAGGATCGTCGTGCGCAGCAGCACCACGCCGCCGAGGGCCGCCCACAGGTGGAACGGGTCCCGCCCGCGCACCACCCAGCGCAGCACGGCCGCCAGCACGAGCCACGCGCCCAGGGTGGCGACGAGATGAGCCGGCGCCGCGAACCACGTGTAGATGCAGCGGCTGGCCACCAGGACGACCGCGGGCAGTGCCCACACCAGGATCCGGTCGGCGCGCGTCGTCGGGGCGGGCACCTCGCCGAGCCGCCACGGACGGGTGGCCGCGACGACCAGCGCGCGCACCGCCGCCGCGCCGGGGAAGCGCACCGCCGTGAGCCCGAGCACCAGCACGACGAGGACCGCGAGGAGCAGGCCACGGGCCGCCCAGGCCATCGCCGGGTCGCGGTCGGCGCGGTCGCTACCGAGGTCGGCGGCGGTGAAGCTGTACGCGGGGAGGTCGAGGTCGCCCGCGTACCGCTCGACGTGCTCGACACGGGCCGCGCGGTACTCCTGCTCGGCGGACAGCCACTGGTCGTGCGCGGTCGCGCTGCCCGTGTCGAGCCACTGCGCGTGCCGCAGGATCGTCGCGCGGTAGGCGGCGAGCGTGCCCAGCAGGTCGGTCTCGTAGTCGAGGGCGTCGACGAACGACCGGTACAGCTCGGGGGAGTGCCAGGTGTCGGCGGACGTCGCGGCGACCTGCTCGCGCATCCCTGCGGCGACGTCGGCCGCCCCTGTCCCGTCCACGATGGCGGAGTCGATGTCGTCCCGGCTGACCTCGTAGATGCTGTCGAGCGCCGCGGAGTCACCGGTGACGATGTCCCACTCGAAGATCCACATCATCGGCGGCGGCTCGAGGCCGAGGGCCTTGACGGTCTGCTCGGCGAACGGCTGGATGTACAGGCCGCGGGTGATCGCCTCGCGGGACCGCGCGAGCGCCTCGGTGACGGCGGTCGCGGTCGCGGGGTCGGACGACAGCGTCTGCCGCACCCAGTCGCCCGTCACCTGCGACGGCTCCAGGTCGGGGTCCCACGCGAGCCGCGCCGTCCCGTACGTGTTCAGGTCGTACATCTGCCAGAACCCTGTGCGCAGGTACAGCGTCATCGGTCCCGCCCGCAGCGGGCCGCCGTCCTGCGTCCAGTTCCAGACGCCCTCCACCTGCGGGTTCGCCGCCAGGAACTGCCGCAGCGCCTGGGCCTCGTCGGCCACCAGGTCGTTGGGCAGGGCGCCGAACCCCTCGAACTCCCGGCGCGCCTGGAACTCGACGATGCGCCGGTGCGACCCGGTGTCCAGCGTCGGGTTGAGCGGGAGGTGGCTGTAGAAGTCGCCCATCGTGTACTTGGTCGACACGATCAGGTGCGGGTCGTCGATGGCGCCCAGCACGGCCTCGTAGGACTTCGGGTTGGTGTGCAGGTCGCCGACCGCTCCGACGCCCACCGTCCACGTGCGGAAGATGATCTCGCGGTCGTGCGCGCTCGCGGTCTCCAGCAGGGCGCCCAGCATGGCCTGGACCGAGGACGCCGACGTGACCGCCAGCCGCGACGAGAAGTCCCAGCCGGCCTGGTACACCGAGCCGCCCTCACCCACGCGGACCATGAGCCCGTCGACGAACGGCATGCTGTCGAACAACTCGGACAGACCCGCCTGGTACACGGACCACAGCGCAGGGTCGTCGACGTCGAGCCCGCCGACGGTTCGCTCCAGGTACGCCTCGAGCGGCGGGGAGACGGCGAGCATGTCGGTCAGCAGGTAGACGTGCATCCCCATGTCCTGCGCGTAGGCGAACACCGGGCCGAACGCGTCGACCATCGCCTCCGCGCGGGCCACGTGCGGGTCGCCCTCGGGGTAGACCTCGTGCCCGTCACCGACGCCGCTGAACGTCACGTACTCGAGGAACCCGGGGACGACGACGCCGTTGTACCCCTGCCGCAGCGCGTGCTGGACCAGCTGGCGGAACTGCGCGTCGATCTCGTCGACGACGTCCTGGTCGACCCAGGGAGCCTCGGGCAGCACGGCGCCGGCGACGACGTCGGTGTTGAGAGAGTAGTCGGTGCCGGTGGCGAACGCGGCCGGGTCGGCCTCGCGGCCCACCGAGCCCGAGTCGACGAGCCGCAGGCCGAGGCGGGGTTCGACGGTCGCGCCGTCCGCCGGGAGGGGCGCGCCGGAGCGGATCCGGTCGGCGAGCGCGTAGAGGCCGGCTGCCGCACCTGCCGGTTCCGACGCCGCCAGGACGATCCGGCCGTCCGTCGTCACTCGGTAGGCCTCGGCAGAGTCGGCGAACGCGGGCACGAGGCTGACCGTCAGATCGGCGTCGCCCGTCCCGACACCGACGGTCGGCGCGGGAAGCCCCCGAGCGGTCAGGGCATCGCCGACGGCCGAGGCCGCGAGCGCCACCTGCTCACCGGCGGGGACGTCGATGGTGGCGATCGCGGGTGCGGCGACCATCGGGTCCAGGTCGACGGCCGACACCGCCGCTGGCGGGGTGTCGGCGGGCTCGTAGCTCAGCCCGAGGGCCTGACCGACTCCCACGGCGACGAGGGCGCCGAGCGCGAGGACGACGAGGGCCGCGACGAGGGACGGCCAGGCACGTGAGCGGGACACCGGCGCAGTGTAGGAACGATTCCTGAGCCCCTGTGGCGGCAGTCAGGCGGCGGCCGGATCAACCGGATGAACCGGACGTCGCCCGTCACCCGATCGGCCCACCACGCCGGCGCGGGAGCGCGGCACCGGACGTCAGCGGCGCAGCACCTTGCGCGACAGGCGGTTGCCAAGCGCCTGCGCGACCTGCACCAGCAGGATGATGACGATCACCGTGATCCACACGACCGCGTAGTTCCAGCGCTTGTAGCCGTAGTCGAGCGCGAACGCGCCGAGGCCCCCGCCGTCCAGGGTCCCGGCCAGGGCGGACATGTCGACGATCGCGACGAACACGAACGTGAAGCCGAGGATCAGCGGCCCGAGCGCTTCGGGGACGACGAGCGTGGTGACGATGCGCCACCGGCTCGCTCCCGTGGCGCGGGCCGCCTCGATGACCCCCGGATCGATGGCGACGAGGTTCTGCTCGACGATGCGCGAGACGCCGAAGGTCGCCGCGAACGACAGCGGCACGATCATCGCGGTGCTGCCCAGGCGGGTCCCGATGAGGGCCACCGTGAACGGCGCGATGACCATCAGCAGGATGAGGAACGGGATGGGTCGGAAGATGTTGACCAGCAGGTTGGCGACGCCGAACACCGCGCGGTTGGCGAGCAGGCCGCCGCGGCGGGTCGTGTAGAGGGCGAGCCCGAGGGCGAGGCCGAGGATGCCGCCGATGAGCAGGGTCGCCGAGACCATGTAGAGCGTCTCGCCGAGCGCTTCGACGAGCTTGGGCCCGTGGAA
The DNA here is from genome assembly GCF_001424125.1 of Cellulomonas sp. Leaf395. Taxonomy (GTDB): domain Bacteria; phylum Actinomycetota; class Actinomycetes; order Actinomycetales; family Cellulomonadaceae; genus Cellulomonas. The sequence continues at coordinate 871,729 of NZ_LMQI01000001.1, forward strand.
GGACCAGTCGAACTCGTTGGCCGTCGGGAGCAGCGCGGGGACTGCGGCGGGGATCATGAGGCCTCCTCGATCGTGGTGACCTCTCGGAGCCGTCCGACGACCGTCTCGACGGCCGCGTCGGGTCCGTCGAGCGCGAGGGTCAGCGAGCCGAACGACTGGTCCTGCAGGGTGCCGATGCCGCCGTAGACGATCTCGAACGTGACGCCCAGCGCCCCGGCGGACGCGAGGATCGCGCCGAGCCGGCTGCCGTCCGCGATCGTGGCGGTGACGATGCGCCCCTCGTGCGTCTGCCGCAGGCGCTCCAGGTTGGCGCCGCGCGGCCGGTCGTGGACAACCGTCGAGACGAACCGTCGGGTGACCTCCGCCTGCGGCTGGGTGAAGATGTCGAACACGGACCCGTGCTCGGCCACGTGCCCGTCCTCCAGGACGGCGACGCGGTCCGCGATGGCGCGGACCACCTCGAGCTCGTGGGTGATGACGACGATCGTGACGCCGAGCTCGGTGTTGACCTTGCGCAGGAGCCGCAGGACGTCCTGCGTGGTCTGCGGGTCCAGCGCGCTCGTCGACTCGTCGGCGAGCAGGATCTTCGGCGACGCCGCGAGCGCACGGGCGATGCCGACGCGCTGCTTCTGCCCGCCGGAGAGCTGGTCGGGGTAGGAGTGCGCGCGGTCGAGCAGCCCGACGAAGTCGAGCAGCTCCGCGATCCGCCGGTCGCGGTCCGCCTTGGGCCAGCCGGCCACCTTGAGCGGGAACGCGACGTTGCCCGCGACGGTCCGCGAGGAGAACAGGTTGAACTGCTGGAAGATCATGCCGATCTCGCGGCGCTTGAGCTCCAGCTGGCGCTCGGTGAGCGTCGCGACGTCGTCGCCGTCGACGAGCAGCTGGCCGGACGTGACGCGCTCGAGCCCGTTGATCAGGCGGACCAGGGTGCTCTTGCCGGCGCCGGAGTAGCCGATGACGCCGAAGATCTCGCCGGCCTCGATGGACAGGTCGACGCCGTCGACGGCCCGGATGGGGCCCGACGGGGACTCGAACACCTTGCTGACGTCGCGGAACTCGATGATGGGGGACACGCACTGCCTCTCAGGGAGTGCGCCCGGGCAGGGACCGGTCGGGGGTGGTCCCTGCCCGAGCGGGGGATCAGCCGGCGGCCTGGAGGTTCGCCTGGGTGTCCTGGAGGACCTGCTGGAGCTTCGCGGCGTCGTAGCCCTCGACGATCACGGCGGTCCCGCCCGACGACTCGACGACCGACTCGGTCACCGACGGGTCGTGGTAGAGCTCCACGATCCGCTGGTAGACGGGGTTGTCGACGTCGTCCGGGCGGGCTGCGATGACGTTGATGTACGGCTGGGCGCCGGCCGACGACGGGTCGTCCGCGTACACGTAGTCGTCGAGGTCGAAGCCCGCGTCGGAGGCGAAGTTGTTGTTCACGATGACCCCGGCGATGTCCGGGTCACCGATCAGCCCGGCGGTCTGCGAGGCCTCGACGGAGCGCACGACCACGGTCGACGCCGCGGTGTCCACGTCGTCGGGCGTCGGGACCTTGGGCTCGCCCGTGAACGCGATCAGCCCGGCGCTCTCCAGCACGAACAGCGCGCGCGCCTGGTTGGTGGCGTCGTTCGGGATGGCGACCTGCTCACCCTTGGTGAACTCGCTGACCTCCTCGTGCTTGTCGGAGTACAGCGGCAGCGGCACGATCAGCGTCGAGCCGACGGGCTGCAGGTCGTCCTCGGTGTTGTTGTTGTGGTCGGCCAGATACAGGATGTGCTGGAACGAGTTGAGGTCGATCTCGCCCTCCGCCAGCGCCGGGTTCGGCTGCGTGTACTCGGAGAACCCGACGATCTCGAGCTCGATGTTCTCCTCGGCGGCGAGGTCCTTGAGGATCTCCCAGTGCGGCTGCGACACGTCGGTCGTGCCGAGGCGGACGACGGTCGGGGCGGTGGAGCCATCACCCGCGGCGTCGTCGGACGAGCCGCGCGTCGCGACGTACGCGACCACGCCGGCGATCACCAGGACCGCGACGACGATCGCGGCGATCAGGCCGGTGCGGCGACCGGAGCTGTTCTTGGGCGGCAGGACGGGGACGGAGCCGGGGACGGAATCGGACATGAGGTCTCCTGGGTTCGGAAGCGTCGATGCGGGGCGGGGTGCGCTCGAGGGATCGAGGCGGGCGCGACGGGTCGCGCGGGGTGCACTGGCCAGGCCCGGGGCCCGGCAGCAGGTCAGTGCTGGCGGGTGGACGGACAGCCGGACGTGACGCACATGACGGCCAGCCCGGTGGGCTCGGCGGTCCAGGTGCGGGTCACGCGGGTGTCCATCGATCGACCTCTCGTCGGTGTCGGCGAGGGCCGACGGCTCCGTGCACCAGAGGGTGGACGGGCTGGGGGCGGCCTCCGGAGCACCGGAGACTACCCACAGCAGTGAAACTGAATCGTTCCGCGAGTGTCAAATCCGTACCACCGCAGACGGGATTTCCGCAGGTCAGGCGCGCCCAAGTCAGGCCAGCGCGTCGAGATACCGCAGGATCAGCCCCTCGCGCAGCGCCTAGGGCGACACCTCGAGCTCCTCGATCCACTGGCTCGTCATCCCGTGGCGCCGGTGTCGTCGCGCCCGGTGATCAGCCCACCGACGGCCAGCGCCATCGCCTCCAGGTCCTGCCGGGCGTGGCGGTGCGCCGCCGACGCGTGCGCCGTCGAACGCAGGCCGTGCGGTTCCTCCACGGCCTCGGCGGTGAGCAGCAGGAGGGTCCGGTCAGCACCCATCGGGACCAGGTGCGCGGCGACGCGGAACTCCAGCTCCTCCCATCGACCCGATCCACCGGCAGCCTCGCCGGCGGTGACGGAGTCGAGGACGACGTCGGTGTGCTCGAAGTGCAGGACCTGGTCCTCGCCCTCCATGGTGAGGCTGGCGGCATCGGCGAGCGCCAGCCAGGCGTCCTCCCTGGCCACGGGGAGCTCGATGCTCGCGGACGTCTCTCTCGGAATCATCGAACAGCCTCCGCGCCTCGGCACCCGTCCCGCCATCATCGGCCGGGCCCGGGCTGCGGTCCACACCCCGACGACGATCGATGCGCGACGAGGCCCCGACCGCCGAGGAGCAGCGGCCGGGCCCCGGGTCGAGCTGTCAGGGCTTCCAGACTTGGATGACGCTCGGTCGCGGCCCGCCCCACCGTCCGCCGTCGAGGGTGCCTGGCGCCACGTAGTCCGGGAACAACGAGTGCTGCTGCGCCCAGGTGCCGTTCTCGCCGGGGTGCTGCACGGCGACGTAGACCATGCCGTCGCCGTCGCGGACCACCGGCCCGCACGTCTCGGACTCGGCGGGCACCGAGAGGAACTGCTGGACGCGGCCGCGCTCGGGGCCCTCGAGCGGCACCTTGAACAGGCCGTCGCAGTACCCGATGACGCCCGGCGCACCGTCGGTGGCGAGCCACATGTTCCCCGCCGAGTCGAACGTGACGTTGTCCGGGCAGGAGATGGGGGAGACCTGGTCGGCCGGGAAGCCCGCGAAGTACGTCGAGGTGTTCGTCGCCGGGTCGCCGCAGAGCAGCAGGATGCTCCAGCCAAAGGTGGTCGCCGCGGCGTCGTCGCCCGCCTCGGTGATCTCGATGACGTGGCCGTCGCGGTTGGCGCTGCGCGGGTTCTGCTCGGTCGCGCCCTCCTTGCCGACCTTGCCGCGGTCGGTGTTGTTGGTGCAGACGACGTAGACCCGGCCGGTGGTGGGGTGCGGCTCGACGTCCTCGCAGCGGTCCATCTTCGTGGCGCCGACCGCGTCCGCGGCGAGCCGCGCGTTGACCACGACCTCGTCGGCGCTGAACCCGGGCACCTGGCTGACCCCGTCGATCATGAGCGGGAGCCACTCCCCGGTGCCGTCGAAGGCCCCGTCCGACGGGAGCGCCCCCGTACCGGTGATCTCCTCGACCGGCGAGTCCCCGGAGAACCGGGCGACGTACAGGCTGCCGGACGCCAGGAGCGTCTTGTTGTGCCGACGGGCGCGCTGGCTCGCACCCGGCCGGTAGGTGTCCGTCGAGACGAACTTGTACAGGTAGTCGAACCGCTCGTCGTCGCCCATGTACGCCACCGCGCGGCCGGTCCGACCGATGACGACGTTGGCGCCCTCGTGCTTGAACCGGCCGAGCGCGGTGTGCTTCACGGGCGGGCTGTGGGGGTCCTGCGGGTCGACCTCGACGATCCACCCGAACCGGTTCGGCTCGTTCTCGTAGCCGGGCGTCCGCGCGTCGAACCGGGGGTCGACGGACTCCCAGCCGCGCGTGGTCGCCTTGTCCGCGAGGCCGTAGCGCAGGTCGGCGGCGCTGGTGCCGGCGGTGCGGAAGTAGCCGTTGAAGTTCTCCTCGCCCGACAGCACCGTGCCCCACGGGGTGGTCCCGCCCGCGCAGTTGCCGAGGGTGCCCCGCGCGGTCGTGCCCGTCGGGTCCTCCACCGTCCGGAGCAATGCCGAGCCGGCGGCCGGGCCGCTGAACGTGAACGGGGTGTTCCCCGTGATCCGCCGGTTGATCGGTGCGCCCACGGCGTACGTCCACGGCGTGCCCTTGCGCCTGCGGTACAGCTGCACGACGGCCATGCCGTGCGCGGCGATCGCGGTCCGCCGCTGCTCGTCGAGCTCCTCGGGCGTGGTGGCCGGGGGGAACATGATGTTCTCGTTCGTGTACTCCTGGTTGGCGACGAGGACGGCGCTGTCGCCGCGCGGTGCCTCGATGATGTCCAGGTAGTCGTTGTTGTAGCCGAACTGGCGCTCCTGCAGCTGCGCGGTCTGCGCGTTCGGGTCGAACGCGTCGCGCGTCGAGAACAGCGGGTCGCCCCAGCGGATGATCGGCGCCCACCGGTACCCCTCCGGCACGACGAGCTGGTCCACGGAGGCGGCCACCGGCGCGATCGGGGTGAACGGGAGCGTGGCTGCGGCCGGTCGACCCCACGCGGCTGCCGGCTGCGCGTCACCCACGGCCGAGCCGATGGCGATCGCCCCGCCGGCCGCGACCGCGCCCCAGAGCACCGACCGTCGCGTCAGGCTCGCGCTCGCGATGTCCCGGAAGTAGGCGTTGTCGCTGGTGTTCGGCACCGGGTGGAAGCACGCGTCGGCGCACTTGAGGTGACAGGTGACCGGGGACCGCTTGCCGGCGGTGTGGCCGGCCATGGGCAGCAGGAGTCGCCGGGACACGCCGCGCACGGCGTCCCGGTCGTCGGTGGTCGTCATGGGGACCACCGTGCCGGTCGAACGGATGCGGCAGAACGGACACCGGATGACGACCGCGTGAACGATGCCGACGCGCCTGTCGCCGCGCTGCCACCTGACGGCCACGGGTCGTTCATCCAGGCCGACCACGATGGGCGTACCACCGTCGTGAAGGAGCCTGCCGTGCGAGTCGAACGTGGTCTGACGCACCTGTCGTCGACCGTGGTCACCGAGCCTGTGTACGTCGTCGAGTTCTGGACCAGCGGCAGCGAGACCGAGCAGTGGCGGGTGCTCGACGCCGAGGATGTCGACGACGTCATGGACTGGGCGCGCCGCCGGCAGATCGGCCGCGTCCTGTCGGTGAGCATCGAGCACCACGACGAGTACGGGACGTCGGTGCTGCGGCTGCTGGGCGAGTCCCGCGCCGGTCGGGCGGTGCGCTCGGCGTGAGTGCAGGCTCGCCGACGGCGAGTCGGTGACTGACGCGCCTGGTCACGGCACTATGGGCCCGTGGGCGGTGGCGCCGACGGCTCGGGCGAGGGGATCAGTGATGGAACAACGGCTCAGGGTTCGGCACGTCGGCGCGCTCCTGGTGGTGCTCGGGGCGCTCTCGCTGTCCGGGTGCGCCTCGAACACCGCGATCGAGGACTTCCCCGGGCTGCCGGTCGTCCCTGTCGCGGCCGAGGGCGCCGAGGAGGGCGGGGAGGCCGAGCCGGAGCTCGAGGAGATCGAGGTCACCGAGGGTGAGACCAGCGCGGTCTACCTCGACAACGGCGACCGGCTGGCCGTCGTGACGTGGGGAAGCTCGACCTGCCCGCTCGTCGGGTCGAGCATCTCCGTCGTCGAGGACGCGAACAGCGGGAACTCCGTGCGGGTCGAGGTGGAGGAGATCGCTGCCGACGCCGTCTGCACCTCCGACTTCGTGCCGCACACCACCGTCTTCGGCACTCCGGAGAACACGACGACGACGAAGCCGCTGAACGTCGACGTCAACGGCGAGGAGATCGTCGTCCCCGTCAAGTAGTCGGGCGGACATACTGCAGCAGCTCCGGACGGGGCGGGAAGGTGCTCCGGGTCCGCTCAGCGGTCGGCCGCCAACCGAGCCTCTCGTAGAACCGTCGCGCCCGGCGGTTCCCCGTGAACACCCAGAGCCGGGCGTTCTGCACGCCGCGGGTCCGCATCCGCTCGAGCGCCGCATCGTGGGCACCCTGCGCGACGCCGGTGCTCCAGTGCTCGACGGCGATCCCGAAGTGCAGGAGCTCGTCGCCGCGGATCGCGACGAAGCCGACGAGCGCGTCGTCCAGGCGCACGGTGCAGCAGTCGACCCCCGGCGCGTCGATCTCGCGCCGCCAGCGATCGGCGACGACGTCCCGAGGAAACGGGTACTCGCTCTGCGGGAACACGTCGACGAGCGCCCGGACGGCGCCCGGCACCTGGACGTCGAGCACCGCGTCGACGTCGGCCGCCGTCATCGTGCGAAGGGTCACGGGCGCCGCTGCCACGCCCGCCAGCCTACGAGGGCCGATCCGGCGCACGCAGAGCCGTGCCGATGTCCTCTTTCGGGTCCGACTGCTCCTACGCTGCACAGATGAAGGCACAGCGATGACCACAGGCCCGGAGCCCGCAGCGCCGCTCGATCGGCGCCTGGCCATACTTCTCGCGATGGCGATGTTCGTCCTGGTGGTCGACACCTCGTTCATGAACGTCTCGATCTCGGCGGTCGTCGCGGACCTGGACACCACCGTCAGCGGCGTCCAGTCGGCGATCGCGCTCGAGGCGCTCGTGTCGGCCGCGTTCATCCTGATCGGCAGCAAGGTGGGGGACCTGGCCGGTCGCAAGCGCGCGTACGTGATCGGCCTGCTCGCGTACGCGACGGGCGCGGTCGCGATGATGCTGGCCCAGAGCCTCACCGCGGTGATCATCTTCTGGGCGATCATCGGCGGCCTGGGGGCGTCGCTCCTGCTGCCCTCGATGCAGTCGTTGATCCACGGCAACTTCACCGGCGGCGCGCAGGTCAAGGTCTACGCGCTCGTCGGTGCGTCCGCGTCGATCGCCGCGGCGGTCGGCCCGCTGCTCGGTGGGTTCATCACGACGTACCTGTCGTGGCGGGTGGCGTTCGGGCTCGAGGCGCTGATCATCGTGGTCGTGCTCTCCGGCATCAAGCTGGTCAAGGACGTGAAGTTCACGGGCGACCGCTCGATCGACCTCGTCGGCGCGGGGCTGTCCGCGCTCGCCATGGGCGGCATCGTCCTCGGCATCCTCGTGTGGCAGGAGGGCGGCGAGGCGGTCGGTGCGCTGATCGCCCTCGGCGGCATCGCCCTCGCGGCACTCGTCTGGTGGCTCCTGCGCCGCAAGCGCGAGGGCAAGCCGGTGCTGCTCGACCCCGACCTGTTCCGGCTCCCGCTGTTCCGCGTCGGTGTGTCCCAACAGACGCTTCAGCAGATCACGCTCGGCGCCGCGATGATCACGCTGCCGATCTTCCTGCAGATGGTGCTCGAGTACGACGCGATGGCGGCCGGCCTCTCGCTCGCACCCCTCTCGCTCAGCATGTTCGCGATGGCCCTGCTCGCGGGGAAGCGCTCCGGACGGCGCCGCCCGGCCTCGATCGTCCTGGTGGGCTTCGGGCTGGTCGTCGTCGGCATCCTCCTGCTGATCCCCGTGATCCCGCGCGCGACGTCCGGCTGGTACCTCGTGCTCCCGCTGATCGTCGTGGGCTCCGGCCTCGGTCTGCTCGTCTCGCAGCTGAACAACTACACGCTGTCGCCGATCACAGAGGAGCGCGTCAGTGAGGCGGCGGGCGTCAACTCGGCCGCCGGCTCGTTCGGGCTCTCGTTCGGGCTCGCCTTCGCCGGAGGCGTCATGCTCGCTGCCCTGTCGCTCGGGTTCACCGCCCAGGCGGACGCGAGCACGGTCCTCTCAGCCGAGGAGCAGACCCAGGTGGCCACCGCGCTCGAGGAGGACGCCGAGCTGATGAGCAACACGAAGCTGGAGGAGACGCTCGCGGGTCAACCGCCGGAGGTGCAGGCCGAGATCGTGCGCATCAACACCGAGGTCCGGCCGCGCGCCCTGCAGATCGCGCTCCTGGTCCCGCTGCTCGCAGGCATCGTCGGGCTGATCAACGGCTTCCGGATGAGGCGCCTGCCCGACCCGCAGCCGAATGCCGCGATCGAAGGGGTGGCTCTGGGCTGAACGTCGGGAGGCGGCTACCGGGCCGCCTCGCTGACAGCAGCGGCCAGACGGGCCACCGCCTCGTCCAGCCGTGCGTCGACCAGGTTCCCGTACCCGACGACGAGCGCCGGGGCCGACGCCGCGTCGTCGAGGCGATAGCGGCCGGCCGGCACCACCCGGACGTCCCGTCGAGCGGCCAGCCGGGCCACGTGGTGCTCGTCGACGCCGGGCGGCAGCCCCAGCACCACGTGCAGCCCCGCGGCCAGTCCGGTCACGGGCAGGCCCGGCAGGTGCCGCTCGAGCGCGACGAGCAGTGCCGCACGTCGGCGCCGGTACCGACCGCGGGCGGATCGTAGGTGTCGGTCGTAGCCCCCGCCGGACAGCAGCGCGGCGCAGGCGAGCTGATGCAGCGACGGCGGGGCGCTCGCGTCGATGTCGAGCCCGGCACGCGCGGCGGGGACGTCGTCGGGTGGGACCAGCCACCCCACGCCGAACCCCGCGGCGAGCGTCTTGCTCAGCGAGCCCAGCAGGGCGACGCGGTCGGGTGCCAGCGCGCGCAGGGCCGCCACCGGGCGGCGGTCGTAGCGGAACTCGGCGTCGTAGTCGTCCTCGACGATCACCCCGTCGACGGAGCGGGCCCACCGCACGAGTGCCTCGCGCCGCGCCGGGACGAGCGCGGCGCCGACGGGGAACTGGTGCGAGGGGGTCACCAGGGCGGCGCGCGCGCCGGTGCGCACGGCTGCTGCCACCAGGGCGTCGACGTCCAGCCCATCCGCGTCCACCGGCACTGGTACCGGCTGCAGGCCCGCGGCCGCGGCGACGTCGCGCAACCGCGGCCAGCTCGGGTCCTCGACGAGCACCGCGTCGTGGCCGGCGGCCTTCAGCGATCGCGCCAGACGAGTCATGCCGTCCGCTGCGCCGTGCGTCACGACGACCGTGTCCGCATCGACGAGCACCGCGCGCGTCACCGCCAGCCGCTCGGCGAGCGCCCGCCGCAGTGCGGGCACGCCGCGGGGGTCCGGTGCCGCGAGGTCCCCGGGTGTCGCGGACGCGACCGCCGTCCGCACGGCCGCGACCCAGGCTGCACGCGGCAGGTGGCGCAGGTCCGGCACGCCCGGACCGAGGTCGAACTGCGGCCGCAGCTGGACCGGGGGGTCGGCGGCTCGGGCGGGGGCGAGGGTGGGCCACGAGGTGGCGGCGACGCGCGTGCCGGCGCCCGTGCGAGCGTCCAGCACACCCTCGGCCACGAGGCCGCCGTACGCCTGCGTCACCACCCAGCGCGAGAGGCCCAGGTCGCGGGCCAGCGCCCTGCTCGGTGGCACCGGGTCGCCGGGACGCAGCCGGCCGTCGCGGACGGCGGCGCGTAGCGCCCGTTCGAGCGCGACGTGCACCGGCTGGCCGCCCTCGATCGTGACGAGCACGTCGCCGACCCACCGATTGGTCTGGTCATCTGCCACAGGAATGGACCGTACTCCCGGTCCGCTCCGCGCCTAGCGTCGGACCTGTCACCAGATCCACGAGGAGAACACCATGCAGCAGCGCACCATCGGCTCCGGACCCACCTCCACCGACGTCAGCGTCCTGTGCCTGGGCACCATGCACTTCGGCACGCACACCCCGCGCGAGACGGCCTTCGAGGTCCTCGACCGCTTCGTCGACGCCGGCGGCACCTTCCTCGACACCGCGAACAACTACAACGCCTGGGACGCGGGCGGCCACGGGCACGAGAGCGAGGACGTGATCGGCGCCTGGTTGGCGTCGCGCGGGCTGCGGGACAGCGTCCGCATCGCGACGAAGTGCGGTGCCGCCAAGAAGGACCCGGCGCTGCCGCTGTCGGGCACGCCGCCGACGAACTACCAGGGCCTGGCCGCCGAGACCATCCACCGCGAGGCCGCGACGAGCCTGCGCCACCTGGGCGTCGACCGGATCGACGTCTTCTACGGGCACGTCGACGACCGCGACACCGCCCTGGAGGAGACCGTCGGCGCCTTCGGCAAGCTCGTGGCCGACGGTGTGGTCGGCGTGCCGGGGATCTCCAACGTCACGACCTGGCGCGTCGTCGAGGCGCGCGAGACCGCCGCCCGCCTCGGTGTCGAGCCGTACGGCGTCGTCCAGCAGCAGGGCAGCTACGTGTACCCGAGCCCGACGCCGTTCCGGTCCAACTGGGTGTCCGGCGACCTGCTCGACTACGCCGCGTCCACCGGTGTCGACGGGCGGCCGCCGCTGGCCGTGACCGCGTACTCGCCGCTGCACCAGGGCGCGTACACGCGCGCCGACAAGCCGCTGTTCGGCGGTGCAGACCACCCGAGCAGCCGGCGTCGGGTCGAGGTGCTGCACGAGGTCGCCCGCGACGCCGGTGCCACCGCGAACCAGGTCGCGCTCGCGTGGCTGCTCGGCGGGCCGACACCGGTCATCCCGATCGTCGGGGCCCACACGGTCGCCCAGCTCGACGAGTCGCTGGGCGCGCTCGACCTCGTGCTCGACGACGAGCTGCGCGCGCGGCTCGACGCGGCCTGACGGACGCCCGTCAGACGTCGGTGGCGAGGCGTCGTTCCATGAGGACGACGTCTCGCCACCGTCCTGCCAGCGGGCCGTAGGTCATGCGGCCGAGCCGCTCCCGGGTGCCGACGACGCGGAAGCCTGCGGCGGTGTGCAGGGCGAGGCTCGCGGAGTTCTCCGGGAAGATGCCGGACTGCACGGTCCAGACGCCTCCGGCGGCAGCCGAGTCGAGCAGCGCGTCGAGCAGCGCCCGGCCGACGCCGCGCCCGCGCGCAGCCGGGTCGACGTACACGGAGTGCTCGATCACCCCGGCGTACACGCACCGGTCGGACACCGCCGACGCGGCGGCCCAGCCGAGGACCCGGCCGTCGTCGTCCAGCGCCACCAACCGGTGCTCGCGCACCTTTGCGGCGTCGAAGGACTCCCAGGTCGGCGGTGCCGCCTCGAAGGTGGCGTGCCCGGTCGCGATGCCGGCGGCGTAGATGCGCTCGACGTCCGCCCAGTGCTCGGCGGCCAGCGGGACGATGCGCAGCCCGGTCACGCGGCGCTCGTCGTCAGGTGGGTACCGAGGTGGCGGGTCACCGACTCGAGCGCCCCGGGCACCAGCGCGAAGTAGGCCCACACGCCGCGCTTGTCCCGGGTGATCAGCCCGGCGTCGGTGAGCACCTTCAGATGGTGCGACACCGTCGGCTGGCTCAGGCCGACGGGCTCGATGAGGTCGCAGACGCAGGCCTCCGCGCCGTCCTGCGCGGCGATGAGCGACAGCAGCCGCAGTCGTGCGGGGTCGGCCAGCGCCTTGAGCGTGCGGGCGAGCTGGAGGGCGTCCTGCTCGCTGATCGCCGGGCTCGTGGCAGGGGTGCAGCACGCGGCGGGGGTCGAGACGGGCAGCAGGTCCAGAGGCATGTGGCAAGTATGGCGCGGAGATTGACGGCTGTCGATATTGACACTGATGGATGTCTGGGTGCAGAGTCGACTTCGGTACACATCGACAGGCATCGATATCTGAGGAGCCACCATGGATGACGTCCGCGAGCAGGTCCGCCAGCGCTACGCCCTGGCTGCGGTGCAGACCACGAACGAGGGGTGTTGCGGCGGATCGTGCGGCGCCGCTGCCGAGGTCGACGAGACCTTCGGATCTGCGCTCTACGACGCGACGGACGTCGCGGGCCTCCCCGTCGAGGCCGTCGCCGCGTCGCTCGGCTGCGGCAATCCCCTCACGGTCGCGGAGCTCGCGCCGGGGGAGCGGGTGCTCGACCTCGGTTCGGGCGGCGGTATCGACGTGCTGCTGTCGGCTCGCCGCGTCGGACCCACCGGCTTCGCGTACGGCGTCGACATGACCGACGAGATGCTCGAGCTGGCGCGGGCGAACGCGGCGAAGGCGGACGCGACCAACGTGGAGTTCCGCAAGGGCACGATCGAGGACCTTCCGTTCGCGGACGGATCGGTCGACGTCGTCATCTCGAACTGCGTGGTCAACCTCTCGCCGGACAAGCCCGCGGTCCTGGCAGAGGTGTTCCGGGTGCTGACCGACGGGGGCCGGGTCGGCATCTCCGACGTCGTCGCCGAGGACCACCTCACCCCCGAGCAGCGCGCTGAGCGCGGCTCCTACGTCGGCTGCATCGCCGGCGCCCTGTCCCGCGCCGAGTACCTCACGGGCCTGGCTGACGCCGGCTTCGTCGACGCGGACGTCACGTTCACCCACCAGGTCGCGGACGGCATGCACGGTGCCGTCGTCCGCGCCCGCAAGCCCGTCACGGAGGACTGATGCACCCGGATCTCGACTTCGTCGTCCACCAGCAGCGCGAGCGCGAGCTCGAGGCGAGGCTGCGTCAGCGGCTCGTCGCCGAGGAACGCGCCACAGCGAGGACCGGGGGCGCACCACGTCCCCGGCTCGCGCGGCTCGTCTCCTGGGTGCAGGCCGCGCGGCCCGCACCACGTCCGGCGCCCGTGTGCTGCCCGGCCTGAGTCCCACCGCGACCGAGTGACCTCTGATGGCCGCTGTCGTTGATTGTTCAACTTGCGGAAACCATTCGGAAACGGTTGGCGTGACACCCTTGAAGGAGCTTCCCGAGGCCCCGGTTCGAGCGCGGCTCCCACATCCTCGGGACGCCATCGCCTCCCCCCGGATCGAGGAACAGATGATGAGACCACACGATGTGCTGGTCGTCGGCGAGGCCCTGATGGACCTCCGCGACGACGGCATGACCATCCGCGAGCGCGTCGGCGGGAGCGCCGGCAACGTGGCCGTCGGCCTGGCGAGGCTCGGGCGGGACGTCGTGCTCCACACGGCGCTCGGGCAGGACGAGCGCGGTGAGGAGATCGCGGCGTACCTGACCGACGAGGGCGTGGAGCTGTCCGGCTCGTCGTTCGGCGCGGTCGCCTCGTCCGTCCAGCGGGCCGTCGTGCGGTTCGACGGCTCGGCGTCGCGCGACTTCCGGATCGACTGGGCGCCCTCGCCCGCCACGGGGACCTTCGATGCCCGCTGCGTCCACGCCGGGTCGCTCGCGGCCTACGTGGAACCGGGCGCGAGCACCGTCCTGGACCTGGTCGAGCAGGCGCACGGCCGGTCCCTCGTGACGTTCGACGCCAAGGTCGAGCCCGCGCTCGTCACGTCGAGGGAGGCGGCCGTCCGTCGGACCGACGACTTCGTCCAGCTCGCCGGGATCGTCAAGACGAGCGAGGCCGACCTGGCCTTCCTCCACCCGGACGTCCCGGCGCTCGACGTGCTGCGTGACTGGGTGGCTCGCGGTCCCGACCTCGTGGTCCTCACCCGCGGTGCGCGCGGTGCTACGGCAGTCACGGCCCGCGGCATCGTCGACGTGCCCGCCGTCCCGGTCCTCTACGCCGACGAGGTGGGCGGTGCCGGCGACGCCTTCATGTCGAGCCTCATCGACACCGCCCTGAGCTGGGACGCGGACGTGAGCATGCGCTGGCTACGGTCAGGCGCCCCGGTGGTGGAGCAGGTGCTCGTCCGTTCCGTGCGTGCCGCGGCTCTGACCATCGCCCGGCTGGGGGCGGTGCCGCCGACCGCGGCGGAGCTGGCGGTCGCCTCGACCGGCGCCTGAGGGCGAGGAGCCCGTCGAACGGCGAGCGGCGACAGCATCCACGTCGCGCTCGACCCCGTTCACCTCCGCCACCTGGCGCCGACGCGACTGCGCACGGGCGCGGTACCGACAACGTTGCGCTAAGACCTCGCTCGGGCCCGTCAAGGTTCCATCAAGGCCGGCCCTCCGGCGGTGCGGGGAGGCGTAGACCTGCGGTTGCGGTCCTGGTGAGAGGGCCGCCGGTGGCCCCAAGCAGGCGCCCCGACCGTCGTCGAAAGCACTGTGAGACACATGGCCGACGTGGCCTTCCTCGCGCTGACCGTGGCCTTCTTCGCCACCGTCGCGCTGCTCGCCCGCAGGGCGGACCGATCATGAGCGGGCTGGACGTCACGGGCCTGGTCGTGGCCGGCGCGCTCCTCCTCTACCTGGTGGTCCAGCTGCTGCGCTCGGACAAGGTCCGATGAGCGCCACGTGGACCGCGATCGGCCAGGTCGGGATCGTCGTGCTGGTCCTGGCCGCCGCGCACCGGCCCCTCGGTGACTACCTGTTCCGCACGATGACCGCGACCACCCACCTGGCCGTCGAACGCGCGGGGTACCGGATCATGCGGGTCGACCCCGACGCCGAGCAGCGGTGGAGCACCTACCTGCTCTCGCTCCTGGGGTTCTCCCTGGCGTCGGTCCTGGTGCTGTTCGGCCTCGGCAGGCTGCAGGCCGCGCTGCCCCTGTCCCTCGGCACGGAATCGCTCGACCCCGCGGGCGCCTGGAACACCGCGGTCTCGTTCGTCACCAACACGAACTGGCAGTGGTACTCCGGGGAGGCCGCTGCGGGGCACCTGTTCCAGATGGCCGGGCTCGCGGTTCAGAACTTCGTGTCCGCGGCCGTGGGGCTCGCCGTGGTCGCGGCGCTCGCCCGCGGGTTCGCGCGGTCCGGCACCGACGGCCGCATCGGCAACTTCTGGGCCGACCTCGTCCGGGGCACCGTGCGCGTGCTGCTCCCGCTGGCGTTCGTGGCGGCTCTCGCCCTGGTCGCCGCCGGGGTGATCCAGAACCTCGGCGCGCACTCGCAGATCACCACGCTGGCCGGCGGGACGCAGGCGGTGCTCGGCGGGCCGGTGGCGTCCCAGGAGGCGATCAAGGAGCTGGGCACCAACGGCGGCGGCTTCTTCAACGCCAACTCCGCGCACCCGTTCGAGAACCCGACCCCGTGGACCAACGCCCTCGAGGTCGTCCTGCTGCTGCTGATCCCGTTCAGCCTGCCGCGCATGTTCGGCCGCATGGTCGGCGACCGCCGCCAGGGCTGGGCGATCCTCGCCGCGATGTCGACCCTGTGGGTCGCCGCCGTCGGCCTGCTCACCTGGGCCGAGATGGCCGGACCGGGCCTCGTGCCGGTGGCGGCCGGAGGGGCGATGGAGGGCAAGGAGGTGCGGTTCGGCGAAGCGGCGTCGGCCCTGTTCGCGGCGTCGACGACGATGACGTCGACCGGGGCGGTCAACTCCATGCACGACTCCCTGACCGCGCAGGGCGGCGGCGTCGCCCTGGTCGGGATGCTGCTGGGCGAGGTGTCCCCGGGCGGCGTCGGCAGCGGCCTGTACGGGATGGTCGTCCTGATCGTCGTCGCGGTGTTCCTGGCCGGGCTGATGGTGGGGCGGACGCCCGAGTACCTCGGCAAGAAGATCGGCCGGGAGGAGATCACGCTCGTCGCGCTGTACGTGCTGACGATGCCCGCGGTCGTCCTGATCGGCTCCGCCGTCGCCGTCTCCGTCCCCGCAGGCCTCGAGGGGCAGCTGCAGGGCGGCCCGCACGGGCTCTCCGAGATCGTCTACGCCTTCGCGTCCGCCGGGAACAACAACGGCTCCGCGTTCGCCGGGCTCACCGCGGGCACGCCGTTCTACAACACCCTCCTCGGCCTCGCGATGCTCGTCGGCAGGTTCGTCCCGATCGCGCTCGTGCTGGCGCTGGCCGGCCGGCTCGCGAGCAGTCGGAAGGTGCCCGAGAGCGCCGGCACGCTGCCGACGCACACGCCGCTGTTCGTCGGCCTCCTGGTGACCGTGACCCTCGTCGTCGTCGGCCTCACGTTCGTCCCCGTCCTGTCCCTCGGTCCCGTCGTGGAGTCCCTGTCATGAGCACCCCCCTTCTCGAGAAGCCGACCGCGCCGCACACGGTCCCGGCGGCGCCGACGACGCTGTCCCCCCGACAGCTCGCCGCGGCCGTACCCGGTGCCCTGCGGGGGCTGGACCCGCGCAGGCTCTGGAGCTCACCGGTCATGTTCGTGGTCGAGGTCGGCGCGGCGTTCACCACGGTGCTCGCGGTCGTCGAGCCGAGCGCGTTCGCCTGGTCGATCACGGTCTGGTTGTGGCTCACGGTCGTCTTCGCGACGCTCGCGGAGTCCGTCGCCGAAGGCCGGGGCAAGGCGCAGGCGGCGAGCCTGCGTGCCACGCAGGCCGAGACGACGGCCCGCAAGGTCGTGGGGTCCGGCACCATCGAGGTGCCCTCCTCGTCGCTGCGGGTCGGGGACGTCGTGGTCGTCGTCGCGGGGGAGACCATCCCCGGCGACGGGGACGTGATCGAGGGAGTCGCGAGCGTCGACGAGTCCGCGATCACCGGCGAGTCCGCCCCCGTCATCCGGGAGTCCGGCGGGGACCGGTCGGCGGTCACCGGGGGCACGGTCGTGCTGTCGGACCGGATCGTCGTGCGGATCACGGCGCCCGCCGGTCAGACCTTCGTCGACCGCATGATCGCGCTGGTCGAGGGCTCGGAGCGGCAGAAGACGCCGAACGAGGTCGCGCTCAACGTGCTGCTCACGACGCTGACGATCGTGTTCCTGCTGGCGGTCGTCACGCTGCAGCCGTTCGCCACGTACTCGGGCGCGCCGCAGACCCTGATCGTGCTGGTCGCGCTGCTGGTCTGCCTGATCCCGACGACGATCGGCGCCCTGCTGTCCGCGATCGGCATCGCGGGCATGGACCGGCTGGTCCGCCGCAACGTGCTCGCCATGTCGGGCCGCGCGGTCGAGGCGGCCGGCGACGTGGACGTGCTGCTGCTCGACAAGACGGGCACCATCACGCTCGGCAACCGCCAGGCGGCCGACCTGCTCCCGGCGTCGGGCGTCGACCCGACGGCGCTCGCGGACGCGGCCCAGCTGTCGTCGATGGCGGACGAGACCCCCGAGGGTCGCTCCGTCCTAGTGCTGGTCAAGGAGCGGTTCGGGCTCCGTGAGCGACCCGAGGGTGACCTCGTCGGCGCCGAGCTGGTGCCGTTCCAGGCGCGGACCCGGATGAGCGGCGTCGACCTGCCCACGCGGCGGGTCCGCAAGGGCGCTGCCGCGGCGGTCACCCACTGGGTCCGGTCCACGGGCGGGCATGCGGGCGACGACGTCTCGGCGACGGTCGACGCGATCTCCGCGTCGGGCGGCACGCCCCTCGTCGTCGCGGAACAGCTCGGCGACGGTCCGGCACGCGTCCTCGGGGTGATCCACCTCAAGGACGTGGTGAAGGAGGGCATGCGCGAACGGTTCGACGCCCTGCGGGCGATGGGCATCCGGACCGTGATGGTCACGGGCGACAACCCGCTGACCGCGAAGGCCATCGGCGACGAGGCGGGCGTGGACGACGTGCTCGCCGAGGCCACGCCGGAGGACAAGCTCGCCCTGATCCGCCGCGAGCAGGCGGGCGGGCGGCTGGTCGCGATGGCCGGCGACGGGACGAACGACGCCCCCGCGCTGGCCCAGGCGGACGTCGGTGTCGCGATGAACACGGGGACGACCGCGGCGAAGGAGGCCGGCAACATGATCGACCTCGACTCGAACCCGACCAAGCTGTTGGAGATCGTCGAGATCGGCAAGCAGCTGCTCATCACGCGCGGGGCGCTGACGACGTTCTCGGTCGCGAACGACGTCGCCAAGTACTTCGCGATCCTGCCCGCGATGTTCGTCGTCGCGTTCCCGCAGCTCGACGTGCTCAACGTCATGCACCTGACCAGCCCGCAGTCGGCCATCCTCTCGGCCGTCGTATTCAACGCGCTGATCATCGTCGCGCTGCTCCCGCTGGCCCTGCGCGGGGTGCGCTACACGCCGTCGTCGGCCAGCGCCCTGCTGCGCCGCAACCTCCTGGTCTACGGGCTGGGCGGCGTCGTCGCCCCGTTCGTCGGGATCAAGCTCGTCGACCTGCTCGTCACTGCCCTGGGGATGTCCTGATGACCGCGACCCGTCCGCGCTCCCGGCCGAGGTACTCCGCCGGCTCCGACACCGTCGCCTTCGTCCGCCAGACCTGGGCAGGCCTGCGGGTGCTGCTCGTGCTCACGGTCGTCCTCGGGTTCGCCTACCCCCTCGCGGTCACCGGCATCGCGCAGATCGCGTTCCCGTGGCAGGCGCACGGGTCTCTCGTCTCGTCGACCGGGGAGCGCGTGACGTCGCGCGACGACGCCGTGGGTTCGCTGCTGATCGGGCAGCGCTTCGACGGTCCGCAGTGGTTCCACCCGCGCCCGTCGGCCGCCGGCGACGGGTACGACACCCTGGCGTCGGCAGGCTCCAACCTGGGCCCGCTCAACGAGAGCCTCCTGGCCGCGGTCGCCGAGCGCCGCTCGGCCGTGGTCGAGCAGGAGGGCATCGACCAAGCCGACGTGCCGGTCGACGCGCTCACCGCGTCGGCCTCCGGCCTGGACCCCGACATCTCGCCGGAGTACGCACGGGTCCAGGTCGCCCGCGTCGCGCGGGAGCGGGGGCTCTCGACGGACGACGTCCGGGCACTCGTCGACGACGCCACGATCGGCCGTGACCTCGGCGTCCTCGGCGAGCCCCGGGTGAACGTGCTCCGCCTGAACCTGGCGCTGCACACAATGGGCTCATGACCCGACCCAGCGAGGGCGGCCCCGCGCCGGGCCGCGCAGGCCGAGGGCGGCTGACCGTCTACCTCGGCGCCGCTCCCGGCGTCGGGAAGACGTACGCGATGCTCGACGAGGCCCACCGCCGCCTCTCCCGCGGGACCGACGTCGTGGTCGGCTTCGTCGAGGACCACGGCAGGCTCGCGACGGCGGCGCTGCTCGAGGGCCTCGAAGTCCTGCCGCGACAGGTCCTGACCCATCGCGGGAGCGAGTTCACCGAGCTGGACGTGCCGGCGGTGCTCGCCCGGTCGCCTCAGGTGGTGATGGTCGACGAGCTGGCGCACACCAACGTGCCCGGGAGCGCGCACGCCAAGCGGTGGCAGGACGTGCACGACCTCCTCGCGGCCGGCATCGACGTGGTGACGACCGTGAACGTGCAGCACCTGGAGTCGCTGAACGACGACGTCGAGGCGATCACCGGCGTCAAGCAGCGCGAGACGGTTCCCGACCACGTGGTGCGCGACGCGGACCAGATCCAGCTGGTCGACCTCGCGCCGGACGCCCTACGGCGCCGGCTCGCGCACGGCAACGTGTACCGCGCCGAGCAGATCGACGCCTCCCTGACGCAGTACTTCCGGGTCGGGAACCTGACCGCGCTGCGCGAGCTGGCACTGCTGTGGCTGGCGGACCGGGTCGACGACGCGCTGACCACCTACCGTCGCGACCACCGGATCGAGTCGCCGTGGCCCGCCCGCGAGCGCGTCGTCGTCGCGGTCACGGGCGGACCCGAGGGGGACACGCTGCTGCGGCGTGGGGCGCGGATCGCGCAGCGCGCCGCGGGATCGGAGCTCCTCGCCGTGCACGTGCTGGCCACTGACGGGCTGCCCAGCGCCCCGCCCGCGCGGATCGCCGGGCAGCGCGCGCTGGTCGAGTCGCTCGGCGGGACGTTCCACACGGTCGTCGGCGAGGACGTCCCGAGCGCCGTCGTCGACTTCGCCCGCGGGGTGAACGCCACGATGATCGTCGTCGGGGTCTCCCGCCGCAGTCGATGGAAGGAGGCCGTCCGGGAGAGCAACGGCACCGAGATCGCGCGGCTGGCCGGGATGATCGACGTGCACCTGGTGACCCACGAGCGCGCACGCGCGGGCAGCCGCCGGATCGGCCGGCGCTCCGCGCTGTCGGGGCCTCGCCGGACAGTGGGCTGGTCGGTCGCCCTGCTCGGGCCGGTGCTGCTCACGGTTCTGCTGAGCAGCATGCGAGAGCTCGTGGGCCTGCCCACCGAGCTCATGCTCTTCCTGGCGCTCACCGTGCTGGTCGCGCTCATCGGTGGGCTGTGGCCCGCGATCGTCAGCGCCGTCGTCGGCTTCCTGCTGCTCAACTGGTTCTTCACGCAGCCCACCGGGATGCTGACGATCGCCGAGCCCGAGAACGCCCTCGCGCTGGGGGTGTTCGTGCTGGTGGCGGCAGGGGTCGCCTCCGTGGTGGACCTGGCGGCGCGGCGGACGACCGAGGCGTTCCGTGCGCGTGCCGAGGCGTCCGCCCTCGCCGCCATCTCCCGGTCGGTGCTGTCGGGTGAGGACACGGCCGCCGCGCTGGTCGCCCGGCTGCGCGAGACGTTCACGCTGGGGGCGGTCTCGCTGCTCGCGAGGAACGAGACCGGCTGGGAGGTCCTGGCGACGGACGGCGTCGACCCCGCTCTCGACCCGGACGCGGCCCAGGTCGTCCTCGTGGTCGACGACGAGCGGGTGCTCGCGCTGACCGGTCGTGTGCTCCCGGCGAGCGACCGCCGGGTGCTGGAGGCGTTCGCGTCCCAGGTCGGGATCGTGCTGGAGCAGGAGCGTCTGCGTGCCCAGGCCGAGCAGGCGCGCATCCTTGGCCAGGCCGACGCCACCCGCACCGCCCTGCTGGCGGCCGTCTCGCACGACCTGCGCACGCCGCTAGCGACCATCCGCGCCTCGGTCGACGGGCTGACGGCCACGAACCTGGACCTCGACGACGCCGACCGCGCGGCCCTCGTCGGCACCCTCGAGGAGTCCACCGCGCGCCTCGAGCGGCTCATCGACAACCTGCTCGACCTGTCCCGGCTGCAGACGGGTAGCGTCCGACCCGTGCTGCGGGCGACGAGTCTCGACGAGATCGTGCCCTTCGCGGTCGAGGGCTACCCGCCGGGCGCCGTGGTGCTGGACGTGCCGGACGACCTCCCGCTCGTGCACACCGACCCGGGGCTCCTGGAGCGCGTCGTCGCCAACCTGGTCTCCAACGCCGTGCGGCACGCGAAGGCCGGGAGCCCCGTGGTCGTGGGGTCGGCGGTCGTGGGCAACGACGTCGTCGTGCGCGTGGTCGACGACGGTCCGGGTGTCCCTGACGACGTCAAGGAGCACATGTTCGACGCGTTCCAGCGGCTGGGCGACACCAGCGGGACCGGCCTGGGTCTCGGGCTGGCGGTCGCCGACGGGCTCTCGACCGCTGTCGGCGCCGAGCTGAGGGTGGAGGACACCCCCGGCGGCGGCCTGACGATGCTGGTGACCGTCCCGCTCGCGGGATCGGCCGCGTGATGGCCGGCCACAAGATCCTGGTCGTCGACGACGAGCCCGGGCTCGCCCACGCCCTGTCCATCACCCTCCGCGCCACCGGCTGGGAGGTCACGACCGCCGGGGACGGAGCCTCGGCGATCTCCGCTGCGGCGTCGCACGCTCCCGATGTCGTGCTGCTCGACCTCGGCCTGCCGGACATGAGCGGGCTCGACGTCATCACCGCGATCCGCGGGTGGAGCCACGTGCCGATCGTGGTCCTGTCGGCTCGCCAGCACGGCGAGGACAAGGTCGACGCCCTCGACGCGGGGGCCGACGACTACGTGACCAAGCCGTTCGCCATGAACGAGCTCCTCGCCCGCCTGCGCGCCGCGGTCCGGCGGGCGTCCGTCCAGACCGACACCGAGGACGCGGTCGTCACCGCAGGAGCACTGAGTGTCGACCTCGCGCGCCGGCGCGTGCTGCGGGACGGGGCCGAGGTGCGACTCAGCCCCACGGAATGGTCGATGCTCGAGGTCCTGGTGCGCAACCGTGGCCGGCTCGTGGGTCGCCGCCAGCTGCTCCAGGAGGTCTGGGGTCCGGGGTACTCCGACGAGACCCACTACCTGCGCGTCTACTCGGCCCTGCTCCGTCGCAAGCTCGAGCAGGACCCGGCGCATCCGCGGCACATCATCACGCAGCCGGGCATGGGGTACATCTTCGAGACGTGATGGGCCGTGCCGGAGAGACGACCGACCGCGCCGACCAGCGCCAGAAGGTTGAGTGCTCGGCGAGACCGCGACCGTCCGCGAGGACTTCGAACGAATCATCGCCACGACCACGTCGACCGGCCCGCCGCGTGAGCAGGGGGGGTGGCGACCGGCGACGTCGGCGCGTCGACCACCCGCCGCGGAAAGCGCGGGGCTCTCCGTACGCGCCAGCGATTGCCGAGAGTCGTCGCATTGTCATTTGCAGGGGAAAGGTGCTCGACGCCAGGCAGCGAGGAGACCGGGATCTGCAGTCAGATCCAATTAAGGGTCAATGCCGCAGCGTGCCAAAGCCCCGTAGATGGGACTCTAGATACGGAGAACTAACACTTTCCTTGAGGGGCCTCTGCCGTGATCGCGAGGCCGTCGCGCGGGCCGAGTTCGGCCCGGCGGGGCGCCTCCCCGCCCGAGGCGGCCAGCCATCGGCTCAGCCCGCACGGATCAAGCCACAGAGCCGATCGGGTGACGGCGATAGGAGTCCCGGTCTGCGGAACGGAGACCGATGCGTTGGATACCACCACCCACACAGCGCCCCGGGTGAGTCCCCAGTCCCCGAGAAAACGGATGATCAGGAACATTTCGATACAGGTGTCGAGCGCTTGTGCGAGCCAGGCCAGAATTTCATCCGGTCGGCCGCGTCACGATCTCTTCGGGCATTCTAGTATGGCGCTCTGCGCAAAGCGATGGCTTAAACGCGCCGGTCGCCCGGCGCCACCATTTCCTACCTCAAGATTCCCTGGAGTTCCCATGGCCCTGCTGCCACTTGTCGCAATCGCAATCATGTCTTCGTCTGTTGTTGGTTCGGCTGGCGCTGCCACCCTTGCCGTCGAGGCGCCGTCTTGCGTCGCGCAGGACGCCGTTCCGACTGTCGCGGCGTGGACGGAGCTCGTGACGCCCGCGTGGTCGCAGGAAGTGACCGCGGCGTGGACCGAGACGGTCACGCCGGGGTGGACCCAGGAGACCGTTCCCGCGTGGTCGGAGACCATCACGGCTGCGTGGACGGAGACGGTAGCTGCCGCGTGGACGGAGACAGTAGCTGCCGCGTGGACCGAGATGGTGACGGCCGCGTGGACCGAGACGGTTACTCCGGAGTACGTCGAGGTCATCGAGCCGGCCTGGGTCCAGACGGTCACCCCTGCGTGGACGGAGACGGTAGTGCTCACGCCCGAGCACACCGAAGTCGTCGAGATCACCCCGGCGCACACCGACTCCGTCCTCGTGACGGCGGCGTGGACCGAGATCGTGCACCACGCTGCGGTGACGAACACGGTGCACCACGATGCGGTCGTGACCACAGAGTGGCAATACCTGCACCGCAACGGCAACGTGGTGTGGCAGAACTCGGCCACCTGGAGCAGCGGCGGCGCCGGCTGGTCGTTGACCGAGGTCACCCGTCAGACGGTCGTGACGGCCGGGTGGGACGAGGTCGTCGTGGTGACGCCGGCGCGGGATGAGCCGATCGACCACCCCGCCGTCTACGACACGGTCTTCGTTCCGGCGGTCACGCAGACGGTCATCGTTCCCGCGGTGACGACCACCATCGACCACCCGGCCGTGACCGTGMCGCACSCRGCCGTCACCGTGACGCACCCGGCCGTCACCGTGACGCACCCGGCCGTCACCGTGACGCACCCGGCCGTCACCGTCGAGCACCCGGCCGTGCTCGTCGACCACCCGGCCGTCACCGTCGACCACCCGGCTGTCACGGTCGAGCACCCCGCCGTGTTTGCCGACCACCCGGCCGTCTACGTCGACCACGCCGCGATCGCGGGACAGTCGGCGATCACGTGCCCCGTGGTCGTGCCGGCCAGCAACCCGGCCGCGCTGCCCGCCGCCGTGGTTGCACCTGTGGCCTCGGACTCGTCGGACGTCGTGGCCGCCGATGACGCGGACCCGGGTGCGTCGGAGCTCGCTGCAACGGGATCAGACCCGGCGCGGGGCATGGCGACCGTCGGGCTGGCTCTCGTCCTGGGCGTCGGACTGATCTGGGTTGCTCGGAGCGCCGGGCCGCGTGGCCGTCGCGAGGATTGAGGACTCACACTTAGCACTCTGGCCCGACGCGTTGCGTCGGGCCAGTTGCTGTGACAGGCGGCTAGCGGTCGGCCGGTGAGGACGGTCGCTGGCGCGCTGATCGACGAGATCCCGATTCCCTGGGGCATGCGCGACACTTTCCGGCTCTTCAGGATCGAGGGTGTAGCCGGGGTCTGAAGCCGCCGGGTCTCGAGCAGGGATCTGGCGATGTAGTTGGTGAGGTTGCGAAAGCCGAGGGCGGGTCCGCGTAGGTGCTCGAGCCGTCCGTTGATGGCCTCTGTCGGACCGTTGGATGTGCCGGGTCGCTCGAAGCAGCCAGGACAAAGCTCGCCGCAGGACCTCCGGACTCACGTTCCATGCGCTTCGCCACACCGGAGCCGTTCGTGCTGCTGCGTCAGGCGCAACCATCGCCGAGCTCATGGCCAGGCTCGGGCACACGACATTTGCGATGGCCATGCGCCACCAGCACGCCGCCGCCGATCGCGATCGCGTCATTGCTGAGGCTCTCTCGGCTTGCGGCCGGTGCTCAGGAATCGCGCGCACAATCCGCGCACCGCTCCTTGGTTCCTCACGCCTGATCTGCGCAGGCGGGTACCAGAGTTAAGGCCCGTTGAGGAGAACGTGCCTTCGACGTCTTCGCTCGATCTGGCTCTTCGGACTTCCGGTGGGGGGACGGCTCGCCGGTGAGCCGAGTGCCGGGGTGATGTCGTCGAGGTCCCCAAGGGTCACGAGCGACCAAGCAACCTGTTCTGCTCGAGGACCTCGACGTTGTCGAACGCCTCAGCGTTCACCACCTCGTGCCTGAGCCCACTCACCGCTCGATCAGCGTGATCTTCACGGCCGACACGCCGTCTGGGCCGAGGATCATCAGTCGTTCGTCTCCGTTGAGGATGCGGCCCTCGACCCAGGCGCCGTCGTGAAGACGAAGCTCCCGCAGGCTGTCGATCTCGAGCAAGGATTCCTCGCGACTGAAGTCGATCATCGCCTGCTGTCCCAGTGCGGTGTATTCGAGGTCTCCGGTTTGCAGGACGATTCCGAACGGACGCGCGTCTCCGGGAGAGGGAGCGTGGGCGGTCGGCAGAGTCTCGTCGGGAAGCGGGGCTGGCTCCGGCAGCCGGACACCCGCATCCAACAGCATGTCAGTGAGGAGCTTCGGTGCGCTCCGCACCGTCACGGTTGTCGACCCGAGCCGTGCGGTGGCAGCATCCGTCCCCGAATCCAGCGCGAATCCCATCACCCGACCGTCCCGCTGGGCTTCGAGGACCTGCGGGGCGAGTGCGAGGAGTCGCCGGAAGGCGTCGTAGAGCTGACTTTCTTCACGGACGTCGTCGATTCCGAAGACGTGATAACCGATGGCGTTGAATGCCCCGAACGCGCGGAAGGCGTCACCGGTCAGAACACGCGCCTCAGGGATGAAGAGCGGGTTGATGCCAGACGTGTAGTCACGCATGACCGACTCGCTGTCGGCGATGTAGATGTCGGGGGAGACGAAGTCGAGCGCCGGTCCGGCGACGCGCCACACCCCGCTCATCCGTGCAGTCGGACCGCCGCTGGGATATTGGCCCGGCATGTCCTGACCCGGCTGGGGCCCCAGCCAGGCGTTCGCGTAGGCAGGTAAGGCCTTGATCCGCTTGCCCTTCGCCGCCAGGGCGCCGACATAGCTGGCAAACCCCCACGCCATGAAGACCTCATCGGCCAGCGGATCGTCGTCGCCGAATCGCTGCTGCCACGATGCCCCGCCCGGGCGCGAGCGACCGAACAGATCGACGACGTCGTCGTCGAAGGCGGCGGGTGCGGTCGCCACGGCCTCGACGAGGGCGTCAGGAACGGGCGACAGCCAGGCGAGCTGTGCGGCGGAGGAACGGTCGCGGCTCGATCCCAAGAGCCCTACCTCGTTCTCCACCTGCATCATGATGACGGTGTGATCCTCGTCCACCCGGGCGATGTGCTTCATCAAGGCTCCATAGGCTGCCTCGTCCGCTTCTCGCAGAGGCCGGGAGAACACCGACAGCGTGGGGCGAGGCATGGATCCCGAGTAAGTGAACGGAGCCCGCAAGGGCGACGGTCCCCGGTCGGCTCGCTCGAATCGGGCGGAGTCCTGGCGAACCCACGTCGGCGCATAGGTGGACAAGGCGTTCTTGTACGCACCGAACCAGATGAGGACGAGGCGGACGCCGGCTGAGCGCGCACCTGAGAGCAGTTCGTCGACGACGTTGAAGTCGAACTCACCCTCGGACGGCTCCACCTGGTCCCATCCCACGGGAGCGATGATCGAGTTCACGCCGGACCTCCCGATCGCGTGCCAGATGGGTGCCATGTGCACGGGATCAGAGGCGCTGGAGTTAC
Organism: Cellulomonas sp. Leaf395; assembly: GCF_001424125.1. Classification (GTDB taxonomy): domain Bacteria; phylum Actinomycetota; class Actinomycetes; order Actinomycetales; family Cellulomonadaceae; genus Cellulomonas. Next base: position 898,101 of record NZ_LMQI01000001.1, read on the forward strand.
GCAGCTCGCCGCCCAGGCAGAAGAACGGTGAGCCGTCCACGATCAGCCGCGTGTGGGTGCCTGCTCGCTCCAAGCGGGGAAGTTCGGTCATGAGGTCTCCTTCGGGCACGTTCGACGAGAAGCGTCCCATTCAAGGCTCTTCGAGCTTCCGGTGACGGCTCGCCGGTGAGCGAGTGCCGGGGTGATGTCGTCGAGGTCGCCAAGGATCGACCAGGCGACCTGTTCTGCTCGAGGACCTCGACGATGTCCAGACGCTACGGCGTGCGCTGGCGCGCCTACGACTGATCCCTGCTCGCGTTGCGCTCTGCTGCTCGGCTCGGACGGTGTCCGTGTCAAGAGCGTCGAACGCGGACCGACATCGCTGACGGTGACGGTCTCGACGCCGTCGAGGGTGGTGGGCTGCCGGGCCCGCGGCGTCGTGGCCGTGGGCCTGCGCCTGCGCCGCCTGCATGACCTGCCAGGGCCCAGGAGTTCAGATGGTGCCCGCGAAAGGACTCGAACCTTCGACCTTCTGCTCCGGAGGCAGACGCTCTATCCACTGAGCTACGCGGGCCGCTCACCGACCCGAGGGCCGATGCGGTGCACGACACTACCAGCCGCGGATCACTCGCCCAGCAGTGCGGACAGGTACCGGGCGGTCTCGCCGCCGGCCTTGGCGTCGTCGCCGGCGACGATCGCCTCGACCAGGATGTCGTGCGCGTCGTGGCCGTGCGCGTCGGTGACGAAGTTGAACCGGATGTTCTCGCCGATGGCGTCGAGCAGGTTCTCGTAGAGGGTCACCAGCAGGGGGTTGGCGGTGGCACGGACGATCGCGCGGTGCAGGTCGAGGTCGGTGGCGACCATCCCGTCAAGGTCGCCTGCCTGGTAGGCGGCGGCTCGTTCGTCGCGACGCTGCACGATCGCGGACGCGTCGGCGGCCGTGCGGCGCCGGGCAGCCAGCCGGGCGGCCTCGACCTCGAGGGCGCGGCGGACCTCGACCACGTCACGCTGACGTGCATCGGCGATCTGCCGGCCCATGGTGACCGCGAGCTCGGAGCGGGACAGCACGTAGGTGCCTGACCCCTGCCGCCGCTCGAGCAGCCCCGCGTGGACCAGCGACTGCACGGCCTCGCGGACGGTGTTGCGTCCGACGCCCAGCAGGTCCACCAGGGCGGGCTCCGGCGGGATGCGCGTCCCCACCGGCCACTGCTCGGTCTCGATCCGTTCGCGGAGCTCGCCCACCGCGGTGTCGATCAGTCCGGTCCGTCGCACCATCCGGTTAGGCTCCGTTCCGAGGCATGCGGTGCAGTCAACACTGGCAGTCGGGCACACGCCAGACCCCCGGACGGATGATTCCGACCGCCGCGCCGCCCGGATCAGGAGCTCAGACGTGCAGTCCAGCGTGCCGCCACGCGCCCCGTGGCGCGGCCGGATCGTCGTCCTCGCCGGCATCGTGCTCGTCGGCCTCAACCTGCGCATCGCCGTCGCCGCCGTCTCGCCCATCATCGAGGTGGTGCGGCAGGACTTCGCGCTGACGGACACGCAGGCCGGACTCCTCGGCACCGTCCCCGTCGCGTCGTTCGCTCTCTTCGGATCGCTGGCCACGCCGGTCGCCCGCCGCCTCGGGCTCGAACCGACGATCATCCTCGCGCTGCTCCTCTCGATGACGGGTGAGCTGCTTCGCGCCCTGGCGGACAGCGCGCCCGCGTTCATCGGGTGGTCGGTGATCGCCCTCGGTGGCCTCGGCATGGGCAACGTGCTTCTCCCGCCGCTGGTCAAGCGGTACTTCCCCGACCGCATCGGGGCCGTTACCGCGTCGTACTCGGTGGCGATGTCCGTGAGCGCGGCGGTGCCGCCGCTGGTCGCGCTGCCCGCCGCGCAGGCCGTCGGCTGGCGCTGGTCGGTGGGGATGTGGGCGATCCTCGGGTTCGCCGCCGTGGTGCCGTGGGTGGTCGTGATCGCCCAGTCGGTGTCGGCGCGCTCACACCTGCGCAACCTCGTCCGTCGCGCGCCGGACCGAAGCGGCTCCGACCGTCCGGCGGTGCTGGTGCGATCAGGAGCGGCGGAGAGCCGGATCGTCTGGCGCTCGCGGCTGGCCTGGGCGCTGGTGCTGGTGTTCTTCGCCAACACCACGTGCACGTACGTGCTGTTCGCGTGGCTGCCGAAGATCCTGGCCGACGCCGGCCTCGGCGCCGACGTCGGTGGGCGGTGGCTGGCGGTCTTCGCGATCCTCGGGCTGCCGGCGTCGCTCGTCTCCCCGGTCCTCACTGCCCGGATGCGCAACCCGTACCCGCTGGTCGTCGGCTTCGTCGCGTGTTGGGTGGCCGGCCTCCTCGGGCTGATGCTCTCGCCCGCGCACGGGACGGCGGTGTGGATGGTCCTGCTGGGCATCGGGCCGGGGACGTTCCCGATCATGCTCGCGCTGATCGGCCTGCGGTCGCGCACCCCCGCCATCGCGTCCGCGCTGTCCGGGATGGTGCAGGGGCTCGGGTACGCGCTCGCGGTCGTCGGGCCAGTGGGCATCGGCTTCCTGCACCGTGCGACCGGCTCATGGCATGAGCCGTTGCTGGTGCTGCTCGCCCTGGTGGCGCTGCTGCTCGTGGCGGGCTGGTTCGCCTGCCGGCCAACGATGCTCGGCGCTGAGATGCGCCCAGGGCCCGCTGCATAAGGGCTCTCCCGGGCTCGGTACCCTTCTCCGGTGACTCCCGCCCAGCTCTCCGAGGCCCTCCGGGCCGCCCTCGTGCACGCCGTCGACGACGGCACGTTCGCTCTCGACCCCGCCGCGATCCCCGCGACCGTGCACCTCGAGCGACCCCGCCAGCGCGACCACGGGGACTGGGCCACCAACGTGGCGATGCAGCTGGCCAAGAAGGCGGGCACCAACCCGCGTGCGTTCGCCGAGGAGCTCGCGCGGCGGCTCGCGCAGACCGACGGTGTCGCGACCGTCGAGGTGGCCGGTCCCGGCTTCCTCAACATCCGGCTCGACGCGGCAGCCGCAGGCGAGCTGGCCCGCTCCGTGGTCGAGCAGGGTGTCGAGTACGGGCAGAACGAGACGCTGGCCGGCGTCGCGCTCAACCTCGAGTTCGTCTCGGCCAACCCGACGGGACCGCTGCACATCGGCGGCGTGCGCTGGGCGGCCGTCGGCGACAGCCTGGCGCGGGTGCTCCAGGCGTCGGGCGCCGCCGTGTCCCGCGAGTACTACTTCAACGACCACGGCGCGCAGATCGACCGGTTCTCCCGCTCGCTGCTGGCGCGGGCGCTGGGCCAGCCGGCACCCGAGGACGGGTACGGCGGGAACTACATCTCCGAGATCGCGGAGCAGGTGGTGGCCGACGCGCTGGCCGCCGGCGAGACCGACCCGCGGACCCTGCCGTTCGACGAGGCCAACGAGGCCTTCCGGGCGCGCGGCGTCGACCTGATGTTCGCGGAGATCCGCAAGTCCCTCGAGGACTTCGGCGTCGAGTTCGACGTCTACTTCCACGAGGACTCGCTGCACAAGTCGGGTGCCGTGGACCATGCCGTCGAGCGCCTGCGGGAGCTCGGCCACATCTTCGAGGCGGACGGCGCCGTCTGGCTGCGCACCACGACGTTCGGCGACGACCGAGACCGCGTGGTCATCCGGTCCAACGGCGAGGCCGCCTACATCGCGGGCGACATCGCGTACTACCTGGACAAGCGGGAGCGCGGCTTCGACCGCGTCGTCATCATGCTCGGCGCCGACCACCACGGGTACATCGGCCGCATGATGGCGATCTGCGCCGCGTTCGGGGACACGCCGCACGTGAACCTGGAGATCCTCATCGGGCAGCTCGTGAACCTGGTCAAGGACGGCGCCCCGGTGCGGATGAGCAAGCGCGCGGGCACCGTCGTGACCATCGACGACCTCGTCGACGCCGTCGGTGTCGACGCCGCCCGGTACGCCCTGGCCCGCTCGTCGGCGGACTCGATGATCGACCTCGACCTCGACCTGCTGTCCAGCGCGAAGAACGAGAACCCGGTCTTCTACGTGCAGTACGCGCACGCCCGCACCGTGAACGTCGGTCGCAACGCCGCCGAGGCGGGGGTCCGCCGCGAGGACGGCTTCGACGCGTCGCTGCTGGACCACGAGAGCGAGTCCGTGCTGCTCGGACGCATCGCGGAGTTCCCCCGGGTCGTCGCGCAGGCGGCCGAGCTGCGCGAGCCGCACCGCGTCGCGCGGTACCTGGAGGAGCTCGCGGGCAGCTACCACAAGTGGTACGACCAGCGACGCGTGGCGCCGTTCGGCGACGAGGTGGTCGGCGACGTGCACCGCACCCGCCTCTGGCTCAACGACGCCACCCGCCAGGTGCTGGCCAACGGTCTGGGGCTGCTGGGCGTCAGCGCGCCGGAGCGGATGTGACCACCACGATCCCCGGCGAGCCCTGGTCCACGGGCGTCGCCAGGACGGTCGACGGTGCCGTCGAGGTCGCGGGCGTCGACGTGCGCGAACTGGCCGTCGAGCACGGCACCCCCGCCTACGTCCTCGACGAGGCCGACCTGCGCACCCGCGCCCGTGGCTATCGGCGCGCCTTCGAGGCGGCGTTCGCGGAGATCGGTGCCGGGGTCGACGTGTACTACGCGGGCAAGGCGTTCCTGTCCGTCGCGGTCGCCCGGTGGGTGCACGAGGAGGGCCTGCGCGTCGACACCGCCACGGGCGGCGAGCTCGCGGTCGCGCTGCGCGCCGGCATCCCGGGCGCGGACATCGGCCTGCACGGCAACAACAAGTCCGACTCCGAGATCGCGCGTGCGCTCGACGCGGGCGTCGGCCGGATCATCGTCGACTCCCTGGTGGAGATCGAGCGGGTCGCCGACGCGGTCGCCGCCCGCGGCGGAGACCCCGCGCCGGTGATGGTCCGCGTCACCACCGGGGTGCACGCCGGCGGCCACGAGTACATCTCGACGGCCCACGAGGACCAGAAGTTCGGCCTCTCTATCGCGTCGCCGGACGGGGACCCGCCGGCCATGCAGGGCCTGCTCGCCGTGCTCGCGCGGCCCGAGCTGCGGCTGCTCGGCATCCACTCGCACATCGGCTCGCAGATCCTGGACCCGTCGGGGTTCGAGGTCGCCGCCCGGGCGGTGCTGACCCTGCGCGCCCAGCTCGCGGAGCGGACCGGCGTGCTGGTCGACGAGGTCGACCTCGGTGGCGGCTACGGCATCGCGTACCTGCCGGGGGAGGTCACCCTCGACCCCGACCGGATCGCCAAGGACGTCGCCGCGTCGGTCCAGGCGACCGCTACCGACCTCGGCACCCCGCTGCCGCGGTTCTCCATCGAGCCCGGCCGCGCGATCGTCGGACCCGCCGGCCTGACGCTCTACACGGTCGGCACGGTCAAACCCGTGCGGATCGACGACGGGACCGTCCGGACGTACGTGTCCATCGACGGCGGGATGAGCGACAACATCCGCCCTGCCCTGTACGGCGCGGCCTACCACGCGGAGGTCGTCGGCCGGCTCGCGACCGCCGGGACCGTGCTGGCGCGGGTCGTCGGCAAGCACTGCGAGAGCGGCGACATCGTGGTGCACGAGGTGCAGCTGCCCGCCGACGTCCGCGCCGGGGACCTGCTCGCCGTCGCGGCGACGGGGGCGTACGGGCGGTCGATGGCGTCCAACTACAACCACGTGCCGCGCCCGCCGGTGGTCGCGGTGACGGACGGCGGCAGCCGCGTGCTGGTCCGCCGCGAGACGGAGGACGACCTGCTGGCGCTCGACCTGGGCTGACGGCGTACCCCGGGCCCACCGCTCGGACCGCACGTCCCGACAGGCGGGACGCACCCCTATCCTGGGGGCGCTCCCGCCCGATCCGACTGGAGGCCGACCCGTGCCCTCGCCCGTGCCCGCCCACCCGCCCCTGCGCGTCGCCGTCCTCGGCTGCGGCGTCGTCGGCACCGAGGTGGTGCGGCTGCTCACGACGCAGGCGCGGGACCTGGCCTCGCGCGTGGGGGCACCCCTGGAGCTCGTCGGTGTCGCCGTGCGCGATGTCGAGGCCGAGCGCGACGCCGTGGTCGACCGGGCGCTGCTCACCGCCGACGCCGAGTCGCTGGTCAAGCGCGCGGACGTCGTCGTCGAGGTCATGGGCGGTATCGAGCCGGCGCGGAGCCTGCTGCTGAGGGCGATCGCCGGCGGTGCGTCGGTGGTGACCGCCAACAAGGCGCTGCTCGCCCAGGACGGTCCCACGCTCTACGCTGCGGCCGACGAGGCCGGCGTGGACGTCTACTTCGAGGCCGCCGTCGCGGGCGCCATCCCGATCGTCCGCCCGGTGCGCGAGTCGCTCGCGGGGGACCGCGTGACCCGCGTGCTCGGCATCGTCAACGGCACCACCAACTACGTGCTGGACAAGATGGCGTCCGAGGGTCTGGACCTGGACCAGGCCGTCAAGGAGGCGCAGGCGCTGGGCTACGCGGAGGCGGACCCGACGGCCGACGTCGAGGGGTACGACGCGGCGGCGAAGGCCGCGATCCTCGCCTCGCTCGCGTTCCACACCCGCGTGTCCATCGAGGACGTCTCCCGCGAGGGCATCACCTCCCTGACCGCCGACGACGTCCTGTGGGCGCAGCGCACGGGCTACGTGCTCAAGCTCCTCGCCATCGCCGAGCGCGGCGTCGCCGATGGTGTGGAGGGCGTCCAGGTCCGGGTCCACCCCGCACTGGTGCCCGTCAGCCACCCGCTCGCGAACGTCCGCGGCGCGTACAACGCGGTGTTCGTCGAGGCGGAGGCCGCCGGGGAGCTGATGTTCTACGGCCGCGGCGCCGGCGGCGAGCCCACCGCGTCGGCCGTGCTGGGCGACGTCGTCTCGGTGGCCCGCCACCGCGTGCTCGGTGGCAAGGGCCCGATCGAGTCCCGCTACGCCGAGCTGCCGGTCCTGCCCGCGACCGCCGCACGCACCCGGTACCAGGTGCGGCTCGAGGTCGCGGACCGCCCGGGCGTCCTGGCGCAGGTGTCCACCGTCCTGGCGTCGCACGACGTCTCGATCGAGGCCGTCCGCCAGACGCCGGTCACCGAGACCCCGGACGCGGACTTCGCGCGCCTGGTGATCACCACGCACGCGGCCCCTGAGCACGCGTTGCGCAGCACCGTCGAGGCCATCGCCGGCCTCGACGTCGTGCGTCGTGTCGTGTCCGTCCTGCGAGTCGAGGGAGCCTGATGGCCCACCAGTGGCGTGGCGTGATCGCCGAGTACGCCGACCGCCTGCCCGCCCACGTCCAGGAGCGCGTCATCACGCTCGGAGAGGGTGGTACGCCGCTCGTCCCGTCGCCGACGCTCTCGCAGCGCACGGGCGCCGACGTCTTCATCAAGGTCGAGGGCATGAACCCGACCGGGTCGTTCAAGGACCGCGGCATGACGACCGCCATGTCGGCCGCGGCCGGCCGGGGCGCGAAGGCCGTGGTCTGCGCGTCCACCGGCAACACGTCGGCATCGGCGGCGGCGTACGCCACCCGCGCGGGCATGCTCTGCGCGGTGCTCGTGCCGGACGGCAAGATCGCGATGGGCAAGCTCAGCCAGGCCATCGCGCACGGGGCCACGCTGCTGCAGGTCGACGGCAACTTCGACGACTGCCTCGTCGCCGCCCGCAAGCTGGCCGAGTCCTACCCGGTCGAGCTGGTGAACTCGGTCAACCCCGACCGCATCGAGGGCCAGAAGACGGGCGCGTTCGAGATCGTCGACGCTCTGGGCGACGCCCCCGACATCCACGTCCTTCCCGTCGGCAACGCCGGCAACATCACCGCGTACTGGAAGGGCTACCGCGAGTACGCGGGGTTCGACGCCGGCACCGCGCACGCCGCGGTCGCCACGCGCACCCCCATCATGTGGGGCTTCCAGGCCGCCGGGGCGGCCCCCATCGTCAAGGGCCACCCGATCGACCAGCCCGAGACCATCGCCACGGCGATCCGGATCGGCAACCCCGCCTCCTGGCAGCAGGCCGAGGAGGCTCGCGACGTCTCCGGCGGCCTCATCGAGGCGGTCACCGACGAGCAGATCCTGGCCGCACACCGGGTGCTCTCCGCAGAGGTCGGGATCTTCGTCGAGCCCGCCTCCGCGTCCGGCGTCGCCGGGCTGCTGAAACTCAGCGACGAGGGTCGGGTGCCGGCCGGTGCGCGCATCGTCATCACGGTGACGGGCCACGGCCTGAAGGACCCGCAGTGGGCGCTGCGCACCCCCGACGGCAGTGACGTCGTGCCTGTGCGGATCTCGTCCGACGTGGTGTCCATCGCCACGGCTCTCGGCCTGGACTGAGGCCCCGCGATGCGCCTGGGTGCGGACCACGTCCGCGTCCGCGTCCCCGCCACGAGCGCCAACCTCGGACCCGGTTTCGACGCGTTCGGCATCGCCCTCGGCCTCTACGACGAGCTCGAGGTGCGAGCGCTCGCCTCGCCGGGCGTCACGGTCGAGGTCACGGGGGAGGGTGCCGGGCAGGTGCCCGACGACGAGCAGCACCTCGTGGTCAGCTCGCTGCGTGCCGCCCTCGACGAGGTCGGGGCGTCGCAGACCGGTCTGCACCTCGTCTGCCGCAACCGCATCCCGCACGGCCGGGGTCTCGGGTCGTCGGCCGGGGCCGTCGTGGCCGGGATCATCGCCGCCAGGGGCCTGATCGCCGAGCCGGAGGCGCTGTCCGACGACGTCGCGATCGACCTGGCCGCCCGGATCGAGGGGCACCCGGACAACGCCGCGCCGGCGGTGCTGGGCGGCGCGACGCTCGCGTGGCGCGACGACGACCGGTTCCGCGCCGTCGACCTCCTGGTCCACGACGACGTCGCGCTGCTCGCGATCGTCCCCCCGAACCATCTGTCCACGACGGCCGCGCGCGGCGTGCTGCCCGGGACCGTCCCGCACGCTGACGCCGCGTTCCAGGCGGGCCGCGCTGCCCTCCTGGTCGAGGCGCTGGGCCGGCGCCCCGAGCTGCTCCTGACCGCCACGCAGGACCGGCTGCACCAGGAGTACCGCCGGTCGGTGATGCCGGGCTCGCTGGCACTGGTCGACGTCCTGCGTGCGGCCGGGGTGGCGGCGGTCGTGTCCGGCGCGGGCCCGACGGTCCTGGTGATCGCGCGGCGGCTGCCGGACACGACGGGCGCAGACGGCGTCCGGCAGACCGACGCGGACGAGGCCGTGCAGACCGCGTTCGGCGGTGCCATGGGGGGCTGGCAGATCCTCCCGCTCCGGGTGGACCGCACGGGTGCGACCGTCCAGCGGGTGACATGACCGGGTGAAGTACATGCCGGTCGTTCACCCTGCCTGGTCGCGGTGTCGACAGTGGTAATATCGACGCGTTCCCCGGACCTCGTCCTCCGGTGGCCCGTGTCGTACGTGACCGGCCGCCTCAGAATGAGTAGACGAGCCGGGAGCGATCCAGCCCACCGTGCGCAGACGTCGTCGTACGCAGCGCGTGTGTGGCTCCAGCACCGTCTCGGTCACCTCGACCGGACGTCGGCCGATCCCCGAACCATCGGGTCCCGGCCACCGACGAGGGGAAGGGTCCTTCGTGACAGACATCATCGAACCCGCCGTGAGCAGCTCCGGCGGGTCCGCCCGCAGCGCAGGCATCTCGGCACTCCGCCTGCCCGAGCTGCAGGCGATGGCGTCCGGCCTGGGCGTCAAGGGCACGTCCAAGATGCGCAAGGGCGACCTCGTCCAGGCGATCGCGGACGCCCGCGCAGGCTCGCGCCCGCAGGCTCTGGAGCCGCGGCGCGACCAGAGCGTCGTGGTGACCGACGCGCCGGCGGCGCGCAGCACCCGCGCGCCGCGCACGCGCGCCCCGCAGCTCGACCTCGACGGAGACGCCGGGGCGCCGACGCAGGAGCGCCCCCCGCGCGACCGCGCGCAGCAGGACCGCTCCACGCCGCCCCACGGCGACGCGCTCGCCGGCCTGGAGGCCGCACTGGACGCCAAGCTCGCGCCCGTCGAGGAGCGTGACGACCGCGCAGCGCGTGCCGCCGACGCCGTCGGTGTCGTGACCGGTGAGCGGCGCTCGCGCCGGGCCGGCCGCGGTGCAGGTGCGCCGCAGGGCGACGAGGCGGACCGCGCGCAGTCGAACGGCCAGCAGGCCGACCGCCAGCAGGTGGACCGCCAGCAGGGCCAGCAGCGCGACGCCCAGCAGCGGGACGGCCAGCCGGCCACCCGCCAGCAGGGCGGCACCCAGCAGGGCGGCACCCAGCAGCCGGGCACCCAGCAGCGCGGCGCCGACGACGACGGCCTCGACGAGCGCGGCGGTCGCCGTCGCCGGTCGCGGGACCGCTACCGGGACCGGGACCGTGACCGCAAGGGCCGCGGCACCCGCGGTCGGCCCGGCGCCGGCGAGATCGCGGGCCTCGACGACATCGAGGTCACCGACGACGACGTCCTGCTCCCCGTCGCGGGCATCCTCGACCTGATGGACAGCTACGCGTTCGTGCGCACCACGGGGTACCTGCCCAGCGCCAACGACGTGTACGTGTCCCTCAACCAGGTCAAGCGGTACGGCCTGCGCCGCGGTGACGCGGTCACCGGTGCCGTGCGCCAGCCGCGGGAGGGTGAGCAGCAGCCGCAGGGCAACCGCCCGAGCAAGTTCAACGCGCTGGTCCGCCTCGACTCGATCAACGGCCTGGAGCCTGACGGCGCCCGCGTGCGCCCGGAGTTCAACAAGCTGACGCCGCTGTACCCGCAGGAGCGCCTGCGCCTCGAGACCGACCAGCACAAGCTGTCGCCGCGGGTCATCGACATCGTCGCGCCCATCGGCAAGGGCCAGCGCGGCCTGATCGTCGCACCCCCCAAGGCGGGCAAGACGATCATCATGCAGCACATCGCGAACGCCATCACGACCAACAACCCCGAGGTCCACCTCATGGTCGTGCTCGTCGACGAGCGCCCCGAAGAGGTCACGGACATGGAGCGGACGGTCAAGGGCGAGGTCATCGCCTCGACGTTCGACCGCCCCGCCTCCGACCACACGATCGTCGCCGAGCTCGCCATCGAGCGCGCCAAGCGGCTGGTCGAGCTGGGTCAGGACGTCGTCGTGCTGCTCGACTCGCTCACCCGGCTGTCGCGGGCCTACAACCTGGCCGCCCCGGCGTCCGGGCGCATCCTGTCCGGTGGCGTCGACGCCTCGGCGCTGTACCCGCCCAAGCGGTTCTTCGGCGCGGCTCGCAACATCGAGCACGGCGGCTCGCTGACCATCCTCGCCTCGGCGCTGGTGGAGACCGGCTCCAAGATGGACGAGGTCATCTTCGAGGAGTTCAAGGGCACCGGGAACATGGAGCTGCGGCTCTCCCGCTCGCTCGCAGACAAGCGCATCTTCCCGGCGGTCGACGTCAACGCGTCGGGCACCCGCCGCGAGGAGATCCTCATGCCGCACGACGAGCTGAAGATCATCTACAAGCTCCGCCGTGTCATGGGCGCGCTCGACCAGACGCAGGCCATCGAGCTGCTGATCGGCAAGCTCAAGGACACCAAGTCGAACGTCGAGTTCCTGCTCCAGGTCCAGAAGACCACGCCCGGCAGCGAGTAGCCGCACCGGCCCGACGGCCCCGCCCTCCTCCGGGAGCGCGGGGCCGTCGTCGTTGGTGGAGCGGTCCCCGACGATGTCCGATCGGGACGGTGCTGTTCGCCGTCCGGGTGAGGCAGACGAGAACGGGCGGCACCACGGGCAGAGGAGCCAAGATGCTTTGCTCACGACGATGACCCAGGTTGGGCACGAGACTGTTCCCGGAGGACGGTCCGGACATCGCGCTCGACGCGGTCGCGGCGCGGCGACACTTCCCGGGCGTGGCGATCGAGACGTACCGCCCGGCCGGGCGACCGCAGTACGCCACGGCGTGACGTCGTCGGCGGCACGACGACGAGGGGAGTCGGGGATGCGGTACCTGGTGTCGGTCTGCGACCGCAAGATCGAGGCGCGACCGTTCGCGTGAGCGACGTCGACGAGGCGATCACCCGGGCCTACCACCAGGAGTGGGCCCGGGTCGTCGCGGCCCTGACCCGGCGCTTCGGTGACCTCGACGTCGCCGAGGAGGCCGCAGCCGAGGCGTTCGCGACCGCCGTCGAGCGCTGGCACGCCGACGGCGTCCCGCCCAACCCCGGCGGCTGGCTGACCACCACGGCGACGCGCAAGGCCATCGACCGGATCCGACGCGAGAACAGGCGCGACGAGTTGACCAGGAAGGCCGGGACCATGGTCGACGACGACCCGCACGAGTCCCTCGGTGCCGTCGATGACGACCGCCTCCGGCTGATCTTCACCTGCTGCCACCCGGCGCTCGCGATGGAGTCCCGCGTGGCGCTCACGCTCCGCATGGTGGGCGGCCTCACGATGCCCGAGATCGCCCGCGCCTTCCTGGTGTCCGAGAGCGCCATGGGGAGGCGGATCACCCGCGCGAAGGCCAAGATCCAGGCCGCCCACATCCCCTACCGGGTCCCGGCTGCCGGCGATCTCCCGACGCGCGTGTCCGGTGTTCTCACGGTCCTGTACCTCGTCTTCAACGAGGGCTACCTCGCGTCCGGCCCCGACAGCGACCCTGTGCGGCACGACCTGACCGCCGAGGCGATCCGGCTCACGCGTATGGTCCACGCCCTCCTGCCCGACGACGGCGAGGTGACCGGCCTGCTGGCGCTGATGCTGCTCACCGAGGCCCGCCGCACCGCTCGCGTCTCGACGACCGGCGAGCTCGTGGCGCTCGACGAGCAGGCGCGCGCGGACTGGGACGTCCCGATGATCGCCGAGGGGCATCAGCTGGTGCGCGAACGGCTCTCCGCGGCTGCGGCCGGCCAGGCTCCCGGGCGCTACCAGCTGCTCGCCGCCATCAACGCTGTGCACACCTCAGCCCGCGACGTCCGCGACACCGACTGGACCCAGATCGTCGCTCTCTACGACCAGCTGGTGCGCCTCGACCCGTCGCCCATCGTCGCCCTCAACCGGGCCGTCGCGGTCGCCGAGGTCGACGGCCCCCAGGTGGCGCTGGCCGCCGTCGACCAGCTCGAGGACAGCCTGGCCGACTACCACCCGTACCACGCCACTCGCGCCCATCTGCTCCGCTGGCTGGGCCGCAGCCAGGAGTCGCGCGCGGCCTACGACAGGGCCATCGAGCTGGCCGGCAACATCGGCGAGATCGCCTACCTCACCCGCCGTCGCGACCAGCTGCCTCAGCGCTGAACCTCGACCACGTCGTCGCGTCGCGTCGAGCAGCGAAGCGCTCGCGGGGGGGTCGCCGCGCCGCTACCGTGCACTCGTCCGCACTGGCGCGAGCCCTGGGAGTCGTTCGATGGCGAAGTCGTGGAGCACACCACCTCGGGAGGCCCTGCGGGTCACGCCGGGCTACCGGCTGGCCGACGCCGACCTGGCCGCGACACCGGGCTGGGAGCACGGAGCGTCGGCTGCCGACAAGCGGCTCGCCGTGGACGGCCGGCACCTGAGCGAGGAGCAGGAGCGCCTGTTCGCGGACGGCCGCTCGGGCGGCACCCGGTCCGTGCTGCTCGTGCTGCAGGGCATGGACACCGCAGGCAAGGGTGGGATCGTCCGGCACGTGCTGGGCATGGTGGATCCGCAGGGCGTCCAGCTGCACTCGTTCGGGGTGCCGACGCAGAAGGAGCGGTCGCAGCACTACCTGCAGCGGATCCGCGAGGCGCTCCCGAGCCCGGGGCGGATCGGCGTGTTCGACCGGTCGCACTACGAGGACGTGCTGGTGGTCCGCGTGAACGAGCTGGTCCCGCCTGAGGTCTGGGAGCCGCGGTTCGACGAGATCAACGCGTTCGAGCGTGAGGTGGTGGAGGCCGGGACCGTGATCGTCAAGGTCGCACTGCTCGTCTCACCGGCCGAGCAGCGGGCCCGGCTGCGCGAGCGGCTGGAGCGCCCGGACAAGTACTGGAAGTTCAACCCCGGGGACATCGACGAACGGGCGAAGTGGCCGTCCTACCTGGAGGCGTACCAGGCGGTCCTGGACCGGACGAGCACCGACCACGCGCCCTGGTACGCGGTGCCGGCGGACAACAAGTGGTACGCGCGGCTCGCCGTCGGACGGCTGCTGCGCGACACGCTGGAGGACCTGCACCTCGAGTGGCCGGCCGCCGACTTCGACGTGGAGGCGCAGAAGGCGAGGCTCGACGCGCAGCCGCTGTGAGCGCGCGGCGACGGGATGATTTCGGGCCTCGTCGCTGTTCTGGCACAATGGTTCGCTGGTCTGCGGTTCACCGGCGCCACTCGCGCGTCCGGACCCGGAGACACCCACCCGAGGAGAAGTTCGTGAAGGCTGACATCCACCCCGAGTACGTCCTGACCGAGGTCACCTGCACCTGTGGCAGCACCTTCGTCACGCGCTCGACCGTGACCTCCGGCAAGATCCACGCCGACGTCTGCAGCGCCTGCCACCCGTTCTACACGGGCAAGCAGAAGATTCTCGACACCGGTGGCCGCGTGGCCCGGTTCGAGGCGCGCTACGGCAAGAAGGCCGGCAACTAGCACCCTCGCAGCGCCGGTGCCCGGCGCGGACCACTGCCCTCCATGGCAGTGTCCGCGCGGGCACCGGCGCTGTGTCGTTGTCGGAGCCCATCCAGCCACCCGAGGGACACCCGCATGAGCGAGGCATTCGCTGCCGCCGAGCCGCTGCTCGCCGAGCACGCACAGATCGAGGCCCAGCTGGCCGATCCGGCGGTCCACGCGGACGCCGCGAACGCGCGCAGGCTCGGCCGTCGGTACGCCGAGCTCGGCCGGGTCGCGCAGGCGTACACGGCGTGGAAGGCCGCGTCCGACGACGCCGAGGCCGCCGCCGAGCTGGCGGAGGTCGACGAGAGCTTCGCCGCCGAGCTGCCGTCGTTGCAGCAGGCGGCCGACGCAGCCGCGGTCCGGCTGCGCGAGGTCCTCATCCCCCGTGACCCCGACGACTCGCGCGACGTGATCCTCGAGGTCAAGGCGGGGGAGGGCGGCGAGGAGTCGGCGCTGTTCGCCGCGGACCTGCTGCGGATGTACACGCGGTACGCGGAGAAGATGGGTTGGGCGACGCAGCTCCTGGGCGCCACCGAGTCGGACCTCGGGGGATACAAGGACGCGCAGCTGGCCATCAAGGCGCGTGCCACGGTCGCTCCGGAGGACGGCGTGTGGGCGCACCTGAAGTACGAGGGCGGGGTGCACCGCGTGCAGCGGGTCCCCGTGACCGAGTCGCAGGGCCGCATCCACACCTCCGCCGCAGGCGTCCTGGTCTTCCCCGAGGCCGAGGACGAGGCGGAGGTCGCGATCGACGCCAACGACCTGCGCATCGACGTCTACCGGTCCTCTGGCCCGGGCGGCCAGTCGGTCAACACCACCGATTCCGCCGTCCGCATCACGCACCTGCCCACGGGCATCGTCGTGTCCATGCAGAACGAGAAGTCGCAGCTGCAGAACCGCGAGGCCGGCATGCGCGTGCTGCGCGCCCGCATCCTGGCCGCCCGGCAGGAAGAGGCCGCGGCCGCGGCGAGCGAGGCCCGCCGCTCCCAGGTCCGCACCGTCGACCGTTCCGAGCGCATCCGGACGTACAACTTCCCGGAGAACCGCATCGCCGATCACCGCACGGGGTACAAGGCCTACAACCTCGACGCCGTCCTCGGCGGTGAGCTGGCGCCCGTCGTGCAGTCGGCGATCGACGCCGACGAGAGTGCCCGACTGGCGGCTGCAGGCTCAGAGGGCACAGCATGACCGGCCCGGACATGCGCGCGCTCGTGGAGGGGGCCTCGAGCATCCTCGCCGACGCCGGGGTGCCCTCTCCGCGGCACGACGCCACCGCCCTCGCCGCGCACGTGCTCGGGCAGGAGCGTCTCGAGCTGGCCCTGGCGCCGCCCGTGCCGGACGGGTTCGCCGAGCAGTTCGCGGGGCTCGTCGAGCGGCGCCGGAACCGCGAGCCGCTGCAGCACCTGGTCGGGTCCACCGGGTTCCGGTACCTGACGCTGCTGGTCGAGCCCGGTGTGTTCGTCCCGCGACCGGAGACCGAGGTCGTCGCGCAGGTGGCGATCGACGAGGCCGCGCGGCTCACGGACCCGCTCGTGGTCGACCTCTGCTGCGGAGCCGGGGGCATCGCGCTGTCCGTCGCCACCGAGGTCCCCGGTGCGCGCGTCGTCGCCGTGGACCTCTCCATCGAGGCCGTGGACCTGACGCGCAGGAACGCCGTCGCCGTCCAGGCCGACGTCCGCGTCGAGCACGGCGACGTCGCGGACCCGATGCTGCTGCAGGAGCTCGACGGCACGGTGGACGTGCTCGTCGCCAACCCGCCGTACATCCCGCCCGACGCGGAGCCGGTGGACCCCGAGGTGCGCGACCACGACCCCGACCTGGCCCTCTACGGCGGCGGCCTCGACGGTCTGGACGTGCCGCGTGCGGTCCTGCGGGCGGCCGCCAGGCTTCTCGTCCCCGGCGGGCTCCTGGTGATGGAGCACGCGGAGGTGCAGGACGCAGCGGCACGCGAGGCTGCGCAGTCCACGGGTGCGTTCGTGGAGGTCGAGTCCCGGCCGGACCTGACCGGACGTCCGCGGATGCTCGTGGCGCGGCGAGCCGGCACGCCGCACGTGACAGACTCGGCGCCGTGAACGAGCGGATCACCCCCGCGAGCGACCCCACCACCTGGGGTCCGGCGCTCGACGAGGCGGTCAACGTCCTGTCCCGCGGGGGACTCGTGGTCCTCCCGACGGACACCGTCTACGGCATCGCCGCCGACGCGTTCACACCGCCCGCCGTGCAGGCGCTCCTGGACGCCAAGGGCCGGGGCCGCCAGATGCCACCCCCGGTGCTGATCGCCGACGTGCGCACGCTCGACGGCCTCGCCACCGACGTGTCCGCGGGGGCCCGCGCGCTCGCCGAGGCGTTCTGGCCCGGCGGGCTCACGCTCATCGTGCGTGCCCAGCCGTCGCTGGCGTGGGACCTGGGCGAGACCGGTGGCACGGTCGCGCTGCGGGTCCCGGACCACGAGACCGCGCGGGCCCTGCTCCGCCGGACGGGGCCGCTCGCGGTCTCCAGCGCCAACACGACGGGCTCTCCCGCGGCGGTGACCGCCCAGGGCGCGTACGACCAGCTGGGCGCCTCAGTCGCGGTGTACCTCGACGGCGGCGACGCCCCGGGCCAGGTCGCCTCGAGCATCGTCGACGCCACGGGACCGACCCTCCGGTTGGTGCGCGCCGGGGCGCTCAGCCTCGAGCAGCTCAACGAGGTCACCCCCGTCGAGGGGTCTTCCGCGTGAGGGTCTACCTGCTCGCGCTGCTCCTCTCCGCCACGGTCGCCTACCTGATGACGCCGCTGGCCCGCTGGTGTGCGCTGCGCTGGGGGGCCATCACGGCGGTCCGCGACCGGGACGTGCACGCGATCCCCACCCCGCGGCTGGGCGGGATGGCGATGTTCGGCGGCATCCTCGTGGCGATCCTCATGACCAGCGGGCTGCCGTTCCTCCAGAACATCTACGCCAACCCGCGCCCGATCATCGGCATCGTCGGCGGCGCCGCGATCGTGTGCGCGCTGGGGGTGGCCGACGACATCTGGGACCTCGACTGGCTCACCAAGCTCATGGGCCAGGTGCTGGCCGGCGGGTTCCTGGCGTGGCAGGGCGTGCTCCTCTACCAGCTGCCCACCGGGGACGTGCAGACCATCGGGTCCACCCGGATGGCGACGTTCCTCACGGTGCTCACCGTGGTGATCGCGATGAACGCCGTGAACTTCGTCGACGGGCTCGACGGTCTGGCGGCCGGGGTGCTCGCCATCGGCGGCACGGCGTTCTTCCTGTACGCCTACCTGCTGACGGCCGGCTCCAACCCGGGCGCGTACGCCAACGCCAACCTCGCTGCGCTGGTGCTCGCCGTGCTCGTCGGTGCGTGCATCGGCTTCCTGCCGCACAACGTCTACCCGGCGCGCATCTTCATGGGCGACTCGGGCGCCATGGTGCTGGGCTTCGTGTTCAGCGCCGCGGCGATCGTCGTCACCGGGCAGATCGATCCCGAGCAGGCGCTGGCGCGTCAGCGGTTCCCCGCGTTCCTCCCGATGCTCCTGCCCTTCGCGGTGCTCCTGCTCCCGCTGCTCGACATGGGGCTCGCGATCGTCCGCCGCGTCGGCGCCGGCAAGTCCCCGTTCCACCCGGACCGCATGCACCTGCACCACCGCATGCTGCAGCTGGGCCACTCGCACCGTCGCGCGGTCGCGATCATGTACGTGTGGACCGCGGTGTTCGCCTTCGGTGTCGCCGCCCTCGTCCGGTGGGAGACCACCGTCGTCCTCATCACGTTCGGCGTCGCCGTGCTCGTCGCCACCCTGCTGACGCTCGGGCCGCTGCGCGGCCGGTCCGCCACCCCGCCCCTGGAGGCCGTCCGATGACCACTCCCGCGCCCGCGCCGACCCCCGCCCCGCGGTCGGCGAACGAGGCCGTCTTCCGCAGGTCGCTGCGCGACATGCTCGTGCTGCTCGGCGTGCTCACCGTCCTCGGCGTGGGCATCGGCTACCTGGTCGACGGCATGGCCGGCGTCTGGGGCGCGCTGCTCGGCGTGGGCATCGCGCTGATCTTCTCGGGGACCACGGTGATCTCGGTCCTGCGCACGGCGCACTCGGCGCCGACGACGATGATGGCGGTGATCATGGGCGCCTGGTTGGGCAAGCTGATCGTGGTCATCGTCGTGCTGGTGATCCTCAAGCAGTTCGACTTCTACAACCCGCAGGTGCTGTTCCTCGTGTCGATCGCCGGGGTCATCGGATCGGCCGTCCTGGACGCCCGCGCGGTGCAGCGGGGACGGGTCGGGTACTTCGAGGCGTGAGCCGTTCCGAGCGGCCAGCCTGACGCGTCCGGGGCGCCCGCAGCGGCCCGTGGCAGGTCGGGACCAACCCCGTGCATAGGTTAGGCTTTCGCCATCCAAGACGGCCCGGCGCCGTGCTCGTGCACGCACTGATGCGGCACTAGGCGCACACGACCACAGGAGACCGCCCTGTTCAGCCTTGCGACGATCCTGCCGCTCGCCGCGGAAGAAGACGGCGGCGGCGGCTTCCATCCCCCCTCGCTCGCCGACTTCTTCCCGCCGGCCATCTGGTTCGAGGGCACGCCGTTCGAGATCAACCGGATCATCCTCGTCCGGTTCATCGCGGTGATCGCGCTCCTGCTGATCTTCATCATCGGTGCCCGCCGCGCGAAGCTGGTCCCCGGCCGGTTCCAGAGCACCCTCGAGCTGGGCCTCGACTTCTGCCGCAACTCGATCGCCTACGAGATCCTCGGTGAGAAGGACGGCAAGAAGTACGTCCCGATCATCACGACGATCTTCTTCGCCGTCTTCTTCTTCAACATCACGGGCGTCATCCCGTTCCTGAACATCGCGGGGACGTCCGTGATCGGCCTGCCGATCATCTTCGCCCTGTGGGTGTACTTCCTGTACCTCTGGCAGGGCGTCAAGAAGTTCGGCGTCGGCGGGTACCTCAAGCACAGCCTGTTCCCGCCCGGTGTGCCGTGGCCGATCTACATCCTGCTGACGCCGGTCGAGTTCCTGCAGGTCTTCCTGCTGCGGCCCGCCACGCTGGTGATCCGGCTCCTGGCCAACATGATGGCCGGCCACCTCCTGCTCGCCCTGTGCTTCGCAGCGACGTCGTTCCTGTTCTTCGAGGCGTCCGGTGCGGTCAAGGCGTTCGGCGCCGTGACGTTCGTCGCCGGGTTCGCCTTCTTCCTGCTCGAGGTCTTCGTGGCCGCCCTGCAGGCGTACGTGTTCTCGATCCTGACCGCCGTCTACCTGCAGATGTCGATCTCCGAAGAGCACTGATCGACAGCCTCACCGCGACGGGCTGATCCCCGGACCGTCGCCCCTGACCGGACGCGCCGCGCGGCGCGCAGATGAAAGGAACCACCCCGTGGAAATCACCGGACTCGCTCTCGTCGGATACGGTCTCGCGGCCATCGGCCCCGGCATCGGCCTCGGCATCCTGTTCGGCAAGACGATCGAGGGCATGGCGCGCCAGCCCGAGATGGCCGGCCAGCTCCGCTCGACCATGTTCGTCGGCCTGGCCTTCATCGAGATCCTCGCCCTCCTGGCCATCGCCACCCCGTTCTTCCTGTGATCACCGCGCCGCTCGTCGCTGCCGCGCACAGCGCGGTGGCGGCTGCTGAGGAAGTCGAGGAGGTCAACCCCCTCCTCCCGCACACCTACGACATCGTCTGGTCGTTGGTGATCGTGGTGATCATCGCCATCGTGTTCATCAAGTACGCCCTGCCGAAGTTCCAGGCCGTCCTCGACGAGCGCGCGGAGAAGATCGAAGGCGGGCTCAAGCACGCCGAGGCCGCCCAGGCCGAGGCGGCCGAGCTGCGTGCGGAGTACGAGCAGCAGCTCGCCGACGCCCGCACGGAGGCAGCCCGCATCAAGGAGGCCGCTCGCGCCGAGGGCGGTGCCATCGTCACCGAGCTCAAGGCGAAGGCGGCAGCCGAGGCTGCGCGCACGGTCGAGACGGCCCAGCGCCAGATCGAGGCCGAGCGGCAGCAGGCGGCGGTCTCGCTGCGCAACGACGTGGGTGCGCTCGCCACCGAGCTCGCCTCGAAGATCGTCGGCGAGTCCCTCGAGGACACCGCCCGCCAGTCGCGGGTGGTCGACCGGTTCCTCGCGGAGCTCGAGGCGAACGCGACGGCGAGCGCGACTGCGTCGTCCGCTACCACGAGCGCCGGCAAGGAGAACTGATGCGCGGCACGAGTCTCGCGTCGCTCAGCGCGGCACAGCACCGGTTCGAGCCGGTGCTGGCCGCGGCTGGCGCGCAGGGGATCACGCTCGGCGAGCAGCTGTTCGCCGTCGTCGACGCCCTGGACTCCTCGGGCTCGCTGCGGCGGACCCTGTCGGACCCGGCCATCGACGGCGACGCCAAGGCCGGGCTGGTCGCGAGCGTGCTCGGCCGGCTCGACGCCCGCGTCGTCGACGCGGTGTCGGACCTCGTCAAGGCGCGCTGGTCGTCGGCCGAGGACCTCATCGAGGCCGTCGAGCACCTCGGCTTCGACGCCGTGCTGGCGTCGGCGCAGGCCGGCAACGAGCTCGAGCGGGTCGAGGACGAGCTGTTCCGCATCACGCGGTCGCTCGTCGGCCAGCGCGAGGTGCGGCAGGCGCTGTTCGACCCGCGGGTGCCCGGCGACAAGCGCGCGGACCTCGCAGAGAACCTGCTGCGCGGGAAGGTCGCCGACGCCACGCTCGCAGTGGCACGGCGAGCGGCCGCGTCCCCGCGCGGTCGCCGATTCGTCGCGACCCTCGGCCTCGTGGGCGAGCTCGCCGCGGCGCGGCGCGAGCGCCTCGTGGCGTCCGTGACGTCCGGCAGCGAGCTCTCGCAGGCGCAGCTGGACCGCCTCGGCGCCCTGCTGCAGCAGGAGTACGGGCAGGACCTGCAGCTCAACGTGACGGTGGACCCCGCGATCATCGGGGGACTGCGCATCCAGGTGGGCGCGGACGTGGTCGACTCGACCGTGCTCGCCAGGCTCGCCGACGCACGACGACGACTTGCCAGCTGAGAATCGGCCCCAGGCCGGTCCCTTGAACGACGTGCACGAACGTACGACCGCCCGACCGGCGGTCACGACAGGAGAAGAGCAATGGCTGAGCTGACGATCCGGCCGGACGAGATCCGGGCCGCGCTGGACAGCTTCGTGAAGTCCTACGAGCCGACGGGCGTGGTCTCCGAAGAGGTCGGCCGCGTGACCCTGACGGCCGACGGCATCGCGCAGGTCGAGGGCCTCCCGGGCGCGATGGCGAACGAGCTGCTGCGGTTCGAGGACGGCACGCTCGGCCTCGCGCTCAACCTCGACGTGCGTGAGATCGGCGTCGTCGTCCTGGGTGAGTTCACGGGCATCGAGGAGGGCCAGGAGGTCCGCCGCACGGGCGAGGTCCTGTCCGTCCCGATCGGTGACGGCTACCTCGGTCGGGTCGTCGACCCGCTGGGCCAGCCCATCGACGGTCTGGGCGAGCTGGCGACCGAGGGCCGTCGCGCCCTCGAGCTGCAGGCGCCCGGCGTCATGGCCCGCAAGAGCGTGCACGAGCCCCTGCAGACCGGCCTCAAGGCCATCGACGCGATGATCCCGATCGGCCGCGGCCAGCGCCAGCTGATCATCGGCGACCGCCAGACGGGCAAGACGGCCATCGCGATCGACACGATCATCAACCAGAAGGCCAACTGGGAGTCGGGCGACGAGGCCAAGCAGGTCCGCTGCATCTACGTCGCCATCGGCCAGAAGGGCTCCACCATCGCCGCCATCCGCGGCGCCCTGGAGGAGGCCGGCGCGCTCGAGTACACGACCATCGTCGCGGCCCCCGCGTCGGACCCGGCCGGCTTCAAGTACCTCGCGCCCTACACCGGCTCGGCCATCGGCCAGCACTGGATGTACCAGGGCAAGCACGTCCTGATCGTGTTCGACGACCTGTCGAAGCAGGCCGAGGCCTACCGTGCCGTGTCGCTGCTGCTGCGTCGCCCGCCGGGCCGCGAGGCGTACCCCGGTGACGTGTTCTACCTGCACTCCCGTCTGCTGGAGCGTTGTGCCAAGCTCTCGGACGAGCTGGGCGGCGGCTCGATGACGGGTCTGCCGGTCATCGAGACCAAGGCCAACGACGTCTCGGCGTACATCCCGACCAACGTCATCTCCATCACGGACGGTCAGATCTTCCTGCAGTCCGACCTGTTCAACGCGGACCAGCGCCCGGCCGTGGACGTCGGCATCTCGGTGTCCCGCGTCGGTGGTGCCGCGCAGGTCAAGGCCATGAAGTCGGTCTCCGGCACGCTGAAGCTGGACCTCGCGCAGTTCCGGTCCCTCGAGGCGTTCGCGATGTTCGCGTCCGACCTCGACGCCGCGTCCCGCGCGCAGCTGACCCGTGGCGCCCGCCTCATGGAGCTGCTCAAGCAGGCGCAGTACACGCCGTACCCGGTCGAGGACCAGGTCGCGTCCATCTGGGCCGGCACCAAGGGCAAGCTGGACGACGTCCCGATCGCCGACGTCCGCCGGTTCGAGAGCGAGCTGCTCGACCACCTGCGCCGCAACACCGAGGTGCTGTCCACGATCGCGTCGTCGGGCAAGCTCGACGACGAGACCGAGCAGGCTCTCGGCGCGGCGATCGACGAGTTCCGGAACGGCTTCCTGGTGGGCGACGGCACGACGCTGGTCGGCTCTGCCGACGACGGCGCCGAGGTCGAGATCGAGCAGGAGCAGATCGTCCGGCAGAAGAAGGGCTGACGTGGCAGGTCAGCAGCGCGTCTACCGGCAGCGGATCCGGTCGACAGAGTCGCTGAAGAAGATCTTCCGTGCGATGGAGCTCATCGCTGCCTCGCGCATCGGCAAGGCGCGCGACCGGGTGACGGCAGCGACGCCGTACTCCCGCGCGCTGACCCGCGCGGTGTCGGCCGTGGCCACGCACTCGAACGTGACCCACCCGCTGGTCACCGAGCGGACGGACACCAAGCGGGTCGCGGTCCTGGTCGTCACGTCGGACCGCGGCATGGCCGGTGCCTACTCGGCGAGCGCGATCCGGGAGGCCGAGCGCCTCATCGGTCGCCTCACCGAGCAGGGCTTCGAGCCGATCGTCTACGCCGTCGGCCGCCGTGCCATCTCGTACTACACGTTCCGTGGTCGCGAGCTCGCGCAGCAGTGGGCAGGCAACTCGGACGCCCCCTCCGTCGAGACGGCCGCGGACATCGCCGAGACGCTGCTCGCCGCCTTCGAGGCGCCGGTCGACGAGGGCGGCGTCGCGGAGCTGCACGTCGTGTTCACGCACTTCCGGAACATGGTGTCGCAGTCCCCGCGGGTCATCCGGCTGCTGCCGCTCGAGATCGTCGAGGGTGTCGAGGCTCGCGACGAGAACGAGATCCCGCCGCTGTACGAGTTCGAGCCGTCACCGGAGGCCGTGCTCGACGCGCTGCTGCCGATGTACGTGCGCAGCCGCATCTACACCTGCCTCCTGCAGGCGGCGGCCTCCGAGCTCGCCGCACGGCAGCGCGCGATGCACACCGCGACCGAGAACGCCGAGGACCTGGTGCGCATGTACACCCGGCTCGCCAACCAGGCCCGCCAGGCCGAGATCACCCAGGAGATCAGCGAGATCGTGTCGGGCGCCGACGCACTCGCCTCCTGACGACTAACGTCCCCACAGACGAACCGGAGAAACACCATGACTGCTACCACTACCGAAGCTGCCGTCGAGCACGCGTCCGGTCCTGGCGTGGGTCGGGTCGCACGGGTCATCGGCCCCGTCGTCGACATCGAGTTCCCGTCCGACCAGATCCCCGAGATCTACAACGCGCTCCAGGTCGACATCGACCTGTCGACGCAGGGCGAGGGCGAGGCCGAGGGCGTCACGACGATGACGCTCGAGGTCGCCCAGCACCTCGGCGACTCGCTCATCCGCGCCATCGCGCTCAAGCCGACCGACGGCCTGGTCCGCGGCGCGCTCGTGCGCGACACCGGCGAGGCGATCAGCGTGCCCGTCGGTGACATCACCAAGGGCCACGTCTTCAACGTCATCGGCGAGGTGCTCAACCTCAAGGAGGGCGAGAAGCTCGAGATCACCGAGCGCTGGCCCATCCACCGCAAGCCCCCGGCCTTCGACCAGCTCGAGAGCAAGACCGAGATGTTCGAGACCGGCATCAAGGTCATCGACCTGCTGACGCCGTACGTGCTCGGCGGGAAGATCGGTCTCTTCGGTGGTGCGGGCGTCGGCAAGACGGTCCTCATCCAGGAGATGATCCAGCGCGTCGCGCTCAACCACGGTGGTGTGTCGGTGTTCGCCGGTGTCGGCGAGCGCACCCGTGAGGGCAACGACCTCATCGTCGAGATGGAGGAGGCCGGCGTCTTCGACAAGACGGCGCTCGTCTTCGGCCAGATGGACGAGCCGCCGGGCACGCGTCTGCGCGTCGCCCTGTCGGCCCTGACGATGGCGGAGTACTTCCGCGACGTGCAGAAGCAGGACGTGCTGCTCTTCATCGACAACATCTTCCGGTTCACGCAGGCCGGTTCCGAGGTGTCGACGCTGCTCGGCCGCATGCCGTCCGCGGTCGGCTACCAGCCGAACCTCGCCGACGAGATGGGCCTCCTGCAGGAGCGCATCACGTCGACGCGTGGTCACTCGATCACCTCGCTGCAGGCGATCTACGTGCCGGCCGACGACTACACCGACCCGGCGCCGGCGACGACGTTCGCGCACCTCGACGCGACGACGGCGCTGTCGCGCGAGATCGCGTCGCGCGGTCTGTACCCGGCCGTGGACCCGCTGACGTCGACGAGCCGCATCCTCGACCCGCGCTACGTCGGCCAGGCGCACTACGACGCCGCGACGCGCGTGAAGTCGATCCTGCAGCGCAACAAGGAGCTCCAGGACATCATCGCGATCCTCGGTGTCGACGAGCTGTCGGAGGAGGACAAGACGGTCGTCGCACGCGCCCGTCGCATCCAGCAGTTCCTCTCGCAGAACACGTACATGGCCGAGAAGTTCACGGGTGTCGTCGGCTCGACGGTCCCGCTCACGGAGACGGTCGAGGCCTTCGGCAAGATCGCCGACGGCGAGTTCGACCACATCTCCGAGCAGGCGTTCTTCAACATCGGTGGCCTCGAGGACCTTGAGCGCAACTGGGCCCGCATCCAGAAGGACTACGGCGTCTGAGACGTCCGGCGCGGGGCGGCGTCATCCGACGGCGCCCCGCGTTCTTCGTAGTCCCGCACACCACTGAAGGAGGGTCTCGTGGCAGACATCGAGGTCGAGCTCGTCGCCACCGCCGGCAAGCTCTGGTCCGGCACCGCCCGCATGGTCTCGGCCAAGGCCGGGGAGGGTGAGATCGGCATCCTGGCCGGTCACGAGCCTGTGCTGTCCGTGCTCCAGCCCGGTGAGGTCCGCGTGTTCCCCGTCGGGGGCGGCGAGCCGAAGCGCTGGCAGGTCGAGGGCGGGTTCCTGTCCTTCGACTCGAACCACCTGACCATCGTCGCCGACAACGTCATCGAGGGCGCTCGCCCCGCGACGTCGCCCGCCACGCACTGAGGACAACGAGACGGTGAGCGGACACGTCGTCGCACTCGTGAGTGTGATCGTCGTGGTGCTGCTCGTCGTCGCCGCCCTGTGGTTCTCCCGGATCCACACGCTGAACCGTCGCGTCGGGTCGTTCCATTGCGCCGTGGGTCGGACCGCCGACGGACCGTGGTCCTCGGGGGTCGCGCAGTACGGCACCGACCGGCTCTACTGGTGGCGCTACCGGTCGCTGGCGGCCCGACCGCGCGCCCGGTGGGAGCGGGTAGGTCTCTCGGTGCTGGCCCGCACCGACGTGCACGCGGGTCTGGTGGTCGTCACCTGCCTCCCGGGCGCCGAGACCGAGCCCGTCCACCTGCTGATGAGCGCCGAGGCGCTCGCCGGCCTCACGTCCTGGATCGAGGCGACGCCGTCGCGCGTCGGCTCGGTCATCTGACCGCTGCCCGCTGGGCTGTCTGCACGCTCCCTGGAAGGACTTCCATGCGCCTCGTCGTGGCGTCCTGCTCGGCGCGCTACAGCGGCCGGCTCAACGCGCACCTTCCGCTGGCCACGCGCCTCCTCGTCGTCAAGGCCGACGGCAGCGTGCTGCTGCACTCCGACGGCGGGTCGTACAAGCCGCTGAACTGGATGAGCCCGCCGTGCACGCTCGCGGTGTCGGTGCCGTCCGAGGCGGCCCGGTCCGCCGGCGTCACGGCGGTGTGGACCGTCCAGCACCAGAAGTCGGACGACCGCCTGGAGATCGACCTGTACGAGGTGCAGCACGACTCCGCGCACGAGCTGGGGGTCGACCCGGGGCTGGTCAAGGACGGCGTCGAGGCGCACCTCCAGGAGCTCCTCGCGGCGCAGATCCTCCTTCTCGGCACCGGCCACACCCTGGTCCGTCGCGAGTACCCGACCGCCATCGGCCCGGTCGACATCCTGGCCAGGGACCCCCTCGGCGGCACCGTCGCCGTCGAGATCAAGCGGCGTGGGGACATCGACGGCGTCGAGCAGCTGACGCGGTACCTGGAGCTGCTCAACCGGGACCCGCACCTGGCGCCGGTGCGCGGGGTGTTCGCCGCGCAGGAGATCAAGCCGCAGGCCCGCGTGCTGGCGACCGACCGGGGGATCGGCTGCCTGGTGCTCGACTACGACGCGATGCGCGGGGTCGACGACTCGGGCTCTCGCCTCTTCTAGACCGACCGCGTCACAGCGGCGCGCTCTTGAACATGTTCAGTTGAACATGTTCAACTCGATGCATGAGCGACGACACGAAGTCCCTGGTGCGGTCGACGGCGCTACGGCTGTTCCGCGAGCGCGGCTACGCCGCGACGACGATGCGGGCGATCGCGCAGGAGGCCGGGGTCGCCACCGGCAACGCGTACTACCACTTCGCCTCCAAGGACCACCTGGTCCAGGAGCTCTACCTCGACGTCACCCGCGAGCACGCGGTGGCCGCCCGGAGCGTGCTCGCGCAGGGCGGTGACCTGACCGCGCGCCTGCGGGGCGTCATGCTGGCGGGCGTCGATGCGTTCGCGGAGTACCACGCGTTCGGCGCCGAGTTCGTCACGGTCGCCATCCGGCCGGGGTCAGCGGCGAGCCCGTTCTCGGCGGAGTCGAGCGAATCGAGAGAGCTGAGCCAGGCGCTGTTCCGCGACCTGGTGGAGGAGGCGTCGCCCGAGGTGCCGACGGTCCTGCGGGACGAGCTGCCCGAGCTGCTCTGGCTCGCACAGCTGGGCGTCACGCTGTTCTGGGTCTACGACGGGTCACCGGGTCAGCGACGTACGCGGACGCTCGTCGAGGGGGCCGCACCGCTGATCGGTCGGCTGGTCCGGCTGTCGCGCCTGCCGGTGCTGCGCGGCGCGGCGGACGACATGCTCGCGCTCGTGCGGGCAGTGCGCTCATGAGCGAGCTGTCGCCGGTCGCCGCCGATGTCGTTCGCGTGGTCGTGGGGCTCGGCACCGTGGTCGTCCTGCCGCTGGGACTGCGCCTGCTCGGGGACCGGGCGGTGCCGCGGACGCGGTCGCCGGTGTGGCCGCTGGTCGGGCTCCTCGCGGCCGTGAGCCTGTGGCTGCCGGTGGGTCCCGGCGCGGCCCTTCTCGCCACCCCCTTCGCCGTGGCAGGCGTCGTGCTTGCCGCGTGCACGCTGCGGGTCCGCCTGTTCTCCACGGCGGTTGCGCTGGCGGCGCCGCTGGTCGGCGCCGTCGCGCTCGTCGCGGAGCGGGCAGGCTGGGGTCTGCTCGGGTTCTCCGGTGACTACCTCGCGCTGACGGTGCCGCACATGCTGTTCGCCGGGTTCGGCGCGTGCCTGGTGGTCGGGCTGGTGGCGCACGTGTCGACGACGCGGCTGACCCGCGCGGCGGCGGTGGCTGCACCCACGGGGGTGCTGCTGGTCATGGCCGGCTACTTCGTCTCGGACGCCGCCGAGCTGGTGGGGGCGGCCGTCCTGACGATCGGGCTCTGGTGCGCGGCAGCCGCCACGACGACCCTCGTCGGATCTCGCGCCGCCCGGGTGCTCCTGCGGGTCGGTGCGGTGACGATCGTCGCCTCGATGGTGCTCGCGCTGTGGTGGGCGGTCGGGGAGGCGACCGACCTGGCGCACCCGAGCCTGTCGTGGATGGCCGCGACCCACGGTGTCGCGAACGCGCTGGGGTTCGTGCTGGGCACCCTGCTCGGCCTGCGCCTCCTGCCGACGCCCGAGCCGTCCGGCCTGACGTACGCGGAGGTCGGCGCGACGCAGGGTGGTCCGCTCCCCGAGGGCTACCGGCACCTGCGGGTGCGGCACCTGCTGGCGCCCGGGTCGACCGCGCACGACGTGGCCGTCGTCGGCGACGCGCTGCTGCGGTGGCAGGTGCACGCGGCCGCGCGGATCGAGCTGCTGCGGGACGGTCCCGAGGCGGTGCCGGGCGTGCGCGTGGTCAGCCGGATCGGGTTCTGGCCCCTGCGCCTGTCGGAACCGTGCGAGGTCGTCTGGGTCGAGCGCACCGCGGAGCGCGTCGGCTTCGGGTACGGCACCGTCGCCGGGCACGTCTTCCGCGGCGAGGAGGCGTTCACCGTCGAGCGCGACGACGCCGGCGACCTGTGGTTCGTCGTGACCGCGTTCTCCGTGCCCGACCGCTGGTGGGTGCGGCTCGGTGGGCCGCTCGCCGTGGTCGGCCAGCGCGCCTACCTGCGGCAGCTCGCGCGCGGCGCCCGCCGGGTGCTCGCCGCCGACCGACGTCCGGTCGGCAGCCCAGCATGAACGTCCGTGGCGCGCGCGCGATCGCTAGCCTCTGCGGGCGTTGCCTGGGCGTGCTGGTGGTCGTCAACGTGATCGGCCTGGGGATCGTTCACGCCGTCCAGGGTTCCGGCGGCGCCTCCCAGTCGGGCGTGACGGCCGCGCTCGTCTACCTCCCGGCCGCCGCGCTGGTCGCAGCGCTCCTGATCGCCGTGGTCGGGTTCCCCGCGGGACTGCTCACGGCGTCGGTGCTGGCCCGCCAGAGTCGCGAGTGGGTCCACGTGCTCGCTTTCGCGCTGGTCGGCGCGACCCTGTCGGTCATGCTCTGCGCCTCATGGAGCATCTTCGGCACCGTGGGCTGGGAGTGGGCCGTCGCGGCGGCGGAGGGAGCGGTCGGGGCCGGGGCTGCGCGGTGGTGGTCGTGGCGCGCGCACGCACGATCCGTGCCCTGGACGGACTCGCAGGGAGCGGCGCTCCCGTGGGGAAGGATGGGCCCGTGAGCACCGAGACCCCCCTTGTCCTGCGCGGTCGGCTCGTCACCCCACGAGGGGTGCTCGACGACGGGGTCGTGGTCGTGGACGGCAGCACGATCGTCTGGGTGGGACCGGCCCAGGGGCTGCCCCGCGGCTGGGCGCTGCCCGACCCGAGCGACGTGACGATCCTGCCCGGACTCGTCGACCTGCACTGCCACGGGGGCGGCGGCGCGAGCTTCCCGGACGCGGTCGACGCGGCGGACGCCCAGCGCGCGGTCGACGAGCACCGCCGGCACGGCACCACGAGCCTGGTCGCGTCGCTGGTCACGGCTCCGACGGAGGTCCTGCTGGAGCGCACCGCGATGCTCGCCGGGTTGGCGGACGCGGGGGAGATCGTCGGCATCCACCTCGAGGGGCCGTTCCTGTCGGCGGTGCGCTGCGGTGCGCAGAACCCCGCGGACATGCTCGACGGTGACCCGGACCTGGTCCGCAGCCTCGCGGAGGCAGCCCGTGGTCATCTCGCCACCATGACCGTGGCGCCGGAGGTCCCGGGAGCGCAGGACGTCATCGCAGCCCTCGTCGACGTCGGCGCGGTGCCGTCGATCGGGCACACCGACGCCTCGGCGGAGCAGGTCGACGAGGCCGTGGACCGCGGCTTCGACCTGCTGGCGGCCCGGTCCAACGGACGGCTCACCGCGACGCACCTGTTCAACGGCATGCGGCCGCTGCACCACCGCGACCCCGGACCGATCGCCGCCTGCCTCGCCGCCGCGGCCCGCGGGGAGCTCGTGGTCGAGCTCGTGGCGGACGGCACCCACCTGGCCGACGAGACCGTCCGGTCGGTGTTCGACCTCGTCGGTGCAGGCTCGATCGCGCTGGTCACGGACGCGATGGCGGCCGCCGGGATGCCGGACGGCGAGTACCGCCTCGGACCGATGGCAGTGCGGGTGGCCGACGGGGTCGCGCGGATCGCCGACGAGACGGGAGCGATCGCCGGGGGAGTGGCGCACCTGCTCGACGTGGTGCGGAACGTGGTCGCCGCGGGGATCCCGCTGGAGGACGCGGTGCTCGCTGCGGCGACGGTGCCGGCGGACGTCCTCGGCCGTCGCGACCTCGGCGCGCTCGCCGCGGGCCGCCGGGCGGACCTCGTCGTCACGGACGCCGACCTCGTCCCGCTGCGCGTCCTGCGCTCGGGAGCCTGGGTCTAGCGGGGTTCGAGCACGACGACCGGTGTCGGGGTCGCCCGGGCGGCGGCCCAGGCGTCGAGCTTCGGGTCGGTCGCGACCCAGAGCTTCCACAGCCGCTCGCGCTCCTGGCCGACCGCCGCGCGGGCGCGCACCGGCCGCGGCGGCCGGCCGTCCAGCCGGGCGACGGCCTCGGGGTGCGCCTGGAGGTTGAGCCACCACGCGGGGTGCCCCTCGATCCAGCCGTTCATGGCGAGCGTGACGAGGTGCGGCCCGTCCTCGAGGTAGCCGAGGATGACGCTGCGCTCCTGACCGGAGGTCCGCCCGGTCGTCGTCAGGCGCAGGGCGCCCCAGCCGCGCTTGTTCGACGGCGTCCACAGGAACCGCCCGCCGCTGAGCCGGTAGAGGCCGCGGTGCACCCGCCAGGCCACCCGGATGAACCACGCCGGTGGGAGCCTCGGAGGACGTTCCGCAGTCGTCATCAGCCCACGGTAGCGGCCGCTATCCGCGGCCCCGCAGAGACGCCAGCCGCACCGCGCCGACGAGCACGAGACGCAGGTCGAGGACCCCGGCCGACGACACCGGGACCGCGACGGACGACCAGTCGTACCGGCCGCCCGCCGGGACGGCGACCTCGGCGAGCGACCGCCACGACCGCCCCTCGCGCACCTCGACGCGCACCGATCCGCCGCGCGCGACGGTCAGCTCCACGTGGCCGACGCCGGTCAGGTCGACATCCCGGAAGAGCACCCAGCCGGTGCGTCGGCCCCGCGTGACCTCGAGGGCGTCACCTGTCTCACGGGTGCGCTCGGCGAACGTCACGTCTTCGCGGTCGTCGTGGTCGAGCGCCCGGACCGTCGCGCCCAGCAGCGTGCGCGCGGGCACGGGCTCCCCGTCGACGGTGACCTCGACCACGAGCGGGAGGTCCGCCGACGACGGTCCCGCGTGCAGCTCGTACCGTCCGGGTTCGACGACGAACCGGCTGCGCGTGACGTCCCAGACCGCGAACCCGTCGGCGGGGATGTCGAGGTCGACGACCGCCGTCTGCGCCGGCTCCAGCCGGACGCGCCGGTGCGCGACGAGCCTGCGGTGCGGCACCGGCAACCGGTGCTCCGGGGCTGCCGCGTAGACCTGCACCAGCTCGTCCACGGGCCGGTCGCCCGTGTTCCGGACGGTCACGTGGACCGATCCGGACGTCTCCTCGATCGCTTCGTACGCCACGGTCGTGTAGCTCAGTCCGTGCCCGAACGCCCACCGGGCGGGCCTCGGCGCGTACCAGTGGGTGAGCCCGCCGCCGATGACGTCGTAGTCGAGAAGGTCGCCGGCGTCCTGCTCGGTCTCGGGCCAGGCCTGCGCCAGGCGGCCGTAGGGCTCGGCGTCGCCGCGGAGCACGTCGGCGACGCCGTGGCCGAGCTCCTGGCCACCGTGCGCGGTCCACACGACTGCGGCGGCGGCGTCGCCGAGCGCGCCGAGCACGTACGGGTAGGACGAGACGACCACGAGGACCGTCGACGGGTTGGCCTCAAGCACGGCGCGGGCGAGCTCGGCCTGCGACTCGGGCAGCCGCAGGTGCGGGCGGTCCTCGGTCTCGCGGCCGAGCAGGTGGGGGTCGTTGCCGACCGCCAGCACGACGACGTCGGTGTCGCGGGCCACCTCCACCGCGCGCGCGGTCCCGGACCGGACCGTGCGCAGGGTGAACCGCTCGGCGGTCGCCGCGGACGGGGCGTCCGCCACGAGCACGCCGCCGTCGTGCTGGACCATCAGCCACCGGCCGGAGCCCATGTGCTGTACCGAGACGGACCCGTCGTCGTGCCGGTGCGCCTTGAAGCTCTCCTGCGCGACCCACCCGTGCACGCTCGGCGCGTCGGCGCGCAGGATCCAGCCGGCGCCGGTCCAGAGCAGGCCGGACCCCGCGGCGCGGAGCGTCAGGACCCCCTCGCCCCAGTCGATGAGGTCGTGGAGGGCTGCCGTGGGAGCCGTGGCGGTGAGGATCCCGTCCTCGCCGACGTGCACGTAGGCGCCGGTGGTGCGGGACCGCAGCGCGACGGTGTCGGCGCCGTTCACCACGTGCGCGGGGGCGAGCGCCTCGGCGATCGGGACCGTGTAGGGCGGCGTGCCCGAGTACCAGTCTGTGAGGACCTGGTCGGCGTGGGGTCCGATGACGGCCACGCGGGCTCCGGGGCGCAGCGGGAGCACACCGTCGTTCTCCAGGACGACCACTGCCCGCGTCGCGGCCTCGCGGGCCAGCGCCCGGCTGGCCGGCAGGTCGAGGTCGGTCGCCGCGACCGAGGCCCACGGGTCGAGCTCACCGTCCAGCTCGCCGGTCGCCAGGCGCAGCTCCAGCTGGCGCAGGGCTGCCCGGTCGACGTCCGCCTGGTCGAGCAGCCCTCGCTCCAGGGCGGCGGTCAGGTGCGCGATCGTCCGCGTCGGGTCGGCGTCGTGGTCGGTGAACGAGTCCACGCCGGCCCGGACGGCGGCCGCGGCGGCCTCCACGTGGTCGTCGTAGTAGCGCTCGCCGACCACCAGGTTGGTGGGTGCGCCGGCGTCCGAGACGACGAACAACGACGCCTGCGTCCACCCGCGGACCTCGTCGAGGAGCTCGCGGGAGACGTGGTTCGGGCGGCCGTTGACCAGGTTGTACGACGGCATCACCGCACCCACCACACCGGCCTCGATCGGACCGCGGAACGCCGGCAGCTCGTACTCGTGCAGCACCCGGGGGGACAGCTGCGCGCTGGTGACGCTGCGGTCGGTCTCGCTCCCGTAGGCGACCAGGTGCTTGAGCGTAGGGACCGTGCGCCAGTAGGTCGGGTGGTCGCCGCGCAGGCCTCGGGCGTACGCGGTGGCGAGGTGGGCGGTGAGGTGCGGGTCCTCGGAGAACCCCTCCTCGTTGCGGCCCCACCGCGGGTGGCGCAGCGGGTTCACGACGGGCGCCCACACGTTCAGCGAGACGGTCGGGTCGGCCGCGTGCTTGGCCCGGACCTCCGTGCCGACGACGGCGCCGACGCGCTCCAGCAGGTCTGCGTCCCACGTGGCGGCGAGCCCGACGGGCTGCGGGAACGTGGTGGCAGTCCCGAGCCACGCGACCCCGTGCAGCCCTTCGGTGCCGGTGCGGAACGACCCGAGGCCGACGCGTGGGACCGGGGCGGCGTGCTGGTGCAGCAGGGCCAGCCGCTCGGCGGGCGTGAGCTGGTCGAGCAGCTGGCGGGCGCGCGCGGCGAACGGCCGGGCGGGAGAGCTCAGGTCCACGTGATCCTCGTCGTCGAGTGGTGGTGGGGCGGCCGGACAAAACGATTAGGCGTGGAAACGTCGAACCGATTCGATGATGTTTCGACGCCCGTTCATCAGGCATTGTGCGGCATTCATGGTGCTTGACGGGCCTGTTTGTCGCAAGTGCCGACCGATGGGCCGAACTCTTGCCTCCCCTGAGGCACGGCCATAGAGTCGCGCCGTCGAACCGCTTCGACGCGATCTCCACAAGGAAGTGAAGGACGCAGATGAACGCCACGCCTACTTTCGGCCGCCTGGGCGACCACGCGGTCGACCGCCGCCGGTTCCTGGGCCTGATCGCGACGGGCGCGGCCGTCGTCGGGATCCCCGGTCTCCTGACTGCCTGCTCCACCACGGCGCCGTCGGCGGGGAGCAGCTCCGCCGCCGCAGGCGACGTGATCCCCAAGTACATCCCGGTCACCTACATCGACCCGGACTACCCGAGCGTCAACGGCTCGGTCCCCGGGTACGAGACGATCCCGCCCGAGCTCGTGCAGTCCGTGAAGGACGCCCCGGGCACCGGCGTCGTCTACACCGCGATGACCCCGCTGTGGGGCACCATCCCGCCCACCAAGGGCAACAAGTACTACGAGGCCGTGAACGAGCTGCTCGGCTCGGAGATCCAGTTCCAGATCACCGACGGCAACGTCTACGGCGACAAGCTGGCGACCGTGCTGGCCTCCGCGAAGGACGTCCCGGACTGGGTCAGCATCCCCTCCTGGAACCTGCCCCCGCGGTTCGGCGCCGACATCGTCGAGAACGTCTTCCAGGACCTCACGCCGTTCCTCGCGGGCGACAAGGTCACCCCGTACGCGAACCTCGCGAACATCCCGTCGGACGCGTGGAAGTTCTGCGTCTTCAACGGCAAGCTCTACGGCCTGCCGTTCCCCGGCGAGGTCATCACCAACGCGACCTTCTACCGCCAGGACGTGCTCGAGGGCCTCGGCATCACCCCGGACGTCAAGAACGGGCAGGACCTCATCGACCTGGCCGTCGAGCTGACGGGCGGCAGCGTGTGGGGCGCCGAGGACCTGTGGACGACGGCCGCGATCATCCACGCGGTCCCGCCGAAGTGGAAGCTCGACGGCGACACGCTGGTGCACCGCGTGGAGACGGAGGAGTACCGCGCGGCCCTGGAGTGGAACGCCGCGCTGTTCGCGAGCGGTGCCGTCCACCCCGACGCCGTCGCGGACCAGACCGGCGATGCCAAGGCACGGTTCCAGTCCGGCAAGTCGCTCATCACCGCCGACGGCGTGGGCGGATGGCACGAGGCCCTGCGGGACAACCTGACCAGCAACCCTTCCTACTGGCAGCAGCCCTTCGAGCCGTTCGACGCAGCCGGCGGCACGCCGGTCCTGTGGAAGGGCAACCCGGCCGACATCTTCTCGTTCCTCAAGAAGACCGACGACGAGGACAGGATCAAGGAGCTGATCGCGATGGCGAACGTGCTCGCCGCTCCCTTCGGCACGACCGAGTACGACACGATCAGCAGCGGTGTCGAGGGCGTGCACTACACGCGCGGCGCGGACGGCCTGCCGGTACCCACCGAGCTCGCCGCCACCGAGCTGCAGCCGACCTACATCTTCCTCGTCGACCCCCCGATGTCGGAGACCCACGTGCAGTACCCGGGCTACGTCAAGGCGGCGTCCGAGTGGAAGGCCAACGCGGCGCAGTACGCCACCGACCCGCTGTTCTACGCGCAGCAGATCGTGGAGCCCCAGGAGTACGCGTCGATCGGTCAGCCGTTCGTCGACCTGGAGAAGGACATCTCCCGCGGGCGCAAGAGCATGGACGACCTCGACGCCGCGATCGAGACCTGGCAGACGTCGGGGGGCGAGGAGCTTCGCGCGTTCTACCAGGACATCCTGGACCAGCAGAGCTGATGTCCTTGTCCGAGCTGGTCCGGCGCCGCCCCCCCGGGGATCCTGGGAGTCCCGGGAAGCCCAGGGGGGCAGCGCCGCCGGCGCCTCCGGCACCTGTACCGACGCGCAAGATCGGCTGGCGCGTCCGCCTCAAGCGCGACCGGTCGCTGCTGCTCATGGTCACGCCGGCCATCGTGCTGCTCGGCGTGTTCGCGTACGTCCCGATGCTCGGCAACGTCATCGCCTGGCAGGACTACTCGCCGTACACGGGCTTCCTGCGCAGCCCCTACGTCGGCTGGGCGCACTTCGAGCGGGTGTTCAGCAACCCGCTGTTCGTCGACGCGGTCGCGAACACGCTGATCATCACGGCGTTCCAGCTCGTGTTCTTCTTCCCGATCCCGATCTTCCTGGCGCTGCTGCTCAACAGCGTGATCACGCCGCGGACGCGCACCACCATCCAGGCGATCGTCTACCTGCCCCACTTCTTCTCGTGGGTGCTCGTGGTCACGGTGTTCCAGCAGATCTTCGGCGGCGCCGGCCTGATCAACCAGACGCTGCGCGACCACGGTCTGGGCTCCGGGTTCGACATGATGACCAACCCGGACACGTTCCTGATCCTCATCACCATGCAGTCGGTGTGGAAGGACGCGGGCTGGGGGATCATCATCTTCCTCGCCGCGCTGAGCACGGTCCCGCCCGAGCAGTACGAGGCGGCCGCGGTGGACGGGGCCAACCGGTGGCGACGCATGTGGCACATCTCGTTGCCCGCTCTGCGGCCGGTCATCATCCTGCTGCTCATCCTTCGCCTCGGCGACGCGCTGACGGTCGGCTTCGAGCAGCTGATCCTGCAGCGCCAGGCCGTGGGCGCCGACGTCTCCGAAGTCATCGACACCTATGTGTACTTCCAGGGCGTCGTGTACGGGGACTGGAGCTTCGCGGCTGCCGCGGGGCTGGTCAAGGGCGTAGTCAGCCTCGCGCTCGTGCTGGGCGCGAACAAGCTGGCGCACGTGTTCGGTGAGTCGGGGGTGTACAAGCGCGCATGAGTGGACAAGCAACCGAGATCTCCGCCGAGGCGGCGGTCCTGCCCGAGGTGCGTCGGCGTCCGCGCCGCTCCAAGCACCGCCCCGCGTGGGAGGGGCGCCCGTCGGTCGGCGGCCAGGCCCTGAAGTTCGTCGTGCTGGCGCTCGTCGTCCTGGCGGTCGCCTTCCCCCTGTACACGGTCGTCCTCACCAGCCTGTCGACACAGGCCGAGACCATCCGCGTCGGTGGCCTGGTGACGGTCCCCGGCGAGCTGACGTTCAGCGCGTACACGCAGATCCTCAACGGCGGCATCGTCACGAGGGCCGCGCTGGTGAGCACGTTCGTCACCATCGTCGGCACGATCCTGTCCACGACCGTGTCGGTCATGGGCGCCTACGGGCTGTCGCGGCCGGGCTCCTTCGCCCACCGCCCGA
The DNA here is from genome assembly GCF_001424125.1 of Cellulomonas sp. Leaf395. GTDB lineage: Bacteria > Actinomycetota > Actinomycetes > Actinomycetales > Cellulomonadaceae > Cellulomonas. The sequence continues at coordinate 935,445 of NZ_LMQI01000001.1, forward strand.
TCCTGTTCGTCTTCCTGATCACGATGTTCTTCGGCGCCGGACTGATCCCGACGTACCTGCTGGTCAGCTCGCTGGGCCTGATCAACAGCTACTGGGCGCTGATCCTGCCGGGGGCCGTCTCGGCGTTCAACGTGCTGATCCTGCGCAACTTCTTCATGGGCATCGACATCTCGATCCTCGACGCCGCACGCATCGACGGCGCCGGCGACTGGCGGATCCTGGGCCGGATCGTGCTGCCGATGTCCCGGGCCGTGGTCGCCGTCGTGGCGCTGTTCTACGGCGTCGGCTACTGGAACGCGTTCTTCAACGCCATCCTCTACATCAACGACAACGCCAAGTGGCCCTTGCAGCTGGTGCTGCGCTCCTACGTCCTGCAGGGCGTGACGCTGCCCGGCAGCGGGGTCGGCCAGGTGGACGTCGCGACGGGTGCGGTCACCGGGATGCCCGTCAAGATGGCGGTGATGGTCCTCGCGATCGTGCCGATCCTCATCGTGTACCCGTTCGTGCAGCGACACTTCACCAAGGGCGTGATCTTCGGCGCGATCAAGGGATGACAGTGAGCGTGAACTCGTTCGAGGCGCTGACCCGGGAGCGCGGGCTCCTGTACGGGGGCGACTACAACCCGGAGCAGTGGTCACCCGACGTGTGGCGCGAGGACGTGGCGCTCATGCGTGCGGCGGGCGTCAACCTGGTGACGGTCGGGGTGTTCTCGTGGGCCATGCTCGAGCCGCGACCGGACGAGCTGCACTGGGAGTGGCTCGACGAGGTGCTCGACCTGCTGCACGCCGGCGGGATCGCGGTCGACCTGGCCACCCCGTCCGCGTCGCCGCCGCCCTGGCTGGCGAGGCTGGACCCGACGACGTCCGCCGTGGATGCCGCGGGCGTGCGGATGAGCGTGGGCTCGCGCAACCAGTTCTGCCCGGGCTCGTCGGTGTACCGCGACCGGGTGGCGCGGTTCGTCCAGGCGCTCGTCGACCGGTACGCCGGGCACCCCGCGGTCGCGATGTGGCACGTGGGCAACGAGTTCGGGCAGGCGTGCTTCTGCGACCTGTGCGCCGAGCGGTTCCGCACCTGGGTCGCGGCCCGGTACGGCGACCTCGACGCCCTCAACCGTGCCTGGGGCACGGCGTTCTGGAGCCAGCGGTACGGCGACTGGCAGGAGATCGTCCCGCCGCGCACCGCCCCCTACGTGCACAACCCGACGCAGCTGCTGGACTTCCGACGGTTCACCTCGGACCAGCTGCGGGACGTGTACCGCCTCCAGGCCGAGATCATCCGGGCGTCCTCGCCGGCCCCGGTCACGACGAACGCGATGGGCTTCTTCCCGCTGGTCGACCAGTTCTCCTGGGCGGACGACCTCGACGTCGTCGCCGACGACCACTACGCCGACCCGGCGGACCCCTCGTCTCCCGCGCGCGCGGCACTCACCCACGACCTGACCCGCGGGGTCGGCGGCGGACGGCCGTGGGCCCTGCTCGAGCAGGCCGCCGGCGCGGTCAGCTGGCGTCCGCACAACCTGCCCAAGCCCGCCGGGGCGATGCTGCGGGACTCGCTGCGCGCGGTCGCGCACGGGGCGGACGCGGTCTGCTACTTCCAGTGGCGAGCGTCGGTGCAGGGCTCCGAGCGCTTCCACTCGGCGATGCTCCCGCACGCCGGGCCGGACACCGACCTGCACCGGGAGGTCCGCGAGCAGGGTCGTCTGCTCGCGCGCCTCCGTGAGGTCGTCGGCACCCGGGTCGACGCCCGCGTCGCGCTCGTCTTCGACCGGCCGTCGCTCTGGGCCGGCGAGGCGGACTCGGTGCCGAGCACGCACCTGCGCGTGCCGGACCAGCTCGCGGCGTACCACGAGCCGTTCTGGCGGGCAGGGATCGCGACCGACGTGGTGCCGCCCGGGGCCGACCTCGACGGGTACGACCTGGTCGTCGTCCCGATGCTGCACCTGGTGTCCGACGCCGACGCGGCGAACCTGGCCCAGGTGGTCGAGCGCGGCGGGACGCTCCTGGTCGGGCCGTTCAGCGGGATCGCGGATGAGGACCAGCGCATCCGGCAGGGCCGCTTCCCGGTGCCGTGGGCCGACGTGCTCGGGGTATCCGGCGAGCAGCACCGCCCGCTGCCGGCGGCCGGGGTTCCGGTGCGCTCCGAGCGCTACGGCGCCTTCTCGGCCTCCCTCTGGTCGGAGCACCTGACCGCCGACGGCGCCGAGGTTCTCGCGACCTACGCGGGGGCCGGCCTGGACGGCCGCCCGGCGGTCCTGCGGAAAGGCACTGCCTGGTACGTCTCCACCGTGCCGCCGGCGTCGGTGCTGGCCGCGATCGTGGCGGACTGTGTGGCAGCCGCGGGTGTCGCAGCGCCGGTGCCCGTGGTCCCGGACGGCGTCGAGGTCGCCCAGCGTGGCGGGCTGCTGTTCGTGCTCAACCACGGGGACGTCGCGGCGGAGCTGGCCTGGACGGGTCGGGACCTGGTGAGTCAGACCGAGGTCGACGGGGTGCTGCGGCTGGCGGCCGGCGGTGCCGCGGTGCTAGCGCGGCGGGGGAGCGGTGCTGGACCGCGTCGTCAGGACGGGCGCGAGGAGGCGGGTCTCGGCGGGCTGGTCGCCGGTGAGCCGGCCGATCGCCATGTCGACCGCGACGCTGCCGATGGTGAACGCGGGCAGGTCGACGGCGGTCAGGGCCTCGGTCTGGCCGAGCGCAACGTCCTCCGGGCAGACGGCGACGACGGAGATGTCCCCGGGCACGTCCTTGCCGCGGGACCGCAGGGTCTCGAGCACGGCGGGCAGGGCAACCTCGTTGTGCACGATGACCGCGGTGACGTCCGGCAGGGCCGCGAGCACCTGGTCGACGGCCTCGATGGCGCCGCTGTGGGAGGACTCGCAGGTCTCGAAGACGGCGTCGAGGCCGAGGCGCGTCGACTCCTGCGTGAACCCGCGCACGAGGCGCGCGGCGTAGGTGGTCCGCCGGCTGAGCACCGCACGGGGGGATCCGATGAGGGCGATCTGACGGTGCCCGAGCCCGGCGAGGTGGTCCACCGCGGTCCGACCGACGGCCTCGAAGTCGAGGTCGACGCAGCTGAACCCGGTGGCGTCGCGGGGCAGCCCGATGAGGACGGCCGGCTGGCGCTGGCGACGCAGGATGGCCAACCGGGGGTCCTCGGCCTCGACGTCCATCATGATCACGGCGTCGACCATCGAGCCGGCCGCGACCCGCTCGATCCCGTCGTGGTCGTCCTGGGTGAGCAGCAGGACGTCGTGCTTGAACGCCTGCGCGCGCGTGACGACGCCGGTGACGAACTGCATGATGACGCCCACGTTGACGTCGACTCGCAGGGGCGCCATGAGCGCCAGGACCTGGGTGCGCTGCGACGCGAGCGCACGGGCGCCGGCGTGGGGTCGGTAGTCGAGCTCGCGGACGGCACGCTCGACGCGGGCGCGAGTCTCGGCGGAGATCGGTCGCTTGCCGGAGAACGTGTACGAGACGGTGGACACGGAGACCCCCGCCACGCGTGCCACGTCGTCGATCGTCGCCATCTCGTCATCCCCTCATCAGCACCGCCGGGGCCACCCTAGCGAGTCGAACCGCCGTCGAAACGAACGGCTCCATGCACGCGTCCTGGACAGCATTCCCGCTGCCCTCTACCGTCATAGCAGCATCGAAACGCTTCGATGAATCGAATTGTCCTCCGACCCACCACGCGAAGGCGCCACGATGAAGTTCACCGACGGTTACTGGCAGCACCTCCCCGGCGTCACGGTCCTGCGACCGCGCGAGGTGGCGGACGTCGTCGTGGGCGAGGAGTCACTGACGGTCTACGCCTCGACGGTGCCGTTGACGTCCCGCGGGGACACCCTCAACAAGGCCCTGGTCACGGTGTCGTTCCACAGCCCGATGGACGATGTGATCGGCGTCCGCATCGAGCACCACCGGGGTGGCGTCGACCGGGCGCCGTCGTTCGCCCTGTCCCGCACCGCCGCGGACGTGAAGGTGGTCGAGGCCGACGACGCCGCGGACGGCGTCGCCACCTTCCGGGCCGGAGCGTTGACGGCGCGCATCTCGACGCGCGGCCCGTGGAACGTAGAGTTCGAGGCCGACGGCAAGGCGCTGACCTCGTCGACCGCCCGCTCTGTCGGCGTCGTCACGGACGCCGCGGGCGACGTCTACGTGCACGAGCAGCTGAGCCTTGGGGTCCGCGAGCACGTTTACGGCCTGGGGGAGCGGTTCGGCGCGTTCGTGAAGAACGGGCAGTCGGTCGACATCTGGAACGAGGACGGCGGCACTGCGAGTGAGCAGGCGTACAAGAACGTGCCGTTCTACCTGTCTGACGCGGGGTACGGCGTGTTCGTCGACCATCCCGGGCGGGTGTCGTTCGAGGTCGGCTCCGAGGCGGTCTCCCGGACGCAGTTCTCGGTGCCGGG
>NZ_LMQI01000002.1 GCF_001424125.1 Cellulomonas sp. Leaf395
CCCCACCCCGAAACGGGACAAGACACCACCAGATGACGAGCCATATGGCATCGACTATTTGGCACACTGTTGAGTTCTCAAGGAACAGACGCGCATCTCCTCGAGATCTTTCGATCTCATCCGAGAGGCTTTGTCGTTCTGAATCCTACCTGGCTTTCGGACCGCTTCCCGCCACCCGTTCGGGCGGCATCTGCGGGCCAGGAGCCCGTCCCCGTCCGGTTCCAGGGCGCACGAAGCGCCTCTGAACACGATCGGGGGTGGCCACCCTTGGGGACCAGCCACTGCGGTTCGATCCGCGGTGTCCGTTCCTCCCTCTCGGGCGACATCGAGAACATTACGCGCGTGTTGCGGCAGGTGGCAAATCCCGCCGCGGTGACCCCGGTCACCAGGTCCCCGCAGGAGGCAGATCCGCAGGTCAGCCACTACAAACGTCGACGACGGGCCCTCGCGGCCCGCGGTGGGGACGGAGGACCCGTCGTCGGACGGTGCCCCGCTCGGGTGTCGTCAGCGCTGCGCGTCGACCACCGCGAGCGTCCGCTTGCCTCGGCGAAGGACGGCCCAACGCCCGTGCAGGAGGTCGTCGGCGGTGAGCACTGCGTCCTCCGCGCCGACACGCACGTTGTTGACCGATGCCCCGCCCTCGGCGATCGCTCGTCGTGCCGCGCCCTTGCTCGCCACGACGCCCGTCGCCGCCAGGAGATCGGCGATGGCGTCGCCGGCGGCCCCCGGTGCGGACGGCAGCTCGGCCACCGCGGCCGCGAGCGTGGAGGCATCGAGATCGGCCAGCGAGCCGCGGCCGAACAGTGCCTGGCTGGCGGCCACCACCTGGTCCGCGGCCGAGGCCCCGTGCACGAGCGACGTCACCTCGTACGCCAGCGCTCGTTGCGCCTCGCGCGCTGCAGGACGGGCGGCGACGGCCGCCTCGAGCTCCTCGATCTGCTCCCGCGAGCGGAAGCTGAACACCTTGAGGTAGCGCACGACGTCGGCGTCGTCCGCGTTCAGCCAGAACTGGAAGAACGCGTACGGCGTCGTCAGCTCGGGGTCGAGCCAGACCGTCCCGGACTCGGTCTTGCCGAACTTGGTGCCGTCCGTCTTGGTGATCAGTGGTGTCGTCAGGGCGTGCACGGCGACGCCGTCGGCCTTGCGGATCAGCTCGACGCCGGAGAGCAGGTTGCCCCACTGGTCGCTGCCGCCGGTCTGCAGGGTGATCCCGTGCCGGCGGTGCAGCTCGAGGTAGTCCATGCCCTGCAGGATCTGGTAGCTGAACTCGGTGAAGCTGATGCCCGTGTCACTGTTCAGGCGTCGGGCCACCGTGTCCTTGGCGAGCATGGTGCCCAGCCGGTAGTGCTTGCCGATGTCGCGCAGGAAGTCGATGGCCGACAGCGGCGCGGTCCAGTCCAGGTTGTTGACCATCGTCGCGGCGTCCGGGCCGTCGAAGCGGAGCAGCGGTTCGATCTGCTTGCGGATGCGCTCCACCCAGCCGGACACGACGTCCGGGTCGTTCAGGGTGCGCTCCCCCGCCATCTTCGGGTCGCCGATCAGACCCGTCGCGCCGCCGACCAGGCTGTACGGCCTGTGGCCGGCGTCCTGCAGGCGGCGGACGGTGAGGATCTGGACGAGGTTGCCGATGTGCAGGCTGGCCGCGGTGGGGTCGAAGCCGCAGTAGAGGGAGACGGGCCCGGCGGAGAGCGCGTCGCGGAGGGCGTCGAGATCGGTGGTCTGGGCGATCAGCCCGCGCCACTCGAGCTCGTCGAGGATGTGGTTCACAAGGTCTCCAGGCAGTAGGCAGGTGCAAGTCCGACAGTGAGGGCGAGCGTCCAGCCGACGTCGTCGTCCCTCACGGGACGTCTACCGACGCCGGCGCGCGATACGCCGGGCGATACGCGGAGACCGTGCGCTCGTCCGTCAGCCAGTAGCGCCAGGGAAACCTGGTGCCCTCACCCCCGGAGCCTGAGACTCCGACTCGCGGACCGGTCTTGTGGGTCGGCTGGGCGACCACCTGGTGGCGGTGCAGCACGATCGCGCCGCCCGCCTCCGTGATGTCCGCGCCGTTGGCGGCCAGGTCGAGCCCGAGCGCGACCGCCAGCCGGGCAGGACCGCGGGCGAGCTGACGCTCCGAGTCGACGACACCGACGGCCTCGCGCCGCCGCCACGCCAGGTCGGCGCCTTCGACAACCTCGCCGGCGCGCAGCAGGACCGCCGACGGGCTGCCGGCGGGCTCGGTGACGATGTTGAGGCAGTGGTGCAGGCCGAGGTGGCGGTACACGTACAGCCGGCCGGGCTCCGCGAACATCACCGCGTTGCGGGCGGTCCGGCCGCGGAACGCGTGGGAGCCCGGGTCGTCGGCACCGCCGTAGGCCTCGACCTCGGTGATCCGCAGCGTGACGTCGCCCTCGGGCGAGCGCGCGGTCAGGTAGGCACCGAGGAGGTCTCGCGCGACGGCGTGCACCGGACGGCTGAACCAGACCCGCGCGGGGACGACCACGGGCGCGCTTCGACCACGGTCGTCCGGGCGGGGGCCGGGACTCCTCTGCGGTTCCGACGGGCTCACCCGATCATCTTGCCGCACGGTCCGACTTCTTTCGCGGTGCTGGTCCACGAGCACTCAGCCGGCCGGAGCGTCCGTGAGGGCTCCGCCGAACGCGCCGAGCCGGACGTCGGCTCGCTCGCGCGTGCGTTCGCGGGCGAAGTGGGCGGCCTCGTCGGACATCCAGGTCAGCCAGTGCTCGCGGGCGTCGGCTCCGTCGCGCGCGAGGCCCCGCTCCAGGCGCAGGTCGGCGGGCGCCTCGACCCAGACTCGCAGCACCACGACGGGGTCGACCGCTCGGCGTGCCGACCCGCACCCCTCCACGACGAGCAGGTCCGGGACCGGGAGGTCGACCCACTCCGCGAACGCACCCGCGTGCCAGTCGTAGCGCTGGTAACGACCGGGCAGGCCGCGGCGGAGCGGCTCCAGGACCTGGGCCGAGAGGCGCGGCCAGAGCGAGCCCTCGAGACCCGACCAGCCGTCGTAGAGGTCGTCGAGGTGCAGGACCGCCGCCCCGCGCGCGCTCAGGGCAGCCGCGAGGGTCGTCTTGCCGGAGCCTGCGGGGCCGTCGACGGCGATCACCCGCACCCCACCCAGACGCGGTCGAGCGGAGCGTGCGCGTGCGGTGAGGTCGTCGGCGATCACGACGCCCAGGTACGCAGCTCCGCCGCGCGGGACCGTGCACGCTCGAGCTGTTCGGCGACCCGCACGGGTGCCGTCCCACCGACGGCCGAACGTGACGCGAGCGAACCCTCGACCGTGAGCACCGTGCGCACCTCAGGAGTCAGGTGGGGCGAGATGGCGACGAGCTGGTCGTCGGTGAGCTCCCACAGCTCGATGGCCGGCTCGTGCTGCTCGCAGGCACGGACGCAGGCCCCCGCGACCTCGTGCGCGACCCGGAACGGCACGCCGTTGCGGACCAGCCACTCGGCGATGTCCGTCGCGAGCGAGAAGCCCTGCGGCGCGAGCGCCGCGAGCCGGTCCGTGTCGAACTCGAGCGTCTCGACCATGCCGGCGAACGCGGGCAGCAGGACCGAGAGCTGGTCGACCTGGTCGAACACCGGCTCCTTGTCCTCCTGCAGGTCGCGGTTGTACGCGAGCGGGAGGCCCTTGAGCGTGGTGAGCAGTCCGGTCAGGTCACCCACGAGGCGGCCGGCCTTGCCGCGGGCCAGCTCGGCGACGTCGGGGTTCTTCTTCTGCGGCATGATGCTCGACCCCGTGGAGTAGGAGTCGTGGAGCCTGACGAAGCCGAACTCCTTGGTGGCCCAGAGGATGACCTCCTCCGCGAGCCGGGAGATGTCGACGGCGAGCATGGCCGCGACGAACGCGAACTCGGCCACGACGTCGCGCGACGCGGTGCCGTCGATCGAGTTCTCGACCGGGCCGTCGAACCCGAGCTCCGCGGCGACCGCGGCGGGGTCCAGGCCCAGCGACGAGCCGGCCAGGGCGCCCGAGCCGTACGGCGACCGGGCCGCGCGGGCGTCCCAGTCGACCCAGCGCTCGACGTCGCGCAGCAGCGGCCACGCGTGCGCGAGCAGGTGGTGCGCGAGCAGGACCGGCTGGGCGTGCTGCAGGTGGGTGCGGCCCGGCATCGGCGCCTCGCCCGCCCGGTGCGCCTGCGCGACGAGCGCGTCGACGACGTCCAGGACCAGCAGCGCGAGGCCGCGCGACTCCTCGCGCAGGTACATCCGCACGAGCGTCGCGATCTGGTCGTTGCGCGAGCGGCCGGCGCGGAGCTTGCCCCCGAGGTCAGGGCCCGCACGATCGATCAGGCCGCGCTCGAGGGCGGTGTGCACGTCCTCGTCCTCGAGCACCGGCAGGAAGTCGCCGCTCGCCACGTCGGCCCGCAGGCGCTCCAGGGCGTCGACCATCCCGGTCAGCTCGTCGTCCGTGAGCAGGCCGGCGCCGTGCAGGACGCGGGCGTGCGCGACCGAGCCGGAGATGTCGTGCCCGGCGAGCCGCCAGTCGAAGTGCGTCGACTGCGACAGCGCCTGGAGCGCCTCCGAGGGGCCGCCGGCGAACCGGCCGCCCCACAGCGAGACGTTTCCGGCCGGCTGCACCGTGCCGCCCGACGTCGTGGAGACGTCCTCAGGCACCCGCGATCCCGCCCTGCGTGCCGAGGTCGACCCCGTTGCCGAAGCGCACGTCCCGCGCCGCGGCCAGCTTGGAGGACAGGCCGTAGATCTCGATGAAGCCCTTGGCGGCCGACTGGTCGAACGAGTCGCCCGTGTCGTACGTCGCGAGGTTGAAGTCGTACAGGCTCGCGTCCGAGCGCCGGCCCGTGACCGTCGCGCGGCCGCCGTGCAGGACGATCCGCACGTCGCCGGAGACGTAGCGCTGCGTGTCGTCGACGAACACGTCGAGCGACTTCTTCAGCGGCGAGAACCACTGGCCGTCGTAGACGAGCTCGGTCCAGCGCTGCTCGACGCCGCGCTTGAACCGGGCCTGCTCGCGCTCGACCGTCACGTTCTCGAGCTCCTGGTGCGCGGCGATGAGCGCGATGGCACCCGGTGCCTCGTAGACCTCGCGGGACTTGATGCCGACCAGGCGGTCCTCGACGATGTCGATCCGCCCGATGCCCTGGGCGCCGGCGCGGCGGTTCATCTCCTGGATGGCCTGCAGCGGCGTGACCGGGATGCCGTCGAGCGCGACCGGGACCCCGGCCTCGAACGTGATGACGACCTCGTCGGCGACCGGCGGGAACGTCGGGTCGTCCGTGTACGTGTAGACGTCCTTGGTGGGGCCGTTCCAGATGTCCTCGAGGAAGCCCGTCTCGACCGCGCGGCCCCACACGTTCTGATCGATGGAGAACGGGTTGTGCTTCGTCGTCTCGATGGGCAGCGCGTTGCGCGTCGCGAAGTCGATGGCCTTGTCGCGGGTCAGCGCCAGGTCCCGGACGGGGGCGAGGCACGTGAGGTCCGGCGCCAGCGACGTGATGCCGACCTCGAAGCGGACCTGGTCGTTGCCCTTGCCGGTGCAGCCGTGCGCGACGGTCGTCGCGCCGAACTGGCGGGCCGCGCGCACGAGGTGCTTGACGATGACCGGGCGGGACAGCGCCGAGACCAGCGGGTAGCGGTCGAGGTACAGCGCGTTCGCCTTGAGGGCGGGCATGCAGTACTCGGTGGCGAACTCGTCGCGGGCGTCGGCGACGTACGCCTCCACGGCGCCGCAGTCGAGGGCGCGCTGCCGGATGACGTTGAGGTCCTCGCCGCCCTGGCCGACGTCGACCGCCACGGCGATCACCTCGGCACCGGTGGCCTCGGCGATCCAGCCGATGCCCACGGAGGTGTCCAGGCCGCCGGAGTAGGCGAGGACGACGCGCTCAGTCATTGTTCTTCTCTCTTCGGGGGGGTTCAGAAAGGTGTGCTGGGTTCAGTCTGACGGACGGGCACGCGACGGGGTGTCGGTCGCCAGCGCGAGGAAGCGGGCGGCCAGCGCGACGCCGGTCTCCCCCTCGCGCGCGATGACGAGGACGGTGTCGTCGCCGGCGATGGTGCCGAGCACGGCGGGCAGGACCGAGTGGTCGATCGCCGACGCGAGGAACTGGGCGGCACCGGGCGGGGTTCGCAGCACCACGAGGGTGCCCGACGCCTCCGCAGTCACCAGGAGCTCGGCGCACAGGCGCGCGAGGCGAGCGGCGAGCATCTCCTCGTCCGGCCCGGCGGCAGGAGTGCGCAGACCACCCTCGGCAGGCACGGCGTACGCGAGCGCGCCCGACGGGGTCCGGATCTTCACCGCGCGCAGCTCGACGAGGTCACGCGAGAGGGTCGCCTGCGTGACGGTGACCCCCTCCGCGGTGAGCAGCTCGGCGAGCTGCTGCTGCGAGTGGACGGTGCCACGCGTCAGCAAGGAGGTGACCAGTGCGTGCCGTGCGGCCTTGGTGTGCGGGACCGTGACGCTCATCAGCCCTCCACCAACCACGACAGGAGGGCCTTCTGGGCGTGCAGGCGGTTCTCCGCCTCGTCCCACACGACCGCCTGCGGACCGTCGAGGACCTCGGCAGTGATCTCCTTGCCGCGGTACGCGGGCAGGCAGTGCAGGACCAGCGCGTCCGGACGCGCGAGAGCCATCGCCGCGGCGTCGACGCGGAACGGCACGAACGGTGTCTCGCGGTCGGCCGCCTCGGACTCCTGGCCCATCGAGATCCAGGTGTCCGTCGCGACGACGTCCGCGCCGGTCACGGCCTCCGCGAGCGTGTGCACGACCGTCACCGACCCACCGGTGTCCGCGGCGATCGCGGCGGCGTCCGCGAGGATCGCGGCGTCCGGCAGGTAGCCGTCGGGCGTGCCGATGCGCACGTGCAGACCCGCCGTCGCCCCGCCGAGCAGATACGAGTGGGACATGTTGTTGGCACCGTCGCCGACATAGGCGAGCGTGATTCCGGCCAGCCCGCCGACACCGCCACGGTGCTGCGCGATCGTCGCAAGGTCCGCGAGGATCTGGCACGGATGGAAGCTGTCCGTGAGCGCGTTCACGACCGGGACGCCCGCGTTCGCGGCCATCTGCTCGAGGCGCTCCTGGGAGAACGTGCGCCACACGATCGCCGCGACCTGCCGGCCGAGGACGCGCGCGGTGTCCTCGATCGACTCCCGCTCACCGATCCGGGCCAGCTTGCCGTCGACGCTCAGCGGGAAGCCACCGAGCTCGGCGATGCCTGCCGCGAACGAGACCTGGGTGCGCAGGGTCGGCTTGTCGAAGATGACGGCCACCGCACGCGGGCCGGTCAGCGGCGTGCGGATGAAGCGGTCGTCACGGAACGCGAGGGCGAGCTCGAGGACGTCCCGCTGCTCGCGGGGGCTCAAGTCGTCGTCGCGCAGGAAGTGCCGGGTCATGACAGGTCACCACAGACGAGGTCGCAGGGAGCACAGGCGTCACGCAGGAAGTGCCGGGTCATGAGAGGTCCTGCGGGACCGCGGCGAGGAAGTCGACGAACTGGTCCGCCTGGTCCGCGGTGAGGAGGAACGGCGGCGCGAGGCGGATGGTGCTCGGCGTGCACGGGTTGACGATGAACCCCGCCTCGAGCGCTCGGGCGGCTACCGCCGCTGCCACGGGCTCCGTCAGGTCGATGCCGATGAGGAACCCCTCGCCGCGGACCTCGCCGACGAGCGGGTTGCCCGTGCCGGCCAGCCGCTCGCGCAGCGTCGCACCCAGCGCGCTGACGTGGGCGAGCAGCCCGTCGCGCTCGATGACGGCGATGGTCGCGAGCCCGGCGGCCGATGCCACGGGGTTCCCGCCGAACGTGGTCCCGTGCTGACCGCGGCCGAGCAGCGTGGCCGTCCGCTCGCCGTAGGTGATGAGCGCGCCGACGGGGAACCCCCCGCCAAGCCCCTTCGCGACGGTGACGGCGTCGGGCACCACCCCACCACCGATGTGCGGGAGCTGGTGGGCGAACCAGGAGCCGGTCCGGCCCATGCCGGTCTGCACCTCGTCGAGGACGAGCAGGGCGCCGTGCTCGGCCGTGAGCGCGCGGGCCGCCGCCAGGTAGCCGGGCGGGAGCGGCCGGACGCCGGCCTCGCCCTGGATCGGCTCGACGAACAGCGCGGCCACCTTGTCGCCGTCGACCGCGAACGCGGCCTCGAGCGCCTCGGTGTCGCCGAAGGCGATGAACTCGACGCCGCCGGGCAGTGGCTCGAACGGCTCCCGGTACGCCGCCTTGTGCGTGAGCGCGAGCGCGCCCATCGACCGGCCGTGGAACGAGCCCTCGAGGGCGAGGATGCGAGGCCGGTCCCTCCCGCCGTTGCGGCGCGCGAGCTTGAACGCGGCCTCGTTGGCCTCCGTGCCGGAGTTGGTGAGGAACACGCGTGAACCCTCGGGCGCGCCGGCGAGAGCGAGCAACCGCTCGGCGAACGCGATCTGCGTCGGGCTGCCGAAGAAGTTGGAGACGTGCCCGAGGGTGCCCAGCTGCGCGCTGATCGCCGCGGTCAACGTCGGGTGCGCGTGACCGAGCGAGTTCACCGCGATCCCGCCGAGCAGGTCGAGGTACCGCGCGCCGTCGGCGTCCCAGACGTAGGGACCCTCGCCGCGGACGAGCACCCGCTGCGGCGCGCCGAACGTGTCCATGACGGCGTGGGAGTACCGATCGGTCCACTGCGCGACCGACCCGTCGACGGCGGGCACGGGCAGGGACGCGTCGGGGTTCTCCGAGGAGCGGTGCCGGGCACGCACGGTGGTGTTCTCGGCAGTCATACGGTCACCTCGGGGTCGGCGTGCGGCACCACGGGGATCGGTGCGGTGAAGGGGGCGTCAGCGGGTTCCTCGTCGGGCAGGACCATGGTGCCGATGCCGTCGGACGTGAACACCTCGACCAGGATCGAGTGCGGAGCGCGCCCGTCGATGACGTGGGCGCGGCCGACACCGCCCTCGACCGCACGCCAGCAGGCCTCCATCTTCGGGCGCATGCCGGCGTCCAGGCCCGGCAGCATCTCCGCCAGCGCGCTGGCGCTGAGCCGGCGCACGAGCGAGCCCTTGTCGGGCCAGCTGGTGTAGAGGCCTTCCACGTCGGTGAGCACGATGAGCTTGCGGGCTCCGAGCGCGACCGCGAGCGCGGCGGCCGCCGTGTCCGCGTTGACGTTGAGCACCGTCGTGGGGTCGTCGAGGTCGGGCGCGACGGTCGAGACGACCGGGATCCGTCCGGCGTCGAGCAGGTCGAGCACGGCGCCCGGGTTGACCTTGACGACGTCGCCGACGAGCCCGATGTCCACGCTCTGGCCGTCCACGATCGCGGACCGACGCCGTGCCTGGAACAGCCCCCCGTCCTCGCCGGACAGGCCGACGGCGTGCGGCCCGTGCGCGTTCAGCAGCCCGACGAGCTCGCGGGAGACCTGTCCGGTGAGCACCATCCGCACGACGTCCATCGCCTCGGGGGTGGTGACGCGCAGGCCGCCGCGGAACTCCGACTCGATGCCGAGCCGGTCGAGCATCGCGTTGATCTGCGGTCCCCCGCCGTGCACCACGACCGGCTTGAGTCCGACCTGGCGCAGGAAGACCATGTCCTCCGCGAACGCCCGCTTCAGGTCCTCGTCGATCATCGCGTTGCCGCCGTACTTCACGACGACGAGCGCTCCCGCGAACTTCTGCAGCCACGGCAGGGCCTCGATGAGGACCTCCGCCTTCTGGTCGGCGCGCAGGTCCGTGCGGGTGTTGAACGTGAAGTCGGTCATGTGGAGTACGCGCTGTTCTCGTGGACGTAGTCGTGCGTGAGGTCGTTGGTCCAGACGGTGACCACCTCGCTGCCCGCGTGCAGGTCGATGAGCACGTGCACCTCGCGGTGCGCCGCGAGGTCCACCTCGGACCGGGGCCGGAACGCGCCGCCCGCCTTGCAGACCTGGACGCCGTTGATGGTGACGTCGAGCTGGTCGGGGTCGAACGCGGCGACGCTCTCCGGCACGGTCCCGACCTGGGCGAGCACCCTTCCCCAGTTCGGGTCGTTGCCGAACATCGCGGCCTTGAAGAGGTTGGACCGGGCCACGGCCCGGGCGACCGCGAGCCCGGCGTCCTGGGTCTCGGCGCCCATCACGGTGACCGCGATGTCGTGCGTGGCGCCCTCCGCGTCGCGGACCAGCGCGCGGGAGAGCTCGCCGCAGACCTGCGTGAGCGCGGCGGTGAACCCCGCGGGGTCCGGGATGGCGCGGCTGGCGCCCGAGACGAGCAGCGTGACCGTGTCGGAGGTCGACATGCAGCCGTCGGAGTCGATGCGGTCGAACGTCTCGGACGTCGCGGTCCGCAGGGCTGCGGCCGCGGTCTCGGCGTCGACCACGGCGTCGGTCGTGATCACGCAGAGCATCGTGGCCAGGCCGGGGGCGAGCATCCCCGCGCCCTTGGCCATCCCGCCGATGGTCCACTTCCCCCGGTCGCCGTCGATGTGCATGTGCGCGGTCTTCGGGACCGAGTCGGTCGTCATGATCGCGATGGCCGCGTCCGGGCCACCGTCGGGCGAGAGGGCCTCGACCGCGACGTCGATGCCCGCGAGGAGCGTGTCGATGGGCAGCCGCTCCCCGATGAGACCGGTCGAGCACACCACGACGTCGCCCGGCGAGATCTCCAGGGCAGCGCCGACCTTCTCGGCGGTCAGGTGCACGTCGAAGAAGCCTTCGGGTCCGGTGCACACGTTGGCGCCCCCGGAGTTGAGCACGACCGCGCTGACGACACCGTCGGAGACGGCCTGGCGGGACCAGACGACGGGGGCTCCCACGACCCGGTTGGTGGTGAACACGGCCGCGGCAGCCTGGGACGGCCCGTCGTTGACGATGAGCGCGAGGTCGGGGCGGCCCGAGGCCTTGAGGCCTGCCGTGATGCCGGAGGCGCGGAAGCCGGCCGCGGCGGTGACGCCGGGAGAGGGCAGGGCCATGGTCTCGATGGTCACGGTGCGACTCCGTCCAAGGGAAGGCCGAGCGTCTCGGGGAGGCCGAGCGCGAGGTTGAGGGACTGCAGGGCGCCACCGGCTGTGCCCTTGACCAGGTTGTCGATCGCCGTGACCGTCACGACGCGTCCGGCGCGCTCGTCGACCGCGACCTGCACGAGCGCGGTGTTGGCACCGAGTGTCGCAGCCGTGGTCGGCCACACGCCTTCCGGCAGCAGGTGCACGAACGGCTCGTCCGCGTAGGTCGCCTCCCAGGCGGCCCGGACGGTGGCCGGGTCGACGCCGTCGGCGAGGCGGGCCGTGGCGGTCGCGAGGATGCCGCGAGCCATGGGCACGAGCGTCGGGGTGAAGGAGATCGTGACGGCGGCAGCGCCCGCGGACCGCAGGTTCTGCGCGATCTCGGGGATGTGGCGGTGCGTGCCGCCGACGGCGTACGGCTGGGCCGCGCCCAGTGCCTCGCTGGCGAGCAGGTGCGTCTTGAGGGACTTCCCGGCGCCGGAGTACCCGTTGGCAAGGACGGCGACGAGGTCGGTCGGCTCGATGAGCCCCGCGGCGATGCCGGGCTGGAGGCCGAGGGAGACGGCGGTGACGTTGCAGCCCGGGACGGCGATCCGTCGTGCTGCGGCGAGCGCCGCCCGCTGCCCGCTCGCGGTCCGCTCCCCCGGGTGCAGCAGCTCGGGGAGGCCGTACGGCCAGGTGCCGGCGTGGGCGCTGCCGTAGAACTGCTCCCAGTCGGCCGCGTCGACGAGCCGATGATCGGCGCCGAGGTCCACGACGATCGCGCCCTCACCGCGCGCCTCGAGCTCGGCGGCGATCGCCCCGCTGGCTCCGTGCGGCAGGGCGAGGACGACGACGTCGTGGCCGGCCAGCTCGTCGACGCCCGTCGGGGCGAGCACCCGGTCCGCGAGCGTGCGCAGGTGCGGCTGGTGAGCGCCGAGCGGCGTGCCGGCGTTGGAGTGGGCGGTGAGGGTCCCGATCCGTGCCTCGGGGTGCGCGAGCAGCACGCGGAGCATCTCCCCGCCGGCGTACCCGCTGGCACCCGCGACTGCGACCGTGAACGTCATGTGCATGAACATACACAAGGCTGCACGAAGATACGAGCCGACTTTCGGGGAATGACCATGACCGTTGCCGGTGTTTGCCGAGTCGTGCGCGCCATCCGAGCCACCGCCGCAGGCGGACCCGACGTCCTCGAGCTCGTCGAGCTCCCCGACCCCGAGCCCGCGGCCGACGAGGTCCTCGTCCGTGTCGCCGCAGCGGGTGTCAACTTCATCGACACCTATCGGCGGTCCGGTGTCTACGCGATGCAGTTCCCGCACGTCGTCGGCTCCGAAGGCGCGGGTGAGGTCGTCGCGACGGGCGCCGACGTCACCGGGATCGCCGTCGGCGACCGTGTTTCGTGGTCGTCGGCACCCGGCTCCTACGCGGAGCTCGTGAGCGTCCGGGCCTCGAAGGCGCTGCTGGTCCCCGAGGGCGTGCCGGACGACGTGGCCGCCGCGCTGCCCCTCCAAGGCCTCACCGCGCACTACCTCGTGACCTCGACGTTCCCCGTCCAGGCCGGGCACGACGTGCTGGTGCATGCGGCTGCCGGTGGTGTCGGCCTGCTGCTGACGCAGCTCGCGGCGCAGCGCGGTGCCCGGGTGATCGCGACTGTGGGCAGCGCCGAGAAGGAGCACCTGGCCCGCGAGGCCGGCGCTGCCGACGTGATCCGGTACCGCGAGCTCGACGACCTGACCCGTGACCTGCCGGCCCGGGTGCGGTCGCTGACCGCCGGCCAGGGCGTGCACGCCGTCTTCGACTCCGTCGGCAAGGACACCTTCGACGCGTCCCTCGCCTCCCTGCACCGCCGCGGCATGCTCGTCCTGTTCGGCGGCTCGTCCGGACCTGTCCCACCGGTCGACCCTCAGCGTCTCAACGCGGCCGGCTCCGTCTTTCTGACCCGCCCCACGCTCGACGACCACATCGCCACGCGCGACGAGCTCGACTGGCGCGCGCGCGAGCTGTTCGACGCCGTACGCGCAGGCGTTCTCGACGTACGCGTCGGAGCCACGTTCGCCCTGGCCGACGCGGCCGACGCCCACCGCGCGCTCGAGTCGCGTTCCACCACCGGAAAGGTCCTGCTGCTCCCGTGAGCATCCCCACCCTGAACGCCGTACGGACCCTGAACGTCGAGATCTGGTCGGACATCGCCTGCCCCTGGTGCTACATCGGCAAACGGCGCTTCGCGACGGCACTCGCCGACTTCCCGCACCGCGAGCACGTCGAGGTCACCTGGCGGGCGTACGAGCTGTCGCCGGGCACACCCACCGGCCCGGGGATCCCGGAGATCGACGCGCTCGCCCGGCACAAGGGCATCCCGCGCGACCAGGTGACGCGAATGTTCGCGCAGGTCACGGGCGTGGCCGCCGGCGAGGGTCTGGCGTACGACTTCGACCGGTCGCTCGCCGCCAACACCTTCGCGGCGCACCGTCTGGTCCACCTCGCACGCACGACCAGCGGAGCAGCGCTGGCCGAGCGGACGCTCGAGGCGCTGTTCTCGGCGCACTTCGAGCACGGCGCCGACCTCGGCGACGACGGGACGCTGGTGCGGATCGTGAGCGGCGCAGGTGTCGACGCCGACGCAGCACGTGCCGCGCTGGCGAGCGACGCCGGTGCCGACGCCGTCCGCGCCGACGAGGACGAGGCACGAGCGCTCGGCGTGACCGGCGTGCCGTTCTTCGTCGTCGACCGTCGCATCGCGGTATCGGGCGCCCAGCCGGCCGACGTGTTCACGCAGCTGCTCGAGACGGCGTGGCGTGACGCGAACCCGATCCAGACGCTGGCGACGGCGGACGCGGCGGCCTGCGTCGACGACTCCTGCGCGATCTGAGGTCTCGGCCGTCCCGGACACACCGGGGATACGGTGGCGCTGCGCACCGACGCGCCCACCCCGGAGGCTCAGATGACGACGTCGCTCCTCGACACCCTCGGTGTGACCGTCCCCTCGACGGTCCCCACGCACTGGTACAACCTGGCGGCAGACCTGCCGTCACCCTGTCCGCCGGCCCTGCACCCCGGCACCCGGGAGCCGCTGACGCCGGACGACCTGGCTCCGCTGTTCCCGATGGCGCTGATCATGCAGGAGGTCAGCACCGAGCGGTGGGTCGAGATCCCGGAGCCCGTGCGAGAGATCTACGCGCTGTGGCGCCCCTCGCCCCTGATCCGCGCACGTCGGCTGGAGCGCGCGCTCGGCACGCCGGCGCGCATCTACTACAAGTACGAGGGCGTGAGCCCCGTCGGGTCGCACAAGCCGAACACCGCCGTCGCGCAGGCGTACTACAACGCGGCCGAGGGCATCACGAAGCTCACCACCGAGACCGGCGCCGGGCAGTGGGGCGCGTCGCTGGCCATGGCGTGCGCGCTGCTCGGGCTGACCTGCGAGGTGTGGCAGGTCCGAGCCTCCTTCGACTCCAAGCCGTACCGCCGCATGCAGATGGAGACCTACGGCAGCATCTGCCACCCGTCGCCGTCGGACCTGACCGCCGCCGGCCGCGCGATGCTCGCCGAGGACCCCGAGACCACCGGCTCGCTCGGCATGGCGATCAGCGAGGCCGTCGAGGCCGCCGCGACCGACCCGGACGCGCACTACTCGCTCGGCAGCGTGCTCAACCACGTCCTGCTGCACCAGAGCGTCATCGGCCAGGAGGCGCTCGCGCAGCTCGACACGATCGAGGAGAGCGCCGACGTGGTCTTCGCGTGCGCGGGGGGCGGCTCGAACCTCGGCGGGCTCGCGTTCCCGTTCCTCGGCCGGAACCTGCGCGACGGCACCACCACCCGGGTGGTCGCCTGCGAGCCCGCCGCGTGCCCGTCGCTGACGCAGGGCGAGTACCGGTACGACTTCGGCGACGTCGCCGGCCTCACTCCTCTGCTGAAGATGCACACGCTGGGGAAGGACTTCGTCCCGCCGCCGATCCACGCCGGTGGCCTGCGCTACCACGGGATGGCCCCGATGGTGTCGCACGCCGTCGAGCTCGGGCTGATCGAGGCGATGGCCGTGGACCAGGACACCGCGTTCGCCGCCGGGATCGAGTTCGCCCGCGCCGAGGGCATCATCCCGGCACCCGAGTCGACGCACGCCGTCGCCGGGGCCATCGCGCACGCCCGGGCGGCCACCGAGGCGGAGACCATCGTCATCGGCCTGTCCGGCAACGGCGTGCTCGACCTGCCCGCCTACCACGACTACGTGTAGCGACGACGAAGGCCCGCGCCCCGGGACGGGACGCGGGCCTTCGTCATGAGGTCAGCGGGTAGGTCAGCGGATGCTGACCGGCGCGCTCGTGCTCGGGTTGACGTTCGCGGTGTCGGTCGGGACGAACGTCGCCGTGTACGTGTGTGTGCCCGACGGGACCGTGCCGATGGCGACGCCCAGCACCACGTTCAGACGCTTCACCACCGTGCCCCCCTCGCGGAGCTCGACCGTGCCGGACGGCACCCGACCGATGTCGGAGGAGACCGTCGCGATGGCGATCGACGGGATGAACAGGAAGCCACGCGTCACGGTCAACCCGGTCGTCGTGGTCACCTTCTTCACCTCGACGGTCACGGGCTCCGACTCCGAGCCGGTCACGGTGTCGTCGCCGGCGAACCGGGCGACCACCTGGTAGGTGCCTGCCGGTGTGGACGACGGGATCCGCAAGGTCGCGGTGCCGCCCTGCAGAGTCGCCGTGCCGAGCACGGTGTCACCAGCGACGAACTCCACCGTCCCGGCCACCGGCACGTCGGCCGTGACTGTCGCCGTGAGCTCGACGCGTGACGACGAGCCGTACACCTGGCTGGCCGCCGACGCCGTGAGCGTGGTCGTCGACGAGGGGATGTTCGCCTCGACGGTGAGCGGGAGCGTCACCGTGGTGCCGCTCGGGCTCGCCACCAGCGTCAGCGTGTGGGCACCCGCGCTCGTACCCGCCGGGATCGTCACCGAGACGTCGGCGCTGCCGGCACTGACCGGCACCGTGCCGATGGATGCGCCGTCGAGCCGGACGTCCAGGCTGGTGTTCAGCGGCGACCCGAGGCTCGTCAGGTCCAGCTTGGTCACCGGGAACGCCAGCGTGTCCCCGGCCGTGACCGTCGACGGCACCATCGGGACCCCGACCGACTGTCGGGCGAAGTCCGGGGCGAGCCCGGGGTGCGCCTGCAGGTAGGAGATCCAGCCGTCGCGGTCGACGAGCCCGGAGTCGCGGGCGTCCGTGCTCTGCGTGAAGATCCGGAAGTTGTCGCCGCCGGTCACGAGGAACGAGAACGTCCCGATCCGGTAGCTCGCTGCCGGGTCGATCGGTGCACCGTCCACGGTGATGGACGTGATGCGCGACCCCGCCGGTGCCGCGGCGTCGAACGTGTACGTCACGTTGTCCGACAGACCCAGCTGCAGGTACGACCTGGTCGGGACCGAGCCGTCCGCGAGGGTCTGCCACTGCTGCTCGAGCATCGTCTTGAACTGAGCGCCCGTGAGCGACGTGGTCCAGAGGTTGTTCACGAACGGCAGCACGCTGTTGGCCTCGGCCGTCGTGATGACGCCGTCCGGGGCGTACAGCAGCTCGGCACGCATGCCCCCGGGGTTGACGACACCGATCTCCGCGCCGCCGAGGTTCTCCGGGGCGAGCGTGTCCCGCAGCGCGTTCGCCACGAGATCGCCCAGGGTGGACTCGTTGGCCCGGTCGTCGCGGGCGGTCGCCGGTGCCGTGTACCCAGTGGGCCCGTACGTGCCGCCCGTGAAGGCGGTCGTGATGTCGGCAGTCACCGAACCGACGGGGACCGAGCCGACCTCGTTCGCGTAGGCCAGCGCCGCCTGCACGATGGTGTTGACCTGCGCCACGCGCGGGTACGTCGCGACGAGCTGGGCGGCGAATGCCGCCTCGTTCTGCGCGGGGGTGTTGCCGGCGACGACGGGTGCGACCAGACGCGGCACGTTCTGCTGGGTGTGCGCGACGACCTCACCGCTGGCCGGGTCGTAGGTCAGGACGATCTTGCCGATGAACTCGCCGTAGCTGCCCGTCTGCAGGATCGGCCGCGTCGTGCCGGGCTCACCGGGAACCGGCGCCTCCCACGCGTACTGCTGGTGGGTGTGGCCCGTGAAGATCGCGTCGACGGCGGCGGAGGTCTCCTCGACGATCTTCTGGAACGCCCCGCCCTGGGCGAGCTCCTCCTCGAGGGTGCCGCCCGGCAGACCCTCGTGGGCGCCCTCGTGGAAGCTGGCGACGAGCACCTCAGCCTCGCCGTTGGACTCGTCGCCGTCGCTCAGCTGGGCGGCGACGCGGTTGACGGCGTCGACCGGGTCGCCGAACTCCAGCTCCGTGATGCCGCCGGGGCTGACCAGCGAGGGCGTCTCCCCGGTGACCGCACCGATGACGCCGACGGACACGCCGGCCATGTCGAGGATCGCGTACTCCGGCAGCGCCGGCGTCGTCGTCCCCTTGAGGTAGACGTTCGCCCCGAGGTAGTCCCACGTGGCGTTGGTGCCACCCGCGATCACGCGGTCGGTGAGGTCCTGGAACCCCTTGTCGAACTCGTGGTTGCCCACGGCCGACGCGTTGAGCTCGAGGGCGTTCAGCACGTCGATCGTCGGCTGGTCCTGCTGGACAGCCGAGGCGAACAGGGACGCGCTGATGTTGTCACCGGCCGACACGAATGCGACCGGACCCCCTGCCGCGACGGCCGCCGACTTCTCCTTCTCGACCGTGCCCGCGAACTTCACGGTGTTGGTGTCGATGCGTCCGTGGAAGTCGTTGATGTCGAGCAGCGTCAGGTTGACCGGCTTGGCCGCACCGTTGACCAGCCCGACGACCACCGGGTCGTGGTCGGAGGACCGGTAGGCGTCCGGCGCGTAGAAGAGCGTGCCGTGGTAGTTGTAGCGCGAGTACTCGAGCGCGATGGACTCCTCGGCGTTGATCTCCCAGATGTCCGCATCCGTGGCCCGCTGCATCGCCGCCTCGTTGAGCAGCACGTGGTCGAGCGAGCCGACCAGTCCGCCGAAGAGGTACGAGTACTGGCCGTCGGCGAGCGCCGTCGCGGCGTCCGTGTAGCCGACGGCGTACAGCTCCTGCAGCGGGTCCTCGTGGGTGTACGCGTTGAAGTCACCGACGAGCGCGACCGCGTCGGCCTCGCCCTGCACGGTCGGCACCCAGTCGCGCAGCGCCTTCGCCTGCCGGACCCGGGACTCGTTCGAGGCGCCCTGGCCGTCGCCCGTGTCCTTGTCACCCGGCCACGGACCGGCCGACCCCTTGGACTTGAAGTGGTTGACGACGACGAAGAACGGCTCGCCTCCGTCGACTGGTGTGAACGCCTGGCCGATCGGCTCCCGAGCGTTGTTGAACGCTCCGCCGTCCGCGCTCTCGGTGCCGAGGGCCCGCGACTCGCCCGTGCGCTCGACCGCCGCCGGCTTGTAGATGATCGCGTTGGTGATGACGTCGAGCTCGGCGGCGGGCGGCAGCTCGGTCGACGACGGGACGAACGCCCAGACTTCGGAGCCCGCAGCCGCGTTCAGGGCGTCGACCAGCGTGCCGAGCGCCTCATCGGCGACCCCGTCCACGCGGGCCGAGTTCTCGATCTCGAGCAGGCCGACGACGTCGGCGTCGAGCGCGTTGATGGCGGCGACGATCTTCGCCTGCTGACGGTCCAGGTCGGCCTGGTCCCACGCGCCGCGCTGGTCGCAGCCCTTCTCCACCGTCACGCCGTCACCCGTTCGGTCCGGGTAGGCGACGCAGGCGGTGTCCGAGCTGCCCAGCGTCGTGAAGTAGTTGAGGACGTTGAACGACGCGACCTTCAGGTCACCACCCACCTCGACCGGGGCGGCCGTGCGGGTGTTCGTGAACGTCGCCGGCGGGGTCCCGCCCGCGACGAAGGGCGTGGTCGGGTTGAGCTTCCACACGTTGTTGCGGAAGTCGACGACCACCGGAGCCGTGATCGTGGCGGCGGCACCCACCCGGACCGGGTTGGCCAGGGACACGTACGGCGGGGTCAGGGCGCTGTTCGCCGGCGACAGGAAGTTCGTCGTCGCACCGTCGTCCAGGACGACCGCGCGCGCGGCCGTGTCGGCGACCGAGGCAGCGGCCTCGGGCGAACTGGGTCGACCCACCTCCGTGGGCTGCACCAAGGGCGTCGTCCCAGCGGCCAGACGAACCTCGCCGTACTGGTTCGTGCTGTACGTGTCGGCCACGGTGAACGCGCCGGTCGGCGCATAGAGCATCGACTCCAGCGCCTCACGTGCGGCATCCGTCGTCGGCCACGCGCCCGAGAAGGGCGTCACGGCGGCGGCGGCCGGCAGCTTCACCAGGTCCGCCGCGGCGGAGACCGTGATCTCGGTGAGGCCGTTGAACTCGGAGATTGCGCCGGTCACCTGGACGTGGTCGCCGATCGTCACCGACCCGACGGTGGCCGACGAGAACACGAAGACCGCGTCGGACGCACCCGGAGTCGCGTCCGTCGCGCCGCCTGTGCCGGGGGTCTGGATCACGTAGCCGCTGAACCCGCCCGTCGGGTAGGCGGCCGTGACCACGCCGGTCGTCCTGACGGTCGAGCCGACCAGCCCGGAGGCCGGCCCGGTGCCCTGGATCTCGGCGATCGACACCTCGGTCGGCTCGGGCGGATCGGTCGGGTCTGTCGGGTCGGTGCTGCTCGACGTCGGGGTCGGCGCACCGGCAGTGAAGTCGGCTGCGTTGATCGCCGTGTTGGTGTGGGTCGCATTGCGGGACACCGAGGTCGAGTTCGACGTGCCGGGCGCGGGCGCTCCGGCGAACACGACCGAGGTTCCCCAGCCGACCAGGTCGACGACGGACGGCTCGGCCGCGCAGGCTGCAGCAGTCGCGCACACGAGCGTGTCGGACGTGGTCGTGAGCGCCACCTTGCCGGCGCTTCCCGACATCGCGATCGTGCCGTCGATGTCGGGCGTGATGGCGGGCTGGCTGGTGTCCGCACCCAACGCCTCCCCGACGAGCAGCGACTCACCGGCGGCGATCG
This sequence comes from Cellulomonas sp. Leaf395, assembly GCF_001424125.1. Lineage (GTDB taxonomy): Bacteria > Actinomycetota > Actinomycetes > Actinomycetales > Cellulomonadaceae > Cellulomonas. Next base: position 19,875 of record NZ_LMQI01000002.1, read on the forward strand.
TGCCGGACAAGGCCGTCTTCGACGAGAAGGTCGTGTTGGTGGCGGAACCGTACTGGACCGCCCAGCCGGTCACCTCGACCGGCGCATCCGTGGGGTTGACCAGCTCGATGAAGTCGCGGTTGAAGAGGCCGCCGGAGTTCCCTCCGCCGCCGTACACCTCGTTGATCAGGACGCGCGGGGTTGTGCCCACCGCGGCCTGCGCAGCACCCGCCGTGATCACACCGCCCGTCAGGGCCAACGCGAGGGCGGCGACGCCCCCGCTGATCGACTTCATCGCAGGACGCACGTCGAGCTCGCTTTCGTCGGGGGCGCAAAAAGTGGCCGCTCGTGACGGCCTGGACAACTGTCGCTGTTCGTCCGATTCGCGGCAACTACTCGCCGGTAACTATTGGGTGAACACATCCGATGATTTGTCCGGGTACGCCGCAGCCCTCGTCGACCGGGCGGTCGACGAGGGCTGCGGACAGCTCCTCAGGCGCGCAGCGTCGCCCCGAACCGGCGGTGCGCCTCCGCGACGATCGACTCCCGGACCGTCGCCGACTCCTGCGCGGTCAGCGTCCGGTCGGCGGCGCGCAGACGGAGCGAGAACGCCAGCGACTTGTGGTCCTCGCCCACCTGGGGGCCGGTGTACACGTCGAACAGCCGGACCTCCTCGACGACGTCCCCGACCGGGCTCGCGGCGGCGCCGACCCGGACCGCGTCGAGCACGTCGGCAGCCGGGACCGTCGACGCGACCACCAGGGCGACGTCCTCCTTGTTCACGGGGAACGTCGAGACCGGCACCGCCGGGACGGGGTCGGGTGACGCCGCCGCCAGCACCACGTCGAGGTCCACCTCGAACGCGGCCGTGCGGGCCGGCAGACCGAGCGCGGTCACGACGTTCGGGTGCAGCTCGCCGGCGTGGCCGACGAGGGTGCCGTCGGTCGTCGTCAGTCGTGCGCACCGCCCCGGGTGCCACGGCGCGTGGTCGGCGTCGGCCGACGCCACGAGCTGCACCCCGACGACCTCCGCGACCAGGAGCGCAGCCGCGATCGCGTCGGTGTGGTCGGCCCGGCGGCCCGTCCCCCACCAGCCGGCAGGCTCGCGCAGCCCCGCGAGGACCCCGGCGACGCGGCGCGGCTGCGGGGGCACGGCCGCGTCGATCGCGGCGAGCTGCTCGTCGGACGGGCGGACCCCACCCGGCAGTCGCGGAGCGCCGGGCGCACCCGGGACCGGCCGCGTGACCAGCCCGAGCTCGAAGATCGCCACGTCGCTCGCGCCCCGGCTCACGTTGCGCCGCGCGGTGTCGAGCAGGGTGACCAGCAGGTTCGTGCGCAGGTACGGCTGCTCGTCGGAGAGCGGGTTGACCAACCGCAGGGCACGACGACGGGCGTCGTCCGCGGGCAGGTTCAGCGCGTCGAGCTGGTCGGTCCCGATGAACGGGTAGCTGAGCACCTCGACGAGACCCGCCTCGGCCAGCGCCCGGGCGATCGAACGCCGGGCACGCTGGCCCGCGGTCAGGCCGGCGCCGGCCGGGGCGACGGGGAGCGTCGACGGGATCGCGTCGTACCCGCGCAGGCGCGCGATCTCCTCGACCAGGTCGACGCCCGCGACGAGGTCGGGGCGCCACGACGGAGGCGTCACCGTGATCGCGTCGGCACCGGCGTCGGCCACGTCGCAGCCGATCGACCGCAGCGTCTCCCGCACCTCGTCGGCCGAGAACGGCAGGCCGACGAGCCGCGTCGGCAGGTCCAGCGCGAGGTCGAACGACGCCAGGGGGACACGACTGTCGACGTCCGTCAGCGGACCAGCGACGCCGCCGCCGTGCTCGACCAGCAGCGCGACCGTCCGGGCGACCGCCACCGGCGGCAGCTGCGGGTCCGCGCCGCGCTCGAACCGCTTCGCCGCCTCGCTGGGCAGCTTGTGGCGACGCGCCGAGCGAGCCACGGTGATGGGGTCGAAGTGGGCGGCCTCGATGAGCAGGTCGGTCGTCGTCGCGCTGACCTCGCTGTCCCCGCCGCCCATGACGGCTGCGAGACCGATGGGCCGGGCGCCGCGCACGCCGCCGGGGCTGTCGGTGATGAGCAGGTCCTCGGGGTCGAGCACCCGGTCGACGTCGTCGAGGGTTCTGATCCGCTCGCCGGGGTTCGCCCGACGCACCACGATCGGCTCGGACAGGTGCGCCAGGTCGTACGCGTGCAGCGGCTGCCCGAGGTCGAGCATCACGTAGTTGGTGACGTCGACGGCGAGGCTGATCGGCCGCATGCCGGCCTGCTGCAACCGGCGCTGCATCCAGGCGGGCGACGGGTCGTTCGCGCGCACGCCCCGCACGATCTGCGCGACGAAGCGGTCGGCACCCGGGACCCCGTGGATCGGCGCCGCGTCGTCGATCTCCACCGCGAAGCCGCCCCCGGCGGGACGCTCGTCTCCCGAGGGCAGACCGTGGTCGGTGAACGTCGCGCCCGTCGACAGCCCGTACTCGCGCGCGACCCCGCGCATCGAGAAGCAGTACCCGCGGTCGGGCGTCACGTTGATCTCGAGGACCTCCTCCCCGAGCCCGAGCAGCTCGCGCGCGTCCGTGCCGACGGGCGCGTCCAGCCCGAGCTCGGACAGCACGATGATCCCGGCGTGGTCCTCACCCAGCCCGAGCTCGCGCGCTGAGCAGATCATCCCGTCGGACACGTGGCCGTACGTCTTGCGCGATGCGATGGCGAACGGTCCGGGCAGGACCGCTCCCGGCAGCGCGACGACGACGTGGTCACCGACGACGAAGTTGTGCGCACCGCACACGATGCCGCGAGGACCGCCGCCGGGCTCGTTGTGCTCGGCGCCGACGTCCACCCGGCACCAGTTGATGGTCTTGCCGTTCTTCTGCGGCTCGGGCGTCACCTCCACGACCTCGCCGACGACCAGCGGACCGGTCACGGCGGCGGCGTGGATCGCCTCCTCCTCCAGACCCACGCGGACAAGGTCCGCCGCCAGCTGTTCGGCGGTCAGGCCCGCGGGGAGCTCGACGTGCTCGGCGAGCCACGTCAGGGGGATGCGCGGCATCAGATCTCCGTCCCGAACTGCGTGGAGAAGCGGACGTCGCCCTCCACCATGTCGCGCATGTCAGCGATCCCGTGCCGTGGCATCAGGGTGCGCTCGATGCCCATGCCGAAGGCGAACCCGGAGTAGACCTCGGGGTCGACGCCGCAGGCGCGCAGGACGTTCGGGTTGACCATCCCGCAGCCACCCCACTCGATCCAGCCCGGTCCACCTTTCTTCTGCGGGAACCAGAAGTCCATCTCGGCGCTCGGCTCCGTGAACGGGAAGAACGACGGCCGCAGGCGCGTGCGAGCCTCGGGACCGAAGATCGCCTGCGCGAAGTGGTCCAGCGTGCCCTTGAGGTGCGCCATGGTCAGGCCCTTGTCCACGGCGAGGCCCTCGACCTGGTGGAACACGGGCGTGTGCGTGGCGTCGAGTTCGTCGGTGCGGAACACCTTGCCGGGGCACGCGATGTACACGGGCAGGTCCCGCTTGAGCAGCGTGCGAGCCTGCACCGGCGACGTGTGCGTGCGCAGCACGAGCCCGGGACTGTCGACGAAGAACGTGTCCTGCATCTGGCGCGCCGGGTGGTCGACGCCGAAGTTCAACGCGTCGAAGTTGAACCACTCGGCCTCGAGCTCGGGCCCCTCGGCGATCTCCCAACCCATCGAGACGAAGATGTCAGCGATGCGCTCGGACAGCGTCTCCAGCGGGTGGCGCGCTCCCCGGGGCCGACGATCGGTCGGCAGCGTGACGTCGACCGACTCCTCGACGAGGACGCGCTGGTCGCGCTCGGCCTCGAGCTCCGCCTGCCGCTCCGCGAGGGCGGCGGCGAGCCGGCCCTTCGCCTGCCCGAGCAGCTTGCCGGCCACGGCCTTGTCGGTGGGCGCGAGGCCGCCGATGGCGCGGTTGGCGAGCGCGATCGGGCTGCGCTCCCCCACGTGCTCGAGGCGTGCGGACTTCAGGGCGTCGAGGTCGGTGGCGGCCGCGAGGGCCTTCAACGCGTCCTCGACGGCGGACTCGATGCCGTCGGAGTCGAGCGGGGACAGAGCGGTGTCGTCGGACATCCTGACCTTCCAGTGCAGGTTCTGAGCAGCCGGCGCGAGCGCACGGCCGTGGCGCAGTGCTTGTGGTGGCGCAAGCGCCACTCCCGGCCAGCGGACAAGTCTAGAGGCGCCCGATCCAGGTCGTGGTGGCCGGTCCAGCGGTGGACGGCCCGCTCACGTGCGCGTCAGTGGCGCGGCCCGGGAACGGGCCCAGGAAATCGGCGACCACCGGCCGCCTGCGCACGCGCTGTCATGGTCGCCATGATGCCACGACCGTCGCTACCGCCCCAGCGCAAAGGTCTCGACCCGCTCGTACAGCGGTCCCCCGCCGCGCCCGGCACCCGGCTGCGACGAGACGAGGGTGAGCTCGTCGACGAGCCAGCGCGGCCCCTCGTACACGGCGAGCGCGCGCACGAGGCTCGCCGCGACCTCCCCGTCCTCCGAGCCGTTCGTGTCCGCCCGCGGGCCTGGCCGGTCGGGTCGCGACGAGCGCCGCCGAGGTGGCCCGCTGCCGGGACGCACCCGTCCGATGGTCAGGTGCGGACGGTCGCGGGGCCGGTTGTCGGTCACGCCGCCCGCCGACTCCCCCGCCTCGACGCACCCGCGCGTCACCGTGCGTTGTGTCTCCAGGTCGCCGGCGACACCCACCCAGAGCGTCCGGTGCGAGAAGACGCCGGCGCCGCGCAGCGCCAGCTCGTACGGCTCGATCCCGGCGGCGACCTCGGCCAGGTCGGCGGTCAGGCCCAGCACGACGCCGTCGGGGAGGTCGCCGTAGAACGCCACCGTGAGGTGCCACGTCTCCCGTGCGGACCAGCGCACGGCCGACGAGAGGCCGGCCGGGGCGCCTCGCACCGAGGCGAGAGCCAGGTCCAGATGGTCGAGGACGTCATCGGGTGGCCACACCGCGGCGAACAGCCTCACCGCTGGGCCCGCGAGCTGGCGTAGAGGCAGACCGTCGCCGCGGTCGACAGGTTGAGCGACTCCGCCCGTCCGCGGATGGGCACCCGCACGACGGCGTCCGCCAGTGCGCGGTCCTCCTCGCGCAGCCCCCAGGCCTCGTTGCCGAACACCCACGCGGTCGGGCGCGCGAGGTCGGGCACGCCGGCCGGCGCGTGGCCGGCGACGTCCAGCAGGTCGTCGAGGTCGTGCACGCCGGCACCGTCCGCCGCCAGGACGGTCAGCCCCGCGGCACGCAGCGCGTCGACCGTCGACGGGAGGTCCGTCCCCGTGACGACGGGCAGGTGGAACAAGGACCCGGCGGTCGAGCGGACCACCTTCGGGTTGTGCAGGTCGACGCTCTGCGCGGTCAGCACCACGGCGTCGGCACCGGCTGCGTCGGCCGCCCGCACGACGGTGCCCGCGTTCCCGGGGTCGCGCACGTGCGCCAGCACGGCCACCAGGCGCGGCGCGCCCGCCAGCACCGAGTCGAGGGTGTGCGCCGTCAGCGCCGCCACCGCGACGACCTGCTGGCCGTCGGGGCTCATGGCGTCGAGCACCTCGACAGTGCCGGTGTGCACCCGGATCCTGCGCTCGCGCGCGGCACCGACGATCTCCGGGTACCGCTGCGCCGACTCCACGGTCACGTACACGTCGTGCACGTCCGCCGCCAGCACCGCCTCCCGCACGGACTGGGGACCCTCGACGACGAACCTCCCGGCGCGCTGCCGCACGGTCCGGCCGACCAGCGCGCGCACCGCCTTGACCCGCTCGGCCCGGGGGTTGGTCAGGATCTCGTCAGCCACGGGGACATCATGCCTGGGTACGGCGAAGCCCCCAGGGTCCGCCGATGACACAGGCGACTCCGGGGGCTCCGGGTGCACCGAGCCACCGCCCGGCCCCGCGCGAGGCGGGTCGGGCGGTCGAGCTCAGCGACGAACGAGGGTCACGCAGCCTTCGGCGCGTTGACGTCCTCGGGCAGAGCAGCCTTGGCGGCGGCCACGAGCGTGTTGAACGTCGCGGCGTCATTGACGGCGAGGTCGGCCAGGACGCGACGGTCCACCTCGATGCCCGCGAGCTTGAGGCCCTGGATCAGGCGGTTGTAGGTCAGGCCCTGCTCGCGGGACGCAGCGTTGATGCGCTGGATCCACAGCTTGCGGAAGTCCTGCTTGCGCACCTTGCGGTCGCGGTACGCGTAGACGAGGGAGTGGGTGACCTGCTCCTTCGCCTTCCGGTACAGGCGCGACCGCTGACCGCGGTAACCCGCAGCGCGCTCGAGGGTTGTACGGCGCTTCTTCTGGGCGTTGACCGCCCGCTTCACGCGTGCCACGTGATGCTCCTTGCTTGTCTCAGGCTCGGGCCGAGTGACCGGGGCGCAGCAGCGCCCCCGGGGTCACTTGCCGAGCAGCTTCTTGATACGGGGGGCGTCGGCAGGGGAGACGACGAGGTCGCCGGCGATGCGGCGGGTGCGGCGGCTCGACTTGTGCTCGAGCAGGTGGCGACCGCCGGCCTGCTCGCGCATGACCTTGCCGGTCCCGGTGACCCGGAAGCGCTTCTTGGCACCGGAGTGCGTCTTGTTCTTCGGCATGGCTGCCGTGTCTCCTTGTCCTTCACATCGCACGGGTTCGTACGACTCGTCTGGTGCGGTCCGACGGGGGGCCGGGCCGTCCGTTCGTGCGGGCTAGCTCGCCTCTTCGGAGGCCGTCGTGCTGGTCTGTGCCTTCGCCGGACCGGCCGGACCAGGTCGCGGCGCGGGCCGCGGCGTGGCGGTCGGCCGGGGTGTGGCCGGCTTCGGCGTCGCCGGCTTCGGTGCGACCGACGATGCCGCGGGCTGCGACGTCGCGGGCGTCGCCGCCGGCGTGGGTGCGGTTGCCGGTCGCGCAGCCGCCGCGGGACGCGGTGCTGCGGCCGGTCGGGATGCTGCGGCCGGGCGCGGCGTCGTCGCACGAGGTGCGGCGGCCGGCTGACCGGCGGCAGCCGGACGCGGTGCGCTGGGACGAGACGCAGCCGGACGCGGGGCGGCGGCAGGCTTCTCGGCCGGAGCAGGGGTCTCGACCGCCGCCGGAGCTGCGACCGGTGCCTCGACCACGGGAGCGGTCTCGACCGGTGCCGCGACCACGGGAGCGGCCTCGGCGACGACAGGTGCCTCGGCGGCAGCAGGCGTGACGGGCTCGACCTGCTCGACCGGGTTGGCCGCAGCGGCAGCAGCAGCGGCAGCAGCCGCGGCGTTCTGCTCACGAGCCGCAGCAGCCTGCGCCGCACGGCGCTGCTCCTGCTTCTGGTCGGCCTTCTTCTTCATCGGACCGAGCACCATGATCATGTTGCGCCCGTCCTGCTTGGGCATGCTCTCGATGAAGCCGAGCTCGGACACGTCGTCCGCGAGCCGCTGCAGCAGGCGCACGCCCATCTCCGGGCGCGACTGCTCGCGGCCACGGAACATGATCATGACCTTGACCTTGTCGCCGGCAGTGAGGAACCGCTCGACGTGGCCCTTCTTGGTGCCGTAGTCGTGCGGGTCGATCTTCAGCCGGAAACGAATCTCCTTGAGGACCGTGTTGGTCTGGTTCCGCCGGGCCTCACGGGCCTTCATGTCTGCTTCGTACTTGAACTTGCCGTAGTCCATGATCTTGCAGACGGGCGGACGAGCGTCAGGTGCCACCTCGACGAGGTCGAGGTCGGCGTCCTGGGCCAGGCGCAAGGCGTCCTCCACGCGGACGATGCCGACCTGCTCGCCGTTGGGGCCGACCAGGCGGACCTCGGCGACGCGGATCCGATCGTTGATGCGGGGCTCGCTGATGTGGTGCTCCTCAGGTTCGTCGTGGGTGGACCGCCGGGAACGAGGAAGGCCCCCGTCCTGGTCACAGGAGGAGGCCTCGAGGTCCGTGAGGTGGGCATGGCCGGGAGCCATGCTCACGCCACCGGGATCGGCTTGCGCCGTCCGGTGCGGACTGTGACCCGGTCTCTGTCGACGATGCGCAACCAACGCACCGTACGGTCGAGGCCCAGGTGGGAGGAACTCCACTTGTGCGCCTGGGCCGCGTGCGCCGGGTCTCTCTCGAGATCGGCTCAGCACAACCCAGGTCAGTCGACTGCCAAGGCTACCAGAGGACGCCCGAACACCCGAATCGACGTCGGGGCTCCTCTCGGGCACGTATCGGGACTTGCGCCGCCCCGATGAGAGGATCGCTGCATGAGCGAGACGAGCCCGGACACCGACCCCACCACGACCGCCACCCGGGACATCGCGGACGTCGCCGCGGTCGAGGTCATCACCACCGCCGCGGTCCACCTCATGAGCGCGGCCGCCGTGAAGTGCGGCCTCGCCGAGGACGGTCCGACGGGAACCGGCGCCGACTTCCTCGACCTCGACGAGGCCCGCAAGCTCATCACGGCGCTCGCCGCGCTGGTCACGGCCTCGGCCCCCGACATCGGCAACCAGCACGCCCGCTCGCTGCGGGACGGCCTCCGCTCGCTCCAGCTCGCGTTCCGCGAGGCGTCCCCGTTCCCGGACGCCCCGGGCGACGGGCCGGGCGAGAAGTTCACCGGCTCGGTCGTCTGACCCGGACGCGTCGCGTCGAGGTGGCGGCGCGTCGACGGACCGCTCGCACCGTGGGCATGTGCCGCCGTGCGGGACGCTCCTCCACCTCGGATCCGACCCTGCCCTGGCCCCGAACCAGCGCGAGCACGACGAGCCCGCCGACGGCGAGCCCGCCGCCGACAACCGAGGCGGTCAGGAACCCGGCACCGGGCGTGGCGCGGTCGATCACCGCCCCGCACAACGGGGCGCCCAACGCGTTGCCGACGGTCGACATCGTGCCGCTCCACCCCATGACCTCGCCCCGCCGGTGCTCCGGGACCAGCCGGACGAGCGTCGCGTTGATGGACGAGAGCGCCGGCGCGCACGGGAGCCCGGCGACGACGACCGCGACCGCCAGCCACACCTGCCCGGTCGCGAACGCCGCCGGGATCGTGGCGAGCCCCAGCAGGGCGACGAGGACCAAGGGCGACGGGTTGCGGTGGCTGGCGCCGTGGACCAGTCCCCCGACCACCGACCCGCCGGCCCACAGCGCGATCATCCAGCCGATGTCAGCCGAGCGGCCGGAGTCGTTCAGCGTCGCCACCAGGGAGACGTCGGTCCCGACCAGCACGAACGACGCCGCCACCCCCGCCAGCAGGAGGACGACCAGGGCGGGGCTGACCAGCCGCTGCTTCGGGAGCTCCGCGGCCGGCTCGGTCGAGCGCTCGCTCCGGGTCGGCGGGTTCGCCCACATGAACAGCACCCCGCCGCCGACCGTCAGCGCACCGACGACCGTGAGCGCGACCGAGGTCGACGCCTGTGTGGCCAGCAGCACCCCGACCACCGGCGAGAGCATGAACGTCAGCTCGACGGCCACCGAGTCGAGGGAGAACGCCGCCTTCTGGTGCGCGATCGGGACGAGGACCGAGAGCGACTGCCGGCTGACGGAGAAGACCGGCACGAGGAACAGCCCGGCGACCGCGGCGGCGAGGATGAGCATCTCGTAGGCGAGGTGCGGCGCGACGAGCCAGACGGCCGACTCGACCACGACCGACGGCGCGATGGCGCGCCGGAGCCCGAGCCGGTCGACCAGCCGACCCCGCCAGGGCGCCCCGAGAGCCATGCCGACGGTCGCAGCGCCCACCACGACCCCCGCCTGGCCGTAGCCGCGATCGAGCGTCGAGACGACGTGCAGGGTGAGGACGACGCCGACCATCGCCGCGGGGATGCGGGCGAGGAAGGAGACGACGAAGAGTCGCGCGACGCCGGGCAGGCGCAGCACAGCTCCGTAGGTCGTCGAGGGCATCCGGAGATTGTCACCGCTGCGGATGTGTGTCTTCGCCCTGATGCCGCCTTCTCACCAGGACGACGGGGCGCACAGACCTGAGGGAATCGCACATTCGTGCCTCGTATCCTGGGCCGATGCAGCCCGACGAGCCGCACCCACGCGACGTCCAGCCCTCCCCCGCGGAACCGCCGGTGACGGAGATCACGCGGGAGAGCACTCCCGCACCGGCCGTCGCGTCGTGGTACCCGGGCGCCTCCGCAACCCAGCCTGTGACGCCCGGCCCGACCCCTGCGCCGACAGAATCGGCGGTGCCGTCGGTGCCGACGCAGGATCGCCGGCGTCGGCCCCGTGCAGCCACGGTCGTGCTCGCCGTCCTGCTCGTCACCACCCTCGTGGGCGCCGGGCTCGTCCTGGGCCGGATGCTCACGACGAACCAGGCGTGGCAGGACACCTCGCAGCAGTGGGAGACGCTCGCGCGTTCCACGGGCCAAGAACTGGCGGCGTCGCAGGCCGACCTCGCCGCGACGCAGGCGGAGCTCGACGCAACGACGGCGCAGCTGAGCACCGCGCAGGAGCGGATCACCCAGCTGGCCGACGAGAAGGCCCAGCTCGGGGACACCAGCGCGTCGCAGCAGCAGCTGGCGGACTACCAGTCGCGGGTCTCCCAGGCGGCCGGTCAGGTGGCCACCGCGCTGGCCAGCTGCGTGGACGGCCAGCAGCGACTCATCGGGTACCTGCAGAACTCCGCCCAGTACGACCCCACCGACCTCGAGCGGTTCACGTCCGACGTGCAGACGGTGTGCGCCCAGGCGACGGACGCCAACGCCGCCCTGCAGCGCGAGCTCGAGCGATGAGGAGGCGCACCGGGTCGGCGATCGCCGTCGTCGCGCTGCTCCTGGTGGGCGGCTGCGGCATGCTGCCTGAGCCACCACCCCCGGTCCCCACGGACGTCGTGCCCACCGATCTGCCGCAGGAGGCGCCGACGTCCAGCGGGAACCTGTCCCCCGACGGCTTCGACTCGGCGCAGCGGATGGCGGTGCGGATCCGGAACATCGGCTGCGGCAGCCTGTCGACGGGCTCAGGGTTCGCGCTCGACGACCACACGCTGGTGACCAACCGGCACGTGGTCGCCGACTCCTCGACGCTCCAGCTCAGCACCTACGACGGCCGGGACATCGGGGCCGCAGCGGCCAGCACGGCGGACCTGGCCGACCTGGCGATCGTGCGCACCGCCGACGCGCTGCCGGCCGCACCCGAGCTCGCACCCGCGGACCCGGCCGTCGGGGACCTGGTCACGGTCGTCGGGTACCCGCTCGGGCGCGCGCTCACCGTGACGACGGGGCAGGTTCTCGCCAGCCAGACCGACCCTCTCAACGCGAACCTGGGCGGAGTGCTCGTCACCGACGCGCCCGTCGAGCACGGCAGCTCGGGGTCCGCGGTGCTCGACAGCGACGGCCGTGTGGTCGGGGTCGTGTACGCGAAAGACTCGAACGGGCACAGTTTTGTGGTGCCCGTGAGCACGCTGCGGTCCATGCTGGACGACGAGGCGTCATTCACGCCCACAGCACCCTGCACCGGCTGACCAGAACTCCGGGAGGACCTCATGGCTGTACCGCACTTCGACCCCGCCAACGTCACGCGGGCCGCGAACGACACCTTCACCGTCCGCCGAGTGTTCGGCGAGGCGTACGAGCGCGACGGCGCCCTCGTCATCCCGGTCGCCCGGCTCTGGGGCGGGACCGGGTCCGGGTCGGGCTCCGGCGAGGCCGGCGCGCGGGCCAAGGCCGAGGCCGAGGGTGACGTCGAGCCGACGGACGTGCCGCCGGGCGGCCAGTTCGGACACGGGGGCGGGGGCGGCTACGGCGTGCACGTCAAGGCGGTAGGCGTCTTCGTGGTCGACGACAGAGGTGCGCACTGGCGCCCCGCGCTCGACCTCAACCGGGTGATCCTCGGCGGTCAGCTGGTGGGGGCGGTCGTGCTGAGCGCGTTCGCGTTCGCCTGGGCAGCCAGCGCGGTCGCTAGCGAGCTACGTTCGAAGGCCTGAGCCGCAGCTCGAGCGAGTCGACGCGCGCCGCCACGATCTCCGCACCGGCGAGCGCGGCGTTGACCTGCGCCAGCACGGTGTCGAGGCCGGAGCGGTCCAGGCCCGCGACCAGCTCGACGACCACGGCGACCTCGGCGCGCGTGCCGGGTACGGCGTCCACCGACACCACGCCCGCCACCGGCGCCATGGCGCCGGTGATCGCGTCGCGTACCCCTGGGTCGACGCCGTCCGGCGTGACCGCGGGACGCCAGCGCTCCTGCTGCGCGAGAGCCCACACTGCCGGCCGCGGGACCAGCACCGTCGTGGGTCCACCGGGATCGACGACGAGCACCTCCCAGCCCTCGGTCACCGCCGAGAGCGCGGCCCGCGCGATGTCGGAGGGCACGGGTCGGGCGTCCGCGCGCCACGCGGCCATCGTCGCGACGGAGGTGAACACCGGCAGGGCCGTCCGCCCGTCGGGAGCCTGGAGCGCGACGATGCCCGCCGACGCCTCCTTGTCCACGGTGCGCTCGTGGCCGTCGTGCACGACGACGTCCTCGACCTCGAGCTCCGCGAGCACGGGGACGAGCACCCGGGTGCCGGCGAGTGCGTCGACGAGAGCGCCGACCGTCCCCGAGCCGCCCTGGAGCGCGGCAAGAGCGGCGGCGACCGCCGGATCCGCGGTGCCGTCGTCGCCCGCGAACGGGGACGAGGGAGGGAGCTCGCGTCCTGTCACGGGCGTCCGGCGACGTCCAGCGCCTCGGGCAGCGTGAACGCACCCGCGTAGAGCGCCTTGCCGACGATCGCGCCCTCGACGCCGAGCGGCACGAGGGTCCGCAGCACGCGCAGGTCCTCCAGGCTGGACACCCCACCGGACGCGATCACGGGCGCATCCGTGCGGGCGCACATCTGCTGCAGCAGCTCGACGTTCGGGCCGTTGAGCATGCCGTCCTTGTTCACGTCCGTCACGACGTAGCGGGCACACCCGGCGTCCTCGAGCCGGGCGAGCACCTCCCAGAGGTCCCCGCCGTCCTTCGTCCATCCGCGCGCCGCGAGCGTCGTGCCGCGCACGTCCAGGCCCACGGCGACCTGGTCGCCGTACGACCCGATGAGCCGGGCGGTCCACTCCGGGTTCTCCAGGGCGGCCGTGCCGAGGTTGATCCGCGTCGCCCCCGTGCCGAGCGCGCGCTCGACCGACGCGTCGTCGCGGATCCCGCCCGACAGCTCGACCTTCACGCCCTTGCCGACGAGCTCGGCGGTCACCTCGGCGAGCAGGTCGGCGTTGGACCCGCGGCCGAAGGCAGCGTCGAGGTCGACCAGGTGGATCCACTCCGCACCACCCGCGAACCAGTCAAGCGCCGCGGACAGCGGGTCGCCGTAGCCCGTCTCGGTGCCGGCGGCGCCCTGGGTCAGGCGGACGGCCTGGCCGTCGGCGACGTCGACGGCGGGCAGCAGCTCGAGGCGGTCGGTCATGCGTTCACTCCAGGTTCATGGGTGGGGCCGGGGATGTCGGGGGCGAGCGAAGGCAGGGACGAGACCCAGCGGGCCAGCACGGTGGCACCGGCCGCACCGGACGACTCCAGACGGAGCAGGAGCGCGACGAGCGGGCCGTTCTCGACGGCCACGACGAACCGCTCCTCGCCGGACGACCAGGTGACGAGAGGGACCACGAGCCGGGTGTCCGCCGGCCAGTCCTCGAGCAGGGGGAACGTGCGGGGGGCGTGGGCGTCGGGGAGGTCGAAGCGGGCGTCCTCGAGACCGTCGAACAGCGCGGACCTGGGCGGTGCCTGCACGGCGACCTCGCCGGAGGCGGCGTCGACGCAGTCCACGACCCCTGCCCACTCCCCCAGACCCTCCGTGACGGCGCCGTCCCGGACGATGTCGGTGAACATCAGGTGCATGCCGACACCGATCGCGAGGACCGGGCGGCCACCTGCCAGGCGCCGGTCGACCACCTGGTCGGCGCCGAGCGCACGCAGGGCGGGCATCACGTCCGCGGCCGGTGCGCTGCCGGCGATCACGAGGCCGTCGGCGGCCAGGGCGGTGCGCTTGTCCGCGGTGACGACGACGCGCGCACCGGCACGGGTCAGGGCTTGCGCCAACGGTGCGTGGTCGTCGGCGCCGTGGTCGAGCACGACGACGAGGGGCTGAGCAGGCACCGGGCCACGGTACCCGCGGCCGCGAGACGGCACGCACGGACGCCGGTCCGCGAGACGACGTGTGCCGGTCTCGCCGGAGCGGTCAGGAACCGGGCATCCGGCTACTTGCGCTTGGCCGAGCTCGCGATCGTGCGCATGGCCTGCCAGCGGGACATGCCGACGCTCGTGACGACGCCTTCGACCTCGCCGGCCTGGACGGAGCCCAGGAGCAGGTCCTCGAGGACCGGCGGTGCGTCCGACAGCACCAGCCCGGCCGGGAGGTCGTCGCCGCGCTCTCCGCCCGTCCAGCGCGACGCGGTGATCTGCCCCTCGCGCCGCTCGAGCAGGATCACCGGGACGGTGCGCAGCAGCTTCGAGATCGCCGCGGCTCCGTCCGCCGCCGCTCGCGGGTCGCGCAGTGCCGCGATGGCACCGATCGGCGTCGGCACGACGTCCACCTCGACCTGCGCGATCGCGCACGCCGCCGCGAGCGGTGCCGGTACGGCCACCTGCGTGATCACCAGGACCACCGACGGGTCCTCCGCAGGGCGGTCGAGCAGCGAGGAGAGGTCGTCGGGGACCTCGAAATCGTCGGGCAGCTCGTTCTCCGCCATCACAGCGCGCCCTTCGTCGACGGGATGCCCTCGACGCGCGGGTCCAGGGCCACGGCGAACCGCAGCGCCCGGGCGAGCGCCTTGAACTGCGCCTCCACGATGTGGTGCGGGTCCCGGCCGGCGAGCACTCGCACGTGGATGCTGAACGCGGCGTGGTGCGCGATCGACTCGAGCACGTGCCGGGTGAGCGAGCCCGTGAAGTGCCCACCGATCAGGTGGTACTCCTGGCCGGGAGGCTCCCCCGTGTGCACCAGGTACGGGCGCCCGGACACGTCGACGACCGCCTGCGCGAGCGCCTCGTCGAGCGGCACCGTGGCGTCCCCGAACCGCGAGATGCCACGCTTGTCGCCCAGCGCCTGCCGCAGCGCCTCGCCGATCGTGATCGCGACGTCCTCAACCGTGTGGTGCGCGTCGATGTGGGTGTCGCCGGTGGCCTTCACCGTGAGGTCGATGAGCGAGTGCTTGCCCAGGGCCGTGAGCATGTGGTCGTAGAACGGCACGGTCGTCGAGATGTCCGTGCGGCCGGTGCCGTCGAGGTTCAGCTCGACCAGCACGCTCGACTCGCTCGTCGCGCGCTCGATGCGCGCGGTACGCCCAGCGTTCTTGGGGCTCACAGTCCTGCCACCTCACTCAGTGCGTCCTTGAACGCCGCCATGTCCTGCGGTGTGCCGACCGACACCCGCAGCCACCCGTCCGGGCCGACCTCACGGATCAGGACCCCGCGGTCGAGCAGACCCTGCCAGATCGCGTGCCGGTCGTCGAACAGGCCGAACAGCACGAAGTTCGCGTCGGACTCCGCCACGGTCAGGCCGCGCTCGCGCAGCCAGACCACGAGGGCGTCGCGCTCGTCGCGCAGCGACCCGATCTGGGCCATCAGCGCGGGCGCGTGCCGCAGCGCCGCCCGGGCGACCGCCTGGGTCACGGCCGACAGGTGGTACGGCAGCCGGACCACCCGGAGGGCGTCGACCAACGTCGGCGCCGCGGCGAGGTAGCCCACACGAGCGCCGGCAAGGCCGAACGCCTTCGACATGGTCCGGCTGACCGCGAGGTGCGGGTGGTCGGGCAGCAGCTCGAGGGCGGACGGGACACCGGTGCGGCGGAACTCGCCGTAGGCCTCGTCGACCACGACCACGCAGCCGCCCGGCACCTGGGCCGCGGCGTCGAGCACCGCCAGCACCGTCGCGGCCGGCAGCGCCGTCCCCGTGGGGTTGTTCGGGCTGGCCAGGAGCACGACCGAGGGCGCGTGCTCGGCGATCGCGGCCCGCGCGACGTCCGGGTCGAGACCGAAGTCCGCCTCCCGCCGACCGGCGATCCACCCGGTGAACGTGTCGCGGGCGTACTCGGGGTACATGGAGTACGTGGGCGCGAAGGACAGCACCGTGCGACCCGGACCGCCGAACGCCTGCAGGACGTGGAGCATGATCTCGTTCGAGCCGTTGGCGGCCCAGAGCTGCTCGACGGCCAGCTCCACGCCGGACTCGACCCGCAGGTAGCCGGCCAGGTCGGCGCGCAGGGCCTCGAAGTCCCGGTCGGGGTAGCGGTTGAGGCCCGACGCGGCCTGCGCGACGGCCTCGGCGATGTCGGCGACGACGTCGGGCGCCGGAGCGTACGGGTTCTCGTTGACGTTGAGCAGGTGCGGCACGTCGAGCTGGGGAGCGCCGTACGGCTCGAGGCCGACAAGGTCCGGACGCAGCGGCAGGGCTCCGTTCTCCAGAGCACGGTCGAGATCAGAGGTCACGTGCCGAGTCTAAGGAGCGGCCGCGGACGCTTGCCGCGCTGTCCACCCCGCCAGCCGGGAGAGCCCCTCGTCCAGCCCGACCCTGGGCGTCCAGCCGAGGGCCTCACGCGTGCGTCGCTGGTCGAACCAGTGCGCGGTCGAGAGCTGCTCGGCGACGAACCGGGTCAGCGGAGGCTCGCCCGGCATCGGGAACGTGCGCCACGCGGCGTCCAGGAGCGAGCCGGCACCGCGCGCGAGGGCGGCGGGGACGTGTCGTCGGGGCATCGGCACCCCGCTGGCGGCGCAGATGCCCGCGAGGAGCTCCACGACGGGACGAGGCTCACCGTTGGTGACCACGTAGGGCTCGCCGTACGCGCGAGGGTCCGCGTGCAGGGCCGCCACCAGCGCGTCCACCGCGTTGTCGACGTAGGTGGTGTCGATGAGCGCGGCGCCGTCGCCGAGCACCGGCAGGCGGCCCGCCCGCGCCCGCTCGACGATGCGTCCGATCAGCTGGGCGTCCCCCGGCCCCCAGACGAGGTGCGGCCGGACCACGATCACGCGCAGACCGTCGGGGTCGTGCGCCGCGAGCGCGAGGAGCTCTCCGGCTGCCTTGGTCCGCGCGTAGCTGTCGCGGGCGTGATGGGGGTCGGCGGGTCCGGCGCCCGCCCCCACCAACGAGCGACCGTGGTGCGCGACGGACGGCGACGAGACGTGCACGAACCGCCCGACGCCGGCTTCCCGGGCGTGCTCGAGCAGGAGCCGGGTACCGCCGACGTTCACCGCCTCGAACTGCTCGAACGGTCCCGTGATGGTCACCTGGGCCGCCAGGTGCACGACCGCCTCCCGGTCGCGCACGGCGGCCCGCACGACGTCGGGGTCCGTGACCGAGCCGGCCACGTCCTGCGCACCGGCGACGTGCGACGGGCTGCGCTGCAGGGTGCGGACCTCGTGGCCGTCCGCGACCAGTCGGTCCGCGACCGCCCGGCCGAGCATCCCGCTCGCTCCCGTGACCAGCACGCGGGTCACAGGCGGGCCCGCTCTCCCGCCAGCACGCGCTCGGCCCAGGCCGCGACACGGGAGCGGTCGATCTTCGAGCTGTGCCGGACGTCCGTCGGCAGGTGCTCCACGACGAGGACGGCGGCGACGTCGGTACCGGCCGTCGCCGCGCGGACCGCCGCCGCTAGGTCGGGCTCCGCGACGACGGGGCCGTGCGAGTACACCTCCGGCTGGACGACGACGACGATCTGCTGGGCGCCCCGCGGCCCGACGCCGACCACGGCCGCGGACACGACCTCGTCGACCGTCTGCGCCCGCTGCTCCAGCCCGACGGGTGTGCGGACGCCGTCAGCCGTGACCAGCACGTGTGCGAGCCGGCCCTCGATCCAGAGCCGGCCGTCGTCGTCGAGGTGCCCGACGTCACCCGTCCGGTGCCAGCCGGCGTCCCGGGCGGATGCCTGCTGCGTGATCCAGAGGTTGTCGTACCGCTCCTTGACGTGTGCCGCGGCCACGAGCACCTCCCCCGTGGCGCCCGGCACGGTGTCCGGCGCACCGGTCGGGTCGCCGTCGGCGTCGAGCGCGCTGAGCGCGACGCGGACCCCGGGGACCGGCTTCCCGACGCACACCCCGTCACCCGTGCCGACGGCGCGGAGCTCGTCCAGCGACACGTCGGCGACGATGAGCGCCTCGGTCATCCCGTACGGCGTGTGGGCCTCGGCGGAGGGCATCAGTGTCGCCGCGGCCTCGAGCAGGTCGACGCCGACCGGTGCGCCGGCCGAGAGGAACAGCCGGACGCCGGCGAGCGCCGCGAGCTCCGACCCGTCCGCCGTGCGCACGACCGACCGCAGCGCAGCCGGCGAGGCGAAGACGACCGCGGCGTCGACCGCTCGGACCGCCTCGGCCAGCGCGCTGGCCGTGAGCGTGCCGGGCGCCGTCACGTCCATGTCCGGGCTCGCGCTCGTCGCCCCCAGCGCGGGACCGAGCAGGACGAAGGGTGCGAAGACCGCGACGAGCGGGCTGTCCGGGCCGATGTCGTACGTGCGGGCGACCACGTCGCGCATCGCGGCGAGCCTGCGGTGCGTGTAGACGACGCCCTTGGCCGGACCGGTCGACCCGGAGGTGAACAGGACTGCCGCGTCGGCGTCGGCGTCGGGCCACGGCAGGTCGCCGTTGGCTGCGCGACCGAGCGCCGCGAGGTCGTCCAGGGACGCGCTGACGCCGAGGGTCCGTGCCACGCCCGCGCGAAGCGGGCCTGCGCTGACCAGCGTCGGCGCCCAGCGCAGCCACCGTGCAGCCACCAGGGCCTTCTCGATCCCGATGAGGACGGTGGGGTCCGCGGCGCGCACCGCGCGTGTGAGCCCCTGGACACCGAGTCCGGCATCGGCGACGACCACGACCGCCCCGAGCCGCAGGCACGCGTACAGCACGGCCGTCAGGTCCGCCCCGGGCGGCACCAGGAGGGCGACCCGGTCCCCCGGCCGGACGCCGCTCGCCGCGAGGCCACGAGCCAGCTGGTCCGTCCGGGCCGCGAGCGCCGCCCAGGTCACCCGGCGCGATCGCGGGCCCGCCAGCTCGATCAGTGCGGTGCCGTCGTCGTCGGCCCGCTCGACGAGGGTCGCGCCCAGGGCGCGGTAGGGCTCGTCGGTCGCAGGAGACGACGCCGGGACCTCGCGCGCGTCGAGCCAGCGCAGGACCGCCCCGGCGACGTCCTCGTCCTCGACCACCAGGTGGCCGGCACCCTCGAAGCGGTGCACGTCCGCGTGCGGCAGCCGCTCGCGCAGGTCGCGCAGGTAGCGCGCCGAGAACACCGGGTCGTGCGTGCCCCACAGGAGCAGCGCCGGCACGTCGAGGCCGCGCACGCCCGCCGCGATCCGGTCGAGCTCCGGGCGGCTGGGGTGGTCGGCGGTGGCCGGGATGTCGGCGACGAAGCCGCCGATCCCGGCCCGGCGGTCGGCGGTGCGGTAGGGCGCGCGGAAGCCGTCGGCGATCGCGCGCTCCAGGCGGGGGCGGGCGAGCGCGAGCGTGGCCTCGACGAACGCCGGCGTGGTGACCGTGCCCGCCGGGAGGACGCCCGGTGCCGTCGCCACGCGCAGCGCGCCGGGGAGGGGATCGTCGAGATCGTGGTGCACGGCGGTGTTCGTGAGCACGACGCCGGCCAGCAGGTCCGGGTGGTCGAGTGCCCAGCCGAGGCTGATGAGGCCGCCCCAGTCGTGCCCGACCGTCACGACCGGCCCGGCGAGTCCGAGGTGGTCGGTCAGCGCACCGAGGTCGGCGATCCTGCCGGCCAGGCGGTGCTGCTCCCCCGTCCGCTCGGAGAACCCCATCTCCAGCTGGTCGACGGCGACCACACGCCAGGGGCGCTCCTCGCGCGCGCCGGCGGCGACGAGCCGGCGCCACAGGAACGACCACGTCGGGTTGCCGTGCACGCACAGCAGCGTGCCGACGGGCTCGGCCTGCAGGGTCGGGGCGTTGTCGAGCAGGTGCCACGTCCGCGGTCCCACCTGGACCGTCCGCGACCAGCGCGCATCGATCCCACCTGCCGCCAGGACGTCCGCAGGCGGACGCGACGCCATGGTCACCAGACGATCTCAGCCATCGCGGTGTGCAGGCCGGAGCCGACGCCCATGCACAGCACCCGGTCACCCGTGCGCAGCGAGTCGGACTGCTCCGCCAGCGTCATCGGCAGCGCGGCCGGGCCGACGTTGCCCCAGCGGGGGAAGGTCGTCGGGACCTTGTCGAGGTCGAGGCCCAGCGCCTCCACGATCGAGCGGGTGTGCACCGACGAGACCTGGTGCGTGACGATGCGGTCGACGCCCGTCCAGTCCCACTCCGGCTGCGCCTCGTTCCAGGCGTCGACCACGAGCTCGAGGCCGCCGGCCAGCAGCCCGGCCGGGTCCGTCTTCATCCCGTCGACACCCCCGACGCACAGCTCGTGGTGCTGCGTGGCGGACCGGGCGACGCCACCGACCAGCCGGTGGGCGCCCGGGTGCAGGTGCGCGGGGCCGAGGACCGCCGCCGCCGCGCCCGCGCCGAGCGTCAGGGTGGCGAACTCCTCGAGGAACTGTTCGCGGGTGGTCCCCGGGGCGGTCAGCCTCGCGAGCGTGGCCTCCTGCGTGGGCCGCGGGTCCTCGCCGTTGACGATGACCGCGTACCGGATCTGCCCCGAGTCGATCAGCTGTGCCGCGAGCGTCATGCCGTTGACGAAGCCGAGGCACGCGTTGGTCAGGTCGAAGCCGAGCGCGCTCGACGGCAGCGACAGCCCGGAGTGGATGCGGGAGGCCACCGACGGCTCGAGGAACGTCCTGGTCACGGACGTGTTGATGAGCAGGCCGACGTCGCCCGCGTCGATCCCCGCCTCGGCCAGTGCCTTCGCCCCGGCCGCGGTGGCCGCGTCGTCGAACGTCATCTCCTCGTCCCACCAGCGTCGCTCGTGCACGCCCGCCACACGCGACAGCAGCCCTCGCGGGAGGCGAAGGCGCTTCAGGGTCGGTGCGAGCTGCTGGTCGAAGACCGTCGATGGCACCACGACCGGTGCCTCGATGCCGACGACCGCCAGGAGCGCGACGTCACGGTGTCGGAACGTCGCGTTGCCTGTCACAGGCTGTCCTCTCGACGGGGCGATGGTTGCGCGCAGGAGCGGGTGGGCACGCTGGCTCGTGGGTGAGATGACTCAGAATCTGGCCCGCACCGCCTCGCCGTGCGCGGGCAGGCCTTCGGCGTCCGCGAGCGCGACGATCTTGTCCGCGACCTCGGCGAGCGCGTCGGCGTCGTACTCGATCACCTGCACGGCGCGCAGGAACGAGTGCACCCCGAGGCCGCTGGCGAAGTGCGCGCAGCCCCCCGTCGGGAGCACGTGGTTGGACCCAGCCATGTAGTCGCCGAGCGAGACGGGCGAGTAGGCGCCGACGAAGATCGCCCCGGCGCTGGTCACGCGCTCGGCCAGCGCGGCAGCGCCGACCGTCTGGATCTCCAGGTGCTCCGCGCCGTACGCGTTGACCACCTCGAGGCCCTGCTCGAGGTCGTCGACGAGCACGATGGCGGACTGCTCGCCGCCCAACGCCGTCGTCACGCGGCCGCGGTGCATCGTCGCGTCCACCCGGTCGACGAGCTTGGCCTCGACCGATCCCGCCAGCTCGACGGACGGCGTCACCAGGACGGCGGCGGCCAGCGGGTCGTGCTCGGCCTGGGAGACGAGGTCGGCGGCGACGTGGTTCGCGTCGGCCGTGCCGTCGGCCAGGATCGCGATCTCCGTCGGCCCCGCCTCGGCGTCGATGCCGACGAACCCGCGCACAAGACGCTTCGCCGCAGCGACGTAGACGTTGCCCGGACCGGTGACGACGTCGACCGGTTCGCAGAGCGTCTCGCCGTCGACCTCCTCGGTACCGGCCGCGCCGTAGGCGAACATCCCGATCGCCTGCGCGCCGCCGACCGCATACACCTCGTCGATGCCCAGGAGGGCGCAGGTAGCCAGCACCACCGGGTCGGGCAGCCCGTCCTGGTCCTTCTGCGGGGGCGACGCCACGGCGAGCGACCCGACACCGGCCGCCTGCGCGGCGACGACGTTCATGACCACCGACGACGGGTAGACGGCGAGCCCGCCCGGGACATAGAGGCCGACGCGACGGACGGGCACCCACCGCTGCCGGACCTGCGCACCGGGCGCAAGCTCGACGGTGAAGTCGGCGGGCCGCTGGGCACCGTGCACCTGGCGGACGCGCCGGATGGTCTCCTCGAGCGCCGCCCGGACCTCCGGGTCGAGAGAGCCGACCGCGGCAGCGATCACGTCCGTCGGGACGCGCAGGTGCGTCGGTCGGACGCCGTCGAAACGCTCCGCGAGGTCGCGCAGCTCGGCGGCCCCGCGCGTGCGGACGGCTGCGAGGAGCGGTGCGACGATCTCGGCGGCGTGCTCGACGTCGACCTCGGCACGGGGAAGCTCCTCCAGGAGCTCGCGGCGCGACAGGGTGCGACCGCGCAGGTCGATGCGGGTGATCACGTTCCCGAGCATAGGACGGACCCCTGCTCGCGGCCTGACCACGACCACCGGGTGAGCCGTGCGCTGCACCACAGTCCTGGGGCGGGGCAGACTGCTCCCATGACTGCTCCCTTCGCCGAGGTGCCCATCTCCGACGACTCGATCCGGCTCGGCCAGTTCCTCAAGCTGGCCGACCTCGCCGACTCCGGTGCGCACGCCCGCGCGCTGCTCGAGGACGGGGCCGTCACCGTCAACGGTGAGGACGAGACCCGCCGCGGCCGTCAGCTGGTCCGCGGTGACGTGGTCGAGGTCGACCTGCCGACGGGCTACAAGGAGGCCACGGTCGGCTGATCGGCCTCACTCCTCGCGGTACCGCGGCAGCGCCGCCTCGAACAGGTCGTCCCACGCGCGGACCGGCCGGCCGGCGACGTGGTCGTCCAGCTGGTCGAGCGAGGCGTGCCAGCCGCCGCCGTAGCCGCGTGCCGCCGCCTCTTCGAGGTCGAGGTGCTCCAGCACGAGGACCGCGCCCTCGCCGTCCGCGCGGATGTCGACGGCCACACGGGTCTCGCGCTCCCCGGGGAACAGCCACCCGATCACCAGCCTGCGCGGCGCGTCGCACTCGAGGACCTCGCCGACCGCGTTCTGCGGCGACCCGGCGACGTCGTCACCCATCCGCAGCTCGTACCGGCCACCGACCACGAGGTCGCCGTAGACCGGACCGAGCCAGCGGGCGAGCCGGTCGGGTTCGGTCACGGACGACCAGAGGTCCTCCGGCGTCGTCGCAAACCTGCGCTCGAAGCGGACCGTCACGCCGGTCGGGGTCGGTGTCAGCACGCCCCACACGTCAGTCGTCATCATGTCTCCTCCGCATCCGCGCCCCGCGGGCGATCTCCGTCTCCAACGCGTCCAGGTGTCCGTCCCAGAACCGGCGGACGCGCCGCGCCCACGCCTCGACCTCGTCGACCGCCTCCGGCCGGACCGAGTAGAGCCGGACCGCGCCCTGCGGCACCGAGTCGACGACGCCGGCCTCCCGCAGCACGCGCAGGTGGCGCGACGCGGCCGGCTGGCTGATGCCGAACTCCGCGCCGACCGCTGTCGCCAGCTGCCCGGCGCTGCGCTCACCGTCGGCGAGGAGCTCGACCAGCCGACGCCGGACCGGGTCCCCCAACGCGTCCATCACCTGCATGGCGGCAACACTTCCACTCCTGGTTATATAACGCAACAGGTATATACGGTCGCCGATAGTCTCGACACGTGGATCTGAGCCGGCTGCCCGACAACCTGCCCGCGCCCGCAGACGACGGCGCGGCCGAGCACCTGACCGGGAGACGGCTCCCCGCGATCGCCCTGCCCGCCACGGACGGGTCGGAGGTGGCCCTCGACCAACTGGAGGCAGGGCGCACGATCATGTACGCCTACCCGCTCACCGGCCGGCCGGGCATCGACCAGCCCGACGACTGGGACACCATCCCCGGCGCACGCGGCTGCACCGCGGAGGCGTGCGCGTTCCGCGACCACCACGCCGACCTCCTCGCCGCCGGCGCGTCCGGGGTGTACGGGCTGTCGACGCAGGACACCGACTACCAGCGCGAGGCCGTCGACCGCCTGCACCTGCCGTTCCCGATGCTCAGCGACGAGGCGTTCGCGCTCACGCACGCGCTCGGGCTGCCCACGTTCGACGCCGGCGGCCGGACGCTGCTGCGCCGCCTCACGATGGTCGTCCGCGACGGGGTCGTCGAGAAGGTGTTCTACCCCGTGTTCCCGCCCGACCGGCACGCGGCCGAGGTGCTCGCGTGGCTGGTCAGGACGCCAGGCAGCTAGGCCCGAGCAGCGCCTTCAGATCCCCGAACAGGGACGGAGACCGCTCGACGCGCAGCCCATGATCAAGCCGCATGACGGTCGCGCGGCCCGGACTGGTCAGTCGGAGGTGGACCTCGGTCACGCCCGGGTGCGTGGAGAGCACCTCACGGAGCCGTTCGACCACCGGAGGCGTGCACCGGGAGACCGCCATCGAGACCACGACCGGCGCGTCCGCGGCCTGCGAGACGTCGGGCAGCGACACCTCCATGGCCTGCAGCTGCATCGTCTCGTCGCGCCGTCGCACCCGCCCGCGGATCACCACGACCGCGTCCTCGGCCAACGCCGTCGAGTACGCCAGGTAGGTCTCGCCGAAGAACATGATCTCGACCGAGGCCTCCATGTCCTCGATCGTGACCGCGGCCCACGGGTTGCCCTGCTTCGACATCTTGCGCTGCAGCGACGTGATGAGGCCCGCGATGACCACCGTCGAACCGTCGGGCCTCTGCTCGTCGCCCAGCAGCGTCGCGATCGACACGTCCGCGGCGGCGGCGAGCACGTGCTCCAGCCCCGACAGCGGATGGTCCGACACGTACAGGCCGAGCATCTCCCGCTCGAACGCGAGCCGCTGCTTCTTGTCCCAGTCCGGCAGGTCGGGCACGACGACCGCGAAGCCCTGTGCCCCGTCGTCGCCGCCCATGAGGTCGGCGAACAGGTCGAACTGCCCCTCCGCCTCCTTGCGCTTGACCCCGATCACCGAGTCGACCGCCTGCTCGTGCACCAGCAGGAGCGCACGCCGTGCGTGTCCGAGCGAGTCGAACGCGCCGGCCTTGATCAGCGACTCGATGGTCCGCTTGTTGCAGACGACGGCCGGCACCTTGTCGAGGAAGTCGGTGAAGGACGTGAACGCGCCCTTCTCCTCGCGCGCCCGCACGATCGCGTCCACGACGTTGGCGCCGACGTTGCGGACGGCCGTCAGGCCGAACCGGATGTCCTTGCCGACAGCCGTGAAGTTGGCCGACGACGAGTTGACGTCCGGCGCGAGCACCGTGATGCCCATGTGCCGGCACTCGCCCAGGTACAGCGCCGACTTGTCCTTGTCGTCGCGCACGCTGGTGAGCAGGCCGGCCATGTACTCGGTCGGGTAGTTCGCCTTGAGGTAGGCGGTCCAGTAGGAGATGACGCCGTACGCGGCGGAGTGCGCCTTGTTGAAGGCGTACCCGGCGAACGGCACCAGCACGTCCCAGACGGCCTGGATGGAGGCGTCGGAGTACCCGCGCTCGCGCATCCCGGCCTGGAACGGGACGAACTCCTTGTCGAGGACCTCCTTCTTCTTCTTGCCCATCGCGCGGCGCAGCAGGTCGGCCTGGCCGAGCGTGTAGCCGGCCAGCTTCTGCGCGGCGCGCTGGACCTGCTCCTGGTAGACGATCAGGCCGTGGGTGATACCCACGACCTCCTCGAGCGGCGCCTCCAGCTCGGGGTGGATGGGCTCCACCTTCTGCAGGCCGTTCTTGCGCAGCGCGTAGTTGATGTGGGAGTTCATCCCCATCGGGCCCGGCCGGTACAGCGCGATGACGGCCGAGATGTCCTCGAAGTTGTCGGGGCGCATCTGGCGCAGCAGCGACCGCATCGGCCCGCCGTCGAGCTGGAAGACGCCCAGGGTGTCGCCGCGACCGAGGAGCTCGTACGTCGCCGGGTCGTCGAGCGGGACCTCCTCGATCTTGATGGCGGGCTTGCCGTTCATCTCGATGTTCTCGAGCGCGTCGTCGAGGATCGTGAGGTTGCGCAGGCCGAGGAAGTCCATCTTGATCAGGCCCAGGGCCTCGGACCCCGGCTGGTCGAACTGGGTGATGATCGCGCCGTCCTGCGGACGCCGCATGATCGGGACGATGTCCACCAGCGGCTCGCTCGACATGATGACGCCGGCCGCGTGCACACCCCACTGCCGCTTGAGGTTCTCCAGCCCCTTCGCGGTCTCCAGCACGCGCTGCGCCTCAGGGTCGGCCTGCACCACCTGGCGGAACTCGTCGGCCTCCGCGTACCGCGGGTCCTGCGGGTTGTAGATGCCCGACAGCGTGATGTCTTTGCCCATCACCGCGGGCGGCATCGCCTTGGTGAGCTTCTCCCCCATCGCGAACGGGAAGCCGAGGACGCGCGACGCGTCCTTGAGCGCCTGCTTGGCCTTGATGGTGCCGTACGTGACGATCTGCGCGACCCGGTCCTCGCCGTACTTGTCCGTCACGTACCGGATGACCTCGCCGCGCCGACGCTCGTCGAAGTCGACGTCGACGTCGGGCCAGGACACGCGCTCCGGGTTGAGGAAGCGCTCGAAGATCAGGCCGTGCTCGAGCGGGTCCAGCTCCGTGATGCCCATCGCGTACGACGCCATCGAGCCCGCCGCGGACCCACGGCCCGGACCGACGCGGATGCCCTGGTCCTTGGCCCAGTTGATGAAGTCGGCGACGACGAGGAAGTAGCCGGAGAACCCGAGCTGCGTGATGACGCCCGTCTCGTACTCGGCCTGGGTGCGGACGTCCGACGGGATCGCCCCGTGGTACCGCTTCTGGAGGCCGGTCTCGACCTCCTTGATGAACCAGGAGTCTTCGCTCTCCCCGGCCGGGACCGGGAAGTTCGGCATGAAGTTGGCGTCGGTGTTGAACTCCACCTCGCACTGCTCCGCGATGAGGACCGTGTTGTCGCACGCCTCCGGGATCTCCGCCCAGGTGCGCCGCATCTCCTCGGCGGACTTCAGGTAGAACTGGTCGGTGTCGAACTTGAACCGGTCGGGGTCGGCCAGGGTCGAGCCCGACTGGACGCACAGCAGCACCTCGTGCGCGTGGCTGTCCTCGTGCTTGGTGTAGTGCAGGTCGTTCGTCGCGACGACGGGGGCGCCGATCGACTCGGCCAGGCGCCGCAGGTCCTTGATGACCCGCGTCTCGATCTCGAGCCCGTGGTCCATCAGCTCGATGTAGTAGTTCTCCTTGCCGAACAGGTCCTGCATCTCGCCCGCGGCCCGCACGGCCTCGTCGAACTGGCCCAGGCGGATGCGCGTCTGCACCTCGCCGGACGGACAGCCGGTGGTCGCGATGAGCCCGTCGCTGTAGGTGCTGAGCAGGTCGCGGTCCATGCGGGGCCACTTGCCCATCTGGCCCTCGAGAGACGCCAGCGAGGACATCCGGAAGAGGTTGTGCATCCCCTTGGTGGACTTCGCCAGCAACGTCATGTGCGTGTAGGCACCGCGGGCCGACACGTCGTCCGCCGCCTGGTGCGACTCGCCCCACCGGACCCGGTTCTGGTCGAACCGGCTGGTGCCCGGGGTGACGTACGCCTCGACGCCGATGATCGGCTTGATGCCGTGGTTCTTGGCCTTCTGCCAGAAGTCGAACGCCCCGAACAGGTACCCGTGGTCGGTGATCGCGACCGCGGTCTGCCCGAGGCGGTTGGCCTCGGTGAACAGGTCGTCCAGGCGCGCCGCGCCGTCGAGCATCGAGTACTCGGTGTGCACGTGGAGGTGGACGAAGTCGGAGCCTCCAGCTGATGCCATGCGGGCGATCCTACGTCGCGGGGCTGACACTCCCCGGCCGCGACCCGGCTGTGTCGGCGGGCGCACGGCGTGTCGCTCCGCACGTGTGTCGCGGCTACTGAGGGGCCGTGACGACCTTCACCGCGTCGTGGTGCCAGATGCCCTCGCTGAGGTACCGCTCGGGGCGCGCGACGTAGCCCAGCCGCGCGTAGAACCCCAGCGCCTGCTCCTGCGCGCTGAGCTCGACCGACACCGACCGGACACCGTCGACGACGACGCCGTGGCGCTCCACGGCGAGCTCCTCGAGGTCGGTCATGAGCAGCGCCCCGATGCCGAGGCCGCGCGCGGTGGACAGCACCGCGACCCGGCCGATGTGCGCAGGGCCGTCCGCGTGCTCGGGCGCCAGCAGGCGCGCCGTGCCCAGCGCGGTGCCGTCGGCGGCGAGCGCCAGCACGTGCGCGGTGGAGGGGTCGGTGTCGAGCTCGTCCATCTCGACCTCGGCGTCCACGCCCTGCTCGTCGACGAACACCGTCACCCGGATCGCGGTCATCTGGGCGCGCTGCTCGGGCGTCTCCACCCGGACGATCTCGATCACATGTACCCGTCCTGCAGCACCGCCAGCGACGTCGACAGGTCCTCCGGGTACTCGCTGGTCAGCTCGAGCCACTCGCCCGAGCTCGGGTGGTGGAAGCCGAGCCGCATGGCGTGCAGCCACTGCCGGCTCAGGCCCACCCTCGCCGCCAGGGACGGGTCCGCCCCGTACATGAGGTCGCCCACGCAGGGGTGCCTCGTCGCCGCGAAGTGCACCCGGATCTGGTGGGTGCGACCGGTCTCCAGGTGCACCTCGACCAGGGAGGCCGCGGGCAGCATCTCGAGCACCTCGTAGTGCGTGACCGACGGCTTGCCGTCGGCGACGACCGCGAACTTCCAGTCCGAGCTGGGGTGCCGACCGATGGGGGCGTCGATGGTGCCCGTCGTCGGCTCCGGATGGCCCTGGACGAGCGCGTGGTAGACCTTCTCGACCGTGCGCTCCTTGAACGCCCGCTTGAGCACCGTGTACGCGTGCTCGGACTTGGCGACGACCATGAGGCCCGACGTGCCGGCGTCCAGGCGGTGCACGATCCCCTGTCGCTCGGCGGCGCCCGACGTCGAGATCCGGTAGCCGACGGCCACGAGCGCGCCGACGACGGTCGGCCCGGACCACCCGGGAGACGGGTGCGCGGCGACGCCGACAGGCTTGTCGATGACCACGATGTCGTCGTCGTCGTACACGATCCGCATGCCGGGCACGGGCTCGGCGACGATCTCGATGGTCTCCGCGGGGACCACGGCCGGGATCTGCACCTCGAGCCACCCGCCCGCGGCTAGCCGGTCGGACTTGCCGAGCTGCTTGCCGTCTAGCTGCACGCCACCGGCCTCGGCGATCTCCGCCGCCCGGGTGCGGGACAGACCCAGCAGCCGCGCCAGCGCCGCGTCGACCCGCTCGCCGACGAGTCCGTCCGGCACGGGCATCGCGCGCGTGTCAGGCATTCTGCTCGGTGGTCGTCGTGGAGGCCGCGTCCTGCTCGGACAGCGGGGCGTCGCCGGCGCTCTGGTCGTCCCGCTCCGTGTCCTGCTCGCTCTTGCCGTGCCCGTCCCGCGTGCCGTCGATGTGCACGCCCAGCGCGGCCAGGATCACGACGAGGACGGCCGCCGTGACGATCGCGATGTCCGCGACGTTGCCGACGAACCAGTCCGCGTACGCGATGAAGTCGACCACCTCGCCGCTCGCGAGACCGGGTTCGCGGAACAGCCGGTCGATCAGGTTGCCGAGCGCGCCACCCAGCAGCAGCCCGAGTGCGACCGCCCACGCCCACGACCCGATCCGGCGGCTGGCCCGGACGATGACGACGATCACCGCGGTCGCGACGATCGTCAGCACCCACGTCATCCCCGTGGCGATCGACAGCGCCGCACCGGGGTTGAAGACCAGCTGCAATCCGAGCAGCTTCCCCAGCAGGTCGTGACGCTCACCCTCGACCAGCGAGCTGATCGCCCACGCCTTCGACGCCTGGTCGAGCACCAGCACGACGGCGGAGATCGAGAAGAGCGCGATCAGCAGGGCGCGTCGACGGGTGTTCGGAGGCGCGTCAGGCTGGTCGTCCGTGGTGGTGGGCACCGCAGGAGTCTACGTGCGCGTCAGCGGCGCTCCTCGCGCTGCTTGCACTCCACGCAGAGGGTCGCCCGAGGGAACGCCTGGACGCGCGCCTTGCCGACGGCCTTGCCGCAGGACTCGCAGGTGGCGAACGTGCCAGCGGAGATGCGCGCGAGCGCGCGGGTGGTCTGCGCGAGCAGGTCGCGCGTGTTGTTCACGAGCGTCAGCTCCTGCTCGCGCTCGAGCGCCGACGAGCCGGAGTCTGCCTGGTCGTCGCCCGCTCCGTCACCGGAGTTGCGCAGCAGGTCGGACAGCTCGGCGTCCGCAGCCGCGAGCTCGCTCGTCAGCCGGTCGATGTCGCTGGTGAGCTCTTCCGCGATGTCCTTGACCTCGCGCGCGGTCCACGGCTTCTCGCCGTCGCGCACCGGGAACTGCTTGACCAGCTTGCTCAGGTCCTTGATGTCCGTGCTGACGTCGACCGCGCTGAGCGCGTCGTTAATGGCCACGAGCGGGCCCCCCTGTCCTCGAAGTCACGTGACTGTATGCGGGGACAGTCCGGGACACAACACGCCACGCCGGGTGAAACCCGGCGTGGCGTGGTGGAACAGTCGACCTGACCTGTGGTGATACAGGGCGAGGGTCCCGGCGGGTGGTCGCCGGACGCGATCGTCAGAGGTTCTGGGCGTCCCCGACCGTCTGCGGCTGGCCCGATCGCGGCGGCAACGCGTTGCCCCGGTTGTCGAGGTCGCCGAGCAGGTTCTCCAGGTAGCTCTTGAGACGCGTGCGGTAGTCCCGCTCGAACACGCGCAGCTCGTCGATCTTGCGCTCGAGGAGCGACCGCTCCTGCTCCAGCTGACCGAGCGTGCGCTGCGACGTCTCCTCGGCCTCGCGGACGATGCGGTTCGCCTGGCTCTTGGCCTCGCCCACCAGGCGGTCCGACTCTTCCTGGCCGCTGCGCACGTAGTCGTCGTGGAGCTTCTGGGCCAGTGCGAGCATCCCCGTGGCGGACTCGGGCTCGCTGGTCCGCTGGCTGCTCTGCACGGGCGCGACGATCGGCGCCTGCTGTGCGACAGGCGCAGGGATCACCGGTGCGGCGGCCGGGACGGGTTCGGGCGTGGGCTCGGGCTTCGGGGCCGGTGCGGCCTGCTGGGCGCCGGCACGGCTCAGCTCGGCGATACGGCGCTCAGCCGTAGCAAGCTTCGTCTTCAGGTCGTCGTTCTCACCCTGCAGGTCGCGCAGCGTGTTGACGACCTCGTCCAGGAAGTCGTCGACCTCGTCCTGGTCGTAGCCCTCGCGGAACTTCGTGGCCTGGAACTTCTTGTTCAAGACCTCGTCTGCGGTCAGCAGAGCCATCGTCATCACCTCAGTCGGTAGTGCTCGGTCGGGCCGGCGGCAGTCCACCGACCGCCTCGGGCCACGGTAGCGGAGAAAGCGGCGCGCGCACGTCCCCGTGACACGCATCAAGACGCGCGGGGGGTCGGATCAGATGCTGCTGAGGATGCTCATCAGGATGGAACAGCCCAGCACCAGCACGAGGAAAGCCAGGTCCAGCCGGACCGACCCGATGGCGAGCGGCGGCAGGATCCGCCGCAGCGCCTTGAGCGGCGGATCGGTCGCCGTGTACGTCGCCTCGGCGATCACCAGAGCGATACCGGACGGGTGCCAGTCCCGCGCGAAGAACTGGACCCAGTCCAGCACCAGCCGGATGAGAAGGAGGATGAAGAAGACGAGGACGACGTAGAACAGCAGGGCTGCGACGAGTTGCACGCGTCAGCTCTGGTTGTAGAAGCCCGCGCGCGTCGGCGGCTCGGCGACGGGGCCGGCGGCCTCGCCGGCGACCTCGACGTGAGCGGGCGAGAGCAGGAACACCTTGCTCGTCACACGCTCGATCGCGCCGTGCAGACCGAAGATCAGGCCCGCGGAGAAGTCGACGAGGCGCTTGGCGTCCGCGTCGTCCATGTCCGTCAGGTTCATGATCACCGGGGTGCCCTCGCGGAACGCCTCACCGATCTTGCGGGCGTCGTTGTACGAGCGAGGGTGGATCGTGGTGATCCGCCGGAGCTCGCCGGCGACGGGAGCGGCCTGCGGCGCGGCCTGCGTGGGCAGGCTCGTGCGCGTCGGCCGGTGCAGCGGCGTGACCTGGGCCTCGAACTCCTGCGGCACCGCGACCTCCTGGTCGTCTAGCTCTTCGAGGTACTCCTCGTGCTCCGACCGGTCGTCGGCCAGGCCGAGGTACAGCATCGTCTTGCGCAGCGCTCCGGCCATCGCGTTGGCTCCCTCCCCGGATCTCTCCGGACCACCCCGGAGCCCCTGCCGGTCCAGCCGGCGACGGTGGGCTCCCTCTGCCGGTCACGCTAGCAACGCCCCCGTTCCGCCCGCCTCGCGACACGCCCGACAGCCACGCGTAGTTGGGTGTTCACCTCAGATCCCTCACCACGACGGGCCGGACGACGCCGGCGAACCGGCCCGTGCGCTGCGAGCGCCGGAACGAGAACAGCGCCGGGTCCGTCCAGGTGTCTCTCGCCAGGTGCGTGACGTTCTCGACTCCCGCGGCGTCCAGCACCGCGGCGACGCCGGCGGGAAGGTCCAGCGCGGGTGTCCCCCACGACGTCGTCGCCCTCGTCTGCGGGATGACGGAGGCGACCTCGTCCTGCAACGCCGCAGGCACCTCGTAGGACTGCCCTGCGATCGCCGGTCCGATCGCGGCGCGCACCCGCCGGACGGCAGCACCCTGCTCGACCATCGCCGCGACGGCTGCCTCGACCACGCCGGCCACCAGCCCTCGGCGGCCGGCGTGCACGGCGGCCACGACGCCCGCCTCGGGGTCCGCCAGCAGGACGGGGACGCAGTCGGCCACGAGCACCGCCACCGCCACCTCGGGCGACACGGACACCAGCGCGTCGGCCTCGCCCACGGACGTGGAACCGGCCGCAGGTGGGTGCGACAGGACGACGACCCGGGAGCCGTGGACCTGCGTGGCGTAGGCCACCGCCGCACCGGCCCACCGCTCGAGGCCGGCCCGGTTCCGGTCCACGGCCGACGGGTCGTCGCCGACCGCGTAGCCGAGGTTCAGCGCGTCGTAGGGCGGGCGGCTGACACCGCCGCCCCGCGTGCTGAACCCCGCGCGCACGCCCGCGCCGAGGTCGACCTCGACGACGGGCGGGACGGCGGACCCGGGCCGCGCTCCGCTCACGGTCGGCTACTTGAGGAAGTCGGGCACGTCCAGCTCGTCGCGGTCGCGGTCGCGACGGGGGGCGTCCTCGGTGAAGATCCGCGGCACCTCCAGCGCGCCGGTGATGGGCGTCGGCTCGGCGTCGGTGGACAGGAAGGCCGGGACGTCAGGCTGCGTCGGGGCGGGGTTGTGGTTCTGCGCGTAGGCACCGACCCGCACCAGCTGCTCCTCCGGGTCGACCACCGGGCGCGGCGTCGGGACGTTCGGGGCGGCTGCGGGGACCTGCCGCGCCGAGTTGCCGCTGACCTGACCGAGTGCGCGCGCGTCCCGGCGGACCGTCGGCGAGCCCGAGTCGAAACCGGCCGCGATCACCGTCACCCGCACCTCGTCACCGAGGGCGTCGTCGATGACCGCACCGAAGATGATGTTGGCCTCGGGGTGGGCAGCTTCCTGGACCAGACGGGCCGCCTCGTTGATCTCGAACAGACCGAGGTCGGAACCACCCTGGATGGACAGCAGCACCCCGTGGGCGCCGTCGATGCTGGCTTCCAGCAGCGGCGACGAGATGGCCATCTCCGCCGCCTGCACGGCCCGGTCGTCACCGCGGGCGAAGCCGATGCCCATGAGGGCCGAGCCGGCACCCTGCATGACGGACTTCACGTCGGCGAAGTCGAGGTTGATGAGCCCCGGCGTGGTGATGAGGTCGGTGATGCCCTGGACACCGGACAGCAGCACCTGGTCGGCCGAGTGGAACGCGTCGAGCACGGACACGGAGCGGTCGGAGATCTGCAGCAGTCGGTCGTTCGGGATGACGATGAGCGTGTCGACCTCGGCACGCAGCGCCTCGATGCCCGAGTCCGCCTGCACGGAGCGGCGGCGACCCTCGAACGTGAACGGCCGCGTGACCACACCGATCGTCAGGGCGCCGAGCGAGCGGGCGATCCGGGCGACGACCGGCGCGCCACCGGTACCGGTGCCACCACCCTCGCCCGCGGTGACGAAGACCATGTCGGCGCCCCGCAGGACGTCCTCGATCTCGTCCTTGTGGTCCTCGGCGGCCTTCTTGCCCACCTCGGGGTCGGCGCCGGCGCCGAGGCCCCGGGTGAGCTCGCGGCCGACGTCGAGCTTGACGTCCGCGTCGGACATGAGCAGGGCCTGGGCGTCGGTGTTGACGGCGATGAACTCGACACCCTTGAGGCCGACCTCGATCATGCGGTTCACGGCGTTCACGCCGCCGCCGCCGATGCCGACGACCTTGATGACCGCCAGGTAGTTCTGCGGAGCTGCCACGGTGGGTGCCTCTCGTTCTGTGCCGGTCGCGGCCGGGGCCACGGGGTCCGTCCGCGGCCCGCACGGCGGCGGACGAGCGTCGGGGTGAAACCTTCACCCTCAACTTGAGGGTTATAGTTATGTCAGGTGCGTTGTCAGTGCGTGACGCTAGGTGTCGTCCGCACCTCGATCAACGACCGCGCCGCGCGTGTCGGGAGTTGCGCGAAGAATTACTCCCCCGAGCGGGGCCTGTCCGTCACTTCGTGATGGGCAGCCGAGGCGCGGAGACGTCGATGACGCTCGCCCCGGCTGCGGCCGGAGACGCCCGCAGGGCCGAGAGCACCGCGATCTTCAGCGGCGTCTGACCCGCACTCCCCCAGTCGACGCGCACCCCGTCGCGCAGGTTCATCGTCACCGTGTCCTGCGTGCGGGCCGAGACGTCGCCCACCTGGGCGAGCAGGTCCGGCGGCAGCTGCTGGAGCACACTCAGCACCGCGCCGAGCGTCCGCTTGTCCCCGACCGGCACGTCGACCACCGGCAACCCCTCGGGTGGGGCGTCGACGCGGCCCACCTGCACACCGTCCATGTCGAGCAGCGCAAAACCGGCCGGGCCGGTCTGCACCCCGGGCGTCTGGGCGCTCGGCTGCTCGGGGACAGCGGCGACGGGTTCACGGGCGACGAGCACCACGGCGATGCCGCGCGGCCACTCGCGCGTGACCCGCGCCTCCCGGACACCGGGCACCTCCAGCACGTCGTCGCGCAGCCGGACCGTGTCCAGGCGCGGGAGCGGCGTGGTCGCGTGCGCGCCGACGACGTCCAGCACCTGGTCGACCGCGACGACGGTCCCAGCGCCCTCGATGTGCACCTGCGCCGGGTCGAGGGCGAGCACCGGTGAGAAGAACAGCAGCCACCCGAGCGCGCCGGCCACGACCGTCGAGCCCGCGACCAGCAGCCCCTGGCGTCGCGCCAGGTTGCGACGGGCGCGCGAGCGCTCGGCGAACCGCGCCTCCGAGCTGGTGGACACCACAGGCGGCGCGACCGGCCCTGAATAGCCGCGCGCCCCTCCCGCGCTGTACGTGGTGACTGCGCGGCTGAAGGCTGCGGGATCCTCCTGCGGCACGGTGGCCGTCGGAGCGGTCACGGGCTTACCGCGGGACGCCGGCGTGGCGGCCGGGGTCGAGGCCGACGTGCGGCGCGGGGCGGCGGGCCGGCCGGGCGCCGGGCTGCGCGGACCGGCCGGGCGCGACGGGCTCATGCGCCCGGTCCGTCGCCGGCGAGCGCGTCGAGCACCACGGAGGCCAGCAGCGTCACGTCGCCCGCTCCTACCGTGAGCACGAGGTCGCCGGGACGTGCCGCCGCGGCGACGGCACGTGCAGCATCGAACCGGTCGGGCACGAACGACGCCTTGCCGGGCGTCGGGACGCTGTCCACGATCAGAGCGCCCGTGACCGACGGGTCCGGGTCCTCGCGCGCAGCGTAGACGTCCGTGACGACCACGACGTCCGCGAGGTCGAGCGCGGCGCCGAACTCGACCGCGAACGTGCGGGTGCGCGAGTACAGGTGCGGCTGGAACAGGGCGACCACTCGGCCGTCGCCGACGACCGAGCGGGCGCCGCGAAGCAGCGCCGCGACCTCGGTCGGGTGGTGCGAGTAGTCGTCGACCACGCGGACGCCGCCGACGGTCCCGCGATCCTCGAAGCGTCGACCGGTGCCGCGGAACGCCGCGAGACCGTCGGCCGCGTCGGGCACGCCGAGGCGCCGGGCGGTGGCCCACGCGGCTGCGGCGTTCAAGGCGTTGTGCGCCCCAGGGAACGCGAGGCGCACCGTGGTCGTCAGGTCACCGGCGGTGAGCTCGAAGGCCCACCGGCCCGCGTCGGCGCGCAGGTCGCCCACGACGACGTCGGCGTCCGGAGAGGTGCCGTAGGTGACGACCGTGACGTCGCGTCCCGCGAGCGTGTCGCGCACGCGGTCGACGAGCCGTGCCGCACCGGGGTCGTCGGCACACACGACGAGCGTGCCACCGGACCGGATGCGGCCGGCGAACTGGACGAACACGTCCTCGAACGCCTCCGTGGATCCGTAGTGGTCCAGGTGGTCCGGCTCGACGTTCGTGACGACGGCGACCAGCGGCGCGTACGCGAGGAACGAGCCGTCGGACTCGTCGGCCTCCGCCACGAACGCCGGGCCGGCACCGTCCCGGCCACCGCCGAGCGGCCCGTCGGCGGAGAACACGGTGCCGCCGATCGCGAAGGACGGGTCGGCGCCCGCGTGCAGCAGAGCGGTGGCGATCATCGCCGAGGTGGTGGTCTTGCCGTGGGCTCCGGCCACCGCGACCGCGTCGCGGTCGACCATGAGGGACGCGAGGGCCTCGGAGCGGTGCAGCACCCGCAGGCCGCGCTCACGGGCTCGGGCGAGCTCGGGATTGGTCTCCCTGACAGCCGACGAGATCACGACGGTGTCGGCGTCGTCGACGAGCGCAGCGTCGTGGCCGACGTGCACCGCGACGCCCGCCTGGCGCAGCGCGGGCAGGGCCGGGCCGTCGGCTGCGTCGGACCCGCTGACCGGGACGCCCCGGGCGGCGAGCAGCGCTGCGACCGCGGACATCCCCGCACCACCGACACCGACGAGGTGGACCCGGCCGAGATCGGTCGGGCGCTGCCCGGCACTCACGGCAGCTCCTTCTCGACCAGCCTGGCCACGCGGGCGGCGGCGTCTCGGACCCCGACGCCCGCAGCGGCGCGGCCCATGCGCTCGCGCGTCTCCGCGGCCCC
Organism: Cellulomonas sp. Leaf395; assembly: GCF_001424125.1. GTDB lineage: Bacteria > Actinomycetota > Actinomycetes > Actinomycetales > Cellulomonadaceae > Cellulomonas. The sequence continues at coordinate 56,794 of NZ_LMQI01000002.1, forward strand.
GTCGCCGACCAGCAGGACGCGCAGGTGCGTGCGGATCCAGGCGGGGTCGAGGTCGGCGTCGTCGACCAGGAGCCCGCCACCGGCCGCGACCACGGCCGCGGCGTTCAGACGCTGCTCGCCGTTGCCGATGGGCAGCGGGACGTAGACGGCGGGGATGCCCAGCGCGGCCTGCTCGCACACCGTGCCGGCGCCGGAGCGCCCGACGACGACGTCGGCGACGGCCAGGGCGAGCTGCATCTGCGTCAGGTACTCCCGCACGTGGTACCGCTCGGCTCCGGGCACCCCGGCCAGCGCGGCCCGGACCGCGTCCGCCTTGCCGGCGCCCGTCAGGTGCAGCACCTGGACGCCCGCTGCCAGCAGGTCGGCTGCGGCTCCCGCGACCGCGGTGTTGACGCTCACGGCGCCGAGCGACCCGCCGGACACCAGGAGCGTCGGGAGGTCGGCGTCGAGACCGAGCTCGGCGGCGGCGGCGGCGCGCGTCCCCACGGGGTCGTCGAGGCGCTGCTCGACCAGCCGGGCGATCGGCGCCCGCAGCGGCAGGCCGGTGACCTGCGCACCCCGCAGAGCCGTGCCGGGAAACGTCACGGCGATCGAGCGTGCCCACCGGGCGCCCAGCCGGTTGGCCAGACCCGGGCGCGCGTTCTGCTCGTGGATGACGACCGGGATGCCCCGGCGCCGGGCCGCGAGGTAGGCCGGCGTCGCGACGTAGCCGCCGAAGCCCACCACCACCTGCGCGCCGGACTCGTCGATCGCGGTCCCCGCGGCCCGGACCGCGTCACGCAGGCGCCCCGGCAGCCGGAACCAGTCGAGAGTGGGTCGGCGCGGCAGCGGGACGCGCGGGACGACCGCCAGCGGGAGGCCGTGCTCCGGGACCAGCCGGGACTCCAGACCCTCGGCGGTGCCGAGCACGGTGAGCCGGATGGTCGGGCGTCGGCGACGGAGCTCGTCGGCGACCGCCAGCAGCGGGTTGACGTGCCCAGCCGTGCCGCCGCCTGCGAGCAGCACCGAAGGCGCTGACCGGGCGTCAGCCACGAGACCGCCCGATCACGGCCAGCGACCGACGGACCACCCCGGGCCGGGCCGCGAGCGCCTCCGCCGCACCGGGTTCTGAGCGCGCGAACGAGATGAGCACCCCGAGCGCGGCCATCGTCATGATCAGCGCCGAGCCACCCGCGGAGACCAGCGGCAGCGGGATGCCGATCACCGGTGCCAGGCCGATCACCACGGCGACGTTGACCATCGCCTGGCCGATGATCCAGCACAGGATCGCGCCCGTCGTGATCTGGACGAAGGGGTCAGGGTGCCGACGGATCACCCGGATCATGGCGAACGCGAGCAGACCGAAGAGGCCGAGGACGAGCAGGGTGCCGATGAGTCCGAGCTCCTCACCGAGGATCGCGAAGATGAAGTCGTTGTGCGCCGCCGGGAGGTAGGACCACTTCTCCCGGCTCTCCCCCAGGCCGAGCCCGCCCCAGCCGCCGCTGGCCAGTCCCCAGGCGCCGTGCAGGGTCTGGTAGCACGCCGACGCGGCGTCGCACTCGTTGGAGAGCCAGGACGTGATCCGGTCGGTGCGGTTGGTGCTGGTCGTCGTGAGGAAGGCGGTCAGGCCGGCGGCAGGCAGCGCGGCGAACGCGAACATGCGCATCGGGACCCCGGCCACGAACAGGGCGCCCGCGACCAGCATGATGAGCACCATGGCGGTGCCGAGGTCGTGCCCGGCGAGGACGACGAGGATCGCCACTCCGGCGACGGGCACCGCGGGGATCATGGCGTGCTTCCACTGGCGCAGCAGCGGCAGCTTGCGGGTCAGGACGGCGCCCAGCCAGATGGCCAGCGCGAGCTTGATGGTCTCCGACGGCTGCGCGGAGAAGCCCGGGAGGCACACCCAGTTCTGGTTGCCGCCGGCGCCGCAGCCGAGCGGGGTGAACACGGCCATCTGGAACGCGATCGAGAACGCCAGCGCCGGCCAGGCGATGGTCTTGAAGAACCTCACGGGCGCCCGGGACAGCCCGAACAGCAGGGGAAGACCGATGAGCGCGTACTTCGCCTGGTCGAGGAACACCGCGTACGGCGAGTCCCCGTCGTCGAGCGACTCCACGCTCGAGCTGGACAGGACCATGACCAGCCCGATGACGAGCAGCAGCGCGGTCGCGCCGATGAGCACGTAGTAGCTGGTGACCGCACTGTTCCACTGCCCGAGCAGCGAGCCTGTAGAGGAACCCGCCTGCGGGGGGCGCTCGCGGGAGGCCGCGCGGGGACGCCCTGTCGTCGTCGTCATCGCTCCTCCTCCCGGCGCGTCACTCGTCCCCGCCGAGGGCCCGCACGGCAGCGGCGAACTGCTCGCCGCGGGCGGCGTACGACGTGAACTGGTCCATCGACGCGCACGCGGGCGCGAGCAGGACGGTGACCGGGCTCGACGCGCGGGGGTCGGAAGCGAGCCTCCTGGCCTCGTCCACGGCGCGGTTCATCACCGGGCCAGTCTCACCGGCGTCGACCTCGACCACGGGGACGTCGGGTGCGTGTCGGGCGAGAGCGTCACGCAACGGTGACCGGTCGACGCCGATCAGCACCACGGCCCGCAGGCGGTCGTGCCGGGCAGCGACGAGCTCGTCGAACTGCGCGCCCTTGGCCAGGCCGCCCGCGATCCAGACCACGCTGCCCGCCGGGAACGCTCCGAGGGCCGCGGAGGCTGCGTGGGCGTTCGTCGCCTTGGAGTCGTCGACGTAGGCGGCGCCGTCGACGACGGCGACGGTCGCGAGCCGGTGCTCCCCCGGTCCGTAGGCGCGCAGCCCCTCGCGGATAGCCGCCGGGGTGACGCCGTGCGCGAGAGCGAGCGCGGCAGCCGCGAGCGCGTTGGCGACGACGTGCGGCGGCACCGTGCCGTCCGGGCCGGCCAGCTGGGTCAGGTCGTCGAGCGTGCCCAGCTCGGCCGCGTGCGTGTGCCTGAGCCGCGCGAAGCCGCGGTCGACCATGACGTCCTCGACCAGGCCGACCTGCCCGACCAGCGGTGTGCCGGTGGTGAACCCGACGGCGACGCAGCCGTCGACGACGTCCGCCTCCCGGACCAGGTCCAGCGTGGCGCCGTCGGCGAGGTTGTACACGCACGCCACCTGGGCGCGCTCGAAGATGCGGCCCTTGTCGGCGGCGTAGGCGTCGAGCGACCCGTGCCAGTCCAGGTGGTCGGGTGCGATGTTGAGCACCGCAGCCGCCTGCGCGGACATCGAGGACGTGTGGTGCAGCTGGAAGCTCGACAGCTCGACGGCGAGGACATCGAGCGTCGGGTCGGTCGCCGCGAGCACGACGGGGGTGCCGACGTTGCCGACCGCCACGGCGTTCTCCCCGGCGGCGCGCAGGATCGACTCCAGCATGCCCACGGTGGTGGTCTTCCCGTTGGTCCCCGTGACCGCGAGCCACGGCGCCGGCCCGCCCCCGCCCGCGCGGCCGACGCGCACGTGCCACGCGAGCTCGACCTCGCTCCACACGGGCACGTCGTGCTCGCGGGCGGCGACGAGGAGCGGGTGGTGCGGCGGCAGCCCAGGCGATGCGACGACGAGGTCCGCCCGGTCCAGCACGGTGCCCGCGAGCAGCTCGGCGGGGCCGATGACGTCCTCCGCGTGGTCGTCGACCGGCACCACGCGCGCACCCCGGGACGCCAGGATCTCGACCGCGGCGCGACCGGAGACCCCGAGCCCGGCGACGACCACCAGGGCGCCCTCCAGCACGAGAGAGGCCACCTACCCGGCCACCCACTCGGCGTAGAAGATCCCGACCCCGAGCGCGACGAACAACCCGGCGATGATCCAGAACCGGATCACGATCGTCACCTCGCCCCACCCCGACAGCTCGAAGTGGTGGTGCAGCGGCGCCATCTTGAAGACACGTTTCCCGGTCAGCTTGAAGAAGCCGATCTGGATCACGTCCGAGAGGACGACGAGCACGAACAGGCCGCCGATGATCGCCGCGAGGATCTCGGTGCGGGACAGGATCGACAGGCCGGCGAGCGCACCGCCGAGCGCGAGCGAGCCGGTGTCTCCCATGAAGATCTTGGCGGGGCTGGCGTTCCACCAGAGGAAGCCGAAGCACGCGCCCGTGATGGCCGCCGCGACGACCGCGAGGTCCAGCGGGTCCCGCGTCTCGTAGCACTGCGGCCCGGCGCTGGCCAGGAACTGGCAGCTCTGGTTGGACTGCCAGACGCCGACGATGACGTACGCGCCGAACACGATGAGGGAGACGCCGGTGGCCAGCCCGTCGAGGCCGTCGGTGAGGTTCACCGCGTTGGACCACGCCGTGATCAGGAAGTTCGCCCAGATGACGAACAGGATGGTGCCGACGGTCACGCCCCAGGTCGCGAGGTCCAGGTTGGTGTCGCGGATGAAGGAGATGTGCGTGGACGCAGGCGTGCGGAACTTGTCGTTGGGGAACTGCAGGGCCGCCACCGCGAACGTGATGCCCACGATGCCCTGGCCGATGATCTTCCAGCGTGCGCTGAGACCGAGGCTGCGCTGCCGGGAGATCTTGATGAAGTCGTCGAGGAACCCGACGACGCCGAGCCCGGTCATCAGGAAGAGGACGAGGACGGCCGAGGCGCTCGGCGCGGTCCCGGTCACGATCAGGCCGCTGACCCAGCCCGCCAGCGTCGCGCCGATGATGACGACGCCACCCATGGTCGGGGTCCCGCGCTTGGTGAAGTGCGCGGTCGGTCCGTCCTGCCGGATGAACTGGCCGTACTGCTTGTGGACCAGGAAGCGGATGAACAGAGGCGTGCCCAGCAGCGCGATGAGCATCGCGAGGCCACCGGAGATGAGGACCGCCCTCATCGGGCGCCCCCCTCGACCAGGGTGTCGCCGAGCTTCCAGAGGCCGGCGCCGTACGACGACTTCACCAGCACCACGTCACCGGGCCGCAGCTCGCTCTCGAGGAAGGCCGTCGCCACGGCGAGGCCGTCCGCGAGCACCACCTCGTCACCCCACGACCCCTCGTGGTTGGCGCCGTCGCGGATGGCCCGCGCACCGTCGCCGACCACGATCGTCAGGCCGATGTTGAGCCGGACGCACAGCCGCCCGATGGCGTCGTGGGCCTCGCGCGCGTCGGGCCCCAGCTCGAGCATCTCGCCGAGCACCGCGATCGAGCGCCGGTCCCGTCCTGCCAGCACGGCGAGCGCTTTGAGCGCCGCGCGCATGGAGTCCGGGTTGGCGTTGTAGGAGTCGTCGACGACGGTGACGCCGTCGGGCCGGTCGACCACGTGCATGCGGTGCGGGCTCAGGGCGTCCGCGGCGCTGAGCCCGGCAGCGACCTCGTCCAGGTCGAGCCCGACGGCGAGCGCCGCGGCCGCGGCGCCGAGGGCGTTGTGCACGTGGTGCTCGCCGACAAGCCGCAACGACACCTCGGCGGTGCGCTCGGTCTCGCCCCGCTGCACGAGCGTGAACGCCGCCCGCCCGGTGCGGTCGAGGCGCACGTCACGCACGCCCACCGTCGCGTCCGGGGCGGCGCCGAACGTCACGACGTCGCCGGGAGCGAGCGCCGCCATCGCCGACACGCGCGGGTCGTCGGCGTTGAGCACGGCCACCCCGTCCGCGACCAGGCCCTGCACGATCTCCGCCTTCGCGACGGCGACCGCGTCGATGCCTCCGAAGCCACCGAGGTGCGCGTGCCCGACGATGAGGACCACCGCGACGTCGGGCGGCGCGACGTCGGTGAGGTAGGTGAGGTGACCCGGGCCGCTGGCGCCCATCTCGAGCACCAGGAAGCGCGTCGACTCGTCGGCGCGCAGGACCGTCAGCGGCAGACCGATCTCGTTGTTGAACGAGCGGACCGGTGCGATCGTCGGCCCGACGCTCCCGCACAGCTGCGCGAGCAGGTCCTTGGTCGTGGTCTTGCCGACCGACCCCGTGATCCCGACGACGCGCAGGTCGCTGCCGCCGGGCTCGAGCGCGACCTCGCGCAGGCGCTCCAGCACGACGCGCGCCAGGTCACCGAGGGCCTTCTCGACGTCGGTGACGACGACGCTCGGCAGCACCTGCCCACCGGACCCGATGACGTCCCGCGCCGCGAGCACGAGCGCGGCTCCGGCGGCGACCGCCACCGCGGCGTAGTCGTGCCCGTCCACGTGCTCGCCCGGCAACGCGACGAACAGGCCGCCGGTGACGTCGTCGCGCGAGTCGACCACGACGGGTCCGCTGACGACGAGGGCGGGCTCGGTGGCCGCTGCACCGCGCAGCACACCGCCGGTTGCGGCCGCGATCTCGGCCGCCGTCAGCGCGATCACGCGCGCTGCTCCCGCCGGCTGGTGCGCGCTGCGATCAGCACGTCGCGGTCGTTGTACCGGTGGAACACGCCGGCGATCTCCTGTGTCGGCTCGTGACCCTTGCCCGTGATGATCACGGTGTCCTGCTCGGAGGCGAGGTCGAGGGCGTCGCGGATGGCCTGTGCGCGGCTGGTGGCCTCGTGCACGTCGACCAGGTCCGGCCGCTGGAGCCGGACCCCGTCGAGGATGGCGGACCTGATGGCCGCCGGCTCCTCGGAACGCGGATTCTCGTCCGTGACGACGATCACGTCGGCGAGCCGTGCGGCGATCTCGCCCATGATGGGGCGCTTGCCCTGGTCGCGGTCACCGTCGGAGCCGAACACGAGCACGAGCCGGCCGGGCGTGATCGGGCGGACGGCGTCGAGGGCCAGGACGAGCGCATCGGGGGTGTGGGCGTAGTCGACGATCGCCAGGGGGAAGCCGTCGCCCCGCTCGATGACCCGCTCCATGCGTCCGGGGATCTCGTGCGCGACGGCCACCGCGGCGATGGCCACGTCGAGGTCCACCCCGGCCGCGTGCGCCAGCACGATGGCCAGCGCCGCGTTCGAGACGTTGACCCTCCCGGGAAGCGGGCTCGCCGCCTGGTGCTCCGCGCCGTCCGGACCGCGCAGGGTGAACGTGGAGCCGACACCGTCGAGACCGATATCGGCGGCGATCACCGCCCAGTCCGCGTCCTCGCCCTCGGGCTCTCCGACGTGCGTCGCCACGGACTCGACGGGGATCGGCGACTCGGCCACGAGCCTGCGACCCCACTCATCGTCCACGACGACGACCCCACGACGCGCCTGCCCGACGGCGAACAGCCGCGACTTGTCGCGGAAGTAGCCGTCCATGTCCCCGTGGAAGTCGAGGTGGTCCCGCTGCAGGTTGGTGAAGCCGACGACGTCGAACGTCAGCCCGCCGACCCGTCCGAGCGCGAGCGCATGAGAGGAGACCTCCATGGCGAGCGCCGTCGCGCCCCGCTCGACCGCCAGCGCCAGGATCGCCTGCAGGGCGGGCGCCTCGACCGTGGTCCGGGGGCTCTCGACGGCGTCCTCGCCGATCCGCAGCTCGACGGTGCCGAGCACGGCGGTCGTCGGATGCACTGCCCGCAGTGCGGCGTCGAGGAAGTAGGCGGTGGTGGTCTTGCCGTTGGTGCCCGTGACGCCGACCGTGATCAGCCGCTCCCCCGGTGCGTCGTGCGCCCACGCGGCGACCGGTCCGGCGATCGCGCGCGGGTCCTCGGCGATCAGGACGGGGATCCTTCGGGCGAGGCCGGACTCCTCCAGCCGCGCGGCGCCGGCCTCGTCCGTGAGGACCGCCACGGCACCGGCGTCGACCGCCTGCGCGGCGTAGGCGGCGCCGTGCACCTGGAACCCCGTCACCGCGACGAAGACGTCACCCGCGACCACGTCGCCGCTGGCCAGGCTCACCCCGGTCAGCACGGCGTCGGCCGCCAGCGGCGCACCCCGCGCGACCAGGCCGAACGTCGAGAGGAGGTCGGCGACCACGTGGGCCGCGGGATGCAGCGGACGCATCCGAGCGGGGGTCGTCATGGGGAGAATCTACCCTGCACAGGGCAGGCCGCCGCTTCTCCGTGACGCCTCACGGATCCGTCACCACGTCGTCGGGAAGAGCGTCCCGGGGGTGCCCGACGGTGCGATGCCGAGCTCGCTGAGCGTGTACCCGGCGACGTCGCTGAACACCGGTGCCGCGACGGTGCCGCCGTACACCGAGGTCTTCGGGTTGTGCAGGATCACGGCGACCGCGATGCGCGGGTCGTCGGCGGGCGCGACCCCGATGAACGACGACGTGATGCCCTGCACGCCACCGACCCAGTTCTGCGCCGTCCCGGTCTTCCCCGCCACCTGGTAGCCGGGGATCGCCGCGTGCGCGCCGGTGCCGTCGTCGACCACGCTCTGCATCATCGTGAGCACGGTCTTGGCGGTCTCCGGGGACACCACCTGCGTGGAAGCCGGCGCCGGCGCGGGGGTGTAGGTCCCGTCCGGAGCCGTCCAGCCCTTGACGATGTGCGGCTGCACGCGCACACCGCCGTTCGCGATCGTCGCGAACACCTGGGTCGCCTGCAGGGCCGTCACGGACACCGCCTGGCCGAACAGGACCGCGAACTTGTCCCGCCGCTGCCAGCTCTCGACCGGGTGCAGGATGCCCGCGGACTCCCCCGACATCTCGACGCCGGTGCGCGCACCGAAGCCGAACTTCGCCAGATAATCGTACCGGGTCTGCACGGGCAGATGCTGGCCGATCATCACGGTGCCGGTGTTCGAGGACTCCGAGAGCACCCCCGTGGTCGTGAGCCGAAGGACGCCGTGCTCGTGCGAGTCCTTGAATGTCTCCTTGCCGTCGGGCGAGTACGTGTACGGGACCTCCCACTGCGAGAGCGGGTCGGCGATCTTGTTGTCGAGGATGGCCGCCATCGTGATGACCTTGCCCGTCGAGCCCGGCTCGAACACGTCGGACACGGCACTGGACAATGACCCCGACGCCTCGCCGGGGTGGTTCGGGTCCACCGACCCCGAGTCCGCGAGCGCGTAGATCTCACCGGTCGTGGTGTCCATCACGATCAGCGAACCCGACGACGAGCCGGTGGCCGCGACCTGCGCGTCGAGCGCCGACTGGGCCTTCCACTGCACGTCGGACAGCAGCGTGAGCTGCACGGAGTCACCCTGGGTCGCCGGGGTGTCCTCGGAGTACCCGCCGGGGATGGCCTGTCCCTTGCGCCCCCGCTCGTAGGTCTCGCTCCCGGCCGTGCCCGTGAGGCGCTCGTCGAGCGAGGCCTCGAGCCCGGCGAGCCCGACGCCGTTGGAGTTGACGAAGCCGACGACGTTCCCCGCGAGGTTGTTGTTCGGGTACACCCGCTCGGCGACCCGGTCGACGTTGACGCCGCTCAGGCCGAGCGCGCGGACGTCGCGTGCCACCTGGGGCAGCACGCCCTTGCGGATGTAGACGAACTGCCGGTCGCCGACGAGCGCACCGCCGAGCTCCGCGGCGTTCATGCCGAGCAGCGGGGCGAGCATCGCTGCGACGCCCGCAGCACCGTCGGGGACGTCGGGGTCCTCCGAGCCCTTGAAGTTCGCGACCAGGCGCTGGTTGACCGAGATCTCGTACCGCTCGACCGACGTCGCCAGCGGCGAGCCCTCGGCGTCCGTGATCTCGCCGCGGCCGCCGAGCAGGGTGATCGAGGTGAGTCGGGCGTTGCGCGCGTCCTCCGCGATGCTCGCCCCCCGCAGCCCCTGGACATACACCAGGCGCCCGCCGAACACGGCGAGCGCCAGGATGACCAGAGCGGCGAGGAACGCCATCCGCCGACGGGACCCCGGCTGGACCGGGACCGCCGGCGGCCTCCCGCCCCGGGTGCGCGGAGGCACCTCGACCGTGCGCGGACCGGTCGAGGGCCGCTGACGCGGGACGGTCGCGCCGGCGGCGCGGTTGCCCGCCGAGGGACGACGGGTCTGCTCGGTGCGGGCGCGCGGGCGCGCGACCGGTGTCGTCATCCGCCGGCTCCCGCCGGCTCGGGGACGCCCTGCACGCTGCCGTCCGACAGCCGCAACCAGCCGGTGCCGTTGGTCGGGACCATGCCGAGCGCGGCCGCGGCCGCGGCGAGCTGGGTGGGCGACGCCTTGGCGTCGAGCTCCGCCGTCAGGTCCTGCTGGTCCTGGTTCAGGCGCCCCAGCTCGTTGGACAGGTCGTACTTGGCGTACGCGCTGGCGGCCATCGAGGTGTTGAGGAGCAGTGCGGACAGGAGCGCTCCGGCGAGGACGGCCATGCAGGCAAGGATGAAGGGAACTCGCGTCCGAGCGTGCTCCGGCGCGCGGACGACGCGAAGACGCGGTGCGGGCGCTGTCGTCCCCGTGGTCGGGCGCGGTCGGGACGGTGCCGGGTAGGCGGTTGCTCGGGCAGCGGTCTGGGCGCTCATGCTGCCCTCCTTCCGGTCTGGCGTGGCTTGAGGTGGTCGGGAGTGGGACGGACGCGCTCGGCGGCGCGGAGCCGGACCGACTGCGAGCGGGGGTTGTGCGCGAGCTCGACGTCGTCGGCCTCCTCGGCGCCACGGGTCACCAGGCGCAGGAACGGGGCGTGCGTCTCGGGCTCGACGGGCAGGTCCGGCGGGGCGCTGGACGTGGCTCCGACGGCGAGCGCCCGCTTGACCGCACGGTCCTCGAGCGAGTGGTACGCCTCGACGACGATGCGCCCGCCGACCGCGAGGGCCTCGATGGACTGCGGCAGCGCGCGCTCGAGCACCTCGATCTCGCCGTTCACCTCGATCCGCAAGGCCTGGAACGTGCGCTTGGCCGGGTTCCCGCCGGTCTTGCGCGTTGCCGCGGGGATGTTGGCGCGCACGATGCTCACCAGCTCACCGGTGCGCTCCAGCGATCGCCTGGCCCGCTGCGCGACGATCGCCCGGGCGATGCGCGGAGCGAACCGCTCCTCGCCGTAGACCCGCAGGATCCGCGCGAGCTCGCGCTCGTCGTAGGTGTTGAGCACGTCCGCCGCCGTCTGCCCGGTCGTGGCGTCCATGCGCATGTCGAGCGGTGCGTCGGCCGAGTAGGAGAAGCCGCGCTCGCGCTCGTCGAGCTGCAGAGACGAGACGCCGAGGTCCATGAGCACGCCCTGGACGCCCCTGATCCCCAGCCGGTCGAGCACGTCGTTGATCTCGTCGTAGACGGCGTGCACGCCGGTGAAGCGGTCACCGAACGGCGCGAGCCGTCGGCCGGCGAGCTCGAGCGCCTGCGTGTCGCGGTCCAGACCGACGATCCGGACGTGCGGGAACGCCTTCAGGACGCCCTCGGTGTGGCCGCCCATGCCGAGCGTCGAGTCCACCATCACGGGGTTCTCGACGTCGAACGCCGGGGCCAGCAGGTCGAGGCAGCGCTGCAGCAGAACCGGGGTGTGCCGGGAGGCAGCATCGTCCGAGGTGTCCCCGGTCGTGTGCTCGGTCATCGCTGCTCCCCTCCCCAGGTGGCACGGATGCGTGTGGTCAGGCGGCCCCTCCGCCGTCCGACCAGATCCCCCACCGACCCTCTGACACCGGGGAAGTGCGTCAGAGATTCGGGGGGAGGTCTTACCGGGCGGCGATGCTGTGGGCCTGATCTGTCAGAAGGGACCGTTCGGGAAGACCTCCTCCGCGGTGTCGGCGTACCCGGCCTCCTGCTCGGCCAGGTACGTCTCCCACGCGGTGAGGTCCCAGATCTCGACCCGGGTACCGGTGCCGATGACGGCGACGTCGCGCTCCAGCCCCGCGTACTTGCGGAGCATCGGCGGGATGGAGATGCGTCCCTGCTTGTCGGGCAGCTCGTCGCTGGCGCCGGACAGGAAGACACGCAGGTAGTCGCGAGCCTGACGGCTGGTGACCGGAGCCTGCCGGAGCTGGTCGTGCATGCGCTGGAACTCCTGCATCGGGAGCAGGAAGAGGCAGCGCTCCTGGCCGCGGGTCATGACCAGGCCCGGGGCGAGCTGACCGCGGAACTTGGCCGGGAGGATGAGCCGGCCCTTCTCGTCGAGACGCGGTGTGTACGTGCCCAGGAAGGGCGCGAAGGAGCCGAAGACGCCGGCGGACGACTCATGCGTCACCCCGCCCCCCTCCGGTCCCGCGCTGCGACTACGTGTGGCTGCTGGTGCGACTCTCCCCGCCTCACCACGTGCCTCCACGGTACTCCACTTCGCTCCACCAGCAACCCGAGATGCAGGTTATTCACCCGATCGTAGGGATATATCTGCAGGTCACAGCGGTGGTGCAGAGTGGAGGGAAACTGGCCACCCTGGCCGCACCGGGGCGTGTCGGCGGACTGATCAGACGCCAGATCCGGGAGTGATCAGACGAATCCCCCACGACTGCTCGTCGGCCGCCGCTGCGCCGCGCAGGTGGTGGAGCGAAGTGGGGGGCCAATGGGCGATGAACTCCAGGCGCCCGACCTTTACGATCGGACCCAGATCCGCCAAAGGAGGCGTCATGCTGCAGGCCGTCCCGTCCACGAGCGAGCTCGAGGACGTCGTCGACACCACCCGCCGGATGCGCGCGGCCGTCGAGGGCGTGGTCACCGGTCGCCCCGAGCTCGTCCGGGTCACCGTCGCGGTCCTGCTCGCCGAGGGGCACCTGCTCCTCGAGGACGTGCCGGGAGTCGGCAAGACCACGCTCGCCAAGGCGCTCGCCAAGACCATCGACTGCACGGTCGGCCGGATCCAGTTCACCCCCGACCTGCTGCCCTCGGACCTCACGGGCGTCAACATCTTCCGGTCGCAGACGCACGAGTTCGAGTTCCGGCCGGGGCCCGTCTTCGCGCACGTCGTCATCGGCGACGAGATCAACCGCGCCTCCCCGAAGACGCAGTCGGCGCTGCTCGAGTGCATGCAGGAGGCGCAGGCGACCGTCGACGGCCGGACCTACCCGCTGCCGCGACCGTTCCTGGTCGTCGCCACCCAGAACCCCGTCGAGATGGAGGGCACCTACCCGCTGCCCGAGGCGCAGCGGGACCGGTTCATGGCCCGGCTGACGGTCGGCTACCCGAGCATCGAGTCCGAGCTCGACATGCTCGACCTGCAGGAGACCTCCGACCCCCTCGACACCCTCCGGCCCGTGACCGATGCCGCGCAGGTGAAGGCACTCATCGAGACCACCCGCCGCTTGTTCGCGGCACCGGGCATCAAGCGGTACGTGGTCGACCTCGTGACGGCGACCCGCGAGGACCAGGGCCTGCGCCTCGGCGCCTCCCCCCGAGCGGCGATCCAGCTGTTGCGGGCCGCCAAGGCGCTGGCCGCGATGGACGGCCGCGACCACGTGCTGCCCGACGACGTCCAGCAGCTCGGCGTGCCGGTCCTCGCGCACCGGCTCCTGCCGAGCACCGAGTCACGTCTCTCCGGGCGCAGCACGTCCGACATCGTCACCGACATCCTCGACCGGGTCCCGCTCCCGTCTGCGGCGGCCACCGCGCGCTCTCGACGCGCGACCGGCTGATGCGCCTCCGACCGACGCCGCGCGGCATCGCGCTCGGACTCGCGGGCATCGTGGCCCTGCAGCTGGGCGTGGTCCTCGGCGCGGTCGACCTGGTCCGCATCGGGACGCTGACGCTGCTGCTCGTCATCGGCGCGGCCGTCGCCGTCGGTGTGCTCGACCCGGGCCGCGGCAAGCACCGGCTCAGCGTGCAGCGGCACGCGGTACCCAACCCCGTGCACGCGGGCGAGGAGGCGCAGATCGAGGTCGTGATCGCCGCGACCGACCCCGCCGCGCGCGTCCGGCTGGCCGGTCTGAAGTTCGCCGAGCAGGCAGCAACCGAGCTCTCCGGCGGCCGACCGCTGCGTGCCCGGGTGACCCGCGCCCCGCGCCGCGTCACCGTGACGTACACGGTGCAGGCCGCCCTGCGCGGTCGCTGGCCGCTCGGTCCGCTCGTCGTGACCCGCAGCGACCCGTTCGGCGTCGTCCGCACCTCCGCCACGCTGGGCGAGCAGGCCGAGGTCTCCGTCTGGCCGGCCGTCGTCCCCCTGCCGACACCGAGCGACGTGCTGGTCGGCGAGCCCGACCGCGTCGCTCTGGGTGCGCGGAGCCCGTCGACCGACGACGCCTCGCTGCGCGACTACCGCGAGGGCGACGACCTGCGGCGCGTGCACTGGAGCAGCAGCGCCCGCAAAGGTGCGCTCATGGTCCGTTCCGACGAGCGCGCCGGGATGCGCCCCGTGTCGGTGCTCCTGGACCTGCCCGCCCGCACGACGAGCCTGGAGTGGTCGATCTCCCTGGCCGCGTCCATGTCGCTGGCGATGCTCGACGGCGGCCATCCCGTGCGCCTGGTCAGCGGTGGGCGGGACACCGTCGCCGGGTCCCCGCTCGCCTTCGTGCACGACCGTTCCGGCCCGGGCGCCCGCAGCGCCCTGCTCGACCGCACCATCGACCTCGAGGCGCCTCGCACGGCGATCCAGGGCGAGGCCGCACTCGTGTCGGCGGCGCACCTCCTGCACACCACGGAGGCGGGCGGTGAGATCGTGCTCGCGGTGCTGGGCCCGCTCGGCGCCTCCGCACGTGCTGCCCTCGCCCACGTCGCCGACGCCGCCCTGGCCTGGGCCGTCGTCCGCGCCGACACACCGGCGCAGGAGGCGGAAGCCGAGCACACGATCAAGGCGCTGCGGCGCGCCGGGTGGCGCGCGTGCCGGGTGACGCCCGGCGAACCGATCGTCGACTGCTGGCTGCGTCTGCTGGGGTCGGCCCAGTGACCGGCCGCCTCCAGCGCATCCCCCGGGGCCCCCGGTCGGCCCTCGGCTCGGCCCTGTGCGCGGCCGCGACCTGCGCCAGCCTGTTCGCGCTGACCGGCCTGATCGTGCGCGGCGGCTGGCTCGTCGCCGCGTGGCTGATCGTCCTCGTCGTCGCCGCGGTCGTGATCGGCGTGCGCGCCGTGACGCGGTCCTGGTGGGCTCCCACGCTCGCCGGCACGATCGTCGCCGTCGGCATCGTCCTCGTGCGGTACGGGGCACCTCCCGGACGGCTCCAGGTGCTGCCTGACGCCGACTCGGTGGACCGGACCCTGGCGACCGCGCGCGAGGGCGTCGCCGTCATCAACGCGTCGCTGGTGCCGATGGTCGGCGTGCGACCCGCCGAGCTCCTGGTCGTCGTCGGCGCCCTCGCGGTCTTCCTGCTGGCCGACCTCCTCGCGATCGGCCTCGGCGCTCCCGCGCTGTCCGGTCTCGCGTTCGCCGCCCTCTGGGCTCCCGCGATCATCCTCGGGTTCCCCGCGAGCGGCTGGTCGATCGCCTGGACAAGCCTGTTCTACCTGCTCCTGCTCGCCCTCAGCGCGGCACCTGCGACGGCGCACAGCGACCGGGGGCGACGGGCAGGCGTCGCGGTCCTCTGCTCGGTGGCACTGATCGTGGCGACCCTCGTCGCCGGTCCCGCGATTGCCGCGTTCCCCGGCTGGGCGACCATGAGCATGCCCAGCTTCGGAACCGGTCCCGTCGGCCCCATGTCCCTCGGCGACGACCTCGACCTGCGCGACAGCCTGGGCACCCGTTCCGGACAGATCGCGCTGCGGTACTCCATCACGCCGGTGGAGGCCGACCCGGGAGCCGACCCTGCACCCTCCCCCAGCGCGTCGAGCGACCTCACCGTCTCCGCCAGCGAGGTCGGGCCACTGCGAGCCTTCACACTGACCGCGTTCAACGGCAAGAAGTGGGCCCGGGCCGACTCGCTCGACCTGACCACCTGGGACCCCGCAACTCTCCTGTCGTCCGACCCTCAGATCCGCGGCTCGGCACCGGACGCGCAGCGCGGCTCGCTCGCGAACGTCCAGGTCGAGGTTGCCAACCTGCGCGAACGGCGCCTGCCCGTGACCACGTTCCCGCGCACCGTGAGCGTGAGCGGCGGGTGGCAGTACGACCCTGTTCGCGACGAGGTCATCGGCCGGCGCGGCACCTTCAACGGCATGACCTACGCGATGCAGGTCGAGATTCCCTCCCTCACCAAGGACGACCTCGTCGACGCGGAGGTGGGCGACCCCGACGACGGCGGCGCGTCGCTCGAAGTGCCGCAGACCAGCCGCTCCCAGGACGTCGCCGCGCTGGCACGCGAGATCACCGCCGGGGCCTCCACCCCGTACGAGCAGGCGATGGCGCTCCAGACGTTCTTCCGCGCCACGTCGAACTTCACCTACGACACCCGTGTGGCACCCTCCCGCACCAATGACACAGTGTGGGACTTCCTGCGTTCGACCCGCGGGTACTGCGTGCACTTCGCCACCTCGATGGCGATCATGGCCCGCACGCTCGACATCCCCGCCCGCGTCGGCGTCGGGTACCTGCCCGGCGAGTCCGACCGCAACGGCACCTTCGTGGTCTCCGGCCAGCGGTCGCACGCCTGGCCAGAGCTGTTCTTCGAGGGATACGGGTGGGTCCGGTTCGAACCGACGCCCGCCGTGCAGACGAGCGCACCGCCGCGCTGGGCAGACCCCTTCACCGGCATCTCCGCACCCGACAGCCTGCCCGACGAGGTCGTCCCGGTGCCCGCGCCCGGCGTCACGTCGTCCACAGCACCGGGCGGCCAGTCCTCGTCGTCCGGCACGCAGGACGAAGACCAGGCCTGGCTGCCTGTGGCGATCACCGTCGCGATCGTGCTGGCCGTCGCGTCGCTCGTCCTGACGTTCGTCCGGCGCCGCGCGACCCTGCGCGGAGACCTGACACCCGAGCGTGCCTGGCTGCGCGCCCGCCGCCGACTCGGCGCCCGAGGCGTCACCTGGACGGACGCCGACTCACCGCGCACCGTGGTCGCGTCGGTGCACGAGCAGCTGCGCCAGGCGGCGGGAGCCCCGCTGACGGGGGCGTCGGCCGAGGCGTTGGAGTCGTTGGCCAGGACCGTCGAGCGCGAGCGCTACGCGCGGGTCCAGCCCGACGTGGACCCGGCCGAGCTGGCCGGGTGGGTGGACGAGATGATGAGCGGGGTCGAGACGCTGCTCAGCGACCGCTCTCGCCGCGGCGCCGTTCCCAGCGCTCCTCGAGACGAGACATGAAGCTCGACTTCTGACGAGCCGTCGGCGTCGCCGGCTTCACCTGACCATCGCTCTGCACGACTCCGCGCGGCCCGGACCGGTGCCCGGTCGAGCGGTGCGGTGCGGCGAACGCGTACGCCACGGCGGCGAACATCACGACGAAGCCGATGACGCCGAGCCACGGAAGGCTGTTCGCAGCGCCGAGGACGAGCAGTAGCAGACCGACGGACGCACCGACTCCCGCGATGACGTATCGGCCGAACGGGCGGTGCCCGCGCTGGGTCAGCGTGTTCGCGAGCCGAGGATCGTCAGAGGTCAACTGCCGTTCCATCTGCTCGAGCACGCGCTGCTCGTACTCGGAGAGAGGCATCCTGACCCCCGTTGTCAGCTATGTGGACCTGTCTTCCGGCTCAGGATAGATCCGCCGGAACGATGGTGGTAGTCGAGCGGGAGGATACTCCACCTGGCTGGGAGGCTCCGGCCCCGAGCGACCCGCTCCCGAACCGACCGCGCACCTGATCCACGGCACGTTCCGCCTCCCGCCGCGCCCGCACGGGTGCGTCCGACGCCTCGTCGAGGGTGGGCGCCCGGATGCTCGCCGCCGCCCGGGACAACCCATCGGCACGCACCCCGACCAGCCGGACGGGCAGGCCACGCAGGTCGACGCCTGCCACCAGCTCACGGGCTGCGAGGAACAGCTCCCGGCCGACGTCCGTCGGCGTCGCCAGGGTGCGGGAACGGGTGAGCGTGCGGAGGTCGCTGGTCCGGATCTTCACGGTGATCGTGCGGGTGACCAGGCCGTTCGCTCGCAACCGGACGGCGCACCGATCCGCCAGCTCACGGGCCTTCGACTCCACCACGGTGAGGTCCGCGACGTCGGTCACGAAGGTCTGCTCGGCGCCGATCGACGTCTCCTCACGCCCCGGGCTCACCGGCCTCGGATCCCTCCCCCACGCCAGGTCGAGGAGGTGCGCTCCCGCCACCCGGCCGACCGCCTGCTGGACGGTGGACAGGCCGGTGTCCGCCAGCTCCGCGACCGTCCCGATCCCCCGGCGCGCCAGGGCGGCCTCCGTCTTTTCACCCACGCCACCGAGCGCACCGACGGGCAGGACCCGCAGGAAGTCGGTGGTCGCTGCGCGCGGGACCAGAACGACGCCGTCCGGCTTGGCGTGACCGGACGCGAGCTTGGCGACGAGCTTGGTCGAGCCGATCCCGACGGAGCACGTGATGCCGAACCGCTCCCGGACCTGCCGACGGATCAGCTGGGCGATCACGGTGGGCGGCCCGAGCCGTCGACGCGCGCCCTCCACGTCCAGGAACGCCTCGTCGACGCTCACCTGCTCGACCAGGACGGTGATGTCGCCGAGCAGCCGCATGACCCCGGCAGACACCTGCTGGTACGCGTGGTGGTCAGGCGGGACGACGACCGCCTGAGGGCACTGCCGCAAGGCTGTCGCCATCGGCATGGCCGCGTGCACGCCGAACGCCCGCGCCTCATACGTTGCGGCGAGGACGACACCATGGGCGGCCCCGCCGACGATCACCGGCAGGCCGTGCAGCTGCGGTCGACGAGCGAGCTCCACGGAGGCGACGAACGCGTCCAGGTCGACGTGCAGGATCGAGCAGCCGGTCTCCTCATGACCCCAGTCCCGCCTGTCCGGCGCCGACCGGGGTACGCGGCTCATGGTGTGCCAGGGCCGCAGGACCCGGCACGGGGCTCACCGGGCTCGGCCTCGGCGCTCACGACGCCCGCTGGACGCGCACGCTCAGTGCGCGGTCCGCGACTGCGCCCACCCCGCCGAGCACGAGATCGCGTGCCGCGTCGACGAAGTCCTCGGCCGCGCACACCGCTTCCTCGGCCCGCGCGGGGCCCACCAGCTCGAACCGCCCGGCATCCACCGCCGCGCGCAGCGACGCGGCCTCCGCGAAGTACGTCGACCACGAGCCCAGCTCCGGGGCGACCACGCCGAGCATGCTCCAGACCGTGCGCGGTGCGCGCCGTCCGGTCGGCGTCCCGCGGGCGGCGACCACCGCGGCCCCGGCACGCAGTGCAGCGAGGTGGGCGTGGGAGAGCTGCTCCCACGGCTCGGGCGAGAACTGCGCGGCCACCAGCTCAGCATCAGCCCGGCCGAGCAGCTCGAAGACGCGCGCCGGCACGGGCGCGGCGGAGGCCGGCTCACCGGAGCCCTGCTGCTCGACCTGCTGGTGCATCTCGCCGCCCCTTCTCCCGGTCGTCGACTCGTCTTCCCCATTATCGAACATATGTTCGACTGCCGTCAAGCCCGTTGGGAGGGCCGTAGCGTGGGCGCCATGGCCGCCCGCGACCGCTCCGCCCGACGCAGCCCAGGCTCGCACCGACCACCCACACGCAGCCCTGCCCACGGGCTCTGGCCGACCGGCCCGGTTCCCATCCCCACCGGCACCGTCGAGCTGCTCCGGGACCTCGACGACCCGGACGGCGTGACCGTCCTGGTCAACGGTGTGCCCAGCTCCTACCTCGACCTCGTCGACCCGACGCGTCTCGTGTTCGAGTACATGCAGCAGATGGCGGCCGTCATCGACCGGATCGGCGACGCCGGCGGCCCGCTGGACGTCGTCCACCTCGGCGCAGCCGGCTGCGCGCTCGCGCGGGCGGTCGATGCCGCGCGCCCGGGATCGCGGCAGCTGGCCGTCGAGCTCGACACGGTCCTGCCGGAGCTCGTGCGCGGCTGGTTCGACCTGCCGCGCTCCCCCGCGCTCCGGATCCGCGCGGGCGACGCCCGCGCCGAGCTGTCGAGGCTGCCCGACGCGTCCGCGGACGTCGTCGTGCGGGACGTCTTCGCCGGCGACGCCACCCCCGCCCACGTCCGCTCGCGCGAGATGGTCGCTCAGGTTGCTCGGGTGCTGCGGCCTGGCGGCCTCTATCTGGTCAACTGCGCCGACCGACCGCCCCTGGCGGGCGCGAAGGCGGAGGCTGCCACGCTGCGGGACGCGTTCGCCGACGTCGCTGTGGTCGCCGAGCCGGGGCTCCTGCGCGGCCGGGGCTATGGCAACGTCGTCCTGGCAGCCACCGACGACCTCGATCTCCTCGGTTCGGCGGCGCTCGCCCGCGCCGTCCGCAGCCTCCCCGCGCCCGCGCGCCTGCTGCACGGCGCCGACGCCACCGCGTTCGTGGGGAACGCCGCACCCCTGCGGGACCCGGCGGCATGACGAAGGGCCGCACCCGAGACGGGTGCGGCCCTTCGTACGTCAGGTCAGATCGGGCGGACGCTCTCGGCCTGCGGCCCCTTGGCGCCCTGCGTGATCTCGAACTCGACGCGCTGGCCCTCGTCGAGGCTGCGGTAGCCCGAGGAGTCGATCGCGGAGTAGTGGACGAAGACGTCGGCGCCGCCCCCGTCCTGGGCGATGAAGCCGAAGCCCTTCTCAGCGTTGAACCACTTGACAGCACCCTGTGCCATGTTCGTTTCCTTCTGTCCCACCGGTGACGGCGCGGACCTTCTGCCAACGCCGTGCCGCAATGCCTCACGTCCTGCACCGGGTGGCCAGTCGAGGACGACTGGTCGGAACCGACCTCCGAGCCGTGGTTCGGATGACGATGCCTGTCGAGCAAGCCGGTCAAGCGAGTACGTCACTGCAACGTGAGCATCCTTACATCAGGCCCGTGGCCGGCGCCACGCTTTCGCCCCGTCGGCGCACACGCTTTGACAACGATCCGGTAAAGGTCCGAGGTCAGGCAGGGCCGGAGTCGTCGCCCTGCTGGGCCAGGAACCGCTCGAACTCGGCACCCAGCTCGTCGGCCGTCGGCAGATCTGTCGACCCCGCGAGCAGGCTGGTGCGCCCGATGTTGCGGGTGAACGAGTCGTACTGCTCCTCGAGGGCGTGCACGACGGCGGCGACGTCCTCGGACCCGCTCACCTGCCGGTCGATCTCCTGCATCGCCTCGTCGGCGGCCGAGGTCAGCGCTGCGACCTGCAGGTCGAGGCCCGTCGCACGCTCGACGTTGGTCAGGGCCGCCTGACTGGCCTGCGGGAACGCAGACTGCGCGAGGTAGTGCGGCACGTGCACGGCGAACCCGACGGCGTCGTGGCCCGACTGGCCCAGCCGCAGCTCGAGCAGGGCGCTCGCGCTGGCGGGGACCTGCACGGTGCCGAACCATGACGTGTGGTCGGCCACCAGCTCGGGCCGCGTGGCGTGCGCCGTGACGGACAGCGGACGCGTGTGCGGGATGCCCATGGGGATGCCGTGCAGGCCGACGGTGAGGGGCACGTCGAAGCGCTCCACGATCTGCCGGACCGCCGCGACGTAGCGCTCCCACTGCACGTCGGGCTCGACACCGTGCAGGAGCAGGAACGGGACCCCCGCTGCGTCCTTGACCAGGTCGACCACCAGCTCGGGCTCCGCGTACGACGCCCACGTGGACTGGTCGAACGTCATGACCGGTCGGCGCGAGCGGTAGTCCAGCAGCTGGTCGACGTCGAAGGTCGCCAGGCGCGTCGTCGGCAGCTCGTCAACCAGGTGCTCGGCCGCCAGCTGGCCGGCGTTGCCCGCGTCCACGAACCCGCGCACGGCGTGCACGAGGACGGGACCGGCACCGTTCACCGTGCGCGCCTCGACCTGGGCGGCGACCTCGGGGTCGACGTCGTAGATCTCGCTCGGGTTCAACATGGGTGTGCGCTCACTTCCGTCCGGGTTACCGGGGACAACGCCCACCCGCCACGAGTTCTTCCCAGCCTGGTCCTGCCGGTCAGCGACCGGGGAGCCGCACGACCTCGACGAAGAACTCGTCGATCTGGCGGACGACCTCGATGAACCGGTCGAAGTCCACCGGCTTGGTGACGTAGGCGTTGGCGTGCAGCGAGTAGCTGCGGACCACGTCCTCCTCCGCCTCCGAGGTGGTCAGCACGACGACCGGGATGGACCGCAGGTCGGCGTCCGCCTTGAGCGCCTCCAAGACCTCACGGCCGTCCATGCGCGGCAGGTTGAGGTCGAGCAGGACCAGGTCCGGCGTCGGCGCGTCGGCGTGCTCACCCTCCTTGCGCAGGAACTCCAGGGCGCTCACCCCGTCGGAGACCACCGAGAGGCGGTTGCGGAGCTTGTTGTCCTCGAACGCCTCACGCGTCATGAGCACGTCGCCCGGGTCGTCCTCGACCAGGAGGACATCGATGATCTTGGTGCTGTTGGGCACGCGGGTTTCTCCGTTCAGGGCTCGGGGACCTCGGCGGGAAGGGTCCAGTGGATGCTGGTGCCCGCGCCGTCGGGCTGCTCGATCCAGATGCGACCGCCGTGGAACTCGACGATCTTCTTGCACAACGAGAGGCCGATCCCGGTGCCCTCGTAGACGTCCTTGGCATGCAGACGCTGGAAGATGACGAACACCCGGTCCGCGTACTGCTCATCGATCCCGATGCCGTTGTCCCGACACTCGAGCTCCCAGGATTCTGCCACGCGATGCGCCGACAGGTGGACCGTCGGGGGCCGGGCCGGGTCGCGGAACTTGATCGCGTTGCCGACGAGGTTCTGGAACAGCTGCACGAGCAGAGGGCGCTCACCGCGGACGACGGGAAGCTCGTCGTGCGTCACGACGGCACCGGACTCCGCGACGGACTCGCTGAGGTTGTCCAGCGCGTCGGTGAGCGCCTCCGCCAGGTCCACGTCGCTGACCTCACCGCCGACGCGGCCCACGCGGGAGAAGCCCAGCAGGTCCTGGATGAGCGCCTGCATGCGCTTGGCACCGTCGACCGCGAAGGCGATGTACTGGTCGGCGCGCTCGTCCATCTGCCCGCCGTAGCGCTTCTGCAGGAGCTGCGTGAAGCTCGCGATCTTGCGCAGCGGCTCCTGCAGGTCGTGCGACGCGACATAGGCGAACTGCTCCAGGTCGCGGTTGGACCGACGCAGCTCTTCCGCCTGCTCGGTGAGGAGCTCGTGCGCCAGCTCGATCTCCGCGCGGGACGCCTCGAGGACCTGCACCTGGTCGACGAGCGTGACGCGCATCCGTTCGACGTCGTCCGCGAGCGCCGCGATCTCGCCGGGCCCCACGGTGGAGACGGCGTGCCGCAGGTCGCCCGAGGAGACAGCGCGCGCGTCGGCGGCGAGCGAGTCGAGCGGCTCGAGGATCCAGCGGCGGAGCGTGACCCACAGCGCGATGCCCAGGGCGACCGCCGCGAGGACCAGCAGCGCCACGGTCCCGGCCGCGACGAGCGTCCATGCCCCGAGCTCGCCGACGGCGGCGGTTCGCCGGTCACGCAGCAGGTCGACGTAGTCCTGCGCAGCGGCCCGCGCGTCGTCGAACAGCAGCCGGCCCGTCTCGATCTCCTCGGTGGTCACGGCGCCCACCCCGCCGGTGCTGACCTCTTCCATCACGGGGATGGCGAACTCCTCGTTCCAGCGTCGGCCCGCATCGGCGGCTGCCTCGGCCGCTGCGGTGAGCTCCTCGTCCGTGCCCTGCGCCTCCCGGTCGGCGAGCGTGCGGAACGACAGGTCGTCCGCGACGGACCGCTCGTACGGCTCGAGCGTGACCGGGTCACCGGTCAGGGCGAACCCGCGCACCGACGTCTCTGCATCGACCAGCTGGATGAACGCGCCGTCAGCCTGGGTGATCGCCGTGAAGTACGTCTGGGTGACCGCCTCCTGGCGGTCGAACATCCGGACCAGGACCAGCACCGTGCCGGCGACCACGACGGCCAGGGCGAGGCCGGAGGCGATGATGGCGGTCCGCAGCCGTCGGCGCAGCGTCAAAGAACGCCGCCCGGGCGTCGGGGCAACGCTCACGCACGCCACCCGAGCACGACGACAGCAGCATCGTCGACCAGGTCCCCGCCGTGCAGCTCCCGGACGTCGTGCAGAACCCGGTCGACGAGGTCGCCCGGCGCCGCGACCGCACCGTCCACGATGCGCAGGAGGCCGGTCTTGCCGAGACGGTCGGACCCGTCGCCGATCGTGGCCTCGAGCACCCCGTCGGTGTACAGGAGGATGCGCCACGACGGCTCGAGCTCCAGCCGCACCGGTGCCCAGCCGCCAGGGACCGGGATGCCGAGGGCTCGACCCCGCCCGTGCGTCGGCAGGAGCGTCGACGGCTCGCCCAGGAGCAGGGGCACGGGATGACCGGCGAGGTAGAGGTCGACCGAGCTCCGGTCCGCGGTGACGTCCAGCATGGACACGGTGGTGAAGATCTCCGGACGCGCCCGCTCGGAGATGAGGACGCGCTCCAGCAGACCGAGGATGTGGACCGTCGGGACCTCGGCCAGCACCAGGGTTCGCCACGCCGTGCGCAGCGTCGCACCGAGCGCCGCCTCGTCCGGTCCGTGCCCGCAGACGTCGCCGATGAGTGCGAGCACCGAGCCGTCCGGCCGTTCGACCACGTCGTAGAAGTCACCACCGAGCACGCCGTCGCGCCCCGCGCGGTAGCCGACGCGCACCTCGAGCCGCTGGTCGACCACGGACGGCGTCGGCAGCAGGGCTCGCTCGAGCCGGTTGACCTCCTCGGCGCGCACCAGACTGCGGTAGAGAGCGCGGTCCGTGTCCTCGAGCCGGCGGCGTTGGACGGCGTAGCGCACCGAGCGGCCGAGCATCTCGCCGTCGACCTCGCCCTTGACGAGGTAGTCCTGGGCGCCGGCGGCGACGGCCTGCAGCCCGACGTCGGTACCGGACAGGCCGGTGAGCACGACGACGGCAGGAGCGCCGGCGGCCAGCAGCCGCTCGAGCGCAGCGATGCCCATCGCGTCGGGCAGCCCGAGGTCGAGCAGGACGAGGTCGACATGGAGCCGGTCGATGGCCTCGTCGAGCGTGCGGACCCAGGTCAGGTCGACGTCGATGCCGGCGTCCGCCAGATGCTCCCGGACGAGGACCGCGTCACCCTCGTCGTCCTCGACGAGCAGCAGGCGGATCGGTGCGGGTTTCGTCACCGGGACGCGACCGACGGTGTCGGGGGCGGTGCGTGCGTCGCTCAACGGGCCTCTCCTCCCGACGGTTCACCTGCCTCTTCTCGACAGGACACCCGAAGCGTAGGGGTCGCGCACCCCTGTCGCGCGCCATCTCACCCGGCTGCCGACGGGTCCAACCCGGTTGGATGCGTGCGACCGGGCGCCGGAGGTCGGATAATGGACGGCCGCTCCGGGCGTCGCGTCGTCCTCGACACGCGCAGGAGCGCATGTACGCGCGGCCGGTGTCCCCGGCGGAACGGAGATCGCCCAGGTGGCAGGCATGGACAACGAGCTGGCCGTCGAGCAAGGCGTCGTCGACCAGCTGTACGGCCGGCTCGACGACCTGCGCGCGCAGACGCGGGCGCGTCTGGCCGACGTCCGACGGGAGGGCCCGTCGGGCTCCCCGCAGAACCGCAGCGAGCGGGACGCGTTCGCGACCCTCTACGAGGACCGCATCGCGCAGCTCGAGGCCGTCGAGGAGCGGCTCGTCTTCGGGCGCCTCGACCTCGACGACGAGAGCCGCCGCTACATCGGCCGCCTCGGTCTGACGGACACCGAGCAGACCCAGCTGCTCACCGACTGGCGCGCGCCTGCGGCACAGGCGTTCTACCGGGCCACCGCCGCGCACCCCGACGGTGTCGTCCGTCGCCGGCACGTCGTCACCCGCGGGCGGGCAGTGACGAGCGTCGAGGACGAGGTGCTCGACCTCGACCTGCTGACCGAGGACTCGGGCGAGCGGCTGAGCGGCCTGTCCGGTGAGGGCGCCCTGCTGGCCGGTCTCGCCGCCGGCCGCACGGGCCGGATGGGCGACATCGTCGCGACCATCCAGGGCGAGCAGGACGCGATCATCCGCTCCGAGCTGGGCGGTGCGCTCGTCGTGCAAGGCGGCCCGGGCACCGGCAAGACGGCCGTGGCCCTGCACCGCGCGGCGTTCCTGCTGTACGCGCACCGACGTCTCCTCGAACGCTCGGGTGTCCTGCTCGTCGGCCCGAGCCGCACGTTCCTGCGCTACATCGACCAGGTGCTGCCCTCGCTCGGGGAGACGGGCGTCGTGACGACGACGGTCGCGGAGCTGTACCCGGGGATCCAGGCGACGGCGACGGAGGACGAGGCCGTCGCCGAGCTCAAGGGCCGCGCCCTGTGGGGCAGCGTGATCGCGCGTGCCGTCCGCGACCGCGAGCGGATCCCCGCGCAGCCCGTGCACGTCCGGGTCGACGGCCACGACCTCGTCATCCGGCCGAACGACGTCGCCTCGGCGATGGCGCGTGCCCGGCGCAACCACAAGCCGCACAACCAGGCACGCGTCTCGTTCGTCCGGGACATGCTCAGCCGGCTGGCCGAGCAGTACGTGCAGCAGCTCGGCGGGGACGTACCCGCCGACGAGCGGGGCGAGCTCATCGAGGAGCTGCGGACCACCCGGGAGATCCGGATCGCGCTCAACCTGGCGTGGATGCCGATCACGCCGCAGAAGCTGGTGTCCGACCTCTGGTCCAAGCCGCACCGGCTCGCGTCCGCGGCGCCGCAGCTCAGCCCGCAGCAGCGGGCGATGCTGGTGCGCGAGGCCGACGCGCCCTGGACGCCGGCGGACGTCCCGATCCTCGACGAGGCGGCCGAGCTGCTCGGGGAGGACGACCAGGCCGCCCGGGCCGAGGCGCGGGCCGCCACCGAGCGGCGGGCCTCCGAGCTCGCCTACGCCCGGCAGGTGCTCGAGTCGACCGGGAGCGGCGGGATGGTGTCGGCGGAGATGCTCGCGGACCGGTTCGCCACGACCGGCCCGACCCTGACGACGGCGGAGCGCGCGGCCGCCGACCGCTCGTGGACCTACGGGCACGTGGTCGTGGACGAGGCGCAGGAGCTCTCGGCGATGGCCTGGCGGTCCCTGCTGCGGCGGGTGCCGACGCGGTCGCTGACGATCGTCGGCGACGTCGCGCAGACGACCGCGACCGCCGGTGCGCGCAGCTGGGCGGCTGCGCTGGACCCGGTGCTGCGCTCGTCGTGGCGCCTGAACGAGCTCACGGTGAACTACCGGACTCCCGCCGAGGTCGCGGACACCGCCCGACGGGTGGCCGTCGCAGCGCGTCTGCCGGTGAGCCCGCTGACGTCGGCGCGGGACGTGGACGACTCTCTGGTGGTCACGCGGGTCGACGACTTTCCTGCGGCCGTCACCGAGACGACCGAGAAGCTGGTCGCGGAGGTCACGGACGCCACCGGCGCGGGGCGGATCGCGGTGATCGCCGTCGACGCGCGGCTCGACGCGCTCGGTGCCGCGCTGCGGGAGGCGGGCCTGCGCCCGGCGCTCGGCTCCGGGTCGAGCGCCGCAGACCTCGACGCCCCACTCGTGGTGCTCAGCCCGCGCGAGGCCAAGGGACTGGAGTTCGACGTCGTCGTGCTCGTCGAGCCGGCCGAGGTGATCGATGCGAGCGCGGGTGACCTGTACGTCGCCATGACCCGCCCGACGCAGGCACTGCACGTGCTCCACGACCGCCCGCTGCCCCCCGGCTGGGTCTGACGTACCCGTCGCGGACGTCTCACGCGTGTCCGAGGGCCGGACCGTTGTGGGCCGCTGGGTCCGTGGGGCGCACCATAGGGGCGTGCTGAAGGCCCTGCTGCTCGAGAACCTCCACCCCCAGGCTCGCTCGATCCTCGAGACGGCCGGCTTCGACGTGACGACCCGCACCGGGGCGCTCGACGAGGCCGAGCTGATCGAGGCGCTCGACGGCGTGCACCTGCTGGGCATCCGCTCCAAGACGCACGTCACGGCGGAGGTGCTCGCGGCGTCGCCCTCCCTGGTGGCGATCGGGGCCTACTGCATCGGCACCAACCAGATCGACCTCGCCGAGGCCGCGGCCCGTGGCGTCGCGGTGTTCAACGCGCCGTTCTCGAACACCCGCTCGGTGGTGGAGATCGCGATCGCCGACATCATCTCGCTGACACGCCGCCAGACCGAGCTCGACCGGGCCATGCACGACGGCATCTGGAACAAGTCGGCGACCGGCGCGCACGAGATCCGCGGTCGCACGCTCGGGATCATCGGCTACGGCAACATCGGCACGCAGCTGTCGGTGCTGGCGGAGAACCTCGGCATGTCGGTCGTGTTCTACGACACCGCCGAGAAGCTCTCGCTGGGCAACGCCCGTCGCATGAGCACGCTCGACGAGCTGCTCGAGACGGCGGACATCGTCACGCTGCACGTCGACGGACGCAGCGGGAACGCCGGGCTGTTCGGCGCCAAGCAGTTCGCGCGCATGCGGCCGGGTGCCGTGTTCCTCAACCTCTCCCGCGGGTTCGTCGTCGACTACGCCGCCCTGCGCGACGCGATCGTCGCCGGGCACGTGTCCGGTGCTGCCGTCGACGTGTTCCCCGTCGAGCCGAAGCGCAAGGGCGACCCGTTCGAGTCGGAGCTGCGCGGGCTGGCCAACGTGATCCTCACGCCGCACACCGGCGGCTCCACGGAAGAGGCCCAGGAGGCCATCGGCCAGTTCGTGTCCAACAAGGTGCGGGACTACCTCGCCACGGGGTCCACCACCCTGAGCGTCAACCTGCCGAACCTCGCGCTCGAGCAGCAGCCCGGTGTGCACCGCCTCGCCTACCTGCACCGCAACGTGCCGGGTGTGCTGGCGGCGGTCAACGCGACGCTCGCCGAGCACGGCGTGAACATCGAGGGTCAGCTGCTCGCGACCCGCGGGGAGCTGGGCTACGTGGTCACCGACGCCGGTGCCAGCGTCGACCCCGCCGTGATCGAGGCACTCTCGACCCGTCCGGAGTCCGTACGCCTGCGCCTGCTGTCCTGACGCGCTGAGCACGACCGAGGGGCCTGACCACGCCGTGGTCAGGCCCCTCGTCGTTCGGGCTCAGGCGGAGCCGGACTTGCGCTGGAAGCGACGCTGCGACGGACCCGCGGTCTCCGAGCCGTGCACCTGACCGGTGTTGGTCGAGCCGTCCGCGGTGCGGTGCTGGTTCGACTTCTTGCGCTCGAGCGCCTCGCGGTACTTCGCCTTCGTGTCGTCGCTCACCGCCGCCTCCGTGGTCGCCTTGTCGTCGTCCTGGGCCATGGGCGTCTCCTTCGATGCTGTGTGTCGGCGGACGTCTGCGCCCGCGACCTGCCCAGCCTTACCGACTCGGGCCTGCGGCGCCACCTCTTCTCACGCCAGGTAGCGTCAGCAAGATGCCAGCGGTGCCCGACAGTGTGGTTCTCCCCCACCGACGCGCCGGTGGGTTGTCATGGCCCGTCGTCTCGTTGGGGCTCTGGCAGAACTTCGGCGCGACGACGCCGTTCGCGGACCAGCGGACCCTCGTCCTGCACGCCGTCGACCGCGGCGTCGTGCACCTCGACCTCGCCAACAACTACGGCCCCCCACCGTTCGCCGCCGAGGAGTCAGTCGGTCGTCTCCTCGCGAGCGACCTGCACGGACGCCGCGACGAGCTGCTCATCACCACCAAGGCCGGGTACCGCGCGTGGCCGGGGCCCTACGGCGAGCACGGCTCGGCGAAGTACCTGCGCGCCTCCCTGGACGCGTCGCTCCGCCGGCTGGGTGTCGACTGCGTCGACGTGTTCTACAGCCACCGGTTCGACCCGAGCACGCCGCTGGAGGAGACCCTCGGTGCGCTCGACCGGGCCGTCCGGGCGGGCAAGGCGCGGCACGCCGGGATCTCGTCGTACTCGGCGGACCGCACGGTCGAGGCGATCGCTGTCGCACGGTCGCTCGACCTGCGCCTCGCAGTGCACCAGCCGGCCTACTCGATGCTCAACCGGTGGGTCGAGCAGCCGGGCGCCGACGGGCAGTCCCTGCTCGATGTCGCGGGCGATGCGGGCATGGCCGTCGTCGCGTTCTCGCCCCTCGCGCAGGGCATGCTCAGCACGCGCTACCTGCACGGGGTTCCGGCCGACTCCCGGGCGGCCCGCGGTGGGCCGCTGCGGACCGAGTGGCTCACCGACGAGGCGCTCGACCATGTGCGTGCGCTCGACGCGATCGCCCGGGCCGGGGGTCGCACGCTGCCGCAGCTCGCGCTCGCGTGGGTGCTGCGGGACCCGCGGGTGACGTCCGTCCTCGTCGGCGCGCGCACCACCGCGCAGCTCGACGAGAACCTCGCCGCCGTCGCCCTCCCACCGCTGACGGCCGACGAGCACGCCGCGATCGAGCCGCACGCCGTCGACGCCGGCATCAACCTGTGGGGAGTGCGGTCCAGCGACCGCTGAGCTCAGCCCTCGACAGGCAGGTGCGTCGACCACCACCGCAGCACGTGCTCGAATCGGACGACGCGGTGCTTCGGGTTGCCCGCCCGGGTGAGCTCGTGGCCCTCCCCCGGGAACAGCAGCAGCTCCGCGTGGACCCCCCGCCGCTTCAGCTCGACGAACCAGCGCTGACCCTGCTCGACCGGGCACCGCCAGTCCTGCTCCGAGTGGATGACCAAGGTGGGCGTGCGGACCCGGCCGACGTGCGCCATCGGCGACTGGGCGGCCAGCGCCGCGGCACCAGCCTCGTCGTCGGCGTCCCCGAGGTAGTCCAGGCCGAAGAACCAGCCGATGTCGCTGGACCCGACGAAGCTGATCGGGTCCAGGAACCCGCGCTCGACGATCGCCGCGGCGAACCTGTCCGTGCGCGTGGTCAGCCACGCGGTGAGGTAGCCGCCGTAGGAGCCGCCCATGACGCCGACGCGCTCCCCGTCCAGCGCGGGGTCCTCCAGCGCCGCGCCGAGCAGGGCGAGCACGTCGTCGGTGTCGACCGTGCCGAAGCCCCGGTGGATCGCGAGCCCGTGCGCACGCCCGTACCCGGAGGACCCCCGGGGGTTGCCCAGGACGACCGCGTACCCCGCCTCGGCCAGCACCTGCACCTCGTCGAAGAGCCCGTGCGTGTACTGCGCGAACGGGCCACCGTGGATCATCAGGATCGTCGGGTGTGGCCCGGCGCCGTACCGCTCCTCGTCGGGCGTCACCACCCAGCCGTGCACCTCGTAGCCGTCCGGCGCGGTCGCGACGAGCTCGACCGGGAGGCGGGTCCGACCGGTCGAGCGCAGGGCGGCCCCGAGGTCGGAGCGCGCCTCGACCGTCCCCGTCGCGACGTCGACCCGGAAGACCTCGCCCGCCGACGTCGGCGTCGCCGCCGCCACGACAACGGTTCCGCCCGCGGCCGCGACGCCCGACACGACGTGCGTCCCGCCGACCAGGGTGGTCGCTGTGCCGTCGGCCGCGACCCGGACCAGGTGCGCGGCCCCGCGACGTTCGACGACGACCAGCGGGTCGCCGTCCAGCTCCGCCACGACCCCCGTCAGCTGGTCGCGGTCCGGGTCCGTGAGGCGCACAGGTGCCGCGTCGGTGCCGTCGAGCGCCAGCCGGTAGAGGCCCACCTGGGTGGCGACGAAGTCACGGCCGGTCGGCCCGAGGTCGCCGGCGAGGAGCCACAGCGTGGTGCCGTCCGCCGACGGGAGGACGGCCTCGACGGCGAGGGTGCTCCCGGCGTCCGCGTCCGTGAGCGGCACCGGGGCGACGGGGTCGCCGCTCGGTGAGGAGTCGATGCGCACCGCGTCGCTGCGCAGGTCCGACTCCCGCGACGCGTGCCGCGACGAGACACCGACCAGCCCGTCACCCGACGGCAGCCACCGCACCCCGCTCACACCGACGTCGCCGGCGGTCAGCGGTACGGGCTCGGGCAGGGTGGCAGGTCGCTCGCCGTCGACCGGGACGTCGACGACGAACACGTGCTGGGGGCGGTCGCGGAGGAAACCGACACCGTCGGACCGGTACTTCAGCTCGGTGATGTGCCGCGGGTCCTCCTTGCCGGGCTTGCCCTCAGCCGCGTAACGGCCCTCCTCCGGCACCCGGGCGACGTACGCGAGGCGCGTGCCGTCCGGGGAGAACCGAGGCTCGGACGCGCCCAGAGGCGCGTCGGTGAGCCGGATCGGCTCGCCACCGGACGCTTCGACGACGTGCACCTGCGGCTTGCCCTCGGGCTCCGCCCGCAGGAACGCGACCCACCGACCGTCCGGGCTCAGCTCCGGTGAGGTGTCCCGGTGCCCGCGGGTCAGCGCACGCGGTGCGTCGCCACCCTCGAGGTCGACCGACCAGAGATGACCGACGTACTCGTCGTCGGTCAGATCGGGGTGGACGACCGACACCACGGCACGGGTGCCGTCCGCCAGGACCGCGGGCGCGCCGGGGACACGCAGGAGCTCGAGATCGCGAGGTTGCACCCGACGAACCTACGTGGTGCCGCCGACAGGTGCAGTCGGCGGACCGGCATCTCAGGTGCTGCGGACGTCCTCGTCCGTCGCGGTGCTCTCGTCCTCGGCATCGTCGCCCAGCTCGGAGTCGCGCTCGGACTCGTGCTCCGAGTCACGCTCGGCGCGCAGCACCGTGATCGCCGCCTCGAAGTCCTCGAGGGAGTCGAACGCCTGGTAGACGCTGGCGAAGCGCAGGTAGGCGACCTCGTCCAGCTCACGCAGCGGGCCGAGGATGGCGAGGCCGATCTCGTACGCGTCGATCTCGGCCGAGCCGGCGCTCCGGAGCGTCTCCTCGACCTTCTGCGCGAGGAGCGCGAGGTCGTCCTCGCTCACGGGCCGACCCTGACAGGCCTTGCGGACGCCGCCGGCGATCTTCTCCCGGCTGAACGGTTCGGTGGCTCCGGAGCGCTTGACGACCGACAGGCTGGCCGTCTCCACGGTGGTGAAGCGGCGGTTGCAGTGCGGGCACTGCCGGCGTCGGCGGATGGTGGAGCCGTCGTCCGAGGTCCGCGAGTCGACGACCCGAGAGTCCGGGTGGCGGCAGAACGGACAGTGCACGGTGACCCCCTTCGTGCTGGCGCGTCGTCGCCACGAGATCTGGCCAGACGTCTGCGGTGGCGATCGGTGAACGCCTCCGTGACGCTAGGCCACCGGCACCGGCGTCGCAAGGCGCCTCGTCGAGCGCTCGGATACGGGTCGATCGCGGCCATCAGGCGTGGCTCCCGCGAGCCGGGACGCACGAGGGCGGCCATCCGAAGATGGCCGCCCTCGCGGGGACGCCCCCGTCCCTGGTCACGGACCGACTCGCCTCGGTTCCGCGCTGTACAGCGGGCGAGCACACGAGTTCTCACTCGTGGGATCCCGCACCTCCGGCAAGCCCCCCAGCTCGCCTGATGAGGTAAGGCTAACCTACCCGTGCGACCAGCGAGATCGCAACAACGGCATGTCCCGACGGGCTCAGCTGGCGGGGACCACGATGACCTGACCAGCCATGAGGCCGGCGTCGGGAAGCTCGTTCAGGACGACGAGGTCGACCACGACGTCCCGCACATCCTGCGACGGCGCAGCGACCGACTGCGCGATCTGCCAGAGAGTCTCCCCCGGCTGCACCACGTGCCTCGCCACCTCCTGCGCGGCGACCGGACCGTCGGCGGACGCCTGGCTGGCGAGCAGGGTGACCAGCGCGACCACCGTGGCTGCCAGGATCCACAGGACAGCACGACCGCGCGCCGTGAGGCGAAGGTGGGCACTGGGAGATGCAGCCGTGGCGGCAGCGCGAGCGCTGGACGCCGCCGATCGCCGACCGGACGACGACATCCGGTTCGACGACGAGACCGACATCCGGCTCGGCATCGCCGGCCCCACCACCATCGCGCTCATGAGTCTCTCGTTCCTGCTCGGCCCGGTTCCCCGGGGCTACCGCTCTTCACCACATCAGCATCGATCTGATGATCGAACGCCTGTTCGTCGAACGTCTGTACGATGTCTACCAGGATCCGCCGACACTGTCGAGACACGATCGAACAGATGTTTGATCTTCAGCCGTGAGTTCCCTAGGCTGGCGATGCAGCACAAGCGCACCACGAGCCACTGACACGCCCGCCGGGGTCCCCCGTCGCCGCAGGTCAGGACCTCGAGGACATGAGCTGGACCAGGCGGAGAAGGCCGAGCGTGCTGCGCGGCGGCCGCCGGACGGAGGAGGAGCGCAGTGACGGACTCAGGGGACGCGTCCCAGCTCGAGAAGGACCTGGCGACGGTCCACACGCTCCCGGACGGGGCGCCCGGACCCGACGGCCTCACGGCGCGCCAGCGGCTCGTGCTGGACACCATCCGGTCCTCGGTGGAGTCCCGGGGCTACCCGCCGAGCATGCGCGAGATCGGCGAGGCCGTCGGCCTCACCAGCCCGTCGAGCGTCAAGCACCAGCTCATGGCGCTCGAGCGCAAGGGGTACCTGCGGCGCGACCCCAACCGTCCGCGGGCCATCGAGGTCGTGCACGCGGACGACTCGCGCGGCGTCGGGACGTGGACGGCGCCGGACGGCAGCCGCTCCACCTTCCCGGAGCAGGGGGACGGCGAGCGTCTGCCCGCACCGTCCTACGTCCCGGTCGTCGGCCGGATCGCGGCGGGCGGACCGATCCTGGCGGAGCAGGTCGTCGAGGACGTCTTCCCGCTCCCCCGCCAGCTGGTCGGCGACGGCGAGCTCTTCCTTCTCAAGGTCAGCGGCGACTCCATGATCGACGCCGCGATCTGCGACGGCGACTGGGTCGTGGTCCGACGTCAGCCCGTGGCCGAGAACGGCGAGATCGTGGCGGCGATGATCGACGGCGAGGCCACGGTCAAGACCTTCAAGCGCATCGACGGCCACGTCTGGCTCATGCCGCACAACGCCGCGTACTCGCCGATCCCGGGCGACGAGTCCACGATCCTCGGCCGGGTCGTGAGCGTCCTGCGCAGCCTCTGACATGCCACCGTCGGGCCGCACCTGCGACGGGGTGCGGCCCGACGTGTGTCAGAAGCCGAACTGGCGGGCCACCGCACGCACCGCGTCCGCGGAGGCGCGCAGCCCCGCCAGCTCCGTGTCGGACAACGGGACGGGCAGCCGCTCACCCACGCCGTGCGCGCCGACGATCGCGGGCACGGAGAGGCAGACGTCGCTGATCCCGTAGAAGTCGTCCAGCAACGACGAGACGGGCAGCACGCGTCGTTCGTCCTTCACGACCGCCTCGATGATCCGGGAGCCGGCCAGGGCGACCGCGTAGTTCGTCGCCCCCTTGCCCTCGATGATGCGGTAGGCGGAGTCGACCACCTCGTGCGCGATGCGCTCCCGGACCTCCGAGGTCAGGGGTCCGGTACCGCCGGACCCGGTCCACTCCAGCAGCGGGACCGAGCCGATGCTCGCCGACCCCCACAGCGGAAGCTCGGTGTCCCCGTGCTCGCCGGCGATGTACGCGTGCACGTTCTGCACCGCGACCCCGGTGTGCTGCGCGATGAGGTAGCGCAACCGGGACGAGTCCAGGACGGTGCCGGACCCGAAGAGCTGCGACGGCGGCAGGCCGGAGATCTGGAGCGCCGCGTAGGTGACCACGTCGACGGGGTTGGTCACCATCACGTAGACGGCCTCCGGTGCGACCTCCACGAGGGCCGGCAGGACCTTGCGGACGAGTCCGATGGTGGCTTCCGCGAGCTCGAGGCGTGACTGGCCGGGCTTCTGCTTGGCGCCGGCCGTGAACATGACGACGTCGGCGTCGGCGCACACCGCGATGTCGTCGGACCCGACGACCTCGGCCATCGGCATGAACTGGATGCCGTGCCCGAGGTCCAGCGCCTCGGCCTCGACCTTCGCCGCGTTGATGTCGTAGAGCGCCACGGACCGCGCCGCGCCGCGCAGGAGAGCCGCGTAGGCCATCGTCGA
The DNA here is from genome assembly GCF_001424125.1 of Cellulomonas sp. Leaf395. Classification (GTDB taxonomy): domain Bacteria; phylum Actinomycetota; class Actinomycetes; order Actinomycetales; family Cellulomonadaceae; genus Cellulomonas. The sequence continues at coordinate 92,083 of NZ_LMQI01000002.1, forward strand.
CCCGACTGCACCTGCCCCGACGATCGCCAGCTTGGACGTACGACGGCCGCTGCGGAACGGGGCCATGCCCACGTCTTCCATGTCCAGGCTCTCAGTCATCCGACGAGGCTAACCGGCGGCAGCGAGCCGCTGCAGCGCGGAGATGGCCACGGCCCGGTCCGTGGTGCGCCAGAACGCCGGCAGCGACCGCGTGAGGAAGCCGCTGTACCCGGCCGTCGCGAGCCGGGGGTCGAGCACGGCGACCACTCCACGGTCCTCGCTGGTCCGGATCAGCCGGCCGGCCCCCTGCGCGAGGAGCAGCGCCGCGTGCGTGGCGGACACCGCCAGGAAGCCGTTGCCTCCCGCCTTCTCGATCGCGTCGGACCGGGCGGAGCTGACCGGGTCGTCCGGCCGCGGGAAGGGGATGCGGTCGATGATGACCAGCCGGCACGTGGAGCCCGGGACGTCGACGCCCTGCCAGAGCGACAGCGTCCCGAAGAGGCACGTGGCCTCGTCGGCGATGAACTGCGAGACGAGGGTGGGCAGCTGGTCGTCGCCCTGCGCGAGGATCGGCACGTCGAGCCGCTCCCGCATGGCGGCCGCCACCGCGTTGGCTGCGCGCCGCGACGAGAACAGTCCGAGCGTCCGACCGCCGGCGGCCGTGATGAGGTCGGCGATCTCGTCGAGCTGCGCGTCCGTCGCAGGCTCGCGGCCGGGCTTCGGCAGGTGCCGCGCGAGGTACAGGATCCCCTGCCGGGGGTAGTCGAACGGGCTGCCGACATCGAGCCCGCGCCACGGCACGCCCGCCGGCGCGGAGGGCGCCTCCCCCGCCAGGGAGGTCGGACCGACGGGTTCGGCGTCGGGGCGGACCTCGAGACCGACCGCCCGGGCGATCGGGTCGAACGAGCCGCCCAGCTCGAGCGTCGCGGAGGTGAGTACGCCCGAGCGGCCGGCGAGGAGGTTGGTGCGGATGAGGCCGTTGACCGCGAGCGGTGCCGCGTACAGGCGGGTGAGCACCGAGCCACGGCGGTCCTCGCTGCGGCCGCACCACAGGACGGTGTGCCGGTGGTCCTCCGGGTCGGCTGCCATCCGGTCGGCCACCTCGTACAGCGCGAGCATCGTGGCCTGCGCGACCTTGCGACCACCCTCCGGAGGCACGTTCGGTCCGGTCTCCGGCTTGAGCACCGTGAGCAGCGCGCGGGTGGCGTCACGCACGCTGGCGACGGCATCCCGGGCGGCCGGGGGCAGCCCGTCGCGGAACCGGGTCTCCGGCAGCCCGACGAGCACGCTCGCCAGCGCCTGGCTCGCCGAGTCGAGATCGGTCGTCGGGACACCACCGTGCCGACGAGCGAGCCGGGCGGCGTGCTCGATGGTGGCGACGGACAGCTCGGAGGTCGCCTGCGCCGTCACCCGGTCCGTCAGCTCGTGCGCCTCGTCGACGATGAGGACCTGGTGCTCGGGCAGCACGCCGGGCGAGCCGGAGGCGGCGATGCCGAGCATCGCGTGGTTGGTGACGACGACGTCCGCCTCCCGCGACGCGGCCTTCGCCTTCTCCGGGAAGCACTCGGCAAGCATCGGGCACTTGCCGCCCAGGCACTCCAGCGAGGTGACGGACACCTGCCGCCAGGCGCGGTCCGTGACGCCGGGCACGAGGTCGTCGCGATCTCCGGAGTCGGTCTCCTCGGCCCACTCCCGCAGCCGCAGGACCTGCTCCCCGAGACTCTCGGAGAGCGTGGTCGCCCCGGTGCGCGCCGGAGCGGGGTGCTCGGCGGCGCCGGCGTGGTCCCCCAGGTCGAACAGCGTGCCCGTGTCGTCGTCGGGGTACCCGCCGGCGACCTTGTGCACGCACACGTAGTTGTGCCAGCCCTTGAGCAGCGCTATGGCCGGCGTGCGCGGCAGGTGCGGCGCCAGGGCCTTGGCGACGAGCGGGAGGTCGCGCGTGATGATCTGGCGTTGCAGCGCGAGCGTGGCCGTGGAGACGACGACGTGCTCGTTCTCGAGGACGGCGTGCCGCAGCGCGGGCACCAGGTAGCCGAGCGACTTGCCGGTGCCCGTCCCCGCCTGGACGAGCAGGTGCTCGCCCTTCTCGATCGTCTCCGCGACGGCGACTGCCATCTGGTGCTGGCCGTCACGACGGACCCCGCCGAGAGCATCGACCGCGACGTCGAGGAGGTTCTCGACGGAGGGGTCGGCGTCTGGCACCGCGTCAGCCTAGTGGTGGCCGGCCGCGGTCACGGACCGTCATCGGCGCAGCTGTGCGGCAGCCTCCAGCTCGGCGGCGAGGCCCGCGTCGACCCGCGCGCGAAGGGCTGTGCCGTCGGCCGTGTGCTCCTCGACCTGGATGTCGCCGTGCTCGTGCACTCGGCTCACCAGGTCGCCGCGGTCGTACGGGATGACCAGGTCCACGCTGACGCCCGGCCGCGGCAGCTGGTCGGCGACGAGAGCCTGCAGCTCCTCGATGCCCTCGCCGCTGTGCGCCGACACGACGATCGAGTGCACCTCGCGCGAGCGGAGCCGAGCGATCGCCTCGGGACTCGCGAGGTCGGCCTTGTTGAGCACGATGATCTCGGGGACGTCCATCGCGCCAGGGATGTCAGCGAAGACGTGCCGGACGGCCGCGATCTGACCCTCGGGGTCGGGGTGGGACGCGTCCACGACGTGCAGGATCAGGTCCGCGTCGGCGACCTCCTCCAGCGTGGAGCGAAACGCCTCGACCAGCTGGTGCGGGAGCGCGCGGACGAATCCGACCGTGTCCGCGAGCGTGTAGACGCGCCCGTCGGCGGTCTCCGCCCGGCGGACCGTCGGGTCGAGCGTCGCGAACAGGGCGTTCTCGACGAGGACTCCCGCGTGCGTCAACCGGTTGAGCAGAGAGGACTTGCCCGCGTTGGTGTAGCCCGCGATGGCGACGGACGGGATCGCGTGCTTCTTGCGCGAGGCGCGCTTGGTGACGCGCCCCGGCTCCATCGCGGCGATCTCGCGGCGCAGCTTGGCCATGCGGTTGCGGATGCGCCGCCGGTCCAGCTCGATCTTCGTCTCACCGGGACCGCGCGACCCCATGCCCGCGGCCGCTCCGCCGACCTGGCCACCCGCCTGCCGGGACATCGAGTCACCCCAGCCGCGCAGGCGGGGAAGCAGGTACTCGAGCTGCGCCAGCTCGACCTGGGCCTTGCCCTCCCGGGACTTGGCGTGCTGGGCGAAGATGTCGAGGATCAGCGCCGTGCGGTCGATGACCTTGACGCGGACGATGTCCTCCAGCGCACGGCGCTGCGAGGGGGCGAGCTCGCCGTCGACGACCACGGTGTCCGCCCCGACGCTCGCGACGAGCGTGGCCAGCTCGGCGGCCTTGCCCGAGCCGAGGTAGGTGCCGGGGTCAGGCTTCTGACGGCGCTGGAGCAGGCCGTCGAGGACCTGTGAGCCGGCGGTCTCGGCGAGCTGCGCGAGCTCGCGCAGGGATATCTCGGCATCGGTGACGGTGCCGGAGCCCCAGACACCGACGAGGACGACCTTCTCCAGGCGCAGCTGGCGGTACTCGACCTCGGTGACGTCCTCGAGCTCGGTGGACAGCCCCGCGACGCGGCGCAGCGACGTGCGCTCCTCGAGCTCGAGCTGGTCCCCGTCGTACGACGAGTGCACCGTGGCGCCCGCGTGGAGCGTGGCCCCTGCCCTGGCGAGCACACGAGCCACGACGTCGTCGGCCACCTCCTGCGCGGTACGCGCCAGCGGTGTGTCCTCGGTCTGGCTGGTGGTGTGCTGCTGGTCGGTCAAGGTGTTCCTCGTCTCGTCGGCTGATCTCAGGGTCCCACGGGGCACCCAGGACCGCCGAGGTATTTCGCTGCGGGCCGAGCGGGTCGGCGTGGGTATCGTCGGCGCGTGAGCGAGCAGGACCACTACTTCACGGCACAGCCGGCCTCCCCCGACGAGCGCCGGCTGCTGGCTGTGCACCTCGCCGGACGGGAGGTCCAGGTCGAGACCGCCGGGGGCATCTTCTCCCCGGACCACGTCGACCTGGGCACGCGGGTGCTCCTCGACCACGTCCCCGCGCCGCCTGCCGCCGGGGACCTGCTCGACCTCGGCTGCGGGTGGGGTCCGATCGCGCTCACGCTGGCGCTGGAGTCGCCAGCCGCCACGGTCTGGGCGGTCGACGTGAACGAGCGGGCGCTCGACCTGACGCGCCGCAACGCCGAGCGCCTCGGCGCCACCAACCTGCGCGCCGTGCGGCCCGACGAGGTACCCGCCGACGTGCTCTTCGCGGCGATCTGGTCCAACCCGCCCATCCGTGTCGGCAAGGTCGCGCTGCACGCGATGCTGACGCAGTGGCTCGGTCGCCGTGCCCCGGGCGGCGAGGCGCACCTGGTGGTCGGCAAGAACCTGGGCGCCGACTCGCTGCAGCGGTGGATCGCCACCGAGCTCGGCGTGACCGTCGACCGCACCGCGAGCGCCAAGGGGTTCCGCGTGCTCGCCGTGCACGACCCATGAGCGACTGGCGGGAGCTGCGCACCACCACCTGGAGCATGGTCGCGCTGATCTTCATGGTCGCGTTCGAGTCGCTGGCCGTGACGACCGTGATGCCGACCGTCTCCGCCGCGCTCGACGGTGCGTCGCTGTACGCGTTCGCGTTCGCCGGGCCGCTGGCGACCGGTGTCGTCGGCATGGTCCTGGCCGGTCCGTGGAGCGACCGCAGCGGACCCCGGACGCCCTTGCTGACGGCCGTCGGGCTGTTCACCGCCGGCATCCTCGTCGCGGGCTCTGCGCCCACGATGGAGGTGCTCGTCGGGGGGCGCCTGCTCCAGGGGTTCGGTGGCGGTGCGATGACCGTCGCGCTGTACGTCGTGGTCGCCCGGCTCTACCCGGCGATGCTGCACCCGCGGGTGTTTGCGTGGTTCGCGGCGGCCTGGATCATCCCGTCCCTGGTCGGCCCGGCCGGCGCCGGCGCGGTCGCCCAGCACGCCGGGTGGCGCTGGGTGTTCCTCGGGGTCGCGCTGCTCGTCGTGCCGACCACGCTGATGCTCGTCCCGGCGCTGCGCAGGATCGGACCACCCGAGACAGCGGGCGACGCCCCCCCGCGCGGGCGGCTCGCCTGGGCTGCGCTCGCCGCCGCCGCCGTGCTCGGCCTGAACCTTGCCGCGCAGGTCCCGCTGCCGTGGTCGGTGATCGTGGCCGTCGGCACGGGCGTCGTGGCCCTGGTCGCGCTGCGCGCGGTGGTGCCTGCGGGCACGTTGCGTGCGGCTCGCGGCCTGCCGAGCGTGATCGCCAGCCGCGGTCTGGTCTCGGGCGCGTTCCTGGGCGCCGAGGTGTACCTGCCGTACCTCCTGACGCAGGGGTACGCGTTCTCGCCGACGACCGCGGGGATCGCCCTGACGTTCGCGGGCATCGCCTGGGCGGGCACGTCGTGGCTGCAGGGGCGCCTCGGGGACCGGCTGCCGCACCGGACGGCAGTCGTCGTCGGCTCGACCCTGGTCGTCGTCTCGGTCGCCGGTGTCCTGGTCACGGCCGCCGCCCATCTCCCGCCCACGGTCGCGATCTCGTCCTGGACCCTGGCCGGAGCCGGGATGGGTCTCGTGTACTCGCGGCTGACCGTTCTGGTGCTCGCGTACTCCGCCCCCGGGACCCAGGGCGTCAACAGCTCGGCACTGTCGATCGCGGACTCGATCGGGGCAGCCCTCGCCCTGGCGCTCACGGGCCTCGCGTTCGCCGCCGCCGACCGCAGCCCGGACGCGCCGTTCACCGCCGCGCTGGCGGTCGCCGCCGTCTTCGCCGTGGGCGCCGCACTCGTCGGCCCTCGCGTGGGTGGAGGGCTGGCTCAGGTGGAGGGCACCGCCGACGACGCCGCATCGAGCGCGCTGCGCAGCTGAGCGAGCCTCGGCACCCCGGTCGCGCGACGGACCACCTGGCCGACGGCATCCAGCACGAGGACCGTCGGCGTGACGTCGATGCCGAGCCGCTCCCCCAGCGCGAGGTGGTCCGCGACGTCGAGGTCGGCGTACGCGACCCCGTCGGTGGTCGCCACGGCGCGCTCGACGACGTAGCGGGTCGAGCGGCACGGCGCGCAGAACGTGCTCGAGAACTGGACCACGGTGGCACGTTCGCCGAGCGGCACGCCCAGGTCCGCCGGGCTGAGACGCACGTCCGTCAGCGTCCGGCGGCCAGCGCCGCGAGGTCCACGTCGGCCGCGGCCACGAGCACGGCTGGTCCGGCGAGCTCGACGTGGCCGTCGGGCAGGACGCTGACGCGGACGGTCCCACCGGGCACGTCCACGAGCCAGACGTCGGGCGCGCCGGTCCCGGCCCACGTGCGGACCGCCAGTGCGGCGGCGCACGCACCCGTCCCGCAGGACCGGGTCTCCCCGACACCCCGTTCGTGCACGCGCATCCGGACCCGGCCGATCTGCGACCCGTCGGGAGCCTCGTGCTCACCCAGCGGGACGACGAGCTCGACGTTCGTGCCGTGCGGCGGCACCGGGGTGACCTGGGGTGCCCGCGTGAGGTCGGCCGCGGTCAGCTCGTCCTCGTCGCCGAGCGCGAGGACCACGTGCGGATTGCCGACGTCGACGCTCAGGCCCGCGCGGGCGACCTCGAGACCGGCGACGACGACCTCCGCGTCGGCGCCGTCGCGCACGGCCTGCGACCCGCCGGGCAGGTGCCAGCGCCCCATGTCGACGGAGTACCAGACGTCGTCGCCGACGCCGGCGGGCACCGGGACCCGTCGGACACGACGGACCCCTGCACGGGTGCCGAGCGCGAGCTCACCGTCCGCTGCGTTCCACAGCCCGAGCCGCTCCAGGTAGGCGGCGAACACCCGCACCCCGTTGCCGCACATCTCCGCGACCGAGCCGTCGGCGTTGCGGTAGTCCATGAACCAGCGGGCCGACGGGTCGTCGGCCAACGCCGCGACGCCCTCCGGCAGGTGCTCGCTGGCGACGACCCGGATGACCCCGTCACCGCCGACGCCTGCGCGACGGTCGGCGAGCCCGCGGACCAGGGCGGCCGACAGGTCGACCAGCGCGTCGCGGTCGTCGAGCAGCACGAAGTCGTTCTGTGTGCCGTGACCCTTGGTCACGTGCAGCGTCGGAGCGGCCACCACGGTCATGAACCCAGGCTACGTCGTGGCGCCGGGTCGTCCGTGGCGAGTCCCAGCCCGCCGGCGTCGGCGTCGGCGACGAGCCCGAGCGCCTTCGCGACGAGGTCCGGGTCCCGGGCGTCGAGCCAGTGCACCCGCGGGTCCCGGCCGAACCAGCCCATCTGCTTGCGCGCGAGCCGACGCGTCCCGGCGGTGATCGCGGCCCGCGCCTCGTCGGCCGTCAGGTCGCCGTCGAGCATCGCGAGGACCTCGGCGTAGCCCACGGCCCGCGACGCAGTGCGACCCAGCCCGTTGGCGCGCAGGTGCTCGACCTCGTCGACGAGCCCGCGCGACCACATCCGCTCGACGCGCTCCGTGATCCGCGCGTCCAGGACTGCCCGGTCGCAGTCGAGGCCGATCTGGACGGCCGGCACCTCGTAGACGTGCTGCGGGAGGCTCGCGGAGTAGGGGCGGCCGGTGATCTCGATGACCTCCAGCGCACGCACGATCCGCCGGGCGTTGCGAGGGCCGATCCCGTCGGCCGCCACCGGGTCCGCCGCCGCGAGCTCGGCGTGCAGCGCCCTGGCACCCTCGGCCTCCGCGCGCGCCTCGAGCCGCGCCCGGACGTCGGGGTCGGTCCCGGGGAACTCCATGTGGTCCAGCAGCGCCCGGACGTACAGCCCCGAGCCGCCGGCGGCCACGGGCCGGTTGCCACGATCCTCGATCGCGCGCAGCGCGGTGCGGGCGCGTGCCTGGTAGTCGGCCACCGAGGCGTCCTCGTGCACGTCCAGGACGTCCAGGAGGTGGTGCGGGACGCCCTGGCGTTCCTCAGGCGCGAGCTTGGCCGTGCCGATGTCCATGCCGCGGTACAGCTGCATCGCGTCGGCGTTCACCACCTCGCCGCCCAGGACGTGCGCGAGCGCCAGAGCGAGGTCCGACTTGCCCGTCGCCGTCGGTCCGACGAGCGCGACCACGAGGGTCATCGGCGTCAGTCCAGGGTCGGTCGGGCGGGGTCGTGGTAGGCGATGGGCTCCTCGGGCGCCGGGGCCGCGGGAGCGGTCGGGACCGCGTCGGGGTACTTCTCGTCGAGCCCCGCGAAGAACCGCAGCGCGCTCGCGATCCCGATGGTCAGGTGCAGGTCGAGCTGCTCGTCGGTGAGGCCGTGCTCGTAGTCGACCGTGTGCTCGGTGTAGACGGCGACCTGCTCGGCCTCGATCCGCACGAAGATCTTGGGCCAGACCATCGTCTCGGACCAGGCGTTGGCGCCCAGGAGCACGTTCCCGAACTCGGTGCCGGGGACCTGGCGCGCCCAGCGGCCGCGGACCTGCAGGTACTCCTTCGCGCGACCCAGGGTGATGAACCAGAACGGGTGACCGTCCCAGCGGCCCACCAGGTCGCCGTCCTTGTCCGTGCCGTACACCGACCCGCGCGCGTCGAGCCGCTCGGCGATCCGGGCGGTCGTCAGCGGGGGCAGGGTGGTGGGCTCGTGCTCGGCGGGTGCCATCGGGACCTCAGGGGTGTCGGGGACGGACAGCGAGAGACCCTACCGGGCGTCCCGGAGGAGCTCCCAGACGAGCACCGCGTGCTGTGCGCCGAGCTCCGTCGACTCCGCCAGCACGCGTGCGCGGACCGGCTCGTCCCCCGCGGCACCCAGGAGCACCTGCCACGGCGCCCAGCCCCGCACCGCCAGCTCGTCGGCGAGGTCGGGGTCGTCGGCCGCGAGGCGCGCCCGGGCCTCGGGGCCGGCGTCGGCCAGGTCGGCCAGGACGCGCGCATCGTGGTCCGGTGCCCGCGGGTCGTCCGCGAGGGGCGCGTCGGGGCCGTGCCGGCCGCTGCCGGACCCGACGACGACGAGCCCGGTCGGTCCGTCGCCCACGAGCGCGCGTCCGAGGTCGGCCAGCGCGTCGGCGCTCTGCTGCCCGGTCACCTCGACGACCCGCAGTCGCGAGCGCCACCGTGCCCGCGCCAGGAGGTGCAGGCCGACTGCGCTCGGGACGCTCGGGACGTCCTGCCCGCTCCCGGGGAGGGTCGCGGTGGGGACCGGCCACCAGAGCAGGTCGTCGGGCACTCCGGCGGCCCCGAGAGACGGTCGCACAGTCCCGGAGAGCTCCCGCGGGGCCGGCCCCGGCGCCACGACGACGATCGTCGCGACGTCGGCCGCGACCACCTCGGCCACGGCCGAGACCGCGGCCGTGCGGAGCCCGACGAGCACCTCCGCGTCGCCCGAGGTGCCGGGAACCAGCAGCGCGGTGTCCGGGACGAGGGCGGCGACGACGAGCATGCCCCGAACCTACGGGAGACCCGCCGCCACCCGGATGTCAGCGCCCCGGTGTGGGCGTGCGCCGGTACTGTCGTGCGCATGGGGTCGCTCGGGGATCGTGCACGGCGCTGGTGGCAGGGGCGTCCGCAGCCCGCGGCTGCCTCGGACACCGGGTCCGGGCTCGAGCCTGCCGACGACGAGCTGCACGACCGCGTCGCGGAGCTGCTCGCCCGCGAGCTGGGTGTCGCCGAGCCCGCCGCGGACCTCCCGTCCGACGTGACGCCGGCCCGGATCGCCGCGTGGATGACGAACAACCAGTTCAGCTACTTCGTGGACAACGACGGCGACCTGGGCGGCCTGTGGCGCGGGCGGCTCTTCTACTTCTTCCTGTTCGGAGAGAAGTCGGAGATCCTCCAGGTGCGCGGCCAGTGGCACCGCGAGGTGGCCATCGAACGGCTCGAGGAGGTGCTCGACGTCTGCAACGAGTGGAACGCCGACCGGATCTGGCCCAAGGCGTACGTCCGTGTCCGGGACAACGGTCGCGTGCACGTGGTCTCCGAGGTGGCGACCGATCTCGAGCACGGCGCGACGGACGCCCAGCTGAGCCAGATGCTCTTCTGCGGCCTGTCCACCGGCAGCATGTTCTTCGACGCGCTCGACGAGCGGTACCCGGACCCGGCAGGAGTGGCTCCGTGAGCGGGCCGGAGGGCGTGGTCGCCCGCAGGACCGCGAGCGAGGTGGGCTCATGAGCGGGCCCGGCTGGCTGCTTCGGGTGCTCGGTGGGCTGCCCAAGCCGACCAAGCGGCCGACGCCCGACGACGAGCCGCCCGGTCCGCTGACCCGGGAGCGGATCGCGGACTACCTCGTCGCCCGCGGCTACCGCTTCGTGATCGACGATGACGGCGACCTGACGGGCACGTGGGACGGGAGCCGCTTCTGGTTCCTGCTCCTCGGCGAGCAGCAGGAGATCCTCCAGGTCCGCGGCCGCTGGCACCGGAGCCTGCAGCTCGACCAGCGCGAGATCGCGTCGCTCGCGGTCAACGACTGGAACCGGGAGCGCATCTGGCCCAAGGCGTACCTGCGGGAGGAAGAGGGCGTGCTCGCCCTCTACAGCGAGGTGTCGGCCGACTTCGAGCCCGGCGTGACCGAGCCGCAGCTGGCGCAGCTGCTGGCGTGCGGGCTGGGTACCGGGGTGCAGATGTTCTCGTCGCTCGAGGCCGTGCTGCCCCGCGACGACGTCCCGCCTCCGGACGTGCCGGACAACTAGGCCGTCAGCGTCGGGCCAACGTCGGCAGACCCAGCACGACCGGTCCGCGCGGGGCGCCCGTGCCGCAGGAGTCTCCAGAACCGCCGTGGCTGTGCTCCTCGCCAGTGCGTCGGCGGTTCCACGCGTCGCCCGCAGCCGTGCGACGGACCTCGAACGTCCCGCCCAGCACCGCGGAGTCGGCCACCAGGTGGTACGGCGCGGCGTGGGTCACCGTCACTGTCACCAGGTCCCCCGGGCGCGGGGCGTCGGCCGTCGCCGGCGGGACCGCGAGGTGGACCAGGCGGTTGTCGGCGGCGCGGCCCGTGACCCGGTGCGTCGACCCGTCCTTGCGCCCCTCGGTCTCCGCGACGAGCACCTGGACAGTGCGACCGACCTGTGCCTGGTTCTCCTCGTGCGAGATTCGGTCCTGCAGGGCCGTCAGACGAAGGAACCTCTCCTGCACGACGGCCTTGGGCAGCTGGCCGGGCAGGTCGAACGCGGCGGTACCGGGACGCGGTGAGTACTGGAACGTGAAGGCGGAGGAGAACCGCGAGGCCTCGACCACACGAAGGGTCTCGGCGAAGTCCTCCTCGGTCTCTCCCGGGAAGCCGACGATGATGTCGGTGGTGATCGCCGCCTCCGGCATCGCGGCGCGCACGCGGTCGAGGATGCCGAGGAACTTGTCCGAGCGGTACGAGCGGCGCATGGCCCGCAGGATCCGGTCGGAGCCCGACTGCAGCGGCATGTGCAGCTGCGGCATGACGGTCGGCGTCTGCGCCATCGCGGCGATGACGTCGTCCGTGAACGCGGCGGGGTGCGGCGACGTGAAGCGCACCCGCTCGAGGCCCTCGATCGCGCCAGCGGCGCGGAGCAGCTTGGCGAACGCGCTGCGGTCCCCGAACTCGACCCCGTAGGAGTTGACGTTCTGGCCGAGCAGCGTCACCTCGATCGCGCCCTGCGACACGAGCGCCTGAACCTCCGCGAGGATCTCCCCCGGCCGGCGGTCCCGCTCCTTGCCGCGCAGGTGCGGGACGATGCAGAACGTGCACGTGTTGTTGCAGCCGACGCTGATGGACACCCATCCCGCGTAGACCGACTCGCGTCGCGTGGGCAGCGTGCTGGGGAAGACCTTGAGCGACTCCTCGATCTCGACCTGAGCCGCGGCGTTGTGCCGCGCGCGCTCCAGCAGGACCGGTAGGACGTCCAGGTTGTGCGTGCCGAACACGACGTCGACCCACGGCGCCCGTTCGACGATGCCGGCGCGGTCCTTCTGCGCCAGGCAGCCGCCGACCGCGATCTGCATGCCGGGCCGCGCCCGCTTGGAGGCGGCGAGCCGGCCGAGGTTCCCGTAGAGCTTGTCGGCCGCGTTCTCGCGGACCGCGCACGTGTTGATGACGATGACGTCCGCGTCCTCCGCAGCCGCCTGCACCGGGCTCGCAGCCACGTACCCGGCCTGCTCCAGCATCCCCGCCATGTGCTCGGAGTCGTGCACGTTCATCTGGCAGCCGAGCGTCTTGACCAGATAGGTGCGCGCGGCGTCGTCCGGCGCGGACGGGCGCAGCTCGGGCAGGGCGGCAGGCAAGGACGTGGACATCACCGTCAAGGGTACGGCCGCCCGCCCTGAGCCCCTCACCTGGGGTCTTGCTTGACGGCTACGTTGCCGAACCGTGACCGGTTCTGTTCGCCAGATCGGGCAATCCCCCCGTAGGTTCGTCCAATGGTGGACATCTCGGCCGCACCGCCCGCCCCGACCGACACGACCTCCGACGCTCTCGTGGAGCTCCGCGGCGTCGACAAGCACTTCGGCGCCCTGCATGTCCTGCAGCACATCGACCTGACCGTGCGTCGCGGCGAGGTCGTCGTCATCATCGGGCCATCCGGGAGCGGGAAGTCGACGCTCTGCCGCACGATCAACCGGCTGGAGACCATCGACTCGGGCACCATCGCTCTGGACGGCGTGCCGCTTCCGGCCGAGGGCCGCGCGCTCGCCCGGCTCCGGGCGGACGTCGGGATGGTCTTCCAGTCGTTCAACCTCTTCGCGCACATGACCGTCCTGCAGAACGTCGTGCTGGGCCAGGTCAAGGCCAAGGGCGTCAAGCCGTCGGCGGCCAAGAAGATCGCCATCGACCTGCTCGACCGTGTCGGTGTGCGGGACCAGGCGGACAAGCTCCCCGCGCAGCTCTCCGGCGGTCAGCAGCAGCGCGTCGCCATCGCCCGCGCGCTCGCCATGCAGCCGAAGGTCATGCTCTTCGACGAGCCGACGTCCGCGCTGGACCCCGAGATGATCAACGAGGTGCTCGACGTCATGGTCGGCCTCGCCCGGGACGGCATGACGATGATCGTCGTCACCCACGAGATGGGCTTCGCCCGCAAGGCCGCGAACCGGGTCGTGTTCATGGACGGCGGCCAGATCGTCGAGGAAGCGGACCCCGAGACCTTCTTCACCGCACCGAAGAGCGACCGCGCCCGGGACTTCCTGTCGAAGATCCTGACCCACTGAGCCGAGACCGCCCAGACCCCACCGGACCGAACCGACACTGCACACCACACGAAGGGGACACACCATGCGCACAGGACGACTGGTAGTGGCGCTCGCCGCCGCAGCCACGCTGACGCTCGCCGGCTGTTCGAGCGACGGCGGGGACGACGCCGACGCCGACGCCGGCGCGACGAGCGAGGAGACGGAGGAGACCGGCGGTGCCGAGGGCACGATCAAGATCGGCATCAAGTTCGACCAGCCCGGCCTGGGATACCAGGACGGCAGCGAGTACACCGGGTTCGACGTCGACGTCGCCAAGTTCGTGGCCGGCGAGCTGGGATACGGCGAGGACCAGATCGAGTGGGTCCAGGCACCGTCCGCGCAGCGCGAGACCCTGCTGCAGAACGGCCAGGTCGACATGATCTTCGCGACCTACTCGATCAACGACAAGCGCAAGGAGGTCGTCTCCTTCGGCGGACCGTACTTCGTCGCCGGCCAGGACCTCCTGGTCGCCGCCGACGATGACACGATCAACGGCCCGGAGGACCTCGAGGGCAAGAACCTCTGCTCCGTCACCGGCTCCACGTCCGCGCAGCGCATCAAGGACGAGTACGCCGCCGGCACCAACCTGCTCGAGCAGCCCGGGTACGCCGAGTGCGTCACCGCGCTGACGGCCGGGACGGTCGACGCGGTCACGACGGACGACATCATCCTGGCCGGTCTCGCGGCCGTGCCCGCGAACGAGGGCAAGGTCAAGGTTGTCGGCAAGCCGTTCTCCGAGGAGAACTACGGCGTCGGCATCCCGAAGGACAGCGAGCAGTGCGAGGCCATCAACGAGGCCATCACCAAGATGATCGAGGACGGCACGTGGGAGGAGCTGCTGGACAAGAACGTCGGCGCCTCCGGCTACGTGGCGAACGAGGAGCTCAACCCTCCGACCCCCGCCGCCTGCGCCTGACCCGCTGACGGACAGGGGGCTCGCGCATTGCGCGCGGGCCCCCTGTCCCTCCGAGAGCCCTCCGAGAGCAAGGAGCGTCGGTGGACGACGGCTTCCTCCAGCAGTACCTGTCGCTGTTCGACGAGTTCGACGTGCTCGCCGCGTTCTGGGTCAACATCCAGCTGACGTTCTTCGCGGGGATCCTCGCGCTGATCCTCGGGACGCTCCTCGCGACCATGCGGATCTCGCCGGTGCCGAGCCTGCGCTGGGCGGGCTCGACCTACGTCACGCTCCTGCGCAACACCCCGCTGACGATCATCATGGTCTTCTGCGTGCTCGGGCTCTGGGGGCAGCTGGGCATCACGCTCTCCCCCGACTTCACGACCAACTTCTTCCGCCTCGCCGTCGTCGGGCTGACCGTCTACCACGCCGCGTTCGTGTGCGAGGCGCTGAGATCCGGCGTCAACACCGTTCCGGTCGGTCAGGCCGAGGCCGCCCGCGCCATCGGCCTGTCGTTCTGGCCCGCGGCGCGACTGGTCATCCTCCCGCAGGCGTTCCGCGGCTCCGTCGCCCCGTTGGGCAACGTGCTCATCGCGCTGACCAAGAACTCGACGGTGGCCGCCGCCGCGTCCGTCGCCGAGGCCTCCAGCCTCATGCGCACGATGATCGAGTTCAGGCCGGACGTGATCGTCGCCATCTTCCTCACCTTCGCCCTCGGCTTCGTCCTCATCGTCGTGCCGATCGGCCTGGCGACCACCTCATTCTCGCGACGACTGACGGTGGCCCGATGAGCACCCTGTTCGACGTCCCCGGTCCCGTCGCCCGCCGACGCATGGTGTGGGTCAACATCGCCGCCACCATCGTCGTCGTCGGCATCGCTGTGTGGGTGCTGCTCCGCCTCAACGCCAAGGGCCAGCTCGACGCCGCCCTGTGGAAGCCCTTCCTGACGGCCAGCCCCTGGGTCGACTACTTGATCCCCGGACTGGTCGAGACCCTCAAGGCCGCCGGCATCTCCATCGTGACCGCCGCTGTGTTCGGCTTCGTGTTCGGGCTCGGCCGGCTCTCGCCGTCCCGGGCGGTGCGTGGCGTCAGCGGCACGATCGTCGAGTTCTTCCGAGCCGTCCCCGTGCTGCTCATGATGATCTTCTTCTACCTCGGCCTCGGGAAGCTCCAGATCCTCGATCCGTCCGACGTCCCCCTGGTTGCCGTCGTCCTCGGCCTGACGTTCTACAACGGCTCCGTGTTCGCCGAGCTCGTCCGCTCCGGGGTGCACGGGCTGCCCCGCGGTCAGCGGGAGGCGGCACTGGCTGTCGGCCTGCGCGGGGGCCAGTCGTTGCGGCTGGTCGAGGTCCCGCAGGCTCTCATCGCGATGCTCCCCGCCATCGCCAGCCAGCTGGTCGTCATCCTCAAGGACACAGCGCTCGGCCTGATCGTCACCTACCCCGAGCTGCTGGACGCGGCGCGGCGGTTCGGCTCCGGCAACGGCAACATCCTGCAGGCACTGGTCGTCGCGGCGCTGGTCTTCATCGTCATCAACTACGCGCTGACCCGGTTGGCCGACCAGCTCGCCGGCCGCGTCGGCAAGCGCACCGCGGGCAAGCCGCGCACCGAGGCGCCGAGCCTGGTCGTGGCGACCGGGAAGGACTAATCAGCCGGCGGTCGCGCTCGCGCGCATCTCGCGCACGACCGTCACCGTGATCTCGCCCGGGTACGCCAGATCGGCCTCGATGTGGCGGGCGATCGCGACCGCCAGCTGCGGCAGCGCGTAGTCGTCGACCTCGGACGGCTCCACGATCACGCGGACCTCACGGCCCGCAGACATGGCCAGGGCTCGTCGCACCCCGGCATGCGCAGCGACGAGCTGCTCGAGCTTGTCGATGCGCTCGACGTACTGACCCAGCTCCTCACGGCGCGCACCGGGCCGGGAGGCGGATATCGCGTCCGCGACCTGCACCAGCACGGCCTCGACCGTCTCCGGTGCCACCTCGTCGTGGTGCGCGGCGATCGCGTTGACCACCTGGGCAGACTCTCCGTGCCGGCGGGCGAGGTCCGCACCGAGCGCGGCATGCGTGCCCTGCAGCTCCGCCGTCAGGGTCTTTCCGACGTCGTGCAGGAACGCACCACGGCGGGTGACCTCGACGTCCGCGCCGATCTCCGCGGCGAGGGCAGCGGCGAGCTGTGCGGACTCCACGAGATGCTCCAGCACGTTCTGCCCGTAGGACGTGCGCAGGCGCAACCGCCCCAGCGTGCGGACGAGCGTCGGGTGCAGCCTGCTCACCCCGGCTCGCTCGGCGGCGTCGTGTCCTGCGGAGTCGGTGCGGTCGTCAGCGCCGGCGAGCGCCTCGGCGTAGGCCTGCTCGATCCGCTGGGGGTGGATGCGACCGTCCGCCATGAGGGCCTCGAGGGCGACCTGGGCAACCTCGCGGCGCTCGGTGTCGAAGCACGAGAGGACCACCGCGTCGGGCTGGTCGTCGACGAGGACGTTCACACCTGTCAGCGCCTCGAAGGACCGGATGTTGCGGCCCTCCTTGCCGATGATCCGACCTTTCATCTCGTCGGACGGGAGCGGAAGGACGGTGAGCGGTGACTGCGTGCTCGTCGGCACGGCGAGCCGCTGGACGGCTGTGGTGACGATGCGCCGCGCCCGGGCGTCCGCGGTCCGGCGCGCCTGGGCTTCGGCGCGTCGGACCTGTGCGGCCGCGTCGTTCTGCGCCTGCTCGACGATCCGACGGGTCAGCTCCGTGCGGGCGTCGTCCGCGGTGAGGCCGGTGACGGTCTCGAGCTCCACGAGTGCGGCTCGCTCCGCCGCCGCCGCCCGCTCCGCTGCCGTGCGTTCCGACTCCTCCAGGACCCGTGTGCTCGCTCGGCGGGCCTCCGCGGCGGCATCGGCTTCGGCGCGCGCCCGGCGTTCGAGCTCGTCGATCTCGATCCGCTTCGTCGCGGCGGACTGCTCGCGCTCGACCAGGCGCTTCTCACGCAGCTCGACGTCCTCGCGCATCGCGCGCGCCGCGTCCTTGATGGAGGCGACGTCCGCCTCTGCTCGGGAACGGTGCTGGGCGGCCTCCCGACGGGCGACGAGGACGAGCACGAGGGCCACGAGGCAGGCGCCGAGCAGCCCGACGATCGTGCCGGTGGCGCCTGCGTCCACAACGTCCTCCTGGTCCGACCGCACGCCGCGCACCGGTGCCGGTGCGGGGGTTGCGGCCATTGTCGCGCACACGCACCGCCGTTCGGCACACCGCCACCTCCGGGGTCACCCGGTGTGTCTGCTCCGTCCCGGACGGTCGCGTTGCTGGGTGTGGCCGAGCCGCCCGGGTGGTCACGCCTCCCGCTGTGTCCGAGCCGACCCGGACGGTCGCGGCTCGCGGGGTGTCTGAGCCGCCCGGACGGTCACTGATCCGCGTCGAACCCGTCCAGGTCGCTGCTGGCTGTCGATTCCTGCGCAGCGAGCTCCTCGCGGACGAGCCGAGCCACGAGCCCCGGTGGGTATCCCCTGCGCCCGAGCGCTGCGAACGTCCGTCGCGACCGCGTCAGCGCATCCAGTCCCGACGTCGAGGCGAGCTTGCGCCGGACGAGCATCCGCGCTGCCGACTCCTCGTCGTCCGCGTCGACCTGCTCCAGCGCCTCGCTGGCCAGCTCGTCGTCGATCCCGCGGCGGCGGAGCTCGACGGCGATGGCCCGGCGCGAGAGCCCGCGCTCCGCGTGCCGCGTCCGGACGACCATCCGGGCGTACTCGGCGTCGTCGATCAGCCCGACCTCGGTGAACCGGTCGAGCACCCGCTGCGCGACCTCATCGGGAACGTCCTTGCGCGCCATCGCCTCAGCAAGCTGCGCCCGGCTGCGCGGCGCGGAGGTCAGGAGGCGCAGCGCGATCGCTCGCGCCACGGACTCCTGGTCCGGCTCGGCGTCCTGCGCAGCCGCGCCCGTCGAGGGCGGTTCGGTCCCGAACCGCCCTCGACGTCGAGTACTGCTAGTCATCCGACTGCTCAGAAGTCCACGGTCGGCACGGCGTCGGCGGGCGCGTCGACCCGTGCTCCGATACCGAGCTTCTCCTTGATCTTCTTGTCCAGCTCGATGGCCAGGTCCGGGTTGTCCCGGAGGAAGCTGCGGGCGTTCTCCTTGCCCTGACCCAGCTGGTCGCCCTCGTACGTGTACCAGGCACCGGACTTGCGCACGAAGCCGTGCTCCACGCCCATGTCGATGAGGCTGCCCTCGCGGGAGATACCGACCCCGTAGAGGATGTCGAACTCCGCCTGCTTGAAGGGCGGCGCCATCTTGTTCTTGACGATCTTCACGCGGGTCCGGTTGCCGACGGCCTCCGTGCCCTCCTTGAGGGTCTCGATGCGGCGGATGTCCAGGCGCACCGACGCGTAGAACTTGAGCGCCTTGCCACCGGTGGTCGTCTCGGGCGACCCGAACATCACGCCGATCTTCTCGCGGAGCTGGTTGATGAAGATGGCCGTGGTGCCGGACGAGTTGAGCGCACCGGTGATCTTGCGCAGCGCCTGGGACATGAGCCGGGCCTGGAGGCCGACGTGGCTGTCACCCATCTCGCCCTCGATCTCGGCCTTGGGCACGAGCGCGGCGACCGAGTCGACGACGATGACGTCGATGGCACCGGAGCGGATCAGCATGTCCATGATCTCGAGCGCCTGCTCACCGGTGTCCGGCTGGGAGACGAGGAGCGCGTCGGTGTCGACGCCGAGCTTCTTGGCGTACTCCGGGTCCAGCGCGTGCTCCGCGTCGATGAAGGCGGCGATGCCGCCGGCCTTCTGCGCGTTGGCGACCGCGTGCAGCGCGAGCGTGGTCTTGCCGGAGGACTCCGGGCCGTAGATCTCGACGACCCTGCCGCGCGGCAGCCCGCCGATGCCGAGCGCGACGTCCAGGGCGATGGAGCCGGTGGGGATGACCTCGACCGGGGCGCGGCCGTCGTCCCCGAGCCGCATGATCGACCCCTTGCCGAACTGGCGGTCGATCTGGCTGAGCGCGGCCTCCAGGGCCTTCTCGCGATCCTTCGGTGCGGGCATGTCGACCTCGTCTGTCTCGAGCAGCGTCTGCTGCGGGTACGGGGGCTGGTCTTGTTGCGAGCGACGCTATGTCCGACCACCGACATCCCGACCGCACCGCCCTCGTCCCCGGGATCCGGCTGCTGCCGGCGGGGCTGTGGGCGGGTCGGTCGTGCACCCGCATCCACCAGCCTAGCCGAACAGGTGTTCGATGTATGCGACACGCCGTCAGCGTGTCGGGGCCAGCTCGATCTGCTCCCCCGGCTGCACCACGTGCACCGTGAGGGACGGCGCGACCCGGGCGGCGGCGTGCGCGAACGCGGGTCCCGCGCGGTCCATCCAGCCCGGCGGGAGCCGTCGCGACACCGGGGCGTGCAGCGTCCCCCAGTGCACCGGGACGGCAGCCCGCGCACCCACGCTCACGCACGCCCGCGCGGCCTGGACCGCGTCCATGTGCCCCCCGGACAACCGCGGGCCCCACCCGCCCACGGGCACCAGCGCGAGGTCGATCGGGCCGCCCGCGAGCGTCGGGATGTCCACCATCGCCGCGAACGGCGCGGTGTCCCCTGCGAACCAGACCCGGAACGACTCCGTCGCGATCAGGAACCCGTGCGTCGCGTTGGGCCGGTGCGGCATCGGACGGTGGGCGTGCACCGCCGGCACCATCCGTAGTCGCACGTCGGAGCCGGGTACCTGCCACCACTGCGCGTCCAGGAGACCCGCGGCCGCGTCGATGCCCCGGCTCCGCAGCCACCGGGCGTTGGCGGGGGCGGTCAGCACCGGGATGTCCTCGAGCAGCCGCAGCGAGCCGAGCTCGGCGTGGTCGTGGTGCAGGTGCGACAGCAGCACCGCGCCGGCACCCTGCCAGTCCTCCGGACGCGGTGCGGCGCCCCGACGGCGCAGCAGCCCGGCGTGCCGCAGCAGCAGCGGGTCCGTGAGCAGCCGGACGCCGTCGACGTCGAGCACCGTGCTCGCGTGACCCAGCCAGCGCAGCCGCAGGGTCATGGCCGCAGACCGGCGGCGTCCGCCCAGCGGACCAGCTGCTCGTGCACCATCTCGGCGCCCACCAGGATCTCGTCGTCACCGACGGGCTCGCGCAGCTCGTCGGCCATCTCCCACCGGGTGGGGTGCAGCAGGAACGCGTGGTTCTGCGCACCTCCGATTCCGCCGTGCGACCCGACCTGGCCCTCGAAGGCGTGCACGTGGCCGCGGTCGGTGACGGTCGAGATGAGCAGCAGGTCGCCCGTGTGCGGGAGCCGCGCCGCACGCACGAGGTCCGCGTGCCCGCGCGGACCGTACGGCAGCAGGGGGTCCTCGCCCTCGGGCACCGCGCCCTCCTGCTCCAGCAGGACGAGGCCGCGAGGACCGATCGCGACGAGGCCCTGCTCCTCCGTGTCGACCACGACGACGCCGACGCCCGGCCGTTCCGCGAGCCCGGTCACGAGACCGGGCCAGCGCTCCTGGAAGTCCTCGAGCGTCAACCGGTGCGGCACCTGCGGGAACCAGACGAGCCCCAGGTTCCCCGAGCCCACCGTGACCACGTCCGGCAGGTCCCCCGCCGCGGCGGGCTGCTTGGGGCGCCCCTGGTCGGGACCGAGGACAGCAGAGCCGCGGGAGAGGTTCAGTGCGCTGTTGACCAGTGCGTTGAGCAGACCCCAGTCCTCCCCCGTGTCGCTCTTGACGCCGTCGGCGGCCGGCTCTGCCATGAGCACGCGCACCGAGTCGAGCAACGTCTCGCCCCCGAGCTGCTCGTAGGTGGCACCGAGCGCCTGGCCGTGGTCGGAGACCACGACGATCTCGTAGCCACGCGGCGCGACGGCGACGACCCGTTCGAGCGTGCCGAGCACCCGGTCCAGGCCTTCCAGCGACCGGAGCGACTCGGGGCGTGTCGGTCCCGCGTGGTGCGCGATCTCGTCGTAGTCCACGAGGTCGACGTAGATGGTGGGAGCACCGCGCAGCAGCGCCTCCGCCACCAGGGAGGTGTTCAGGTCCCGCAGGAGCACGTTGGTGATCCCCCGCAGCACCACGTACCAGCCGCCGCGGGAGATGCGCGGCTGCACGTCACGGATCCGCTGGCGGTGCGCCTGGTAGAGCTCCTTGAGCATCTCTCCCACGGACACGCTCACGGCGCGGGCCAGCACGAACGGGCTCGCGAAGAAGCGCACGTACGCCGGCCCCGGGCCGAGGCCTCCGTCGGGACCCTTGGTGCGCGACCTGCTCATCACCACGAAGGCGGTCTCGGCGTCGCCGGAGAACATCGTCGAGACGGCCGTCCCTCCGCCCGCGAGCAGTCCCTTGCCCGTGGTCAGGCGCTGCTCGACGAGCGCAGCGTCCTCGGGGTGGTTGGTCACCACGAGCCGCCCGAGGTCCCGGTCCCACCAGCGGAACGCGGGGATCTGCGACGAGTCGCCGTGCAGCAGGCCGGCCTGGCTCGCGGGCGTCGTCGACGGGATCCGGGCCCACCAGTCCTCGAGCGTGTGGCTGCCCGTGCTCAGCCACCGCTGGATGTTCGGCGCGAGCCCCGCCTCGATGGCCTCCCGCAGGACGGGCGCGGCGACGCCGTCCAGCTGCACGACGAGCATCCCGCCGGGACGCGGCTCCCCCGCCGACGGTGCGCGGACGCCCTCGCGGCGGGCCTGCCGGCGCGCGCGCCGGACCAGGTCCGAGACCACGTAGTCGCTGTTGCTGGCGCCGATCAGCCAACGCCCGATCGCCATGACGATCGCCGTGACCACGAGGACGCCGAGGACGGCCCACAGGGTGTCCGCGTCGATGCCGGGGACGAGCGACAGCGCGAGCCACAGCACGGCCACCTGCGCGAGCAGCCCCAGGCCGAGAGCCAGAGCGGCACTGCCTCGCCGCGCCAGGAACCGCAGCGGCGCCCGCAGCAGCAGGTCCCCGGCGGCCACCACTGCGGCAGCGAACACGATCGCCGCGGGCGAGTCGGAGCGGATTCCGTCGATCACTGCGACGGCGACGGCGAGACCGACGGTGGTGGTGAGGAGGGTCAGCACCGCCTCGCCGATGTCACGCAGCGTGGGCATCCAGGACGGCGTACGCGGTCCGGTGGAGGGTGTCATCGGTGGTCTCTCCTAGGCCCGTGGTGGCGCCGGGCGGCGGGCGTCGGCGCCCCAGCGGGCGTTCTCCGGGATCTCGAGCTCGTCGCAGAGCGCGTGCCAGACGGTCCGCGGCTCGACGTTGTCGTCGAGGGCCTGCATCGCGGTGCGCTGGTCGAGCCCTCGCAGCACGAGCTCACGCGTGAGCTCCCGGCCGTGCGCGCTGCCGAGGACCTCGTCCACCAGCAGCCAGAACTCTCGTAACCTCACGGTGACAGCCTGCCACTCTCCAGGGGGCGCGGGTGTCGGTGGCGGCCGACACAATGGCCGGGTGGTGCTCGAGCGCTTCTCCGACCCGACCAGGTCCTGGTTCACGGGGGCGTTCGCCGAGCCCACGACCGCACAGCTGGGCGCGTGGACCGCGATCTCCAGCGGGGAGCACGCGCTCGTCGTCGCCCCCACCGGGTCAGGCAAGACGCTCGCCGCGTTCCTCTGGGCGCTCGACGGCCTGCTGACCGGCCAGCGGCCCGACGACCCTGTCGAGCGCTGCCGCGTCGTGTACGTCTCGCCGCTCAAGGCGCTCGCCACGGACGTCGAGCGGAACCTGCGCTCGCCGCTGGTCGGCATCCGGCAGGCGGCCACCCGGCTGGGGCTGGAGCTGCCGGACGTGACGGTCGGCATCCGCACCGGCGACACCCCGCCGAACGAGCGCCGGGCCTTCGCGACGAAGCCGCCGGACATCCTCATCACCACGCCCGAGTCGCTGTACCTGGTCCTCACGTCCGGTGCCCGGGCGGGGCTCGCGGGAGTGCGCACGGTGATCGTCGACGAGATCCACGCCGTGGCCGGGACCAAGCGCGGCGCCCACCTCGCTGTCTCGCTCGAGCGGCTCGACGCCCTGCTCGACCGCCCCGGCGGTCCCGGTCCGGCGCAGCGCATCGGGCTGTCCGCCACGGTCCGGCCCGTCGACGCGGTCGCCGCGTTCCTGGGCGGCGCACGGACCCCGGAGGACCGAGGGCGTGCCGTCACGGTCGTCCAGCCGCCGTCGACCAAGAAGATCGTGGTCGACGTCGTCGTGCCCGTGCCGGACCTGTCGGACCTGCGCGGCACCGAGGTCACGCCCGACGACCTCGACCTGTCCGGCGCCGCCGCCGGACCGCTGCCCCGACCGTCGATCTGGCCGCACGTCGAGGAGCGCGTCGTCGACCTGGTCGCCGCGCACCGCTCCACGCTGGTGTTCACCAACTCCCGGCGCGGCGCGGAACGCCTCACCGCGCGGATGAACGAGGTCTGGGCCGAGCGCTCGGGCGAGGACGTCCCCGACCCCGCGACGCTGCGCGCGGCGGCGGTCCCTGCGCAGTCCGGCACGGCGGTCGGGATCGACACCCGGCACGCGGCGACCATCCTGGCGCGCGCGCACCACGGGTCGATGAGCCGCGCGGAGCGGACCCGGACGGAGTCGGAGCTCAAGGCCGGGCTGCTGCCCGCCGTGGTGGCCACCAGCTCCCTGGAGCTCGGCATCGACATGGGGGCAATCGACCTGGTGGTGCAGGTGGGGTCCCCACCGTCGGTCGCCAGCGGGCTGCAGCGCGTGGGCCGCGCCGGTCACCAGGTGGGCGCCGTGTCCCGCGGGATCGTGTTCCCGACGTTCCGGGGCGAGCTGGTGCCGGCGGCGGTCACGGCGCAGCGCATGCGGGACGGGTCGCTCGAGGCCATGCGGATCCCGCGCAACCCGCTCGACGTGCTCGCGCAGCAGATCGTGGCGATGGTCGCCGTGGAGGACTGGTCCCTCGACGAGCTCTCGGCAGTCGTCCGGCGCGCGTCCCCGTTCTCGGGGCTCGGCGAGGCGACGCTGCGCGCGGTGCTCGACATGCTCGCGGGCCGGTACCCGAGCGAGGAGTTCGCGGAGCTGCGGCCCCGGATCGTGTGGGACCGGGTGCGCGACGTGCTCAGCGGCCGACCCGGCGCGCTGCGGCTCGCGGTGACCAGCGGCGGCACCATCCCCGACCGCGGCCTGTTCGGCGTATTCCTGGCGGGCAGCGCCACCACCAGCGACGTGCCGGTCGACGCCGAGCGATCGGGCGGCACGGTCCGGGGCGGCAAGCGCGTCGGCGAGCTCGACGAGGAGATGGTCTACGAGTCGCGGGTCGGCGACATGTTCACGCTCGGCTCCAGCACGTGGCGCATCGACGACATCACGCCCGACCGCGTGCTGGTGACACCCGCACCGGGCGTGCCGGGCCGGCTGCCGTTCTGGAAGGGCGACTCGCCCGGTCGGCCGGCGGAGCTGGGTCAGGCGATGGGCGCGTGGGTGCGCGAGCTCGGCGCCCTGTCCGACGACGACGCGCGAGTGCGCGTCGAGACCGCCGGGCTGGACCCGTGGGCGGCCGACAACCTCCTGGCGTACCTGCGTGAGCAGCGCGAGGCGACCGGTGAGCTCCCGACCGACAGCGTCCTGGTGGTGGAGCGGTTCCGGGACGAGCTCGGCGACTGGCGGGTGGTCGTGCACTCCCCCTACGGGGCACGCGTGCACGCGCCGTGGGCGATCGTCATCGGCGCGCGGCTGCGCGAGCGGTACGGCGTCGACGCCGCCGCCATGCACTCGGACGACGGGATCGTCCTGCGGCTGCCGGACATGCTCGACGCCGGCGACGGCTCGATGGTCGACGATCCGTGGGCCGACTCCAGCGGACCGGCGATCGACCTGGCGGACCTCCTGGTCGATCCCGACGAGGTGCTCGACTCGGTCAAGGCCGAGCTCGGCTCGTCGGCCATGTTCGGTGCCCGGTTCCGCGAGGCCGCGAGCCGCGCCCTGCTGCTCCCGCGCCGCCGGCCGGACCGCCGCCAGCCGCTGTGGCAGCAGCGCCAGCGGTCCGCGCAGCTGCTGTCCGTCGCGTCCGAGTACCCCGACTTCCCGATCCTGCTCGAGGCCGTCCGCGAGTGTCTCCAGGACGACTTCGACACCGAGGCGCTCACCACGCTCATGCGGGACGTCGTCGCGCGCCGGGTCCGCGTCGTCGAGGTCACCACGACCCAGCCCTCGCCCTTCGCGCAGTCCCTGCTGTTCGGCTACACGGCGCAGTTCCTCTACGACGGTGACGCCCCGCTCGCCGAGCGTCGCGCCGCTGCCCTGACGCTCGACCCGACCCTGCTGGCCGAGCTGCTCGGCCAGGGCGGTGAGTCCCAGCTGGCCGACCTGCTCGACCCCGAGGCGGTCGTGCGCACCGAGGCAGAGCTGAGCGGACGCGCGCCCGAGCGGCAGGCCGGCACGCTCGAGCAGCTGGCCGACGCCGTGCGGCGGCACGGTCCGCTCACCGTGTCGGAGGTCGCCGAGCGGACGAAGCCCGAGGCGCGCGACCAGGTCCCGGGCTGGCTGGTCGAGCTCGAGAGTGCGCGTCGTCTGATCCGCATCCGGCTGGGCGGGGTGCTGCCCGAGCGTGCGGAGCAGTGGGCGGCGATCGAGGATGCCGGTCGGCTGCGGGACGCGCTGGGTGTCGCGCTGCCCGTCGGCGTGCCCGAGGTGTTCACCGAGGTCGTGCCGGATCCCGTGGGCGATCTCCTGCGCCGGTACGCCCGGACGCACGGGCCGTTCACGGCCGCCCAGGCCGCTGCACGCTACGGCTGGGGGGTCGCCGTCGTGACGGAGACCCTGCGCCGGCTCGAGGGCCGTGGCGTGCTCGTGCAGGGTCGGCTGCGCCCGGACGTGCTCGGAGGCACCGGCGACGAGTTCTGCGACGCCGATGTGCTGCGGACGCTGCGCCGCCGGTCGCTCGCCGCGCTGCGGGCCGAGGTGGAGCCGGTCGATCCGCAGGCGCTCGGCGTCTTCCTGCCGCGCTGGCAGGGTGTGCAGCCCGTCGGTCGGACGGGGCGGACCTCCGCGACCGGCACCCTGCGCGGTGTGGACGGCGTCGCGCGGGTGGTCGAGCAGCTGGCCGGGGCCGTCATGCCGGCGTCGGCGCTCGAGACCCATGTCCTGCCCGCCCGCGTCATCGACTACAGCCCCGCGATGCTCGACGAGCTGACCTCCGCGGGTGAGGTGGTCTGGGCGGGGCACGGAGCGCTCGCCGGGCACGATGGGCTGGTCTCGATGCACCCCACCGCAGTCGCAGACCTCACGCTTAGGGCCGCTGAGGCGGCCCCGGACACACCGCTGCACGACGCCCTGCTGGAGGCGCTCGGCGGTGGCGGCGCCTGGTTCCTCGGCGCACTCACGGAACGGGTCCGCGAGCTGCGCCCGGACGACGCCTCGCCGAGCCAGGCGGACGTGTCCGCCGCCGTGTGGGACCTCGTCTGGACCGGGCACGTGACGAACGACGGGCTCGCCCCGCTGCGCGCGTGGCTGGGCAGCGGGAGCACGGCACACCGGACGCGCGCCGCCGCGCCACGCGGCCGTGCCCTGCGCCCGCGGCTCGGCCTGCGCGCCGCCGTCCAGCTGGCCGGGGACCCGAGGAGCCGCGCGACAGCGCTGGGACGAGGGCTGAACGGTGCCGCGAGCGGCGGGCGGTGGTCGTTGCTGCCCGGACGCGAGCCGGACCCGACGCTGCGCGCGCACGCGCTGGCCGCCCAGCTACTGGACCGGCACGGGATCCTCACCCGGGCCGTCGCTCCTGCGGAGGGCATCGGCGCCCGGTTCACCGACGTGTACCGCGTGCTGTCCGCGCTGGAGCAGGGTGGGCAGGTCCGGCGCGGCTACTTCGTGGAACGCCTCGGCGGCTCGCAGTTCGCGCTGCCGGGCGCGGTCGACCGGCTGCGCGTCGACGCCCAGGTGGTCGAGCGGTCCGCCGACCAGGACGGGCCGACCGACCTCCAGGTCGTCGTCCTCGCCGCGACCGACCCCGCCAACCCCTATGGCGCGTCACTGCCGTGGCCGGTCGCGGGCCCCGACCCGACGGACGCCGGAGCGGGGCGGCACCGGCCCGGCCGGAAGGCCGGCGCCCTGGTGGTGCTCGTCGACGGCGCGCTGGTCCTGTACCTGGAACGCGGCGGGCGGACCGTCCTGTCGTTCACCGCCGACGACTCCGTCCTGGCGGCGGCCGCGGACGGGCTCGCGACGACCGCCCGCACCCGCCACACCGGCCGCCTCACGATCCAGCGCGTCGACGGGGTCGAGGTCCTCGCCGGAGCCCTGCACGGCGCGCTCGGGCAGGCGTTCGTGGCAGCCGGGTTCGCGGCGACGCCCCGAGGCCTGCGCCTGCGGGGTCAGTCGTGAGCGCGCGTGCCTGAAGGGGACGTCCTGCGCCGGACCGCCGACCGGTTCGAGCTGGCGATCGGCGGACGGGTGTTGGTCCGCTCCGACCTGCGCTGGCCGACCGCCGCGACAGTCGACCTGGTCGGTCGCACGGTGCTGGAGACACGGTCCTACGGCAAGCACCTGCTCACGCGGTTCGACGACGGTCGCACCCTGCACACCCACCTGCGCATGGAGGGGTACTGGCGGATCGCGCGCACGGGGTCACCGGAGTCGGCCGCCCGCTCACCGCAGGTCCGTGCCGTCCTGGCGACCGCGGAGTGGACGACGGTCGGGTACCACCTGGGCATGCTCGACGTGGTGCGCACCCGCGACGAGCACTCCCTCATCGGCCACCTCGGGCCGGACCTGCTCGGCGAGACCGTCGACCTCGACGACGCGCTGCGACGCTGGACCGCTCGCGGGTCGACGCCGGTCGCGGAGGTGCTGCTCGACCAGACGGTCGTCGCGGGCATCGGCACCATCTTCGCGGCGGAGTCGTTGTTCGCGGAGCGGCTGTGGCCGTGGACGCCCGCCGACCACGTCGCGGACCCCGCGCAGCTGCTGGGGGTCGCGCGCCGGCAGCTCCAGCGGTCGGTCGCCGAGGGGAGGCCGCCCGGGCACGTGCACGGTCGGCTGCGTCAACCGTGCCACCGGTGCGGGACCCGGATCGCGGTCGGCCAGGCCCGCAAGCCGCCGATGGAGCGGCCGATCTTCTACTGCCCCCGCTGCCAGCAGGAGCCGACAGGCCTGTGAGCCGCCGGACATGGCAACGGTCCGCGGACAGGAGTCCACGGACCGCGCAGGAGACGTGCGGACATCGCTGCCCGTCGTCACGGGCGCTGGACAGCGACCCGTCAACCGGGACGGATGCGTCCGTCCGGTCAGTTCGAGGATGGCCGAGCCATCCGATCAGCCGATGGCGGCGAGCTCCGACCGCGACCGCGCCCATCCGGAGTCGGCGGCACCGGCCACCGACGCCGCGAGGTCCGCGGGCACCGTATCGGGGATCAGCAGACCCTCGGCGACAGCGACGCGGTCACTGACCTCGCGCAGGACGAGCGACATCGGGACGTCGAGCGCCTCGCAGATGCTGTTGAGCAGCTCCGACGACGCTTCCTTCTGACCCCGCTCCACCTCGCTCAGGTACCCGAGCGAGACACGGGCTGCCGACGACACCTCACGCAGGGTGCGCCCCTGGCGCTGTCGCGCGTCCCGCAGCACATCGCCGATCTCTCGACGGAGTACAACCATTCGGGCTCCCCCTCTCGCGTCACGTGCCACATCCACTCCGGGAGCCGGAGTCCGTCGCGGACCCGAAACCTCGGAACCCTTCACCGCTCCCGGCTGTCCCTTAGCCGGGAGGATTCCACCGTACCTTGCACCGCCGACACGCGAAGGCATGCGTCGTGCCGGAGGTCGAGTGCTCATCACGGTCGTTCCAACGACGTGACCGCTCAGAGTGTTCCCGCCCGCGGGGCGCTCCACCTACACCTGGCGGCAGATTCACCCCGGTCGACCCAGGATCTCCACCGCCAGCGCCAGGACCGCCTCCACCGATCGCGCGCGGACCTGCGCCCGGTCTCCCGCGAGCAGCAGCGACCGCACTGTCGTGCCGTCCGGTGTGCACACCGCGACGTGCACGGTGCCGGGCGGCTGCCCGTCCTGCGGGTCCGGACCGGCCACCCCCGTCGTCGCGAGCCCGACGTCCGCTCCCAGCCGCGCCCGGACGCCGCGCGCCATCGCTCCGGCGACGTCGGGATCGACCGCTCCTCGTTCGTCGAGCAGCGCACGGTCCACGTCGAGCAGCGTCGCCTTGAGGTCGGTGGCATAAGCGACAACGGCGCCCCGCAGGACGTTCGACGCCCCCGGCACGTCGACCAGGGTGGCCGAGACGAGACCTCCGGTCAGCGACTCGGCGACAGCCAGCGACCAGCCGCGAGACCCGAGAGCCGCGAGAAGGTCCGACGCGAGCGGCACGTCACAGCCCGGCGGCGGGTGGCCGGCTGGCCTCACGCCGGATCTTCAGGCCGGTCCGGGCGTAGTCGAGGCCGGTCACCACCGTCACCACCAAGGCGGCGCCCATGAAGATCATCGCGACGACCGAGACTAACGCGGGAAGCGCGTCGAGCGGGAGGAGGTAGAGGCCGATCGCCACCGACTGCAGCACGGTCTTCAGCTTGCCGCCTCGGGAGGCGGGGAGCACCACGTAGCGCAGGAGGAAGAACCGCATCGCCGTGATGCCGAGCTCGCGCACGAGGATGATCACGGTCACCCACCACGGCAGGTCACCCAGCCACGACAGGAGGACCAGGGCGGTGCCGATGAGGACCTTGTCGGCGATGGGGTCCAGCATCTTGCCGAGGTCGGTGACCTGGCCCGAACGGCGGGCGAGCCAGCCGTCGAGTCGATCCGTCGCGGCAGCGACCACGAAGAGCGCCGTCGCGATCAGTCGACCGGTCGTGGTGTGCCCGCCGTCGGCGAGGAGAGCCCAGGCGAAGAACGGCACCAGCGCGATGCGCAGCACCGTGACCACGTTCGCCAGGTTCCAGGCGGAGGGGACGGCGTCGACCACCCGGACAGCCTAGAGGGGCGCGCGAGATGCCCCGACCCACGCCGTCCGCGCCGGACGGCGTGCGCCCGTCGTCGTCCCCTCGTCAGCGGCTGATGTCGCCCGGCTGGGCGCTGCCGTACAGCCAGCCCTGGCCGTAGCGCCAACCGTTGCGGTGCAGGTACTCGGCCTGCTCCTCGTGCTCGATCCCCTCCGCGATGGTCACCATGGCGAGCTCGCGCGCCAGCGCACCCAGCGCACGGGCGACCTTGCCGGCCGTCGGGTCCTCGGGGATCCCCGAGGTGAACGACATGTCGAGCTTCACGCCCGCGACGGGCAGGTCCCGCAGGTAGGACAGCGGGGACACGCCCGTCCCGAAGTCGTCCAGCAGGATCGGCACGCCTGCCGCGGAGAGCTGCGTCAGCTCGTGCCGGATCCGGGTGCCGGAGGCGACCAGCGACGACTCGGTGAGCTCGACGACGATCCGCCCGGCCGTGAGCCGGTGCCGGGAGATCTCCGACAGCAGGGTCGTCGCGAACTCCCCGTCGCCGAGCTGGTCGGCCGACACGTTCACCGACACCCACCGCGTCCTGTCGTGGATGGAGGCGACGAACTCGACGACCCGCCGGGCGACCAGCTGACCGAGCGCGACGGACATGCCCGCCTCCTGGATGAGGCTGAGGAACGAGGCGGGCAGCAGGAGCCCCCGGTGCGGGTGCTCCCAGCGCACGAGCGCCTCGTACCCGACCACCCGGGCGTCGGCCAGGTCGACGATCGGCTGGTAGTGCACCACGAGCTGGTCCTCGTCGATCGCCGCGGCGAGCTCCCGGTGCAGGTCCGACGGTGATCCCATCGCCATCGACGCGTCGTAGACCTCGGTCCGTCCCCGACCTGCACCCTTGGCCCGGTACAGCGCGGCGTCGGCTGCTGCGAGCAGGCCGGGCGCCCCACCGTCGATCGCGTCCGGGTCGGCGAGGGCGATCCCGATGCTCGCGGCGACGGTGAGCCGTCGACGACCCACGCGGACCGGCTCCTGCAGCCCGGCGTGGATGGCGGCGGCGACCTCGAACACCGCGCGGGGGCCGTCGAGGTCCTGCACGACGACCACGAACTCGTCGCCGCCGAGCCGCGCCACGGTGCCCCGGCGTGCGGTCGCCGCGCGCAGCACGCCGGCGACGTGCACGAGCACCTCGTCGCCGGCGGCGTGGCCGTAGCGGTCGTTGATCTCCTTGAACCCGTCGAGGTCGCAGGCCAGGACCGCCACCCGGTCGACGACGCCCGGCTGCTCCAGCACCGACTGGAGCACCTCCTGGAGCAGCGTGCGGTTGGCGAGCCCGGTCAGCGGGTCGTGCATCGCCCGGTGCGTGAGCATCTCCGCCTGCAGCCGCGACTCCGTCGAGTCCCGCACCTGGACGACGAAGTGGTCCGGTGCGCCGGTCGGGGTGCGCACGAGCGCGGCGTCCAGCGCGACCCACACCTGGTGGCCGTCGGCCCGCTGGTACCGCTTCTCGAGCGAGAACCTGTGCTGGCCGCCGCCGAGCAGCCGGTCCACCTCGAGGCGCTCCGCGGGCCGGCCCTCCGGGGTGCTGAGGTCCTCCATGCGATACCCCCGCAGGGCACCGACGCTGGTGCCCAGCAGCTCGGCGAACGCCGCGTTGGCCTCCACGATCCGCCAGTCGACGTCGACGAGCGCCATGCCGATCGGAGCGTTCTCCATCGCGACCCGGAACTGCAGCTCGCTGCGGGTCAGGGCGGCCTCCACCTCCCGGCGGCCCGTCACGTCGACGAGGGTCGTGAGCACCGCCGCGGCGTCACCGTCCCCGGCCGGCACCAGCTGGCTCGACACCTGCACCATCCGTGCCTGCGTGGTGTCGGTGCCGGGGAGCGCGACACCGACCAGCTCGGAGTCGACCGTCCAGCCGGCGCGGGTCACACCTGCGCGGTGCCCCAGGACCGCCGCCGGGTTCATCGCCAGGCCCATCTCGTTCACCAGCACGACCGGCAGGTCGCCGACGGACTTGCCGACGGACGCCTTCGCGTCGACACCCAGGATCGCCGCCGCCCGCTCGGAGATGTCGAGCACGCGGCCGCCCAGCGACTGGACGAGCACGCCTTCCTTCGTCACGGCCTGGAGCGCGTCGTAGCGGTGCCGCAGCTCGCGCGACAGGTCCAGCAGGTCGTTCGCGCGCCGGACCTGCGCGCGCTGCCTTCCGAGCAGGAGGAGGACGGCGACGAGCGCCACGATCGCGACGATCGCGATCCCCGTGCTGACGACCCCCCAGGGGTCGGGAAAGTCGGTGCTCACCGACCCCCGCCGGACCAGCGTCCGGCGTCGTCCTCCTCCGCGCCGTCGAAGTAGTCGGTCGCCACCGGTGGCTCGCCCGGCAGGGCGCCGTCGGTGGTGGTGTACCGGTCCCCGTCGTCCTCGCCGGGTGCGCCCCGCAGCATCGCGAGCGTGCCCGGCAGGTCGTCGGCCTGCACCAGCACCTCGCGCGCCTTGGACCCCTCGGACGGTCCGACGATCTCGCGCGACTCCAGCAGGTCCATCAGGCGGCCCGCCTTGGCGAACCCGACGCGCAGCTTGCGCTGGAGCATGGAGGTCGACCCGAACTGCGTGGTGACCACCAGCTCCGCGGCCTGCAGCAGCAGGTCGAGGTCGTCGCCGATGTCCTCGTCCACCTGCTTCTTGACCGGCGCCGCGGCCACGTCCTCGCGGTACACCGGCTTGAGCTGCTTCTTGACGTGCTCGACGACCGAGTGGATCTCCGACTCGGACACCCAGGCGCCCTGCGTGCGCATCGGCTTGGCCGCACCCATCGGCAGGAACAGCGCGTCACCCTGGCCGATGAGCTTCTCGGCGCCGGGCTGGTCCAGCACGACCCGGGAGTCGGTCAGGGAGCTCGTCGCGAACGCGAGCCGCGACGGCACGTTCGCCTTGATGAGGCCGGTGACGACGTCAACGCTCGGGCGCTGCGTCGCCAGGACCAGGTGGATGCCGGCGGCGCGGGCCAGCTGCGTGATGCGTTGGATGGACGCCTCGACGTCGCGCGGGGCGACCATCATGAGGTCGGCGAGCTCGTCGACGACGACCAGCAGGTACGGGTAGGTCGCGATCTTGCGCTCCGAGCCCGGCAGCGGCTTGACCTTGCCCGCGCGGACCGCGGTGTTGAAGTCGTCGATGTGCTTGAACCCGAAGTTCGCCAGGTCGTCGTAGCGCGCCTCCATCTCCCGCACGACCCACTCGAGGGCCTCGGCAGCCTTCTTCGGGTTGGTGATGATCGGTGTGATGAGGTGCGGGATGCCCTCGTAGAGGGTCAGCTCGACGCGCTTGGGGTCGACGAGCACCATGCGGACCTCGTCGGGCGTCGCGCGCATGAGGATCGAGACGATCATCGAGTTGACGAAGCTCGACTTGCCCGCGCCGGTGGCACCGGCGACGAGCAGGTGGGGCATCTTGGCCAGGTTGGCGACGACGTAGCCGCCCTCGACGTCCTTGCCGACACCGATGACCATCGGGTGCTCGGTGCGCTTGGCCGCGCTGGAGCGCAGCACGTCGCCGAGCGAGACGGTCTCGCGGTCCGTGTTGGGGATCTCGATGCCGATCGCGGACTTGCCGGGGATCGGCGACAGGATCCGGACGTCCGCGCTGGCCACCGCGTAGGCGATGTTCTTGCTCAGCGCCGTGACGCGCTCGACCTTGACCGACCGGCCGAGCTCGACCTCGTACCGCGTGACCGTCGGGCCGCGCGTGAACCCGGTGACCTGGGCGTCGATCTCGAACGCCTCGAGCACGGAGGTCAGCGACTCCACGACGCGGTCGTTCGCGGCGGAGCGCACCTTGTGCGGGGCGCCCTTGGCCAGGGACTCCTCGGAGGGCAGCGTGTAGAGGACGTCTCCGCCGAGCATCGGCTGCTCACCGCGCGGGACGGGCGTCGGCTCGGGCGCGCGCAGCGGCGGCTTGGTGCTCACGACCGTCGTCGGCTCGGTGTCCGGTGACGTGTGAGATACAGAGTCGCGCTCCGCTCGTGCCTCCGCCTCGGCCTCGGCCGCCGCGACGATGGCGGCGCGCTCGAAGGCCTCGTCACCGTCGTAGGCGTCGAGCCGCGTGTCGTCGGGCTCGTCGACCCCTTCGGCGCGCTTGCGTCGCCGCCCGAGCAGCCCACGCTTGGCGGGCGGGGCCTCGATCTGGGCGACGGCCGTGTGCCCGGCGTTGATGACCAGGGGCACGTCGTCGTCGACCGGCTCGACCGGGGTCCGGGCGTTCCCGGTGAGCTTGTCGTAGACGCCGCGCAGGCGCGGGACGATCTGGTTCACGGGAGTGGCGGTGACGACGAGGATCCCGAAGAACGCGAGCAGGATCAGCAGCGCGACGGCCACACCGGGGGTGAGCAGGCTGGCCAGCGGCGTGCCGACCAGGAACCCGACGACCCCGCCTGCCTCGCGCAGCGCCGCCATGTCGTCCGTGCCGGGCAGCCCGGCGCCGATCTGCAGGAGCCCGCAGACGGCGAGGGTGATGGCGCCGATCCCGATGGCGATGCGGCCGTTGGCCTCGACACGCTCGGGGTGCCGCATGAGCCGCACGGCGAGCCCCAGCAGGACGAGGGGTACCGCGACGCCGACCTTGCCGAACGTCCCGGCCACGACGTTGTGCACCACGTCCCCGGCCGTCCCGGACAGGTCCCACCACTCGCGCGCGGCGATGACGATCGCGAGAGCCAGGAGGGTGAACGCGAGACCGTCCCGGCGGTGCGCCGGGTCGAGGTCCCGCGCGCCGTGCCCGACGCGCCGAGCGGTCCCGCCGACAAGGTGGGCGGTGCCCATGAACACGCCCTTGACGATGCGTACCGGCAGGGCCGGCCGGGGCGGGGGCGGCGCGGGCCTGCGCCCCTGCGGCCGGGAGGAGCCGCTCGACTTGCCGGACGCGCGCGACGTCGCCGGCGCACCGGAGCGGGCGCGAGGGGTGGACGTGCGAGTCGCCATGGTCCTCAAACTAGTCGGGGCCACCCGTGCCACGTCGACCGTCGGGCGCGTGTCGGGAGCCCGTTCACCCGAGCAGCAGACCGACACCCAAGGTCACGACCCCTGCGGCGAGCAGCACGGCGCCGACGCCGAGCAAGATCACGGCCCGGTTGGGCTCCTGACGGCCGCGTCCCATCGCGGCGAAGAAGAACCCGGCGGACATGACGATCGCGGCGAGCAGCACCCCCGTCTGCGCGAGCCATCGCCAGAAGCCCGTCAGCGTCGTGGCCTCCCCGAGGACGAGGCAGACGAGCCCGAGCGTCACCAGGACCCCCGCGTGCGCGTGCCCCGCACGGAAGAAGCTCTTCTGGAAGTCGGTGGCCTGCTCCTTGCCCGTGACGACGCGCAGCAGGAACGCGCCACCGGACTCGATCGCGACCACCGACAGGGCGACGATGCCGGCGGTGGTCCGGGCCGCGTCGGTCAGCTCGATCATGAGGCCTCCTCGTTTACGAACACTGTTATAGAACACCGTGCGGAAACGCGCGTCAACCCCTACACTCGCCGGATGGCCCGCCCCCGCGTGCACGACGACGCCCTGCGCGCCCGGCTTCTCGACGAGGCGTCGTCGATCGTGGCGACCGGTGGCGCGGCCGGGCTCACCGTCCGCGACCTCGCGGGGCGCGCGGGCACCTCTCCCTCGGCGGTGTACTCCCTGTTCGGCAGCCGGGAGGACCTGGTGCGGGCGGTCGGCGACGAGGCGTTCGCCCGCTTCGCCCAGCGCCTCGCCGCGGTCCCGCGCACCGCGGACCCGGGTGCGGACCTGCTCGGCCTGGGGCTCGCCTACCGCGAGAACGCCCTGGCCCACCCGCACTTCTACCGCGTCATGTTCGGCGCGACCGGCGCGGGGCTCCAGGACGGCAGCCGGGGTTCGGCCACGGCGAGCGCGACGTTCCTCGTGCTGCGCGACGCGGTGGCCCGGGTCCTCGATGCCCCCGGCACAGCGGCCGAGGAACCCGCGCTCGGGCTGTGGGCGCTCGTGCACGGTCTGGTCGAGCTGGAGCTCGACGGGCTCCTGCCGGAGGGGTCGGAGCAGCGGTACACCCACGTGCTGCGTGCCGCGGGGCCGGCGATCCTCGGCGGCTGACCCTGCCACGTGTCGGACGTCCGTGCCACGGTGGAGGCATGGCTGTGACCCGCACGCAGGTGCTCCGCTATCGCGTCCACGCACAGCAGCTCGACCGGGCGACCAGGAAGGACCGCCGGCCCGACGCCGCCGCGATCCTCGATCTCGGAGTGCAGGACACCGGGCCCGACGGGGCGCTCTGGGCCCTCGCGCTGCGCGGAGTTCCCGTGACGGCGCACGACTGGCCGCGCGAGCTGGCGCTGGCGTGGACCGTGCGCGCCTCACCGCACGCCTACCGGCGGTCCGACCTACCGGCTGTCGAGAAGGCGCTGCGCCCCTACTCCGAGGCCGACGCCGCCAAGCGGGTCATCAACGCGTCGGCTCCTCTGGCGCAGGCCGGCATCCCCGTCCTGGAGGCGCTCGCCGTGGTGTCACGGACGATGCGCGACGTCGTCGAGAAGCCGATCGTGAAGGGCGAGCTCTCGACCCGGATGACGGCAGAGATGATCGAGCCCTACCTGCGCTGGTGCCCGGGCTGCAAGGCCACCCACATGTACGAGATGCCGTTCCGGCTCGCCACGCTGCACGCGGGGCTCGAGCTGGAGCCGTACACCTCTCCGCCGGTGGTCCGCCGGATCCCGCGCTGGCCCGCGAGCCAGGTGGGGAACCTCGAGCGGTCGGACGACGCTGACGACGGACCGCTGGACCTGCTGCGCGGACTCCTGCACCTGCTCGGTCCGTCGACCGTCAAGCAGGCGGCGGAGTACCTCGACTCCCCGGTCCGGGAGGTGCAGGCCCGGTGGCCGCAGGACGCGGTCGAGGTCGACGTGGACGGGAGTCCTGCGTACGTGCTCGACGAGGACCTCGCGGCGCTGCAGGACCCGCCGTACGAGCCGCTCGTGCGGCTGCTCGGCCCCTACGACCTGTTCCTGCAGGGCCGCGACCGCGATCTCCTGGTCCCCGAGAAGGCCCACCACAAGCCGCTCTGGCCCACCATCGGCCGGCCCGGTGCTGTGCTCGCCGACGGGGAGATCGTCGGCACGTGGCGACCGCGCGCGAAGGGCAAGCAGCTCGCGATCGAGCTCGACGAGTGGGTGCCGTGGTCCACGCGCACGAAGGCCGCGGTCGAGGTCGAGCACGAGCGCCTGGCGCAGTTCCGTGGCGTGGCGCCGGCCTGACAGCTCCCGGTCAGACGTCCGTCGGACGGCCACGCTCGAGCACGACCAGCCGGTCCCGCCGGCCGGTCGCGTCGAAGCGCTCCTCGACGGCGGTGAGCGGGTCCACGAAGTGCGCCCAGTCGGTGTGGTGCACCGGCAGGATCCGGGCGTCCGGCAGCAGGTCCGCCGCCGCACCGGCTCGCATCGCGTCGAGCGTGAGCGGCTCGGTGCCGAACCGGCTGGCGTTGGCGCCACCCACGAACAGCACGGCGAGCGCGATGCCCGGGACGCGTCGGGCGATCGCGTCGACCACGTCGAGCGACGCGTTGTCCCCGGACACGTAGACCGTCGGCCACCCGTCGGACCGCAGGACGAACCCGGTCACCGCACCGGTGAACGGCTCGGAGCCCTCCGGACCGTGCCGCGCCGGGACGGCCGTCACCGTGATGGCACCGACGGTCGCGTCCTCCCACGGGACGAGGCCTCGCACACCCGGGATCCGAGCCGCGGCGTCCGGCGTCGACAGGACCGTCGGGACGGACGCCAGCAGCGCCTGGCCGGCGTGGTCGAGGTTGTCCGCGTGCTGGTCGTGCGAGAGCAGCACGACGTCGACCTCGCCCAGCTCGGCGAGCGGCACCGCGGGCCCGACGAGCTTGCGGAGGGTGCCGCCGGTGACGGGGTACTCCTCCCCCGGCGGGTCGAACGTGGGATCCGTGAGGAACGCCTGGCCGGCGTAGCGCAGGTGCAGCGTCGGTCCGCCGACGAACGTCGCGGTGATCGAGGAGGTCATGCACCCAGCGTGGTCAGGGACGCCGAGGTGAACCAGTGGCCCGTGGGGCACCGTTCGCTAGGATCGGGCCATGCATGAGGTCGCCGTCGTCGCGTTCCCGGGGATCAGCCCGTTCCACCTCGCCGTGCCGTCCACGGTCTTCATGGCGCGCTCCAGCAGCGCACCGACCCCGCGCTACCGCGTCACCGTCTGCGCCGAGGAGCCCGGCGCCCTGCCCACGGATGCCGGCTACGACCTGCTCGTCGCCCGAGGGCTCGACGCGCTCGGCGACGCGCAGACCGTGGTGATCCCCAGCTGGCACGTCGATCGCGACCCGTCCGAGGCCCTGCTCACCGCGGTCCGTACCGCGCACGAGCGTGGCGCCCGGATCGTCGGCCTCTGCGTCGGCTCGTTCGTGATCGCCGCAGCCGGGCTCGTCGACGGCCGCGAGGTGGCGACGCACTGGTCGACGGCGCCGGAGCTCGCCCGCCGCCACCCGTCGGCGACGGTGCGGTCCGACGTGCTGTGGTGCGACCTCGGCGACGTCGTCACCTCGGCCGGGGTCGCGGCCGCCCTCGACTGCTGCCTGCACGTGGTGCGCACCGACCACGGGGCCGCGTTCGCCGCCGACGTGGCCCGAGCGCTCGTGCTCGCACCCCACCGGGACGGCAGCCAGGCGCAGTACATCCCCGCACCGGTGTCCCCCACGCCGTCCGCGGACCCGGTCGAGGTCGCGATGGGGTGGGCGGCCGCCCGGCTCGACACGCCGCTCGACCTGGACACCTGGGCGTGCAGCGTGCACCTGTCGCGGCGGACGTTCACCCGCCAGTTCCGTGCTCGCACCGGCGCGAGCCCGTCGCAGTGGCTCCTGCGCCAGCGCCTGGTGCGTGCCCGTGTGCTGCTGGAGTCGACGGACGCCCCCGTCGAACAGGTGGCTGCGTCGGCCGGCTTCGGTTCGTCGGCGGCACTGCGCCAGCACTTCGCACGCGAGTTCCGGACCAGCCCGCGCCAGCACCGGGCGACGTTCCGCACGTCCCCGTGAATCATGTCGGTGGTCGGTCCTACGGTGGCTTCCATGCACTCCCGTTCTTGCGCGGTGCCCACGTGAGCCGCCGCGGATGGATCCTCCTGGTCGCCGTCGGCATCATCTGGGGCGTCCCGTACCTGCTCATCAAGATCGCGGTCACCGACGTCACGCCCGTCATGGTCGTGTTCGTCCGCACCGCGCTCGGCGCCTTGCTCCTCCTGCCGTTCGCGCTGCGCGGCGGCGGTCTGCGGGTGCTGCGCGGCCACTGGCCGGCGGTCCTCGCCTTCGCGGTGCTCGAGATCGTGCTGCCGTGGATCCTGCTGTCGAACGCCGAGCGGACGCTGTCCAGCTCGACCACGGGCCTGCTCGTGGCGACCGTGCCGATCGCCGCCGTGATCCTCGGACGGCTGGTGGGCGACCGCCGTCCCGTGGCGCTCGTGCGCTGGGTCGGCCTGCTCGTGGGCCTCGGCGGGGTGGCGCTGCTCCTCGGGCCCGGCGCGGCCGGCGGTGACCCGTGGGCCGTCGCCCAGGTGCTGCTGGCGGCCCTCGGGTACGCGGCCGCACCGATCATCGCGGACCGGGCGCTGCGTGACGTCCCCGCGATCCCGCTCACGGCCACCTGCCTCGGCATCACCGCGCTCGTGTACGCACCCGTCGTTCTCGTGACCGGCCCGCACGCCTGGCCGCCGGTGGACGCGGTCTTGGCCCTCGCCGGTCTCGGCGCGCTCTGCACCGCGCTGGCGTTCGTGCTGTTCTTCCGGCTGATCGTCGAGGTCGGCGCCGCCCGGTCCACGCTCGTCGCCTACCTCAACCCGGTCGTCGCGGTGGCGCTCGGCGCCCTGGTCCTCGACGAGACGATCACGATCACGGTGCTCGCGGCGACGGCCCTGATCCTGGTGGGCTCGGCCGCGGCCTCGCGGCGCCCGCGCGACGCCGACGATGCCGGGCAGGACGCCGACCATGCGCCGCAGACCGTCGAGGACGTCGCGGCCGGCGACGAGGTTCGGGTCACGCCCACCTGACGAACGACGGCCCCCGGCCTGCGGACAGGACGGGGGCCGTGCGGATCGAGCGGCGGTCAGGCCTCCACGACCACCGGGATGATCATCGGCCGGCGACGCAGGCGGTTGGACACCCAGCGGCCCACGACCCGGCGCATCACCTGCTGGAGCACGTGCGCGTCGGAGTTTCCGTTGCGGGCCGACTCCTCCAGCGCGGCGGTGAGCTCCGGGAGGATGTCGTCGAACACGGCGTCCTGCTCGGCGAACCCGCGGGCGTGGATCTGCGGCCCGGCGAGCACCTTGCCGTCGGCCGAGCTGACCACGGCGAAGATCGAGATGAAGCCCTCGTCGCCCAGGATCCGGCGGTCTTTGAGCTCGACCTCGGTGATCTCCCCGACGCTGGAGCCGTCGACGTACACGTACCCGCACGGCACGGCACCGACGATCCGCGCACGGCCGTCGATCAGGTCGACCACCACGCCGTCCTCGGCGAGAACCACGCGGTCGGCGGGGATCCCGGTCTGCACCGCGAGCGCGGCGTTGGCCACGAGGTGCCGGATCTCGCCGTGCACGGGCATGACGTTGCGGGGCTTGAGGATGTTGTAGCAGTACAGGAGCTCGCCGGCGCTGGCGTGCCCGGAGACGTGCACCTTGGCGTTGCCGGAGTGCACGACGCGGGCGCCGAGCCGGGTCAGCCCGTTGATCACGCGGAAGACGGCGTTCTCGTTCCCGGGGATCAGCGACGACGCCATGATCACGGTGTCGCCGGGGCCTACCGAGACCTTGTGGTCGTTGTTCGCGATCCGGGACAGCGCAGCCATCGGCTCGCCCTGCGAGCCGGTGCACATCAGGACGATCTCGTCGTCGCGCAGCGAGTCCACCTGCTTGAGGTCGACCAGCACGCCCTCGGGCACCTTGAGGTAGCCGAGGTCCGAGGCGATGCCCATGTTGCGGACCATCGACCGCCCGACGAGCGCGACCTTGCGGTCGTGCGCGTACGCGGCGTCGAGCACCTGCTGCACGCGGTGCACGTGCGAGGCGAACGACGCGACGATGATCCGCTTGGTCGAGTCGGCGAAGACCTGGTCCAGGACGGGGCCGATCCCGCGCTCCTGCGCGACGAACCCGGGCACCTCGGCGTTGGTGGAGTCGACCATGAACAGGTCCACGCCGCGCTCGCCGAGCCGCGCGAACGCGCGCAGGTCGGTGATCCGGCCGTCGAGCGGCAGCTGGTCCATCTTGAAGTCGCCGGTGTGCAGCACCGTTCCGGCGGCGGTGTGCACGGCGACGGCCAGCGCGTCGGGGATGGAGTGGTTCACGGCGACGAACTCGCACTCGAACCCGCCGAACGTCGCGGTCTGCCCCTCGCGCACCTCGCGCGTCACGGGCTGGATGCGGTGCTCCTTGAGCTTCGCCTCGATGAACGCGAGCGTGAGCTTGGAACCGACCAGCGGGATGTTCCGACGCAGGCGGAGCAGGTACGGCACCGCGCCGATGTGGTCCTCGTGGCCGTGCGTGAGGATGATCGCCTCGATGTCGTCGAGGCGATCCTTGATGTACTCGAAGTCGGGCAGGATCAGGTCGACGCCGGGCTGGTGGTCCTCGGGGAACAGGACGCCGCAGTCGATGACGAGCAGACGTCCGGCGTGCTCGAGGACGGCCATGTTGCGGCCGACCTCTCCGAGACCACCCAGTGCGACGATGCGCAGGGCGCCGGCCGGCAGTGCCGGTGGCAGGGTGAGCTCGGGGTGCGGGTGACTCATGGGGCTCCTGGTGGGATCAGATGCGATCAGCCGACGACGACATCGAGCAGCCCGGCGGCCCGCAGGCCGTCGCGGATCAGCGCGAGCTCGTCGTCGGTCGCGGGGACGAGCGGGAGGCGCACCGAGCGCTCGGGCAGGATGCCCAGCACCTGGAGCGCGGCCTTCGCGGCGACGGCCTGGAAGCCGGCACCGTTGAGTGCGTCGATCGCGGGGATGATCGATCGGAAGGTCTGGAGGGCGGCCGTGTGGTCGCCCGCGTCGAACGCGGCGATGACCTGCGCCAGCTCCCGGCCCACGACGTGGCCCGAGACGCTGACGACGCCCACGGCACCGTGCGCCAGCAGGGTCAGCAGAGCGCTGTCGTCTCCGGAATACCAGGCCAGACCGGTCTCGGCGATCGACTTGGCCGCCGCGTACGCGTCACCGCCGGCGTCCTTCATGGCGACGACGCGGTCGTGGCCCGCGAGCGCCGCGATGGTCTCGGGTGCGAACCGCACTCCTGTGCGGCCGGGGACGTCGTAGAGCATGACCGGAAGGTCGGTGGCGTCCACGACGGCCTCGACGTGCCGGCGGACACCCTCCTGCGAGGGGCGCGAGTAGTAGGGGCTGACCACGAGCAGGCCGTGCGCGCCGGCGTCAGCCGCCTGCTCGGCCATGCGCACCGCGTGCGCGGTGTCGTTCGACCCGGCGCCGGCGACCACCCAGGCGCGCTCACCCACCGCCTCGACCACCGCTTGCACCAGCTCGGCCTTCTCGGGGGCGTGCGTCGTCGACGCCTCGCCGGTGGTGCCGTTGAGCACCAGCCCGTCGTGACCGTGCTCCACGAGGTGCGTCGCCAGGTGCACGGCCCCGGCGAGGTCGACCGCGCCGTCCGCCGTCATCGGCGTGACCATCGCGGTGAGCACGGACCCGAACGGGCGGGTGGGCGTGGAGGTGCGAGGCATGGGGCCACGGTACCGCCCCGCGCGCGCCCGTCGTGGTGGGGTTCCGCGACTCAGGCGCGCAGGTACGTCTCGAACCGGTACCTCGTGCCGCCGGCGGCCGAGACGTGCCAGCCGTGGTCGGGATCGGCGCCGGTACGCCGCCAGGAGCCGCTGTCGAGCGCGGGGGCACGGGTGTCTCCGCCGACATCGAGCGACACGACGGTGACCTCGACGCGCTGCGCGAGCGGGAGGAAGGTCCGGTACACCTCTCCCCCGCCGATGATCCACGCGTCGCGGTCCCCGACCAGCCGGAGCGCCTCGTCGACCCCGTGCGCGACGAGCGCTCCCGCGGCCTCGAAGCCGGGCGTCCGCGTGAGAACGATGTTGTCGCGCCCGGGCAGCGGCCGGAACCTCGCCGGCAGCGACGCCCACGTGGCGCGCCCCATGATCACGGGGTGGCCGCGCGTGAGCTCGCGGAAGTGCGCCATGTCCTCCGGGATGTGCCACGGCAGCGTGCCGTCGCGCCCGATGATCCCCGTGGGCGTCTGGCCCCAGACGAGTGCCAGGCTCACACGGCCACCGGGGCCTTGATGGCCGGGTGGTACTGGTAGCCGACCACCTGGACGTCGTCGAACGTGTAGTCGAACAGCGAGCCGGCCTTGCGCAGCTCGAGCGTCGGTGCGGGGTACGGCGTCCGGCTCAGCTGCTCGCGGACCTGGTCGACGTGGTTGTCGTAGATGTGGCAGTCCCCGCCGGTCCACACGAAGTCGCCGACCTCCAGGTCGACCTGCTGGGCGACCATGTGCGTGAGCAGCGCGTACGAGGCGATGTTGAACGGCACCCCGAGGAAGAGGTCCGCGGACCGCTGGTAGAGCTGGCAGGAGAGCTTGCCGTCGGCGACGTAGAACTGGAAGAACGCGTGGCACGGCGCGAGCGCCATCGAGGGGATGTCTGCCACGTTCCACGCGGAGACGATGTGCCGGCGGGAGTCCGGGTCGCGACGCAGGTTGGCCAGCAGCTCGGTGATCTGGTCGACGTGACCGCCGTCGGGCGTCGGCCAGCTGCGCCATTGCACGCCGTACACCGGGCCGAGCTCGCCGTCGGGCGACGCCCACTCGTCCCAGATGGTCACGTTGTTCTCGTGCAGGTAGGCGACGTTCGACTCGCCCCGCAGGAACCACAGCAGCTCGTGGACGATCGAGCGCAGGTGGACGCGCTTCGTCGTGACCAGCGGGAAGCCCGCCGACAGGTCGAAGCGCATCTGGTGGCCGAAGACGCTGCGCGTCCCGGTGCCCGTGCGGTCGGCCTTCGGGGTGCCGGTCTCGAGGACGAGCCGGAGGAGGTCCTCGTACGGCGTGGGCGTCTCGGTCATGCGCGCAATCGTAGGTGCCGGTCGTCCGCCGCTCGTCGCGCCGACGCGCCGCGGGCGACATACTCGACAGTGTGACGCCGTCGTCCCTGCCTCCCACCGTCGCCGCTCACGTGCCCACCGGGGTCCTGATCGACGGGGCGTGGCGCCCCGCGAGCAGCGGTCGCACGTTCGAGGTCGCCGATCCCGCGACCACCGAGACGCTCTTCGACGTGGCCGACGGTGGCGAGCAGGACGCGCTCGACGCCCTGACCGCGGCCCACGGCGCCTTCCCGCAGTGGCGGG
Source organism: Cellulomonas sp. Leaf395 (assembly GCF_001424125.1). Taxonomy (GTDB): domain Bacteria; phylum Actinomycetota; class Actinomycetes; order Actinomycetales; family Cellulomonadaceae; genus Cellulomonas. Next base: position 136,259 of record NZ_LMQI01000002.1, read on the forward strand.
CGACGGCCCCGCGCGTGCGCGCCGAGCTGCTGCGGGCGGTCTTCGAGACGATCACCGCGCGCACGGAGGACATCGCCGCGCTCGTCACGGCGGAGGGCGGCAAGCCGCTGGCCGAGTCCCGCGCCGAGGTCGCCTACGGAGCGGACTACGTCCGGTGGTACTCCGAGCAGGCCGTCCGATTCGAGGGTCTGGCCCGCCGAGCCCCGTCGGGTGCGAACCACCAGCTCGTCCTGCGCCGCGCGGTCGGTCCCGCCCTGCTCATCACGCCGTGGAACTTCCCGATCGCGATGATCGCCCGCAAGGTCGCCCCGGCGCTGGCTGCCGGGTGCACCGTCGTCATCAAGCCGGCCCAGCTCACCCCGCTGACCACCGCGTACGTCGCGGAGATCATCCGCGAGGAGCTGGAGGGCCGCGGCCTGCCGACGGGCGTCATCAACGTTGTGCCGTCGACGTCGGCGCGCACCATCTCGGGTCCTCTGCTGGCGGACCCGCGGCTGCGCAAGCTGTCGTTCACCGGCTCCACCGAGGTGGGCGCCGCGCTGCTCAAGGCGTCGGCGGACAACGTCCTGCGCACCTCGATGGAGCTGGGTGGCAACGCACCCTTCCTCGTGTTCGAGGACGCCGACATCCCCGCCGCCGTGCAGGGCGCCGTGCAGGCCAAGATGCGCAACGCGGGCCAGACGTGCGTCGCCGCCAACAGGTTCCTCGTGCACGCGTCGGTCGCCGAGGAGTTCACCGCCGGGCTCACCGAGGCGTTCGACAGGCTGGTCGTCGGGCACGGCGCCGACGACGGCACCACGGTCGGCCCGCTCATCGAGTCCTCGGCCGTCGAGCGGGTCGAGGAGGTCGTCGCGGAGGCGGTCGACGCCGGTGCGCGCGTCCGCATCGGCGGCGACCGGCCTCGCCGCCCGGGCTACTTCTACGCGCCGACGGTCCTCGACCAGGTGTCCGCGGACCTGCGCGTGGTCACCGAGGAGACGTTCGGCCCCGTCGCCCCCGTGGTGACGTTCGGATCGGAGGACGAGGGGGTCGCGCTCGCGAACTCGACCCCGTTCGGGTTGGTCGCCTACGCGTACACACGGGACATCGCCCGGGTCATGCGGCTCGCGGAGTCGGTCGAGACCGGGATGCTCGGCGTGAACCGCGGCCTCGTGTCGGACGCGAGCGCTCCGTTCGGCGGTGTGAAGTCCTCGGGCCTCGGCCGCGAGGGTGGCGAGGCCGGCATCGAGGAGTATCTCGACAGCGTGTACGTCGCGATCTGAGCTGCCGGCTGACGGGTGCACCCTGTGTCACAGTTGCCCGCGTGACGCAGGACGACGAGGGACGGGCCGCCATCCGACAGGCCGTCTCGGTCTCGCTGGCCACCGGACTGTACGGCGTCTCGTTCGGAGCGCTCGCCGTCGCGGCCGGGCTCTCCGTGCCACAGGCGATGGCGCTCAGTCTCCTGATGTTCTCGGGCGGCTCGCAGTTCGCGTTCATCGGCGTCGTCGGTGCAGGCGGGCTCGCCGGCGCGGCCATCCCGACCGCCGGACTGCTCGGTGTACGCAACGGGCTCTACGGGCCACAGGTCGCGCCGCTCATCGACTCCCGCGGCTGGCGCCGGCCGTTGGCCGCGCACGTGACCATCGACGAGTCGACCGCCGTCGCGACCGCGCACAAGGCGCCCCACGCCGCACAGCTCGGCTTCTGGTGGACCGGGGTCGGCGTGTTCGTGCTGTGGAACGTCTTCACGCTGGTCGGAGCCGTCGCGGGAGACCGGATGGGCGACCCGGCGAGGTACGGCCTCGACGCCGCCGCGGCCGCTGCGTTCCTCGCTCTGGTCTGGCCGCGGATCACCGGCCCGGGCTCGCGCCTCGCGCAGACGGTGGCGGCCGGCGCGGTCGTCGTCGCGCTCGCCCTCACTCCCGTGGTGCCCACGGGGATCCCGGTGCTGCTGGCTGCCCTCGTCGCGATCGTCGCGGGGCTCGTCGCCCGCGAGCCGGAGAAGGTCGCATGAGCACGGTCGCCACCTGGATCGCGCTGCTCGTGGCCAGCGCCGTAGTCTTCGCGCTGAAGCTCGCCGGCCACCTGGTGCCCAAGCACTGGCTCGCCGAGCCGCGCGTCGCCCGGACCGCCGCCCTCGTGACGGTCGCGCTGCTGTCCGCGCTGGTCGCCGTGCAGACCGCCACCCGTGGGAACGAGCTCGTCCTCGACGCCCGGCTGCCCGCGCTGGTCGTCGCCGCGATCGGGCTGGCCCTGCGCGCACCGTTCATCGTCGTCGTCCTGCTCGCCGCCGTCACCGCGGCCGTGCTTCGCGCACTCGGCATGCCCTGAGACCATGGGCACCATCGGCGGCCGCCGGCCGTTGGGGTGTCCGAACGCCTCGCACACACCGGCGAAGCGCTGCACACGCGCCCGCACCGAAACTTCCCGGAGGACCCCGTGGCCACTCCCGCCCCACGCAGCTCGCTCGGCTCGATCATCTTCCTGTCGCGCTGGCTGCAGGTGCCGCTCTACCTCGGGCTGATCGTCGCCCAGGCGATCTACGTCTGGCAGTTCATGGTCGAGCTCGGCCACATCTTCTCCGAGGTCTTCTTCCACGGTGGCATGGACGAGGCGGCGATCATGCTCGCGGTCCTCGGCCTGGTCGACGTCGTCATGATCGCGAACCTGCTGATCATGGTGATCATCGGCGGCTACGAGACCTTCGTCTCCCGAATCAGGCTGGACGACCACCCGGACCAGCCGGAGTGGCTGTCGCACGTGAACGCCAACGTGCTCAAGACCAAGCTGGCGATGTCGATCATCGGCATCTCCTCGATCCACCTGCTCGCCAGCTTCATCCGCGCCGAGTCGATCCTGGAGGAGCCGCACGGCAACGCCGTCCTGCTCTGGCAGACCGCGATCCACCTCGCCTTCATCCTCTCCGCCGTCGCCCTGGCCTGGATCGACAAGATGTCGGCCAAGCACCCGCCCAAGCCGGTGCCCGCGCTCGACGAGCCTCGCGGGCCTGTCGCGAACCCGCCGAAGTCCCCGGACGACCGGCGCGAGCCGGTGGGCGTCCTCTGATGCCCCTGTTCACCGACACCGCCGACGTCTCGGTCCGCCCCGCGGTCCGCGGCGACGAGCACGCGATCGCCCGCATCCAGGTCGAGGCGTGGCGGCTGTCCCACGCCGCCGTCCTGGGGCAAGGCGCACTGGACATGCTCGACGCCGCGGCGATCGAGGCGCAGTGGGCGTCGGCAGTCTCCTCCCCGCCCGGAGCGGGCTACCGCGTCCTGGTCGCCTGCGACGGTCCGACGGTCGTCGGTGTGGTGTCGGTCGCCCCGGTCCCGACGTCGGAGGACCGACCGTTCGACGCCCCGGGCGGGGCGATCCTCGCGCTCGAGGTCGAGCCCGCGCACCAGCGCGTGGGCCACGGTTCGCGCCTGCTCGCGGCGGCCGTCGACACGCTCCGCGAGGACGGCGCCGACCAGGTGCACACCTGGGTGCTCGACGGCGACGACGCCCGCGCGCAGTTCCTGTCGTCAGCCGGCCTCGGTCCCGACGACGTGGTCCGCGAGCTGGTCTCCGGTCGGATGCCCGACGGGTCGACGCGCACCGTCACCGAGCACCGCTGGTCCGCCTCGATCTAGGCGCGATGCAGCCGGCTGGCCGTCCGCAGCGACTCGCGGGCGCGCCGCCGGTCCCCCGCCGCGTCGTACGCGAACGCGAGGTGGTACCAGGAGCGCCAGTCGTCGGGCTGCGCCTCGGCCCGCTCGCGCGCCGGCTCGAAGGCCTCCCGGGCAGCGGCTCGGTCGATGCGCCCGCCGGGCGACCGGGGCAGGTCGTCGACCGGGAGCTCGTCGGCGCCGGCCAGCTCGTCGGCCATCCGCTGCACGTCGATCGCCAGCCGCCACTCGCGCGCGACCAGCCAGATCACGAGCAGCGGCAGGATCCAGAACGCGATCCCCAGCCCGATCCCGACGGGCTCGCCGGTGCGGATGAGGGCGGTTGCGCGCGTCGCGACGAGCCACAGGTACAGGCCGAGCAGCCCGGTGAGAGCCACAGCAGCGGCGACGGAGGTCCAGCGCAGGCGGCTCGAGCGGGCGGCCACGGTCACGCCAGGTCGAGCAGCGGCTCGAGCCCGACGGTCAGCCCGGGCCGCGAGCCCACCTGACGCACGGCCAGCAGGACACCGGGCATGAAGCTGACCCGGTCGAACGAGTCGTGCCGGATGGTCAGCTGCTCGCCGGCGTTGCCCAGCAGGATCTCCTCGTGCGCCACGAGCCCGCGCAGCCGCACCGAGTGCACCCGCACACCGTCGACGTCGGCTCCGCGAGCCCCGTCGAGGGCCTGCGTGGTCGCGTCCGGCACGGGACCCATCGCGGCGGCTGCGCGCGCTGCGGCGATCGCCGCGGCAGTGTGCCGAGCGGTCCCCGACGGCGCGTCGACCTTGTCGGGGTGGTGCAGCTCGATCACCTCGACGGACTCGAACCAGCGTGCCGCCCGCGCCGCGAACGCCATGGCCAGCACGGCGCCGAGCGCGAAGTTCGGGGCGACCAGGACGCCGACGCCGGGCCGGTCGGCGAGGTGGTCCCGCACGCGGGCCAGGGAGTCGTCGTCCCAGCCGGTGGTACCGACGACCAGGTGGACCCCGGCGTCGACGAGCGCGTGCACGTTCCCCTCGGTGGCCGACGGGACGGTGAAGTCGACCGCGACCTGCGCACCGGCGCCGACGACCGCCGACAGGTCCGCGTCGGCGTCGAGCGCGGCGACCAGCTCCAGGTCGGGAGCATCCTGTACGGCCCGCACGACCGTCTGTCCCATGCGTCCCGCCGCACCCAGCACGGCCACCCTGATGCGCTCGCTCACGAGGAGAAACCCTAACGTCAGGCGGCGACGCCGAGTGCCGCCGCGATCCCTTCCTCCAGCCGGCGCAGCTCCACGTGGCTGAGTCCGGTGAACCGCTCCACCTCCCGGGGCGGGTAGCCCGCCCGCAGGTACCACTGCAGGACCGCGAGCGCGTCCTGGGGCCGCACGGGACCGGGACCGACCGCGTCCCGGACGAAGGCCGAGAACCGCACGGCGGCCAGGAACGCCTCGGGGGTGATCCCGAGCGTCTCGACGACTTCCCGGTGCAGGACACCGATCGCCAGGTCGGCGTGCCGGGCGAGGTCCGACGCCCGCACCAGGCCGCGCTGCTCGACGACGCTGCGCAGCACCGGGGTGAGCGCCTCGAGCGGGGATCCGACCGGCGCAGGCAGCGCGTGGGCCGCCACTGCCGTGCCGAGGGCCCAGGCCGCGTCCGCGTCCCGCCCCTGGCCCAGCGCGGTCGCGCACTCCTCCTCCACCCCGGCACCGAGCACCGCGGACACCGCGACGGACGCGTGTGCGGGTGAGCGGACGCCCATACGCGCGAGCGCCACCGGGTCGAGCTGGGCACCGAGACGGACGGACGGTCCGTGCTGCTCACGGACGAACGCCCGGTCGGCGAGCCCGCGGACGCCGCTGCCGTCGGGCGTGCGCTCGAGGGTCAGTGGATCGATGTGCACACCGGTCGTGCCGACAGCCACGGTCACCAGCCCGTGCCCGTCGGGCAGCAGGACCTCACGCTCCGCGGCACCGTCCGGCACGGTGACCACCCAGAGGTGCTCGACGATCCCGTGCCCGCCGGGCGGGGGCGCGTAACGGCGGTAGACGACCTGGTCGCGGGCCATGGACCCATCATCGCGCGCCGCGTCAAGAACGGGCCGCCTCCGGTCGCCGTGGCCGACGACCGCCCCCACGAGGAAAGGTGGCCTCAGTCTCCGAAGGGGCCGACGCGGACGACCGAGCGCGGACGTGACGCCAGCTCGGCTGCCAGGTCCTGCACGTCCTGCACGGTGACGGCGCGGATCAGGTCGAGCGACTCGTCGATGCTCAGCAGAGACCCGTGCACCAGCTCGGACTTGCCGAGCCTGCTCATGCGCGAGCCGGAGTCCTCCATGCCGAGCACCAGGCCGCCGGCCAGCTGCCCCATCGACCGCTCGAGCTCGGCCTGCGTGATCGGCGCGTCGGCCATGCGCTCCCACTCGGTCACCATCAGGGCGACGACCTCGTCGACCTTGCCCGGAGTGCAGCCCGCGTAGAGGCCGAAGATGCCGGTGTCGGCGTGCCCGGACGCGAACGAGTACGTGGAGTAGGCCAGGCCACGGCGCTCGCGGATCTCCTGGAACAGTCGCGACGACATGCCTCCGCCGAGCACCGCGTTCAGGACCGAGAGCGTGAACCGCTTCGGGTCCGTCGCGGTCAGCGAGGTGCCGCCGATGATGACGTTCGCCTGCTCGGTGTGCCGACGGATCGTCAGCTCGACCCCCTCGGCGGGGATCCCGCCCTGCCCGGCCTGCACCGCGACGTCGGTCGGGATGCGGCGGCTGCGCGGCTCGGCACCGGCGTCGAGCGGCCAGCCACCGGTGGTGAGCGCCTCGCTGACCTGGGCGCACAGCACGTCGTGGTCGACGCCACCGGCGGCGGTGACGACGAGCGTCGACGGGCGGTAGTGCTCGCGGTAGTGCTCCCAGACCGCGTCGCGCGGGACCGCGCGGATGGTGTCAGGGGTGCCACCGATCGGTCGGCCGAGCGCGTGGGCGCCCAGCACCGCCGCGGCGAACTGCTCGTGGACGACGTCGCTCGGGTCGTCGTCGTTCATCGCGAGCTCTTCGAGGATCACCCCGCGCTCGGTCTCGAGCTCGTCGGTGTCTAGGCGCGCGGACGTGACCATGTCCGCGATGACGTCGACCGCCATCGGGAGGTCCGTGTCGAGCACCCGTGCGTAGTAGCAGGTGTGCTCCTTGCCGGTGGCGGCGTTCGCCTCGCCACCGACGGCGTCGAACGCCTCCGCGATGTCCATCGCGGTGCGTCGTGCGGTGCCCTTGAACAGCAGGTGCTCGAGGAAGTGCGTCGAGCCGTGGTGGCCGTCGGACTCGTCACGCGAGCCGACACCCACCCACGCGCCCACGGTGGCCGAGCGCAGGCCCGGCATGTGCTCCGTGAGCACCCGGACCCCGCCGGGCAGGACGGAACGACGCACGATGGCGTCGCCGTCCTGCCCGACGGACTGCTCGGCCCCGGGCTGACCCGGGCGGACGAGCGGGAGGTCCAGAGGCATCGTCAGGCGTCGACCGACTCGGCCGAGCCCTCGACCGAGGAAGCAGCAGCGTCGCCGTCGCTGCCCTCCTCGATCACTGCGTGCAGCGACAGCTTCCCGCGCGGGTCGATCTCGCCGATCTCGACCTGGACCTTCTGGCCCACGGCCAGGACGTCCTCGACGTTCTCGACGCGGCGACCACCGACGAGCTTGCGGATCTGCGAGATGTGCAGCAGACCGTCCTTGCCCGGCGACAGGGAGATGAACGCGCCGAACGTCGTGGTCTTGACGACCGTGCCGACGAAGCGCTCCCCGATCTCGGGCATGTGCGGGTTGGCGATCGCGTTGATCGCCGCCCGCGCGGCCTCCGCCGACGGACCGTCGGTGGCGCCGATGTAGACCGTGCCGTCGTCCTCGATCGAGATGTCGGCGCCGGTCTCCTCCTGGATCTGGTTGATCATCTTGCCCTTCGGCCCGATGACCTCGCCGATCTTGTCGACGGGAACCTTCACGGAGATGACGCGAGGAGCGAACGGGCTCATCTCGTCGGGCACGTCGATCGCCTCGGCGATGACGTCGAGGATCGCCAGGCGAGCCTCCTTGGCCTGCGTGAGCGCGCCACTGAGCACCGAGGCGGGGATGCCCTCGAGCTTGGTGTCGAGCTGGATGGCCGTGACGAACTCGCGGGTACCGGCGACCTTGAAGTCCATGTCACCGAACGCGTCCTCGGCGCCCAGGATGTCCGTGAGTGCGGCGTAGCGCGTCTCGCCGTTCACCGTGTCGGACACGAGGCCCATCGCGATGCCGGCGACCGGCGCACGCAGCGGCACACCGGCGTTGAGCAGCGACAGGGTGGACGCGCAGACCGAGCCCATGGACGTCGAGCCGTTGGAGCTCAGCGCCTCGGAGACCTGCCGGATGGCGTACGGGAACTCCTCGCGGCTCGGGAGCACCGGCATGAGCGCGCGCTCGGCGAGCGCCCCGTGGCCGATCTCGCGACGCTTCGGGGAACCGACGCGACCCGTCTCGCCCGTGGAGTACGGCGGGAAGTTGTAGTTGTGCATGTACCTCTTGCGCGTCTCCGGGGAGAGCGTGTCGAGCTGCTGCTCCATGCGCAGCATGTTCAGCGTGGTGACACCCAGGATCTGGGTCTCGCCGCGCTCGAAGATCGCCGAGCCGTGCACGCGGGGCAGGACCTCGACCTCGGCCGAGAGGGTGCGGATGTCCCGCAGACCACGGCCGTCGATGCGGAAGCCGTCCGTGAGGATGCGCTGGCGGATGAGCTTCTTCTGCACCGAGCGGTACGCGGCGGAGAGCTCCTTCTCGCGACCCTCGAACTGCGCGGCGAGCTGCTCGACGACCTCGGCCTTGATCTCGTCGAGGCGGTTCTCGCGGGATTGCTTGTCCGCGATGCTCAGCGCGTCGCTCAGCGACTGCGTCGAGGCACCCTCGACGGCCGCGTACGCGTCGTCCTGGTAGTCGGGGAACGTCGGGAAGACCTGGGTCTCCTTGGCGGCCTTCGACGCCAGCTCCTGCTGGGCCTGGACGAGCACCTTGATGAACGGCTTGGCCGCCTCGATGCCCTGGGACACGATCTCCTCCGTGGGGGCGGTGCCACCCTCGAACTTGATGAGGTTCCAGGACTTCTCGGGCGCCTCGGCCTCGATCATGGCGATAGCCACATCAGCAGAGCCGTCAGCGTTCCTGACAACCCGGCCTGCCACGACCATGTCGAACGTGGCGCGCTCGCGCTCGGAGTACCGCGGGAACGCGACCCACTGGTTGTCGACGAGCGCGATGCGCACACCGGCGACGGGGCCGGAGAACGGCAGGCCCGACAGCTGCGTCGAGATGGACGCCGCGTTGATGGCCAGCGTGTCGTAGGAGTCGTCCGGGTGGATCGACAGCACGGTGATGACGACCTGGACCTCGTTGCGCAGGCCCTTGACGAACAGGGGACGCAGCGGGCGGTCGATCAGGCGGCACGCGAGGATGGCCTCGGTGCTGGGACGACCCTCGCGACGGAAGAACGAGCCGGGGATCTTGCCGGCCGCGTACGACCGCTCCTCGACGTCGATCGTCAGCGGGAAGAAGTCGAACTGCTCCTTCGGGTGCTTGCCGGCCGTCGTGGCGGCGAGCAGCGTCGTCTCACCGTCCAGGTAGGCGACGGCGGCACCGGCGGCCTGCTTGGCGATGCGGCCGGTCTCGAAGCGGACGGTGCGGGTGCCGAAGCGACCGTTGTCGATCACTGCCTCGGCGAACTGGATCTCGGGACCCTCCACGGGTGCCCTCCTCATTCTCGAAGGCGCCGGCCGTCCGCGAGCGATCTTCGATCGAGGCCACCGGACTCCCCTCGCGGAGCTTCCGGAAGCCACTACCGAGGACCGAACCGAGCGGACCGACGCGGTGTGGTGGTGCTGGTATTGCAGGTGGTGCTGGTGTGGGCCCCGTGGGGCCCGACGCGGCACCAGCCCGGACCCTGAGCGGGTCCGGGCTGGTGCGAGGCGTTATCGGCGCAGGCCGAGCTTCTCGATGAGGCTGCGGTAGCGGTTGATGTCGACCTTCTGGAGGTAACCCAGCAGGCGACGACGCTTGCCGACGAGCAGCAGCAGGCCGCGGCGGCTGTGGTGGTCGTGCTTGTGGGTCTTGAGGTGCTCCGTGAGGTCCTTGATGCGCTGCGTGAGCATCGCGATCTGGACCTCGGGGGAACCGGTGTCACCCTCGTGGGTGGCGTGTTCGGTCATGATGGACTGCTTGACGGCACTTTCGAGCGGCACGGTTCTCCAGGTTGTCTCGTTGCGCGGTGCGCCGGGGCATGTCCACCCGGGCTCTCTCTGTCCGCGGCCGTTCGTACGGCGCCCATAGACTATCAGGCTGCGGGCACGCCACCCGCACTGCCATCCGCACTGGCATCCGCAGCAGGCTGCGCGCCCGGTGCCGTTCCGAGGATCTCCCGCACCCGCTCGACGTCGTCGTGCATCCGCACGAGCAGCTCGTCGACCGAGTCGAACCTCAGCGTCGGTCGCAGCCGCTCGACCAGCTCGAGCACGACCACCTCGTCGTAGAGGTCGAGGTCCGTGCGGTCCAGCACGTACGCCTCGACCCGGCGCTGGACACCGTCGAACGTCGGATTGGTGCCGATCGAGACGGCGGCAGGCAGGACCCGGTCCACGTCGGCGACGTCGACGGCACTCCCGTCGGGGTGCAGCACCCGACGGAGCCAGCCGGCGTAGACACCGTCCGCCGGCACCATGCCCTGGGCGTCCTGGCTCAGGTTGGCAGTCGGGAAACCGAGATCGCGTCCCCGCGCGTCGCCGTGCACGACGACCCCTCGGATGCGGTGCGGGCGGCCCAGCACCCGCGCCGCCTGGACGACGTCGCCGGCGTCGAGCAGCTCGCGCACCCACGTCGACGACCAGCGTCGCCGCAGCGGGTCCGCCGCTCGGTCCTCCGCGCTGCCGGGGTCGGCAGACGCGGCAGGCGTCACGTCGTCGATGACCTCGACGTCGAACCCGTGCGTGCGTCCGAGGTCGACCATGGTCGACAGGTCGCCGGAGTTGTTCCAGCCGAACCGCACGTCGCGCCCGACGACGACCGTCTGCGCGTGCAGCACGTCCACCAGGTACCGCTGCACGAACTCCTCGGGTGACTGGCGGGAGAACTCGAGGGTGTACTCGAGCAGCAGCACGGCGTCGAGACCCGTCTGCTCGAGGAGCTCGAGGCGGTCGGCGTCGCCCGTGAGCAGCGGCGGCGCGGTGTCCGGCCGGTGCACCTGCTGCGGGTGCGGGCTGAACGTCACGGCCACGGCCTGCGCGCCCGCCGCCGCGGCGTCGGCGCACATCCGGCGCAGCACGCTGACGTGACCGCGGTGGACGCCGTCGAAGTTGCCGATCGTCACCACCGACGGACCGAAGTCCGCGGGCACGTCGGACAGCTCCCTCCAGACCTGCACACCTGCTCCTCGTCGTCCGTGCGCCGCGTGCGATCGCGGGCTCGACGGACAAGCCTGCCATCCCGGCCACCCGGCGCACGCCATCGAGGGCGCGCGCCGGGTGGCCTTGCGGATCTACGAGGGATTCCTGTGGTGCCCCGGCAGGACGATCGTGAGCCGGGCCGGGTTCGTCGCCGTGGTACCGACCTCGTTGGTGAAGACCGCCCGGTACTCCGTGCCGACGCGCAGCGGGGTGGCCCTGACGCTGAGCGTCGTGCTCGTCGCGCCCGGCACGGCGACCCAGGGGCCGCCGAACCAACGCACCTGCCAGCGGACCGTCGGCTCCGGGTTGCCGGTGGCCGCCGAGGTGAACGTCACCATCGACCCGAGCTTCGCGCGGACCGGCACGGGCTGCTCCGTGACGACGGGAGCCACCTGGGCGGGTGCGCCGGATCCCAGGTCCGCGACGAACGACGCCACCCACGACATCGACGAGTTCCAGTTGATCGTGATCTCGTTGGACGCCCAGGAGGAGATGACGTCGAGGTAGCACATCGCCGGGGCGCAGCCCTGCGTGAAGGTCGACTGCATCGTCGGGTCCCAGGTGCCGGTGAACGAGTTGGGACCACCGGCCAGCGACCCGGGCGGCGGTTCCGGCAGCGCCGGGTCGAGCGAGTGGGCGAACCAGCGGCTGTGCTGCTGGTGGGAGGCCACCTCGCCCCACCCGGTCACGAACGACTGGTTGAGGCCGTTGCGGCCCAGCAGGTAGTCCATGCCCTCGAGCACCGACCGGCTGTACTTCTGGTCGCCCGTGAGGTCGTACGCGACGCCGACGACGACGAGGTTGTTGGTCACCGACGAGCTCGAGCCCCACGCGTACTGGCCGCTGGGGGGCGAGTACACCGAGCCGAACGCGTGCGCCGCCTGGCCGGCCACGTACCCGTCGGCCCCGGCGACGACCGACGCCTTGACCGCGTCGAGTCCCGGCAGGTCGCTCGGCACGGTGGCCAGGTCGATCCGGCCGAGCGCCGCGACGCTCCCCCAGCTGAAGCCGTCGGGCGTGAAGATGTCCGCGGTGTGCTGCGGGCTGGTGAGGACGAACTGCTCGAACGCGTCCTCGCCGGTGGTCAGGAACAGCTCGGCGGCCGCCCAGTAGAACTCGTCGGCGACGTTGCTGTCGTCGTACGGGCCGCCGCCGTCGGACCCCGCCGCTGCGGGCGCGTACACGGCCGGGTGGGCGAGCGCCGCCGCCCACGTCGAGCGCGCGGTGGCGAGCAGCGAGTCGGCGAAGGCCGGGTCGTGCTCGCGGAACAGACGGGCCCCCTGTGCGGCCACCGCAGCGACGTTGAGGGTCGCGGCCGTCGACGGCCGCGCCAGCGACCGCTTCTGCGGGTCCGCTGCCGGGAGGAGCGGCAGGCCGGTCCAGCCCTCGTCGTGGATCTTGTGGTGCACCATGCCCGCGTACTCGCCGGACGGCGCGATCATCTTCTGCATCCACTCGAGCTCCCAGCGCGCCTCGTCCAGGACGTCGGGCACGTCGTTGCCGTGCTCGGGCACGTCGAGGGTGCCGTCGCCCAGCGCCCCCGGGGTCGCCGAAGCGGCCGTCAGGGTGCGCTCGTAGGTGCCGAGCAGCTGGGCCACCGAGATCCCACCGTTGACCACGTACTTCCCGTGGTCGCCGGCGTCGTACCAGCCGCCCGTGACGTCGAGCGTGTAGTCGCAGGTCCAGCCGTCGTAGTAGTCGCGCGGCCCGATGCACGGCACCGCGGTGTCGCCCTGGTTGGGTGCGACGCCGACGTGCCCCGCCACGCGGGCGTACTCGTCGCCCACGATCGCGCCGTCGATCGGCGTTCCGGAGCGGGAGAGGTAGAAGTAGTCGAGCGCGTCCTGGCGGAGCTGCTGGTAGAGGTCGGCGTCGATGTCGAACGGCCGGCTCGTCTCCCCGTCGGCGACGAGGGTGTACCCGGCGCCGGGCGTGGTCACGTCGGAGAAGTCGATGACGTGCACATCGAGGCCCGTGGACCCGTCCGCACCCTCGGGCGCAGTGGTGCCGGTCGCCACGACGGCGTCGGCCGCGTCGCGCAGCTCCCACGGAAGCGCGCCGGTCGCGTCGGTCACGACGGTCGCGCGCTTCGGCCCCTCGGGCACGTAGCCGACCTGGTTGACGCGCACGCGCGGCCCGGTCTCGGGCTCGTACGGCGGCGGCGGGCTCGCCGTGGTCCGCAGCGACACGTCCGAGATGCAGAACTCGTACGCGGTCGACTTGCCCAGGTGGAAGGCCAGCTGCCCGGGCGCCGCACCGTCGGCGGGGAACGTCAGGTTCGCCGTGAACGGGTAGGTGTACGTGGTCAGCTCGCTGGTCAGCGGCACGGAGGCCTGCTCGAACGTGGTCCGGTACGCACCACCGCCCTCGCCGACGATGACGCGCACGGGGGTGTCGGGCGTCGCGCTGGCGGTGAAGGTCAGGACGTAGTTCTGGCCCTCCTCGACCGGGATCCCGGTGAACGCGAGCCCCGCGTCCCAGGGGTTGCTCTGCCCGCCGGGCAGCGCGGTGCACACCGCGCCGTCGGCGAACACCGGGTCAGACCCGCCGTACAGCCCCCAGGGGCCCAGCGACTCGGCGAACGAGGTGTGCGGCAGGAGCTCGACGTCGGAGGAGAGCGAGACGTCGTCCAGGCAGAACGTCCAGGCGTCAGGGCTGAAGCCGCCGAGCTGGAAGGCGATCTGGCCCTCGGGGTCGTCCGGCGTCGCCGTCGCGGGGTAGCTGGCGCCCGCGGTGAACTCGTACGAGAAGTCCGTGAGGTCCGAGGTCAGCGCCGGGCTCGTGTCCAGCACGGTGCCGTACGGCGCCCCGTTCTGCCCCACGAGCGCGCGGACCGCGACGTCCACCGTGGCCGACGCGGAGAACGCCAGTGTGTACGTCGAACCCTGCTCCACCGCGACGCCGTTGAGCAGCACCCCGACCCCGTACTGGGCCGATCCGGCGGGCACGTCGACGCAGAAGCTCCCACCGCTGCTGTCGATGGGCCCGTCGTGGCCGTACGCCACCCAGGCGCCCGGCCCGTCCTCGAACGACTCGACCGGGACGTCGGCCGCTGCGGGCGACAGGCCCACGAGGGCCAGCGCGGCGGCGGCGGTGAGTGCGGCGCCCGTGCGCCAGATGCTGCGAGAAACCACGGTGTCTCCCTCGGTAGGAGCGCTCCCACGACCCTGTGGGGCGCCAGTGACGCTCCGCGCAGAGTAGTCGCTCACCGGACATATCGGAAGAGTCGTGGTCCTCGCGCCCGTGAGCCAGGTCAGGCCGGAGCGAAGACCAGCGCCGGACGGATCTTGCCGTCCCTCTCCTCCAGCAGGGCGATCAGCTCACCGGCCGGGTCGATCCCCGCCGCCGTGCCCGCCGAGTCGCCGTCGACCACGTCGATCGCCTGCCCGTACGACAGGGCGCGGGCCTCCTCGGCGGTCAGCTCTCGCACCGGGAATGTCGCACGGGCGGAGTCGGCCAGCGACACGACGTCGATCGGCTCGTCCACCGGCAGTGCGGCGAGGTCGTCGAGCGACCTGGCGACGTCCAGCCCGTACCCACCGACACGCGTGCGCCGAAGAGCCGTCAGGTGGCCGCCCACGTCGAGCCCGGCGCCGAGGTCGCGCGCCAGGGCGCGGACGTACGTGCCGGACGAGACGACGACCGTGACGTCGACGTCGAGGACCGGCGAACCGGCGTCGCTCTGCGCCGCCCGCACCCCGTGCACGTCGAACCTGCTGACGGTGACGGGCCGAGCCGTCAGCTCGACCTCCTCGCCGGCGCGCACCCGGGCGTACGCGCGCTGGCCGTCGACCTTGATGGCGGAGACGGCGCTGGGCACCTGCTGGATCGCGCCGGTGAGGACCGCGGCTCCCGCGACGACGTCCGCACGCGTCACGCCCGAGGCGTCGACCGTCTCGAGGACCTCCCCCTCGGCGTCGTCGGTGGTCGTCATGACCCCGAGCCGGATGGTCGCGGTGTACTCCTTGTCGGCCCCGACGATGTAGGTCAGCAGCCGGGTCGCCCGGCCGACACCCACGACGAGCACGCCGGTCGCCATCGGGTCGAGCGTGCCCGCGTGCCCGACCTTGCGGGTGCTCGCCAGGCGGCGCATGCGCGCCACCACGTCGTGGCTCGTCCACCCCGCGGGCTTGTCGACGACGACCACGCCGTCCGCGGCCGTCGGCCGTCGGGGCTCCGTCGACCGATCCTTCGACCGCCCCGTCGACCCCTGCGTGGAACGCGTCACGCGGTGCGCCGCTCAGCGATGCCGTCCTGCACGCACTGCACGAGCGCGTCCATGCCGCCGTCCTCGCCGCGGTGCGCCGGCGCGTCGACCGCGAGCAGCACGTTGATGAGCATGCCCTGCGCGACGAAGGCGCGGGCGGCCTCGTCGTCGGCGCCCGACCGCTCCCGGAACAGGCGGAACGCCTCCCCCAGCGTGTGCCGCGCGACGCGACCGACCTCCGCGTCGGCGCCCGCGATGAAGCCGTGCATGACGAGCCGCAGCAGGTCGCGGTCGGCGAGCAGGCTGACGTACGCGTCCCCCATCGCGTGCCCGGCGTCCGGCCCCGCCGGAACGGCTCCCAATGTCGCGAGGATCTGGGTGCTGGCCTCGGAGTACGCCGCGAGGAAGAGCTCGCGCTTGGTACCGAACAAGCGCACCACGTAGGGCTGGGAGACGCCTGCGGCGCGGGCCACCTCGTCCGTGCTGGCGGCGTAGCCACGCTCCGCGAAGACCTTGCGCGCGGCGACGAGGATCTCGGCGCGCCGCTGGGCGCCGGACATGCGCTGGGCCGGCTTCTTCGCCGTCCAGTCGACGGGCTCATCGAGAGACATGGTTGACATGTTATCAGTCGATGCCTACCGTCTCCTCTTGTTAGTAATCAATCAATGCCATCAAGGAGCCTCCCGTGACCACCACGCTGTCGGCACCCGCGGAGCTGCCCGTCGCGCGACCACCCGCGCGCCGCCGAGGCACCGCCATCGCGCTCATCGCCGCGTCCGTCCCGATGTTCATGGCGACCCTCGACAACCTCGTCATGACCACCGCGCTGCCCGTCCTGCGCACCGAGCTGTCCGCCACGCTCGAGCAGCTGCAGTGGATGGTGAACGCCTACACGCTCAGCTTCGCCACCCTGATGATCGCCGCCGCGACCCTGGGCGACCGCTGGGGCCGTCGCCGGGTGTTCGTCGCCGGCATCGTCGTGTTCGCGCTCGCTTCCATCGCGTCCGCACTGGCCACCAGCGCCGAGCTGCTCATCGCCGCCCGCGCCGTCCAGGGCGCCGGTGCCGCCGCGATCATGCCGCTGTCCCTCACCCTGCTCGCCGGCGCGGTCCCCGCCGCCCGACGCGCGATGGCGATCGGGATCTGGGGCGGCGTCTCCGGGCTCGGCGTCGCCCTCGGCCCGGTCATCGGCGGCGCCGTGGTCGGCGGCATCTCCTGGGAGGCGATCTTCTGGATCAACGTCCCCGTTGCCGTCGTCGCGATCCCGCTGGTGCTCTGGGCGCTGCCCGAGTCGCACGGCCGACGCCAGCCGCTCGACCTTGCCGGACTGGCCCTGGCGGGCGCGGGAATCCTTGCGCTCGTCTGGGCGATCATCCGGGGCAACGACGACGGCTGGGGTTCCTTCACCGTCGTCGGCGGGATGCTGCTCGGGGCCCTCCTGCTCGGCGCGTTCCTGGTCCGCGAGGCGCACACCGACCACCCGCTGATCCCGCTGCGGATGTTCCGCGTCCGCTCGTTCGCCGTGGCCAACGCCAGCGCGCTGCTGTTCTCGTTCGGCGTCTTCGGCCTCGTGTTCCTGCTGGCCCAGTACCTGCAGATCGGCATGGGCTACACGCCCCTCGAGGCGGGCGTCCGCACGCTGCCGTGGACCGCAGCGCCCATGATCTTCGCGCCCATCGCGGGGATGCTCGCTCCGCGGATCGGGGTGCGCCCGCTGCTCGCCGCAGGGCTCGCCCTCCAGGCCGCGGGCCTGGCGTGGCAAGGGCTCGTCGTCTCCACCGACGGCCTCGCGTACGCCGACCTCGTCCCCGGGCTCGCCCTGGCGGGCATCGGCATGGGCCTGACGTTCGCGCCGAGCGCCACCGCCGTCCTGTTCGACATGGCGCCCGACGACCACGGGACCGCCAGCTCCGTGAACTCGACGATCCGGGAGATCGGCGGCGCGCTGGGTGTCGCCGCGCTCGTGGCGGTTTTCACCGCCTCGGACGGCACCCTCACCCCCGACGGCTACGTCGCCGGGCTCCAGCCGGCCGCCCTCGTGGCCGCGGCGGTCACCGCTCTGGGCGCCTTGATGGTGCTCCTCTGGATGCCCCGCAGCACCGGTCGCGCGACCGCCTGAGGACAGCGCGACGCCCCCGAGGAGATCTCCTCGGGGGCGTCGTCATGCCGGTGTCAGTCGTCCGACTCGGCGACGTCCTCGTCGGCCTTCTTGTAGGGGTCGGCGTCGCCGGCGAAGCTCGCCTGGGCGGCCAGCGCGGCGACCTCGCGGTCGCGACGGGCAGCCTCGAGCAGCGCGGCGTCGAGCTGCGCGGAGGTGTCCGGCAGCGCGTCGAGGTGGAAGTCCAGCGACGGGGTCAGACGGATGCCGGTCTGCTTGCCCACCTCGGACCGGATGATCCCCTTCGCGCTCTCCAGCGCGGCGGCGGTGTCGGTGCGTGCGGCGTCGTCTCCGAGCACCGTGTAGAACACGTCGGCGTGCTGGAGGTCACCCGTGACGCGCACGTCGGTCACGGTGACGAAGCCGAGTCGCGGGTCCTTGATCCGGGTGTCGAGCATCTGCGCGACGACCTGCTGGATGCGCTCGGACAGCTTGCGGGCGCGGGCGGTGTCCGCCATCGGCGTTGTCCTTTCGTGGTGAGAGACCGCGGGGCGGGCGAGGAGGATTCCTCGCCCGCCCCGCGGTCTGTTGATCACTGGGTCAGGCGCGAGGCTTCTCGCGCATCTCCCAGGTCTCGATGATGTCGCCGGTCTCGACGTCGTTGAACGACCCCAGGCCGATACCGCACTCGAAGCCCTCGCGGACCTCCGTGGCATCGTCCTTGAACCGCTTGAGCGACTCGATCGACAGGTTGTCGCCGATGACCTTGCCGCCACGCGTGATGCGCGCCTTCGAGTTCCGTCGGATGAGGCCCGACCGCACGATCGAGCCGGCGATGTTGCCGAACTTCGACGAGCGGAAGACCTCGCGCACCTCGGCGGTACCGAGCTGCGTCTCCTCGTACTCGGGCTTGAGCATGCCCTTGAGGGCTGCCTCGACGTCGTCGATCGCCTGGTAGATGACCGAGTAGAAGCGCACGTCGACGCCCTCGCGGTCCGCCAGCTCCTCGACGCGCTCCGCGTACTTGACGTTGAACCCGATGATGATCGCCGAGTCGACGGTGGCCAGGTTGACGTCGTTCTGCGTGATGGCACCCACCCCACGGTGGATGACCCGCAGCTCGACCTCGTCGCCCACGTCGATCTTGAGCAGCGCGTCCTCGAGCGCCTCGACGGCACCCGACACGTCGCCCTTGAGGACCAGGTTGAGGGTCTCGACCTTGCCCTGCTGGAGTGCCTGCGTGAAGTCCTCGAGGCTGATGCGCTTGCGACGCTTGGCCAGGAGTGCGGCACGCTCGGCCGCCTCGCGCTTCTCACCGATCTGGCGAGCGGTGCGGTCGTCCGGCGCCACGATGAACGTGTCGCCAGCGCGGGGGACCGAGGTCAGGCCGAGGACCTGGACCGGACGCGACGGACCGGCGATCGTGACCGGCTCGCCGTGCTCGTCGAACATGGCACGGACGCGACCGTAGGCCGTTCCCGCCACGACGGCGTCGCCGACCTCGAGCGTGCCCGACTGGACCAGCACCGTCGCGACGGCACCGCGGCCCTTGTCGAGGTTGGCCTCGATGGCGACACCACGAGCAGCCTTGTCGGCGTTGGCCCGCAGGTCGAGAGCGGCGTCCGCCGTGAGGAGGACCGCCTCGAGGAGCTGGTCGATGCCCTGGTTCTGCTTGGCGGAGACGTCGACGAACATCGTGTCGCCGCCGTACTCCTCGGCCACCAGGTTGTACTCGGTGAGCTGCTGGCGGATCTTGGCGGGGTTGGCCCCCTCCTTGTCCACCTTGTTGACCGCGACCACGATCGGCACGCCGGCCGCCTGGGCGTGGTTGAGCGCCTCGATGGTCTGGGGCATCACGCCGTCGTCGGCCGCGACCACGAGGATCGCGATGTCGGTCACCTGCGCACCACGGGCACGCATGGCGGTGAACGCCTCGTGGCCCGGGGTGTCGATGAACGTGACGGCACGGTCGAGGCCCTCGTGCACGGTGTGCACCTGGTAGGCACCGATGTGCTGGGTGATCCCGCCGGCCTCGCCCGCGACGACGTCCGTCTGGCGGATGGCGTCGAGGAGCTTGGTCTTTCCGTGGTCGACGTGACCCATGACGGTGACGACCGGCGGCCGTGCCGTCAGGTCCTCGTCGCCCTCGGCCTCGAGCTCGGCGTCCAGGTCGATGTCGAAGGCCCCGAGCAGCTCGCGGTCCTCCTCCTCGGCCGACACCATCTCGATGACGTAGCCGAGCTCGACGGCGAGGGTCCCGAAGGTGTCCTCGTCGAGCGACTGGGTCGCCGTGGCCATCTCACCGAGGTGGAACAGCACGGTGACCAGCGAGGCCGGGTTGGCGTCGATCTTGTCCGCGAAGTCGTTCAGCGACGAGCCGTGGCGCAGGCGGACGACGGTCTTGCCGTTGCCGCGCGGGACCTGCACGCCACCCAGCGAGGGGGCCTGCATCTGCTCGAACTCTTGACGCTTCGCGCGCTTCGACTTGCGGCCACGGACGGGACGACCGCCCGCGCGACCGAACGCACCCTGCGTGCTGCCACGACCGGCACCGCCGGGACGACCGCCACCGCCGCCGGGACGACCGGCGAAACCGCCACCGCCACCGGGAGCGCCACCGGGCGCACCGCCGCCGCCGCCGGGACGACCGGCGTAACCGCCGCGCGCACCGCCACCGGCACCGCCGGGGCCACCACGGCCGCCGCCAGGACCAGCAGGACGCTCGCCGGGGCGACCGACACCGCTGGAGGTCTTGCCCGGCATCATCCCCGGGTTGGGGCGGGGGCCACCGGGACGGGGACCGCCGGGACGGGGACCGCCCGGACGCTCTCCGGCCGAGGCGGCCGGAGCACCCTCGGCGGCGGGACGACGGTCACGGTCACCTGGACGCGGCATGCCCTGCGAGGGCGCGAACGGGTTGTTGCCCGGACGCGGCGGACGGGGACCGCCGCCACCGGGGCGCTCGCCCTGGCGGGGCATGCCCTGGGACGGCGCGAACGGGTTGTTGCCCGGACGAGCGGCAGGCGGGGCCTGACGCGGGCCGGGACGGACGGCCGGGCTCGAGGGACTCGAGGAAGCAGCCGGTGCCGCGGCGGCCGGGGCCTGCGCGGCGGCCGGGGCCGGGCGCGCGGGAGCCGGACGTGCCGGGGCGGAGGTTGCCGGAGCCGGTGCCTGCGGGGCTGCCGGCGCGGCAGCCGCTGCAGGCGCAGGCCGGGGGGCCTCGACCGGTGCAGCGGGTGCGGGTGCTGTGGGGGCGGCAGCGGCCGGGGCGGGCGCCGGGCGTGCCGGTGCCTTCGGGGCGGGTGCTGCTGCAGGGGCGGAACCTCCGCCACCGACCGGGTAGGTGTCCCGCAGCTTGCGGACGACCGGCGGTTCGATGGTCGAGGATGCCGAGCGGACGAATTCACCGAACTCGTTCAGCTTGGTCATGATGGTCTTGCTGTCGACCCCGAGCTCTTTGGCGAGCTCGTAGACGCGGACCTTGGCCACATCTCTCCTGTCTCGGTCCGCCCGGACAGGGTCGGACCGTCGTTAGTGCTGGGTACTCATCGCTGGGTACTCATCGGTGCGTGCTCATCGGGCAGCCATCGGCTTCCAACCCGCTTTCCGTATCGACGATCGGCCTCGCCGCCGGGAACTACCCGACGACGTCCTGCTCCTGCTGCTCCTCGAGGTGGCGGTGCACCGCGCTCGTGCCGGGCTGCCCCGCAACTCGCAGGGCGCGCCCGAACGCTCGCCGGCGTTCGGCCTTCTCGAGACATCCAGGATCGGGGTGCAGCCATGCCCCCCTGCCCGGCATCCGGCGACCGACATCCACGAGAAGAACGGCGGGGCTCCCGCCTGCACTCTCCTGGACAGCGACCACCCTCAGCAGGGCTGACCTCGGGCCGGTGGCTCGGCACCCCACGCACGTGCGCAGCGGACCCATGCCAGAGACACGTTCGAGTGTCTGTGGGGTCCGCCGGCTCGACGGGAGGAGCCGGACATCCGGCCCAGCCGCAGCAAGTCTACCGCGCCGCGGCTCCGGCGGCGTCACACGTGAGGTCACTCACTGCCGTCCCCACCGTCGTCGGCACCCTGGGCTGCGTGCGACGCGTTCTCGCGCTCCCCCGGGACCTCGGCGTCCGAACGGATGTCGATGCGCCACCCGGTCAGCTTGGCGGCGAGGCGAGCGTTCTGCCCCTCCTTGCCGATGGCGAGCGACAGCTGGTAGTCCGGCACGATCACGCGCGCCGAGCGCGCCTCGGGGTCGACGACGGTCACGGAGAGCACCCGGGCAGGAGACAGGGCGTGGGCGATCATCTCCGCCGGGTCGTCGGCGTGGTCGACGATGTCGATCTTCTCGCCGTGCAGCTCGGCCATGACGGCACGCACGCGGCCGCCCATCGGGCCGATGCAGGCGCCCTTGGCGTTCACGCCGGCGACGGTCGCACGGACGGACATCTTGGTGCGGTGGCCGGCCTCGCGCGCCATCGCGGTGATCTCGACGGTGCCGTCGGCGACCTCGGGCACCTCGAGCTCGAACAGCTTGCGCACGAGGTTCGGGTGCGAGCGGGACAGGGTCACCTGCGGGCCACGCTGGCCGCGGGCGACCTCGAGGACGTAGCCGCGGATCCGGTCGCCGTGGACGTACTCCTCGCCGGGGACCTGTTCGTGCGCGGGCAGGACCGCCTCGGTGCCACCGACGTCGATGAGTACGGTGCGGGGGTCACGCCCCTGCTGGATGACCCCGCCGAGGACCTCGCCCTCCTTGCCGCGGAAGGCGCCGAGCACCTGGTCGTCCTCGGCGTCGCGCAGGCGCTGCACGATGACCTGGCGGGCTGTCGCGGTCGCGATGCGCCCGAAACCGTCCGGGGTGTCGTCGAACTCGGGGCCGTCGGGCCCGGGCGGCGGCATGATGCCCTCGTCGTCGGGCTCACCCACGGGTGCGGCCTCGCGCGCCCACACCGTCACGTGCCCGGTCTTGCGGTCCACCTCGACCCGCGCCCGCGTCTGCGCGCCCGGCGTGCGGTGGTAGGCGGACAGCAGCGCCTGCTCGATCGCGGAGACCAGCACGTCGAGGCTGATCTCCCGTTCGCGCTCGAGCAGCCGCAGCGTCTGCATGTCGATGTCCATCTCAGCTCTCCTTGCCGGCAGCGGCGTCGTGGCCGGCTATCTCGTCTTGGTCCACGTCGTCCACAGGGCCGATGCCCGACAGGTCCACCTCGACGTGCGCGTGGCGCACCTCCGACAGGGACACACGGACGGGCTCGCCCACCACCGGCTTGCGACCCTTGAGCCCCGGTGTCACAGGCACCACGACGATCGAGTCGTCGGGCCCCGAGCGGTCCACCTCGGTCAGCCGGCCGGCCAGCGACCCGCCGTCCGACAGCGTCACGGTGACCGTGCGCCCCACCGCGTGCGTGAAGTGACGGCGCTGCGTCAGAGGGCGGTCGACGCCGGGGCTCATCACGTCGAGGGTGTACTCACCGACGATGACGTCGGCAGCGTCCAGGGCGTCGGAGACGGCACGGGTGGCCTCCGCCACGCGGTCGAGGTCCAGGCCGCCCTCGTCGTCCTCCGTCACGTCGAGGACCACCTCGACGACGGAGCGCGAGCCTGCCTTGCGCACCGTGACGTCCTCGAGCACGAGTCCCACGTCCGCGACAGCCGGCTCCACGACGTGCCGGACCCGCTCTGCGTGCGCTGGCGCGACCATGTCAGCCTCCTGTCGGTCCAGCGGGTCGTCGGCGAGCGACGTTGCGACCCTGTGATGTTGTGGGACCACAGTAACGAGTCCGGGCGTGCCCGACGGCCGCGGCCCCTCGGCATGGCAGGATCACCGGCGATGAGCGTGGACGAGAACCCTGCAGGCCACCGGGATCACGCGCGCCCGACTCGCTCGATCGCGCGCGCGCTGGCCGCGGCAGTGACGGTTCTCACGCTCGCCGCCTGCGGTCTGCGGGTGGAGACACCACCGCCCGTCGAGCCGAGCCCCGACGCCGTCGAGCAGGTCCGTGCCCGGACGGTCGCCGACTCGCTTGCGCTCTCGGCCGCGGCGACAGCGGCCGTGCTGCTCCCCGACGGCGCGGTCGAGCCGGTCGCTCCGGTGCTGGCGGACGTGACCAGCTTCTCCGACCAGCACGCCGACCAGCTGGGCGGCGTGTACGTGTCCGGGCTGCCGGCACCGACGGACTCCCCCACCGCGACCGGCGCGCCGACGACCGCCTCCGTGGCCGAGGTGCTCGAGGAGCTGGGAACGGCGACCCGGACCGCCCTCGCGGACGCGGACGCGGTGACCGACGGCCCCCTCGCACGGCTCGTCGCCTCGGTCGCGACCGCCCGCGGGGAGCTGGCCACGCGCCTCGCCGCGGCTACCGGGGTCGAGGTGCCGTCGCTGGTCCCCGACGAGGTGCCACCCACCGACCCGGCTCCGAGCCCGACGAGCACGACCAGCACGGCGAGCCCGACGCCGACCTCCGGCATCGCCGGGATGAGCACCGATGACGTCGGCGTACTGGCGTTCGTGCACGACGAGGCCGGGTACGGCTTCGAGGTGATCGCCGCCAAGCTCTCGGGAGACCAGCGCTCCGCGGCGCTCGCGACGGCGACCGCGCACCGCGACCGGAGCGAGGACTGGGCGGCCGCTGCCGGCATCGACGGCTCCGCGCTGGACCCGCGGCGCGCGTCGTACACGCTGCCCGCCGGGCTCGAGGACCCCGCGGTCTCCAGCGCTCTGGCCCGCACGCTCGAGACCTCGATCGCCGACGCGCACGCCAACGCGGTCGCCCTGGCCGACCCCGGTCACCGGTCGACGCTCATCGACGGCCTGCGCCGCGGCACGGTCGACGCTGCCGCGTGGGGCGCCACACCGGTCCCGTTCCCGGGTCTGCCGGAACGCGCCCAGCAGCCCGGCTAGGTGTGCTCGGCCGGGTGCGGCTTCAGGCCGTGAGCAGCTCCGCCACGAGGGCCGACACCCGGTCGGCCGCCTCGGTGACGGCCACCTGCTCGGCCGTCCCGCCGACCCGCGGACGGACCTCGACGACGCCCTCGGCCAGGCCGCGGCCGACGACGACCACCAGCGGGACACCGAGGAGCTCCGCATCGGCGAACTTCACGCCGGGCGAGACCTTGCCGGGTCGGTCGTCGTAGAGCACCTCGACGCCACGCGACGACAGCTCGGTGGCGAGCGCGTCCGCAGCCTCGAACACGGCCGGGTCCTTGCCCGTGGCGACGACGTGCACGTGCGCAGGGGCCACGTGCGCCGGCCAGGCCAGCCCGCGCTCGTCGTTGTTCGCCTCGGCGAGTGCGGCGAGCACGCGGGTGACACCCACGCCGTAGGAGCCCATCGTCACCACCTGCGCCTTGCCGTTCTGGTCCAGCACCGTGAGGCCGAGCGCCTGGGCGTACTTGCGCCCGAGCGCGAAGATGTGGCCGATCTCGATGCCGCGCGCGAGCTCGAGCGGTCCGGAACCGTCCGGTGCCGGGTCCCCGGCGCGGACCTCGGCCGCCTCGACCGTGCCGTCCGCAGTGAAGTCCCGGCCGGCGACGAGGTCGAACACGTGCTTGCCGTGCTCGTTGGCGCCGGTGATCCACCGGGTGCCCGCCACGACGCGCGGGTCAAGCAGGTAGCGGATGGCAGTGCGCTCGGCACCGTCGGCGACAGGGACGTTCGGGCCGAGGACCTCGGGTCCGAGGTACCCGCGAACGAGCTCCGGGTGCGGTGCGAAGTCGGCGTCGCCGGCGGCCTCCACCTCGGCCGGCGCGACGGCCGCCTCGAGGCGCTTGAGGTCCACCTCGCGGTCGCCAGGCAGGCCGACGACGAGCAGCTCGCGCTCACCGCTCGGGTGGACGAGGGCCAGGACGACGTTCTTGAGCGTGTCGGCTGCGGTCCAGGGCCGGTCCGGGCGCGCGAACTTCTCGTTGGCGACGGCGACGAGGGTGTCGATGGTCGGGGTGTCCGGGGTGTCCTCGACGTGGGCCGCCGGGGCGTCGTCGAAGGGGATGTCGTCGGGGACGACAGTCGTCACCGCCTCGACGTTCGCTGAGTAGCCGCCCGGCGAGCGCACGAAGGTGTCCTCGCCGATCGGGGTCGGCGTGAGGAACTCCTCGGAGCGCGAGCCACCCATGGCGCCGGACGTGGCCGCGACGACGACGTACTCGAGTCCGAGCCTGGTGAAGATGCGCTCGTAGGCGTCGCGCTGCGCCTGGTACGAGGCCTCGAGCCCGGCGTCGTCGACGTCGAAGGAGTAGGCGTCCTTCATGATGAACTCGCGTCCGCGCATGAGGCCGGCGCGCGGACGCGCCTCGTCGCGGTACTTCGTCTGGATCTGGAAGAGCGTGAGCGGCAGGTCCTTGTACGACGAGTACAGGTCCTTGACCAGCAGCGTGAACATCTCCTCGTGCGTGGGCGCGAGCAGGTAGTCACCGCCCCTGCGGTCCTTCAGCCGGAAGATGTTCGGCCCGTACTCGCTCCAGCGGCCCGTGGCCTCGTACGGCTCCTTGGGCAGCAGCGCGGGGAAGTGGACCTCCTGCGCGCCGGCCGCGGCCATCTCCTCGCGGACGACCTGCTCCACCTTGGCCAGCACCCGCAGACCCAGCGGCAGCCAGGTGTAGATGCCGGGGGCGGCCCGGCGGATGTAGCCCGCGCGCACGAGCAGACGGTGGCTGGCGACCTCGGCGTCGACCGGGTCCTCACGCAGAGTGCGGAAGAAGAGCTGGGACAGGCGGATGAGCATGTGAGGAGCGTAGTTGCCCGCTCGATGTGACTCGCACGAGATTCCGGCGTACGCCACGATGGGGCCGTGCCAGAGCTGCCCGAGGTGGAGGCGCTCGCGCAGTTCCTGCGCGGGCGGACGGACGGCCATGTCGTGACCGAGGTGTCGATCGGCGCGATCAGCGCGCTGAAGACGTTCCGGCCACCGCCCGACGCGCTGGTCGGCGGCACCGTGATCGACGCGCAGCGGCACGGCAAGTGGTTGGACCTCATGGTCGCGACGCCCACGGGTGAGCCACTGCACCTGATCTGGCACCTGTCGCGCGCCGGGTGGGTGCGCTGGTCGGAGCAGCTGTCGACCAACCCTGTCCGGCCCGGCAAGTCACCGCTCGCGCTGCGCGTCCGCCTCGACGACGGCTCCGGCTTCGACCTGACCGAGGCGGGCACCCGCAAACGGCTCGCGGTGCACGTCGTCGAGGACCCGACCGACGTCGCACAGATCGCGTCGCTGGGCGTGGAGCCGCTGTCCGACGAGTTCACGGAGGACCGCCTGGCCGAGCTGCTCGCGTCGCGCAACCAGCAGGTCAAAGGCCTGCTGCGCGACCAGGGGACGATCGCGGGGATCGGCAACGCGTACTCGGACGAGATCCTGCTCGCGGCCAGGATGAGCCCGTTCGCGATGACGAGGTCGTTCGACGCGGACCGCACCCGGATCCTCTGGGAGGCGATCCGCGAGGTGCTCACCGGTGCCGTCGAGTCGGCGTCGGGAAAGCCCGCGGCCGAGCTCAAGGACGCCAAACGCCGCGGCATGAAGGTGCACGGGCGGACGGGTCAGCCGTGCCCGGGGTGGGACGACGTGCCCTGCGGGGACACGGTGCACGAGGTGTCGTTCGCGGACTCGTCCCTGCAGTACTGCCCCACCTGCCAGACCGGCGGCAAGCCGCTCGCCGACCGGCGGATGTCCCGGCTCCTGCGCTGAGGCGCGTTCAGAACAGGACGGTCGCGTAGGTGCCGACCTGCCGGAAGCCCACCGCGCGGTACGCCGCGAGCGCCCGCGTGTTGTAGCTGTTCACGTAGAGCGACACCAACGGTGCCACCTCGCCCCGGGTGATCTGCACCACGGCGGCCATCCCAGCCTCGGACAGCCGTTCGCCGCGCCGGTCCGGCGCCACCCACACACCCTGGACCTGCGCCACTCCCCCGGCAACGGCACCGAGCTCGGCCTTGAACACGACGTCACCCGAGCGTCGACGGCCGGCGACGCCCGCCGGCGGGTCGATGCGCACGAACGAGCGCCCCTGGGCGATCAGACCGTGCACCCGCGTCTCGTACGGTCCGCCGGGGCCGCTGACGGGCGAGTAGCCGACCTCCTCGGTGAACATCCGGACGCATGCCGGGAGCACCGTGTCGAACTCCTCGGGCCGGGACCGGCGCACGCGGGGGTCGGCCCCGATCAGCGGCGCGTGCTCGATCACCATCGACGGCTGGTCGTCGCGGACCTCCCGGGCGGCCGGCCAGAAGTAGCGGAGCCTGCCCCACAGCCCGAGCACCGCCTCGGCGGGTCCCACGATCGACGAGCAGCGTCGGCCCTGCCCGCGCGCGAGCCCGGCGAAGGCGTCGAGCGCGCGATTCACCACCTGGGGGTCGTCCACCGGGACGACCGGAACCATGTTCGCTCCGGCGTAGCAGACGGCGAGAAGCTCGCCGTTCTCCTCGTAGCCCCAGAGCGTCCCACCCGCGGCGCGCAGCGTCCGTCCGACAGCCTGCTCGAGCCGGGAGGTCGCGAGGACGGAACCGACCGCGTCGCGCGCGCACACAGCGAGGGCGGCCTCGAGGTCGACGTCCCCGAGGACGCGACCTCCGGCCCGACCGTCGAGCAGAGCAGCGCGGCGTTGCACCATGGGTAGATCCTGCACCACGGGCGTCCGCTTCACCCCATCTCCCACACGTCGATCGAGTGAACGCCGGGCGGCAGCAGCGGGTCAGCCGACGGTGACGACGGGCGCTCCGTCGCCGGACTCCACGGGATCCATGCTCTCCGCGAGGCGCATGGCCTCCTCGATGAGCGTCTCGACGATGAGAGCCTCGGGCACGGTCTTGATGACCTCACCCCGCACGAAGATCTGGCCCTTGCCGTTGCCGGAAGCGACGCCGAGGTCCGCCTCGCGGGCCTCACCGGGACCGTTGACGACGCAGCCCATGACGGCGACGCGCAGCGGCACCTCCATGCCCTCGAGCCCGGCCGTGACGCGCTCGGCGAGCGAGTAGACGTCGACCTGGGCGCGACCGCACGACGGGCACGAGACGATCTCGAGCTTGCGGGGGCGCAGGTTGAGGGACTGCAGGATCTGGATCCCGACCTTGACCTCCTCGACGGGCGGCGCGGACAGGGACACGCGGATGGTGTCGCCGATGCCCTTGCTGAGCAGGGCGCCGAACGCGGTCGCGGACTTGATGGTGCCCTGGAACGCCGGACCGGCCTCGGTCACGCCGAGGTGCAGCGGCCAGTCGCCACGCTCGGAGAGCAGCTCGTAGGCGCGGACCATGATCACGGGGTCGTTGTGCTTGACGGAGATCTTGAAGTCGCGGAAGCCGTGCTCCTCGAACAGCGACGCCTCCCACACGGCGGACTCGACGAGCGCCTCCGGGGTGGCCTTGCCGTACTTGGCCAGCAGGCGCGGGTCCAGCGAGCCGGCGTTGACACCGATCCGGATCGAGGTGCCGGCGTCGGTCGCCGCGCGGGCGATCTCCTTGACCTGGTCGTCGAACTTGCGGATGTTGCCCGGGTTCACGCGGACCGCGGCACAGCCGGCGTCGATGGCCGCGAAGACGTACTTCGGCTGGAAGTGGATGTCCGCGATCACGGGGATCTGCGACTTGTGCGCGATGGCGGGCAGCGCGTCCGCGTCGTCCTGCGTCGGGACGGCCACGCGGACGATGTCGCAGCCGGCGGCGGTCAGCTCGGCGATCTGCTGCAGCGTCGCGTTGATGTCTGTCGTCTGCGTCGTGCACATCGACTGGACGCTGACCGGGGCGTCGCCGCCGACGTCGATCTTGCCGACCTTGATCTTGCGGGTCTTCCGCCGGGGTGCCAGGACCAAGGGGGGCGCCTCCGGCATGCCGAGGCTGATCGGGATGCTCACGCGCTCATCATCGCACCCGGTCGGTCACGCGCCCGCCCGGGGAGGCGGGTGTGCACGAGATCACCCCAGGGTTACCACGCGTCGGACCTCGTCAGATCTGGACCGGGTTGACGATGTCGGCGTAGATGAGCAGGAGACCCACCGCACCGAGCAGGACGAACACCGAGTACGCGAGCGGGACCAGCTTGGCCGAGTCGAACGGACCCGGCCGAGGCAGCCCCCGCAGACGCGCGACCTGCCGTCGGCCACCCTCCCAGAGGGCGGCGGCCACGTGCCCACCGTCGAGCGGCGGAAGGGGGATGAGGTTGAACACGAACAGGGCGATGTTCAGCGCGGCGAGCATCTGGAGCAGGGCCGCAGCCTTGAGCTGCCACTCGATGCCGTCGACCGAGGCGATCTCCCCGGCGAACCGACCGACGCCGACCACGCCGATGATGCTGTCGGCGTCGCGCGGGGTGCCGTTCACCTGCGACTCGACCAGGTCCCCGACGCGGGCGGGCAGAGTGGAGACGACCTTGATCGTCTGCCAGGTGGTGTCGGCGACCGCGACCGGCACGCTCACCGGGGACTGCCGGACCAGCTCCCGCGACGGGGTGATCCCGAGGAAGCCGACGGACTCGGTCACCGGGTCTCCCGCGCTGTCGAGGACCGGGTTGTCGGCCTCGTCGTACACGGGACGGTCCGCCACGACGGGCGTGATCGTGAGGTCCACCAGCTCGCCGTCGCGCTCGACGACGATCGGGACGGCCTCGGCGTCGGAGGCTCGGATCAGGCCGGAGAGCTGGTCCCAGGACGTGATCTCGGTGCCGTCGTAGGACACGACGCTGTCCCCCGGCTCGATGCCGGCCGCGGCGGCCGGCGCGGCGTCATCGGCCGCCGTGCACTCGAACGACTGGTCGGCGTCGACCGGGATGACGCAGGTGGACACGCTCGCGAGGTTCGTGGTGAACGTCGGCAGGCCGATCCCGACCAGCACGATCGCCATCAGGAAGAACGCGATGACCAGGTTCATGACGGGCCCGCCGAGCATCACGACCAGCTTCTTGGGCGTGGACAGGTGGTAGAAGGCGCGGGCGTCCTCGCCGGGACGGATCTCCTCGGCGCTGGCCTGCCGGGCGTCGCGTGCGAGCCGGCCGGTCCAGGTGCGCGCCGGCGGGTTGCCCACGGCAGCTTCGGGCGGGTACATGCCGACGAGGCGGACGTAGCCACCGAGCGGGATCGCCTTGAGCCCGTACTCGGTCTCGCCCTTCGTGCGCGACCACAGCGTCGGGCCGAAGCCGACCATGTAGTGGCTCACCCGGACGCCGAAGCGCTTGGCGGGCACCATGTGGCCGACCTCGTGCAGCCCGATGGACAGCAGAAGCACCACGAACACGATGAGTACAGCGACCAGGTACTCCATCGACCCCTCCGTCAGCAGCCCCGCACGCACGCGCAGAGAACGGGTCTCGTCGACACCGCGGAGGACATCTTGCCTCGTGTCCCTGGGAACCTCCTGCACGCCCGCCGCGGTCACCCGATCAGCTCGATGGCCAGGTGGAATGGCGGTCGGCGGATTTCGTCGTGTGATCCTTTTCCGAGCACGAGATCGGCACTAGCGTCCCCTCATGACCACCGTTTCCGCCCCTCCCCTCGAGCAGCGCCGCGTCCTGCACACACCGATCCCCGGACCGCGCTCGATCGCCCTGGGCGCGCGGCGCGCTGCCGCGGTCGCCGCCGGGGTCTCGTCGACGCTCCCGGTGTACGTGAACCGAGCGGCGGGTGCGGTGATCGAGGACGTCGACGGGAACGTGCTGATCGACCTGGGCTCCGGCATCGCGGTCACGTCCGTCGGATCGAGCGCGCCGGAGGTCGTCGCGGCGGTCGCCGCACAGGCGGCGGACTTCACGCACACCTGCTTCATGATCAGCCCGTACGAGGAGTACGTCGCCGTGTGCGAGGCGCTGGCGCGGATCACCCCCGGCACCCACGACAAGCGGTCGGTCCTGGTCAACTCGGGCGCCGAGGCCGTCGAGAACGCGGTGAAGATCGCGCGCCGCGCCACCGGCCGTCCGGCGGTCCTCGTGCTCGACCACGCCTACCACGGGCGCACCAACCTCACGATGGCGATGACCGCGCGGGCCATGCCCTACAAGACGGGCTTCGGCCCGTTCGCGGGCGAGGTCTACCGCGTGCCGGCGTCCTACCCGCTGCGGGACCCCGCGGGGATGACCGGCACGCAGGCGGCGCTGCGGGCCATCGGTGTGGCGGAGCGCCAGGTGGGCGCCGACCAGGTGGCAGCACTCGTCGTCGAGCCGATCCTCGGTGAAGGGGGCTTCGTCGTCCCGGCGCCGGGGTTCCTGTCGACGCTCGCCACGTGGGCGGCCGACCGCGGGATCGTGCTCGTCGCCGACGAGGTGCAGACCGGGTTCGCCCGGACCGGCGCGATGTTCGCCATGGAGCACGAGGGGGTCGTGCCCGACCTCGTCGCCATGGCGAAGGGCATCGCGGGTGGGCTGCCGCTGGGCGCAGTCACCGGGCGCGCCGAGCTGCTCGATGCCGTGCACGCCGGTGGGCTGGGCGGCACGTTCGGCGGGAACCCCCTCGCGTGCGCCGCGGCTCTGGCGTCGATCGAGATCTACGAGCGTGACGACCTGGCGGCCGCTGCGCGGGCGATCGAGGCGGTCGTCGTCCCCCGGCTGACGACCCTCCGGGACGAGGTCCCGGCCGTGGCGGACGTGCGTGGGCGAGGAGCGATGCTCGCACTCGAGCTGGTCACCCCTGGGACGCTCGAGCCCGACAAGGCCGGCGCCCAGCGGGTCGCGGCGGCGTGCGCGGCACAGGGCGTCCTTGTGCTCACCTGCGGGACCTGGGGGAACGTCCTGCGCCTGCTCCCCCCGCTGGTCATCGGGCACGACCTCCTCGACGAGGCCCTGACCGTGCTCGAGGACGCGGTCCGCGCACTGTAGGCGGGCTCAGGCGTCGAACGCAGACATCACGTGCTTGATGCGGGTGTAGTCCTCGAAGCCGTACATCGACAGGTCCTTGCCGTACCCGGAGTGCTTGAACCCGCCGTGCGGCATCTCCGCCACGAACGGGATGTGGGTGTTGATCCAGACCACGCCGAAGTCCAGCGCGCGGGACACCCGCAGCGCCCGACCGTGGTTCTGCGTCCACACCGAGCTCGACAGCCCGTACCGCACGCCGTTCGCCAGCGTGATCGCCTCGTCCTCGTCGGTGAACGTCTGGACCGTGATGACCGGCCCGAAGATCTCGTCCTGCACGGCCTCGTCGTCCTGCTGGAGCCCCGCCACGACAGTCGCCTCGACGAAGTACCCGACGTCCCCGACACGGTGCCCGCCGGCCAGGATCGCCGCGTGGTCCGGGAGCCGGTCGAGGAAGCCGGTCACCCGGTCCAGCTGCAGCGCGTTGTTCACGGGACCGAACGCGACCTCCGGGTCGCTGGGCACTCCGGTGCGCTGACCCTTGGCCGCCTCCGCGAGCGCCGCGACGAAGTCGTCGTGCACGGACGCGTGCACGAGCACGCGGGTGGCCGCCGTGCAGTCCTGGCCCGCGTTGTAGTACCCGGCGCCCGCGATGCCCTCGGCGGCGGCGGCGAGGTCCGCGTCGGCGAACACGATCACCGGCGCCTTGCCGCCCAGCTCCAGGTGGACGCGCTTGACGTTCGCCGCGGCGGCGGCGGCCACCTGTGATCCCGCGCGCACCGACCCGGTGATGGCCACCATGTCGGGTCGCTGGTGGGAGACGAGGGCCCGGCCGGTGTCGCGGTCACCGCAGACGACGTTGAGGACCCCGGGCGGGAGCACCTCGTTGGCCACCTGCCCGAGCAGCAGCGTCGAGGCGGGCGTCGTGTCCGACGGCTTGAGGACGATCGTGTTGCCGGCCGCGAGCGCCGGGGCGATCTTCCAGATCGCCATCATCAGCGGGTAGTTCCAGGGCGTCACCTGACCGACGACCCCGACCGGCTCACGCCGCACCCAGGAGGTGTGACCCGCCATGTACTCCCCCGCGCTCAGCCCGTCGAGCACGCGGGCCGCGCCGGCGAAGAACCGCAGCTGGTCGACGCAGGGCGGCACCTCGTCGGTGGCGGTCAGGTGCAGCGGCTTGCCGGTGTTGCGGGACTCGACCGCGACGAAGTCCTCGGCGCGCTGCTCGATCGCGTCGGCGAGGCGCAGCAGCGCCAGCTGGCGCTCCGCCGGTGTGGTGCGACCCCAGGTGGTGAACGCCTCTGACGCGGCACCGTAGGCCGCGTCGACGTCCGTCGTGCCGGACAGCGGAGCACGGGCGTACTCCTGCCCTGTCGACGGGTCGATCACCGACGTCGTGCGACCGTCCGCAGCAGGCCGCTCGGCGCCTCCGATCACGTTGCGCAGCTCGATCAGCTCGGCGGTCTGGCTCACGGGTCTCTCCTCACGGTCGGTGCGCCGCACGCTACGCCGCTCCACCTCCGGGCGGGAGCCCGGAGGGCCGGTTCGGCCGACCGGACCACCGTGGACGCCGGAATCAGAAGTCCTCACGGCCTGTCACGACGGATTCCCTTGCACGAGGCCCTCCTGCGCACCACCATCGGCGGGTGGGCACACGCAGAGCAGCACCGGGGCACCCGGCACTGGACGACGTCTCCAAGGCGATCGTCGAACAGCTCCAGGAAGACGGCCGGCGACCCTACGCGACCATCGGCAAGGCGATCGGGTTGTCCGAGGCCGCCGTGCGCCAGCGTGTCCA
This sequence comes from Cellulomonas sp. Leaf395, assembly GCF_001424125.1. GTDB lineage: Bacteria > Actinomycetota > Actinomycetes > Actinomycetales > Cellulomonadaceae > Cellulomonas. The sequence goes on from NZ_LMQI01000002.1 coordinate 170,188, forward strand.
GCGCCTCACGGACTCCGGCGTCATGCAGATCGTCGCCGTGACCGACCCGCTGCAGGTGGGCTTCTCGCGGCAGGCGATGATCGGCCTGAAGTGCGAGGGTGACCTCTCGATCGTCGCCGACGCGCTCGCCGAGATGACCGAGGTGGACTACGTCGTGATCACCGCCGGCGGCTTCGACCTGCTGTGCGAGGTCGTGTGCGAGGACGACGACCACCTCCTCGAGGTGCTCAACCAGAAGATCCGCACGCTCCCCGGGGTGCGGATTACCGAGACGTTCGTCTACCTGAGGCTGCGCAAGCAGCCCTACAACTGGGGGACCAGATGAGCAGGACACCCACCGGCACGACCGGCGCCGCGGCGACCCGGGAGATCCCGGGGATGCTGCGGAGCGTGCTCACCGACGCCTGGGCCCGTCGGTGACGGGACGGCCGCTCTGGTCCGACCAGGTCGAGGAGCGCGCCGCGCTCGACCCGCTCGACGGGGACGCCCAGGCAGACGTCGTCATCGTCGGGGCCGGCCTGACGGGACTCTGGACCGCGTATTACCTGCTCGAGGCGGACCCGTCGCTCGACGTGCTCCTGGTCGAGGCGCACGTCGCGGGCTTCGGGGCGAGCGGACGCAACGGCGGCTGGTGCTCCGCGCTCCTGCCGTTGTCGGCCGACGAGCTGGCTCGTCGGCACGGTCGCGACGCCGCCACCGCGATGCGCGCCGCGATGCGGGACACCGTGGTCGAGGTGGGCGGGGTCGCCGCCGCGGAGCTGATCGACTGCGGCTTCGCCTTCGGTGGCACCGTCACCGTCGCCCGCAACCGCCCGCAGCTTGAGCGCGTGGCCGACGCCGTCGCCGCCGACGCCCGGTGGGGTGACGAGTCGCACCTGCTCGGCGCCGACGGGGTGGCCGAGCACGTCCACGTGGCCGGGGCGGTGGGTGGCTCGTTCACGCCCGACTGTGCTCGGGTCCACCCGGCGCGGCTGGTCCGCGGGCTCCTGGACGTCGTGCTGTCGCGCGGCGCTCGGCTGGCCGAGGGGACACGCGCAATGCGCCTCTCGCCCCGCGCGGTCGTCACCGACCACGGCATCGTCCGCGCCCGCTGGGTGGTCCGTGCGACGGAGGCCTGGAGCGGGCACCTGCCCGGGTCGCGTCGCGACGTCGCACCGGTCTACTCCCACATGATCGCCACGGAGCCGCTGCCGCCCGAGGTCTGGGCGCAGATCGGGCTGGAGCGCGCGCAGACGTTCACTGATGCGCGACACCTGGTCGTGCACGGCCAGCGCACCACCGACGACCGCCTCGCGTTCGGTGGGCGGGGAGCGCCCCACCACCTGGGCTCCGCCATCCGGCCGAGATACGACCACGACGACTCCAGCGCCGCGCACCTGGTGCGGGAGCTCGTCGACCTGTTCCCGGTGCTCGAACGGGCCGAGATCACCCACCACTGGGGCGGTCCCCTCGGCGTGCCGCGCGACGGGCACCCGTCCGTGGGGCTCGACGCCGAGACCGGCATCGCCTGGGCGGGCGGGTACGTCGGCGACGGTGTCGCGCTGAGCAACCTCGCGGGCAGGACGCTCGCGGACCTGCTCACCGGGGCGGACAGCGACCTGGTCAGGCTGCCGTGGGTGGGCCACCGCTCCCCGGCCTGGGAGCCGGAGCCGGTGCGCTGGGCGGGCATCACCGCTGCCCAGAGGGCGTCGGCGTGGGCGGACCGCACCGAGGCACGGACCGGTCACCACAGCCGGCTGGACGATCTGCTGAGCCAGGTGCTCGGGCACTGAGCCGTCAGGCGCGCGCCAGGATCTCCTGCGCGCGGGCCCGGGCCCAGACCTCGGCGGCCAGGACGGCGTCGAGCGTCAGGTCGTCCGGCGCGGTGCCCTCGTGCTCCCCGAGCACCCGCTCGACCGTCGTCACGATGTCCAGGAAGCCGATCCGGCCGGCCAGGAACGCCTCGACGCACTCCTCGTTCGCCGCGTTGTAGACCGCCGGGTGCGTCGCGGACGTGGCCACCGCCTCGCGCGCCAGCCGCACGGCCGCGAAGACGTCCTCGTCCAAGGGCTCGAAGGTCCAGGCCGTGGCCTGCGCCCAGTCGCACGGCGGCGCGACCTGCGGCACCCGGTCAGGCCACGACAGCCCGAGGGCGATGGGGAGGCGCATGTCCGGCGGCGACGCCTGTGCCAGCGTGGAGCCGTCGACGAACTCGACCATCGAGTGCACCACCGACTGCGGGTGCACCACCACGGTGATGTCCGCGACCGGCACGTCGAACAGCAGGTGCGCCTCGATCAGCTCGAGGCCCTTGTTCATCAGCGTCGAGGAGTTGATCGTCACGACCGGGCCCATCGACCACGTGGGGTGCGCGAGCGCCTGCCGCGGGGTGACCGCCTTGACGTCGTCGTGGGACCAGCCGCGGAAGGGCCCCCCGGACGCCGTGAGGATGATCCGGCGGACCTCGGGATGGGTGCCGCCGCGCAACGCCTGCGCGATGGCCGAGTGCTCGGAGTCGACGGGCACGATCTGGTCCGGGCGCTGCCGCGCGGCGTGCACCAGCCGACCGCCCACGACGAGCGACTCCTTGTTGGCCAGCGCGAGCGTGCTGCCCGCCCGCAGGGCGGCGAGCGTCGGACCCAGCCCGACCGAGCCGGTGACGCCATTCAGGACGACGTCCGCCCCGCGACCGGCCAGCTCTGTCGACGCCTGCGGGCCCACCAGGACCTCGATCCCGGGCAGGGCGTCCCGCAGCGGCGACTCTGCGCGAGGGTCGGCGACCGCGACCGTCGACACCCCCAGCTCTCGGGCCTGCCGAACCAGCAGGTCGACGCCCCCTCCACCCGCGGACAGACCCGTCACGGAGAACCGGTCAGGGTTGCGGGTGATGACGTCGACAGCCTGGGTGCCGATGGACCCGGTGGACCCGAGGAGGACGACGCTGCGCTGTGTCACGGTGCAATCTTCGTGCATCGTCCGTGCGTCGAGCACCGTGCTGACTACCAGCTCACTCGACGCCGAGCAGAACCTCGACCGCGCGGGCCAGGAAGGCGTCGACCGGGCCCTCCGCGTACGCGTTGCGACCCTTGCGGCGGCGGAACGTCGCGGACCGGACCTCGGCGGCCGACAGCGGGGTGCCCTTGTCGAAGTAGGCGACGAGGCGCTGGCACAGCTCGTCGACGTCGGCCGGCTCGTAGCCCTGCTGGCGACCCTCCGGCGGGGCGAACCGGTCCCCGTCGGGACGACCGAGGCGGCCGTACAGCGTGCGCGCCTGCTCGCTGAGGTGATCCATCCACCCCTGCTGGCCCTTCGTCGCGACGTACTCCGCTCGGGCCCGAGCGACGAACGCGGCCTCCAACCGGTCGAGCGCCGCGTCGACCGCCGCGGTGACGTACCCGCCTCGCACCATGTCGAACGCGACGCCACGGACGTCCTTGCTGGCCAGCCCGGAGGCCGGGCCCTGCTCGTAGACGGCGCGTGCGTGGGCGAAGAAGTCGTCGACCTCGTCCGGGTCGTACCCCTGCTTCACGCCCGAGACGGTCCGGAACATCCCGTCGCTCACTCGTCCTCCTCCGCTGCCAGCTGTCCGCAGGCGCCGTCGATCTCACTGCCGCGCGTGTCCCGGATAGTCGTCGGGATCCCGTGCGCCCGCAAGCGTGCCACGAACTCCTGCTCGACCCGGGGATCGCTCGCGGTCCACTTCGAGCCCGGCGTCGGGTTCAGCGGGATCGGGTTGCAGTGCACCCAGCCGCGACCGCGGGCGTTGAGCTTCTCCCCCAGGAGGTCCGCGCGCCAGGCGTGGTCGTTGATGTCCCGGATCAGCGCGTACTCGATGGAGACGCGCCGGCCGGTGATCTCGAAGTAGCGGTGCGCGGAGTCGAGCGCCTCGTCGACGCTCCAGCGCGTGTTCACCGGCACCAGCTCGCTGCGCAGCTCGTCGTCCGGGGCGTGCAGCGACAGGGCGAGCGTGACCGGGATGCCCTCCTTGGCGAGGCGGTCCATCGCCGGCACCATCCCGACGGTCGAGACGGTCACGTTCCGGGCTGACATGCCGAGGCCGTCGGGTGCCGGGGCGACCAGGCGCCGGACGGTCTCCATCACGGACTTGTAGTTGGCGAGCGGCTCGCCCATGCCCATGAACACGACGTTGCTCAGGCGGGTCGGACCGCCGGGCACCTCACCGTCGGCCAGCGAGCGCGCCGCCGCACGGACCTGCTCGACGATCTCCGCCGTGGACAGGTTGCGCGTCAGACCGAGCTGGCCCGTCGCGCAGAACGAGCACGCGAGCCCGCAGCCCGCCTGGCTCGAGACGCACAGCGTCGTGCGGTTGGCGTACCGCATCAGGACGGACTCGACCTTCGCGCCGTCGAACAGGTGCCACAGCGTCTTGACCGTGGTGCCCTTGTCCGCCGTCTGCGTGCGGTGCGCCGTCAGCAGCTGCGGGAACAGGCCCTCGACCAGCTTGTCCCGCGTCGCCTTCGGCAGGTCCGTCATCAGGGCCGGGTCGTTGGTGAGGTGCGTGAAGTAGTGCGTCGCCAGCTGCTTGGCGCGGAACGGCTTCTCGCCCAGCTCGGTGACAGCCTCGATCCGCTGCTCGGGCGTGAGGTCGACGAAGTGCTTGGGTGGCTTGCCCCGGGGTCCCCGGCTGGGCGAGGAAAGGTCGAGGCGCACGGGTGTACCGGTCATAGCCGTGTACCCCCTCTCGGACTAGGAAGTGTCACGCGGGCTGGAAGACCGTGAGGACCACGTACACGGCGGGGGCGGTCAGGACGAGCGAGTCGAGCCGGTCCAGCAGGCCGCCGTGGCCCGGCACCAGCCGACCCATGTCCTTGAGCTCGAGGTCGCGCTTGAGCAGCGACTCGGAGAGGTCGCCGAGCGTGGCGGTCACCACCGTGGCCAGGCCGAGGATCACGCCGACCAGCGGCTCCCCGTCGAACGCGACCTGCACACCCACCACGCCGACGACGCACGCGAGCACAAGCGAGCCGGCCAGGCCCTCCCAGGTCTTCTTCGGGCTCACCGACGGAGCGAGGGGGTGCCTGCCGAGCAGGACGCCCACCGTGTACCCGCCGACGTCGCTGGCGACGCACAGGAGGATGAACAGCATCACGCGGGCAGCGCCGTCGGGCTCGGCGAGCATCATCATGACGAAGCCGCCGAGGAACGGCAGGTACGCCGCCGCGAACGCCCCCGCGGTCGCGTCCCGCAGGGCGGGCTGGCCGCTCCCGTCGAGCACCCGCCAGACGACGACACCGCCGACGGTCAGCATGAACGCGACGAACAGCGCCTCGGGTCCGGCGGTGTACGCCGACACCAGGATGCCGACCGAGCCCACCAGGAGCGGGAGCAGCGGGAGGTGGATGTTGCGGCGCGTGAACGCCTGCGCCAGCTCCCAGAGCCCGGCCCCGACCGCCAGGACGGCGACGACCGCGAACGCCTCCTTGCGGATGAACAGCGACGCGACCACCGCGACGAGCATGGCGACGCCGACCACGATCGCGACCGGGAGGTCACGACCGGGGCGCGGGGTCCGGGTGGAGGCGATGGCTGTCTGACTCATCAGACCTCGAGGAGCTCGTTCTCCTTGGACGCGAGCAGGTGGTCGATGAGGTCCACGTGCTTCTTCGTCAAGGACTCGAGCTCCTTCTCCGCACGAGAGACCTCGTCCTCGCCGGCCTCACCGTCCTTGACGATGCGGTCCAGCTCCTCCTTGGCCCGCCGCCGGACGTTGCGCACCGAGATGCGGGCGTCCTCCGCCTTGGACTTCGCGAGCTTGACGAAGTCCTTGCGGCGCTCCTGCGTGAGGGCGGGCAGGACGATGCGGATGACGTTGCCGTCGTTGGTCGGGTTCACGCCCAGGTCCGAGTCGCGCAGCGCCTTCTCGATCGCGACGGTCGACGACTTGTCGAACGGCGAGACGAGGATCGTGCGTGCCTCGGTGACGTTGAACGACGCCAGCTGCTGGAGCGGCGTCGGGCTGCCGTAGTAGTCGACGAACACCTTGGAGAACATCGCGGCGTTGGCCCGACCGGTGCGGATCGTCGAGAAGTCCTCCTTGGCGACCTCGACGGCCTTGTCCATCTTCTCTTCAGCCTCGAAGAGGGTCTCGTCGATCACCGGAGCTCCTTCGTGCGAATTGTCGTCGGGGGTCGTTCTGTGCTGTGCCGAGCTGCTCAGCTTGCCGTGATCAGCGTGCCGATCTTCTCACCCTGGAGGGCTCGGGTGACGTTTCCGGCCTCCTCGAGGCCGAAGACCCGCATCCGCACGTCGTTGTCACGGCACAGGCTGAGCGCCGACCCGTCCATGACGCCCAGGTCGTTGACCAGTGCGTCCGTGTACGTCAGGTGCTCCAGCTTCACGGCGTCCGGGTCGGTCCGCGGGTCCGCGGAGTACACGCCGTCGACGCCGTTCTTGCCCATGAGGACCTCGTGGCAGTGCGTCTCGAGCGCGCGCTGCACGCTCACGGTGTCCGTCGAGAAGTACGGCATGCCGGCACCGGCGCCGAAGATGACGACGCGGCCCTTCTCCAGGTGCCGGATGGCCCGCAGCGGGATGTACGGCTCCGCCACCTGGCCCATCGCGATCGCGGTCTGCACACGGGTGCTCACGCCGGCCTGCTCGAGGAAGTCCTGGAGCGCCAGGCAGTTCATGACCGTGCCGAGCATGCCCATGTAGTCGGCACGCGCACGGTCGAGGCCGCGCTGCGAGAGCTCGGCGCCACGGAAGAAGTTGCCCCCGCCGACGACGATCGCGACCTGGACACCGGCGCGGACCGCGACGGCGATCTCGGCGGCGACGCGCTGGACGACGTCGGCCGCGAGGCCCACGTCACCACCACCGAACGTCTCGCCGGACAGCTTGAGCAGGACGCGCCGGTCCGGCACGGCCCCGCGGGTCGACTCGCGGTCCAGGGTCACGGCGCCTCCAGGAGAGTTGGGTCGGGCTGGTCGCGACGGTGGCCCCGACCCCGCAGGGCCGGGGCCACCGTCGATCACCTGAGGTCAGGCTCCCACGCGGTAACGGACGAAGCCCGTCAGCGTGCCGCCGGCCTCGGCGAGAACCTGCGCGACCGTCTTCTTGTTGTCCTTGGCGAACGCCTGCTCGAGCAGGACGTTCTCCTTGAAGAAGCCGTTGAGGCGGCCCTCGATGATCTTCGGCAGCGCGGCCTCGGGCTTGCCCTCGTTGCGGGCCGTCTCCTCGGCGATGTGGCGCTCGTTCGCGACGACGTCGGCCGAGACCTCCTCGCGCGTGAGGTACGTGGGCGAGAACGCCGCGATGTGCGTCGCGATGTCCCGGGCCACACCGGCGCCGGCCGCGTCGGTCGCGACGAGCACGCCGACCTGCGGGGGCAGGTCCTTGCTGACCTTGTGCAGGTAGACCTCGACGTGCTCGCCGGCCACACGGGCCAGGCGGCGCACGACCACGCGCTCACCCAGGGTGGCGGCAGTCTCGTCGACGATCGTCTGGACGCTCGTGCCGTCGACCTCGGTGGCCAGCAGCGCGTCCGCGTCACGGGCCGGGGAGTCGACCGCGGCCGCGAGGACGCGGGCGGCGAGTGCCACGAAGTTCGGGCTCTTCGCGACGAAGTCCGTCTCCGAGTTGACCTCGACGAGCACGCCCGTCTGGCCCTCGCCGTCAGCCGTCGGGCCGACGTGCGCGGCGACGAGGCCGTCCGAGGCCGAGCGGCCCTCGCGCTTGCCGACGCCCTTGAGGCCCTTGACGCGGATGAGCTCGAGCGCCTTGTCGGTGTCGCCGTCGGCCTCCTCGAGCGCCTTCTTGACGTCCATCATTCCGGCACCGGTCTTCTCGCGCAGCGCCTTGATGTCTGCGAGCGAGTAGTTCGCCATCAGTCGTGTCCGTTCCTCGTGTGTCGTGACGTTGATGCGGGACCTCAACGGTCCGGTGACGTGCCGCGGTGCCGGCGACCCCGTCGAGGGGCCACCGGCACCGGCAGGATCACTTGGAGTCGGCGTCGCCCTCGGCGGCAGCCTCGTCGGCGGCCGGCTCGGCCGCCTCGGTCTGAACCTCAGCCTCGACCTCGGCCGCAGCCACGTCCTCGGTCACGGCCTCCGCGACGACCTCGTCGGCCAGAGCCTCGGCGACGACCTCGTCTGCCACGGGGTCGGTCACGACCTCGGCAGCGGCGGTCTCCTCGGCGAGCTCGGTCGTCGCCTCGGCGACGGCCTCGGTCGCGTCGGCCGCGACAGCGGCACCGGCCAGGTCGGCCTCGGCGCCGGCGAGCAGCTCGCGCTCCCACTCGGCGAGCGGCTCGGCGTCGGCCGGGGCACCCTCGGCGGCCGCGGTGCGACCCGAGTGGCGCTTCAGGAGACCGTCGGCCGCGGCGTCCGCGATGACGCGGGTCAGCAGCTGGACGGCGCGGATCGCGTCGTCGTTGCCCGGGATCGGGTAGTCGACGACGTCCGGGTCGCAGTTGGTGTCGAGGATCGCGACGACGGGGATGCCGAGCTTGCGCGCCTCGTTGACCGCGAGGTGCTCCTTGTTCGTGTCGACGATCCACACGGCCGAGGGGACCTTGGCCATGTCACGGATGCCACCGAGCGTCTTGGCCAGCTTGTCCTTCTCGCGGCGCAGGACGAGCAGCTCCTTCTTCGTGAGGTTGGAGCCCGCCACGTCGTCGAAGTCGATCTGCTCGAGCTCCTTGAGGCGCTGGAGACGCTTGTGCACCGTGCTGAAGTTGGTGAGCATGCCACCGAGCCAGCGCTGGTTGACGTACGGCATGCCGACGCGGGCGGCCTGGTCGGCGACCGGCTCCTGCGCCTGCTTCTTGGTGCCGACGAACAGGATCGTGCCACCGTGTGCGACGGTCTGGCTGACGAAGTCGTAGGCGTTGTCGATGTACGACAGCGACTGCTGCAGGTCGACGATGTAGATGCCGTTGCGCTCGGTGAAGATGAAGCGCTTCATCTTGGGGTTCCAGCGGCGGGTCTGGTGTCCGAAGTGGACACCGCTCTCGAGCAGCTGGCGCATGGTCACGACGGCCATGGCACGTCCTTCCGGCGCGCACCGCGAGGTGCACGCGTCAAGGCGGACCCGATTTCCGCGGGCCCGCATCTCGGTTGTCGGCTCCGACCAGCTGGCCGGCGCCCCTGGCGCCATGTCGTCGTCCGCTCCGGCGCCAGCCACGTGGGCAGGTGCTCGGACCGCTGCGGAGATCGACCCCGTCCTGGTCCTGGTCGGCACTGAGCCGTAGGTCCGGTGATCGGGTGGATGACGCGCGAAGTCGACCGGTACGGACCGGTCGCACTCGAAGTCTAGCCGATCACCACCCCAGCTCAGCACAGGGTGGCTGGATACCAGCGAGAGCGCCTGGCAGCGCCCGCATCGGCAGCCCGGGCCCCTCGCCGCATCTGCACTCGGAACGGTCGACGCGGGGTCGGCGAGCCGACCACAGCCCACCCGGGCGTTGCGTCCTCCACACGGCTGCCGTCATCGTCCCCGACCAGCACCTGCGCCGCCGACGATCGCCGTCATGACCCGAGGAACTCCCACCGCTCGCCTGGCCGCCACGCTCGGCACCCTCACCGTGCTGCTCAGCCTGGTGGTCGTCGCCGCAGCGTCGGCGGGCTCTGCCGGTCCACCAGGATCGCCGACACCGGCCGGGACGTACCGTCTGCCCCTCGCAGGGACGGCGGACGTGGTGCGCGCCTTCGAGCCTCCGCCCGCACGCTGGGCAGCCGGGCACCGTGGCGTCGACCTGCGATCGACCTTCGGTGCGGAGGTGGTCTCCCCCGTCGCCGGGGTGGTCACGTACGCGGGCACCGTGGGCGGTCGACCGGTCGTGACGGTGACCGACGCCGAAGGCAGGCGGTCGAGCCTCGAACCCCTCGTGCCGAGCGTCGGGGTCGGTGACCTCGTCCCGGCCGGGGCGCGCCTCGGCACCCTCGCCGTCGAGGGCTCCCACTGCGCTCCGAGCACGTGCCTGCACTGGGGTGTGCGGATCGCGGACAACGACTACATCGACCCGTTCAGCCTGCTCGCCGGTGCGGGACCGGTGGTGCTGCTCCCGCTCGACCCCGAGGCTGTGACCCGGTGAGTCCGGTCAGCCGTCTCGCTCTCGTCCGCTGCCGACGCCGAGAGCCGTCGCCGTGCCGCGGCGTGGGCGGTCAGGCGCGCTCGGCCTCGACGAGACGGGTGCGGAGCCGGACCATCGCTGCGGTGTGCATCTGCGAGATGCGGGACTCGGTGACACCGAGGACGCGACCGATCTCGGCGAGCGTCATGCCCTCGTAGTAGTAGAGGACGACGACGATGCGCTCGCGCTCGCCGAGACACTCGATCGCGCGGGCCAGGAGGAACTTCGTCTCGGCCGCCTCGATCGAGCTGGCGGGGTCGAGTGTGCGGTCGTCACCGAGCGTGTCACCGAGGGAGACGCCGCCGGGGCGGTCGTCGCCGCCGCCGAGCAGCTCGTCCAGCGCCGCGACGTTCACCGTCGAGAGCTGGGAGTAGATCGCGCGCAGGTCCTCGACCGGCAGCTCGAGATGCCGGGCGACCTCGTCCTCGGTCGGCGTGCGGTGAAGCTTGGCCTCGAGCTCGGCATACGCGCGGTCGACGGAGCGGGCCTTGGTGCGGACCGAGCGCGGCACCCAGTCCATCGCGCGCAGCTCGTCGATGATCGCACCGCGGATCCGGGACGAGGCGTACGACTCGAACTTCACGGAGCGGTCCGTCTGGTACTTCTCGATGGCGTCGATCAGGCCGAACATGCCGTAGGAGACCAGGTCGGCCTGTTCCACGGTGCTCGGCAGGCGCATGCCGACCCGGCCGGCGACTGCCGCCACGAGCGGGGCGTAGTGCAGGATCAGGCCCTCACGGGCAGCGGCGGACGGCGTCGCCTTGTAGTCCTCCCACAGCGCGTCGATCTCCTCGACGGAGCGGCTCGGCGCCACCGGGGTCCGGGGGGCAGGCACTCCGCGAGTGATCGGGGCCGACCGGGGCTGCGGGATGACGCCCTCGGGCGCGGTGCTGGTCCGGCGGGTGCGCACCGGGAAGGCGGCGTCCAGCTGCGTCGTCATCGTCGACTCCATCGTCTTCGTCATGCTCGGGGGTGCGCTGGCTGAGGAGCCGAGCAGAGTCGCTCGGCAGAGACATCGATGGAGCGCGGCGTCGCGGCGAGGATCGCGTGACCGAGGAACTGCTGGACGCTGTGCGCGGCCGAGCCACCCTTGAGGACGAGGGCAGCACCGGTGTGGCTGAGCGTGTGGGGCGTCACGTCGTCGACGCTCGAGAGTGCAGCGACGGAGTGGACGACCGAGCGGGCCGTCCGACCGTGCCGCGAGGAATGACCGGGAAGAAGATCGACAGCACCGAGAAATGTACGGTTCGCGTGCCCGGACATTGCCCGCTGAGCACCCAGGCGGGCCGAGAACTCCGACCGCAGGAGCGCCTGATCAGGCGTCCCCGTCGCGACCTCGATGCTGTCCATGTGAGTACGGTGACCTGAAACACAGCCGGTCACAAGAAGCACTTTCACCTGCCCGGCCTAACGGTGGGCGAATCCCGGTGAATGTCCGATTCTTCGACGAACAATGGCCCGAATGCGCGTTTTTTTCACCCGGAGAACTTCTCACCCACACTTCATCCGCGACGCCTTCCGGCGCGCCTCCTGGACAGCGTGCCGCCGTCATGATGTGTCGATCGTCACCGCGACCCAGCCGCCCCCGCGTCGGACCGCCCACCCGGCCAGCTCCAGCAGACCCACCGCGCCCCGCGCCTCGGCGACGGTGACCCCGGCGAGGCTCGCCACTCGGTCGACCTCGGTGGGCACGCGACGAGAGAGAGCGTCGAGGACACGCAGCGACACCGGGTCGAGAGAGTCCTGACGCCGGGAAGCGCGGTCGTCGGCGGAGCGGGCGGCAGCCGCCCCGGCCACGAGACCGGAGCCGATGGACCCCGCGAGCTCACGCACCTCGGCGACATCCGTGACGCACACCGCAATCCCTTCCCGCAGCAGACGGTGGCAGCCGGCGGACGCCATCGACGTCACCGGCCCCGGCACGGCACCGACGGGTCGCAGGAGCCGCGCTGCGTGGTGCGCGGTGCTCATCGCGCCCGACCGCCACGCAGCCTCGACCACCACCGTGGCCTGGCCCGAAGCGGCGATCAGCCGGTTCCGCTGCAGGAACCGGCTCTTGGTGGGCAGACTGCCCGGTGGCACCTCCGACACCAGCGCTCCGCCGACCCCGACGATCGTGTCGAGCAGGCGCGCGTTCCCCGCCGGATAGGCCCGGTCCACACCACCCGCGAGGACCACGAGGGTTCGCCCGCCGCGCGCGACGGCTCCGCGGTGCGCCGCCGCATCGATGCCATACGCCCCGCCCGAGACCACGCACAGCCCCTCCGCTGTCAGGCCGTCGGCGAGGTCGAAGGCGACGCGTTCCCCGTAGGACGTCGCCGCCCGCGACCCGACGACGGCCACCGACCGAGCGAGCACCGCACCGAGGTCCGGCTCGCCACGGACCCACAGGCAGAACGGCGCCTCGGCCCCCAGATCGTCGAGCGTGGACGGCCATCGAGGGTCCCCCGGCACCAGCAGCGCGCCGCCGAGCCGGTCGAGGTGCACGAGATCGCGGCGCGGGTCGCAGTCAGGCAAGCGGACGGCCCACCGCGCGAGGCCCTTCGTCAGCCGTCGCCGGTCGGCGTCGGCGAGAGGACCATGGCGGTCCTCGAGCCCGGCGATGTCCGGACCGTGCTGGACGGCCGCGCGGACCCACTCGAGGGCGTCCACGGCCCCGAGGAGTGCCACGAGCGTGCCGGCGACGGCGTCACCCGGCTCGACCAGAGCGCTCCACGTCGCACGTGCCAGCACCTCCGTGCCGTCGCCCCTCATGCGCCGTTCCCGCGTGTCCGCAGCAGGAGGGCGTGCCCCACGTCGGCGCGTCCGGGTGCCGCCCGCCCCGCCAGGTCGGCCAAGGTCCACGCGACGCGCAGCACCCGGTCCACCCCGCGCAGGCTCAGGGTGCCGCGATCGAGCGCGCGGTCCAGGTCAGCGACCAACGTGCGATCAGGTCCCAGCCGCTCCCGCAGCCAGCTGCCCGGGACGTCGCCGTTGGTGCGCCACGGCGTCCCCACGAGCCGCTGCGCCTGGGCGGCCCGCGCGTCGAGCACCCGCGCGGCCACGACCGCGGAGGACTCCCCCGCCCCGGCACCCGCCCGGGCCGGGATCATCTCGACCTGCAGGTCCACCCGGTCCAGCAACGGTCCCGACAGCTTGCCGAAATACCGGCGGCGCTGCTCGCTGCGACACGTGCACGCGAGCCCTTTCCCGACTCCCTGTCCGCACGGGCACGGGTTGGCGGCGAGGACGAGCTGGAACCGTGCCGGGTAGCGAGCCGTCCCGGCAGCCCGGTGGAGCACCAGCTCGCCGTGCTCCAGCGGCTGCCGCAACGTCTGGAGCACGGCGGTCGAGAACTCCGGCGCCTCATCGAGGAACAGGACGCCGCGGTGGGCCCGCGAGGCCGCCCCCGGACGTGGAACTCCCGAGCCTCCGCCCACGACGCTCGCCGGTGTCGCGGTGTGGTGCGGGTCCTCGAACGGGGGTCGGCGCAGCAGGCCGTCCCCCGGGTCGAACGCGCCGGCCACCGAGTGCACCGCCGTGACCTCGACGGCGTCCGCCTCCGACAAGTCCGGCAGCAAGCCGGGCAGGCGGGCCGCAAGCATCGTCTTGCCCGTCCCCGGCGGGCCCACCATCAGCAGGTGGTGCCCACCTGCCGCGGCGACCTCGAGGCACGCCCGCGCGTCGTCCTGACCGACGACGTCCGCGAGGTCCAGCGCCGAGCTGCCGCGGTGCGGTGGCACGGCCTCGGGGGACACCGGCGCGACCGCCGGGACGTCGACGGTCGCGCCGTAACCCGCCGCGACCTCGGCCAGGCTCGTCGCCCCGACAACCCGTGCACCGGGCACCAGGCGCGCCTCCGCCGCGTTCGCCTCTGCGACGACCACCCGGCACCACCCCGCCGCGACGGCGGCCGCGACCGCGGGCAGCACGCCGCGGACCGGCCGGAGCCGACCGTCCAGCCCGAGCTCCCCGAGGTGGACCACCCCGCGGGGTGCGGCCGGATCGATAGCCTCTGCACCGGCCAACGTCGCCACGGCGATCGCCAGGTCGAAGCCCGAGCCCGACTTCGGCAGCGTGGCGGGCGACAGGTTGACGGTGATGCGCCGGTTGGGCCAGGCGAGTCCCGATGACGTCACGGCGGCCCGCACGCGGTCCCGCGACTCGGCCAACGAGGCGTCAGGCAGCCCCACGAGCGTGAACGCCGGCAGCGAGGGCGCGAGGTGCGCCTCCACATCGACGACGTGCCCCGTCAGCCCGACGAGCGCGACCCCGAGCGTCCGACCGAGGACCACCTAGACCACCCCCATGAGGTGGTCGACCTGCGCAGCGCCCCGAGCGGGCAGCAGCACGGCGATCACGTCGACGCGGACGGACCTCGGGTGCACGTCGTGCGCCACGAGCCACTGCGCCGCGAGCCGTCGCACGCGCGCGAGCTTGCGGGCGGTCACCGCCTCGGCGGGATGCCCGTACGCGATCGACCGCCTCGTCTTGACCTCGATGACGACCAGCTCGTGGCCGTCTAGCGCGACGAGGTCGAGCTCACCGTCACGGGTCCGCCAGTTCCGGTCCAGCACGTCCCATCCGCGATCCCGGACATGAGCTTCCGCCACGTCCTCCCCGTACCGTCCCACTGCGTCCTTCGCGCGCACCGGACCACCTCCGCGCAGGACGCTGCCAGCGCGCGACGGGGAGCGGGACGCCCGAGCACCACCTCGTGGAGGCGGTCACGCCAAGGTGGGCTGTGGGCGGCTCGGCTGGAGCCGCCTCAGCGGGCGAAGCCCGCGCTGCCGCCCAGGTCGAGCTCGGCCTTCGCCAGCTCCTCGACGTTCACGTCCTTGAACGTGACGACGCGCACCGACTTCACGAACCGGGCGGAGCGGTACACGTCCCACACCCACGCGTCGGCGAGCGTCAGCTCGAAGTAGACCTCGCCGGCGGCCGAACGGACCTGCAGGTCCACCTGGTTGGCGAGGTAGAACCGCCGCTCCGTCTCCACGACGTAGGAGAAGAGCCCTACGACATCGCGGTACTCGCGATACAGCGCGAGCTCCATGTCGGTCTCGTAGTTCTCCAGGTCCTCCGCGCTCACCGGGACATCATCCCTCATGCGTGCAGCCGGGGCGGCGCGACGCCACGAGAGCGAACCGTCAGAACGCCTCGTCGGGATCCGAGGCCAGCCCGAGGAGGGCCGCATCGACGTCGTCGTCGACCGGGAGACCGGCCACCTCGTCGACCAGACCCTCGCCGCCCGTCGTCCCCGGCAGCCGCCACGAGCGGCGGTGCAGCACGCTCGGGCCGAGCTCGCGCAGCGCCGCCATGTGCTCGGGCGACGCGTAGCCCTTGTTCTCGTCCCAGCGGTATGCGGGGTGCTCTGCGGACAGACCGACCATCATGGCGTCCCGCTCGCACTTGGCGAGCACGCTCGCGGCAGCGACGGACGCGCACGTCCGATCGGCCTTCACGCGCATGTGCACGCGAGGGACGGGCAGGGTCGGCTCGTCGTCGAGCGTGAAGAGATCGGCCTGGGCCGGGCGGCTGAGCCAGTCGTGCGACCCGTCCAGCAGGACGACGTCGACCGGCCCGACCGACGTCGCGACGGCACCGAGAGCGCGCGTGCCCGCGAGCCGCAGGGCCGCGATGATGCCGACCTCGTCGATCTCCGCGGCGCTCGCGTGCCCGACGGCACGCGCGAGCCCCCAGCGACCGAGGGCGGGGAGCAGGCGAGTGCGCGCCGCAGGTGCGAGCAGCTTGGAGTCCGCGACGCCCTTCGGCGCGGACCGGGTCGTGACGTCCACGACGACCACGCCGACGCTCACCGGGCCCGCCAGCGAGCCGCGACCGACCTCGTCCATGCCGGCCAGGAGCCGCGCACCGTCCCGCAGCAGCAGCCGCTCGTGGCGCAGGTGCGGCGCGACGCGTGGAGCGGTCGCCCTCGGTGCGGCGAGCAGGTTCACGGCTGGTCGGGCACGTCCGCGAACGTGCTGGTCGGGTTGCGGAGCAGTCCCATGCGCTCGATGGGCCACACCGTCACGAAGGCCATGCCGACGACGTTGTCGACCGGCACCGAGCCCCCGCCGGGCTTGCCCTGGTTGTAGCGGGAGTCCGACGAGTGGGACCGGTTGTCACCCATGACCCAGATGCTGTTCTCCGGCACCGTGACGTCGAACGCGATGTCGCTCGGCGCCACGCCCGCCGCCAGGTACGGCTCGTCGATCTCGACCCCGTTGACCGTCACCGGTCCACCTGCCACCGCGGAGACGTGGTCGCCGGGCAGGCCGATGAGGCGCTTGACCAGGTGCTCGTTGGCGTCGGCCGGATAGAGCCCGATGAACGTCAGAGCGGAGTTGATCGCACCTTGCGCCGGGCCCGGGTCCGGTGCGGCGTCGGCCGGCAGCCAGCCGCCGGGGTCCTTGAAGACGACGATGTCACCGCGACGGAGGTCGAACGGGCCTGGCGTGAGCTTGCTGACCAGGATCCGGTCGTGCTCGATCAGCGTGTCGTGCATCGACTGGCTCGGGATGAAGAACGCCTGCACCAGGAAGGTCTTGACCAGCAGCGACAGGATGATCGCGCTGACGAGGATGATCGCCGTCTCGCGCAGCAAGGACCCGGCGCCGCTCGGACGGCGGGCAGCCGCGTGCCGGCGCGAGGTCGAGTGGTCCGCGTTCCGTCCGTCGTCGGGCACCGTCACGTCCGGCAACCGAGGCCCGGCGGAGCTCTGCTGGGCGCTTGCACCGGCTCCGTCGAGCGACTCCCGGCCCAGCCACGACGTGGGGGACGAGTCCTCGTCGAGGTCGCGGGGAGGTCGGTCGATCACCCGCACACTCTCGCATGCGCCGGCCCCAGACGCGCACACGCCCACCCCACGAGATCGCGAGTCGTGACCGGGTCATCGTCGCCATGACCCTTCGTCGACACCGCTGCGCCTATGACCAGGGCACGAGCGCTCCGGGACGCCGACGGGCGACCACCGGATCGGTGGCCGCCCGTCGGGACAGAGCGTGCGAGGAGGCTCAGGCCTTCTTCGCGGCGGGGGTGAAGTCGCGCTTCTCCTTGATCTTGGCCTTCTTGCCACGGAGCTTGCGCAGGTAGTACAGCTTCGCGCGCCGCACGTCGCCGCGCGTCACGACCTCGATCGAGTCCAGGCTCGGGGAGTGCACGGGGAACGTGCGCTCGACGCCGACCTGGAAGCTGACCTTGCGGACCGTGAACGTCTCACGGACACCGTCGCCCTGGCGGGCGATGACGACGCCCTGGAACGCCTGGATGCGGGAGCGGTTGCCCTCCACGACCTTGACGTTGACCTTGAGCGTGTCGCCGGCGCGGAACTCCGGGATGTCGGACCGCAGCGATGCTGCGTCGACCTGGTCCAGCGTGTGCATGTGATGTCACTTCCCCGCCCTGCCACAGGTCAGGAACGTCGTCGAGGGCGTCTCGGTCACCCTCTGCAGGGCAGGACCGGCGTCCTTGGTCTGATGGTCTGGTGCGTCCGGGCGAATCCCCGGGTGGTCGTGATCGTCTCCCCTGTGGCAGAGACGCAACCTGCGCGCACCAACGGGCAAGTCTGCCACAGAGGCCGCACCCACGGTAAATCGGGTGCTCAACATCACGCGGGGCTCACGGACGGGCGAGGCGTCCGTCCACGAGCTGCCAGCCGAGCGCCTCGAGCAGGGCGAGATCGTGCTTGTCGAGCCCGTCGACGGGCAGTTGCGCGATGAGGTCCGGCCGACGCGCAGCCGTCCGCTCGAGCGCGGTGTCCCGGCGCCATCGTGCGATCCGGGCGTGGTGCCCGGACAGGAGCACCTCGGGGACGTCCAGCCCCGCCCACGCCGGTGGCTTGGTGTAGACGGGGTACTCGAGAAGACCCGCCGCACCGTGAGACTCCTCGACCAGCGACTCCGGGTTGCCGACGACCCCGGGCAGCAGGCGCGCGACGGCCTCGACGACGACCAGCGCGGCCACCTCACCGCCGTTGAGCACGTAGTCGCCGAGGGAGAGCTCGGTGACACGGACGCGGGAGCGGTAGTGCTCGGCCACCCGCGCGTCGATCCCCTCGTACCGACCGCACGCCACGACCAGATGGCTCTCGCCCGCCAGCGCCTCGGCGGTGCGCTGGGTGAACGGCTCCCCCGACGGCGTCGGCACCAGCAGGTGCGCCTCGTCGTCGAGGAGCGCGTCCAGCGCGGTCCCCCACACGTCGGGGCGCATGACCATGCCCGCACCGCCGCCGAACGGGGTGTCGTCCACGGTCCGGTGCCGGTCCGTGGTCGAGTCCCGCAGGTCGTGCACGCGCAGGTCGAGCAGACCGCTCGTGCGCGCCTTGCCGACGAGTGAGAGCTCGAGCGGAGCCAGGTACTCGGGAAAGATCGAGACGACGTCGATGCGCACGTCAGTTGTCGTCTGCGTCTCGGGGCAGGACCGTCTCCTCGGACACGACCAGGTTGGCGGCGTCGGAGGCGAGCAGACCACCGGGCGGGTCGATGACCACGCGGCCGCCGGCGACGTCGACGACGGGCACGATCGCCTTCACGAACGGGATGAGGGTCCGCGCGCCGTCGGGCTCGCGCAGGACCAGCATGTCGTGCGCCGGCAGGTGCTCGAGCCCGACGATCTCGCCCAGCACCCGGCCGTCGGCGTGCTCCGCGCGCAGCCCGGCGAGCTCGTGCGGGTACCAGGCGTCGTCCTCGTCGGAGCTGTCCTCGTCGACCACCAGCTCGGTCCCACGCATCGCCTCGGCCGTCGTCCGGTCGGTGATCTGCGCGAACGTCACGTACCAGCGGTCCTGCTGGGTGCGCGTGCTCACCACAGTCAGTGGTCCCCGCGCCGCCGGTTCGGTGGCGAGCACCGCGCCGACGCCGAACCGGTCCTCGGGGTTGTCGGTGCGCAGGTCGAGGGCGACCTCTCCACGCAGGCCGTGGGCACGGCCGATCCGCGCGACGGTCAGCTGCATGGAAGTTCCTCACGTTCGGGCACGGGGTGTCGGTCAGGTGGTCAGACATGGCGAAGGCCCGGTCCCCAGGTTAGGGGACCGGGCCTTGCGCGATGGTTCAGCGCCGGTCGACGTCCACGACGTCGACGCGGACGGCGCCGTCCGTCGAGAGCGCGCCGACGACGGTGCGCAGCGCGCGGGCCGTCCGACCGCCACGGCCGATGACTCGGCCGAGGTCGTCGGGGTGCACGCGCACCTCGAGCAGGTCGCCACGACGCAGCGTCGACGCGTTCACGCGGACGTCGTCCGGGTGGTCGACGATGCCACGCACCAGGTGCTCGAGAGCGTCGGCGAGCATCAGGCCTGCTCGTCCTCGGCGGGAGCCTCGGCAGCGGCGGCCTTCTGCGAGGCAGCCTTCTCGGACGCCTTGGCCTTGGCCTTCTCGGCGTCGAGCGCGACGGCGTCGATGGCAGCCTTCGGGTCGACCTTGTCGGCCTTGGTGCGCAGGGTGCCCTCCTGGCCGGGGAGGTTCTTGAACTTCTGCCAGTCACCGGTGATCTTGAGGAGCACGGCGACCTGTTCGGTCGGCTGCGCGCCGACGCCGAGCCAGTACTGCGCACGCTCGGAGTTGACCTCGATGAATGAGGGCTCCTCGGTGGGGTGGTACTTGCCGATCTCCTCGATCACGCGGCCGTCGCGCTTGGTGCGCGAGTCGGCGACGACGATGCGGTAGTACGGAGCGCGGATCTTGCCGAGACGCTTGAGGCGGATCTTGGTGGCCACGGTGTGGTCTTCTCCTGATGTCTGCTGTGGGTGACCTCTCCGCGCATTGCCCGTGGGGTGGGCGCGCCGGGAAGGTCGGGGACACGACGAACGCAGGTAGAGGGGCTGCGGACGCCGGGTACAGCCGACCATTGTGCCAGATGTGGTGGGCCGGTCCCAACCATGTCGCCCAGGTCACCGACGTCTCAGACGACCGCTCCTCGCAGCACCACCGCGCGGGGTGCGCCGAGCACACCGATGTCCTCGCGTGGGTCGGCCCCGAAGACGACGAGATCCGCCGACGCGCCCTCGCCGAGCCCCTCAGCGCCCAGCCACGCGCGCGTGCGCCAGCTGGCCGCGGCCACCACGTCGCGGGCGGGGATGCCCGCGCGGACCAGCTCCGCGGCCTCGTCGGCGATCTTGCCGTGCCCGATGGTCCCGCCGGCGTCCGTGCCGACGAGCACGGGCACCCCCGCCTCGTACAGGTCACGGACGAGCGCGTAGCGGTGGGCGTGCAGCGCGCGCATCCGCGCGGCGAACAGCGGGTAGCGAGATCCTTGCGCGGCGATGGCCTCGAACTGCCCGATCTGCAGCAGCGTCGCGGTGACCGGGATGCCGGCGGCGGCGATCCGGTCGATGTGGTCGGGAGTCGCACCCGTGGCGTGCTCGAGGCAGTCGATGCCGGCGTCGAGGAGCGCGTCGAGCGACTCCGTCGCGAAGGTGTGGGCGGTGACCCGGGCGCCCGCCGCATGCGCGGCGGCCACGGCGTCGGCCAGCACATCCGCGGGCCACAGCGGGCGCAGGTCGCCGTCGGCGCCCAGGTCGCGGTCGATCCAGTCCGCGACCAGCTTGACCCAGCCGTCGCCTCGCGCTGCCTCCTCGCGGACGGCCGACGGCAGCTGGTCGACGGACTCGAGCTCACGCCCGTAGTGCCGCAGGTACCGCTTGGGGCGGGCGAGATGCCGGCCCGCGCGGATCAGGCGCGGCAGGTCGTCGCGGTCGTGCACCCAGCCGGTGTCGGCGGGCGAGCCCGCGTCCCGGACGAGCAGCACTCCCGAGTCACGGTCGGCGAGAGCCTGCTTCTCGGCCGTGCCGTCGTCCACGGGGCCGTCCGAGGCGAGACCGATGTGGCAGTGCACGTCGACCAGCCCGGGCAGCACCCAGCCCTCGAGCACGGCGTCGGGCGTCGCCGACGGACGATCGAACGTGATCCGGCCGCCGACGACCCACGCCTCGCCGACCTCACGCTCGTCGTCGAGGACGACCGTGCCGCGCAGGTGCAGGACCACGTGGGCTCAGCGTCCGCCGAGGAAGCGGTCCAGCCCTGCCGGCAGCTCGATCTCGGCCGGCTGAGCGGGTTCTGCCTTGGGTGCGATGCCGAACGCGGAACCCTGCGGTGCGGCCGGCTTGCTCGTGATGCCCCGCTCCTGCTCCGCGCGCTTCGCCGGGTTGCCCGACTTGCCCTTGACCTTGCGCACCGGCGCCGCAGAGCGGCCGCGCGACTTCTTGCCGCCCATGCCGGGCAGGTTGCCCATGCCCGGAGGCATGCCGGGCATGCCTCCACCCTTGGCCATCTGGCGCATCATCTTCTGCGCGCCGTCGAACCGCTCCAGCAGCTGGTTGACGTCGCTCGGCTTGGTGCCGGAACCGGCCGCGATGCGGGACCGGCGCGAGCCGTTGATGATCTTCGGGGTCCGGCGTTCGGCCGGAGTCATCGAGCGGATGATCGCCTCGATGCGGTCCACCTCGCGCTCGTCGAAGTTGTCGAGCGCCTCCCGCATCTGCCCCATGCCGGGCAGCATGCCCATCATCTTCTTCAGCGGTCCCGCGCTGCGCAGCTGCTGCATCTGCGTCAGGAAGTCCTCGAGCGTGAGGTCCTTCCCGGACGCCAGCTTGTCCACCATCTCCTCGGCCTGGCCGGCGTCGAACGCCTTCTCGGCCTGCTCGATGAGCGTGAGGACGTCGCCCATGTCGAGGATCCGCGACGCCATGCGGTCGGGGTGGAACACCTCGAACTCGGTGAGCTTCTCGCCGGTGGACGCGTACATGATCGGCTTGCCGGTCACGCTGGCGACCGACAGCGCAGCGCCACCGCGGGCATCACCGTCGAGCTTGGACAGCACCACGCCGGTGAACCCGACACCGTCCGCGAACGCCTGCGCGGTGGTGACCGCGTCCTGGCCGATCATCGCGTCGATGACGAAGAGGATCTCGTCCGGGTCGAGCGCGTCGCGGATGTCCGACGCCTGCTGCATCAGCTCAGCATCGACGCCGAGGCGACCGGCCGTGTCGACGATCAGGACGTCGTGCAGCTTCGTCTTGGCGGTCGCCAGGCCCTCGCGCGCGACGGCGACGGGGTCCGCACCGAACGGCAGGAGGTCCTCGCTGCCCTGGTTGCCGGGGTGCGGGGCGAACACGGGCACGCCCGCGCGCTCCCCCACCACCTGGAGCTGGGTGACGGCGTTCGGACGCTGGAGGTCCGCCGCGACGAGCAGCGGCGTGTGGCCCTGACCCTTCAGGTGCAGAGCGAGCTTGCCGGCGAGCGTCGTCTTGCCCGCACCCTGCAGGCCGGCGAGCAGGATGACCGTCGGCGGGTTCTTGGCGAGGTTCAGCGTGCGCGTCTGGCCACCGAGGATGGCGACGAGCTCCTCGTTGACGATCTTGACGACCTGCTGCGCCGGGTTCAGCGCGCCGGACACCTCGACCGACAGCGCGCGCTCGCGCACCGCGCCCGTGAACGACCGGACGACGGGGACAGCGACGTCGGCGTCGAGCAGGGCTCGGCGGATCTCGCGCACCGTGGCGTCGATGTCCGCCTCGGACAGCCGGCCCTTGGTGCGCAGGTTCTTGAAGGTCGACGTCAGTCGGTCGGACAGGGTGGCGAACACCTGCGGGTCCTCACGCTTCGGGTTTCACGGACGACCTAGGGTACCTGCCAGCACCCTGGTGGCTCGTGCCGTCAGATCGTCGACGAGCGTGGCGCGCCACGTGCTCCACGCCTGCGGACCGGCCGCTCCGGCGTCGGCCTCGGTCAGGGCGCGCAGCAACGAGAGCAGGTCCGGCCGGTGGTCGACGGCGTCGAGCAGCCGGCTCACGGTGGCGGGATCGTCGGGGTCGGCGGTCGTGGCCAGCTCGGCGAGCGTCAGGTGCTCGCGCACGAGCCGCGTGACGTCCGCGGCCACCTGGTCGTCGAACCCCATCCGCGTGACGATCGGCCCCGCCAGCCGCGCACCCTCGGTCGAGTGGTCGCCGGCACCAGCACGCTTGCCGATGTCGTGCAGGAGGGCCGCGAGCAGGAGCGTCTCCCCGTGCTCGACGACGCGCTTGTCGCGTCCCGCCCGTGCGACGGTCTCCACGAGATGACGGTCGACGGTGTGCCGGTGGATCGCCGACCGCTGCGGCCGGTTGCGGACGCCCGCCCACTCGGGGATCCACGTGGTCACGACGCCGGCCAGGTCGAGGGCTTCCCAGATGGGCACCTGCGCGGGACCTGAGCCCAGCAGGTGCAGCAGGTAGCCGCGCGCTGCTCGGGGCCACGGCGCCGGCAGCGGCGGTGTGGCCGTCAGGCTCGCGACCGTGACGGGCGAGAGACTCAGCCCCGTCCGCGCCGCCGTCGCGGCGGCGCGCAGGGACAACAGAGGGTCCTCGGCCGGACGCGCGTCGACTGCGAGCACGATCTCGCCGTCGTGCTCGACCAGACCCTCGGCGATGGTCCGCAACCGCGGGGCGGTGCGCCGACCGCGCACGAGCATCGCCGCGCGGGCGGGTCTCTGCAGGGCCTGTCGTGCGTTGCGCACGGTGGTGTCCAACGCGTAGGAGATCACTCGCGCGGCCTCGGCGATGCTCGCCAGCAGGTCGTCGCGGTCGTCGAAGCCGACGAGTGCCGCGACCTCGTCCTGGTCCGCGAGCAGCAGCCGGTTCGTGTGCCGCCGCGTCACCACCTGGACCGTGTCGCGCACGTCGAGCAGGTGGGCGTAGGCCATGTCGACCGCGCCGTGCGGCCGGTCGGTGAGCCAGGTCGCGGCGAGCGCGCTCAGCACGACCGCGTCCCGGATGCCGCCGCGCGACTCCTTGAGCTCCGGCTCGATGAGGTAGGCCAGCTCACCGTGCCGGTCGGCGCGCTGACGGGTGGAGGCCAGCAGCTCCGGGAGCCGCCGGCGTGCGGCCGACCGCCAGTCCTCCAGCAGGGCGGACTTGGCGCGGGCGATGACGACGGCGTCGCCCGAGACGGGTTGCAGATCGAGCAGCCCGACGGCCGCCGGGAGGTCCTTGGACGCCACCTGGCGGCACTGGGCGAGCGAGCGGACCGAGTGGTCCAGGTCGAGGCCCGCGTCCCAGATGGGGTACCAGAGCTTCTGCGCGAGAGCCGAGAGCGCTTCGGTCGAGTGGCCGCGGCCCTCGTGCACGAGCAGCAGGTCGAGGTCGCTGACCGGGCTGGCGTCGCCGCGCCCGACGCTGCCGACGGCCCCGAGCGCGATGCCCGAGACGTCCTCACCGTCGGTCGCCAGCTCCCACTGCTCCCGGAGCCGACCCACGACAAGCTCGACGATCGCGGCCCGCCTGGCGATGCCGTCGGAGCCGGGGCCGGTGAGGCCGGCAGCGAGCTCGAGCCGCTCAGAGCGGAGGTCCCGCACCCCGATCGCGGGGTGCGGGACCTCGGGCGACCCGTTCGCGGCCGCGCCCCCCGCGGGCGGCCGTTCCTGTGTCATGTGTGTCTGGTGACCGTCCTGATCAGAGGGCGTCGTCGCCGTGCTCACCGGTGCGGACGCGAGCCACGTCCTCGACCGGCACGACCCAGACCTTGCCGTCGCCGATCTTGCCGGTCTGCGCGGCGCGCACGATGACCTCGGTCACGCTGACCGCGTCCTCGTCGCTCACGAGGACGTCGATCTTGACCTTGGGGACCAGGTCGACCGTGTACTCCGCGCCGCGGTAGACCTCGGTGTGACCGCGCTGACGGCCGTAGCCGCTGGCCTCGCTCACGGTCAGACCACGGACACCCGCGGCCTCGAGGGCCGACTTCACATCGTCCAGCCGGTGCGGCTGGATGACCGCCGTCACGAGCTTCGTCATCACTTCACCTCCGTCACGACGCGGGCGCCGACGCCCAGCGTCTCGTATGCGGTCTCAGCGTGAACAGCCAGGTCGATACCGCCGACCTCGGCCTCGTCGGACACCCGCAGACCGATCGTCGCCCGCAGGATGAGCGCGATGACGTAGGTCGCCGTGAAGCTGAAGAGCACGGCGGCCAGTGCGACGATCGTCTGCGTGGCCAGCTGAGTGAGGCCCCCACCGTAGAACAGACCGTTCTGGGCACCGTCCGGGTACCAGGTGCTGTTCGTGTCGGTGGCGAAGAAGCCGATGAGGATCGTGCCGACCAGACCACCGACGAGGTGGACACCGACGACGTCGAGCGAGTCGTCGTAGCCGAACCTGAACTTCAGGCCGACGGCGAGGGCGCAGAGCACACCCGCCACGATGCCGATCCCGATGGCACCCCAGGTGTCGACCGCCGCGGCGGCCGGCGTGATGGCGACGAGGCCCGCGACGATGCCGGACGCGGCACCGAGCGACGTGGCGTGACCGTCACGCACCTTCTCCGTGGCGAGCCAGGCGAGCATCGCGATGCCCGTGGCCAGCAGCGTGTTGAGCCACGCCCGACCAGCGACGCCGTCCGCGGCGAACTCGGAGCCGGCGTTGAAGCCGAACCAGCCGAACCACAGGAGCGCGGCACCGAGCATGACGAACGGCAGGTTGTGGGGCCGCATGGCCTCCTTGCCGAAGCCACGGCGCTTGCCGAGCACGATCGCCAGGACCAGGCCCGCGGTACCGGCGTTGATGTGGACGACCGTTCCACCGGCGAAGTCGATGGGGGTCGACAACCCTTCGGTGAGGCCGGTCGCGCTGAGCAGACCGCCGCCCCACACCCAGTGGGCGAGCGGCAGGTAGACGACGGTGACCCAGACGGCCGTGAAGACCAGCCAGGCACCGAACTTCATGCGGTCCGCGACGGCGCCCGAGATGAGGGCGACCGTGATGATCGCGAACGTCGCCTGGTAGCCCGCGGCCACGAGGAACGGCACACCGGACGCGGCCATCAGGCTCTGGTCGTCCGTGGCGCCCTGCAGGCCGAAGAACTCGAACGGGTTGCCGAGCCACCCGCCACCGAGGTCCGCACCGAAGACGGCCGAGTACCCGTACAGCACCCAGACGAGCCCGGCGA
This sequence comes from Cellulomonas sp. Leaf395, assembly GCF_001424125.1. Lineage (GTDB taxonomy): Bacteria > Actinomycetota > Actinomycetes > Actinomycetales > Cellulomonadaceae > Cellulomonas. The sequence goes on from NZ_LMQI01000002.1 coordinate 196,156, forward strand.
CGCCGATCGCGCCGAAGCTCATCATCATCATGTTGAGCACGCTCTTGCCGCGCACCATGCCGCCGTAGAAGAACGCCAGCCCCGGCGTCATCAGCAGCACGAGCGACGCGGCGGTGAGCATAAACGCCGTGTTCCCGCTGTCCAGCTCGAATTCCATCGAGATCGCCTCTCCACTCGCCAGCCGGGGGTGGCTGGTCCGGGGATCACAGTCGACGAACGGGATTTCCGTCAGAGGCGAAGGAGGTTACGTCGGTGTGACAAGCCTCACCCGCACGTAAACGTTCGGTTTCGTGGTGATCGGACGTCCAGGAACAGGCGGTCCCTGTCATCCCTGGATCCGATGGTCGGGACCAGCCTGCGCTCCGCTCCGGGCGCGTGCCGCTGGCGCGACCCACACCCTCCGCTGCACTCCCGCTCATCCCTCCAGCAGGGCGTCGACGAAGGCCTCCGGGTCGAACGGCGCGAGGTCGTCCGGGCCCTCGCCGAGGCCGACCAGCTTGACCGGGACGCCCAGCTGGCGCTGCACGGCGACCACGATCCCGCCCTTGGCGGTGCCGTCGAGCTTGGTCAGCACGATGCCCGTGACGCCGGCCACCTCGCTGAACACCCGCGCCTGGTTCAGACCGTTCTGGCCCGTGGTCGCGTCGAGGACCAGGAGCACCTCCGACAGCGGCGCCTCGCGCGTGATGACGCGCGTGATCTTGCCCAGCTCGTCCATGAGGCCGGCCTTGTTCTGCAGACGCCCGGCCGTGTCGACGAGCACGACGTCGATCCCCTCGGCGCGGCCGGTGCGGACGGCGTCGAACGCCACGGCGGCCGGGTCGGCACCGTCGCGGTCCGAGCGGACCGTGTGGACGCCGACGCGCGAGCCCCAGGTCTGGAGCTGGTCGGCGGCGGCGGCGCGGAACGTGTCCGCGGCACCCAGCACGACGGTCCGGCCGTCGGCCACGAGCACCCGGGCGAGCTTGCCGACGGTGGTCGTCTTCCCGGTCCCGTTCACGCCGACGACGAGAACGACCGCGGGGACACGGGAACCGTCAGCCGCGGCACCCGGCGCCGTGTGCAGGCTGCGGTCCAGGGTCGGGTCGACGAGCGCGATCAGCTGCTCGCGCAGGAGCGCGCGGACGTGAGCGGGGTCCTTGAGGCCCTCGACGCGGACCCGGGTGCGCAACGCGTCGATGAGCTCCCCGGTCGGGCCGGCGCCGACGTCGGCGAGCAGGAGCGTCTCCTCGAGCTCGTCCCAGTCGTCCTCTGTGAGGTGGTCCTTCGAGAGGACCGCGAGCAACCGGGCGCCCAGGGGCGAGCCGGACCTGGAGAGCCTGCCGCGCAGCCGGGCCAGACGGCCGGCGACGGGAGCCGGCACCTCCAGGACTGGCGGTGCGTCGGCCACCTCGGGGACCACGTCCACGGGGGGCACCGGTGCGACCGTCGTCTCGGTCTCGGTCTCGGTCTCGGTCTCGGTCTCGGCCTCGGGTGCGGGCGCGGGGGTCGGCACGTCGAGGGTGGGCGGGGCCTCGTCGGTGGCCGAACCGCGGCGCCGGCGGACGAGGAGGGTCGTCAGCGCGACGACGATGGCCACCGGGATGCCGGCAGACAGGAGGATCTCGAGCGTCTCGTTGGTCACCGGGACAGTGTGTCTGGCGGCGGGCTCAGGACGCGAACCGGCGCGTCACGACGGTGTCCCGCGACCGTCTAGCGGTCGCGGCGGCCCGGCAGGACGCCGGTGGCCTTCTCCTTGGCGCGCTGGAGGGTGGCCGCCAGGTCGTCCACCTGGAGGTACGCCTCTCCCTCGTCGACCGTCTCGCGCAGGAACTGGGCCAGCGAGAGGTCGACGGGCTCGACGGCGGCCGCCGCGGCCGCGGCCTGCTGGTCGGCATCGGGGTTGGTGCGGCCCGTCCACCCGCTGCGGAACGTGGCGAGCGGCGACTCGCGCTCGTCCTTCCGCGCCGCGTAGACGCTGGCGCCGATCAGGACGGCTGCGGCGACGAGGACGGCAAGGAGGATCGCGACGAGGACAGCCATGACACCAGTGTCCCCGCCCTTCGGGGGTCAGTCATCGATCGACGCACTGGTGGCGCCGAACGGCACACAATCTCCACAGGCGGACCCGGACCGTCAGACCGCGACGTCCTCGCGCATCCGCTGGCTGATGACGGTGGTGACGCCGTCGCCCCGCATCGTCACGCCGTACAGGGCGTCGGCGATCTCCATGGTCCGCTTCTGGTGCGTGACGACGATGAGCTGGGAGTCCTCCTGGAGCTCGCGGAAGATCTCGAGCAGCCGACCGAGGTTGGCGTCGTCGAGGGCCGCCTCGACCTCGTCCATCACGTAGAACGGGCTCGGCCGCGCCTTGAAGATGGCCACGAGCAGCGCGACCGCCGTCAGTGACCGCTCGCCGCCCGACAGCAGCGACAGCCGTTTGACCTTTTTTCCGGCCGGTCGCGCCTCGACGTCGATGCCGGTGGTGAGCATGTTGTCCGGATCGGTGAGGACGAGCCGGCCCTCTCCGCCGGGGAACAGCCGCGGGAACACGACGTCGAATGCCGCGGCCGTGTCGCGGTACGCCTCCGCGAACACCTGCTCGACACGCTCGTCGATCTCCTTGACGATCTCGAGGAGGTCCGCACGAGACTTCTTGAGGTCCGCCAGCTGCTCCACCAGGAACTGGTGGCGCTCCTCGAGGGCGGCGAACTCCTCCAGCGCGAGCGGGTTGACCCGGCCGAGCAGCGACAGTGCCCGCTCGGCGGCCCGCAGGCGCTTCTCCTGCTGCTCACGCACGTACGGGACCGTGGTCGGGGCCTCTGGGTCCACGTCGGCGCCGGGCAGCGGGACCACGGGCACGTCCTGGTGCGGGCCGTACTCCTCGAGCAGGACCGCGGGGTCGAGGCCGAGGTCGTCGACCGCGCGGGCCTGGAGCGCCTCGATGCGCAGGCGCTGCTGCGTGCGGGCGACCTCGTCCCGATGGGCGACGTCGGTGAGCTGGGCCAGCTCGGCGGCACGGACGTCGACCTCGGCGCGGGCGGCGGTGACCTCGCGGTCCCGTTCGCCGCGGGCCGTCTCGGCGGCATCGCGCTCGGCAGACGCGCGACGCAGCGACTCATCGAGCACGACCAGCGCACGGGTGGCCCCGTCGCGCACGGCCTGAGCCACCGTGGCCTGGCGCGACCGGGCACGCTCACGCTCGGCGGCCCGCTCGCGGGCGACCCGCTCGGTCTGGGCGGCCCGCTCGAGGGACTCCGCGCGGCCCGACAGGGCCCGCGCACGCTCCTCGCCGGTGCGCAGCGTCAGCCGCGCCTCCGTCTCCCGGGCGCGCGCGCCGGTGGCGAGCTCGGCCAACCGGTCCCGGCGTGCGCTGCCCTCGACGATCGCGGCCTCGCTCTCGGCGGGCTCGACCTCAGCTGCCGCGAGGCGCTCGGCGAGCTCGGTCAGCTCGGCGGTGTCGGCCTCCAGCGTGCGTGACGCGGCCTCCAGCGACTGCTGCAGCCGCGCGGCCTCGGCGTTCGCGGCCCGGGCCGCCGAGCCGAGGTGGCCCAGCTGCTCGGCCACGGCGGCGAGCGCGGCGTCGGACTCGTTGAGCCGGTCCAGGGTGCGCTCGTGCGCGTCGCGCGCCGCGGTCAGCGCCTCGGTGGCGCCCGTGAGCTCGAACCGGACGCGCTCGGCGTCCGCGGTCGCCTTCGCCGCGCCGGAGCGCGCCTGGTCGAGGGCGGACTGCAGGTGCAGGGCGCTCGGCGCCGTCGCGGAGCCGCCCGACGCGCGGTGCCGGGACAGCACGTCCCCGGTGCGCGTGGCGACGACGAGGTCAGGGCGTGCGGCGACGATCGCGCGCGCCGCTGCCAGGTCGTCCACGACGACGACGTCGGCGAGCAGGGTCTCGACAGCCGCACGGACGTGCTCGGGTGCCCGCACCAGGTCGACCGCCCGGGACGCGCCGGCGGGGACGTCCGTCAGAGCCGTGGAAGGGGTGGACGCGCCGCTGACCAGCAGCGTTGCCCGACCGGCATCCTCGGTGCGGAGGTAGCGGATCGCGTCGACGGCGGCATCGACCGAGTCGACCGCCACGGCGTCGGCCACCGCACCCAGCGCGGCGACGATCGCCTCCTCGTTCTCCGGGTCGACCGCGAGCAGCGCCGCGACCGAGCCGACGAGACCGGGCTGGCCGTCGGCGGCGAGCAGCGCTCCGACGCCGTCCTTGCGGGTGAGGCTGAGCTCGAGCGTCTCGGCGCGGGACTCCAGCGCGGTGCGCTCGCGCTCGGCGGCGCTCAGCTGCTCCTGCAGGGCCGTGAGCCGCTCCGTCGCGCGCTCGAGGGCCTCGACGGCGGCCTCGTGCTCGGCGTCCAGCCCTTCCTCGCCCTCCTCGACGCCCGCGACCTGCGACTCGAGCACGGCGAACTGGGTCGTCGCCTCCTGACCTCGCTGCTCGGCGGCGGCGAGAGAGTCCCGGAGGCGACCGAGCTCGGCCTGGGTGGCCTCCACGCGGCTGCGTCGGGCTGCGACCTGGCCCGCCAGGCGGGCGACGCCCTCGCGGCGGTCGGCGGCTCCGCGCAGGGCCGTCGCGACCTCCTTCTCGGCCGCCGTGGCTCCGGCCTCGGCCTGCTGCCGGGCGGCCACGGCCGCTTCCAGGGCGGCTCGGGAGAGCTCCACCTCGCTGGCCAGCTCCGCCTCGGCGGAGCGCACCCGCTCGGCCTGGGCGGCCAGGTCGTCGGGGTCCGAGCCGCCGGTGCGCTCCGGTCCGGCGCTGCCGAGCAGCCGGACCCGGTCGGCAGCCAGGGACGCGGTGCCGCGCAGGCGCTCGCGCAAGGACGAGAGCCGGTACCAGACCTCGCTCGCCTCGCTCAGTGCGGGTGCGGCCTCGGCGGCCTCCCGCTCGAGCGTGGCCAGGCGGGCACGGGTGGCGGCCAGCGCGCCCTCCACCTCCTCGCGACGGACGCGCAGCGCGCTCTCGTCGGCGATCTCCTGCTCGAGCGTGGAGGTCAGCTGCGCGAGGTCGTCGGCCAGCAGCCGGGCGCGGGAGTCGCGCAGGTCCGCCTGGACGACGGCCGCCTTGCGGGCGACCTCCGCCTGCCGGCCGAGCGGACCGAGCTGGCGCCGGATCTCCCCCGTCAGGTCACCCAGCCGCGTGAGGTTGGCCTGCATGGCCTCGAGCTTGCGGAGCGCCTTCTCCTTGCGCTTGCGGTGCTTGAGGACGCCCGCGGCCTCCTCGATGAACCCACGGCGTTCCTCGGGTGTCGCGCGCAGCACCGCGTCCAGCTGACCCTGCCCGACGATGACGTGCATCTCTCGGCCCAGGCCCGAGTCGGACAGCAGGTCCTGGATGTCGAGGAGGCGGCAGCCCTGCCCGTTGATGGCGTACTCGGATCCGCCGTTGCGGAACAGGGTCCGCGAGATGGTGACCTCGGAGTACTCGATCGGCAGGGCGCCGTCGGAGTTGTCGATGGTGAGCGCCACCTCGGCGCGGCCCAGCGGCGGTCGTCCGGCCGTGCCGGCGAAGATGACGTCCTCCATCTTGCCGCCGCGCAGCGACTTGGCGCCCTGCTCCCCCATCACCCAGGCGAGCGCGTCGACGACGTTGGACTTGCCCGAGCCGTTGGGCCCGACCACGCAGGTGACGCCCGGCTCGAAGTTCAGGGTCGTCGCCGAGGCGAACGACTTGAACCCCCGCAGGGTGAGGGTCTTGAGGTGCACCCACTGAGCCTAAGGTGCGGGAGGCCGCGGCCCTGGGAGGCTCTGCCTACCCACGCTGGCTAGAGCGCGGGGAACCAGAGCGCGATCTCGCGGGCGGCCGATTCCTCAGAGTCCGAGCCGTGCACCAGGTTCTGGATGACCTTGAGCCCCCAGTCACGCCCGAGGTCGCCGCGGATGGTGCCGGGTGCGGCCGCGGTCGGGTCGGTGGCGCCGGCCAGCGAGCGGAAGCCCTCGATGGCCCGGTGGCCCTCGGCGACGACCGCGAGCACGGGGCCGGAGCGCATGAACTCGATCAGCGGCGTGACGAACGGCTTGCCGGCGTGCTCGGCGTAGTGCTCGGCGAGCAGGGCCTCGTCCGCCTGGCGGAGCTCGACCGCGACGAGCGTGTAGCCCTTGGCCTCGATGCGGCGGACGATCTCGCCCGACAGTCCGCGGCGGACACCGTCCGGCTTGACCAGGACGAGGGTGCGCTGCGTGGTGGGTGCGTCAGTCATGGGCTGACCCTATGTCGGGTCAGCGGCGTCGGGCGCGGCCGCTCACGGGCCGACCGCCCCCGGGTTCGCGGCGTCGTACTCGGCGCGCTCGCGGTCGATCCTGCCCCCGAGCCGCAGCGCCACCACCCACAGGACGACGAAGATCCCGCCCACGACGAACATCATCGGGACGAAGAACCCCACGCCCAGCACGAGCACCTGGACGATCGAGCCGGCCAGGTAGCCGCCGGGCCGGGACATCATCCCGGAGAGCAGGATCAGGACGACGGACAGGCTCCCCCCGACCCACCAGATCGCCGCCGGCTCTGCGAGCCGCAGGCCGTACGCCACGAGCGTCGCGAAGAACACCAGGACGGCCTCGAGGACGAGGATCGTCTGGGTGAACTGGGGCTTCGCGGGGCGCTTGCGGCGTACGGCCTGGCCGCCGTCCGGGACGGTGGAGCTCATGGGGGAAGGCTACCGGCGGTTACTGACGAGCAGACGCGTCGACCTGGTCCGCGGCGCTGTCGCGCTGCGTCGGGAGCTCGCCCGCGGAGAGGTCGTCCACGACGATCGCCCCGTCCACCGTCTCGGTGACGACACCAGAACCGTCGGCCGCGAGGGCCTCGCCACGGGCGACCATGCCGGCCACGTCGGAGAGCTTGACCTCGCGCAGGAACAGCGAGAGGACGAAGCCGACGGCGATCACGGGCACGAGGTACCAGAACGAGGGCGCCAGCGCGTTGGTGAAGGCGTCGACGACCCCCGTCTTCAGCGGCTCGGGCAGGGCCTGGACCGCGGCGGGTGTCAGGCTGGCGGCGTCGGCACCGGAACCCGCGGGCACCCCGGCGAAGACCTCCGACAGGTTGTCCGCCAGCTTCGTGGTGAACACAGTGCTGAACAGCGCGGTGCCGACCGCCGCGCCGATCTCGCGGAAGAAGTTGTTGGTGCTGGTCGCCGTCCCGATCTCGTGCGGGTCGACGGAGTTCTGCACGGCGAGCACGATCGTCTGCATGACCAGGCCCATGCCGGCCCCGAGCACGAAGATCATGGCGCCGAAGAGCCACATGGACATGTCGCCGGTGATCTGCGTGAGCCACGCGACGCCGCCCGTGGTGATGGCCAGGCCGACCACCGGGTAGATCTTGTAGTGGCCCGTCCTGGTGATCGCGAGACCGGAACCGATCGCGGTGATCATGACACCGACCATCATCGGCAGCAGCAGGAAGCCGGACTCGGTGACGCCCGCGCCGGTCGACATCTGCAGGAACGTGGGCAGGAACGCCAGCGCGGCGAACATGCCCATGCCGAGGATGAGGCCGATCGCGGTGGCGATGGTGAACGTCGGGTTCTTGAAGAGGCGCAGCGGGAGCAGGGGCTCCTCGGCGCGCAGCTCGACCATGATGAACGCCGCGATCGACACGAGCGTGCCGATCACGAGGGTGAGCAGGCCCGGGTCGGACCAGTCGTAGCCGCGGTTGCCGGTCCAGCTGCTCCAGCTGGTGGCCAGCACGAGACCGGTCGTGGCGATGACCATGAAGAAGATGCCCGCGACGTCGATCTTCTTGCCGGAGCGGTGCGTGGGGAGCTTGAGCGTGAACCAGGCCACGAGGAACGCGGCGACACCGATCGGGATGTTGATCCAGAAGCACCAGCGCCAGTCCGCGTGCTGCGTGAAGAAGCCACCGATCAGCGGCCCGACGACGGCCGAGATGCCGAACAGCGCGCCCATCGGGCCCATGTACTTGCCGCGGTCCTTGGCGGGCACGATGTCCGCGATGATGGCCTGCGACAGGATCATCAGACCGCCGCCGCCGAGGCCCTGCACACCTCGCCAGAACACGAGCTCGCCGAACGACTGGGCGAACCCGGCTCCGGCTGACGCGATCGTGAACAGGCCGATGGCGATCAGGAACGGCCAGCGCCGGCCCCAGAGGTCACCGAACTTGCCGTACAGCGGCATGACGATCGCGATCCCCAGGATGTAGGCGGTCACCACCCAGCCCTGGTGCTCGACGCCGTTGAGCTCCCCGACGATGGTGGGCATCGCTGTGCCGACGATCGACTGGTCGAGCGAGGACATGAACATGCCCGCCATCAGCGCACCGAAGATGAGCCAGACGGTCTTGGGGGTCAGGTGGATCAGCGGCTTGTCGGCCGCTGGTGCCTGAGGTGCTGCGATGGCCATACGGGAGGACCTCGTTCTGGGGGTGGGGACGGGGTGTCAGTCGGTGAGGATGGAGCGCAGGTCGGCGACGACGGCGGCGATGTGCTCGTCGGCACTGCCCGTCCCGCCGGCCGCGTCCCAGCGCATGAACGTCGCGTGGGTCAGGAAGAGCAGCGTCGCGCCGACGATCTCCGAGGAGTACGGCGCGTCCGCGGCGGGGCTGTGCTGGATGCGCCGCTCGATCAGCGCGGACAGCTGGCCCTTGTGCTGCTCCATCCAGGCGAGGTGCCGGGCGAGCAGCCGCGGCTCCTTGGCGGCGAGCTCGAGGGCCCGTGCCACGCGCTGGGGCCCGATGGGCGCGTCGGTGAGGAACGAGCTCACGAGCGTCTGGAGGTCGGCGAGCAGGTGACCCGTCGGGCCCCCGGTCGCGAACTCCTCCGTGGCGGCCGTGTCGAGCGGCCACGGGGTGTGGCCGAGCACGGCGTCGTCCTTCGTCTCGAAGTAGTTGAAGAACGTGCGCGCGGAGACGCCGGCCTCCTCGCAGATCGCCTCGACCGTGACGGCGTCGAGCCCGTGCTCGGCGACGAGGCGGTGGGTTGCGTCGATCAGCGCCTCGCGGCGGGCGCGCTTCTTGCGCTCACGCAGCCCGAGGGCCGGCTCGTCGACCACAGAGTTCTGCACGAGGTGCAACTTTACACACACTGCAACTTTGCATCGGCCGCACTGTTATGTGTGGTTTCTCACAGCAACGATCAGATCTCGCCGAAGCCACCCTCGACCGCCGCGACGAGCGCGTCGCGCGCCTGCGCCGCCTGCGGCCCCTCGGTCTCGATCCGCAGCTCGACGCCCTTCGTCGCGCCCAGCTTCATCAGCTCGAGCACGCTCGCCGCGTTTGCCCCGTTGACCCGGACCTTGGCGTCGTACGCCGCCAGCATCCGGGCGACGACCGCCGCAGGCCGAGCGTGCAGGCCGAGCGGGTTGCGCAGCACCGCGGTGGTCCGCAGGACGCCGTCGTCCTGCGCCGCGACCGCGACCGCCGGCGCGCCGGCGGCCTCACCGAACGTCGAGCCTGCGTGCACCGCAGACGCCAGGACCGTCGCCAGATCAGCGCCGCCGTGCGCGGTGACGGCCGCGGCGACCGCCCCTTCGACGAACGGCGCGTCAGCGATCCGCACCCGCGCCGCCACGTCCTCGTCGAGCAGGTCGAGCACCGACTCGGCCGTGAGCACCGCCGAGCCGAGGTCCGTCAGCACGACCGCGGAACGGCCGTCCCCGGTCGCCTCGACGACGGCCTCCTCGACCGTGTCGTAGCTGGTCCCGAGGCCGCCGTCCGCCATCCCGCCGGCGGCGATCAGCAGCACGCCGGGCGCCATCTGGCCGGCGAGCTCGACCGCACCCTGGGCGAGCGCGCGCGAGTGGGACACCAGGACGAGCGCGACAGGGGCGTGCTCTCGGGTGCTGTCGTTCACGCGGCCGCCTGGGCAGCGGCCCGCAGGATCAGCTCCGTCGACCGTGCGCCCGGGTCGAGATGCCCGGCCGACCGCTCGCCGAGATAGCTCGCGCGGCCCTTGGTCGCGACGAGCGGAATCGTGGCCTCGGCGCCCTCGTGCGCTGCGTCGGCAGCGGCGGCGAGCACCTCGGCCGGCGACGCTCCCCCGTCGGCGGCCGTCACGGCCGCCTCCGTGGCGGGTGTCCACGCGTCGACCATCGTCTTCTCGCCGGTGGTGGCCTTGCCCCGGGCGACGATGCCTTCGAGCGCCGCCTCGAGCAGCGCGACGACCCCGTGGCTGTCGAGCTGGGCGACACCCGTGGCCTTGGCGGCGCGGAGGTAGGCGGTGCCGTACAGCGGGCCGGCGGCACCGCCGACGGTCGACATCAGCGTCGTCGCGACCAGCCGGAGAACCTCACCGATGTCCGCCGGCTCCGCGGGGAGCGCGTCGAGCTTGGCGACGACGGCCGAGAAGCCCCGGAACAGGTTCTCGCCGTGGTCCCCGTCGCCGATCTGCCGGTCCAGCTCGATGAGCTCCTGCCGGTGCTCGGTGACGGTCTGCGCCGAGAGGCGCACCCAGTCGACCGCCCACGCCACGTCCAGCGTCATGCCCACGCTCCCTCGAGCAGCTCGGATTCCCGGTTCGACCGCACCCGGTGCGGTCACCACCGCAGGGCGGTCGTGTGCACGGGGGCGTCCCACAGGGCGGTCAGCTCGTCGTCCAGACGGAGGACGGTGACCGACGCGCCCTGCATCTCCAGCGATGTCACATAGTTGCCGACGAGCGACCGGGACACCTCGACCCCCCGCCCCTCGAGCAACGCGCGGGCCTGACGATAGACCACGTAGAGCTCCGAGGCCGGGGTGCCGCCCATGCCGTTGACGAACAGCAGCACCTTCTCACCGCCGGTCAGTCCCAGGTCGTCCGCGACCGGCGTGAGCAGCAGCTCCGTGATCTCGTCGGCACCTGCCAGCGGGACCCGCCGACGCCCCGGCTCGCCGTGGATGCCGATGCCGATCTCGATCTCGTCGTCGGGCAGGTCGAAGCTCGGCTTGCCCGCGTGCGGGACCGTGCAGGCGGTCAGCGCGACGCCCATCGACCGCACGTTCGCGATGACCTTCTCGGCGATCGCCACGACCGCGTCGAGGTCGTCCCCGCGCTCCGCCGCCGCGCCCGCGATCTTCTCGACCGCGACCGTGCCGGCGACCCCACGGCGCCCGGCGGTGTAGAGCGAGTCCTCCACGGCGACGTCGTCGTTGACCACGACGGTCCGGACCTCGGTGTCGTCCGCCACCTCCGCGGCCATCTCGAAGTTCAGCACGTCGCCCGTGTAGTTCTTGACGATCGCCAGCACTCCCGCCCCAGCGTCGGCCGCCTGGAGCGCCGGGGCGATCTGGTCCGGCGTGGGCGACGTGAACATCGCCCCCGGGACCGCCGCGTCGAGCATGCCGACGCCGACGAAGCCGCCGTGCAGCGGCTCGTGCCCGCTGCCTCCCCCGCTGACGAGCCCGACCTTCCCGGCCGTCGTGCCTCCGGCGCGCGTGACGAACCACGGGTCGCTGTGGATCGCCACCACGTCCGGATGGGCCGCCCCGAACCCCTCGAGAGACTCGGCCACGACGGTCTGCGGGTCGTTGATGAGCTTCTTCACAGCGGCATCCCTTCCACCGGGCGCCCACGGCGGGCACCGCACGTCCGTCGCGACCCCGACGTCCCGACTGGTCTCACCATGTTGTCGGCGCGAGGGGTCGTCAAGGGGAGGACGTGCGTCGTCGGTGCACGTTCGTGCAGGATGCGGCACGACCTCCACCCCACCGGTTGCCTGGTCACCCGGACGGGTGACCAGGAGTCAGGGACGACCGAGCAGCCGACGCGCCTCCGCGACGAGCAGGATGGAGCCGGTGACCAGGACGCCGGACCCGCGCTCGACCTCGCTCTCCGCACGGGCCACCGCGAGGTCGAGGGCGTCGCTCAGTCGTTCGGCCACGTGCACCCGGTCCTCGCCGAAGATGTCGATCGCCACCTCCGCGAGGTCCTCGACGTCGAGGGCGCGCGTGTTCGACGCACGGGTGATCACCACCTCGGCGAGCACCGGTTCGAGCAGCGAGAGCATGCCCTCGGGGTCCTTGTCCGCCATGACGCCGACGATGCCGACGAGCCGGTGGAACTCGAACGCCTCCTCGACCGCGGAGACGAGCGCCTCGACCCCCGCCGGGTTGTGCGCGCCGTCGACGATGATCGTCGGGCTGGAACGCACGACCTCGAGCCGGCCGGGCGAGTCCACGTCAGCGAACGCCGTCTCCACGATCCCCGGGTCCAGCGCCCGGCCACCCGTGAGGAGCGCCTCCGTCGCGGTGAGGGCGAGCAGGGCGTTGTGCGCCTGGAACTCGCCGTGCAGCGGCAGGAAGATCTCCGTGTACGTGCCGCCCAGCGACTGCAGCGTGATGAGCTGACCGCCCACCGCCACCTGTCGCTCGCCCACCTCGATGTCGACGCCCTCGCGCACGACCCGGGCACCCTTCTCCGCCGCCGCGGCGAGCACCACGCCCTCGACGTCCTCCTGCTGGGCGGCCAGGACCAGCGTCGCGCCGTCCTTGACGATCCCCGCCTTGACCGACGCGATGTCGAGCAGCGTGTCGCCCAGGTAGCGCTCGTGGTCCATCGAGATCGGCGTGATGATCGCGACCTCGCCGTCCGCGACGTTGGTCGAGTCCCACAGGCCACCCATGCCGACCTCGATCACCGCGACGTCCACCGGCGCGTCCGCGAACGCCGCGAACGCCATCACGGTGAAGACCTCGAAGAACGAGAGCTGCGGCTTGCCGGTCTCCGCGGAGCGCTGGTCGACCATGTGCACGTACGGCGCCACGTCCTGCCACACCTCGACGAACCGCTCGTCGCTGATGGGCTCGCCGTCGATCACGATCCGCTCGTTCACGCGCGACAGGTGCGGGCTGGTGAACCGGCCCGTGCGCAGGCCGTGCTCGCGCACCAGGCGCTCGACCATGCGCGACGTCGACGTCTTGCCGTTGGTGCCCGTGATGTGCACCACCCGGTACGCCTTCTGCGGGTCGCCCAGCAGCTCCATGACGGCGAGCGTCCGGTCGAAGCTCGGGTCGATCTCGTGCTCCGGGGCGCGCGCCAGGATGCCGCGGTACACCTCGTCCGCGGCCGCCCTGGCCTCCTTCTCGGCCTCCGTGCGCAGGTGGTCGGCCCCTGAGGCCCTGCCGTGCTCGCGTGGGCTCATGCCTCGTACCCTCCGGCGTCGACGGCTTCCACGGCGGCCCGCAGCGCGGACCCCGTCTCGATCTCGACCGACAGCGCCAACGTCTCGCGCGCGATCGTGTCGCGGTGCTGCTCGACCGCGGCCACGTGCTCCGGCGGGACGTCGAGCCTCAGCAGGATCCGGTCCCCCACCTGCAGGCCGGCGGCCTTGCGGGCGTCCTGCACGACACGGACGACGTCCCGGGCGTAGCCCTCGGCGCGCAGGGCGTCGTCAAGGGTCAGGTCCAGGACCACGAAGCCACCGCCCGGCAGGACCGCCGCGGCACCTCCCTCGGCCCCCACCACGGTCGTGAGCTCGTACTCGGCAGGCTCGAGCGCGACGTCCCCGTCGTCGGTGGTGACGACGACCGTGTCACCGTCCACGCGCCAGGCCTCCGCGCGGGCAGCCTTGATGACTGCCTGCACGCCACGGCCGAGCCGGGGACCGGCCGCACGGGCGTTGACCGCGAGGCGCTGCGTGATCCCGAACCGCTCTGCGGTGCCGGCGTCTGCCGTGACCAGGTCGACGCGCTTGACGTTGAGCTCGGCCGCGAGCAGGTCGCGGTACGGCGCAAGGGCGTCCGCGTCGTCCACCGCGACCGTGAGCGTGTGCAGCGGCTGCCGGACACGCACGCTCGCGGCCTTGCGCAGGCCGAGCGCAGTCGACGTCACCGCACGCACCTGGTCCATCGCCGTCACGAGAGCCGCGTCGGCGGGAGCGAGGTCCACGTCCGGCCAGTCGGTCAGGTGCACGCTGCGGCCACCCGTCAGCCCGCGCCAGACCTCCTCGGTGACCAGGGGTGCGAGCGGCGCCATGACGCGCGTGAGCACCTCGAGGCTGGTCCAGAGCGTGTCGAACGCGTCGGCGTCCTCGGCCCAGAACCGGTCCCGCTGGGTGCGGACGTACCAGTTGGTCAGGACGTCGAGGTGCTCGCGCACGGTCTCGCAGGCCGCGGAGATGTCGTACGCGTCGAGCTGCGCGGTGGTCGTCGCGACGAGGTCCCGCGTGCGCGCCAGGACATAGCGATCCATCGGCGCGAGCGTGGCTGCGCGTGCAGCGTCCACCGCCTTCGCGGTGTAGCCCGCGCCGTTGTCCGCAGCGCCCGCGTACAGCGAGAAGAAGTAGTACGTGCTCCACAGCGGCAGCAGCACCTGGCGCACGCCGTCGCGGATGCCGTCCTCGCCGACGATGAGGTTGCCCCCGCGCAGGATCGAGCTCGACATGAGGAACCAGCGGACGGCGTCGGACCCGTACAGGTCCCACATCTCGGCCGGGTCGGGGAAGTTCCGCAGCGACTTGCTGGCCTTGCGGCCGTCGTCGCCCAGCACGATGCCGTGGCACAGCACGTTGCGGAACGACGGGCGGTCGAACAGCGCCGTGGCCAGCACGTGCAGCGTGTAGAACCAGCCGCGGGTCTGGCCGATGTACTCGACGATGAAGTCGCCCGGGTAGTGGTGCTCGAACCAGTCGGCGTTCTCGAACGGGTAGTGCACCTGCGCGAACGGCATCGAGCCCGAGTCGAACCACACGTCCAGCACGTCGGGGATCCGGCGCATGGTCGAGGCGCCCGTCGGGTCGTCCGGGTTCGGCCGCGTCAGCTCGTCGATGAACGGCCGGTGCAGGTCCGGCTCGCCCGCCTCGTTCGTCGGCAGCCGGCCGAAGTCCGCCTGCAGCTCGGCCAGCGAGCCGTACACGTCCACGCGCGGGTGCGCCGGGTCGTCCGACACCCACACCGGGATCGGCGTGCCCCAGTAGCGGTTCCGGCTGATCGACCAGTCGCGCGCGCCCGACAGCCACTTGCCGAACTGGCCGTCCTTGATGTGCTCCGGCGTCCAGGCGATGTCCTGGTTGAGCTCGACCATGCGGTCGCGGAAGTCGCTCACGCGCACGAACCAGCTGGTCACCGCCTTGTAGATCAGCGGGTTCCGGCACCGCCAGCAGTGCGGGTAGGAGTGCTCGTACGTCTCGTGGCGCACCAGCACGGAGCGCTGGTCCGCGGGGACGCGCGCGAGCGGGCCGGTGCCCGCCTTCAGGTCGGCGGTGATCGGCTTGTTGGCGTCGAACACGAGCTGCCCGACGTAGTTCGGCACCTCGGTGGTGAACTTGCCCTGCGAGTCGACGGGCACGACGGGCACGATGCCGACGGCCTCGCACGCGACCATGTCGTCCTCACCGAACGCGGGCGCCAGGTGCACGATGCCCGAGCCGTCCTCGGTGGTCACGAAGTCGCCGAGCAGCACCTGGTGCGCGTTCTCCCGGCCGACGAAGTAGTCGAACGGCGGGGTGTACCGCCGACCGGCGAGGTCCCGTCCCTTGACGGTGGCGACGACCGTCGGCTCCGCGCCGAGCTCCTTGGCGTAGGCGCCCAGGCGCGCGGCCGCGAGCACCACGCGCTCCCCCGCGAGCGTCGAGTCGGGTCCCGGCTCGACGGTCACGTAGTCGACGTCGGGCCCGACCGCGATCGCCAGGTTGCTCGGCAGCGTCCACGGGGTGGTCGTCCAGATGAGGGCCAGCTCGCCGCTCTCCAGCCGCAGGCCGACCGTCAGAGCCGGGTCCTGGCGCGACTGGTAGACGTCGTCGTCCATCCGCAGCTCGTGGTTGGACAGCGGCGTCTCGTCGCGCCAGCAGTACGGCAGCACGCGGTAGCCCTCGTACGCCATGTCCTGGTCGTAGAGGCGCTTGAACGCCCAGATGACCGACTCCATGAAGGTGACGTCGAGCGTCTTGTAGTCGTGCTCGAAGTCGACCCAGCGCGCCTGGCGCGTCACGTACTCGCGCCACTCGCCCGTGTACCGCAGCACCGACTCGCGGCAAGCCTGGTTGAACGCGGCGAGCCCCATCTCCTCGATCTGCGAGGTGTCCGTGATGCCCAGCAGGCGCTGCGCCTCGAGCTCGGCCGGGAGCCCGTGCGTGTCCCAGCCGAACCGGCGCTCGACGCGGCGTCCGCGCATCGTCTGGTAGCGCGGCACGACGTCCTTGGCGTACCCGGTCAGCAGGTGCCCGTAGTGCGGCAGGCCGTTGGCGAACGGGGGGCCGTCGTAGAAGACGTACTCGTTGCTGCCGTGCTCGCCCGCCTCGCGCGCATCGATGGACGCCTGGAACGTGCCGTCCTCCTCCCAGAAGGCGAGGACGTCCTTCTCGAGGGCGGGCAGGTCCGGCGACGCGGGGACGGACGAGCTGGGGCGGTGCAGCGGGTAGCGCGGTGCGGCAGTCACCGTCGGTTCTCCTGGTCGATCTCGCTCACGGCCGCGAGGACGACCACCCCCGGGACGGGGACGACCGCGGTACCACCTCGCTTGCCGGCGTCCCCGGGGGGTCGTCGACCACTCTCTGCGGCTGTGACGGGCCTGCCCCGTCCGGTTCTACTGGGGCCGCTCACGCGACCTGTTCTTCCGGAGGCTCACCGGTGATGGCCGGGTCGACGCCTGTGCGCCCAGGATACCCAGGTGTCTAGTTCTTTCCGACTCCGGCCAGGTTGGCCGCGACCCACGCCAGGGCCGAGTTCCAGTTGATCGTCATCTCGTTGACGCCGTAGGCACCGATGTCGTCGACGAAGCAGCACTGCGGCGGGCTGCCCACGAGCGCGGCCGAGACGGGGTCAGGGCAGTCGGAGTTCGGGCCGCCGGACACCGTGCCGCGCGGCGGGTGCGGGAGGGTCGCGTCGAGCTGGTGGGCGTACCAGCGGCTGTGCTGGTTGCGGACGTCCCGCGTGCCGTACCCCGTGACATAGGAGACGCCGAGGGCATTGCGGCCGAACAGGTAGTCGACGCCGGAGAGGACCGCGTCGCGGTACGCGGCGTCGCCGGTGATCTCGTGAGCGGCTGCCAGCACCGCGAGGTTGTTGAGGAGGAGGCCGTTGGAGCCCCAGTCGTACCGGCCGGTCGACGGCACGTACGGGTGCCGAACGGCTGGGTGGCCTGCTGTTCGCGGATCGCGTCGGCGGCCTCGACGACGGAGGCGCGGACGGTGTCACGCTCGGGCAGCGCGCTCGGCACCGTCGCCAGCTGCAGCCGCGACCACGCGGCGACGTGGTTCCAGTCGAACCCTTCCGGCCGGAACACGGGCGCGTACGGGTTGGCACGCAGGTCGTCGGCGTACCGGTCGTCGCCGGTCGTCAGGTACAGCTCGGTGGCCGCCCACAGGAAGTCGTCGTCGAGGTCGGCGTCGTCGTAGGGGCCGCTGCCCGCGTTCGCGAGGACGTTCGTGTCGGGCGCGAGCAGCACGGGGTGCTCCCGGGCCGCGTCATAGGCGTCACGTGCGGCGGTGCGCAGCTGCGCGGCGAACGCCTCGTCGTGCGGTGCGAACAGGCGCGCGCCCTGGGCTGCGACGGCCGCGAGGTTGAGCGTCGCGGCGGTCGACGGGCGGTGCAGGTACCGCGGCTGGGGGTCGTCGGCGGGCAGCACCGGCAGCGGCACCCACCGCTCGTCGGAGACCTTGTGGTGGACGAGCCCCGCGTACCGCTCCCCGGCCGGGACGCGCATGCGCAGCATCCACGTCAGCTCCCAGCGCGCCTCGTCGAGCACGTCCGGCACGCCGTTCCCCCGCTCGGGCACCCGCAGCGAGCCGTCGCCGAGCGCGTCTGCCGTCCCCGTCCGCAGCGCACGCTCGTACAGGCCGAGCAGCTGCGCGACGGCGATGCCGCCGTTGACGACGTACTTGCCCTGGTCGCCCGCGTCGTACCACCCGCCCGTCACCTCGAGGGCGTAGCCGCCGGTCCAGCCGTCGTAGAGGTCCACGCCGGCCGCCGTCGTCGCGTGGCCCGCGGGGAGGCACGGGACCGCGCCGTCGCCGCGGTTGGGGGCGACGTCGACGTGTCCGGCGGCGCGCCCGTACCCAGGACCCAGCAGCGCCTCGTCCATCGCGATGCCGCTGCGCTGGCCGTAGAACACCACGAGGGCGTCGACGCGCAGGTCGTCGTACAGGTCGGACCCGATCGCGAACGGGTCCGACGTCGCCCCGTCGGCCTCGAGCACGAAGCCGTCGCCCGGCTGCCGCACCTCGTCGAACGTGAGGACGTGCACGTCCAGCCCCGCCGACGGGTCGTGGCCGCGCGGCTGCGAGTCGCCCTCCGCGACGACCACGCCACCGCACCGCAGCCGCCACGGCACCGGAGCGGTCGCGCCGGTCACGAGCGTCGCCGCCTTGGGGCCGTCGGTCAGGTAGCCGACCTGGTTCACGCGGACGCGCGGTGCGGTCATCGGTCCTCCTGCCCGAGCGCCGCGTCCGAGCGGAAGCGGCGAGGCTTGCCGGTTCCGAACGCCGACGGGTCGGTCACGACATCGACGCGGACGGGACGGTCGAGCCAGCGACCGATGGCGTCGCCCGCGGCGGTCGGGTCGACCGGAACGCCCGCGAGCGGCAGCGCCGTCAGCCGGACCGTGCCGTGCGCGTCCTGGAGGAGCTCCCACCCGGCCAGGCCGTACGCCTGGAGGACCTGCGTCGCGTCGATCGACGAGTGCCACGACCCGTCCGCCGCGAGGAAGCGCACCGGCGCCCGACCCTCGAGACCGACGAGCACGGTGCCGCGGTGGTCGCGGACGAGCGCCGCGGTGTCCCCCGTGCGGTAGCGCAACAGCGGCAGGTACGGGTTCTCGTCGACCGTCACCACCACCTCCCCGCGATGCCCGTCCGGCACCGGACGACCCTGGTCGTCGAGGACCTCGACCCAGACCCGGCGCGGCACGACGACGTGTCCGTCCCCGTCGATCGAGGCCGCGATCGGTCCCGTCTCGCGCAGCCCGTACAGGTCGATCACCGGGCAGCCCCACGTCGCGCGCACGGCGTCGCGCACGGCCGGCGGCAGGTCCGTCGCTCCGTTCACCACCGCGACGGGGTGCAGGTCCAGGCCGTCGCGCGCCAGGTCGAGCAGCCGCAGCAGCGGGAGGGTCGACGTGCTGATGACCTGCGGGTCGGCCGCCGTGAGGTACCGCTCCCGGTCACCGTCCGCCCGCCACACCGACCGGTTCAGGTTCACGCGCGCCATCACCGGCGCCGGCGATCCGGCGGGGCGGCCGAACGCCGTCATCGCCGACACGTACGTGAACGACGCCCGCTGGTCGACCAGGTTCACCAGGCCGAGCCGGGCCGGGTCCGCGCGCCAGTCAGCACCCGCCGAGGCCACCAGGTGCTGGAGCAGAACGAGGTCCGCCGCCACCGACACCGGATGCAGCGGCACGTTGAGCGCCGCACCCGTGTGGCCCGAGCTGCTGCCCTCCAGCACCCGGTCCAGGGGCACGTCGAGCGGCACGTGCGCCGCCACGTCCGCGAGGTCCGCGCGGCTCGTCGTCGGCAGGTCCCCCAGCGGGGTGGTCGGGCCGCTGCGTCCCTCGCGCGCAGCCCGCCGCCACCGGGGCACGGTCGCGTGGACGCGGGCGACCAGCTCGGCCACCCAGGCGGGCTCGGTGGGCTCTTGTCTCAGCCGGGCGACCTGCTCGAGCACCGCCAGGTCGGCGGTCTCGAGCCGGTCCCCCGTCGCATGCACCCACACCGGCGCGTCGGGGCGTGCCCGCCACGCGTCGACGCGGGCCAGCCCGTCGGCGTCGAGCGTCGGCCACCGCTCCGTGTCCGTCAGCGCGACCGACCCCATCGCGGCGTACTCGCCGAGCGCCGGGTCCGGTACCGGCGTGGACTCCTCAGTAGTTCGCATACTGCGCCGCCGCCTCCTTCGCCCGCTGCGCGGCGAGCGCGCGGGCGAGCTCCTCCGCCCGCGCGACCTCCACGGCCATCGACTGTGCGACCTTGCGCTGGTACGCCGAGCTGACCGCGAGCCACCGGTCGTCGGCGGTCTCGGCGCGTTCGCCCGCGGGCAGCACCCCGCCGAGCCGGCAGACCGCGCGGGCCAGCTCCTCGCGCGCGACCTCGTCCTGCACCCACTCGCGGTCGGGGCGCTGCCCGGCCAGGACGCGCTGCACACCGTCCACGATCCGCAGGAACCATCCCGAGCGCCCACCAGCACCCGCCGCAGCCGCTGCGACCCCGGGTGCGCCGTGCACCGCCGGATCGAGGACCAGCCAGCAGACGAGGCCCACGAGCGGCGCGCGGTGCAACGCCTGGTCGGCGGGACCCGTCAGGTCCGCGTCGAGCGCGCGCAGCACCTTCCGGTCGAGGACCGTGCCGTCGAGGGACACGGCGACGTCCGCGACCAGGGCGGACACGCTCACGGACGGCTCGAACAGGTCAGGCGGAGCGAGCGCCAGGCGGTGCACGAGGGCGGCGAGCGGCGGCCCGTCGCCGTGCCCGGCGCGCGCCCGCTCCAGGTCATCGGGGCGTCGGTCCACGCTCACCTCCCCAGGTGCTCGCGGCCATGCGGCGCACGAACGTCATCAGGTCGTCGTCGGTCACGACGCTGTGCACGGCGTAGCCGTCGGCCCGCTCCTCGAAGCGCGCGGCCCACTCGGGCGGAACCTGGAGCACCAGGGTTCCGCCTCCGTCCGCCGCGCGCAGCGCCTCGCCGGCCGTCGGGTCGGCGACGTCCCTGCGCTGCTGGAACATGGTCTCGATGCCGTCGTCCGAGATGACGGCGATGTGGGTCGGACCGCGCCGCGTGGGCGTGATGCCGGCGGCGGGATATCCGAGGTGGGTGCGGCGCAGCAGATCGAGCGGGAAGGCCGTGCCACGGCCGAAGTACGCGACGACCGCCCGCAGGACCTCGTCGGCGTCACGCGTGAACCCGCCCGTTCCCGCGACCTCGTTCGGACCGCTCCACGTCGTGGCCTGCACCCGCGCACCGGCTCGTAGGGCCGAGAGGGCGAGGATCGCCCCGGCCAGCGCGATCGGGGCGCGCGTGCGGCGGGGGTCCGGCATCGACCCGGACGAGTCGAGGTACAGGTCGAGGTCGACCGGACGGGCCTCGACGATCTCCTCCGGGTCGTCCAGGTACGCCCGGCGCACGGTCGTCATGCCCGGCACCACGACGGGCGACGCCGTCATCGTGCCCGTCCAGTCGACGGTCGACAGGTCGTCACCGACCTCCCACGGCTCGAGCCCTGCCAGCAGCTCGTCGGCGGGCCGCGGCCGGGGCCGGGTCGGGAACGGGACGAGATGGCGGGCCGCGTGCTCCCGGTACCAGGCGATCGCCACCTCCTCCGCGGTCGTCGTCGACCCGAGCGCCTGCAGCACGGCGTGCAGGGCGCCCGGCATGAGGGTGTTCCCGCCGGTGGACGCCGCCGGGGCCGGGTCCACCTCCGGGGTGCTCTCCTCGACCTGGACGGCACCCACGACGCGGGGGTCCCGCGACGGGTGGATCGCGGGCATACCCAGTGTCGGGTCGGTGGCGACGCCGAACGGCACCGACCCGTCGCCGCCCGCAGAGCCACCGCACGCGACGATCACCGCCGGCTGCTGCGCCCGGAGCTGCTCAGCGGGGATGGTGGACCGCACGAGCGCCGCGAAGCCGGCGGCGCCGCCGACAGGGTCCCGGGAGTAGGCGCGCACGAGCCGGGCGCAGAGCAGCGCCTGGTCGTCGGGCGCCGTGTGCTCGCCGACCAGGGCGCCGCGGTCCAGACCCCAGAGGATCTCGTTCGTGCGCAGGACGAGGAGCATGAGCGCGTCGTCCGGATCGGGCGGGCCGGCCGCCGCGGACAGCGCCGCACGGTCCACCCCGAGCTGGCGCTGCAGCCGGTCGTTGATCAGCAGGTCGCACCAGAGGTTCGACACGAGCCCGACCAGGTGGTCGAGGTCGACGAGCCCGATCTGGACACGCGCGGCGATGCGCACGTGCGACGCCAGGTCCACCGGGGCCAGCAGGTGGTGGCCGATCTCGTGCGCCAGGACCGCGAGCGCGTGGTCCTCGACGTGCCGCTCCCGCACCACCGTCAGGTCGACGTGGACCTCCACGTCCTCGAGGGAGTACCACGCCCACGACGGCATGCCGCAGGGGTCGGTGTGCAGCACCGGGGCGTGCAGGCGCGACGTGCGGCCCCAGGTAGCGAGCGCGACGGGCCAGGTCTCGCGCCAGCGCCGCTCGACGTCCTCCATGGTCAGGGCCATGTCCGTCACGACGCGACCCTCACCACGTCGAGCCAGTACGAGTGGCGGCGGCTCACGACGACGACGCGGGGGTCGCCGCCGGCGGCGGACCACCCCGTGACCTCGTCGTCCCACGGGACCCGGAGGTGCGGTGCGGGAGCGCGCTCGGGCACGTCGGTCGTGTCGAGCCGCACGACGGCGCTCCCGTGGAGGTCGGCCAGCACGGCCCAGCACTCGCCGTCAGCCCGGACGTGGCATCCCGGGCCGGCTTCGGTTGCGCCCGACGAGACGCGCGGCACGGCGAGCCACGGTCCGCCGAACCCGCGGAAGCCGCCGACGCGGCGCAGCACCCCCGGGGCCTGCTCGCGTCCGGGCCACCACCACGGGTCGGCGGCGTGCGCGTCCAGCACTGCCCCCGGCGCGGTCCCCGGGGCCAGCCCGAGGGCGGCGACGGCCAGCGGTGCGGGGAGGGAGACGGCGGCCGCCAGCGCGGCAGCCCGGAAGCGGACAGCGCCCGCGCGCCACGTCGCGACGAGGATCGTCGCCCGCAGGTGGTCGACGTCGTCCGTGGGCGGCGCGGCGGCGAGCAGGTCGGCGAGGACAGCCGCGTCGGCGCTGCGCTCGACGGTGCGCGCGGACGCCACGAGCAGCGGCACGACCACGTCAGGCCTCGCCCGCACCAGCGTCTGGGCCCGGGGCACGACCTCCAGCACCGCCGAGCGTTCTGCAGTGCCCGCCCGCCACCGGCCGCGCGCGGCGAGGTCGGTCGCCGAACTCAGCAGCGCACGCCCGACCTGAGGGTCGAGCACGCCGTCGTCGGCCAGTGCGTCGGCGACGGTCGCGACGTCCACGACCGTGGTCCGCACGACCTCCGGGTCACCGCAGCGCGCGGCGGCCGCACGCAGCACGTCGTCGACGAACGCGCGGTCCTGCACCACGAAGCGGCCGAACGCCGTCGCCCGGTCGAGCACTGCGGTCACGCGCCGCTCCAGCGCAGCCACGCGAGGTACCCGGAGTACCGCTGGTGGGCGTACTTCAGGGCGAGCGCGTCCTCGTAGAGGCTGCCGTGCAGCTTGGTGGCGTCCTGCCAGCCCGCGAGGATCCCCTCGATGTGGGCGAGGCGGCGGCGCACCTCCGCCTCCGGCAGCCCGTCGAGCCCCGCGTGGAGCTCGGCGAGGACGGCGCCGACGGGGTCATCGGTGTCCAGCCCTTCGGCGTCGTAGAGCACGCACGCGCTGTCGAACAGGTCGCGCAGCCACGAGACGCGGTCGATCCGCATCGCCTCGCGGGCCGGGTCCTCGAACGAGGGCGACGCGAGGTCCGGCTGCAGCTTGTCGTGCAGGACGAACGGCAGCACCGCGCGCAGGTCGTCGAGCCCGACCTCGGGCTGCCCCCGGAAGTACGCCATCGCCTTGGCGTACAGCACCAGGGACTGCAGGGCGCGGACGGACAGGCCGTTGAGCGTCTGCGCGCCGATGTCGGCCCGCAGGTCACGGCCGGTGTCCTGCGCCAGGATCCGGTGCGGGTCCTCCCCCGCGAGCCGCACGGTGTCCTTGGTGCGGTACTCCAGCTGCACGGCGCCGCGCTCCGCGAGCTCGAGCTGCGAGGCGAAGTACTCGAGCCGGCGCCGCACGTGGGGCGGCACGGGCACGGCGACGACCTCGCGGTGCATCCGGTCGTGCTCGTCGGCGTCGAACACGACGGCGGGCGGGACGTGCTCCTCAGGCCGCAACCGGCGCTCGGCCCGGTCCACGAGCTCACCGACGAAGCGGGAGTTGAACGACAGGGCCTTGACGACGACGTCGATGCGGTCGCGCAACGCGTCGACGACCTGGAACGTCCCGCCGCCGGCGTCGTCGTTCGCCGTGAGGTACCAGGCTGCGGCACCCGTCTCGTACACCTGGTCGAACACCTCGACGTAGCCGTCCGCGAGCACCGTCAGCAGTGCCGACTGGGTGCGCGTCGGGATGCGGTTGTACTCGTCGACGATCTTCACGCGGCGGCCCAGCCATGACCGCCAGGCGACGTCGATGTCCGCCAGGCTCCTCGCGGCGACCAGGTCGCTCGGCAGCGGCGTGCCGAACATGTCCTGCACCGTCAGCTGCGGGTGGCCGTGCTGCATGGCGCGCCGGACCTCACGCACCGGGTAGCCCGCGAGGACTCCCATGAGCACGGCGCTCGCCGTCTTCCCGCGGCCGGGTCCGCCGACGAGCAGGCAGCGGCCGCGCACCGCGAACGTCAGCAGCGGGAGCAGCACGAACGACGAGTACGACTGGTCGGTGGGCAGGTCCACCTCGGCCTTGGAATCCCCAAGCCGGAAGCGCGTGCGTGGACGGTCCGGATCGTGGAACTCGACGTCGTAGTGCGGGCTGATGATCCCGTGGTTGACCATCCAGAAGTACGCCTGACGCAGCTTCTCGTCGAGGGCAGGTCCGGCTGTCCCGGTCGATGCGTCGGCGCCAGCGAAGAGCTGGTCGACGTCGAGCTCCAGGCGTCCGCGCGGTGCTCCCGTCCCTGCCCGCGTCGGGGCGGCGGAGACCTGCGCGAACGTCTCGTCGGGGTGCGTCGTCACGCGCCCGAGTCTGGCAGAGACAGGGCCGCGGCCAGGTCGGGGACCACCTCGTGGCGCTGCTCCATCGGCTCGGCGAGCCACCGTGGCCGCCTCCGCAGCGGCTCGACGAGCGCCAGCGCTCGGGCGAGCCTCTCGTCGGGTGTCCCCCGCAGCTCGACCCACGGGGCGTCCTGCGCCGCGAGGAGCTCTCGGAACCGGTCCTGCATCGCGTGCCGGACGTGCTCGCCGTCGCGCAGACCGTCCTGGACGAAGGGGATCTCGTCGCCGGTCAGCAGGTAGAGGTCGGGGACGCGGGCCGCGGCGAGCGCGCGCACCGACGGCGACGGACGCCCGACGTAGCGCTCGTGCCAGACCGCGGTCGCCAGTACGTCGGTGTCGCAGACGAGCAGCGGCACGGGGGTGCGCGCGGCGGCGTCGTCCTCGAGCCGCGCCTGCTCGCGCGCGATGAGCTCGAACTCCGCGGTGTGCCACGGCGCCGCGAAGCCACCGGGCCGGACCTGCGACCACTCGCGCCCGAACTCCGGGACCGTCGGCAGCCCGAGGTGCGCGCTGAGCGCCTCCGCGAGCGTCGTCGTGCCGGTCGACTCGGCCCCGATGACGACCACTCGGCGCACGAACCACGCGCGCACCGCGGGCGGCAGCGCCCACCAGTACCCGGCCGGGTCGGCCCGGACGGCCCGTGCGCTGACCGGAGTCCCGCGCCGGGCGGGGTCGACCTGCACCCACGTCGCACCGAGGCGCCGCGCGAGCTCCTCGCCGTAGTCGTCCGAGCTGAACAGCGTGTCGACGGGGGCGTCGAGCAGGTCCCCGATGATCGCGGTGTGCGCCCGCCAGGCGGTCTCGCTCGCGTAGTCGACAGGCTCGTCGTCGAGGCCCGGGACCACGTTCGCGCCGGGCAGCTCGTCATGAAGCCACCGCGCGCGGAGCTCGGCCGGGATGCTCTCCTGCGAGGACCCGAGGACCAGGACGGTGACCCGGTCGCAGCGGGCCAGCGCGGCCCGGACGAGGGCGAGGTGGCCGGCGTGCGGCGGGTAGAACTTGCCGATGACGAGGCCGTGGCTCACACCGGGACTCATGCCGGGACCGCCACCGGCGCGGGCACGGCGCCGGGCGCCAGCGCACGCCGCCAGTCGCGCCACCCGAGCGCGCACAGCCCGATGAAGCCGGCGTACAGGACGGCGGTCAGGACGAGGCCCTGGCTGGCGTAGAGGCCGACGAGGACGATGTCGGTGCCGATCCACACGCTCCAGCTGCCGAGCCACTTGCGGCCCAGCATGACCTGCGCGACAAGGCTCGACGACGTGGTGAGCGCGTCCCAGAACGGTGCCGCAGAACCCTCGGTGGCCGACAGCAGGACGGTCAGCCCGGCGGTGGTGGCGGCGACGACCGCCGCACCGGCCGGCCACACCCAGCGGGGCGTCCGCGTGACGCCGAGCGCCCCCCGATCCGGCCCGCCGCGTACCCACCACACCCACCCGAGCGCGGCGAGCGCGGCGAAGACCAGCTGCAGTCCCGCGTTCGCGTACAGGCCGGCGTCGGCGAACAACCAGAGGAACAGCAGGTTGTTCGCGATGCCGACGGGGAAGTTCCAGACGTTCTGACGGGTCGCGAGCCAGACGCACGCGGCGCCGCTGACGAACCCGAGGACCTCGACCCAGCTCACGACCGGACACCCTACGGTGATGGGAGAGGATCGGGGCGTGACCTCACCCCTCGTCCTCCTCGACCTCGACGGCACGCTCATCGACTCCTACCCCGGCATCACGGGCTCCATGACCGTCGCGTTCCGCCGGTGCGGCCTGCCCGTCCCGACACCCGCGGAGCTCCGCACGTTCGTCGGGCCGCCGATCGGTGTCAGCCTGCGCGCGCACGGCGTCCCCGCCGACCGCATCGAGGAGGTCGTCCGGGCGTACCGCGAGGACTTCGCGGCGACAGGGATGCACGACGCGACGGTCTTCGACGGCGTCCCCGAGCTGCTCGCCGACCTGCGGGCCGCGGGGTGCCGGCTGGCCGTGGCGACGTCGAAGCCGGAGGTGTTCGCCGTGCCGATCTGCGCGGACCACGGGCTCGCCCCGCTCCTAGACGGGGTGTTCGGCGCCTCCCTCGACGAGTCCGACACCAAGGCGGACGTGATCGCTCGGGCGCTGGCCGCCGAGTCGCAGCCGGCGTCGCCCGAGGGCACGGTCATGGTCGGGGACCGCGAGCACGACGTGCACGGCGCCCGCGAGAACGGCCTCGACTGCGTAGGGGTGACCTGGGGGTACGCCGCGCCCGGCGAGCTCGCGGCCGCCGGCGCGGTCGTCGTGGTCGACACGGTGGACGAGCTGCGGCGCACGGTTCTCGCGCGCCTCGACCGGTTGGTCACGCCGAGGGCTTGACCTTGACGCGGCGTCAACTCCTACCGTGGATCTGACACGAGAGGAGGGCGCATGGAGGCTTCGATCCAGGAGGTGGCCCGCCTGACGGGCACCACCAGCCGCACGCTGCGGCACTACGACGCGATCGGGCTGCTCGAGCCGAGCCGCGTCGGGGACAACGGATACCGCTGGTACGACGACCGCGCCCTGGTGCGGCTGCAGCGGATCCTGCTGCTGCGCGGGCTCGGGCTCGGGCTGCCGGACATCCGGCGCGTGCTCGACCGCGAGCAGGACGAGACCGCAGCCCTGCGTCACCACCTCGACTGGCTGCGCAGCGAGCAGCGACGACTGGAGCGGCAGGCCGCCTCGGTCGAACGAACCATCACCGCACGGGAGAACGGAGGGCCACTCGTGGCCGAGGACATGTTCGACGGGTTCGACCACACCCAGTACAAGGACGAGGTCGAGCAGCGCTGGGGCAAGGACGCGTACGCGTCGTCCGACAGCTGGTGGCGTGGGATGAGCGACGACGAGCGCGCCGCGTGGAAGGCGACGACGGCGCGGCTCGCCACGGAGTGGGGCGAGGCGGCTGCGGCCGGCACCGACCCCGTCTCCGACGAGGCGCAGGAGCTCGCGGGGCGACACGTCGCGTGGCTCAGCGGGATCCCGGGGACGCCCGGCCACGGCGCCGCTCCGGTCAAGGAGTACGTGCTGGGACTTGCGGACATGTACGTCGCCGACGAGCGGTTCGCAGCGAACTACGGCGGCGTCGTCGGCGCGGCGTTCGTCCGGGACGCTCTGCACGAGTACGCCGCCCGGCACCTGTAGGGGCTGTGGGGAGGCCCGTCGTCCTGACGGGCCTCCCCACGGGGGCGAGGCGGACTACGGCGTGCGTCGTAGTGAGCGCTGCCAGTCGGCGTGCAGGTCCGCGAACCGCCCGCCGGCCGCCACCAGGGCGACGGGCGAGCCGTCCTCGACGATCCGCCCGCCCTCGATCACCAGCACCCGGTCCGACCCCATGACCGTGGAGAGCCGGTGCGCGATGACGACCGACGTGCGGTCCGCGAGCAGCGTCTGCAGGCCGAGCTGCACGAGCGCCTCCCCCGGCACGTCCAGCGAGCTGGTCGCCTCGTCGAGGATGAGCAGCGCCGGGTCCGCCAGGAACGCGCGCGCGAACGACACCAGCTGGCGCTGTCCGGCCGACAGCCGCACGCCGCGCTTGTCGGCCTCGGTGTCGTACCCGTCGGGCATCGCCGCGATGAGGTCGTGCACGCCGACCGCGCGCGCGGCCGCCTCGATCTCCTCAGGCGTGGCCTCGGGCTTGCCCAGCGCGATGTTGGCCCCGAGGGAGCCCGAGAACAGGTACGCCTCCTGGGTCACCATCACGACGGCCCGGCGCAGGTCGACGGGGTCGATCTCGCGCAGGTCGATCCCGTCGAGGCGGACCACGCCCTCACGGACGTCGTAGAACCGGGCGAGCAGCTTCGCGATCGTCGACTTGCCCGCCCCCGTCTCGCCGACGAGGGCGATCGACTGGCCCGCCGGGATGTGCAGGTCGACGTGCGGCAGGACCGTCGGCCCGGTGCCGTACCCGAACTCGACGTCCTCGAACCGGACGTCCCCGCGAGCGTCCGCGAGCCGCTGCGGCTGCGCGGGCTCGGGCACCGTGGGCTCCTCGGCGAGCAACGACGCGAGCTTCTCGAGGGCCGCCGTCGCCGACTGGAACGAGTTGTAGAACATGCCGATCTGCGCGAGCGGGTTGAAGAACCGCCGCGCGTACAGCACGGCAGCGACCAGCACCCCGACCTCGATGCCGCCGTCCAGGGCGCGCAGGCCACCGACCAGCAGCACGGCCGCGACCGTGACATTCCCGATCAGGGTCAACCCCGTGTCGAAGACGCCGTTGAGCCGGATCGAGGTGGCGTTGGTGTCGCGGTAGCTCTCGGCCAGCTCGCCGTAGACGCCGCGCACCTGAGGCTCCCGGCGGAACGCCTGCACCGCGCGGATACCGGTCATGGTCTCGACGAACCGCACGATGAGCCGCGCCGCCGCCGTCCGCTGCTTGCGGTACTGGACCTGCGAGCGGACTTGGAACCAGCGCGTGAGGACGATCCCGGGGACGACCGCGATGAGCAGCACCAGGCCGCTGCGCCAGTCGAGGATCACGAGCGAGACCGCCGTGAACACCATCGCCAGCACGCCCGACGCGAGCGTGGTGACGCCGCCGTCGAGGAGCTCGCGCAGCGCGTCGACGTCGGAGGTCTGCCGGGAGATGATCCGGCCGGACGTGTACTTCTCGTGGAACTCCAGGCTGAGCCGCTGCGTGTGCCGGAACACCCGGCGACGCAGGTCGAGCAGCATCGTCTGGCTCACCCGCGCAGACGTCCTGACGGTCGCGGCGGTCAGCAGCCCGCCGAGGACCGCCAGTGCGAGGTAGGTGCCGGTCGCCAGCGTGATCGGCCGGGCGTCGCCGTCCGTCAGGGCCGGGAGCGCCTGGTCGATGCCGTAGGCGACGAGGGCGGGCCCGGCGACGGCCGCCAGCTGCGCACCGACCACCAGGGCTGCAGTCCACCACACCGCACCGGAGACCGGCCGCAGCAACGAGCTGAGCAGTGCGAGCGACCGTCGTCGGATGCGTCGCGACTCGGCCGTTCCGGCCTCGTCCTCGACACCCTCGGCGGTCACGGAGGTCCCGGCGCTCGTCGTGCTCGGCGTGGCGCTCACGGTCGCACCTGCGCGAGCTCGTCGGTCTGCGCGTCGTCGATGCCGTCCCCGTCCGCGTCGTCCAGCGCCGAGAGCGCCGTGAGCACGTACCGGTAGTGCGGATGGGTGGACAGCAGGTCGGCGTGCCGGCCGACGCCCGTGATCCGGCCGTCCTCGAGCACCGCCACCCGGTCGGCCAGTGCGACCGTGGACGGCCGGTGCGCGACGACCAGCGTGGTGGTGCCGGTGAGCATCTCGCGCAGGCGGCCGGTGACCGCAGCCTCCGTGGTGACGTCGAGCGCCGAGAGGGGGTCGTCGAGCAGCAGCACGCGCGGGCGGACTGCGATGGCACGGGCCAGGGCGACGCGCTGCCGCTGACCGCCGGACAGGCTCAGCCCTTCCTCGCCGATCACGGTGTCGAGCCCGTCGGGCAACCCGTAGGCGAATCCCGCGCGGGCGACGTCGAGCGCTTCGGCGACGAGGTCGTCGGCCGCCTGCCCGGTCAGGTCCGTGCCCAGCAGCACGTTCTCCCGCACCGATGCCGAGAACAGGATGGGGTCCTCGAACGCGATCGACACGGCTGCCCGCAGGTCGGCTCGGCTGAGCTCGCGCACGTTCACGCCGTCGATCCGGACGCTGCCCGCGGTGACGTCGTAGAGCCGTGGCACCAGCTGGAGCAGCGTCGTCTTGCCGCTGCCCGTGAGGCCGACGAGCGCCATGGTCTCCCCGGGCTCCAGCACCAGGTCGACCCCCGCGAGGATGTCCGGTCCGCCCCCGCGATCACCGCCGGCGATGGCGGTGCGCGGGTGCGCGAAGTGGACGCCGGACAGCTCCACCCGCGAGCCGGCCGGGTCCGCCGCGGGCAGCGCGACCGGCTCGGAGGGGTCCCGCACGGCCGATCCGGTGTCCATGACCTGCAGGTACCGGTCGGTCGCAGCCTTCGCGTCGAGCGTCATCGCGAGGAGCATGCCGAGGCGCTCCACCGGGTTGTTGACCACGGCCGCGGTGGCGAAGAACGCGACCAGCGCGCCGACGCTGAGCTCCCCGCGCGAGGTCAGGACGACCCCGAGGCCGAGCGACACCGCGAGGATCGACTCCGGGATCGCGCCGAGCGCGAACGAGACGCGCGACAGCGTCTTCGCCTTGTGCACCTCAACGGTGCGCAGCGCGTCGGCCTGGCGGGCAAAGTCGTCGAGCGCGTCGTCGCCCCGGCCGAACGCCTTGAGCACGCGGATGCCGTGCACCGACTCCTCGACCGTGGTGGCCAGGTCCCCCGCCTGGTCCCGGGCTCGGCGGGCGGCGAGCTTGTAGTTCTCGCGGAACCGGAAGCCCAGCCAGAGCATGGGCACCGCGCCGACGAGGTAGACGAGCCCGAGCACCCAGCTGGTCGCGATCATCAGGCCGATGCCGACGATCACGGTCGTGGCGCTGACCAGCAGCATCACCAGACCGAAGACGGTCCAGCGCCGGATGGTGCCGAGGTCGGACATGATCCGCGACAGCAGCTGACCACCTGACCAGCGGTCGTGGAACTCCACCGGCAGGTCGAGCAGGTGCTGGAACAGGTCCGTGCGCATGTCGCGCTCGACGGTGGTGCCGGGCGTGAGGATCAGGGCGCGTCGGCACCAGACCAGGAACGCCTCGAGCACGCCGAGACCGAGGACGAGAAGCGCGCCGAGGACCACCCCCCGCTGCGAGCCCTCCGACAGCAGCGGACCGTTGACGATCACGCGCAGGACCTGCGGGACCGCGAGCGCGAGCAGGCTCGCCCCGAGCGCGGTCAGCCCGCCGAGCGCGATCCGCGGGAGGGCAGGTCGAGCCCACCGCCGGAGGCGCAGGAGCACCCGGGTGGTGGACTCCGGGGAGGTGGGCCGTGCAGCTGGACGTGCGGGTGGAGCAGAAGGCACTCCTCCACCCTACGTACGGCCACTGACAGTTGCCCCGCCGATCTCAGACTCCGGCGCGGACCACCCGGTTGTTGCTGGCCTGCGCTCGCGGGCGGACCACCAGCAGGTCGACGTTGACGTGCGCCGGCCGGCCGAGCGACCACGCGATGGCGTCGGCGATGTCGTCCGCGACGAGCGGCTCGTACCCCGCGTACACGGCGGCGGCGCGCTCGCTGTCGCCGTCGAAGCGGACCATCGAGAACTCCTCGGTGGCCACGGCGCCCGGCGCGATCTCGATGATGCGGATCGGCTCGCCGAGGATCTCCCAGCGCAGCGTCGTCGCGAGCATCCGCTCCGCGTGCTTGGCCCCGACGTACCCCGCGCCACCCTCGTAGGTGCCGTGCGCGGCCGTCGAGGTCACCACGACGATGTCGCCGCCGTCGTCCTCGCGCAGCTGCGGGAGCAGCGCCTGCGTCACGCGCAGCGTGCCGAGGACGTTGAGCTCGTACATCTGACGCCAGTGGTCCAGGTCCGCGGACTCGACCGGGTCCAGCCCGAAGGCGCCGCCGGCGTTGTTGACCAGCGCGTCGAGCGGACCGCCGTCGGCCACCTGCGCCGCGAGCCGCGCGACGTCGGCATCGTCGGTGACGTCGGCGACGATCGTGCTCGCGCCGGTCTCGTCGGCCAGCGCCTCCAGACGGTCCGCACGGCGGGCCGTCGCGACGACGTCCCAGCCCTCCGCGCGAAGACGGCGAACGGTGGCCGCGCCGATCCCGGAGGAGGCGCCGGTGACGAGGGCGCGACGGGGTCGGTCGAGGGCGGTGCTCATGGGGGTCTCCCGGTGGTGGGTGGGTGGAGGCGCGGGCATGCCGACCGTCGTCGGCACGGCAGGACGGTGGGGACGGGCAGCAGGCTAAGCGACCTCGGCGAGGACCTCGCTCAGGAGACCGAGGCCGGTCGCGGCCTCGTCCGACGTGACCACGCAGGGCGGCACGACGTGCACCCGGTTGTCGGCGAGGAACGGGAGCAGCCCGCGGGCCAGCGCGCCGGCCTTGATGCGGCCCATGAGCGCGGCGTCGACGGGCTCGCGGGTGGCCTGGTCCGTGACCAGCTCCACGGCCCAGAACACGCCGAGCCCGCGGACCTCGCCGACCAGCGGGTTGGTCGCGGCCAGCTCCGCCAACCCCGGACCGAGCACGTCGCGGCCGATCGCGGCGGCGTTCTCGACGATCCCCTCGTCGGCCATGGCGTCGAGCGCGGCGACGATCGACCCCATCGCCAGCGGGTGGCCCGAGTAGGTCAGCCCACCGGGGAACACCCGGTCGTCGAAGGTCTTCGCGATCGGTTCGCTGAGGATGACCCCGCCCGCGGGGACGTAGCCGGAGTTGACCCCCTTGGCGAAGGTGATCAGGTCCGGGACCACGTCGAACGAGTCGAACGCGAACCACTTCCCCGTGCGGCCGAACCCGGCCATGACCTCGTCGAGGATGAGCAGGATGCCGTACCTGTCGGCGATCGCGCGCACGCCGGCCAGGTAGCCGGGCGGTGGGACGAGCACGCCGGCCGTGCCCGGGATGGTCTCCAGCAGGATCGCCGCGACCGACGCCGGACCTTCCGCCTGGATCACGCGCTCGAGGTGGTGCAGCGCGCGCTCGGACTCCTGCTCCGGCGTGGTCGCCCAGAACTCCGAGCGGTACAGGTAGGGGCCGAAGTGGTGCACGTGCGCGCGGGCGTACTCGTTGGGCACGCGCCGCCAGTCCCCCGTCGCCACCACCGCCGCGCCGGTGTTGCCGTGGTACGAGCGGTACGCCGACACCACCTTGTCCCGACCGGTGTGCAGGCGGGCCATCCGGATCGCGTTCTCGTTGGCGTCGGCCCCGCCGTTGGTGAAGAACACGCTGGTGAAACCGTCGGGGGCGTGGCTCAGCACCTTCTCGGCAGCGCGGCCGCGGGTGAGGTTCGCCGTCGCGGGCGCGACCGTCGTGAGCGTCGCGGCCTGCTCCTGGATCGCGGCCACGACGCGAGGGTGCTGGTGCCCGATGTTGGTGTTGACCAGCTGGCTGGAGAAGTCCAGGTACCGCCGACCCGCGTGGTCCCACACGGTCGAACCCAGCCCGCCGGCGATGACCAGCGGGCTCAGGTGCGCCTGCGCCGACCAGGAGTGGAAGACGTGGTCGCGGTCGAGACGCAGCGCGGTGGCGTCGTCGTCGGTGGTCATGGTGCATCTCCTTCTGGTGCGGGCCGCGCGCGGGCGCCGATCTTGACGCCCGCGCGCGGACGTGCTCAGTTGCCGCCGGCCTCGAGTGTGACCTCGATCGGCTCGAAGCCCTCGCCCGACACGTCGACACCCTCGTCCTCGAGCTCGGCCAGGGCCTTCTCGACGTACTCGTTCGTGTACGCGTCGGCGTCGGGCTCAGCCGTGATCACGGTCGCGCCCTGGTCGTTCTTCGTTTCCAGCGCGACCTCGACCGTCTGGTCCCAGGCAGCCTCGTCGATCATGCCGATGCCGTCCGGCGACGGCCAGATCAGCTTGTTGATCTCGTTGGTCTGCCACAGCTGGTGGCTGTTGCCCAGCTGCGACCCCTGGGCCACGACGATGTCCCGCGCCGCCTCCGGGTTGTCCCGCGCGTAGATCCAGCCCTTGAGGCTCGCCTTGATGAACTTCACGGTCGTGTCCTGGTACGCCTCGTCGTCCGCGAGCTTCTCCGAGTTCGCCCAGATGGCGTCCTGGAGCATCGCGGTGCCCTCGTCGTTCCAGTCGACGGCCGTGAAGTCGTCGGCCGTGTACAGCTCGCCCGTGTCGGGGTTCTCCGCCTCGAGCAGCTGGGCGTACTCGTTGTACGTCATCGCCTGTGCGGCGTCGATGTCGCCCGCCAGGAACGCGTTCATGTCGAACTGCTGCTGGACCAGCGTGACGTCGGTCGCCGGGTCGAGGCCGGCCTTCGTCATGCCGGCGAACAGCTCGAACTCGTTGCCGTAGCCCCAGTTGCCGACCGTCTTGCCCTCGAGGTCGGCGGCGGACGAGATGCCCTTGTCCGCGAACGCGACCTGCAGCGTCCCCGACGTCTGGAAGATCTGCGCGACGTCGGTGATCCCGGCGCCCTGCTCCCTCGACGCCAGCGCCTTGGGCACCCACGCGATCGCGTAGTCGACGGACCCGTCGGCCAGGACCGACTGCGGGACGATGTCGGTGCCGCCCTCGACGATCTCGACGTCGAGGCCCTCCTCCTCGTAGTAGCCCTGGTCGACCGCCGCGTAGTAGCCGGCGAACTGTGCCTGGGTGAACCACTGGAGCTGGAGCTTGACGGGGGTCAGCTCGCCGTCGGCAGCGTCGCTCGCCGCGGGCTCGTCGGAACCGCCGTCGTCGTCGGAGCTGCATCCGGACAGGACGAGCGCGGCGGCGACGCCGACCGCGGCCGCGCCCCACGCAGTACGCCTGGTGAGTCTCATCGTTCTCCCTCTCGTTGGCTGTCTGTGCGGAATCGGCCGGCCC
This sequence comes from Cellulomonas sp. Leaf395, assembly GCF_001424125.1. GTDB lineage: Bacteria > Actinomycetota > Actinomycetes > Actinomycetales > Cellulomonadaceae > Cellulomonas. The sequence continues at coordinate 231,211 of NZ_LMQI01000002.1, forward strand.
GGCGTCGCTGACAGGCGGACGTCTCTAGCCCCCGTGGCGCCTCGCCACCGCGCGCTCCAGGGCGAGCGTGGCGAGGTAGAACACGAGACCCAGCAGGATGGCGCCGAGCACGAACGCCCACGCCCGGGCGTAGGCGCTGTTGGACGCCGCCGACGTGATGCGCGACCCGAGCCCGTTCTGCAGCCCGCCGAAGTACTCCGCGACGATCGCCGCGATGACAGCCGTCGACGACGCGATCCTCAGCCCCGTGAACAGGTACGGCAGCGCGCCGGGGATCGTCACCGTCCGCGTGATCTGGCGAGGGGTGGCCGCATACGCCGCGAGCAGGTCGCGGTGCACCGGCTGCACCTGGCGCAGCCCGCGGAGCATGTTGACGAACACCGGCGCGAAGACGACGACCGCCACGACGAGCCGTCGCGGGGTGGTCGAGGTGGTGCCGAACATCGTGTTCAGCGCGGGTGCGAGAGCGACGATCGGCATCACCGACAGGGCCGCGGCCGTCGGCGACAGGAGCGTGTCCGCCATCCGGCTGCGCGCCGCGACGATCGCGGCGCCGACGCCCACCAGGCTGCCGACCACGAGCCCGACCAGCACGTTCATCCCCGTGGCGAGCGCCGCGGACCACACGAGCGGCAGGACGAGGACGAGCTGCTCGACGATCGCCGTCGGGCTGGGCAGCAGGTACGGCTTGATCCCCGCGCCGACGACGACCGCCTGCCAGAGGACGAGCGCGACCACGCCCAGCAGGACCGGCGCGACCCAGCGGCGCACCGCGACGCCGCTCATCGCAGGTCCACACCGCGAGCGGTGACCGGCGTGCCGTGCAGCGCCTCGCGGACGGCGGTGACCGCGGCGAAGAAGGACGCGTCCTCCCGAAGCCCTTCCCCACGCTCGTCGCCGAGCGTGATCGGCACGACCGCGCTGATCCGCCCCGGTCGGGGTGACATCACGACCACCCGCTGGGACAGGAACACGGCCTCGGGGATCGAGTGCGTGACGAACACGACCGCCGCCCCGCTCTCCGCGCAGATCCGCACGAGCTCGGTCTGCATGCGCTCCCGCGTCATCTCGTCGAGCGCGCCGAACGGCTCGTCCATGAGCAGCATGCTGGGCCGCTCCGCGAGCGACCGGGCGATCGCGACGCGCTGCTGCATGCCGCCGGACAGCTGGTGCGGGAAGTGCCCGGCGAACTCGTCGAGCCCCACCAGCGACAGCAGCTCGGCCGCGCGCACGGCGCGCTCGCCCTTGCCGACGCCGTGCAGCTCCAGCGGCAGCTCCACGTTCGCGGTCACCGTCCGCCACGGCAGCAGTCCGGCCTGCTGGAACGCGATGCCGTAGTCCTGTGCCTCGCGGGCCTGCCGAGGCGTCTTGCCGAACACCGTGAGCTCGCCGGTCGTGGGTGTGTCGAGGTCGGCGATCAGACGCAGCAGCGTCGACTTCCCGCAGCCGGACGGGCCGATGAGGGAGACGAACTCCCCGGCGGCGACGGTGAGGTCGATGCCGTCCAGGGCGATCACCTCTCCGGAGCGTGACGAGAAGACCTTCCCGACGCCCCGGGCTTCGACGGCGTTCGTCATCTGACCTCCGCATACCGGTAGCGGCCCAGGCCGAGCCCGAGCAGGGACACGAGAGCAGCCGCCAGCAGACCCAGCATCGCGGCGGCGATGATCGCCGCCCACGGCTTGGCCGGGTCGCCGCTGGCGGACTGGGCATAGCCGATGATCAGCCGCCCGATGCCGCCCTTCGTGCCCGTCGACACCTCCGCGACGATCGCGCCGACCACCGCCGTCGCCGCCCCGAGCCGCAGCGCCGGCAGGAGGTACGGCACGCTCGCCGGCAGCCGCAGCGACAGCATGGTGCGGGTCCAGCTGGCGGCCTGCGCGCGGAACAGCTCGACCTGCGCGGCGGGCGGCGACTGGAAGCCCCGCAGGGCACCGATGGTCACCGGGAAGAACGCGAGATAGCTCGCGATGAGCGCGACCGACATCCACCGCTGCCACTCGAACGTCCCGATGTGGATGCGCCCGCCCCAGCCGACGACCAGCGGCGCCAGCGCGATGAGCGGCACGGTCTGGCTCAGCACCACCCACGGCACCAGAGCCGACTCGGCCATCTGCCACCGCATCATGAGCGCGGCGAGCAGCAGTCCACCGATCGACCCGACCAGCCAGCCCGCGAGCGCGACCCGCAGCGTGAACCAGCAGGCCGAGAGCATCGCGCTCAGCACCGTCGGTGAGCCGGCGGCCGACGTCTCCGGCTGGAGCACCCGGTCGGCGACGTCCCACACGTGCGGCATCGCCAGGTCGTCGGTCCGCGGCAGCACGCTCGCCTCGCCGAGGTGCCCGCCCGCGTCGGGCACGACGACCTTGACCAGCTCCCACAGCGCGGCGAGCAGGAGGATCGCGAGGACGGCGACCAGGATCCGTCGGCCCACCGTCGACCGCTCGCGCGGGCGGACGGGCACCGGTGCGGTGCGCTCCGGCGCGAGCGTGGTGGCCAGATCGGTCATGCGGTGGCCACGACCGGGGTCGCCAGCGCGGGGATGACGTGCTCGCCGTAGACGCGCATCGTCTCCTCCTTGTTGTCGTGCTGGAGGTAGCCGGCGAACTGCGTGACGCCGAGGTCCCGCAGCGCCTCGAGCCGCTCGACGTGCTCCTGGGCGCTGCCGAGGATGCAGAACCGCTCCACGATCTCGTCCGGCACGAACGCCGCGTGGGTGTTCCCCGCGCGGCCGTGCTCGTTGTAGTCGTAGCCCTGGCGCCCGGCGATGTAGTCGGTGAGGGCCTTCGGCACGGACGAGTCGGCGCCGTAGCGGGCGACGATGTCCGCGACGTGGTTGCCGACCATGCCCCCGAACCATCGGCACTGCTCGCGCATGTGCGCTCTGCTGTCGGGCAAGTCCTCGCCGATGTACATGGGCGCGGCGATGCAGAACTGGATCGCGTCGGGGTCCCGGCCAGCCTGCTCGGCGGCGTCCCGGACCACCTTGATGGTCCAGGCGGCGATGTCCGGGTCCGCGAGCTGCAGGATGAACCCGTCGCCCACCTCACCGGTGAGCTTCAGCGCCAGAGGCCCGTACGCGGCGACCCAGATGTCGAGGGTCGACCCGCGCGACCAGGGAAAGTGCACCTTGGCGCCGTTCACCTCGACGGACCGGTCGTTGGCCAGCTCGCGGATGACGTGCACCGACTCGCGCAGCGTCGCCAGGTTGGACGGCCTCCCGTGCAGCGTCCGCACGGCGGAGTCGCCTCGACCGATGCCGCAGATGGTGCGGTTGCCGTACATCTCGTTGAGCGTGGCGAACAGCGACGCGATCACCGTCCAGTCCCGTGTCGCCGGGTTGGTCACCATGGGCCCGACCATCACCTTGCGGGTGGCGGCGAGGATCGCCGAGTAGATGACGAACGGCTCCTGCCAGAGCAGGTGCGAGTCGAACGTCCACACGTGGCTGAACCCGTGCGTCTCGGCCAGGCGCGCGAGCTCGACCGTGCGGGAGGCGGGCGGGTTCGTCTGCAGGACGACGCCGAAGTCCATGGGGTGCCCTTCTACAGCAGGTACTGGGACAGGCCGCGCGGCACGTACTTCCCGTGCCCCGCGCGCCCGCGGTAGCCGGTCTCGTCCACCACGACGGCCCCCCGTGAGAGGACGACGTCGACGTGCCCGTCGATCTCGTAGCCCTCCCACGCCGAGTGGTCCATGTTCATGTGGTGCGTCTTGCCCACCCCGATCGACGTGTGCCCGGCCGGGTCGTAGATGACGACGTCGGCGTCGGCCCCCGGCGCGATCACGCCCTTCTTCCCATACAGCCCGAACATCCGCGCCGGGGTGGTCGAGGTGAGCTCGACCCAGCGCTCCAGCGTGATCTGCCCGGTCACGACGCCCTGGTACATCAGGTCCATCCGGTGCTCGATGGAGCCGATCCCGTTCGGGATGGCCCGGAAGTCACCGACACCGAGGTCCTTCTGACCCTTCATGCAGAAGGGGCAGTGGTCGGTGGAGACCATCTGCAGGTCGTTCGTGCGCAGCGCCTGCCACATGTGCTCCTGGTGCCCCTCGGCCCGCGAGCGCAGCGGCGTGGAGCACACCCACTTGGCACCCTCGAAGCCGGGGGCTCCCAGCTGCTCCTCGAGGCTGAGGTACAGGTACTGCGGACATGTCTCCCCGAACACGTTCTTGCCGTTGTCCCGCGCCCACGCCAGCTGCGCGACAGCCTGCTTGGCGCTCACGTGCACCACGTACAGCGGGGCGTTGGTGACGTCGGCCAGCATGATCGCCCGGTGCGTGGCCTCCTCCTCCAGCTGCCAGGCGCGGGCGATGCCGTGGAAGTACGGGTCGGTCTTGCCCTGCGCGACGAGCTGCGCGGCCAGGACGTCGATCGCCGGACCGTTCTCCGCGTGCATCATCGTGAGGAGCCCGAGATCGGCGGCCTTCTGCATCGCCCGCAGGATCTGGGCGTCGTCCGAGTAGAAGACCCCCGGGTACGCCATGAACAGCTTGTAGCTGGTCACCCCCTCGGCGACCAGCCCTTCCATCGCCTTGAGGGAGTCCTCGTCCACGCCGCCGACGATCTGGTGGAAGCCGTAGTCGATCGCGCAGTTCCCGGCCGCCTTGTCGTGCCAGGCGCCGAGCCCGTCCATGACGCGCTCGCCCGTGCGCTGGACGGCGAAGTCGATGATCGTCGTCGTCCCGCCCCAGGCGGCGGCCCGGGTCCCGGTCTCGAACGTGTCGGACGCGTTGGTACCGCCGAATGGCAGCTCCATGTGCGTGTGGGCGTCGATGCCGCCCGGGATCACGTACTTCCCGCCTGCGTCGATGACCTGGTCGACGCTCGCTGCGAGGTCGTGGCCGAGCAGCGTCGAGCCCGGGCTGAGCACCGCGGCGATGGTCTCGCCGTCGATGAGCACGTCGGCGGTCGTCCGCCCGGTCGCGCTGACCAGGGTGCCGCCGGTGATGAGGGTCGTCATGGCTGGGCCTACCGTTCCGTCGAGATCAGGGAGCCACGATGGGGCCGTAGGCGTCCGGCCGCCGGTCCCGGAAGAACTGCCACCGTTCGCGCACGATGCGGATCTGGTCCAGGTCGAGGTCCCGGACGATCAGCTGGTTCTCGCTCGACGAGCCGACCTCGCCGACGTAGTTGCCGTCCGGTCCGACGGCGTACGACGAGCCGTAGAAGTTGACCGCCTCGTCGCCGTACTCGTTGTCCTCGAGCCCCACGCGGTTGTTGGCGACGACGAAGTAGCCGTTGGCCACCGCGGCGGCCGGCTGCTCGATCTCCCACAGCTTGTTCGAGATGCCGGGGGCCGTGGCGTTGGGGTTGAACACGATCTGCGCCCCGTTCAGGGCCAGCACCCGCCATCCCTCCGGGAAGTGCCGGTCGTAGCAGATGTTCACGCCGATCGTGCCGACGGCCGTCTCGAACACCGGGTACCCGAGGTTGCCGGGGCGGAAGTAGAACTTCTCCCAGAACTTGGGCAGGTTCGGGATGTGGTGCTTGCGGTACTTGCCGAGGTAGCTGCCGTCGGCGTCGATCACCGCAGCCGTGTTGTAGAGGACGCCGGGCTGCTCCTCCTCGTACACCGGGAGCACGATGACGATGCCGAGCTCCTTGGCCAGCGCCGCGAACCGCTCCGTCGTCGGCCCGGGGACCGACTCCGCGAAGTCGTAGTAGGCGGTGTCCTGCGTGATCCCGAAGTACGGGCCGTAGAACAGCTCCTGGAACGCGATGATCTGCGCGCCCTGCGAGGCGGCCTCACGGGTCCACGCTTCGTGGAGCGCGATCATCGACTCCTTGTCGCCCGTCCAGGTGGCCTGGGTGAACGCGACGCGTACGACGGTCATAGGGCTCCTCCGCATCTCTCAGCTCGACCGGCCTCGGAGCCCCGACGTGGCGCCGCAGTGCCCGTTCTTGGCACCGTAGCCTGGAATGTGACTGTCCGGGTTGAACATTTCTGCACCGTTACTGACGGGTACCTGGACGGGAACATCGGGGACGCCCACGTAAACATCTGCGCCGTCGCCCGCACGGTCCGCGCGCCCCCCGTCCGGGCGTGCATCCTGACCCGCATGGACCTCGCCTCCCACGTCGACGACCGCAGTCCTCGCGGTATCGCAGCGACTGTGGCGCGCCTGGTCCGCGGCGGTGACCTGCGACCCGGCGACCGGCTGCCGACGGTCCGCACCCTCGCCGCCGACCTCGGCGTCAGCCCCGCGACCGTGAGCGGCGCATGGCAGGCACTGTCGGCGGTGGGCATCGTGATCTCCCGCGGCAGGGCCGGGACCGTCGTGCTCCCCCCGCCCGCCAGCTGGCTCCCGCCCCGCTACCGCGACCTGGCCGGCGGTGCGCCCGCCCGCCTCGACCTGTCGACCGGCACCCCCGACCCCGAGCTGCTGCCCCTGATCGGTCCCGCCCTGTCCCGGGTCGCCCTCCAGCGGCCCGCCGCGGACACCGGCGCCTACGTCACCTCCCCCGTCGTGCCCGCCCTGGAGGTGCTGCTCCGCGACTCGTGGCCGTTCGCGCCGCAGCGCATCACGGTCGTCGACGGGGCCCTGGACGCCATCAGCCGCACCCTCGAGCGCGTCGCCGGCTACGGCTCACGCGTCGCCGTCGAGGACCCTGGGTTCCCACCCCTGTTCGACCTGCTCGACCAGCTGGGCCTCGTGCGCGTCCCCGTCACGCTCGACCGCCACGGCATGCGGCCCGATGCGCTCGAGCGGGCACTCGACGCCGGGGCGGGCGTCGTCGTCCTGCAACCGCGCGCCCACAACCCGACCGGCGTGAGCATGACGGCCACCCGCGCCCGCGACCTCGCCGCCGTCCTGCGCCGGCACGACGCCCTGGTCCTCGAGGACGACCACTCGGGCGAGATCGCGTCCGCCCGCGACGTCAGCCTGGGGTCGCTCCTGCCCGACCGGGTCGTGCACGTCCGCTCCTACTCCAAGTCCCACGGCCCCGACCTGCGCATCGCCGCCGTCGGCGGACCCGCCTCCGTGCTCGACGGACTGGTCGCCCGCCGCATGCTCGGCCCCGGCTGGACCAGCCGCCTGCTCCAGCACGTCCTGGTCGACCTCCTCACCGACAGCAGCGCCATCGAGGCGGTCGCCCACGCCCGCCGCGTCTACTACGCCCGCCGCCGAGCCCTGCGCGACGCGCTCGCCACCCACGGCGTCACGATCGACCCGGGCGACGGCATCAACGTCTGGCTCCCGGTCCACGACGAGCGCACCGCCCTGGTCCGCCTCGAGGCCGCCGGCATCCGCGTCGCGCCGGGCACCCCGTTCTCCGCGGACGGCGGCACGACCTCGTCGGGCGGGAGCACCGATCTCATGGGCGAGGACAGCGGGTCGCTTGCCGGCTCCACGCCCCGCGCCCACGTCCGTGTCACGGTCGGCCTCCTCGGCGCCGAGGTCGAGGACGTCGCCCGAGCCCTGGCCCTTGCCGCGGCACCCTGAGCGCGAGCTGGACCGGCTGAGCCTCGGGGATGGCGCTCCGCTGCCTGGAGGCCGTCGACTACTGATCGTCGACTGCGACGGACCGTCGGGCCCCGACGCTGCGCGACGGAGCAGGAGAAGTGCGCCGGGACCGTGCCAGACCGATCCCACCGAGGACGACGGCGAGCACCCCGAGCACCGTGGCCACGATGGCTCCGCCGAGCCCGTTCCCCGTGCCCAGGCCCCCGTCGGCGGAGACGGCGAACACCACGCCGAGCGCTGCGCCGACCAGCCCTAGCACCAGTGCCCAGAGGGCTCCGGACCGGCCCGCCCTGCGCGTGAGAGCGAGCACGCCCAGGACCGCGCCGACCAGCGCAAGGACGGCGACGACGGTGGGACCGATACGCCCGGAGGTCAAGCCGTACGTCGTGCCGCCGGCTGCCTGGACGTGGCCGTTCGCGGCCGCCGGTGCGGCGAGAGCGTAGGTGGCGACGACGACTGGTCCGGCTGCGGCAAGCACCCGCCGGACCGACGTCAGTGCTGGTGGTGTTCGCATGGTCGCTCTCCTTGGTCGTCGGATGTCATCTGAAGCCTCTCGCCGGTCGGTCTGCTGGTCGTCCCCCTGACGCGGACACTGTGGGCTGCCACGGACGTCGCAGGAGCTGTGCGTGGTACCGCGTCCGCGGTAGGTGTTCTCGTCCCCGGGCGGGATCCGGGCGCAGGGAGCACCGGGCTACGGTGCCCGTATGAGCTCAGGACGGTTGCACGTGCCTGCGCCCGTCAGAGACGGAGCGATCGCCATCGGCGTGGCGGGGGCGCTCGTGCTCGCCGGCCTGTCGAGCGAGCCGCCGCCCGGCGGGCGCGACGTGCTCGGTCTCGCACTGCTGGCGTCCGGCGGGCTGGCGCTCGCCGCCGGTCGTCGCGCTCCGGTCGCCGTCCTGACCGTCACGGGGCTGTGCGCCGTGGGCTACCAGGCCGTCGGTTACGACGTCCCCGCGGTGGCCTTCCTGTTCGCGGTGTTCATCGCGATGCGGGCAGGGCACCGCACCGCCACGGTGATCGCGAGCGTGGCGATGCTCGCCGCACTCCCGCTGGTGGCCCTGGTCTCCGGGCGCGATGCAGGGGCCGCACTCGTGCATGCCCGGGACGCTCTCGAGCTGGCGTGGCTGATCGCGGCGGCCGCCGCGGGCGAGGCGCTGCGACAGGCGGAGCGGCGGGCCTACGAGGCGGAGCGCACCCGGGAGGAGGCCGCGAAGCGCCGTGCCGACGAGGAGCGCCTGCACATCGCACGCGAGCTGCACGACTCGCTCACGCACCAGATCTCGATCATCAAGGTGCAGTCCGAGGTCGCTGTCCACGTCGCACGTCGGCGCGGGGAGCAGGTGCCGGAGGCCCTGCTGGCCATCCAGGAGGCCGGTCGTGAAGCCACTCGGGAGCTGCGGGCGACGCTGACGGCACTGCGTGACGACGACATGACGCCGGCACGTGGGCTCGACAACGTCCACGAGCTCGTGAAGGGCGCCCGGTCGATCGGGCTGGTCGCGACGCTGACGATGAACGGTGACGGTGGCGATGTGCCGGCCGCGGTGGGCCGGACCGCCTACCGGATCGTCCAGGAGTCGCTCACGAACATCGCCCGGCACGCCGGCGCCACGACGGCGACGGTCACGATCGACTGCCGCCCCGACCTGCTCTCTGTCCAGGTCGACGACGACGGCCGGGCCGCACCGGACACCGTGCCCGTGCCCGGTGTGGGACTGCTCGGGATGCAGGAACGCGTCAGCGCACTCGGCGGTCGCCTCCGTGCGCGAGCCCGCAGCGAGGGAGGGTTCACCGTCCGGGTCGAGCTCCCCGTCGACCACACACCGTGATCCGCGTCCTGCTGGTCGACGACCAGCCACTCCTGCGCAGCGGGTTCCGCGCGCTCCTGGACCTGGAGGATGACATCACGGTGGTCGGCGAGGCTGCGGACGGGGAGCAAGGCGTCGCACTCGCGAGCGAGCTCCGGCCGGACGTCGCGCTGATCGACGTCCAGATGCCGGTCGTCGACGGCATCGAGGCGACGCGGCGCATCGCCCTCGACCCGGACCTGGCCGGGGTGCACGTCGTCATTCTCACCAACTACGGGCTCGACGAGTACGTCTTCGAGGCGCTCCGTGCCGGGGCGGCGGGTTTCCTGGTCAAGGACATCGTCCCGGAGGACCTCCTGCACGCCGTCCGCGTCGCGGCACGCGGCGACGCCCTCCTGGCACCGTCGATCACTCGCACACTGATCGACCGGTACGTCGCCAGGCCGCCCCACCGGGCCGGCGGCGCGGTGCTGGGCGACCTGACCACCCGGGAGCGCGAGGCCGTGGCGCTGGTCGCCGAAGGGCTGACCAACGACCAGATCGCAGCCCGGATGGTGATCACGCCGATGACCGCCAAGACCCACGTGAACCGGGCCATGGCGAAGCTCCACGCCCGTGATCGTGGCCAGCTCGTCGTGCTCGCCTACGAGTCCGGGCTCGTGGCGCCGGGCGGCCGGTGACGTCCGCACCGACTGACGGCACCCCGGATGCCGTGTGCAGCCGGTCCATGCAGGCATGAGCGGCGATCCGGGACCTCCCCGCGCCCCGGATCACCCCTCACGACCCATCGAACATACGTTCGACCCTACCGCCCTCCTGAGCGCTCGGCAAGCCTCCCTGCGAGGGTGCCTGCCACGGAGCGCTACCGCTACCGCCAAGCTGGTCGCCGTGCCGCCGTCGCTGCCATCGTCGACCGACAAGCGCTCCCTGACCTGCACGCACGAGCCGGGCCCCACTTGCCGACGTGCCACCCCTCAGGCCTACTCTGTGCGCGGAACCCGACCAGCTGTGGCCGGGTCGCGCCGCCCGGACGTGGGCGGCCCTCCGGAGGTGCGACGTGCACCCCACCCCCCGCGCTCGAGCATGTGCCCGCGCGCCCCGCACCCCGCAGAGCCCCGGAGCCCTCATCCCGATGCCCAGGATCCGTCCCGCCCTTCTGACAGCCGTCGCCGCACTGGCGCTCGCGGCGTGCTCCGCCCAGAGCACCCCGGAGGCAGCACCGACCGAGACCACGAGCGTCACGTTCGCCCCGGTCACCCTCGACAACTGCGGCACCGAGGTCACGGTCACCGCGCCCCCGACCAAGGTCGTCACCATCAAGTCGACCGCCACGGAGATGCTCCTGGCGCTGGGGCTTGAGGACGTGCTGGTGGGCACGGCGTTCGCGGACGGACCGGTGCCGGCGGAGTACACGGCTGCCTACGACAAGGTCCCGGTCGTCTCGGACAAGGTGCCGGGCCAGGAGGCGCTGCTCGGGCTGGAGCCGGACTTCGTCTACGGCGGCTGGGAGTCCAACTTCTCGGCCGACGGCGCCGGCGACCGTGCGGCCCTGCACAACCTCGGGATCACCACGTACGTCTCCCCCGCGGCGTGCAAGGAGGAGGGCTACGTGCCCGACCCGCTGACGTTCGACAGGGTCGCTGATGAGATCCGCGAGGTCGCGGCCATCTTCGGCGTGCCGGAGCGCGCGGAGGCGCTGATCGCCGAGCAGGAGGCGACGCTGGAGACCGCGGAGCAGCCGGCCGAGGAGACGACCGCGCTCTGGTACAGCTCCGGGACGGACACCCCGTACGTCGGAGCGGGGATCGGCGCGCCGCAGATGATCATGGACGCGGCCGGACTGACCAACATCTTCGCCGACGTGCACGACAGCTGGACGTCGGCCGGCTGGGAGCAGGTCGTGGCGGCGGACCCGGACGTCATCGTGCTCGTCGATGCCGCCTGGAACACCGCGGAGAAGAAGATCGGCCTGCTCGAGGCCAACCCCGCGACGAGCCAGCTCACGGCGGTCCGGGAGGAGCGGTACCTCGTCGTCCCGTTCGCGGCGGGCGAGGCGGGAGTCCGGAACGCGGACGCGGTCGCCTCGCTCAGCGACCAGCTCGCCGAGCTGGGGTGAAGGCCCGCACGCCTCTGACGCTCCTGGTCCTCGCAGGGCTGGCGGCGCTCGTCGTGACGATCCTGGTCACGGTCACCATCGGCCCGGCGGACCTCGGGGTCGACGAGGTCGCGCGCAGCATCGGGGGTCATCTCGGGCTGCCGGTCGACGCCGTGCCGCGGCTGCACGACGCGATCGTGTGGGACCTGCGCCTCCCCCGGGTGCTCACCGCCGCGGCCGTGGGTGCCGGCCTCGCGATCGCGGGCGCGGTGATGCAGAGCCTCACGCGCAACCCGCTGGCCGACCCGTACCTGCTCGGCCTCTCCTCGGGTGCGTCGCTCGGCGCGGTCGCCGTGCTCGTCGTCGGCGTGAGCCTGCTGCTGCCGGTCGCGGCGTTCGCCGGTGCGCTGCTGGCCCTCGTCGCGACCCTGGCTCTCGCCCGCTCGGGGAGCACCCTGTCGCCGGGCCGCACGGTCTTGGCGGGGCTCGCCGTGTCCCAGATGGCCGCCGCGGGGACCAGCTTCGTCATCTTCTGGAGCTCCACCGGCGACTCCTACCGGGAGATCCTCAACTGGCTGCTCGGCTCGCTGGCGGGCGCGACGTGGGCGTCGGTCGCGATCGCCGGCATCGCGGTGGTGGTGGTCGGCACCGTCCTGGTGCTGAGCGCGACGCGGCTGGACGCGTTCGCGTTCGGCGACACGTCGGCGGCGGCCCTCGGTATCGACGTGGACCGCACGCGCTGGACCCTGATGACGGTCGTCGCCCTGCTCACGGGCGCGATGGTCGCGGTCAGCGGCGCGATCGGGTTCGTCGGCCTGATCCTCCCGCACGCCGTGTCGTCCCTGACCGGTCCTGCGCACCGCCGGCTGCTGCCGGTGGCGGCGCTCAGCGGTGCGGTGTTCCTGATCTGGGCGGACACGCTGGCCCGGACCGTGTTCGACCCGCGCGAGCTCCCCGTCGGCATCGTCACCGCACTCATCGGGGTCCCGGTCTTCGCGTTCCTGCTGCGCCGCGGGAAGGGGGCCGCATGGACCTGACCCTCGACGGCGTCGGCACCCGGCTCGGGGGTCGCTGGGTGGTGGACGGGATCGACGCGACACCTCCGTCCGGGCACCTGACCGGGTTGCTGGGCCCGAACGGCGCCGGCAAGACGACGCTGCTCCGCCTGGTCGCGGGCCTGCTTCCGCCGGAGAAGGGCGCGGTGCTCGTCCAGGACGTCGCCGTGCACCACCTCCCGCGCAAGGCGCGTGCGCGGCGGATCGCCCTGCTCGAGCAGGAGTCGACGAGCACCGTCCCGCTCACCGTCCGTGAGGTCGTGTCGCTGGGCCGGATCCCGTACCGGAGCCTGTGGGGCACCGACCCCGACGAGGCGGCGGTCGACCGCGCGCTGGTCAGCGCGCGGGCGGACCACCTGGCCGAGCGTCCGTGGTCCTCACTGTCCGGCGGCGAGCGGCAGCGCGTGCAGATCGCCCGGGCGCTGGCCCAGGAGCCCGAGCTCCTGCTGCTCGACGAGCCCACCAACCACCTCGACGTCAGCGCGCAGCTGAGCCTGCTGGCGTTCGTCCGAGACCTGGGCACGACGACGGTCGCCGCCCTGCACGACCTCAACCTCGCGGCCGCGTTCTGCGAGCACGTGCTCGTGCTGGCGAACGGGCACCTGGCAGCGGCGGGCCATCCGCGCGAGGTGCTGACGCCGGCCCTGCTGCGGCAGGTCTACGGAGTCGAGGCCGACATCCTGGAGCACCCGCGCACCGGCCGACCGGTCATCGCGTTCCACGAGCCGACGAGGTCCGAATGACGATCCTGAAGGTCACCGTCCTGTCCGGCGGGGTCGGCGGCGCGCGCTTCACCCGCGGCCTGCTGAGCCTCCTGGGCCACCGCGGCCAGGTCACCGTCATCGCGAACACCGGCGACGACATGTGGCTGCACGGGGTCCGCGTCTGCCCCGATCTCGACACCCTGATGTACACCCTCGGCGGCGCGGTGCACGAGGAGCAGGGCTGGGGCCGGCGCGACGAGAGCAGCCGGACCAGCGACGACCTCGCCGCGTACGGCCTCGGCTGGGAGTGGTTCACTCTCGGGGACCTGGACCTGGCGACCCACCTCGCCCGGACCGCGCTGCTCCGTGAAGGTCTGCCGCTGTCGCAGGTCACGGCCCGCCTCGCCGAACGCTGGTCACCGGGCGTGACGCTCCTGCCGATGACCGACGACGAGGTCGAGACGCACGTCGTGGTCGCCGACGGTCAGGAGATGCAGGAGATGCACTTCGAGGAGTGGTGGGTCCGGCACCGCGCCGCGCTCCCGGCAGTGCGCTTCGTGCAGACGAACCTGGCGACGGCCGCACCCGCTCCCGGTGTCCTGGCGGCGATCGCCGACGCCGACGTGGTCGTCGTCCCGCCGTCGAACCCCGTGGTCTCCGTCGGCACGATCCTCGCGATCCCCGGCATCCGCGACGCCCTGCGCACGACCTCCGCCCCGGTGGTGGGCGTCAGCCCGGTGATCGGCGGCGCACCCGTGCGCGGGATGGCCGACGCGTGCCTGACCGCGATCGGCGTCGAGACCAGCGCGGTCGCCGTGGCACGCCACTACGGCCGGCGGCCGGACGGTGTGCTGGACGCCTGGCTCGTCGACGACCGGGACGCCGACGCCGCCGAGACGCTGCGGTCCGAGGGCTGGCTGGCCGGCGCCGCTCCGACCCTCATGACCGACGTGCCGACGACCGCCCGCATCGCCGCGGACGCGCTCGCCCTGGTCGGTGCCCTCCCCTAGCCGAGCGGCTTCTCGACGCGGGAGGCGGTCACCACGCGGTGCACGAAGTCCAGCTTGCGGGCCACGGGCTCGGCGATCGTGAACGGGTAGAGGTCGCTCTTGCCCATCGCCCGGTTGACCCGGTTGAGGAACGTCGAGACCGGCAGCCAGTCGGCGAGGACCTCGGCCATCGTCGCGTCCGCGTAGCTGGTCCGCGGGCTGACCTCACCGTCCGCGATCTGCGGCACGCCTTCCATCCGGACCGTCAGCCCACCGGCCGCCGCGGTCTGCAGCGTGCTGGTCAGGTGCAGGTAGTGGGCGAAGCACTCCGCGAAGTCCTCCCACGGGTGCATCGTGGCGTACTCGGAGATGAAGCTCTCCGCCCAGTCCCGCGGCGCCCCGCTCTTGTAGTGCCGGGAGATCGCGTCCCGGTACGACGTGCGCTCGTCGCCGAAGATCGTCCGGCACTCGTCGATCCACCCGGTCTGCTCGACCAGGATCCACTCGTAGTAGTGCCCGACCTCGTGGCGGAAGTGGCCGAGCATCGTGCGGTACGGCTCGCCGAGGCTGATCCGCAGAGCCTCGCGGTGCGCGTCGAGGGACTCGGCCAGATCGATCGTGACGATCCCGTTGGCGTGCCCGATGGTGACGCGGGCACCGTTCGAGCGCGACGAGAGCAGGTCGAACCCGAGCCCACCCTTGCGCTCGTACCAGGGCGTGATGGGCAGCCCCAGGTCGGCCAGCTGGACGAGGAGCCGGCGCTTGTCGCCCGACGCGGTCGCGAGCTTCTCGAGCGCGAGGGTGTCGTCGTTGCTCGGCCGGGTGCGCGTGAGGCGGCACGCGATGCACTTGCCCGAGCCGGAGTCCGACGCGACGAGCCAGTTGCACTCCCACTGCCGGTTGGCGCAGGGGAACCACCACGTGCCGTCGACGTCGCTGCCCTGCGCGGGCGCGGCACGCATCGTCAGGGTGGGCGGGTGCAGACCCAGCTCCAGCCCGCAGCCGTCGCAGGACAGGGACTCGATGAATGCCACGTTCGCGCAGCGAGGACAACGGAAGAGGCGCACGCGCTGACGCTAGAGCACGTCACGCGTCGCGGGGCCGACGCCGAGCCGTGCCACCTCGACCAGGTCGTGCGGGACGTCGACGTCGCGACGCACGGTGGACGTGGCGACGACCGCCAGGCGGACGTGCCCGCCCAGCTCGTGCGCCGCCGCCGACCCCGGACCGAACCGCGGATCGAGCGTGACGCCGGGCAGCGCCGTGAGCAGCGTCGTGCCGGTAGCGTCGGCATCGGCCACGAAGGCGCGCTCGTGGGCGCTCGCCATGCTCAGGGCGTCCTCGAGGTCGTCGGGGCGCAGGGCAGGCAGGTCGCCGAGCAGGATGGCGACACCGTCGGTGTCGCTCGCCGCCCGGTCGATGCCCGCGCGGACCGCTCCGTTCAGTCCGCCACCGGGTTCGTCGACGAGGTCGACGGACCCCTCCAGCAGCGTCCGCAGCGTCGCGTCCGCGGTGACCACGACGACCCGGACCACCCCGGGGGTCGCGACGGCCGCCGCGATCGTGTCGAGCGCCATCGCCCGGACCAGCCGCTCCCGCCCCGTCGCGGACAGCACGCCGGCCAGCCGCGTCTTCCCGTCCGCGGCCGGCTTCACGGGCACCACCACGACCCATCGCATCGGCGCATCCTCCCCCACTCGCGAGAGGATGCCGTCATGACTCTCTGGCTCACCGGCGACCCGACCGCCGACCAGCTCCTGACCGACGACCCGTTCGCCCTGCTCATCGGCATGCTCCTCGACCAGCAGGTCACCATGGAGTCCGCCTTCGCGGGACCCGCCAAGATCGCGGCGCGCATGGACGGGCTCGACGTCCACCGCATCGCGGAGGCCGACCCGGAGACGTTCGCGGCCCTGTGCGCGACTCCCCCGGCGGTCCACCGCTACCCCGGCTCGATGGCGGGCCGCATCCAGGCCGTGGCCGCCGCGGTGGTCGAGGACTACGACGGTGACGTCACGCGACTGTGGACCGATGGTGCTCCCGACGGGACGACCGTGCTCAAGCGGCTCAAGGCGCTGCCGGGCTTCGGCGACCAGAAGGCGCGCATCTTCCTGGCGCTGCTCGGCAAGCAACGCGGCGTGCAGCCGGCCGGCTGGGCGGAGGCGGCCGGCGCGTACGGCGAACCCGGCGCGCGGCGCTCCATCGCGGACGTCACCGACCCGGTGTCGCTGAGCGAGGTCCGAGCCACGAAGCAGGCCGCCAAGGCGGCCGCTAAGGCTACGGCTGGTCCCTGAGCGCGTCCTTCCACCCCTGGGAGTAGGCCTCGGCGCTGCCCTGCTGGAACATGTCGTCGGCTCCGAGGCGCACGAGCACGCGTGCGCCGGGCCCGTCGTCCTCGGTGACCAGGTGGCCGAGTCCGCGGACGATCGCGAGCGGACGCCCCTCGGCCTTGCCCTTGACCAGCTCTCCGGCCGACGCGATCTCGTCGGCGACGGCCGCCTGCGTCATGACCAGCGGCCGGCCGAAGGTGTCGACCTGGCCGCGCAGGTCGTCGAGCACGACGAGCCCGGCGGCGCCGATCGCGATGTCGGTGACGCCCTGCCGCCACGGCCGACCCGCGGTGTCGGTGACGACAACGCCGATCCGCACCCCGAAGGCTGCCGAGAGGCCGGCCCGCAGAGCACGGGCCGACGCGTCCGGGTCGACCGGCAGCAGGAGCACGGTCCCCTCGGGGGTGTTCGACGCGTCGACACCGGCCGCAGCCATGACCAGCCCGAGCCGGTTCTCGACGATCCGGGTCACCCCCGACGCATGCTCGCGGGTGGCGACGACGCGGACGGTCTCGTCGGTGATCGCCTGCTCGCGGTCGTCGGCGGAGACCACCCGGCCCTCGGCCTTGGAGACGACCTTGCTGGTCAGGACGAGGACGTCACCGTCGATCAGCGAGTCGTCGCGGAGCAGCTCGGTGAGCAGCTCCACGAGGTCGTCGCCGGGCGCGATCTCGGGCAGCCCGTCGGGTGCCCAGACCTCCAGGCGCGTGCTCATCGCACGAGCTTGGGCAGCACGTCCGCCCCGAACGTCTCGATCCACTCGCGCTGGTTGCGCCCGACGTTGTGCAGGTAGATCCGGTCGAACCCGAGGTCGACGTACTTCTGGATCTCGGCGCGGTGCTTGTCGGGGTCCGCGGAGATGACCATCCGGCCCTCGAAGTCCTCAGGGCGCACCAGCTTGGCCATCTGCTCGAAGTCGAACGGCGAGCGGATGTCGGCCTTCGGGAACTTCATGCCGCCGTTGGGCCACTCGTGCATCGCGTGCGCCAGGGCCAGCTCGTCGGTCTCCGCCCAGGACAGGTGCAGCTGCAGGACCTTCGGCATCGCGTCCGGATCCTTGCCGGCCTCGCGGGCGCCCTCGTCGAACTTGCCGAACAGCCCGGAGATCTTCTCCAGCGGCGCCCCGACGGTGATGAGCCCGTCGGCCAGGCGGCCCGCGCGCTTGGCGGTGACCGGGCCGGCCGTCGCGACGAGGATCTCGGGCGCGACCTCGGGCATCGTCCACAGGCGCGTCGACTCCACCTTGTAGAACTGCCCGGCGTGCTTGACGTCCTTGCCCGCGATCGACGCAGTGAACAACTTCTTGATGATCTCGATGGCCTCGAACATGCGGTTGATCCGCTCGGGCGCCTCGGGCCAGTAGTTCGCGACGATGTGCTCGTTGAGCGCCTCTCCGGAGCCGAGTCCCAGCCAGTGCCGTCCGGGGTACATCGCGGCCAGCGTGGCGGACGCCTGCGCGACCATCGCGGGGTGCCAGCGGAACGTCGGCGCGGTCACCCCGGGGCCGATGTCACCGGTGGTCCGCTCGCCGAGCGCGGTCAGCACGTTCCAGACGAACGCCGCCTGCCCCTGCGCCGGGACCCACGGCTGGTAGTGGTCGGCCGCCATCACGCCGGAGAACCCGTGGGCCTCCGCGTGGACGGACAGCGCGACCGCCTCGGTCGGGTGGAACTGCTCGAGCATCGCCGCGTACCCGACCGTGAGGCCGTCCGCCGTGACCGTTGCCATCTAGTGACTCCTGTGAGCGCGGGGTCCGCGGTGCTCCGCGAGGTCGTCCCCGAATCACCCTAACCGCGGGACCAGGCCGGATGATCCCCCGCCGCTGGGCGGCAGAGGTGGCAGCTCCGGGAGGGCGGGCCGGTACAGCCACGACTCGACCAGGAGCACGAGCGACGTACCGGCCACCTCGGACGCGCACGCGACGAACTGCTCGGTGCTGACCGTCCCGTGCCGGTACCGCGCGGTCCACGTCCGCAGGATCTCGAAGAACACGTCGTCCCCGACCGTCAGCCGCAGGGCGTGCAGGGTGAGGGCACCGCGCTTGTAGAGCCGGTCGTCGAACATCGCCGCCGCGCCGGGATCTCCGATGAGCAGGTCCTGGGGCAGCAGGGACAGGCGTGCGCGCACCGAGCGCGCCATACGGTGGGCCGTCCAGCCGCCGGACCGTTCCGACCACAACCACTCGGCGTAGCAGGCGAAGCCTTCGTGCAGCCAGATGTCTCGCCACCGCCCGACGGTCAGGCTGTTGCCGAACCACTGGTGCGCGAGCTCGTGGGCCACCAGCCGCTCGGACCCGCGCCGCCCGTCCATGTGGTTGGCACCGAACACGGACAGGCCCTGGGCCTCCAGCGGGATCTCGAGGACGTCGTCGGTGACCACGACCGTGTACCCGGCGGCGAACGGGTACGGCCCGAACCGCTCCTCGAAGAGCGCGATCATCTCGGGCTGCCGCCCCAGGTCGTACAGCGCGGCCGTCTCCAGCCGGGGCGGCACCAACGCCTCGGTCCCGCTCCCGGTCGCGAGCCGCTCGTAGCGCCCGATCTGCAGCGTCGCGAGGTACGGCGCCATCGGCTCGGGCTGGTCGTACACCCATCGGACGCGCCCGGCGCGCGGCGTGCGCGAGATCAGGCGTCCGTTGGTGATCACCTCGTAGCCGGCCTCCGCGGTGACGGTGACGCCGAAGGTCGCCTTGTCCGCCGGGCTGTCGTGGCACGGAAACCACGTGGGCGCGCCGTCGGGCTGGCCGGCCACGATGAGCCCGTCCTCCAGCTCCTCCCAGCCGACCTCACCCCACGGTCCGCGTGCGGGCCCCGGCTGCCCGCCGTAGCGGACCTCGACGAGCAGGCTGGTGCCCGCGAGGACCTCCCGGCCGAGCCGGACGGTGAGCCGACCGTCGTGGAGCGCCCATCGCTCGGGGCGCTTCCCGCCCACCAGCACCTGCCTGACCCGCAGGCCGCGCAGGTCCAGCGAGAACCGGTCCAGCGTGCGGGACGCCTGGGCGTGGACCACGGCGCGGGCGTCGAGGCGGTTCGTCGCCACCCGGTAGTCGAGCTCGAGCTCGTACCGGTCCACGGAGAGGCCGCCCTCCGGGCGACCGGGGAGGTAGGGGTCCTCCGGCGGGTGAGTCACGCCGGGGACACCGGGTTGCCCGTCCAGCGGGACCCGGCGGGGATGGTGTCGCCGCGCAGCACGAGCGACGCCGGCCCGACGCGGGCGCCGTCGTCGAGGCTCGCCGCGGGCAGCACCACGCCGTGCGGGCCCAGGCTCGCGCCCCGTCCGAGCTCCACCGTGTCCATGCTCATGACCCGATCATGGAACAAGTGTGTCTGCAGCACGCAGCCGCGGTTCACGGTGGACGCGTCACCGAGCGTCACGAGGTCGGCCTCGGGCAGCCAGTAGGTCTCGCACCAGACCCCGCGGCCGATGCGGGCGCCGAGCGTCCGCAGCCACACGGTGAGGGCGGGCGAGCCGACGGTGGCAGGTCCCAGCCACGGCACGGCGACGACCTCGAGGAACGTGTCGGCCAGCTCGTTGCGCCAGATGAACGAGCTCCACAGGGGGTGGTCGCCGGGACGGAGCCTGCCGACGAGCAGCCACTTCGCCGCCGTCGCGAGGGCGCACGCGACGCCCGCCGCCGCCAGCACGACCAGCGGGGAGAGCGCCGCGGCGGCCCCCAGACCCCACCTGTCGAGCGCCGCCTGCAGGACCAGGAGCACCGCCACGCCGATCCCGAAGGTGCAGATCACCGGCAGGATCCGGCACAGCTCGACGAGCGCGCGAGCGACCCGCAGCCGGGTCGGGGGTGCGAACGTGCGGGCGTCGTCGGACTCGCCCGCCACCCGGCGCAGCTTCACCGGCGGCGACCCGAGCCAGCTGGTGCCGGCGCGAGCGTCCTCGGGCGTCGCCGAGAGCACGGCGACCAGACCGCGCTTCGGCACCGTGCGGCCGGGCGCGATCATCCCCGAGTTGCCGAGGAACGCGCGCTTGCCCACCTTGCTGCGCTCCACCCGGAGCCAGCCGTGCCCGAGCTCGTAGGAGCCGATCAGGGTGTCGTCGGCGAGGAACGCCCCATCGCCGACAGTGGTGAGGGTGGGAAGCATCAGCGCGGTCGACGCTTCGACGTCCTTGCCGATGTCCGCCCCGAGCGCCCGCAGCCAGACCGGGGTCGCCATGCTCGAGTAGAGCGGGAACAGGGTGGTGCGCGCGTCGTCCATGAGCCGCAGCGTCGCCCACACCTGCCAGCCGGCCCGGCTGCGCACCGCGTGGTACCCCTCGCGGAAGCCGAGCCCGAGCAGCCGCACGGCCACGAGCGTGACCACCGCGAGCACCACGACCATCGTGAGGGCGCCGAGCGGGACGGCACGCAGGGCGTCGAGTGCTGCCTCGGACCAGGTCGTCGCGTCTCGGAGCCCGACCCCGACCACCAGCAGCCCGCACACGGCGGCGACCACCGGAAGCGCAGCCAGCGCCGCGGCCGTCGCGCCGTACGCGGCCACCCAGCGGCCGCCGCGCGGAGCCTTGTCGCGCGGCCAGTGCCGGCGCGACGGCCCGTCGAACACGGCTGGTGACCCCACCCAGAGCTCGCCCGGCGGCACGGAGTCGAGGACGGCGGACCCGGGCGCGACCTCGGCCCAGGCCCCGACGCGGGTGCCGGGCGCGAGCGTGCTGCGCGTCCCGACGGTCGCGCGCTTGTCGATCCGCACCCGGCCCACCCGCAGCACGTCCCCGTCCAGCCAGTGCCCGCGCAGATCGACCTCGGGCTCGACCGCGCACCCGTTGCCGAGCGTGAGCAGCCCCGTGACCGGGGGCAGGGCGTGCAGGTCGACGTCACGGCCGATCGTCGCGCCCAGCGCACGCGCGTACTGCGCGGTCCAGGGCGCGCAGGACAGGTTCTCGGCACCCGCCGCGGCGGCCCACGACTCGGTGAACCAGAGCCTCAGGTGCACGGAGCCGCCGCGCGGATACCGTCCGGGCAGGAGGCCGCGCAGCAGGGTCCGCGCGACGACCACCGTCGTGCCCATGCGTCCCAGCGGGCTGATGAGCACCAGCCACCCGGCGGCCACCCACCACCAGACCCCGGGCACGACGGGCACCCAGGGGGCACCGGTCGTCGCGACGAGCACCGCGTCGGCCGCGAGCAGCCACGTCAGCCACCGCAGGCCGACCAGCGCGGCGAGCGGGATGCCGAGCAGGGTCTGCGCCAGCTGCGCCCGGACCGGCGTGGGCGCGACGACCCGCGCCTCGGCCACGACGGTCGGCTCGAACTCGTCGAGCCGGCGGGCCAGGTCACCGATCCGCGGGTACTCGTAGACGTCCGCGACGGTGACGGTCGGGAACCGAGCCCGCAGCGCGCTCACCAGCTGCGCCGCGACCAGGCTCCCGCCGCCTGACGCGAAGAAGTCGTCGCGCGGACCGGCCACCGCGACCCCGAGCGCGGCCGTCCACCGCTGCGCCACCCACTCCCCCGTCGGGGTCAGACCGACGGCAGGCCCGTGGGTGGCCTCCTGGTCGGCGCGTCCGAGCGGCCACGGCAGGGCGTCCCGGTCGACCTTCCCGGACCCCCGGGTAGGGATGGAGGCCACGGGAGCGAGGAGCGGCACCAGCGCGGCGGGGAGCGTGCCGGTCAGGCGGTGGCGGGCGTCGGCGAGGTCCAGCTCGACGCCGGGATCGGGCACCAGGTAGCCGACGAGCACCGACGTGCCCGCCGGGGTGCGCCGCACGGCCGCCGCGGCTCCCGCGACCCCCGGCAGCGCGAGCAGCGCGGAGTCGACCTCGCCCAGCTCGATCCGTCGGCCGCCCACCTTGACCTGGTCGTCGGCCCGCCCGACGAAGACCAGTCCCTCGGGCTCGTACCGCACGAGGTCGCCGCTGCGGTACGCCCGCTCCCACCCGAGCCCCTCGACGGGCGCGTACTTCTCGGCGTCCTTGACCGGGTCGAGGTACCGCGCGAGGCCGACACCGCCGATGATCAGCTCGCCGAGGCCGCCCTCCTCCACCGGGAGCCCGTCGGGCGCCACGACCGCGAGGTCCCACCCGTCGAGCGCGTGCCCGATCCGCACGGGACCGTCGCCGGTCAGCAGCGCGGCGCACGCGACGACGGTCGCCTCCGTGGGGCCGTACGTGTTCCAGACCTCACGCCCGTCCCCCACCAGCCGCGCGACGAGCTCGGGCGGGCAGGCCTCGCCGCCGAAGATGAGCAGCCGGACGCCGGCCAGCTCCTCGGCGCGCCACAGCCCGGCGAGCGTCGGGACGGTCGAGATGACGGTGATGCCCTGCGCGACCAGCCAGGGACCGAGGTCCATGCCCGTCCGCACCAGCGCGCGCGGCGCCGGGACGAGGCAGGCGCCGTGCCCCCACGCGAGCCACATCTCCTCGCAGCTGGCGTCGAAGGCCACGGAGAGGCCGGCCAGGACCCGGTCGCCCGGTCCGAGCGGGGCGTGCTGGAGGAACAGGCGGGCTTCGGCGTCGACGAACGCGGCGGCCGACCGGTGCGTGACCGCGACGCCCTTGGGCGCGCCCGTGGAGCCCGACGTGAAGATGATCCAGGCGTCGTCGTCGAGCGTCGGGCGACGCGGCTCCGCGGTGCGCGCCAGCCCGGCGAGGTCGCCCTCGGTCAGCACCCGGGCCACGCCGGCCTCGCGGAACACGGTCTGCGCGCGCTCGTCGGGGTCGTCCACGTCCACGGGCACGTAGGACGCACCGGCGGCGAGCACCGCGAGGATCGCCGTGTACAGCTCGGCCGTCCCCGACGGGATCCGGACCCCGACGCGCTGTCCGGACCCGATGCCTGCACCGGCCAGGCCAGCGGCGGCCGCCCGGACCGCCACCAGCAGCTCGCGGTAGGTCAGGACCGTGCTGCCGTCGTCGATCGCGGGAGCGTCACCGTGCGCCGCGGCGGTGGCCTCGAGGATGTCCACGAGGGTGCGAGGTGCGGGCGCGAGGGCGGACCGGAGGAATGCCTCGGCCGCCATCGCCAGCCTCCCCGTCCGCTCGTGTTCCCCGATCATGCGCTCACGACCCGGCGACTGGCGATCCTTGCACCCGGCGCCGGGGAGACCGTGCCACGTCCATCCCCGTTCACCGAGTGTTCGCCTGATCGTCGACGGAGCCTCCACGCCCGCCGATCTGGGAAGATGTCGACCCATGAGCTCTGAGTCCCCCACTGCGTCCGTCCCGCCTGCTGCACCCCTGACCACCACGGGCACGCGGCAGGTACCGGACCGGGTCTCCCTCGACGGTGTCGAGACCCGCTGGGACGAGGCGTGGACCGCGCAGGACCTGTACGCCTTCGACCGCACCGCGACCCGTGAGCAGATCTACTCGATCGACACGCCGCCCCCGACGGTGTCCGGCTCGCTGCACGTCGGCCACGTGTTCTCGTACACGCACACCGACGTCGTCGCCCGGTTCCAGCGCATGCGCGGCCGCGAGGTCTTCTACCCGATGGGCTGGGACGACAACGGCCTGCCCACCGAGCGCCGCGTGCAGAACTACTACGGCGTGCGGTGCGACCCGTCCCTGCCGTACGACGCCGACTTCACGCCCCCGTTCGAGGGCGGCGAGGGCAAGTCGGGTCCGCAGGTGCCGGTCAGCCGGAGGAACTTCGTCGAGCTGTGCGAGCGCCTGACGATCGAGGACGAGCGGCTGTTCGAGGCCCTCTGGCGTCGGCTCGGCCTCTCGGTGGACTGGTCGCGGACCTACCAGACCGTCTCCGCGGAGTCCCGTGCCGTCGCGCAGCAGGCGTTCCTGCGCAACCTCGCGCGCGGCGAGGCGTACCAGGCCGAGGCGCCCGGGCTGTGGGACGTGACCTTCCAGACGGCGGTCGCCCAGGCCGAGCTCGAGGCCCGCGACTACCCCGGCGCGTTCCACCGCGTCGCGTTCCACGGTGGGGGTGGTCCGGTGTACATCGAGACGACCCGTCCGGAGCTGCTTCCGGCGTGCGTGGCGCTCATCGCGCACCCCGACGATGAGCGGTACCAGCACCTGTTCGGCACCACGGTCCGCTCGCCGCTGTTCGACGTCGAGATCCCCGTCCTGGCGCACACCCTGGCCGAGCCCGACAAGGGCGCCGGCATCGCGATGTGCTGCACGTTCGGTGACCTCACGGACGTGCAGTGGTGGCGCGAGCTCCAGCTGCCGACGCGGTCCGTGGTGGGGCGTGACGGCCGCATCCTGCGGGACACGCCCGAGTGGCTGGGCTCCGAGGCGGCCCGCGCCCGCTACGAGGAGCTGGCCGGCAAGACCACGTTCTCCGCGCGCGAGGCCGTCGTGGCCGGTCTGCGCGAGACGGGTGACCTCGACGGCGAGCCCGTCACGACGCAGCGCAAGGCGAACTTCTACGAGAAGGGCGACAAGCCGCTCGAGATCGTCACCAGCCGCCAGTGGTACATCCGCAACGGCGGTCGCGACGATGCCCTGCGCGACGCGCTCCTGGCCCGCGGAGCGGAGCTGGGGTTCAACCCCGACTTCATGAAGGTCCGCTACGAGAACTGGGTCAGCGGCCTGAACGGCGACTGGCTGGTGTCGCGCCAGAGGTTCTTCGGCGTGCCGTTCCCGGTCTGGTACCCGCTCGACGAGTCGGGCGAGCCGCAGCACGACAAGCCGCTGCTGCCGACCGAGGACCAGCTCCCCATCGACCCGTCGTCCGACGTGCCCGAGGGCTACACCGCCGACCAGCGGGGGGTGCCGGGCGGGTTCGCCGCGGACCCGGACATCATGGATACCTGGGCCACGAGCTCGCTGACGCCGCAGATCGTCGGCGGCTGGCGCACGGACCCCGACCTCTTCAGCCGGGTCTTCCCGATGGACCTGCGCCCCCAGGGCCAGGACATCATCCGCACGTGGCTGTTCTCCACGGTGGTCCGCTCGCACCTGGAGCACGGCTCCCTGCCGTGGTCGTCGGCGGCGATCAGCGGCTGGATCCTCGACCCCGACCGCAAGAAGATGTCGAAGTCCAAGGGCAACGTGGTCACCCCCATGAGCCTGCTCGAGGAGCACGGGTCCGACGCGGTCCGGTACTGGGCCGCCTCGGCACGCCTCGGCACGGACGCTGCCTTCGAGATCGGGCAGATGAAGATCGGCCGCCGCCTGGCCATCAAGGTGCTCAACGCCTCGAAGTTCGCGCTGTCGTTCGGCGCCGCCGACGAGCCGCTCTCGCTCGACCCGGCGTTGGTGACCTCCGAGATCGACCGCGCGATGCTGGCCGGCCTGGCGGACGTCGTCGAGAAGGCCACGGCCGCGCTGGTCGCGTACGACCACACGCGCGCGCTGGAGCTGTCGGAGACGTTCTTCTGGACGTTCTGCGACGACTACCTCGAGCTGGTCAAGGACCGCGCCTACGGGGACCCGTCGCCGGAGACCGTCTCGGCACGCGTCGCCCTCGCTGTCGCCCTCGACGTGCTCCTGCGCCTCTTCGCGCCGGTGCTGCCGTTCGCCACGGAGGAGGTCTGGTCGTGGTGGCGCGAGGGTTCGGTGCACCGCGCGCCGTGGCCGTCTGCCGAGCCGCTGCGCACCGCGGCGGACCCCACGGTCGTCGTGGCCGCCGGCTCAGCGCTCGCCGCGCTGCGCAAGGTGAAGTCCGAGGCAAAGCTGTCGATGCGCACGGAGATCACCGCGGTCGTCCTGGCCGTCCCTCCCGCGCTGCGTCCTGGCGTCGACGCGGCGCTGGACGACATCCGAGCCGCGGGCCGGGTCACCGGCACGCTCACCCTGGTGGACGGCGACGGCGAGACCTGTGTCGCCCGCGACGCCGAGCTGGTGCCCCCCGAGCCGAAGGCCTGACATGCGCGAGATCCGGTCCGAGACCCTCGTCGAGGTCGACCCCGCGGACAGCATCCCCGGGATGCTCGCCGAACGGCTGCTGCGTGACCCCACGGGGACGTTCGCCGAGCGGCAGGTCGGCGGCACGTGGACCGCGGTCACCGTCGCGGAGTTCGTCGCCGAGGTGACGGCCGTCGCCAAGGGCCTCGTCGCGCACGGCATCGGGCCTAGCGATCGCGTCGCGATCATGTCCCGCACGCGCTACGAGTGGACCCTGCTGGACTTCGCCTGCTGGGCGGCCGGAGCCCTCGGCGTGCCCGTCTACGAGACGTCGTCGGCCGAGCAGGTCCGCTGGATCATGGCCGACGCCGGGGTCCGGCTCGCCCTCGTCGAGAACGCGAAGCACGCGGAGGTCGTCGCGCAGGTCCGCGACGACCTGCCCGGCCTCACCGAGGTTCTCGTGATCGACGACGGCGCCGTCGCGGCACTCGTCGAGTCGGGGACCGCCGTCGCGGACGCCGAGATCCGCCGTCGCAGCGCCATCGCCCGCGCCGACGACCTCGCGACCGTCATCTACACGTCCGGCACCACCGGCCGGCCCAAGGGCGTCGAGCTCACGCACGGGAACTTCGTCGCGATCACGCGCAACGGGGTGGCCGGTCTGGGCGACGTCGTCGCGATGCCCCACTCGCGCACGTTGCTGTTCATGCCTCTCGCGCACGTGTTCGCGCGGTTCATCCAGGTGCTCTGCGTGCCCTCGGGGGCGGTGCTGGGCCACACGCCGGACACCAAGTCCCTGGTCCAGGATCTCGGGACGTTCCAGCCGACGTTCATCCTCGCGGTGCCCCGCGTCTTCGAGAAGGTCTACAACTCGGCCGAGCAGAAGGCGGGCTCCGGGACCAAGCTCAAGCTCTTCCGCTGGGCCGCCCGAGCTGCCGAGGACTACTCCCGATCGCTGGAGACCGGCGGCCCCGGCGCCGCCCTGCGTGCCCGCCACGCCCTGGCCGGCAGGCTCGTGCACGCGAAGCTGCGCGCGGCGCTGGGCGGCCACGCCGAGTTCGCGATCTCCGGCGGTGCCCCGCTGGGCGAGCGGCTCGGCCACTTCTACCGTGGCATCGGCGTCGAGGTCCTCGAGGGCTACGGCCTGACGGAGACCACGGCCGCGACGGCCGTGACCCGTCCCGGGGCGACGACCATCGGCACCGTCGGCCCCCCGTACCCCGGCACGGCACTGCGGGTCGACGACGAGGGACAGATCTTCGTCTCCGGCCCGCACGTGTTCCGCGGCTACCGGCACGACGCCGAGGCGACCGCCGAGGTGCTCGTCGACGGCTGGTTCCGCACCGGCGACCTGGGCTCCTTCGACGAGCTGGGCAACCTGCGGATCACCGGCCGCACCAAGGAGCTCATCGTCACCGCGGGCGGCAAGAACGTGGCCCCCGCGGTCCTCGAGGACCGGCTGCGCGGCCACCCGCTGGTCAGCCAGGTGGTCGTCGTGGGCGACCAGCGGCCGTTCATCGGCGCACTGGTCACCCTGGACGCGGAGATGCTCCCGGGCTGGCTGGCCAACCACGGGCTGCCTGCCATGTCCGTCGATGAGGCCGCCGCCGCCCCGGCAGTCCTCGAGGCGCTCGACCGCGCCGCCGACCGCGCCAACGAGGCGGTCTCCCGCGCCGAGTCGATCCGCAAGCTCCGCGTGCTCACCACCGACTTCACCGAGGCGAACGGCTACCTCACCCCGTCCCTCAAGGTGAAGCGCGCCCTGATCCTCAAGGACTTCGCTGGCGACATCGACACCCTCTACACGGACACCCGAGTCGACTGACCCTGCACCGCAACGTCGCACTCCGACGTGTTGCGGACGCAACCCATCCCTCCCATGCGACGTCCGCGCTCGAGCGGGCTCGGACCCGCTCGAGTGCGGACGCTGCGCGCCTGCTAGACCACCGTGCGGAGGCGGGCCTGGTCCGCCGACTGCGTCGGGACCGCTTCGCTCGGCGTCGAGTCGTCGGACCAGCGCAGGACCGCACCGATGCCGTCGACGAGATCCACCGTGCCGTCCTCGGCGAACGTAAGCCCGGCGTCCTGACCCAGCGCAGCCCGCACGAGCGCCACGTTGGCGTCCATCTCCTCGGCTCCGCTGGTCACCCCGATCGACGCGAGGTCGCTCGCGCTGGTGGCCACCTGGAGCGGCTCCGGCCCGACCCACAGGGTGCGCTCCGCGAGCCCCGACGTCAGGGAGTCGACGTGCAGCACGAGCTCGGCCACCTGACCGCGCCGGAGCACCTCGATCACGTCCTCCAGAGCCGTCACGGCCCCGCCACCGCGTCCCTGTGCCTCCCGGAACCGGTCCAGCACCGCGTCGCTGCGCCGTCTCCGGAACGCCGCCAGAGCCTGCGCCACATGCGCCTCGAACGAGCCCTTCTTCAGTCCCTCGCCCCGACCTCCCCCGGGCACGTCGACGAGCAGCTCACCCGTGGGCTGGCCGACCGCGTCCCGCACGAGTGAGACCGCGCGCACGTCCCCCGTGATCAGCACCAGGTCCGGGCCCCGCTCGGCGACGCGCTTGTCCAGCACCGCGGCGACCGCCTCGGCGTTGCGTCCCCAGGAGTCCTCCGCGCGCGTCTGGCTGCGTCGGTCCAGGCCACCCTCACGCGTCTTGTGCACGTCGTCGTGCCCACCGTCGACGGTCTCCGTCTCCGGACCACCCTCGGTACGGACCGTGCCGCCGGCCGCCCAGGTCAGGTCCGCGCCGTTGCGGTCCACCGCGACCAGGAGATACGTCACCGTCTCGTCCGCTGCGCGCACCGCCGGCAGGAGCGCCGGCGCAGGGCCGAACACGGCGTGCGACCGGGCCGGCGGCTCCGAGAGCACCCGGTCCACGACGACGCCGTCGGCGTCGGCCACGACGACCCGACCGTGCGGGCCTCGCACCCCGGTCGGGACGGACACGAGCTCGGCGATGTCGTCGAGCACTCCCGCCGACGCGCCGTCACGCTCCAGAGAGCGCCGCACGCCCCGCCAGCGGTCCGCTGCCTCGGCGTCTGCGTTGGCGCCGGTCCTGGTGGCATCCAGGTAGACGGTCGTGAACGGCGACGGCCGTCCGAGCAGCGGCTTGAGCCAGTGCAGGTCCATGGGCATCCCTCCGGGATCGAGATCCCCGGCGGCCGCTCGCAGTCACCCCCGCGGCCGGCCGGAGCTGACCCCACCTACCTTCCGCTCCTGCGGCACGCGGCGCCACCCCGAACGCTCAGTCGCGTTGTGCGTGCCCCTGGGCGATGGCCTCATGGTGCTGGATGACCTCCTCGACGATGAACGCGAGGAACTTCTCCGCGAACACCGGGTCGAGGTCGGCGGTGCGGGCGAGCTCCCGCAGCCGGGACACCTGCTGCTCCTCGCGCGCGGGGTCCGACGGCGGCAGCCCTGTCGTCGCCTTGAGCACGCCCACCTGCTGCGTCGCCTTGAACCGCTCCGCCAGCAGGTACACCAGGGCAGCATCGATGTTGTCGATGCTTCCGCGCAGACGCGCCAGCTCGGCAGGGATCGGGGTCGGAACGTCGGTCACGGTCGCGATCCTAGGCGCGATGGTGGGAACGTCAGGCGCTCTTCTCGCGGGGTGTGCGCTTCTCCTCGCCGCTGTCCCGAGGGATGAGCGTCGGGTTGACGTTCTCGAGCACCACGTCTCGCGTGATGACGACACGGCCCACGTCGTCGCGGCTGGGCACCTCGAACATCACCTGCTGGAGGACCTCCTCCATGATGGCCCGCAGGCCACGGGCACCGGTGCCGCGCAGCAGCGCCTGGTCCGCGATGGAGGCCACGGCCTCGTCGTCGAACTCGAGCTCGACGCCGTCGATCTGGAACATGCGCTGGTACTGCTTGACGAGCGCGTTCTTCGGCTCGGTCAGGATGCGCACGAGCGCCTCCTGGTCGAGGCGGGAGACCGCGGCGACCACGGGGAGGCGACCGATGAACTCGGGGATGAGGCCGTACTTCTGCAGGTCCTCGGGGCGGACCTCAGCGAACAGGTCGCCCTCGTCGACCGAGTCCAGCAGCGGGGCGCCGAAGCCGACGACGCGCTTGCGCGCGCGGGCGGCGATGATGTCGTCCAGTCCCGAGAACGCGCCGGCCACGATGAACAGGACGTTCGTCGTGTCGATCTGGATGAACTCCTGGTGCGGGTGCTTACGACCGCCCTGCGGCGGCACCGAGGCGGTGGTGCCCTCGATGATCTTCAGCAGCGCCTGCTGGACGCCCTCGCCGGAGACGTCGCGCGTGATCGACGGGTTCTCGCTCTTGCGGGCGATCTTGTCGATCTCATCGATGTAGATGATCCCCGACTCGGCCTTCTTGACGTCGTAGTCGGCGGCCTGGATGAGCTTGAGGAGGATGTTCTCGACGTCCTCGCCGACGTAGCCGGCCTCGGTCAGGGCCGTGGCGTCGGCGATGGCGAACGGGACGTTCAGCATGCGGGCGAGGGTCTGCGCGAGGTACGTCTTGCCGGTGCCCGTGGGTCCGACCAGCAGGATGTTCGACTTCGCGATCTCGATGTGGTCGTCCGTCGTCGACGTGCGCGCCTCACCGGCCTGGACCCGCTTGTAGTGGTTGTAGACCGCCACCGCGAGGGCCCGCTTGGCCGACTCCTGGCCGATGATGTACTGCTCGAGGAACTCGAAGATCTCCTTCGGCTTCGGCAGCTCGACCAGGCCGACCTCCGTGGCCTCCGCCAGCTCTTCCTCGATGATCTCGTTGCAGAGCTCGATGCACTCGTCGCAGATGTAGACCCCGGGGCCGGCGATCAGCTTCTTGACCTGCTTCTGCGACTTGCCGCAGAAGGAACACTTCAGGAGATCGGCCCCGTCCCCAATACGAGCCACGTCGATCCCCTTCCTCGTGTCGCCCTCCGCCCGACGGGCGGTGCGTCGTCACACGTCACCCCGCAGGGTGCGCGCCCTCCCCCATTGCACACCACCCGGGCCGTGATGTCAGCCGAACACACGGCACGGCGGGTCTCGGCGTGTTGTTGACATGCACCAGGCGTGTCGCGCCGAACGCGCTCGAGCCGGACCCGTCGCAGCGGGTCCGGCTCGAGGGACGTGCTACTTGGCCTGCACGGTCGTCGGGATGACGCCCTTGCGGCTGGCGAGCACCTGGTCGACGATCCCGTACTCCAGCGCCGCCTGGGCGGTGAGGATCTTGTCGCGCTCGATGTCCTTGCGGACCAGCTCGATGTCGCGGCCG
Organism: Cellulomonas sp. Leaf395; assembly: GCF_001424125.1. Lineage (GTDB taxonomy): Bacteria > Actinomycetota > Actinomycetes > Actinomycetales > Cellulomonadaceae > Cellulomonas. Next base: position 262,662 of record NZ_LMQI01000002.1, read on the forward strand.
GTGTGGTGCGCAATGGTCAGCTCGAGCCACTCGCGCATGCGGATGAGCTCGTTGGCGTGGATCTCGATGTCGGACGCCTGCGCGTAGCCGCCGCCCTCCATCGCCGGCTGGTGGATGAGCACCCGCGCGTTGGGCAGCGCCAGGCGCTTGCCGGGCGAGCCGGCCGCGAGCAGGACGGCAGCCGCCGAGGCTGCCTGCCCGAGGCAGACCGTCTGGATGTGCGGCTTGATGTACTGCATCGTGTCGTAGATCGCCGTGAGCGCGGTGAACGAGCCGCCGGGCGAGTTGATGTACAGGATGATGTCGCGGTCCGGGTCGGTGCTCTCGAGCACCAGCAGCTGGGCCATGACGTCGTCGGCCGAGGCGTCGTCCACCTGCACGCCGAGGAAGATGATGCGGTCCTCGAACAGCTTGGTGTACGGGTCCTGGCGCTTGAAGCCGTAGGCGGTGCGCTCCTCGAACTGCGGCAGCACGTACCGGGCGGCGGGCGACGACGGCGCGAGCCCGCCGGGACCGGCCAGCATCCCGGCACGCGCCATGAACTGAGATTCCATGCTCATGTGCTTCTCCTCAAAAGATGACAATGATCGACGGACTCGAGTCGGCCGTCAGGCCGTGCCGCCGCCGCCGGCGACCGAGTCGGCCCTCGTGACGACCTTGTCCACGAAGCCGTACTCGAGCGCCTCGGGGGCGGTGAACCAGCGGTCCCGGTCGGCATCGGCATTGATCTGGTCGATGCTCTTGCCCGTCTGGGCGGCGGTGAGCTCGGCGAGCACGTTCTTCATGTGGAGGATCAGCTGGGCATTGATCCGCACGTCCGTCGCGGTGCCACCGATGCCGCCCGAGGGCTGGTGCATCATCACGCGAGCGTGCGGCAGGGCGTAGCGCTTGCCCTTGGCGCCCGACGAGAGCAGGAACTGGCCCATCGACGCGGCCATGCCCATCGCGATGGTGGCGACGTCCGGCTGGATGTACTGCATGGTGTCGTAGATCGCCATGCCCGCGGTGATCGAGCCACCGGGCGAGTTGATGTACAGCCAGATGTCCTTGTCCGGGTCCTCCGCGGCGAGCAACATCATCTGCGCGCAGATGGCGTTGGCGTTCTCGTCGCGCACCTCGGAGCCGAGCCAGATGATGCGCTCACGGAGCAGTCGGTTGTAGATGGAGTCATTGAGGCCGAAGGCCGGGCCGTCCGCCCTGGCCATCATCGGCACTAGCTCGTTCACGAAGGCTCCCTCATCTGACGGTGACGTCTGTCCTGCACCGCACGCCAGTCCCTTGGGGAACCCGTGCGATGCAGTGACCCTAACGCGCGCCCACGCTCGGACATGGCCCGCCACCGAGCGTTTTCGCTGACGGCAGAGCCCGGGGCCGGGGACCCCGCGAGAACGTCGAAGGCCCCGCACCCGAGCGGGGTGCGGGGCCTTCCGGGCCGATGTCAGGCCTTGGAGTCCTCGGCGGTCTCGACGTCGTCGAACTCGTCGAACGCCGAGATGTCGGTCGCGGCGTCGGACGTCGGCTCAGCGGCCTCCGCGGCCTCGGCGGCGTCCTCGGCGTCGGAGCCGATGAACTCCGACAGGTCGACGGCCTGGCCGGAGCCGTCCGTGACGGCCACGCGGCGCAGCGCGACGGCGAGCGCCTTCGACCGTGCGACCTCGGCGACCATCGTCGGGATCTGGCCCTGCTGGTCGATGGTCTGGATGAACGTGTTCGGGTCCATGCCGTACTGGCGCGACGCGTTCACCAGGTAGTCGAGCAGCTCGTTCTGGCTGACCTTGATCTCGAGCTGCTCGGCGAGCGTGTCGAGGAGGATCTGGTTGCGCAGCGCGGTGGTGGCCTGCTCGCCCACCTCGGCGCGGTGCTCGTCGTCCTCCAGGCGACCCTCGCCCTCGAGGTGACGGTTCACCTCGGTCTCGACGACCCCCGCCGGGACGGGGATCTCGGTCCCGGCGAGCAGCTGCTCGAGCAGCAGGTCGCGGGCCTGCACGGCCTGGTTGGACGCCTTGATGCTGGACGCCTGCGTGCGCAGGTCCGCCGTCAGCTCCTCGAGCGTGTCGAACTCGCTGGCCAGCTGCGCGAAGTCGTCGTCGGCGTCGGGGAGCTGACGCTCCTTGACGGTCGTGGCGGTCACGTTGACCTGGGCGGTCTCGCCGGCGTGGTCGCCGCCCGCGAGGGCCGTCTCGAACGTGGTCGACTCGCCCGCCGAGAGGCCCGTGAGCGCCTCGTCGAGACCCTCGAGCATGTTGCCCGAGCCGATCTGGTAGCTGACGCCGGAGACGTTGTCGACCTGCTCGTCGCCGATGGTGGCGGTGAGGTCGATGACGACGAAGTCGCCCTCGGCGGCCGGGCGGTCGACGCCGACCAGCGTGCCGAAGCGCTCGCGCAGGGCGTCGAGGCGGGCCGCGACGTCCTCGTCGGAGACCTCGACGTCGTCGACCGTGACCGCGATGCCGTCGAGCGCCGGGACGGTGATCTCGGGGCGGACCTCGACCTCGGCGGTGAAGTGCAGCTCACCCTCCTCGCCGGCGGGTGCGGCGGTCAGGCCGGGGACCTTGGTGACCTCGACCTCGGGCTGGCCCAGGGGGCGCAGCTTGTTCTCGCGGACGGCCTCGGCGTAGAAGCCGGACAGGCCCTCGTTGATCGCGTGCTCGAGGACGGCGGGGCGACCGACGCGCTGGTCGATGATGCGCGGGGGGACCTTGCCCTTGCGGAAGCCGGGGACGACGACGTCCTGGGCGATGTGCTCGTACGCGTGATCGATGCTCGGCTTGAGCTCGTCGTACGTCACCTCGACGGTCAGCTTGACCTTGGTGGGCTCCAGGGTCTCGACGGCGCTCTTCACTTCGATGGTCTCCAACTGATCGGGGCGGGCGCCGGCGACTCCGGCGATCTCCGTTGCTTCAGGGCCGCACGCCGTCGCCACACCCCGCACAAGGGGCCGACGACCGCACGCTGGCGACCCTCGACCTTACGCCACGGCGGGCGGCGGTCCCAAGCCAGCAGGCTGTGGGCCTGGCAACGTCCTCACGGGCACCTTCACCGACCGCTGCCCGCGACCTCCGTCAGGACCGAGACGGTCCGCGCGATGCCGTCGTGCTCGGCGTACTCCTGCGCCAGCTCGGCGGCCCGGCGCGCGAACGACGGGTCGTCCAGCACCCGGTTCACGCCTTCGCGGACGGCCTGGGACGTCGTGCAGTCCGTGACCTTGTCGGTGGCCAGTGCGAGACCGACGCCGGACCAGACCACGCGCGCGCCGACCTCGGCCTTGTCCTCGGAGCGCCCGGCCACGACGACGGGGACGCCCGCGGCGAGCGCCTGCTGGACACCGCCGAAGCCGCCGTTGGTGACCAGGACGTCGACGAGCGGCAGCAGCCGGTCGAACGGCACGAACGGCGTCGCGCGCACGTTCGCGGGGTACGCGTCGATCGGCTCGGTGGTCGCGACGACCAGGACGTCCTCGTCGGCCAGGCCGTCGATCGCCGGCCACAGGAGCCGCTCCGGGTCCGTCGCCACCGTGCCCTGCGTAACCAGGACGACGGGCCGGCCGCTCGCCCGCGCCTCGAGCACGTCGTCCCACCAGGTGGGCGGCTCGAACCGGTCGATGCCCGCCGGCAGGTACGGACCCACGAGCTCGACGTGCTCCGGCAGGTCGCTGCGCGGGTACTCGAACGACGGGACCGACGTGTGCAGCACCCGGGTGACCTCGGTGTGGGCCCAGTCGACGAAGAAGCCGTCAGGGACGGGTAGGCCCGCGTCGGAGACGACCTTCTCGGCCGCCCTCTGCGCGTCCCGGAACACGACAGTGCGCGTGAGCCAGGCGAGGAACGCGTAGCGCAGACCGTCGAGGCCCGTCCGCGGGGGTTGCAGTCCCATGCCGAACGGGGCGGTGTCCTTGCTGGAGACGGCCAGCGGCGAGACCGAGAACAGGACCGACGGGAGGTCGTGCTGGCGCGCGGCGATCGACCCGGCCAGGAACCCGTTGTCCATGACGATCACGTCGGGACGCTCGGCCGCGACGACGCTGTCGAGGTCCGCGAGGAACCCGGGCACGGTGGCGACGAAGTGGTGGAGCACGTCCCACTGCAGCCGCTTGATGCCGGGGGCCGGAGCGCCGTGCGCCATCGACCAGGCGTCGAACTCGGCGTCGTCGAGGTCGCGGCCCCGCACGATCGGCGCGTGCTTGGCGCCGGTCGCGGTGATGGCCTGCGCGAACTTGCGGCCCGTGTAGACGACGACGTCGTGGCCCTCCTCGACGAGGGCGCGGGCCAGCGGCAGCGCGGGCCGCACGTGGCCGGTGACGGGCGTGAGGGTGAACAGGATCCTGCTCATCGTGGTTCTCCCAGAGGTGACGGGGGCATTCCCCGATCAAGACCCTGGGCGATTCGCCCTGATACATCCCCGTCAGCCCCGGCGCAGGATCTTCTCCCGCAGACGCTCGCGCCGCTCGGCGAACCGGTTCCACACGGTCTTCTGGAAGAGCAGCGTGAGCCAGCCCGCGAGGGCCATCCCGACGATGTTGAGGCCGAGCTGCAGCGCGCTCCCCCGGACCTCGGTCAGCTGGCCGAACGCGAGGCCCAGCGCGACGTTGCCCGCGGCCGGCACCGTCGTGACCGAGATGAAGACCCCGGCGAGCCCACCGACCCGCGCGGACGTCAGCGACAGCACCCCCGCAGCCCCGGCGATGACCGCCACGATGAACGACCACTTGTCGGGCGTGTAGATGAACTCCGTGGCAGGCCGAGGTGCGGTGACCTGCTCGACCGTCACCCAGCCCAGCTGCTTGGCGACGAGCGAGGCCGCGCAGGTGACGGCGATGGCGATGGCGAACCCGACCACCAACGTCCAGAGCGCACTGCGCAGCAGGTGGAACCGTCGGCGGACCATTGCGATGCCCAGTGCGGCGATCGGGCCGAACTCCGGCCCGAGCACCATCGCGCCGATGACGAGGATCTGCGAGTCGAGCACGATGGCGATCGCAGCGATGAGCGTCGCGAAGCACATGAAGCTCAGGTAGGTCCAGTTGAGCTCGGAGTCCGCGTAGGCGCGCTTCGTGACGTCGATCCAGACGACGGCGTCCGCGCTGCTGCCCGGTGCGAGCCGCTCGGCGTCGTACCCCGGGTGCGACACCCACGTCTCGACCGGCTCGATCTTGAGCGTGCCCTCGCGCTGCACGCCGAGCTCCAGGAGCTCGTCGCAGATGTCGTTGGCTGCCTCCCTCGCGACGTCCGCGAGCACCACGTCGCCCTGCGGTCGGCGCGACGCACCATCGAGGACCGCCAGGCTGCTCACCGCCGGCGCTCGCTCGAGCACGGCGACGACGCCGCTCGTGAGGTCCGCCGGGACCGAGATCCGCAGGTGCAGCACGGGGTCAGTGTGTCGTCGTCGAGCCTGCGAACGTGGGAGCCGCTCCGGCGACGCCCTCGACGTCGGGCACGTCCCTGATCTCTCGTTGTCGGGATGGCGGGATTCGAACCCACGACCTTCCGCTCCCAAAGCGGACGCGCTACCAACCTGCGCCACATCCCGGCGCACCCCACCGGACCCTGAGGCCGAGGGAGGTGCACGTTGCGCCCTCGCGCACCCGGTACCCTGGGTGCCGCGGTCCTGGCTCGCAGAGCCAGGACCTGTGCGGACGTAGCTCAATGGTAGAGCCCCAGTCTTCCAAACTGGCTACGCGGGTTCGATTCCCGTCGTCCGCTCGCGACCTGCGTTGCACGCGGCGACCTTCAGCACGTCGAGTGGCCGGGCGCGCACCAGCGGTGCCCCACGTCGACGACCAGTCGCGAGCCTGACCCTGGGCCAGCCAGCACGAACGCTCGGAACGGCAGCCGAGCTCTGACACCGAGCCCCACCGTGCTCGAACCTTCAAAGCTGCCTGCCCACGCGACGTCGCGGAACGTGCGGTACGACGACGTGTCGACGATCTTGCCCGGGCCCACGAAGAACGAGTCGGTCGGTACGACGGGAACTCCCACGACGACCTGAAGCCGCGCGCCGCCGGCCACGGGGACGACGAAGCCTGATCCGTCCTGGCGAACGGCGTCCACGTAGCTCACCGACCATCCGGTGAGGGGCGCGTCGATGTCCAGGACGAGCCGGTCGAAGCACGCGTGCCGCCCGGCGCGGACGTTCGTCAGAGTGCCGGCCGACAGGTCGCCCGCCCCCTTGGCTGAGGAGCCCCAGACCTGGCCGCAGTAGGGGTGCGCCGACGCAGCAGGCGCGGCGAGCAGGGTCAGCCCTGAAAGAAGAAGCAGAACGAGTCCGAGACCAGCGAATCGCCTACGCATGGTGGACACCTCGAATCGAGGGCCGTCCGCGTCCAGGACCGCGGAGCGGGCACTCCGCCCCGGCGCGGTTGCCGAGGAAATTATACGCCTTTGCCCCACTTTGTGCCCAGTTCGTGCCAATGAGGCCACCTGCGCTCGAGGATCGCTCGAGCGGCGCGTCGAGGTGATCCCACGTCATCGGGCTAGCGGCGTGCCGTGGTCCATGATCGCCGCCGGCCTGGACGTGCCGAAGCAGAAGCTGGTTCGTGCCGGTCGACGACCGCGCGGACTGTGCCGCGATCGTGAGCGACGCTCGGCGTGATGATGCGGCGGTCACTCATTTCGTCCCGACGTCCTCGTGGATCTGCTCCAGCTTGACCAGGACGTCCTCGACGTTGGCGTCCTCGTTCTGGACCACCTCGATGCGGGACGCCTGCCACGCGGCCAGGTGCCCGGCGACGTTGGCGTAGATGGACACCAGCGCCAGGTAGAGGATCGACATCTGCTGCCAGACGTCCGGCGCGAAGGCGTAGATGAGGATGACGGGTGGGAAGTTGACCAGCCAGAAGATGGTCGCCCAGCCGTTGATCTTCCGCATGAACACGGGGTCCTCTTGGACCATCGCCCACAGGCTGCGGATTCTCACGTCAGGATCTCGATCGTGCCGAGGACCGTGAAGACGGCGCCGATCGCGATGATCCACCAGACCCCACGGTTGACGTGGCGCTGCTTGATGTCGATCACGGCTGCTCTTTCTCGTCTCTCTTGGTGGCGTGGACCCGCGGACGTCCCGCGGCTCTCTCTTGTGTGTTCGAGCTCCGCCCTAGGGAAGAAGGCGCAGAGCGACAGGACTGGTGCGAGTGGCGCGGAGCCGGGTACCGAGGGTGCTGGGGACGGGATGAGCGACACGCCACAGGGGCAGTCAGACGACGGCGCGACTGCACGCGGCTGTCGACCGTGCCGCTGATCGCCCGCGTGGTGCGGTGTTGCTCATGCACTAATCATCGGCATCTAGGCCGAACGACATGAGAGGACCAAGGTCCTGGATCAATTCGGTCGTGCCTCGCTGATCGATCGGTGATGCCCGCACCGGTTCGAATCGAGCCATCGAGAGCTTGCCGCCGGACGTCCGGCGTCGTGCGACCGGCTACGCGGGTTCTCCCGTCGTCCGCTCGGGATGTCTCGACAGCACGACCGAGGCCAGGTTCACGCCGCCTGCGGTACGACGAGCCGCACCCGCAGCAGGTCCGGCGTGGCGAGGCCGTCGCGGCTGTGGACCGACAGGACGAGGCGACCGTCCGGATCGTCGACTCGCAGCGCGTCCTCCACCACGTGGTCGACGTGCACGACGCCGTCCGCCACCCAGGTCCGGGCCGGCGTCCCCAGCACCGTCCCGTTGATCCTCAGCTCGTGCGCGCGGGGGTCTGCGACATCCGGCTCGACCCACGTCAGCTGCAGCAGGGTCGCCACTCTGTCGGGGTCGTGCAGCGCGTAGGAGAACCAGCCCGTGGCGCTCCGGGTGTGGGTTCCGTCGACGGTGTGGGCGCGGGTGTGCTCGCCCGCGAACTCGTGGTCGGACTCGGGCTGCTGCTCGCCGGCGACGACCTCGGCGACGACCACCACGTCCGACGCCTCGGCCCTGTCCTGCGCGGCGAGCTGGGCGCGACGCGCGGCGACGTCGGTCCCGACCGGCCAGTACAGGGTGTAGCGCGCGTCGTGGATGGCAGCGAAGGGGGTGAGCCGGACGGTGGTCGGCGCGTCGGCGCCGTCCTGCCACACGGTGAGGTCGACCTCCAGCGGGTCGCGGCTGACCAGCACGGCAGCATCGAGTGCGTCGGTGGTGGCGATCACGGGCGTGGCCGCGAGCGGGCGGGTGGGACCGCTGGCGACGTGACCCATCCGCTGCTCGTCGGCGAGAAGGCCGTCGAGCCGGTCCTCGCCGGCACGCGCGGCCAGCACGACGGGTCCCCAGCGCAGGGCGACCCAGCTGGGGTCGTCGAGCAAGGGTTCTGCTGTGAGTCCGGTGTCGAACCGCACGGTCACCGTGTGCGTTCCCGACCACGTCCTGCGCACGACGAGGTACCCCCCGACCTCCTCCGCCTCGACCGGCTCGTCGTCGACGTCGACGTGTACGTCGTGTGCCCAGCCGGGGCGGCGCAGCCGCACAGCCAGCGCGAGGGGTGACGTCACTGCCAGGTGCAGGACGGCGGTGTCCGAGGTGAGGAGGTCGGCCTCGAGGTGCGCGGTCAGCCCGCGGTCCGCCCAGTCCAGGGTGGCCGCCAGGTAGAGGTTCACCGCCAGGTCGCCGTCGGACTGGGCGAAGACGAGGCTGCCGTACCGCGCGTGGCTCTCCATACCGGAGCCGACGCAGCACCACATGGACGTCTCGGGCTGGGAGTACACGCGGTAGTGCGCCGGCCGCAGCGGGGTGAAGTACACGAACCCGCCACGCGTCGGGTGCTGCGACGAGAGCACGTGGTTGAGCGTCGCCCGCTCGTAGAAGTCCAGGTAGGAGACGTCGTCCGAGGCGAGATAGAGCAGGGCGGTGAGCTTGAGCATGTTGTACGTGTTGCACGTCTCCGGGCCCTGGCGCTCGGAGATCATCGTGGTGAAGTCGTCGACCGCGTGGAAGTGCTCGCGGACGCTGTTCCCGCCGATAGCGACCGTCCGGCGCCCGGTCACGGTGCGCCAGAAGAACTCCGCCGCGTCGCGGTACCGCGGGTCGTCGACGAGGGTGGCGAGACGGGCGTAGCCGACGACCTTGGCGATCTGGGTGTTGGCGTGCAGGCCGTCGAGCACGTCGCGGCCCTCGACGAGCGGGTCGAGGACCTCGCGGTGCGCGAACCGCTGGGACTCGGCGAGGTACTCCGGTCGACCGGTGACGTCGGCCAGGGCGGCGAACGCCTCGGTCATGCCGCCGAACTCGGTGTGCAGCATCTCCTCGAACGCCTCGTCCGAGAGTCGACGGCTGACCGACAGCCACCAGTCCGCCCACGACGTCGCCATCTTCAGGGCCCGGTCGGACGAGCCGATCGTGGCCGCGTCCAGCAGACCCGCGATCGTCTTGTGCAGGTTGTAGAGCGGGACCCACCGACCGTTGAGGCTGAACGTGTCCGCATCGAGCACGCCCGCGGCCAGCTCCTCGCCCAGCGCCGCTCCCCCGGGGACGCCGCCCACAAAACCCGTCCCGATCGCGTCCTGGCAGCGCTCGAGCACGTCGAGGACGTGCTCGATGCGCTCGCGCAGCCGGTCGTCCCCGGTCGCCGCCCACAGCTGCGAGCACGCCGAGAGGTAGTGCCCGCCGATGTGGCCGCCCATCCCGTCGCCCTCCCAGTTGCCGTACCCGGGAGCCGGAGATTCCAGGCCGGCTTCGCGCAGATAGGGAGCGCACAGCCGGTCGGGGTCGAGCGCGAGCACGTACCGGACGTCAGCCTCCTGGGCGTCCTTGAAGGGACCCTCCTGGAGCCGTACGTCGGCGAGCGGGAAGGCGTGCATCAGGCCAGGGTCCCCACCCGGAGCAGGAACATGTTCCAGGAGGCCGGCGGGAGCTCGGCGCGCAGGACGCCGTCGACGACCCGCGCCGACGGGTGTGGCTGCGGGGTCACGCGGTCGGGGTCGTCCTGGGTGTTGGCGGCGGTGAGGTCGTCGTCGGCGATCACGACCGCCTCCACGAGCTCACCGCCACCGAACCCGCCCAGGGCGGTGGACAGCGACGCGGGCTCGGAGGGGTGCCGGTTCACCACGAACACCGCGACACGCCCGTCGTCGGCGTCGTAGGTGGCGACCGAGTCGAGCAGCGGGACGTCCCCGAACTTCGTCGTGGGCAGGGTCGGGGCGTCCAGGCGCAGGTCCAGAACCTGCCCGGCGCTGTGCTTCGCCATCAGCGCGAACGGGTGGAAGATCGACTGCCGCCAGGCCGGGCCGTTCGGCTCGGTGCGGATCGACGAGATCGTGTTCACCAGCTGCGCCTGCGACGCGGCGGTGACCCGGTCCGAGTGCCGCAGCAGCGTGATGAGCAACGAGCCCACGACCACCGCGTCGAGAACCGTGTACGCCTCCTCGCTGGTCCGGGGCGCCTCGGTCCAGTCCGCCGGCAGACCGCCGCTGCTCAGCTCGCGCTGGTACCAGACGTTCCACTCGTCGAACGAGATGTTGATCCGCCGGTCGGACTTCAGGCGGGCCCCCACGTGGTCGGCCGTCGCGACGACCTGGTCGATGAACCGGTCCATGTCGACCGACGAGGCCAGGAAGCTCGCGTGGTCGGACCCGTCGAGCTGGTAGTACGCGTGGGCCGAGATGAAGTCCACGACGTCGTACGTGTGCTCGAGGACGGTCGCCTCCCAGGCCCCGAACGTCGGCATCGCCCGGCTCGAGCTCCCGCAGGCGACCAGCTCCAGGGTCGGGTCGAACTGCCGCATGGCGCGCCCGGTCTCGGCCGCGAGCCTGCCGTACTCGGACGCCGTCTTGTGGCCCAGCTGCCAGGGACCGTCCATCTCGTTACCCAGGCACCACATGCGGATATCGTGCGGCTCCGCGGCGCCGTGCGCGATGCGCAGGTCGGACAGGGTGGTGCCCTGCGGGTGGTTGGTGTACTCGAGGAGGTCGATGGCCTCCTGCAGTCCGCGCGTGCCCAGGTTGATCGCCATCATCGGCTCGACGTCGGCCTTCGTGGCCCACGTCATGAACTCGTTCAGACCGAATGCGTTGGTCTCGATCGACCGCCAGGCGGGGTCCAGCCGGGTGGGTCGTTCTCCGACCGGGCCGACGCCGTCCTCCCACCTGTACCCGGAGACGAAGTTGCCGCCGGGGTACCGGATCGTGGTGACCCCGAGCTCACGGACGAGGTCGAGCACGTCGCCGCGGAACCCGTCCTCGTCGGCGGTGGGGTGACCGGGCTCGTACAGGCCGGTGTAGACGCAGCGGCCCATGTGCTCGACGAAGGAGCCGAAGACCCTCCGGTTCACCGGGGCGACCACGAACGCCGGGTCGATAGAGACGGATGCCTGCTGACTCACGGGAGCCTCCTGTGACGAGAAGGGAAGAGAAGAACAGCTGCGTCGGGACGGGACTGCGGTGCTCACGCCGACGCGAGACGACCCACCAGCTGGTGCAGCGCACCGTCCCTCGCGAACACCGGGATGACGGAGAGGGGGGCGTCGACGTCGACCCACCGGCCGCCGTCGTAGGCCTCGCCGGAGCTCAGGCACGTCCACGTCGCACCCTCGGGCAGGTAGACGCGCCGGGACGTCGCACCGGCCTCGAGCACGGGAGCCACCAGCAGCGACGGGCCGTACAGGTACTCGTCGGCGACGGTCCAGCCGACCGGGTCGTCGGGGAACTCGTGGAACAGGCCGCGCATCACGGGCTGCCCGTCGGTGTGGGCGGCGGACATGAGCTCCCGCGTGTAGTCCCGCAGGTCCTCGCGCAGGTGCACGTAGTGCTCGAGCACGTCGTAGACGGCCGCGCCGAACGACCACAGCTCGTTGCCGGCCCCGGTCGGCTGCCGCGACGAGCCGTCCGCCGCGAGGACCTCGCTCGCTGGTGCGCGGTCGCCGTGCAGCCGCATGACCGGCAGGAACGTGCCCACCTGGAACCACCTGATCAGCAGCTCGTGGAAGGCCGGGTCCTCGGTGCGCCCACCGCCGAACCCACCGATGTCCGTGGTGAACCACGGGATGCCGGCCACGCCCATGTGCACACCCGCGACGATCTGCCGGCGCAAGGTCGGGAAGTCGGAGTGGATGTCTCCCGACCACACCAGCGCGCCGTACCGCTGGGACCCCGCCCACGCGCACCGCACGAGGTTGACGACAGCCTCCTCCCCGTCGGCGGCCAGGCCCTCGGCGAACGCACGCGAGAACGCCTGGGGGTAGAGGTTGCCCACCTCCAGCCCCTGACCGGCGTGGTAGCGGTAGGCGTCGTGGTCGTACACGCCGTACTCGGGCTCCGCCTCGTCGAGCCAGAAGAGCCGGATCCCGTGCCGTCCGTAGCCCTCGCGGCACCGATCCCACAGGAACGCGCGCGCCTCGGGGTTGGTCACGTCGACGAAGCGGCTGGGCCCGCCGAACCACATCTGGACGTCGATGCCCCGGTTGCTGCTCACCAGGAGGTTGCGGCGCGACATCTCCGCGAAGTTCTCCGACTCCAGTGACACCTGCGGCCAGACCGACACCATGAGCTCGACCCCGAGCTCGTCGAGCTCCGCGACCATCGCCGCTGGGTCGGGCCAGAACTCGTCCTCGAACCGGTAGTCCCCCATGTGCGGCCAGTGGAAGAAGTCCGCGACGATGACGTCGAGCGGCAGCCCGCGGCGGGTGTGCTCGCGGGCGACCTCGAGCAGCTCGGCCTGACTGCTGTAGCGCAGCTTGCACTGCCAGAACCCCAGGCCGTGCTCGGGCATCATCGGCGCGTGCCCCGTGGCCTCCGCGTAGCGGCGCGTGATCGCCGCGGGTGTCGGGCCCGCGGTGACCCAGTAGTCCAGCTGCCGGCAGCTCTGGGCCGACCACTCGGTCCGGTTGCTCCCGAACGTCGCGCGGCCGATCGCCGGGTTGTGCCAGAGGAAGCCGTACCCCGCGCTCGAGAGCACGAACGGCACGCTGGCCTGGGAGTTGCGGTGGGCCAGCTCGAACGTGGCGCCCTTGAGGTCCACCAGGTCCTGCTGGTACTGGCCCATGCCGGCGAGGTGCTCGCCGGCCGGCGTCTCGAGGGTCAGCTCCGCGTGGACGCCACCGCCGGGCAGCGGACGGTAGGTCCGGGAGCGCAGCTTTAGGGCGCCGCCTGCAGCCGTCTCGGAGAACAGGAGCCGCCCGTCCTCGTCGTGGAACGCGAGCCGGCAGTCGTGGGCCAGAGATCCGGTCTGCCAGTCGCGCCCGCTCGACGCCGTCGCGAGCACGCGGATCCGGCCGTTCGTCAGGGTCGCCGTCGCGCCGTCGACCACGACCGTGGCCTGGGCGTGGGCCGACGGGTCCTGGGCGAGGAGTGCCCAGTCGGCGTCGACGACGTCGCCGAGCGCGGAACGCACCCGCACGCTGTCCCGGCCCCAGGGCTCGACCACCAAGGTCTCGCCGCCGCCGCGCCAGCGCAGCGTGGTGCCGTCGACGGTGAACAGGTCGGTCACGGACGTCTCATCTCCCGCCCGTGTCGGGCGTGCGTGTGTGGTTGGAGGGGCAGGGCGCAGGTCGGTCAGCGGGCCGCTCCGGCGGCGACCGGCTCGGCCGCCACCGTGCCCGCCGCCGGAGCGCCCAGGAGCCCGCTGCCCCAGAGGTAGGAGAACGACAGGTACGCGGGCATGGCGACGCCGAAGACAGGGATCAGCCCGGGGACGACGTAGTAGGTGCACAGCACGATGCCGACGACGAGGGCGTTGAGCAGAGCCTGGCGGGGACGCGCCACCACCAGCACCGCGGCACGCCGCAGCAGGGCCCCCGGACGGTCGGCGAAGTGCGCCGACAGCGCCGGCAGCGACACCGTCATGATGAAGGCGAACGCGGTGACGACCCACAGGACGCCGGCCAGCACGGGCCCCGCGGGACCGAGGTCCACCACGGCGAGCAGCTGGCGGTCGAGCAGCAGCACGACCCACACGACCGTGACCGCGTAGCCGACCACGTTGGCCGCACCCAGCTCCTGGCGCCAGAACGCACGGAACTCCTGCCGCAGCGGCGGCCGGTCGCGGCCCTCGTCACCCCGCATCGCGTCGCGGCGGACCACGGCGAGCACCGCGGCGGTGGCCGGGAACACGCCGAGCACGACCGCGCCGCGCAGCGTCCACCAGATCCACAGCAGGTGCAGCTGCAGGAGCCGCAGACCGAGATCGCCTGCCTTCGTGTGCCACCCGAGGAGCCGGTTCATCAGCCCTTCACCGACCCGACCATGACGCCCTTCTCGAAGTACTTCTGCACGAAGGGGTAGAAGAGGAGCACGGGCAACGTGGAGACGATGATCACGCCGTACTTGATCTGGTCGGCGAACTGCTGCGCGTACGCCCCGCCACCGGAGCCGCCCGCGCCGCCGGCACCGCCCGCGAACGCCTGGTTCGACAGCAGGATGTCCCGCAGGACGATCTGCAGCGGTTGCTTCTCGTAGTCCCGCACGAAGATCAGGCCGGTGAAGAAGTCGTTCCAGTGCTGCACCAGGTAGTACAGCCCGATCACCGCGATGATCGCCTTCGACAGCGGGATCGCCATGCGCCAGAAGAACTGCAGATAGCCGACGCCGTCCAGCGTCGCCGCCTCGAACAGCTCCTCGGGCAGCGAGTTCTCGAAGAAGGCCCGCGCGATGATCAGGTTGTAGACGTTGAGCGCCGACGGGATGACGAAGACCAGCCAGTTGTCGAGCAGGTTGAGGTCGCGGTACAGCAGGTAGATGGGGATGAGCCCGCCGCTGAAGAACATCGTGAAGGCGAAGAAGAACATCAGGAACTTGCGCGGTGCGAACTCCCGCCGGGAGAGCGCGTAGGCGGCCGGCAGCGTCACGACGAGGTTCAGCGTCGTGCCGACCACCGTGTACAGCAGGGTGTTGCGGTAGCCGGTCCAGATGCGGGGGTCCGCAAGGATCTGCTCGTAGCCGAAGGTGCTCAGCCCCTGCGGGATGACCCAGACCTTGCCGGTGGCCACCAGGGTCGGGTCGCTCACCGAGGCGATCATCACGAAGTAGATCGGGTAGAGCGTCGCGAACAGGACCAGCACGATGAACGTGCCGAGACCGATCGAGAACAGCAGGTCACCCAGGGTCCTGCCGCGACGCAGAGTCGTCGGACGCAGAGTCGTCGTCGTCATGGGAGTTCTCCCGCTCGTGGTCGCCGTCACCAGAGGCTCGTGTTCGCGAACTTCTTGGCGAGCTGGTTGGTGAGAACCAGGAAGGCGAAGTTGATGACCGTGTTGAACAGGCCGATGGCGGTGGCGTAGCTGAACTGGCTCTGCAGGATCCCGATCTTGTACGCGTACGTCGAGATGACCTCGGACGCCGACAGGTTGAGCGGGTTCTGCATCAGGAAGACCTTCTCGAAGCCCGCGTTCAGGACCCCGCCCATGTTGAGGATGAACAGCACGACCATCGTCGGGATGAGCGCCGGAAGGTCGATGTGCCGGATGATCTGCGGGCGGCTGGCGCCGTCGACCCGGGCCGCCTCGTACAGGTGGGTGTCGATGCTCGAGAGCGCCGCGAGGTAGATGATGCTGTTCCACCCGCAGTGCTGCCAGACCTCGGAGATCACGTACACCGGGACGAACGCGTCGGGGTCACCCAGGTAGTTGGTGTCGGTGACGCCGAAGAAGCTCAGGAAGTTGGGGATCACTCCCGTGGTCGGCGACAGGAAGACCTGCAGCATGCCGACGACCACGACGATCGAGATGAAGTGCGGCAGATAGGTCGCGGTCTGCGTGAACCGCTTGCGCCGCAGGCCGACGACCTGGTTGACCGCGAGCGCCAGGACGATGGGGGCGATGAACCCGACCACCAGGGTCGTCAGGCTGATGGCCACCGTGTTGCGCATCAGGTCCCAGAACAGCGGGCTGGTGAAGAACTGGTTGAAGTACTTCATCCCGACCCACTCGCCACCGGTGAGGCCGGCGGTGAAGTCGAACTCGCGGAACGCGAGCTGGATGCCGTACATCGGGAAGTACGCGAACACGAGGGTCACGGCGACGGCCGGCGCCACCATGAGCCACAGCTGCCATCTGGTGCGCAGGTGCCTCGACACCGCGCGCCTCCGACGGCCCTTCGTCATCGGTCCGACCACCGGGCTCCCCGGCACCTTTGCCGCGGTCTCGTCGAGAGTCAACGCCACGACACCACCCACCTTCCGTCCCGCTCCGTCGCGGATCTGGGCCACTCGCTGTCCACGGTGCGGTGTGGCGGCGGACGGTCAAGCCCGCCGCCACACCGGGGCTCACCCGCTGAACTCGTCGTAGTACTTCTGGTACAGCTCGACGTTCTGGGGCAGACCCGCCGACTCGAGCTGGGCGACGTAGTCGTCCCAGCCGTCCTCGATGCCGCCGGCAGTGACGAACTCGGCGAACTTGGTCTGGGTGAGGTTGAGGATCGTGGAGTTGTTCAGCGAGATCGTGCTGAGGTCCTCCGTGCTCATCTTGAGGAAGGGCGGCAGGACGTCCGTCTCCGGGTCGACGTTGGCGACGGCCTCCTCCAGCGGGATGCTCTGCTCGACCGCCTCGGCAAGGTCGGTGGGGAGCGTGAGGTCGATGCCCTCACGGATCCACAGCGGTCCCGCGTCGGCGAGCGTGGACGTCCACTTCCACGTCGACGGGTCGCTCTCACCGTCTGCCGGCGGCAGGACCTCGTAGGTGTTGTCGTCGACCTTGGTGACGTTGGTGCCGAAGTCGCCGAACAGCACCTGGACCGAGGTGTCCTGGTCGTAGAAGGCGTTCACCAGCCGCAGTGCGGCGGCCTTGGCCTTCGTCTGGGCCGAGACCACGATGTGGTTCGCGGTGAGGTTCTCGAAGTCGTAGCTCCAGGTGAGCGGAGCATCCTGACCGGCCTCCGCGGGAACCGGTGCCATCGAGGTGTACTGCGGGGCGAGCTGGGCGCCGAAGCGGTCTGACGCGGTCCAGCCCCAGCTGAACCCGACCGAGGCCGTGTCACCCGAGCCGCGCGCCACCGACTGGTACGCCGAGTAGTCCTGCGTGATGACGTTCTGGTTCACGAGTCCCGCCGCGTAGGCGCGGTTGAGGAAGGTCAGGACCTCCTTCCAGCGCTCGTCGGCGAGGAAGTTGCCCACCTCGCCGTCCTCGACGAAGTAGCCGGTGCCGCCGCCGCCGGTGATCGGCAGACCGAGGCTGCCGAGAAGGGCGGTGGGCTGGAAATAGCCGTAGCCCGTCGTGCCGACCGGCGACCAGTCGAACGGGATCTCGTCGTTCGGGTCGCCGTTGCCGTTGGCGTCCTGCTCCTTGAACGCCACGAGGACGTCGAAGAGCTCGTCCCAGTTCGTCGGCATCGCGAGACCGAGGTTGTCCAGCCACTGCTGGTTGATGTACTGGCGGGTGATGGCCTGCGGCCAGAACTCCTTCCAGCTCGGCAACGCGTAGACGGTCCCGTCGGCCTGGCTGGCCATCGCCTCGGCACCGTCGACCTCGTCGAACATGGCCTGCACGTTGGGCAGGGCGTCCATGTCGTCGCTGAGGTCCTCGAACAGCGTCCGGAACGTCGCCAGGTCGGAGTCCGTGATCGCGTTGGCGCCGATGATCAGGTCGGGGGTGTCGCCCGCGGCGAGCATCGTCGACTTCTTCTGGTCCCAGTCCGCGGTCACCTCTTCCCACTTGATCGAGACGTCGGCCGCCTCCTCGATCTCGGCCACCCATGCCATCTCGGACATCTTCTTGGTCAGCGGGTGCTTGACGACGAGGATGTTCAGCTCCTCACCACCACCGGACCCGTCCGCGCCGTCGTCCGACGCGTCGTCACCGCCGGAGGAGCAGGACGCGAGGAGCAAGGTCGACGCGGCCGCGAAGGCGACGGTCGAGGTCAGAGCCCGTCGAGCGGGCCGAGGACCCGGGGTCGGGGCCCACGCGGGGCGGATGGAACGAGCCATGAGATCTCCTCCTTGAGATGCCAAACGGCGCCATCGAGACGGTCGTCGCGAGAGTCCTGTCGTGCGGCCAGCTGCGACCGCGCCGCGTCCGGATCCCGGGGGACGAACGCTCCGCGTGCGGTGGCGTGGACGATCGTGCCTAGGTACTTCAGCGATGTCAATAGTGGACAAGCGACCGGTTTCGCAGGGCGATCCGGGGGAAGTGGGCGCGACCGTGCGCACGCGGGCAGGGGCGGCCCAGCGGTCGTGAGGCCGCGAAATCAGCTCGGCTGAAGCCTCGACGACGCCCTCAGGACCAGGTCAGCGCCCGTGTGCACCTCGCGCGGCGGGACGGCGTCACCGGCGATGCGATCGAGCAGCATGGCGACCGCGTGCTCGACCATCTCCTCCTGCCGCGGGCTCACCGACGACAGCGAGGGCACCGTGAACTCGCCCTCGTCGGTGTTGTCGAACCCGGTGACGGCGACGTCCTGCGGCACGCGCAGGCCGTGGCGACGCAGGGCGCGGAGCGCTCCCACGGCGATCGCGTCGTTCACGCACAGGGCCGCGTCGAACGAGGCCCCGGACCGTAGCAGCCCGACCATCGCCTCGTAGCCGGACGCGCGTCGGTCCCAGTCCGAACCCGCGACGAACAGCGCGTCGTCCCGCTCCACACCATGCGCGCGCAGCGCCGCGAGGTGGCCCTCGAACCGGTCACCACCGGGCTTGTCACCCGGTGAGCTGTTCCAGACGAGCGCGATCCGGCGACGCCCGCTCTCCAGCAGGTGCCGCGTCATCGCCTCCGCGCCTGCGAACTCGCCCATCACGACGCAGTCCCAGTGGGGCGTCGGCGCGCCCCCGAGCTGCACGACCGGCCGCCGGGGCTGCAACGACCCGTCGTGGTCGGGGCGGAAGTGCGGGCAGTAGATCACCCCGTCGACGTTGCTGACCGCGGCGCCCAGCACCGCGTCGAGCTCCGCCGCTCCCCCGTTCGCGATGCGCAGCATGGTCGTGTAGCCGTGCGGCTCGAGGGCGAGGATCAGCCGTTCGGCGAGCTCGGCGAAGTAGGGCTGGTACACGTTCGGCACGACGACAGCGATGCGGCCGGTCTGCCCGGACACCAGCCCGCGACCTGCGAGGTTCACCTCGTAACCGACCTCGGCGACGGCAGCGAGCACCGCGAGACGCGTCGCCTCGGAGACCTCGCGACGGCCGAGCATGACGTTGGAGACGGTCTTGGCGGAGACCCCCGCCACCGCACCGACGTCGGCGAGGGTGGGGCGTCTCACGGCCCGTCCTGCCCGAGCGTCGAGTCCCGACGCACCAGGTCGACCGGAAGCGTGACGACGGTCGGCTCCTGCGGTGCGCGGCCCGCGAGCCGGTCGGCGAGCAGCTCGAGCGCGACCCGCGCGAGCCGGCCGGCACCCGGGTCGATGGTGGTGAGCGTGGGCGTCGTGAACTGACCGTCGTCCAGGTTGTCGTAGCCGATGAGGGCCACCCTGCCGGGGACGTCGACCCCGCGCTCGCTCAGGACGGCGAGCGCCCCGAGCGCCACCTCGTCGTTGGCGCAGAGCAGCACGTCGACGTCGGGGTGGTCGGCCAGCGCGCGCACCGCCGCATCGGCTCCGGCCCGGCGGTCCGCCGCCCGATCGAGCGGCACCACCGGCACGTCGGCGTCGAGGCGGGCCAGGGCGAGCGCCGACCGCATCGAGGCCGACGGGGCCCCGGGGTCCTCGTCGGCCCGGTGCGCCCGGTCCGGCCCGAGGAGCACGGGCCGCCGTCGGCCCATCACGGCCAGGTGACGGACGATGAGAGCGACCGCATCGTCGACGTCCTCGCGCACCTGGTCCACGCCTGCGCACTCGGTGCCGCCCTGGACCACCACGACCGGGCGGTTCGTGAGTGCACCCTCGGTCGCAACGCCCGGCGCCAGCGGACCGATGTGGACCAGACCGTCGAACAACCGGCCCCGCGCGTCGAACAGCGAGCCCACCCGGCCCGGATCGCCGTGATGCGGCTCCACAGCGACCGGGATCCCGCGCCGGTCGGCCTCCGTGACCAGCGCCTGCACCAGCGTCGCCAGGTACGGGCGCCGCAGCTCGGCCACGCCTACGCCGATCAACCCCGTCCGTCGCGACCGCAGGGTCCGGGCGCTCGTGTTCGGGGTCCAGTCGAGCTCCTCGATCGCGGCCATGACACGCCGGACCATCTCGGGGCGAGTGTGCGGTTCACCGTTCACCACCCGCGAGACCGTCTTCACCGAGACGCCCGCCAGGGCGGCGACGTCTCGCACAGTGGTGGCCACGGGCACAGCGTAGATGCGGCGACGCGCCGAGCCACCTGACCCGCCAGACACGCACGGACGTCGCCGACACCATCACCCGGTCGTCCGCCACACTTCCCGGGTGCACACCCGGAGCAAGGCGCTCGTCGTGGTCGGGGCGGCCACGGTCGCGCTCGTCGTCGTCGCGCTCGTGGCCGCGCTGGTCGTCCGCGGGGTCCTCTGGCCCAACCGTCTGCTGGCCGCGCGGTACGAGGTGCGCGGCGTGGACGTGTCCTCCTACCAGGGGGAGATCGACTGGCCCGTGCTCGCGGGACAGGACATCGACTTCGCGTACGTGAAGGCGACCGAGGGCTCCGGGTTCGTCGACAGCCGGTTCGCGGAGAACCTGCGGGGCGCTCGCGACGCCGGGCTGCTCGTCGGCGCGTACCACTTCTTCAGCTTCGAGAGCCCTGGGCGCTCGCAGGCGGAGCAGGTGATCGCGACCGTGCCGGCCGACCGAGGGCTGCTCCCGGTCGCGGTCGACGTCGAGCACTACGGGACGTTCTTCCGCGACCCTCCGGACGCGGACAAGGTCCGCGCGGAGCTCGAGGTGCTCGTCGCGATGCTGCGCGAGCACTACGGCGTCGAGCCCGTGATCTACGCGACGCAGGCCGCGTACAGCCGGTACGTCGCCGGAGGCCTCCCCGACACGCCCCTCTGGATCCGGGCGGTCTACCTCCCGCCACGCGTGTCCGACGGTCGCGACTGGACCTTCTGGCAGTACTCCCACCGGGACCGCCTCGACGGCTACGACGGCGAGGAGTCCTTCATCGACATGAACGTCTTCCGGGGAGACCTGGCCGACCTGCGCCTGCTGCGATCCCGCGGTTGACCCTCGGGCCACATGAGGTCGTCCGCACGACGCGACGGTGTGACCGTGCGTGGCCCCGACGCGAACGCCGTGCGGCTCTACCAGGGCTGACGCGTCAGTACGTGGAGCCGCCCCGCTCGGTGTCGAAGATGTGCCGGCACCCGGGGCACTCGCTGCTGTCGGGTCCGTCGTCCTCGGGGAACCGGTTGATCGGTGTGACGAACCGCCCGCAGACGCTCATGCCGTCGCGGAAGAAGTGCTGCCGGCGGTCGTTCTGGGTGAGACGGAGCCAGCCTTCGGCATACGTGATGAGCATGTGGACAATGCTTCCCTCGCGGTCACGCGGTCGGCAGGGCCGAAGGGCCCGCACAGGGACGACAACGGCCCCGGTGCTGCGCCGCGACTCTCGTCGCGGGCTGCACCGGGGCCGCATGTCCGTCAGCACCTGTTGGCCTTCGCCCACCGCGCCCGCTTGTCCTTGTTGCGCGCGGCTTGAACCGCCCCCAGCGCCATTGGGGGCTGTCGAAGATCAGCCACCCGGACCATGGCCGTCAGTCGCTCTCGTAGCAACGCGTTCCACATCCGGGCCGATCCTTCGCGATGGGATGCTGACACCATCACGCAGACCGGGAGATCCCAAGTTGGACTATACACAGACTTTGGTCACCTGTCTAGTTTCGCGTCAGGGGCTGACAGACAGGTGAGGTTTGTGGAGCCGGCGGTGCGCGACCTCGAAGCGGTCCCTTCCGATCCTGTGCGTCCGGGGTGGACGGTGGCAGGGTGGATCGCGTCGGACCACCGTCGAAGGAGACACCCATGGCGACGTACCTCAACCCGTACCTCAGCTTCCGGGACAACGCCCGCGAGGCCTTGGAGTTCTACCAGTCCGTCTTCGGTGGCGAGCTCGTCCTCAGCACATTCGGTGACTTCCACGCCAGCGAGGACCCCGCCGAGGTCGACAAGATCATGCACGGCCAGCTCGAGACGCCCGGCGGGCTCGTGCTCATGGGCGCGGACACACCCGCCGACATGGAGCTGGCCGCGAAGACGAGCATCTCCGTCTCGATCAGCGGCCAGGACCTTGCGGAGCTCCAGGGCTACTGGGACAAGCTGGCGGAAGGCGGCACGGTTCTCCAGCCCTTCGAGGACGCGCCGTGGGGAGCGAGGTTCGGGATGCTCAACGACAAGTTCGGCACCCCCTGGCTCGTGAACTGCGGTCCCGGAATGTCCTAGCGGTCCCTGGTGCGCGTCGTCGACGCGATCGTCGTCGGGGCCGGACCGGCCGGCCTCGCGACGAGCGCTGCGCTGACCGCGCGAGGCGTCGAGCACGAGGTGCTCGAGAGTGCCCGGGTCGGCGAGTCGTGGCGCGGACGGTGGGACTCGTTCCGGCTGAACACACCGGGGCTCATCAACCCGATGCTCGGGCCGCTCGGCGACGACGAGTACTCCACCCGCGACGAGGTGGTCCAGCGGCTCGACCTGCTCGCCGAGCCCTGCCCGGTGCGCACCGGGACACCGGTCACCGAGCTCGAGCCCAGCGACGGTCACCTCCTGCTGACGACGTCCGCCGGACCGGTACGCACACGGGCGGTCGTCGCGGCCACCGGCGGCGAGAACGTGCCGCGCGTCCCACCCGGCGCCGCCTCGCTGCCCCGGGACGTCGCCCAGCGCGCGGTCGGGACGTACCGCTCCCCCGACGAGCTGCCCGACGGCGGGGTCCTCGTGGTCGGGAGCGGGCAGTCGGGCGTCCAGGTGGTCGACGACCTGCTGCGGGCCGGTCGCCGGGTCCTGCTCGCCACCTCCGCGGTCGGCCGGCTGCCGACGCCTTACCGCGGTCGCTCGATGGTCGCGTGGCTGATCGCGGCAGGCTTCTTCGACCAGCGCCCGGAGGACGTCCCGCTCGCGCTGCAGCGCATGCCCAACCCGCTGCTCGCCCCCGGGGGTCACGGACCTGACCTGCGGGCCCTCGCTCGTGACGGCGTGACGCTGCTCGGCCGGGCGACCGCCGTCGACGGGACGCGCATCCGGCTCGACGGGTCCGCACGGGCCAACGTCGCCGCCGGCGAGACGTTCGCTCAGATGGTGCGGGTGCTGGCCGACGAGGTGATCACACGGCTCGGCGTCGACGCGCCGCCCGCGGAGCCCGACGCCGACCTGCCATGGGACGTCGACGATCGGGACGAGATCGACTTGCGCCGAGAGGGTGTCACGAGCGTCGTGTGGTGCGCGGGCATGCGGGGCAGCCACGCCTGGCTGCCGGCGTCGGCACTCGACCCGGACGGGCGGCCGCTCCAGTCGCACGGACGGTCGCCGGTGCCCGGGGTGTTGCTCATGGGGCTGCGGTGGATGACCCGGCGCGGGTCCGGGAACTTCGTCGGCATGCCGCACGATGCCGCCACCGTCGCCGACGAGGTGGTCCGGCACCTCGGGAGGTGATCGGCCACGGCGGACGTCACACGGCGAACACCTCGCTCACGCTCGCGCCGCGGCATGGTGGAGTGACCCCATGCCACCCGTGCCGACGACGCCCGAGACGTTCCTGCAGCCCCGCGACCACATCCTGCTCACCGGCGACTCGGTGACCGACTGGGGCCGCGACCGATCCGACCCGACGAGCCTCGGGCACGGGTACGCGGGCATCGTCGCGGCGCTCGCCGGAGCCCGGCGGCCGGACCTCGGCCTCACGTTCCTCAACCGGGGTGTCGGCGGCGACACCTCCGCCATGCTGCGCGCGCGGTGGGAGCAGGACGGGGTCGCCCTCGCGCCGACGGTCGTCTCGATCCTCATCGGCATCAATGACACGTGGCGCCGGTACGACTCGGGCGACCCGACCTCCACCGACGAGTACGAGGAGAACCTTCGGGCCGTCGTCGGGACCGTCGACCGGCTCGTGCTGATCGAGCCGTTCGTCGTACCCGTCACCGCGGCGCAGCACGCCTGGCGCGAGGACCTGGACCCGCGGATCGCGGTCGTGCGCCGCCTAGCAACCGAGCGGCGTGCCGTGCTCGTTCCGGCGGACGGACTGTTCGCCGCCGCGGCCGCCTGGACGGGTCCCGCGACCTGGGCAGACGACGGCGTGCACCCCACGCCGGCCGGTCACGGGCTGCTCGCGGAGGCCTGGCTGGTGGCGGTCGGCCTCGGCTGAGCGTCCGCCTGGTGGGGATCCTTTGCGCACGCGTGGGCGTTGACGCTAGCGTCGTGGCCGATCGTGTCCCGCACTCGCGGGATCCCCGCGATCGACAGCCGACCGAATGGTCCCGGAGGACGAAGCGATGCGCGTGCAGCCTGCCGCCCCCGCCGTCCTCGGTCGCGCCTGCGTGGCGCTGACCTGTTGTCGCTGTCTGTAGAGCGCTGGCTGCTCCTTCGCGCGAGGACCCCTGACCCAGGGGCCGCCTCCCGCGCCAGCGCTCGCCCCGCACCCGACGGACCGCCCTCGGGCCGATCCGCCCCCCCGGCCGGCACACCTGCGCCGCCGGAGCCCCAGACGCATCGCTAGTCAGTCCCCCACCAGCTGTCGGCCGGCCGGCAGCTCGACCAAAGAGGAACCATGGCACGCATCTACGACGACGCCACCGCGCTCATCGGCAACACCCCGCTCGTCCGCATCAACAAGATCACCGACGGGGCCCCCGCCACCGTCGTCGCGAAGCTCGAGTTCTACAACCCGGCCAACTCGGTCAAGGACCGCATCGGCGTCGCGATCATCAACGCGGCGGAGGCGTCCGGCGAGCTCAAGCCCGGTGGCACGATCGTCGAGGCCACCAGCGGCAACACGGGCATCGCCCTCGCGTTCGTCGGTGCGGCCCGCGGCTACGACGTCGTCCTGACCATGCCGGAGACCATGTCCAAGGAGCGCAAGCTCCTGCTGCGCGCGTTCGGCGCCGAGCTCATCCTCACGCCCGGCTCCGAGGGCATGCGCGGGGCCGTCAACCGTGCCGACGAGATCGTCGCCGAGCGTCCGGGTGCCATCCTGGCCCGCCAGTTCGCCAACGAGGCCAACCCCGAGATCCACCGCACGACGACCGCCGAGGAGATCTGGGCGGACACCGACGGCGAGATCGACATCCTCGTCGCCGGCATCGGCACCGGTGGCACCATCACCGGCGTGGGCCAGGTGCTCAAGGCCCGCAAGCCCGGCGTCAAGATCGTCGGCGTCGAGCCGGCCGAGTCGCCGATCCTCAACGGTGGCGCCCCCGGCCCGCACAAGATCCAGGGCATCGGCGCCAACTTCGTGCCGGAGATCCTCGACACGACGGTCTACGACGAGATCATCGACGTCGACGCCGAGACGGCCGTCAAGGTCGCCCGCCGCGCGGCCGCCGAGGAAGGCCTGCTGGTCGGCATCTCGTCCGGCGCCGCCCTGCACGCCGCGACACTCCTGGCCCAGCGCCCGGAGAACGCCGGCAAGCTCATCGTCGCCATCGTCCCGTCGTTCGGCGAGCGCTACCTGTCGACCGTGCTCTACGCGGACCTCGTCGACTGACCTCGGGCACGCGCGCACGACCACCCCACCGACAGGACGAAGGCACCGTGTCCGACCACCACCTGCACTTCTTCGCGACCCTCAGGGAAGACCTCGAGGCCGCCCGGCACCGCGACCCCGCGGCCCGGTCGCTCGCCGAGGTCGCTCTGGGGTACCCGGGGGTGCACGCGGTGTGGGTGTACCGGCTGACGCACAGGATGTGGCACCAGCCCGGCCTGCGGCTGCCCGCGCGACTGGTCTCCCAGCTCGCGCGGGCAGTCACCGGCATCGAGATCCACCCCGGCGCCCGCCTGGGGCGGCGGCTGTTCATCGACCACGGCATGGGCGTCGTCGTCGGCGAGACCGCCGAGGTCGGGGACGACGTGGTCCTGTTCCACGGGTCGACGCTGGGCGGCAAGTCGATGCGCCACGGCAAGCGGCACCCGACGCTCGGCGACCACGTGGTGGTCGGGGCCGGGGCCAAGATCCTCGGTCCCGTATGGGTCGGGGAAGGCGCGCAGATCGGTGCGAACGCCGTCGTCATCCACGACGTGCCGCCCGGTGCGATCGCGGTCGGGGTGCCGGCGACGATCCGGCTGCGCCCCGCTGCCGCGCCCTTCGACGTCGAGATCGACGACCCGGCGATCTACATCTGACCCGTCGAGTGTTCTAGTTGTTGCCGAACAACTAGGATCGACGCGTGCTCTTCCGGGTGGATCCCGCCTCCCCCGACCCGCTGTTCACGCAGCTGGCCGGGCAGGTGCGTGCCGCTGTCGCGCGCGGGGAGCTTGTCGACGGCGAGCGGCTGCCCAGCGCCCGGGAGCTGGCCTCCTCCCTCGACATCAACCTGCACACGGTGCTGCGCGCCTATCAGGACCTGCGTGACGAAGGGCTGATCGAGCTCCGTCGCGGGCGCGGCGCCGTGGTCACCGCCCCTCCCCAGGACTACAGCGAGCTGCACGCAGCGGTCGAGAACCTGGTACGAGTCGCGAGGTCGCTCGGCGTCGCCCCGCAGACCACCACGGCCCTGGTCAACGAAGCACTGCTATGACACCGCCCGTCCTGCCCGAGTCGCGTCGGCTGCGACACGCGATACCCGCGGTAGCAGGTAGCCTGGCGCGGGCGTCGACGGCGACGCCCGACCTGGAGGACTGACGATGCGGCTGGGCTATCACACGGGCTACTGGTCGGCGGGTCCCCCGCCCGGAGCGCAGGAGGCGGTCCTCGGCGCCGAGCAGCTCGGGTTCGACTCGGTCTGGACGGCAGAGGCCTACGGCTCCGACGCCCTCACCCCCCTCGCCTGGTGGGGTGCGCGCACGTCGCGCATCCGGCTGGGCACGGCCATCGCGCAGATCTCCGCCCGCACGCCGACGGCGGCCGCGATGGCGGCCCTCACGCTCGACCACCTGTCCGGCGGCCGGTTCGTCCTGGGGCTCGGCGCCTCGGGTCCGCAGGTGGTGGAGGGCTGGTACGGCCAGCCGTACCCGAAGCCGCTCGCCCGGACCCGCGAGTACGTGTCGATCGTGCGCCAGGTCCTCGCGCGCGAGGCTCCGGTCACGTTCGACGGCCAGTTCTACCGGCTCCCCCTGCCCGCCGACGAGGGGTCCGGCCTGGGCAAGGCGCTGCGCTCGACCGTGCACCCCCTGCGGGCCGATCTGCCGATCCACCTCGCGGCCGAGGGACCGCGAAACATCGCGATGTCGGCGGAGATCGCCGACGGCTGGCTGCCGCTGTTCTACTCGCCGCGCATGGACGGCGAGTACCGCACGCTCCTCGCGGAGGGCTTCGCGAAGCGCGCCCCCGGACTCAGCCCCGTCGAGGACTTCGAGGTCGTCGCTACCGTCCCGGTCGTCCTGGGCGCCGACGTCGAGTCCGCCGCCGACAGCGTCCGGCCGTTCATCGCGCTCTACGCCGGCGGCATGGGAGCCAAGGGGGCCAACTTCCACCGCGACGTGCTGGACCGGCTCGGGTACGCCGACGCGTGCGACGAGATCCAGGCGCACTATCTGTCGGGCGACCGTGCGCGGGCCGCCGCCGCGGTTCCCCTCGAGCTGGTGCAGGACATCGCGCTGGT
This sequence comes from Cellulomonas sp. Leaf395, assembly GCF_001424125.1. GTDB lineage: Bacteria > Actinomycetota > Actinomycetes > Actinomycetales > Cellulomonadaceae > Cellulomonas. Next base: position 290,122 of record NZ_LMQI01000002.1, read on the forward strand.
CGGCACGGTCGAGGACATCCGCGCCCAGCTGCCGGCGTGGGAGGGCACGGCGGTCACGACGATGCTCGTCCAGGCCGACCCGCGGACCCTACCGGCGATCGCGGACGCCCTGCGCGCACCGGCCTGACCCGCGGCATGGACGACGACTACGCGGAGGCGGTGCTCGACCTGGTCGCCGCCATCCCCACCGGCCGCGCGATGACCTACGGGACCGTCGCGGAGGTCGTCGGCGACCTGCTCGAGGCCCGCGACGGCCTCCGCCGCGGCGGGCCCCGGCAGGTCGGCCAGGTCATGAGCCACGCCGGCTCGGGGGTGCCGTGGTGGCGCGTCGTCAACGCCGCGGGCCGACCACCGGCACGGCACACCACGCGCGCGCTCGCCTTGCTCGCCGACGAGGGAACGCCGCTCACCGCCGACGGCACCCGGGTCGCGCTGCGTCGCGCCATCTGGTTCCCGGACGAGGACTGACCGACCCGCGTGTCCCCGGCCGGATCGGCTGCCTCCCCGACCTACCCTGGCCGCACGGGAGCGCCCCGCAGGGCCCCGTGCACGTGCACCGACCGGGGGTTCCATGACTGTCACCGCCCAGCGCCCCGCGCTCGCGGAGCAGCGGGCACCCCGACCGGCGGTGGATGCCATCCCCGCTGTGCCGGTCGTGCCGGCACGCATGCCCTACCTGGCCGGGCTCGACGGGATCCGCGCGATCGCCGTCGCCGGGGTCGTCGTCTACCACCTGGGTGCGCCCTGGATGCGGGGCGGGTTCCTCGGTGTCGACGTCTTCTTCGTCCTGTCCGGCTACCTCATCACCACGCTCGTGATCGACGAGGTGGAACGCACCGGCGCCTTCTCGTTCCGCCGCTTCTACGTCCGGCGGGCACGCCGTCTGCTGCCGGCACTCGCCCTGCTGCTGGTGGCGATGGCCGGCGTCGCGGTCGCGATGCCCAGCGAGGCGGCGGAGCTGCGCGGGGACATCGCTGCCGCCGTGACGTACGCGTCCAACTGGTGGCAGATCTTCGCCGACCGCTCCTACTTCGAGATGGTCAGCCGGCCGCCCTTGCTCCAGCACCTGTGGTCCCTGGCCATCGAGGAGCAGTTCTACCTGGTGTTCCCGCTGGTCGCCGTGGTGGCGCTGCGAGCAGGGCGGGCACGCGTCGGCCAGGTCGCCGGGATCCTGGCCCTGCTGTCGGCGCTGGCGATGGCGGTCCTGGCCATCCGCACCTCCTCCCCTGTACCGAACGACCCCAGCCGGGTGTACTTCGGCACCGACACCCACTCGATGGGGCTGCTCGTCGGCGCCGCCATGGCCGCCGCCTGGACGCCGTGGCGCACCTGGGAGCCGGCCGGGTCGTGGTTCCGCGAGCGCGGCCGGGCGGTCCGCCGCTTCGAGGCGGGCGTCACGGACGTGCTCGGTGTCCTCGCGCTGCTCGGGGTCGTGGCGGCATTCGTGTGGGTCGACGAGTTCAGCGACGCGCTGTACCGCGGGGGCTTCCTGGCGTTCTCGCTGCTGGCAGCGGTGCTCGTCGGGGCGGTCGCGGACCCCGCCGGGCTGCTCGGGCGAGCTGTGGGCCGCCAGCCGCTGCGCTGGCTCGGGGAGCGGTCTTACGGCATCTACCTGTGGCACTGGCCCGTCTTCATGCTCACCCGTCCCGGGGTCGACCTCGACCTGTCCCCGTGGCCGGCCACGATCCTGCGGCTGGCCGCCGTGCTGGGCATCGCGGAGCTCTCCTACCGGTTCGTCGAGGTCCCCGTCCGCCGGGGAGCGGTGGGCCGGGCGGTCGCGCACGTGCGTCGGCCACACGCGGACCGGGCACGCACCGTGCTGCGGGTCATCGCCGCGGCGGTCGGTCTCGTGGTCGTCGGCGGGGTCGCGACGGCCGCCCTCGCGCAGGTCCCCCGGGGGGGTGCGGACTCCGGGTCCTGGCAGCCGGAACCGGTCCCCGCGGTGACCTCGGTGCGGCCGACCTCGACACCTACCGTCACACCGACACCCACGCCGACGCCGACGCGGACGCCGGTCGAGACGGCCGTCGCTGTGCCACCGCCACCTCCGCCCGAGGAGGTCGGCACCGTGTCCAGCATCGGGGACTCCGTGATGCTCGGCGCCGCCGCGGACCTGACCGCCCGAGGGGTCACCGTCGACGCCGTCCAGTCACGACAGTTCGGCGCCATGCTCGAGCTGGTGCGCGCCGGCGTCGCCGCAGGGACCCTGGGACACACGCTGATCGTGCACGGCGGGACCAACGGACCGATCGACGAGGCGAGCCTGCGGGAGCTGCTCGAGCTCACGCGGGACCGTCGCGTCTACCTGGTCAACGTCCACGTGCCGCGCACCTGGGCGGACTACAACAACGAGCTCCTCGCTCGCGTCACCCCGGAGTACCCCCACGCGCAGCTGCTCGACTGGAACACGCTCGGCACCGCCAACCGCGCCTGGTTCACCGGCGACGACATCCACCTGCAGGCCGGCGGTGGCCGGGAGGGGTACGCCGACTGGCTGGTCCGGTCCGTGCAGCCCTGACGTCAGTCGCGATGGACCAGCACGACCGCACGGTCGTCGTCGTCGCCCGCCTTCGCCCCGGCCAGCACCGCCGCCGCGGAGCCGCGACCGGGCGCGAGGACCCTGTCCGCCACCCCCATGAGCCGGTCGATGCCCTGGTCCAGGTCTCCCCCGCGCACCTCGACCAGCCCGTCCGTGTAGAGCAGGAGGACGTCGCCGTGCTCCAGCCGTCCCGCCCGCGGCTCGCACCGGAAGTCGGCCACCACCCCGAGCGCGGGGCTGCCGACCGTGTCGATCAGCTCGAGGCGCCCGGAGCCGGCGTGCAGCTGCACCGCGGGCGGGTGCCCCGCCGACGACACCCAGAAGTCGCCCGTGCGCAGGTCGACAGCCACGTGGATCGCCGTCGCGAATCCCTCCTCCCAGGCCTGGGCCAGCAGGTACCCGTTGGCGGCCCGGAGGAACTCGTCGCGCGGCAGCGCCGTGAGCAGCCCGCCGAACGCCCCCGAGAGCTGGAGCGAGCGGACCCCCGCGTCGAGCCCTTTGCCGGACACGTCGACCAGGACGATCTCCAGCGCGATGTCGTCGGAGCCCGCCACCATGAAGTCCCCGGAGAAGCCGTCGCCGTGCGCCGAGCGGATCTCGCTGTCGACGCGCCACCCGGCGGGCAGCGGGGGTACGCGGCCGTGGGCAGCGAGCCGGTCCCGCAGGTCGACGAGCATGAGGTCGCCGGGCGCCCCCTGCAGACCGAGCCGTTGCCGCTCGCGCGCGAAGGCGACGATCGCGACGACCGAGACGGTGATCACCACGAGGATGCCCGGGATCATCGTGGGCGCTCCCCACCACCACAGGCCCCACGCGCACACCAGGAGCACGACCCCGAGGATCACGAGGCTGCGCAGTCGCAGCAGGAACACCGCCACCAGCTCGATCAGCAGGAACGTCGACGGCGGTACCCACTCGGGCTGCTGCGCGACGCCCAGGGCGACGAGCCCGGCAGCGAGCACGAGGGCCGCGGTGAGCGTCGCCTGCGAGCGACCGCTCCACCGGCGCAGCGTCAGGTTGGCGCGGGTGAAGAGCCCCTGCGCCGGCACCCATCGGGTTCCCCACACCCGGCGAGCGTATCCGCAGGTCACCGGCACGAGATACAGCCGTTCAACCGGTATTGGGGGTGCGGCGGTGCGGGCTCGTGCTCCACGATGGGCGTCATGAGTCCCCTTCCCGACGGATACCGCCACGTCGACGTGCCGGAGAGCCGCACGACCGAGTTCCTCGAGGTCGACAGGCTCGCGTTCGCGTTCGACTCGAACGCCGAGACCGACGCGCTCGTCCCGATCACGTTCGAGTGGGACCGCGCGCAGGCCGTCGAGGACCAGGACGGCCGGCTCGTCTCCGTGCACGCCTCCTACGCGCACGCGATGCCGGTGCCGGGCGCGACGATCGCCTGCTCGGGGCTCACCTGGGTCGGTACCCGCCCGGACCAGCGCCGCCGCGGCCTGCTGAGGGCGGCGATCGACTCCCACTTCGCCCGGTCGCTCGCCCGCGACGAGCCGATCTCCGCGCTGTTCGCCGCCGAGCACTCGATCTACGGGCGGTTCGGCTACGGCTCGGCCGCCGACCACGTCCGCGTGAAGCTCCCCCGCGGCGCTGCGCTTCGCGACGTTCCCGGCGCCGACGAGCTCGAGGTGCGGCTCGCAACCGTGGACGTCGCCCGCGACAGCGCGGTCGTCGACACGGTCCACCGGGCGGCCGGGGCCGGGCGACCGGGCTGGACCACGCGCGACTCCGACGCGTGGCGGACCCGGGTGCTGGTGGACCCGCCCGCGTGGCGCGAGGGCGCCGAGCCCCTACGGATCGTGACGGTCCACGACGCGGCCGGGCAGGTCCGCGCGTACGCGCTGTTCCGGCGCAAGGAGAACTGGGCGGATGGTGGCGCCGCCGGGACGGTCCTGGTGCGCGAGGCGGTCGCCGTCGACGCAGCCGCGACGCACCGCCTCTGGTCGTTCCTGCTGGACCTCGACCTCACCGCGACCGTCGAGGGGCCGATGCTGCCCGTCGACGACGCGCTCCTGCACCTGCTGCTGGACCCGCGCGCGGTGGTGCCCAAGGTCAACGACAACCTGTGGGTCCGACTGCTCGACCTCCCAGTCGCCCTGGTCGGGCGCAGGTACTCCGCCCCGGTCGACGCGGTGCTCGACGTGACCGACACCCACCTGACCGCGAACGCGGGTCGCTGGCGGCTGACCACGGGCGAGCGGCAGGACGACGGCACCTACGCCGCACAGGTCACCCCCACGCAGGACGACGCCGACCTGACGCTCGACGTCCGTGAGCTCGGTGCTGTCTACCTGGGGGGTCGGTCGCTCGCGGCGCTGGCCCGTGCCGGGCTCGTGTCCGAGGCGACGCCCGGAGCGCTCCAGTCGGCAGCGGTCGCGTTCCTGTGGCCCGTCGCCCCCATGTGCACCTACGTCTGGTAGCGGCTACCGGGCGGCCTCGTAGGCCGCGAGGAGGTCGATCCGGCGCTGGTGGCGCGGGTCGTGGCTGAACGGCTCGGCCACGAACGCGTCCACCAGCTCCAGGGCCTCGTCGACGGAGTGCTGACGGGCGCCGATCGAGACGACGTTGGCGTCGTTGTGCTGACGGCACAGCTGCGCGGTAGGGAGGTTCCACGCGAGGGCGGCGCGCACCCCGGTGACCTTGTTCGCGGCGATCTGCTCGCCGTTGCCCGAGCCGCCGATGACGACGCCCAGCGACCCTGGGTCGGCGACGACCGCCTCACCGGCCGCGATGCAGAACGGCGGGTAGTCGTCGAGCGCGTCGTAGGTGTCGGCACCGTGGTCGACGACGTCGTGGCCCGCGGCGCGCAGGTGCTCGACGAGGGCGACCTTCAGCTCGTAGCCGGCGTGGTCGGAGGCGACGTGGATGCGCATGGGGCCATCCTGCCGCACCACCGGCGGGGCACCGCCCCGGGCGTCCGGCAGGCGGTCGTCAGCCCTGGGCGTAAGGGTCGGCGGATCACGCGTAGCCGTCCGTAGCATGTCCGCATGACGCGCAGTGGCATCGACCTGACCGCACTCGACCCCGACGTCCGCCCCCAGGACGACCTCTACGCCCACGTGAACGGCCGCTGGGTCGCCTCTCACGTGATCCCCGCGGACCGGGCGATGGACGGCTCCTTCCGCGCCCTGCACGACCAGGCGGAGGAGCAGGTCCGCGACATCATCACCGACGCCGGCGCCGCCGCCGCGTCGGGCGGCGCGGCCGACTCCGTCGAGGCGAAGGTCGGCGCCGTCTACGCGTCGTTCATGGACACCGACGCCGTCGAGGCCGCAGGCATCGCACCGCTGCGCGCCGACCTCGCACTCGTCGAGGCGGCGAGCACGCAGGCCGAGCTCACCGGCGTATTGGGCGCCCTGCAGCGCACCGGGGCCGGCGGCGCCGTCGGGTTCTACGTCGACAACGACGCCAAGGAGCCGACGCGGTACGCCGTGCACCTGGCGCAGGGCGGCCTGGGCCTGCCGGACGAGGCCTACTACCGCGACGTGCAGTACGCGCCGGTGCTCGCGGCCTACCGCCCGCACGTGGCACGCGTGCTGCGCCTCGGCGGGGCAGCGGCGGACGAGGCGCGGGCCGACGAGCTCGCGGGCCGTGTCCTGGCCCTCGAGACCGAGCTGGCCGCCGGGCACTGGGACGTCGTCAAGGACCGGGACGCCGACCTCACCTACAACGCCCTGACCCTCACCGAGCTCGCCGAGCGGGCCCCCGGGTTCGACTGGCACTCCTGGGTGCTGGCCCTCGGCGCGCCGGCCGGGACGTTCGAGCACCTCATCGTGCGCGAGCCGTCGTTCGCCGAGGCGTTCGCCGCCCTCTGGGCGAGCGCGCCGCTCGAGGACTGGAAGGCCTGGCTCAGCTACCACGTGATCTCCGACCGGGCGCCCTACCTGCACGACGAGCTGGTCGAGGCGAACTTCGACTTCTACGGCCGGACGCTCACGGGTGCCCAGGAGCTGCGCGACCGCTGGAAGCGCGGCGTCTCCCTGGTCCAGGGCGTGCTCGGTGAGGCCGTCGGCAAGGTGTACGTCGACCGGCACTTCCCGCCCGCGCACAAGACGCGGATGGAAGGGCTCGTGGCCAACCTGGTCGCCGCCTACCGCGAGTCCATCTCCCAGCTGGACTGGATGGGTGAGGAGACGCGCGCCAAGGCGCTGGCCAAGCTCGAGTCGTTCACCCCGAAGATCGGGTACCCGGCCCGCTGGCGCGACTACTCGACGCTCGTGGTGTCCGCCGACGACCTGCTGGGCAACGTGCGCCGGGCCTACGCCTTCGAGCAGGACCGCGAGCTGGCCAAGATCGGCAAGCCCATCGACCGTGACGAGTGGTTCATGACCCCGCAGACGGTCAACGCGTACTACAACCCCGGGTTGAACGAGATCGTGTTCCCGGCCGCGATCCTGCAGCCTCCGTTCTTCGACGCCGAGGCCGACGACGCCGTCAACTACGGCGGGATCGGTGCCGTGATCGGCCACGAGATCGGCCACGGGTTCGACGACCAGGGGTCCAAGTACGACGGCGACGGGCGTCTTGAGGACTGGTGGACGGCCGACGACCGCGCGGAGTTCGAGTCGCGCACCAAGGCACTGATCGACCAGTACTCCCAGTTCTCCCCGGTCCAGCTGAACGGGTCCCACCACGTGAACGGCGAGCTCACCATCGGCGAGAACATCGGCGACCTCGGCGGTCTGTCCATCGCGTTCACGGCCTACCGGATCGCGCTCGGCGCCCCGCTCGAGGACGCCCCCGTGATCGACGGGCTCACGGGCGCCCAGCGCGTGCTGCTCGGCTGGGCGCAGGTGTGGCAGTCGAAGGGTCGCGACGAGGAGATGATCCGCCGGATCGCGACGGACCCGCACTCCCCCAACGAGTTCCGCTGCAACGGCGTGGTGCGCAACGTCGACGAGTTCTACGCGGCCTACGACGTCCAGCCGGGCGACGCCCTGTACCTCGCACCGGAGGAGCGCGTCCGCATCTGGTGAGGCTGCCAGCCGGTCCGGGCAGCCCGCGTCAGGCGGGCAGCTCGGACCAGGAGGCGCGCGCGAGCTGGAACCCGGTGCCCGACCCGTCCGTGCATTGCACGCCGTCGGTCGCGCTGCGGCACGTGTAGTCGCCCACGCTCGTGGTGAGCCCGTACTCGAGGACGGGGACGTCGTCGCCGGCGACCGCGGGCGGCGGTCCGCTCACGCAGTCGAACGCGACGCCGTCCGCGTTGAGCACGATCACGTGGCCCGTCACCTCGGTGCACCCCGCGACGACCGGGGGTGCGTACGTGTAGCTGGCGATCGAGCACGTGACGCCGTCGACGGACATCGTGCACGCGATGTTCCCGCTGGGCAGCGCGAACGTGACCGGCTCGGTGGACGTGGACGACGAGCTCGACGTCGGAGCGCTCGTCGCGGTCGACCCGCCGTCCGCGTCGTCGGAACCTCCGTCGTCGCCGCCCAGGTACATGATCGCGAGGATCAGGAGGAGCACCACGAGCACCGCGTCGACGATGACGAAGAGCCGGATGGTGCGCGCCGAGGTCATGCTGCTCCGTTCCTCCCCGTGGGGGTCACCGACCCGCCCCGTCCGGGGCGGAGTCGGCGACCAGGATCACACGGGTCGAACCAGGCGGGCCACTCGCCTGGTCAGGAACTCAGCCGGGCCGGCCGTCTCATCAGGTGCGTCGACCGGCCAGGCGTCTCCCCAGGTGGTCAGAAGGACGGTCCTGCCGTCCGTGAGCGCTTGAGCTCGTAGAAGCCGGGGACGCTGGTCAGCAGCGCCAGACCGTCGAACAGGCGACCGGCGGCCTCGCCGGTGGGGGCGGGCGTGATGACCGGACCGAAAAACCCGACGCCGTCGATGGCGACCACCGGGGTGCCCACCTCGTCGCCGACGAGCCCGATGCCGTCGCCGTGCGACTCGCGCAGCAGCGCGTCGACCTCGTCCGCACCGGCGACCTCGGCCAGCTCCGCCGGAAGCCCGACCTCGGCCAGGGACTCCGCGATGATCGCGGCGGTGTCCTTGCGGCCTCCGGGGTGGCGGCGCGTGCCCATCGCGTCGTAGAGCGGCTTGATGACCTGGTCGCCGTGGTCGCGCGCGGCGGCGACGATGACGCGCACCGGACCCCAGGCCTCGTCCATGAGGTCGCGGTACCCCTTCGGCAGGTCGTCCTTCTTCTCGTTGAGGACGGACAGGCTCATGACGTGCCAGCGGACGTCCACGTCGCGGATCGCGGAGACCTCGTCCATCCAGCGGGACGTCATCCACGCCCACGGGCAGGCCGGGTCGAACCAGAAGTCGACGACGGGGCGGGCGGTGGGCGTGCTCGTCACAAGGTCCTCCAGAGTGTCGGTGCCTCGCGCAACCATCGACGCGCGCCGCGGTATTCCCGCAGGTTCGTCAGCCGGCGTCGAGGACCGCCATCGCGGCGGCGCGGCCGGGGATGCCGCTGACGCCGCCGCCGCGCCTGGCACCCGCCCCCGCGAGCAGCACGCGCGCATCCGCTGTCGCGACGCCCCAGGTGCCGATCTCGTCGTCGTGCTCCGCCCAGGGCCAGGCGAGGTCGCGGTGGAAGATGTGGCCGCCGGGCAGAGCGACATCGGCCTCGAGGTCGACGGGGCTGCGCACCTCCAGGCAGGGCGCACCCGTCGCGTCGCGGGCGAGGCAGTCCTCGAGCGGTTCTGCGAGGACGCTGTCGATCGACCGCAGCGTGGCGGCCAGGGCGCGTTCGCGGGCACCGTCCGGGTCCGCCACGAACAGCCGTGCCGGCATGTGCAGACCGAACGCCGTGAGGGTGTGGTGGCCGGTGGCGCGCAGGTCCGCGCCGAGGATCGAGCCGTCCGTCAGCGAGTGGCAGTACGTCTCGACGGGCGGGACGTCGGGGATCCGCCCGGCGGCGGCCCGCTGGTAGGCGGTCTCGAGCTCGGTCGCGGACTCGTGCACGTGGAACGTGCCGGCGAACGCGACGGTCGGGTCGATCCCCGATCGCAGCCGCGGCAGACGCGTGAGCAGCATGTTCAGCTTCAGCTGAGCTCCCTCCGGGGCCGGACCTGCCGGCCGCCCGAGCACCCGGTCGAGGACCGCCGGCGCGCATGCCGCCAGCAGGTGGGCAGCGCCGACGCGGCGCTCCACGCCGTCCGCGTCCGTCCACACGACCTCGGCGGGTGCAGTCGCGCTCCCCGGATCGATCGCGGTGACGTCGGCCGACGTCACCAGCTCGGCGCCCCCCGCCCGAGCCACACCCTCGAGCGCATCCGCCACCGCGCCCATGCCCCCGACGGGCACGTCCCAGTCCCCGGTCCCCCCGCCGATCACGTGGTAGAGGAAGCATCGGTTGGCCCGGCCGCCGGGCTCGTGCACGCGAGCGAAGGTGCCGATGAGGGCGTCCGTCAGCACGATCCCGCGGACCAGGTCGGAGCCGAAGGTGGTGTCGACGACCTCACCGATCGGCCGCTCGACCAGGTCGTGCCAGTCGTCCTCCCCGAGCAGGCGCCGCGCGTCGGGGCTCGACATCAGCGGCTCGGTCATCGTCGGGAAGAGCCGCGCGGCGAGCGCGCCCGTCCGCGCACCGAACGCGCGCCAGGCGGCGACGTCCGCAGCCGCTCCCACCGAGGCGAACGAGGCGGCTGTCGCGGCGTCGTCGGCCGTGTCCACGAGCAGTCCCCCGCCGTCGGACGGGGTGTAGGACGAGATCCGCCGGCGCCGCAGCGCGACGCGCAGCCCGAGCTCGTCACGGACCTGCCGCGGCATCAGCGAGACGAGGTAGGAGTACCGCGACACGTTGGCGTCGACCCCCGGGAACGACCGCGCCGACAGCGAAGCACCGCCCAGGTGGTCCGCCCGTTCGAGCAGCAGGACGGTCCGCCCCGCGGCGGCCAGGTAGGCCGCCGCGGTGAGGCCGTTGTGGCCGCCGCCGACGATGACGGCGTCGTAGGTCGCGCGCACCCGTCGACCATAGGCCGCGCACCGCTGCGTGCGATGATCGACCCGGCCATGAGCCCACCCGATCGCGTCCCGAGGAGTACCTGCGTGCCTGGAGAGAACCTCACCCGTGCAGAGGCGCGCGAGCGCGCCGCAGTCGTGTCCACCGAGTCGTACGACGTCAGCCTGGACCTCACCACCGGGCCCACGACGTTCGCCTCCCGCACCGTCGTGCGGTTCGCGGCGACCCCGGGAGCCTCGACGTTCATCGACCTGATCGCGCCGACCGTGCACGAGGTCACGCTGAACGGACGCTCGCTCGACGTCGCGGCAGTGGTCACTGACGCGCGCATCGCGCTCGACGACCTCGCCGCGAGCAACGAGCTCGTGGTCGTCGCGGACGCCGCGTACATGAACACCGGCGAGGGCCTGCACCGGTTCGTCGACCCCGTCGACGACGAGGTCTACCTGTACTCGCAATTCGAGGTGGCCGACTCCCGGCGCGTGTTCGCCGTGTTCGAGCAGCCCGACCTCAAGGCCACGTTCACGTTCACGGTCACGGCGCCCGCGCACTGGACCGTCGTGTCCAACTACCCGCAGGTGGGCATGCCCGCCGTCGTCGAGGGCGGCACCAACCGCAACGGCGGCGCCGACAAGGGCACCGCCACGTGGACGTTCGAGACCACGCCGCGCATCTCGTCGTACATCACCGCCGTCATCGCCGGGCCGTACCACGCCGAGCACCGCGAGCTCACCAGCCAGGACGGTCGCATCATCCCGCTCGGCGTCTACTGCCGCGGCTCGCTCGCCGAGCACCTGGACACCGACAACATCGTCGACCTCACCCGTGCCGGCTTCGACTTCTACGAGCGCGCGTTCGGCGTCCCGTACCCGTTCACCAAGTACGACCAGCTGTTCGTGCCGGAGTTCAACGCCGGGGCGATGGAGAACGCCGGTGCGGTGACGTTCCTCGAGTCGTACGTGTTCCGGTCCAAGGTCCCCGAGGCCACGATCGAGCGACGTGCGGTGACGATCCTGCACGAGCTGGCGCACATGTGGTTCGGCGACCTGGTGACCATGCGCTGGTGGGACGACCTGTGGCTGAACGAGTCGTTCGCCGAGTACATGTCGACCCTGGCCACCGCCCAGGCCACCCGCTGGACCAGCGCCTGGACCACGTTCTCGTCGTTGGAGAAGAACTGGGCCTACCGGCAGGACCAGCTGCCCTCGACGCACCCGATCGTCGCGGACATGCGCGACCTGGAGGACGTCGAGGTCAACTTCGACGGCATCACCTACGCCAAGGGCGCCAGCGTGCTCAAGCAGCTCGTGTCGTGGGTGGGCCAGGACGAGTTCTTCGCCGGCGTCCGCGCCTACTTCGCCAAGCACGCGTGGGGCAACACCGAGCTGCGCGACTTCCTCACCGAGCTCGAGACCACCAGCGGCCGGGACCTGTCCGCCTGGTCCGGCCTCTGGCTGGAGAAGGCGGGAGTCACGCTCCTGCGGCCCGAGATCACGGTGGACGACGCCGGGGTCATCACCTCGTTCGCCGTCATGCAGGAGGTGCCCGACGAGCACCCCGTGCAGCGCCCGCACCGCCTCGCCATCGGCGGGTACAACCTGTCCGAGGGTCGTCTCGTGCGCACAGTGCATGTCGAGCTCGACATCGACGGCGCCCGCACCGAGGTCCCCCAGCTGGTCGGCGTGCAGCGCCCGACGCTCGTGCTGGTCAACGACGACGACCTCGCCTACGCCAAGGTCCGCCTCGACGAGCAGTCGCTGGCCGCCTCGATCGAGCACCTGGGCAAGTTCGACGACTCGCTGCCCCGCACGCTCGTGTGGACCGCGGCCTGGGACGCCACCCGCGACGGCGAGACCCCCGCCCGCGACTTCGTCGACCTGGTGCTGAACAACATCGCGCACGAGACCGACTCGTCCGTCGTGCTCGTCCTGCTGCGCCAGCTGTCCACGGCACTCGACCTGTACGTGGCGCCCGAGCACCGGTCCGCCACGGAGATCGCGGCGGCCGACAGGCTGCTCACGCTCGCGCGGTCGGCGCCCGCCGGCTCCGACACGCAGCTGCAGCTGGTGAAGTCCTTCGCCGGACGCGCCGCGACCACCGAGCAGCTGGACGCCGTCCGGGACCTGCTCGACGGTCAGGCGACGCTCGAGGGCCTGTCCATCGACACCGACCTGCGCTGGGAGCTCCTCACCTCGCTGGTCACGGGCGGCCGCGCCGGGGAGGCCGACATCGCGGCCCAGCTCGCCGCCGACCCCACCGCGACCGGCCAGCGCGCCGCTGCCGCCGCGCGCGCCTCCGTGCCGACGGCCGCTGCCAAGGCGACCGCGTGGGCGTCGGTGGTCGACCAGGACGGTCTGCCGAACGCCATCCAGGCGGCGACGATCGCCGGCTTCGGCCGCGTGCACGACCGCTCGCTGCTCGTGCCGTTCGTGGCGCCGTACTTCGCGGGCCTCGAGACGGTCTGGGCGGACAAGACCAGCGAGATGGCGCAGAACATCGTCGTCGGCCTGTATCCGACCGAGCTGGCCGACAACGCGTCGGTCGACGTGCTCGGCGCGACCGACGCCTGGCTCGACGGCCACCCGGACGCACCCTCGGCGCTGCGACGGCTGGTGCTGGAGTCCCGCGACGGGGTCCGCCGCGCGCTCGCCGCGCAGGAGGCGGACCTCCGCCGCGCCTGATCGCCGCTCACCATGCGGGCCCGCACCCTCGGGGTGCGGGCCCGTCGTGCTCGCGAGCGGGGCTTGTCAGGGTGCGACGCCGGCCAGCCATCGGCTCGCCTCGCGCGGGCTGCGCAGACGGATGACCGGGATCGCGGACTCGGCGGCGAGCGCGGTGTACCGGTCGCGGTTGCGGGCGTGCGACGTCCACGACCACAGCACGACGTTCTGGTCCGGGTCCCGGTTCAGCACGTTGCGCAGGTCCTCGCGGTTGCCGTGCCACAGCTCCGTGCGCAGCAGCCCACGACGCAGGGTCCGTCGGACCACCCGCGCCATCACCGTCCGACGGGGGTAGTCGAGCCAGACGAACGCGTCGGCGTCGGTGAGGAGCCCGTCGGTCCCGGCGGTCCAGTTGCCGTCGGTCACCCAGCCGCGGTCCGCCGACGACACGAAGGCACCGATGAGGGCACGCGCCTCGTCCGGGTCCCGCTTGGTCCAGTCGGCGCCCCAGAACACCTCGTCCAGCTCGAGGTGCGGAACCCCGAGCCGCGCGGCGAGCCGGCCGGCGAACGTCGTCTTCCCCGACCCGGTGGTCCCCACGACGCGGACGCGGCGGAGGTTCCCGGTCATGCTCCGCTGTTGAGGACGGCCGCCAGGGACCGCAGCCGCTGGTTGGTGAACAGGTCCTCGACCAGGACGACCCGACCGGAGCTGTCCGCCAGCGGCACCTTCCAGTTGGGGTACTCCTGGTCGGTCCCGGGCTGGTTCTGCGCACGCCGCTCCCCCACGGCGTCGGCCAGCGAGACGCCGACCAGCACCGACGGGGTCGCCATGACGTACCGGTGCAGGGCCTCGACGATCTCGCGCTCCGAGGGGTCGGCGCCGACCAGGTCACGGTCGCGCAGGACGCCCAGCATCTGGTCGCGTTCCGCGAGCGCGGCGGCGCGGACGACCGCGACGGGCTCGGTGAGCAGTCCCAGGCGCTCGCGAATGGCGACGTGCTCGCCCGCGAGGTACCCGGCGCTGGGCGGCAGGTCGTGCGTGGTCACGGTGGCCAGCACCAGCTTCCGGTAGTGCTCGGGAGCGAGCGGCGCACCGTGCACGTCGCGCTCGAACCACAGCACGGACGTCCCGAGGATCCCCCGCTCCGACAGGTAGTCCCGCACCCACGGCTCGACGACGCCAAGGTCCTCCCCGATGACGACTGCGCCGGCGCGGTGCGCCTCGAGCGCCAGGATGCCGACCAGTGCCTCGTGGTCGTACCGGACGTAGGCGCCGTCGGCGGAGTCGGCGCCCTCGGGGATCCACCAGAGGCGGAACAGCCCGATGACGTGGTCGATGCGGATGGCGCCGGCATGCCGCAGGACGGTGCGCAGCATGTCCCGGTACGGCTTGTACGCGGCGCGCGCCAGGGCGTCCGGACGCCACGGCGGCTGGGACCAGTTCTGCCCCTGCTGGTTGTACATGTCCGGCGGTGCGCCGACCGTGGCGCCCCGGGCGAGCACGTCCCCGAGTGCCCACACGTCCGCCCCCTGCGGGTGCACCCCGACCGCGAGGTCGTGCATGATCCCCAGTGCCATGCCACCCTCGAGCGCGGCGCGCTGGGCCGCTGCCAGCTGCTCGTCGGCCACCCACTGGAGCCACAGGTGGAACTCCACGCGCTCCGCCAGCTCGACACGGAGCTCGGCCACCAGCGCGGACGTCGGGTCGAGTGCGGCGGCGGGCCACGGTGTGACGTCGGCGTACTTCTCGGCGAGCGCGCACCAGAGCGCGAACGTCTCGAGCCCGGCGCCCTCCTGCGTGACGAACGCGTCGAAAGACGCTTGCCGGGCGGCCGACCGCGGCGCTGCGAAGACGACTTCCAGCGCGGCGCGCTTGGCGGTCCAGGCGGCGTCGCGGTCGATGGCGCCCGCATCGTCGTCGGTGGCGAGCACCGGCTCGGCCGCCCACTCGACGAGCGTGCGGTCCGCCGACGAGAGGTAGCCGGCCTCGCGGACGTCCTCGACGCGGATGTATATGGGGTTCACGAAGCGGCGCGTCGTCGGCAGGTACGGCGACGGCGTCAGCGGGACGGTCGGCTCCGCGGCGTGCAGGGGGTTGATGAGGAGGAAGTCGGCGTCGAGCTCGCGACCGGCGAGCCAGCCGATCTCCGCCAGGTCCGCCAGGTCGCCGACGCCCCACGACGCGCGCGACCGCACCGAGTAGAGCTGGGCCATGAGCCCCCACGCCCGGCGCTCCCGCAGGGCCTCGGGGAGCTCCAGCTGGGACGGCGTGACCACGAGCGGGCTGTGCGCGCCGGCGCTCGGCCCCTGGGCGACGACCTCATGCCAGCCGAGCGGCAGGTCCGTGGGCAGCGTGAACGTGGCGCGCCCGACCAGTCGGCCGTCGACCGTCCGTGGCTCCACGGGCACGTCCGCCTGGGTGACCTCGCGTCGGCCGCCACCCACCTCGGGGTCCAGCTCGATCCACACCTCGACGGGGTCCTCGTGCGTGACGTGCACGGGCACGTGCGCCTGCCGCCCCTCCCGGACGACGAGCACAGGCGGCAGCACGCGCCGCCACGGCATGTCCTCGACGTGGGCGATGGCCAGGTCGACGCGCTCCGGCGAGGACGCGTCGACGCCGAGCGCCGCGAGCACTCCCTGCAGGGTGGCGGCCGACGCGCGACGACTCTGCCCGTGGAAGTCCCAGTGGTCCGGGACCACCCCGTAAGCCCCCGCGAGGCGCAGGAGGGCGTCGGAGGCGGTACCCGGGTCGTCTGCCACACGCCGATCCTGCCAGAGCCGCACGCGCACACGCAGGACAGACGCACCCGACTGCGTCACTCGCGCGCGCTCGATGGCGCGCGTCGTAGCCTTGCGGACCATGACCGCACCCGCTCTGCGCACGTACCCGCCGGCCCCTCGTACCGATCTGGTCGAGGACCTGCACGGTCACCGCGTCGCCGACCCGTTCCGTGGGCTGGAGGACGCGGGGTCCGACCAGACCGAGGCGTGGTCGGCCGCGCAGGACGACGTGTACGCGCAGTACCGCGGGTCGCTCCGCCAGGACGGGGCGTTCGCCACCGACCGTCTGACCGACCGGCTCAGCGCGCTGCTGGGTGCCGGGTTCGTGAGCCCGCCCGCGTGGCGTGGCAACCGTCGGTTCTTCTCGCGACGGGTCGGTGACCAGGAGCACGCCGTGGTCGTCGTGGTGGACGACAACGGCGAGCGCGTCCTGCTGGACCCGATCTTGATCGATCCCACAGGCACCACGACGCTCGATGCCTGGCAGCCGTCCAAGGAGGGCCACCTGGTCGCCTACCAGGTGTCGTCCGGCGGCACCGAGGAGAGCGTGCTGCACGTCCTGGACGTGGCCACCGGCGATCTGGTCGATGGCCCGATCGACCGTGCGAGGTACTCCCCCGTGGCGTGGCTGCCCGGCGGTGAGGCGTTCTACTACGTCCGCCGGCTCCCCCCGGAAGAGCTGCCGCAGGACGAGGCCCAGTACCACCGCCGCATCTGGTTGCACCGTCTGGGCACACCCGCGACCGACGACGTCGAGGTCTTCGGTGCGGGCCTCGACCACACCAACTACTACGGCGTGTCGGTCTCCCGCGACGGGCGCTGGCTCATCGTCTCCGCGTCCGCCGGGACCGCCCCCCGCACCGACGTCTGGATCGCGGACCTCTCGGCGACGGGACTCGAGACGCCGGCGTTCGTCGAC
The DNA here is from genome assembly GCF_001424125.1 of Cellulomonas sp. Leaf395. Lineage (GTDB taxonomy): Bacteria > Actinomycetota > Actinomycetes > Actinomycetales > Cellulomonadaceae > Cellulomonas. Next base: position 306,962 of record NZ_LMQI01000002.1, read on the forward strand.
GTCGCCGTCGGCCTCGACGCCGAGACCGGCGCGTGGGTGGCCCGGGACGGTCGGCTGTACGTGCACACCGACCTGGACGCGCCACGGGGACGGATCGCGGTCACGGAGCCCACCGCGCCGGGCGTCGAGCACTGGACGACCCTGCTCGCCGAGGACCCGACGGCTGTCCTGGAGGACGTCGCGTTCATCGACGGCGGCGGCACCGACACCACTCCGACGCTGCTGCTGGCGTCCTGGCGTCGGCACTCGGTGTCCGAGGTCAGCGTCCACGACCCCCGCTCGGGCGAGCGTCGCCCGGACGTGTTCGCCCTGCCCGGGCTCGGTTCCATCTCCGGCCTGGCGACGCACCCCGACGGTGGCCCCGAGGTCTGGTTCTCCTACGCCGACCACACGACGCCGACCAGCGTGCACCGGTTCGACGCGCGCACCGGGCAGACAACCCTGTGGGCCGCTCCTCCCGGGATCGTCGCCGACCTGCCGGACGTCCGCGCCCAGCAGGTCGAGGTCACCAGTCCCGACGGCACGACGGTCCGCGCGTTCGTCGTCGCGCGCACCGACGCGCTCGACGACTCGGGCCGACCGCTCTCCACGGCGCCGACGATGCTCTACGGCTACGGCGGCTTCCGGATCTCGCTCGACCCCGCGTTCTCCGCGACGACGCTCGCGTGGGTCGAGGTGGGCGGCGTGTACGTCGTCGCCAACCTGCGCGGCGGCGGCGAGGAGGGTGAGGAGTGGCACCGCGCGGGCATGCGCGCGCACAAGCAGAACGTGTTCGACGACTTCCACGCCGTGGGCGACCACCTCGTCGCGCACGGCTGGACCACCCCGGAGCAGCTGGCCTGCTGGGGCGGGTCCAACGGCGGCCTGCTGGTCGGTGCAGCCCTCACGCAGCGCCCCGACCTGTTCGCCGCCGTCGTGTGCTCGGCCCCGTTGCTGGACATGGTCCGCTACCAGCGGTTCGGGCTCGGCGTCACCTGGACCGAGGAGTACGGCGACGCCGACGACCCCACGGAGCTCGGCTGGCTGCTCGGCTACTCCCCGTACCACCGGGTCGTCTCCGGCGCTGTCGGTATGGCGTATCCCGCCACCCTGTTCACGGTGTTCGAGGGCGACACCCGCGTCGACCCGCTGCACGCCCGCAAGCTCGCCGCGGCGCTGCAGGCGGCGACCAGCAGCGACCGCCCGGTGCTCCTGCGCAACGAGCGCGGGGTCGGTCACGGCGGGCGGGCACTGTCCCGGAGCATCGCGCTCACCGTGGAGCAGCTGCAGTTCGTCGCGGACCACACCGGTCTGGCCGGGACCGGCGCATGAGGGCCGCGCTCCTGATCGCCGCGGCGGCACCGGACCCGCAGGAGACGGAGAACTCGCTCGGCCCGAACGACACGACGTCGGCGCAGTCGTGGGGCGAGTGGTTCCTCGGCATCCCGCTGCGGATCATCCTCATCGTCGCGATCAGCAGCATCACATTGTTCCTGATCCGTCGCACGATCCGGACGATCACCAACCACGTCGCCGACGGCACCCCGTTCCTCGACCGCGGGATCCTGCGACCCATCGGCGAGTCCGAGGTGGGCGGCGTCCTGGCCAAGGCGAACCCGCTGTCGAGCGCCCGCCGCGCCCAGCGCGCCCGCACGCTCGGCTCCGTCCTGCGATCGAGCGCCACGATCGTCGTCGGCGGGATCGCCTTCTTCCTGATCCTGGACACCCTCGGGGTCAACATCGCCCCGTTCATCGCCTCGGCCGGGGTGATCGGTGTCGCGCTCGGCTTCGGCGCGCAGAGCCTGGTCAAGGACTTCCTCACGGGCCTGTTCATGCTCCTGGAGGACCAGTACGGGGTCGGTGACGTCGTGGACGTCGGCCCGGCGAACGGCACGGTCGAGGCGGTCACGCTGCGGATCACGAAGATCCGCGACTCCGACGGGACCCTCTGGTACGTCCCCAACGGGACGATGCTGCGGGTCGGCAACAAGACGCAGGGCTGGGCGACCGCGGTCGTGGAGATCGACGTCGACTACTTCGCCGACCTGGACCAGGTGCGCGAGCTGCTGACGACCGCCGCGTCGCGCGTGGTCAAGGACCCGGTGGTCGGGGCACACGTCCTCGGGGAGCCGACGATCACGGGCATCGAACGGCTCAGCGCCGACGCCGTGACCCTGCGCATGAAGGTCAAGACCTCGCCGGCGATGCAGTGGGAGGTCGCCCGCGAGCTGCGCACGGCGACCCGCGACGAGCTCGAGCGCGCGGACGTGCCGCTGGCGGGTCAGCGGGACCTCATGGCGACGCACCGGGCTGCCGCCCTGCTGCCCGCCGACGACCCCATCCCACGGGATCCGCGGAGCACGCCTCTCGATGACGTCGCGAGCAACCGCGACGCGCGGGTCGCTGCCTCGGGCGTCCAGGCAGTGCCGACGGAGGAGCCGGCGCCGACCGAGGAGCGCTGAGACCGGCTACCTGCCCGGCGGCCCGGACAGGACGGTCGGCACGTACTCGACCAGCTGGATCTGCCCGTCGAACGTCCGGCTGTCCACCATCTGCAGGCCGACGTCGGGGTACCCGTCGTAGATCCGCTCGCTCCCGGTGCTGCCGGTGATCACCGGGAAGACGACGACGCGGAACCGGTCGACGAGGCCCGCCACGAGCAGCGTCCGGCACAGCATGAGGCTGCCGATGGTGCGCAGGCCGGGAAGGTCGTCGTCGGCCTTCATCGACCGGACCGCCTCGACGGCGTCATGGTCGACGAGGCGGGTGTTCGCCCAGGTCAGCGGCTCGTCTAGCGTGGAGGAGAACACGACCTTGGGCATCGCGGTCAGCTCGTCCACGCCCTCCTCGCCCGCCGCGGCGAACTGCGACATCAGCCGGTACGTGGTGGCGCCCATCAGCACCGTCCAGTCGTTCTCCGGCGACTCGCCGAGCCAGGCCAGGTACTCGGGCCCCTCGAGCCCCCACCAGCCCGGCCAGCCCTCCGCCGACGCGTACCCGTCGAGCGAGGTGATGAAGTCGACCAGCAGCTCTGCCATCGGACCCTCCCGGTGCTCGTCTCCACCGTGCCCGCCGCGTCGGCTGCTGGCAAGGGCGATCAGGCCCAGTCGAGCAGCGGCTGCCCGGCCTCGACGGTCTCGCCGTCGGCCACGAGGTGGGTCAGCAGGCCGGGGTCGGCCTGGAGCGCGACGACGGGGCAGATCGTCGCCAGCCCGGCCGCGGACACGTCGACCGGGGACCAGGTCACCAGCCGGTCCCCCGCCCGCACCGTCTGCCCGCCCTCGACGTGGAGCGCGAAGCCCTGGCCGGCGAGCCCCACGGTGTCGATGCCGAGATGGACGAGGATCGTCCGGCCCTCACCGAGCTCCAGGGCGAAGGCGTGCGGGTGCAGGGCGCCCACCACTCCGTCGGCGGGCGCGAGCACGGTCTGGTGCTGGACGTGCTGCGGTTCCAGGGCGATGCCGGGACCGACCATGCCCTCGGCGAAGACGGGGTCCGGAACCGCCGACACGGGTCGGACGACCCCGGCCAGGGGGCTGAGCAGCCGCAGGGTGGTCATCCGTCACACCCCGCCGCGGCCGGTCAGCGCAGGCTGTCGAGCTCTGCGGCGAGGTTGTCGGCCTCCGGGCCGACGATCACCTGGACGATGCGGCCCGACCGCACCACGCCGAACGCGCCGCTGGCCTTGAGGGCCACCTCGTCGACCAGATGGGCGTCGCTCACCTCGACGCGGAGCCGGGTGATGCACGGCTCGAGGTCGACGACGTTCGCGTCGCCGCCCAGCGCTGCGAGGATCTGCTCTGCCTTGCTCAATGGAACTCCCCAGCTCACTCGGCGCCGATCTGCGCCCGGGGGCAAGCCTAACCCTGAGACGCCGCTCACACTTCGCAGCCGGCAACCGGCCCGTGCGGGTGTCAGGGTGGCGTCCGCGGACGTCGAGGGACCACACTGCCGTCAGGTCGACGAGGAGGTCCCGTCAGGTGAGCTCGACGAGTGCGGTGCACGCGCCATCCCCCACGGTCATCACGGGGATCGGGGTGAGCCCTGGCCGCGTCGTCGCGCCCGCCGTGCTCATGCCCGACCCGATCGCCGAGCCGCCCTCGGGCCGGCGACTCCCACCCGGCACCGACTACGCGGCTGCCTCGAAGCGGATCGGCGCGGCGTCCGAGGTGGTCCGGGCCGCACTCGACGCCGCCGCCGACCGCGCTGACGGCGACAGCGCGGACCTCCTGCACGCCACCGCGGCGATCGCTGCGGACCCCACCCTCGTCGCCGACGCCGAGCAGCGCGTCGTGGACGACAGGCTGGTGCCCGAGCGGGCGGTCTGGGAGGCCGCGGAGGCGGTGTCCGCGCAGTTCGAGGCGCTCGGTGGCTACTTCGCGGAGCGCACGCGCGACATCGCCGACGTCCGCGACCGGCTGGTCGCGGAGCTCACCGGCCGACCCGCCCCGGGCGTGCCGGCGCACGAGGCACCGTTCGTGCTGGTCGCCGCGGACCTGGCGCCGGCGATCGTCGCGACGCTCGACGCTGCGCGGGTCCTCGCGATCGTCACCGGGACGGGAGGACCCACCTCGCACACCGCGATCCTCGCGCGCGCCCGCGGCATCCCGACGGTCGTCGCGGCCCGCGGTGCCGAGGCGGCGGTGCGCGCCGAGGGCCTGGTGCTCGTCGACGGCTCCGCCGGGACCGTGACGGTCGACCCCACCAAGGACCAGGTCGCGGCAGCCCTCGCGCTGGCCGCGCAGGTGCGGACGTTCGACGGGCACGGGCACACCGCCGACGGCCACCACGTCGAGCTGCTGGCGAACGTGGGCGACCCCGCCGACGCCGCTCCGGCCGCGGCCGCCGGCGCCGAGGGCGTGGGGCTGTTCCGGACCGAGTTCGGGTTCCTCGACCGCGACGAGGCGCCCAGCATCGACGAGCAGGTCACCGCGTACCGCCGTGTGCTGTCCGCCTTCCCCGGTCGCAAGGTGGTCGTCCGCACGCTCGATGCCGGCGCCGACAAGCCCCTGCCGTTCCTGGCCGGCGACCCGGAGGTCAACCCCGCGCTCGGAGTCCGAGGGCTGCGCACCGCGGTCCGGCACCCCGAGGTGCTCCAGGACCAGCTCGCGGCGATCGCGCAGGCCACCGCCGCCGAGACCGCCGACGTGTGGGTCATGGCTCCGATGGTCTCGACCGTCGACGAGGCCCAGCAGTTCGTCGCGGCGTGCACCGCCCACGGGCTGCCCGTCGCCGGCGTGATGATCGAGGTGCCCAGCGCCGCCCTGGTGTCCGGGCCGATCCTGGCGCATGCGGCCTTCGCGAGCATCGGGACCAACGACCTCACGCAGTACGCGATGGCGGCCGACCGCCTGCTCGGCTCCGTCGCCGAGCTGTCCGACCCCTGGCAGCCCGCCGTGCTGCTCCTCGTCGCCGCGGCGTGCGCCGGAGGCGCCCAGCAGGGTCGGCCGGTCGGCGTCTGCGGCGAGGCCGCCGCCAACCCCGCGCTCGCGGTGGTCCTGGTCGGGCTCGGGGTCTCGTCCCTGTCCATGACCCCGCGCGCGCTCCCCGACGTCGCCGCGCTGCTGGCGGTGACCCCGCTCGACGAGTGCCGTCGCCTCGCCCAGCTGGCCCTCGCCGCGTCCAGCGCGGCCGACGCGCGAGCCGTCGTGCGCGCCGGGCTGCCCGTGCTGGAGGAGCTCGGGCTCTGACGCGCGTGTGAGGATGGCGGCGTGAGACCCGACTCCTTCTACGCGGCGATCGGCGGGCACGAGACGTTCGTCCGGCTGGTCGACGAGTTCTACCGCGGCGTGGCCGACGACCCCGTGCTGCGCCCCATGTACCCGGAGCAGGACCTCGGCCCCGCCGCCGAGCGCCTGACGCTGTTCCTCGAGCAGTACTGGGGCGGTCCGACCACCTACTCCGACGAGCGCGGGCACCCGCGCCTGCGCATGCGGCACGCACCGTTCAAGGTGAACCCCGACGCGCGCGACCGGTGGCTGCTGCACATGCGGGCCGCGGTCGACAGCCTCGACCTCGCACCGATGCACCAGGCGCAGCTGTGGGACTACCTGGAGCGAGCCGCGCACTCGATGCTCAACACGTTCGACGACTGAGGTTCCTGCGACGGACGTCACGCGCCGCACACACCCTGGCAGGCCCGTCCATCGTGAGACGCTGCCGTCCATGACGACCGAGCCCGACCCGACCGCCTCCGTGCTCGACATCCTCCGGCTCGAGGACGACCCCACCACCCCCGACCTGTTCTCCGGCCGGAGCCTGCCGCAACCGCGCGGGCGGGTCTTCGGGGGCCAGGTGCTCGCGCAGGCGCTGCTCGCGGCGGGCCGCACCGTGGACGACGCCCGCCTGCCGCACTCGATGCACGGGTACTTCCTGCGTGCGGGTGACGTGCGCGAGCCCATCGCGTTCGCGGTCGAGCGGCTGCGGGACGGCCGGTCGTTCAGCGCCCGCCGCACGCACGCCCTGCAGGGCGGCGACGCGATCCTGTCGATGATCGCGTCGTTCCAGGAGGACCAGCCCGGGATCGACTACGCCGACCCCATGCCGACCGACATCCCGGGTCCGGACGAGGTGCCGTCGGCCCTCGAGCTGCTCGGCGGCATCGACCACCCGGTCGCCAAGTTCTGGACGCAGGAGGCCGCGTTCGACGTCCGCCACGTCGACGGAGCGATCTACCTGGGCCCGCCCAAGGAGGCGGTCGGCCAGCAGGCGGTGTGGTTCCGCTCGCGCGGTCCCTTGCCCGACGACCAGCTCCTGCACCGTGCGCTGCTGGCCTACGCGTGCGACCAGGTGATGCTCGAGCCGATCCTGCGGCGGGCCGGCCAGTCGTGGCGCACTCGTGGCCTGTCGATCGCCAGCCTCGACCACGCCATGTGGTGGCACCGCGACGTACGGGTGGACGAGTGGCACGTGTACGTCCAGTCGACGCCGAGCGCCCAAGGTGGTCGCGGGCTCGGCGCCGCCCGGGTGTTCACGCAGGACGGGACGCTCGTCGCGTCCGTCGCGCAGGAGGGCATGGTCCGCTTCCCGGACTGACGTGCTGGGACCTGCCTGGACCCACACAGCGCGCGGATCCGCACTCTGCGGGCGACACTGCCCGCATGGTCCGCCTGCGCCGCGTCCGCATCGACGCCCCCGGCTGGTCGCGACGTCGCGCCGGTCGGGGGTTCGTGTACCTCGACCTGGACAAGGTCCGCATCGTCGACGACGAGCACCTCGAGCGGATCACCACGCTCGCGATCCCGCCCGCGTGGCGCGACGTCTGGATCAGTCCCTGGCCCAACGGCCACATCCAGGCCGCCGGCCTCGACGACGCTGAGCGGCGCCAGTACCTGTACCACCAGCAGTGGACGCGGCGCCGCGGACGCCTGAAGCACGACCACGTGCTCGACGTCGCCCGCCGCCTGCCCGCCGCGCGGCGACGCGTCCGCGCGGACCTGGCACTCGACGGGATGCCGAAGGAGAAGGTGCTCGCCCTCGCCTTCCGGCTGCTCGACCTGGCGTACCTGCGGGTGGGCGGAGAGGGGTACGCGCTCCAGCACGGCTCCTACGGGCTGGCGACGCTCCTGCGCTCGCACGTCCGGGTACTGGCGCCCGAGAGCGACGGTGACCCCGGGCGGGTCCACCTGAACTTCCCCGCCAAGTCCGGTCAGGTGCGGGACAGCGTGGTGGAGGACGACGACGTCGCCACGCTCGTGCGGACGCTGACCCGGCGGCGGGACGACGGTCCCGAGCTGCTGGCCTGGCGCGACGACGACGGTGGATGGCATGACGTGACCAGCGCGGACGTCGGCGCCTACGTCAAGGCGCGGCTCGGCGGGGACGCGACGCCGAAGGACTTCCGCACGTGGCACGCCACGGTGCTGGCCGCGCGCGGGCTGGCCGACGTCGGTCCCCCGCCGGCCAGCGAGCGCGCGCGCAAGCGCATCGTGACCCAGGTGGTGCGCGACGTGGCCGAGGAGCTGGGGAACACCCCGGCGGTGTGCCGCTCCTCCTACATCGACCCCCGGGTGATCGAGCTGTGGGAGCGGGGCACGACGATCCGCGCCACACGGTCGCAGGCCGTCGCCGAGCGGGAGACCCTGGCGATGCTGAGCAGCGGCTGAGGATCCGTCACGACCGGGTGCGCATCGCTGTCGCGCGCCGCAGACTGCGCAGATGGCCACCTCTGTCGACGACCTCCTGCCTGCGCCCGTGGCGGACACCCTCCCGGGTCTCGTCCCCGGTCTCGGTCCCGACGGCCGACCCCGTCCGGACGCTCCGCTGGTCGCGGTCACTGGCGTCACTGGGTACGTCGGCGGGCGGCTCGTTCCCGAGCTGCTCGCGGCCGGCTACCGCGTGCGGGCGATCGCCCGGCACCCCGACCGGCTGCGCGGCCGGGACTGGTACGGCGACGTCGAGGTGGTCGCCGCCGACGCCGCGGACCCGGAGCAGATCCGGGCAGCGCTCGACGGGACGCAGATCGCGTACTACCTGATCCACTCGCTCGGCTCCGGCCGTCGGTTCGAGGCGACCGACCGGCACACCGCACTCGTCTTCGGGCAGGCGGCCCGCGAGGCCGGAGTGGGCCGGATCATCTACCTCGGAGGTCTGTACCCCGAGGGCGAGGACCTCTCCCCGCACCTCGAGTCCCGGACCGAGGTCGGCGAGATCCTCCTGGCCAGCGGCGTCCCGACCACCGTGCTGCGTGCAGCCGTCATCCTCGGGTCCGGGTCGGCGTCCTTCGAGATGATGCGTTACCTCACCGAGCGGCTGCCCGCGATGACGGTCCCGCGCTGGGTGGAGAACCGGATCCAGCCGATCGCGATCCGGGACGTGCTCCGGTACCTGGTCGGCGCGGCCGCAATGCCGCCCGAGGTCAGCCGCGGGTTTGACATCGGCGGACCCGACGTCCTGACCTACCGCGACATGATGCAGCGGTACGCCGCGGCGGCAGCACTCAAGCGGCGGATCATCGTCGGGGTGCCGGTGCTGACCCCGAAGCTGTCCTCCCTGTGGGTGTCGCTGGTGACCCCGGTGCCGGGCGGTCTCGCGCGGCCGCTCGTCGAGTCGCTGGTGCACGAGGTGGTGTGCGACGAGCACGACATCGCCGAGCACGTGCCGGACCCGCCCGACGGTCTGACCGGGTTCGACCGCGCCGTCCGGCTCGCGCTGCGGCGGGTCCAGGACGCGGCGGTCACCACGCGCTGGTCGTCGGCAGCCGTCCCCGGCGCACCTAGCGACCCGCTGCCGAGCGACCCCGACTGGGCCGGCGGATCGCTGTTCGTCGACGAGCGCCGGGTCACCGTCGACGCCTCGCCTGCGGCGCTGTGGCGGGTGCTCGAGGCCGTCGGCGGCGAGCGCGGCTGGTACTCGTGGGGCCTCGCGTGGCACATCCGAGGGGTGGCGGACCGACTCGTCGGCGGACCGGGCCTGCGCCGCGGGCGCCGGGACCCGCTGCAGCTGCTGGTGGACGACGCGGTGGACTTCTGGCGGGTCGAGGACATCGAGGAAGGAACCCTGATCCGGCTGCGCGCCGAGATGCGTGTGCCGGGGCTCGCGTGGCTGGAGCTGCGGGTCGAGCCCACAGGTCGTTCCGACGAGGCGCCCACCGTGTTCGCGCAGCGCGCCCTGTTCCACCCCAAGGGGCTTCTCGGACAGGCCTACTGGTGGTCGGTGTACCCGTTCCACGGCATCGTCTTCGGCGGCATGCAGCGCAACATCGCCCGTGCCGCGGAGACGGCCGAACGGGCGCGCACCGACAGGCGCGTCACCGCCGCCGGCGGATCATGACCGGCTCCTCGAGGAACTCCGACCAGGCCTCCCGGTGCTCGGGATCGATGCGCCGCGGCGACCCCGTCGCGTTGTCGACCAGGACGAGCGTGGTCAGCGCCCGCGCGTAGATGACGCGCTTCGGGCCGACCTCGCCCGCGTCGCGCACCTCGTAGCAGACGTCCAGGCTGGCGCCGCCGAGGTGCCCCAGCCACATCTCCACGATCACCGGCGTGCGGCGGTAGCCGAGCGGCTTGAGGTACTCGATCTCCTGCCGGGCCACGAGCGTGGACACCTCCGCACCGGGGCCGGCGTCGATGACAGCCGTGGGGAACGCGCTCTCGACGCGGCTTCCGTCGGGAGCCACGGGATGGCTCCAGAAGGCCTCGATCCGGGCCTCCTCCAGCAGCCGGAGCATCTCCACGTTGTTCACATGCTGATAGGCGTCCATGTCCGACCAGCGCAGCTGCACCGGGACCTCGAGGCGAGTCATGCGCTCGATCCTAGGAGCGGTCAGGCCGCGGCCTTCGACGCCGACGCGCGGCACCGGGCCAGCGCATCCATCTCCGTGGCCACCGGCCCGATGACGTGGTCGTGCACGGCCTGCGCCACCGAGGCGCCCAGACGACGACGCGCCTTCGCAGCACGGCGACGACCCGCGAGAGCTCCCAGCACCCAGCCGAGCCCGGCGACGAGCAGCCCCGCCAGAACTCCTCCGAGCAGCAGGACCGTCGGTGCGGGGAACCCCGACCACATCGGCGTCTCGGGAAGCGGCAGCTGGAGCCAGCCGAGGCCGCCGAGCAGGAGGAGCCAGAGGAGCCCCGCCGCCGCCACGAGGAGCAGCACCCACTGGAGGAACGCCAGGACACCCCACGTCCACGGCGCCCGGGCGCTGCCCAGCGGGACGCGTACGACGGTCCGGTCCAGCACGTCGTCCAGGTTGACGTCCGCCGCGCGGGTCCGGGCGGCGAGCACCCAGTGGTCGGGTGCTCCGGCCGTCGCCGCGTCGACGTACGAGCGCACCGCACTGAGCGCGGCGGACCGCTCGCCCGCGGCCGGAGCAGAGCGGGACGAGCGCAGCAGGTCGTCCTGGCCCGCCTGCACGCGCTCACGCCCCAGGCCGAGGCGTCGCAGCGGGTCGGGACGCAGCCGGGCGACCCACCGCGTGACCGGCCAGCCGGTCGCGGCGCGCGCCGACCGCTTGGTCGAGCGCCGCACCGCGTCGGCGACCTCGTCCACGCCCGCCGCAGCCTCCCACGCGCGGACCAGTGTCGCGGCGGCACCGACCTCCCAGCGCGCGTCCGGTGGCGAACCGCAGGCCTCGACCAGCGCGCGCGCCGCCTGCCGCACGTCTGCCGTCACCCGCTCCGTCGCCGCGAGGCGTCGCTGCGCGGCGCGGGCCAACAGGTCGCGCAGCTCGGTGACGCCGATCCCGGTCGAGGCGCTCACCGCGAGCACCGGCGACGCACCCAGCCCGTCCTGCGCGGCGAGGCGCTGCAGGTCCGCCACCATCGCCCGCTGCTCGGCGGGGGTCAGCCGGTCGGCCTGGTTGAGCACGAGGACCATGACGCCGGCGTGCTCGCGCAAGCCGCGCAGGTAGCGGGTGTGCAGGGCCGCGTCGGCGTACTTCTGCGGGTCCACCACCCAGACCAGCAGATCGACCCGCTCGTACAGGCGCTCGGCGATCGTGCGGTGCTCGGTCACCACGGAGTCGTGGTCGGGCAGGTCGAGGAGCACGAGGCCCGTCGCGGACTCCTGCAGGACACGGCTGCCGGCCACGTGCCGGTCGCGGACGTCGAGCCAGTCGAGCAGCTCGTCGGCGCCGTGCTGGTCACCGGCTCCGCTCCCGGAGCCTTTCGCGGGGACGATCACCGCCACCGGGTGCCCCGTGGTCGGGCGGCGCACCCCGGGCTCCGCGATGCGCGCGTCCGCGAGTGCGTTCAGCAGCGAGGACTTCCCCGAACCGGTCGCTCCCGCGAGTGCCACCACCGTGTACTCGCCGGACAGCGCGGCACGGTCGCGGGCCCGGGCCACCACCGCGGCGGGCGCCTCGAGCGTGGTGTCGGGCAGCCGTCCGCGCGCCAGAGTGATGGCCTCGTCCAGCGCCGCGACCCGTCCGCGCAGCGTGCCGGTCGCCCCGCTCACGTGGTCCCCCGCCGCCATCGCGACCACCAGTGCGTGCGCTCCGGCTGCTCGGGGACGACCACCTCGGCGGATCGTGCGACGGCGCCCGTCCCGCGCAGGTGCCCACCGCCCCCGGCGGGGAGCTCGCCGGCTCCCCAGGCGGCCGCGGCGGTCCGCGTCGACATCGCGGCCTGCACCCGCCCCGCCGTCGCGCGCAGGTCGTCTCCGTCCCGGCCGGCGGCGCCCGTCGCGTCCAGCTGACGGGTGAACCGCGACGACTCCTCGTCCAGCAGGGCGTCCGTGCGGGCGGCGAGGCTCATGTGCGCCTCGTGCGTGAGCCGTCGCACGGCCTCGTCACCGAACACCGCCTCGAGCACCCGCTGAGCGAGCACCGCGGAGCCGCCGACGATGCCGACCTCGGCGCCCGTGAGACCGCCGGTGGACGCGAAGACCGCGACCATCAGGACGGCACCGAGCCCGTTCACGCCGTACGACAGCGCCCGCGCAGTGGTCCGCCGGTCGGCGCCCTCCGTCTCCACCAGGCCCAGCACGTCGCCCTGCCACGCCCGCACCTGCTCGGCCGTCCGCGCCCGCAGGTCCGCCGATGCCCGAGACAGGGCCAGACCGTCCAGCAGCGCCGCCCCCGCAGGATCATGGCGCCAGGCTGAGTGGGCCGTCTCGGCGGCGTCCTCAGCGGCGTCCTGGATCACTGCGGACAACCCGTGAGCCACCGCCTCGACCAGTGCCGGCTCAGCGGGGCGTCGACCGCGCACGAAGCCCACGACGCGGTCGCGCAGCCGCGACACACCCTGCTCCAGCGACCGGAACCACTCGCTGGTGCCGACGACGTCCTGCCACCGTGCCAGCACCTCCCCGCGCAGCAGCGACCCGTCCGACGTCGCGTGCGCGATCTGGTCCGACGCCGTCGCGTACGCCGCCGCGACCGCGGCGCGCAGCCGTACGTCCGCCGCCTGCTGCTCGTCGGCGGCGGACGCCAGGTCGAGCGCGCGCCGGGACACGTCCGCCACGGCGCCGTCCCACGTCTCGGCCAGCGCCGCGGCACGGACGGCCGGGTCGGTCGCGGTCCGGGTGAGGAGGTCGGCGATCGGGCCGATGGCCGACTCCGGCAGCAGCCCGCCCTCCAGCTCGACCTCCGGGACGACGATGACCGTCGCGGCGGCCAGCCCGGCGTCGGCGAGCATCTGGCGCAGGTGGTCCCCCACCGCCGTCTCGGCACCGGGGTCCACCCGGTCGAGCACGAGCGCGAGGTGCGTCCCGCGGCGCGCGGCGTCGGCGAGCAGCTCCCAGGGCACCGCGTCGGCGTACCGCGCGGCGGTGGTGACGAACAGCCACACGTCCGCGGCCCCCAGCAGCTGAGCGGCGAGGACGCGGTTGCCCTCCTCGACGGAGTCCACGTCCGGTGCATCGAGCAGCGCGAGGCCGACCGGCACCGCCTCGGACGCGACGAGACGCAGCCCCGGACGGGCGCCGGCCAGCCCTTGCTCCCCCTCCGCGTCGGCGCGGCTGAGCGACGGCAGCACCCGGTCAGAGCTGAACCACCGCACGTCCAGCGGGTGGTGCACGAGCACCGGCCAGCGGGTGGTGGGTCGCAGCACGCCCGACGGGCTCACCTCGGCCCCGACCAGCGAGTTGACCACCGTCGACTTGCCCGCACCGGTCGAGCCGCCGACCACCACCAGCACCGGCGCGCCGGGATCCCGCAGGCGCGGCAGGAGGTAGTCGTCGAGCTGGTCCAGCACGCGCGTGCGGTCCGCGCGGGCGCTCGGTGCCGTGGCGGTCTCGAGCGGGAGTCGCAGGTCCGCGACCCGGGCGCGCAGCTCGAGCAGCGCGCCCACGAGCTCGTCGTGCTCCATCACCGCACCGCCTCTCCCAGGTCGTGTGCAGCGTATCTGCGCAGGTGGCGGGCGGCCCCCCGACGACGAAGCCGCCCGCTCCCCGGGGGGAGCGAGCGGCTTCGCGCGTCGCGTCAGTCGCGGCGCAGCTTGCGGTACGTCACGCGGTGCGGACGGGCCGCCTCGGCCCCGAGGCGCTCGACCTTGTTCTCCTCGTAGGAGGCGAAGTTGCCCTCGAACCAGTACCAGTTGCCCGGGTTCTCCTCGGTGCCCTCGTACGCCAGGATGTGCGTCGCCACCCGGTCGAGGAACCAGCGGTCGTGGGAGACCACGACGGCGCAGCCGGGGAACTCGAGCAGCGCGTTCTCCAGGGACCCGAGCGTCTCGACGTCCAGGTCGTTGGTGGGCTCGTCGAGCAGCAGAAGGTTGCCACCCTGCTTGAGCGTGAGCGCGAGGTTCAGGCGGTTGCGCTCACCGCCGGACAGGACGCCCGCGGGCTTCTGCTGGTCGGGTCCCTTGAAGCCGAACGCGGCGACGTACGCCCGCGACGGCATCTCGACGTTGCCGACCTTGAGGAAGTCGAGCCCGTCCGAGACGACCTCGAACAGCGTCTTCTTGGGGTCGATGCCGCCGCGCGACTGGTCGACGTACGAGATCGACACCGTCTCGCCGACCTTGAGGTCACCCTTGTCCAGCGGCTCGAGCCCGACGATCGTCTTGAACAGCGTGGTCTTGCCGACGCCGTTGGGGCCGATGACGCCGACGATGCCGTTGCGCGGGAGCGTGAAGCTCAGGCCGTCGATGAGCACACGCCCGTCGAAGCCCTTCTCCAGGTCCTTCGCCTCGAGCACGATCGAGCCCAGACGCGGACCCGGCGGGATCTGGATCTCCTCGAAGTCCAGCTTCCTGGTGCGGTCCGCCTCCGCCGCCATCTCCTCGTAGCGCGCGAGACGCGACTTCGACTTGGTCTGCCGGCCCTTGGCGTTCGACCGGACCCACTCCAGCTCCTCCTTGAGGCGCTTGGCGAGCTTGAGGTCCTTCTTGCCCTGGATGGCGAGGCGCTCGCCCTTCTTCTCCAGGTACGTCGAGTAGTTGCCCTCGTACGGGTACAGCCGGCCCCGGTCCACCTCGCAGATCCACTCCGCGACGTGGTCGAGGAAGTACCGGTCGTGGGTGACGGCCAGGATGGCGCCCGGGTAGTCCTTCAGGTGCGCCTCGAGCCAGAGCACGCTCTCGGCGTCGAGGTGGTTGGTGGGCTCGTCGAGGAGCAGCAGGTCAGGCTTCTCCAGGAGCAGCTTGCACAGGGCGACCCGGCGGCGCTCACCACCGGACAGCACCGTGACGTCGGCATCCGGCGGCGGGCAGCGCAGCGCGTCCATCGCCTGGTCCAGCTGGGCGTCGAGATCCCACGCGTCAGCCGCGTCGATGGCCTCCTGCAGCACGCCCATCTCCGCCAGCAGCGCATCGAAGTCAGCGTCCGGCTCGGACATGAGCACGGAGATCTCGTTGTACCGGTCGAGCTTGCCCTTGATCTCGGCGACGCCCTCCTCGACGTTGCCGAGCACCGTCTTGGACTCGTTCAGCGGCGGCTCCTGCTGGAGGATGCCGACCGTGTAGCCGGGGCTCAGGCGTGCCTCGCCGTTCGACGGCTGGTCGAGACCGGCCATGATCTTGAGGATCGTCGACTTGCCGGCGCCGTTGGGTCCGACGACCCCGATCTTGGCACCCGGAAGGAAGTTCAGGGTGACGTCGTCGAGGATGACCTTGTCGCCGTGCGCCTTGCGCGTCTTGTACATGGAGTAGATGAACTCAGCCACTGGCTCTTCGTCCGCCTCGGTGCTCGATGGGGGTCGCCCCGCACGCTCGGTTCTCGGGGCAATGCTGTCCGGCTCGCCCGCGAGGCTGGTCGACCGCGCTGCGCTGTGCGCGCGGTCCGACCGGCCACGTCGTCGGGTTGCCGGTGCCCCAGCCTAGGCGATCACCTGGCACCGGCCAGCGCGAGCTCCTGCTCCTCGTCGGCCACCGGCTCCAGACCGCCACCCTCGTCGTCCGGGATCTCCTCGTACGCGGAGACGTCGGTCGGGGCATCCTCGGCGCCGGTGGCCGGCACCGGGCTCACGGTCCGCGCGAAGTGGCAGCTGCCGAACGCCAGGTTGGGACCGAGCGCGCTCGCGTCGAGCACGAGGGAGGTCCGCGGCCCGTCGGCGCCGACCCACTCCTCGGTGGACAGGACGCCCTGCACGATCACCGGGTCGCCCTTGCGCAGCGACCGCGCGGCGTTGAGTGCCGTGGTGCGCCACACCTTCACGTTGAACCACTCGGTCTGCGCGTCGCG
Source organism: Cellulomonas sp. Leaf395 (assembly GCF_001424125.1). Classification (GTDB taxonomy): domain Bacteria; phylum Actinomycetota; class Actinomycetes; order Actinomycetales; family Cellulomonadaceae; genus Cellulomonas. The sequence goes on from NZ_LMQI01000002.1 coordinate 323,003, forward strand.
CCATTCGCCCGCCTGCTTGTCGAACCAGCGGCGCGTGCTGCCCAGCCGGAACGTGGTGAACGGGACGCCACCGTCCGACTCGTGATGGATCCGCACGTCCGTGCCGATCCACCCGACGACGGTCAGGTCCAGGGAGTGCGTGCTCATGGGATACCTCCGGTGCGTGGCCCCAGCGGCTGCGGGGCTCGTGCGACCAGGGTCGACGCGCACGCGCCCCCGCCGGGTCGACCGCGGCGAACCAGTGGATCGTGCGCGTCCGGACGGGGCTGTGGGCGGGTCAGGCCCGGGCGGAGGCGATGAGCTCGCGGACGGTACGGTGCTCGGCCAGGACCGCCTCGGTGGGCACGGCGAGCCGCGCGCGCGCCACGCTCTCGAGCGCCGACCGGCCGTCCTGAAGCACGCGTGCGGTCCGCCGTCGTCCCGCCGACCGTCGGGCAGCGCCGGCCCCGACGAAGGCGACGACCGCCGCCACGAGCAGCAAGACAGCCCCCACGGGAGCCCACAGGTTTGCGTCCCCCTGCCCCACCATCGAACCGACCGCCACCGACCCGACGAGCACCGCGGCACCGGCGAGCAGCACCGCCGCGACCGTCAGCGCCAGCGCGAGACCGGAGCGTCGGGCGGTGAGCGTGAGCTGCGTCAGGGCGTCCGTCACCGCCAGGCGCATCTCGGTGGTGGATGCCACACGCGAGGCGATGTCCTCGCCCCACCGGCGGGGCAGGCCCGTGGTCACGGCCTCGAGCCAGGTCGCCCGCGCCACCTCGACCGCGTCCTCCTGGACCGCACCGAACCCCGGCGTCGAGGTGGACCGCGTCCGCACGGCTGCACCGACTCCTGCAGCCACCGCAGGCAGCCCGATCGCAGCCGCCAATCGATCCACCACGTCGGTCACCGACAAGGCGGCCGGAGCAGGCTCGCGCTCCGCCACCTCAGCCGCGAGCAGCGTGGCGACGTCGTTCAGCTCGGCACTCGCCCGCCGGGCGGCCAACGACCGCGACTCCACGTACGTGGCCAGGAGCTCGCGGAGGGCGACGACACCCTCGCCGGTGCGCGCCGACGCCTCGCGGACCGGGACCCCGGTGAGCCCGTCGTCGACGAGCAGGTGCTCGACGTCCGCCACCAGGTCCGGCCGCACGTCGGGCGGGACGGTGTCGACCTGGTTGAGCACCACGACCATCGACGCCTCGTGCCCGACGAGCTGCCGCAGGTAGCCGCTGTGCAGCGCGTCGTCGGCGTACTTCTGCGGGTCGACCACCCACGCGAGCAGGTCGGCCTGCGGCAGCAGCCGGTCGACGACCTCGCGGTGCTCCGGGGCGATCGAGTCGTGGTCGGGCAGGTCGAGCAGCACCAGACCCCGCAGCGCCGCCTCGCTCTCGCCGTCGAGCAGGCTCTCGCGTTCGATGCGGCGGTCCGGCACCACCCCGAGCCAGTCGAGGAGAGGTCCGCCGTCGTCCCCCCACACGCACGCCGTGATCTCCGACGTCGTCGGCCGTCGGACGCCCACGTCGGCGAAGTCGAGCCGGCAGATCGCGTTGAACAGGCTCGACTTGCCCGAACCGGTGCCGCCGACGAGCGCCACGACCGTGTGGTCCACCCCGAGGTCGAGCCGTTCCCGCACGCTGTCGACCGTCCCGACGACCCGCTCCACCACGGTGGGCGCCAGACGCCCGCCGCCGATCGCCAGAGCACGCCCGAGCGCGTCGACGCGAGCCGTGAGCGCTGCCGTGTCGTCGCCGTGAACCGTCGAGCGGGTGGTCTCGGTCACGTGAGTCCCTTCAGCACGGCGAGCCGTAGACGCAGTCGTGACGAGGCGTCCTCGGCGAGGTCCGGGTCGGACAGCACCTCACTGACCGCGGCACGTTCGACCGCCACCTGGCCCCCCACCCGGGCGACCAGGTCGTCCCGCAGCTCGTCGACGGCGCGCTCGCCGGCGGTGTCGATCAGGTCGACCAGGAGGTCACGCGCCTCGCGTACGCCCGAGGCCGCCGCGAGCGCGACGGCCGCCAGTCCGCCGTCCCCCAGCGCGTTCACGGCCTTCGCCCGCCGACGGGCCTCACGCGCGACGTCGCTGCGCGTACGCGCGATCCCGTCGGGCGACGTCTCGGCAGGTCCGGCCGTCAGCGCCGCGCGCACCACGCGCGGACCCTGGGCCGTCCAGGCACGTGCAGCCTGCTCGGCGGCAGCTCGTCGACCGGTGCGCAGCGTCGAGGACTCCCAGTCCGCGTCGACGGATGCGCCGCCCGCGGGCGCGTCCGCGCCGGTGAGCGCGGCCCGCAGGACGCGTTCGGTGTGCGCGCCGGCAGCCGTCAGCGTGGCTGCCGCCGACCGGATCAGGTCCTCCACCAGGGGCTCGACCGCGGCAGCGCGCGCTCGGCCCTCCCGCGACGATCCCCGGATGCGACCCGACGGACGGACCACCCGACCGAGCGGACCACCCTCCGCCGCGAGCTCCGACCACCGCGCCCGCACCGCACCGTCCGCGACGGCACCACCACGGATCGACGCCGCCGTCTGCACGGTCGGCGCCTCGGTCGCCACATCGAGCACCGCCGCGATCGTGCCGGCAGCGTCGGCCTGAGCCTGCACCGCCTCGGCCAGCTCGTCGACCCACGGCCGCAGCGCCGCGAGCGACCCGCGCAGCGTGCGGCCGATGACCGTGCGCGCACGGTCGGGACCGGCCAGCATCGCGAGCCAGCGCCGGATCGGCGCGACGACCGCAGCCGGGAGCAACCCCTCGTGCGGGCCCAGGTCGGGGACCACGAACAGCGGCGACCCCTGCAGCCCGTGGCCTCGGAGCCGGTCGAGAAGATCACCGCGCACGGTCGGCAGCGACGCCGGCGGGACCCGGTTCAGCACCATCGCGACGGAGGCCCCACGCTCGACGGCGCCCTGCAGCACCCGCCACGGCAGCGCGTCGCCGTAGCGGGCGGCCGTCGTCACGAAGAGCCACAGGTCAGCGGCCTCGAGCAGCCGGTGGGCGGACTCCCGGTTCGACTCCAGCACCGAGTCGAGGTCCGGGGCGTCCAGCAGCGCGATGCCGCGTGGGACCTGCTCGTCGGCGATGACGGTCACGGACTCCAGGACCGGGTGGTGCGAGAGAAGCTCGGAGTCCAGCGGGTTGTGCACCAGCACCGGCCGGCGCGTGGTCGGCCGCAGCACCCCGGCCGCGCTCACCTCGGACCCCACCAACGAGTTCACCAGCGTCGACTTGCCCGCACCGGTCGAGCCCGAGACCACCACCACCGCGGGTGCGGACAGCTCGGTGAGGCGCGGCACCAGATGCTCCCCGAGCTGGTCCACGAGCCGCGCCCGCGACGCCCGGGCCGACTCGATCCCATCGATCTCCAGCGGGAACCCGGTGCGCTCGACGTCGCGGTGCAGGTCCCGGACCGCGTCGAGCAGCGACGTCGCGGCCAGCGGACGGGCGAGGACGTCGCGCGGGTCCGACGCGGCATGGCGTGCGTGTGGGGCCGGTGGCTGCGCGGTCGGCACAGGCTGCACTGGCGCGGTGCCGGGCTGTGCGCTCACTCAACCATTGTCACGGTGCGATCTGACCTGGCAAAACGCGCCACGCGGTCCGGCCCCGTCCGGTTCCTGTCGAGCACGGGATCGCGCGCCTCGCCAGTAGGCTGTGGGCGCACGTCCGGCCCCCGTAGCTCAATGGATAGAGCAACGGCCTTCTAATCCGTAGGTTGCAGGTTCGAGTCCTGCCGGGGGCGCCCACGCAGGTTCCGGCCGGCGGCAACGCTCGCGACGACCGTCGGTCTCGCGCCGAACTTGTCCCGCAGTCCGACCATGGCGGTAGGGCGCGAACGGCACTGGAAGATGCGTCAGCAGTCGGCGGGTTTCGGTTCGTCGGTGCACAGGCCGGTGACGAGACGGGAGCGGCGTTCCTGGACCTCGAACACCGGACCGGTCGCCGTGGTCGTGGCCGTGCCTGTGACATCCCGCCACTGTGGGTCACCCTCGACCTGATACCGACCCGACCACTCCGTGGTGATGGTGATCGCCACCTCGCCGAGGTCCTCGTAGACGTGGAACACGTCGAACGCCGGATAGGGCGCTCCTGGATCGCTGGTCACCTCCGGCTCCGAGCCGTCACCCCACGCGTACGTGAACCGCGACGGCGTCGCCTCCACCGTCACCGTCCGACCCAACAGCTGAGTCGTCAACGTCACCGGAGTCGGGTCGGTGTAGACGATCGTCTCCTTGTTCACCAGCACCCACCCCGTGTCCGGCTGCATGTGCACCGCCGGGACCGGCAACGGCAACCGCCGGAACTCCTCCGCCGTCAGCAACGGCACCACCGGCGCGCCACACGAGCCGAAGTCCATCTGCACCCACTCGCTCCAGTCCGGGGCCGGAGGCACCTGGTACCGCCGCCAGCGCGGCTCCACCCAGTCCTGCCCCATGCAGTCCAGGGCAGGAGCATCAGGTATCCCGTTGGTGCACCCGCCATCGTCACCAGCTGGCACCCATTCGCCCGGTGCCTCCAAGCACGCCGCGGCGTTCATGTACTCCCACCTCGTGGTCGGCACCACGCCCGGCCCGCTTCCCCCAGGTCCGTCGTCACTGGCCTGTCGCTGAGACCAGAAACCAGCGACCTCGATTGCCTGGCCACGGTCGACAGTCTGTGCACCGTGTGCGAAGTCACGGCTGTTGGATGAGTCGGACTTGGACTCACCGTCGCCGGGCACCGCTGGGAGCAACATGAGAGCCACGACGCCGATGGCGATGACCGTGAAAGGGGTCACTGTTCGATCACGGCAAGATCGACGGCCTCGATCTTCCATCTGTCGCCCAGCCAGCTGAGCGCAAAGATGAAGTCCGTGACGTTCGCCTCTGACTCTGAGACCACGGTTCCGTCGGCGGCTAACTCGCGCGTGGGGTCCTGCTCCACCTGCAGTCGCGCCGAGAACCACTCATCGGGCCTGATCTCGGTCGACATGGCGGAGACGACCCGTACTGGAGGCCCTACTGATGTGTGCCCGGAGGCCACGAGTTCGGCAACGCTCTCGTCGACGTAGTTGCAGAACTTGCACGCCTCTGCCGACATGCTCAGCAAGCTCTCCGCATCACGGACGGAGAACGCGTAGTCGTAGAGCTGCAAGAAGTACGTCGCCGCCGCGATCGCTCCGTCCGTCGTCGGCTCACTCATCGCCGCCGGCCGCTCCGGGAGCACCACCGGCGTCGGCGTCGGTGGCGCATCTGCGACGGGCGGCGGCGTCGACTCCGCCGCCTGCGGCTCCCCGCCCGTACACCCCGTCACCAGTGCCACCCCGAGCACGGCCGGAACCACCCGCTGCCATGCCCATTTCGTGCTGCCCCGTCCACGCATGCGGGAGAACCTACCGATTCCGGACGCACCGGATGGAGATCGACGCGATCTGTGGACAAGCAGCGCCGGGCGCCGGCCGTCCCGTGGCCCCGGCTACGACTCATTCAGTGAGGGCGCGCCCTGCCGTGTGGGAGCACGCCTACCGCCACGGTGACCAACGGCAGCCCGAACAGCACCAACTGATGCCTCCCCGCGAGCGCAGCGAGCCCGAAAGCCAGGGCGCACGCGCAGCCAGCCGCCCAGCACCTGGCGCTCCCCGCGTGAGCTGTCGCAACGCCGCTGGCACGCCCACGGCGTAGGTGGCCATCCCGCCTCCCTCAAAGCGGGCAAAAGCGGCGAAAAACGTGTGACGACGACCACTCCCGCGTGGTCGAGTACTCCCACACCATCCATATCGCCCGGGCTCCGACCCGGACGCCGTCATGCCCGAGGAGCACCCCGTGTACCCGACCCAGACCTACGAGGTCATGCGCCAGGCCCAGGCCGAACGCCTCGCTCTGTCCCACCAGGCCCACGGCCGCGAGGCCGCACTCGACTCCAGACAGCCGACCGAGAACATCGGTCGACCTCCAGATCCGTGGCGCGTCCAGGCGCGTCCGACGAACCCCGTCGGCGTCCTCGTCGCCCGATGATCCACACCCCGGCGGGCGCGGACCGGTCCTCCCTGAGGAACTGGTCCGCGCCCGCCGTCGTGCATGTCACCATGTCGCCATGCCGAGCCACCCCTGCGCGCGCTCCCGGACCTGCGGGCCGCGCTGATGGGTCGCCACAACACCCCGGACCCGGCCGCGCAGCTGCCCGTCCGGACGCGTCTCGGGCGGTTCCTCCTGCGATGGCTCGGGCGGATCGGACTCGGTCTCGTCGCGGGCGCGTGCACGCTCGGGGTCCTGCTCTGGGCCGGCACGTCCTGGACGGCGAGCCTGTGGATCGCGGGGACGGTCGCCGTGATCATCCCGGTCGCTGCGTGGTTGGCGTCGACGGTCCCCGGTCCCGACCCGCACCGATAGGTCCCGACGGCGGTCCGGTGTGCAGCCGGTCCACCACGCTGACCACCCCGAGCACGACGACTGCGAGCGCCACCGCTGCCACGACGTCGGTGAGGAAGTGGTAGCCGAGGTACAGCCGGCTCAGCGCGACCAGGGCGGTGCCGACGACGGTCGCGACGCCCCACGCCACGATCCGAGCCACCGACGGGGTCCTGCTGCACACGAGGTAGCCGGCCACCAGCAGCAACGTCGCCGTCCCGATGGTGTGACCGGACGGGAACGACGCCGTGGTCTCCGCACCGGGCACGAGCATCGCGTCCTCGGGTGGTCGCTCGCGCCCCACCAGGCCCTTGACTGCGAGGCTGATCAGGGTGGAGGCGATCATCGCCCCTGCGAGGAGCGCCGGCCGCCACCACTCGTGGCTCAGCAGGCCCCAGACCAGGCACGCGACCCCGACGATGATCGGCAGGACCACCGGACCTGTCACGAAGGTGATGGCCGCCAGCACGACCGTCCATGCAGGCGTCCGGTGGGCGACGAGCCAGGTGAGCACCGGCTCGTCGAGGGCCCACAGGTCGTCCTGCTCCTGCACGGCGTCAAGGACGGAGAGGAACACGCTGAGGCCGACGGCGACGAGCACGAGCCCCGGCAGGACAGCCCAGAGCACGGGACGGGCGCGCAGGCCGGCGAATGCTGTGGTGCTCGGCGGCGCGAGGGCGGGTTCGTCCGACATGCACCGACGCTAACCGGGACACGACGACCCCACGACCGCGCGGACGCGCGACGCCCCCTAGGCTGACCAGCGTGACCAGCACGCCGACGCCCCCGCCCGCCTCGACCGGCCAGGAGAGCGCCGACCGCATCGTCTGGATCGACTGTGAGATGACCGGGCTCGACCTCGGCGCCGACGCCCTGGTCGAGGTCGCGGCGGTGGTGACGGACTCCGAGCTGCGCGTCCTGGGGGAGGGAGTCGACGTCGTGATCTCGCCGCCCGCCGACGCGCTCGAGCAGATGAACGACTTCGTCCGCACGATGCACACCACGTCCGGCCTGCTCGACCAGCTGCCGACGGGCACCACCCTCGAGGACGCGCAGAAGACGGTTCTGGAGTACATCCGCGCGTGGGTGCCGGACCCGGGCAAGGCTCCGCTGGCCGGTAACTCGGTGGGCACCGACAAGGCGTTCCTCGACCGCGACATGACCGAGCTCGTGTCGTACCTGCACTACCGCGTGATCGACGTGTCGTCGATCAAGGAGCTCGCCCGCCGCTGGTACCCGCGCGTGTACTTCGCGTCCCCCCGCAAGAACGGTGGGCACCGCGCGCTGGCCGACATCCTCGAGAGCATCGACGAGCTGCGCTACTACCGCGCGGCTCTCCTGCCGGCCCAGCCGGGCCCTGACTCGGCCGCGGCGAAGAAGATCGCCGCAGAGGTCGTCGCGACGTCCGTCACGAGGACGCTGCGGCCATAGCGCGGCCCGGGAACGGCGACGGGCGCCGACCAGATGGTCGACGCCCGACGCGATGGGGTGGCTAACGGGACTTGAACCCGCGACCCCCTGGACCACAACCAGGTGCTCTACCACCTGAGCTATAGCCACCACGATCCCCGACGCGGACGCCGGGCCGTCCAGAAGTGTACCCGAGGCTCGGACCACTTCTGGAACCGACGGGCAGTGGTCTGGGCCACTCCCCGCCGACGTCAGAGTCGCGCCGTGAACGCGTCGGCGAACCGTGCCGCCGAGCCTTCCCCGTGCGCGAAGAACATGGACGGCTCGGTGAGCTCGACCTCGAGGATGACAGGGTTGCCCTCGTCGTCCGGGATCAGGTCGACGCGGGCGTACAGCAGCGGTCCGTCCGCGCCCGGCGCGAGGTCGGGCAGGGCGGCGACGACCCGCTCAGCGAGCTCGCGCTCGGCATCGCTCGCGTCCCGTGGGGCCATGATCTCCTGGCGGTACAGCTCGTCCGCCAGCTGCCCCCGGAACGGCCCGTCGAGCAGAGCGCCCTTGCGGACGGAGTGGCTGAACTGCCCGTCGATGAACACCAGGCCCGTCTCGCCGGCCGTGTCCACGTTGCGCAGGTACCGCTGGATCATGACGCGGCGGCCCACGCTCAGCAGGTTCTTGGCGTGCGTGATGGCGAGCGAGCGCTGCTGCGTGACGCCGGCGTCATACCGCCCGGTGTCGCGGGCGCCGGCGCTGACGGTCGGCTTGATGACGAAGTCACCGAACGCGGGGAAGCGCGTGTGGATAGCGCGCGAGTCGTGGTTGCGCTCCGGGTCCAGCCAGATGGTCGGCACGATCGGCAGACCGGATGTCTCCAGGTCCCGCAGGTACGTCTTGTCGATGTTCCAGCCCACCACCGAGGCGGGGTTGAGCAGCGTGCTGGTCCGCTCGACGCGGCGCGTCCAGTCGGCGAACTGCGCGGGCCGGTCGGTGTAGTCCCACGTGGACCGGATGATGACGTGGGGGTACGTGCCCCAGTCGACGGTCGGGTCGTCCCAGACGACGGCGTCCGTGGCGATGCCGCGCTCGAGCAGCGCGGCGCGCAGGGCGTGGTCGTCGGGGTCGAGCTCGGGCAGCTCGGCACAGGTGGCGAGCGCGAGTCGGGCCGTCGTCGTGGTCACGTGCGCAGCGTACCGACGGGGGCGGCGCCGACCGATGTGTCGTGCGTCTCGTCGTCCGGCTCGGTGACTCGGTCCAGCGCGCGCACGACGGTGGCGGGGGTGGCGCTGCCGACGACCCGGCCCCGGTCGTCGTGCACCGGCAGAGGCCCGTCGGCGCCGACGAGCGCGGACAGCACGTCGCCCAGCTCGGCGCCGATGGTCAGCGCCGTGCCGACTGCGCTCTCTGTGCCGTCCTGCACGCCCGGGTCCAGGTCAGCGCGCTCCAGGCGACCGAGCGCCAGAAGGCGGGCGGTGCGGCCGCGGCCGACGAGGTCCGCGACGGCGGGGGTGGCGGGCCGGGCCACGATGTCGAGCGGCGAGGCCAGCTGCTCGATCCGGGCGCCGGTGCTGAGCACCGCCACGCGGTCCGCCATCCGCACGGCCTCGTCGATGTCGTGCGTGACCAGCATCACGGTGATGCCGAGCGCGCGCTGGATCCGCGCGAACTCGGTCTGCAGGCGGCGCCGGCCCACGGGGTCGACCGCGCCGAACGGCTCGTCCATGAGCAGCACCGGGGGGTCCGTGGCCAGCGCCCGGGCGACTCCGACACGCTGGCGCTCGCCGCCGGACAGCTCGTGAGGGAACCGACGCGCGTACCGGTCGGGCGGCAGACCGACGAGGTCGAGCAGCTCCTCCACCCGAGCAGCCGTCCGCTTGCGGTCCCAGCCGACCAGCCCCGGGACCGTCGCGACGTTCTGGGCGACCGTGCGGTGCGGGAAGAGCCCCACATTCTGGATGACATAGCCCATCCGGCGCCGGAGCCCGACGGGATCGACCGTCGTGACGTCCTCACCCTGGAGCAGGATGCGTCCCGAGGTGGGCTCGACCAGGCGGTTCGCCATGCGGAGGGTGGTCGTCTTGCCGCACCCCGACGGACCGACGAGCACGAGCACCTCGTGCGGCTGCACCGCCAGGGTCAGGTCGTCGACCGCTGCGCCGGACTCTCCGCGCCCGGACGCGTAGGACTTGCTGACGTGCTCGAAGGCGATCGCCGGGTCGTCTGCCACCTCCAGGACGCTAGTCGCTGCGTCCGACAGCCGCACAGCCGCACATCCTGCGCATGTCGGAGGCCGCGGGTACGTTCACCCCCATGCGTCCGGCCGAGGCTCCACCCAACCCGTGGTTCTCCTGGGAGTACGTCGAGCGCAACTACCAGGACATCGCCCGCTTCCTGGAGCAGCACGCGTCACTGACGTTCCAGGCAGTCGTCATCGCGTTCGTGCTCGCGGTGCCGCTCGGTGCGCTGGCACACCTCAAGCCCCGCCTGGCCGGACCGGTGCTCGGCGTCGCGGGCGTCCTCTACACCGTGCCGTCCCTCGCACTCTTCGCGATCCTCGCGCCGTACACGGGCATCGGCCGCACCACCGTCCTCATCGGCCTGGTCTCCTACGCCCTGCTCGTCCTGACCCGGAACGTGCTGGTCGGGCTGCAAGGCGTTGACCCGGCGGTCCGGGACGCCGCGCGCGGCATGGGCTACGGCCGGACCCGGCTGCTGCTCGCCGTCGAGCTGCCGCAGGCGCTTCCCAGCATCATCGCGGGGCTCCGGCTCGCCACGGTGACCACGGTCGCGCTGGTCACCGTCGGGGTCGTGGTCGGCTACGGCGGGCTCGGCCAGCTGATGTTCCGTGGCTTCCGCAGCAACTACCACGCGGAGATCATGACGGCGACGGTGCTGTGCCTCCTGCTCGCGCTGGTGTGCGACCTGGTGCTCGCGGGGGTCGGCCGCCGGCTCACCCCGTGGGCGCGCGTCGAGAGGCCGGTGTGACGTGGACGTCCTCCAGGAGGCCTTCCTCTGGCTGAACGACCCGCTGAACTGGGTCGGTCGCAACGGTGTCCTCGCCCTGACGCGCGACCACATCGTCGTGTCGGTCCTCGCTGTGCTGCTCGCCGCCGTCGTCGCGCTGCCGACCGGCCTGTGGCTCGGTCACCGCCGCCGGGGCGCGACCGCCGGCGTCGTCGTCGCCAACACCACGCGCGCCCTCCCCACGCTCGCGCTGCTCACCCTGCTCGCCGCGAGCGGCCTGTTCGGCAACACGGCCACCGTGCTCGCGTGCGCCGTGTTCGCCGTCCCGCCGCTGCTCACCAACACCGTGACCGGCCTCGGCGAGGTCGACGCCGACATCCGCGACGCGGCACGCGGCGTGGGGATGTCGGGCCGACGCAGCCTGTGGGCGGTCGAGGTGCCGCTCGCGGTCCCGCTGATCGCCGCCGGTATCCGCACCGCGTCCGTGCAGGTGCTCGCGACCGTTCCGCTCGCGGCGCTCGTCGGCGGTCGCAGCCTCGGCACGATCGTGGTCACCGGCTTCGGGACGCAGGACTACGGCCAGGTGCTGGCGGGCGGCATCCTGGTCGCCGGGCTGTGCCTGGTCTCCGAGGGTCTGCTCGCGATCGTGCAGCGACTCTCGACACCGCGCGGGCTGCGCGCCTTGGCACGGGACACCTCGGACACGCCGTCCCGACGCGCCCGCCGGTCTCAGATCACAGCCCCAGGGCTTGCCGAGCCCACCCCAAGCGGATCGAATAGGTCGGGTTCTTCGGCCTGACATCCTCCGACGGCAGCCCTGTCGTCGCCCTGGACCACTCCCAGCCGACTCCACGAGGAGAGCACGATGCGAGCGAGACGCTCCACCACCCTGACCCTGGTCGCCATCGCCGCCCTCGCGCTCAGCGCCTGCGGGAACCCCGGCTCGGGCGGAGGCGAGGCCGACCCCACGTCGTCCGGCACGTCCGGCCTGGCCACCTGCGACCCGATCGCGGGCGAGAAGCTTGTCGTCCTCGAGGACGACAAGGGCCTGCAGAACGCGGACAACATCATCCCCGCGGTGAACAAGGCCGCCGCGGCGGCGAACCCCGCCGTCATCGAGCTGCTGGACACGGTGTCCGCCGCGCTCGACACCGACAAGCTCATCGAGCTCAATAAGGCCGTCGACATCGACCGGCGCACGTCGAGCGACGTGGCGCAGGAGTTCGTCGACACCGAGGACCTCGCGGCCGAGGACGGCGCCGTCGGCGCGGGCGCGCCGCTCGTCATCGGTGCCGCGAACTTCTCGGAGAGCGCGACGCTGGCGGAGATCTACGCGGCCGTGCTGCGGACGGCCGGCTTCACCGTCGAGGTGCGCACCATCGGCAACCGCGAGACCTACCTCCCGCCGCTCGCGGACGGCACGCTCACCGCGGTCCCGGAGTACGCCGCGACGCTCGCGGACTTCCTCAACGCGCAGCAGAACGGCGCCGACGCCGAGTCCGTGGCGTCGGCGGACGTCGACGAGACCGTGGCAGCGCTGACCCCGCTCGCCGACGCCGCCGGCCTGGCCGTCGGCGCGGCGTCCGCGGCGCAGGACCAGAACGCCTTCGCGGTGACCAGCGAGTTCGCGACGGAGCACGACCTGACCACGCTGAGCGACCTCGCCGCCGCCTGCGGTGGCCTGGTCCTGGCCGGCCCGGCCGAGTGCCCCGACCGGCCGTTCTGCCAGATCGGTCTGGAGGAGACGTACGGCATCGAGTTCGCCGACTTCCAGTCGTACGACTTCGGCCTGATCGGCCAGGCCGTGCGCCAGGGTGAGGCAGCCATCGGCCTGGTGCTGTCGAGCGACGGGTCCCTCGCCGCCGACAGCTGACGGTCCGAGGGAGGGGCGGACCCGGTCGGGTCCGCCCCTTCGTCGCGTTCAGAGCCCCGCGGTCTCCAGCAGGCGGAGCCAGACCTCGCTCACCGTCGGGTACGACGGGACCGCGTGCCAGAGCCGGTCGAGCGGTACCTCGCCGACGACGGCGATCGTCGCGGCGTGCAGCATCTCGGCCACCTCCGGGCCGACGAAGGTCGCTCCGACGATCACGCCGCGAGCCTCGTCGACGACGATCTGCGCGCGGCCCGCGTAGTCCTCGGCGAAGACCGAGGCACCGGCAACGTTCTCGAGGTCGTACCCGACCACGCGCACGTCGAGGCCCTTCTCCCGGGCGGCCGTCTCGCTCAGACCGACCCATGCGACCTCGGGCCGCGTGAACACGACCTGCGGCACGGCGGTGACGTCCGCGGTGGCCCTGTAGCGGCTCCACGGCGCGGCGGCCCGCTCGTCGCCGGAGGCGAGCGCCCGATCGCCGGCCGTCGCGCCCTCCGGGGAGTCGACTGACGAGGCCCGCGGGTCGAAGCGCGCGGCGACGACGTCACCGACCACCCGGGCGTCGTACTTGCCCTGGTGGGTGGTCGCGGTCCGGCCGGACACGTCGCCGACGGCGAACAGCCAGCCGCCATCGGCGCCGGTCACCTGGAGGGCGTCGTCGACGGTGAGGGGCTTGCCCGGCTCGAGTCCCAGCGTCTCCAGCCCCAGGTCGACGGTGCGCGGCCGACGGCCGGTGGCGACGAGCACCTCGTCGACGACGAGGTCCGCGCCGGAGCCCGTCCTCAGGTGCACGCCGTCGGCCTCCCGCCGCACCGACTGCGCCTCGGTGCCGAACAGCACGGACACGCCGCGGTCGGCCAAGGCCGTGGCGACCGCCTCGCCGGCGAACGGCTCGGCGTTGGCCAGGAGCCGGTCGCTCCGCACGACGAGCGTCACCGCACTGCCGAAGTCCGCGAACGCCGTGGCCATCTCGACGCCGACGACGCCGCCCCCGAGGACTGCCAGCCGCGCGGGAACCTGCTGCGCGGAGGTCGCCTCACGGCTGGTCCAGGGCGGCAGCTCCGCCAGCCCGTCGATGGCCGGCACCACGGCGGCGGACCCCGTCGCGACGACGACCGCGTGCCGCGCGGTCACGGACACCGGCCCGTCGTCACTGTCGACCGTCAGGGCGCGCTCCCCGGTGAACCGTGCGTGCCCCCGCAGCAGCGTGATCCCCGTGCTCTCCACCCACTCGACCTGCGAGCTGTCGTCCCACCGGTGGGTGACGGCATCCCGGCGCGCGAACGCGGCCGCGATGTCGACGTCAGCCGTGACGGCCGCGGCCGCGCCCGGGACGCCACGGGCAGCCGCGAGCGCCGCGCCGGGCCGCAGGAGCGCCTTCGACGGCATGCAGGCCCAGTACGAGCACTCGCCACCGACCAGGGCGGCCTCGACCAGCGCGACGCTCAGACCGGTCCGCCCGGCGCGGTCGGCGACGTTCTCCCCGACGGCACCGCCGCCGATCACCACGACGTCGAACTCGCGTTCCTGCTGCACCATCACCGGCTCCGTCCGTCCCACCCTGTCCACGGCGGGCAGCCGGGACCTCGCCCATGGTGTCCCGGTCGTCGCGGCCGCGCAGCACGGCGGTACGACAAAGGGCCCTCCTCCAGCGTTTCCGCTGGTGGAAGGCCCTCCGGGTGGTGCGCCATCAGGGACTCGAACCCCGAACCCGCTGATTAAGAGTCAGCTGCTCTGCCAATTGAGCTAATGGCGCGCGGTTGAGAACGCTAGCAGGCCGGACGCCCGAACTGCCAATCGAAACGGGGTGCCGTGACGACCGTCACGCACCGCCGCCGTCGGACGACTTCTGGTCCGCCTCCCACCACGCCTCGTCGGGCAGCCCCTCGGCCTCGAGGATCTCGGCGGACGTGGCCTCAGGGGTGGCCAGGTCGACGATGAGGGCCAGCGGAACGTGCTGGGCGAGCAGGTCGCGGACGGCCTGGGTGTCCTCGGCAGGTACAGGCGTGGGGTCGTGCTCGGTCATCGTCATCTCCCTGGGAACGACGTGTCCCCCACTGCTCCATGCCATCACCACGTTCCGCGCGGTGCAAGGTGGCCGGGCCGACTCCGTCGAGGGGATGAACGATCAGAGGTACAGGCCGGTTCCCTCGCCCGCGCCGCGCGGCTCGGCGACGGCGTGCACGTCCTTCTCCCGCAGCAGAACGTACGTCGCCCCGGCGAGCTCGACCTCGGCGCGGTCCTCCGGGTCGAACAGCACGCGGTCACCCACCTCGACCTGTCGGACGTGCTGACCGGCGGCCACGACAGCGCCCCAGGTGAGCCGCTTGCCGACGGCGGCCGTGGCGGGGATGACGATGCCCGCGGACGAACGTCGCTCCCCCGCCTCGCCGTCGAGCGAGACGAGCAGACGGTCGTTCAGCATGCGGATCGGGAGGTCGCTCACGCGTCCGACCGTACCCGTGCGACATAGGCTGACCGCATCCCGAACGCCTCGTCCCAGGAGATCACGTGCCCCGTCTCGCCGTCGGCGATCCCGCCCCCGACTTCACGCTCCCGACCGCCGACGGCAGCACCGTCACGCTGTCCGACCTGCGCGGCCGTCGGGTGATCGTGTACTTCTACCCGGCCGCGATGACCCCCGGCTGCACCACGCAGGCCTGCGACTTCCGCGACTCGCTCGCGTCGCTGCAGGGTGCCGGGTTCGCCGTCGTGGGCGTCTCCCCGGACACCGTCGACAAGCTCGCCGCGTTCGTCGAGCAGGAGCACCTGACGTTCCCGCTGGGCTCCGACCCGGAGCACGCGGTGCTCGAGGCGTGGGGCGCCTGGGGCGAGAAGCTCAACTACGGCAAGACCGTGACCGGGGTGATCCGCTCGACGGTCGTCGTCGACGCCGAGGGTCGCGTCGAGCTCGCGCAGTACAACGTCAAGGCCACCGGGCACGTCGCGAAGCTGCGTCGGGACCTCAAGGTGGCGTGAGCCTGTGGGAAACTTCCGCTGCGCGGGAGTGGTGAAACGGCAGCCACGCCAGGTTTAGGTCCTGGTGCTCGAAAGGGCGTGCGGGTTCAAATCCCGTCTCCCGCACGCGCAGTAGGACCGGCCCCGAATCGGGGGCCGGTCCTTCGAGCGTCAGGCCTGCGTCGCGGCCGCGGCGATCTTCTCGCGGACCTCGTCCATGTCGAGCGCCTTGACGGCCTCGACCACCTGCTCCAGCGCGGGCGCGGGCAGCGCGCCGGCCTGGTTGAACACCAGGATCCCGTCGCGGAACGCCATCAGGGTCGGGATCGAGAAGATCTGCAGCTCGGCGGCCAGCTCCTGCTCGGCCTCGGTGTCGACCTTCGCGTGCACGACGTCCGGGTGGTTCTCCGAGGAGTCCTCGAAGACCGGTCCGAAGCGCTTGCACGGGCCGCACCACTCCGCCCAGAAGTCGACAAGGACGATCTCGTTGTCCTTGATGGTCTGGCCGATCGTGCTGCCGGTCAGCTCAGTCGTCGCCATGAGTTCCTCCAGTGCTCGGTTACCGCCAGATAGAGCGCGCAGCCACCGACGACTATTCCCGAGGGTGTCGCGACGCACACCTCAGCGCGGGCTGATCCGCGCGGCGCGCCGGACGTCGGCACCGGCGGGACGGTAGACATGGTCAGTGACTGCTTCCGCCGAGTTCCCTCGCGGCCCGCAGCGTCCCGCCGGCTGGTTGAGTGCCGACGAGATCGCGACCGCCCGCACCCAGCTGCCCATCCTCTACGTGGACGCCATCCCGGTGCGGGTGGACGACTCGGGCGACGTCGTGCAGGTCGGCCTGCTGCTGCGCGTCACGCAGGAGGGGGTCATGTCCCGCGCGCTGGTCAGCGGCCGCGTGATGTATCACGAGCGGGTGCGCGACGCCCTGCTGCGGCACATCGAGAAGGACCTCGGGCCGGTCGCCCTGCCGCAGATCCCCGCGTCGCCGCAGCCGTTCACGGTCGCGGAGTACTTCCCCACGCCCGGCGTCACGCCGTACCACGACCCCCGGCAGCACGCGGTGTCGCTCGCGTACGTGGTGCCGGTCCTGGGTGACTGCCGGCCGCAGCAGGACGCGATCGACCTCGCGTGGATGACGCCGGAGGAGGCGTGCGCGCAGCAGATCCAGTTCGAGATGAACGGCGGCCAGGGCCTCCTGCTGCGGCAGGCGATGGGACACGTCGGCCGGCTGCCGTGACGGACGGGCCGCTCAGAGAGTGAGCTCGGGCCAGTCCGCCAGGTCCGCACGCATCCGGCGGTCGTGGGTCGCGACGACGACGGCGGCGGACGTCGCCCGCAACGCGGCCGTGAGCTCGTCGACCAGCCCGACGGACAGGTGGTTGGTCGGCTCGTCGAGGATCAGCACGTGCGGCGCCGCGAGCAGCGCGCACGCCAGGTCGAATCGTCGGCGCTGACCGACGGACAGCTCGCGCAGCGGTCGGTCGAGGTCGTCCTCGGTCAGCAGCCCGAGGGCCGCGATCGGGACCAGCTGGTCCGGGTCCAGCAGCTCGGCCTCCAGCAGCGTCAGGGCGTGCCTGGCATACGCGTCGAAGCCGGAGAGCTGCTCGGCCGCCCCCGCGGCACGCGGGTGGGCGATGACGGCGGCGGCGTGCTCCGTCGGCCCCTCCTGCGCGAGCACCCCGAGGCGGACCCCCGGCGCGATGGTCCGGACACCTCGGTCGAGCGTGACGGACCCGGCCAGCGCCGCGAGCAGCGTGGACTTGCCCGAGCCGTTCGGACCCGTGACGAGGAGTCGCCCGCACGCCGGCACCTCGATCCGCACACCTGCCAGGTCGAGCCGGTCCTGCACCAGCGGAGCGCGCAGGTCCAGCAGCGGAGCCTGCTGCGGTTCGGGCGGCAGCGACGGCAGGTCGGGGAACGTGAGGACCAGCGGCGGGGTGGGCACCTCCACCGCCTCGGCGTCGAGCTTCTGGATCAGCCGGTCGGCAGCCTTCACGTGCCCGCGCGCCCGGGTGGCCCGGCGGTGCGTCTGCGACCCCTTCGGAGGGCGCCACTCGTCGGAGAGGTTCTCGTACGTCGAGTCGAGCCGCTCCGCCAGCTCCAGCGCGCGCTTGCGCTCCGCCCGGTACCGCGCCTGCCACCGGCGGATCATCTGGCTCTTGAGGAAGCGGTAGTCGGAGTACCGCGTCGCGCCGTAGAGCGCGGGTCGGCCGTCCATCGCGGGGTCGAGGTCGAGGATCGCGGTCATCACGTCGTCGAGCAGGCGACGGTCGTGCGTGACGATGACGACGGCGCCCGGCCACTCGCGCAGGCGGGCGGTCAGGTAGTCGATGCCGGCTGCGTCGAGGTGGTTGGTCGGCTCGTCCAGGAGCAGCAGGTCCGCGCGCTCCCCGATCCGGCACGCCAGGCGCACCCGGTACCGCTCGCCGACGCTCAGCTCGTCGAGCCGGCGGTCCGGGTCCCGCGGCGCTCCGAACCGGGTGAGCGCCTCGTCGACCCGCCGGTCCGCGTCCCACGCGGCCAGGTGCTCGTAGCGGGCCACGGCGGCGGTCAGGCGTGCGAGGTCTCCGGTCTCGTGGTCGAAGCCCGCGATCGCCGCCTCGAGCTCGACGGCGGCCGCACGGATCCCGCCGAGCGCCTCGGCGACGAACGTGCCGACGGTCGCACCGCCGGGTGCATCGAGCTCCTGCTCGACCGACGCCAGTGTCCCGCGACGGCGCACAGTGCCGGTCTGAGGCGCCAGCTCGCCCGCGAGAACCCGCAGCAGCGTCGTCTTGCCGGCGCCGTTCTCGCCGACGACACCCACCCGGTCACCCTCGCTGACGACGAGGTCGACCCGGTCCAGCACGGGGTGCCCCGGGTAGCCGTAGGTCACCGCGTCGGCGACGAGCTGCACGTCGCCCGAGGGACTCTCAGTCACGACAGGTCATCCGCCGAGCACCCGCACCAGCGTCGGGACCAGTGCGCGGAACGCCGTGCCGCGGTGGCTGATCGCGTTCTTCTCCTGCGGGGTCAGCTCCGCGCACGAACGTGTCTCGCCGGTGGGCACGAGGATCGGGTCGTAGCCGAAGCCGCCGGCCCCGCGCGGCTCGGTGGCGAGCACGCCTTCGAGCGTCCCGGTCTCGACGTGCTCGAAGCCGTCCGGTGTGACCAGGGCGGCGGCGCACACGAAGCGGGCGGTGCGGTGCGGCTCGGCGATCTCGGCCAGCTGCGCCAGCAGGAGCGCGAGGTTGGCGGCGTCGTCGCCGTGCCTGCCGGCCCAGCGCGCGGAGAAGATGCCGGGTGCTCCGCCGAGGACGTCGACGCTGAGCCCGGAGTCGTCCGCGACGGCCGGCAGCCCCGTGAATGCGGCGAGGGCGCGCGCCTTGATCAGCGCGTTCTCGACGAACGTGACACCGTCTTCGACCGGCTCGGGAGCGCCGACGTCCCGGGCGCCTACGACCGATGCCGGGTCCAGCCCGGGCAGCACCGGCGTGAGGATCGCCCGCAGCTCGCCGACCTTGTGGGCGTTGTGCGTCGCAAGAACCAGACGCGCGCTCACAGAGCCAGCCGGGTGGCCGAGCCGTCCCCGGGTGCCGACGCCAGCGCGGCGACCTGCAGAGCTGTCAGCTGCGCGGTGCCGGCCACGGCCAGGTCGAGCAGGGCATCGAGCTCGGCGCGGTCGAACGGGGCGTGCTCGGCGGTGCCCTGCACCTCGACGAACGTGCCCGACCCGGTGACCACGACGTTCATGTCCGTCTCCGCACGCACGTCCTCGACGTACGGCAGGTCGAGCACGGGCAGGCCGTCGACGATGCCGACGCTCACGGCGGCGACCGAGTCGCGCAGGACCACCTTGTTCGCGGGGACGTGCTTGTTCTCGACCGCCCACGCGACCGCGTCGGCCAGCGCGACGTACGCGCCCGTGATCGACGCCGTCCGCGTGCCACCGTCGGCCTGCAGGACGTCGCAGTCGAGCACGATCGTGTTCTCCCCCAGCGCGGACACGTCGATGATCGCGCGCAGCGACCGGCCGATCAGCCGCGAGATCTCGTGCGTGCGGCCGCCGACGCGGCCCTTGACCGACTCGCGGTCGGAGCGGCTGGACGTGGCGCGCGGGAGCATCGAGTACTCGGCGGTGACCCACCCCTCGCCGGAGCCCTTCTTCCAGCGCGGCACGCCGGGGGTGAAGGACGCCACGCAGAGCACCTTGGTGCCGCCGAACTCGACGAGGACGCTGCCCTCCCCGGCCTCCAGGAAGCCGCGGGTCAGGGTCACGGGACGCAGCTGGTCGGGCGCGCGGCCGTCGGCGCGGACGCGCGACGAGCTCCCGGTCGCGGACGAGGTGGTGGCAGCAGAAGTCATGCGTACGAGCCTAACCGGGCGCTCGGACACACCCGGACGCCCCGCGACGTCCGCACTCCGTCGGGTTGGAGCCCTACGGAGCGCGGACGTCACCAGGTCGACAGGTGCAACGTCCGCACTCAGGCCGGTCGGAGGCCGCTCGAGTGTGGACGTGGCGACTACAGGACGTGGACCCCGCCCGGGTGGGCCATGTCGATCGGCCCGTCGTACACCGCGGCTGCCTCCGCGAGCGTCACCGCCGGGTCGTTCCAGGCGGGGATGTGGGTGAGCACCAGCCGGCCGGCTCCGCCGCGCGCGGCGGCCTCGCCGGCCCGGCGGCCGGTGAGGTGCACACCGCGCGTGGCGTCGTCGCGCCCCTCGAGGAACGCCGCCTCGGAGAGCAGGAGATCGACGCCTGCCGCCAGGGTGTCGAGGCCCGGGCACGCATCCGTGTCCCCCGTGTAGGCCAGGGTCACGGTGTGCGACGGGTCCGCGTCGCTGGGCCCGGACACCCGGATCCCGAACGCGGGGACGGGATGGTCGACGGCCACGGGCACGAGCACGAGCGGGCCGACGGTCACCGGCGAGCCCTCCTGCCACTCGACGACGTCGAACTGACCGTCGGTGCTGGTCGCCGGGTCCTTGCCGGCCATCTGCGCGAGCCGCTCGGCCGTCCCGACCGGACCGTGCACCACCACCGGCTCGCACGGGCCGGACGGGCGGTACCGCCGCAGGACGTTGAGCACCACGAGGTCGGCCACGTGGTCCGCGTGCAGGTGGGACAGCCCGATCGCGTCGAGCGCGGTGGGGTCGCCGAACCGCTGCAGAGGGCTCAGGGCTCCGTTGCCGAGGTCGAGCAGCACGGTCCACGTGCGCCCGTCGGCGTCGTCGGCCTGCACCAGGTAGCCCGACGCCGCCGAGTCGGGACTCGGGAACGAGCCCGCGCACCCCAGGACGGTGAGCCTCACCGCAGGGCCGCGCTGGGCTCGACGACCTCGACCTCGGGGCCGAGGAATCGGCGGGCGAGGATGCGGAACTGGTCCGGGTCGCCCGTGGCCAGGAAGCGGTGCGTGGGCGGTCCCGCCGCCGGGTCACGCTCCAGGTCGTGCGCGACGAGCGTCCGGTAGACGTCCTTGGCGGTCTCCTCGGCGCTCGACACGAGGGTGACCTCCTCCCCCATGACGTACGAGATCGCGCCGGTGAGCAGCGGGTAGTGGGTGCACCCGAGCACGAGCGTGTCGATGCCTGCCTCGCGGACCGGGTCCAGGTACTCGTGCGCGACGGCCAGGACCTCGGGACCGGACGTGATCCCGGCCTCGACCAGCTGCACGAACCGCGGGCAGGCCTGCGTGGTCAGCTCGATGCCGGGGGCGACGGCGAACGCGTCGTCGTAGGACTTGGACTCGACCGTGGACTTGGTCGCGATCACGCCGATCCGCCCGGTCCGGGTCGCCGCCACCGCGCGCCGGGCGGCGGGCAGGATGACCTCGACCACCGGGATGCCGCGCCGCAGCGTGTACCGCTCACGGGCGTCGCGCAGCATCGCCGACGACGCCGTGTTGCACGCGATGACCAGCAGCTTCACGCCCGCGTCGACCAGGTCGTCCATGACTTCCAGGGCGTGGGCGCGCACGGCCGCGAGCGGCTTGGAGCCGTACGGCGTGTTGAGGGTGTCCCCGATGTAGAGGGTGGACTCCTGGGGCAGCTGGTCGAGGATCGACCGGGCCACGGTGAGCCCGCCGACGCCGGAGTCGAAGATGCCGAGAGGGGCGTCGTTCACGCGGACGAGCCTAACCGCTGGCGGGTCACGGGCCCGCCGGGCGCCCCGGGGCGCGCAGATCGTGCAGCAGGAGGTCGACGAGCGACTCCTGCAGCCAGCTCAAGGCGCCGTAGACGGCGACCAGGTAGCGCCGCGCGGCCGGGTCGAGGATTTCGGCAGGCTCCACGGCGTCGTCCGCGACCTCCGCCTGCGGGGAGTCCAGCAGCGCGTCGTACAGGCGCTCGGCCTGCTCGTCCGTCCGGATCCCGAGGCGCTCGGCGAGCACGAGGCGCAGGTCGGTGATCGCGGCGGCGAGCTCCTGCGCGTCCTGCGGTGCCACGACGAACGCGTCCGCCCGCCAGCCCTCGGCCGGCGTGGTCAGGGCGTCCCAGAGCTTCGTCAGGCGCGCGATCTTGCCCGCACGCAGGTCGTCCTCGGTGAGCCGGCGGAACTCCTCCGCGATCTGCGGGTCGTCGCGGGACGCGTCCGGCAGCAGCCGGCGAACCGCGGGGTCCGACGGCGGCGGGAGCGGCTCGATCCGCATGCGCGGGTCGCCGTCGCCGACGACCGCCGCCTCGGGGCCCCGCGCCTCCAGGCGCCCGCCGCCGAGCAGCTCCGCGACGTCCGCCACGAGCGCGGCGATGACGTCGCGCTCGTCGGTGTCCAGGCGGGCGGCGTACATCCCCCGGCGACGCTTGAACGCGCGCATCACTGACCGCTGCGCTGGAGCGTCGCCCAGAGCCCGAAGCCGTGCATGGCCTGCACGTCGACCTCCATCGCCTCGAGCGACCCGGTCGACACGACCGCCCGCCCCTGCTCGTGCACCTGCTTCATCAGTCGCTCGGCCTTCGGCCGCGGGTGGCCGAAGTAGGCCTCGAACACGTAGGTCACGTAGCTCATGAGGTTCACGGGGTCGTTCCAGACGATCGTCACCCACGGGTCGGCGACCGCGGTCTTCTCCTCCTGCTCGACGCTGGCGTCGGGGAGGGTCTGCACTGGCACGTCGTCCACTGTAAGCGGAGCGCTGACCTGGAGTGCAGCGGAAGGTGGGGGCGCGCCAGCGCACCCGCCTGGAGCGGAACGGAAGGTCAGAGCGACCACAAGAACAGTCGCTGATCTGGAGCGCCACACCGCACCGCTCGCCGCGTCCGGTGGGATCAGCACCCCTACGTTGAACCCATGACCGCCCCGCGGCCGCCCAGTGCGGCGCTCCTCACCGACCGGTACGAGCTGACGATGCTCCAGGCGGCGCTGGCCGACGGGACCGCACACCGACGCTGCGTCTTCGAGGTGTTCACCCGTCGGCTCCCCGCCGGGCGGCGGTACGGGGTCGTGGCCGGGACCGGCCGGGTGCTCGAGTCGCTGCCGCGCTTCCGGTTCGACGCGGCGGAGCTCGACTGGCTGGCCGACGAGCACGTCGTCGACGACGCCACGCTCGCGTACCTGGCGGACTACCGGTTCTCCGGGTCCGTCGTCGGGTACGCGGAGGGCGAGGCGTTCTTCCCGACGTCGCCGGTCATGGTCGTCGACGGCACGTTCGCAGAGGCGGTCCTGCTGGAGACGCTCGTCCTGTCGATCCTCAACTTCGACTCGGCGGTCGCGTCGGCGGCGTCGCGGATGACGAGTGCGGCCGTCGACCGCCCGTGCCTCGAGATGGGGTCGCGGCGCGCGCACGAAGAGGCCGCCGTCGCGGCGGCCCGGGCGGCGGTGGTCGCAGGCTTCGCGGGGACGTCGAACCTGGAGGCGGGACGGCGGTACGGGCTCGCGACGATCGGCACGGCCGCGCACGCGTTCACGCTCCTGCACGACGACGAGGCGTCCGCGTTCGCGGCGCAGGTGGCCGCCTTCGGCCCGAGCACGACGCTGCTGGTCGACACCTTCGACGTCCGGCGCGGGGTGGAGCTCGCGATGGCCGCCGCGGGGACGGAGCTGGGCGCCGTGCGGCTCGACTCCGGCGACCTGGGGGTCCTCGCGCACGAGGTGCGCGCGCAGCTGGACCAGGCCGGCGCCCGGGGCACGAAGATCACGGTCACCTCGGACCTGGACGAGTACGCGATCGCGTCCCTCGCGGTGGCGCCGGTGGACTCCTACGGGGTGGGCACGTCGGTGGTCACCGGGTCCGGTGCGCCGACGTGCGGGATGGTCTACAAGCTGGTCGCCCGCGAGGGGGCCGACGGGGTCCTGGCCCCGGTGGCGAAGGCTGCGCGCGGAAAGATCAGCGTCGGGGGCCGCAAGGCGGCGGCGCGGCGGCTGGGGGCCGACGGTCGGGCCGTGGAAGAGGTGCTGGTCACAGGTCCCGACGACGACGTCCGGGGGTGGTCGTCCACGGAGGCGGCGCTGCGCCCGTTGCACGTGCCCCTGGTGACCGACGGGGTGGTCGACCCTCGCTGGGTGGGCGCCGACGGGGTGCGCCGGGCAGCAGAACGGCACCGCGCCTCGCGCGACGAGCTGCCGCGCGGGGCGCGACGGCTGTCGGACGACGAGGCAGCGGTGCCGACCGTGGCGCTGCGGCTCGGGGACTGACAGGTCCCGAGCCGCAGCGCCGGTCTTGCGGCCTGCGTGCGCTGTGCTCTGTCACGGCACGAGCGGACCGACGGGAGAGCGGCCGTGCTGGTGCGGCCGGGCGGAGAGCCGGGAGATCCGGCGGTCAGCACGCCTGGCCGTCACCCGCCGGGTTACACCCGCGAACGGCCCCGACCGACGAGCGCCAGGATGAGGCTGATGACGAGCACCGCCACACCGATCCAGATGAGCCACTGGCCGATGCCCGTCGCGACTCCGAGGATGAGGAGGACGACACCGACAATGATGAGGATGAGCCAGGTAGGCATGGTTGACCCTTTCGTTCTGTGGTCACCGATCCGGCATCCGGGGGTACCCGGCGCCGTGTGTCACAGAACAAATGTGGCAGCCCCGGACGAGCTCGGCACGTCGAGAGAAAAGTTGCGTCAGCGAACCGGACTGCTATGTGGTCGCGCGTCCAGGGCTCTGACCTGCACATCTACTGCGAATGTGGGTGGTCCGAATGGTGAGATGGCCCTTGCGACTTTGCCTGTTCTAGAGGTAGCCGAGCGACGTTCATGGAGCCATCGGGTCACTTCTTGCCGACGAACCACCCGCGCACCATGGCCACCCGCGCAGTGAGCTGCTCGGGGTCCGCCAGCGCGACCTCGGGTCCCCCGCACCGCCTCCGCAGCTCGTTGTGCACCGACCCGTGCGGCTGACCGCTCTTGCGCGCCCACGCCCCCACCAGCTGCGAGAGCTCCTTGCGCAGCTCCGCCTGCTTGCGGTGGTCCATCTCCGCCAGCGCCTCCGCGGTCGAGCCCGCCTTCTTGCGCCCGCTGATCTGGTCGGCCTGCCGCTGCCGGAGCAGCGCGGAGACCTGGTCGACGTCGAGCAGCCCGGGCAGGCCGAGGAAGTCGAGCTCCTCGTCCGACCCCATCTCGGCGCCCGTGCCGAACTCGCCGCCGTCGAACAGCACCCGGTCGAACGACGCCTGCGCCTCCAGAGCCTCGAACGCACCCTGCTTGCCGTCCGGGCCGATCTCGTCCGGCCCGTTGCGCTCACGGTTGGCCTCGTCGAGCATCCCGTCGTCCAGGCCGACGTCGACGCCCTGCTCCTCGAGCGTCTTCGGGCGGTCGAGCGCGTGGTCCCGCTCGAGCTCCAGGGTGTTGGCCAGCGCGAGGAGCTGCGGGACGCTCGGCAGGAACACCGACGCGGTCTCCCCGCGACGACGAGCCCGCACAAACCGGCCCACCGCCTGCGCGAAGAACAGCGGCGTGGCGGTGCTGGTCGCGTAGACGCCGACGGCAAGGCGCGGCACGTCGACACCCTCCGAGACCATCCGCACCGCGACGAGCCACCGCGAGTCGCCCGCGGAGAACTCGTCGATCCGGTCGCTGGCCCCGTCGTCGTCGGACAGCACGACCGTCGGCGACCTCCCGGTGATGCGCGCGAGGTGGCCCGCGTAGGCCCGGGCGTCCGTCTGGTCCGTCGCGATGACCATCGCGCCCGCGTCGGGGATGGCCCGGCGCACCTCGGAGAGGCGACGGTCGGCGGCCGCGAGCACGCTCGGGATCCACTCCCCGTTGGGGTCGAGGGCGGTCCGCCACGCCTGGGCGGTGATGTCCTTGGTCAGCGGCTCCCCCAGCCGGGCGCTGACCTCGTCACCCGCCTTGGTGCGCCAGCGCATCGAGCCGCTGTACGACAGGAAGATGACCGGACGCACGACGTGGTCGCGCAGCGCGTCCCCGTATCCGTAGGTGTAGTCGGCGACGCTGCGCCGGATCCCGTCGGTGTCGCGGTCGTAGCGCACGAACGGGATGGCCGCCGTGTCGGACCGGAACGGCGTGCCCGTCAGCGCCAGCCGGCGGGTGGCGCCCTCAAAGGCTTCCCGGACGGCGTCGCCCCAGGACAGCGCGTCACCACCGTGGTGCACCTCGTCGAGGATCACCAGCGTGGGCGCGGCGGCGGTGCGGGCGGCGTGCAGGGCGGGCTTGCTGGCCACCTGCGCGTACGTCACCGCGACGCCGTCGAACCCGTGGCCGTGGCGGCCCTGGGCGTTGCTGAAGTTGGGGTCCAGCGTGATCCCCACGCGTGCGGCGGCGTCGGCCCACTGGCGCTTGAGGTGCTCGGTGGGAGCGACGACGGTCACGCGGCGGACCAGCTTCGCCTCGAGCAGCTCGGTGGCGATGCGCAGGGCGAACGTCGTCTTGCCGGCGCCGGGCGTCGCCACCGCGAGGAAGTCGCGCGGGTTGGCCATCCGGTAGGTCTCGATCGCCTCCGCCTGCCAGGCGCGCAGCTTGCCCGCCGTGCCCCAGGGCGCACGCGCGGGGAACGCCGGCGGCAGCTGGGAGGCCGCCGACGAGGATGCGTGGGTCGAGGGGAGGGAGGACGGGCGCGGGGCCGCCGTCACGCGCCGCCGCTGCCGGGGTTACGGCCGAAGCCCCACTTCCGGCCGCCGCCGGAGCCCTTGCCGCCCTCGTTCTTGTCGCCGTCCTGCGGCTCGCGGAGCCCCTCGTAGATCTCCTTGCAGACGGGGCAGACCGGGAACTTGTTCGGGTCCCGGCCCGGCACCCAGACCTTGCCGCAGAGCGCGATGACGGGCTTGCCGCTGATGGCGGAGTCGAGGATCTTCTCCTTGCGCACGTAGTGCGCGAACCGCTCGTGATCGCCCGGCTCTACCTGCTCGGTGGTCTCCTCGCGCTCCAGCACGCTGGTCGACGTGCCCGGGTCCGAGGAGAACGGGTCGTCGGGTCCGGTGCTCGGAGGCAGGGGCTCGCTCATGGCGTGAAGTGTACGTCGGAGGGCGGACACGACCCGAGGACGTCCGCGCTCAGAGACCCTGCCAGTCCGGCTTCGAGGCGAACGTCTCGCGGTAGTAGTCGGCCAGCTGGAGGCGGCTCGCGGCCGCGTCGTCGACGAGCACCGTGACGTGCGGGTGGTGCTGCAGGATCGTCGCCGGCCACATCGCGCTGACCGGCCCCTCGACCAGCTGGTGCACCGCCTCGGCCTTGCCGCGGCCGGTGGCCAGGAGCACCAGGTGCCGCGCGGACATGATCGTCGCCAGGCCCTGCGTGAGGCAGTGCTGCGGCACCTGGTCGAGGTCGCCGCCGAAGAAGCGTGCGTTGTCCTCGCGCGTCTGGCGCGTGAGGGTCTTGATGCGGGTGCGCGACGCGAGCGACGAGCCGGGCTCGTTGAAGGCGATGTGGCCGTCGGTGCCGATGCCGAGGAGCTGCAGGTCGACGCCGCCGACGGAGGCGATGGCGTCCTCGTAGGCCGCGCAGGCCCCGACCAGGTCCTCGGCGAGCCCGTCCGGCCCCTGCACCGCGCCGGGCGCGAAGTCCACGCGCGACGCGATCTCCTTCTCGATGACGTTGCGGTAGCGCTCCGGGTGGTCCGCGGCGAGGCCGACGTACTCGTCGAGCATGAAGGCGCGTACGCGCGCGAACGACAGTCCGTGCTCGGCGTGCCGGCGGGCCAGCTCGTCGTAGACAGCGAGCGGGCTCGACCCCGTGGCGAGGCCCAGCACGGCGTCGGGCTGGTCGCGGACCAGCTGCTCGACCGCCGCGGCGGCCAGCCGGCCCAGCTCGCGGCCGGGTGCGATGACGACCTCCATCAGACGTACTCCCCTCTGCCGAGCAGCGCCGCGCCGACCGCGCCGACCGGCACGTCCGCGGGCGCGAGGCTCACCCGTCGCGCCAGTCCCATCGTGGCAAGGAACGGCGACGCCTGCGCCTCCCGCTCGAGCTCGGTGGTCACGGCCCGCAGCAGCGGCTGGCCCAGCGCGCTCACGCCGCCACCGATGACGACGCGCTCGACGTCGCAGGTCAGCACCAGGATCCGTACCGCAGCGGCGACCGCCCAGGCGAACCGGTCCCGCAGCTCGATCGCCCGCACGTCGCCCGCCTCCGCCGCGGCGAACAGCTCCTCGGGGGCGGGCCGCCCGTACGTGCTGGGCCACGCCGTGTCGAGCGCCGAGCCCGAGGCGTACTGCTCCAGGCACCCCAGCTGGCCGCACTTGCACGGCAGACCGTCGGGGACGAGCGTCAGGTGCCCGATCTCCCCGGCACCACCGGTCGACCCGCGCCGCAGGCGTCCCTCGAGCAGCAGCCCCGCGGCGAGGCCGGTGCCGAGCGCGAGGAACGCGAGGTCGTGCACGACGGCGTCGTCCGTCGACGCGTGCTGGCCCTCGACCGTGTGCGCGGCGCCGACGACAGCGACGGTGAGGTCGTTCTCGACGCGGACCCGCACCCCGAGCCGCTCGGCGACCAGCGCCGCGAGCGGGGTGCGCTCCTCGATGCCGAGGTTGACCGCGTGCTCGACCGTGCCCTCCGCCGGGTCGACCACCCCCGGCAGGCCGATACCGACGCCGGCCAGCTCGACGACCGGGATGCCGGCGGCCGCGCACAGCTCCTCGACGACGGTGCCCGCGGTGTCGGCCACCCCCGCTGCTCCGCCGACCGTGGCGCACCGCAGCTGGTGCCTCACCACGCCGTCGGCGTCCAGCAGCACGCCGAGCACCTTGGTGCCGCCGACGTCCAGACCGACGGACCAGCGACGCGTCTCCCCGACCGGCGCCTGGTGCGGCGTCGGGATCCCCTGCGCGTTCACGTCAGCCCTTCACCGCACCCGCGACGAGCCCGGACGTCATCTTGTTCTGCACGAACAGGAAGAAGACGATGACGGGGATCGCGATGAGTGCCGAGCCCGCCATGACGACACCCCAGTCGGTGGCGCGGTTGGACTCGACGAGCCCTTGCAACCACAGCGGCAGCGTGCGCTGCGCGGGGTCGGTCATCACGACGAGGGCCAAGGTGTACTCGTTCCACGCCTGGAGGAACCCGTAGACGCCGGCGGCGACCAGCCCGGGAGCCAGCAGCGGGAACGTGATGCGGAAGAAGGCGGCGGTCCGGGAGAGCCCGTCGACCATCCCGGCCTCCTCGAGCTCGATCGGCACGCCCGCGACGAACCCGCGCAGCATCCAGATCGTGAACGGCAGGATCGCCGCCGTGTAGACCAGGGAGAGCCCCGCGATCTTGTTGACCAGGTTCCAGCCGTCGAGCATCTGGTACTGCGAGATGAACAGGCCCTCGGCCGGGATCATCTGGACCACGAGGATCGTGAGGATGAAGCCCTTGCGGCCCCGGAACCGGAACCGGCTGACGGCCAGTGCGGCGAGGAAGGCGAACAGCAGCGCGGCGACGAGGACGACGATGACGACCGCCAGCGAGACGCGCATCGCGGCCCAGAACGTGGGGTCGTCGAGCACGCGGCGGAAGTTCGACAGCGTGCCGCCCACGGGGAAGAACGTCGGGTCCGGCGTCTGGAGCTTGTTCAGCGGCAGGAACGCGCTGTTGATCATCCAGTAGATGGGGAAGACCCACATGACCGCCAGCACGACGGCGACGACGCCGAGCGATCGTCGGCCGCGCTTCGACTGGGCGCGACCGGCCTCGGACGACTTCGTCACCTTGCGGAGCCGGATCTCCTGCGGTGTGGCCTGCGGGGCGGGTGCAGGCACGTCGACGGCGCTCACAGCTCGTCCTCCTTCAGCATCTGCCGGATGTAGAACCCGGTGAGGGCGAGCGTGATGACGAGCATGATCGTGGCGAGCGCACCGGCGAGCGAGAACTCGCTGGCGTAGGAGTAGATGAGGGTGCCCAGGAGGTTGGTCTCGCGCGTCGGGGCCCCTGCTCGCTGGAGCACGTAGATCTGGGTGAACACCTTGAAGTCCCAGATCACCTGCAGCAGCATCACGATCGACAGGACCGGGCGGATCATCGGGATGGTGATGTTCCAGAACCGCTGCCGGGACGAGGCACCGTCGAGCTGCGCGGCCTCCATCGTCTCCTCGGGCACCTGGAGCAGGCCCGCGTAGATGGAGAAGGCGACGAACGGCACGGACATCCACACGACGATGACCGTCGCGACGAAGTAGAAGGACAGCGGCTCGATGATCCAGGAGTGGCCCGCCATGTCCTCGAGCCCGAAGACGTTGGACAGCACCCAGTTGACGACGCCGTACTGCGAGTCGAACAGCCACTGCCAGACGGTCATCGACGCGAGGACCGGTGTGCCCCAGGCGAGGAGCAGCGCCACCTGCAGCGTGATGCGCGAGGCCGTGCCGATCCGCGACATGAGGACCGCGAACGCGATCCCGATGAGCATCGTGACCGCGGCGTTCACCAGGCAGAAGGCGATCGAGCGCCCGATGACCGTCCACACGTAGGGGTCGGTCAGGAGGTCGGTGTAGTTCTTCAGGCCGACCCACTCGGCGGGCTGACCGAACTGCTGGCGCAGCCCGTACTCCTGGAAGGAGATGACGAACTGGCGGACCAGCGGGTAGCCCAGCGCGACGCCCATGAGGACGGCGGCGGGGACGAGCAGGCCGTACACGCCGAGCTTGCGGCGGCGGCGGCGCGGGAAGACGACCGTGTCGTCCTGCTGCAGCGCGGGGGCAGTGGCTGCCATGGGGAGCTCCTGTCTGGTGGCACGACCGGGCCGGCCTGCGTGGGCAGGCCCGGTCGTGCCCGGATCAGGTGATCAGCCGAACGAGATGCGGCGGACCGGCGGTTCGTGGATCACCTGTCCCGGCCGGCCGTGCGCGCACGGCCGGCCGGGGTGGTGATCAGTTCAGCGCGTCCTCGAGGAGCTGGTCCGTATCCGCGGCAGCCTCCTTGACGTCCGCACCGGTGGCGAGCTGCTGGAAGAAGTCCTCCAGGATGCGGTCACCCTCGACGTCGGCCCACTTCTCGGCCGCCGGCGTGAGCTTGGCGTTGAGCGCGGCGTCGACGGCAGCCTTGGCGTACACGTCGTCACCCATCGAGGCGGCGTACTCCGTGTTGCCCGGGATGAGGCCGTTCTCGCCGAGCATGTTCTGGAACTCCTCCGTGAAGATGATCTTCAGGAGGCTCTTGGCCAGCTCGGGGTGCTTGGACTTCGCCGCGACGGCGATGTTCGAGCCGCCCGCGAAGCCGTTCGCGAACGTGCCCTCCTCGAGACCCGGCAGCGGGAAGACACCGGTGTGCTCCTCGTTGCAGGCCTGCTGCTCAGCGCGCAGCGCCTTGGCCTCCTCGGACTCGTCCTCGGGGTCGACGGCCTTGTTGCACTGCGGCAGGTCGATGCTCCACCGGGCCCACGTCGGCGCGGAGAACATGGCCGCCTGGCCGGCGTTGAACGGGACCCACGGCTCGTTCGAGTCGCTGTCGGCCGGCGCGTTGGTCGCGTTGGCGAGCAGGTCCTGGACCTCCTCGAGGCCCGTGATCGACTCGGCAGAGGAGAGCGCGCCCTTCCAGGCGTCGCCGTCCTTGACCGCGAAGTCGCCGCCGTTGGTGTAGATCCAGGCGGCGCCGTTGTACCAGTCCTGACCGGGGAACCAGAAGCCCGACTGGGTGTCGGACTGCAGCTTCTTGGCGACCTCGGTGAACTCGGCGAGCGTCGTGGGGACCTCGACACCGGCCGCGGCGAACGCGTCCTTGTTGTAGAACACGGCACGGGCACCGGAGTAGTACGGGGCGGCGTAGAAGCTGCCGTCCGCGCTACCGGCCTCGACGAAGCCCTCGAGCAGGTTGTCGCCACCCAGCTCGTCGTACATGTCCGTGATGTCGGCGAACGCACCGGCGTAGGTGAACGTCGGGGACTGCGTGTTGCCGATCTCGACGACGTCAGGCGTCTGGTCGGCGGAGCCCAGCGCGGTCTGGAGACGCGGCACGAGGCCGTTCCAGTCCTGCTCCTCGATCACGAGCTTGGAGCCGGGGTTCTCCGACTCGAAGGTCGTCGTGAGGTACTCGCGGAGCGCGTCCGGGGTGTCCGTGCCGTTGAGCCACAGCTTGATCGTGGCGGGCTCGGGCGTCCCGTTCTCGGTGGGCGAGTCAGCGGCGTCGTCGCCGTTGCCGCACGCCGTGAGCGTGAGCGCGGCCGCCACGCCGACGGCCGCGAAACGTAGGATCTTCACGTTGGGGTTCCTCCCGTGAGCGAGGCGTGCGCCGGACGGCGCCGCCGGGTGGTTCTTCTGACCTGCAGTGGGCTGGCTGGGGGTCGTCACGAGACCCCCAGCTGGCCTGACAGGACGAGGACTGCTGCACCAGCGAGCGCCCCGTCCTCGTCGAGAGATCCCATCCGCAGTGCCAGTCCGTGCCCGATGACGGGCATCGTGCGTGCGCGGACGGTGGCCAGCGCCGACTCGCGCAGAGCGCCGTCCAGCAGCTCCGGCGGACCGGAGAGCAGGACCTCTGCGAGGTCGAGCGCACTGACGACGGGTGCCAGGGCGATGCCCAGCAACCGTCCGACCGACGCCAGGGCGGCGTCGGAGTCTTCGGTGGACAGACCGGCGGTCCGGCGGCGCAGGGCCGGGACGCTCAGCACCGTCTCGAGGCAGCCGGAGCGGCCGCAGGCGCAGTCCAGCGGCGGCTCGTCCCGCGCGTCGCCGTCGACGACGGTGACGTGGCCGATCTCGCCGGCGGCGTGGTGGCGACCGAGCACGAGGGCGCCGTCGACGACGATGCCGGCGCCCACGCCCTCCCCGATCGTCAGGACCATGCAGCCGGACCCGGCCGCGGAGCCGTAGGTGAACTCGCCGAGCGCGCGGGTGTTGGCGTCGTTGGCGACGTGCACCGGGACACCGAGGCTCTCGGTGAGGTCTGCGGCGAGCGGCAGGTCGTACCAGCCCCGGTTCGGTGCCTGGACGACCGTGCCGTCGACGTCGATGACGCCCGGAGACGCGATGCCGACGCCGATGACCGGACGGGTCGCCACCGCGAGCAGGTCGCGGCACAGGCTCTCCAGCAGGTCGGTAGCGGCCTGTCCCGTGCGCCCTTCGAGGGCGACGGAGCGCCGGGCGACGACGGCGCCGACGAGGGTCATCACGGCCCCTCGCAGGTGGGCGTCGTCCGTGAGGTCCACCGCCACGATCTGGAAGGCCTCGGTCCGCATGCCGACGAGCGTGGCCGGCTTGCCGACCTTGCCCTCGACCCGGACCCCGAGCTCCTCGACCAGTCCCTCGGCGATCAGCTCGGCCACCAGACCGGACACCGTCACCCGGGTCAGGCCGGTGCTGCGGGCGATGTCGGCGCGGGAGGCGTGGCCGGTGTGGAAGAGGTGCGCGAGCACCAGCGACCGGTTGTGCGCGCGAGCGTGCTCGGGCAGCACCTTGCCCGTCGGGCGCAGTGCCCGACCGACTCCGTGGGCTGCCGCGAGGGGCTGCGTCGTCGCTGTCACGTTTGTTAGTAGACCTTCCTTACAAATCCGTTGTCAAGTCGGCCCTGTGACTGTGACCACATCGTGATCGGACGTTCACCTCCCCGACGCCTGGAGTGACAGAGCCGAATCGATTCAACGCGCGAGGCCTTCACCTGCGCGAACACGGGGAACAGCCCGGGCGGTCGATACGTTCGCATCCTCATGGAACTCGGTCTCTACACGTTCGGCGACGTCCACCCCGACCCCGTCTCCGGGGCACAGGTCTCCCCCGGCCACCGCATCCGGGAGATCCTCGAACGCATCCGGCTGGCCGAGGAGGTCGGTCTCGACTACGTCGGCATCGGCGAGCACCACCGCCCCGACTACGCGATCTCGTCCCCGTCGACCGTGATCGCTGCCGCCCTGGCGCAGACCTCTCGGATCACCGTCGGCAGCGCCGTGACCGTGCTGTCCACCGAGGACCCGGTCCGGGTGTTCCAGCAGTTCGCGACCATGGACCTGCTGTCGGAGGGCCGCGTCGAGCTGCTGGCAGGGCGGGGGTCGTTCATCGAGTCCTATCCCCTGTTCGGCGCGTCGCTCGACGACTACGACGAGCTCTACGACGAGAAGATCCAGCTTCTCCTGCGGCTCGACGCGGCCGAGCGCACCACGTGGCAGGGACGGTTCCGGCCCGCGCTCGACGACGCCCTGGTCCTCCCCCGCCCGTTCGACCACCCCGGCCGCGGGCAGCACCTGCGCATCGCTGTGGCGACGGGCGGCAACCCGCAGTCGTCGGTGCGCGCGGGGGTGCTCGGGCTCCCCATCAGCTACGCGATCATCGGCGGACAGCTGGCCCAGTTCGCTCCCCTGGTCGACCTCTACCGTCGGACGCACGCGGAGTCCGGGCACGCGCCGGCAGACCGCTTCGTGTCCGTCGCCGGCATGGGCTTCGTCGCGCACGACGCCAAGGTCGCCCGCGACTACTTCTACCCGTACTGGCTGGAGTCCATGCGCCGGATCTCCTCGGAGCGCGGGTTCCCGATGCCCAACCGGATCTCGTACGAGGCACAGGCGGCGCGCGGCGGTGCGTACTTCGTCGGTGAGCCGGAGCAGATCGCGGAGCGCATCGTCGCGCTGCACGGCGTGCTGCACCACGACCGGCAGGCGTTCCAGATGGACCTGTCCGGGGTGCCGCAGAAGGAGTCGCTGCGCTCCATCGAGCTGCTGGGAACGCAGGTCGCGCCGCTCGTGCGTGCAGCGCTGGGCTGATCGGACGTCAGTCCATCCGGCCCGACTCGTAGGCCCACATCGCCAGCTCGACGCGGTTCCGGGCACCGAGCTTGTCCATGAGGGCACCCAGGTGCGTCTTCACCGTGCTCAGGCTGATGTGGAGCTCGTCGGCGACCTCGGCGTTCGTCCGACCGCGGGCCACCGTGGCGAGGACCTCCTCCTCCCGGCCGGTGAGCGGCACCACGGGCGGCAGCACCCGGCTGCGTCTGTCCGTGGCGGCGAACGCGGCCAGCAGGCGGACCGTGACGTTCGGTGCGATGAGCGCGTCGCCGGCGGCAGCCGCGTGCACGGCCTGGACCAGGAGCTCCGGGCCCGCGTCCTTGAGCAGGAAGCCGCGGGCGCCCGCCTTCAGCGCACCGTGCACGTACTCGTCGAGGTCGAACGTCGTGATCACCACCACCGCGATCGGGTCCGCGACGTCCGGTCCGGCGATCAGGCGGGTCGCCTCGATGCCGTCCAGCCCCGGCATCCGGATGTCGAACAGGCACACGTCCGGGCGCAGCGCGCGGGCACGCGACACCGCCTGGCGGCCGTCCGCGGCCTGACCCACCACCTCGATCCCGGGCTGCGCGTCGAGGATCATCGACAGGCCCGTGCGGACCAGCTCCTGGTCGTCGGCGACGAGCACCCGGATCGTCATGCGAACGTCCCCGTCCTCGGCAGCACGGCGACCACGGTCCAGCCGCGCTCCGGTCCCGGTCCGGCATCCAGCGTGCCGCCCAGGAGGGCCGCGCGCTCGGCCATGCCCACCAGTCCGTACCCGGTCCCGGCACGACCCTGGAGGTCACCGTCGTCGACCACCGTCAGGCGGACGCTGTCGTCGTCCGCCTGCACCGCCACGCTGACCCGGGAGGCGTGCCGCGAGTGCCGCAGCGCATTCGTCACCGACTCCTGGGCGAGCCGGTAGATCGCGGCACCGACCGACGGTCGAAGGTCGTCGAGGTCACCGGAGAGCTCGACCGCGACCTGGGGCGGCCCCCCGGTGGCGAGGCTCCCGATGTCTGCGACCCCCCGCTGTGGCGCCAGCTCCGCGGCTCCGTCGTCGCGCAGCGCGCCGACCATCAACCGCATCTCGGTGAGGGCGCGCGACGCTTCCCCCTCGATCACGACGAGCGCGTCGAGCGCCGCGGACGGGTCCGACGCCGCCACCACCCGTCCCGCCTGCGCACGGATCGCGATCGCGGAGACGTGGTGCGCCACGGTGTCGTGCAGCTCGCGGGCCAGCTGCTCACGCTCGCGCAGCCGGACCTGGTCCTGCTCCCGCAGCCGGGAGGTCGCCGCGAGGCGGATCCCGGCGCCGATGGCGGCGGGTGACAGGACGACGATCACCGCGAGCACGGCGTCCGTCACCCCGGTGTAGTCCGCCGCCACACCCAGCGCCGAACCCGCCAGGATGACCGCGAGTCCGAGCACCACCTCGCGGCCGCTCCCCCAGCGGCAGAGCGAGTACGGCAGGAGGAGGACGCAGGCTGTCGTGTACAGACCCAGCTCACCCGCCCCGCCGACGAGGGCGGCCGTGTCCGCCACTGTGAGCGTGCCGAACACGACGAGAACCGCGCCCAGCGGGTGGGTCCGGCGCCAGAGCAGCGACAGGACCACCACGAGGGCCAGGACGAGAGCGACCGGCCGCCAGGTCACGTCCGGCCGCTGCACCCCCTCCAGCACCGCGGTCGGCACGAGCACGGCGACGAGAGCCCAGTCGCGCCACACCCGTGCGGGCGCGCCGGGCGGCCGCGGGGCCGTCCAGAGCGGGCGGAGGGCGTCGGGGATCACGTCCGCAGCCTAGGGACGCGCGCTCTCGTGCGGCTCGACCGATCGGCCGAGATGCGCGTCGTCCCTCAGTGCACCCAACCGAGCGCACCGGGATGGCGCACCGACTCGGTCGCCCGGTCGACGCCGTCGGCGAGCGCCGTCAGCACCGCGTGACCTGCCGCCAGCGAGGCGGCCGTCGCGCCGTGCAGCACGTCGCCCGCGCCCAGCGTGTCGACGACGTCCGCGGCGGGGACGGCCCGCGGGTGCAGGACCGACGACGACCGCCGACCGTCGGCGTCGACGGTGCGGATCCGGACCGGACCCGGTCCCGCCGACCGGGCCACGAGACGCGGTCCGAGGTCGGCGACGCGGTCGAGCAGCTCGTCAGCATCGCGCACACCCTCGGCACCCTCAGCACAGTCGGGCAGCCGGAAGTCCGCCGACAGCACCGCGTGGTCGACGTGGGCCAGCAAGCTGTCCAGCCCGGGCTTCCAGCTGCCGCCGTCGAGCAGCACCGGGATGCCCCGCGCGGTGGCGTCGGCCGCGAGCACCGTCGCGGCTCCCAGGTGATGGCCGTCGACCAGGACCGCCGTCGCGTCCCGGTGCAGGCCGAGTGCCCGTGCTCCGGCGGCCAGGTCCGGCACGCCGACCGCGTTGACGGACACGACAGCCCGCTCGCCCGTCGCGTGCGTCACCAGGACGGTCGAGACGGCCGGCGTCCCGGGCCCGGCGAGCAGGTCGACGACGTCGACCCCTGCGGCCGCGAGCCCGGCGCGGACGAGGTCGGCAACCGGTCCGGTCCCGAGCGCCGTCACCAGCACCGTGCGGATCCCGAGCGCGGCCGCCGTCGCCGCCGCGTTCGCGGCCGGACCACCGAACGTGACGTCCAGGCTGCGGGCGACGACCTTTTCGTCAGCCGCCGGCAGCCGGTCGACCACCTGGACGACGTCGAGCGTCGCCAGGCCGCAGCAGACCAGCAGCGCGGTCACGCGACGCGGGCAGGCTGCGCGACGGGGCGGTCGACCAGCGCGAGCGTCGCGACCCCCAGCACCAGGGCCGCGACCACGACGGCCGGCCACGCACCGATCACGCCACCGAGCGGGTGCGACAGGGCGAAGCACACGGCACCGGTCAGGACGACGGCCGCGACCCTCCACCAGCCGGCGGCGCGGGCACGCACCGCGCACCACACGACCCCGGCAACCAGGACAACCCCGCCCAGGGCACGCACCTCGGTGACGTCGGCGACGGCGAACCCGACCACCAGGGTGAGCGCGGCGATGACGGCGGTGGGGACGCGAGACATGGGCACCACCGTAGGACGCGGACGACGGTGCGAGGGATCGTGCTCGCGCAATACGGTGGTGCCCATGCCCACCTCGCCCATCGACGCCACGTCCACCGCTGCCTGGCAGGAGCTCAGCGTCCACGAGTCGACGCTCAGCCCCGACCTGCGCGCCTGGTTCGCCGACGACCCCGAGCGCGCCAGGCGCCTGACCCTCCCGCTGGCGGATCTCACCGTCGACCTGTCCAAGAACCTGGTCACCGACGAGACGCTCGCCCTGCTGGTCCGGCTCGCCGACGAGGTCGGCCTGGCCGACCGGCTGCAGGCGCAGCTGCGCGGAGACCACATCAACGTGACCGAGGACCGCGCGGTCCTGCACACGGCGCTGCGCCGTCCCGCCGGCGCGCAGCCGCCGCTCGTCGTCGACGGGCAGGACATCGACACCGACGTCCAGACCGAGCTGGCGAAGATGTTCGCGTTCGCGGACAAGGTGCGCTCGGGCGAGTGGACGGGCGTCACCGGCGAGCGCGTACGCACGGTCGTCAACATCGGCATCGGCGGCTCCGACCTCGGCCCGGTCATGGCCTACGAGGCGCTCAAGCCGTACGTGCAGGAC
Source organism: Cellulomonas sp. Leaf395 (assembly GCF_001424125.1). Lineage (GTDB taxonomy): Bacteria > Actinomycetota > Actinomycetes > Actinomycetales > Cellulomonadaceae > Cellulomonas. The sequence continues at coordinate 361,272 of NZ_LMQI01000002.1, forward strand.
GGCCTCGAGGTGCGGTTCGTCTCCAACATCGACCCCAGCGACCTCGCGGAGACGGTCAAGGGCCTCGACCCGACGACCACGCTGTTCATCGTCGCGTCCAAGACGTTCGGCACCCTGGAGACGCTCACCAACGCGCGGCTGGCCCGGACGTGGCTCTGGGAGCAGCTGGGCACCGCCGACGACGACGAGTCGCGCAACGCGGCCGTCGCCAAGCACTTCGTCGCCGTGTCCACCGCGCTGGACAAGGTCGCCGCGTTCGGCATCGACCCGACCAACGCGTTCGGCTTCTGGGACTGGGTGGGCGGTCGCTACTCCGTCGACTCGACGATCGGCACCTCGCTCGCGATCGCGGTCGGCCCCGACGCGTTCCGCGAGTTCCTGGGCGGGTTCCACGCCGTCGACCAGCACGTGGCGACCACCCCGTTCGCGCAGAACGTGCCCGTCCTCATGGGGCTGCTGAACGTCTGGTACGTCAACTTCCTCGGCGCGCACACCCACGCGGTGCTCCCATACGCCCAGCACCTGCACCGGTTCGCGGCGTACCTGCAGCAGCTGACCATGGAGTCCAACGGCAAGTCGGTCCGCTGGGACGGCACCCCCGTCACCACGCAGACCGGCGAGGTGTTCTGGGGCGAGCCGGGCACCAACGGCCAGCACGCGTTCTACCAGCTCATCCACCAGGGCACGCGGCTCATCCCCGCCGACTTCATCGCGGTCGCCAACCCGGCATACCCGCTGGCGGACGGCGGCGTCGACGTGCACGGCCTGTTCCTGGCCAACTTCTTCGCGCAGACCAAGGCCCTCGCGTTCGGCAAGACCGCCGACGAGGTCCGCGCGGAGGGCACCGCCGAGGACATCGTCGCCGCCCGGGTGTTCTCCGGGAACCGCCCGACCACGTCGATCCTGGCCGCGTCCCTGACGCCGAGCGTCCTGGGCCAGCTCATCGCGCTGTACGAGCACATCACGTTCGTGCAGGGCGTCGTCTGGGGCATCGACTCGTTCGACCAGTGGGGCGTGGAGCTGGGCAAGAAGCTCGCGCTCGAGATCGCCCCGGCGGTGCAGGGCGACGCCGCGGCTCTGGCAGCGCAGGACCCGTCCACCCGCGCCCTGATCAGCCGCTACCTGGAGCTCCGCGCCTGACGAGGCGCGGCGGACTGGTCGGGCACCGGCGCGACCGGCGGTCTCTCGGGCGCTCGCGCGACCAGCGGTCTTCGGTCGCGGCCGACAGCGGCCGGGGCGGCCCGCCACCCGCACGCGTGCCCGTGAGAGGCTCGGGCGATGGGTGAGGTGACGCGGGCGCGCGTGGACGCGTGGACCTGGGCGGTGCGGTTGTTCCCGACCCGGTCCGCCGCCGCGGCCGCGTGCCGCGCCGGGCACGTCCGCGTGAACGGCGACCGCGCCAAGCCCGCGACGATGGTCGTCCCCGGTGACGAGGTGCACGTCCGCGGGGGTGAGCGCGAGCGGATCGTCGTCGTGCAGCGGACCGTCGTGAAGCGCGTCGGTGCCCCGGTCGCGGTCGCCTGCTACCTCGACCGCTCCCCCGCTCCTTTGCCCAAGGAGCACGTGGTCGCGGGCGAGCGCGACCGCGGCGCGGGCCGACCCACCAAGCGTGACCGCCGCCTGATCCAGAAGCTGCGCGGTCACTGACCCGGGCTCAGGCCCAGCCGTGCCGCGAGCGCCATCGAGTCGTAGGGGGCTCGGACCTTCAGGTCGTTGTCGAAGTACACGAACACGTCGCGCTCGCCGGCCCGCTCGGCCGGACCGGCCAGCGTCCGGGCGCCCACCGGTTCGCCGCCGGACGCCCACGCACGGACCTTCGTCGCCCACCGGTCGAGCGCGTTGTCGTCGTAGCCGCTGGCGTACAGCTCGGTCTCGCCGTGCAGCCGCACGTACACGAGGTCGGCGGTCACGTCCTCGATCACTGGCCACCGGCCGGCGGCATCGGCGACGACGAGACCGATGCCGTGCGCACGCAGGAGCTCGACGAAGGCCGGGTCCTCGAAGCTCGCGTGCCTGACCTCCAGCACGTGCCGCAGGGGTCGGTCGGCGTCCGTGGTGGTCCACGACCTGTCGTCGAGTCGCTCGTCGTGCTCGGTGGCCAGCTGCGCGGCGGCGGCCGTGGTGCGCGGCAGAAGGTCGACGAACGTGGCGAGCCGGTCGGGGTGGAACCCGAGGTTCGGCGGCAGCTGCCACAGGATCGGTCCCAGCTTGGGCCCGAGCGCGAGCACGCCGCTGGCGAAGAAGTTGGCGACCGGCACCCGCACGTCGGCCAGCTTCTTCATGTGGGTCACGAAGCGCGGGCCCTTGACCGAGAACACGAAGTCCTGGGGCGTCTCGGCGGCCCACGCGACGTAGTTCTCCGGCTTCTGGAGCGCGTAGAAGGAGCCGTTGATCTCGATGGACGTGAGCCGGCGGGACGCGTACTCGAGCTCGCGACGGTGCGGCAGGCCCGCGGGGTAGAACACCGAGCGCCACGGTGCGTAGCGCCAGCCGGAGATCCCCGTGCGGATGGTCATGCGCCCAGTGTGTCGGCGGTGCGGCGCATAGTGGTGGCGTGACCTCCGTCCCGACCGCCGAGCAGGCGGGTCTCACGTCGGTCTACCGCCCGCGCGACCGCGTCGACCTGAGGCTGACGCTCGGTCCGCACCGGCGCGGGGGTGGCGACCCGGCGTGGTGGTTCGCGCCGGACGGAGCGGTCTGGCAGGCGACCTGGACGGCGGACGGTCCCGCCACCCGCCACCTCGTCGTGCGCAGCGACGGGGTGCACGCCACCGCGTGGGGTCCGGGTGCGGAGCGGGCGCTGTCCGGTGTCGCCGACCTGCTGGGTGCCCACGACGACCCGCGCGGGTTCGACCCGTCGTTGCACCCCGTTGTCCGCGAGGCCTACCGCAGTCGCACGGCGATGCGGATCTCGCGGTCGGGCAACGTGTTCGAGGCGCTCGTCCCGGCGGTCCTCGAGCAGAGGGTCGTCGGGCTGGACGCCAAGGCGGCGTGGCGACGGCTCGTGCTGCAGCACGGCACCCCGGCGCCGGGTCCGGCTCCGCGCACGATGCGGGTGCCGCCGACCGCTGCGGGCTGGCGCGAGGTGCCGGTGTGGGACTGGCGCCGAGCGGGCGTCGAGGAGGCTCGGTCAGGCACGGTGCTGCGGGCCGCCGTCGTGGCGCGCCGCCTGCAGGAGGGCGCGGACCTGTCGATCGAGGAGGCACGCCGGCGGTTGCTCACCGTGCGGGGCATCGGCCCGTGGACGGTCGCGGAGGTCGCCTCGCGTGCGCTGGGCGACGCCGACGCGGTCTCCGTGGGCGACTTCCACCTGGCGCACCTGGTCGGGTGGGCGCTGACCGGGAGCCGCACCGACGACGCCGGGATGCTGCGCCTGCTGGAACGCTGGGCCGGTCATCGGCAGCGCGTGATCAGGCTGCTGGAGCTCACGCAGACCTCGCGCGCACCGAAGTTCGGTCCACGCGCACCCCGCGCTCGACCGCTGCACTGAAAACTGCTCGCCCGATCGTGTCGATCCGACGCTCGCAGGATCGTCCACCTGATGACGGACCGATCACCTCCTGGAGGACCCATGCGATTCCTGCTCCTGATCTGCGACGACCCGACCGCCGAGACGTACCGACCCGAGGACGACACCATCGTCGACTGGGTGGCGGAGAACGACCGTCGCCACCTCAGCGTGATCGGCGACCGGCTCCGGCCCCCCGCCGACGCCCGCACGGTCCGCGTGCGCTCGGGACAGCTGCTGGTCACCGACGGACCGTTCGCCGAGACGCAGGAGTCCATCGCCGGCTTCGACGTGCTCGAGTGCGCCGACCTCGACGAGGCACTGGAACGCGCGGCGGCGCACCCCATGGCCCGCTTCGGACGCGTCGAGGTCCGGCCGTTCTGGCCCCTGGGGCTGTGACGACCGTCTCCTGACAGCGAAAAACGTCGACCCGCCAGGGCCGCACCGCACAGACTGTGCTCACCGTCCGCGCCGATCACCACCGGCCGCGCCACACTCTTCCCTCTGACACCCGAGGTGTACCCCTGTGACCGACGAGACCCTGACCACCACCCATCCGCCCTCGGACGCGGCCGCGGCCGCCGGGACCGGCGTGCGCGACCGTCTCGCGGTCCGCCTGCTGCTGATCTCGACGTTCGTCGTCATCCTCAACGAGACGATCATGGGCGTCGCGCTCCCCCGGCTGATGAGCGACCTGGACATCCCGGCCAGCACGGCCCAGTGGGTCACCACCGCGTTCATGCTGACGATGGCGATCGTCATCCCCGTGACCGGCTTCGTGATCCAGCGGTTCACCACGCGCGCGGTGTTCCTGGCGGCGATGACACTGTTCAGCCTGGGCACCGCGATCTGCGCGCTGGCGCCAGGGTTCGACGCGCTCATCGTCGGCCGCGTCGTGCAGGCGTGCGGCACGGCGATCATGCTCCCGCTGCTCATGACGACCGTCATGACCGTGACCCCGCCCGCGAGCCGCGGCCGCACGATGGGCAACATCTCCATCGTCATCTCGGTCGCTCCCGCCATCGGGCCGACCATCTCGGGGCTGGTGCTCAGCGTGCTCGACTGGCGCTGGCTGTTCGCGCTGGTGCTGCCGATCGCGATCGGTGCGCTGGCGCTCGGCGCGGTCCGGCTGCCGAACCTGACCGAGACCCGAAGCGCCCGCGTCGACGTCGGCTCGGTGATCCTCTCGGCCGTCGCGTTCGGCGGGATCGTGTACGGGCTCAGCGGACTCGGTGCGGTGGCGACGACCGGCATCACGACGACGACCTGGGTGTCGCTCGGCGCCGGCGCGGTCGCGCTGGTGGTCTTCGTGCTGCGCCAGCTGCAGCTGCAGAAGGTCGACGGCGCGCTCCTGGACCTGCGCACGTTCTCGTCGTCCACGTTCACCGTCTCGGTGGGCGTGATGGCGATCAGCATGATGTCGCTGTTCGGGACGCTGATCCTGGTGCCCCTCTACGCACAGACGGTGCTCGGGCTCGAGGCGCTGCAGACCGGTCTGCTGCTGCTCCCCGGCGGGCTGCTCATGGGCCTGCTGGCCCCGAGCGTCGGGCGCGCGTACGACCGGGTCGGTCCGCGGCCGCTGCTCGTCCCGGGGGCGATCGTCGTGAGCGCCAGCGCGTGGGGCTTCACCCTCCTGGGCGCGACGAGCTCGCCGTGGCTCATGCTCGCGTGCCACGTCACGCTCAGCGCGGGCCTGGCCCTGATGTTCACGCCGCTGTTCACCTCAGCGCTGGGTGCGCTGCCGATGCACCTGTACTCGCACGGCAGCGCGATGGTCGGCACGGTGCAGCAGGTGGCCGGGGCCGCCGGCACGGCGCTGTTCGTCACCGTGCTCACCGCGCAGAGCGCCACGCTGCTGGCCGGTGGGTCCGAAGCGGTCGACGCGACCGCGGGCGGGATCCACGCGGCGTTCCTGGTGGGCGCGGTGATCTCCCTGGCGGCGATCCCTGCCGCGTTCTTCGTCAAGGCCGCTCCGTCACCGCACGGCGCACCGGTCGACGAGGCGGCGCCCGCCCTGGCGCACTGACTACGCTGGGGTCCTCGGTGGAACGACCGCCGGGGACCCCAGCGCAGCACTCCGTGGAGGACCGACCATGAGCTACCCGGTGATCGAGCGTCGCGAGGACGACGGGTCGGGCACGCCCGGTCGCATGCTCAGCGTCGTCTTCCCCGCCATCCTCTTCCTGCTGGGTCTCGCCCTGTTCGCGGTGGCCTTCAATGTCGACGACTGGGGCGCGTGGGTGTTCGCCGGTGGCATCGCCGCCGTCTCGCTCGCGTTCGCGATCCCGACGACGATCCTGCCGGCGCTCGAGGACCGCGCCTGACGCGTCAGCTCGCCGACCGGCGGCGCCAGAGGTAGCTGCCACGACGGCGCTGACGGACCGGCTCCGGCTCCGGTGGCGGCTCCGGCGCCCGGCGTCGCGCGTGCCACTCGCGGACCTCGCGGTCGACGTCCCGCAGCGGCGTGACCACGGGCGGACCGCCCATCAGCTGACGCCGCGCTGACACGATCCGGGCGTTGAACTCCTCGACGGCGGCGCGCACGTCGTCCTCGGTGTGCAGCGCATCCAGCCGGTCCGCCATGACCGTGTCGTCCTTGCGCAGCTGGATCGCCTCCGGCAGGACGCCCGAGATCTGCTCCCGCTCGATGAGCGCCTTGAGCCACCAGTCCGGGTCGTGCCGGGCGATGCCCGGGATCGGTTTGCCGGCCAGGGGCAGGTCGTCGAACTCGCCTCGAGCGATCGCCTGGTCGATGACGACGTCGACCCACTGGTGCCGGTTCTCCATCCGGCCCCGCGGCGGAGCGGGCTGCTGCGGGTCGTGCTCGCCCTTCGAGTCGCGCTCCACGCGGTACCGGGCCGCGTCGCGCACCGGGTCGTGCTCGGGCATCGTCACCTCCGGAACTCGTCGCCACCACGCTACGACGACGAGTGGACCCCTGTCAGTGCGGCAGCCGCAGCTCGGCCCGCAGCCCGCCGAGGTCGGCGGCCCCGAGCACGACGTCGCCGCCCTGCTCGCGCGCGATCTCGCGGGCGATCGCGAGCCCCAGCCCGCTGCCGCCCTCGTCTCGCTGACGTGCCTCGTCCAGCCGCACGAACCTCTCGAACACGCGCTCGCGGTCCCCCGGGTCGAGCCCGGCACCGTCGTCGTCCACCCGCACGGACCCGTCGGCGACAACCACCTCGACCCGGGACCCCGCGTGCCGGACGGCGTTGTCGACGAGGTTGCGCAGCACGCGACCGACCGCGGCGGCGTCCCCGCGGGCGTGCCCGGCGCCGGTGACGGTCACGGGTTCGGTCGGCCGCACGACGTCCCGCGCGACCGCGGCGAGGTCGAGCTCCTCGTGCGCCATCGGGGTGGACCCCACCCGGGCGAGCAGCAGAAGGTCGTCCACCAGCGCCTGCATCCGCAGCACCTCGCCCTCGAGCTCGGCCGCCAGCTCGTCGGTCCGGTAGGACTGCGGGTGAGCCCGCGCGACCTCGACGCTGGTCCGCAGGGCGGCCAGCGGGGAACGCAGCTCGTGCGCGGCGTCCGCGACGAACGCCCGCTGCCGCGCGGCACCGGCCTCGAGCCGGTCGAGCATCGAGTTGAGCGTGCGCGCAAGGGCGCCGAGCTCGTCGTCGCGGGCCGGGACCGGCAGCGAGCCGGGACCGCCCGACGACGCCACGAGTGCTGCTCCGCGCCTCAGCTCCTCGACCGGTCGCAGCGCCCGGCCGAGGATCAGCCAGACGACCAGGCCCAACGCCACGGTGAGCAGCGGCACGACCACCGCGAGCGCGACCCGGAGCGCGTCGATCACCCCCTGGACCTCGGTCAGCGGCACGGTCGCGACGACCGTCACCGGCTCGCCACGGTGGGTCGCGCCCTCCACGGCGACACGGGCGACGTCGTCGTAGGCGCTGCGGTCGGTCGTCGAGACGCCGGTCAGCTCCGCCAGGACGTCCTGCGGCAGCACGGGCAGCGTCCGGCTCGCGTTCGGGGACGTGGCGAGCACGGCGCCGCCGGCGTCGATGAGCTGCGCGATCTCCCCCGGCTCGGCGACCGGCAACGTCTCGGGCAGACGGTCGTCGGACGCGAGCGCGGACACGGTGGCGGCGCGGTCGCGGACCACGTCGTCGAGGGCGTCGATGCGCGTGCTGCGCAGGACGGTGGTGAGCGCGATCGCCCCGACGACGAGCGCCACGCACAGCGCCCCCGATGCGAGCAGCGTCAGCCGCAGCCGCAGCGACGCCCCCCGGCGCACCGGGACCGTCACCGGGTCGGTCACGGTCAGCCCGCCACGCGGTACCCGGCACCGCGGACCGTCTCGACGGTCTGGCGGCCGAGCTTGCGGCGCAGGTAGCCGACGTAGACCTCGACCACGTTGACGTCCTCGCCGGTGCCGTCCCACACGTGGTCACGCAGCTCGACCTTGCCGACGACCCGGTCGGCGTGGTGCATCAGGTACTCGAGCAGCGCGAGCTCGCGGGTGGTCAGCGCCACGTCCTCGCCCGACCGGGTCACGCGCCGGGTCGCCGGGTCGAGGACCAGGTCGCCGACGGTCAGCACCGGCGGGCGCACGTCGCCCTGCCGCCGCAGGAGGGCTCGTAGCCGCGCGACGAGGACGACGAACGCGAACGGTTTGGTCAGGTAGTCGTCGGCGCCGACATCGAGCCCGTCGGCGACGTCGTACTCGCCGTCCTTGGCACTGAGCATGAGGACGGGCGTCCACACGTCCTGGGCGCGCAGCTCGGTGACGACGTCGTACCCGTTGCGCCGCGGGAGCATCACGTCGAGCACGATGACGTCGTAGCCGCCCTGGGAGGCGAGCTCGAGACCGCGCACCCCGTCGAACGCGACGTCGACGGCGAAGCCCTCGGCGGTCAGCCCGCGGTGCAGCGCACGCACCAGACCGCGCTCGTCGTCCACCACCAGAACCCGCATGATCCGAGCATCCCATCCGGTGCCCACGCCCAGGTCGTCGCGCTCTCAGGATGCCCTCAGCAGGCATGACGCACAGTGGAGCCATGACCGACTCCCGTCACACCCTCTCCCCCAGAAGCCGCTGGGCCGTCCCCGTGGTCGCCGCCGTCGCGGTGGGCCTCGCGTTCGCCGCGCCCCCGCTGTTCGCGTCGGCCGACGACGCCGGCCTGCCGACCATCAGTCCCGAAGAGCTCGCCACGCAGGTGGCGGCCGCCGAGCCGTCGCCGCTGTCCGGCACGGTCGTCTACACCGCGCGCCTCGGGCTGCCGGCCCTCCCGTTCGGTGAGGTCGGCGGTGCCGACCCCGTCGCCCTGCTCGGTGGCAGCTCGACGATGCGGGTCTGGTCGGACGGTGGAGAGCGGTCCCGCGTCGCGCTGCTGGGGGCGACGTCGGAGTTCTCGGTGGTGCAGGACGGCCCGGAGGCATGGACGTACTCCAGCACCGACGACGCGGTCGTGCACTACAGCCTGACCGCGGCCGACGCCGCCCGGTATGACGAGCTGGCAGCGCAGGCGGAGGCCGGTGACCTGCCCGTGCAGGGCGACCTGCCCACGCCGGAGGAGGCCGGTCGGCAGGCGGTCGGGATGGCCAGGCTCACCTCGACCGTGACGCTCGACGCGCAGACCGAGGTCGCCGGGCGGCCCGCCTACCAGCTGGTGGTGACGCCGACCAGCGACACGACCCTGGTCGGGAGGATCGTGGTGGCCGTGGACGCCGAGACCTCGACCCCGCTGCGGGTGCAGGTGTGGAGCACGTCCGACACCCAGACGCCCGCTCTGGAGATCGGGTTCACCGACGTCTCGTTCACGACGCCGGCCGACTCGGTCCTCGCGTTCTCGGCCCCGGCCGGGTCGTCGACCCGCGAGGTCGTCGTCCCGCTGCCGGAGGTGCCCGCCGAGGCGACGACGGCGACTCCGGACAAGGAGCTGCCGGAGGGCGTCACCGTCAGCGGCACCGGCTGGGACACCGTCGTGCAGGCCTCGGGGCTCGACGTGGCCGCCCTGGTCGCCGGTGACCCGTCGGCCGCGGCCAGCCTGCCCGGCGTCGACAAGACGTTCGGCTCGCAGGGTGCCGCGGACCTCTACTCGGAGTTCGTGCCGGAGGAGGGGTCCGGGTCGCCGATGGGTGACCTCGACACCACCGCGCTGTACGAGACCCTGACGACCGAGGTGCCCGAGGGGCGGCTGCTGTCCTCCGCGCTCCTGTCGGTGCTGGTCACCGACGACGGCCGCGTGCTGGTCGGCGCGGTGCCCGGCGCCACGCTCCAGGCCCTGGCGGCCCAGTGACGGACCCGACGACGGGAGCCGCACCCTCCGGTGCGGCTTCTGTCGCGTCCCCGGACGGCCTCGCCATCTCGACCGACGGGCTCACGAAGCGGTTCCGCTCCGGGCAGGTGGCGGTCGCCGGCATCGACCTGCGCGTCCCGCGCGGTGCCGTGTACGGCTTCATCGGCCCCAACGGCTCCGGCAAGACGACGACCATCCGCATGCTGCTGGGGCTGGTGCGGCCGACGAGCGGGCGCGCGTTCCTGCTGGGCGGCGAGATGCCGGGGGCCGGCTCCGACGTGCTGCCACGCGTCGGCGCGCTCGTCGAGGGACCGGCCTTCCACCCGTACCTGACCGGCTCGGCCAACCTCGCGCGGCTGGAGGCCAGCGACGCGACGGCCGATCCCCGCACCTCCCGGCAGCGCGCCGCCGAGGCGCTCGACCGCGTCGGGCTGGCCGCTGCGGCCGGCAAGCCGTACCGGCAGTACTCGCTCGGCATGAAGCAGCGGCTCGGGCTCGCGGCGGCCCTGCTGCGGCCTCGCGACCTGCTGGTGCTCGACGAGCCGACCAACGGCCTCGACCCGCAGGGCACGCGTGAGGTCCGCCACCTGGTGCGCGAGCTCGCCCTGAACGGCACGACCGTGCTGGTCTCGTCGCACCTGCTGGCCGAGATCGAGCAGGTGTGCAGCCACATCGGGATCATGAGCAGCGGGCACCTGCTGCTCCAGGGCGACCGCGCCGACCTCATCTCCCGCGGCCTGCCGCGGCTGTCGGTGCAGACGTCGGCTGACCACGTCGGCGCCGCGGCGGAGGTCCTGACCGGGCTCGGCCTCACCGACGTGCAGGCCACGGGGGTCACGGTCTCCGCGCTGCTGGGCGCCGTGCCGCCCGAGAAGGTGTCGGCCGCGCTCGTGCACGGGGGCGTCGACCTGCTGGGCCTCGAGGTCCGCCGACCGAATCTCGAGCAGATCTTCGTCGAGCTGACCGGGGAGGGCTTCGATGTCGCTCGTTGAGACGGCTCCGCCGATCAGGCCACTGCGAGGATCGCTCGCGCGGCTGGTCCGCAGCGAGCTCCGCCTCGTCCTGGGCCGCCGGCGCAACCTGGTCCTGCTGGCCGGGCTCTCCCTGGTCCCCCTGCTGCTGGGCACCGTGCTGTTCCTCTCCCAGGACACCGCCCTCAGCGGCCAGGGGCCCGGGTTCGTCGGTCGGGTGACCGGCAACGGGCTGTTCCTCGTGGTCGCGTCCCTGTTCCTGTGCCTGCCGTTCCTGCTGCCGCTGACCATCGGGATCGCGTCCGGCGACGCCATCGCGGGCGAGGCGTCCGCCGGCACCCTGCGCTACCTGCTGACCGTGCCCGTCGCGCGCGGACGGCTGCTCGCCGTCAAGGCCGTCGGCGCCCTGACGTTCGCGGCGTCCGCCGTGCTGGCCATCGCGGTCGTCGGCATCGTGGCCGGCGCGGCGTACTTCGGTCTGCGCGGCATCACCCTGCTGTCCGGGACCACCGTCTCCCTGGGCGACGGCATCCTGCGCATCGCCGCGGTCGTCGTCTACGTCGGGCTGTCGATGACCGGCCTCGTCGCGGTCGGGCTGTTCTACTCGACGCTCACCGAGGTGCCGGTCGGCGCGATGGCCGCGACGGTCGTCACCGCGATCGTCTGCGGCGTCCTCGACCAGCTCCCGCAGCTGGCCACGATCGCGCCCGCGCTGCTGACCCACCACTGGCTCGACTTCGCCGAGTTCCTCCGCCTCGAACCGGACTGGGGCGTGCTCGGTCAGGGGCTCGCCCTGCAGGCGGCGTGGGTGGTGATCTTCGGGGCGCTGGCGTGGAGCCGGTTCACGACGGCGGACGTGTCGAGCTGACCTCTGGGGCTTGACCTTCGACTCGACTTGAAGGTTTACCGTCGTGGCATGACCTACCGCATCGCTGAAGCCGCAGAGCTGGTCGGGGTCCCTGCCACGACGTTGCGCTACTACGAGGACATCGGTCTGATCGACCAGCCCGCCCGCACGGGGAACGGGTACCGGTCCTACGACGACGCCGACCTCGCGCGGCTGCGTTTCATCACCGCCACCAAGAACCTCGGCATCCCCTTGGGCGACGTCGCGGAGCTGGTCACGGCGTACGACGTCGAGGACTGCTCGTCCGTGGCGCACCAGGTCGTGGAGATGGTCGCCACGCGGCTGGCCGAGACCCAGGAGCGCATCGGCGAGCTCGTGGGCTTGGCCGCCGAGCTGCAGACGGTCTCCGCGCGGCTCGCTGACGCACCCACCTCGGGTCCCTGCGGGGACGGGTGCCCGTGCGCGACCGCGGCACCTGCCCCGCTGGCCGACCGGCGGACGCTCGTCCCGCTGACCCGCGGTCCGGCCGTCCCAGCGCCGGATGCACCGGTGATCGCGTGCTCCCTGGACGCCGGCTCGATGCCGGACCGGATCTCCGACTGGCAGGCGCTCGTCGCCCAGGCGGTGAGACGCGAGCCGATCACGGGCGGTATGGCCCTGCAGTTCGGCGCCTCGCCCGAGCTCGTCGCGGAGGTCGCCCGGCTCGCCGCCGCCGAACAGGACTGCTGCACCTTCTTCACCTTCACCCTGCAGATGACCACCGGCCAGGTTCGCCTCGAGGTCCAGGCGCCGGACGACGCCGTCGACGTCGTGGCGGCGATGTTCGGCACCGCCGCCTGAGTCCGCCCGATCGAGCGCGCCGCGTCCGCACCCTGACCCCGCGAGACTGCTCCCATGACCCTGCTGCGCTCCTTGCTCCTGTTCGCTGTCGCGGCCGTCGCAGAGATCGGTGGCGCCTGGCTGATCTGGCAGGGCGTGCGGGAGCACCGCGGCGTGCTCTGGATCGGTGCCGGCGTGCTCGCGCTCGGCGCCTACGGGTTCGTCGCGACGCTGCAGCCCGACGCCAGCTTCGGACGGATCCTGGCCGCGTACGGCGGGATCTTCGTCGCCGGCTCGCTGGCCTGGGGCATGGCCGTCGACAAGTTCCAGCCCGACCGCTGGGACCTCACGGGCGCCGCCATCTGCCTGCTCGGCGTCGCCGTCATCATGTACGCACCTCGCACCTGACCACGACCGCCGCTCACCCGTCCGCTCAGGGCAGAAGGGTCGCGACGCCGCTCGGCGGGTATCGCGAGCTAGCGTGGCGGGAGCACCACAGGACCCCGGAGGACGCGATGACGCCGCACCTGACGCACCTCGAGCACCGCACCGAGCCACTGCTCCGACGGCTCGTGGGCTCGATCCTGCGGGAGCAGCGGGAGCGTCAGCGGCGGACCCTGCGCGACGTCGCCGGGGACGCCCGGGTGTCCGTCGCGTACCTGTCCGAGGTCGAGCGCGGCCGCAAGGAGGCGTCGTCCGAGGTCCTCGCCGCGGTCTGCCGGGCGCTCGGGCTGCGGCTCGTCGACCTGGTCGGCACCGCGCACGCGCAGCTCGCGCTCGCCGAGGGCCGGCTCGTGGTGGACCTCACTGCGCCCGCGTCCGCCGACCTGGCGTCTTCGGGCCGCCACGAGCTCGCGAGCGTCACCACCCTCACCGCCCACGCGGACACGGCGTCGCCGACCGTTCAGGTCGGCGCGACGCTGCTGCTGGCCGCCTGACGCGTCAGCTGATCGGCGGCACCTCCTTGAGGGTCGTCACGACCCGGTCCGCCAGCCCGTAGTCGACCGCCTGCTGCGCCGTGAGGATGAGATCGCGCTCCGTGTCGGTCCGCAGCTTGGCCAGCGGTTGACCCGTGTGGCGGTGCAGGATCTCGTCCACCTGCTCGCGCAGCCGCGCGATCTCCCGGGCCTGGATCTCCAGGTCGGCCGCGGTCCCCTCTCCCCCGCCCGACGGCTGGTGCAGCAGCACGCGCGCATGCTCCAGGACGTGCCGGTTGCCGGGGGTGCCCGCCGCGAGCAGCACGGCCGCCGCGGACGCGGCCTGTCCCAGGCAGAACGTCGCGACCGTCGGCTTGATGTACTGCATGGTGTCGTAGATGGCGAGCAGCGCGGTGATCGAGCCGCCCGGCGAGTTGATGTACAGGTGGATCGGTGAGTCCTGGCTCTCCGACTGCAGGTGCAGCAGCTGCGCGATGACGACGTTGGCGACGCCGTCGTCGATCTCGGTGCCCAGGAAGATGATCCGGTCGGTGAGCAGGCGGGAGTAGACGTCGGAGGCGCGCTCGCCCGTCGGTCGCTGCTCGATGACCACGGGGATCGTGTACTGGCCGGCCATCACAGGCCCGCCCGTCGCATCGACGCGTCCGGTCGCACGTCGTCGAGGTGCTCGACCACCCGGTCGATGAACCCGTACGCCAGCGCCTCCTCGGCCGTGAACCAGGCGTCGCGGTCGGCGTCCCGCTCGATCGTCTGGAGGCTCTGACCGGTGTGCTCGGCGGTCAGCGACTGCATGGTCCGCTTCACGTGCGCCATGTTCTGCGCCTGGATCGCGATGTCGACCGCGGTGCCGCCGATGCCGCCGGACGGCTGGTGCATGAGGACGCGCGAGTGCTGCAGCGCGAACCGCTTGCCCGGGGTGCCGGCGCTGAGCAGGAACTGGGCGGCGCTCGCGGCCAGGCCCATCGCCAGCGTCGCGACGTCGTTCGGGATGAGCCGCATGGTGTCGTACATCGCGAGGGCCGCGCTGACGGAGCCGCCCGGGGAGTTGATGTAGAGCGCGATGTCGCGGCGGGGATCCTCGGCGGAGAGCAGGAGCAGCTGCGCGCAGACGCGGTTGGCGATGACGTCGTCGACCTCCTGACCGAGCACCACGATGCGCTGGTGCAGGAGCCGGGTGGACAGGTCGTCGTCGAAGGGACGCGCAGTGGGTGGTGCGGTGGTCATGAGTGCCTCCGTGGGTCGCTGGTCCCTCGACCGTCACACGCGCAGACCGCGCGCGGACCCCTGGTCTGCCGTGGGCAGATCTGCCGACGGCAGACGCCCTACTTGCCAGTCTGGAAAGTTGGAGCCATACTTTCCGATATGGAAAGTAGCCGAGCTCGTAGCAACCCCGACGACCCGCGCGCGGGCCTGGCCGCGGCCGACGACGCACGCAGCAGACTGACGACAGGCCTGCGACTGCCGGTCGGCTTCTACCCGATGCTCGCCGCCGGGATCGCGGTCCAGGTCGGCACCGCGGCCTGGGGGATCGCCGCGCAGACGGTCACGGGCGTCGCCGTCGCGCTCGCCGGGGCCGCGGTGTTCCTGGCCGTCGCGGCGCTCCTGCTGCACCGGTTCAGTCGGATCAACGGGGTCCGCGTGGACGGCCTGGCCAGCCAGGTCGTCCTCGCGGCGGGAGCCGGCGCCTCGGTCGTCTACCTCGGCGCGCTCGCCGTGGGGATCGTCGCCGCGTTCGACTCCCGGTGGTGGCTCGTCGGGGTGGCGGCCGTGGCTGCGGGAGCCGGCTGCGCGCTCGGCGTCCGCCACTGGTGGCACGCCTACCGACAGGATCCTGTGGCCCACGCGCGCGGCCCCTCCCCGCGGGTGCTCGCGGTGCTCGCGGTCGTCGCGTGCCTCGGGTGCGCCGCGCTGCTGGTCCTCGGCTGATGGCCGGGCTCGACCCGCTGATCCACGCTCCGACGCGGCTGCAGCTCGTCACGACGTTGTCCGGGGTGTCGGAGGCGGAGTTCGCGACGTTGCGGGACGCGCTCGAGGTCAGCGACTCGGTGCTGTCCAAGCACGTCTCCGCGCTGGTCGAGGCCGGCTACCTGCGCAGTCGCAAGGGCGTGCACGCGGGACGACGGACCACGTGGGTGGGGCTGACACCGGTCGGCCGGCAGGCCCTGCGCGACCACGTCGCGGCGGTGCGCCGACTGATCGACGCGGTGGAGTGACGACCGATCTAGTCTCGACCTCGTGACCGACCACGTCCCGATCCCGCTGCGGGAGCTGCGCTCGGACTGCGCCCGCTGCGCGGGGCTGTGCTGTGTGGCGCACACGTTCCAGCGGTCGTCGGACTTCGCGTACGACAAGCGGGCGGGCACCCCGTGCCGCAACCTGCAGGCCGACTTCCGGTGTGGCATCCACGCCGACCTGCGCACCAGCGGGTTCACGGGCTGCACGGTCTACGAGTGCTTCGGGGCCGGCCAGTTCGTCACGCAACAGCTGTTCGACGGTCGCACCTGGCGCGACGAACCCGCGATCGCCGCCGAGATGTTCGCGGTCTTCGCGACGATGCGCGGGCTGCACGAGCTGCTCTGGTACCTCGGCGGGGCGCTCGCGATCCCCGCTGCTGCGCCCCTGCACGGGGAGGTGGCGCGCCTGCTCGCCGAGGTGGCCGAGGCGCGGGACGCGAGCACGGGACCGGACATGCAAGGCAGGGTCGGCGAGCTGCTCGGGCGGGTGAGCGCGCTCGTGCGGGACGGCCTGCGCGGCCGGCAGGCGCGCGGTGCCGATCTGACGGGAGCGGGACTCGCCGGCGCCGACCTGCACGGTGCCGACCTGCGTGGTGCGCTCCTGATCGGCGCGGACCTGCGCGGCGCCGACCTGCGGCTGGCAGACCTGCTCGGTGCCGATCTGCGGGGCGCCCGATTGCACGGTGCCGACCTCGTCGGGGCCCTGTTCGTCACGCCGCCGCAGGTTGCGTCGGCGCTCGGCGACGGCACGACCCGCCTCCCGTCGGGCCTGGTCGCGCCCGCGCACTGGTGAGAGTGCTCACGCGACCGCGCCCGAGGGCCGGGTGGTCCTCGCGCAACGAGGCGGTGGCGCGCTGGGAGGTGCTCGACGGCTCGAAGGAAGAAGTCGTCACGGGCCCGATGTCGAGATCACGGGCGCGGCTCCGACCACCTCACGAAAGGACGCCGAGCACCAAGGCTCGCGTCACTCACACCGGAGGCACCGAGATGCAGACCATCAGCCCGTTCCTGTGGTTCGACGGCCAGGCCGAGCAGGCCGCCGAGCGCTACGTCGAGATCTTCCCGAACTCGCACATCGTGTCGGTCGCCCGCTACGGGGAGGGTGCTCCCCAGCCGGCCGGGACGGCGATGTCGGTGAGCTTCGTGCTCGACGGTGTGGAGGTCCAGGCCCTCAACGGCGGACCGCTGTACTCCTTCACCGAGGCGTTCTCGTTCTACGTCAACGTCCCCGACCAGGCCGAGTGCGACCGCGTGTGGGACGCCCTGATCGCCGATGGCGGCGAGCCGGGCCAGTGCGGCTGGCTCAAGGACCAGTGGGGGCTGTCGTGGCAGGTCATCCCGGAGGCCCTGCCCGAGCTGCTGAGCGACCCCGACCCCGGCCGCGCCGGACGCGCGCTGAACGCCCTGCTGACGATGACCAAGATCGACGTCGCCGCCCTGCACGCGGCGGCCGACGCGGCCGCCTAGCCCCTGGGGCCGGTCAGCCGACCACCCAGTCCGACAGGACCAGCAGGACGACGTCAACCGCCGCCACCGCGATGGCGAACATGAACGGCAGCCGGTGGCGTCCACCGCCGAGGGCGAGCACCGTCCCCACGATCGTCAGGCCGACGGCGACGACGAGCACCACGGCCGCCGCGGCCCTCGGCGGACCCGCGGGCGCCAGGACGAGCAGCACCGTGGCGCCGACGAGCGCCAGGGCGGTGCCGATGCTCGTGGCCGTCCCGCCCACCCGGTGCGGGAGCCCTCGGACGCCGGTCGCCCGGTCGTCCTGGAGGTCCGGCACCACGTTCGCCCCGTGCGCACCGATGCCGAGCAGCGCGCCCGACGCCATGGCCCACCAGGCGGCGACCGGCGAGCCGGGCAGCGCCAACGCGATCCCCAGGGGCAGGAAGCCGAACGAGAACGCGTACGGCGCCCACGACCAGACCGTGCTCTTGAGGCGGGCGTTGTAGGCCCAGGCCGACGCCACCGTCGCCAGGTGGACCACGCCCGCGCGCCAGCCGAGCGCCAGGGAGAGCACCACGCACGCCGCCGCCGCGCTCAGCGCCGCCGTGCGGACGGTCGAGACCGCCAACCGCCCGGCACCGACGGGCTTGTCCGTGCGCCCGACCGCGGCGTCCCGGTCCGCGTCGATCCAGTCGTTGGACCAGCCGACCGACAGCTGCCCGGCCAGGACCGCGGCCCCGACCAGCGCTGTCGTCGCGGGTGGCGCGTCGGCTCCCGCGGCCATGGCGACCGCGAAGACGGTCACCGCGAACGTCGGTCCCGGGTGGCAGGCCAGGGCGAGGTCGACGGCGCGCGACCCACCGGAACGCATCCCCACCTGCTCACCTCCGCATCGACGCGCCATCGTCGCAGGTCGGGCGACATCTCGAGAGATTGTTCCGCACGGCCCAGACGCGTGCCCGACGCACCAGCGCATGGCACGATGCCCGGATGGCGCGTATCGCCGCGATTGCCCCCGTCCTCCCCCAGCACGTCCACGCCCAGAGCGAGATCACCGCAGCGATCGCTCCGCTGCTCTCGTCCGACCCGCGCCGGCTGGCGACGATCGAGCGGATCCACGCCGCCACAGGCATCCAGACCCGCCACCTCACGCTGCCCCTCGACCAGTACGCCGGTCTGACCTCGTTCACGACCGCCAACGACGTGTTCGTCCGGGAGGGCACGTCCCTGGCGGCCGAGGCATGCCGGCGGGCCCTGGCACAGGCCGGGCTGGAGCCCGAGGACGTCGACTTCCTGATGGTCACGTCGATCACCGGCATCGCCACCCCGTCGCTCGACGTGCTCCTGGTCGAGCGGGTCGGGCTGCGCCCCGACGTCAAGCGGGTCCCCGTGTTCGGGCTCGGGTGCGTCGCGGGCGCCGCGGGGATCGCCCGGGTGCGGGACCACCTGCAGGGCCACCCGCAGGACGTCGCCCTGCTCGTCTCGGTCGAGCTGTGCTCGCTCACGCTGCAGCAGGGCGACGACTCGATGGCGAACATCGTGTCCAGCGGGCTGTTCGGGGACGGCGCCGCGGCCGTCGTGATGGTGGGCAGCGACCGCGTGGACGACGTGCCCGGCGGCGTCGACGTGGTCGACTCCCGCAGCGACCTGGTGCCGGGCACCACCGACGCGCTCGGCTGGGACATCGGCGGCAGCGGGTTCCGGATCGTGCTCGCGGCGAGCCTCGCGGACATCGTCGAGCAGAACCTAGGCCCCGGCGTCGTCGACCTGCTCGCCGCGCACGACCTCAAGGTCGCCGACGTCGGCACGTGGGTGGCGCACACCGGCGGGCCACGCATCCTGCAGGCCGCGGCGAGCGCGCTCGAGCTGCCCGAGGAGGCCTTTGCGGCGAGCTGGCGGTCGCTGGCGCGGGTCGGCAACCTGAGCTCGTCCGGAGTCCTGCACGTGCTCGCCGACGAGCTGGCGACCGGTGGGCAGATCCCCGGGTCCGCCGGTGTCCTCTTCGCCATCGGTCCCGGCGTGTGCACGGAGACCGTCCTGCTGCGTTGGCCCGAGGAGCCGTAGGTGAGCTGGTACGACTGGCTGATCGTCGTCGTCGCGTTCGAGCGCCTGGCCGAGCTGATCGTCTCCCAACGCCACGTGACCTGGGCGTTCGCGCACGGCGGCGTCGAGACCGGCAAGCGGCACTACCCGCCGATGGTGGCGCTGCACACCGGTCTGCTCGTCGCGTGCGTGGTCGAGGTGCACGTGGCGGACCGGCCGTTCGTCCCCGCGCTCGGGTGGACCGCGCTGGCACTCGTCGTCGCGGCGAACGTGCTGCGCTGGTGGTGCATCGGCACGCTCGGCAACCAGTGGAGCACCCGGGTCATCGTCGTGCCCGGCGTGGCGCTGGTCCGCCGCGGCCCGTACCGCTGGCTGAGCCACCCGAACTACGTCGCCGTCGCTGTCGAGGGAGCCGCGCTCCCCCTCGTGCACACGGCGTGGGTCACCGCGGTCGCGTTCACCGTGCTGAACGCCGTGCTCCTGCTCGGCTTCCGGATCCCCACGGAGGAGCGCGCCCTGCGGTCTGTCAGCCCGGCCCCGGCATGACACCCGACGCCGACCTGCTGGTGATCGGCGGCGGACCGGTGGGGCTCGCCGTGGCGATCGAGGGGCGGCTCGCGGGGCTGTCCGTCATCGTCGTCGAGCCCCGTGCGACGCCCGTGGACAAGGCGTGCGGCGAAGGGCTGATGCCGGGCGCGGTCGAGGCCCTCGCCCGGCTCGGCGTCGATCCCACGGGGCACACGCTCACCGGGATCCGGTACCTGCGGGGCGAGCGCACCGCCGACCATCTCTTCAGGTCGTCGCCCGGCCGCGGGGTCCGACGGACCGTGCTGCACGCCGCCCTCGCCGCGCGCGCGCTGGAGCTGGGTGCCCACGTCGTCCCCGGGCGGGCCGGTGCCGTCGAGCAGGACGCGTCCTCCGTGTGGTGCGCGGGGATCCGGGGGCGCTGGCTCCTGGCCTGCGACGGACTGCACTCGACGGTGCGCCGCCAGGTCGACCTCGCGACGCACCACCGCCTGCGCGCCCGACGCTTCGGGGTGCGCCGCCACTTCCGGGTGGAGCCGTGGACCGACCTGGTCGAGGTGCACTGGGGGCGCACCGTCGAGGCCTACGTGACCCCGGTGGCCGACGACGTGGTCGGCGTCGCGCTCCTGGGCCCGGCCCACCACGACTACGACCGGACGCTCGACTCGTTCGACGCCCTGCGCCGACGCCTCGGTGACGCCGAGCGGCTGGGCCCCGTCCGCGGCGCCGGCCCGATGTACCAGCAGAGCCAGCACCGCACGACAGGGCGCGTCCGCCTGGTGGGGGACGCGTCGGGCTACGTCGACGCCCTGACCGGCGAGGGGGTACGGGTCGGGCTCGCGCAGGCGCACGCGGCCGTCGCCACGCTGGACGACGACGTCCGCCGCTCCAACGCGGCCTACGAGAAGGCGTGGACCGCGGCCACCCGCGACTACCGGGTGCTCACCAGCGGCCTGCTCGCCGCCGCCGGGTCACCGCTGCGGCGCGGAATCGTGCCGCTGGCCGTCACGGCACCCCGGCTGTACGGCGCGGTCGTCGAGCGCCTCGCGCGGTGACGTCGAGCGCCCTGCACGGTGACGTCGAGCGCCTTGCGCGGTGACTCAGGACTCGAACGCTGCCGGTCCGGCGGGGGCCAGTGCGCTCGCGATCCGCGCGTGCATCTCCGCGGACATGGGCGGGAGCGCGTCGAGCGCGTACCAGGCCGCCTCGGTGTTCTCCCCGTCCGCAGGGAAGGGCTCGCCCGACACGTACCGGAACCGGAACGTGTGGTCGAGGTACTGCGCGCGGTCCCCGTTGTCGTAGGCCATCGGCGGCAGCGCGTGCACCCACGTCAGACGCTCCGCGACCGCGACGACGCCGGCCTCCTCGAGCACCTCGCGGGCGCCGGCGACGGCCGGCTCCTCCCCCGGGTCGATGATGCCGGTGACCGGCGTCCACTCGCCGTTGTCCGCACGCTTGACCAGGAGGACCTCGTCGCCGCGCACGACGACGGCCGTCACACCGGGAAGCCAGAGCAGCGCGTGACCGGCGGCAGCACGCAGGGCGAGGACGTACTCAGGGGTCGGCACCGGCCGATCGTAGGGGACGTGCGTTCGGCCGCCGGGCGCTCGCGGGTGAGAATGGACCGTCGCCGACCGAGAAGGACCTGTGCCGTGAACCAGCCCCGCATGAACGTCGAGTCGTTCAACCTCGACCACCGGACCGTCGCCGCGCCGTACGTGCGCCTGGCGGACACCAAGCAGCTGCCCGCCGGGGACGTGATCCAGAAGTACGACGTCCGCTTCACGCAGCCGAACGTCGCCCACCTCGAGATGCCGACGGTGCACTCCCTCGAGCACCTGTTCGCGGAGCACTCGCGCAACCACTCGGAGCGCGTCATCGACTTCTCCCCGATGGGCTGCCAGACGGGGTTCTACCTGATCCTGCAGGGCGAGTGGGACTACGACGACGTCCTGGGCCTGGTCGAGGACACCCTCACGGACATCACGACGGCGACCGAGGTGCCGGCCGCGAACGAGGTGCAGTGCGGCTGGGGCGCCAACCACACGCTGTCCGGGGCGCAGGACGCCGCCAGGACGTTCCTGGGTGCCCGCGCGGAGTGGGCGACCGTCACCGCATGATCGCCGTCGACGCGGTCATCGTCACCGCGATGCCCGACGAGTCGGCCGCGTTCCTCGCGCGTGCCGACGTCGTCGGGGACCCCACACAGATGGGTCACGCCGAGCACCGCCTGCTGACCGTCTGCGGCCGGCAGGTCCTGCTGGTGCAGTGCGGGATCGGGCTGGTGAACTCCGCCACGGCCGCCGCCGTCGCCATCCAGGGCACGCACCCGCGGGCCGTCATCAGCGCCGGCAGCGCGGGCGGCGTCGGGCTCGACGTGCGGGTCGGCGACGTCGTCGTCGGCTCCGAGTACCTCTACTCCGGTGCCGATGCGCGGGCGTTCGGGTACGAGCTGGGCCAGGTCCCGGGCATGCCCGAGGTGTACGAGGCCGAACAGATCCTGCACGACGCGGCCGTGACGGCGGCCGTCGACCTGCGCGTCCTGACCGGCACCATCCTGTCCGGCGACGCGTTCATCGACGCCAGCCGCATCGACCGGATCCGCAGCGCGTTCCCGGCGGCCATGGCCACGGACATGGAGTCGGCCGCGCTCGCGCACACCGCACACCTCTACGCGGTGCCGTTCCTGTCGGTCCGCGGCATCTCGGACCTGTGCGGCCCGGTCGCCGGCGCGGACTTCCTCACGCACGTCGACGACGCTGCCGACCGGTCCGCGGCCGTCGTCGTCGAGGTGCTCCGACGGTTGGCCGTCGGGGACATGGCTCACGCACGTTGACCCACCCGCACTGAACTGACCGGAAGCGAGCAGATGACCCAGAACCACGCCGTGCGCGTGCACCCGAGCGCCGACCGCCTGGCACGCACCGACCAGCTGGCCTGGGCCATCGCCGAGGTCGCCGCCGACCCCGTCGAGGTACCGGACGACGTGGTCGACATGATCATCAACCGCGTGATCGACAACGCGGCGGTCACGGTCGCCTCGCTGACGCGGACTCCCCCGTCGACCGCCCGTGCGCAGGCGCTCGCGCACCCGTACGCGGGCTCTCGCAACGGCGCGACGGTCTCCGGGGTGGACCCGGCGACGCGGGTGAGCCCGGAGTGGGCGGCCTGGGCCAACGGCGTCGCGGTCCGCGAGCTCGACTACCACGACACGTTCCTCGCGGCCGACTACTCGCACCCGGGGGACAACATCCCGCCGCTCGTCGCGGTCGCGCAGCACACCGGACGGGACGGGGCCGCTCTGGTGCGGGCCATCGCCACGGGGTACGAGATCCAGGTCGACCTGGTCCGCTCGATCAGCCTGCACGCGCACAAGATCGACCACGTCGCCCACCTGGGGCCGTCGGTGGCCGCCGGTCTGGGCACGCTGCTCGACCTGTCGCCCGAGGTGATCTTCCACGCGGTCGGCCAGGCGCTGCACACGACGACCGCCACACGGCAGTCGCGCAAGGGCGAGATCTCGTCCTGGAAGGCCTACGCCCCGGCGTTCGCGGGCAAGGTCGCCATCGAGGCCGTGGACCGGGCGATGCGTGGCGAGACGTCGCCGACCCCCATCTACGAGGGCGAGGACGGCGTCATCGCCTGGATGCTCGACGGGCCTGACGCCGCCTACGACGTGCCGCTGCCCGCCCCCGGCGAGGCCAAGCGCGCGATCCTCGACACGTACACCAAGGAGCACTCGGCGGAGTACCAGTCGCAGGCGCTCATCGACCTGGCGCGCCGCCTGCACCGTGAGCGCCCTGACCTGGCCAGCCCGCACAACGTGGTCTCGATCGTCATCCACACGTCCCACCACACGCACTACGTGATCGGGTCCGGCGCGAACGACCCGCAGAAGTACGACCCGACGGCGTCGCGCGAGACGCTCGACCACTCGATCCCGTACATCTTCACGGTCGCGCTGCAGGACGGCGTCTGGGACCACGTCGCCTCCTACGCGCCCGACCGGGCTGCCCGCGCGGACACGGTCAAGCTGTGGCAGAAGGTCACCACCACCGAGGACCCCGCGTGGACGGAGCGATACCACTCGAGCGACCCCGCGCAGAAGGCGTTCGGTGGCCGCGTCGAGATCACGACCACCGGCGGAGAGGTCGTCGTCGCGGAACTGGCCGTGGCCGACGCCCACCCGCTGGGGGCGCGGCCGTTCGCGCGCGAGCAGTACGTGGCGAAGTTCCGGTCGCTCGCCGCCGGGGTTCTCGCACAGGACGAGATCGAGCGGTTCCTCGACGTCGCCCAGCGCCTGCCGTCCCTGACCGCCGACGAGCTGGCGGGGCTCACGGTCGTGGCGCCCGCGGGCCTCCTCGACGCCGTGAGCACCCCGGAAGGACTGTTCTGATGCTGTACGCGACCACGACGCCGGCCGACAAGCGCGTCGCTCTGCGGGACGGGCTCGCGTCGGGCGGGCTCCTGCGGTTGCCCGGTGCGTTCAACCCGCTGTCCGCGCGGCTGATCGAGGCCAAGGGCTTCGACGGTGTCTACGTGTCCGGGGCCGTGCTCGCCGCCGACCTGGGGCTGCCGGACATCGGGCTGACCACGGCCACGGAGGTCACGCAGCGCGCCGGGCAGATCGCGCGGATGACCGGCCTGCCCGCGATCGTGGACGCGGACACCGGGTTCGGTGAGCCCATGAACGTGGCCCGCACCATCCAGGGGCTCGAGGACGCCGGGCTCGCCGGCTGCCACATCGAGGACCAGGTCAACCCGAAGCGCTGCGGACACCTCGACGGCAAGGCCGTGGTCGACGACGACACCGCGCTCAAGCGCATCCGGGCCGCCGTCGACGGACGCCGTGACCCGAACTTCCTGATCATCGCCCGCACCGACATCCGGGCGGTCGACGGGCTCGCGGCGGCGGTCGACCGAGCCAAGGCGCTGGTCGACGCCGGCGCCGACGCGGTCTTCCCCGAGGCGCTGACCGGAGCGGAGGAGTTCGCGGCGATGCGCGCCGCCGTCGACGTGCCGCTGCTGGCCAACATGACCGAGTTCGGCAAGGGTGAGCTGCTGACCGCACGCCAGCTCGAGGACATCGGTATGAACATCGTCATCTACCCCGTCACGCTGCTCCGGCTGGCGATGGGGGCCGCGATGGCGGGGCTCGACACCATCCGCGCCGAGGGCACGCAGGCCGGGCTGCTGGACCGGATGCAGACGCGCGCCGAGCTCTACGACCTCCTGGACTACGAGTCCTACGGTCAGTTCGACGCGAACGTGTTCAACTTCAGGCTCTGACCAGCACCTCTGCTTTCCTGACGCACGGGTCCCGTCAACGACGATGGAGGCACACCGCATGACCGAGTCCGACACCCAGATCCACAAGGGCCTCGCCGGCGTCGTCGTGGACACCACGCAGGTCTCCTCGGTGGACGCCGCGAGCAACTCGCTGCTGTACCGCGGCTACCCCGTGCAGCAGCTGGCGGCGCGGTGCTCGTTCGAGCAGGTCGCGTACCTGCTGTGGCACGGCGAGCTGCCGACCCCCGATGAGCTAGCCCAGCTGCAGCAGGACGAGCGCTCGCAGCGCGCGCTGGACGACGACGTGGTCCAGGCCGTGCTGTCGCTGCCCACCACCTGCCACCCGATGGACGTGGTCCGCACCGCGGTGAGCGTCCTCGGCGCGCACGACCCGACCGAGGAGGACTCCTCCGTCGAGGCGAACCTGGCCAAGTCCGTGCGGCTGTTCGCGCAGCTGCCGGGGGTCGTCGCGCTCGACCAGCGGCGCCGGCGCGGGCAGGAGCCGGTGGCCCCGCGGCACGACCTCGGCTTCGCGGAGAACTTCCTGCACGTGACGTTCGGCGAGGTGCCCGACCCCGTCGTCGTGAAGGCGTTCGAGGTCTCGATGGTGCTGTACGCGGAGCACTCGTTCAACGCCTCGACGTTCACCGCCCGCGTCATCGCGTCCACCCTGTCGGACCTGCACTCGGCGGTCACGGGTGCGGTCGGCGCGCTCAAGGGACCCCTGCACGGCGGTGCCAACGAGGCGGTCATGAAGACGTTCGCCGAGATCGGCACCGCCGATCGTGCGGCCGCCTGGCTCGACGACGCCCTGGCGAGCAAGCGCAAGATCATGGGCTTCGGCCACCGCGTCTACAAGCACGGCGACTCGCGGGTGCCGACCATGCGCGAGGCGCTGGTGACCCTGGTCGAGCACTACGACCGCCACGACATGCTCGACCTGTACGACGCTCTCGAGTCCGCCATGACCGAGCGCAAGAACATCCTGCCGAACCTCGACTACCCCACCGGCCCTGCGTACCACCTCATGGGGTTCGACACCCCGACCTTCACGCCGCTGTTCGTCGCCAGCCGCGTCACGGGCTGGACCGCGCACATCATGGAGCAGCTCAGCGCCAACTCGCTGATCCGGCCGCTGAGCCAGTACGTCGGACCGGACCGGCGGGACATTCCCTAGGCCGGAACTGGTGCAGCGTGCGGGCCGCAAACCGTGTGCGGCAGAGTCGTGGCGTGCACGACGCCGCCGCGAACAACGCCGCCTGGTGCGACCTGGTCTGCCGCGCCGCGGGCCTGCCGACGACCGCGGGCGCGGACCTCTGGTGGACGTCCCGCCGCTCTCCGGACGGCTACCCGGACGCGGTCACGCTGCGCCCCGGGGTGCGAGCCGACGAGGTGCTCGCCGGCATCGACGACTCCCCGGGCGCCTCGGTGAAGGACTCGTTCGCCGACCTCGACCTCGCACCGCACGGCTGGTCGGTGCTGTTCGAGGCGCAGTGGCTCGTGCGTCCCGCAGCACCGCCGACGGCCGCGGACCTGCCGTGGCGGGCCGTCGACCGCGGCACGCTGCCGCTCTGGCTCGAGGCCCACGGCTCGGCGGCGCTGACGCCCGGCGTCCTGGACGACCCGGCTGTGCGTCTGCTCCTGGCGGCCGACGACGGCGGGCCGATCGCCGTCGCGGCCCTGAACCGTTCCGGGGCAGGTGCGGGCACCGTCGTGGGCGTGTCGAACGTGCGGGTGCTCCGCGGCGAACCCGAGCGCGTCTGGTCCGAGATGGGGCTGATCGCGCGTCGAGAGCTGCGTGCTCACCCGCTCGTCGGCTACGAGGCCGGCGCCGACCTCGTTGCTCCGCTGGCGGTCGGCTTCGAGCCCGCGGGCCCGTTGCGCGTCTGGATCCGCTGACCGGCTACGGCTCGATCTCGAACCCGGACAGCCCCTCAGGGGCCTCGTCGGTGACGTCGACCCCGGTCACCTGCGCACCGCCGGGGCCGGAGCGGCACCAGGCGACGAGTGCCGCGACAGCGTCCTCGGGCCCCTCGGCGACGGCCTCGACGGTCCCGTCCGACCGGTTGCGCACCCAGCCGCGCACCCCGAGCCGGCGCGCCTCCCGGGACACCGACCACCGGAAGCCGACGCCCTGCACCCACCCGCTGACGACGAGGTGTCGCCGGATCACGGCGCGTCCCCGCCTCGGCTGCGGCCGGCCGGTCCGAGCAGGACGGACGAGACCAGGTGCTCGGCACAGGCGGCGGGTCCGGGCACCCCGGCGCCGGTCAGGAGGTGCATCGGTCCAGTGTGCCCGTCGCCGTACGAGACGAGGCCGACACCGAGAACACGGCGTCGGGGTACGCGCCCGCCCGCGTCAGCGGGGAAGATGCTCGGGTGACTTCCTCCAGCGTGACCACTGCCGACCGTGCCGACGCCGCTCGGCGTTTTCGGACCGCCCTGTTCGTCGACTTCGACAACGTGTACATCGGCCTGCAGCGCCTGGACCCCGTGGCCGCGGAGGCGTTCGCCACCAACCCGGCCCACTGGCTCAGCGAGCTGGAGTCCGGCACCGACGCGGAGGGCGACTTCTCGCGGCGGTTCCTCATCCGCGCGTGCTACCTCAACCCGTCGCGGTTCTCGCAGTTCCGGCCCAACTTCACGCGCGCCGGCTTCCAGGTGGTCGACTGCCCGTCGCTGACGCAGCAGGGCAAGAGCAGCGCCGACATCAACCTCGTGCTCGACGCGGTCGACGCGCTGGCCGCGCCGACGCACTACGAGGAGTTCGTCATCGTCTCCGCCGACGCCGACTTCACTCCCCTTGCCCTGCGCTGCCGGGCGGCCGACCGTCGGGTCACGATCATGACCGCGAGCCCGGCCGCCAGCGCGTACCGCGCGGTGGCCGACTCCGTCATCACCGCCGACGAGCTGGCGGACCTGGTGACGCACACCGCGTCGACGCTGCCGGTGGAGAACGTGGTCGTCGAGCCCCCGGTCGTCGCCGAGCCTCCCGTCGTGACGGCCCCGCCCGCACGGGCCAAGAAGGCCGCGCAGGAGCCGGTCGCCGCCACACCCCCCGCGAGCACCGCGGCGCGCAAGGCGGTGCTCCAGCGGGTGCAGACCGCCGACCGCCCCGTGCCGCTGGGCACCATCGCGCAGCTGGCTCAGAAGACCGAGCCCTCCCTGCCGGAGTCGCGGTGGGCGGGTGCCGGTGGGTTCCTGCCCTGGCTGGCGAAGGTCGTCCCCGAGGTCGGTGTCTCGTCCCGTCCGCCGGGCTACGTCTGGGACCCCACGCGCTTCGGCGAGGCCGACCTGCCCGGCGCGGTCACGGACATGGCGCCGAGCGCGCTGCAGAACCAGGTGGTCGCGGTGACCGACACCCCCGGCCTGAGCCAGTCCACCTACCGCGTCCTGCTCACGACCCTCGCCGCCGACCTCGCAGCCCAGCCGTTCGACCGTGCCGAGACCTCACGACGGGTGCGCGACGCGTGCCAGAAGGCGGGCGCCAAGATCGGCCTCTCGACCGTCAACTTCGTCATCGGCGGCATCATCTTCGCCGGGCTGCGTCTCACGTCCTCCGTCACGTCGCGCGACCTGGCGACGGCGTGGGCGGACAACGTCGTCGGACTGTGCCGGGGAGCGCGCATGCAGATGAGCGCCGGCGACGTCACGGCGATCCGCGCCTGGGTCGGCGGCGGCCTGCTGGAGGGCTGACCGCTACTGCTGCGGGACGCGGACCTCGACCAGCGACTCCAGCCCGGCGAAGTCGTCGATGGTGTACGTGAGCAGCGTGGCGTCGTGCGCCAGCGCGGTCGCAGCGATCATGAGGTCGAACGCGCGACGGCGTGGCTGCCTCCCGTGTGCGAGCACGGCCGCGGCGAGCTGTCCGTACGCTGCCGCGACCATCGCGTCCACCGGAAGAGGGTCGAACCGCCGCTCGACCGCCGTCAGACGCTGCAGCCGGAGAGCCCGGGCGGCGGCGTCGGGCGCGACAAGGACACCGAAGTGCAGCTCGGCCAGGCTGATCGCGCTGACGGCCAGCTCGGCGTCGCCGAAGTCGGCAGCGCCGCCCACGAGCACGCTGGTGTCGAGCAACGCCCTCACGCGTGGCGCTCGAACGGGTCCGTGACCTGCTGGTCGAGCAGGTCACGCGTCGCCGCGAACGTGGGGTCGGCCGGCCTGGCCCAGATGTCGGCCACCTCGTCGTACCGACGCCAGGCACGTCGTGTTGCGGGGACGAGCATCGCGACGTCGCGTCCGCTGACCGTCACCGTCAGCCGCTCCCCGTCCTCGACGCGGCGCAGGACCTCGCTGGCGTGCTGGCGCAGCTCGCGGACACCGACGGAGTGGCTCATGAAAGCCACCGTAGCACTTGTGCTACATGGTCAACGGTCGTAGTCGAAGCGCAGCCGCATGCGGTCGCCGCGGAAGACGATCGACGAGTACTCGAACGGCCGCGACAGCGCGTCGGAGATCACGTCCTGCAGCTGGAGGGCCGGCTCGCCGCGGCGCATGCCCAGGTGCTTGGCGTCGGCAGACGTCACGGCGACGGCCTCGAGCTCCTCGTGCACGCGCTTCATCGGCAGGCCGTAGTGCTCCTCCAGGACGACGCACAGCTGGTTGGCGACGACGTCGTGCCCGTCGAGCCCGGGCGCCAGGCGGGCCGGCACGTAGGAGCGGTGCAGGCTGATCGGCTCGCCCTGGACGGAGCGGACGCGGACGATCACGTACGTCTCGTCACCCTCGCCGAGCGCGAGCCGCTCGAGAACCCCCGACGATGGCGTCTCGAGCCCGACCGAGACCAGCCGCGTCGACGTCTCGTAGCCGAGGCCCTCGAGCTGCTCGCGCACGCCCCGGTAGGCCGGTGAGACCGCATTGATCTTGGGCGTGGCGACGTAGGTGCCCTTGCCCGGCACGCGCACCAGCAGGCCGTCGCCGACGAGCTTGGTCAGCACGCCTCGCACGGTCATCCGGCTGAGCCCGTAGATCCGGTTGAGCTCGTTCTCGGACGGGATGCGCTGGCCGGGTAGCCACTCGCCGCTGGTGATCCGGGTGTGCAGGATCTGCTCGAGCTGCGCGTAGAGCGGCACCGCCGACTCTCGCTGCAGGACGTTCGTCATGGCTCCAGGGTTCCACGGATCGCGCGCGTCTGGTCGTGCATGAGTAGACCTGTCTAGACTGCCGAGAGGTCGGGACGATGCGGTCCCGGTCGCGCTGGACCGCTCGCCGGGAGGGCTGGGCATGATCTCGTCGACGCTGACGATGACGCGGACTGCTCGCGAGCGCGGGTACGCGGTCCCGGCGGTGAACATCCTCGACGACCTGTCCCTGCGCGCCGTGATCGCCGCGGCGGTGGCCGCGAGCTCCCCGATGATCATCCAGATCTCCGTCAAGACCGTCCGCTCGATCGGCACCGACCTGATCACGACGATGTTCCGGCACGCAGCCGGCGACGTGGCCGTGCCCGTCGCGCTGCACCTCGACCACTGCCCCGACCGGGCCGTCATCTCCGACGTCGTCCGGGCGGGCTGGTCGTCCGTGCTGTTCGACGCCTCGGACCGCGACCTGGAGACCGCCGAGCGGGAGACCGCCGAGGTGGTCTCAGAGGCGCACGCCGCGGGGGTCGACGTCGAGTCGGAGATCGAGAACATCATCGGCGTCGAGGACGGCGTTGGGTCGGACGTCTCGCTCCACTCCTACGACGTCGGCACCCTGGCGGCGGTCGCCCAGCGCACCGGGGTCGACCTGCTCGCCCCGCAGCTGGGCACCGCGCACGGCGAGTACACGGCGCAGCCGGTCCTGCTCCCGGAACGCGTGCGGGAGCTCGCGGCGCTGACCGACCGCCCGATCGTCCTGCACGGCGGCACGGGGTTGTCCGCCGAGGACTTCGCGACGTTCATCGCGGCGGGCGTGTCCAAGATCAACATCTCCACCGGCGTGAAGGTCGCCTACATGCGCTCGGCCGAGAAGCACCTGGCCGAGGCGCGGGCGACGAACAGGTGGGACCCGCCGTCGATGTTCCGGGACATCTCCGCCGCGGTGCAGGCCGCGATCGCGGTGCACATCGAGGAGTTCGGCGCGGCCGGGAGGGCGTCCTCGTGAGCCCCACGCTGATCTTCGACTGCGACGGCGTCCTCGCCGACACCGAGCGCGACGGGCACCTGCCCGCGTTCAACCAGACGTTCGCCGAGGCCGGCCTGCCGATCCACTGGAGCGAGGAGGAGTACGGGCACCTGCTCGCGATCGGCGGGGGCAAGGAGCGCCTCGCGACCGTGTTCACGCCGCTGTTCGCCGAGACCGCGCACCTGCCCACCGACCCCGACGAGCAGCGCGACCTGATCGCGCGCTGGCACAAGGCGAAGACGGCGCACTACACGGCGATGGTGGCCGACGGCGTCCTGCCCGGCCGTCCCGGCATCGAGCGGATCGTGGCGGAGGCGGCCGACGCCGGCTGGGGTCTGGCTGTCGCGTCGACGTCGGCCGAGGCATCCGTCCGGGCCGTGCTGGAGCACGCCGTCGGCGCCGACCTGGCTGCCCCGTTCACGGTGTTCGCCGGGGACGTCGTGCCCGCCAAGAAACCCGCCCCCGACATCTACCTGCTCGCGCTGCGGGAGCTCCGCGTCGGACCTCAGGACGTCGTCGTCGTCGAGGACAGCGCCAACGGTCTGCGCGCCGCGCTCGGTGCCGGGCTGCGAACGATCGTCACGGTGAGCAGCTACACGGCCGACGAGGACTTCACCGGCGCCTCCCTGGTCGTCAGCTCGCTCGGTGACCTGCCCGAGCACCCCGCCACCGTCCTGAGCAACCCCCACGACCTGGCCATCGACGGCCAGGTCGAGCTGTCACACGTCGAGCACCTCCTGCACACCACCCCCTAGAAGAGAGCGACTGCCGTGTCCGATGCCCGTGTCGAGTCCGTCGTCCGCACCCTCACCGAGGGCTGCGTCGAGAACGAGAAGTACTTCGGGGACCTCGACTCCGTGGTCGGCGACGGTGACTTCGGGTTCTCGCTGGCCCGCGGGTTCGAGAACGTGCTGGCCCAGTGGGACGCGTTCGACCGCTCCGACACGGGCACGTTCCTGCAGAAGGTCGCCGTCGTCATGTCGGGCCGGATCGGCGGCACGTCCGGGCCGATCTGGGGCACCGCGTTCCTGCGCGCGGCCGGTCAGGTCAAGGGCAAGCAGGAGATCACCGGCGACGACGTCGTCGCGATGCTGCGTGCCGCGATCGAGGGCATCAAGGCGCGCGGCGGTGCGGACCTCGGCGAGAAGACGCTGCTCGACGCGCTCGCGCCGATGACCGACACGATCGAGCGGGAGCTCGCGGCGGGGTCGGCACCCGCGGACATCGCGAAGGCCGCCGCCGTCAGCGCCCGGGAGGCCGCCGAGGCAACCCGGCCCATGCAGGCACGCCGCGGACGCGCCTCCTACACCGGCGAGCGCAGCATCGGGTCGCTCGACCCCGGTGCGGTCGCGGTCGCGGTGCTGGCCGAGCGCGTCGCCGACACCTGGTGACACACACGTCCGCGCTCCGGGGGCGACGCGGCGACCGACCGATCACGACGATGTGGAGGAACGACTGATGAAGAAGTTCGTCAACGACCCGTTGAACTTCGTCCCCGAGATGCTCAAGGGCATCGCCCTGGCCAACCCCGACACCCTGCGCTACGTGCCCGAGTACAACCTGATCATGCGGGCCGACGCCCCCAGCCACGACAAGGTGTCGATCATCCAGGGCTCCGGCTCGGGCCACGAACCGGCGCACGTCATGGTCGTCGGCAAGGGGATGCTCGACGGTGCGTGTCCCGGTGACGTGTTCGCGGCACCGCCCATGGAGTACGTGCTGGAGACCGCGAAGCTGCTGGCATCCGACAAGGGCGTCCTGCTCCTGGTCAACAACTACACGGGCGACAAGATGGCGTTCGAGATGGCCGCCGAGCTGGCAGAGGCCGAGGGCCTGAACGTGCGGACGCTGTTCATCAACGACGACGTGGCGGTCAAGGACTCGACCTGGACGGTCGGTCGACGCGGCGTCGCGGGGAACTTCTTCGTCATGAAGGCCGTCGGCGCGGCCTCCGAGGCGGGAGCGTCGCTGGACGAGCTGGTGCGGATCGGCGAGAAGGTCAACTCCGTCACGCGGACCATGGGCATCGCCCTGACCCCCTGCACGCCGCCCGCCAAGGGCTCACCGCTGTTCGAGCTGGCCGACGACGAGATGGAGGTCGGCGTCGGCATCCACGGCGAGCCCGGCCGTCGCCGCGCGAAGCTGGTCAGCGCCGACGAGATCGTCGACGAGCTGCTCGGCGCGGTCGTCCCCGACCTGCCGTACTCCTCCGGCGACTCGGTGGCGCTGATGATCAACGGTCTCGGCGGCACCCCGATCAGCGAGCTCTACCTGCTGTACGGGCTAGCGCACGAGAAGCTCGCCGCACAGGGCATCACCGTGGGCCGCAGCTACGTGGGCGAGTACTGCACCTCGCTCGACATGGCCGGCGCGTCCCTCACGCTGGTCCAGCTGGACGACGAGATCACGGAGCTGCTGCTGGCCCCGGCAGAGATCGCCAACCGGGTGTTCTGAGCCCGTGCCGCCACGCGCGGCGGCCCCTGACCCGCCGCGCGTGGCTCGCTCAGGTCCCGTCGCGCGACGTCCACGAGGTCCCTCAGCGGCGCTCGTAGCCCCGAAGGCTGTCGACGACGAGCTCGGGAACGGCGTCGGCGTCGTCACCGACGGACTTCTCAGGGAAGTCGAAGACCGCGAGCATCATCTGCATCGGGTACGTCGGCGGGGCCGGACAGCGGCGCACCTCGGCGCCGTCGACGAGGAGGGTGACGTGATCGGCGGACCAGTCCACCGCGTACGTGTGGGGCTCCGCGATGTCGAGCGGCAGCCGGACCGCCTCGAAGTCCTCGACGACCGCCGGGTCGCGGAACGGGTGTAGTCCCATCCCCACGGCCGCCGACCCGGGCTGGACGGCATCGCCGAACATCTCCGCGACGCAGATCTCCGCCGAACGCTCGGGCTGGTCCTCGAGCCCCACCATCCAGAACGCGACCATCGACCTCGGCGTCACCACGGCGCGCGCCCGCAGCTCGATGCGACCGCCCGACGGGGTCCACCCGTGGAACAGCTCCTGCGCCTCGCGCACCCGGAGGCCGTCGCGGTACGGCTGCTGACCCCGGGTGCTGCCGACCGGGCCGGAGAAGCTGCCGGACTGGATACCCGACACGCGCATCGGAGGCAGGTGGTCGTCGGCGCACCACAGTCCCTGGTCGGGCGGGATGCGCAGGTGCAACCACGAGTCGCGGAGCTCGTAGGACGCTGCCGTGGCTGCACGCGAGCTCCACGCCGGCAGGTAGTGCGGCAGCCACACGGCGCGGTCGAGGTCGAGGCCGTCGAAGTGGTCCTCGAAGGGCCGGCACCCATCCGTCGGGGTCGGTCACGAACCCAGTCTCCGACAGCCTCGACCGGACGGCAGCCCTGCCGGGCACGGTCAGGGGAGGTGCTCGACCAGCTCGCCGAACGCCGAGTCCCAGCCGTCGTACACGGACTCGTCCCCGGGCAGCCCGCCGATGCCGTCCACGTGGAAGACCATGCGCGTCCGCTCACCGAGATCCTCGAGCGTCACGGTGACCACGGGCGCACCGTCCTGCGGGTCGCCCGGGTCCGCCCACGTGAACACCAGCCGCTCCGGCTCCACGACCTCCCGGTAGACGCCGCCGGTGGGATAGGTGCAAGCCGTTCTAGCGTGGGGCACATGGGAATCGTGCGGGTGAGCGCGTCGGTGTCGTTGGACGGGTTCAGTGCCGGACCCGACACGTCGGACGCGGCGCCGTTGGGCGTCGGCGGCGAGCGGCTGCACCGGTGGCTGTTCCCGGACGGGGGCGGCAGTGCCGTCGCCGCGGACGGCACGACGCCCGCCGGTGCCGACGCCGCCGTGGCCGACGAGCAGCTCGCCCGCACCGGGGCCGTGGTGGTCGGGCGACGGACCTACGACATCGGCGTCGGACTGTGGGGCGACACCCCGTTCCCGGTGCCGACGTTCGTGGTGACGCACCGGGCGCACGATCCCCGACCGATGCGGAGCGCCACCTTCACGTTCGTCACCGACGGCGTCGCGAGCGCCGTGGCGCAGGCCGTGGCAGCCGCCGGGGACCGGGACGTGCTCGTCATGGGCGGCGCCGACGTGAGCCGGCAGGCGCTGGCCGCCGGGCTGGTCGACGAGGTCGTGCTCAACCTGGTGCCCGTACTGCTGCACCGGGGCGAACGGCTGCTCGACATCGCCGGGGACCAGACCACCGAGCTGGTGCGCACGGGCCTCGTCGCGACGGACGAGGCGACGCACCTGACGTTCCGCGTCGTGCGGTGAGGCCCGGCGTGGGGGACGCTGGCCGTATGACCTCCACCTGTCCCGCACGGACGGTCGGCCGGATCGCCCTCGGCGCGGTGCTGCTGCTCGCCGGCACCAGCCACCTGACGTTCGCCCGGGAGGAGTTCGCCGCGCAGGTGCCGCCGTGGGTTCCCGTCGACACCGACACCGTCGTCGTCGGCTCCGGCCTGGTGGAGCTCGCCCTCGGCGGCGCGCTCGTGGCGCTGCCGAAGCACCGCGCCACGGTCGGCTGGCTGACCGCCGCGTTCTTCGTCGCGATCTTCCCCGGCAACATCTCCCAGCTGGTCACGCGGACGGACGCGTTCGGGCTGGACTCCGACAGGGCCCGGGCGATCCGGCTCGTCTTCCAGCCGGTCCTGGTGCTCTGGGCGCTCTGGTCGACGGGCGCGTGGAAGGCGTGGCGGGAGAGCCGCGTCAGCCGCGGCTGATCGCCCGCGCGATCCGGTCGGCGTCGATCCGCAGCTCGCGGAACATGCCACTGATGGGGTTGGTGTACCCGGTGAAGTAGAGCCCGGGCGCCGAGTGGAACGTCCGCGGCCCGTGCGTTCGCGGCAGTCCGCGCTCGTCGAGCACGCCGAGGTCGCCGACCAGCGCCTCGAGCCCGCGGCGGTACCCGGTGGCGGCGACGACGACCTCCGGGGTGATCGTCGAGCCGTCGGCCAGCACCACGGCACCGTCGTCGAACGACTCCACCGCCGCGACCGGCTCCACCCGTCCCGCCTGGACGGCCGCGATCAGGCCGACGTCCTGCAACGGCACAGAGCCCTCCATGACGCGCGAGTACAGACCGGTGGTCGGCCGCGGGAGGCCGTACGGGGACAGGTCCGGCACCTCGACGCGGGCCACCCCGGCCGCGATGCGATCCACCACCCGGACGGGCAGGTGCCGCACCACGATCCCGGTGCCCTGCGCGGGCCAGCCGAGGTTCGAGCGTCGGACGATGTGCGGGGGCGTGCGGATCGCGAGCCGGACGCGCGACGCCCCGCCCTCGGTGAGGTCGACGGCGATCTCCGACCCGGTGTTGCCCGCACCGACCACGAGCACGTCCTTGCCGCGGTACGGCTTCGCGTTGCGGTACGCCGAGGCGTGCACCAGCTCTCCCGCGAACGTCTCGACGCCCGGCCACGCCGGCGGCACGGGCGTGTGGTTGTACCCGGTGGCGACCACGACGGTCGACCCGGTGAACACCTCCCCCGACTCCGCCTCGACCACCCAGCCGCCGTCGGCCCGCGCGACGCGCTTCACGTGGACGCCGGTGCGCACGTCGAGCCGGTGGTGCACG
This sequence comes from Cellulomonas sp. Leaf395, assembly GCF_001424125.1. Taxonomy (GTDB): domain Bacteria; phylum Actinomycetota; class Actinomycetes; order Actinomycetales; family Cellulomonadaceae; genus Cellulomonas. The sequence goes on from NZ_LMQI01000002.1 coordinate 397,794, forward strand.
GCGTACATCTCGAGGTAGTTGACGACGTCAGCTCGCGCGACCCACCGGCCGAAGCGGCGCGGGATCGGAAAGCCCGGCAGACCCGACCAGCGCCGGGTGGTGTGCAGGTGGAGCCGCTCGTAGTGCTGACGCCACGAGGCGCCGACGGCGTCGGAACGCTCGAGCACGACGGCGGGGACGCCACGCCTGCCGAGGGAGGCGGCGACCGCGAGGCCGGCGGGTCCGGCGCCGATGACGAGGACGGGAGAGGTGCTCATGCCTCTTCCTATCGTCTTGTGAACGGCCGTCCAAGAGAGCTACGTGCGCTCCAGAAGTGTGAGGACCTCGTAATGGGTGGTCTGCGGGAACATGTCGAGCACCTGCGCGCGCCGCGGCCGCAGCGAGGGCATGGCCGCCAGGTCGCGGGCGAGCGACGTGGCGTTGCAGCTGGAGTAGACGACGTGCTGCACGTCGGAAGCCTCCAGCCAGCGGCTGAGCGCCTCCCCGATGCCCCGCCGCGGCGGGTTGACGATGACCAGGTCGGGAGCCCTCTCAGCGGCCACGGCGAACTCGGTGGCGTCACCGGCCGCGAACCGCACGCCGGCCAGGCCGAGGTCGGCAGCGCTGAGCGTCGCGCTCGCGATCGCCTCGACGCTGGTCTCGATGCCGACGACCTCGCGGCCGGGAGCAGCCACGTGCAGCGCGAACCCGCCGACGCCGCAGTACAGGTCCCACACGCTCGTCGGCGCCAGCTCCTCCACCCACGACGCGGCGTGCCGGTACAGGGCGGAGGCCACCTCGGTGTTGGTCTGGAAGAAGCTCTGCGGGCGCAGGTGCAGGTCGATCCCGTTGACGCGCATCCGCAGGGTCTCGGTCGCCGTCAGGAGGATCTCCCGCGCCCCCTCGAGCACCGCCTTGTGGTCCGGCAGCAGGTTCACGGACACCACCCGCAGCTGCGGCAGGGCGTCCAGCAGCCACGGCAGGTGCTTGCGGATCCGGGCCACCGGCTCCTGCGAGCGCAGCACGAACCGGAGCATGAGCTCGCCGTCCGGCGACTGGGTGACCAGCAGGTTCTTCAGCTCGCCTGTGCGCGCGGGGACGTCGTACGGCGTGAGGTTCGCGCGCGTGACGAACGCGGCCAGCACGGGGAACGTCTCCGCGAGCGGACCCGGGTACAGCCCGCAGCCCCGCAGGTCGACGCCGTGGCCCGCGGCGTCGAGGATGCCCAGCGTCGGAGTCTCGACGGTCCCGCCGACGACCATCTTCGCCTTGTTGCGGTACCCCGACTCGCGACCGGTGACCGGGGGCAGCCACACGAGGTCGTCTCGCTCGCCGAGGAGGTTGGCGCAGTGCCGTTCCTTGTCCGCGACCTGCTCGCCGTGCGGGCGCCCCATCCAGGTGCAGGAGCGGCAGACCCCTGCGTCGAAGTACGCACACCGCATGGGCGGGAAGCCTACGTGGACGAGCGCCTCGTCGACGTAGGCCGACCCCGACCGTTGCATGAACTGCCGGACGGGGACCCCGGACCGGCGCTACGGTCGGCTGACGCGGCGGGCGCAGGAGCCTGTGATCGGACGACGGGAGTCACGACGTGCCGCACCGGACCGCCCTGCTGCTGGCCCTCGCCGCCGCCACGCTCGTCGCAGGCTGCGCCCAGGCGACGGCGGAGGTCCTCCCGCCCGCCGTCCCCCCGGTCGAACGACCGGTCCCCGGACCGCTCTGGGCCTACCTCGACCAGGTCGACGCGAGGCTCGCGACGCAGGTGAACGAGGAGCGGACCCGGACGTGCGTGGCCGACGCCGGGTTCACGTACTGGCCGGACGACCCGAACAACGAGCTCACCCAGGACACCCTCCCGTTCGCGCGGCGGTGGGGGTACGGCGGCCTCAGCATCCCCGCTGCGACGTCGGCGGACCACAACGCCGCGTACGTCCGCACCCTGTCCCCACAGGACCGCCAGCGGTACGACGCGACGCTCGCCGCCTGCTCGGTCGCACCGGTCGAGGCGCCCGCGGAGGACTGGGTTGCCGACCCGCACTTCGCCGACCTGCACGCGGACCTCGAGGCCTGGGTGCTCGCCGTGATCGACGACCCGCGGGTGCACGTTGCCGATGCTGCATGGTCCGCGTGCATGGCCGATGCCGGTCACGACGTCGGGTCGCCGGACGAGGCCGAGGACCAGGCGGCGGCCGCGACGGAGGGCGGCGTCTTCCCCACCCCCGAGGTCCAGGACGCGGAGATCGCGCTGGCGGTCGCCGACCTCACGTGCCGCGCCTCGACCGGGTACGAGGAGTCGACCCGAGCCGCGTGGCACGCCGTCCAGCAGGAGTTCGTCGACGCGCACCGCGGCCAGCTGGACGCGCTGGTCGCGGCGCACGGTCTCTGAGTCGCGTCAGCCGTGGGTGAGGGCAGAGCGCTCCAGCAGACCCCGCACGTACGCCGCCTGACCGGCGTGCTGCAGGCTGTCCCCGACGATGCTCACCAGCCGGACGCCGAGGGTCACCGGCGGGTCCCAGCCCTCGTCGACCACGCGGTCGAGGTCGCCCTCCGCGAGACTGCGCAGGTAGTCCAGCGTGCGGTCGCCGACGGCCCGGTAGTAGCCGACGAGCAGGTCCGCCGACGCGCGCACCCGACCGACGTCCTGCGCGCTGTGGCCGTACCCCGTCGCCGTGTCGTCGAACGGCAGGTCGAAGCGGTCGGCCCAGCCCTGGGCGGTCCAGACCTGCTCGGTGCCCGCGACGTCGGCGATCTGCGCGTCCTCGCCGCGGGCCGCGTGCCACGCCAGCCACGCGATGGAGTTCGCCTCCGGGTCGGGTCGGAACGCGAGCTCGTCGACGCCCAACCCGTCGACGGCCCGCGTCAGCAGACCGTCCACCCGCCCGAACGACTCGACCAGCAGTCCGGCCACGTCCATGCGGCACCATCCTTTGTTGGAGACGATCGACGCTACGTCGCCGGCCCTCACCGCGCGACAGAGAACCAAGGAGGACGGGATGGGTGACACCGTCGTGATCACCGGCGCGGCCGGTCGGATCGGCACGTACCTGCGACACGTCGACGGAGGGCTGCCGTCGCGAGGGTGGGACCTCGTCCTGGTCGACGCCGTGGACCCCGGGGATCCGTACACGTCGGTGGACCTCCGGGACGACGACGCTCTCGACGCGTTGACGGAGGCGATGGCGGGTGCCACGGCGGTCGTCCACCTGGCCGCGATCGCGCAGGAGGACACGTGGGAGGCGCTCGTGTCGACGAACATCGACGGCACCTACCGCGTGCTCGAGGCGGCCCGGCGTGCCGGAGTACGGCGGGCGGTGCTGGCCAGCTCGTGCCATGCCGTCGGCTACTACCCCACCGGTTCGACGGCGCCGGCGGACCGGCCCGTGCGCCCCGACACGTTCTACGGCGTCTCCAAGGCCGCCGATGAGGCGCTCGGGAGCCTCTACGCCGACCGGCACGGGATCGAGGTGGTGTCGCTGCGCATCGGCGCCTGCATCGACCGGCCGCTGTCCACCTTCGACCTGGGCATCTGGCTGAGTCCCGGCGACGCCGTCCGCCTGGTCGACGCCGCGCTGCGCGGACCGGTCGACGGCCCGACGGTCGTGTACGGCACCTCGGCCAACACCCGCGCCTGGTGGGACCTGACAGGCGCGCGGGCCCTCGGCTACGCGCCGCAGGACGACGCCGAGCACTTCGTGGACGAGGTCACCGAGTACACCGGTCCGAGCCTGCTGGGTGGAGAGATGGCACGACCGTGACCTATGAGTTCGAGGCGCCGCTGTGGCTGTGGGACGCCCGCAAGACCGACGCGTGGACGTTCGTGAGCCTGCCGACGCACGTCGCCGACGAGGTGCTGGACGTCGTCGGCGACTCCACGCGCGGCTTCGGGTCGGTACGGGTCGAGGTCACCGTCGGCGCCACCGTGTGGCGGACGTCGATCTTCCCGTCGACCGACACGTACGTGCTGCCGGTGAAGAAGGCGGTCCGCAAGGCCGAGGGCCTCGACGTGGGTGACACCGTGCGGGTGCACCTCGCGCTGGTGGATCTCTAGACGAGGTCCGCCAGCAGCGCGGCCGCCCGCGCCGCGCCGTCCGTGGCCACCGGCCGGTACCGCACGTCGCGGCTGGCCTCCTTGACGATCGCCTCCGCGAGGCCGTCCGGGTCGACCGCGTCCTCGTAGGCGAGGTGCCGCCCGGCCTCGTACCGGTCGAGCCGCTTGCGCACGTGCAGGTTCTGCTCGAAGTGGTGACGCAGGGGCACGTACACGAACGGCTTGTTCAGGGCCGTCAGCTCCATCGTCGTGGTCAGGCCGCCCTGGACGACCGCGACGTCGCACGCGGCGAGGTGCCGGAACAGGTCCGGCACGTACCCGAGGACCGTCGACCCGTCCCAGGTCGGCAGTGACGAGGGGTCGATCCGTGGGCCGGTGACGAACGCGAACCGGAGCTCCGGCGCGAGCTGGCGGACCAGCGGCACGACGTCCATGACCCGGCGCAGCAAGGACGTGCCGACGCCGGACCCCCCGACCGTGACCACGCAGAGCTTCTCCCCAGGACCCACCCCGAGGTCCGCGCGCAGCCGCTCGGTGCCTTCCAGCTCCGCGGGGTCGAACCCGGTCACGTACCCGGCGAAGTCGAAGTTCTCCTCCGTCCACGCCCGGATGCTCGGCAGGCCCGGCCCGAAGTCGTCCTCGACCACGTCGTCCGGGTCCCCGACGAACACCGAACGGTCCCGGACCCGGGCGAACCGGGCGCGCTGCTCGATCATCTCCGCGTTGTAGTCCGCGGTGAGCATCGCCTCGCGTGGCCCGCCGTCGGGCATGGGCAGCCAGCCGACGAAGTCAGTCATCCACGCGAACGAGAACCGCTTGAGCTCGGGGTTCTCGTGCAGGAAGTAGTCGACGTCCCACGCCTCGTCGCCGATCACCAGGTCGTAGTCGCCGGCGGCCACCACCTCGTCGAAGACCATGAAGTTGTGCACCAGGATCTCGTCCATCCGGCGGATCGCCTGGAACGCGTGCAGGTCGTGCTCGCCGGCCTCGTGCTCGATGTGACCCGACTCGTTGCGCAGCCACGCCGACGCGGGGTGCACCCGCTCGCCGTGCCGCGCGAGCACGCGGGTGACCGGGTTCTGCGCGAGCCAGTCGATCTGCAGCTCGGGCCGGAGCGCGCGCAGCTCCGCCGCGACCGACACGTCCCGCTGCGCGTGCCCGAGCCCGATGGGTGACGAGAGGTACAGCGCCCGTGGTGGCCTTCGCAGGGCTCGCACCCAGGTGGTGCGCGGTGCGGCCGGGACGGACCGGTCGACGAACTGCGCGATCAGGTGGTTGATCTTCACGGGGTCGCGCGCCGACGGGCCGTGCCCCGCGTGCTCGAGCAGCACCAGCTCGCCGCCGGTCAGCTCGGCCAGCCGCTCGCCGAACGCGTGCGGCCGGATGCGGTCGTCGGTGCCGTGCACCACGACGACCGGGCAGGTCACCTGCCGGGCCAACGGCGTGACCGGCTCGCACACCGCGCCGTCGCACCCGATCCGCCCGGCGGTGGTGTCCGCGAGCGTCTGCGGCAAGATCTCCTGCGCCCAGCCGAGGCAGTCCTCGATCTGCTTGGTCGAGTGCGGCTCGGAGAACATCTTGTGGAAGAAGTACTCGGTGAAGTCGTCGTAGCCGCCCCCGAGCCAGTAGTGCTTGTTGTACTTGGCCCAGCCCTCCGAGGAGTCCAGGGGCTCGTCCCACGGGACGTGGTCGCGGCCCGGGGTGGCCACGTCCAGGCCGCATGACGGGGCGATAGCCATGATCCCGAGCACGCGCGCGGCACTCGCAGAGTCGCCAGCCGCGACGTGCACCGCCCAGGACGCCCCGCACGACTCGGTGACCAGGACGGCCTTCTCGGTTCCCGTCGCGTCCATCACGGCCAGGATGTCGTCGGCGTACTGCCGGTCGGTGTACGCCTCGGCGCCCTGCGGCCGGCCCGAGCGCCCGCTCCCGCGGCCGTCGAACGTGATCACGCGGTAGTGCCGCGCCAGGAAGCCGATCTGCGCCTTCCAGAACCGCGAGGGGACGATCGACCAGGTGGGAACCAGGACCACCGTGGTGCGGTGGTCCTGATGGAACACCTCGTAGGCGAGCGGGACCCCGTCGCGCTCGGCGACGCCGACGACGTCGGGGTCCGCTGCCCTGCTCGGGTCCGTGCCCACCTGAGCAGTCTCGTCCTCGCGGGTGCTCCGCGTCACGGGCGGACCTCGAACACGTTGTTGAACGGGGTCGAGGCGGCGGTCCGGAACGCGGTGAACCCGGCGGCGGTGGAGACGTCGCGGATCTTGGCCGGACCGGCCTGCGTGCCCATCGCCAGCCCGACGTCCTGGCTGAGCGACGCCGGCGTGCACAGCAGGGTGGAGAACCCGTAGTACGCCCGGCCGACGGTGTTGAGGTTGTCCTCGACGCGGTCGCCGGCCATCGGCTCGACGACCATCCACGTGCCGTCGGGAGCGATCGCCTCGCGCACGTGCCGGGCCGCCCCGACGGGGTCACCCATGTCGTGCAGGCAGTCGAACATCGCGATCAGGTCGTAGCCCGTCCCGGAGAACCCGGTAGCGGGAGCGACCTCGAACGTCACCCGGTCGGACACCCCGGCAGCCGCCGCGCGCTCGCGGGCGACCTCGATCGAGGCCTCGTGATAGTCCGAACCGACGAACGTGGCGTTCGGGAACGCCTTCGCCAGCAGGATCGTCGACGCACCGTGCCCGCAGCCGACGTCGGCGACCGTGCCACCCGCCTCCAGCTTCGCCGCGACCCCGTCGAGCGCGGGGATCCACTCGTTCAGCAGGTGCCCGTTGTACATCGTGCGGAAGAAGCGCTCACACCCGTGGTGCACGTCGGTGTGGTGCTCGTGCCACCCCAGACCGTCGCCGTCGCGCGCCGCCTGGAGGATGCTCTCGGCGCCGTGGACGGTGCCGAGCGCCAGCTGGAAGAAGCCCGCCAGGTACGCCGGGCTGGTCGGGTCCGCGAGCGCGACAGCGTGCTCGGCGGGCAACGTGTAGCGGCGGGTCTCGGCGTCGTACTCGACGTAGCCGCCGGCGGCCTGGCTGTTCAGCCACTCCCGCGCGTAGTGCTCGCTCGTCGAGGTCTGCTCGGCCAGCTCGGCCGGCGTGACAGGGCGGCCGTCGGCCATCGTCGTGTAGTAGCCCAGCTTGTCGCCCATCACGACGAGCGCGGTGTTCAGGGTGGCGCCGACCTCGTCGACGGCGCGGAACACGAAGGACATGAGCGTGTCGGGGTCGATGGTCCGCTGCACCTGCGCGGGCATGGTGTCGGTCATGGTCGTCGATCTCCTCGCCGAGGTGTCGGATGTGTCGGTCTCGACACTGGCCGCGACGGTCGACCCATCGCATCAGGGCACCCCCCTGGTGTGCTCCCTAGACTCGATCCGTGCTGGTCGGACGCGAGCTCGAACGGCAGGTCATCAGCAGGCTGGTGGCCTCCGCTCGCGTGGGTGAGAGCGGCACGCTGCTGCTGACCGGCGAGGCGGGGATCGGCAAGAGCGCGCTGCTCGAGGATGCTGCGTCGGCGGTTGGCGACGCGGGCATGCGGGTCTTGCGCGCGGCCGGGATCGACTCCGAGCGGGAGGTGCCGTTCGGTGGCCTGCTGCAGCTGCTGCGTCCCGTGCTGGACCATCTGGACGCCCTGCCCGCACCGCAGGCGGAGGCGCTGGGCTCCGCGCTGGCGCTCGTGCCGGGGTCCGGCGGCGAACGCTTCGCGGTCGGCGCGGCGGTCCTGAGCCTGCTGAGCCGCGTGGCCGAGGACGGACCCGTCGCGGTGATCGTCGACGACGCGCACCTGCTCGACCCGCCGTCGGCGCAGGCGCTGTGCTTCGCGGTCCGACGCCTCACCGCCGACCCCGTCGTCGTCCTGCTCGCAGCGCGCGACGAACCGTCGGTCGTCCGCTCGGCCGGCCTCCCGGAGCTCGCGGTGGAGGCTCTCGCGGCTGCCGACGCCCAGGCGTTGGCGGGGCGGCTCGGCCACCGTCTCTCGCCCGAGGAACGCTCACGGCTGCTGGCCTCCGCCGGCGGGAACCCGCTCGCCCTGCTGGAGCTCACCGACGACGGTTTCGACGCCCTCCCGCCGGGCGCCCCCGTCCCGGTCCCGGCGTCCCTGGCTCGGACGTTCGCCCGCCGTGCCGACGCGCTCTCCGCGGACGCCCGCACCGCGCTGCTGGTCGCGGCAGCGGGGGGCAGCGATCTCGCGACGGTCACCGCCGCCTGCGACCTGCTCGGCGTGTCCGTCGGCGACCTCGACGAGGCTGCGCGCGCCGGGCTGCTCACCGTCGACGCCACGCGGGTCACGTTCCGGCACGACCTGGTCCGCTCCGGCATCTACGCGGAGGCCGCGCCCGCAGCCCGACGCGCGGTGCACGCCGCCCTGGCGCAGGCGGTGCACGCCGACGACGTCGACCGTCGGGCCTGGCACCTCGGGGAGGCGACCGCCGCGCCCGACGCGACGGTGGCAGGGGTGCTCGACGAGGCAGCCGCTCGTGCACGGGCGCGGGGGGCGTGGGCGGTGGCGTCGGCCGGGTACGAGCGGGCCGCCAGGTTGAGCCCCGATCCTGCGCACCGCGCGCAGCGTCTGGTGTCCGCGGCGGAGAGCGCCTGGCGCGCGGGGCTGCCCGAGGCCGCGCTCGACCTGCTCGACCGCGCCTCCGGCCTCCCCCGGTCACCCGCCCTGCGCACCCGGGCCGCCGCGCTGGACGGCGCCGTGGCCGCGCGGACCGGGTCCGTCGAACGGGCTCGCGACGTCTTCCTGGCTGCGGGCACGCTTGCTGCCGACGACGACCCGGACACCGCGGTCACGTTGCTGGCCGACTGCATCGCCGCGTGCCAGTTCGCGGGAGACGTCGCGGCGGCGGCGTCGGCCGCGGCGCTCATGGCCGGGCTGGAACCGCGCACAGCGCGAGCGCGGTGGGTCGGGTCGATGGCGACGGCCGTGGCAGGCATCCTGGCGGGACAGGGCGGTCCGGACCTGCTGCGCGCCGCCATGGCCGAGGTCGACGCGTTCCTCGACGACCCGCAGCTGGCGCCGTGGCTCGTGATCCTGCCGCTCTACCTGCGGGAGAGCACGGTGGGCCGCGACGTCATCCCGACGGTCGTCGCCCACTCGCGGCGGCGCAGCGACATCGGCGGGCTCCCGCTCCTGCTGTTCTACGTCGCCCGGGACCAGGCGACCACCGACCGGTGGGACGACGCCGTCGCCGGGTACACCGAGGCGATCCAGCTCGCTCGCGAGGCCGGGCAGGCCACCGACCTCACCGCGTGCCTGGCCGGGCTGTCCTGGCTCGAGGCGCGGCGGGGAGACGCAGACGCCTGTCGGGCCCACGCGCAGGAGGCCCTGGCGATCGCGGGCGAGCACCACCTCGGCTTCGTCCAGACCTGGGCGATGACGGCCCTCGCCGAGCTCGAGCTGGGCCTCGGCCACCCCGACGCGGCGCTCGAGCGTTTCCGGACGATCGACACCCTCCTCGCGGACCTCGGCCTGGTGGACGTCGACATCTCGCCCGCCGCGGAGATGGTCGAGGCCATGGTGCGTCTCGGCCTCTCCGACGAGGCGAGCGACCTGGCGGCGTCGCTGACCGGGCGCGCCGAGGTCAAGGGCCAGCCGTGGTCGCTGGCGCGTGCTGCCCGCGCGGCCGGCCTCACCTGCCCGGACCCGGACGTGGACGTGTGCTTCTCCGTCGCCCTCGCCTACCACCAGCACACGCCCGACGACTTCGAGGCCGCACGCACCGAGCTGGCCTACGGCTCGCGGCTGCGCCGGATGAAGCGCCGCGTCGACGCCCGCCCGCACCTGCGGACCGCCCTGGCCACCTTCGAGCGCCTCGGCGCGGTCCCGTGGGCCGACCAGGCCGCCGCCGAGCTGCGCGCGACGGGTGAGACCGCGCAACGCCGCAGCTCCACCGGGATCGACCTTCTGACGCCCCAGGAGCTGCAGGTCGCGCACATGCTCGCGGGCGGACGGACCACGCGAGAGGCCGCCGCGGCACTGTTCCTCAGCCCGAAGACGATCGAGTACCACCTGCGGAACGTGTACCTGAAGCTCGGGATCCGGTCCCGGCAGGAGCTCGCGGCCGCGATCCCGGGGTGACGGGTCCACGTCGCGGCAGCCGCCGAGCGGCACGGGTCCGCGTCACGGCAGCCGCCGAGCGGCACGGGTGAGAGTCGCGGCAGCCGCCGACCGACACGGCCCGAGATGACCGCATGTGCGCGACGGATGATCCATCGGCGGCCGCCGCCTTGATGGCGGCGGTCGCCTCACGCCGCCCTCAACGGCGGGCTGTGGGCGGCTCAGCGCATGGCCTGTGGATATGTTTGTGCAGGTCAAAGCCTTGATCCGGCGCCTGCTACCACCTAGAATCGTACACATGTTCGATGTGGAGGCGGGTGTGCGGGACGTGGCGGCGCGTGTACGGGACGCCACGTCCGAGCTCGCGTCCGCGTCCCGCTCCAGTGCGACCTGGACCGCCTCGGACCGGGCGTCGGTCCTCGGCGCGGTGCGTGCCGCGCAGGCCGCCCTGGCTGAGGCGCAGGGGTTCGTGCTCGTGGCGGACCGGGCCGCCGGAGACACCATGCGCACCGGGGACCGCACGTTCGAGGCGGCGCACGCGCGGGTGTCGCGGTCGGGGCTCGGTGAGGCGGCCCGGGCGGTGCGGCAGGCCGACGCGCTGGTCTCGATGGCCACGGTTGCGGCCGGCGTGCGGGACGGGTCGGTGCCGTTGGGGCACCTGGACGCGCTGGCCCGGGTCGCGGCGTCCTCCACCCCGGAGGTCGCCGCGGTGCTGCGCACCCCGCAGGCACAAGAGACCGTGGTGGCGATGGCGCGGTCCCAGTCCGGCCCGGACTTCGCCCGCGCTCTGGCCCGGTTTGTCGCCGCCAAGGATCCGGCCGGGTTGCAGGCGTCGCACGACGAGCAGCAGCGCGAACGGTTCTTCTCGATGTCGGCCCAACCGCACGGCGTGTTCCTCAAGGGCCGCCTGGACCGGGTCGCCGGAGAAACCCTGCGGATCGCGCTGGCCGCGATGGGCCAGTTCGGCGACGACACGCGCTCGCCAGGCCAAGCATGCGCGGACGCGTTGACCATGCTCGCGGAGAAGGTCTGCGCCGGTTCGACTCCGCGACGCGTCGTCGCGGAGTCGGGCGCGCACAGTGCCGGGCCGGTTGCCCGCGGCTCCACGGCCGCCGCCGGACCGCTGGTGGACAGCAGCACTGACCCGGCAGGCGAGAACTCCGCCGCGACGGTGGTCTCGGGCACGGTCAGCCGCCCACACCTGTCCCTGCTCGTCCCGGCCGAGACCGTCGCCGAGCTGATCGCCCACCAGCGCGCCCTCGACGCGGCGACAACGGCGCAGGACGACCGCACGGACGCGACCGCGACCCGTGGCACTACCCGCGGTGACTGGTCCCGCGACAGCTCCCGTGATGGTTCCCGTGATGGTTCCGCGGGCGTGACGGCTGGTGGGAGGGGACGCGGTGGCGCGGCTCCGGTGTGTGCGCCGATCGCGCTGCCCTGGGCTCCGGTCGTGCCGGCGACCCTCGAGGACGGGACGCCGGTGGCGATGTCGGAGCTGGCGCGGGCGTTGTGCGACGCCGAGATCACGCGGATCGTGATGTCCGCCGAGTCGCTGCCGCTGGACGTGGGGCGCACCAAGCGGCTGTTCACGACCGCGCAACGCCGCGCGGTGGTCGCCCGGGACGGGCAGTGCGTGTGGAACGGGTGCGACCAGCACGCCTCCCGGTGCGAGGTCCACCACGTGCGCTGGTGGGACCGCGACACCGGGCCAACCTCCGTGACCAATGCCGCCCTCTTGTGCAAGCACCACCACAGCGAGACCCACCGCCTCGCTCTGAGCATCCAACGACTCGAGAAGCCACCGGGCTGGACACGACGACAACTGGCCAGGGCCTCGGCCATGGAAGGCACGGACACCGGTGGGACAGGTCCCACCGGTGTCATCGGTGAGCCCGTCGAGTCCATCACCGGTCGCGAACCTCTGCGCTACGTCTTCCGCAACGGTCGCGGTCACATCATCAACTCCCCCAGTAGCGGCAGCGGCGTGCCGTAGCACTCCCCGCCCGGCCACATCAGCCGTGCCGTCGAAACTCGTGGCAGAAGTGCTGTCGAGAACCTCCAAGCCCGTTCGAGGGGTGGGTGTACGGCCGGATCCGCCCGGCCGCCGGCACCGAGGAGTCACGATGTCCACCACGCCCAACCCGTCCACCTGGTCCACGACGCCCGCCGCGGCCACCTCGTCCGACTCGTCCACCGCGGCCACCGCTGCCGACTCGTCCACCGCGGCCACCGCTGCCGACTCGTCCACCGCGGCCACCGCTGCCGACTCGTCGACCGCGCCCGAGTCGTCCACCGCTGGCACCGCGTCGAACGACTGCCCCGTCGACCCTGCCGTCCGCGTCACCCGGTCGCTGCTCGGCTACGGCGTGATCGCCGGTCCGTTCTACGTGGTCGTCTCGCTGGCGCAAGCGCTGACGCGTGAGGGTTTCGACCTGACCCGGCACGCGTGGTCCACGCTGGCCAACGGCTCGCTCGGCTGGATCCAGGTGGCCAACCTGGTCCTGACCGGGCTCATGGTCGGGGCGTTCGCGGTCGGTCTGCGGCGCGCGCTCGTCTCTGGTGCCGGGTTCCGCTGGGTGCCGCGGCTGGTGGCTGTGTTCGGTGCCGGGCTGGTGCTGGCAGGGATCTTCCGGGCCGACCCGGGGGACGGCTTCCCGGTGGGGTCGTCGGCTCCGACCGTCCCCAGTACCGACGGGATGCTGCACCTGCTCACGGCAGGGATCGGGTTCGTCGCGCTGGCGGCCGCGATGATCGTCGTCGCACGGCGGTTCGCCTGGCAGCGCCGCCCGCTGGGTGCCGTGCTGTCGTCGGCGGCCGCGGTCGCGCTGCTCGGCGGGTTCGTCGCGATCTCGTCGGCACCTGGGACCGACGGGGTGCTGGCGTTCACGGCCGGGATCGTGGTCGCCTGGACCTGGGTGAGCGCCTTCGCCGTCGACACCTACCGCCGCACGGCGGCCTGAGCCGAACGACCGAGAGGACGAGACGATGCGCTACTTCACCACGCTCCGAGTCACCGCTCAGCCCACCACTCCCCCGCCATCTGCCCTGATGGAGGCGATCATGGCTCTCGGCGCCGAGGCGACCGCGTCGGGCGCGCTGCTCGACACCGCGGGCCTCATGCCCAGCGCCGCCGGTGGCGCTCGCGTCCAGCTGGCCGACGGCACCCTGACGGTCACCGACGGGCCGTTCGCCGAGGCCAAGGAGCTGATCAGCTACGCGGTCTACGACGTGCGCTCGCGCGAGGAGGCCGTCGAGTGGGCGAGCCGGTTCCTCCGCCTGCACCAGGAGCACTGGGACGGCTGGGGCGGCGAGGTGGACGTGATGCGGGTCTACGAGCCGTGACACCGGGTGGTTGGGACGAGGTCGGTCGCGTGACCGACCGTGGCGGGCTCTCTCGCCCCGCCGTGACCGGCCGACGAGGGTCATTGGCATGACGGACCGTCACGGGCTCGCGCTCCGGACCGCCGGGACCGCAGGACGAGTGTCGGTCTCGTGACCAATCGTCGCGGGTTCGCGCACCGCAGCGCCGGGACCGCGCGACGAGAGTCGGTCGCATGACGGGCCCTCGTCGCGAGGTCGCGCACCGCACGGCCGAGACGGTCTGGCGCATGGAGTCCGCCGCGGTGGTCGCCGTCGCGTCCCGGGTGGTCGGCGACGTGGGGCTCGGTGAGGAGATCGCGCAGGACGCCTTCGTCGCCGCGCTGGAGCAGTGGCCGGTGGACGGCGTCCCACCGAACCCGGCCGGCTGGCTGGTCACGACCGCCCGCCACAAGGCCCTCGACCTGGTCCGCCGCCGGGGCACGTACGCCCGCAAGCTGGCCGAGGTCGGCCGGTCGATCGAGCGGGAGCAGCTGCACGAGGAGGTGCTGGGCGTGGGCGCAGGTCTGGACGACAGGATCGGCGACGACCTGCTCCGCCTGGTGTTCACCACGTGCCACCCGTCGTTGACCACCGAGTCGCGGGTCGCCCTGACGCTGCGGCTGCTGGGCGGACTACGGACGGACGAGGTGGCCCGCGGGCTCCTGATCAGCGAGGCGACGGCGGCGCAGCGGATCTCCCGCGCGAAGCGGACCCTGGCCCGTGAGGGGGTCGCGTTCGACCTGCCGGCCGCCGACCACATGCCCGACCGGTTGGCGTCGGTGCTCGAGGTGGTCTACCTCGTGTTTAACGAGGGGTACGTCGCCACCTCCGGCGACTCGTGGGCCCGGCCCGAGCTGTGCCACGAGGCGGTCCGGCTGGCGCGCGTCCTGTGCGCGCTGCTGCCGGACGAGGCGTCGGTGCACGCCCTCGACGCCCTGCTCGAGCTGCAGTCGTCCCGTCTGACCAGCCGCGTGTCGGCCGCGGGCGACCCGGTGCCGCTGCTGGACCAGGACCGCCGATTGTGGGACCGCCTGCTGGTCCGCCGTGGGATGGCTGCACTGGAACGGGCGCACCGGCTCGGCGGGGCGCGCGGTGCCTATGCCCTGCAGGCGGCGATCGCCGTGTGCCACGCGAGCGCCGCCACGGCGTCGGACACCGACTGGCCGCTGATCGCCGGTCTCTACGCGCAGTTGTCGACCGTGTCGCCATCGCCTGTCGTGTTCGTCAACCGGGCCGTCGCGCTCGGGATGGCCGGATCACCTGCCGAGGGTCTCGCGCTGGTGGAGAGGATCGACGCGCTCGAGGGCTATCCGCCGCTCGAGGCCGCGCGCGGTCAGCTCCTCGAGCAGCTGGGGCGGGCGGAGGAGGCGGGCGACGCCTTCCGCGCGGCCGCGGCGCTGACGCGGAACGCGGGTGAGCGGTCGCTGCTGCTGCGCCGGGCGGACGCGCTCGGCTGAGCACGGTTCAGCCGGCGACGACCACCCGGATCTCGTTGTTCCACGGGTCCTCGAACGCCAGCACGCGACCGTCGTCGCGGGTGGCGATCCCGCGGCCGGCCAACCGGGCACCGAGGGCGCCGCGCTCGTCGTCGGTCGGCAGCTCGATGGTGACCTCGCCCAGGCCGAGCGCGGGCCACCGACCCTGCGCGCCGCGGCTCTGCCACGTGTTCATCGCGAGGTGGTGGTGATAGCCGCCGGCGGAGACGAAGAGCGCCTGCGTGCCGTACTCGGCGGTGACCTCGAAGCCGACGGTGTCGACGTAGAACTCGTGAGCGGTGGTGATGTCGCCCACCTTGAGGTGGACGTGACCGACGGCGGCGGCTCCCTCGAGGACGTCGGGGTCGACGAGGTTGTCCCGCAGGAACCCGTTCGGGTCGAGGTACTCGGTGGCCATGGCGACGCGGCCGTTCTCCCAGCCCCACTGCTCGCGCGGCCGGTCCCAGTAGAGCTCGACGCCGTTGCCCTCGGGGTCGTCGAAGTAGAGCGCCTTGGACACGAGGTGGTCGGAGCTGCCGGTGAACGACGACGGGAAGTGCCGGGCGACCGAGTACACCGAGGACGCCAGGTCGCTCTGCTCGCCGAACAGGATCGCGGTGTGGAACAGCCCGGCTGCGGACGACGGGGCGTGCTTGAGCAGGGGCGTGTGCTCGAGCACAACCGACGGGACGCCCTGCCGGCCGAGGGTGACGCGGTCGCCCTCCTGCCCGAGGACGCTCAGGCCGATGCCGCGCGCGTAATAGTCGGTCATGGCGTCGAGGTCGCCCACCTTGAGGGTCACGGCGCCGACGTCGGTGCGGGCGTCGAGGATCTCGTTCATGCCGTCAGCCCGAATCCGCCGGTCCACGACGTCTGCTCGGTTGCGGCGAGCGTGAGCTGCAGGAACCCGAACGCCTCGAGCTCGTGCGCACGCTTGAGCGAGCCGGCGTCGGCCGCGCGCAGCCCGCCCGCGGCGATCACGGCGGCCAGCTCGGCCTTGGCGTCGGCGTCGTCGCCCGCGATGAGGACCGTGGTCCGCTCGTTGCCCACCTCGCCGGTGGTGAGCGTCGCCGCGAAGGTGGTGTTGAAGGCCTTGAGCACCGAGGCGCCGGGCACGGCCTGCGCGATGACGGCGGCGGCGGAGCTGCCGGTCGGGACGACGAGGGAGTCGAACGTGGCGGAGTCGACCGGGTTGGTGATGTCGACGAGAACCTTGCCGTCCAGCTGGCCCTCGTACTGCGCGAGCACCTCGGCCACCGCGGCGTACGGCAGGGCGAGGACGACGATGTCACCGGTGATCGGGTCACCCACCGTGCCGTGCTTCGCCCCGGGGATGGCGATCTTCAGAGGCGTCCGGGTCAGCACCTGCGCGTCGTTGCCGCCCGCGATCACCCGCCACGCGATGGCGGAGCCCATGTTGCCCGCTCCGACGATCGTCACCGTGCTCACAGCGTCCTCCTCGATTGGTTGTCGCTACAAGTGTACAGGAGATAGTTGTAGCGTCAAGTATTTGATACCGTCGATGTCATGACGGACGCGAGATGGCTCAGCGCCGAGCAGCTGAGCGCCTGGAAGAAGCTGATCGCTGTCGTCGAGCTGCTCCCCGGCACCCTGGAGTCCCAGCTCCAGCGCGACTCCGGCCTGAGCCACTTCGAGTACTTCACGCTCGCGATGCTCTCCGAGGCGCCGGACCGGACGCTGCGGATGACCACCCTTGCCGCACACACCAACGCCACCCTCGCACGGCTCTCCCACGTCGTCTCGCGGTTGGAGAAGCGCGGGCTGGTGCGGCGCGAGCCGTGCGCCGAGGACCGCCGGGCGACCAACGCGGTCCTCACCCCCGTCGGCTGGACGACCGTCGTGGCCGCCGCGCCCGGACACGTCGGCACCGTCCGGGAGACCGTGATCGACCCCTTGACCGCGGCCGACGTCGCCGACCTCGACCGCATCATGGGCCGCATCCTCGACGTCCTCGACCCGTCGCACGTCATGCGTGGGGCCGCGCAGAACGATGGCTGAGAGGTCGTCCTCATCCTCGCGCTGATCGGCCCTCTCACCTGCACACGATGAACCGGGGCTGCGCGACGTAGCGTGGGCAGGTGGGCTCCGTCCGCCGGCGCCCGTCGCGAAGGAGGCCGTCGTGTGTCGTTGGCTCGCATACTCCGGATCGCCCGTCCACATCGACGACCTGCTCTACGAACCGACCAACTCGCTCATCGTGCAGAGCCTGCACAGCCGGCTCGGAGCGGAAGAGACCAACGGCGACGGCGTCGGCGTCGGCTGGTACACCGAGGACTCCCCGACCCCCGGCGTGTTCCGGAGCATCGAGCCGGCCTGGAGCGACCGCAATCTGCGCGAGCTGGCGGAGCACACGCGCTCCGGCTTGGTGCTCGCACACATCCGCGCCACGTCCGGCTCAGCCGTGCAGCAGACCAACTGCCACCCGTTCCGGCACGGTCGCTGGCTCTGGATGCACAACGGTCTGCTCGCCGGGTTCTCCGCGATGAAGCGTGACCTCGTCCTCGCCGTGGACCCCGAGCTGTTCCCGTTCATCGAGGGGTCCACCGACTCCGAGGTGCTGTTCTATCTCGCCCTGACGTTCGGGCTCCAGGACGACCCGTCCGCCGCCGTCGCCCGCGCCGTCGGTCTGGTCGAGGAGGTCGGCCGTGCGCACGGCATCGCGTTCCCGGTGCAGATGACCGTCTGCACCACCGACGGAGAGCGGCTGTGGGCGTTCCGGTACAGCTCCGAGGGTCAGAGCCGGTCGCTGTTCCACAACACGGACGTCGCCGTGCTCAGGAAGCAGTACCCCGCGAACCCGATCCTGCACGACCTCGCGGACTCGACGCGGGTCGTGGTCTCGGAGCCGCTCGGTGACCTGAAGGGCGCCTGGCACGAGGTGCCCGAGAGCAGCTGCCTCGTCGTCCATGGTGGGCGTGAGGAGCTGCTGCCCTTCGTGCCCCAGCCGTCGTCTTAGCCCGTCGGTGAGCCGTCCGCGAGGCACAGGCAGAACGGGTGCCCGGATGGGTCCTCGTAGACACGGAACGGGTCGTCGGCGTGCCCCTCCTCCTCGGGCGTGCCGGTCAGTGCTCGCGCACCCAGGCGCAGGGCGTCCTCGTGCCCGACGGCCAGGTCGGCGACATCCAGGTCGAGGTGCACGCGGGCACCGACCCGCCAGGGCGCGACGACGGCGTCCGAGCGCTGGAACCCGAGGCGGGTCCTGCGATCGGGGTCGACGATCAGGAGGTACTCGTCGCCGTCCGGGTCGGGCTCGTCGTGGCCGGGTGCCCACTCCCAGCCGAGCAGCTGCCGGTAGAACTCCGCGAGCTCGCGGGGCTCGGCACAGTCCACTGTCGGTTGGCGCAGGTGGCGGATCGTCATCGTCCAACGGTAGGCCGACACCCTCGTCGTCACACAACGGATACCTGGGTACGGTTCACTCGGCGGATCATGGACCTCATCTCGCTCGACCGCATCCGTGCGGCACACGACCGGGCCGAGCTGACGCTCGGCCCCCGGAGCGCGCCGCTGGCCGGGGGGACATGGCTGTTCTCCGAGCCGCAGCCGGACCTCGAGGAGCTGGTGGACCTCACGACCCTGGGTTGGCCCGCGGTCGAGGTCACTCCTGAGGGCCTCTCCCTGGCCGCCACCTGCACGATCCGCACGCTCGTCGACCTCCCTCCGGTCGCCGGCTGGGCGTCACAGCACCTGGTGGCCCGGTGCGCGCGCTCGCTGGTGGCGTCGGAGAAGATCTGGGACTGGGCGACGGTCGGCGGGAACATCTGCCTGGCGCTGCCGGCCGGCGCCCTCACCTCGTTCGCGGTCGCCCTGGACGCGACCGCTCTCGTGTGGACGCCCGACGGCGGGGAGCGTCGGGAGCCGGTCGCGTCGCTCGTCACCGGGGTGCGGAGCACGTCCTTGGCGCCGGGCGAGGTGCTGCGCTCCGTGGAGATCTCCGCGGAGGCGCTCGCCCACCCCGCCGCGTTCCGCCGGGTCGCCCTGACGCGGCACGGACGATCCGGCGCGATCGTGGTGGGCCGTCGCGACGCCGCCGACGGGCTCGTCGTGACCCTCACCGCCGGGACCACGCACCCGCACCGCCTCGCCTTCCCGGCGGTCCCGTCGGCGGCCGAGCTGAGGGCCGCCGTCGAGGCGGTCGACGACTGGTACGACGACCCGCACGGCGCCCCCGACTGGCGGCGGGCCATGACGGTGCGGCTGGCCGAGCAGGTGCGGGAGGAGCTGGCATGAGGGTCGAGGTGAACGGCGTCCCGCTGGAGGTGGATCCG
The DNA here is from genome assembly GCF_001424125.1 of Cellulomonas sp. Leaf395. Taxonomy (GTDB): domain Bacteria; phylum Actinomycetota; class Actinomycetes; order Actinomycetales; family Cellulomonadaceae; genus Cellulomonas. The sequence goes on from NZ_LMQI01000002.1 coordinate 417,005, forward strand.
GCGCCGGGGCAGGTCCTGCGGACGCTGCTGCGCGAGCAGGGGCATGTCGAGGTGAAGAAGGGCTGCGACTCCGGCGACTGCGGGGCGTGCACGGTCCTGCTCGACGGCCGGCCCACCCACTCGTGCCTGGTCCCGGCGTACCGGGCCGACGGGCGCGCGGTCACGACGGTCTCGGGCCTCGGCACCGTCGAGGACCCGCACCCGGTCCAGCAGGCGTTCGTCGACGCCGCCGCGTTCCAGTGCGGGTTCTGCACCGCCGGGCTCGTCACCACCGTGGCGGGGCTCTCGCTCGAGACCGACGACGACGAGACCGCTCGCCTGCTCAAGGGCAACCTCTGCCGGTGCACCGGCTACCGCTCGATCTGCGACGCCGTCGCCAGGCGCCGGAACACCGTCGACGCCGTGGCCGGTCAGGACGCCGGCCGCTCGGTGCGCTCCCCCGCCGCCCGTCGCCTCGTCACGGGACGCGAGCCGTTCACGCTCGACGTTCCCGCCACCGATCTCACCCACCTCGCTGTCCTGGGCAGCCCCCACGCCCACGCGCGCATCGTGTCGATCGACGCGACCGCCGCCCTCGCCGCCCCCGGCGTGCTCGCGGTCCTCACGCACGAGGACTCCCCCGACGTCCTCTTCTCGACCGCCCGCCACGAGAGCCGCCTGGACGACCCCGACGACACCCGCGTGCTCGATCCCGTGCTGCGGTTCCGGGGGCAGCGCGTGGCCGTCGTGGTCGCCGAGTCGCTGCGCGAAGCCGCGCGGGCGCTGTCGCTGGTCGAGGTCGAGTACGAGGTGCTGCCCGCCGTCATCGACCCGGTGACGGCACGTGAGCCGGGCGCGCCACTGGTGCACGGCGACAAGGACCCGGAGGCGCGGATCTCGGAGCCCTCGCGCAACGTGGTCGCGCAGCTGCACGCGGAGATGGGCGACGTGTCCGGGGCCCTCGCCGCCGCCGCGCACCGCGTCGGTGGCACCTACCGCACGAGCCGGGTGTCGCACGCGGCGCTGGAGACGCACGCCACCCGCGGCTGGCTCGACGACGACGGCAGGCTCGTCCTGCGGACCAGCACCCAGGTCCCCTACCTGGTCCGCGACGAGATCGCGCACATCTTCGCGCTCGACCCCGCACGGGTCCGGGTGCTCACCGGACGCGTCGGCGGCGGGTTCGGCGGCAAGCAGGAGCTGCTGACCGAGGACGTCGTGGCGCTCGCCGTCCTGCGCACCGGCCGCCCGGTCCAGTACGAGATGACCCGGGCCGACGAGTTCACGATCGTGCCCAGCCGCCACCCGGTCCGCGTCGAGGTGGAGCTGGGCGCCGACGCCGACGGCGTGCTGACCGCGATGCGCATCGACGTGCTCAACAACACCGGCGCGTACGGCAACCACGGCCCCGGCGTCATGTTCCACGGCGTCAGCGAGTCGATGGCGGTCTACCGGTGCGCCAACAAGCGTGTCGACGCCGAGTCCGTGTACACGCACACCCTGCCGTCCGGCGCGTTCCGCGGGTACGGGCTCGGGCAGATCATCTTCGCGATCGAGTCGGCGATGGACGACCTCGCGCGGGTCGTCGGGATCTCCGCCTTCGACCTGCGCCGTCGCAACGTCGTGGTCCCCGGCGACCGCCTGCTCGTGGTCGACCCCGAGGAGGTGGGCGACCTCGACATGCACTCCTACGGTATGGACCAGTGCCTCGACCTCGTGCAGGCCGCCCTGGCCGACCGCTCGGCGGACCTGCCCGCACCGGCCGGGACCCTCGTCGGTGCCGGGATGGCCGTCGCCATGATCGCGACGATCGCCCCGCGCGGGCACTACGGCGAGGCGACCGTCCGCCTGCTCGACGACGGCCGGTACGAGGTGAGCGTCGGCACCACGGAGTTCGGCAACGGCACGACGACCGTGCACGGCCAGCTGGCCGCCCAGGCGCTGGGCACCACCGTCGATCGGGTCACCCTCGTGCACTCCGACACCGACAAGGCCGGGTACGACACCGGGGCGTTCGGGTCGGCAGGCGTCGTCGTCGCCGGGCTCGCCGTGCACCGGGCCGCCGTCCAGCTCCGCGCCAAGATCCTCGCCGCCGCCGGCGCCCTGCGGGACCACCCGAGCGACGAACCACGAACGTGGGACGCCTTGGACCTGACCCCCGACTCGGCGAGTGGCGTCCCGCTGACCGAGGTCGCGCGCGCCGCCCCCGGGCTCACCGGTCAGGGCACCCACGACGGCACCCCGCGGTCGGTCGCGTTCAACGTGCACGGGTTCCGCGTCGCCGTCGACCCGGCGACCGGTGAGGTCACCATCCTGCGCTCGGTCCAGGCGGTCGACGCGGGCACCGTCCTGCACCCCGAGCAGCTGCGCGGACAGGTCGAGGGCGGCACCGGCCAGGCGATCGGCACCGCGCTGTACGAGGAGATGCGGCTCGACGACGAGGGCCGCGTGACCACCGCCTCGTTCCGCAGCTACCACGTGCCGCAGATGATCGACCTGCCCCGCACGGAGGTCCTCTTCGCGGCCACCGCCGACGACCTGGGACCTCTGGGCGCGAAGTCGATGAGCGAGGCCCCGTACAACCCGGTCGCCCCCGCCCTGGCCAACGCGATCCGCGATGCCCTGGGCGTCCGCCCCCACGAGCTCCCCATGACCGCCGACCGCCTCTGGCGCCTGCTCCAGGACTGAGACCCCCGGGCCGGTCGGCACGTCCGCACATCCGAGCGTCCCGACAACCGAACATGCGGACGTTGCGAGGGGTCGGACGTCAGGGGTGGGGTGTGCGGGCGGGGCGGTGGATCGGGCCCGCCAGGTCGGTCAGTGGGAGGCCCGACGCGCCCGTGCGCGAGGCCAGCACCTCCGCGAGCACCGACACCGCGGTCTCCCCCGGCGTCGACGCGCCGATGTCCAGCCCGATCGGTGCGTGCAGGCCGGCCAGCTCGGCGTCGGTGGCCCCCCGCTCGACGAGTTCCGCGATGCGCCGGTCCTGTGTCCGTCGCGACCCCATAGCGCCCACATACCCAGCGCCGGACCGCAGCGCGGCGAGCACCAGGTCGGCGTCGAACCGGTCGTCGTGCGCCATCACGCACACGACGTCACGGACGCCCAGCCGCTGCTGTGCGAGGTGTCGGACGGGCCAGTCGACGACGACCTCGTCGGCTCCCGGGTGCCGACGCGGGGTGGCGAGCACCGCGCGGGCGTCGCACACCGTGACCCGGTAGCCAGCCGCCCGTGCCACCACGGCCAGCGCGGTGGAGAACTCGAGCGCGCCGTAGACGACCATCCGGGGCGGGGCCGACGAGACCTCGACGAACAGCTCGACGCCGCCGTCGGGGCCCATGACGCGCACGAGGCCGGAGCGGTCGACCCGCGGCACCGCGTCGGGAAGCGGGCCGTCCAGCGCCGTCACGAGCACCGCCTCGTCGCCGCGTGCTGCTGCCGCCAGCACCGGCACGTCCGCCGGGCCGAGCTCACGCGCGTGCACGCGCAGCACGCCACCGCAGGTCAGGCCGACGGCGAAGGCGTCGTCGTCGGTGACGCCGTACTCCTGGACGCCGGGCGCTGCTCCGGCGAGCACCGAGGTGCACAGGTCGTACAGGGCGCCCTCGACGCACCCGCCGGCCACGCTCCCCAGGGCCGCGCCCGTGTCGTCCACCGCCATCGACGTGCCGACGACGGTCGGCGCGCTCCCGGTCATCGACACGACCGTGGCGACCGCGACCCGGTGACCGTCTGTGAGCGCGGCCAGCAGGCGCTCCGCGATCTCGAGCACGGCGGTCACCTCCCGGACTCCAACAGGGTGCGACGAGCCTAGACCGCTGTAGGGCGGCCGCGAGTAGCGTCACCCTGCACGGCGCACCCCGCTGCACCGGGTGTCCGCGAAGGAGGAAACGTGCATGTCACACGACCCCGGCAGACTGCGGCCATGACGGCCCGACTGCACGCCCACCAGTACGGCAAGGCCGAGACGCGGGTCGTCCGGATCGCGCGCGACGCCCCGCGGCACGAGATCCGGGACCTCAACGTCTCGACGGCCCTGCGGGGCGACTTCGCGGCCGCCTACCTCGACGGCGACCAGTCGGCCGTGCTACCCACCGACACCCAGAAGAACACGGCGTTCGCCTATGCCAAGGAGTACGGCGTGTCCTCCCCCGAGGCGTTCGCCACCCTCCTCGCCCGGCACTTCGTCGACGACGTTGCCCCTGTGACCGGGGCGCGGGTCGACGTCGAGGAGTACGCCTGGGTGCGCGTCGAGGTCGACGGTGCCGAGCACGACCACACGTGGGTTCGCAGCGGCCAGGAGGTCCGGACCGCGTCCGTGACGGTCGACGCCGACGGGACGACCGTGATCGCGGGCCTGGCGGACCTCACCGTGCTGAAGTCGACGCGCTCGGAGTTCCGCGGCTTCCTCACCGACGAGTACACGACGCTGCCCGAGGCGACGGATCGCGTGCTGGCGACCTCGCTGGTGGCCCAGTGGCGGTACGAGGGCACCGGGCTCGACTACGACGCCACCTACGCCCAGGTCCGCGAGGTCATGCTCGCGACCTTCGCCACCCGGCACTCCCTCGCCCTGCAGCAGACGTTGTGGCACATGGGCGAGGCCGTCCTCGACGCGGTCCCCGAGGTGGTCGAGATCCGGTTCGCCGCGCCCAACAAGCACCACTTCCTCGCCGACCTGAGCCCGTTCGGGCTGGACAACCCCGGTGAGGTCTTCTTCGCCGCGGACCGTCCTTATGGGCTGATCGAGGCGGTGGTCGTCCGCGACGGCGCCCCCGACGCGGGCAGTGCCTGGACCCGATCGGTGGGAGCGCCATGACCTCCGACGACGAGCGCTGGGTGTCTCAGGCTGTCGCGCTCGCGACCGCCAACGTGGCGGACGGCGGCGGGCCTTTCGGCGCGGTCGTGGTGCGCGCCGGCGTGGTGATCGGCACCGGCCAGAACCGGGTCACGCGCGACAACGACCCCACCGCGCACGCCGAGGTCCAAGCCATCCGCGCCGCCTGCCTCGCCATCGAGGACTTCTCGCTGGCCGGGGCCACCGTCTACACCTCGTGCGAGCCGTGCCCCATGTGCCTCGCCGCCTGCCTGTGGGCCCGGGTGGACCGCGTCGTCTACGCCGCCGACCGGGCAGACGCCGCCCACGCCGGGTTCGACGACAGCGCCTTCTACGACCTGCTCGGGTCCGACCCCGACACCTGGTCCATGCCCGTGCGCCGCCATCGGATTCCGTCGGCGTCCGCCCCGATGGAGGCCTGGCTGGCACGACCGAACCGCGTCGAGTACTGAGGTCGACGTGCGGTCCCTCAGCTCCCCCGGTACGTCGAGTACGCGTACGGGCTGAGCAGCAGCGGCACGTGATAGTGCCCGTCGTCGACGACGTCGAACACCACGACGATCTCCGGATGGAACCCCGTCTGCCCGGTCGCGGCAAAGTAGGCGGCGGTGTCGAAGGCGAACCGGTACCGCCCGGGCGGAACGCTGTCCGGCCCGAGCGAGCGCGCACGGCCGTCGTCGTCGGTCGCGCCGGTGCCGAGGACGGTCCACTGGTCGGCGACGGACGCGGACAGGGTCACCGGCACGCCGACCGCGGGGCGCCCGAGCGCGGTGTCCAGGACGTGCGTCGTCAGCCGGCTCATGACGCGAACAGGGTCTGCAGGCGCAGGAGCGCGATCTGGCGGAGCTGGTCGGCGACCTCGGCGGCCTCCTCGTCGTCGGACAGCCCGAGCCTGCGGTGCAGCTCGGCGAGGACCTCGAGGCGGCTGCGCCCGGCTGCACGGATGAGGAAGATGCGGCCGAACCGCTGCTCGTACGTCTGGTTGCCCACGACCATCGCCTCGACGAGCTTCGGGTCCTCGGTGGCCGACGCGGCCTGCTCCGCGCTGCTCAGCCCCGCGGTCTTCTCGCCGATCCGAGGGTGGGCCGACAGGGCCTCGTCGACCTCCGCGGGGGTCAGCCCACGGGCGGCGAGGTCCGCGACGCCGACGAGGGCGTCGAGGGAGGGGTACGGGCAGCCGGCGGCCACCTCGTCGACCCACCGGGCGACGTGCAGCGCGGTGGTGAGCCGTTCCCGGGTCTCGGGTCCGTCGTCGATCATCAAGGCCGCCTCCCAGTAGCGCTCCGCACACGCGCACTGGCACCGTACGGGACGTGCCTCCCACCGACGCAAGCCTCAGCGGGATCGTGCTCGCGGCCGGTGCGGGCACGCGCCACGGTGGACCGAAGGCGCTGGTGGTGCCGTGGCTCGCCGACGCCGTGGGGCTCCTGGTCACCGGCGGCTGCGCGCACGTCGTCGTGGTCCTCGGCGACGGTGCCGACGAGGCCCGTGCGCTCGTCCCCACCGACCCGCGGGTCACCGTGGTCGTCGCGGAGCGCTGGGCCGACGGCCTGGGCGAGTCGTTGCGCGCCGGCCTCGCCCACGCCACCGGCGACGCGGTCGTGGTCACGCTCGTGGACCTGCCCGGTACCCCGGTGAGCGTCGTCGCGCGACTGACGACGACGTGGGACCGCCGGACGCTCCGCCAGGCGGTCTACGGCGGACGCCCTGGCCACCCGGTCCTCATCGGTGCGGACCACTGGGCGCCCCTGGCCCAGACCCTCACGGGGGACCGGGGTGCGCGCGGGTACCTCGTCGCGCACGGCGTCGCCGAGGTCGAGTGCGCAGACCTGCACGACGGCCGCGACGAGGACGTGTCGAGAACCGGCACCCCTCCACGTCATCCCCCGACCGCACCGCAACCGTAGGAGGCCATCGTGAAGTACCTCATCCTCATCCACGCCGACCCGAAGCCGTGGGCGCACCCGACCTCCCGGTTCACCGACGAGGGCCGAGCGCTGCCGGTCGCCGAGCACGACGAGGCGGACCGCCGGTTCGACGCGTTGCTCGGGGAGCTGTCCGCGAGCGGTGAGCTGCTCTCCGCGGAGGCGCTCGCCGATCCGGCGTCGGCCACCGTGTACCGCTGGCGCAGCGGCGACTCGCTGGCCAGCGAGGGCCCGTACGCCGAGACGCAGGAGCACCTGGCGGGGTTCTTCCTGGTCGACTGTGCCACCCGCGAGCGCGCGGAGGAGGTCGCCGCACAGTTCGCCGGGCCGGGCAGCGTCGCGGAGCTGCGGCCGGGGTTCGTCTGGGAGTGAGCGCAGGCGCCGGCCGACCGGGTCCAACGTCCCTGGAAGGCCGCGTCGGCGCCCGGAAGAATCGTCGGTATGAACGCACCTTGGTGGCGCCTGGCGGACGAGAGCCCGCAGACCACGGACACCTTCTCCCCGCGCGACGACATCGTCGACGACCTCCTCCCGCCCTTCTACGACTGACGGTCGTCGACGGCGCCGGCGGGCCCTTCCGCTACCCGACCGACTTCGCCCGATCGGCGAACTCCTGCGACACCGGCGGCAGCAGGCAGAAGAGCAGCCCGACGGGGTCGACCATCACCGCGTAGTCGTCGTCGCGGGTACGGACGGTGGCACCGAGCCCTTCCAGCCGGGCGATCTCGGCCTCGAGGTCGTCGGTCTCGATGTCGAGGTGGAACCGCGCCGCCTCGTCACCGCCGATGCTCTGGGTGGCCACGTGGGGCAGTGACGCGGCCCCGCGCAGCGCGACGAACGGCTCCCCTGGGATCGGGTGCGGGGTCGCGGCGAGCGCTCGGGACCAGAACGTGGTGACCGCGTCGATGTCCGCCGCGGGGGCGTCGATGATGACCTCGCGAAGCATGATCCGGTGCATGGCGGGACCTTAGTGGCTGGCGCAGTGTCAGACGTGTGTTCGAACATGTGTTCGTGCGCTCCACCATCCTGCATGCCGACCTCGACGCCTTCTACGCGTCCGTCGAGCAGCGCGACGACCCCCGCCTGCGCAACCGGCCTGTCGCCGTCGGCGGCGGGGTGATCCTGGCGGCGTCGTACGAGGCGAAGCGCCGGGGCGTGACCACGCCGATGGGCGGCCGACAGGCCCGAGCGCTGTGCCCCGGTCTCATCATCGTGCGGCCGCGGTTCGACGCCTACCTCGAGGCGAGCAAGGCCGTCTTCGAGCTCTTCCGCCAGACGACCCCCCTCGTGCAGGGCGTGTCGATCGACGAGGCGTTCCTCGACGTCGGAGGCCTGCACCGCATCGACGTGCCGCCCGTGGACATCGCGGCGCGCCTGCGCGCCCAGGTCCGGGACGTCGTCGGCCTGCCCATCACCGTCGGCGTGGCGCGGACGCCCTTCCTGGCCAAGGTCGCCTCCCGGGTGGCCAAGCCGGACGGGCTGCTCCTGGTGCTGCCGGCCGACGAGGAGTCGTTCCTGTACCCCCTGCCGGTGGAGATGCTCTGGGGAGTCGGAGAGGTGACCGCGAGAAAGCTGCACGCCTACGGGCTGCGGACCGCAGGAGACATCGCCACGCTCCCCCAGTCGGTCCTGGTCGCGGCGCTCGGACCGGCGGGTGGCCGGCACCTCTACGCGGTCGTGCACGGCCACACGCCGGCCAAGGTGGTCGTGGGCAGGTCACGGGGCTCGATCGGCGCGCAGCGTGCGCTCGGGCACGGACCGCACGACCAGGCGTTCGTCCGCGCCGCGCTGCTGGGACTGGTCGACCGGGTGTGCCGACGCCTGCGGAAGGCCGACCGCATCGCGCGGACGGTGGTCCTGCGCCTGCGGTTCGAGGACTACACCAAGGCGACCCGGTCTCGGTCGTTCCCGTGCGCAACGGACTCCTCCGAGGACATCGCGGCCGCGGCCGTCAGCCTCCTGGACTCGGCCGCGCCGCTGATCCGCGAGCGCGGGATCACGCTCGTGGGCGTCGCGCTGACGGGGTTGTCCTCGGACGAGTTCGTGCAGCTCGCCCTGCCCCTGGACCACCCCGACCACGGCGGGCTCGACGAGGCGGTCGACGCCGTCGCGGTGCGCTTCGGCACCCAGGCGGTCATGCGCGCCAGCCTGCTGCGGCGAGGCGAGGGGATCGCGGTGCCGCTGTTGCCGGACGCGTGAGTTGGGGTCCGGCGTCCATTTCCAACGTTGTAGAACTGTGTCAGTATGGGCGAGGCGAGCCCCACAACGACGTGGAAAGAAGAAGAGGACACCCATGAAGCGCACCCCCCTGACGCTGGTCCTGATGGCGATCGCGAGCCTTCTGGGCGTGATCGGCCTGACGTCCCCCGCGACCGCTGCACCGGCTGCTCCCGCGGCCCGGCCGCCGGTCGAACGGCCGGTCGACCCGATTGCGCACGACCCGACGATGGTCAAGGAGAAGGGCTGGTACTACGTCGCGATCACGGGCGACGCCGCCTTCGACGACACGTACCTGCCGTTCAAGCGCTCCCGCGACCTGGTGCACTGGGAAGACCTCGGCCCGGCGATCGCGGAGCTCCCGGCGTGGGTGCTCGAGTCGCTCGGGGTGACCCCGGAGAACGCGCCGCGCGACGCGTGGGCCCCCGACCTGAGCTGGTCCGGTACCGAGTGGCGCCTCTACTACGCGGTGTCCCAGTTCGGCACCAACAACTCGGTGATCGGCCTGCTGACGTCGCCCACCCTCGAGGACGCGCAGTGGGTGGACCGCGGCCTGGTGGTGCGGTCGCAGCCCGGCGTCGACACGTTCAACGCGATCGACCCGAACGTCGTCACCGACGCCGACGGCGCGACCTGGCTCTCGTGGGGCTCGTTCTTCTCCGGCATCCACGTCGTGCCCCTCGACGAGGCCACCGGCAAGCCGGTCGCCGGCGAGCAGCCCGTCACGATCGCGCAGCGCCAGTTCGCGCCGAACGCCGAGGAGAACCCGACGATCGCGTGGCACGACGGCTACTACTACCTGTTCGTGTCCTGGGACTACTGCTGCCGGAGCGTCGAGAGCGACTACCGGACGATCGTCGGCCGCTCCCCGAGCCTGACCGGTCCCTACGTCGATGCCGACGGCGTCTCGCTGCTCGGCGACAAGGGCGGCACGGAGATCCTGCGCGGCTACAACGAGTTCGTCGGTGCCGGCGGTGGCGACCTGCTCATGGACAAGAACGGCCGCACCGGGTACTTCGTGAACCACTACTACGACGCGACCGACGGCGGCGCCCCCCGCCTGAACGTCCGCACCCTGAGCTGGGGACCTGACGGCTGGCCGGTCATCAGCGACCCGATCAACCCGAGCCGCTCGATCGGGCACGGCGACGCGTTCGTGCAGATCGTCCCGCGGGACGGCACCGCCGTCGTCGAGAACGCCGGCTGCGGGTACGAGGGTGCGAACATCGCCCTCTGGCACGACCTCGACAACGCGTGCCAGCAGTGGCAGCTCTCGGACCGGGGCGACGGGACCAGGATCCTCAACCGGTTCAGCAACAACGTCGCCGAGGTGGGCGCGTGCCAGAACGTCGACGGCGGCAACGTGGCGCAGTGGGGCTGGCTCGGGTTCCTGCCGAACAACGACTGCCAGCGCTGGTTCTTCGCGGCCGCGGGTGACGGCTGGACGACGGTCGCGAGCGTGCTGCCCGGCAGCCGCGCCTGGACGGTCCAGGGCGGTCCGGTGGCCGGTGCGAACGTGGCGATCAGCTCCCCGACCGGCGGTGCGGAGCAGCAGTTCCGCGTCGAGCCGGTGGGCGACGTGCTGCTGGCCGACCCCACGGGCGCGAACCTCGCGCTGAGCGTGGCGCACTGCCACGCGCAGAACGGGCCGAACGCCGGCCAGGTCACGTTCGAGGAGCGCGACGCGCGTGCGTGCCAGACGTGGCGGTTCGAGTCTGTGCCCGGGACCGCGGGCTACACCGTGCACAGCGTCGAGGCCGACGTCCGAGGCGGGCAGGTCGCGTGCCTGGGCGCCGACCTCACGCTCGTCCGCACTGCGGGCGACGGGGCCGGCTGCGGCACGTGGACGCTGCTGCCGACGGACGACGGGACCTGGTCGCTGAGCAGCGGCGGGACCACGCAGGCGGTGCGCGTCCTGCTGCCCTGACCGGCGTGGGCGGGTCGGCGACGAGATACTGGCGCCGACCCGCCATCCGGACAGTCGACAGGAGCACGTCTTGACGAAGCCGACCACGCGCACCCTGGACGTCCCGGGGGCAACCATCACCTACGACGTCCGGGGTGCGCTCCCGGCGACCGACGGGCCCGTGCCGCTCCTGTTCATCGGCCAGCCCATGGACGCGTCCGGGTTCGGGACGCTCGCGTCGTTCTTCCCCGACCGGACGGTCGTCACGTACGACCCGCGTGGCCTGGGTCGCAGCACGCGCAGCGACGGGGACGTCACGAACACGCCCCAGCAGCAGGCTGAGGACCTGCACCTCCTGATCGCCGAGCTCGGTGGGCCGGTCGACCTGTTCGGGAGCAGCGGCGGCGCCGTCACGGGACTGCACCTGGTGTCCACACACCCCGAGGGCGTCCGGACGTTCGTCGCGCACGAGCCGCCCCTGCTCACCGTCCTGCCCGACGCCGACCGTGCGTTCGCGGCAGAGCGCAGAGTCCAGGAGGTGTACCACCGGCGCGGCTGGGGCGCGGGAATGGCGGCGTTCATCGCCCTGACCAGCGTGCAGGGCGAGTTCCCCGAGGCCTTCGGGCGCGAGCTCCCCGACCCCGCGGAGTTCGGGCTGCCGAGCGACGACGACGGGTCGCGCGCCGACCCGCTGCTGTCGGGTGCCTCCAACGCGGTCACGGCGTACCGCCCGGACGTCGCCGCCCTGACGAGCGCCTCGAGCGAGGTGGTCGTCGCCGGAGGTATCGAGAGCCGGGACACGATGACGTGGCGCACGTCGGCGGCACTGGCCGACGCGCTGGGCCAGGAGCTCACCGTGTTCCCCAGTGACCACGGCGGCTTCCTCGGCGACGAGTTCGGCCGGCCTGGCCAGCCGGAGGCGTTCGCCGTGCGGCTCCGCCAGGTCCTCGACGGCGAGGGATGACCGACCGCACGGCCGCCTCACGACGGCCGTGCGGTCGTTGGCTCATCGGGCGCTGCGCGCCATGTGCCGGGCGGCCCGCAGACCGAAGACGGCAGCCGGGCCGATGGTCGAGCCGGGACCCGGGTACGTCCGGCCCATGACGGAGGCGGAGTTGTTGCCCGCGGAGTACAGGCCCTCGATGACGGAGCCGTCGTCGCGCAGCACGCGGGCGTCCTCGTCGGTCACCACGCCGCCCTTGGTGCCCAGGTCACCGATGACGACCTTGAACGCCGTGAACGGGCCCTTCTCGAGCGGGCCGAGGTTGGCGTTCGGGTGCACGGTCGGGTCGCCGTAGTAGCGGTCGTAGGCGGAGTTGCCGCGGCCGTAGTCCGCGTCGACCCCCGAGCGGGCGAACCCGTTGAACCGGTCGACCGTCGCCCGCAGGCGGGTGGGCTCCACCCCGATCCCGCGTGCGAGCTCGGCGAGCGTGCCTGCCTTCACCATCGTGCCCGCTGCCGCCATGGCCTTGGTGGCGCGGGGGTCCATGGCGTAGCTGCGCAGGTAGCGGCGCGCGTGCCGGGCCTCCGCGACGAGCCAGTAGGTCCCGTCCTTGTCGTGGTCGAGCATGTGGTGGCCCAGGTCGACGTAGGACTCCGACTCGTTGGCGAACCGGTCGCCCTCCGCGTCGATCATGATCGAGTAGGGCATCGACCGCTCCCCCACCAGGAACCCGGGGCTCGTGCCGGGCAGCGGCGCCACCGAGGCACCCCACCAGGCGTCGTCCATGAGCTCCACGGAAGCGCCGAGGTCCTGGGCCATGTCGAGGGTGCTGCCGACGTTGCCCGGGTTCCCCGACGGGTTGCCGTCGATGCCCTGGTACTTCTGCCGCAGGACGGTGTTGTGGTCGAAGCCACCGGCTGCGAGGACCACGCCGCGGGTCGCGGTCACGGTGACCGGCCGACCGTCGCGCACCGTCTGCACGCCGACCACGCGACCGTCCGCGACGACGAGGCCCTCGACGGGCGCGTTCAGCCACAGGGGCGTGCGCTGCTTCTGGACCACCACGTCGAGGAACGCGCACGCCAGCCCTGCACCCGTACCGACCAGGCGCTTGCCACGGACCGCGCCGCCGAGCATGCGGAACACGAAGTCCGCGCCGCGCACGAAGCCGGCCGGCGTGGACCACGACCGGCTCAGCAGCCACACGTCGTCGGTCTTGAGGGGCAGCGGCATGAGCGCGCGGCTGGTCTTCCACCAGGCGCCGATCTTCTTGGAGTCGAAGGGCTCGACCTCGATCGCGCGACCGATCTTGCCGCCGGGGAGCTCGGGGTAGTAGTCGGGGTAGTCGGCGGCGCGGGCGAACCGCATGCCGTACTTCTCGGCGGTGGTGACGAAGTCCTCGACGCCGTCGACGAAGGCCTCCTTGCGCGCGCGCGACGTGGCGCGGTAGTCGTCGCCGATGGTGGCCTCCATGTAGGTGAGGGCCTCCTCGCGGGAGTCGCCGCCGCCCGCCCGCTGCTGGATCGGGTTGACCGGCAACCACATGCCGCCGCCCGACATGGCGGTGCTGCCACCCCACTTGTCGGTGCTCTCCAGCATGAGGACGCGCAGGCCCTCGTCGGCTGCGCCCATGGCTGCGGCGAACCCCGCACCACCCGTTCCGACGACCACGACGTCGTAGCTGAGCTCGGACATTCGACTGCTCCTTCGCGTAACCGGACAACATTGTCCGGATGTCTAGGATGACAGGATGCACAACGCGAGCCGCAGAAGCAACCGTGGCCCCGCAGCCGCGCCGGAGAACCGTCGCGCCCTGCTCGACGCGGCCCGTCGCGTCTTCGCCGACCGCGGGTACCTCGCCCCCCTCAGCGCCATTGCGCAGGAGGCCGGCGTGGGTCAGGGCGTCCTGTACCGGCACTTCCCGACGCGGCTCGACCTGGCCCTCGCGGTGTTCGAGCAGCACTTTGTCGAGCTCGAGGACATCGCGGCCGAGCCCGGCCCGGACGCCTTCGGCAGCCTCTGGACCCGGCTCCTGGAGCTCACCGTCGAGGAGTCCGCGTTCGTCGAGATGTTCCTGGCGGCGCGGCACGACCTGGCGGACACCGACCTCGGCGACCGGCTGCCCGCCCTCATCGGGGCGACCCTGCCGCGTGCGCAGTCGGCCGGCCTCGTGTCCGCACGCCTCACCGTGGCCGACGTCATGCTGCTGCAGCGCATGGTCTACGGCGTCGTCGCGACGTCGGTCACCGACGCCGAGGCCCGCGACGCGGTCGACCGGGCGCTCGCGCTGCTCGGCGGAGTCCTCGCCCCGGAGGCGTGACCGGTTCTCGGTCAGCAGCCCACACCTGAGCCGTCGGTGGCCCTGCGCCCTCTCGGGGTGGAGCATGGGGGCCACCGACTGACCTGAGGGGCCGAGATGACATCGCACGACGAACGCAAGTCCGGGCAGGACCTCCAGAAGGTGATCCGGCTGATCACGCTGGCGCTGGCGGTCGCCGCCGTGGTCAAGGAGCTGCGCACCCCGCCCGAGGAACGCCAGTGGAACGGCGTCCTCGGCTTCGTGCCCTACGACTTCCGCGTCCCCACCTTCGCGCGGGTCAAGGAGCGGATGTGGGACCCGGAGAACGCGCACCTGCTCAACCCGCGCGTGTTCGGTGTCGGCTGGACCCTGAACGTCGGCCGGCTGGTCGAGCTCGTCCGCCAGCGGGTCTCCGCCTGACCTGCCGCGTCATCGACGCGAACCTGCCGGCGTTGACGGCGGCCACCCGGGCATCCGGGCGGCCGCCGTCGACCGTCAGCGCCCGCCGCGCATCGCGTCCAGGACCACCGTGAACACGTCCGTGTTGTCCTGCGCCCGGGCCAACCGCTCGGCGCTCGGGCCCTCGGCCGTCAGCGGTGTCGCCGCCCCCGTGTGGCCGCCGGTCGTCCAGTCGACGGTGAACTCCAGGTCGCTTCCGGCGATCGGGAACGGCCCGTCCTCGAGGCTCCGCACGACGGCCGGATCGGTGCTCGCGGTGTCGCCCGACTCGTCGGCCGGGTCGACGTTCTCGATCGCCAGGCCGCCCGTCTCGTGGTCACCGACCACCACGACCAGGGTGCCGGGGTGCTGCGCAGCGAACTGCCTGACCACCGCCACGGTCGCATCGAGCGCCTGACCCGCCTGGATGGTCCGGGCCGCGTTGTTGTTGTGCGCGAACTCGTCGATCGCCTCCTCCTCGACCATGAGGAAGAAGCCCTGCTTGTCCTGCGAGAGGATGTCGAGCGCCTTCTGGGTCATCGTCGTCAGCGGGACCACCGGGGCGTACTCGTCGCCCTGGCCCTCCGGGAACTGCTCGAACATCTCCTCGTTGGCGAACAGGCCGAGGACCCGGTCGGACCGGGTGGCCGCGAGCTCGTCGGGCGTGGAGACGTAGTCGTACCCCGCCCCCTCGGCCAGCTCGACGAGGTTGCCGATGGTGCTCTTGCTCACCTCGGGCCGCGGGTCCGCGGGGTCGTCGGGGTAGGCGCCCGGGTCCCCCACGGGGTACCACCAGTCCTCGCCGCCGCCGAGGATGACGTCGGGCTGGGTGACCTCGATGAACTGGCGGGCGATCTCGCTCTGGTCGCCGCGGTCCGGGACGTGGGAGCCGAACGCGGCGGGGGTCGCGTCCGTGACCTGCGCGGTGGAGACCAGCCCGGTCGCCTTGCGGAGGTCCTTCGCGTGCTCGAGAAGGGTCGGGACGGGGTTCCCGTCGACGTCGACCGAGACGGCGCCGTTGTAGGTCAGGACGCCGGTCGCGAACGCCGTGGCTCCGGCGGCGGAGTCGGTGACAGCCTCCTCAGGGTCCAGCGAGTCGGTGTGCGTCCAGCCGGCGTACCGCAGCGAGTCCATCTGCAGCTGCCCGTCCTTGCCGACGGTGGCCAGCCGCGTGGCGTCCCGCGCCGCGAGGCTCAGGCCGTCGCCGACCATGAAGATCACGTTCTTGGCCACGGTCCGGCCGCTGCCGCGACCGCGGTCCTGCTCGTCCCGGTCACCCCCGCCGGCGACCCCGCTCGTCGTCAGCCCTGTGGCGAGCCCCGCCGCCAGCACAGCACTGCCGGCTCCCATCCATGTGCGTCGTGAGTTGAGCATCGTGTGCCGCCCCCTGGTCGAAACTTCATCGTTGCGACGTCGGCCCGGTTCTCGACCGTGCCGTCCATCGTTCGACCGTTCGGGTGAACGCGCATCTCGAGCCGACCCGTCAGCGGGCCGGCCCGCTCCGCAGCAGGGCGGCACCGTGCGCATCGAGGACGACGTGCACCGCGGCGCTCCCCGGTGCGACCCCTCGAGCGGCGTCGCTCTGCTCCCGGACCCGGCTCGTCGCCAGAGCCGCGCCGGTCCACAGCTCGCGCACGTCGCCGTCGAGCGGGAGCCCGACGTTGCCCACGTCGAGCGCGACCGCCAGCGGGTCCGGACCGAGGTTGAACGCGGCGACGTACCGCTCGCCGGCGGGACCCGCGGCCGCCCAGAGGACGAGCGGCCCTTCGCGGAACACCTCACGGTTGCCGGTGGACGACGCGTGCACGGCCAGCACGTCGGGGTTCGTGAACAGGGCGACGGTGGCCGGGTCCGACGACGGCAGGTCGCCGCCGATCATGAGCGGGGACCGGGCGATGACCCACAGCGTCATGAGCGTGATGCGCTCGGCGGGGGTCAGCCGGTCGTCTCGCGGCTCGCCCCGCTCGGCGCGCAGCCCGACCCGGCCCAGCGGGAGCATGTCGCCGTCGGGCCAGCCGCGCTCGCCGGCGAAGGGGGCCCAGCGCGCGAACCGCGCGAAGTTGGGCTCGATGTCGTCCCAGGTGTCCCACAGGTCGTCACAGATGCGCCACATGGTGGCGTGGTCGCGCAGGTGCTCGAGTCGCGTCAACGACAGGTCGCGCCCCGGAGAGAGGCTGAGCTGCACGGGCCGGCCGGACCGCTCGATCGCTCGCGCGTACGCCTCGATGTCCGCCGCCTGGTACGGCCAGAGCATGTCGTCGGCCTTGATGAAGTCGACGCCCCACCCCGCGTACAGCGCCAGGGTGGAGTCGTAGTACGCCTGGGCCGCGGGGTGGGTGTGGTCGAGCCCCAGCATGTCGGGGTTCCACTCGCAGACGTTGGTGTCGTCCGCCACCTCGCCCGCGGTCGCACCCGCACCCCCGAGGACCGGGCAGTCGCGCTCGACGGCCAGCCGCGGGATGCCGCGCATCGTGTGGATGCCGAACCGCAGGCCCAGGGCGTGCACCCTCGCGGCGAGCGGCCCGAAGCCTGCACCGTCTGCCGCGCTCGGGAAGCGTCCCGGGTCCGGCAGCAGCCGGCCGTGCTCGTCCAGCTCCAGCGGGGCGCTCGCGTTGTAGCCGTGCGAGCGCGCCGTCGGGTCGGACCAGTCGATGTCGACCACGACCGTGTCCCAGCCGAACGGCAGCAGGTGCTCGGCCATGAACTCGGCGTTGGCCAGCACCTCGGCCTCCGTCACCGTGGTGCCGTAGCAGTCCCAGCTGTTCCAGCCCATCGGCGGGCGCGTTGATGTCACCGCCCCACCGTTTCACGCTGCGGGCGGTTCACGCGAAGCAGACGCAGCACCGCCGAGCACGAGCACCAAGGTCTCCCCCGCGAGCCGACGACTACGGGCGGGGTGGGCGGCAGACCACGACCTGAAGGTCAGGCCCCTCGATGGAGACCGGTCCGGCCGAGGCGGGCAGCAGAACCGTCTGTCCGCGTCGCAGCGGAGCCGACCCGCTGCCGGCGACGAGAGCGCCCGTCCCGTCGACCACGACGAGCACCGCGAATCCCGCGTCGAGCATCCGCGCACCGTTCCACCGCTCCACACGGAAGAACTCCGCCGCCCGAGACAGCAGGTCCCCCGAGGACGCCGCGGTCGCGCCCCGCAGCTGAGCGATCTCGTCCGCGGACCACCCCCGACGGTCGACGGCCGCGAGCGCGACGTCGAACCCGAGGCCCAGGTGCCCGTCGGCGGATCCGTCGATCTCGAACCCGGACCACTCCAGCAGGATCGACAGGTCGGTGGGCTCCTGCAGCTCGACGACAAACGCTCCCTGGCCGATCGCGTGCGGCAGACCGGCCGGGACCAGCACCGCGTCGCCGGCGTCGAGGTCGAGCACGTGCATCGCGCCGAGCATGGCGTCCGTGTCCTGCGTCCGGACCCAGGCGGCCAGCTCGTCGGCCGCGAGATCCCGCGTGAAGCCCAGGTGCACGCGCGCGGGCTCGAGCACGATCCACGCCTCGGTCTTGCCGTGCGCGAGGCCGAGGTGCTCGGCGGCGAACGGGACGTCGGGGTGGAAGTGCACGGGCAGGCGCTGGCCGGCGTCGAGCAGCTTGACCAGCAGCGCGGGGTCCGATCCGAACGCGGCGACGTGCTCGGCCCCGAGCCACGCGACGGGGTCGGCGTCGATCGCGTCGCGCAGGAGCCGACCATCGGGCAGGACCGTCAGCCCGACGGGCTCGTGACCGAACACCGACGTGGCGGACCCGACCCAGTCCTCGGGCTCGTGGCTCGCGGCCGCTCCGGTGCCGCGGAAGCCGGCGATCTGACGCCCGCCCGCGTAGAACCGGTCGGCGGGCTGGTTGGCGAGAAGGAACAGCGGCTTCACGAGAGTCCTTCGACAGCGATGCGGACGCCCGTGCGCCAGGTCGCGCCGGGCTCCAGCACCGGTGCGCCGGCGTTCGGTAGGTCGCGCTCCTGCCCGAACAGCGGGGCGTTGGTGGGTTCGACGCCGAGCACGTAGGCGCCGCGCGCGGGCCAGCTCCAGGTGCACAGGCGGGGCAGGGTCGCGCCGGTCCAGGTCACGACGACGTCGGGCCACTCCTCGTCGCCGACGAGGGTCGCCCTCGCACCGCGCACTCCGAGATGCTCGGCGACCACGGGGGCGAGGCCGGGTGCGGGCTCAGGGGTGATCAGTGGATGGCGGTCCGCCGGCAGCGGCTCACGGACGGCCCACTCGTCCGCGTCGACGTCCAGGCGCGCACCCGGTCGCAGGAACGGCGCCCCGAGGTTCACGTGGTACAGCAGCGGGACGCCGACGGTCCGGTCGCCGACGTTGCGGACCACGTCGCGCACCTCGACCGCGGGTGTCCCGGTCGACGCGACCACCTCGCGCTCGACGAGGATGCGCGACCCGCCGAGAGACGTGTGCGCGACGGTCCCGCGGACGGTCACCGTCCAGCCCTCGTCGGTTCGGTCGCGCGACCAGTGCACGTCGGCCGCGGGCGTCAGGTGGTGGGTGCCGTGCTGGCCCAACGAGCCGCGCGGTTCGCCGATGTTGTCCGGGCCACAGGTGGCCAGGAGCCCACCGAGGAAGCGCGACTCCCAGTCCCGACCGGGACCCGGGTCGATGGGGTTGGGCGACCGCCATGCGACGGGTGTCGACCCCCACCACGTCGCGCCGAGGTCCAGCCCGCGGCCCGGCAGGACGTCGAAGGCGAGCCCGCCGGCCAGGCGCACGGCGATCACCCTGGCGCGCTCCTCGACGCTCGCGAGCGCCTCCGGCTGGGAGACCCGGCCGTCGTCGGTCAGCTCGCCCCAGCCGGTCATCGTGGGTCCAGGGCCGCGAGGAAGCCGCCGACGAACGAGTCGCCCAGCCCGATGGTCGTCGGGTT
This sequence comes from Cellulomonas sp. Leaf395, assembly GCF_001424125.1. GTDB lineage: Bacteria > Actinomycetota > Actinomycetes > Actinomycetales > Cellulomonadaceae > Cellulomonas. The sequence goes on from NZ_LMQI01000002.1 coordinate 436,427, forward strand.
GGCGACACCGCTCAGGTCCAGGGCCGGCACGACGCAGGCGTCGGGGCCGATCAGGTCCGCGACGTCCTTCACGAGCCCTTGGACGGTCGTCCCGGGCGCGAGGGAAGCCGTCGCCGCGTAGTCGTCGGCCGTGAAGCCGTCGCCGAACCAGAAACGGGTGCTCGCCATCGTGATCCCGCCGACGAGCGCGGGCCGGAGCGATGTCGCCCGTTGCCCGACCGCCAGTGCCCAGTACTTGGTGTGCACCACGAGCGTCGGCGCCGGAACGACGTCCTGCAGCTCCCGGACAGCCTTCGCGACCGCTGGCCCGTCGAGGAGGTCGACCGTGCGTCCCAGGTACGCCTGCATCTCGTCCTCGTTGAGGCTGTAGATGTCCGCCGTCCACACCATCTCGTCGCGCACGCGTCGGCTCAGCGCCGGCACGTGGTAACCCGCGTCCTCGAAGACGACGAGCGCGTCCGGAGGGAGTGCTCGCATCGCGTCGCGCACCTGGGCCAGGCGCGACTCGAGAGTCGCCGGGTCCTGGATCACGTTGAAGGACGATAGGAGGAAGACGTCGGCCGTGCGCAGCGCGTCAGGCAGGTCCGCCGCGATCCGCAGCTCGCGGTGGGGCGGGTCGTTGGCGTAGATGACCCGGTTGGGGTGCGGGGCGACCAGCTCGACGTCCCCCAACCGGACCCGCGTCCCTGCCGGGTACTGCACGATCAGGTGCGGGTCGAGGGTGTCCTCGACCGCGCTCGACACGTAGTCGACGGAGGCCGGCAGGAGCCGGCGGACGTTGTCGTCGATCGAGACCAGGTGCATCGTGCTCGGCACCCCGAGCACGTCCATCGCGATCGCCGCCCGCACGCACGTCCCCCCGAGCGTGACCTCCTTGTGGAAGCGCGCGGCGAACTCCTCGACGATGTCGGAGGAGGCGACGAACCGCTCTCCCCCGACACCGTCACGGACGAACGCGAGCAGGCTGCGCACCAGGTCGCGCACGGAGTCGACCGGGGTGGTCCGGTCCAGGTCCTCGGGGCCGATCCGGTGCTCCGCAGCGAGCTGCTCGAGCACCCCCGGGTCCCAGCGGATCTCGTAGTCGACCGTGCCGCCCATGCCCAGCACGAACTTCGTGCTCATCGATCGACTGCTCCCTCTCGCGTGTGGCTGGCTGACCGATCCGGTCAGTACAGGTCGGCCTTGCCGGCGGCGTCGAACAGGTGGATCTTCTGCGCGGCGACCTCCTGCATGGCCTCGATGCACGGCGGCTGGATCAGGAGCGGCTCTCGCAGCGTGGTGTCCGCGAGGACCTCGCGCATCTTGTCGTGGTACGCGACCTTGATGTCGCTGGAGATGTTGATCTTGTTGACGCCGAGCTTGACCGACTGGCCGATCTCACCGTCCGGGTTGCCGGAGCCGCCGTGCAGGACGAGCGGGATGGGCAGCAGCGCCTTGATCTGCTGCAGCAGGTCGAGCCGGAGCTCCGGGGTCACGTGCTTCGGGTACAGGCCGTGCGCGGTGCCGATGGCGATCGCGAGGCTGTCCACGCCGGTGCGCTGGACGTACTCGACGGCCTCGGCCGGGTCGGTGAACGCGATCTGGGAGACGAGCACACCGTCCTCGGCCTGCTCGTCGAGCTTGCCGATGGTGCCCAGCTCACCCTCGACGGAGACGCCGACGGAGTGGGCCGTCTCGACGACCTTCTTGGTGATCGCGACGTTGTCCTCGAACGGCTGCATCGACGCGTCGATCATGGCGGAGGTGAACCCGTACTGGATCGCCTCGAGCACCTGCTCGTAGGAGCCGCCGTGGTCCCAGTGGATGGCCACCGGCACCGACGACCGGTGCGCGCGCTGGATCAGCGCGGGCAGGGCGTCGCGGCCCAGGTGGGCCACCTCGTCGGGGTGGATCGCGACGATGAGCGGGGCGTTCAGCTTCTCGGAGATCTCGAAGATCCCCTTGCCCATCGCGTAGTCGCTGATGTTGAAGGCGGGGATGGCGAAGTAGTTCTCATTCGCCACCGCGAGCAGGTCTCGGCCGTTCATCAACATGGTGTGTATCAACTTTCCTGTGTGGGTGTTTCTTCGGGGAGGGGGGTCTAGATCTTCACAGCGCCGGCGGTCATCCCCCCGATGAAATAGCGCTGGAAGAAGAGGAAGAGAACAAGCACGGGAATGCACCCGAGAATGCTCATCGCCATCATCTCGTTCCATTCGTACGAGTGCTGGCCCATGAGGAGCTGGATGCCGATGGGCACCGTGCGCATGTCTTCGGTCCTGGTCAGGGTCAAGGCGAACAGGAACTCGTTCCAGCAGATCATGAACGTGTACACGCCGACGGACACCAGGCCCGGCACGGAGATGGGCATGAGAATGCGCCACAATGCGGTCAGCGGACCGGCGCCGTCCACCTTGACGGCCTCGTCCAGCTCCTTGGGCAGGGTATTGAAATACCCCGTCATCATGATGATCGCGTACGGCAGCGTGAAGACCATGTAGGTGAGGATCAGACCCTGGTAGGTGTTGTAGAGCTTGAGCGCCACGACCAGCCCGAAGTACGGGATCAGCAGCGTGATCGGCGGCACCGCCTGGACGGAGACGACGACCACGTTGATCGTCTTCTTGCCCCAGAACTCGTACCGGCTGAACGCGTACGCCGCGTGCACCGCCACGATCAGCGACAGCGCGGTCACCGACAGCGCGATGACGTAGCTGTTGAAGAAGAACCGCAGCTTCGTCGGGTCGGTGAGGATCGTGGTGTACGCGTCGAACGAGAACCCCGGCGTGATGAGGCGCGGCGGGAACTCGAAGATCTCCGGGTTGGTCTTGAACGAGCTGGAGAGCATCCACACCACGGGGAGCGCCGCGAAGCAGGCACCGAGGATCAACGCGACGACCAGTGCGGCCCTCTGACCGGTCTTCTTTGGCGGGGTTCGAAGCGCGGGACGTTCGGAGGTCACCGCAGGGGTTGCGAGCGTGGTCATCTCAGTCCCTCGCCTTCTGGTGCCGCACGTAGAAGAACGCGAGAACCATCGACATGAGGAGCACGAGGACCGCGGCCGCGGAGGCGACGGAGAACTCGTACTCGGTGAACGCGAGCTTGTACGTGAAGGTCGAGAGCACCTCGGTGGAGTTGATGGGTCCGCCGCCGGTGGTCATCCAGATCAGCGCGAACTGCTGCGTGGTCCAGATGAAGTCCAGGAGCGCCATCGAGATGATGATCGGCCGCAGCTGCGGGAGCGTGACGTTGCGGAACTGGGCCACCACGCCGGCACCGTCGACCTTGGCGGCCTCGTACAGCTCGCGGGGAATCCCCTGCAGACCGGCCAGCAGCGAGATCATGAAGAACGGGTAGCCCGACCAGATGTTGATGAACGTGACCGCGGCCAGCGCCGTCGACGGGTTGGCCAGCCACTCGGTCGCGCCGTCCGTGATGCCGGCGGACCCGAGCAGGTAGTTGACGACACCGTTCGGGCTGAGCAGCAACCGCCACAGCACCGCCACGATCGCGACCGTGAACAGCCACGGCAGGATGTACAGGACCCGGAAGAAAGCCTTCGTGCGGTCCTTCAGGAGCGGCGAGTTGAGCATGAGCGCGAACGTCAGTCCGATCACGAAGTGCACCACCACCGAGGAGATGGTGAACACCAGCGTGTTGCGCACCGCGGTGAAGAACACCGGGTCGGTCAGCACCTCGAGATAGTTCTCGAAGCCCACGAACGCCGGGTTCTTGTTCGTGATCACCCGGTCCATCAGCGAGTAGCTGACGACCATGATGATCGGCGTGATCATCAGGATGATCAGGAGCACACCGGTCGGGGTGAGGAATCCGTAGGGCGTCAGCGTCCGCTTGATCCGGCCGATCGTGCGCGTCCGGGCGGAGTCTGCGCCGGGGGGCGGGGCGGACGTGACGGTCCGCGACGTCGCGGGCGTAGAGGTCTGTGACATGGACTCGCGGCTCTCTCCTGGGGGGTCGGGCCGCGCCGGTCGTGCCTCCGGCGCGGCCCGGGCGTTCCGGGCTGGTGGCCTAGAACTCCTCTTCCCACTTGGTCTGGGCCGCGGCGAGCGCGTCCTCCATCGACTGCTGGCCGTCGAGCGCCTTCTGGAACTCCTCGCCGAAGTCCCGCATGAGCTGCTCGGCCACAGGCAGTCCGGTGAACTCGTTGGCCGGGAACCCGGACTGGTAGATCTCGAACGCGGTGGCGAACAGCTCGTCCTCCTCGACGAAGTCGGGGACGGAGGTTGTGTTGCCCGGGAAGGCGTTGGCGATCGACGACAGCTCGCTGTTGACGGACTCGCTCATCAGGAACTCGACGAGCTTGAACGCCTCTTCCTTGTGCTCGGAGTTCTCGGCGATGCCGATGCCCCAGGACGCGTACGGGATGCCGCGCTCGCCGGTGTAGTCGTCCTCGGCGGGGATCGCCGCGATGCTGAAGTTCAGGTCCGGGTTGGACTCGCGGATGAGGTTCACATGCGCGAGGGAGTCGATCATCATGCCGACCCGGCCGTTGCTGAACTCCTCGACCTTGTCCTGCTCCTTCATGGTGAAGGAGCCCGGTGCGATGACTCCGTCGTCCCACAGGCCCTGGATGTACTCGGTGGCGCTGGTGACGTCCTCGTTGTCGGTCAGCGCGGGCTGGCCGGCGTCGAGCATCGAGCCACCAGACGCCCACACCCAGGACATGACGTCGTTCTGGATGCCGTTGGGTGCCTCGAGCGACAGCGGGAGGATCCAGCCGTAGGTGTTCTCGCTTGTGATCTTGGCCGCCGCGTCCGCGAACTCCGTGCGGTTGGTGGGCGGCGCGGTGACGCCGGCCCCGGCGAGCAGGTCGTCGTTGGTGAACATCGGGTAGACGAAGTTCACGACGGGGATCATGTACGTCTTGTCGTCGACCTTGACCTGGCTGGCTAGCTGCGACTCGTCGTAGCCCGCCTCGGCCATGACGGCGGACAGGTCGGTGATCGCCCCTTGGTCGGCGAAGTCGCTGACCCAGGCGCCGTCGAGACCGACGACGTCGGACATGGTCCCGGCGGCGGCGCCGGCGACGACCTGCTCCTTCGTCGAGGCATAGGGACCCGAGAGCAGGTCGACCGTGATGCCGGGGTTCTCCTCCTCGAACTGGTCCATCAGCGCGCGGAACGCGCCGTCGGGAAGCTCGGGCTCCCACCACTGCGAGAACTCGAGGGTGACGTCGCCACCCTCTCCTTCGTCCGTCCCCGCGTCTCCCCCACCGGAGCACGCCGCGAGTGCGAGCGATGCGACACCGGTGAGTGCAATGAAGCGTCCAACGTGAGCGCCCTTGCCCATGACTCTCCCCATCCTCAGGTCCTGCCGCTTCGTGCGACTGTGTGCGCACTTTTGCGTGTTTCCGCCAACGTAGACCCGCGGATCTGCGTCGTCAAGCGGAACTTGGCACTCGCAACCACCGCGTGACCAGCCGAGCCGCGCGCCCCACAGGCCTGCACCTTTGCTCTGAACTGGGCATATGACCGGCTTCGCGCTCGTCCAGCAGGTTCTTCGAGTGCATGCGGTTTCTCGCACAAACCTGCATCGCTGTGGTTCAGTACTCCCATGTCAGCGACCACCGACGGCTCCGCACGCCGCCTCCCCGCGGGCCGCAAGGCCGACCTCGCGGCCTACGTGGCCGAGCACGGGCAGGTGACGGTCGCCAACCTCGCCGAACGGTTCGACGTCTCGCCCGACACGATCCGCCGCGACCTGGACGCGCTCGACGCCGACGGCGTCCTCATCCGCACGCACGGCGGCGCCATCAGCCCGCAGGCCGTCCCTCGCCCCGACACCGGTCTGGACGTCCGACTGCGGATCCAGACGTCCGCGAAGGACCAGATCGGTGCGCGCGCGGCGGGCCTCGTACGCGACGGCGCGGCGGTCATGATCAACGCCGGCACGACGACCCTCGCGCTCGCGCGCCACCTGTCCGAGCACCGCGACCTCACGGTCGCGACGAACTCCTTGCGCATGCCGACCGAGATCAACCCGCTCGCGTTCCGGGACATCTACGTGTTCGGCGGCGCCGTCCGGCTCAGCGCCCAGGGCACCATCGGCGCCGTGGCCTTCCCGACCGAGAACGGCCCCGACCGCGACATCCGGTGCGACCTCGCCCTCATCGGCGTCGGGGCCGTCAGCGTCGACGCCGGCTACTCGACGAGCAACCTCGGCGAGGCCGCGATGATGAGCTCGATGATGGACCGCTCGGCCAAGGTCGCGATCCTGGCGGACTCGACCAAGTTCGGTCGCAGACTGTTCGCGCAGATCGCGGAGCTCGGCCGCGCCGACTACCTCGTCACCGACTCCGCGCCGCCGCCCGACCTCGCCGCCGCGCTCGACGTCGCGGGCGTCGAGGTACTGCTCCCGCCCGGGTCCTAGACGAACCGGGTAGCGATGCCCGGGTAGTCGAGCACCAACCCGGACGCGTCGTAGGTGAGCACCGCCCGGAACCCGCCCTCGGACGCGTAGTCGAACCGGTGGTCGTCGAGGCGCCGGTACGTCTGGTCGAGGCGGCGCACGACCAGGTCGGACGCCTGGACATAGACCGCCGAGGCGACGACGACCTCGCCGACGGGCATCGTCAGCCGGTGCACGGGCAGCGTGTTGGTGCTGGCCGACGCCTCGAGGTCGACGTCGACCAGGCCGTCCAGGTGGGGAGCGGAGACACCGTCGACGGTCCAGCTGCCCCGCCCGTCAGAGTGCAGGACGGTGCTGCGGGATCCGTCCACGGTGTCGGAGCTGACGCGCACCTCCCGGGTGACCCACCGGTCGTCGAGCGCGATCTCATACGCGACGGCATACGCCCGGCCGTTCTCGACCGCGGACGTGTGCCCGCGCAGGTGTCCCGGTCCGAGGTAGACCACCTCGAATCCGTCGACCGCGTCGACGAACCGCCAGGCGGCGAACGGTGGCAGGTCGGCACCCATGGCAGTCCCCCTCAGACCTCGAACCCCGACGATCGTCCATTCGCGACGGCGACCGCGGCAACCCGAACCACGCGACCGGCCAGGTGCAGCCCGACTGACGGCTGAACTCTTCACCCGCTGATCCCCGGCGACGCGGGAGTAGCATCCGATTTGTCCTGTATGTGGCTTCCAACGACGGGATTCGCAGAGCGGGGCGTCCCATCCCTCACCCCCCAAAGGAGCAGGTTCGTGAGGAAGTTGATCGCACTTCTCAGCGCTGTTGTCCTGGTGATCCTCGGAATCAGCGTGATCTCGTCCGCGTCGGCCAGTCCGATGTACCCCAACCAGGTCACCTATACCGGCCAGGGCCTGAATGACGACGGAACCCTGCAGAACAACAACTGCGAGGACGGCACAGCGCCGTATCTGCTGTTCGTCCTGACGGCCAACAAGGCCACCGCCGCCGACATCACGCTGCCCTCGGGGACGTACGCGATGGTGCAGTCGGGCAACGGCAACGGCGCCTTCAAGTTCATGGCCGACTACCAGGACCCGGCCATGTTGGTCGACAACGTGATCGCCAGCTACGACGGTATGGCGACGAACGCCCAGCTCGTGATCAGCCATGGTTGCGAGGGCGAGGGCACGCCGACGCCGTCGCCGTCCTGGACCTCCTGACCCCACGCGTCGGCCGCAGCAACGTCGCTGCGGCCGCACCACCCGCACGAGGGCAGCCACCCGGGGCCGAACGGGTGGCTGCCCTCGTCACTGCGCCCGACGCAGCAGTTCCTCGGCGTGCTTGAGCACCGGTCCGTCAACCAGTCTCCCGTCCCACCGGAACGCTCCGTGCTGCCCTACGGCGGCTGCGAGCACCCCGCGCGCCCACTCCACCTCGGTCTCCCCCGGTCGGTAGGCCGCCCGGACGATCTCGACCTGCGACGGGTGGATGCACGCGGTCGCCGTGAAGCCGCAGGCGGCGGCATCGGTCGCCTCGGCGGCGAGCCCGTCGGCGTCGCCGATGTCCAGGTGCACGGCGTCGATCGCGGCCTTGCCGTGGGCACGGGCAGCCAGCAGGACGGCGGACCGCGCGTGCGCAGCGACGTCTCGGTACGACCCGTCGGCGTGCCGGCTCGACGTCCCGCCCAGCGATGCGACCAGGTCCTCGGCGCCCCACATGAGCCCGACCACGTTCGGCTGGGCGGCGATCTGCGCGGCGTGCACCACGCCTGCGGCGGTCTCGACCAGTGCGACCACGTCGTACCGAGCCAGCGCGTGGACGTCGGCCGGAGCCGCCGTCTTGGCCAGCATGACCATGCGGTACGGCGTGTGCAGCAGCGCTCGCAGGTCCGCGACGAGGTCGTCCGTGCCGGCCGGGTTGACGCGGACGATGGTCCGGGCCGGGTCCAGCGCGCTCGCGGCGAGGTGGGAGCGCGCCGCCGTCTTGTCGTCCGGGTTCACCGCGTCCTCGAGGTCGAGGATCACGGTGTCGGCCCGGGCGGCGGCCTTCTCGTAGCGCTCGGGCCGGTCTGCCGGGCAGAAGAGCAGCGCCGGACCTCTCATGGTCGGCACCAGAAGAGGACGCTCCGGGTCGCGGTGGCCACGACGACGTCATCCTGGTTGTGGCCCGTGTGCTCCATCGTCACGACCCCCTGGCCGGGCCGCGACGACGAGAGCCGCTTGTCCGTCACGACCGTCGACGAGTACAGCGTGTCCCCGTGGAACAGCGGGTGCGGGAACCGGACGTCGGTGAACCCGAGGTTCGCGACGATCGTGCCCTGCGTCAGCTGCGCGACCGAGCTCCCCACCAGCACGGACAGCGTCATCAGAGAGTTCACCAGCCGCTGCCCGAACGGCTGCTCGGCCGACCACGCGGCATCCAGGTGCAGCGACTGCGGGTTCATGGTCAGCGTCGAGAACAGGACGTTGTCCGCCTCGGTCATGGTGCGCCCGGGCCGGTGCACGTAGCGGACGTCGAGCTCGAGCTCCTCGTAGTACAGCCCGCGCTGCTCGACGTCCCGCGTCATCGCGACGCCCCGGAAAAACCCAGCTCCCGCGCGATCACCATGAGCTGCACCTGCGTGGTCCCCTCGCCGATCTCCAGGATCTTCGAGTCGCGGTAGTGCCGCGCGACGGGGTTCTCGTTCATGACGCCGTACCCGCCGAAGATCTGCGTCGCGTCACGGGCGTTGTCCATGGCGGCCTCGCTGCCGATGAGCTTGGCCAGGCTGGCCTCCAGCTTGAACGGCTGGCCGGCGACCAGCCGGTGGGCGGCGTCGAGCCAGGCGAGGCGGGCGGAGTGGACGCGGGCCTCCATGCGGGCGATGGTGAACGCGATGTGCTGGTTCTCGCCGATGGGGTGGCCGAACACGTTGCGGCTCTTGGCGTAGCGCATCGCCTCCTCCAGGCAGCCCTGGGCGGCCCCCGTGCAGAGCGCGGCGAACGCGACGCGGCCCTCGTCGAGCGTCTGGATGAACTGGGCGAACCCGCGCCCACGCTCGCCGAGCAGGTTCTCCTCGGGCACGCGGACGTCCTCGAACCGCAGCGGGTGGGTGTCGGACGTGTGCCAGCCGACCTTGTCGTAGGCGGGGAGGACGGTGAACCCAGGGGTTCCGCTGGGGACCAGGATCGCGGTGAGCTCCTTCTTCACCGACCCGTCCGCGCGCACGCTCTCGCCCGTCACCGCGGTGATGGTCACCAGCCTGGTGATCTTCGAGCCCGAGTTGGTGATGAACTGCTTGGTCCCGTTGATGACCCACTCGTCGTCGTCGAGCCGCGCGGTGGTCTTGGTGCCGGCCGCGTCGGACCCCGCGTCGGCCTCCGTGAGCCCGAAGCCCGCGAGCGCCTTGCCCTGGGCGAGCATCGGGATCCACTCCCGCTTCTGCGCCTCGGTCCCGCTGCGCCACACCGGCATGGCCCCGAGCCCGACCCCGGCCTCGAGCGTCACGGCGATCGACTGGTCGACGCGGGCCAGCTGCTCGACCGCGAGGCACAGGTCGACGTAGTCGCGCCCCTGCCCGCCGTACTCGGTGGGGAACGGCAGGCCGAACAACCCCATCTCCCCCATCTGGGCCAGGATCTCGTACGGCAGCTCGCGCTTCGTGTCGTACTCGTAGGCGGCCGGGGCCACGACGGTGTCGGCGAAGTCGCGCACCTCGTCGCGGAGCTTGTGCTGCTCAGGGGTGAGGTCGTAGGTCATGCCGGGGTCCCTTCGTCGGGGTGGCCGGTGATGGTGGCCACCACGTGGTCGAGTGCCACCTGGTCGGTCGGTCGGACCGTGAGGGTGACGATGCCGTCGCTGGGCGCGACGACCCGGTGCTCCATCTTCATCGCCTCGATGGTGAGGAGGATCTGGCCGGCGACGACGCTGTCGCCGGTCTCGACCTCCACCGAGACGACCGTGCCGGGCATGGGGGAACGCACCTGCGGGTCGACGGGGCGCGTGCCGCGGGTGAGGGCCGCGAGGTCCTCGGCGAGCCGCTCGACGCGGCTGCGGAACCGGAGCTCGAACGCCGAGCCCTGGTCACCGACCCAGGTCACCGAGCCGCGCGTCACGAGGCGCAGGGGGTGCACGACGCCGTCGAGCTCCAGGTCGACGGCGTCCGGTCCGCGGCGCACGAGACGGGCCGGCACCGGGTCGCCGTCGCCGACGCTCACGGTGTCGCCGAGCACGGAGACGTCCTCATAGCGGGCCGGTCGGGGCTCGCCGAGGCGCCAGCCGTCGGAACCCCACGGACCCCCGGCGGCGTCGTGCCGCGACAGCGCGGCGGCGACGACGTGGGCGTCCTCAGGGGCTCGGAACGTCAGGTCCGGGATCAGCCGCGCGAGCAGGCCCGTGTCGAGCCGCCCTGCGCGCACGTCCGGATCCGCCAGCACGTGGCGCAGGAACTCGACGTTGGTGCGGACCCCGAGGATCGTCGTCCGCGACAGCGCGGCGTCCAGCCGCGCGATCGCCGTGGCCCGGTCGGGCGCCCACGCGACGACCTTGGCGAGCATCGGGTCGTACGCCGACCCGATCTCCAGGCCCGGCCGCAGCGCGCTGTCGACGCGGATCCCGTCGCCGGTCGGCTCGTCGAGGACGTGCACGGTGCCGGCGGACGGCAGGAAGTCGCGCGACGGATCCTCCGCGTAGACGCGAGCCTCCACGGCGTGACCGTTCAGGACCACATCGTGCTGCCGCACCGTCAGCGGCTCCCCCGCCGCGACCCGCAGCTGCCACTCGACGAGGTCCAGCCCGGTGACCAGCTCGGTGACGGGGTGCTCCACCTGCAGCCGCGTGTTCATCTCCATGAAGAAGAACTCCGTCGGCGCCTCGTCGGACACCAGGAACTCGACGGTCCCCGCACCGACGTAGCCCACGCTGCGCGCGACGTCGCAGGCCGCCTCGCCGATGCTCTGCCGCGTGACCTCGTCGAGCAACGGCGACGGCGCCTCCTCGATGACCTTCTGGTGCCGACGCTGCAGCGAGCACTCCCGCTCCGCCAGGTGGATGACGTGCTCGAACGAGTCGGCCAGCAGCTGCACCTCGATGTGCCGCGGGGCTCTGACCAGGCGCTCGATCAGCAGGGTGTCGTCGCCGAACGCCGCAGCGGCGACCCGGCGGGCGCCCGCGAGGGCGTCGGCAAGATCCTCGGCCCGCTCGACGACCGTCATGCCCTTCCCGCCGCCGCCCGCCGACGGCTTGACCAGCAGCGGGTACCCGACGCGGTCGGCGGCCGCGGCGTCGATCGACGACGAGCCGGGTATCACCGGCACCCCCGCGGCGCTCACGTGCTCCTTGGCGCGGATCTTGTCGCCCATGACCTCCAGCGCCTTGACGCCGGGGCCGACGAACACGATGCCCGCCGCCTCGCACGCCCGCGCCAGGTCCGCGTTCTCGGAGAGGAACCCGTAGCCGGGGTGGATGGCATCGGCACGAGCGGAGCCCGCGGCGTGCACCACCGCGTCGATGGACAGGTAGCTGTCGACCCGTACCGCCACGTCGGCGCGCTCCACGTGCAGGGCGTCACGGTCCGCGTCGGTGTACACGGCGACGGACCGGATGCCGAGCCTGCGGAGCGTGGCGATCACCCGGCAGGCGATCTCGCCCCGGTTGGCCACCAGCACGGTCCGGAACATGGCGCTCACATCCGGAAGAGCCCGAAGCGGGGCGCGCTCAACGGGACGGTCGCGCACACGTCGAGGGCCATCCCGAGCACCCGACGCGTGTCCGCGGGGTCGATGATCCCGTCGTCCCACAGCCGCGCGGTCGAGTAATACGGGCTTCCCTGCGTCTCGTACTGCTCGCGCAGCGGAGCCTTGAACGCCTCCTCGTCGGCGGCGGACCACTCGTCTCCCAGCTGCTCGCGCCGGATCGTCGCCAGCACCGACGACGCCTGCGGCCCGCCCATCACCGAGATCCGGCTCGCCGGCCACATCCACAGGAAGCGCGGGGAGTACGCGCGGCCGCACATGGAGTAGTTGCCGGCCCCGAACGAGCCGCCGATCACGACGGTCAGCTTGGGCACGCGCGTGGTCGCGACGGCCGTCACCATCTTGGCGCCGTGCTTCGCGATGCCCCCGGCCTCGTAGTCCTTGCCGACCATGAAGCCGTTCACGTTCTGCAGGAACACGAGCGGGATGCCGCGCTGGTCACACAGCTCGATGAAGTGGGCGCCCTTGAGCGCGGACTCGCTGAACAGCACCCCGTTGTTGGCGACGATCCCCACCGGGTGCCCGTGCAGGCGCGCGAACCCGGTCACCAGCGTGGTGCCGTACTCCCGCTTGAACTCGTGCAGCTCGCTGCCGTCGACCAGCCGCGCGATCACCTCGTGCACGTCGTACGCGGTCTGCAGGTCGGTGGGGACCACGCCGTAGAGCTGGCCCTCGTCGACCTTGGGCGGCCTGCTCTCGTGCACCTCCCACGCGGTGGTGGTCGGCACAGGCAGGGTCGCGACGATGTCCCGCACGATCTGCAGGGCGTGCGCGTCGTTCTCGGCCAGGTGGTCGGTGACGCCCGAGGTCCGCGAGTGCAGCTCACCGCCACCGAGGTCCTCCGCTGTCACCACCTCACCGGTCGCCGCCTTCACCAGCGGCGGGCCGCCCAGGAAGATCGTGCCCTGCCCGCGCACGATCACCGTCTCGTCGCTCATCGCCGGCACGTAGGCGCCGCCCGCGGTGCACGACCCCATGACGCACGCGATCTGCGGAATCCCCTCCGCGGACATCCGGGCCTGGTTGAAGAAGATCCGGCCGAAGTGCTCGCGGTCCGGGAACACCTCGTCCTGCATGGGCAGGAAAGCGCCCCCGGAGTCGACGAGGTAGACGCACGGCAGCCGGTTCTCGAGCGCGATCTCCTGCGCCCGCAGGTGCTTCTTCACGGTGAGCGGGAAGTAGGTGCCGCCCTTCACCGTCGCGTCGTTGGACAGGACCATGACGTGCCGGCCGTGCACGAGCCCGATGCCGGCGATCACTCCGGCGCCCGGCGCCTCACCGTCGTAGAGCCCGTCGGCGGCGAGCGGAGCGACCTCGAGGAACGGGCTGCCGTCGTCGAGGAGCACGTCGATCCGCTCGCGCGGGAGGAGCTTTCCGCGGGCCACGTGCCGTTCCCGCGAGCGCGACGGGCCACCCAGAGCAGCGGTCCGGAGCCTGCGCCGCAGCTCGGCGACGAGGGCGCGCTGCGACTCGTCGTTCGCGACGAACGACGAGTCGGCAGGGTCGGCTGCCGTGTTGAGCATCTCCATCGACGCTGTCTCCGCGGGGGGTGGTGGGAGAGACGAACCGAGTTAACGATCGTTAACCGAAATGACGCTAGTCTGCGATCACGCCGCTGTCCACCCGGTGGTCGCGAGCGCATCGTCCACGAGAGCAGGAGCCGATGCCCGACCAGCTCGACGCCTTGCCCGCTGCCTCGACGGCGCCGACGGCGCGCGGACGCGCGAAGGCCGAGCGTCGCGACGCGCTGCTGTCCGAGGCTGCCCGACTGTTCGCGAGCCGCGGCTTCGAGGGGGTGTCGATCGAGGACCTCGGGTCGTCGGTCGGGGTCAGCGGACCCGCGGTCTACCGCCACTTCCCCAGCAAGCAGGCGGTGCTGGCTGCGCTGCTCGTCGGGGTGAGCGAGGGCCTGCTCGTCGGTGGTCGGGCGGTCGTGGACGCGGCCGGGGAGGACGAACCCGCCGCGCTCGGCTCCCTCGTGCGGTTCCACGTCGACTTCGCCCTGCGCGACCCCGACGTCATCCGCGTGCAGGACCGCGACCTCGCGGCCCTGTCCCCGCAGGACCGGGAATCGGTCCGTGACCTGCAGCGCCGCTACGTCGACCTGTGGGTCGACGTGCTCGCCCGGCTCAGCCCGTCGACCGAGCGCGCCGAGCTGCGGCTGCGCGCACAGGCCACGTTCGGCCTGCTCAACTCCACCCCGCACAGCGCCCGCGCGGTGTCCTCGGCCAGGACGCGGGCACTGCTGGAGGAGATGGCGCTGGCGGCGCTGGGACGGACCGCGTGGTCCCGCCGGCTCGTCCGCGACCGCGAGGGGTGACCGGTCGTAGGGTCGGGACGTGAGCATGCGAGGCGTCGAGAACGACATCCGCCCGGACGAGGTCGAGGTCTTCGAGAACCTCCGGCCGCGCCTCGAAGCCATCGCGTACCGCCTCCTGGGCTCGGCCGCGGAGGCCGAGGACGCTGCCCAGGAGACGTTCCTGCGCTGGCAGGCCGCCGACCGCGAGCAGATCCGGGTGCCGGCCGCCTGGTTGACCCGCGTGCTGACCAACCTCTGCCTGACGCAGCTGCGGTCCGCGCGGGCGCGACGCGAGGTCTACGTGGGCCAGTGGCTCCCGGAACCGTTGCTCGAGGGCGACCCGATGCTCGGCCCGGCGGACACCGCCGAGCAGCGGGAGTCGGTCTCGACCGCCGTCCTGGTCCTGATGGAGCGACTGACCCCGACGGAGCGCGCGGTCTACGTGCTGCGCGAGGCGTTCTCATACCCGCACGCCGAGATCGCCGAGATGCTCGACCTCACCGAGGCCGCCAGCCAGCAGATCTTCCACCGCGCCAAGGAGCACCTGGCCGCGGAGCGGGTCCGCACCGAGGTCGACCGCGACGCCGCGCGGCAGGTGGTCGAGGAGTTCCTGGCGGCCGCGACGAGCGGTCGCACCGAGCCGCTCGTGGCGCTGCTGACCGCCGACGTCGTGGGCACCGGTGACGGGGGCGGCAAGGTCCCGGCGCGCGCGAAGTCGTTCGTCGGCGCCATGGCGGTCGCGAAGTTCCTGCGCGGCCTGTTGCGGCCGACCGACGTCAAGCGGGCGCTCCTCGGCGGGTCGCCCGACGCCTACGCGTGGACCGCCAACGGCAGCCCGGCCGTCGTCATCGCCGTCGGTGAGCGGCTCGTCGGCGTGATGACCCTGGAGGTGACCGACGACGGGATCGCCGCGATCCTGAGCCAGGTCAACCCCGACAAGCTCGGCCGCGCGGAGCGCCAGTGGCGGGCGTCGGACCACGGGGATCCGCTGATCGCCGGCTGGTGATTGAGGTCACACTGCGCGGGTTGTCAGGGATCGCGCGGCTGCTCAGTTCAGGAGGCACACCCCTCCACCACAGGAGCTGAGCACCCCATGAAGCACCGCATCGTCATCCTCGGAGCCGGCTACGCCGGATCCTCCGCCGCCGGTCGGCTGGCCCGGCGCCTGCACGGCGACGACGTCCAGATCACCCTGGTCAACGCCGAGCCGGACTTCGTCGAGCGGGTGCGGATGCACCAGCTCGCCACAGGCCAGGACCTGCGCGACCGACCGCTCCAGGACCTGCTGGCCGGCTCCGGCGTGACGCTGCGGGTCGCGCGCGCGACCTCTGTCGACGTCGACGACCAGACCGTCTCGCTCGCCGACGGAGCCGACCTCGGCTACGACACCCTCGTCTACGCCCTGGGCAGCGCGCGCGACGACCACGGCGTCGTGGGCGTGTTCGAGCACGCCCACGAGCTGGCCAGCCGCCCGGGCGCCCTCCGCCTGCGCGAGCGGCTCCGCACGCTCGCTCCCGGCGCGCGCGTCGTGGTGGTCGGTGGCGGTCTGACCGGGATCGAGGCGACCACCGAGATCGCGGATTCCCTGGCCCACCTCGACGTGGCCATCGCGGTGCGCGGCTCGTTCGGCGACTGGCTCTCGCCCTCGGGGCAGCGCCACCTGCGCCGGACGTTCGACCGCCTGGGCGTCACCGTGCACGAGCAGACCGCTGTCACGCGGGTCGACGCCGCCTCGGTGTCGACCGACGACGGCCGCACGATCCCGGCGGACGTCACCGTGTGGGCCGCCGGGTTCGCCGTCCACCCGATCGCGGCCGCGTCGAGGTTGGCGGTCACCGACCGCGGTCAGATCGTGGTCGACGAGACCATGCGGTCGGTGTCCCACCCGGACGTCTATGCCGTCGGCGATGCCGCGTTCGCGCACGGCCCCGTGGGTAACCCCCTGCGCATGTCGTGCGCGTCGGGCATCCCGATGGCGTGGCAGGCCGCCGACTCGATCGTCGCCCGCCTCACCGGCGGTCGGCTCCCGCACATACCCCTGGCCTACGTGCACCAGTGCATCAGCCTCGGCCGGCGCGACGCGGTCATCCAGTTCGTGACGTCCGACGACCGCGCGAGATCCTTCGCCCCCGGCGGACGCCTCATGGCCCGCTACAAGGAGCTCGTCTGCGCGGGCGCGGCCTGGGTGGTCACCAACCCGGTCCCCTACCCGGCCCGCCGCCGGCGCACCACGGCGGCGGCGCGCCCCATGCTGGTGACGAGCCGGTGACGATCCGCTAGACCATGCGCAGGACGGAGCCCGGTCGCGCGAGGATCTCGCCGACGTCGGCGAGGAAGTGGGCCGCCTCGGCTCCGTCGACGAGGCGGTGGTCGAACGAGAGGCTCAGCGTGAGCACGCTGCGCAGAGCGATCTGGTCCTGGAACTCCCACGGCTGACGCCGGATCGCTCCCATCGCCAGGATCGCGGCCTGCCCCGGCACCAGGATCGGCGTGCCCGTGTCGACGCCGAACACCCCGATGTTGGTGATCGTGATGGTCCCGCCGGCCAGGTCCGCAGGCGTCGTCGTGCCGTCCCGGGCGTCCTGCGTCAGGCGGCCGATCGCGTCGGCCAGGTCGGGCAGCGTGAGCCCGTCGGCGTCCTTGATGCTCGGCACCAGCAGCCCGCGCGGGGTCGCCGCGGCGATGCCGAGGTTCACGTAGCCGTACTGGACGATCTCCCCCGCGGACTCGTCCCAGTGCGCGTTGAGCGACGGGTTGCGGCCGACCGCGATCGTCACCGCCTTGGCGACGATCGTGAGGATCGAGACGCGATGCCCCTCCAGGGCGCGGTCCGACCGGAAGGCCTCCAGCAGCTCGAGCGTCGGCGTGACGTCGACCGTCAGCGCCGTCGAGGCGTGCGGGGCCGTGAACGCGCTGGCCACCATCGCGGCGGCGGTCTGCTTGCGGACACCCGTGATCGGCGTGCGCGTCTCGCGCGGTGCCGACGGGACGGCATCGGGGCGGTGGGGAGCCGGCACGTCGTCGGCCGGTCGGCTCTGCGACCGGGCGAGACCCGGGCGGTGCGCGGCGGCCAACGCGCTGGGCCGTCGCGCGGCCGGTGAGGCCTCCGCACCCGACACCGCCCGGAGGACGTCCTCCCGCGTGATCATCCCGTCCGTGCCGGAGCCGACCATCTTGTTCAGGTCCACGCCCAGGTCGTGCGCGAGCTTGCGGACCGGGGGCAGGACCTTCGGGCCGGTCCGACCGCCCGCGAGCGCGAGACCGACGTCGTGGGCGACGGCGTGCGCCGCGGCCCAGTCCGCCGACCTGGACCGACGCCGCGGTCGCGACGATCCCTCGACCAACGGTCCGTACCCGACGAGCACGGACGTCCGTTCGGGCGCGGCACCCGCCGCGGGGGTGGGCCGGTCGGCGGCAGCCGAGTCGTCATCCGAGGTCGGGCTCGCGACCCGGTCCGGCGGCTCAGCCGGGGTCGGCGCGGCGTCGTCGGCGAGCGCGGGCTCCTCGACCGCGATGCGCAGGAGCGCCGCCCCGACGGGCACGGTCACGCCCGGCTCGACCAGCAGCTCGGCGACCACCCCGGCGTACGGCGACGGCAGCTGGACCAGCGCTTTCGCGGTCTCCACCTCGGCGACCACCTGGTTGAGCTCGACGGTGTCGCCGACCGCCACGACCCACTCCACCAGGTCGGACTCGGTCAGTCCCTCGCCGAGGTCCGGCAGCGTCACGGTCTTCATCGTCGTCATGACGCCCTCCATCCGGTCAGGGAGTGCTGTCTGCCCATCACGCGGTCGACGGCGTCGAGGATCCGGTCCAGGTTGGGCAGGAAGTGCTCCTCCACCTTCGCCGCCGGGTACGGGGTGTCGAAGCCGGTCACCCGCGCGGGTGCTGCCTTGAGGATGTCGAAGCAGCGGTCGGTGATGCCGGCGACGATCTCCGCGCCGAGGCCACCGTTGCCCTGCGCCTCGTGGGTGACGACGAGCCGACCGGTCTTGCGCACGGACGCCTCGAGCGTGTCGAGGTCGACCGGCGACAGCGAGCGCAGGTCCACCACCTCGACCGACAGACCCTCGTCCTGGGCGGCGAGCGCCGCGTCGCGCGCGGTGATGACGAGAGGCCCATAGGCGGCGAGCGTGACGTCCGTGCCCTCGACGACCACGCGTGCGCGGTCGAGCAGCGGCGCGCCGTGCAGGGACTCGTCCACCTCGCCCTTGACCCAGTACCGCCGCTTCGGCTCGAAGAACACGACGGGGTCGTCGCACGCGATCGCCTGCCGGATCATCGTGTGGGCGTCCTGCGGGCTGGCGCAGGTGACCACGCGCAGGCCGGGCGCGTGGGCGAAGAACGCCTCGGGCGACTCCGAGTGGTGCTCGACCGCCCCGATGCCGCCGCCGTACGGGATGCGCACGGTGATCGGCATCCGCACGGACCCGCGGGTCCGGTAGTGGATGCGTGCCACCTGCGTGATCAGCTGGTCGACCGCCGGGTAGACGAACCCGTCGAACTGGATCTCCACCACCGGCCGGTACCCGCGGTAGGCCAGGCCGACGGCGACACCGAGGATCCCTGCCTCGGCCAGCGGCGTGTCCATGACGCGGTCGGTGCCGAAGTCGCGCTGGAGCCCGTCGGTCACCCGGAACACTCCTCCGAGAGTGCCGATGTCCTCGCCGAGCAGCACCACCGTGGGGTCGTCGTCGAGCGCGTGCCGCAGGCCGGAGTTGAGCGCCGCGGCCAGGGTCATCGTGGCCATCACGCCTCCTCGTCGAACATCGCGAGGTAGGCGGCGTACTGGCTGCGCTGCCGTTCGAGCGCGGGCGTCGGCTCGACGAAGACATCCTCGAAGACGCTCAGCGGCTCGGGGTCGGGCAGGCCGTAGCAGCCCTGGCGCATCCGGGCCGCGAACGTGTCGGCCTTCCGCGTGATGGCGGCGGCCCGCTCGTCGGAGAGTGCGCCCCTGGCCGTCAGCAGCCGTCCGATCCTCGCGATCGGGTCCTTCGCCGCCCACTGCGCCTTGTCCGACGGGTCGACGTAGCGGGAGGGGTCGTCGGACGTGGTGTGCGGACCCATCCGGTAGGTCACGGCCTCGATGAACGTGGGGCCGTCCCCGCGTCGTGCCCGGTCGAGGGCGACCCGCGTCGCGGCGAGCACCGCGAGCACGTCGTTGCCGTCGACCCGGATGGCGGGGATGCCGTAGCCGGCCGCGCGGTCCGCGATCGGTCGCTGCGCCTGCAGGCCGACCGGTTCGGAGATCGCCCACTGGTTGTTCTGGCAGAAGAAGATCACCGGGGCCGCGAACGTCGCCGCGAAGACCATCGCCTCGTGCACGTCGCCCTTGCTGGTGGCGCCGTCGCCGAAGTACGCGACGGCCACCGAGTCGACGCCGTCCTTGACGCAGCCGAGCGCGTACCCGGTGGCGTGCAGCGTCTGCGAGCCGATCATCACCTGCGGCGTCGCCATCCCGATCGCCCGGGGGTCCCAGCCCGCGAGGGCGGTCCCCCGCCAGACGCGCACGAGGTCCGTCGGCTGGGCGCCGCGGCAGTACGCGACACCGTTCTCGCGGTAGCTGCTGAAGACGAAGTCGTCGCTGCGCAGCGCGCGGGCGGAGCCGATCTGCGCGGCCTCCTGGCCCAGCAGCGGCGGCCACAGCCCGAGCTGGCCCTGCCGCTGCAGCGCGACGGCCTCGGTGTCGAAGCGGCGCGCCACGACCATGTCCTCGTACAGGCTCAGGAGACGGTCGTCGTCGACGTCGGAGACCACCGGGTCGTACACGGGGTCGTTCCGACGGACGCCGTCGGGGGTCACCAGCTGCAGCGCTTCCGCCTGCTGATGGGTGGGCAGGGCACGGCCGGGTGACACATCTGCACGCAACATGTTTCGCTCCGTCTGGTGGCGGAACCGTCGCTCTCGTGAAGCTAGGCCCCATTGCCTGATGTCCCGCCAGGGTAAGTCCGCAAGGGTCTTTGTGCCCATGCCCTAGCGCGAGTGTCGATCTGTCGGCGCACAATGACGTCGTCGACAGGAGGCAGTCATGGACAAGGTCGTCCAGTCCGCCGTCGAGGCGGTAGCCGACATCCCCGACGGGGCGACCCTCGCGGTCGGTGGGTTCGGCTTGTGCGGTATCCCGAGCGTGCTGATCCACGCTCTGCTCGACTCCGGCGCCCAGGACCTGGAGGTCGTGAGCAACAACTGCGGCGTCGACGACTGGGGGCTCGGCCTGCTGCTGCAGGCCGGTCGCATCCGGCGCATCATCGCCTCGTACGTGGGCGAGAACAAGGAGTTCGCGCGGCAGTACCTGGCCGGGGAGCTCGAGGTGGAGCTGACCCCGCAGGGGACGCTGGCCGAGCGTCTTCGTGCAGGTGGGAGCGGGATCGCCGCGTTCTACACGCGGACCGGCGTGGGGACGCTGGTGGCGAACGGAGGACTGCCGTGGCGGTACTCCCCCGACGGGTCGGTGCTGGTGTCGTCGCCTCCGAAGCCCGTCGAGACGTTCTCCGTGCGGGGGGTCCCGTCCGAGTTCGTGCGGGAGGAGGCGATCACGGCGGACTTCGCACTGGTCCGGGCTCTGCGCGGCGACCGCCTCGGGAACCTCGTGTTCCACGCGTCGGCGCGCAACTTCAACCCGTTGTGCGCAGCGGCCGGTGCCGTCACGATCGCCGAGGTCGAGGAGCTCGTCCCTGTGGGGTCGCTGGACCCCGACGCGATCCACCTGCCGGGGATCTTCGTGGACCGGGTCGTCGCACTTTCACCCGAGCAGGCTGCGGACAAGCGCATCGAGCGGAGGACGGTCTCATGAGTCTGACGCGCGAGCAGATGGCGGCACGGGCCGCCCTGGAGCTGGCCGACGGGTCCTACGTGAACCTCGGGATCGGGCTGCCGACGCTGGTGCCGAACTACGTCCCGCCGGGTGTCGAGCTGGTGCTGCAGTCGGAGAATGGGGTGTTGGGCGTCGGGCCGTACCCCGCGGACTCGTCCGTCGACCCCGATCTCATCAACGCCGGCAAGGAGACGATCACGGTCGCTCCGGGGGCGTCGTACTTCGACTCGGCGACGTCCTTCGCGATGATCCGCGGCGGGAAGGTCGACGTCGCGATCCTCGGGGCGATGCAGGTCTCGTCGTCCGGAGACATCGCCAACTGGATGATCCCCGGGAAGATGGTCAAGGGCATGGGCGGCGCGATGGACCTCGTGCACGGGGCGCGGCGGATCATCGTGCTGATGGAGCACGTCGCGCGCGACGGGTCCGCCAAGATCCTGCCCGCGTGCACGCTTCCGCTCACCGGGGTGGGTGTGGTGGATCGGATCATCACGGACCTGGCGGTGCTGGACGTCGGCGCCGACGGGCTCGTGCTGCGGGAGTGCGCGCCGGGGGTGTCGGTCGCGGAGGTGGTGGCGGCCACGCCCCTGGTGCCGTTGCTGGTGGACGAGGAGGTGGTGCTCTCATGAGCCCCGATCGTGAGGTCGTGATCCTGTCGTTCGCGCGGACGCCGATGGCGCGCCTGAACGGCGGGCTGTCGTCGCTGTCAGCCGCGTCGCTCGGCGCCGTGGCGATCCGCGGCGCGCTCGCCCGGGCGGGCGTGGACCCGTCCGAGGTCGACCAGGTCCTCATGGGCCAGGTCGTGCAGGCCGGCGCCGGCCAGAACCCCGCGCGGCAGGCCGCCGTCCAGGCCGACATCCCGTGGACCGTGCCGGCGACGACCATCAACAAGGTGTGCCTCAGCGGCCTCACCGCGATCATCGACGCCGCCCGCATGATCCGGCTGGGTGAGGCCTCCGTCGTGGTCGCTGGTGGGCAGGAGTCGATGAGCCAGGCACCCCACCTGCTGCCCGGCTCGCGACGCGGCTGGACCTACGGCGATATCCAGGCGGTCGACTCCCTGGCGTTCGACGGTCTCACCGACGCGTTCGACCGCGAGTCGATGGGCTCGTCGACCGAGCGGGGGAACAAGACCCTGTCGATCCCCCGCGAGGCGCAGGACCAGGTCGCCGTCGAGAGCCACCGGCGGGCTGCCGAAGCCGTCGGGTCCGGCGTGTTCGCTGCGGAGATCGTGCCTGTCGAGGTGCCCCAGCGGCGGGGTGCCCCGGTCGTCGTCTCCCTCGACGAGGGGATCCGGCCCGAGACGACCCTCGACTCGTTGGCGTCGCTGCGGCCGGCGTTCTCCGCCGACGGGAGCATCACCGCGGGCAACGCCTCCCCCCTGACCGACGGAGCCGCGGCAGTCGTCGTGGCGGCCCGAGAGTTCGCCGAGGCGCACGGACTGCCCTGGCTCGCGTCCGTCGGGGCGTCGGGGCAGGTGGCCGGGCCGGACAACTCGCTGCACTCGCAGCCGTCCGCAGCGATCGCCGCTGCGCTCTCGCGGGCCGGGTGGGACCTGTCGACGGTGGACTTCCTGGAGATCAACGAGGCGTTCGGCTCCGTCGTCGTGCAGTCCCTGGACGACCTGGCGTACCCGCTGGAGCAGACGAACATCCATGGCGGTGCGATCGCGCTCGGGCACCCGATCGGCGCGTCGGGGGCGCGGCTCGCGGGTCACGCCGCGATGGAGCTGGCTCGGCGGGGGCAGGGTCGCGCGGCGGTCGCCCTGTGCGGCGGAGGCGGGCAGGGCGAGGCACTTCTGATCTCACGCGACTGAGCGGCTCATCGGGCTCCGGTGCGCACCGCGCGGCGCCGCGCGGTGAGGCGCTTCGACTTCGCCTGGTTGCCGCAGTCCGTCATGCTGCACCACCGGCGGCTGCCGTTCTTCGACGTGTCGACGAACAGGTACTGACAGCCGTCCTGCGACGCGCACGCCTTGACCCGGTCGAGCGAGCCGCTCGTCGCCAGCTCGATCGCCGACTGCGCCACCAGCCAGCGCGGGAGCCGCAGGTCGGGCTCCCACGTCCAGCGCAGGCCGGCCGCGCCCGGTTCGAGGCGACCGTGGCGGAGGGCATCGGTGTATGACTCCTGGACCGCTGTGAGGTGATCGGCGCCCGCGACGCCGTCGGTGGCGTGCCCGTAGAACATGGCGAACACGGCCTCACGAAGACCCCGGACGCGGACCAGCTCCTCGCTCGCCGCATCGGGGTCGGCGTCCGCGCGGGCCCGGAGCGCCTCGGCCTCCGCGGAGGACAGACCTCCGGCACGCAGGGCCCAGTCGACGAGGTCGGCGTAGGTCGTCAGGTAGTCCAGCGGGACGTCGAGAACCCGTCCGTCCACCGAGTTGGCGACGTCGAGGCACAGCGCCCCGCCGACGAGCTCGGGAACCACCTGCTGCTCCACCACAAGACACCTCTTCCGCTACCGCCATATCTTGTTTCGATGGTAGCACGGGGCGTACGCTACCGGTATAACGCAGTTCACTAGTAGCGGAGGTCATCATGATCGACGGACTGGCATTCACCGGACTGAGGGCTACCTGGAATCTGGCGCACTCGGCGATGCCGGATGCACCGTTGCTGCCGGAGGCGGCGCGGCGACGGCGCCGCGGCATCGTGCGCCCGTCCGTCGCAGCCACCCTGCGGCGGACGGCGGAGAGGCTGGACCCGATCGGTGGCCCGCGGGTGGTCTATCGCTGACCTGTACGCGCCCCGCTCCTCCTCGATGTGCACGTGGCAGCCACTCCACCGGTTGCGGCCCTTCCCGGACGGCAGTCCAATCAACGCAGGGGGGCCGAGCTTCCGAGGAGGAAGAACCATGGACACGACCGTCTGGATCATCGTCGCCATCGTCGTCGTGCTGCTGATCATCGCGGCCGTCGTCATGAGCAGACGCAGCGGAGAACGCCGAGCCGACGCCGAACGCGCACGTGCGCGGGAGATCCGCGAGAAGGCCGCCGCCGACCAGATCGAGCTCCAGCGCCGGGAGGCAGAAGCCGCCCGGCTGGACGCTCAGGCACGCCTCGCCCAGGCCGAGGCGGACACCCGGGCGGCCGACGCGGCGGCGCTGCAGACCGAGGCACAGGTGCGCAGCGCCGAGGCGAGCGGCGCACGGTCCGAGCTGGACGAGCGGCTCAGGGCCGCGGACCGCATCGACCCCGACGTGGTCGTCGAGGAGAACCGCGCCGCGAGCCGCGTCGGACCCGATGCGGTCGCCGAGGAGACGCACCCCGGGAGCCGAGTCGGACCCGACGTGGTGACCGAGGAGAACCGCGGCGCGAGCCGCGTCGGACCCGACGTCGTGACCGAGGAGACGCACCCCGCGAGCCGCGTCGGACCAGACGTGGTGACCGAGGAGAACCGCCCCGCGAGCCGGGTCGCACCCGACGTCGTGACCGAGGAGACGCACCCCAACCCGAGGACGTGAGGGGCGAGCCGCGAACCAGAGGTCGAGGAACGCCGCAGTCCATGATCGAGCGGCGTTCCTCGACCGTGAACGGCGCTGGAGAGGTGTTGTCCACAACGAGCGGCGGCGCCCTCTGCCGACCTTGGCGTCATCGCTAGAGTGCCCAGGGTGACCCTGGCCGCGTCGACGACGACCGCCTCGGGCCTGCGCGTCCACGTCGCCGAGCGCACGGATGTCCTGGTCGGCGCACTGGCGGACGTCCTCACCGCCGCCCCGGCCGACCCGTTCACCCCGGACGTCGTCGCGGTCCCCACACGCGGCGTGGAGCGCTGGGTCGCCCAGCGCCTCTCCCATCGGCTCGGTACGGGGCCGGGAGCGGACGGCATCTGCGCGAACGTCCTCTTCCCGTCCCCGCGCCGCCTGGTGAGCGATGCGCTGGCGAGCGCGGCCGCCGACGACCCGTGGAGTCCTGAGCAGCTGCCGTGGCGCGTGCTGGCGACGATCGACGCGCACCTCGGCGCGGACTGGCTCCGCACGGTGAGCCGTTACCTCGGCGCGGACGAGTCCGACGAGGTCCGCCGCAGCCGCCGATTCCGCGTGGCGCAGCGGGTGGCCCGGCTGTTCCGCGCGTACGACGTCCAGCGCCCGGCGATGCTGCGCGCCTGGGCACAAGGACGCGACGACGACGGCCTGGGAGCCCTCCTCCCGGACGACCTGCGCTGGCAGCCGCACCTGTGGCGGGAGGTGCGCGACGCGGTCGGGATGCCGGCGCCCGCGGAGCGGCTGGAGGAGGCGGTCGCGCGGCTCCGAGCCGACCCGTCGTCGGTGGACCTGCCGGGGCGACTCTCAGTCTTCGGCGCCACGGCGCTCCCCGACGGCCACCTGCGCGTCCTCGACGCGCTCGCGGAGCACCGCGAGGTCCACCTCTGGCTGCCCCAGCCGTCGCTCGCGCTCTGGGACCGCGTGACTCCCGGCGGATCGACCCGCAGGTCGCAGGCCCGAAGGGACGCACGGCACCCGCTGCTGGCGAGCATGGCCGGCGACGCGACCGAGCTGGCCACCCGCGTCCTCCAGCTCGACCCGACCACGACCGTCCTCCCCTCCCAGCCACGCCCGAGCACCGCGCTCGGCGCCCTCCAGGACCGGATCGCCGACGACCGCAGCGACGGTCCGACGCACGAGGCAGCACGGCACGACCGCTCCCTCCAGGTCCATTCCTGCCACGGCCGCTCGCGCCAGGTCGAGGTGCTGCGCGAGGTCGTGGTCGGCCTGCTCGCCGACGACGACACCCTCGAGCCCCGCGACGTCATCGTCATGTGCCCGGACGTCGAGGCGTTCGCGCCGCTGGTCGAGGCCGCGTTCGGCCCGACGGCGGGGGTCGACGACGGAGCCCCGGAGCATCCCGGTCGCACGCTGCGGGTCCGGATCGCCGACCGTGCACCACGGATCGCCAACCCGGTCCTCGCGGTCGTCGCGACCCTGCTGGAGCTCGCCGACTCGCGCGTCGGGGCGTCGGCGGTGGTCGACCTCGCGGGACAGGCGCCGGTGCGCAGGCGGTTCGGCTTCGACGACGAGGAGCTCGACCGCGTACGGGCGTGGGCGCTCGAGTCGGGGGTGCGGTGGGGCGAGGACGTGTCGCGGCGTGAGCGCTACCAGCTGGGCTCCCTCGCACAGGGCACCTGGGCGACCGCGCTGGACCGGCTGCTGCTCGGCGTGGCGATGGCCGAGGAGGACCAGCGCTTCGTCGGCACGGTCCTGCCCGTCGACGACGTCGGCTCGACCGACGTGGACCTGGTCGGGCGGCTCGCGGAGTTCGTCGAGCGCCTGTCGGCGACCCTGCGCGAGCTCGACGGAGCGCGGCCCGCACAGGGCTGGTTCGACACGCTCGACCGAGCCGTCCGACTGCTCACGGACGTCCGGCCCGCGGACCGCTGGCAGCAGGCCGAGGCTGCCCGGGCCCTCGACGCCGTGCGGACGTCGGAGGGCGCCACGCTGCGGCTCGCGGACGTCGTCGCGCTGCTCGAGCCGCACCTCGCAGGCCGCCCGACGCGCTCGGGCTTCCGCACCGGCGCGCTGACCGTGTGCTCGCTCGCGCCCATGCGGGCCGTGCCGCACCGGGTGGTCGCGCTGCTCGGGATGGACGACGGCGCGTTCCCCCGCGGGTCGGGCCGCGACGGCGACGACATCCTGGCGCGCGACCCGCTCGTCGGGGAGCGGGACGCCCGGCAGGAGGACCGCCAGCTCTTCCTCGACGCGGTGACCAGCGCCCAGCAGCACCTCGTCGTCGTCTACTCGGGTGCCGACGAGCGCACGGGCGCGGCCCGACCGCCTGCCGTGCCGGTCGGCGAGCTGCTCGACGCCCTCGACGCCGCCGTGACCTGGCCCGACGAGGAGAATGCTCGCGACCAGGTCGTCCACCACCCGCTGCAGACCGTCGATGAGCGCAACTTCGTGCCGGGAGGACTCGGCCGGAGTGAGCCGTTCAGCTTCGACGTGCTCGACCTCGCCGCGGCACTCACGAGACGCGGGGCGCACGCGCCCGACGACACGGAACCGCTCGCGCCCCCGGAGACCGACCAGCTCGACCTGGACGACCTGGCGTCGACCCTCGAGCACCCCGTCCGCGCGTTCGTCCGGCAGCGGCTGGGCGCGACCCTCCCCGGCGACGAGCCGCAGCTCGAGGACCGCCTCCCCCTCGAGCTGGACGGACTCGACCGGTGGGCCATCGGCGACCGTCTGCTGCAGGCGGCGCTCGACGGCATCGACCTCGACGCCGCCGCGGCGGCCGAGCGACGCCGGGGACACATGCCGCCGGCGACCCTCGGCAGCGCCACGCTGCACCAGATCACCGCGCAGGTGGAGCCGCTGCTCGCGGCGTCGCACAGCTACCTGCAGGAGCCGGCCGAGAGCATCGACGTCACCATCGCGCTCGACGACGGACGCACGCTCACCGGCACGGTGAACGGGGTGCGCGGCGACGTCCTGGTCCGCACGGTGTTCTCGCGGCTCGGCGCCAAGCACCGCCTGCGCGCCTGGGTCCAGCTGCTGGCGCTCGCCACCGCGTTCCCCGACCGCACGTTCACGGCGGTGACGATCGGCCGCGGCCAGGTCAGCGCGTCGCGGATCGCGCGGCTCACGGCGCCGGAGCACCCGCTGGAGATCCTGCACCGACTGGTCGCGATCCACGACGAGGCGATGTGCGGCCCGCTCCCCCTGCCGCTGGCCACCGGGCTCGCCTACGCGCACCCGCGCACCGGCGGTGGCGACGAGGCCGACGCGCTGGCCAGCGCCCGCAAGGAGCTCGGCCACGCGGACGACGCGGCGAACGGGCGCGGCGGCTTCGAGGCTGCCGACGACTACCACCTGCTCGCGTTCGGCGACCCGGTCACGTTCGACCGGTTGCTCGTCGAGAAGGCCACCGGCTCCGAGTCGACCCGGTTCGGCGCGCTGTCGATGGGCCTCTGGTCGGACCTCATCGCGCACGAGGAGGTCGGATGACGGTGCCGCACGAGCCCTTCGACGTCTGCGGCCCCCTGCCCCAGGGAACCGTCGTGCTCGAGGCCAGCGCGGGCACGGGCAAGACCACGACGATAGCGTCGCTGGCCGTCCGGTACGTCGCCGAGGGCGTCGCCCGTCTGCCCGAGCTCATGCTCGTCACGTTCGGCCGCCTGGCCACCTCCGAGCTGCGTGAGCGCGTCCGCGAGCGCCTCGTCGAGGTCGAACGAGCGCTGCGGGACACGGAGCACGAGGCCACCGACCCGGTCGTCGCCCTCCTGGCCGGCACCGACCGCGACGCCCGAGCCGGACGGCTGACCACAGCGCTGGCCGAGTTCGACGCCGCGACCATCACCACGACGCACGGCTTCTGCCAGCAGATGCTCACCTCGCTGGGCACTCTGGGGGACGTCGAGCCCGACGCGCGGCTGGTCCCGGACATCGCGTCGCTGGAGGCGGAGGTGGTCGACGACCTCTACCTGCGCAAGTACGCGTTCACGGACAAGCCGACGCTGTCGGTGACGGACGCCCGGAAGATCGCGCACGAGGCGATCAGCGACTCCGCCGCGACGCTGGAACCGGCAGACGCGACCGAGGCGAGGGCACGCGACTCCTACGGCCTCGCCGCGGCCTCCCGCAACGAGCTGGTCCGCCGGAAGCGCGCCCTGCGCGTGCTCGACTACGACGACCTGCTGGTGCTCCTGCGCGACGCGCTCACCGACCCGCAGACGGGCACCGCCGCCGCGGAACGGGTCCGCTCCCGCTACCGCATCGTCATGGTCGACGAGTTCCAGGACACCGACCCGGTGCAGTGGGACATCCTGCGGGAGGCGTTCCACGGGCACCGCACCCTCGTGCTGATCGGGGACCCGAAGCAGGCGATCTACCGGTTCCGCGGCGCGGACGTCGCCACCTACCTGCGCGCCCGCGCCGTCGCGACGACGCAGACCCTGCACCGCAACTGGCGCGCCGACCCCGCCGTGCTCGACGGGCTCGCCCCGATCCTGTCGGGGACGGCACTCGGCGACCCCCGCATCGTCGTCCACCCGATCGAGCCCGCACGGACGGGCCGGCGGCTGCGCGGGGGCCCCGCGGTCCGGCTCCGTCAGGTGACCCGCACGGCCCTGCAGGCGCCCGACGACGCCACCAACCCGCCGGTCGGCACGGTCCGCGACTTCGTCTACGGCGACGTCGCCGCCCAGGTGCTGCGGACGCTGAGCGAGGAGCAGATCGCCGACGACGGCGGCTGGCGGCCTGTCGAGCCGGGCGACATCGCGGTGCTCACGCGGGTCAACCGCGACGCCGTCGCCGTGCAGCGCGCGCTGGCGTCCGCCGGCGTGCCGGCGGTGATCTCGATGTTGTCCAGCGTGTTCGGGACGCCGTCCGCGCGCGACTGGCTGATCCTCCTCTCGGCGCTCGCGCGCCCCGGCGTCGGCGGCTTCGTGTCCGCGGCCGCGCTCACCCCGTTCGTCGGCTGGAGCGCGAACGACCTCGCCGAGGCGTCCGACGAGCGTCGTGACCAGCTGGCCGACCTGCTGCGGACGTGGTCGCGCGTGCTCGACGACCACGGCGTCGCCTCCCTGCTCGAGGCCACCGCCGCGGCGGGCCTGCGCGCGCGGCTGGTCCGGCTTCCCGACGGCGAGCGTCGCCTGACCGATGTCCGGCACGTCGGCGAGGCACTGCACGCTGCCGCGACGGACGACGGGCTCGGCGCGGCCGCGCTCCTCGAGTGGCTGCGCGCCCGCGTCGACGAGGCCGGGCAGGACTACACCGAGGAGCGCAGCCGGCGCCTGGAGACCGACACGGCGGCCGTGCAGGTCATCACCGTGCACGCGAGCAAGGGGCTGCAGTTCCCCGTGGTCCTCGTGCCGTTCCTCTGGGACAAGTACACGCCGCCCACCCCGGCGACCATCGGATACGACCGGGACGACGTCCGGCTGCTGCACGTGGGCGGCAGGGGCACCCCGGGGTACGACGAGGCGCGCACGGCCGGTGCCGCAGCCGACGACGGCGAGGGTCTGCGGCTGGCGTACGTGGCCCTGACGCGTGCCACCAGCCAGGTCGTCGCGTGGTGGGCGCCGTCGGCCAACTCGGTCCGCGGCGCGCTCACCCGGCTCCTGCTCAGCACCCGCGACACCGACGGGAACCCGGCCCCGCTGGTGCGGTCGACCACCGACGCCCGGACGACGGACACGCTGCGCGCCCTCACCGTCGACGCGCTCGAGCTCGAGGTCGTGACGTCGGCATCGGCTCTGCGCCCCTGGGCCCCGCCCGCGTCGCCGGCCGCGGACCTGCGCGCCGCGACGCTCGGCCGGCGACCCGACGTCGCCTGGCGCCGAACCTCCTACTCGGCGCTCACGGCGGCCGCGCACGATGCGGCGAGCGGGGGCGAGCGCGTCGGGTCCGAGCCCGAGTCGCCAGGCGTGCAGGACGAGCCTGACGTGCTCCCCGCGGCGGTCGCCGACCAGGCACCCGGGCGCGACCTCCCCTCCCCGATGGCGGACCTCCCGTCCGGCACGACCTTCGGCACGTTCGCCCACCGGGTGCTGGAGCTCGTCGACACGAGCGCGCCGGACCTGGCCGCCGAGCTCGCCGCTCGCTGTGCCGAGGCCGGGACGGGCACCCTTCTGGCCGCCGACCCCGCGACGACGGCGGCGGCCCTGCTCCCGTCGCTCCACACCACGCTCGGCCCGCTGGCCGGCGGACTGTCGCTCGCGGCGATCGGCCCACGCGACCGCCTCGCCGAGCTCGAGTTCGAGCTGCCGCTGGCCGGCGGCGACACCGGTCCACGCCGCGGCGCGAAGTCGATCCGCGACGTGGCCGGCCTCCTGCGCTCGCACCTGCCCGACGACGACCCGTTCGCCCCCTACGCCGACCGGCTGGACGACGAGTCGCTGTCCACCGCCCGCCTGCGCGGCTACCTCACCGGCTCCATCGACGCGGTCCTGCGCGTACCGGCCGACGTGCCGGGCGGTCACCGCTACCTCGTCGTCGACTACAAGACGAACCGCCTCGGCACGTTCGACGAGCCCCTGACGCTCTGGCACTACCGC
This sequence comes from Cellulomonas sp. Leaf395, assembly GCF_001424125.1. Lineage (GTDB taxonomy): Bacteria > Actinomycetota > Actinomycetes > Actinomycetales > Cellulomonadaceae > Cellulomonas. The sequence continues at coordinate 467,618 of NZ_LMQI01000002.1, forward strand.
CCGGCGTCGACGCTCGCCGCGATGATGGACGCCCACTACCCGCTCCAGCTCCTGCTGTACTCCGCGGCGCTGCACCGCTACCTGCGCTGGCGGCTCCCGGCCTACGACCCGGCGTCGCACCTGGGTGGCGGCCTCTACCTGTTCCTGCGCGGGATGGCCGGCCCGTCGACTCCCGCGGTCGGCGGCGTGCCGTTCGGCGTCGTGTCGTGGCGTCCGCCCGCCGCGCTCGTGGTCGCCCTCTCCGACCTGCTGGCCGGCTCATGACGACCACGGACGACCCGTACGGCGCGACCATCCCGCGGGACGTGACCGGACTTCTCGCGTCGATGGGAGACGTGCTCACGGCTGCCGACGTGCACGTCGCCCGACGCCTCGGCGCGATCGGCGGCGAGGACGACGAACGCGTCCTGCTCGCCGCCGCGCTCGCGGTCCAGGCGCTGCGCAGCGGGTCGGTGTGCGTGGTCCTCGACGACGGCACCTGGCCCGCCGTGGAAGGGTGGCACGAAGCGATCCGCCGCAGCCCGCTCGTCGCCGACGGCCCCGACGGCCAGGCCGACCGCCCGCTGCGCTGGGTGGACGGTCGCGTCTACCTCGACCGTTACTGGCGCGACGAGCAGACCGTCCGAGCCGCGATGCACGACCGCCTCTCGCGGCCGGCCACCGCCGATGCCGACGCGCTCGACGCCGCCGTCGACCGTCTCTACCCGTCGGCCACCGACGCCGCCCAGCGCGAGGCGCTGCGCACCGCCGCGACGTCGCACCTCATGGTCCTGACCGGCGGACCCGGCACCGGCAAGACGACGACGGTCGCCCGCCTGGTCGCGGCCCTCCAGGCCGCCGCCGGACCGCACCTGCGCGTCGCGCTCGCAGCCCCCACCGGCAAGGCGGCCGCCCGCCTGCAGGAGTCGGTCAACGCGGAGGTCGCGCTGCTCGGTGCCGAGGATGTCGGCCGCGTCCGGGCCACGACGGTCCACCGCCTGCTGGGCTGGCGCCCCGGCACGACGACCCGGTTCCGGCACGACCGCCTGCGTCGGCTCCCGCACGACGTCGTCATTGTCGACGAGTCGTCGATGGTCTCCCTGTCCCTGATGGCGCGGCTGGTCGAGGCGCTGCGACCGACCGCCCGGCTCGTGCTCGTCGGCGACCCGGACCAGCTGGCCAGCGTCGAGGCCGGCGCGATCCTCAGCGACCTCGTGGCCGCCCTCCCCCGCGGCGTCGTCCGTCTCACCCAGGCGCACCGCTACGGCCCGGCGCTCGCGGCCCTCGCCGAGGCGATCCGGGCAGGCGACGCCGAGACCACCCTCGCGCTCCTGCGGTCGGGCGACGAGCACCGTGAGCTGATCGAACCCGCCGACGAACGCCTCTCCGCACAGGACGTCGCCGGCCTGCGGTCGGACCTCGAGACCAGCGGCCACGCGCTCGCGGCTGCCGCTCGCGACGGCGATGCGGCGAGCGCGCTCCGGGCGCTGGGCACGCACCGGCTCCTGCTCGCCCACCGCGAGGGTCCGTTCGGCGTCGCCCACTGGGCCGCGACCGCGGAGGCGTGGATCGGCTCCGGCCCTGGCGTCTGGCCCCTGGGTCGACCGCTGCTGGTGACAGAGAACGACCGCGCCAGCGGGCTCTACAACGGCGACACCGGCGTCGTGATCTCCGACCGGCTCGGCGGCGTCGTGGTCGCGTTCGGCGAACCCGAGGACCCGCGCCTGGTCCGCCCGTACCGGCTGCCGGCCGTCCAGCCCGTGCACGCCATGACGGTCCACCGCGGCCAGGGCAGCCAGTTCCACCGCGTGACGCTCCTGCTGCCGCCGGACACCTCGCCGCTGCTCACCCGCGAGCTCCTGTACACGGCGGTCACGCGCGCCCGCGAGCACGTCCGGGTCATCGGGACGGAGGACGCCATCCGTGCCGCCGTCGAACGGCCGGTCCGCCGAGCGAGCGGTCTGCGGGAGCCGCGCTGACGGGCGTCCACCGTCAGGACCGATGTGCCCGGACACAGCCGCACCTGCGCCCTTTCGGGCCGTGCGGGTGCACGAGTAGCGTCGTTGTGTCCGACTGTGCCACACAGGGGTGGCTGCGGTAGTGGGGGGCAACCATGGATGACGCACTGCGACCGCTCGTGCTGGTTCGGGGCTTCGGTGGTCCGGACGTGTCCGACGAGCAGGGCAGCCCCTATCAGGGCTTCAACGACGGCTCCGTCTACCCGAGCCGACGCGGTGACAACTACATCTACGAGGGCTTCGTCCTGCGCGCCCTGAAGTCGGAGTCCTATCCGTACCGGGATGCCACGAACGTCGTCGGGTTCTACTCGGAGGACCTCCCCTCCCCGATCGAGCCACATCACCTCGACGACGACGACGTCACGGGCAGCGTGGTCCTCGATCCGCAGACCGAGCAGCGCGTCCTGCGTGACGGCGTGGCCAACACGATCTGGGTCTACCGGTACTACGACCTGCGGCCGCGTGCGCTCGAACGGTACGGCGAGGGCCTTCGACGACTCGTCGAGCTCATCGAGCGCTCGGCAAAGCGCCACGGTGAGGATTTCACCGGCGTCGACATCGTCGCGCACAGCATGGGCGGTCTCGTGGTCCGCGAAGGGCTCGCGCGCATGGACGAGGTCTCCTCGGGTTCGGCCCGCACGCTCGTGAACCGGGTGGTCACCCTGGGCACACCGCACCGGGGGATCGCCTTCCAACGAGCACCGAGCTGGCTGCTGCGGATGTTGCCGCTCATCGAGGAGGCCGGACGGGAGCTGTCGTCGTTCGACCCGACCAGCACCAAGTTCGACGACTGGGCGGAGCACTTCGACGTGGGACGCGTGCTGACGGTCGTCGGCACGAACTACCGCACCTACGGGCCGGCCGTCGCTTCGTTCGGCAACCGGCTGAGCAGCCTCTTCGACGAAGGCACGCTCGCCACGAACCGCAGCGACGGGCTGGTCAAGCAGGCGTCCGCGCAGCTCCCGGGTGCGCCGCGCACCTTCGTCCACAAGTGCCACGGAGGTCCGGACTCGCTCGTGACGTCCCGGGAGGCCTACGAGATCGCCATGCGGTTCTTCCACGGCTCCCACAAGGTGTCGCTCTGGCTGGACCAGGCGGAGGTCAGCCGCGGCCACGACACGTTCGGGCGCAGCGAGTTCTACTTCGGAGTGTCGATCAAGCCCCGGTTCGTGGACTTCGAGCTGGTCCACCAGAGCGCCGAGGCTGAGAACTGCTACGGGCCGTTCCACCAGGCCGACCTTGGCGACCCTCTCCCCGACCTGGTGACCGAGCTGAGCAAACCGCTCGCCGCGTTCGGTGACCGGACGACGGGCTGGGCGGGGCCGGACCGTCTGGTGTGGGAGGGCTGGATCGACCTGTCCTCCGCGCCGACGAGTGCGCACGGCATGGTGTTCCGCATCGACGTGTACGTCGGCGAACGGGACACGTTCGGGATCGGCTTCTCGGACAACGTCGTGTTCCGCAAGCAGTACTACGTGCAGGTGTTCCCGGGCGACCCGTGGGAGCTGTACGTCCACACCGGCGAGAAGTTCCTCGGCACGAAGGAGCCCGCGGACCAGGACGCCATCCGTGCGATCGCTCAAACCGGCACGAGGTCCGAGGTCCAGTCTGCGGTCACCGATCCCGACCACCCCGGGCAGCGCCTGTTCCATGTCGGAGGGACGGGATTCAGTGCGACGTTCCGCGTGGGTGTCGAGCACACCTGACGAACCGACGGGGAGCTGATGACCTACGTCGGGTCCTTCGAGGCCAACAGGTCCCCCGCGCTCTTGTCGGCGAAGGCCGTGAGCGCCTGCTGGGCAGAGCCGAACAGGACCGCGAGCGCGAGCAGCTGAGGCACCCCCTCCGCCGTCGTCGCCGCGACGAGACCGCCGGCCACGAACATCACCCCGACCACCGAGACGAGCGGGCCGAGCGCCAGCTTCAGGAGCCCCTGTTGGATCGGCAGGCGGTACGGCAGCCCGGCCGACCGCGCTCGGATCGTCGTCGGGATCGCGGTGATGAATGCGCCGAGCGACCCCGCGACCATGACGAACGCGAGGAGCATCCACGGCGCCCCGGTGAACTCCGTCGGCGGCGGGACCAACCAGATGCTCGGCACCAGCCACTGCACGACGAGCAGCGCGACGATGGACGCCACGGTCAGGATCGTGATGCCGAGCATGCCGTTGCGCAGGCGACGGGCGGCCTCGTGGAACTCGTTGGATGCGTCGTGGGACCGCTCGAGCAGGTCGCGCACGCCGCTGCGGAACTCCCCGAGGTCCTTGGGTGGCACCCGTGTCCATCGGGCCGCCTGTCCCACCGACTGGTCGTGCTTCGGCAGGTACCGCTTCGCGTCCGCGACCATCCCGTCGAGGCCGCCCTTGAGGTCCTTGCCCGACCGGTACATGACCAGGGCCCGCTCCACCCCGTGCAGCGTCTGCCAGACCGCCTCGATCCGGGCGCCGGTCAGCCACTCCCGCAGCCCCTGCGCGTGCCGGTGGCTCTCCTGGTTGCCGCGTCCGATCAGCATCCGGTCGACGTCGACCAGGTCGCTGCGGAGCATGTCGACGACCTCCTGCGGCATGCTGCCCTTGAGCTCCTCGATCTGCCGCAGCAGCTCGCGACGGCGCGCCTCCGGCTGTGCCTGCCAAGAGGCGAGTCCCAGGAACGTGGGCGGCGGCGATGCCGGCGCACCCCTGGCTCGTCCCAGACCCGATGCCGTTCTCGGTGCGGGCAGGTAGATCTGCCCGTCCGCCGCCATGGGCTTGACCGGGTGCTCGTTCCTGGTGAGATCCCGGGTATCCGTCGCGTTCGACATCGTGAAGCCCCCTACGTCCCGCGTGCCTGCCGTGCGCACCTGATGAGGTCAGGACACGCGTGCGGCCCATCGGATACATGCGTGGCACCGGCTCGCGGCCGAGCCGTCGCCCCGAGGGGCCCGGAACCAGCGGTTCCGGACCCCTCGGGACGCATCTGCCGGCTGACGTGCCGGCGTCAGCGGGTCGTCATTCGACCCCGTCGACCTCGTCACCCCCGCCGCTGCCGGTGGTCCCCTGCGGACCGGCCGGTGCCGGGAGCACGAAGTTCCCCGGTACCTGCTGCCCGACGACACCGTTCACCGTCTCGGTCGAGTACGCGTACGTGAGGACGGCCGCCGCGATCGCGTCGGTGTTCACGTCGAGCGCCTCGAGCGAGATGTTGTCGATCGTGTCGCACGCGAGGTGGTAGCACGGGTCGTACTGCTGGCCCGCCGTCCCACCCCAGATCGCAGCCTGCTCCGGGGACTTCACAACCTCGGCGCCGGTGAACAGGCCACCGGCCGGGATCCCGTTCTGGATGAACGCCTGGTAGTCGCTGCGTCCGCTGAACTCGGCGTCGTCGTACGGGATTCCCCGCGACGTGTAGAACGACTCGAAGAAGTCCTCGATCTGGACGGATCCCTCGGGCACCACGACGGGCGCCGGGAAGCCCGACTCGTCGCCGTCGTACACCATGAAGATGTAGTTCGGCGACGCGACCATGTCGAAGTTCAGGTACAGCGCGATCTCGTCGAGACCGGCCTGGTCCAGTCCGGCGACGTAGGCGCGCGACCCCAGCAGCCCGCTCTCCTCGGCCCCCCACCACGCGAACCGCAGGGTGTTCTCCGGCTTGACCTTGGCGATCTGCTGGGCGACCTCCAGGAGTGCGGAGGAACCGCTGCCGTTGTCGTTGATCCCCGGCCCGGCCTGGACCGAGTCGAGGTGCGCGCCCGCCATGACGACGTTGCCGTCGGTCCGGCCGGCCAGCTCGGCGATGACGTTCACCTGCGGCCTCGACTCCGGCAGGTCGACCCGGACTCGTGCGGTCGACCCGGCTGCGGCGAGCGCCTCGCCGTCCGCGAAGCTCGCGCCGACCACGGGGATGCTCAACGGCGTCTGGTTGATGCCGAAGAGCGTGCCGGTGACGAGGCCCGAGCGCAGCTCGGTGTTGCCCTGGTTGAAGATGATGACGGCCTCGGCGCCCGCCGTCTGGGCGTTGATCGCCTTGACGCCGAACTCGCAGGTCCCTCGCTGGATCAGCGCGATGTCGGCCGTGCCGCTGAAATCAAGACCGACGAAGTCGGAGGCCTCGCACCCGCTGGTGACCGGATCACGTGGCGGGGCGAGCACGATGTCGACCGGGATGACGTTGCCGGTCACCTCGCCGTAGCCGGTGCCGGTGAACACCCCGGTGCTGTAGGTCGCCTGGGTCGGCATCAGCTGTTCGAGCAGCGGCGGCGGAACGAATGTGAAGGGGAACTCGTCGAGCTCGACACTCCATCCTGCGGCCTCAAGCGTCTCGACGACGTAGTCGACGCTGGCGGTGTAGCCCGTCGTGCCTGCGGCGCGGTTGCCTCCGTTGGCATCCGCGATGGCCTGGAAGGCCTCCTCGTGCTCGAGGACGCCGTCGACGGTGACGCATCCGAGCACCTTGTCGTAGGTGTTGTTGGTGCGACTGTCGCACGCCGTGGCCGCGGGCGCCGCAGTGGCTGCGGCTGCGGGTACGAGCACCGACGCGAAGGCGAGGCCGGCAGTGGCCAGGACCGTCGATGCTCGTCGTGACTGTTGGGCTGGGAACATTGGGTGAGTCCCTTTCGAGCGGGGGCGTCAGGGTGGCGCCCGACCTTCGGAGCCTACGGACGAAGTCGCGCGCCCGGTATACCCCTGGATGTCACGGATCCCAGGCTGCTGCGGCTGGCCGTCGGTCAGCTGGCCGATCCCGCGCACGTGCACTCGCCCGCCGGGACGACTCAGCCCTCGGACGCGCTCGGACGGGTGCGAGCCTTGATTCGCTCCCGATCCACCACGACCGCCTCGATGCCGCAGCTCGTGCAGCGGAACGTGTGGATGCTCCACCGGTATGGCCGGTAGATGCGCTCAGCCTTCTCGTAAGCGATGTAGATGTGCGCGCACTGCGTCATGAACGAAACCTCCTCAGCCACGTCCTTGTGAACGCTGGCCCGGACGTTAGTGCCGACCGCCGACAACCCGAGGGCCGGAATCGCTCGTGACGGTGCGGACCTACCGGACGTCACGCAAAGGCGTCCGGCCCACTCGTCGGGCCGGGATGCTGTCGGAATCGACAAGGCGTTCCGCCGTCGTCAGCACGGCCAGCTTCAGGTCACCGTTGCGCCGGCCGACGGCGCGCAACGACATCGAGATCGACTTGCCCACCAACGGTCGCTCGTCCCCCGCGTGCTCCTCGACGAGGCCCAGCGCGGCGACGAAGCTCTCGTCCGGCGCACCGGCGTCGTGCAGCGCGAGGCTCCACAGCAACGCGAACGCTGCACGCCGCACGAACTCCGCGTCGTCGGCGGCCCACGGCTCGAGCCGGGTCCAGGCGCCCGGTGCACGGTCGAAGAGCGTGAAGCACACGGTGTCGCAGAGAGCCCAGCTGTCGAAGTCCGCGCACCAAGCGTCCATCTGCTCGATCGTCACAGCCGACGGATCGTCGACGAGCCCCGCCAGGACCCGCGCCTCGTAGACGCCGGTCGCCCACAGGTCGGCGGCGAGCCGGTGATCGCGGCCGACCCGACGAGCGACGAGCTTCATGTCCGCCATCGACACCCCGAGAGCCCGGTCGACGTGGATGCCGTACCGCGGACCCAGCAGGGCGCGCGCGTCGGCCGACGCGTGGTCCTGCAGCATGTCCAGCACCTCGGATGCCGACAGAGCTGGGCTGTCGGGATGCGACGGGGGGTAGTCCATCGATACGCCTCACGGGAGCTCGGGGACGAGGTTGAACGCGGGCACGTCACGATGCTCCCACCCGGTGTCCGGCGCAGGACGGTGCAGGCCGGCCGGCCGCGGCGCAGCGCACACGAGAGCGATGACCGACCGGCAGGGCCCGCCTGTCAAGGTGCCGAACGGCCCTGGTGCCGCGGCTGTGGCCGACTAGCGTCGTGGAGCCGGGCGAAACCAAGGGACGGCACCGATACGACAGGAGACGCCGGTGGCGCTGCTCGACGGCAGGACGATCCTGGTGACCGGGGTGCTCACGGAGGGCTCGATCGCCTTCCACGTCGCCCGGCTCGCCCAGGAGCAGGGCGCGCAGGTGGTCCTCACGTCGTTCGGCCGCCAGCAGCGGCTGACTGAGGCGATCGCCCGGCGGTTGCCCACCCGGGCGCCGGTGGTCCAGCTCGACGTCACGTCCGCCGCGGACCTGGCGGCCCTGGCAGGGGCCGTCGGTGAGCACGCGGACCGCGTCGACGGGGTGGTCCACTCGATCGGCTTCGCTCCCCAGGCCGTGCTCGGCGGGCAGTTCCTGGACGGCCGGTGGCCCGACGTCGCGACCGCGCTGGAGGTCTCGGCCTACTCGCTCAAGGCACTGGCGGTGGCTGCGCGGCCGCTGATGCGCCGGGGCGGATCGCTGGTCGGTCTGACGTTCGACGCGACCGTCGCCTGGCCGGTCTACGACTGGATGGGCGTGGCCAAGGCCGCGCTGGAGTCGACCTCGCGCTACCTGGCCCGGGACCTGGGTCCCGACGGGATCCGCGTCAACCTGGTCGCCGCCGGCCCGGTCCGGTCGACCGCGGCCAAGTCCATCCCCGGCTTCGAGTCGATCGAGGGCGGTTGGGACCAGCGGGCACCGCTCGGATGGGACGTCCACGACGCCGACCCGACCGCACGGGCCGTCGTCGCGCTGCTCTCGGACTGGTTCCCGGCCACGACGGGCGAGATCGTGCACGTCGACGGCGGGGTGCACGCGATGGGGCTGTAGCGCCCGGCTCGGCGCAACCGACGTCCCACCAGGTCTGGAGAGCTCGATGTCGACACCCCCGCCCGTGACGTCGCCGAGGCGCGCGCTCCCGACGATCATCCAGGGCGGGATGGGGGTGGCAGTCTCGTCCTGGCGCCTGGCGTCCGCCGTCGCCCGGCGCGGCCAGCTCGGCGTGGTGTCCGGTACCGCGCTGGACCTCGTGCTCGCGCGCCGCCTCGAGGACGGTGACCTCGACGGCTCGGTCCGTCGCGCCATGGCGGCGTTCCCGGTGCGGGCGATCGCCGAGCGCGTGCTCGCGCGGTACCTGCGACCCGGCGGACGGGCACCCGGCGTGGCATACACCCCGGTGCCGCGGCTCAGCATCCGCCCCGGCCGGGCCGTCCAGGAGCTGACCGTGCTCGGCAACTTCGTCGAGGTGTGGCTGGCCAGAGCGGGCCACAGCGGCCCCGTCGGCATCAACTACCTGGAGAAGATCCAGATGGCGCTGCCCGCCGCGGCGTACGGCGCGATGCTCGCCGGGGTCGACGCCGTGCTCGTCGGCGCGGGGATCCCCCGCCACCTGCCGCACCTGCTCGATGACCTCGCGGTCCACCGCCCGACCCGGCTGCCCGTGGACGTCGCCGGCGACCCGGGCGGCGACCACGGCGTGGAGATCGACCCGCCCGACCTGCTCGGCCCCGGTCTGCCGCCGCTGGACCGGCCAAGGTTCCTGGCCATCGTGTCCAGCGAGGTCCTCGCCGCGTACCTGGCGCGCGACCCCGCGATCCGTCCCGACGGCCTCGTCATCGAGGGCCCACGGGCCGGGGGCCACAACGCGCCGCCGCGCGGCCGACCGGTGCGGGACGACCGGGGCCAGCCGGTGTTCGGCTCCCGGGACCAGGCGGACATCGGCAAGGTCGCCGCGACGGGTCTGCCCTTCTGGCTGGCCGGCTCGCTCGGCACACCCGAGGGCGTGCGGGCCGCGGTGGCGGCCGGCGCGAGAGGTGTCCAGGTGGGGACCGTCTTCGCACTGAGCACCGACTCCGGGCTGACCCCGGTGCTGCGCGCGAGGCTCCTGACCGGGCTGCGGGCCGGGGAGCTCGAGGTCCTCACCGACGGGGACGCCTCGCCGACCGGCTTCCCGTTCAAGGTCGCCCAGCTCGAGGGCACGCTCTCGGACCCCGCCGTGCGCGAGGCGCGGCCGCGCCTGTGCGACCTGGGGTACCTGCGGTCGCCCTATCGCAAGGACGACGGTCGCGTGGGGTACCGGTGCCCGGCCGAGCCGGTCGCTATGTTCGTCCGCAAGGGCGGGTCGCCCGACGATGCCGCCGGTCGGGCGTGCCTGTGCAACGCGCTGTCGGCGGACGTCGGCCTCGGCCAGACCCGGCCGGACGGCCGCTCCGAGGAGGGCCTGGTCACCCTCGGAGCCGACCTGACCGGCGCGAGCCGGCTGGCCGAGCTGCACCCGGACGGCTGGTCCGCCGACCATGTGCTCGACTGGCTCCTCGCCCCCGCGTGACGGGCTCGCGCGTGGCCGCGACCAGCCACCTGTGCCAGTTTGGTTCCGTGCACCGCCACGAGCGCCCGTCGCCCCGGTCCGGGGTGAGCCTGCCCGCGATCGCAGGAGGCCGGACCGAGCTCGGCTGGTTCCTCACCCAGGAGCAGCGAGGCAACGACGCGACGCGGATCCGGCCGTGGACCGAGGGCAACGCGGTGCGCCCGCTCGTGCACGGCTCCACGTACTTCGCCGTGCTCGCCGAGGCGCTCGCGCGTGCGGGTGAGGGCGACCTCGTGTTCTTCAGCGACTGGCGCGGAGATCCCGACGAACAGCTGACGGAGGACGGCGAGACCGTCGTCCAGGCGCTCTCGAGGGCCGTGCACCGCGGTGCGATCGTCAAGGGACTGATCTGGCGCTCGCACCTCGACCGGCTGCGGTTCTCGAACGAGGAGAACCGCAACCTCTCCGAGGACGTCAACGACGTCGGCGGCGAGGTGCTGCTGGACCAGCGGGTGCGCGCAGCGGGCAGCCACCACCAGAAGTTCGTGGTCGTCCGCCACCCGGAGCGCCCGGCCGACGACGTCGTCATGCTCGGCGGGATCGACCTGGCGCACGGCCGGCGGGACGATGCCGACCACCGCGGCGACCCCCAGTCCGTCCCGTTCGCTCATCAGTACGGCACGCGCCCGCCGTGGCACGACGTCCATGTCGAGATCCGCGGTCCGGCCGTCCGCGACGTCGAGGACGTGTTCCGGGAGCGATGGGAGGATCCGGCTGCGCTGTCCCGGCTGCCGTGGCAGGCGATCCCCGACATCCTGCGCGGGGAGGACCGACGGGCCGACGGGCTCCCGCCACCGATGGCGGACCCGCCCGAGGCCGGCACCTGCGCGGTCCAGCTCCTGCGCACCTATCCCCAGCGCCGTCCCGGGTACCCGTACGCGCCCGCCGGGGAGCGCAGCGCCGCCCGCGGGTACGCCAAGGCGCTGCGGCGCGCGCGGCGCCTCGTCTACGTCGAGGACCAGTACCTGTGGTCGGCCGACGTCGCGCGGGTCTTCGCCGCCGCGCTGCGCCGCGAGCCGGGACTGCACCTCATCGCGGTCGTTCCCCGGTATCCGGACCAGGACGGCACGCTGGCCCGGATGCCCGTGCGGCTCGGCCACGCGCGAGCACTGCAGATCGTGCGCGCCGCGGGTGGCGACCGCGTCCAGGTTCTCGACGTCGAGAACCATGCCGGCAATCCCGTCTACGTGCACGCCAAGGTCTGCGTGATCGACGACGTGTGGGCCACCGTGGGCAGCGACAACTTCAACCGTCGGTCGTGGACGCACGACTCCGAGCTCACCGCGGCGATCCTCGACCAGCGTCGGGACGAACGGGAGCCTCGCGACCCCGGGGGCCTGGGTGACGGTGCCCGACGCTTCGCTCGCGAGCTCCGGCTCGAGCTGTGGCGCGAGCACCTCGATCGCGACGACGACGACGGGCTGCTCGACCCCACCGACGCGATCGAGGCCGTCCGTGCGAGCGCCGTCGCGCTCGATGCGTGGCACGACGGCGGGCGCTCTGGCCCGCGTCCGCCCGGTCGGCTCCGGGCGCACCCGGCCGTGCACATGACGCGCTGGCAACGCCTGCTCGCGGCTCCGGTGTACAACGCCGTCGTGGATCCCGACGGACGTCCGGCGTGGCTGAAGGTGCGCGGCCAGCACTGAGCACGGCCGCTGCCTAGGCTCCAGGCATGCCCACCGTCATCCTCGTCCGGCACGGCCGCAGCACGGCGAACGTCGCGGGGATCCTGAGCGGGCGGGCCTCCGGCGTCGATCTCGACGCGGTCGGGCGCGACCAGGCGAGCCGCACAGCCGCACGGCTCGCCGCGGTGCCGCTGGTCGCGGTGGTCTCGAGCCCGCTGGCGCGGTGCCGGCAGACGGCGCGGGTCATCGCGGAGCACCAGGGAGATGGCCTGGCCACGCACCTCGAGCCGGGCATCGTCGAGTGCGACTACGGGCAGTGGCAGGGACGCCCCCTCAAGGAGCTCGCCCAGGAACCGCTGTGGTCGGTGGTGCAGAACCAGCCGTCCGCGGCCGTGTTCCCGGGCGGCGAGTCGCTGGTAGCCATGCAGGAACGGTCGGTGGCGGCGATCCGTCGGCGGGACGCGGCACTGGAGGCGGAGCACGGCGCCGGAGCGGCGTGGGTGGCCGTGACCCACGGCGACATCGTCAAGTCCGTCCTCGCGGACGCGCTGGGCATGGGTCTCAACCTGTTCCAGCGCCTCACCGTCAACCCCGGATCGGTCTCGATCATCCGGTACGGGACGACTCGCCCCGAGGTGGTCGCCACCAACACGGACTCGGGCGACCTCTCCTGGCTGCGCGCTGCGGGTCCGGTGGGCGACGCGCAGGTCGGCGGCGGTGCCGGGCCCGCATCGGCTCCACCCGCCTAAAATGAGCGACATGCCGGCCCTTGTCCACCAGTTCGACTGGCCCGACCGCGTCGTCGTCGGCACTGTCGGTCCCCCGGGTTCCCGATCCTTCTACCTGCAGGTGCGCGACGGCGCTCGGAGCACGAGCGTGGGACTGGAGAAGGAACAGTCCGCGGTGCTCGCCGAGAAGATCGACGAGATCCTGGACGCGCTCATGGCCGACGAGGGGAACCGGTTCAGCGTCCCCGCCGCCACCCCCGCCGAGCTCGTCGACGACGACCCGCTGGACCAGCCCGTCGAGGAGCAGTTCCGCGCGGGGCTGATGCGCCTGGGGTGGGATCCGACGACCGCGCAGGTCATCGTCGAGGCGTTCCCGCTGGAGGAGGCGGCTGAGGAGGAGGCGGAGCCCGCAGAGCCGAGCGAGGCGCTCGTCGTCCGGATGCCCGTGGGGACCGCCCGCGCGTTCGTCGACCGCACCCGGCTGGTGGTCCGGTCGGGCCGGCCCGCGTGTCCGATCTGCGGCGGGCCGGTCGACGACGACGGCCACGTGTGCGGCGCGCCCGCTTCGTGACCAGCGACGAGGTCGACCTCGTCGGCGGCGAGCTCGAGGTCGTCGGGCGCATCACGGTCGCCTCGAACGCGACCTTCCTCGCGACGATCGGCCAGGTCAGCGTGGTCTACAAGCCGGTCGCCGGGGAGCGGCCCCTGTGGGACTTCCCGGACGGGACGCTGGCCAACCGGGAGGCAGCCGCCTTCCTGGTCTCCGAGGCGTTCGGCTGGGACGTCGTGCCGCGCACCTGCCTGCGCGACGGTCCGCTGGGCCCGGGCATGGTGCAGCTCTGGCAGCAGCCGGACGCCGCGCAGGACCCGGTCGACGTCGTCCCGGCGCAGGCCGTACCGCCGCAGGGCTGGTGCGCGGTCTTCCAGGGCATCGACGACGACGACCAGCCGCTGACCCTGATCCACGAGGACTCCCCCGCGCTGCGCCGTATGGCTGTCTTCGACGTCGTCGTGAACAACGCCGACCGCAAGGGCGGCCACATCCTCCCGACGCAGCAGGGCCACCGCTACGGCGTCGACCACGGCGTCAGCTTCCACGTCGAGCACAAGCTGCGGACGGTCCTGTGGGGCTGGCGCGGCGAGTCGCTGGACCCCGACGAGGTGGCGGGCGTCGAACGGGTGCACAAGTGCCTGGACGGCGACCTCGGTCAGCGCCTGTCCGAGCTTCTCACCGACGACGAGCTGGCCGCACTGGCCGACCGCTGCGACCGGTTGGTGCGCAACGGCGTCTTCCCCGGCCCGTCGGGCGACATGCCCGCGTTCCCATGGCCCTTCTTCTGAGCAGCGAAAAGGCGGTGCGCCCCGACCGGTGGCGGTCGTCAGCGCAGCCCGGCAGGCGCGATCTCGAGAGCGTGCTCGCGCACGTGGTCCAGAGCCCGCTTGACCGCGCCGACGGTCACGATGTCGCGGCCCAGCTCGGACGCGAGGACCTCGATACCCGGTGGGTCGACGTACCTTTCGACGTCGCGCCGGACGAGCTCGAGCAGCGGCCCGCAGGACTCCGCGACGGCGCCGGCGATGATGACGCGCTCCGGGTCGTAGATGCTCGCGAACGTCGCGACCACCCGGGCGAGGAGCGCGGCCACGTGCTCGATGACGCTGACCGCGAGCGGGTCGTCGTCCGCGGCCGCCGCGAAGACGCTCGCGGCGTCCAGCGCCCCGGGGTCCAGGTCCTGCAGGGACGACGACCCAGCGCGCCCGTCCAGACGCTGCAGCTGCGCACGGGCATCGTCGCGGACCAGGGCGGCGATGCCGTCGGCTGAGCCCACGCCCTCGACGAAGTCCAGGTAGCGCATCTCCCCCACGCCGCCGTGGGCACCGCGCAGCAGGCGATCGTCGTCGATGACTCCCGCACCGAACCGCTCGCCGGCGAGCAACGTGACGTGGGTGCGCGCGTCCCGGCCGTGGCCGCGCCAGTGCTCGGCGATCGCTGCCAGGTTCGCGTCGTTGTCGACGAGGGTCGTCCATCCGTGCCGGTCGTGCAGGTGGCGGGCGATGTCGGGGTTCATCCGGTCCCAGAACGGGTTGTCCTGGAAGGACGTGCGCCCGTCACGGTCCACAGGGGCGGGCACGCCCACCGCCACGGCCAGGACGCTCCGCGCAGGTGCACCCGCGTCCGCGAGGGCGGCGACCACGGCCTCCTCGAGCAGCCCGAGCCGCCGGGACGCGGTGCCGTCCTGCGGCGCCACCGGGAACACGACGCGGGAGAGCGAGCTGCCCCGCAGGTCCGTCACGGTGGCGCTGATGCGGTGCTGACCTGCGTCGACGCCGATGACCACTCCGGCGCGGGCGTCGAACGCGTAGCGGCGGGCGGGCCGTCCGCGGTGCTCGGTCCCGGTGCGCTGGCTCTCCAGCTCCGTGACCCAGCCGTGCTCGATGAGCTCGTCGCACACGCCGTGCACGGTCGCCCTCGAGAGTCCGGTGGCCTCGATCAACGCGGATCCGGTGACCTCGTCCACGTCCCAGAGATGGTCGAGCACCAGCCGCGCGCTGGCGTCGCGCAGGTGCCGCGACGCCACCGGATTTCGGACGACCACTTGACCTCCTCGATCGATGGTGCCACTTTAGTGGCAGGTCTTAAATTTAGGACGTACATCAATTGGAGGACGAGTGACGACCCTCGCAGCGACCGGCCGCACGGCAGCCGGCCCCCAGCAGCGGGACGCGACCTGGTGGCGGCAGGCTGTTGTCTACCAGATCTACCCGCGAAGCTTCGCCGACTCCAACGCGGACGGCATCGGCGACCTGCGCGGCATCACGGGCAAGGTCGGCTACCTCCGCGAGCTGGGCGTCGACGCGGTGTGGTTGAGCCCGTTCTACCCCTCGGCACTGGCCGACGGCGGCTACGACGTCGACGACTACCGTGCCGTCGACCCGCGGATCGGGACGCTCGTGGAGTTCGACGAGCTCCGCGCCGCCCTGCACGGTGCCGACATCCGGCTCGTCGTCGACATCGTCCCCAACCACACCTCGAACCGGCACGCGTGGTTCCGGGAGGCGCTCGCGTCCCCGCCCGGCTCGCGGGCGCGTGAGCGCTACATCTTCCGGCCGGGCCGTGGCGAGCGGGGAGAGCTCCCACCGAGCGACTGGACCTCCACCTTCGGTGGCCCGGCATGGGAGCCCGTCGGCGACGGCGAGTGGTACCTGCACCTGTTCGCCCCGGAGCAGCCCGACCTCAACTGGGCCGACGACGAGGTGCGCCAGGACTTCCTCACCACGCTCAGGTTCTGGGCCGACCGAGGAGTCGACGGCTTCCGCATCGATGTCGCGCACGCGCTGGCCAAGGACCTGACCGAGCCGCTCGCAAGTCAGGCTGAGCTCGATGCCGACGTCTGCAGCGGTGCCCACCCGCTCCAGGACCGCGACGAGGTCCACGACATCTACCGCGAGTGGCGCCGGCTGTTCAACGAGTACGACCCGCCGCGCACCGCCGTTGCGGAGGCGTGGGTCCCCGCGCACAGACGCTCTCGCTACGCCTCCCCCGAGGGGCTCGGGCAGGCCTTCAACTTCGACCTGCTCGAGGCGGGGTGGAATGCGACGGCGTTCTCCTCGATCATCGACAAGAACCTCGAGCTCGCCCGCGAGTCCGGCGCCTCGTCCACCTGGGTGCTCTCCAACCACGACGTGGTCCGGCACGCCACCCGCTACGCGCTGCCCGACGGCACCGACCTCAACGCGTGGCTCCTGCACGACGGCGCCGAGCCGCACCCCGACGAGGAGCGCGGCCGTCGCCGGGCGCGTGCGGCGACGCTCCTCATCCTCGCCCTCCCCGGCTCCGCGTACCTCTACCAGGGCGAAGAGCTTGGCCTGCCGGAGGTGGCGGACCTGCCGACCGACGCCCTCCAGGACCCGACGTTCCTCCGTTCCCGCGGCGAGCAGAAGGGCCGCGACGGCTGCCGGGTGCCGCTGCCGTGGGCCGTGCAAGGCCCCACGCTCGGCTTCGGCGACCGGCTCGCGCACCTCCCGGTCCCGGCTGACTTCGTCCGCTTCGCCGTCGAGAGCCAGGCCTCCGACGAGGACTCGACCTTGAGCTTCTACCGGCGGGCGCTCGCCGAACGGCGGCTGCTGCAGACCGGTGAGTCGCTGGAGTGGCTCACGCCGACGTCTCCGGCGGTGGTCGCGTTCACGCGGCCCGGCGGCTGGACGTCCTTCACGAACTTCGGGAGCACGCCGGTGCCGATGCCGGCCGGCACGGTGATCGTGTCGAGCTCGCCGATCGACGGGCACACAGTGCCCGCGGAGACCACCGTCTGGCTGCAGCAGGACCGGCCAGCTCCCCTCTGACGACGCCGGTAGGTGCCCCGGCACATGTCCGGACGGCGGCGACCCTGCCGTCAGGTGACTTCGACCAATGGAGGCGAAGGCATGACATCCCACACACCCCTGATGTCGACGGAGCTGAGCCGACGAGGGTTTCTTCGCGGCATCGGGGTCGCGGGCGCCGGACTCGCCGTCGCGTCCTGCGCCCCCAGCTCCGGCGGCTCCGGGCCCACCGAGATCGTCTTCTACCAGTCGAAGCCCGAGGTGATCGGCTACTTCGACGAGCTCATCGACCAGTTCCACCAGACCCAGTCGCGCGTGCGGGTGCGCCACGATGCCACGTCGAACCTGGCCGGCACGTTCGTGCGGGAGTCGCCCCCCGACATCGGCTGTCTCAACTACAACTTCGAGATCTCGCGCTACGTCGAGCGCGGCGCGCTCAGCGATCTCGGCGACATGCCCGAGGCGCGGCGGATCCTGGGCGACCTCCAGCCCCTCATCGACGTCACGGCCTCCTACGAGGACCGGACCAGCGTGATCCCGTACTCGCTCATGGCGGCAGCCGTGCTCTACAACCGGGAGATCTTCGCGCAGCAGGATCTGACGGTCCCGACCACCTGGGACGAGTTCGTCGCCGTGTGCGACGCGCTCGCGGCTGCGGGGATCACGCCGCTGTACAGCACGTTCAAGGACCCGTGGACGATCGCGCAGGGCCACTTCGACTACTCGGTCGGCGGCATGATCGACACCACGGACTTCTTCAACCAGCTCAAGAGCCAGGGCACCGACGTCGACTCCGACTCCCCTGTGTCGTTCGAGCAGCAGTTCCTCGATCCGGTCCACCGGATGCAGGAGCTCGTCTCCTACTCCAACGACAACGCCGCGAGCCGGGGATACGGAGACGGGAACGTCGCGTTCGCCAACGGCGAGGCCGCCATGTACCTGCAGGGTCCGTGGGCGATCGGGGAGATCGCGAAGACGAACCCGGATCTCGATGTCGGTGCGTTTCCTCTGCCGGCGACGGACGACCCGGCTGACCGCAGGGTGCGGGTCAACATCGACCTCGCGCTGTGGATCCCGGAGGGCTCCACGAAGAAGGAGGCTGCCCGGGAGTTCCTGTCGTTCCTCATGCAGCCCGACGTCATCGACGCCTACAACGCGCACGCCCTGGGCTTCGGCGTGACGGAGGACGCCGCACCGGTGACCAACGAGACGCTGGTCGAGCTGAAGGAGTACTACGACCGGGCCGCGTTCTACCTGGGCGCCTCCCAGCTGGTCCCGCAGTCGATCCCGCTGCAGAACTACACGCAGTCCCTCACCTCAGGTGCCGACCCCGAGTCGATCCTGCGGACGCTCGACGCCGACTGGCGGCGCCTGGCCTTCCGTTCCTGACGGGCCTTCGCCTCACACCCCACGAACGGAGACACCTCATGGTCACAGCAGCCCCCACCCGCCCCGCGGGCCGTGACGTCGCGGCACCGCTGCAGACGAGGACCGACCGCCCACGGATCTCCCGGACGTTCTACCTGTTCCTGCTGCCCACGCTCGTCCTCTTCACGCTCTCCATCACCCTGCCGGCCATCATGGGCATCACGCTCAGCTTCACGGACTCGGCCGGCTTCGGAGAGTTCCAGTTCACCGGTCTCACCAACTACGTGGCGCTGTTCTCGGACCCGGCGATCCGCAGCTCGTACCTGTTCACGATCGGGTTCGCGCTCGTCACCGTGCTGCTGGTCAACGTCGTCGCGTTCCTTCTCGCCGTCGGCCTGACCGCCAAGATCCGGGCGAAGGTCGCGCTGCGGGCGGTGTTCGTCTTGCCCATGGTCATCTCGGGCATCGTCATCGCCTACGTCTTCAACTTCCTGTTCTCCAACTCGGTCCCGCAGCTCGGGCAGGCCGTGGGCATCACGGCGCTCGAGCAGAGCCTGCTGGCGAACCCCGACCTGGCGTGGCTGACGATCGTGATCGTCACGGCGTGGCAGGCGATCCCCAGCGCCCTGCTCATCTACATCGCGGGCATCCTGTCCATCCCGGGCGAGGTCTACGAGGCCGCGGCGATGGACGGCGCCTCGGCGCGTCGGCGACTGTTCGCCATCACCCTGCCGCTCGTCGCGGGGTACGTCGTCATCAACCTGGTCATCGGCTTCAAGAACTTCCTGAACGCCTACGACATCATCGTCGGCCTGACCAACGGCGGTCCCGGCACGGCGACCCGCAGCGTCGCCATGACGATCTTCACCGGCTTCACCGGCGGCGACTACGCCTATCAGATGGCCAACGCCACGATCTTCTTCCTCATCGCGGTGGTCCTCGCCGTCGTCCAGCTTCGTCTCACCCGCGGAAGGAACGCGTTCTGATGACTGCCCAGACATTGGTCACCGCCACCCCTGCCCAGGTCCCGGTCCGGCGGCGGCGCCGCTTCCTCGGCCGAGGGGGCGAGGATCGCCCCAGCTGGGGAACCACCCTCACGCTCGTCGTGTGCACGCTCGCGGTCTTCCTGCCGCTCTACGCGACGCTCACGATGGCGTTCAAGACCACCACCCAGTCGGTCGACGGGCAGGTGTTCTCCCTGCCGTCCCCGTTCAGCGTCGACGGGTTCGTCCAGGCCTGGGAGCTCACCAACTTCCCGCGCGGATTCGCCATCTCGGTGTTCGTCACTGCGGTGACGGTCGTCGGCACCGTCCTCCTCGCGTCCTTCGCGGCGTACGCGATCGCCCGCAACTGGGACCACCGGTTCTTCCGGTGGTCGTTCTTCTACCTGCTGGCCGCGATGTTCCTGCCGTTCCCCGTTCTGGCGCTCTCCCAGGTCAAGCTCACGGGGATGGTCGGGCTCGCCAACCCCGTCGGCGTGGCGCTCCTGCACGTGATGTTCCAGCTGTCGTTCAGCGTCCTGCTGTTCACCGCGTTCATCCGCGGCCTCCCCGAGGAGCTCGAGGAGAGCGCACGGCTCGACGGCGCCACCACCTGGGTCGTGTTCCGACGCATCGTGTTCCCGATGATGGCGCCGATGAGCGCGACCGTCGCGATCTTCGCGTTCCTCGCGTCGTGGAACGACTTCATGATGCCGTCGCTCATCACCGCCGACTCCACGCTGCAGACCCTGCCTGTGCTGCAGAGCGTCTTCCAGACCCAGTTCAGCAGCAACTACAACGTCGCGTTCGCGTCGTACCTCATGGCCATGGCGCCCGCGATCATCGTGTACCTGTTCACGCAGCGCTGGGTGATGTCCGGCGTGACGCAGGGGGCGATCAAGTGATCAGGGCACGTTCGCCCCGCCGTTGACGTTGATGACCTCGCCCACGACGAAGCTGGACTCCGGCGAGGCGAGGAATACGTAGGCGGGCGCTTGCTCGACCGGCTGGCTCGTCCGACCGAGCCAGGACGAGTCGCCGAAGCCGTCCAGCTTCTCCGTGGGCTGCCCGTCGGAGACCTGCAGCGGCGTCCACACCGGCCCGGGTGCGACGGCGTTCACGCGGATGCCGCGGGGCGCCAGGTCGGCGGCGAGCGCCTTGGTGAAGCCGATGATGCCGAACTTGGTCGACGCGTAGTTGATGATCATCGGCGACGGGTTGTACCCCTGGACCGACGTGCTGTTGATGATCGTCGACCCCGGGCCGAGGTGCGGCAGGGCGTCGCGCGTGATCCAGAACATCGCGTACAGGTTGGTCTGGATGGTGCGGTCCAGGTCGGCCTCGTCCAGCTCGTCGAAGCTCTGGTGGTACACCTGGTGCGCCGCGTTGTTCACCAGGATGTCCAGCCCGCCGAGACCCTCGACCGCGTCGGCGACCAGGGTGCGGCAGAACTCGCGGTCCCGGATGTCGCCCGGGAGCAGGACCGCCGTCCGGCCCGCTGCACGCACGTGCTCCGCGATGGCCTCGGCGTCCACCTGCTCCTCCGGGAGGTAGCTGAGGGCCACGTCCGCACCCTCGCGGGCGAACGCGATGGCCACCGCCGCGCCGATGCCCGAGTCACCGCCGGTGATGAGCGCCTTCCGACCGGGCAGGCGACCCGTGCCGCGGTAGGTGGTCTCGCCGTGGTCGGCCTTGGGGTCGAGCTCCGCGTCGAGGCCCGGCACCGGCTGCCACGAGGCGTGCGGCTTGATGTGGGAGTGGCGCTCGACAGGGTTGTCGAACGTGAGCTGGTCAGGCGACATCGTCATCTCCTCCAGGGGGTTCGATAACGATATCGGTCCAGGTCACCACTCGTCGTCGCGACCCCACCCCCCGAAGGCGCCGCTGCGACGCGAGCTCAGGTAGGAGTCGATGACGGCGGCGCCCAGGTCGTCGGACTCGGGCGTGACGACCGTGCCGCCCGCCCGCTTGGCCATGGCGTCGACGAACCGCGCGAGGCCCGGGTCGTCGCCGAGGCGAAAGAAGGTCGTGCGCGCGCCCAGGCGAGCGGAGCCGTCGAGCTCGCGCACCGCGAGCGCGATCGTGAGCGGGTTCGGTGGGTAGTCGAAGAAGACCTCGCCGTCGGACTCCAGGTGGGACGTCGGCTCGCCGTCGGTGACGATGAGGAGCACGGGTTGCGCGTTCGGGTGCTTGCGGAAGTGGCGGTTTGCCAGCAGGAGCGCGTGGTGCAGGTTGGTGCCCTTCTCCCACTTTTCGTCGAGCGCGACGAGCTCCTCGATCTGCATCACCTTGGCGGCACGCCCGAAGCCGATCAGCTGCAGGTCGTCCCCGCGGAACCGGGTCGTGACAAGCGTGTGCAGCGCCAGTGCGGTGCGCTTCATCGGCACCCAGCGCCCCTCCATCGCCATCGAGAACGACGTGTCCACCAGCAACGCCACGCACGCCTGGGTGCGCGCCTCGGTCTCCTGGATCTCGACGTCGTCGACTGTGATCTTGACGGAACCCTGCCCGCCCCCGCGGGCCAGCGCGTTGGTGATCGTCCGGCTCACGTCCCACGGTTCGGTGTCACCGAAGGCCCACTGGCGGGCGGCTCCGGACGGCTCGCCGGCGGCACCGGAGCGGCGGACGTCGTGGCCTCCCGTCCGACCGGACACCGAGTCCGCGACCGCGCGCAGGAGCGCCTTGCCGAGCTGACGCATGGCCTTCGGCGTCAGCGACAGCTGGCCGTCGGAGCCGCGCCGCATCGTCCCGGACTCGCGCAGCGCCTTCTCCAGCCGCTGCAGGGTGCGAGCGTCCACCGCGGCATCGGACCCGAGCTGGCGCGCCAGCTTCTCGAGGTCGACATCGTCCAGCTGGGACCCCTGGTACGACTGCGCGAGCTGCTCCGCGAGCGCGTCCAGGTCGGCGAGGTCCTGGAACACGCCGGTGCCGTCGCCGAGCCCGAGCCCGTTCTCGCCGTCCATGCTTTCTGAGCCGCCCCAGTCCTCGCCGGGTCGCAGGGCTCTGAGGTTGTCGTCTAGCTGGCCCAGCTCGTCCATGAGGTCCGACGAGCCGAACGCCTGCTGGGCGAGCGCGTCGAGCTCCTCGCGCTGCTCGCGCGTCATCGAGTTCCGCATGCGCTGCGCCGCGGCGGCCCTCTGTGCGAGCGCATCAAGAAGCTCGTCGAGCGTGACGGGCTGCTCCGGGAAGTACTCACCGTGCTTGGCCATGAAGTCGTCGAACTGCTCCTGGGTGTCCTGGTTGTGCTTCCGCGCGTCGAGCAGCCCGTTGAGATCGGCCAGCATCTCGCTGAGGGCGGCCCGGTCGGCGTCGGTCGCGTTCTCCAGCGCCTGCTTCATGCCCGCGAACCGCTGGTCGAGGACCTCCCGGCCGAGCAGGTCCTTGATCTTGTCGAACTCCTGCCGCGCTTCACTGCTGCGCCAGTCATAGCCGTTCAGTTCGTTCACGGCGGCCGCCGGCGAGGACGGCAGGTTGTCGAGCTGCAGCTGCGCCAGGGCCCGGTCGCCCTCGTCCATGTCGACGTCGCGCGCCAGTTGCTTGCGCTCGGCCAGCACCGCCCGGTCGAGCAGCTCCTTGACCTGCTGCAGCGTGCCGTCGAGGTTGTTCCTCTGGGTCAGCTCGTTTCGTCTCTGGGCGACCCGCCGCGCCAGCTCGTCCAGCCCGGCCCGGTCCCGGCCGCCGCGTCGCAGGAACTCGCGCATCGCCCGCTCGGGCGAGGAGCCCGCCATGACGTCCTCGCCGATCGCGTCCAGCGCCTCAGCCAGGTCGACGGGCGGCGCAAGCGGGTCCGGCCCGTCGACGTACGGGGTGTAGCGGGCCAGCCGGCGGTTGGGCCTAGCCATAGATCGTCTCGCCGCCCCCCGACTCCTTGCTGATCCGGCGCGACAGGTAGAGGCCCTCCAGCGCGAGCTCGATGGCGGCGGCCCGCTCACCGTCGTTGGTGGCTCCGAGGCGCGCGCAGACCTCGTCGTACAGCTCGGACTCGCCGAGCGACGGCAGGCCCGACAGGACGTCGCGTGCCGTGACCTGCTCGCCGGTGGTCACCATGACTCCACCCTGGATCGCGTCCACCAGGAGGCCGAAGTCGATCCCGCGCAGGTGAGCGCGGACGGTCTCCGCCGTCGCCGTGCGCAGCAGGTGGTCGAGGATCTCGTCCTCGCGCCCCTCCTCGCCGGACTCGAACTCGATCTTCCCCGCGAGCACGTCCACCGCGGTCTCCAGATCCACAGGCCGCGCCACCGCGTGGTCCTCGCCCTGCCGTGCGGCCCGGTGCAGGGCGGAAGCGGCGACGGTCTCCGCACCCGCGATGGCGAACCGGGCACTCACCCCGCTGCGCTGGTCGACCGCGCTCGACTCCCGCAATGCCTTGGTGAAGCGGGCCAGGATCTCGACGATGTGGTCCGGCACGTCCGCCTGGAGATGGGCCTCCTGCCGGATGACCGCGACCTCGTCGGCCAGCTCCGTCGGGTAGTGCGTCCGGATCTCGGCCCCGAACCGGTCCTTCAGCGGCGTGATGATCCGCCCGCGGTTGGTGTAGTCCTCCGGGTTAGCGGTGGCCACCACCAGCACGTCGAGCGGGAGCCGCAGGACGTAGCCGCGGATCTGGATGTCCCGCTCCTCCATCACGTTCAGCATCGCGACCTGGATCCGCTCGGCGAGGTCGGGGAGCTCGTTGATGGCGACGATGCCGCGGTGACCGCGCGGGACGAGCCCGAAGTGGATGGTCTCGGGGTCACCGAGTGCGCGCCCTTCGGCGACCTTCATGGGGTCCACGTCGCCGATGAGGTCGGCGACGCTCGTGTCCGGGGTCGCGAGCTTCTCGACGTACCGCTCGTCCCGGTGGCGCCACGCGATCGGGAGATCGTCGCCCTGCTCGGTCGCTCTCCGCTTGCTGGCGGCCGTGATCGGCTCGTACGGGTGCTCCCCCAGCTCGGACCCCTCGATCACCGGCGCCCACTCGTCGAGCAGGCCGACCAGCGTGCGCAGGATCCGCGTCTTGCCCTGGCCACGCTCGCCGAGCAGCACGATGTCGTGACCGGCGATCAGGGCCCGTTCGAGCTGCGGGACGACCGTGTCGTCGAAGCCGTGGATGCCCGGCCAAGGGTCGCGGCCATCTGTGAGGGCCGCGAGGAGATTCGTGCGGATCTCTTCGCGCACCGACGTGTGGACATGCCCGGAAGCGCGGAGCTCGCCGACAGTTGCGGCAGTGGGACGCATCATTCGGTCGAGAGTACGTCCGGTTCGTCCGGACTGCTTCGGCTCAGCGGGTGGAGACCGTGACGGTGAACTTCGGGTCGCGGCTGACCTGCCGGGTCGGCCCGACGACGCGCTCCAGCGTCGGCCGGTAGCGCAGGTGCGAGTTCCACACCGCCCACAGCTCGCCGCCCGGACGCAGCACCCGCGCGGCATCCTCGAACAGCGTCCGCGCCACCCCGGAGTGCACCGCGGCGCCCAGGTGGAACGGCGGGTTGAGCAGCACGAGATCGACACTCGCGTCTTCTACCGGGTCCGCACCGTCCGCGCGCACGACCACGACCCGCCCCTCCAGACCATTCGCCGCGACCGTCGCCCGAGCGGAGGCCACCGCGGCGGCGGACTCGTCGGTTGCCGTGACGGTCAGCCCGTCGTGAGCTCGTGCGAGCAGGACGGCCAGCACGCCCGTGCCACAGCCGAGGTCGACGGCCGACGCGGCGTCCGCCGGCATCGCGTCGAGGTGCGCGAGCAGCGCGCGCGTGCCGATGTCGATCCCCGTCCCGGCGAACGCGCCGCCGTGCGCGCACACCGTGATGCCGAGGTCCGGGTGCTCCTTCTGCTCTGGCCAGCGCGGTGCCGGCCGCTCGGCCGCCGGCCGGGGCTGTGATGCCACGAGCACGCGCGACTTCTGGCGGGCCAGATGCGCCTGCACGGTGGCGAAGTGGCGGCCGAGGACGTCGTTCATCGCCGTCGTCATGTGCTTGACCCGACCGCCCGCCACGACGACCACCTCGGGGTTGGCATGCTCGGCGATCAGACCCGCGATCTCGTCGAGCGCGTCGAGCGACCGCGGGAGCTGCAGCAGCACCACCCGGGCACCCGCGACGAGCTCCGGCGCCAACCCGTGACTCGTGAACCCGTCAAGGCCGAGCCGCACGGCGTTCGCGTGCAGTGCCCGCTCGCCGAGCAGGCGGTCCTGGTGCGTGCGGACGCCTGAGAGCCCGTGCCGCGCGATCGCGCCGAGCGTGAGCGCGCCGTGGTGGTCACCGATCACGACGACGTCCGAGCCGGCCGTGGCTTCCAGCGTCGGCGCTGCCTCGTCGAGGATCAGCCGGTCGCTCGCGTCGACCGCGTGCAGGTTCGGCGCCTCGAGATCGGGATAGCGACGGAGGTCGGCGAGCACGTCCGTCTCACCATGTTCCGCTGCCGCATCCACGCCACCGAGGTTAACGGTCGGCTGCCTCGGCCCTTGGGAGACCGCGGCGCTCCGGGCGCGACGTGGCCGCTGGTGCCGTCGGCTACGGCCTGCTCGCCCGGGCGGGCGTAGGGCAATGACCCACGGGCGACCTGTCACACGGTCGGCGAGCTCGATGATCGCGAGGGCGATGCTGGTCGCTGACGCGACGGTCGCCTCACGCGCGGCTGGGTCCGACTCAAGGCCGACCGTCGCCGTGCCTACTTGTCGTGCTTCGGGGCCTTGTCCTGCTTCGGAGCCTTGTCCTGCTTCGGCGCCTTGTCCTGCTTCGGTGCCGCGGCGGCCTTGGCAGCGCGGCGCGCGTCATTGCGCTCGTGCGCAGCCTCGGAGATCGCTTGTCCGTCCACGCCGCCGTTGCGCGCCTGCGCCGAGACCCACGCACCGAAGTTGTCGGCCTTGGGCCCGTGGTCGGCCTCGCCGGCGTCCGCGACGTCCGCCGCATCCTCCGAATCGTCGTCAGAATCATCCGAGGGCTCGTTTGTCGGCTCGGCACTGGCGTCCTCGGAGGGTTCGCCAGTCGGTTCCGTCGTCGGTTCCGTCGTCGGTTCTGTCGTCGGCTCTGTCGTCGGTTCCGACGTGGGGGCGACGACCACCTGGTCCCCGCCGTCCGCCGCGCCGTCGGCAACCGCCGGGACGGCAGCCGCCACACCCAGCGCTCCGGCGGCGACCGCCATGCCGACGCCCACCTTCGCGCCGAAGTTGAGGCGCCCGAACCTGGTCCGTGGGGTGCTGCCCATGACGACTCCTCGATCGAGACCACGCGGGCCGTCCGGCTGACGGCGCAGCGAGCCGTGCGTGCACCACAATCATCGGCACGCGTGCATCCCACGAGTAGTCGCTTCACCCGATCGCCCGGGCGACGAGCCCTCGGGCCTCCGAGGGCCATGAGCGTCTGGACTGAGCCGGGTTGAGATTAGTGTCCGCATATCGCGCTGTGATCTCATTTCCTGCGAGGCGTCAACAAGAGGCCCGGCAAATCGCGCATTCGTGCAGCTCGGAGCACGCATAAGGTGGAGTTGGCGGCAATCGACAGCGTGAGGAGCCGACGGAAACCGTTGGTCGGCGGCTGTTACCTGCGGGTTCGCCCTCGCGCCGAACTGGCATGGCTCGCGGCAGATCACTAGGTGCCTGGTCTCCGGCCCGTGGACGTCGTTGCCCTGGGGATGGGAGTTTCGGAGCTCAGACAGCCCGCCGGAGGCTTCTGGGGGCGGAGGGACCAACGATGTGGGAAGCACTGGGCTGGGGCGGTGTTGCTGCATCGTCGCTCGTCATCGGCGCCGCGTTGGGTATCGCACGACGATGGCCTCGCGGACTGATCGGGGTCGTCCTCGGATTCGGTGCCGGGGCCCTCATCTCGAGCGTCTCGTTCGAGCTGGTCCAGGAGGGCTACGTCAAGGGCGGCGGACTTGCGCTGGCGACTGGCCTCGCCGTCGGCGCCGTGGCGTTCTACGTCGCCGATCGCCTCGTGCAGCGACTGGGCACCCGGTCAGCTGCCGGTCTCGCCGGCGTCCCCCTCGCTCTCGGGGCCCTGCTCGACGGCATCCCCGAGCAAGCGGTGCTCGGGCTGGGGCTGGCTGAAGGTGAAGGCATCGGCGTCGCGCTGCTGGTCTCGATCTTCGTGTCGAACCTGCCCGAGGCGATCGGCTCGTCCAGCGACATGAGAGCGGCCGGCCAGGCCCCCGGTCGCATCATGCGGTTGTGGGCGCTGGTGGCTATCGCCTGCACGCTGGCGACGGTCGGCGGCTACGCGATCGCGCGGGTCACCGCAGAGCGGTTCGAGGCCGCGGTCGACGGCTTCGCCGCAGGCGCCCTGCTCGTCATGCTCGTGGGCTCGATGATCCCCGAGGCCACGGAAAAGGCCCGGGACAAGGCCGGCCTGGCAGCCGTCCTGGGATTCGCCGTCGCCGCGGGCCTGTCCGCGCTGACGTGATGTTCGAGGCTGCGCCTCAGCAGATCGTGAGTGCAATGAACTTTGCGCCTCTTGTCGCCCTTGTGTGGACGAAACTCGATCGCATGTGCAGGTCCTCCACTGCGTGAGGACGTGCTGCAGCACCGACGCGCTCCCACAGCGCAGCGGGCCGATGACGGCCAGATGACTGGTTGCCTTGGCATTCGTCATGATCGTCACTCCGGTTCATGCGGCCGTCGGGCTGGAGTGCTCACCGGTGGCGCGCACTAGGCCGCTCGGACGTCGACGAGACGCTCGTCGCCTCCCCGGGCCCCCGCTGACGTTCAGGCGTTCGCGAACGCCAGCGCAGGGTCTGTCACGACGACCTGGTGCAGACTCGCCGCCGCGGCAACGAGACCGATCACGATGCCGACACCCAGCGCGGTCACGCACTGCGCAACCGTCACGCTGACCGGCAGCGGGAAGGCGGGGACCAACAGGACTGCGGCGACGACTGCGACCACGGCGGCAAGACCCGCGAGGAGCACACCTTCGAGCGCGACCCCGCCGACGAGGCGCCACGTGGGCACGCCGATCGACTTGAGGACCGCGACGTCTCGTCGCCGGTCGAGACCGGACACGTAGCAGACGAACGCGACGATCCCCGCAGCGACCAGCCAGAGCAGGGCGGACAGGATGGCCAGGGTCCGGGTCGCGACGGCCAGGGGGCGGCGCATGTCGTCGCGGACCTCGGTGGGCGTCATGGCGGTCAGGCCGTCGGTGATCGCGGGCGTCCCGCGCACGACGAAAGCACCGGCTAGGTCGCGCCCGCCGAACGCGATCTGCTGCCCTTGCTCGAGGGTCACCACGACGGTCGGGGTGCCCCCGTTGTAGGTCAGGCCGCGCAGCCTCCCGACGACGACCATCGGGTGCCCTCCGAGCGTGAACGAGTCCCCGACCCGAGCACCGAGGGTCTCGTCGACGGCGGCCTCACCGGCCCGCACGGGCGCCCTGCCCTGGACCGTGCGCGGGTCGACCACGCCACCGGGGCGGTAGGCGATCACGTTCACATCGGTCGGCGCACCGGCCCGATCGACGACGTGCCGAAAGATCGCGACGGGCGTCCCGTCCGCCGGTCCCGCGTGAACGGGTACCGGCGAGTTCGTCGTGAACGGCCCCGCTGCTCCGGCCGGCACCACCCACGCATCGCCGGCGAAGAACTCGACCGTCCGGGTCGTCTCGGCGAGGAAAGCGTCGTGCACCGCACCGAGCAGCAGCGTCATCGCCAACACCGAGGCAGTGGCCAGGACGCCGAGCACCGCCCGCCGTGCCCGCCAGCGCAGGTCGCGCACCGTCAGCCAGATCACGGGTCAACCTGCGCCGGCAGTGCAGTCGTCTGGAGCCGCACGTTGTGCGCGATCGGCACCACGAGAAGCACCACGACGAGCCCGGCGATAGCGGGAGCGGGCATCGGGTAGAGGCCGAGCGAACCCCCGAGCCAGACGACCCAGCCCGCCGACGACAGCGCGAGAGCGGCGCCGCGCTGGGCCGGATAGCGAACGCTGCTGATCATCAACAGCCCCAGGGCCGCGAGCGCGAACGCCGCGACCCAGGCGGTCGGAGAGAGGAATCCGAGCACGATGGCGCAGGTGGCGGCGAGCGGGGACGGCAGGCCGGTGAAGTCGGCTTGCTCGTGGCGTACGGCGGCGAAGTCCGCCAGCCGGAGCAGCGCGCCGGCCGTGTACACCAGCGCTCCACCGACGAGAGCCGGGTTGCCGCCACCGTCGCGGCCGACGAGCACCGACAGCGCCACCGCAGGCGCGACCCCGAACGTGACGCAGTCCGCGAGGTTGTCGAGCGGCGCACCGAGCGCCGACCCGCCCCACCGCCGCGCCACCGGGCCGTCGACCGTGTCGAGGACCGTCGCACAGACCAGGAGCACGGCCACGACCTGCAGGAGATGCTCGGTGCTCAGGGTCGCCGCGTCTGTCGTCGCGACGAGCACGATCGCCGCTGCGCCGCACAGTGCGTTGCCCAAGGTCAGCAGGTCGGCGGCGCTCGGACGCACGATGCCGATCACGTCAGGCCGTCGCCAGCGTCGTGCGGCCGCCGGTCACCCGTTGGCCGACGCGCACCGCGGGCCTGATGCCGGCCGGCAGGAGCACGTCCACCCGCGACCCGAACCGGATCAGCCCGATCCGTTCCCCCCTGCCGACCTCCGCGCCGGCTCCCACGTACGGCACGATCCGCCGGGCGAGCACGCCGGCGAGCTGGGTCAGCACGACAGGCCCGTGAGGCGAGTCCAAGTCCCAGTGCACCGCCTCGTTCTCATGCGCGTCCGGCCGGAACGCGGGGGCGTGCGCGCCGTCGCGATGGTGCCGGACCCGGACGGTGGCCACGCACGGGCTGCGGGTCACGTGCACGTCGCGCAGGTCCAGGTACGTCGAGACGAGCCACCGGCCGTCGCGTTCCTCGACGCGGGTCACGCGCCCATCTGCCGCGCACAGAAAGGGCGCCGCTGGATCGTCACCGCGACGGTGCGGGTCCCGGAAGAAGAGCGTGCACGCGCCGGCGACGACGAACGCCGGGACGCGGACCGCGGTCCGGCGGGCGAGCGCGGCGGCGACCCAGAGCAGTGCCAACCACGCCGGTGTGCCGCGCGCGATCATCACGCAGCCACGACGGAAGGGTCGAGCTGGGTGACGGAGTCCGCGAGCGCGCTCACCCGGTCGTCATGGGTCGCGACGACGACGAGCCGCCCGCCGCTCGCCAGTCCGCGCAGCAGGTCGAGGACGACGCCCACATGATCGGCGTCGAGGTGCGCGGTCGGCTCGTCGGCCAGGAGCAGGGGCGGGTCGTGCACGAGCGCACGGGCGAAAGCGACCCGCTGCTTCTCCCCGCCGGAGAGGGTGCCGGGCCGGTGGTCGGCCCGGGCGACCAGCCCGAGCTCGTCGAGAAGACGTGTCGCCGTCGCCCGTGCTGCTCGCCGCGACACTCCCGTCAGCACGAGCGGCGCCATCACGTTCTCGGCCGCGGTCAGGCTGGGGATCAGGTTGAAAGCCTGGAACACGATCCCCACCGTTCGGTGACCCTCGATGGGGCGTCCGTCGAGCGTGACCGTGCCGGTCGCTGGGGTCAGCTGTCCGGCGAGGACCGAGAGAACGGTCGTCTTGCCGCACCCACTCGGGCCGCGCAGGGCGACCAGCTCGCCGTATCGCGCCCGCAGGTCCACGCGCTCGAACGGCCGGACCACGTCACCGCTGGTCCGGTACTCCACGCTGAGGTTGGCCACGACCAGATCGGCACCCACGCTCACGTCGCCATGATGGCGCGAGTGGGATGCGATTGGGAACGCTTCGTCCCGCTTTGGCCCCTTTTGGAGCACCCGTGTGCGACGGTGAGCGCATGCTCCAGCACGTCTCGGGCCCCACGCGAAAGTGGCTGCTGGGTCTTGCCGTCCGCGTCCGCGGCGGCAACGGCTCGCTGCTCGCCTCCCTGCCGGAGGCAACGCTGACTCCCCTGCGCCGCGACGGCCTCGACCCGCTGCCGTCGCTCGGCGCGCTGCGGGACCGGTCCCCGGTGAGCCTGCTGCGACTCCCGCTGGGTCTGCGGGGGTGGCTGGTCTCGGGGTACGACGAGGCCCGCGCCGTTCTGTCGGACACGACCTCGTTCAGCAACGACTACTCGCACGTCGTCGGCACCGTCGGTGCGTCCCCCACGCGTGACCCCGGCGGCCTGGGCATGGCCGATGCCCCCCACCACACGCGTTTGCGCCGGCTCCTGACCCCGGAGTTCACGGGTCACCGCCTCGCCCGCCTCCAGTCCCGGATCGACGAGATCGTCGACGAGCAGCTCGACCTGATGGCCGCCGCCGCCGACGTCGATGGCGTCGCCGACCTGGCCGAGCACTTCGCATGGCCCGTCCCGACGCGGGTGATCACCGAGCTCCTGGGCGTCGACGCCTCCGAGCACACCGCGCTCGCCGCGCTGAGTGCGGCCCGGTTCGACGCGACGGCCGGCGCCGGCGGGGCCCTCGGCGCGGTCTCGACGTCGGTGGACGCACTGGTCGGCGTCGTCCAGCGGCACCGCTCGGACCCCGGGCCGGGCCTGCTCGGCCGGCTGGTCCGCGGATCCGACCTGACCGACGTCGAACTCGCCGGCCTGTGCGACGGGGTGCTCACCGGGGGCCTGGAGACGTCGGCCGCGATGCTCGCGCTGGGCACCGTGGTCCTGCTGCGCGACCCGTCGATGTACCGCGGGGTGGGCGATTCGGACACCGTCTGTGCGGCGACCGTCGAGGAGCTGCTCCGCTATCTCACGGTGGTCCAGGTCGCATTCCCCCGCTTCGCCGTCGCCGACGTGATGGTCGGCGAGCGTCGCATCCGGGCCGGGGACGTCGTGCTCGTCTCGCTGTCCCTGGCCGACCGCGACCCCCGGACAGCAGGCTCGTCGTCGCTCGACAGCGTCGATCCGCATCGTCACCTACCCCCGCACCTCGCCTTTGGCTACGGCGTCCACCGCTGCGTCGGCGCCGAGCTTGCCCGGATGGAGCTGCGCTCGGCGTACTGCCGCCTGTCCCGCCGCTTCCCAGACCTGCGCCTCGCTGTCCCCGAGGCTGACCTGGAGTACCGGCAGCTCTCACTCGTCTTCGGCGTCGCGACTGTGCCCGTCGTCTTGGGCTGACGGCGAGCCCTCACCGCGCCGTCGGACCCTCCTCGCCGAAGCCGACCTCCCACAACTGCTCACCGACGACGTGCTGGACACTCGCACCGGCAGACGCCTGTGGACCGCTGCGGATGATCCGCAGGTCGACCGTCCCGTACTCACCGATGGTCACGTCGTCATATTTCCGACCGGGTACGACGACCAGGAGCCGATCCTCACGGCGGTCGACATCACTGACGGACGTGTGCTCTGGACGGCTGCGGGGCCTCCGGGCACCGTGGCGTTCTTCGAGATCGGCCGCCGCCTCATCGCCCTGCAGCAGGAGCAGATGACCCGCCTGGGCTGATGCACGCCGGCTGTACAAGAACGCCTGATCTGCAAGCTCGCGATCCGGAATGCGCCGCTTCTGATGGTCATCGAGCCGATCCGTCGACATGGTCAAACGGGCGGGTGGCCCACGCCGGTCGACGCGGCCGCCGCCCCACTAGAGATCGAGTGAACCTCTCAGCCCGCGGTCGATCTCCCGCATCAGCGCGAGCGGTGCATGCCCGGTCTGCTCGGCGAGATCGGTCTTGTTCAGCGTGACCACGGCGGCGACGTCCGCTACCGAGTCGCGCGGTAGTCCCGTGACCGCGGCCGGGAGGAACACGTTGCCAGGCATCGTCGCGAGGTCGGTGTTGGAGGTGAGCACCAGGTCAGAGCTCGTTCTCGCCTGGCCAGGTCGCACGGTTCGGAGCATGGGCCGGCAACTCCCGTCGCGCCGGATCGACGGATCTGAGCGACTCACGTCAAGATGCCCCCGTGGGGGTCTCCCGTAGTGCCTTGACGTGCTGCCGCGTCGGGCGTAGGAGTGGACCGCGGCCGCTGTCCTCGCCACCCGAAGGTAGATCCGGGCATCCAGCCTCTTGTCGCGGACAGTCTCCGTTGGAGGCCTCATGCGCCCACTCAGCCGTACCTGGCTCGCCTCGCTCACTCGCCATCCCCGGAGGCTCTCGACGGGGCTCGTGGCCGCTGCCGTCGCGGCGGCCGTGCTGGCAGCACCGGCAACCGCCGCGGTGGCGGTCGCGCCCTCGCCGAGCGCGCATCAGGTCCACGCACGCCACCCCTCGCCCAGCACCCCAGCCGGCTCCCCCAACGCGGTGATCGCCTGGAACGCGCATGCCGGCGCGGCCTCGGTCGCCGCGTGCTTCATCGGCGGCAACGGGCCCCAGGAAGCCCGGATGTACGCCATGATGCACATCGCCATCCACGACGCCGTGAATGCCATCGACCGCCAATCGCGGCCGTACGCCGCCGACCTGCACGCCCCACCAGAGACGTCCACGGACGCTGCCGTGGCGACGGCCGCACGTGACGTGCTCGTCCCCACCCTCGGCTCCTTCTCCCTCTTCCTCCCGGCCGACTGCCTGAACGCCGGCGTGGCCAGCGTGGAGGCCGACTACGCGGCCGCCCTGGCGGGCGTTCCGGATGGTGCCGCCAAGACGCAGGGCATCGCGCTCGGGCACCAAGCCGCGTCCGCGGTCCTCACCCTGAGGGCCGACGACGGCTACGACACGCCCCTGACCGACCCGAACTTCCAGGAAGGCACGGAGCCCGGCGAGTATCGCTACAACCCGGGCACGCCGTTCGCCTTCTACCCGCACCTCGGCGAGGACCTGCTCCCCTTCTCACTCAGGGACGGCACCCAGTTCCGGCCGCGCGGTCCGCTGTCGGTGACGAGCCCGAAGTACGCAGCCGACGTCAACGAGATCCAGCGCCTCGGTGGCGACGACGTGACGACCCCGAGCGACCGCACGGCCGACCAGACGCAGATCGCGCACTTCTGGGCCGAGAGCTCACCGCTCGCGTGGAGCCGCATCGCCAGGACCGTCGCGACGAGCCAGGGGCTCGACCTCTGGCAGAGCGCCCGGCTGTTCGCCCTGCTCAACACGGCGCTGACCGACGGCTACATCGGCACCTTCGAGGCCAAGTACCACTACCTCTTCTGGCGCCCGGTCACCGCGATCCAGCTGGCCGACACCGACGGCAACCCCGCCACCATCGCCGACCCGACCTGGACGCCGCTGCTGCCCACGCCGCCGATCCCCGACTACGACTCCGGACACGCGGTCGAAGGCGGAGCCGCTGCGCAAGTCCTGAAGCGGTTCTTCCACACCGACCGCATCTCGTTCACGAACTGCAGCTACACGCTGCCCAGCGGGCAGACGTGCGCGGACCCGGCGCCGACGCTGCGTAGCTTCAGCAGCTTCTCCCAGGCGGCACAGGAGAACGCCGTCTCACGCATCTACGTCGGCTTCCACTTCCGCGACGCGGTGGAAGTCGGCACCCACCACGGGGAGAAGATCGCGAACTGGACCGTGAACCACATCCTGCAGCCCACCCGCCGGTAGGACGACATCAGCGCAGCCCCATCGCCGCCTCGACAGTCGGATCGGACCCGTGCCCGCAGCACCTTCTGCACAGCCGTCGGCACTCCCCTCGGGCGTGGCGGCTCATGGGACAGCCGTGTTGGTCCACGGCGCATGGGGCAACCCGTCCGACTGGCTCTGGGTCCGGCGGCCGCTCGAGGCAGGGGGCATCCACGTCGTGGCACCGGACCTGCCATCCCATCAGTCAGCGACAGCCGGGCTCAAGGACGACAGCGAGGCGGTCCGCGCAGCGATCCGCGCCTGCGACCCTCCCGTCGTCGTCGTCGGCTGGTCCTACGGTGGCGACGTCATCACGGCGGCCGCCGACGCTGAGCCCGATGTCGCCGGCCTGGTCTACGTCAGTTCGGTCCCTCGCGATGAGGGCTTCGTCCAGGACGACGACTGGCTGAACGGCAACGAGCACCTGATCTGGTTTCCCGACGGCACGTACGCGCTCGACAATCGATGGTGGCTGGACGACGAGGCCGGAACGACCTTCCCTCCCGAGCTACGCGAAGTACTTCGTGACCATCCCCGGCGCCCCATCTCGCCGCACGCCATGGCGAACCGACAGGTGGGCTCCGCCTGGCGCGCCATCCCGGCGGTCGTGCTGATGGGGCACACCGACTACTTCCTCACCGAGTCGGACCTGACCTGGATGCGCACGCAGCCAGCCCTCGACGTGCGCATGCTCGACTGCGACCACTTCGTGCCGTTCCGTCAGCCGCGGGTCGTCGCCGACACAGTGCTCGAGCTGCTCGCCCGTTCCTCGGGGCTCTCCGCAGGCGCCGCGTCCAGATGATCCGGTCAGCCCTGAGCCGCGGCCCCGAAACTGGCTCCACTCAGGTTGCCAGCAGGCGGCGGTGCGGCCGGGGCGCGGTGACGAGCGCGAGCGAGGTGTCGATCCGAGCGGTGACCGAGGGCGATCCGCACATACGACCCCGACAGGGTCATGGCCCTCGGTGGCGTGCTGGCATGACCCCATCAGGGCAACGAACCCGACAACACGCTGCTCCACTTGCGCACCAGGGCCGTGTGCCCGGCGCCCGCCGCGCGAGCAGGGACGTGTCTCATCACGAACCCAGTCGCGCGGCCAGGCACCTGGTTCGGCCGCTCGGCGCCGGCAACCTGGGACATCCGGCGCACCCGAGGCACGCGATGGCTCTCGTAGCGTCGAACCGCGCGGACGACGTCCCCGTCTCCGCGCAGTGCCTCGCGCATCGTCCAGGCGTCGTCGAGCGCCTGGTTGGCGCCCTGCCCCGCCGTCGGCGGCACCGCGTGGGCGGCATCGCCCAGGAGCGTCGTCGGCCCTCGCCCCCACCGGTCAGGCACGTCGTGGGTGCGGTGCTCGAAGTGGTCGACCGTCTCGACCCGCTCCAGGATGTCGCGGACGGAGCTGGCGTAATCCCCGAACATCTCGCGGAGCCACCACGGATCGACCGTCCTCCAGCCCTGCGGCGGGACCCGGACGTCGAACCAGACCATCGTCTCGTTCGGGCCCAGCGGCATGATTCCGCAGAACCCGGCATGCCCGACGAAGGAGGCGCCCGACCGGTCGGAGACGATGCCCTGACGCAACCCGGTGATCACGGACTGCACGGTCATCCATCCGCTCGTGCGGGCGGGCTGCGCCGAGACCATGGACCGGCGCACCACCGACGAGGTGCCGTCCGCGCCGACGACGAGGTCGGCCTCCCGGGACGTGCCGTCGGACAGGACCGCAGTCGCGGACCCCTCGGTTGCCATCACCCCGGTGACCCCGGCATCGAACTCGACCACGCTGGCCGGGACGTGGTCCGCAAGTACGCGCAGGAGGTCCCGGCGAAGGATGTTGCGGACCGGGTAGCCCGTCCTGCGCGCCATCTCGGCGAAGTCGATCGTCATCAGCGGAGTTCCGTCGTGACGGTGCATCCGCATCGCGCTCACGGGGACACCAGTACCCGCGACATCGATCCCGAACGCATCCAGCGCCGCGACCCCGTTCGGGAAGAGGGTGAGAGCACCGCCGCTCTCCCGCAGGCCGCCCGCCTTCTCCAGCACCGAGACCCGCGCGTCGCTCGTGAGACCCGCGGCCAGGGCAAGGCCACCAATCCCGGCACCGACGACGAGGACCTGGCGAGCAGCCATCGGGACCGTCACCTCCGGCAGCACCAGGAAACCCCGAAGGGGAGATCTCCCCCGACACAGCGGAGTTCGGTTCGGGGTCTGCGATTGGAC
Source organism: Cellulomonas sp. Leaf395 (assembly GCF_001424125.1). Taxonomy (GTDB): domain Bacteria; phylum Actinomycetota; class Actinomycetes; order Actinomycetales; family Cellulomonadaceae; genus Cellulomonas. Next base: position 504,522 of record NZ_LMQI01000002.1, read on the forward strand.
TGGCCGACTCATCGGAGGACCGGCCGATCTCCCCACTATGGACTGTCGCGAGCTCCCCGGACAACGGTTCCGTCCGTGGTGGACTGAATTGGCGATGCCTGCGTCGAACCAACGGTCCGGACGCACAGACGCCGTCGCGACAACATGCTCAGATATCTCGCAAGTGACATGCGGTGCGTACCGAAGCGAGCGCCTCGGCGGCGTTGACGCGCAGTCGTTTGATGGCCGAGTGATCGCCGCCAGGTCACTTCGTCCGGGACGTGGTCGAAGACCCAGTCGGCGGGCGCTTGTCCGGTCGGGCCCGAACGAGGTCAGTGCTGTGGAGGTGGCGGGAATCGAAAGCGTTAGGAGCCGTCGGAAACCGTTGGTCCGGCGCTGCCACCTGCAGGTTTGCTCTGGACCGCGTCGACCGATTCTTGGAGTTTCGGGCTCGTCCGTTGACAGGGTCAACACTGCCTTGAGCCGCCCCGTCGGGGCTTCCAACAAGCCTCTCAGCCGACGAATTTCGATCGCCGAGAGGGACTGCACGAAATCCCGGAGTAGTGATCCGGTCCCGCCTACGAACTCTCTTGCCGGAGGAGGCGACTAGGCGCCTTGGTTCTCAAGATAGTCCGGCATGCACCGCACGGTCTCACGCTCGGTCACTCAGTCAGGGTAGTCCAAGGGTCTCGCGCCACACGGAGGGCGTCAGCAGCCGCGACGCGCAGTTTCGTCTGGTGGTCGGGAGTGGGTTAGCCGGTGGACGACTCCGCCGCATCAGAATCGCGAGCTCCGGACCGGATGAGCGTAGGTCTCGGCCAAGTCGGCGGCATGGACGGCGCGCAACGCCCGACACGCTCATCGACGTCGGCGCACACGTAGGCGCCAGAGTGGAAGCCACGCCTGTTCAGGAATGCACGGAAGGAATACTTCGGTGGACCCTCGGCGGCTGCGTTTACGGCGGCGAATCCGTCGAGCCACTGCCCGCAGAGACCTCACCCAACGCGAGCCCGGCGGCGACGGGGCCGACCCGCGTCCTGTCCGTCCACGTGCGCGGACGACGCCTCTACTACCCAGCCCGCCTACCCCGCAGGCTCGCCATCGCCCGCTCCTGAACCGGCACCCCACCCAGCCTGAAAGCGTTCAACTCGATGGCGATCGACGTGACATCACCGATCTCTGTCGCGAATGCGCTTGGGCCCGCGTGAGGAGACCGTGCAGGCAGTTCGGCCCGGTGGGCTGCGGCATGTCGACCACCACGTCAGCTTCGAGCTGCGCTCGCCTCGGACGGCCACCAGTGCACCGACTGGCTTCTTCGTCAAGACAAGGTGTGGCCAATGAACGCAAACGCGCTTTTCAAGTCTCGCTTAGGACCACAAATCAGGATGCATTCACGCTCTCCGTCGTCGACGTCCTTCTTTGCGTACATCTCGACCCACGCATCAGGTTCGAACGCTTTCGTCTTCAGACGCGCTGAAGCCACACGCTTTTGCGTGATCTCGAGGACAACAGCCTCGTCCTCCTCTACGAGGATTGTCGGCACGCCCTGAAGCCTGAACCAGAACATGACGCCCCGCCAGGCGCCAGTGATTGCCGTGCGCCTGCTGTCTGGCAACGGACCTTGGGCCAAAAGGACGGGGATCATGGTGGCGGATCGGGCCGCCTCATAGGCGTCCAATTCGGCGTCGCTGGGCTCGTATGCCATCTGTTCGTTCCTTTCGGTCGGCTACGCGGGATCAGTTCGCTACATTTCTTCGGAAGTCAAACTCCCGGAAGCTTCTGCTCACGCGCCGCCTCGATAGCGCAGCGCCTCGGCGATGAGAACTTGCTTCCTACGCAAGTCCCGAAAGTAGGCGCGCTGAAGGCCGAAGGTCGCAGCGATCGCCAAAATGACGAGAACTAAGAACACCCACATGTACCAGGAGTCCTGGCCTCCGTCGCCAAGAAGGGGCAGGCCGGAACTGGCCGTCAACACCCAGATGCCAACCCACTTCATTCGGTTCCGAGCGAGCCGGGTATTGACCCTCTTGAGCTCCAACTCGAGCGCCTGCCCGTACATGTGGGAACGGTAGCAGCCGACATGTTGCCAGACCGGGGACTATCGAACTTGCACCGTGTTCCCTTGAAGTTCGTCAATGGCCCACCTGCGCCGCCGGGCGAAGCATGGGGAGCGACCCACACGTGTGCGCCCAACAAGACTGCGAACTCCCAGCACCTTGTCGTGCCGATAGCGGCTCCGACGGTCGGTCTCGAGCTCTTCGCGAAGTTCCGCGTGACCGTGCAGGTCGGGATCGGGCGCGCCCACCCATTGGGAGCACCATGAGCACCCTCGTCCGCAAGACCCGACCCCAAGAGGAACGGCGCGCGCAAACAGACCGGTTGGGCGTGCCCTGAGGCCGCCCTCGACCTGCCTCGGGACGACATCGGGCTCACCTCAAACACCGGTGCCACCTGGCGGGTGCCGTCTCGCCGACCCGCTCTACCGCGCCCGCAGGGCTCTGCACACCGGCGCGGACCTGCTCACCGAGCGCCAGCACCAGCGCCTGAGCGACCTGTTTGGCGTCGACGAGCGTCCAGGTCGAGGCGACCGGGGCATCTACCAACGCATGATCAGCGCCTACCGCGAACCCGACCGGAACCGCGGCAGGCAACTCATGAGCGCGCTCATCGAGTCGCTGCGCCGCGGCGTCCCGCCCGCACTGACCGAGCTGGTCACCCCCGGGCGGTCGCTCTGCGTGAACTCCTACGTGACGACGACAGCGCACGAGCGCGGTGTCGCGTCGGAACCGCGTCGTACGCCTGCCCTGCGTCATGGGAATCACGTGCCGGTACTCGTGGATGCGGTTGGGCGGTCGGTCGTCGAGGTGGTCGTCCCTGACTCGCCGCAGCCCGTGCTCTGGAGACACGACAGAGGCGATCGCCCCGAAGGTGGTCACCCTGTCGCACCGTTCGCCGTCAGGCGAAGCCCGGACTCACCAGGCGGCCTTGACCTTCACGGCGAGGTCGATCGCCGCCCGTTGCACCGCCGGATCCATCGCGATCTTGAGAACCTGCATCGCTACTACCTGGAACATCGTGTCTCCTCTTCGAGTGGGCGCGTGCCGCCGTGTCGCCGATACTACGCACATGGTGTTGGGATCTACAAGTGCACCACACGTAGATGGCTTCTCCATGGGCGAGGCACTATGCTCGCATCATGAGAACAGACGTCCTCGTGGTGCCTGTGTCGGTTCGTGATGTCGCCGGACGATCGACGCTCGTCGCACTCCAGACCGCCGCCGGCGGGTGGGCGAGAACGGCGCTCGAGAGCACCACTCCGCGCGCTGACGCAACGAAGCTCCTGGAGGGGCTGTTGCAGCCCGTCCCGAGCGAGCTACTGCCCCACCCGAGCCGGGCTCCGAAGCCAGTCGCGTTCGGGGACGGGGCGGATGGCACACCCCACGTTGGTTCGGATGCGGCACTCACGCTCGTGTATAGCGTCGCGGTGCCGATGGCGATGGCGGCCGAACTCGGGCCCTACTCCGATCGGTGGGTTCCGCTGCTCGAACCGGAACGCGCGCTTGAGGATGCGCGCAAGAAGGGGTCTGTGATGATCAGGAGCGCGCCCGACGCGCCACAGCTGGTCGAATCAATCCTCGACTTCTGGCGGCGGCAGCTAGAAGAGACGGCTAGCGCGCTGACTTTCCTCGCAGAGTATTGGACCATGTCACAACTGCGCGATGTCTACAGCGCGGTCTGGGGATACCAGCAAGACACCGCGGGGTTCGGAAGGTGGGCCGACCCCGATTCCAGCGAGGGCGCTTTTTTCGGGCTCGCGCACAAGTGCGATCCCGCCGAATTCGAGAAGATTCAGGCGAAGATGGCGGGGATGCTCGAACGCGCGAGCGATTCCATTGGCGGCAAGCACGGCAAAGCCAAGCCAGGAGCCCTCGCTCTACGAAAGTTGTTCGACGACGCGGTCACACGACCAGGTGGGAGTAAAGCCGTCGGCGTAAGCCTCGGCGGCCTCGCGGGAATGGCTCGTGCGAGCGCTATGCCGATTGCCGGGGGTTCTCTCGCTGTCGTCGCCGCCCGCGTCGCCTTCCAGCCCGACCGTCGCGGGCCGCAGCCGAAGTGGTACCAGTGCAGGTCAGAGAACAATGCCAACCAGCCGCTTCCCAACGGGAAGCTCTACACGACGCGTCCAGCCTGGATGAACACCCCCTGAGGCGCCAGGGTTCACGCCGACTCGAGCGGGTCTGCACCCACACTTGCCCACCGAGGATCAGTGGGCACAAAGTGGATCGGAACCCCCGCGGTGGTAGGCAACTCCCGGAATGAGGACAACCCCCAAACTTGGTCACTCTCAACGCTGTTCCCGATGGTGCGCTGGTCACATCACGACTCGTCGCATCCCGCGAGGCAGCACCTGCGAAGCTTGCGCGTCGAGAGACCTGAGGCTGGCACGGAGTCCCAAGCGGTTCTGGGTCTTACGTCATCGAGCTCGACCCGGACGGGCTGGGAGAGGTCGGTGCGCTATGTACGTCGGCGAGACGGCGACGACGCCGGAGGCGCGCTTTCGCCAAGCACAAGGCCGGTGTGAAGGCCGCCACGGTCGTCAAGCGTACGCGCCGGCATCTCGGGGCGTACGCTCGCGATCCGTGGGAGTCGTAGCGACCGCCGGACCAGCGTTCGATGCGCGGCGCCCTCTGGTGTGTTCTCGATGCGACTGATCTCCTGGAACGTGAACGGCCGTCGGGGCGCGACGCTCTTGGCACAGATCGCCGCGCTGGGCGGGCGTGGACCGGACATCATCGCGCTACAGGAACTCTGTGCCGAGAATCTGCCTGCGTGGGTTGACGGCTTGGCGGCGGCGGGCCTGCCGCACCTGCTCGACAGTTCCGACCAGCTCGCCGTCGCTGCTGCGAACGGACGCGAGTACCGGCGGACCTACTTCAACCTCATCGCGTCGCGCTGGCCGCTGCGCCGGCTCGCTCAGCTCCGGTTGGAGTTTCCTGAGCGCTACCTGGCGGCACAGGTCGACCGCGACCGCTTCCCGTTCGAGTTGCACGACGTGCACCTGCCTCCCGGGGCGTCGCGGGGGTTGGTGAAGGTCGAGATGTTCGAGGCCATACACAGCCTGCTGGCCACGTTCTGCGAGCGGCCGCGGATTCTCTGCGGCGACCTCAACACGCCGCGGGCTGAACGTGAGGACGGCACGGTCGAGTTCTGGGGCGCGAGCCACCCGGCCCACCGCGAACGCTGGGACGCCGCCGAGCGCAGCGTGATGCTCGGGCTCGCGGAGCACGACCTCCCCGACGTTTATCGTGCCCTCAACGGGTATTCGGCGGCCGAGGCCAGTTGGGTCGCGCTCCGTCGCGGCAGGCAGTGGGGCCGGCGCTATGACCACATCTTCGCTTCGAGCGCGTTGACCGCGACTGCGTGCCGGTATCTCCACGATTGGAGGGAACAGGGCCTGTCGGACCACTCCGCGATCGAAGCCGACCTCGCCGGATAGTGCGCGAGATCGACGGGCGTACCACTGCCGAGATGGGTTTCGCAGGGCCGGCCGCCTCAGCCCGGTAGCGCTGTGACCGCGCGAACGCCGGAGGCCCGGGCCATCGGGTCCGGGCCTTCGTCTGCGTAGCGGGGGCACCCGTGGCTCCGGTCTTTCGGCAAGTTGGCAGCCTGTTCTCGCAGGTCAGCGCAGTGTGACTGGGCACCTGCGCCGGCAAGTTCCCTCTGTCAGTGCGGCGCGTGCGATCGCCCGACGAACTGATCTGGATTTAACCCTGAGAAGCGCTCGGTACTCCACCCGATAACTGTCGAGCGCGCATGCACGCGGTCACCGTCGCCCACCCCGGCGCGCCCTCGTACGGTGCCGTCGGTGAACGACCCCTCGCATCGTCAGTACTTTGACGAGATTGGTCTCGGGTTGAGCGAGGCCAGTCGGACGCGAGCCTCCTCGCGGGCCCGTTCCTTCGCTCCTTCCGCTTCCGCGACACGACGACGGTTGCGTTCCGCCAAGGCGCTCGCAACAGCGCGCTTACGTTCCACCGAGGCCTTCGCCGCGGCACGCTTGTCTTCCGCAGCGGCTCGCCGAAGCTCCCGACTCTGCTCCTTCCGAACCTCCCTCGCCGCCGCGTCACTCAGGGCTCTCGCCTCGAAGGCTTGTTCGAACCGCCCGACGGACTCGGCGACCTCAGTGACGAGCTCGCGTTCCGAAGCATCGGCAAGTGCACCTCGTAGTTCCTCGACGAGTACATGTCGCTGGTCCTGCAGTCGACGGACACTAAGAATGCTTACGGCGACGTCCACTGCGACGTCCGGGGACTCCGCCCTTGCCAGGGCGATGTAGACGGATGCCAGGTCGGCAATCGCCTGCGGTCTACGGAATGCCCGCCCCTCTTGTGCCCCCAGCAGGCGCTTGAGTTGGTCCTCACGGACTCGGTCCATCCAATAGCGACGGTGCTCCGCGTCTCCGTCCGGCTCCCATCGGTAAATGTCTGCGTCATCAAGGCGGAAGCGAGGTCGTGAATTGTGCTCAGAGATCTTTTGGTGTACGGCTCGTCGCCGCATCGCCACTTCAAAGTCAGTCCGCTCGCGGCCGAGATTCAGTGTTTCCCTTCCCTGATGGCTCCGGAGCACGTCGGCGGCGTTTCGCGTTCGGTCCAGGGCCGGTTGCAATTCGCTCATCAGGCGCTCGATCAGCGAGGAGCGTTCGGTCGCGTGCGTCGGCAGGACCTCGCCGAGCATCCCCACGATGGTCGCAGCCGATGTAGGAGACACCGCCAGTCGAGCTTCGAGCATGGCGCACGTGCGGGCGACCAGTTCAAGGCATGCAGCATGATGACCGCAGTCCCAGGCGCGCATCACGGCGTGGCCGAAAGGCCCGTTGAAGTACGGCGCACCAGCGCTCCTGGGCGACGTCGGCGGCATTGCCCGGGCGTGGTCGACAGCGAGCGTCGCCAACGACCCATCGACGTCGACGTCGTCCAGCGCAACTTCGTACCGCTCTCGTCCGCTCATGCCGACTCCCATGCTCCCGACCTCGCTGATCTTCGGTGCCCGATGGCCGCGTCTATACCCGGCCGGTCCCCGCATCGGCTCGCACCGACACACATCGGCTCCAATCGACACCGACCTCGTGGGACTGAGCGATGCATCTATGCGCGCTTAGCGCCGCGCGCCCCACACCACAATCGCAATGGCGCCTGCGGCCCATGGTGTCAGTCTGGATCGAGCCTCCGCTTTTGAGCTTGACCCCGCGCTGGGTTGCGCCAGATTGGCCTGCCAGCTGGCAGAGCTCCTACGCCCGTTGCAGAGCCTCAAGTCTCCTCTCAACTCCGCAGACGTTGGACGAACTGCTCAAGCGGGAGCCGCGCCAGGTCGATCGACCGATGTGACATACGTTCCGCCAGCGGCCTATCTGGCCCCGACGACCGTGACCGCGCGGCGAGTCGGTGAGAGCCGATCTGAGGTGGTGCACCTCGATCCGAGTTGCGCACACATCCCGGCTGGCGCGAAGGTTCGCGGTCCAATGCTCCCCGGCGTCGCCAGGTTGCACGGCCGTCCGCTCTGTAGTTGTGCGGAGGCAATCAACCACGTCGAGTCCTGGTTCTCCACGGCGCTCCCCCGAAACTTCCATCGCCGCCGTTGACTTGACCTGCGGGCCGCACTCGGGATGCCGCGGCAGCCATGTACGCGACAGAGCGGTGCCGCCGTAGAAGATGAAGCGGTCCTGGGCTCGTCGCGATATCGACCCAAGAACGTGCGAGATCACGTGGTCACGCCGTACCTGCTCCAAGTCGACGCCGAAACGGTCGGCGACGTCGTAGATCGCCGACTCGGTCATTGCTGGACCTCACGCCGAACGCGCGCGAGCACCGGCTCCGCCACGGTTCGTCCCCGCTGCTTCGCTGCCAGCGCCGCGACCCGGTCCCAGTCGACGTTCCGCGCGAGCGCCAGCATCGCTGCGTGCTGGTCGGCCTTGTTGAGCGTGCGGTCGCGCGCGAGATCGACGAGGGTCTGCTCCGGCGTCGTGATCAGCGTGACCCCGAGCTCCGTCGCGACAGGCTGGGTGTCGACGGCGTCCATGTCACGGTGGACAAAATGGATGACCGCGTCGCGCCGGTCGGTAAGCGGCACATCGCGGTGGCGCCGTGGCGCGGCAACCGTGGCATGGCCACGCGCACGGGGTGCGGCCCCGAGAAGTCGGGCAGCGGTCATTCCCATCAGAACCGCGACGCGGTCGCCGAAGATTGCCGTGGCCACCGCGGCAGCCGCAGCCTCCAGCCCTGGCCGCCACCTCGCTTGGTCGGGCGCATCGTCTGGCACAGCGACGTACGTGCCGTAGGCAATCTTGTGGACCTCACCCTTCGCGGCACGGTCGCGCAAGACGGCCCGTGGATTGACGTAGTGCTGCTCGAGATCGGCCGGTCTGACAGTCCGCATCGGGCGCACAGCGAGGCGGGTCTTGTCGTGTCGGCCGTCCTCCCGCCTATCCACCTGAACCATGCTCAAAGTGTAGCCCGCGTCAATACACTCTGAACGAAATTGACCATACAGTCCGCGGCTCTTCGTTGCCGCGAACCCGACGGCTGGGGGTGGTCTTGGCCGTCACGACCTTCAGAACACGCTGTACCCGCCGTCGATGGTGAGCACAGAGCCTGTCATGAAGCTCGACGCGTCGCTCGCCAGGAAGACGATGGCCGGCCCGAGCTCGTTCGGCTCGCCGGCGCGCTGCTGAGGCGCGTCCTCGATCCAGTACCGCCGGAACTGCGGCTGGTCCACCGGCGCCATGTCGGTGTGCATGTAGCCCGGGGCGATCGCGTTGACGCGCACGTTCGCCGGCGCCCACTCGGCTGCCAGGCTGCGCGTGAGGTGGTGCACCGCCGCCTTCGACGCGTTGTAGGCGGGCTGCCATTGGGGCCGGTTGACGATCGACGCCGACATCGAGCCCACGTTGACGATCGAACCGCCGCCGGACTCGATCATGTGGCGCCCGAAGACCTGGCTAGCGATCCACAGCCCGTCGAGGTTGACGCTCATCACCTCGCGCCACTCCTCGTCGGTGACGTCGAGGGCGGGCTTGTGGATGCACGTCCCAGCGTTGTTGATGAGCACGTCTACCCGCCCGAAGGCCTCGGCGGTGCGGTCGAGCACCCGCTCCACGTCCGTCCGGACCGTGACGTCGCCGAGGACGGTGACGGAGCGGCCGCCGACGGCCGCCAGCTCCCGCTCCACCTCGGCTGCCGCGGCACCGTCGCGCCCGACGATCGCGACGTTCGCGCCCGCCTCGGCCAGCGCCCGGGCGAACGCCCTTCCCAGGCCGCGAGTGGAGCCTGTCACCACCGCCGTCCGGCCCTCCAGGCTGAAGCGGTCCATCACGGTCATCGCGCTCCTCCTCCGGCGTCGGGCCTGCGAACGGTGCGGATGCACGCTCTGCTGCCGCGGCCGACTCTGCCGGACACCGCTCACGAACGCCAGGAGAGACCCGCCCAGCGCTCGCCCGACGCCGGTGGCAGCCGCGGGCCTGCTGGCGCGCCGCGCAGGGCGCAGGGGGTGCAAGCCCGTCGAGCGACTGTTCCCCGACGTCTGGAGAACACCAGCTCGCCAACCGAGTCGTACTTGGGCGTTACGTCGGCATAGTCCAGCAATTGGTGTTCGTATCGCCTGGCCGTCCGCGACGTCGGCATCACAGTCGCTCTAGTCGACCATGCAGCGCGAGCTCCTGGACCGGCGCTCCTGGGCCAACCGCGAGGAGATCGCCTCGGCGATCTTCGAATGGATCGAAGGCTTCTACAACCCGCTCCGACGCCGAGCCGCTGCACGAAATCCCGGAGTAGTGATCCGGTCCCGCCTGCGGGAGGTTCCTCTTAGGTCGTTCGCGGGGCTCGCTGGTTCCAGCATAGGTCGTCGAGCATCCGACGTCGCCGGATGCATCTTGTCCGCGGCGATCGCTGGCGCAGCGTCAGTTGACGGACGCCGCGCTCGCCTGCCAAGTTCCGAACCGTGGTGGCAGGCTCCGCGAGCTCGAGTCGACAGATGACCCTCGAGCCTCGTGGGGGCGAAACCGGGGTCTCCCGGAGGCACTGCTTTCTGCTGGGTGACATTCGGAGGGCCAGCTCGAGGTTCGCGTCGCCACCAACGCCGAGGCCCCATCTCGTGAGGTTGCCGGCCGTTCCTCGATCACCAGCGCCTTAGGCCTTGACGTGTAGCGAGGGTGCGGGCACGAGCGGCTATGCCTTGAGGCAATTGGGCCGCGCAGCCCGACGGTACTCAGGTAGCCGTTGCGATGGACAAGGGTCGACAATGCGGGGCGCAAGGCAGCACGCTCCGGCCCGGACGTGCTGTGTCAGGACCCGTCGGAAGGTCGGATTGGGTCCGTGTGCGTGCGGTCGGCAAGCTTCACTGCTCGCGCGATCGGGTTCGCTTGGATGTTCGAGTCGTACGCCTCCGGCGGAAAGGTCGTCCTGCTGGTCAGAGTCTGCACGGCACTCACCACGGAGAAGGGGATGCCGGCTTCCAGCAGGGCGTTCGTCGAGATGGAGGGGCCCTCGAGGACGGCGTGCAGCCACGCAGTGCAGTGCGCTTCGGAGTCTGTGACGGGATCGAAGGCATTCGCCAGGGCACGGGGATGCTCGATGTAGTCGAGCCCAGATGTGTCCGTCCGGCCTCGGTGAGCCCATGTCGCGATCGCTTCTGCCAATCGAGACAGTTCCGAGGCGTCGGCGGCTGGCATCGGCACATGCCCCGCGACGCTGAGGCCATGCCCCTTCAGCCCCGCTCGGGAGGAAACCGAGATGCAGTCATCTACGCGACATGTCTCGGCTTCGACAGCCGCGCATGGGGACCAGCCTCCGCCTCTGTGTATGTCCCACGAGTAGTAGCGCCCGAACATCGGCGCACCCTTCGGGCCCCAGGTGACCCGGCCGTACGCTCCGATAGTGACCGGCCAGCCGTCGGCGTTCCAGTGCACCAGGAAGTCCTCGTGAACCTCTGGCACGAGGCGCTGCAGTGTGGGCGGCACCCCCCTAGTCGAGAGAGTGCTCGGCACGCCCAGACCAGCAAGCCACGCCCGCTCGCCGGTGCCGACGATCTCCTCGCCGCGGCTCCGCAGAGCCCACATCAACTTGTACCCGGGTTCCACGTCCAGCGCCGAAGCGAGCGCCAGTACGTCAGCCGCCTCGACGCCGACGGAGTACTCGTACTGCACTTCCGCCGACAAGTCTCTACCGGTGATCGTGAGCTCGCCCTCCAGAGTCAAGGTGGCACGGACCTGCACCGCGCCGGCCTCGAGAAGGGTCTCCGTTTTCGGCGTTGCCGGGCGGTCGGCCGCAGCTGCCTCCCGATCGCGCCAGGCGCGTTCGGTGGCGTACGACGCCCGCGGCCCGAACGGCAGAGCCATCGGCTCCGGCAGGCCGAGGTGCGCAGTGGTCGAGACCCAGCCCCGCAGAGCCACCTCACGAGGGTCGATGGCCGCCACCTCGGCCAGGCGCCACTCGTCGTGCAGCAGCAACGCCACCTCCTGCCAGCTGCTCGCAGTCCACACATCACCGGTGAGCACCCAGAACTGCCGCCCCGACTCACCCGGAGCGGACGCGACGACGCCCGGTTCCTGCTTGCCGTCCTCGTTCAAGCGCACAATGACCGCGGCCGGGTCGGTCGGGGGAAGGTCCCACCGCACATCTAGACCGTCACCAGCGCCGTAGGCCTCGAACGAATGCTCGATGCCTGCGTGCCTCAACCACCTATCAGGTCCCACGGCAAGTAGCAGCGGCGCGACGCGACGTAGCGCGGCCGCAGGCGCTTCCGTCGGCTGCGCACCGGCCGCTGCCAGCAGCTCGCTGACGCGCTTCGCCGAAACCGTCACCGCAAAGTCATGCGTCGCAAAGTCATGCGTCGCCGGGTCATACGAACCGAGATGGGAAATCCTTCCCGAGATGCGCAGGCCACCGTCGACGTCAGGAGCAAGCCAAAGGATGTAATTTCGCTCCTCGGCAAGAAGGATGAGTTCTTCGCCACTCACGCCAGTTCCGTCCAATCGCAAGGGTCGCATTGCTTGGTGGTTGGCGGGTTTGAGTCGAGCATCGCGGCCACAACGGCCAGATCCACACCCAGAAGCGGTCGCCCGGGATCCGCCAGTTCACCGTCTCAGCAAACCATCAAGCAACTCATGTGGCGCTGCCAGACGGTGAGGTCGTTCTCGTCTCGTGAGCTCGCCACCTACCGATCGGCGATGGCCGCGATCGGCTTACGAACGGTTGGTTGAGCGCAGACACACTTGCGTGAAGGGTGTGAGAACGACATCTGCGTCGGTGCCGGCGCCGGGTCGGCCATCGACCGTGATCTCGCGACGGAGGGCTCCCCCCCCGTGCGCCGCGACCCGCTCGAGGAAGAGCACCAAGTCGCGCCTGGGACTGGCGACGAGTTCGGAACCGTCGTCCACGCACCGATAATCGCACCACAGCACGCAATGTCAGACCCTCGCGAGATTATGGGTCTTGTGGGCATGAGGGTTGGTCCACGTCGGCGTAGGGCGCCGACCAGTGGAAGGACGGCATGGCAGAGCAAGTTGCACGGAACTACTGGGTCCACGACGACAGAGACGTCTGCATCTACATCGGTCCCGAAGGGGTGCAACGCTACGACCGAGCGAACGGGCGGTGGGTCGACCGCAGCGTTGACTCCGGCCATCACGTGACCGACAGCTGGATCAAGGGCGGCGACTGGTCCGGGCCGTTCGAGACACCACCCGACGGGATCTCGCCCGCACCCCTGGCCGGCGCACCGCTCCCGCGGCACACGGTGAGCCAGGACAGGGCGACGTTCGAGTGGAGCGGCGGGCTGGGGCTGACCACGAAGATCGTCATAGACGGCGAGCCGACCACGGTCGGCGACTTCCTCGCGGCGCACGACGGGGCGGTTCTGTCAGTGGTGGACGCCATCGAATCGGCAGCGAGGGCCGACGTGCTGGCGGCGGGTGGCACGAACTTCACGTGCCTGGCCGACTTCGGTTCGACGCTCGCCCAACGGCTCGCTGCTCGCTTCGGCTGGCTCGACGGCCAGATGGTGCTCCTGCCTCGCCTCGATGACTACGTCCACCGCTCGGGTGACGGGCCGGGGCCCGCGTTCGAGGCTGCGCGCGAGGCGCTGCTCGAGGCCGACCTCTACCCGATGACCTCCATCCAATGCCGGCGGGCCGTCCAGCGCGCCTACCAACTCCTCACCCAAGCGACCACCGAGACCGACGACCGCAACGAGTGGACCCACTACCAAAACCTTGCCCGCGGTCTCGTGGAGTTCCTCTCGGTCGACTGGACACAGGTCGAACTCGTCGAGGTCCGATACGCCGACGGCACGACCGAGACCCTCCACATCGGAGGCGACCCGGCAGCCACCGAGCAGATCCGCGGCGCGGTGGCGTTTCGGGTCGTCCCCACACTGGACTGACCGCAACTCGACAGAGAAGGGCCTTGCTGATGACGGACAAGAAGATCCTCTACATCGACATGGACAACACCTTGGTGGACTTCTCCGCCAAGCTGAAAGGAGTCGACCCGGATCTGCTGAAGCGCTTCGAGGGACGCGTCGACGAGCTCCCCGGCGTCTTCGCGCTGATGCCGCCGATGGACGGCGCGATCGAGGCGTATCGCGAGCTCCACACTCTGTTCGACACCTACATCCTGTCGACCGCGCCCTGGGGCAACCCGTCCGCATGGCAGCACAAGGTCGAGTGGGTGCAGCTCCACCTCGGCCTGGACAAGGGCACACCGGCGTACAAGCGGCTGATCCTGTCCCACCACAAGAACCTCAACCGCGGCGACTTCCTCGTCGACGACCGCCCCACGCACAACGGCGCCGACCGATTCCAGGGAGAGGTCCTTTGGTTCGGCGAACACGGCGAACACGAGACCTGGCCCGATGTCGTCACCTACCTGAAGGGCCAGCTCTGACCCGAGCAAAGCCGCGACCTGCGCGGCAGGTCCCAGACGGCCGCGCTTCTGGCCGAGTGAATCGCCTTGGGTCTGATGGAGGCTCCAAGCAACCCAGGGCGATTCACACGCCCTAAATCCGACCGCTGGGGGAAGCGCGAGCTTGCTGAGAGCATCGAACCGGACACCAACGACGATCGCTTCGCGAAGGCAACCAGTACTGGAGCGCGGGATGGATGAGATGGCCCGGAACGACGACGAGAAGCTGTGGGCGTCTCGGCCCGCCCCTGACGTGGAGGCTGCGCTGTCGGTTGCAGCGATCTTCGAGCACATGCTCGGCGACGGCATGTCGGTCATCGATCCAACCGTGAAGGTCTGGACGGTCGATGTTGCCGAGGAGCTGAGGCGCCGGATCGAGGACAACCCGATCTTCGGGGGTGATCAGACCCAGTGGACAAAGCTCGACCAGCAGCTCGCCGACGCCCCCCGCCCCGTCGTGCTGCTCGCTGCCGAGCTTGTCTTCCTTCGTGAGCATCCGATTCGGAGCGCGCTGCCGGAGACCCGACGGGCACACGTCACCCGCGTGCTGGCCCTCTGCGATGAGCCCGCGGTGATTCCAGAGTGGTTGGAGGTGTGCCTGTCCCGACCGGCGGGGACGGCCGGCTTCGAGCCGGGCTCGTGGTTCAACGGGGCACTGTGGAGGCACCTCATCTGGTGCGCGACCTTCGTGCGTGAGTGGCACGCTCTGCCCGAGGACAAGCGCAGCGTCGCCCGCAGCGATCCGTGGCTGCTCCAGAGCGCCATGCTCGACTCGGGCGCGGACCGCTCCGACATCCGAAATGCGCTCCAGTTCCTCGCGCGACCCGAAGCCTTCGAGCCGATCTCGTCGGCCTCGATGAAGGCGCAGATTCGGGACGGTCTCGCGGGCCGCATTGGCGGCCCAAGTGGCGACGGACCTCAGGCGATCGACCGGGACCTGCTCGCGATCCGAGGGGTCCTTGCGGATGAGCTGCCCGAGGCGTTCCACTTCTGGTCCCCGGGCATCCGCGAGCAGTGGGACGTCCCCGGGACCCAGGCCGCTGCGGACTCCCCGGCACGCGACGCGGAGGCTCTCGCTGAACCGCGAGCCCGCCACTACTGGCTGTTCTCGCCGGGTCCCCAGGCGTCGGAGTGGGCCGAGTTCTCCGCAGACGGCATCATGGCGATCTCCTGGGACGAGCTCGGTGACCTTGCCGACTACCCGAACCGTGAAGCACTCCGGGTCGCGCTGGCCGAACACGACGACTCTGGTTCGTCGCTGAAGAACACGGTGCTATGCCTGTGGGAGTTCCAGCACGAGATCGCTGTCGGCGACGTCGTCTACGCGAAGCGGGGTCGGTCCGAGCTCGTCGGCCGCGGGGAGATCGTTGGTGAACCGCAATACCGGCCGGACCGGGCCGAGTACCAGCACGTCCGGGAAGTCAGGTGGACCCACGACGGCAGCTGGATGCACCCCGGGAACGCGGCAACGAAGACGCTCACCGACATCACCCGGTATCACGACTACGTCGCACAGCTCGAAGCCACCTTCGGCGGCGATGACGCCGACCGAGACGACGTCGACGTCGCCCCAGACCTGGTCGCCCCCGCACCCCCGTACACGCGCGAACAGTTCCTCGACGAGGTGTACCTGCCTGAGGAGCGATACGAACGGCTACGCGCCCTCACCCGGCGGAAGAAGAACGTCATCCTCGCCGGCCCTCCCGGCGTCGGCAAGACGTTCGCGGCCAAGCGTCTCGCCTACTCGATCATGGGCGCGAAAGACCGCACGCGAGTGGCCATGGTCCAGTTCCACCAGAGCTACTCCTACGAGGACTTCCTGATGGGCTACCGGCCCACCGAGTCCGGCGGGTTCTCCCTCGTCGAGGGACCCTTCTACCGATTCTGCGAGGAGGCACGGAAGGACGACGCGGACAGGCCGTACTTCTTCATCATCGACGAGATCAACCGAGGCAACATCTCGAAGATCTTCGGCGAACTACTCATGCTCATCGAGGCCGACAAGCGCGGCCAGGAACTCCGACTCCTCTACAAGAACGAGACGTTCACCGTCCCCGCCAACGTCCACCTCATCGGCATGATGAACACGGCCGACCGGAGCCTCGCGGTCCTCGACTACGCACTTCGCCGCCGCTTCGGGTTCTTCGAGATGCCGCCCGGCTTCGACTCGACGGGCTTCACAAGTTGGCTCCAGGCCGCCGACAGCCCCAGCCTTGACGCCCTCGTCGCCGTCGTCGTCGAACTCAACACGGCCATCAGTGGCGATCCGGCGCTCGGCGCCGGCTTCGCCATCGGCCACAGCTTCCTGTGCAGGCCGCCGGGCGGTGACATCGATGACATCTGGCTGCACTCCGTCGTCGAGGACGAACTCATCCCCCTCCTCGACGAGTACTGGTTCGACGAACCGGATACCGCCGCACAGTGGGCTGGCAAGCTGCGGGGCGCTCTCGGGTGATCGACCGCACGATCATCATCCGCAACGTGTACACGATGCTCGCGTACGCGTTTCGAGCGATCAGGGCCACCGGCACGGACCGCGTCGCCGCCGAGCAGTTCGACCATCTCCACGATCTCCTCGCCGAGATCCTCGTGCGCGGCGTCGGCGCCCAGGTCAAGCGCGGCCTCCATCACGACTACCTGACCGAGAGCGACGCGCTCGCCACGGTGCGCGGACGCATCGACATCACCCGCACCATCGCCGCGCAAACGATGACCCGCGGACGCCTGATCTGCGACTTCGACGAGTACGTGACCGACACGCCCCACAACCGCGCCGTCAAAGCGGTCATCACGCTCCTCATCCGGCACGGCGACGTAACCGCCGAACGCAAGGCCGCACTGCGGCGCCTGCTGCCTTACCTCGACGCCGTCACACCGATCGCCCCCGCCGCGATCCGCTGGGACACGCTCACCTACCATCGCTCCACCGCGTCCTACCGACTCATCCTCGGCGTCTGCGAACTCATCGTCCGCGGACTTCTCCCCACCGAGAAGACCGGCGACACCCGGCTCGCGACCTGGCTCCCCGACGACCAGATGAGCGCCCTGTACGAACGATTCCTGCGTGAGTACTTCGCCGCCCACCACCCCGAGCTTGCGCCGAAGGCGTCAGCAATCGAGTGGAACCTCGACATTGAGCGCAGCCCCCGACGTGACCAGCTTCCCGCGATGCGCAGTGACGTCACGCTCCGCCAGGGCGACCGGACCCTCATCATCGACGCGAAGTACTACGGACAGAACATGCAGGCCAGTTGGTGGGGCTCCAAGGACACCGTCATCTCCGGGAACCTCTACCAGGTGCTCGCCTACGTCACGAACGCAGACCGGAACCACGACGGCTCCGTCAGCGGTCTGCTCCTCTACGCGCACACCGGCGACGCCGCCCCGCAGCCAGACCTCGACGTCGTCGTACACGGCAACCGCATCGGTGCCCGGACCCTCAATCTCAACCAACCCTGGGAAGAGATCGCCGCGAGCCTCGAAGACACCTGCCGTTGGCTTGAGCACCACTGACGACCAGGTACGCGCGACACTGCCAGCCGAGACCGTGCCGCTGAGCCCTGGCGCCGCCACGCTGCAGCGCTCACGCGGGGGCGCCGATCCGATCACGCCGCCTCCCGGTACTCATCAGCGAGCGGCGGCTCACACCGTCGCAGGGCGAGCCGTACGTCTCACGCGCAGGACGTCAACTTCACCACCACCATCGGAGGCGCCGAGTCGCGGACCGCAGAGCCGAATGCCGTCGCGCAGCAGGTGGGTTGGCTCCAGCGGCTCTACCCGCGGGAATAGGTGCCGTTCTTGGAGTGCCAACCGAAGGTGCATGAGCCCACCCGCTCGACGCCGACGGAGGTGACTGCGTTCTCCTGCCCGCGTGTCGCGGCTCTGGGTGTAGTTCGAGCCTGCAGGAACGAGCTCGCGAGCACAGCGGACGCGCACTGCCAGACCCGCCGCTCCGGGCCCGACTAAGGAGCGCTCGCACGCGCGGCAGCGACAACGCCCCACGGGAGAGGCTCGCCGCGACGCCGGTTCAGGCACCCGTACGCGTTGATCAGGGCCGCGCGAGCGAAATTTCCCGCCGAGCTTGACTCAGTGCGAGGTCGACAAACTGTGCGTCCGCCGGCTTTCCGTCAAACAGCTCGCCCTCGGCATCAGGGTTCTTGATCGGCGTCAGCGGAAGTGCCATCACCGTGGCGAGGGCAACGAGGATCTTGGCCAGCGCTTCGTACTTCGAGTCACCATCGAGGTTCTTGATGGTGTCGACCCGGATCTCGCCGACAGTGACGATGCCGTCGACGATCGAGGCGCGATTCACGAAGCGAGCGATCACGTCGGCGTTCCTGGTGTGGTTGCGCTCGATGCGTTCGAGTTCGGCGGCCTGTTCTCGTTGCTTGCTCAGCATCCGCGGCCCCGTCCCGACCAGGACCACTGCGACTCCAGCGGCCGCCACGATTCCCACGATGCCCGTGAGCACCGCGATACCGCCGGCCATGCCCGCTGCGCCACCTGCAAGGGTGCCGCCCCCAAGCCATGCGAGCGTTGCGGACGTCGCCGCGGCACCCGACAGGGTAGAGATCGCCGCCCCAGTCGACGCCGTCGCAAGGGCAGAGACTGACGCGAACGTTAGGGCCGCGACACCGCCACCGGCGACAGCGCCGCCGACTCCCCCCGCGCCCAGACCGCCCAGCAACCCCGACAAGTCCTTCGCGAGCCCAGACCGATAGCCGCGCAACGCGGCCTCGGCCTCCGACGATGCCGGTGCACGGTCCTTTTCTCGCGCGATCTCGTCGAGCGCCCGTGCCGCACCGAGCCCGTTGCCCTTGGCGATCTCGGTGGTGATCGAGTCCATCAGCGCTGCGCCGCGCTTGGCGTTGCTTTCCATCTTGCTCAGCGCACCACGAAGGAGCTCTTCCAGTGCCTTGTTCTGCTCGTTGACCTTCTTCAGCCGCTCGGCGTTTGAGCGCATTACCGAGCCAGCTGCAACGAACGCGGGCGCGGACTTCCGGTCGCGACCCATCGCGTCAGCCTGTTCCAGCCTGCGTTGGCCGCTGTCCTTGAGCTTCGGGCCGAACAGCAGCTGGGCGAACACACCCACATGCTTCGGGTTGATCGGCCGGTCGCCGTGCTCGATCTTCCTGACCATCGCCTCGGTGTAGTCCACGCCGTACAGCTTGAGCATCTCGACGAACTCGGCCACCGTCGGGAAGTTCACGGCACGGCGCTCTGAGACGAGTGCGCCAAGCTCCCGATAGCGCGCCCTGGACAAGGCCGAGTTGTCTGAATTCTGTCCTGACATGGTTGGACAGTACCATGCGCACCCATGAGCGGGTGATCTCCCGGCACGCGGCTTGACAACCGTGTCCAACGAGCGCAAAGGTCCTGTCCAAGACGCAGTTTGGACAACGTTAATCGCTCACAGGACAGGATCAGGACAATGATGGCACAAGGTGCATCCGAGAAGATTCAGGCACAGCTCATGCGAGCGGTGGACACGGCCCTCACGACGGGCGGGACGCACGCAGTCGAGGTCTGCGCGTCACTGCACGACCGGCACCCGAACCTGTCGCCCGACGACGTGCGCAGGCTGGTTGAGCGGCGCTACATGGCGACCGTGACAACCAGCGGCGCTGCCGCAGGAGCGATCGCAATCGCGCCCGTCGCGGCGGGCGTCGGCGCGGCGGTTCTCGACGCGATCGGCTTCATCGGGCTGAGCGTTCGACTCGTCCTGATCGAAGCAGCGCTCGCCGGCGACCCGCTCGACGACCAGGAACGCCTCCGGACGCTCGCACTCGCCGCCCTCGTCGGAAAGGGCGCCCATGACGTGATCCGCGAGGCGACCAAGAGGACGGGCACGCACCTGGGCGCCAAGGCGGCCAAGGCGATTCCCCTGGAGACCATCCGCGCCATCAACAAGGTCCTCGGCCGGAACTTCGTGACTCGCTACGGAACCCGCCAAGGCATTCTCGTGCTCGGAAAGGCACTCCCGGCCGGTATTGGCGCTGTCCTTGGTGCCGGCGGCAACGCAGCGCTCGGAGCGAGCGTCATCAAGGGGGCCCACGTCTTCTGCGGTCCCGCTGTCCAGACCTGGGACGACGTCGCCGTGAATCTGGGCGCCGAGGCAGACGTTGCGGACTTCAGCAACTGGCGACGCCCCGACGACGGCTCGATGCCTGCCGCCGCGTAGCGCTCACCTCACGCCGGTCGTGGACACCCGCATCCTTGCGGGTGTCCGCGCATGCTTCCCGGTCACGCTCCAACCGGACCATGTCTGCGCACGCCGCCCTGGCAGAGCAACTCGTCCGAGTACCGGCTGCGCATCGGCACCAAGTCAGCGCTGTCGACGACGACCCTCGCGCGGACGGGCTGACCCGACTCGGTAGAGTCCGGCTGTGAATCGCGAGCGTGTCATGGTCGAGCTAGGCCCGGACCAGGTGCTGCGGCGGGAGGGCCGAGTCGTCGGCGAGACCGGCGCCCTTTGGCTGGTTGAGTGGCCCGACGGAACCCAAGAGTCGGTGCGCCTTGGATCAGCTGCCGCCAAGGGCGGCCGATACATGGGCATGGTTGCGAACGGCCTCCAGCACCGACTCCTCCTGGATCGCGCCGGAATCGAGCGCATGCTGGATACCGATCCTCCCGAGGTCTTCGTCCTGGTGTTGCAGCGCCAAGACCGGCCGATGTCATCGCGGCAGCTCATCGACGCACTGATCGGAAATCAGTTCGAAGCCGGTGCGGTGAGGGCCGCCTGGTCCAAGGCCCGCCCTTCGTTGGAGTCTCGCGTCGATGTGAACGTCGTGGGCGAGGGTTCTCGCCGCACGTTCCGATGGCTGGCACCCGATTCATCGGCTACCGGGGATGACGCGGTGGCGGAGTCAACCACGGAGAAGGTTGGACCACTTGCAGACGAGTCCGACCTAGAACTCCAGCAGTCCGATCCAGAATCGGATGCAGTGATCATCGAACGATCCGATCCTGACGATGCCACCCCGCCTGAGGATGTGCGGCCAGAACCGCGCAACTTGGCCGCTGACCTGCTGCAGCTTGCTCGCGGCCAATCGCTGGACGCCGAACCCGCTGAGTTGCGCTCTGCACTTCTGGGCCAGTCACCGGCCATTCAGGCTCTCTTCGCCGTGTTCACTGATGGCGATGTCACGCGGCCGGCCGCGGCCGCAAGTCTTCGCGTCCTGGCAAGCGGCGCCACGATCGCAAAGCTTTCGGACGAGGTCCTGATCGCGGCATGGCCGCGTCTCGCCGGTCCAGACAGCGCCTTCGTCCTTGGGACTCCGCGCAAGAACAAGCTGATCGACAACATGGACATCGTTGACCTGCTCGGTCCCGAGGGAGCGGCGGCCTTACTTGAGCGCGGCTCGAACGAGGCGCGGAAGGCGAAACGGGCGAACCTCAAGGATGACCTCCGCGCCTCTGGATGGTTGCTCGACCGCATCGTCCGAAGCCCAAACGTTCGCCACTTGGATCTCGGCGCGCTCATCCGAGCGACCACTTCCGATGTGATCCCCATGGACGACGCTCGACTCGAGGCCGTCGTTTCGGCCTTCGCGCAGATGGTTCAGTACGCGGGGGTTGAAGGCTGGCGACGCCTCTCGGCGTCGGACCGATCCTCACTTGCGCGGCGCGTAGCCGACGTCCCACTCACGGTGGCCGGGCCACGTGCTCGATTTCTGGTCGCGCTCAACTCAGTAGACCGCGCAAGTTTAGAAGACGGCTCCTGGTGGCTAGGCGCGACGATCGATGACCTGATGGCTGCGGCGGTGGGCACAATGGGAACCCTCCTCGCTGAACCCAACATCGAGGCGTCGATCACACGCCCGGCGTATGTCGCGGCGCTCGAAGCTGCAACGACTCGCCGACGCGTGATGCAGCTTCTCGGAGCTCCGGTCGTCGTCGCGCGCACTGCCTCGAACGCGATCGTCGGGCGTGCGCTGGCGGCCGCGTCTGCCGGTGATGACATCCTCCGAACGTGGATGGCTGAGATCCGCGATGAACAAGGACGCCATGCGCTCGAGCAGGACGCCTCGGCCGCACGGACTGAGCGGGATCGCGCTGTGCACGAAGTCCAGGTTGCTCACGAGCGCGCACAGCGCTCCGACGAGCGCGTACACCTCCTGGAGGAGCGACTCAGCACTGCCGGAGCCGCGACCGACAAGATTCGCGACTCCCACCTGCGACAAGCTCAAATTGATGCCATGCGAAGCCTTGCAGCGCTTGCGGGGTACG
This sequence comes from Cellulomonas sp. Leaf395, assembly GCF_001424125.1. Taxonomy (GTDB): domain Bacteria; phylum Actinomycetota; class Actinomycetes; order Actinomycetales; family Cellulomonadaceae; genus Cellulomonas. The sequence goes on from NZ_LMQI01000002.1 coordinate 526,685, forward strand.
TAGAGAAGTCGGTCGGGGTACAACCTGCCGATCGCGTCGCGGCACGCGTCCGAGCGATGGCATCGCGACAGGGACTTACGCCCCTGGGTGAAATCGGCACGACCGCATCCTACGAACCGGACAAGCACGACCTAGTCGGACCAGCAGCGCCAGCCGGTATCGACGTCGTTGTCAGACACTCCGGCTACACATGGGCTGGACCCGACGGCGAGATCGTGCTCGCCCGCGCGCAGGTTGAACGGGCGAGCTAAGGAGATCGGTCATGGCATCACCGTCGTACAGCATTGGCATGGACTTCGGGACGAGCACCACGCTCATCGCGGAGGGCCACGCCGTAGGAAGCGCCACGGTGGTACCAATCGGCTGGACCCAGCCTTGGCTCGCGTCGATTGCGACAGCCGGCCCGGACACCGACCTCGTCGTTGGTGAGGCGGCCGAGGCATTCAGCCCTGGGAGCGTGATTCGCTCGGTCAAGCGTGCGATCACGCGGGGCCACGACTACGTCTCGAGTCCGGATGGCACAGTTACCGCGAAGACCGACGACGTTGTCAGCGCGATCCTCCTCGAGTTGGCGCGTCGGGCGCGTGACAACGGGCTCGACATCGGTGCCGATGGCGCCGTGCGACTCGGCTGTCCGGCCATGTGGGATGCAGATCGGCGGCACAAGCTCCTGTCGCTCGCCCAAGCCGCAGGCTTTGCGGTCGGCGCCTCGACGCTGATCGATGAACCCATCGCCGCCGGCCTGATGTGGATCAACGAGATGCAGCGGCAGCGCAGCTTCCTCGACAACGACCGGGTGCTGATCTTCGACATGGGCGGTGGCACACTCGACGTCGCGATTCTCGACGTCACGACCGGACCGGGGCGCGACCCCGAGATCTACGTGCTTGCTTCCAATGGCGTCGACGAAGCCGGTGATCGACTTGATGAGGAGGTCGCCCAAGACCTCGAGCGACTCCTGAATGACCAAGGAGTCGATCTCTCGGCGCTTCCAAATGTTGCGCTGATCCGCGCATATGTCGGGCGGGCAGCGACGGAGGCAAAGATCGCGCTGACGAGCACAGACTCTACGGACGTTCACTTCGGTTACCGTGACGCACAGCTTCCTGACCTGGTGTACACGGTCGGCCAGTTGAACGACTGTCTGCGACCGCAGATGGATCGCGCCTGGAACCTAGTCGAGTCAACGCTTCGCGCGGCGATGCTCACCCACGAACGCCGGTTCGCACGTAAGGACCTTCGGACGACGGATGGCCTCAGGAGGCTACCGGTTGAGGAGCTAATTGAGACGGTTGATCACGCCGTCCTCGTCGGAGGAATGTCCCGCCTCCCCGGAGTAGCTCATTTCCTCATGGAGCGCCTTCCGTCGGCCCGCGTCCATGTCTTCAGCGGGGACGCACCGCAGGAGGCAATCGCCGCCGGGCTCGCGGAGCCGGTTTCGTATGAACAGGTCAACCTCCACCTCCCGGGCTTCGACTTCGTGCTTGACATTCCCGGTCGGGCTCCCGTGACGCTCTATCGGGCCCACACGCCCTTCTACCGGTGGTGGGAAGCGCAGAGCAGGCATCAGCTCTCCTACACGTGGCCCGACGGCAACACAGCGCACGAACCATCGGCCGTGCGTGAGCTACCCGAAGCGGGTTTTGCCACGCTCCGGGTCGTCGCGCTCGACGGATCGGTCGTCGCCATGCGAGGCGCGAACGACGTTGAGACCGATGGACTCCGCATCAATTTCGGTTTCAACCAGCCGCGGTTCACGCTGGCACCCGATGGAACCATGACGTTCGTCGATGGTCGCGGGCACGACCAGAAGCTCCGAATCGAGCGGTGGCCGGCGTTGCGCTCGGGTCACGGAAAGCTCTCGGTCAGGGTCGAAGAGTCGCGCTGGGTTCCAGATAATCGCCGATCCTGGGACACCAAATAGACCTAGACACCGACGACGTCAAGCAGCGCGACGGTCTGCACGGACATGGACATCTCGCGGTCCGCCGCCACAGTTGACCTCAGCGCGTCGATCTCGGCGCGAATATTTCGAAGGCGACCTTCATGCATTCGAATGACTCGCGGGTCCCGGTCGTCTTCGCGGACTTTGTCGAGGCTGCGGATTGCCTTCGATTCCTTGATCCGCAGAGATTCGCTCCGAGATTGTGCTCGTCCGGCGACCAACGCCTCGTTGTCGAGGCGACGCCGATCCTCTTCTGGAGCCAGCCGTGACCAGGCAGCGTTCTCAAGTTGCTGATAGACATCCCTAACACCTGGTCGCATGCCCGGCGGAGCGTCCGTGAGGGCGCCCCCAGCGAGCGCAGTCAGCACTGCCGAGCCGACATCATCTGCCACCTCGCCGGTCGCCAGGTCCAGCGCCGTCGCCACGAGTTCGCGAGAGGGCCGTATGCCAGTCGTCGCAACGAGATCGATGCGAACAGCGAATTGCCGCCCCGAACTCAGGCCGGGCACCGAAACCTGGCCGTATCGGCGCAAGTGCAGGTCATCGGTCTCAATCGACGCCAATGCCACGTCGACCAGTGGGTGACGAGCGGAAAGGAGTTCGACATCGTGTCGACTAGCGATTTCGGCGTCAAACGTCACCTCGAGGGGCTCGCCGGCTCGAAGCTTCGCCTCGAGCGTCGCGACGGGGTACTTGCTTCCTCGGTCCGCTTTGCGCTCGCGTCGACGTACTTGGAAGAAGCGCTCGGCGAGATCAGCGTTTCCTCGAAGGACGTGCACGCCCTTTCGCCGTGCCGGCCCCAGCGTCGCTCCCGTCGACGTGACGAGGCGCTCCATGATCGCGCGAATCTCGCTAGCCCCCACGTAGCGGCCGTCGGCAGGCCCAGAGTCGGTCATGCCGTCGACTTTGAGCTGGTCGATCGTGGTGAGAGTCGCGCGCTCCGTCTCGAGCCGCTTGATCTGGGAACTTCGCGTTTCGATTGCCAGCGCGATCTCGTCCGCGCGGCGAGCTCGTTGCTCCGACGTGAGCTTCGGGTCCAGCAGACGGGTAGCTGCGTCGCGAAATTCGTCCCGGAGAATTGGTTCAAGGTCCCCGATAGAGTCCTTGAAGATTCCGATCCGCGTATACAGTCGGGCAATGATGTCTGACTCGATCGTGCCGGGCACGTGCATGTTGATGATCAGGATCTTTTCGTGCTCCTGCCCGAAACGGTCGAGCCGACCAATGCGCTGCTCGACACGCATCGGATTCCAGGGGAGGTCGTAGTTAACCAACACATTGCAGAACTCGAAGTCGAGTCCTTCGGATCCAACTTCGCTAACGACGAGAATCTCGAAGGCGCCGGCGCGAAAATCATCGATGATCGGCTGTCTTTCCTCCATCTTCACTCCGCCGTGCATCGCGCGCACCGTGAAGTCTGTGCTAAGCCGCGCGGTCAGGTATGAGATTGTCCCGCGGAACGTCGAGAAGATCATGGCCTGCCGTACGCCTTGGCGACGAAGGTCGTGGAGCTTCGAATGCAGCGCCTCGTACTTCGAGTCGGAGCCGAGAGGGCGGGCCAGGACTGGCATTTGCGCCAGGTCATCGACCGTGATTACTTCTGGATCCTCGTCCGCGTCATCGATAGACGCACGGAACAGGCTGGCGTCTCGACTTCGGAGCGTCTCCTGGCTCGCGTGCAAACAGCTCGCCGCCTGACGAAGTGGCATCTGCATCGCGAAGCCTGGAGGCGTTCCGGAGGACGTCGCCCTGGACATGTAGTAGCCCACCACTGAGTCGTAGTAGTCCTTCTCTGACCCGGACCAGGCGACACGAACGTCGTGGACTTCCCGAACTGCTTTGGCATCGGGGACGTCGACTTTCCGCGTCCGAGACAGCACGCCGCTGAGCGTGTTGAGCTCGGAGACGAGCCCCTTGACCTCGCTCCGCTCGACGTCGTCAAGGTCATCGCTCCCGTTCAGCAAGGCCTTCAGCCTCGCAAAGTCGGGCCGTGACGCGATGGTCCTCCCGAATCGGGTCCGCGCAACCGCATCAAGTTGCGCGCGTGCGGACGCGACCTCTCCACGCTGCGCGATAAAGCGGGATATCGCATTGAGGTGCTGGTTCGGTTCGAGCTGTTGGCGGAACACATCGACGTCCGGAAACATCCCGTCGTCGAGGAGCGTGAGGAGATTGTAGAGGTCGTCGGACCGCAGGTTGATGGGAGTCGCAGAAAGAAAGAGCAGGTTGTCGGCCCAATCGGACAACAGGCCGCCAAGAAGATTCGATCTCGTCCCGATATTCCCAAGGGCGTGCGCTTCGTCTACGATAACAAGGTCAAAGCGAGGGGGCACCTTTGTGAGCCGCTCGAGAGTGTCGGTCGCAGTCCGAAGCGACTCAAGCGAAACGATGGCATGGAATTCGGGGTCGCCGCCGTCGAGCAGTTGGTCCGCAAGCCTGTCGAGCTCTCGTGGCTTGATGACGTCGAGTTGTCGATCGAATCGGCGCCGCATCTCGCGTTGCCACTTGAGGGTGAGCGACGATGGGACAACGACAAGCGTCCGTCGAAGCGGCGATCGCTGTTCAAGCTCGCACCACACGATTCCGGCTTCGATCGTCTTTCCCAAACCAACCTCGTCCGCGATGAGAAGACGGCCGGTCGGCGACGTGAGCATCTTAAGGGCGGGAATGAACTGGTAGGCTCGAAAGATCGTTTTCGATGCCTGGAACGAGTAAAGCACGTTGCTCAATGGCGTGCGCAACTTCGTCCATGTCAGCGTCAAGGCGATGTCATCAGCCGACGCTGGCCCTTGTTGCAGCCAGAATCTCGCGTCCCTCGGATCTCCGTCGATCTTCTGGAGAGAGGCTTCTCCGAAGTAGCGGATCTCACCGTCGACCGCGACTTCGATGCGATGGCCCCCTGGAGTCGCAGACACCCTTCGGACGCGACCCGGCGTTTCTGTTCCGATGATCCGCACCATGTCGTCCACGGCAAACGACGACGTCCCCAGTAGCGGGCGGGCACCATCCCAGCCTTCTGCAAGCGCGAGGCGCGCGAGAGCCAGGTGAAGCCGGGACCCGTCATCGGTAAATCGATGGCGCGCGCTGACCGCCTCCTGCGCGGGCTGGGCGCCGATCACTACGAGACCGTGCCATCGCCCTCGACGGTAGACGGAGTAGCAGCCGTCGTGGAGCGACTGGTCTTCAAGCGTCAGTGCCGACTCGCGGACTTCGGCCGCGAGACTTTCGAGTTGGGACCGCTGCGATTCGTTGGGTTCTCCTAGGACGAGAACGGTAAGCAGCTCATCGCGGACGTCGAATTCGAGGCGCTCCGAAATTGGCCAATAGCGAAGGTCATCCTCAAACATCGGGAGAAGGTTTCCTCTCGTGATGCCGGACGATAACCGTCCGGTGTTGTCTCAAGCCTCGACGCACGCCTGGTACCAGGCTGTCCCGTGCGGTGGCGAGACAGGCTTGTCACGCGCCCCGCCGCAGCAAGTCACACGAGCAGTTGTTGGCGCAGCAGCTCCTGGACCTGCTCGCCCTCGGCCGGCAGCCTCGTCGGTCGATCGGGCGCGACCCACCTCATCCCGGACGACCACCGCCGATCCGCGGGCGAGCTCTCGCCTTGTCTCTGTAGTAGGCACCGTTGAGCTCCCCCATGGGTCGATTGCCTGCCGCATCGATCGTAGGGCGCGGTCACCGGGCACAGGCAGCAACCTTTGCCTTGGGGCGGGTGAACCGGTCGGGGCCAGACCACCGCCAGAAGCACCTCGCCACACCTGTTTGACTCCGGCCACCGCGCACCGAAGGTCGCTCCCACGGCAGTCGCGACCGGAGCAACTTGGCGCCGAAGCGGTTCGTCTTTGATCGGCGCGGGTCAGGCGGGCATTCCGACTGAAACGGTTCCGTCAGCCATCGAGGCCGTCAGCCGGGGTCGCACTCCTTCCCAATGATCCTGTGAAGTGACGCGTCCGGAGGACTTCAGCAGCAGCGGCCAGCGAAGGGGCTCGGATCGACCGAGTGAGCCAGTCTTCGTTGGAGTTGCGGCGTAGACCATCGCGTCGAACCCGCTGATGCCAGCTCTTCGAGGACCAGGTCTAGGTGAGGTCGTCAAACAGGAGCCTCAGGGACTTGCGAGTTGCTCCGCGGGTGCGCAGGTCTGCCGAGCGCTGGAAGTGCTGGGAATGAACCGGCGGCTGCCCATCCCGTGCCGAAATCGTGAGAGCTAGGTTGACTGTCGGGGCGACTACGAGACGGCCCCAGGCGTAGGTTGACGGTGCGATGACAAGGACCACAAGGGAGCTGCATGTGCCTGGGCCGCTGATCGAGACAACACAGGCGTGACGGGCCGGGATGCCGAGGATCCGGCGACCAGGGATCTGTCAGTGCATATCACCGCACTCGCCGCCCGAATCCGCGAGTTGCGCGGAGACCGAGCGCTCGTCGTGCCAAACCCGGGGACCTCGCTGCCGCAGCTCATGGTCATCGATCGTGATTACGGTCTGCTCGGTTTCGACGTTGCGTTCGGACCCATTACCGCAGACCGAACGCCTTCAGTCGCCCTCAACCGGAAGCTTGACGAGCTGAACGACGCCGCCAACGGTGCTGGAGATGTACCTGTCACGGGATTCGTTGCATACCCCGAGATGACCGAAGCGCTCCTCGGAACGCCGGGCGCTGAGCGGCGGAGAGTCATCAGCACCAGCGACGTCGACACCGGGCGATTTCTCACCGCCGTAGACACCGCTGACAACCTCGTGACCGATGAAGCGTGGGACAGCCTCGTCGACCGCCTCGCCCCCTCTCTTGTGTTCGCGCCACGACGAACTGGTGCGACGGACGACGGCGCCGACGAGCGTCACACATCCCGCATCCGCCTCGACGCGGCGCAGACCAACGCAGCTCTCGTGCCCGTGGACGAGGTCCTCGTCGTGACCGGGCCAGCGGGGAGCGGCAAGACGCTCGTTCTCGCAGCCCGCGCCAAGTGGCTCGCGAAGAACAACCCTGACTGGCGTATCCAGATCCTCTGCTACAACAAGGCACTCGTGCCGTACCTGCGATCCCTTGTCGTCACACATCCGGCCATTGACGTATCAACCTTTGGGAAATTCACGGCTGCGCTCGGCCACCGAGTCTCCCTCTCCGATGAGGGCGCAGCTGACCGAGAGCTCGACTCCGCCATCCGCAAGGGCATCCCACACGTCACCGACGCCCTGCTTATCGACGAATATCAGGACTTCATGCCAGCCTGGCTCGACTTTGCGCTGCGCACGGTGCGCCCGGGCCGTGGTGGCGCGGTGCTCACGGGCGATGCAGCACAGGCCCTCTACCGCGACGCGGACACGGCCCGCATCATGCGTGGGCGACAAGTGAGCATGCTCGCACTTGACCGGCCATACCGGAGCACTTCGCAAATGCTGGCCGCAGTGGGGTCCCTCGACTCACGGTTCGCAGTCGAGGGCGCCGGGACCGCGCCCGACGGGGAGCCTGTCGACCTCGTCTGGGCGGCCAGCTGGAACGAGCAGGCCCGGTGTGCGGCCTGGGAGATCCGTCAGATGATCGATACAGGCAAACGCCGGCCAGGCCACATCGCGATCCTCGTCACGCAGATCGCCGGCACCGTGCGGCGCCTATCCGATGCGCTTAACGCCCAGGCAATTCCGTTCGAAGTGATCGACAGGACCAACTCCGATTCGTTCGACCCAACGACGGCGACGGTCAAGATCGTCACCGTTCACTCCGCCAAGGGGCACGAATTTCCCGTGGTCATCTTGTTTGGCCTCGAGGCCCTCCCAGACTCCCATGTCGAGGACGAAGCCCAGCACCGGCGCGCTCGCGTCGCATTCGTCGGGATGACGCGGGCCCAGGATCAGCTGCTGATCACCTACACGAGGCACAACCCCTTCCTTGAACGCCTTGAGGCGGCAGGCGACGCAGTCCACCGATGGACATGGCCCGACGACTATGAGGTGTGAGACGACTCATGGCACACATTCACCTACTCGGCGATTACCACGGCCCAGGAGAACAGCGGTCCGCCGAGTACCTAGCCGCCGAGCTCCCCGCACAATGGCATGTCATCGTTGGCCGCCAACTCATCACGCCACGCGGCCACGACGACATGGACCTTCTTGTCGTGGGCGAACGAGGCCTGTACCTATGCGAAGAGAAGGCCTGGGGTCCCCAAGTGGATCTCGACGACGTCTACTGGTCCGTCAACGGAGAACGACGGCCCAATCCACTCAGTCGAGTGGCGCACGTCGCGCGCGTCCTGGCCAGCACCCTTGACAAGCGGATACCCGGATTCGCCGATGCCCGGCGCGAAGGGCGTCGGAACATACACATAGTCTCCGAGAAGGTCTTGCTGTCCCACGAGTCCCTGCGCCTGAGCGGAGGCGAGTGGCTACCGGACGGCGCGGTCGTCCGCCTCTTCGACGCTCCCCACGAGCTGATCGCCGCGGACGCCGAACTGCCCGAGGTCCTCGCGCCGATGCGCGAGAACGTCCTGGCCTACCTCCTCGGGCTGAGCAAGCGGGAGGGGATTCCCAGCCAGATCGGCCCGTACAAGATCCTCCAATCCATGGGCCGCGCGGGCATCGCGACCACCTATGCCGCCCGACATGAAGGCGGCAACGAACTCGTCGTGCTCCGATGCTCACCGACCACGGGCTGGGCCGACCCGGACTCGGCGCGCCGTGCAATCCTCCGCGAATACGACGCTCTAAGGCGCCTGGCTGACTCCGGGCGTGTCTGGCGGGTCGATCCCTACTTCACCTGGAACGACGACACGATCGTCGTGCCGATAATCCCTGCCCCGACGTCCAGTTTGACGATGTCCATCCGGAAGGCTCTCCCAGCCCGGACGCCTGACGGCCGAGTCGCAGAAGCTGCGGCAGAGGCACTGGTCTCAGATGCGTTCGCGGCACTCGCTGAGGTGCACGCCACAGGCTTGCTGCACCGCGGGCTTCATCCGGACCGGGTTGAGTTCACGACCGACTATCGAGTCCGCTTTCGAGATTTCTTCCTTGCCCGGATCGTTGAGGGCCAGACCATCGCGCCCGCCCTTGCCGAGCCCAGCCCCGACCTGGGTGCGCCGTTCCGCGCACCTGAGTGCCGGGAGAGCATCGCCACGGCGATGGAAGCGTCAGATACGTACTCCCTCGCACTTGCGTTGTCGTGCTGGCTTCTCGGAGAGGCGAGCCGGGAGCCCGACCATGACGGGATCCGAGCTCGCATCGCGGGCTACCCAACCCTCGGCCCGGTTCTCGCCGAGTGCCTAGATCCTGACGCACTCAGGAGACCGTCGCCGTCCCAGGCCGCTCAGAGGACAGCGCCGGAGCGCCCCGCTCCCCGAAATATTGTTGGGACAATGCAAAATGTTGAGCCCGACGAGCGATATACCACGGTGCGACAACTCGGAGAGGGCGCGACGGCGATCTCGTTGCTAGTGCACGACAAGGAACTCGACCGCCACTTCTGCCTCAAGCAGTTCAAGGAAGGCGTCCTCAGCGCCGAGGATATCCGCCGAGAATTTGACGCTCAGGATGCCTTAGTGAATGCGCGTTGCGCACGGGTGTATCAGTACTGGCCAAATCCTAAACCGGGCCGGTTGCTCGTGGAGTACATCGACGGGCGAGACCTCGCCGACTACGGCCGCGAACCCAACCACACAATGCAAGACTTCCGCACTGTCGCCATCGACGTCCTCGATGGCCTCGCCGCAGCCCACGATCTCGCACTCCTGCACCGAGACCTGAGCCCATCGAATATCTTGGTCAAGAGAGACAACGACCGTGGCGTCCTCATCGACTTCGGCCTCGTCACCCCGAACGCGATGGCCCGAACCCGCGTAGGCACCCCTGCGTATACGGCGCCTGAGGTCGATCAGAGTGGCCGGTGGTCATACACAGCCGACATATACAGCCTCGGCGTCTCGCTCATACGCTCGATTCTCGGGCGACTTCCCTATCAGGTCTCCGCTGGGGGGCAGCTCAACAAGCGGGTCATCGTTCCACCTACACCGGACGAGGCCGACGCGTGGGGTAGACCGTTTCTTGATGTGCTCTTTAATGCGGTCCACTACGACGCTTCGGAGCGTCCCGGCAGTGCTCGCTCGATGCGCGACGACCTGACCCGCGTGGTGGCCGAGGTCTCCGAACCGTCGGGCGAAGCGAAGATCAACCCCACCGTCGACATGGTGCGCAGCCTCTACCGCGCCAGCACGATTGGTAACGCCGGAAATCGTGGCCTTGACGACGCCTTTGCCCGCGAGACCTACGCGTCCACGCAACTCGACAGCGCTCTTCTACCGGCCGTCGTCGCCGGCGCCCTAGATCTAGTAGTGCTCACAGGCAATCCGGGCGACGGCAAGACTTCCTTCCTCGCCCAAGTCGGAGACGCGCTTGACCGCGCAGGCGCCGAAACTCTCGAGACGGACGCGGCTGGATGGCGCAAGAGGCAGGACGGGCGAACCTACGCCGCCGTCTACGACGCGAGTGAATCGCACGGGAGTCTGAGTGCCGATGGCCTGCTTCGCCGTGCCCTGGATATCGGCGAGGGCGACGATCCGGCCCTGCGAACCATCCTCATTGCCGCGAACGACGGCCGCTTGATGCAGTTCTTCGAGGACAACCAGGATCTCTACGGCGAGGTCTGGGCGGAGTTGCGACGTCAAAGAGATGGTCGGCCGCCCAAGAACCCGCGAATTGGCATCGTCGACCTGAAACGTCGCAGCCTTGCGTCGCCGCAGATGGCCCAGCCGGACGGGCTCGGCGGGCGCATCCTTGAGCTACTCGTCGGCCAGGACCGATGGTCTGCCTGCGAAGGCTGCGCCTCGTACACGGTGTGCCCGATGCGTAGCAACGCCGAGGCGCTTCGCGAGCAACCAGCTCGCGAAGCCGTCAACGAACTCGTGCTCATAAGTCACCTGCGGCGGCGGCGGCGCGCAACGGTCCGCGACGTTCGATCCGCGCTGGCCTGGCTCATCACTGGTGACCGAAGCTGCCAGGACGTACACGTCGAGCGCGAGGCGGGCCTTGACCCGCGCGAGGGGAACGGACGGGTGCTCCACGACCTCGCTTTCGACATGGCCGCCGACGACTACCTCGTGCGCGAGTGGACCGAGATCGATCCCGCCATCGTGGCAGCGCCATCGGTCGAGCGTGAAGCACGTACGCGACAGGACCTAGTGCCTGACCTCGGGCTGTTCGACGGCAAGGCCGTCGCAGAGCTGCAACGAAGACTGTTCTTTGGTGGATGGTCGACTCCTGACGTGACGCGGTCAGACGTCAGAACGTATCGCTACCTAGCCGAATATTCATCGGCCCTGCGCGACGCCGACGAGCAAAGCCTGGGCCACCTCCTGCTCGGCCTAAGCCGGGTGCTGGGAATGCCTGGGTACGTAGGCACGGGTCTCGCAGTCCGCGACCGAGCATTCGATGAACGGATATCCACGGGGAGCGCGGTGGTCAAGGAACTCCCCGCCAACGAATTCGAGCTCCGCCCAATCGGCAGCGAGATCCCTTACGTGGAGTCATTCCCAGATGCACTCCAGCTGAAGCACACAAGCGGATCGGCCCTCGCCATCACGCTCGACACAGCCGAGCTCCTGTTTCGTGTTGCCGACGGCGAAATTCTCGGTGACTCCGCATCCGCGGGCGTTCAACAGGAGATATTCGGGTTCGGCAATGACCTCCTCTTGTCCCCGTCGACCGCGGTTCGAATTGTCGATACAACTGGGCGCTCCACACGCGTGGTGCGCGACGGCGCCCGAATCGTCCGGGAGAGCAAATGACCATCATCGTTCCCCCCGACTACCGAAAGCTCGTCTACCGTCGGCTTACGCTCGTCGAGTTTAACGACGTCGATATCGACCGGCTCATGCCGCACCTGTTCGAGTTCACGGTAAAGGGCGGAAGAAGCTCACGTTCCCTGACCGATGCCCAGGCATACGAGAGATACCGAGACCGGCTCGTTGCGCATCCCCAAGTACACGGCTTCGATGACGACGAGGGTCGCCGGGTCGTCGACAACTGGTTGACAAGCTCAGTTGTAAAGATCGGACGCCGTGGCCTAGCTCGCCGCGAAGAGCAAATGCAATACGTCGCTCCCCTGACGCTGGCGGCCTATCGTGCGGGTCTTCCGAAGACACGCGCTCGTCATCGTGGGGTGGACGAACTCGCCTACCGCCTCATGCTCGCTGCCCTGGAGCTCAAGGGTTCAACGAACCCACAGAGCGACCTGCGCGATCTTGTCAAGCGTGCTGTCGGCCACGGCGTCGTCGAAGGCAGCGCCCCCATGTGGGACGCGCACTACGACGGTGCGACCGCGATTGATATCACGGGCCTGCTCAGTCTCTACTTCTTGGATGGCTTCGAGCAATCGAGCGCCAAGGACACCAAGTGGGAACCGGTCGACAGTCCGATCCCAGCCGTGACGACCGCGATCGGCCGCGACCTCATCGACTATCTTCGAGCCTATGGCGGCAAGATGCCCGCCACGGCCTTCACCCGCTACCTGTCGGCAATGCTCTCCTTTCACCTTTTCAGCTACACCCTGCGACTCACTATCGCGACCCACGAGCTGTTGAAATCCGGAGTGCTCCCGCCGGATATGACCACGGGGCCAACTTCAGCGCCGACGGAGCTGTACGTCGACTTCACCCGAGAGCGCAACGGGGGAAGCGACACACTCGCGCGGCGGTGCGTAGAACGCGATCTCGAACGCCTTCGAGCCTCATTTCCGGATCGCCTCCAGCTCCTCCTCTTGGAGCGGTCCCTCGATGTCGCCGGGCCCGAAGGCGTTGCACTCAAAAAGAGGCCGGCGCCGCTCATGTTCGAGGAGATGGTCGCAAAGCGCAGTGACCCGCAGGTCCAGATGTTCGCCGGAATCGTCCTTACGCAGATTGAGAACGAGACGCAGGCGGCCGACCGGGCGTCGGAGGGCGATCGAGACTTCATCGAGCATGGCCGTGCATCAGGCGCAAGCTACCTAGAACAGGCAACAGCGGCATTAGTTGAGTCGCTGCGAAGCCGAGGCATCGAGAACCAGGTCAAGTGGTTCTGGAGTACCGGCGGGATACAGAAGACGTACGGGATTCTCGATGGCACTCTCAAGAGTCGCCGGTCCTGGCGATACGTCCTCTCAGATGAGCTGCTGACCGCGCTCCTGCTCGTGCTATTCGTGGACGGCGACGGCCTACGCCACCGAAGCACGATGCCACTCGCGGACGTCCTGGCCGGCCTCGAGGAGAGGTTCGGCATCCTGATCGCACGCCCGCCGACGTACCTCGACGGCGCCGACACTCGCGCTGCCGCCACGTCGAACCTCGAGGCGTTCAAACGGCGGCTTCAGCTGCTTGGCTGTTTCGACAGCCTCTCCGATGACTTCTCCGCCCAGTCCGTCCGACACCCGCTGGAGCGTTCGCTGTGACGCCGCTGCCTGAGCTCATCCGATCCAGGATTGCCGATCTCATCCTGTCGCAGGTCGCTCAACGCCCGGCTGGTCACTGCGTTCGGATCGACGAGCTCACTTTTGAGGACTCCCGATCGATCGCAACAACCCTTCGCGCGGATCTCAGTGGGCGCGCAGTCGAGGTGCACGTTCTCGTCGACAGCGTCGCGGATGCTGGACTTGAGGTACCCGCTGAACGGGCGATCGAAATCCGCAACCGCAAAGAGTGCGCGCTCGTACTCCTCGTACCCTCCGGAGCAGGGCACGCGGCCAGCTCACTTGACAACTCGTTCGAGCCAATCCCCGGACTTCATCTGCTCAGCGAAGCGACGGACCGAATCGAGAACGAGATCGAGCCCGTCCTCGTGCGAAATGCCGTGGCGGCCGTGCGGCGGCGGCTCGGCGCCGGCCGGTCAGCCGATGGTTGGGCCCGCTACGTAGCGACTGTAGCCGCAACACCAACCCTTGAGACCGCCGGGGCTGATCTATGGCAAGTCGGCCTGATCCCCGATCTGCACGGCGCGACCTTCGTCGACCGGCTCGCCGAGAACGCAGCATGCGTCTCAGCGCTAGCCCGACCAGCACGACCGACGGCCACGATTAGCGATCGGCTCGGCACCCGAAAAATCCAGGTCGGCGGAACCCACCGGGACCTCGTACGTTTCTTCGACGTCGAAGCCGCGCTCCTCGCCGACGTTCCCGCCTGGGCGAAGAAGATCAGCGAGCCGCCCTACGCGGGCCAGGTTTCCTTCGAACAATGGCCGTTGATCGAAAGCCAAGAAGCGGAGCTCGAAGACGTCAATGTCGACCCGTTCGTCCGCCCCGACGGCGTGCTGATCAAGGCGACAAAGCTCCGCCAAGACCGGCCCGGCGATCTGCCCTTCGCACTGGTCATGGAAGACGACCCGGGTGACGTCGTTGTTACTTGGAAAACGCGTCCCAGTGCTTCGGAATCCGTCGACCGCTGGCTGGTTGAAGTAGTTGCGCCCGACGACCTTCGCTCGCCCGACGATACCGCCATTGCCACCGCTCGAGTCAGCGGCACGCGAAGGCGCGCGACCGTGCACCTGGACATCGCAGAAGACGATGTCGAGGCTAGCGCCCTCTTCGTCGTTCGAGTCACACCCCTCGACTCCGACGGCAACCCGCTCTTGCTGCGCGGAGGTGAGGACGCGGCTGCGGAGAGCCAGCAGTTTGAAGTCCGGTTCTCAGACGCCACAGTCCAAGAAAAGGGGAGGCGTCGCATGGCGCCCTCACTACCCCTCGCCCGCCTCCAGGCTGCCTTGGATGGATTCAATGACCTGACCGAAGACGTGCCCAGCTGGGACGCAAGCAGCCAGACCTACTCCGTGCGGCTCGGCGCTAAGCGAAACGTCCAGGTCAGGATCAGCAGGGTCCTGCTTGCCACCCAACGGATAGCCCAGAACGAGCCCAGCCGTGCATTCGCTTTCTCTCTCACTGGACGGCGTGGGCAACCCGCAGCACTTGAGGACATCGCGCGGGTCGACATCACCGCCGCCGTACCAGTCGCGGCGCTGCTCGAGCGTCGACGCAAGCTGCTCGAAGCGCTATCACAACGTGCGCCCCGCGACGCCGTTGAGTCCCTCGAGTGGGACGACCAGCTCATCAGCGACGCAATCGGCTACGTACAGAGCTACCGCCGAGCACTGGACGCGACCACCGAGTCCGCTGCCCGGCGGGCTCTGCTCACGATGGACACCGTGGCGTTGACCGCAACGACTGCAACTGGACCAGTGGCCGGCGTGGTCGTCTTGCCCTTTCATCCGCTTCGCCTGGGATGGCTTGCTAGTCATGCACAGGGATTCGGAGCCTGGGCATCGGACATCGTCGCTGAGGCAACTCCGAAGGCTCAGAGGCGCGAGCTCCTCGACATCGACCTCGCGCGAAGGGTCACGCCGGCCAACATGCCGTACACCGCGATCGATGCCGACGACCGCCCGTACGTCTACTGCCAGGAGGTGTCTTTTGGCACGGGCTTGTTCATCGACGCCACCGAGCCCGAACCGGCCGCGGCCGCTGACACGCTGCTCTCGGTGCTCGGCGCCGATTGGGCCGGTACAACATGGGAGACCTCAGCCCACCTCCTCGTCGAGCGTCTGCAGGCATACCGAGACGCACACCCGGGACTCGGGGCGCTCCGTCTTCTCGCCCTGAACCCAGGCTCCGGCGAACTCATCGCTGAAGCCGTGGAACGCGTGACGATCCCCAACGAAGCAGAGGCGGACGGGCCGGACCGTCACGAGATCCCCCCTCGCGTCGAGGTCACCGCCTATAGTCTTCAACCGTCGTTCACCGATCCGCTTCCTGCCTTGCGTGCCGTCCAGCAGCGGATCGTGGCTCTACAAGTTCCTGGCAGGCAGTCGCATCTGACACCGCCACTACGCGTAATCGCACGGCCCACCATCCGGATCCGCGACGACCTCGAGTCGCATCACCTTGCGTTCCTCAGCGACGTCTCCAGTGGTTCCATCGTTACGTCCCGTACAGAAACGAGCCGTCAAACTGCCTTCGGGAATCTGCTCACACCCACGAACACGGTGAGGACTCACGACGGCGTACGTGCCACTTGGTGGACGCAACCAGCTTTGCAGTCGAGAGGCAAGGGCAACGCCGCCGATGTCGTCGACGCTCACCGTGCGCACCAAGAGGCAACTGCTGGGCTTCTCGGCGGTTCCGGCACGCACATGGCCGTCCGCACTGACCTCGAGCCGGACGATCTCGCACTGATCAGGGCCGTCCACCAGAGATCGGACTGGGTAGTCACGCTGGACCGCTTCATGGGTATCGACCTGTACGACGACCCCAGCGGCTCGGGTCTTGGCGCCGATCGGTACGTCCTCGATTACGCCCCGGGTCTTCTAGAGGGACTGTCGCACCACGTGACGGTCACGACCCAGCATCGCGACGAGGTCGCCCGCATTCTCGCCGACGCCATGGCCAACCTCGGGCTCGCAGCGGTCGAGCAGTCGGTCGGCGACATCCTCCACCACCTCGCCATCGTCTCCGGGCGACTCGCCCTTCGACTACTTGGCAACACCTCACTAGCTCGCGAAGCCGTCAGCCTCGCGGCACTTGTCGCGCACCTCCGTCGCCGAGGAAAACTCGAGAACGTCATCATCGTGCCTGTCGACGCACATCCTGAGATCTTCGGGGTCGCTGCCCGAACTGGCGATGCATCCGCCCGACGATGCGATCTGCTCCTCGTGCGAGTCACCAATAAGTCACTGAAGATCGAGTGCGTCGAGGTTAAGTCCAGGCGTGACGCGGCGCTGCCCGACGCCCTAGCCGATCGAATTGTCGAACAGCTGGACGCAACCAGAGACCTCCTTGTCGACCGGTTCTTCCGCACAGACCCTCCACGTCTGGATGCCACGCTCCAGCGCGCACGACTTGCGGGCGTCCTCAGCTACTACGCGCAGAGGTCTGCGCTCAACGGTCTGATAGACGCCGAGCGCCTCACGGAGATTGAGCGCTACCTGGACCGACTCGAGGACCGAGCCGAACTCGAGGACGGCAAAGTCAACGTCGAGATCACGCGCCAGGGATACGTCATCGCCCTCGATGGCAACGAAGGGTTCCCCGACAATCACCGAGGCGTGCCGATGGCCGTACTTACGGCGGCAGATCTGGGTGCAGCCGGCTTCACGACGGTGCACGAGATCGAGACGCGGACACTCTCACTTCGCCCGGCGACCGACGGTAGCGACGCCCTGCCGTTACCCATCGACGAAAACCTGGCGGCACCGGCCACCGAACCAGCCAGGTCGCCCACACACACACCGGCCGTGATGAGTCGCGCTGCGGCCACCAAGATCGAGCCGGTGGTCGCCACCACCAAGGCAATCCAACCGGTCGAGCGGGGTGACGAGCGGCCTCCAGACCCGACAGAGCCCACCGAGAAGCAGCTCGCTGCGGCTCCCCCCGAAGCCAACGGAAAGCCGGCCGCTACCGAAATCGTCGTCGCCCTGGGTCAGGACGGATCAGGCGGCGCCGTGACCTGGAGGGTCAGCACGAAGGGCAGCCCGCATCTGTTCATTCTCGGAATCCCCGGGCAGGGCAAGTCCGTCACGACTCGCCGGATTCTCCGAACCTTCTCCGAACAGGAATTGCCAAGCCTCGTCCTCGACTTTCACGGCGACATGGCTGCGAGCCCGCCTCCGGGATCGCAGGTCCTCGACGCTGCCCTGGGCCTCCCGTTCTCGCCGTTGGAGCCAACCCTTGACGATCACGCGCGTTACAAGCAGTCCGCGTGGGAGTTGTCCGAGGTCATCGGCTACGTATGCCGACTCGGGGACATCCAGAGGAACCTTGTATACGAAGCACTCAATGACGCCTACCAAGCACAGGGCTTTGGAAGCGAAACGGGGCCCGTACGCCTACCCACGATTGAGGAGTTCGCCGCCGCTGCGGACGCCCGCGAGCAAGCTGGCAGAGCCCGCAACACTGTCGCCCGGCTTCGGCCCTTGACCGACTTCGCTCTCTTCCGCCCGGAAGCAGGATGGCGCCTCGATGACCACCTGCATGGTGGTCTGGTCGTAGACCTGCACAACCTTGGTCTCGAAGAAGTACAGCTCGCAGCCAGTGCGTTCATCCTGCGCAAGGTTTACCGAGACATGTTCCGTTGGGGACAGGCCGACCGTATGCGCCTCGCGATAGTCCTGGACGAAGCACACCGCGTCGCGAAGGACGTCACGTTACCCAAGCTCATGAAGGAAGGGCGAAAGTACGGCATCGGCGTCATCGTTGCCAGCCAAGGCATCGCTGATTTTCACAGTGATGTCTTGGGCACGGCCGGAACCAAGGTTGTCTTCCGAACAAATTTTCCAGACTCCCGGCAGGTTGCCGGCCTTCTTCGTGCTCGCGGTGGTCAAGACATCTCGCAAGCACTTGAGCAGCTCGGCGTCGGGCAGGCATACGTGTCCACGCCAGATCACGCTCAAGCGCGCAAGGTCTACATGGACATGTAATCGCCGTTTCCCGGACGGCGGCCGTCGCGACGCTGCCCGGCGCCGCGTACCGCGGGGTTGCCCGTGCCCGCGCGTGGGCCGACATCGAGGCGGCCTTGCCCGGGTCGGCCCCCAGCCGTTACTTCGCGATGCGGCCGACGAGCTGCTGTCGAGTCGCGCGTAGGCGTCTCAGCTCTCGGGCGCCCGTCGGCGGGCCTGGGCGGGAATCTTCTCTCGATCCACGACGGCCGCTTCGACGTCACAGACCGCGCAGCGGAACGTGTGGAGGCTGAATCGGTAGGGCCGAGCGATACGCTCGGACTTCTCGTAGGCGATGTCGAGGTGCGTGCACTGCATCATGGCGCCCTGCTCCGTCCGTCGTGGATCGCAGTCGCGACGCTACGGCCGAGCACCGACACGAGCGTGCTACTCGCGGCGCCCACGGTTGTCGACGTCGTAGACCCGCGGCGGAGGCCCCAGCAGCTCGAGGACGCCCGCCCGGTCGGGGAAGGCGTCTCGCACCTTTCGCCGGATCCTGGTGAGCGTCGTCGCGACGGACGCGGCGTCGGCCAGCCCGAAGTCGCGCGCGAGCTCGGCGTGGGAGGCGCCGTCGACGTGCGCGAGCAGCAGCTGTCGATCCCGGTCGGAGAGCGTCGCCAGGAGCGTCCGCTCGAC
The DNA here is from genome assembly GCF_001424125.1 of Cellulomonas sp. Leaf395. Lineage (GTDB taxonomy): Bacteria > Actinomycetota > Actinomycetes > Actinomycetales > Cellulomonadaceae > Cellulomonas. Next base: position 545,705 of record NZ_LMQI01000002.1, read on the forward strand.
CGAGTCCCAGATGCCGACGGCACTGGGGCCGACGTCGCGCATCCCCACCGGTGGCGCGGAGGTCCCGTCGTCGGGCAGTCCTCTCGCGTCCCAGCCCGCTCGGACGACGTCGATCGACCGGTTGCGTGCCGCGCGGTTCACCCAGGCTCGCCAGTTCTCCAGGGAGTCGATGTCCTGGCGCAGGAAGACGATCATCACGTCCTGCGCGACGTCGTCCGGCGTCACCGCCTCCCCGCGCCGATCGGTCATCAGGTAGCGCCCAGCGACGCGGGTCGCGATCGTTGCGGCCTCGCGCAGCATGGCGTCGTCGGGTCTGGTCACGGCGGCAGACTCCCATGCCCGGTCGTGTCAGTGGTCGCCGGTAAATTGTTCTGTGCCCGACCATCACACCAGTTTCGCAGCGGTGTTCATGGTTTGGCCCCGGCCACGTCGAACTCCATGTGAGCGACCGAACGGTCGCCCGCGAGAGGAGAACGACATGACCGACACCGCGCTCTACGCCCCGTCCTGGGTGGACAAGAGCCTGCTGCCCACCGAGCTCGTCACGATGATCGCCCCGGGTCTCTACCAGGGCGGCACCGCCGACGACGCCTGGCTCGGCGCGGCGACCACACGGCGCGACCGCGACGACACGAGCGATTTCGACGCCGTCGTCACGCTGTTCGCCTGGGCGCTGCCGTGCAGCTGGGGAGTCGAGGAGCTGCGCTACGGCTTCCCCGACGCCCACCCCGACCTGGCCGACATGACCCGGGTCGTCGCCGCAGCCCGGTGGGCGCACGAGCGCTGGTCGGCGGGAGACCGCGTCCTGATCCGGTGCCAGGCCGGTCTCAACCGCTCCGGACTGGTCACGGTCCTCGTCCTGATGCTCTCCGGCCGCACCGCGCACGACGCGATCCGCCTGGTCCGCGAGCACCGCTCGGCGTACGCGCTGTTCAACCCGGACTTCGTCGACTGGCTGGTCGACCGTGCACCGGCCGCGCTCGCGTCGGACGTGGTCCCCGGCTGACAGGCCCCGCCCCGCACGCCCCGCGCCACGCACGTCATCCCCAGCCACCTCGCACTCCCCAGGAGCACCCATGCATCTGTCCGCCCATCTCGATGTGGATGTCGTCGCCCTCGAGGCCGACGACACCGTCACCGTCCTGCTCGAGCTCGTCGCACCGGCCCCCGCGACCGACGCCGCCCGCGCCGAGCACACCGTCGTCGTCGTCCTGGACCGCTCCGGCTCCATGGGCGGCGGCCGCCTCGAGCACGCCCAGGGCGCGCTGCTGCGTCTCGTGGACCGGCTCGCCGACACCGACCGGTTCGGCCTGGTCGCGTTCGACGACCAGGCGCAGGTCGTGGTGCCGGCCGGGACCGTCAGCGCCGCCGGGCGCGACGAGATCCGCCACCGCATCACCGCCCTCGACACCGGAGGCTCGACCGACCTGTCGTCGGGCTACCTGCGCGGCCTGCAGGAGGCCCGACGCGTGTGCACCGAGACGGGCGCCACGATCGTGCTGCTCTCCGACGGCCACGCCAACGCCGGCGTCACCGACCCTGACGCACTGGGCGGGGTCGCGCGCAAGGCGGCCCAGCAGGCCATCACCACCTCGACCATCGGCATCGGCCTGGGCTACGACCAGCGGCTGCTCGCCGCCGTCGCCCGCGGCGGGTCGGGCAACCACGCCTTCGCCGAGCACGCCGACTCCGCCGCCGCCGCAGTCGCCGCCGAGATCGACGGCCTGCTGTCCAAGACCGCGCAGGCCGCGAGCCTGCACGTCGCCCCCACCGCGGACGTCCGGTCCGTCACCGTGCTGAACGACCTGCCCTCGACCGCGGTCGAGGACGGTGTCCTGGTCGAGCTGGGCGACTTCTACGCCGCCGAGACCCGCCGGGTCGTCCTGACCTTCGCCGTCCCGGCGATGGCGGCGCTCGGCCTCGCGCAGGTCGCCACCGTCACGCTCACCTGGGTGGAGATCCCGACCCTCGAGGAGCACACCGTCACCATCCCGATCTCGGTGAACGTGGTTCCCGCGGACGTCGCCAAGGGACGCGTGCCCGCACCGGTCGTCGAACGGGAGAAGTTGTTCCTGGCCACGCAGCGCGCGAAGAAGGACGCCGAGGAGGCGCTCAACCGCGGTGACCTGGCCAGTGCCCGGACCATGCTCGACGACGCGATGGGTGCGTTTGCCGACGCGCCGCCCGAGTCCCTGTCCGACCGTGAGCTCGACGAGCTGACCTGGCTCGGCACCACCCGCGACACGCTCGACCGCCGCGGAGCCCAGTACACGAGCAAACGCCTCAACGCCGACCACGCCCGCAAGTCCAGGTACGCGGGCCGGAAACAGGGCGGGGAGATCGATGGAAGTGCCACCGATCCGTCCTCCGAGCGCTGACCAAACCGAGCACTCCCGTGTGGCTCCGCCGGGCGACCATCCCGGCGGAGCTGCTCGACGCAGGCGGAACGTTGGGACTCGCGCAGAGCCAGGCCGCCCAGCGAGTGGGGGGTGCTTCGTCGTGCGTGTGGGGAATCTGACTCCCCACTGTCGACGGGCCGCCAGACGCCGCCGCGGGAGACCCACGGCCATCGGAGCGTTCCTCGTCGTGTGACACCGAGGAGTCAGCTCTACCGATCCATAGATTCATCGGCCGCACAACGACCGTACGTCGCGTTAAGCGAGGCGTCTGCCCAGCCCAGCACGGCCTCACCATCTCAAGACCGAAGCTGGTGCCGCCGATCAGACTGCCAAGACGAAAGGCCCGCCATGCCGAAGCGCAACCCTCCTCCCGCACCTCTCACCATGCCCGAACGACTGGCCCTCGATGGTGCCCGCGTCGAGGTGCGTCAGTCGCGCACGTGGGTCAACCAGGCCGATCTTGGACAACGCACGACGGTATTGCCGCGGGATGCAGTTTTTGTGGAGCGGCAGGGACTCAGCGACTCACTCCTCGCCGAACTCGCGGATGGCAGCCTCACAACTGAGGCCCGCCTAGCAATCAACGGGTCGACGTTCGCGGCGATTGCGGTACTCGGTATGACTCGCAAGAGCGCCTGGGCGGCCGTGCACAACGAGAATCTCGGTGCCTCGTGGATGTCGACAACGCGTGGCGTCGAAGTTATGACGTCGGACCGCAGCGGTCTGCCCGAGCGCAAACCGGACGGTTCGATAGTCGGCGGCCGCCGCCTGGCCGAGGTGCTTGGGCACAACGGGGTCGACGCGTCGGTCACGCCTACATGGGCCAGCGCTCAAGAGAGCGGTTGGGTAAAGGGCGGAGAACTCGGGGCGGCTTGCCCGCAGTGCAATCGCCCGCTCGAGTGGTTTGACTGGCAGCATGCCGACGCCGTTGCACGCCGCCACACAGCGTTCGTCCTGTGCGCCGCGCATGGACCGATCCGACTGCCGGCGTCGGACATCCTTCTTGCGACTCGCCGCGACCTGGACACGGGACTCGCTTGTGCCCGTTCCGAAAGTCTGCGCCAGGTTTACGTCTTTGACGTCACCGGACCAGGACTCGCGAACGCCGTGTACGTGGGCGAAAGTTGGCACCAACCCCCCGTCCGTCGGCAGAAGCACATCGACGGCGACATGCGCGCAGCTGCCCTCAACAGACCCGGTCTAGTGATTGGCGGCCTACGGCCCGACCTCGTGCCAGACTTCCCGCCCCTCTTTGGCGCGGTATCGCTCTACGCAGAGCGGTGGCTCGCTGAAGTCCTTCGCCGCCGTGGCTTTCACGTGCTCGGGGGCCATTGAGCGAGCGCCTATGGCCTGCTCGTGAACGGGGATCCCGTCAGTGCACACAGGTTCGATGCGGGCGACGGACCAGCGAGCCTCGGTCGCCCGGGCAGGGGCACCGAGACCCGCAGATGCTTGGGGGCTCAGCCATCGTGCCTGACCCAAGCCGGAGCAGCTGAAGGCTCGGCTCGATTGCGCTCGCTCTCGCAAGCATCGGACGTCGCCAGATGCCAGTCGCGGTTCAGCGGGGCTCGGACCTCTAGAGACCTCCCGACAAGCCGTCGGCCAGAGCCGACCCCGGCGGACCGGCGGATCCCCGTTGAGATGCGACGAGGTCTTCTCGTAGCGTGGCCTCGGCGGATCCGCGGATACCAGCGGCGCGCACGTCAGCGATCCAGTCCTCGAGTTCTCGGGCGCGCACCACGGGATGCGCCGAGAACCACGCCCACAGCGCAGCGCGTTCGTCGGCCGCCGACGCGCGGGCCGCTCGCGCGTCACCGATCGGCCCGAACAGCTCCACGAGCACGACCTCGAGGGGGCGCCCGGTGAGCTCGCGTACCGCCAGGTTGACGTCGGCGAGCCGGAAAGAGGTGCCCGGTGCGGGACGTGCGGCCAGTCCGAACAGGTCCGCGATCGCCTCCTGCTGCGTCCGGTCCATCGCCGGTACCCGGACCCGAGTGACCGACGCACCGGTCGAGCGTCGTCGGTGAGTCGAGCCACCCACTCGCCAGGGGATGCCGGGCGGGCGGGGAGCGCGGCTGGTCGTCCGCCCGGAGGTGCTTGCCGCGGGGAGGTACCGACTCGATCGGCACGGCTCCAGCGGCCACCCCGAAGGACCGCCGAGTCTCAACGCACGTCGCCCTGCACATGCGGTCGATTCTGATGCGCGCGGATGGACTTTGAGGTCGCCCCAAGTGCCCGAAGGTCGACGGGCTGTGAGGCTGGCGGCTCGTTCGCTATTCCGTTCACCTGGACCGTCACCATCTTCACCAGCGCATCGAAATGCTCGGGCAGAAAGCGGATCCTGCCGCGACCCAGTCGAAGATGTGGGACTCGGCCGCGCCGAGCCTGCTCGCGCACCCACCAAGGGGAGGCTCCGAGCATCTGTGCAACCTCTTCGGGTGTCAGGGTGCTCTGGTCAAGGGACATGTCGCGGCTCCCTTCGTCGTCGTGATGCGGCCGCTACAGGACGGCAGCCGATAGCGCGTGACCTCCAAGACGATCCGCGGCATCGGTAGACCGACCGATCACATCAGCCCGACTCGTATCTCGGGTTGAGCGGTTCCGTCGGCCCATCGGCCGCGGCCCGCGGCAGCGGACTAACAGGATGTGTCCCTATTCGCCGGGCGGAATCCGAACGTCTGCGCTGGTCACGCCGATCTCGCAGGTCGTGGCGTACTCGAGTGACCTGGCCGACGAGCAGTGGTCGCTGCTCGAGCCCGTCCTGAGCCGGCCCGGGAAGCATGGTCGGCGGCCCGGTCCGGACCTTTGCCAGGTGGCTTATGACGGCGGTGCGGTGCGGGTCCAGGCGACTTCAGTCGTCACACAAGCACGCACCGCTGACCGAGAGCTCGGTCCAGCATGTCTGGCACTGCTGTCCTGCGAGATCGGCGGCCACTTCGGAGCGACTCGACTCGCCTCCCCAGCGCGTCCCCGCCTCCTGCCGTGCCAGTGCGGTCAGGACCAACTCCACGAGACGAGTGCTCGACACGGCCGACCCAGGCACACGGAGATAGGCGGTTGTGGAGGTCCGCTTCGGCTGCGCGTTTGTGCCGGGGTTCTGCACCGCGACGGTGTCCACCTGCAGCGGGTCAACAACGACGTCGGTGAACGTCTTGTTGAAATACGCGGCGATACGCCGACCTTCCGGGCGCACGCTGATGTACCCGGGTTTGACGTCGACGAGGGGTGTGTACTGCTCGAGCACGGCACGAAGTGCGGCTGCGTGCCGCGAGCCCATCCCGAACTCGTCAATCTGCTTACTGATGTCCATGGCGGTCTCTCATCTCGAAGCTGGTAGGAGGTGCAGCGGGACTTCTCAGAGACGCCACCTACACCCTCAGATCGGATGAGCTGCGGAACCAGGTCCGCTGGTCGCCCGCTCCCACTGACTGTCTACCAGCGCTTGACCTGGACGCGGGGTCGCGACGTCCCTGGCGTGCCGGAGGTTTAGTGCAGCGGGTGCAGTTCCCGGGGCCCTGGGTCGGAACCGGCACCAGTCCAGCCACGGCTGGGCGCCGGGTGGCGACCAAGCACCGCCCGCCTCGCGGGTGTCAGGTCAAGGGGAGCCCGTGTGAGCCCGATTAGGGACACACTCAGTAAGTGAACCGCCTCGCCCCGGCCGATGCCCACACCCACGCGAACCCTTCGCGCCCGCCCGGGTCGAGGTAGCGCACCCGCACTTGAGACGTTGTCCAGGCGACGGCGTGCCCGTCTGCCGCGAACGACTTGCCGCGCCCGCTCGTCACCCACACGACGACCGGCAGCGGCGTCTCGGGCTGCACCATGCGTTCGCCGGTGCGAGCCTCGGCGGGCGCATCGACGGGCTGCTCGTGGGTTGGCACCCGTTCGATGCCGCGACTAGAACGCACGTTCGAATCGTAGTCCTGTACCGACTGAGCGAGTCCCGCTCCGGGACGCCGCTCGAGATCTGCCGGCATCGATCGGCGCCGTAGCCGTCCTCCGCGCCGTCCGTCCGCTCCCGGTTCGCGCCTGGATCGTCCACGGCAAGGGGCAAAACCTCGAGGTTGAAGGTCTTGCGGTCGGGTGGACGAGCCGCGCGGTCAACGTGCGCGACCTCGATGCCCGTGGCCGCGAGGATTTCGTCCGGATCTCGGCGGTGACATGGAGTAGTTGAGTCACATGTCCAGCCCCGCGCCCGGCGTTTGCGACGTCGCAGGTCAATCGGCATGTGATCGACGCAGCTGCGCCGTGTGATCCATCGGCGTCATCGATAGACAAACGGATCACATCGCACGATCACTAACGCCGTGATCGATCTGTCTATCGCCTCTGAGAAACCTCGGTGCCGTTCACCCACGACACCGGAGGCGAGCATGACGACGACACCGCATCCCGCACCTGAGCACGACGGCGCAGTGATTCGCGACCGCGCATCGCTCCTGCGGATGCTTGACGCGATCGACGACGAGGGTTGGGACGGCCCCACCGGGACAACCCTGCTGAACTACCTGCGCGAGCGTGTCGTCCGGCCCTTGGCGATCAGCGTCGGCCTGCGAGGCGCCGCCGCGTCCCAGGCCGAGTCCACGGCGTGGCAGGCGCTGTGGGTGGAGCTCACCAAGCCGGCGCTGCGGCGCGCCACCTCGCCGTGGGGCATCCTCGGGCAGGTCGCGCGGCGGCAGCTGCTCGGCGAGATCGTCGCCGCGCGGTTCGCGACGAACGACCGCCGCGCCTGGAAGCTGGAGGTCGCATCCCGTGACGGCGCCGTCGGCCCAGCCGTGAGCCTCGACCTCCTGCTCGAGGCCGGCTGGGAGCCGGCCACCGACGACCCAGATGTGGGCGACCGCGACCCACTGGAAGCGGCGGGGCTGACCGACGCGGCACAGCGCGCGCTCATGCTCGTCGGGTGGAGTGAACAGCAGGCGAGGTCGATCCTCGCGACCGTGCTCGATGCGCCGACGACCCGAGTCGACGACCGCACCCAGTTCCCGGGCTGGCGAGCCATGGCGACCACCCTGGGCATTCCGGCCTGGCAGGCCCGTCGCCTCATGATCGCCCTGCGCGGCACGAGTGACTGGCCCGGGGTGCTGGCGCGGATCGTCGCCGAGGGGCCCGCCGTGGTCGAGTCACCCATCGTCCGCACGGCTCTGATGGCGACCCGACGACACTCCGACCGATCCCCGGTCCTGGCAGCGCGTCGCGCCGAGGAAGCACTGGTCGACGCTCTTCCACAGCGCCGTGCGAGCTGAGCCCCGTCCACGGATTCCAGGCGCGCGGCTCGCGTGTTGCGCAATCTGTGGCACACCTATCGGCATGGAGACGCATCCAGTCACGTGTCGACTGACCGTTCCGACTCGCGCACTTCACCCGTTTGGGTATGGAATGGGCGCTTCGACGCTGTCGTCGAGCGGCTTCCGTGCGAGCGGGCGCCGTACAGGGGCGGGTGTTTGCCGATGAGAAATCGACAGATCACCAAGGGGGCCGCGACCGCCACAGCGCTGATCGTCGTCGCGGCTCTACTCGGCGCGTGCACGGATCCCGATTCCGAGCCCACCCCTTCGCCCACACCGGTGATCTCGCCCCCCGCTCCGACACCCACGCCCAGCCCGACACCATCGGTGGACCCGACGGTTGCGCAAGCCGAGGCCGCGATCCTCGAGGCGTACCAGGGCTACTGGGCGGCGAAGGTTGCCGCTTGGGCTGACCCGATGCGAGACCCAGGGCCTGAGCTCCTGACCTATGCAGTCGATACCGCGCTCACTGACGTGCAGACATCGGTTCTGCAGTTTCGACAGGACGGAATCGCAGTCACTGGGACCCCGATCCTCGATCCGCACGTCTCCGACGTCGTTCCGGGCGAAGCAGGGACGGCGGCGATTGTGGACTGCGTCGATGTCTCGACGTGGACGCCGATATTCACCGCCACTGGCGAGTCGGCCCTCGCGCCGAGCCAGAACCCCAGAGTGCTCACGAACTCATCGGCGTACTTCTACGACGGGCGATGGACGATCCGCACGTCCGTTGTCGATCGGAACACGCCATGCTGACCGCCGTTCTGGTGGCGCTCGCTGCGAGCGGCCTTCTCACGGGCATCGCAACCGCGGGCGGCGTGACGTGCGACCCCGGGAAGCAGTTCTGCCTGATTGAGGTCGAGCAGCCTGGCAACCCTGGTCAGCCGAGCCAACCCGGCGACGTCGGAGCCGGACCTCGCACGTGTGTCGTGTCCTCGACCGGTGTGAGCGTCCCGTGCTCGAGCGACCACTTCGGCTGGTTCAACGATGGCGACGACTGCTACTGGCGGCGAGTCGAACCTCCTCCACCGGCTACCGACTCGATCTGGCAAGGTCACCATCCCGCTGGGGCGGTCTACTCGGTCTCGTGCGCAGCAACGCATCCCAATGGCGTCGACGGCTGGGTCTGGGCCGCTGCAGACCCTCCCGGCTACGGCGGGACGGGCGTGACGCCCGCACAGTTGGCGCAGCAAGCTCTGGCGCAATTAGCACTCACTGGCCCCGCGATCCGAATGACGATCGAGGGCGACGAGCACGGCTTGGTCGGACTTCCGGTGTGGCTGTGGACCGAGGTGGGCCCGACGACGTGGGGTCCGAACTCGGCAACCGCTGCGGTCCCGGGGCTTTCCGTCACGGCCACGGCGCAAGCTCGCCAGGTCGTCTGGGAGATGGGCGATGGGCGCTCCGAGACGTGCAAGAACCCGGGCACGCCGTACTACACCGGTGGTGTCACGTCGCCGACGTGCCAGCACATCTACGAGCAGTCCTCCGCCGGGCAGGCCAACGAGGCGTTCCCGGTCACCGCGACGACGACGTGGGACGTGACGTGGACCGGTGGTGGCGCGTCAGGCGCGCTGACGGTCACGCGGCAGTCCACGGCGAGCGTGCGCATCGGTGAGATGCAGGTGCTCATCACCCAGGAGTAGCCACCGGCGGCACGCCCGCCTGCAGGGGAGGTTGCTATGACGGCAACGAGTGAGAAGACCACGCTGAACGGGACGCCGGGCGGTGTCACCGTTCGCGCACCGAGCGTCGTAGCCCCGCGAGGGCGCCGCAGACCGGTGTTCGTGGTCGCGGGCGTCGCGATGATCGTGATCGGGGCGCTGGCCGCGGTGTGGTTGGTGTCGAGTTCGGGGCAGCGGGTCGACGTGCTCGTCCTGGCCCGGGACGTGCCGTACGGGGCGACCATCAGTCGCGACGACCTGACGACAGCCGCCGTCTCGGTCGATGCGACTGTCGCGACCGTCCCCGCCAAGGACGTCAACCAGATCGTCGGGCAGGTCGCCGCAACGTCGCTGGCGAAGGGATCGCTGCTCGCCCCGTCCGAGGTGACTGTGTCGGGGGTGGTGGCACCCGATCAGGTGCTCGTGCCGCTGCCGTTGACGGTCGAGAAGGTGCCCGCCGGCGGCCTCGCGGCCGGCGAGGACATCCTGGTCGTCGATGCGCCCCCGCAGGGCGCCGACGCGGTGCCAGGTGAACCGATCTCCTTCTCGGCGACGGTCGTTCGGGTCGGGGCACCGGACATCAACGGTCTGGTGATCGCCGACGTGGTCACGGACGCGCAGGACGGGCCGGCGTTGGCCATGCGGGCGGCGACGGGCCGCTTCGCGCTTGTGGTGCTCCCAGTGCAGGGTGCGAAGTGAGCGTCGTGGCCGTGTGCTCCGCGCACGGCGCCCCCGGGGTGACGACGACGGCGCTCGCGCTGACGTGGGTGTGGCCGCTCATGCATCCGGACCGCCGTGTTCTGCTGGTGGACGCTGACTCGGCTGGCTCCGGCCTCCTGACGGGGTTCCTTCAGGCGGAGCTACCTGACATGGCTGGTGTCCTGGCGCTGGCGGCGACCCGCGGTCCGCTGTCGGTCGAACAGGTCGTCGAGTGCGCGGTAGCTATCGATGAGGACTCCATGCGCATGGTCTTGGCCGGTGTCACCGATCCCCGGCAGGCCCGCCTGCTCGGTGCGACGTGGAGTGCGCTCATCGGTGCGGCGCGCGACCTGGGCTCGGTCGGGGTCGACGTGGTGGTCGACGTCGGTCGGTTGGGTCACCGGTACGAGCCCACGCCGCTGCTGGACGGCGCGGATGTCGTCGCGATCATCGTGCGACCAGAGGTGGCCTCCGTGGTCCCGTCCGCCGCGGCCGTCCGGACGCTGCAGGAGGCACGAGCCGGCCGCGTCGCCCCGCTGGCGCTGGTGATTGGCGAGGGCTACTCCCCCTCGGAGATCGGCACCGCTCTGGGCACCGGCAAGGCTGTGGTGGTCGCGCGAGATGCGTGGGCGGCGACCGCGTTAGCCACTGGGAGTGCGCAGGGTTGGCGGTTCGAGCGGTCGCCGTTGCTCCGGTCGGCCCGCGGCGTCGTCGAGCGGGTCGCCGATCTGGCCCCGTCCCTGGCGGTGTCGTCGTGACCGGGCTGGACGAGACCACCCGACCCGGACCGCCCTCGAACGGGTTCGGCCCGACAGCCACTCACCTGGCGACCGCGGCCGGCCCGGTCCTGCCGGCCCCGGACATGTCGGTCGTGCGTGAGGTGCGCCGAGCCGTGGCGGATCGGTTGGCCGAGCGGCTGCAGACCCAGCACGTCGAGTCCCCTGGTGCCCGCCGTGAGCTCGCCCGCTCCTTGGTCGCGGCCGAGCTGTCCGAGCGTGGTCGCGAACGGGTGCGACGTGGCGAGGACTCGTGGCCGATCGATCTGGAGATGGCGACCTCACGTGCGGTGATGGCGGCGTTGTTCGGGTTGGGTCGGCTGCAGCCGCTGATCGAGGACCCGGCGGTGGAGAACATCGAGGTCGACGGGCACGACACCGTGTGGGTGTCCTACGCCGATGGACGAGATGAGCGCGTCCCGCCGATCGCGGACTCCGATGCCGAGCTCATCGAGATCCTGCAGCTGCTCGCTGCGCGCACGGGCAACGCCGAGCGGACCTTCTCCTCAGCTCATCCCGCCTTGCACCTGCGTCTAGAGGATGGCTCACGGCTTGCAGCGGTGGCCTGGACGACACCGAAGCCGCATGTCGTGATCCGCCGGCACCGGGTGCGTGATGTCGACCTCGACGACCTGATCCGTCTCGGCACTCTGGACACCGTGCTGGCGCAGTTCTTGCGGGCGGCCGTGCGGGCGGGCAAGAACATCGTGGTCACGGGGTTGCAGAACGCGGGCAAGACGACCTTGATCCGGGCGTTGGCCAACGAGTTCGCTCCGATGGAGCGGTTCGCCACGATCGAGAAGGAGTACGAGCTCCACCTGCACGACTTGCCCCATCGTCATCCCCGGGTCGTGGCCTTGGAGGCTCGGGAGGGCTCCGCCGAGAAGGACGGGAGTGGTCGACGGGCCGGGGAGATCACGCTGTCCGACCTGGTGGTCGATGCGCTGCGGCTGAATCTGCGCCGGATCATCGTCGGTGAGGTCCGCGGCCCCGAGGTGCTGCCGATGCTCGAGGCGATGTCCACCGGCGACGGGTCCTTGTGCACGCTGCACTCCCGGTCCGCGCAGCACGCGGTCGACCGGATCGTGACCCTGTGCCTGTCCGCGGGGGTCTCGATGACGGACACCTTCGCTTACCGGCTCCTGGCTGGGTCGGTCGACCTGTTCGTGCACATCGAGCTCCTGGATGACACCGCGACCGGGGGTCGCCGACACCGGTTCGTGTCGCAGGTGGTCGAGATCGTCGGCCTCGGCGAGACGAACCGCCCGGCCACGACCACCGTCTTTGGACCGGGCGCCGACGGTCGCGCCGTCCCGCTGCACCGCCCGCAGTGCCTGGCTGACCTCGTGCGCGTCGGGTTCGACCCGTCCGTGCTCGACCAACGCAATGGCACGTGGACGAATCCCCTTGGTGGAGGACGGTCATGACACCTCTGCTCGCCGCTCTCAGCGGTGCCGTTCTCGTGGCAGGGGCACAGCTCGCTGCGATCGGGCTGCGACGCACCGAACCCGCGCCGGCGCGACCGCGACGCCGCCCGACCCGGCGCCCCGCGGACGGCTGGTGGGCTCGCTGGCGGTGGGCCATGGCGGCCGGAGCCGGACTCCTGGCATGGGCCATCACCCGCTGGCCTGTCGCCGCTCTCATCGTCATGGCGGCCGTGATCGGGCTGCCGTACCTGCTCGGGTCGGCGAAGGTGGCCGCCCGTGCGATCGATCGTGTTGAGGCCATCGAGGAATGGACCCGCCGCCTGGCCGATGTGCTGGCCACGGGGGTCGGTCTCGAGCAGGGGATTCTCGCGTCCGCCACGACCGCCCCGCCGCCTCTGTCCCGCGACGTGGGCGCACTGGTGGCGCGGATCTCCGCACGGTGGCCGACCGATCAGGCGTTGCGAGCGTTCGCCGACGATCTGAACGACGCCGCCGGCGACTTCGTCGTCGCCTCGCTCCTGCTGGCCTCCAGGCGCCGAGGGCCCGGCCTGTCGGGAGTGCTCACCGCGGTGGCCGGGTCCGTTTCGGACGAAGTGGCAGTGCGGCGCAGGGTCGAAGCTGAACGCGCTCGGCCCCGCTCCACCGCGCGGCTCGTCACCCTGATCACCCTCGGTGTCGCGGGGCTCCTGATGCTCAACGGCACCTACCTGCAGCCCTACAGCGACGGGTTGGGACAGCTCGTGCTGGCCGCGATCGCTGCCGCCTTCGCCGGGTGCCTGCTGTGGATCCGGGCACTGACCCTGACCCCACCCGAACCGCGCTTCCTGACCGGGCACGACACCAGGGGTGGGTCATGACGCTGTGGATCGTGCTCCTCGCCGGTGCCCTGGTCGGCGGCGGAATCGTCGTCACCGTGGCGGGCCTCTCCCCTGCCCGACCCGACCTCGTGACCGCCGTCGAACGCCTCTTACCAGCACGCGGTCACGTCACCGCGGTATCCCCGATCGGAACGCCTGGACCGCTCGGCTCGGTGCGGCGGGTGGTCCTGCCGCAGGCAGTCCAGACCTTCGGGCTGCGCCGCTACGCCGCCGACCTGCACATGCTCAACCAGCAGCCCGAGGACCTCGCCTCCCGCAAGATCGGGTACGGACTCATCGGCCTGCTCTTCCCCGCCCTGATGTCCACCCTCATGCGCGCCACCGGCGTCGACCTGCCATTCATCGTCCCTGCCGTCACGGGCCTGGCACTGGGTGGCGTGTTCTTCATGCTGCCGGACGTCACGCTTCGCACCGAAGCGGCCAAGGCCCGGGCTTCCATGCGGGCAGCGACATGTGTGTTCCTCGAGCTGGTGGCGATGGAGCGGATCGCCGACGCCGGACCCACCGAAGCTCTCGACCGGGCCGCGGCCATCGGCGGCTCCGTCGAGTTCGCCCGCATCCGCGACGCACTGCTCCGTGCCGAACTGGCGGGCGATCCGTCCTGGACCGGGCTGACTCACCTCGCAGAGAGCACCGGTGTCACCGAACTCGGCGACGTGGCCGACATCATGCGCATCGCCGGCCAGGACGGCGCCGCCATCTACGCAACCCTGCGCGCCCGTGCCGCCTCACTACGGACCCAGCTGCTCACCACCGCGACCGCGAAGGCCAACGCCGCCTCCGAGCACATGGTCGTGCCCGTCTCCTTGCTCGGCCTGTGCTTCATGGCCCTGCTCGGCTACCCCGCCTTCGTGCGCATCCTCCTGAGCTGAACCACACCCTGGAACGAACGGAGAACGACATGGACACGCTCGTGATGCTGATCTTCCTCAACGGCTACGTGTCCGCTGCCCGGCACCGGATCCGCGACCGCGCCGGCGACGACACCGGCGCATCCACCCTGGAGCTCGTCATCATCATCCTGGGATTGATCGCCGTAGCCGGCACGCTCGTCGTGGCCATCACTGCCGCAGTACAGCGCCGCGTCAACCAGATCACCTGACCATGCGCGACCGTCGGGACACCGGGTCGGCCAGCATCGAGCTGGTCATCCTGTTCCCCGCCCTGCTGCTCCTGGTGACCGCGATGATCCAGTACGCCCTCTGGTTCCACGCCCGCTCGCTGGCACTGGCTGCCGCCCAGGAAGGCGTTGCCATCGCCCGCACCTACGGCTCGACGCCGCAGGCCGGGCGAGACACAGCCCTCGAATTTGTGCGCGACCACGGTGCGGACACCCTCACCGACGCCACCGCGATCGCCTCCACACCCGGGCCCGGGCACGTGCAGGTCGCCGTGACCGGACGATCACTCTCGGTGATCCCTGGCACACCGGGGATCGAGATCAACCAGTCCGCCGACGGCCCCGTCGAACGCTTCACCACGGCGAACACACCATGAACCACCCGCACTCCCGCGACCGCGAGAACGGCTCGATCAGCGTCGAACTCGCGATCCTGACCCCCGCCCTGATCCTGCTCCTCGGCGCCCTCGTGCTACTCGGCCGCGTCGAGACCACCGCCAGCGCGATCGAGCAAGCAGCCCGATCCGCCGCCCGGGACGCCTCCCTGGCCCGAACCCAGGACGGCGCCCGCGCAGCCGCGACAGCCGCGGCCGCCCGCGAGCTCGCCAGCACGTCGTGCGTGGCCACTGCTGTCGCCGTGGACACCTCCGGGTTCGCTACGCGCATCGGTCAGGACGCCGTCGTGACCGCGACGGTCAGTTGCACCGTGAGCGTCGCCGACCTCGCTGTCCCCGGCCTGCCCGGCGCACGCACGATGACCGCGCAAGCGACCTCGCCCCTCGACAGGTACCGCACCCGATGACGACCCTCGCTCGCCGCCTGCACGCCGCAACCGGACCCGACCACGAGGCCGGCTCAGTCACCGTGTTCGTGGCCATCAGCATGCTCGGGCTCCTCCTGCTGCTCGGCCTGGTCGCCGACGGCGGCGCGAAACTGCGCGCGACCCAACGCGCCGACGCCACCGCGGCCGAAGCAGCTCGCGCCGGCGGACAGGCCCTCGACATCCCCAACGCCATCTCCGGATCCGGCACACGCGTGGACCGAAGCATCGCCGTCGCCGCCGCGACCACCTACCTGCACCAGGCAGGACACGACGGCACCGTCACGGTCAGCGACGACCGCACCCGCCTGCTCGTCACCGTCACCGACACGGCCCCCACCGCGTTCCTCAACCTCATCGGCATCAGCACCCTGACCGTGACCGGGCACGCCGAAGCCTCACTCGTCGACGGCATCACCGGAGGTGGCACATGACCGCGACCCTCACCCCTACCCACCGCGGTCCCGAAATCCTGCGCGCCCTTGGCGCGACGGCGCTGCTCCTGTTGTTCCTCGTCGGAGCTCCGATCGCGCTGATCGCGCTCGCACCCATCTACCTGCCGCAGACGGTTCCGACTCTCGCCCAGCTCGGCCACGCACTAACCTCCCCCGACGACGGCACCCTTCTCTTCGCGGTCCTGGCGTTGATCGGATGGGTGGCGTGGGCAGCCTTCGCGGTCAGCGTCGCCGCCGAGATCCTCGCCGGCCTGCGACGAGTCGCAACACCCTCGATCCCCCTGCTCGGATCAGCGCAATGGGCAGCATCCCGGCTGGTCGCCTCCGCCGCCGTCCTGCTCGCGCTCACGTCGACCGTCACCAGTCCGACCCTCGCGTCCGCCGCAACAGTCACCGCTCCCCGGGCCGTCGATGACCGGCCAACGCTCGACCCACCAACTCCAGCACCCCTGCACGGTGCGGAGCCCGCACCCGCCCCGGCCGAGCAACCGAACCGTGGCGGGGGCCTTCCGACCGTCATCGTCCAGCGCGGGGACACCTTGTGGGACATCGCCGAAAGGCACCTCGGCGACGGCGCCCGGTTCACCGAGATCCAGGACCTGAACCTCGGCCGCCCCCAGGCCGATGGCGCCGCCCTGAGCGACTCGCACTGGATCTACCCCGGCTGGACACTCCTGCTCCCGGCAGACGCGGAAGGGCTGAACCCGTCACCACCCGTCGAACCCGCCGCACCGATCCAGCCGACGCCGAGCGAGGTCGTCGTCGAAACCGGCGACAGCCTCTGGAAGCTCGCCGAAGAGCACCTCGGCAACGGCGATCGCTACACCGAGATCTACGCCGCCAACGCCGGCAAGCCCCAACCGGATGGCGGCGCCCTGACCCACCCGAACCTGATCGAGCCCGGCTGGCTACTCGACCTCCCAGTCGACGACACATCAAACCCCGCCGGCGCGCCGCCAGCGGCCGACCCAGTCGAGGCGCCCACTGCGGAACGCCGCACACCGAGCGCAGCCCCACCGACCGCGCCTGCCGCGAAGGCCCTGTCGCCAACGGCGAGCCCCACGCCAACAGCTGCGCCTAAGTCCGTCACGGACACCGGCGAACGGCCGAGCGGTGACTCAATCGACGCCAGCAGCCGGGCGCCGCTGTTTGTCGGCCTGACCGCGCTGGCCGCCGCGGGCGTCGTCGGCGAGCTCAGCCGTCGACGCCACCTGCAGCACCGCGCGCGACGCGTCGGCGAATCCATCCCCATGCCCCCGACCGACAGCGAGCCGGCAGCCGTGGAGCAGACCCTGCGCCATGCGAGCACCCCAGTCACCCTGGTCCAGCTCAAAGTGGCTCTGCAGAACATCGACACCCGCTGCTACACCGCCGAGCGTGACCTGCCCCGGATCACCGCGATCAGCCTCGACGAGCACACCATGACACTCCACCTGCAAGGCGACGACCCCGAGCCCGTCCCACCGTTCAGCGCCGCCGGCAGCCGGTGGACCGCCGCGACCAGTGAGATCGTTGACGATCCGCCGATCGAGGACGCTCACCGCTCCGAGCCTTACCCCGCGCTCGTCCCTCTCGGTCACACCGATGACGCGACGGTGCTCCTCAACCTCGAAGCCGCGGGGACCCTGAGCATCATCGGCGACAACCAGGCGGCAGACGATGTCCTGCGAGCACTCGCCGTCGAGATCATCACGAGCGACCTGACCGGGCGCATCGCACTGGTCACCGACGAGTCCCTCGCCGAGCTGGCAGGGGCGTTCGAACCCGCGCGCATGCACAGCACGCCCGACCACACCCGAACACGACGAGCCCGCGCCGAGGCCATCGCGGCTGCCCTGGACCACAGCGGCCTCGCCGACACCCTCGAAGCTCGCTCGGACCGGATCCTCGAAGACACCTGGCTACCCGTCATCTACCTGGAACAGACACCGAGCCCGTTGCTGACGAACGAGCCATGGACCGGGTCCGTCCTGGTCACACGCGCACCCACCGACGGCTGGACGCTCACCGTCCACTCCGACGGCACAGCGGTCCTCGACCCCCTGAGCATCACGCTGTACGCACAGCGCCTCAGCGCAGCCGACCTCAAGCACGTGACGTCCCTGCTCCTGACCGCACAACCTCCCGTCGTCGCCGGCCTCGGCACATCCCAGCGACCGGAAGGCCGCGGCACATACTCGCCCGACGCCCGGGACACCGTTCAGGCCATGCGGGAGGCGTCCAGCGCCCACGCGATGGCCACACAGCGACTAGAAGGAAGGATCCGCGTCAACCTCCTGGGACCCATCCAGATCGACGGACTCGCCAAACCAGAGTCGACACCACCGCCGCGGGCCACCGAGCTGCTCGTCTACCTGGCGCTGCGCCGTACCGCGACAGGACACGAGCTCGACGAAGTCTTCTGGCCGGGCAAACGCGATGTCACAGGCACCCGCAACACCTTCGTCTACCGCACGCGCCAACTCGTCGGCGACGACGCGTTGCCGACCATCCGCCGCGGTGAACCCCTGCGGGTGACCGACGATGTCCTAACGGACTGGGCCATCTTCCAAGAACTGACTGCCGCAGCACTGGCAACCGACGACGAACGACTGGAAAATCTCACCGCAGCGATGGAGCTCGTGCGTGGCCGCCCCTTCCTCGGGATCGACGACGCACACTACGGCTGGGCCGAGAACGACATCCAGGTGATGGTCAGCGCCATCGCAGACACCGCCCACCTCCTCGCCCGTATCCACCACGAGGCCGGGCGGTACGCCGAGGCGATCCAAGTCGCCACGCACGGCCTACTAGCCGAACCCCTCTCGACCCTCCTGCAACGAGACGCCATCGATGCCGCAGACGCCCGCGGAGACCACGAGGAATCCAGCCGACTGCGCGCCAGGTTCGCATCTCGACTCGCCGAACTCGACCCAGACGCAGAGTTGTGAGCCATCGGCGATCGGGCGGGGCCGCAACTTCCGCGCCCTCAGACGCCACCGCCCACGGAATTTGCTGTACCGCGCGTAGCCTCAAGAGGCGTCGGCGACCGCCGTCAGGGAGGCCGCGCCGCCTCGGATCGTGCCCGAGTTGCCCTGCGTCATCCATGTGTGGCGGTGCTTTCGCAACTTGTCCGGTTGCCCGCCTGGGTGCCGCCGGAGACGAGCACGTTGAGGCCGACGCGGACCGATGCATGTAGGAAAGCGGCTGCGTGCGGGGTCAGCGTGTCGAGCCCGACGAGGTAGTCCAGCGTGGTCGCGCGAACCAAGTACTTGGGATGTGACCGACCAGTGCTGCGCTGTGACGTCCGGGATCACCGCGTGCAGTCGCTCACCCCGAGTTATCTAGCCCCGACTCGGCCTAAGCCGGCTGTGGGCACAGGTCAGGAAGTCGTTGACACCGTTTGCGACTGTCCGCGGCTTGAGGCGTGAGCGCAGGCCAGGCTCGATGTGCGCTGGTAGAAGAGGAACTCCGCGCACAGATCGAAGATGGTCGCGCGGCGATCAGCGGCATCAGTCGGAGGTCCAAGCGCTATTCCTCGAGAACGGCCGTCTTCGCGGCGAGCGGCACCGTCTCCGACGAGAGCTAGAGCGACGCCAGACCCAGACACCTCGTACCAATCGTCCAGACGACGCCGGTCTGCCCACGCACGAGACGTCAAGTCCCCGGCTCGAAGCCATGGTCCTGGAGGCGACGCCGGGCAGTGTCGAGTTCGTCGTCGCTGAACAGCGCCTGGAACTCCGGCTGGAGAACGACGCTCTCGACGGTGAGGTCCAGACGCTGCCTCTCCCACAAAGAAGTGAAGCCGACAGAGACACCTCCGCTCGCGAGCAACCGGCGGGCCGTCTCCAAACCTCCGTGCTGGTGAAGCATCTCGAAGAAGTACGTAGCGTTGTAGCCGGCTTCCTTCTTCGCCTTCACATACACGTCCCGCATCGCCATGTCGAATGACTTAGGCGCGTCCGGGGCGCCGTCCGTAGAGGTGGACTCCGGTGCCGGAGCGGGCACCTCGACTGCAGGCAGCATTAATGCGCTCGTCTCCGTGGCCGATCCGCCGTCGCCAGCGGCCGCCGCTTCGAGGGACCACTCGCGTACGAGCAGCTTCAAGAGTTTGGCCTGGCGACTCTCGACGACCGCGACGGTCCAGTCCGGCTCCGATAGGGCCTGCGACGTCAGCGCGAACGTCACCGTGCCGCTGGAGCTGAGGAAGTACGTCGACTTCTTCTCAGCGAACTCCTTGCGGTTCGCCTCACTGTTCTTCCGCTTGTTGAGGAGGAGCAGGTTGCCCAGTCGGTGTGTCCACTTCTCACGCTGCTCGTCGTCGAAGAGCTGTTTCCAACGGCTGTCGTCCTTCGGCGTCTGAGGCAACACGTGCTCAACGCTGATCAGGGAGTGGGTGTAGGCAACCCCAGGACCGTTGGCAAGAATCGCGTCTAGGCGGGTAAGGATGTAGCGAAGGCGCTTCGACTGGAACGTCTGGTAGAGCGGCCCTCCCAGTCGGTCGCGAGACGCCGACTTCTCCTCCTCCGTCAGGTCGAGCTCGGAGACCGTCAGCGGGTGGTCGGCAACCTTCAGTCTCCTCAAGAGGTCCGTGTAGCGCTGCAAGCGATCGGTGGTGTTGATGCCGCGGATCATGAGCGAGGCCGCTAGTCGTTCGAGCCTGCCGAGGAAAGCATCCAAGAACGCCGGGTCGTCGGGCCTCTCTCCGAGTGCCCACAGTGCAAGCGGACGCCAATCCTTGTTGTCGACCTGTTCGAGCCAACTCAGCCAGCGGTTCACGGCCCGCCACTCGTCGGCCGGTCCGAAATACGGCGTCACCGTCCGAGTGAATGCCGTCGCGTACTTGTCGAGGACGTCGTCGACGAACTCGGCGGCACGCCCGGACTCGACGTAGTCGTCAAGAACTTGCTTTGGGAACTCCTTGAGCAGTTCGACGCGAGCCCGCTCGGCTGTAAACACGAACCGGATGTCGCGGAACAGGTCTGCGAAGTTCTCCCGGCCTACCGCATCCTCGGCAGAGTCCCACTTATCTGCGTACAAGTCCTCGTCGGCAGCGCTGAGGCTGCCGATCACCGCCGACTTGAATATGTCGGTTGGCGATAGTTCCAGGCCACGCGCGTTCATCACACCGAAGATCCGATGCGCGCTCGACTCGTTCGGCGTCGTCACGACCACCAGTTCGGTGTCGCTCAGCAGCAGCTTCAACAGCGCCAGCCGTTCGACATCGGACCGCTTAGCCAGCGCGGCGTACAGAGCCTTACCGTTGTTACGTACGGCTCGACGGGGGTCGGTGTCAGCGACGGCGTCCGTCAGCGTAGCGAGGCCCGTGGTGGCGCCCTGCTCCTGGACGTGCTCACGGAAGAAGGTGATGTCCTGCGGCCGTGGCGTGAGCCGTGGACGCGTGCCCAGAACATTCGACCACGCCTTCTTCTCTTCGGTGATCA
Organism: Cellulomonas sp. Leaf395; assembly: GCF_001424125.1. Classification (GTDB taxonomy): domain Bacteria; phylum Actinomycetota; class Actinomycetes; order Actinomycetales; family Cellulomonadaceae; genus Cellulomonas. The sequence goes on from NZ_LMQI01000002.1 coordinate 566,654, forward strand.
GCTCGTGAAGGTCCTTGGCGAGCAGTTCATCCTTGGCAAGGTCGCGAAGCACAGCAAGAAGAATCGTGAGTGTGGTCAGTCGCTGTTGCCCGTCGATCACGTCGGCGTCAGGTTTGTGCGGATCCGGCTTCACGAGGACGATCGAGCCGAGGAAGTACGCCTCTTCGTCGGTCCGTGCGAGCGCGTCCGTCAGATCGTCCAGCAGCTGAAGTGCGTGCTCGACCTCCCATGCGTACGGCCGTTGATAACGGGGAATCGTGAACACGTACTCCTTGGAGAAGACCTTCTCTAAGGGCAAGTTAGTGGCACTCAAGTGGGACATCAGCTTCCACCGTCTCCTCGGCGTAGTAGTTGATGGCGAGGTCGGAGTTATAGAACCAGTCGACCGTCTGAGTGCCTGCCATGATTCCAGCGCGCACGGCGACGTCCTTGAGGTTCAGTTTCTTCATCACATCGCCGACCTTGCTGAGCTTGGTCACCCTGAAGAGGCGCTCGTTCTCCTTCTTAAGATTCTCGGCCGCCTCGGTCCGGGAGGATGCGAACCTTGTCATTCTTGCGCACTGGGCGTCCCAGGAGTTCCACAGCCTCAGGTGTGTGCCGCTCGAAGTTCAGTCCGAACGCGCGACGGTCCGCAAGCGCGTCAGTTTCGCGCTGAAGGTCCTTCGCCAGCTGCGGGTCCTTGTTGGCGATCTGGCGGATGAGGTCGATCATTCGTGACACGTGTCGAGTCCTGCTTGTGGCGTGTGGGTGACGGTGACCGCCCCCCGAGCAAAGGCTGCGAGGATGCGCTGGTGAGTCTGGCGTGGCAGGTGGCGGTTTCCTGGCTCGCCGAACGGTGTGCCGGGCCGTGCAGGCGCTTGCTGCAACAGCTTGTCCAGGCCGGGACGCGACACCATAAGCAGCCCATGGGTTGCGCGGGTGCAAGTGACCGCTAGGCGCCCGAACGCCGAGTTGAACTCGTCCAGTTCCGAGGCGCCAGTCAGCGGATGGATGGCGATGGTGATGCCGTTCGTCTGGCCCTGCCAGGAGTCAACGGTCGACGCGACCATGTCGGACTCCGTCAGGCCGTGGGTGATGCTCAGGCGAGCGACGGCGTCGGCGGCGTCTTCAACCGCTTGGTTACGAGTGGCAAGGATGGCGACGAGCGGGTTGTCGGGGTCAGAGCCGGGCCGATCGACGTTCGTCTTTCCGCTCGGCGTCCCGTCCGCGTTGTAAACCTGCTCGGACAGCGTGAAGCCGGCCGTGAACAGTTCGTCGAGAAGGCCCTCCACAAACTCGACGAGCGGGACGTCGACGTCGGCGGCTTCGGCGTCAGGCAGCCCGTCCACTTCGAGGAGCGTGGGGATGCCGGTCGCCACGGACTCCCAGACTGACTTGGCGAGGCCGGAGAGATTGCCGAGCTCGATCGCGCGGTCGCCGGGGGCGGCGACGCAGTTGAGCGAGTCCCACTCGGGGTAGAAGGCTCGCCAGAGGCCGAGCTGCTCACCAGTCGGGCGCCACACCGCAGGTAACTCGGTCGCCCAGGTCCTCGCGTCGTCACCTTCGTACGCGGTCGGCCAAGCACGGTACGGGTTGAAGCCCGGGTCGCCGCGCCACGGGTTCTCCGCGATCTCCAGCGGCGGCAACTGGCCGACGTCACCGACGCCGACGTGGATCGGCGCGGTGTAGGTGATCTTGTCGAAGAGGTGGTGCGGGAGTTGCCAGGCCTCGTCGACAAACAGGACGTCGAATCGGTGGTCGCCGTGAAAGGCAGATCCGAAGTGGTTAGCTACATGCCGCCGGGCCATCCCAAACATGTGGGTCGTCGTCAGCACGACGGGCACGTCCTGCGGGATCGACTTCACCGAGTCGACGACCGTCGCCGAGCTCTTGACCCACTCCGGCACGTCGGGAAAGACGCGCTTGGATGCCCACAGGTAGACGCTGGCCTTGCCGAGCTCGTCGCCCAGCGATGCGGCAAGCGGCCACAATTGGCGGTTCTGGAAGGCAGTCACCGCGACTCGCAGGCACTGTGGCTGTGCGATGGCGTCGCTGACTAGGCCGCGCAGCAGGAACGATTTGCCTGCACCGGCGGCGGCCTTCAGCAGGATGCGCTGGACGTCGGAACTGCCGTTGAGCGCGTCGAGCAATTGACCCTTTGCGAACTTGGCGGAAGCCTCGTTCTGGGAAGCTGCTCGAGAGTGGTGGTAGGCGTCGGTTGCGACGACGGACGGGGGTACGAACAGGAGCGTCATGGTCACTCCAAATCGTCCATCGTCAGGTCCCCGGGCGGCTGCTCCGCGGGACGGTCGGCCGGGTCGGGAAGGGTCTCGTCGGCCGCGTTGACGTCAAAGCCGTCGAAGTCGACCACCGGTGGCCACACCTGCGGGTTCAATTCGCCGCGAGCGCGACGTCCAGCGAAAATATCGGACAACTCGGCCTCGGAAGCCTCATGGGGCTTGCAGCACCACTGGTGGTTGGCGGGGTCATCGCCGAACGAGTCGTGGGTGCAATTTGGCTTCGGAGCGGACGAGGTGTCGACGCTCGGCCTCACCAAGTTGAGCCACACGTCGCCCTTGTTCTCCGAGAACCACGCGAAGTCGGCTATGACCAGTTCGTCCCCGACCGCGAAGCCCGGGTCGTGGTGCGGCGCCCATGTGTACTGGCTCGGCCGTGCACCCGTCGCAGTGAGCTCACCGATCGGCATGTGGGAGATCTTGAAACTCCCCTTCAACGTCTGGACTGTCACGTCGTCGCATTCGACAAGCGCCTCTCCATTGAGGTGAAGTGCGACGATGCGCGACTCGTCACCGATCCGACGCGAGTCCACTTCAATGGTGAGCGGCGCGATGTCGACGACGCGTGCGAGCGCGAGTTGCCTGTTGCCCGCGTCCTTCGCGACGTCGTGGGCGGCACGCGGGTTCGTCATGACCGTGACTTGCCCCTTGAACTTGTCGTCCGCTTCGAGCAGCGGCACCGAGTCGTTGCGCCACCAAGCGGTGGTACGACCGAAACGGACCAGGTCGAACGCGTGCAGGTCGAGCCGACGCCGCCACACCCGTTGCGCGTCGCCCTCGACCGCGCGAACGATGGGCTGCAACGTTGACGTTCCGAAGCCGGATGCAAGGACGGCGAAGGCCTTGTCGAAGATGTCTATCTTGTAGGCGAGTTCCGCGCGGATCAGGTCGTCGTACACGCTCGGCCTGGCGGGCCGCGGCACTCCGGGCGCATCGCCGGTGAACGCCTCGTGGATCGCGTTTGACTGAAGGGGTGTGAGTTGCGCGCCGACCGCGTGGTCGGCCTTCTCGACCAGCTCTGCGAGAGCGCGGTGATCGATAAGCGGTTCGCTCGGATCAGCCCAGGGAACGAGGTAGTCGAGACGTAGGGAGTTGACGGCGGGCCCGCCAACGGTCACCAGGGACGCGAGAGCGGCGCGCAGATCAACGACGGTTGACCGGGCCTTCATTGTGCGAGTGCGGTCTTGCTCCAACAGGAGCGACGCGGCCACCCGGTCCTTCTCGGGGAGGCGAGGTGGGATGACGGCCAGTTCACCGTTGAAGGTGAGTGCGGGCCGCCCCTCCTTCTTGTCTCGCTCCCAGCGCAGACGCGAGAGCTCTTTGCCAGCGACGCTGTCGGCGATCGAGACGAGGATGTCGGCCGTCGAGCCGTCGGGGACGACGAGGTGGACGGGAGCCGGGTCGTCGGCACTCGCCTTGAACTGTTCCGTGATGGCCCTGTTGAGCTCACGACCGAGGGTCTTGATGATCGACCGGCGCGTGTCGTCACTGTCTGGGTTGTCGAACACCTCGACGGTCCACGGTTCGGCGCCGACTTTCGTGAGGCGCTGAACGGCGATGCCATAGACACCGAGCGCCGCGCCGTCCGACTTGGCGAGCACGACGTGGACCGTGCCGGGCTCGCCGATCGGGTCGAGCCGTCGCTGGCCTGACCGGACACCCGTCCCTCTCAGAGTGGCTTCGATTTGCTGCCGGATCGAATTGGCAACCTTGCCGACGGGTGTGACCCCGTCGATCAGACCAACAGCGTGAGGCCGAACATCCGGCCGGACGCCGAGCTCGATCAGCAGGTCGTTCGGATCGGTGGACGTCTGAAGCTCGGCGCGGCAATAGACGAACATGTCGCAGGCTGGGCAACCATCTGGCGAATAGGTCGCCTGGAGGTGAGCAAGATGCGCCGAGAGGTCAGCGTCGACGCCCGGCGGGAATCCGGCCACTTCGGCGGCGCGTTCCTCGACGCGCATGCGGACTTCCTCGCGGTGGTCGGTGAGGTCCTCGATGACGGCTGTCGGCGACAGGGAGGCATTGCGGGGAACGGCGAGGACGCCGAACCCGTGGACGTCCATCCCGACCGGCAGCTTCGTCCACGCGGCCGCGGACTCGGCCCCGAGTGCGACCTGGAGGAACCCTTTGAGGAGGCGACCGTCGTCGATCCTGGAGCGAATCCGCTGGTAGTCCTTAGCATCCCCCACGATCAGCCAAGAGCCGTCGACCTCGCCGAACTTGTTCGGGGCCTTCGGCGCGACTACGGCGAAGTCGGGGCGGGTGTCGGTGGCGTTCTCACCTTCGAGCCCGAGGAACGGCACAGCCAGCTGATGGATCAGCGTGGCGTTGCCGTGCGTGACGGCGGCGTTGTGCGCCTGCTCAAGGATGAGGGCGGTCTTGGCGGCGTCCACGTGGGCGTCGGCAACGACGACCGCCTTCGGGCGCTCGAGCCCGAGAGCGCCGACCGAGACGGTGACGACCTCTGACGAAAATCGCTTGTCGCGGATCAGTCGCTCGAACGCCATCGCACGCATCCAGCGGAGCAACGGGATCGTGCTCTGCGGACCCTTGGAGTACCCAACCTGCTGGGCGAGATTGCGCCTCGTGACACCCGTGATCAGAGGGTCCGTTCCGCGGAATCGCGCACAAGCGGCGTGGGACGACGCCGCAACCGCGCTGCTGGCGCCCCCAGTTACCTTGGCGGGCAAGACAAGCCTTGGTAGACGTAGCCGTTCTTGCCGTAGCGCTCCGCGACCGGGTCGGGCAGCTCGACCGTGGTGGTCACCGTGATGGTGCCCATCACATGCCTGTCTTGGCGATCGAGCGGGCGCGCCAGGCGGTGCCAGGCGGCGCGAAACGGCTGCGCGACGAGCGACGCTTCTTGCGCACCGGCGAGCCAGGCGCGGCATTCGCCGGGACCTTGCGCTTCGAGTACGGCGGGATGAGCGCCAGCGTGGGGATCGTCGACTTCGATTCGGTGCTCACGAGTGCGACCCTCAGCGTTCTGCGAGGATCGTCAGCAGCCGGTTCGTCTCGCGCTGCTCCTCGATGAGCGTGGCGAGCAGTGCATTGGTCTCGAGCGACATCCCCGCTGTGAGCTTCCCGCCCTTGACGTCCTTGATCTCCTCGAGCGTGCGCATAGCCATGCGATTCCCTCTCCAGGTCGTCCGCGAATCCGTCTAGTCAGGCTATGGCGCGAGCAGCGGGCGTTGCCGGGACCTACGTCCCAGGCGCGGTGGCACACCGCGCCCCGAGGCCGACAGCGGCCTCCAGACTCGCCAGAGATTCGACCACCTTTCGATCCGCGCTGCGATCCCCTCACGCTCGCCGTCCATGAGGCGCATGGGTGCGAACGAGATGCGAATAGCCCGGGTGATGACCCACGCCGACGCCGCCCAGCGGGCACAGCGCGCATGGGCTGCCCGGGTGTAGGTGCCACCTGGGACCAAGTGGCGGGCGTGGCTGGCGGCCGGCACAAGCCCTCAGCCATCCAGGGCATACAGCGCTACTTCGAGCGCCTGCCCGACCTTGAGAACACCCCGGAGCGCCGCCGGCTGTGGCGTGACCGGCTGGAGGTGCTGCGGCGTCAGAGCATGGTCGACGTCCACGAGCAGCGCCCGGTGCGATCCGGGCCGGGGTCGCCGGGGCTCAACGGGCCTCAGCACTGGACGGCCTGGACGCCCCTACCCGTCTACACCCCGACGTCGGTCGAGATCCTGGAGGCGGCTGAGTCCGCCGGACTCAATGGCGGTAGCGCACCGAAACACACCGTCCGAGCTGCCGCTTACGTGCCGCCCGACACCGGCACGTCCGCCCGAGTCGGGCGGGCTCCTAGCAGCGGAGGTCGCGCCGGGTTCGTTGCGGCAGTCGGTGCACCATGAGTCGGGGTTCTTGCTATCTCGCGGGTTGCGCACGCACTGGCGCACCTAGGACCAGGCGGTGCTGACGACCGGTCGGTGCCCGTGGATCCGCGGGGTGCGCAATGGAACACGCGTCGATCGTCGTCAGCAGGATCATCGCTGCCGATCCGGGCATCAGCCCGAACGAGGACGGCCTGCCGGGCCTGGCAGTCGTCAAGCGGCTGGTCGGGGCGCTGCTGACCTGGGGCCTGGTGGCATGCGTAGCCGGCTTGGTGATCTCGGTGATCGTGTGGGCCGTGGCCCGCCAGCAAGGCAACTACGGGTACGCCTCGGGCGGCAAGACGGGCGTCCTCATCGCCGCCGGCGGAGCGTTACTGATCGGCGGAGCGAACGCGATCGTGGCGTTCTTCTCCGGTCTTGGCGGGATGATCTGAGATGCCGGTCCCGGCACTCGACGCCTGCATCGGACCTGCGGCGGCCGTCTGCGATTCCGCGCAGGGCGCCGCGTCCGACTACGTGCTCGGCGGGCTCGGCGGCTCGTTCGTCGGTGGTGCCGAGCAGGTCGGTCAGCTCGCCCTTGGTGCGCTCAGCTCGAGCACGTCGGTCGATCTGAGCGTCGGCTGGTTCCGCGCGAACGTCGCGGTCATCGCCGCCATCGCCCTCCCGGTCGTCGTTGGACTCTTCGTCGTTCAGGTGCTGACGTCCGTCCTGCGCCACGAGGCTGGCGGCTTGGTGCGCGCCGTCGTCGGGGTCGCGAAGGCGATGCTCGGCGCCGCTCTCGCCCTGGGCGTGACGCAGCTGGCGTTGAGCGCGGTCGACGGGATCTGCGAGTACATCGCGTCCGCAGCGGGTCTGACCGTCACGCAGGCGGCATCGCAGTTCTTCGACTTCACCGCCCTCCTTGCGCTCTCCCCCGCGTTGCAGATCCTGATCGGGCTGGCCCTCATGCTCGGGTTCGTCCTGCTGTGGGGCGTCCTGCTGTTCCGCAAGGCCGCGCTGATTCTCGTGGCGGTCTTCGCGCCGATCGCCTTCGCGGGGTCGACGTGGGACCAGACCCGGGTGTGGACGCGGCGCTGGCTCGAGATCGTCGCCGCGTTGGTGTTCTCCAAGATCGTCATCGTCGTGGCGTTCGTCGTCGGCGCCTCCGCATTCACCGGCGCCGGCCCCACCGAGCCCGGAGTCGCACCCACACAGCCGGCCGGCGGCGTCGCCGGGCTGTCGGACACGCTGGTCGGGATCCTGTTGCTCGCGATCGCGGTGTGGGCGCCGTGGCTGACTTGGCGGTTCGTGCACTGGTCCGGCATGGAGGCCGCTGGGGTCATGCACGCCAACGTCGCGGCCAACCCCATCAGCAAGGCAGCGCGCGGTGCGGCGACGACCACCCGTTACGCCGCGCAACAGGTCGCGATGTCGACGGTGACCGGAGGCATCGGCACGGCGGTGCGCGCTGCGGGCGCGGCGAAGGGGGCATCCGGTGGCCTCGCGGCGGGCGGGCCTAAGCCCACCCCTGCTCCGCCGGTGCCGGTGCCTGACCGAGGTGGTGCGCGATGAGCTCGCCGGAAGACACCGCCGGCACGTCAACAGTCCGGTTCGGTCGCCTGGAGAGCCGCGGCGTGTTGCTGGGGCTGTCCACGTCCCAGCTCGCCTTGGTGGGTGTCGCGTTGCTCGTGGCGGTGGCTGCGGTGTTCTCCGCGGGCGCGGGCGGCTTCGCGGTCACGGCGCCGGTGTGGTTGACGCTGCTCGTCGCGGGCACCGTGTCAGTTGCCGGTCGGCCGGTTGTCGGGTGGGTGCCGCTGCTGGCGCACTGGCAGGCGCGCAGGCTGACGCGGGCGACCACGGCGATCAGCACGACCAGGGGGACGAGGGTCGCTCGCGACGTGCTCGTCCTGCCGGGCCTGACCGGTCAGCTGGAGCTGGTCCCCTGCGACGCGCTGGGGGCGACCCTCATCCTTGATCGGCGCGCTGGCGTGATCTGCGGGGTGCTGCGGGTCGCGGGTGCGGGATTCGTCCTGGACGACCCCACAGGGCAGGAGCACAAGGTGGCCGGATGGGGCCGTGTGCTGGCCGGGCTGTGCCAGCAGCCGGCCATCGTGCGTGTGCAGCTGCTGGCGCGCACGGTCCCTGGTGGCTTGGCTCCTGCGCGTCAGTGGTGGCGGGATCGCTGCGTCTCCCCCACGACCGAGCTATCCATCGCCCTAGCCGGACTGCTCGACGGCGGGTTCGTGGCACCCCATGCGCGGGACACCCTGCTGGCCGTGGCGCTTCGCGCACCGCGCGGTCGCCCCGCTCCGACGGCAGCTGACGTCGCCGTCGTGGCCAAGCACCTGGACGCAGTCGCGACATCGCTGGTCGGCGCGGACCTCACGCCGCAGGGGTGGCTCGGGCGCGAGGATCTGGCTGCCGTGGTACTCAGCGCCTACGACCCGCAGGCCGCTGCTCGGGCCGAGGGAGGACCGGGGCCGATCCGCGCTCCGATGGGCGTCGACGAGCAGTGGTCGTTTCTGCGAGCCGACGGTGCCGTGCACGCCACGTACTGGGTGACCGAGTGGCCGCGCAGCGACGTCCACCCCAGCTTCCTGCAGCCCTTGCTCCTCGGGGAGGCGACCCCCAGGACCCTGACCGTGATTGCCGAGCCGCTCTCCATCGCCCGGGCATTGCGGGAGATCCGACGGAGCAAGGCCGAGCACATGGCCGACGCGGCTCAGCGAACGCGCATCGGCCAGGTCGAAGCCGAGAGCACGCGCGCGGAGGTCGCCGATCTCGAGCGCCGCGAGGCCGAGCTCGTGGCCGGCCACGGTGACCTGCGGTTCACCGGGCTGGTCACCGTGTCCGCGACCAGCGAGTCCGAGCTCGAGGAGCGCTGTGCCGCACTCGAGACCGCCGCAGCTCAGGCGATGTGCGAGGTGCGGCGCCTGTTCGGCCAGCAAGGGCAGGCCCACCTGGCCGCAGCTCTGCCGTTGGCCAGGGGTGTGTTGTGACCGCGATGAGAACGCCGACGTTCCGGGTGACCATCGGGCGGTACCGCAGCGGTCCGCGGCTGCGGCTGCCGCCACACCGGGCCTCGTCGGCGACCCTGGCCGGTGCGTACCCGTTCCTCGCGTCGCCCTCGTGTGACGTCGGCGTCCCTGTGGGGCAGGACGCGCTGACCGGCGGGCCGTTCTGCTTCGACCCGTGGGCGCTGTACGGCGCGGGCCACCTGACGAACCCCAACGTGCTCCTGGCCGGGGTGATCGGGCAGGGCAAGTCCGCGCTCGCCAAGTCGCTCGCGATGCGCAGCATCACCGCCGGACGGTCCGTCTACGTGCCGGGCGACCCGAAGGGCGAGTGGGCCCCGGTCGCCGAGGCGATGGGCGGCACGGTGGTGCGGCTCGGGTCAGGACTGCCGGCCCGGCTCAACCCCCTGGACGCCCCAGAGGGCACAGAACCCCACGGACCGCGGATCCGCCTCCTTGCGGCTGTCGCAGCCCTGACGATCCGTCGGGAGCTCGGGGCCGCTGAGCTCGGCGCGCTGGACGCGGCCCTCACCTTGGCCGAACGCCGTCACAGCGCACCCACGATCGGCGGCGTCCTCGAGACACTCACCTCCCCCGACGCCTCGGCGGCACGTGCAGACGGTGTCCCTGTCGCAGATCGCTCGGCGGACGGCCGCGATGTCGCCCATGGCTTGCGCCGCATCGTGCGCGGCGACCTGGCGGGCCTGTTCGACGGGCCCTCGAGCGAACGCCTCGATCCGCGTGCACCCATGGTGGTGCTCGACCTGTCACGGCTGGGCTCCGACGAGGACGCGCTGGCACTGGCGATGACATGCGCGTCAGCGTGGCTCGAAGGCGCACTGCTGGTGTCGACCGCGAAGCGGTGGGTCATCTACGACGAGGCGTGGCGGGTACTACGGCACGCCGCACTGGTGCGCCGGATGCAGTCGCAATGGAAGCTCTCGCGCGCCCACGGCATCGCCAACCTCATGGTCCTGCACCGCCTGTCCGACCGGGACGCCATCGGCGAGCAAGGCTCCGAGGCCCGCTCTCTGGCGCAGGGACTGCTGGCGGACTGCTCGACGCGCGTCATCTATCGGCAGGAGTCCGACCAGCTCGACGGCGCCGCCGCCGCGCTGGGTCTGACGCGGCCGGAACGGGACCTGCTGCCCGTGCTGCCGCGGGGAACCGGGCTGTGGAAGATGCCGCGCCGCACCCACGTCGTGCACCACGTCTTGCACCCCGTCGAGGTCAACGTCGTCGACACCGACTCCGCCATGCGCGACGACACCGAACACGAGGACCGGTGATCACCATGAACGACGACGCCATCATCCGGCTGTCCGAGCAAGCCACGCTCGGCTCAGTCCTCCTGCACCCCGCCGCGCTGGACGAGACTCAGCGCTGGCTTCGGGCAGGGGACTTCGCCGACACCTGGCACGCGCAGGTCTTCACCACCATGCTCGAGCGGCGCGCCGCCGACGAGGCGATCGACCCCCAACGGATGGCCGACGCGCTCGTCGAGCGGCTCGGCACCCGACGGGCGAACCTGCCGCGGCTCGCGGACCTGCTGCACGTGACACCACCGCACCCGCACGCCGTCACCTACGCGCGGATGGTGCTGGACGGCGGACTACGTCGAGAGATCGCCGGCACCGGAGTGCTCCTGCGCGCGGCTGCCGTGCGGTGCGCATCGGATCGCATGTCACGCCCGATCTACGCGACCTGCAACGTCGTGGACGCCGCGATGGACTGCGCCGAGGCGCGATGGGCCAAGGCCACCGGCCAACCACACGACGAGGTCGTCGTCCCGCTCGCCCTGCGTGCCGTCATGCGGAACACCGAGGCGCGGATGGGTGCCGACAAGTACCTGTCCGGGCACCCCGGCCGCGACGCCGGCTCCGAGCGCCGCAACCTCGTCGCTCTGATCGGCGCTCTCATCGCCCAGCCCGACCACATCCCGGGCGTCGCCGCCTGGCTGGCACCCAACCGGGTCCCCGATCCCGGGTGGCGCGCCGTCTACGGCACCCTGCTCGAGCTCGCCGAGCTCGGACAGCACGTCGACATCGTCACCGTCGCCTGGGCAACCCGCGCACACGCCCACCACGAGCAGTGCGTCCCCGGACTATCCGAGCTGCGGGCCGCCGTCGACGACGGCTGGTCCCGGCAGCTCGATCCGGCGATCCAAGCCGTCGCCGGCGACCAGGTACGGCACCTCGCCGATGCCGGCGCCGCGCAGCTCGTCGCCGGCGCCGCGAACCCCGGCGTGCTCGTCACCGACCTGGTCGACACCGGGCACCTGCTGACCGCTGCCCTGCGCCGCACAGCCGCGGCCATGCCGATCCAACCGGCCTACACCCCCGCGGCCGCCCCCGAGCTACGCACCCAAAAGATCGAGTCGGTCTCCCGATGAGGCCGACGCACCAGGGACCGCGGCCCGGCACCGCCGGCGGCCCCGACATGACGACGTGGGCGATGACTGCCGGCGCCGCCGTCCTCGTCCTGGCCGCGGTCCTGTGGTCCGGAGCAGCCCTCGCCTGCATCCTGACCAGCCGCCCGCCCCCGACCGCGGGACTGCTCACCGCGCTCAGCGCGATCACCCAGCCCGGCGACCCGGCCTCGGTGTGGCCTCGGCCGTCCGCGCTGCCCGGCCCGGTGGCGTATTGGACCGGGACCGCTCTGGCCGCAACGGCCTGGGTTGGTGCCGCGTGGGGCATCTGGTGGGTATGGCGACGCCTCGCGACACCGAACGGCGGGCGTGCCGGTGCGCTGCGGGACCTGCCGGGGATGGCGTCTCCCCATGACGTGCACGCCGTCGCGGGTCAGCGGAGCCTGCGGGCCCGTGCGTCGGTCGTGCGACCGTCCCTGGACCGGTCCGCCACACCGCAGGAGGTGGGGTTCCGACTTGGGCGGCTGCGCGGATGCGACCTGTGGTGCACCGTGGAGGACTCTGCCCTGCTCGTCGGACCACCGCGCATGGGCAAGGGCCTGCACGTGGTCATCCCCTGGGTCCTCGACGCCCCCGGACCGGTCGTGGCCACGTCCACCCGCCCGGACACCCTCGCCGTCACGCTGCGAGGTCGTCGAACCAGAGGGCCGGTAGCGATCTTCGACCCGCAACGCCTCGCCGGCCTCCCCGGCGGGCTGGCCTGGTCACCCGTACGCGGCTGCGAGACACCCCGCACCGCCCTGGTCCGAGCGCGCGGGCTGGCCGCCGGCGCCGGGTTCGGCCGCACCGTGTCCGACTCCGACTTCTGGGCCGGGCAGACCGAGACCGCCCTGCGCTGCCTCCTACATGCCGCCGCGCTGGACGGCCGGCGTGCCGTCGACCTGTACCGGTGGTCCCTGAACCCGGCCCTGGCCGAGGACGCCGTCACCATCCTCAACCGCAACACCGCGGCCGCGGACGGATGGGCCGACGCCCTCGAAGCCTCCATCCACTCCGACCCCCGCACCCGCGACTCCATCTGGCTCGGCGTCCGCCAATCCCTGGCTGCCCTCGCCGACCCCGACGTCCTGGCCGCCGTCGACCCCAAACGCGACGAGTCCTTCGACCCCACGACGTTCCTGCGCGAGTCCGGCACCCTCTACCTGCTGGCCTCCGCGGTCGCCTCCGGATCCTGCGCACCGCTGGTCGCGGCGTTCGTCGAGGACATCACCGAGACTGCCCGCGCCCTGGCCGCCCGCTCCCCCGGCGCCCGTCTCGACCCACCCCTGCTCCTCGCCCTCGACGAGATCGCCAACCTCACCCCGCTGCCCTCACTGCCCTCGCTGATGGCCGAAGGCGGCGGCTCCGGCATCACCACCCTGGCCGTCCTGCAATCCCTTGCCCAGGCCCGCGCCCGCTGGGGCGAGCACGCCGCGGACGCCATCTGGGACGCCGCCACCGTCAAGATCGTCCTGGGCGGGCTGGCCAAGTACCGCGACCTGGACGACGTCGCCCGACTCGTCGGGGAAGTCGACGAGCTCACCGAGACCCGCTCCCGCGGCCGCGCCGGCGAACACTCCTCGTCCACCTCCGTGCGCACCGTCCCGGTCATGCCGGCCTCCGTGCTGCGGACCCTGCCTTTCGGCACCGGTGTGCTCCTGCTCCGCCAGACCAAACCCACCATCATCGACCTGGCCGCCTGGACCGCTCGACGCGACGCAGCGCACCTCCAGGCCGACCAGAAGGCGGTCGAGCACGCCACCGCCACCGGAACCGCGGTCCCCGCATGATCAAGCTCGCACTCGGCGCGCTCGGGTTCCTCGCCGTCCCGACCATCGCGATCGTCACTGCCGTCGCCGTGGGTGGCACGGCCAGTGCGTGCATTGCCAGCTCCGCCGGAGGACCGCTCGCCGACGACGCACCCATCCCCGCGATCGCTCAAGAGTGGATCGCCGAGACGACGGCGACCTGCCCCGACCTGCCCGAGACCTGGATCGCCGCCGTGATGGCCCAAGAGTCCGGGTTCCGACCCGACGCGCACGCCGATGACTCCAACGGTGGTACCTGGGGGCTGCTGCAGATGAACGCCTCCATCTGGCGCGCGCACTACGGCCACCCCTGGAACGCCGATCTCGATCACAACGGCACACCGGACATCGAGGACCCCGCCACCCACGCCCGCGTCGGCGGCATCTACCTGTGCGCCCGCCTGGCCGGCGTCCGGCAGATCCGCGCCGACCACCCCGACTGGGCCTCCTCGAGCATCCCGACCCTCGACGCCCTCGTCATCGCGCACAACGCGGGAGAGTCCCGCCTGCGCCCTTACCCCACCATCCCTGCGATCACCGCTCAGTTCATCGCTAACGTGAACGAGCGCATGACCGCGTGGTCCGCCGACGCCGTGTCCGGCGCCGTCCCCGAGGTCGCCAACCCCGACCTCACCGCAGCGGTCACCCCGCCCGCCGGAGCACCAGCGACCGGATGCGCTGTCCCGATCGGCGGCGGCCAAATCGCGGTTCCGCCCGGCACCCCGGTCGACGTGGCCAATGCTGTCCGCAATGGCCTGGCCTACGTCGGGGTTACCACCGGCTGGCGCCAGCTGTGCGACCGGCTCGCCTGCCGCGCCTACGGGTACGTCGGGTCCGGGTTTCCATCGGCGAAGGCGCATTGGACCGAGATGGTCGCCACCGGGCACGCCCACGCCGACGACACCTGCCCACCGCTGGGCGCGTTCACGTTCTGGAACACCGGCCGCCCCTTCGGCCACGCCTCCCTGGTCGTGCAAACCGACCCCGGCTGCGACCCGGCCAAGATCCTGCTCACCGCCAACGAGGTCTTCGACTCCGCCACCGGCAACCACGGCGGCGTCTACCTGATCAGCTTCGCCCGCCTGTCCGCGATGTACCTGCACGGCACCGGCTACCTCGGCTGGTCCAACCCCATCTGCAAAGGAGCAATGCTCCCCGCCGGGACCACGCACCCCGCACCCTCGGGCCGCTAGCGATGACCGCTCGCACCTCACCGTCAAGCGATGAACGCCTCGCCGCGCTACACGACAAGCTCATCACCGCGGTGGCCGACCTCGTGCACTCGGACCGTTGGCGGCAGATGCTCACCGCCGCCGCCCGGTTCCCCACATACTCCCCGTCCAACGTGCTGCTCATCGCCGCACAACGCCCCGACGCCTCCCGCATCGCAGGCATCCGCACCTGGAACAGCCTTGGACGCCGTGTCAACAAAGGTGAACACGGCATCGCGATCCTCGCCCCCTGCACCTACCGATCCGCAACCACCGACGCCGAGGCGCCAACCCGCGATGGAGAACCGATCGCGGCACGCCCGGCGGATCCCGATCCGGTCTCCATGCGTGAGCTGCGCGGCTTCCGCGTGGTGCACGTCTTCGACGTCAGCCAGACCGACGGTGCTCCGCTCCCCACCGTCGAGCCGCACTTGCTGACAGGAGACGCACCGCAACACCTCTGGGCGCACCTCGCGGCTCTGGTCGCCGACGACGGGTTCACCCTCGAGCGCGGTCCATGCCCACCGGGGGCCAACGGCTACACCGCCTACCACTCAAGCACCGTGCGGATCCGCGACGATGTCGACCCGGCACAGGCAACGAAGACTCTCGCCCACGAGCTCGGGCACATCCGCGCCGACCACGAGCACCGCTTCCCCGACTACTCCAGCAATGCGCAGTGCCGCGGACGCGCCGAGGTCGAAGCCGAATCGATCGCCTACCTCGTAGCCGCCACGGCCGGCCTCGATACCACGGAGTACTCGCTGCCCTACATTGCCGGCTGGAGTGATGGCTACCCCGAACGTCTCCGGGAATCGGCCACCCAAGTCCTTGTCGCGGCCCGTTCGATCGGGGCTCCCGACGTCCCAAGCAGCAGCGCCGGACTGCGAGTTGCTGACCTGCTGCGCGACTTCCGCGACTTCGACCCGGCGAGCTCCGGCGGTCTCGATCACGAGTAGCTCGGACCGGGGCGCGGAAAGAAGCCTGCGATGTCCGGCGCGGGGCGGGCCACCCGTCCCCGCCCAGACCAGATTTGCTCTGTCGACGAACCGAGAACTACTTTCCCGTTCCGCCCGTCACTCAGCGGCCCAGCAGAGGACGCGGGTTCACGGTCGAACCCTCCATGTAGACCTCGAAGTGCAGATGGCACGCACGAGACAAACCCGGACCATGGCGGCATCGCCGCGAGGCCGCGTACCTCCTCGACGCACGCAAGCCCGCGGATGTCGCGCCTCGATACCGGGTGGTTCAGCCGCCGCCGCAGAACCCGGTGGGGCCGCAGGCTCTTAGCCCGGCGCGCGAGCTATCCGAACCGGGGCCGAACGACGGCGGCGGGGCTGTAAAGGCACCCCGAACGGTCGATCGCAGCGGTACTGAGCGCGGTCTGGCGCCCGGCCGTGATCGAGCTGCCGAGCAATGCGTTCGTCCCGAGGTGCGCGTACTGCCGACCGGGGCGACTCCCAATCAGAGGGAAGCGCATGGGCACGGGCTGTACCGGGGGCCGCGTGCCCTGGCGTTGATACCGATTGACGATGCGGTCAGGCTCGGTCGACACGGCGCGGCGCCCGTCGTGAGGGGTTCGATTCCGCTACTTGCCGTCCTGGCCTCGGCGGAACAGGACTGCTTCCACCTCGTCAGCACGGTGCTGCACCCGCGGATCGTCGCCTACACGGCGCATCAGCCGCAGGTAGAAGGCGTACTCCGCGGTCGTCCAGACGCCTATCCGAAACTTGCCGAGCCCGTCGCGGTTCGCGGGGTCCCCGACGAGACGGTGCACCTGCCCGTCCATGATCTGGTCCAAGATCAGGGCTCCGCCCCGGACCGCCGGGTTGGTTCCGCGGGTCGGCGAAGTACAGGAACTTGGTGAAGAACGCGGGCCCCCAGCGGTAGACATGCCCTGCTGACCGGTTGTTGAGGAAGTAGTACGCGGGGGCTGCACCTTCCATCCGAAGGATCTCCAATGCACGGCGGGCCGACTCGTTGAAGCCGTTGCCGTGGTGTGCCACTACGTCTCGCGTCCGCGCCACGGCGTATCCGGCCGACCCATAGCCCCATGCGTTGACGTTGACGACGAAGTCGACGAGCGCATCGCGGCTGGGCGTCTGGCCTAGCTCGGCAGCGAGCGAGAACAGTTCCTGGCGTCTCATCCGGGCACCTTCGCGCCCGCTGACCTCGTGGAGACGAAGGCCAACCGAGAGTGCTTCTCCCATGCGTGCCTGCACCAGCAATGGGGCGTTCCAGCAGCGCTCGACGCTCTCGGCGGTCCACGACTCCTGCGATACGACATCCCAGTGGACCTCGATGGCCTCGGCGGTCAGTCCTGCGCGCCGGGCCAGGCTCGTACCGGCGTCGGGCATCTCGAACCTGACGCTCGCAGTTCTCGTCCCGTCAGCATGCATTCTGTCGTGCTCGATTGCGGCGAGGGCCTCGGCGGGCAGGGTCCTGCTCATGGTGCGTACTCCAGCGCTGTCGGCGGCACCGCGGTGGAATGCCCGTGCCTTGTAATGATCGGCCGTCCCCCCCTTCGGATGATGGGACCTAGGTCCACTTCCGCCGAACGATGAGCGGCGGATCATTGAGTCCTGGCAAAGAGGAGATCACGTCGTGTGGGTCACTGACAGCTAGAAGTGCCTTCAAGGAGGATCGCAATGCCCAAGTACAGCGGTGTTACGTTCGCCGTCCAACCCGTCGAGGTCGACGGGAGCATCTCCGGATACGTCGTCTCCGGCTTCATGAGCAAGAACCAGCTCGACACGCTGCGCGAGTTCGTGGACAACGAGGAGTACGAGAAGTCCAAGCGGTGGCGCGGCGAGTACCAGGAGATGGCCAAGGCGATCGTGACCGCCATCGACGGTGCGGTCGCGAAGTAAGTCCGGCAGTTCGAGGTCAGCAACCCCGCGAACTCGTCCGTGCCTCCGTCGCGGCGTCGCCCTTGTGGCTGTGCCCCCGGTGACGAGGCGAGCCGGCGCAACCGACTAGGTGGTTCCCGGAAGGGGTCTGACCTGCTGAGCCGCGCCCTCGTCGCTGGCTCGAGCACGACTGGCCTTTCCGCGTCGCGGGACTAGTTCGCAATGTGACCGCAACGGAGCCGGAGGCGTCGGACCCTCTTCTCGCGGGCGACCAACCTCTCGCTCCGTCGAGGCGGACCGGCGGTGCCACTCGGCCCTTGCACTACTGTCAACGAAAAGTGCTCGGAGGTTTGTAATGGCGCAGATGGGCAATGCGGTCCCGGCGGCGATTGAGCGTGGATCGCATCCGTACTGGACGCAACGTCGCCTCGACGAGATCCTCGACCTAGTCGCGTCCAGATCGACAGCCTCTTCAGACTCACTGAGTCACGAGTTTCAGACGGGCCACAAGCCCAAGGTGAGCTTTAGTGGCAAGTGCTCAAAATGTGATGAGTACATCGGCAAAAGCGGCGATCCGCTGGTATCTGCGCTTGCGCTCGCCTACGACCAAGCCGACCAAAATTCGAAATGGTCCGGTCTCGTCATTCAAGTTCGGCCGAAATCTGAGATGCGCGCCGATGCCTACATCCTGGGATTCTCTCTGTCTAATGCTGCGGAATGGATCGCCTCCCAACGGGAAGCCCAAGCCGACCGGGAATCCGGGGCACGCCGTCGTGCCGAGGAAGCTGCCGACCTCAACCACCTTCTCAAGGTTCGCATCGACCGGTGTCTCTGGCCAGAGGAGCGAATCGAAATGGCGGAGGATCTTTCAAGGCAACTCATAGAAGAAGGTGACCTGGCCGGTGCGGCACGAGTCACTTACGGCATCATCCCAAAGCTTCGGGAGTGGACGATGATGCGCGTCATTTCAGATGGACCCACTCGACGAGTGCTCGTTGATCATGACGGAGGAACCTGGTTCGCCGTCCCTATCGAGCAAGCCCGGCTCGATCTTCCGGCTGAGGGCGATGATGCGACCTAGCAGCTAGGGCGCGTCTCCCATATCTGAGGTGAGGCTCGCTCTGCACCTTCGCCGCCATAGCCGCGTTCACCCCGTTCGGTGGTGCTCTCTTCGCGCGCGCTCAGCAGCGGAATGACGCGCAGGAGTGACGTCGGAGCGATCCACGGGCGATAGCCTCTCTGTCGAGCGAGGAGGCCAGCCGTGCACGTGAGCGACATTGTCGAGTACTGGGCGCGATTCGGACGGGATGAAGCCACGGGCCAATGGACCCATCCGGACGACCGGGCCGTTCTGGCGGGGCAGCACTCGTTCAACCTCGACTACCCAACCTGTCCATACCTTGGCCCGGTGACATCGGCGAAGGTCGTCATCCTCGGCGCCAACGGCGGCTACAGCCCGACTGCGACGCCCGACGAGTTCCCCGATGCCGAGGCGTTCGAGCGCTATCTGGGACGCATTCGCGACCCAGAGAGCGCGGACTGGTCGAACGTCTCCCCATACTACGACCGCGTGAACTACGGACCGCTCGTCTACCGCGGTGACGCGGTCTGGATCAACGCTTCGCCCTATCGGAGCCCCAGAATCAGCGCGGAGCCCGACAACCAGCGCCTGGTCAGGTCGCTTCCCTCGTCAGCTTTCATTCGGCGCTGGCTCATCGATGCCGTCGTGCCTCTCGCCGCCAGCGGAGAACGCCTTGTCGTCGTCAAACGCCCGGGACTCTGGCGGCTCCCGCCAGAGGTGAGGACGGCCATCGGCGTGATCGTCGATCCGGCACCGATCTCACCTCAGCTGACTTCAGGGCCTTGGAACGCGGCACAGGACTTCCTCACCGGCCGCGGTCCGGCATCGGGCGCTCCCACCCCGGGCCCTCAAGAAACGGCTGGACAGACTCGAACGACCGCCGAACAGGGCGAGGTTGAGGCGCGGCGGAAGCGCCTCAAGGCTGACACCATTCCCGCCGGAACGCCGCAGTCGCAGGTCTCGCCGCTCGTCCGCGTTTGTGATGCGCTCGGGCTCAAACTCATAGCCCCAGAAGCCGCGTGGCCCGGTTACGGCAAGGTGGTCCACCTCGACGGCGAGCGGAGCATCTACATCAATCGCACGAACGCTGATGTCCGCTCAAGCCCGGCTGAGATCGCAGCCTGGCAAAGAGCCGGCCTCGGCACGGCACGGCCCGACAACGACCGATACCTACGCGTGAAGCTACTGGGAGATCAACCACTGAACGACGAGCGGTCAGGTCATACCGTCTAGAGCGAACGGTGCGCGTCGGGCCGGCATCCGGTCCGAGCGACCCAGTCAGTGATGCGTAGGCGGGCGACGGCGAAGCGCTCATGCCAGTTCAGGGGTGCATCGGGGACCGCGCTCGTGGAGTACGCGCCCTGCCACGCAAGTTGTAGAGCGGAAAGCTCCTCGATGAGTTCTGGGTGTTGAGTCCAGCACGCCGGCACGACGCGGTGGTCGAGCCGGTAGCGCTCGGCGAGCCAGGTCACCCAAAGGTCGAGGTCTTCGAGCAGCAGTTCTTGCTCGGCCGTGGTGAACGCGGCCCAGATGATCGGGGTGGGTGGCCCGATCGGCGCCAGAAAGGTGCGCTGCGGGAAGAAACCCTCCCGGGAGGCTGGTGCGCGGCGCCTCGTGCGGGTCATCGGATCGACACTCCTCGGGTCGGGGCGCTCTCAGTCGAGTCAGTCGGTGCGCGGGCTGGCCCATTCAGCTGTGGCCGTTGTTCGTCCAGATGGGCGACGGTGGCGGTGATCTCAGCGAGCCATGCGGCTCGTGCACGTGGGTCGCGCGGTTCGGGGCCGAGTCGGTCGAGCCAGCCTGGCTGCTCGGCGAGCACGGCGTCGGTCAGTGCGGCGGCCCGTTGGGCGATCAGGTGCTCGATGGTGGTGAGCATGGTGCGGCCGGCGTCGTCGAGGCCCACGCTGCTGCTCGCCGCGCGGACCTCCTGAGGGTTCTCGGCGTGTGCCCGCAGCCAACGGTTCGCCTCGCTGCTCAGTGCCTCGACGGAGGCGTCGGCGGTCGCGGCGTCGACCAGTTCGCTGACGACGGTGGCGGGATCGGGGGCGAGGGTGGCGGCCCGATCGAGTGTCGTGAACAGCGTTCCTGCCTCGGGTGCCGTCTGCAGGTCGCCGATTGTCTCGGCGCGAAGTCCTGCCCGGTCCAGTGCCTGGGTCCATCGGTTGCGGGAGGCTTCGGCGAGCAGAGTGCGCCGGATGGGTTCCAGGCGGTGCATCGAGCCGGCGGCGTGCTGCTCGGCGGCGATCTGCGCCGTGGCGGACTGCTCGGCGCTGGGCGTCGCGATGATCGCGGCCAGCACGTCATGGCCGGCGCTGCTGGTGGGGGCGTCGGGCAGGTCGTCGCACTCCGGGTCGACGGCGTCCAGCGCGACGTAGACGTCGTTGGCGTGCCGTCCGCGTGTGATCGCGACGTAAAGGTTCTCGCGAGCCATGCCGGGGTGGGCCAGCACATGCGTGTGGTCGACGGTGATGCCCTGCGCGCGGTGGGTGGTGCTGGCGTACCCGAGCTCGACGTCCTGCGCGACGTAGTTAGCAGGGAGAAGCACCGATGCCGCCCCCACGCCGGTGGCGGATCTGGTCCGCGAGGCGGTCAGTGATCCGTCGGGGTGGGTGTGCGTGACGGTCCAGAGGTCCCCGTTGCGCACGTAGGAGTGGGGGCCGGCGCCCGCCAGCCGGAGGGTGCGCTCGTTGCGGCGGGTGACTATCCGGTCCCCCAGGCCGATCCGTTCGCCGGATGCCGAGGCCACACCGGCGCCGGTCACGAGGCCGTCGGCGACGCGGTCGCGGTGGGCTCGGGCGTTCAGCGCGGCGACGGTCCGGGCGTCGGGTGCGATCAGGATCGCGTCGACGCCGTCCTCGACGTCGGTCGCCCACGCCGTGTAGGCGTCCTCGAGCATCGCCTCGGCGGCTCCGGCGTGCACCCGGTCGTGCTCGACGTAGGCCTCGACCACCCTGGGATCCCCATCGCGCAGGCCGAGACTGGCCGCGGCTTCCCACGGGTGGCTGAACCGCCACAAGGACGTGAGCCGTGTGGGGCGGGTGCGGTCGGCCAATAGCGCGAACGCGCCACCGGCGTCGACCGCGGACAGTTGTCCGTGGTCCCCGACCAGCAGCACCTTCGCCCCCGCCGTCCCCGCTTGGGTGACAATCGTGTCCAGGGTGAGCGTCCCCGCCAGGGATGCTTCGTCGACGATCACGAGCTGGCCCGCCCGCAGGGACCATCGGACGCTCTCGCGGGCTTGCGCTGCCAAGGCCGTCTCGATCGTCCGCAACGCTCGCACATCCCCGTCACACGCCGCCCGATCGCGAGCGACGGTCAGCCGGGCGGTGAGGGCGGCGCGCCGTCCGGCGCCCTGGCCGGTGGACTCGAAGGTCCACTTGGCCGTGTTCTCACACGCGATCCCCAGCGCCCGGGCCAACTCCGCGGCGGCCGACGACGACGGCGCCAGCCCGATGACCGCACCGCGCCCGTACGAGTGTTCCCATGCCCGACGCACCCCGCGCAGGGTGGTGGTCTTGCCCGACCCGGCCGGCCCAACGAGCACATCGAGGCAGCGCGCGGAGGTCGCGACCTGCCGCACGACGTCCACCTGGTCCGGCGCGAGCCGTGTGTGGCCGTCTGAGGCGGCAACGACCAACGCCGCCATGGACGTCGCCGGACCATCATCGGCGAATGCCGCTGTGAGCAGGCGGGCTTCGGCGTCGAGGACTCGCCGGTCGGTGAACCGCTCCTCGTCCGGGCGGTCGAAGACCGAGGCCCCGTCCGGCCGCTGATACCCCGGTCCGGTCTCGAACAGCGCGGGTGCTGCCGTCGAGATTCCGTCGCGCAGGGCGGCGCTCGTCACCGAGTCGAGCAGCGAGAGTCGGTCGGTCACGCTGGCCATCGCGAACCCGCGAGTCACCCGCGCTGCTTCGGCGAGCACGTTCCACCGGGTCCAGGTCGAGCGGCGCTCCATCACCCCGGCCAGCACCACCTGTGCCACCCGCTCGACCACCTCCGCCGGCACCGCCGCGGCACCTATCGGGACGCTCTGCTCTCGCCCAAGGGCGGCGGCCGTGAGCTGCTCCGGGCTCCGCCCGGTCAGAGCGGCCGCACGGATGCGCCACGCAGCCAGCAGCTCGCCCAGGGGGCGGACATGCTTGCTCGGCCGCGTGGCACGGGTGACCTGTTGGCGGAGCCGGGTGATCTCGATCCGGTTCGGTGTTCGCCCGTGCGTGGCGGCGAACCGGGCGACCTCGTCCGTCATCGCCTCGTCGATGCGGGTCGACCGGGCCGAGAACTCCCCCATCAGCGCATCGGCGACACCGTCGACCTCGAGCCGTGGGCTGCGTCGCGCCCCGCGGTGTCGCCACCCCCACCGCACGGGCAACCGCCGCGCCAGCTCGTCGGCCATCAGAGCGTCGTACACCTCCGAGATCGCGACCGTCGCGTGGTGCAGCGCCCGGGAGTCCAGCGACCTCCACGCCCCGTCCGGGCCCTGCACCTTGTTCGCGACGACCAGGTGCGTGTGCAGGTTGGGGTCCCCAGCACGGGAGTCCCAGTGATCGAACGCAACCGCGATCGCGCCCTGCGTCGGCTCTTGCCGGCACCCTCCGTGACCGGTCCGCGTGTACAGAGCCCGGTCCTCGAGAAACGCCAATGCCTGGTCGACCGCAGCCCGGTGCGCCGCAAGGACGGTGGCCTGCGTGCGGTCGTCGGCGACCGCCCACAGCGTGGAAACCGACTTCGGTGGCGTGAACGTCAGATCGAACCCCGCGACGGCCTTCGGTGCACCGCGCGCGAGCTCGACCCGTGTCATCGCGTCGACCGCTGCTCGCCGCGCCCCGGCATCCAGGCCTTCGGGGAGCGCCTTCACCCGGGCCTCAACTCGCTTGGCCACCGGGTCGCCTGTCACGTACGCGCGACCGAGCGGCCCGCCCGTGGCCGGGTCGCACCCTTGTCCATAGAGCCGCGCCATCGGTTGCTCGTCCACAACTTCACCGCGCTCGATCCCGTTGGCTTCCGCCCCCCCGACGCCCCGGAGGCCCCGCCCTAGCCACCGGCCGGGCGGATTCCCGGACGCGGTGTAGTAGGCCGTCAGCGACGTCGCACCGGCGCGGTCGCAGTCCCCGGAGGCGGTGTGCCGCAACAAGTACTGGTATCCGGCGCCGGCCGTCAGGCGGTGCAGCGTCATCACCATGACGCGGCACCGATCGGCACTCGAGGTGTGGGTTCCATGCCGTGTAGTGCGCCCGGTCACGCGTAACACGCGAGCCCGAGCTCGTGTGATCGACCTTTGGTGCCAGAGGTGTCATGGCCCACTTCCTTCCTCACGACCCCCATCGAGCGCGCCGCTGGTGGACCTCGCGTCTTACGCACTCGTCGGCGCACCTACTTGTGTGAGCCGGCGTCATCCACACATCCAGTCGATCGATCACATCGGCTGCGGGGCGCGGATCACGGTGGACGGACCGCGAGACGACGAGGGAGGCGGCGGGAATGAGCGCAGCATGGGAAGCGCCGGCGAGGGTGCTCATCGAGCAGGCCGCAGCTGATTGGGAAGGGCTGTGGTC
This sequence comes from Cellulomonas sp. Leaf395, assembly GCF_001424125.1. Classification (GTDB taxonomy): domain Bacteria; phylum Actinomycetota; class Actinomycetes; order Actinomycetales; family Cellulomonadaceae; genus Cellulomonas. The sequence goes on from NZ_LMQI01000002.1 coordinate 590,676, forward strand.
GCTGCTCTACGCGGCCAGCCACGCCACGCTGAGGCTGAGCATCGGCGTTCCGCTCGCCCCTGGCGTGGACCTGACGTTTGCGGCGATGGACATCCGCGAAGCCCGCGACGAACTCGAGTGGCTCGATGACGGGCTCGTCGAACGAGGCGCCCCTGTCGACCTCGGCGTCCTCCGACCCACCGACGACGTCAACGCAGCGCGACTCGTCCTGGACCGACTCCTCGCGACGGCGCTCGACCGAGCCAGCCGCCTCGCCGACGGGGCGAGTGAGGTCGAGGAGTTCGCCTGCCTGACCCGGGTCACCAACAAGCTCTTCACCGCTCGGACCGCGATCCTCGGGCGTGTGCCGTGACCACGTACGGCGAGCTCGTCACCAAGGCGGCGCAGTGCATCCACGAAGGCAGCGCCCGAACCCAGCATCAGCGCTTCGACTCGATAGACGATGCGTACGAGGCGCTCATCGGCTACCACGCGGTGCTTGACGCGATCGAGCGCCACGTGCGCTCGTTGGCTGACCCCCACCGCGTCGGCACTGTGTACGGTGTGCCACCCGGGCTCGTCACCGGCGACCCCGTTGAGTACGCCGCTGTGCAGATGGTCGACTCGATCCCGGTGCTCGAGGACAAGGATCGTCGGCTCCCCTACCTCCCGGGACCAAACGGCCACCCCTGGGCTCACGCTGCGCGCCTTCTGCGCGCCGGCACCGACCTGCTCGCTACCCACCTGGACCCTGACGGGTTCCCCCGCACCCCCGATGCCGGCGTGGTGACCGACTTCGATGCCCGACGAGTCAGCTTGGCTCGGATCGCCGACCTGGCCGGCGCACTGCTCTCCGGCGAGACGACGTTGACCCTGCGCGCCGGACAGGCAGGACTCACGTGGTGGCGGCTGCGTCGCTGGCTTCCGGGGATGGAAGAGGCACGGGCCTGGGCCTCTCAAGCAACCGCCGCGGCAAACGGGCGCGGCGGTGTGAGCCCTTTGGACGAGATCACGCTTGCTAACGCGCCGATCCGCACGCACGACCATCTGGCTGAGATCTCCGACCGGCTGCGGCAGGTGCGCAGCGCCGCATGGACGAACGCACGTGAGCCCGATCGCTCCATCGTGACGCTGCGCGACTTCGCCCTGGTCGGACTAGTCGCCAACGCCGCGGCCGCCGAGCTCCACGCGAACACCGACCCGCGGCGATTCGTCCGCGCGGCAAGACAGTGGCAGTCGCTGATCATTAGCATGCGGCACCTCCTCGCGCCCGGGCTTCCCAACCCGGTGGTACACGCCGCGGTCCCTCAACTGCGGCGACTCTTGGCCGATGTCGCCAGGCCCGAGCCAGGAACTGCTAATGCTCGCGAGGCGTTCGAACTCCGCGCTCCCCACGCGACGATCCAGTGTGCCGTCGCCGTCAGCGCCGAAATCGCCGTCTGGAATGCCACGAGCTTTCGGACCATGGCTGCATCCGGTCAGATTCACGTCCGCGCCCGCGAGCTAACCGGCGACCAGGTCACCAACTCCCCCGAACTCGTGCGCGCCAAACTAAACGGTGCCGTAGTCACTGTGCCCGACGTGATCCGCGACGCCATCCTCACTCAGTACCACGACACCCGACCGCGCCCGAAAGCTCCCGCCGAACTGCAAGTTTCGGTTACGACCGACGCACGATCTTCTCTAGAGCGGACTCACGGGTCCGTAGCCAGCGGAAGCGCCTGATTCGCCCTGGCCGGCCAGGCGAGCGAGCTTTGGCTCAACCGCGAGGCGCTTCAAGCCGACAGCTCGCGCACATCGTGACTCACGACTTGCGAGCGGCACCCGTGGCTCCCAGTCGTCGGACTGTCGGCGGGGGGCCTCGTTCGGCCCACTGCGGTCCAGCGATGATCGAACCGAGACCGTCGAGTGGCGCCGGAGAGACCGGGCGATCGGCCGCTACCGTCGGGTTCATGGCCTTGGAGAACATCACCGTCGACGCGGTGTCCGCAGCCCTTGGGGAGTTTGATGCACTGGGTCGCGAGGCGTTCCTCGACAAGTACCGATTCGGGCCGGCCCGGAGCTACTTCCTCGTGCATGAGGGGCGACAGTACGACTCCAAGGCGATCGTGGGCGCCGCTCACGGATACGCGACTGGCGAGCCTCTCGCGCCTGCCCAGTTCAGTGGAGGCGAAGCAACGGTGGCGCGTCGGCTTCGAGCGCTCGGCTTCACCGTCGCATCGACCAAGAGGCTCGACTGGGACTGGCAAGAAGTCGTGCTCGCGTGCGCGCTTGTGTATGCAAACGGCTGGCGCGAACTACGAACTGCCGACCCGCGCGTGCAGGAACTCTCTCAAGTGCTCCGGGGACTACCTGTCCACCCCATGGCAGAGCGGCCAGCGAACTTCCGAAGCCCCGACGCCGTGTCGCGCAAGACGTCGGACCTGGCCACCGCCCATCCCGACTACCCGGGCAAGCGTACGCGAGGTGGCAAGACGGACGAGCAGGTGATCGCGCAGTTCTTGGCCAACCCCACCCACATGCTTGACGTCGCGGCCGCGCTGCGAGGAGGGCTGGAAGAAGGGCAGTTCGACGAGATCGTGGAGGCGAGGGTAGGCAGCGTCGACGATCCAGAGAGTGAGGAAGGCGGGCTGCTGATGCGGCTTCACGCCATGCGTGAGAGGGACCCGAAACTCCGCGACGCGAAGGTCGAACGAGCCCGGCAATCGGGGCGAGGTCTGGGGTGCGAAGTTTGTGGGTTCGACTTCGCAGCCACGTACGGCGCCCGCGGAAGCGGGTATGTCGAGTGCCACCACGTCGTTCCCCTGCACGTCACCGGTCGTCGCAAGGTTCGGCTCGAGGATCTTGTGCTGATATGTGCCAACTGCCACCGAATGATTCATATGGGCCCGTGGCTTCGCCCAGAGAAACTGCGAGAGCTCTTGCTCGGAAGCTGATCTCGTCCGTCCGACACCGGAGGCCAGGCCCCCACTGCCGCGCCCACATGTTCTGGGACGCGACCAGTGCCCCGCAGCCGCCTCACCCCGGCTGCGACCATGGGCGTTACCCCGCAAGAGAGCGGGCGCAGGTGCGTGACATGGCCTGAGCCCGACAGAAGTCGTGCGCACTCTCGCCGCCTTGCGCGATGAAGGCATGCGGCGCGAGTCGCCCGAACCTGGCCAGCCCGTGTGAGCGATCGGACCTCGACTCGGACGTTCACCACGCCTACCCTGTGCCCGTGCCCGCCAATCGCAGCTGGAAGTTCGAGACGGTCGAGCCGTGGAAGGTGCCGAAGACCGCGGCACCCTTCACCGGGTTCCTTGTCGATGACCTTTGGGACGACCGGACATTCAAGACACTCTTCCAACTGCACGTCGCAGATGCGAAGGGTCGCGTTCACGCGGTAGGCTCGTTGAAGATCGGGACATTCGGAATGCCGGAGCGCACCCGGACGAGCATTCCAAAGAGATTCAACACCCTCGACGACAATTACTTCTCGGTTGGTCAAGACGTCGAGTACTACGAGAAATTGCGCAAAGCGGCCGGAAGTCGGTTATCTCAACTTTTTCGCTCCTTGCGCGATATAGCCGCCGATGCGGAGCTCTTCCAGCGTGCCGCCGGCGAGGAGGTTGCACTAACGAGCCTCTTCCGCTTCATCTCACCGGTCACAGTCGAGGGCCAGTTCCGTCGTCTCGCAAGGGGAGAAGCGCGCACAATTCAGTACAACTTCTCGTACAACTGGCAGAACCTGGAGGCCGACGGCTCGCCACTCGGCCTTACCTTCAATGTCGTGCCAGACGCCAGCCCGCCCACGAACATCCACGCCCTGATCGGGAGTAATGGCGCGGGCAAGACCTGGATTCTGAACCAAATGAGCAGGGCCGCATCGATCGCCCCTTTACATAGGGTCGATTTTGGGTCCTTGACCTTAGCCGATGGGAGCACTGACTTCGCCGGCCAGGTTAGTGTTTCATTTAGTGCTTTTGATGAACTGCGCACCCTTGATCACGAGTCCATTCGCAGCCTCAGTGGCATCCCTCTGACGGCCGTGGGCTTGAAGACATCGGCGCCCGGATCTGAAGGAACGACCAAGTCATCAAGCGAACTTAGCGACGAGTTTGCGCAAAGCCTAGCTCGATGCGTGGCTTCGAAACGCGAAGAGCGCTGGCTCCGCGCGATATCCATCCTACGAACCGATCCGCTCCTCGGCGCGCTGGATTTATCGAGGCTTTTTCAAAGTGGCGACAGTTCATCTTCGATGAACTATGCACGAACGGCCTTCCACGAGATGAGCTCCGGACACAAGGTCGTACTCCTAACCTTGACGCGCCTTGTGGAAGTGCTCGAAGAAAGAACACTTGTCTTCCTCGACGAACCCGAGACGCACCTCCATCCGCCGCTCCTCAGCGCGTTCATCCATGCTCTGTCAAGCCTGCTAGCGGAAACTAACGGCGTCGCCATCGCCGCAACGCACTCCCCGGTCGTCCTCCAGGAGATCCCGCGCTCGTGTGTTTGGGTAATTGACCGCGGCGTCGGCAGGACGAAGGCACGCCGACCCCGGATCGAGACATTTGCGGAAAACGTCAGCGAACTTACGCACGAAGTCTTCGGCCTCGAGGTCACGGAGTCCGGCTATCACTCAAGGGTGTCGGAAGCTGCCCTGGAGTACGGAATCTACGGCTCGGTGGTTGCCAGTTTTCGTGGGCAGCTTGGGACGGAGGGTCGCTCGATCGCTCGCGCCCTGACGTCAATCCAAGAGTAGGCGCTGCACAGATGTGGAAAGTGGATCCTCCAACGCTAGATGCGAGCACCGTCGTGGCGACTTGCGCTCGGGCCATCGGCGATCTCACCGTCGCCACGGCACTGGTCAGCAGCGTCGACGTGGTACAACAACGGACCGCCGCCTTTGTGGCCGCTGTTGCAGGCGAAACTATTCACACCGAGCGCGGAAGCGAGTATCAGATCCCCGGACTGACGCATAAGCAGATTTCGACGGTATATTCCAAACACTTCGTCGATCAGGCCTCTGCTGGTCGGGCGATGTACGATACTATTCGACTTTCAACGCCGTGGTGTCTTGCGTGCGGCCATCAGCGGGTGAATACGCTAGACCACTATCTCCCGAAGTCACGTTTCCCGGCATTAGCCTTGACGCCGGTCAATCTCACGCCCATGTGCCAGGCGTGCAACCAGGCCAAATCAACTCGGATAGCAACCTGTGCCGAGGAAGTTTTCGTGCATCCGTATTATGAGGATTACGAGTCGGCGATTTGGCTGCTTGCACGTGTCGTTCGCACTCCGGAGCCCCACCTGTCGTTTGCGTGTGCAGCGTCTCCATGGTCTGCCGCGCAGCGCGCTCGAATCGAGAACCACATCACTCGATTCAAGCTTGACAGGATGTACAGGACCGAAGCGGCCCGATTAATTGCCCAGTCACAAAGAATGCTCACACGGGTCCATGTGACAGGTGGTAGGCGTGCAGTGCGGGAGGTTTGTCTGGAGCGCGAGTCGGATCTTCGAGAATACCGTTTGAATGATTGGGGCGCAGCGACGTGGGCAGCGCTCTCCCACAGCGACTGGTTCTGCGATGGGGGCTTCAGAGCTTTCGCCGCCTGACGCAAAGACGTATTCGGCGATGTGGGCGGACAAACCCCGAGTGGCGGTAGCCTCCGAGCACTCGACCCTTGGCACCACAGCGGTGCCGAGACTCCGAGCAGCGGCCTCGCGTCAACCCGGTATCGCAGACCGGCCGCGTGAGGGTGCCGTCAGACCGCGAGTTCCGAAAGCCTGTCCCGACGCGGGTTGGCCTGCATTCCCGCCGCGCGCCGTCGAGGACGTCCAGGACGTAGTGCCTGCCCAAGCGTCTCAGTCACAACGAAGTTCGTGAACTGCACCAGCTCGTCGTAGTCGCGAGGGCGCAGCGGGTGACGGCTTCGGGCGCTCCAGCCGGTTCATGCCCACGACCTCGCGCGGTCGCCCGGGCCAGTTCGGTGAATAGAGTCCAGGTGTGCGCGCGTGGCTATAGGCCTTCACGAGCGAGTTGGCACATGGAAGTGGAGAACCGGAGCGAGGGGTACTCAGCGTGACGACCACGGCGGGCCAAGACGTCCAGAACGAATTCAACGCAGCCCCCGGCTCCGTGGTTGTTATCCGTGACGAGGAGTGGCTCGTCACGCAGGTCGAACCGACGACCGACGGCAACTTCGTGCACGTCTTCGGTCTCTCCGAGCTCGTCCGCGACACGGAGGCCACCTTCTCGACTGCGATCGACTACATCGAGATGGCTACCCAGCAAGCACCACCGTCGTGGCCGATGACTCCCCCAGGTACCGAGAGTCCCGCCTGTGGTTGGAGGCAATGCTGCGGAAAACACCAATCCCGATCACCGAGACGGCGCTTACGACCGCGCACCGCGCCCTGGCCGACCCACTGCCGTACCAGTTCCGTGCGGTCGAGAAGGCTCTGGACCCTGACAACCTTCGCCCTCGCATCCTGTTGGCCGACGCGGTCGGCCTGGGCAAGACGCTCGAGATCGGCATGATCCTGTCCGAGCTGGCTCGCCGAGGCCGTGGTGAGCGGATCCTGGTCGTCACGCCCAAGCACGTCCTCGAGCAGATGCAGTTCGAGCTTTGGACCCGGTTCGCGCTGCCGTTCGTCCGGCTGGACTCAACCGGCATCCAGCGCATCCGGCAGAAGCTCCCGGCCAACCGCAATCCGTTCGCGTCCTTCAAGCGGGTCATCATTTCCATCGACACGCTCAAGTCGGACAAGCACATCGAAGTACGCCAGCTGCTCAACGACCTCGTCCCCTTGCAAAGACCTATCCGACTGACCGGCCTCCACGACGCAGTCACGCGTCGACTGGCGGCCCTCGTGAACGGTGCCGTCGAGAGCATGGCCCGGGTCGCCGAATGGAACGCCACGACCTTCTCGGCGATGGTCGGGTCCGGAACGGTGCAGGTCCGCGTCACCGACCTCACACGCGACGAGATAGCCGACAACCCGGATCTCGCAGCGCGAAGCTGAGACTTCCGCCAGCCAGTCGAGTCGAAGTCCCGTCCGCCACGACCGCTAACACAGTTGCGCTGTATATGGCCGTCGTCGATGCCAAGGCCAGGATCCCAGCGACTCCGCGCGCCCTACCGCCTCTCGTCCCGCAACGTCCAGCGCTCGATCGGGCATAGCCGCGGCAGGTGCGCACCCTGCACGTCAGCCGGGAGCTCGACGTTCGACCGCCACCGGGCGACGAGACACGTGACCCAACCCGGCTCACGTCTGCAGACAGCCTCCCATGACCATGACGCCACTGCCGCGCCAGTCGCCGCAGGATGTGTCGGGGGAAGCAACGCCATCGGCGGCGACATCGCGGCTGTGGGACCCTAACTTCGCGCGAGGGGGCATCGGGGTTGGTGATCGACGATGGACGGAGCGCGGCAGCAGCGCTGTGCAGTGCACGTGCTGGTCATTGCCTTGGTGGACGCTGGGAGTGTGCGCGTGCGCGGAAGGGCGGTCGTACCTGTGGCCCCGGCCAGTCGTCCGCTGAACCTCTCGACACTGACCACCTCCAATCCGTCAGCGGAGCTGGGGGCAGTACCACTCCCAGTTGGGCCAAGCGGGCGGCGCGCCGACCGCGTGGATGTCGGAGCAGCCAGATAGCGTCGCGCGCATGAGCACCACGACCGCGTCTGAGAGACGGACCGACTGCGAAGTCCCGGCCGTAGCTGCCCGGCTGCTGGGTCTCCGCCAGCGTGCCGGAGCCACCACCCAGGTCAACCCGGCCCCACGTCTTCGCACCGCGCAATCAGTACTCGCACACATGGACACTTGCATGCGACGAATCACCCTACGGACCCCGCGCTGGCCCGCTGAGACGCTAGGCCGCAAGGCGGAGTTGGCTATCCGCGAGTGGCGGACAGCTTGATGGCCCCGCGCCCGAAGCGCTACGCCGCGGTCTCGCTGTTCTCTGGCTGCGGCGGCATGGACCTTGGCGCCGAGCGGTCAGACCGAGCCCGCGTCGTCTGGGCAATAGACAACGAGCACTGGGCTGTCGAGACCTACCGTCGGAACCTCGGAAAGCACATTGTCGAGGGTGATATCACCGAGACGCCCGTCCCCGATGTTCCCTGTGACATTCTGCTGGCCGGACCGCCTTGCCAGGATTACTCCACGCTGTGGAACCACGACGGTCTAATCACGGCCCGCGGGAACCTGTTCCGACAAGTCGCTCGATATCTCGACGCCCTCCAACCCGCTGCCTTTGTGCTCGAGAACGTCCCAGGTCTCCTGTCGGCGAACAGAGGAGTCGCCTGGACGCTGGTCCGGCACGCCCTGAAGTCGCCGAGCAGCTTCGTCGACAACCGCCCGAGGCGGGGAAGGCGTCGTGGCGTCCACTACGACATCAGCGCCCAGGTGGTGGACATGGCGGACCTGGGCGTCCCGCAGCACCGCGAGCGGCTCATCGTCCTCGGCGTACGCCGTGACCTGGGGGTCCGGCCGCCGATCATTCCCACTCCTTTCCAAGGCTTCCCCCGCACGGTGGGAGATGTCCTGGATGCGCACCCGCTTCCGGAAGATGCCCCTAACCACGAGCGCGGCATGGACTCTCCCGATGTCGTAGAGCGCCTCAAGCTGATTCCGCCGGGCTCGAACTTCGAGGTCATCCCGGCAGGCCACCCACTGGCCGTGAAGGGACTTATCAGCCATGTGTACCGGCGACTAGACCCGGAGAAGCCGTCCTACACGGTTATCGCCGGTGGCGGAGGCGGCACGCACGGCTACCACCATATCGAGCCGCGTCGGCTTTCCAACCGTGAAAAGGCGCGCCTGCAAGGCTTTCCCGACGATTTCGTGTTCGAGTTCGGCACGGACCTCCGCGACCGGCGGTCCGCCTACCCTCGAGTCAGGCGACAAGTCGGCAATGCCGTGCCGCCTCCGGCGGCCGAGCTGATAGTGAGCGCGCTCGCGGACGTCCTACAGGACGCAGGTGTTCCAGCCCGCACGGGCGGCGAACTCCTCGCCGCCCGTCGTGGCCAGCGCTCGCTGCTCACGGTGCCCAACTTCCCAGGAACTTCCTCCCGCGAGCAAAGGGCCGTAGGCCAATGAACGACATCTCCACTTCTGCACCGCCAAGAGAGCTGCCCGCAGTCGTGGCACTGAGGCTGCTCTCCGTCTTCAGTGCGGACCAAGCCGGCGCCTACCGTGAGCACTTCGCTGCGCTCGCCGACGCGCTCGGCGAGGACGTCGAGACCAAGCTAGGCGGCTTCGTCGCCGACTGGGCTACGCAAGGCACGCCTGGGGTCGTGGTGCTCACCGGCAACGCGGGGACCGGCAAGACCGCTGTCGCGGAGGCCTACTGCCGAGCCGCCGGCGTCGCACTCCCCATCGAGGACGCCCTCGTGGAAATCGCGCCCGGGAAGAGAGTTGTCAAAGACCTCTCTGGCCTGCCCGACGCGACGTCCAGGGCCTCGGCCTTGCGCAAAGCGCTCGAACCTGGCGAAGCCCAGACACTGCTGTGTGCTAACGAGGGAGTTCTGCGAGATGCACTCGATGACCTCGACGCGCGGGACGTTGCCGAGGTACTCGACCAGGCGCTCCGGCACGGCGCTGCCACGAGCGATCGGTTGACCATCGTCAATGTGAACCGGCAACGCCCGACGGGAGACCGGCTGTGGGGTCAGCTGGTGGACTACGTCACTCGCGAAGACATCTGGGGCGGGTGCGCCGACTGCCCGTTCGAGACCGGCGGCTGCCCCATGCGCAGCAATGCCGCACAGCTGCGCCGGCCCGACGTGCGCGAGCAGCTGCGGACCCTGATCCGACTCGGATCGGGCGAAGCGGTCCCGACGCTGCGCGAGGTCTTGGCCATCCTTTCCTGGGCGATCGTCGGCCCGCATAGCTGCACGCGCGTCAAGGATGACAACCGCGACCGTGGCAGCGGGGCCTTCACCGCGACGGATGGCTACTTCGGACGCGCCTTGGGCGGGGGCCTCCCGACCAGTGTCGCTGAGCGTTCCTCTCTGCTCACGGGCATGAGGCGCTCCGGCTTGGGTGGCGTCAGCGACCTGGAGGTGGACGGATGGCTCCGCGACGCCAGCGGGGCATCCGAAGGAGTGCGGCGAATCGCCGGTGACCCAGCTGTCACGCGGCCGGAATCTGCCAGCGCTGGTCGCCATTCCGGACTCGCAGGCTCGGAGTCGCCTCTTGACCGGGTGCGCACTGCGCAGGGCGAGATGACCTTCTACGCGCTGGGCGAGATGGTCAGCACCGACGAGGACTTGACGCGGGTCGAGGACGGTCTGGAGGCATTGGTCCGTGGCGACGGTGTATCCAATGCCCCAGCGGAGCGCCTCTGGAGGCAGCGCGTCTTCTTCGAGGCATCCGGTGACCTCGGAGGAGCGGACGCCACTGCTCGGCGGCTGCTCGACTACCGCCATGTCGTCGAACTAGTCGAGCTCGCCAGGAAGACGGCGGCTGGTGGTGACACCGTCATCGAGCTCAATGAGATTGTCCGCGGGCTGAACTTCCTCGTCACCGGGTTCTCTAGCCCAAACGAGGGCCTCATCGTGCCCGACCCTGCGTGCCTGTTCGCCCGGGACCCCGGCTCCTTCCGACCAGCCCGGCCGTCTCTCGTACACAGCCAAGTCCAGTTGGACGCTCTCAATTTGAGAGTCCCCGACTCTGGCCTGGTCGAAAAGCTGTTGGACGTCGACCACGTGGACGTCGAGCTCCAAGTCGACCAGGCGCACGACCTAGCCCTGCGAATCACGCCCCGCATGTACGAAGCAATTCGGGAGGCTGCAGCCTTCCAGGGCCCAGTTGGACAGGGCGTTGCCGAGATGAACGACCTGCGAGGCTTCTACGGGCGCCTTGCCGCCCACCTCCACACCGATCGTTCTCTGCGCGTCGCGGATCCCGACTCCAATCCGCCGGCCCTGGTAACGATTTCTCTACCGCACTTCGCGAAGCGGAACCGCTGATGCCCGCCCAGCGCAGCAACCAATACCGGCTGAGCCCGGGGCCGGTCGCGGAAGACTTGTTCGGACTCGCGCCTGACCGCGACGAACGCGCCCCACAGCTGTGCGCCGAAACGTTGCTAACGCTTCGCCAGAACGACTACCGCGCACCCAGCTCTGTCGACAAACTCCGGTCACCCAAGCGGCAGCTCTTCGCCGTGCGGAGCCTGGCCCTCGGGGAGAACTTTCTCGGTGGTCGCACGCAGGGAGGCGTTGGTGACGCCGACACTTCCCCCGAGGAGTACGGCGCGCGCCTAGCGGCAGGAAGCCAGATCCGGGGCTCTGCCAACCTCCAGCTAGCTCAGCTCACCCTGCAGGGCCTCGTCGATCCGGAGACACAGCGTGGCCAGGCCGGAGCCTGGCTCCTCCGCCCGTTTCACGAGTCACTGCTGTGGTACGACGCGCGAAAGCCGAGTCCCCGTAGCAGCGAGTACACCGTCCGCAAGGTTTACATGCGCGGCAGCGGGATCACCCTCGCACGGCTTCTAGCAGATCCGGCCGACCCCACCGACGCCAGCTTGGGACGTGCGGCTGTCGAGCAAGTGCGGGAGGCGCTGAACGCCACCAGCCCGCTTGCCGAGATTGGATCCACGCTCGAAGATGCGCTCCCGCGCAACGAGACCTGGACCGACCGGCGCATCGACGTGGAGGACGACGAGAGGTCGGCTTGGATCCGTGGCACTGACGCGCGTTTGGCGGGTCTAGCCAAGAGCTTGTGCAGGCACGCAGAAGGAGTGATGCTCCAGGGTCACGCCAGCGGCCCTGCCAAACTGTGGCAACTGCGCAGCATCCTGGGCCTCGACCTTGCCCTCCACGTCCTGCGCACTGCGTGGGACGCGACAGATACACCGTCCGAGGACCGATTCCTGCTGTTGAGCTTCGGCGGCTCCTCCCGCGCACAAGACCCAGTCCGCCAGCGTTCCGAGGAGTCCTACCGTCGAGCCCGCATCCGACTTGCTGAGGCCACAGTGCGCACCCTGGCGAAGCGTATGCGCGAACTCAGGGAAGACGAGAAGGTGGTCGCGTTCTCCGGTGAGTTCCGCGACCGAACCTTGGCCGCGAGCGACCCCGACAGCGTTAGCAGCCAACTGGCTCGGCTGCGACTACCAGCCACAGACCAGGACTACCTCCGGCTCGCACGTCTCGCGGTAGAGACGTCGAATTACAGCCGAGGATCCGAAGACGGGTTCCGGGTGTTGCTGGAGTCCGTGGGCATGTTGGTCGGCACCGGTTCGTACCGCTACTTGACGGCGAGCCCCGATCTCCTGGCTGCGATGGTCGGCGCCCTTTCGGCCCGGATGCCCATGTCAAGCCGCGACTTTATCTCCGCAGCCCGAGAAGAGTGGGGCCTTGTGATCAACCAGGAGTCAGCCGCCGAGACAGCGCTGGCGAGCCAGATCGATGGGGCTCGGCTCGCGCAGAACGCACGAGCCGCCGAGCGCCTCATGAGCGATGCCGGGCTTGCGGTTGGGCTCTCAGACCGCACAACCATGGTCGGAGAGCGCACGCAGAGGGGCCACCGGTGAGCGCGCGGCTGGGCGGTGCACTTGCAGAGCACTTGCGCCGCAACCTTGCGCCGGGAGCGCGAAACTTTGTTCTGGTCGAAGGCGTACCTACGTCCGTCGCCGAGGGCATGGCGGCCGCGTGGGACGGAGACCTTCCACAACTGGCCGTCGTATCGGCGACACCCGCTCGCTTCGGGCCCCATGCAATGCGCGATGTCTCCGGAACCCAGCTTCGAAACCAGAGTTCGGCCGGCGTCGTCCTGGTCCTCTGCGACGGCGAGCAGGTGCCCGATCGGCAGTCCCTCAACCTGTTCGAATCGGTCTCCCCAAGTGTGCTTCTCGAGTCCGCCGAGGGCATGGGAATCCTGTCCCAGCAGGCTCCAAGAGTTGTCTTGGACGGCGTGCCCCGCGCGGTGCGCGAGGCGATCAACCAGGCTCCGGTGGCGACCAGGCCGAGCGCCCCGGCCGTCGCGGCTTATCTCGACCGGCTCGCGGCGGGCGACGACCCGCTCGGTGCACTGCCCACTCTCGGCGCCTTCGCCGACAGGATGCCCCCCGGCGCCCGAGTGGACGCCGAGCGGATATCTGACAACCTTGCCCTCGCCGCCCGCCGGACAAGCGACGACCTACTGAAACCAATGGCGTACGCCGACCTTCGAAAGCGCGCCGAATCAGTTCTAGGCCGCAGGCCTGACGTCGGCGCGTCGGGCGCAGCGACGGTGGCGGACGCGGTGATGGCGCAGCTGCAGACCGGGAGCGCCGACCTGCTCCGGATGTTGCGGTTCGACGAGGCACGCGAAATCTTCGAACAGCGCCCGCAGAACCTGGCCGAAACCGTCCGGCAAGAGATGGACGTCTTCCGCAGCGGGCTTGACGCCGGAAGCCAGGCGGCCAGCCTGCCCTGGGATACCTACGAACGGCGCGCAGAAGAGCTACGCAGGGGAAGCAGCCAGCGCGACGCCGCCCAGGAGCTGTGCGACCTTGACGACGCTCAGCAGCAGCAGGTATTCACTCGCCCCACCCGACGCAAACTCGAGCGGCTCCTGCGCGACAGGGCGGTCAACGGCAGCAGCCCCTCCTGCCCGGAAGCGGCAATCGTCCGGGCTGCCCAACAGCTCGGCGGCATGGTAGAGAGGGTCCAGGTTCTCTCCCCCCAACCGCCAGCCAGCCCCGCTGCGGCGTCCAACCGGACAGGAGCCGGCCGCATCCTCACGCTTGCCTGCGCGCGCCTCCGGCTCGGCGCCCTGATGCGGACGTGGGAGACCTACGGCGGCGAAGTCGACGGCCTCCTCCTACGCGCCGCGGACGACAGCGACCTCGGTGACGTCCTCGCGGCATTCGGAGACGCCGGACTCTCTTCCGGCGGCCAACTGCCCCCGCTGCAACTGCGACTTCACGCCCGGGACGGAAGCACCGTCCAGGTGGACTGGAGGCCCGACCTCGACGACGCAGCAACGCTACGAGCCGCGATCTTGTTCGCGGAGGCGCCGGTCCTAACCCTCGCGCTTCCTGGCGAGCCCAGTCTGCACACCTTCTGCGGGGCGATAAACGCTAGCCCGGTGCAGTCTGTGCCGGCAGCCCTGCTGCCCATCGCGAGAGCCCTGCAAAGGGCGGCGCGCAGCTCGCTCGACAGAGGACTTGAACCGTCCGCGCTCGAGTCATGGGTGGGTGTCTGGACGGATGCCTGCGCCGCACGCGAGGCCAACAACGACACGGATACCGCAGAGGCCCTTGCTCTCGCAGGAGCCGTCCGCGGCGACCGATCAGCCGCGCTCACGGCTTTCGCCCCCATGAAGGCTGAGTGGATGGCCCAGTACCTCGACGCATTGTGGAACTTGGTCAACCGCGCCGAAGAACCCAAGACCAACCTCGACAGGGGCGATGCAGTCGCCACATCGGGTGGCATCGCGCGCACCACTGCCGCGCACCATCCAGCACACCTGCGCCTGTCGACTCAGGACCGCGTCCTGCTCCCCACCACCGAAGGCCGCGTTTGGAGCCTGTACGGCGGCAACTCGGCCAGAGACGAAAGCGGCTATGCCGGTGACGCGCTGAGCTCAGTCATCATGCAGCTGCTAACGCTTCAGCCCGAAGCGGCGGGGCACCTCCGATGCCTCACATGGGGCGCCGGCGCCGCCGACCTTATGGTCGGCGAAGCAGTCAAGTTGATCGGCCGACGAGCCGGCCTGGCAACCATCCGCAAGATCGAGGTGTTCTGCGTCGGCACAGGCGACGACGACAAGCCACGAGCCGAGACGCTCGCGATGGCGGACGATCAGCTACGCAATGAAAGAGATGTACTCGAGCTCCGTTACGTCGACGACCTGGCACGTGCCCGGCAACTCCTCCGCCCCGGCAGCGAAGCACCGGCCGTGCATCTTGCACTGGTCACGGGCTTGACCGATAGCCCCGACGCACTTCAGATCGAGACCCGCGAGGTACCCGCTCCTGCTGAGGACGACGAGGTCCTGTTTGCACCCCGCGTGTGGCAGCGGCCAAAGCAGGATCGCCGCATCCTTCTCATGCCCCCGGCGGCCTCGCCTGCCGGCCAGGCGTGGCTCCGTGTCCAGAATGCCGTCGACGATGCGTGGCCGGAGGCTGGACAACCTCTCCAAGTTCCCGAGGTGCGAACGGGCGCACTCGACATCGCCGCCAAGCTGCGAGACGTTCACGAGCTTGCCCTCTGGGTTGCCACTCTGGATCGGTACGCGACCAGAGACAGCCTCGAGCACGCGCTCGGAAGCGACAACGTCGCAATACTCCATCAGGAACGTCGTCTCGGTGGCGATAGTCCGCTCTCGCTGGTCCTCAGCCAGAAATCAGGCGGGCCGGCTGATCGCGCCATCGGCCGCAGCCTGCGCGCCGCCGGCATCATTAAGGAACCCGACGTTGCCCTGTCTATCGGCACGCAATTGCGGCAAGTCGCGAGCCAAGGCTATGGGATCCTCGCGCTGCAAGCTGCGACCAGCGGTGCCGGTATAAACGAGCTGGTCGGGCATGTCGTTGCTTTCAGCCTCCTTGCGACCACCACCACTCCGTGGCCTCTTCCTCCGGGATGTCGAGTTCTCCTCGTCAGCCTCGATGAGTACCGCCATTGGTTCCCGAAGAAGCGAGCTGACCTTCTCGCGATCGCCCTGGACCCCCAAGACCAGGGGGTACACATCGCCACGATCGAGGTGAAGGCCCGACGAAGCGACGAGAACGACGCAGCCGCCGGTGCCCTGGACCAATTGAACCAAAGTCTCGCAGCCACCAAGTGGGCGGCGTATCCCGAAGCGGGCAGCGTCCACAGCCGCCTTTGGCTCAACCGCATCGCTGAGGCTGCCTACGCCGTCGCCCGGGAGTCCAGATTCAAGCTCGACGCGGATGAGTTGGCCGCGCTCGAGTCCTTCCGCCTCGGCACCGGCACCCTCGAATGGGCGGGCGTGGGTCTTGTCTTCGGCCCCAAGGTCGAGTCCATGCATCGCACGTACCGGACTGACGTCGCCAACGACATCGTGCCGGTTGTACTGCACAGTGTCCCCCTCACCGAGGAACTGCTGCGAACGGCTACCTCCACCAGCCTGACGACGTTGCGCACGGTTGAGACCGACCGACCGCCACTACAGAGCACTCGAACTCGTCGCCGACCCGAGGGCATTGGCGGTGGACTACGAACGCCGAAGCCCGCTCTCGCCTCGGCCGACGACACTTCCGGCGCGAGTTTGGAGCCGGCCAATCAAACACTTGAAACCCCAAACGAGCAGGATCCCGACGACGCCACTGAAGCTATTGCAGCCCAGTCGCCCCCGGAACCGCAGCCGACCGACTTTGGGGGCGGTCCGCCGGCCACGCCCGGAAACTTCGTGGCGCCGCTCTTCGGATTCGATGCGGTCACGGGAGAGGAGGTGCGCTGGCATCCGGCCGGGCCCGACCAGTCCACTCTGCAGAACGGCCACACAGAAGTGTGGGGTTCTTCCGGAATGGGAAAAACTCAGTTTGTAATGAGCCTGCTCGGCCAGCTCTCACAGTTCAGCGGCAGCCATTTCGGCATTGCAGACTTTAAGAACGACTACAGCAATGACACCGGGTTCCCCGCCTTCGCAAATGCCCAGTTCATCGACTTGTGGAACGAAGGCGCACCCTACAATCCGCTCGCACTCGATAACGACGCACCACGTTCCGTTCAGAGCGCAATTATCGAACTGCGCGACGCGGTCGACGAGGCAGTTAGGTCAGTGGGCGCCAAGCTTGGGGTCCGGCAGCGCGCCAAGCTTGAACAGGCGCTAAAGGACGCCTACGCCGTCCGCGAGAGTGAACGCCGCTGGCCCACGCTCCGAACTCTTGACGACCACCTGGACGCCGATCTCTCTGGCGTCATCGGCGATCTAACCCACAACGATCTGTTCAGATCCGGCGAACCACTCGGCAACGTCATCAACTCGAATGTAGTTTTCGGACTGTCAAAGATCCCCGGCAACGGACAGACGACCGTCCTCGCGGCCGGCTTCATATTCTCCTCGCTCCTATTGCGCGTACAAAGTCTGCCGCCCGTGCCAAACACCATCCGCTACGTCATGGTCGTCGACGAAGCGCACAGAGTGGCGCCATTCCGCGCAATTCACACCATGATCCGCGAAGGGCGGTCCAAGGGTCTCGCGGTCATCCTCGCCACACAGGGGCCGCTCGATCTGCCCGACGTGGTCGCTGCCAACGCACAGACCAAAATCTGCTTCGGTCTGCCCGATGCGACCATCGCCACGATGGCCGCGCGGAAGCTCCAGCCGGATAATCCACGGCTGTCCGAACAGATTCGCACCCTGGGCAAGGGCGAAGCGTTCGTCAGCTTCGCAGGCGAGGCACCGCGGCTGGTCCGCATGACCCAGGCCTACCGAGACGCGGAGACCTTGGGGCTTCCAGAACTGCGGTCTGCGCCGTGAAGCTGCTTAGACGCAGAGCACTCGACGGCCCCTAGCACGTCAACGGTGGAGCCGAGACGTTACCGGCGCGAACTCAGGTGCCATTGCAATTTCTATCTCGTATCCTCGGTTCGTGGTGGTGTCTCAGAAGTCGTGGGCGAGCACTCCTGCGATCCGTCGCTCGATGCTGGGGAACCGTTCGCGGGACTCCGTGCCGGAATTGGCCGTGCGCCGTGCCGCCCACGCGCTCGGCCTGCGCTACCGCGTGTCGTCGCGTCCGATCCCGAGCTTGCGACGAACGGCGGACATGGTCTTTCCCCGCGCCCGCGTCGCCGTGTTCGTGGACGGCTGCTACTGGCACGGGTGCCCGGAGCACTTCAGGCCACCCGCGACCCACACGGAATACTGGGGTCCCAAGATAGAGCGGAACCGCTCTCGAGACGTCGACACGACTTTGAAGCTATGCGCAGCCGGATGGACGGTTCTGCGCTTCTGGGAGCACGACGACCCCGCAAGTTGTGCCGTGCGCATCCATGCTGCGGTCCACGGCGCCTTTACAGAAGCTGCCTCGCCTCGGGTCGGCTAGTCCTCCACAACAACGTCGTGAGCAATCGACTTGGAAAATCGTCAGCCGTCTCGTCGTCAGTCTTCGCCGGCGTCTCGCTCACCGTAGCCAGCGTGGCACCTCCCCGGCGATCGTCGTGCTCGACGGACGCCCTTGAGTGACATGCATTGGGTCTCGACCCGAGAACCCTGTCTCGGAGTCGCAGCAGAGCCCTATGTCGCTTCATGAGGCGATTCGCCCACCCGCCCAGGACGCATATCAAGTCCGAGGAGCAAGTCCGAGGCCGCCGAGCGCGCGTCCCGCGGCCGCCGCCGCGGCTGCCTGCTGATCCGGCAAGAGGTGGGCGTAGGTCTCCGTGGTTGTGGTAATCGACTCATGACCCAGTCGGCGCTGCAGGACGAACAGGTCGGTGCCGGCCGCGATCATCCAAGATGCGTGCGTGTGCCGAAGGTCGTGTACGCGGGGACGCCTCGTGAGCCGCGGAGCATCCGGGTCGGGCAAACCGTCGCCTCGGCGCGGCCCGGTCGCGGCATCGAGGGCTGGAGTCCAAGTCGTCGTCCAGAATCGGGACGACGAGATCTGTTGGCCGACGGTGTTGGTGAAGAGCAATGCGTTCGGAGCCTTGCCTGCAGCTAGTGGCAGCAACACGTCGACCAGCTCGTCAGGCAGTGACACCGTCCGCCGTGCTCGCTTTGTCTTTGGCGGCCCCACGTACCAATGACGCTCGCCGTCCCGCTTCCATGCCTTCGTGACGCGCAACGTCGGCGGACTGGCGAAAAGGTCGAGGTCGCCGGGGGTCAGCGCGGTTGCTTCGCCCCACCGCAGGCCGGTCGCGACGAGCAGCAGGACCAACGGCTGGTAGTGAGGCTGGACGTGCGAGAGCAGGAGTGCGAATTCGCCGCGTGTCAGCACGGTCATCTCGTCCTGCGTCAGCTGCGACTTGGGGAGCTGCACGCCGACGCAAGGATTGTCCGTGCGGTATCCGAGTCGGACCGCCGTCGACATCGACGCAGAGAGCAGTCCGTGGATGTTCGCGATTGTCTTTGGAGACAGACCGCTGTCGCTCATCGAGCGGATCCACCCAGCGACGTGCCGGTAGGAAATCACGGCAACCGGGTACGACCCAAGCGTCGGCGCGATGTGGCGGCGAAGCTGCGTGCGGTAGCCCGCACGGGTGTCCGGTCCCACCGCGGTCAGCAGGTCGATGTGCTCCGAGACGGCCTCAACGACCGAAGGGCCGTGGTGCCGCACGGCGTCGGCGATCTGCGCAGCCTCGTCGGTGTGCCCACCGGTCACCTCGAGGAGGTGCTTCGCGACTCGGGCGTCGTTCTCGTCGTCGTACGTCAGCGAGCTCTGCCGCTTCGTCTCAGGGTCCCGCCACAGCACCGCGAACGACCGCGTGCCGTCGGCCCGTACCCGCTCCCTGATGGAGGCCATGAACACGAAAATAGCCCCCCGTGTCAACGAGAGGCTACTTTCTGTCAACATGACGATGCGTTTCCGCAGGTCAGACGTGTGGAGGTGGCGGGAATCGAACCCGCGTCCGATGACGAAGTACCAGGGATTCTCCGGGTGCAGCCTGCTGTGATTTTCTCGGCCCCCACGGTCACACAGGCAAGCCGTGGACGGGCTCAGTCAGCTAAAAGTCCCGGCAACCCCACTGACGAGGATTACCAGCAGTGGCTCTCTAGATGACGCTGGTTACTGAGTCGAGAGCGTACTCAGGCCAACGGACTTCGGGACTCGCTCAGGCGGCGAGGGCGAAGTCGGTGCGGTTTGTATTGGCACCTATTGGTTTGCACGGAGCGTTGACGAGATAACCGTGCGTCCTCGACCCGCTTCTCCTGGTTCGACGATCACCGTCGAAACCGATCACCCCCATGTTCAGTTTTCAAGCACCGGCCGAGCCGAAGCACAGCCAGCCCAACTAGCCTACCTCTCAACGGCAGGCTGGTCGTGCTCATTCCCTCAGTCGGCCGGTCCGGCGATCAGGGTCACGGGCGCGGAGGTGGAGGCCCCGGAAGAGCCCACGGTCCAGGTCAGCGTCACGGTGTCGCCGGGTGAGTAGGCCTCGAGCAGCTCGGACAGCGAGGTGGACGAGGTGACCGGAACCCCGTCCACCGCCGTGATCACGTCACCGGCCACCAGGCCGGACCACGCGGCCGGCGTGCCCTCCAGCACCCCCGCCACCTCACCTGCGGAGCCGAGAGAGATCCCGAGGAACGCCGGGTACCCGATGGTCACGGTGTCGGAGGAGACCCCGGACTCGATCTGGTGCGCAATCACGAGGGCGTCCTCGATGTCGATCGCGTAGGCGACCGTGTCCACCGTGCCGCTCGACGCGGCGGTCGTCATGCCGATCACCTCGCCCTCGTCGTCGAACACGGGGCCGCCCGAGTCCCCCGCTACCACTGCGGCGGAGAACTGGATGAGCCCGTCGAGCGTCTCCGCCGAGGACCCGTTCGACGACGCCGTCATCGTCTGGGTCGAGAGCCGTCACGCTGCCGAGGGCCGCGAGCAGGTCGC
The DNA here is from genome assembly GCF_001424125.1 of Cellulomonas sp. Leaf395. Classification (GTDB taxonomy): domain Bacteria; phylum Actinomycetota; class Actinomycetes; order Actinomycetales; family Cellulomonadaceae; genus Cellulomonas. The sequence continues at coordinate 611,140 of NZ_LMQI01000002.1, forward strand.
CGCCGCCCTCCGCGTTGCCGACGGCCGTCACCGTGTCGCCGACCGCCACGCCGTAGTCGTCGTCGAGCGCGACCGTGGCCAGCCCGGACGCGTCCTGCAGCTGCAGCAGGGCGACGTCCGACGAGGCATCCGTGCCGACCACGACGGCTGTGTATGAGACACCCGTCGCCTCGATCGTCACCTCGATGGACGTCGACCCCTCGATCACGTGGTTGTTGGTGAGCACCAGGCCGTCGGACGTCAGCACCATGCCCGTGCCGGCGGACTGCGCGTCCTGGTAGCCGAGCGTGCTCGTGATCGTCACGACGCCCACCTGCTGGTCCGCGGACGCCGCAGTGGCGTCGGCCTGGTCCGAGGTCGACGGAGCGGTCCCCCACGACGGCGGGACGCGCTGCTCGGTCGTCGGCGGCGCGTACGCGGCACCCTCGATGGTCGACGTCGCCGCGTCGTCGGTGTCCGACGGAGCCTGCGCCGCCGCGATCAGGCCACCGCTCACACCGCCGGCCAGCAGGCCGAGCGCGAGCGCCCCACCCGCGGCACCGAACGCCAGCCCGCGACGGATGACCGGCTTCGTCGCGAGTGCGACACCGCCTGGCGCAGACGAAGCCGACAGCACCGCGGGAGCGACGTCAGCTGCGCCCGACGCTCCAGAAACCTGCTGCTCGTCCATAGTTCTGTCCTCCCCGACAGCCCCCGTGTGGCGCCGTCAAGGAAGAGACAACAGCTCGGACCCGGGAGGTCACTGGAGCGAACCCATGCGCAGCCTGTGGACCGGTCAGCTCGTCGCGAGGACGTCCGCGAGCGAGTACGACACCGGCTCCTCCAGCTGCGCGAAGGTGCACGACTCCGGCGTGCGGTCCGGGCGCCACCGGCGGAACTGCGCGGTGTGCCGGAACCGCACGCCCTCCATGTGGTCGTACGCGACCTCCACGACGAGCGACGGCTCCAACGGCACGAACGAGAGGTCCTTCCCGCGCGACCAGCGGCTGCCCTCGGCCTCGCGAGGCGTCCGGCCGGAGGCGGAGTAATCCCACGGATGGCCCTCGAGCGGCACCACCAGAGGCGCGAGCTCGGTCACCAGCGACCTCCGACGCGCCATCGGGAACGACGCCGCCACACCGACCGACGCCAGCGTCCCGGACTCGTCGTACAGCCCCAGCAGCAACGACCCGACGGCGTCGTCCCCGGACTTGTGCGGCCGGTACCCGGCCACCACGCAGTCGGCCGTCCGCTCGTGCTTGATCTTCTGCATCGTCCGCTTGCCGGGCTCGTACAGCCCAGCAGGATCCTTGGCGACGATCCCGTCGAGCCCGGCACCCTCGAACTGCGAGAACCAGCGCTCGGCGACGTCGAGCGAGGAGGTCTGCGCGGTTATCGAGACCGGACCGGAACCGGAGACGAGTGACTCGAGGACAGCCCGCCGCTCGGAGAACGGCAACCCCGTCAGGTCGTCGTCCCCCAGAGCCAGCACGTCGAAGAGCACCAGCAACGCGGGCGTCTCTACGGACAGCAGCCGCACTCGCGACTCCGCCGGGTGCACCCGCTGGAGCAGGGCTTCGAAGTCCAGCCCACTATGAGATGACGACGGCACGATGATCTCGCCGTCGACCACGCACCGTTCAGGCAGAGACGACAGGACCGCGTCGACGACCTCCGGGAAGTACCGCTGCATCGGCTTGGTGTTCCGCGAGCCGATCTCCACCCAGTCCCCGTCGCGGAATACGATCGCCCGGAACCCGTCCCACTTGGGCTCGTACAGCTTGCCCTTGGGGATGGACGCGGCTGACTTGGAGAGCATGGGGTCCACAGGCGGCATCACCGGCAGCGTCATGGACACCAGTCTTACCAGCCCCCGCCACCACCGCCGCCGACGCCCCCTCCGGAGAAGCCGCCACCCGAGAGCCCGGATCCGCCGGACGTCCCGGGCGTGGGTGCGGAGATGGACTCGGTGGCCACGGCAGCGAACCGGTCCAGCGACGACGCGAACGCGGTCGCCCAGTAGATGTTGGCCCCCGGGTAGTACCCACCGACGTACCACGACGGCTCGTTGACGAACCGACCCTGCGCGGCGAGCTCGGAGAACACCCGGGCCCACCGGTCGGCGAGCCCGAAGACGATCGCGTAGGGGAGGTACCGGCTGAAGATGTCCTCGCCCTCCTCGAACCGCAGCTGGTTGGCCTCGGCGGTGGCCAGGTAGCGGCGGAACCCGAGGGACTGCGCCAGCACGGCGGTGCCGTCGGCGGTGCGGGCCGGTGCGGCGTTGCCCATGATCGTGACGACGATGCCGACGAGGGCCAGCGCGATCGGCACGAGCGCGATCCCCGCGACGGACGTGCCGCCGCCGAACGCGACGAACGTCAACCCCAAGCCGACGACGGTGAGCACGATGCCGGTGGCGTGCCAGGCGGTGCGGACCGACTTCGGGTTGGACCGGAACCAGCCGGAGTCCGTCACGTGGTCGTAGAGGCCGTTCTGCACCTTGGCCATCGAGGCTGCGAACGTGGTCTTCAGGTCGGAGAGCCTGACCGTGGTCGACGACGCGAAGATCGAGGCCAGCAGCTCGTCCTCGTACGGCAGCAGCGAGCCGTCCTTGTCCTTCAGCTGCACCAGGGTCCAGTCCTTGGCCTTCTTCTTCGGGTTGGACCGCGGCACCTCCTCGATGCGCAGCCAGCCGCGCACGGCAAGGTCCACGAGGGTCGCGGTGACGTCCACGGGGTCGGCCTTCTCGTCGACGAGCGTGCCTACCTCGCCCGGTCGCACGCCCTGCGGCGGCTGGAACTGCACGGAGACGGCACCGCGCTTGTCCCGAAACCCGACCGTGGCGCCGCCCGGCTGGTTGTCGGCCGGTCGCAGCCCCGGGGTCAGTCCGAGGTAGGCCTTGTCGCGGCCGACGCGTCGCAGCCGAACGAACGCGAAGACGCCGCCGCCGACGAGCACCAGCAGGGCGAGGACGCCGAACACCGAGACCGGTCGGACCGGTGCCAGCGGGTCGGGCTTGTCGACGAGGATCGGCTCCACCCCGGGGAACGTGCCCGCGGGCCAGCCGGTGACGGTGGTGAGCTCGTCGCCGACGGGGACGAGGTCCTGCGTGAACGACGAGGACGACCCGGCGAAGCTCGCCGACGTGCACGGCGTGGCGGAGCCGTACGGTCCGGCAAAGCAGACAGCACCCTCGACGGCAGCCGGGCCGGTGACGGAGACAGCCAGGTCGCCCAGCGGAATCTCCCAGCCGGCGCCGATGACGTTCCAGTACAGCTCGTCGCCGGAGTGCTGGGCGTTCGCTGGGTTCAGCAGCCCGTCGGCCGTGTACTCGACGCGGTACGTCTGCACGCCGGAGACGTCGTCGATGTCCTCGTCGCCGATGCGCAGGATCAGCGCGCTGTCGGTGGACTCCTCGTTCACCTGAGCGGGAGCACCCGTCGACGACGACGCGGAGATGTCGGTGTACCGGAACGCGCGGTCCAGCTCGTCGTCGTACGACACCCTCGTCGGCAAGGTCAGGTACGGCCCGTGCCCGGGTTCGTCGCCGAAGTCGAAGTCGAAGTCGAGCACGACCCGCATGACGCCGTCGGTTTCGAGCGACGCGGTGACGTCGTACCGCGTGATCTCCCGCCCGCTCGACTGGTCGGGAGCGGCGGCAGCGGGAACAGCACAGGCGACGAGCAGGACGAGCGCGGCGATGAGCGCCCGCACAGCCTTCACAGGTCGCGCTTCTCGCGGATGGCGCGCGTCGCCTCGAGGTTGTCCTGCCGCTCACGCAGCGCCTGCCGCTTGTCCCACTCACGCTTGCCTCGGGCCAGCGCGATCTCCACCTTGGCGCGCCCGTCGAGGAAGTACAGGGACAGCGGGATGATCGTCTGCCCCTTCTCCCGCGTGCGGGACTCCAGGCGGTCGATCTCGTGGCGGTGCAGCAGCAGCTTGCGCTTGCGGCGGGGCGCGTGGTTGGTCCAGGTGCCCTGCGAGTACTCGGGGATGTGCACGCCTTCGAGCCACAGCTCGTGGTTGGTCACCTCGCACCAGCCGTCGACCAGCGACGCCCGGCCCATGCGCAGCGCCTTGACCTCGGTGCCGCTGAGCACCATGCCGGCCTCGAACACGTCCTCGATGACGTAGTCGTGCCGGGCCTTGCGGTTCGAGGCGACGACCTTGCGCCCGACGTCCTTGGCCACGGTGGTCGAACCTCGTTTCCTGCACAGGGGATGTGTGCGGGGTCGAGACTACCTTCCACGCGCCAGCGGAATCAGAGGCCGAGCAGCGGCCGCGGGTTCGTCGTCGCGCCGTTCACGTAGATCTCGAAGTGCAGGTGACAGGCCGCCGACGTGCCCGTGTTGCCGGAACGCCCGATGAGCTGTCCGCGCTCCACCTGCTGGCCCGAGCTCACCGCGAAGCTGGTCAGGTGGTTGTAGCTGGCGGACACCGCGTTGCCGTTGACGAACCCGCTGTCGATCATCACCTGGTTGCCGAACCCGAACCGCGACCTCGCCCACGTGACCGTGCCCGAGCGCCCGGCGTAAACCGGGGTGTTGCAGTAGGTCCGCAGGTCGATGCCGGCGTGCAGCCGCACGTACCCGAGCGTCGGGTGCAACCGCATCCCGAACTCGGAGGTCACGTACATCGGGCTGATGCTGGTCGGGTTGCCGTACAGCCCGCCGCCGATCGCCCCGGGCGGACCCTGGGGCCGGCCCGCCGCGGCGTCGCGCGCACGCTGCTCCGCGATCGCCTGCTCCAGCTCGCGCTGCACCTGCGCGGCCTCGGCGTCAGCCTGGGCCAGCTGCGCCTCGAGGGCCGCCTTCGTCGCATCGAGCGCAGCCTGCTGCTGCACCTGCTGCGCGAGCAGGTCGTCGAGAGCCTGCTTGGCCGACGCGGCGGCGGCCTTGGCTGCGTCGGCCTCGACGACCTTCTGGTCGGCCTCGGCCTTCAGCTCGGTGATCTTGCCCTTCACCGCGGTGAGCCGGGCCTCCGCGTTGCGATTGGCGGACTCGGCCGCCTTGAGCTCGTCGAGGATCTGCGCCTGCGTGCGCAGCGCCGTGGCCATGAGGCCGTACCGCTGCACGAAGTCGTCGGTGCTCTGCGAGTCGAGGATGACGTCCACGCTCGACACCCCGCCGCCACCCTTGTACGCCTCGCGGGCCATCTGCCCGATCGCGGCGCGCATCTGCGTGGCGTGCTCGGTGTCCTGGGCGATCGTCGTCGTGATCGTCGCCTGCTGCTCCTCCGCGTCGACCAGCCGGGCCGCGATGATCGCCGCCTCCCGCTGCGCCTTCTCCAGCGCGGCCTTCGCGGCGTCGAGGGTCGCCTGGGCGCCGGGGATCTTCGCCTGGGTGTCAGCCAGCTGTACGGCGAGCGCCTGGATCTCGGCGCTGACGCCCTCCATGGCCGCCTCGGTCTGCTCACGCGCCTTGGCGATCGCCTCCTTCTGCGCCTCGGCAGCCTTGCGGCGGTCGTCGATGGGGTCGGCGCTGGCCGGCACGGCGACGAAGGCCGTGACCAGGAGGACCAGCACGGCCAGGACGGCGGAGATGCGAAGAGGGTTCAGCCGGTTCACGATCAGACCTTCGTGTACCGGCTGAGGGTGACCAGGGAGGAGATCCCCGCGAGCAGGATGGCGACCGCGATGAGCGCGGGGGCGATGGTGAGGACGTCGGCGGTGCTCACGTAGGGGATCCAGCCCGCGGACTCCCCCAGCCAGTCGTCGACCAGGTACGTGACGCCCACCCAGAGCCCGCCGACCGCCAGCAGCGCGCCGATCGTCGCGGCGATCGCCCCCTCCAGCATGAACGGCAGCTGGATGAACACCGTCGACGCGCCGACCAGGCGCATGATCCCGGTCTCGCGCTTGCGGCTCAGGGCCGACAGCCGGATGGTCGTCGTGATCAGCAGGACGGCCGCCAGCAGCATCACCAGGGCCAGCCCGCCGGCCAGCAGGGTCGCGTTGTTCAGCACGGAGAACAACCGGTCGAACAGGCGCTGCTGGTCCTTGACCTCCTCCACGCCGGCCCGGCCGGAGATCACCTCGGAGACCACCGAGTACTTCTCCGGGTCCGTGAGCTTGATGCGGTAAGAGGAGTTCATGTCGTCGACCGTCGCGGCCGACGCCCAGAACTGGTCCTGGAACTGCTCCTGGAACGCCTCGTACGCCTGCTCCTTGGTCTCCGTGTAGACCTTCTCCACGTACGGCTTCACCTCGGGCGACGCGAGCGCCGCCTGGATGTCGGCCTTCTGGTCGTCGCTGACCTCACCGCTGGCGCACGTCGGCGCCGTGGAGTTCTGCGGGCAGAGGAAGACGGAGACCTCGACCTTGTCGTACCAGTCGTCCTTCATCTTGCCGATCTGCGTCTGCAGCAGGGCTGCGGCGCCGACGAAGGTGAGCGACACGAAGGTCACGAGGATGACGGAGATCGTCATCGACAGGTTGCGACGAAGACCCAGACCGATCTCGGACAGGATGAACTGGAGACGCATCAGCGGTCCGATCCGTACACACCGCGCGACTGGTCACGGACCAGGGCGCCGGTGGACAGCTCGATGACGCGCTTGCGCATCTGGTCGACGATCTCGTCGTCGTGCGTCGCCATGACGACCGTGGTGCCCGTGCGGTTGATCCGGTCGAGCAGGCGCATGATCCCCAGGGACGTCGTCGGGTCCAGGTTTCCCGTGGGCTCGTCGCACAGCAGGATGTTCGGCCGGTTCACGAACGCGCGCGCGATGGCGACGCGCTGCTGCTCGCCGCCGGACAGCTCGTGCGGGCGACGCTTCTCCTTGCCGGCCAGGCCGACCATCTCGAGCGTGTCCGGGACCGTGGTGAGGATGTGGTGCCGCGGCTTGCCGATGACCTGCAGCGCGAACGCCACGTTCTCGAACACCGTCTTGTTGGGCAGCAGGCGGAAGTCCTGGAACACGGCGCCGATGTGACGGCGCAGCTGCGGCACCTTCCACGACGACAGGGTGCCCAGCTCCTTGCCCGCGACGAACACGCGACCCGCCGACGCCCGCTCCTCGCGCAGGACCAGACGCAGGAAGGTGGACTTGCCGGAGCCGGAGGCGCCGACGAGGAACACGAACTCGCCCCGCTCGACATCCAGGGACACGCGGTCCAGCGCCGGCCGGGCGCCGCGCGCGTAGACCTTGGTGACGTTCTCGAATCTGATCACGTTGCTCGCGGTGGCCAGGTTCGGGGACGGGGGTACTACGGCTGGCCTCAACGAGCGTAGGCAGCGGCCCGGTTCAGGGACGGTGGTGACACGCCGACCACCGCCAGTGAGAACGGCCCGATGGGGTGATTGGTGCAGAATGTCGGGTCGTCAGCTCCCGGAGAGCAGCTCCGGTCCCTGGTCCAGCCGGCCCTCGAGCGTGCCGGCGGGGTCCTCCAGCACGTCCGCGAACGCCACCTCGGCGGCCCCCACCAGCTGCGCGTCCGAGCCCAAGTCGGAGCGCACCAGCAGCGCCTGCTCCCGGATCGGCCCGAGCGCCCGCGAGTACGAGGCGGCGAGCGTCGGCTCCATCGTCGGGTAGAGCGCCCCGAGCGACCCGCCGAGGACGACCACGTGCGGGTTGAACAGGTTGACCAGGCTGGCCAGTCCGAGCCCCACCCACTCCCCCGTCTTGCGCACCCCGGCGATGCTGCGGCGGTTGCCGATGGCGACGTCGCTCAGCACGTCCTCGATGTCGGACTCGCGCGGGTCCCGACCGACGGCACGGATGATCGCGGCGTCGCCGATCTCCGCCTCCCAGCACCCGCGCGCGCCGCACGAGCACACCCGCCCGCCCGGCTTGACGACGATGTGCCCGACCTCGCCCGCGTACCCCCCGGCGCCCTTGAGCAGCTCGCCGTCGACGACGACCCCACCGCCGACCCCGGCCTCGCCGCGGACGTACAGCACGTCCTGCTTGCCCCGCGCGGCACCGCGCAGGTACTCGGCGACCACGCCGAGGTCGCCGTCGTTGCCGACGGCGACGGGGTACTCATGACCCGTGGCCTCGCGGAGCAGCTCCGCGAACGGCACCTCGTGCCAGCCCAGCGGGGGCGAGCGCCGCACCATCCCGTCCGGTTGCCGCACGCTGCCCGGCACCGAGACCACGAGGCCCAGGCACACCGACCCGGGCACCGACTTGGCCTGCATCTCCCGGGCGAGGGTCGCGATGAGCTCGACCACTGCCGGGACGTCGTGCGGCGACGTGCTGTACAGCCGACGACGCACCTGCAGCATGTAGCCGCCCAGACCCACCCGGGCAGCTCCCACGCTCGACGGCGTCACGTCGAACGCGAGGACGTGCACGCTCGTGCTGACCGGCTCCACCACGTTCGACGGCCGACCCTTGCCGGAGACGACGCCGGGTCGCTCACGCACCAGCCCAAGCTTGACCAGCTCGGAGGTGAGCGACCCGACGGTCGACCGGTTGAAGCCCGTGGAGACTACGAGGTCCGACCGCGTGGCGGGCCCGTGGAAGTGCAGCAGTCGGAGGACCGCCGACAGGTTGGCCCGTCGCACGTCGTCCTGCGCAGCCGCGTCGGCTCGCCGGACCGGCGGACCAGCGCCGAGCCGCACCAGCAGCCTCCCTCAGGTGTTTTCGTGTCTAGCCGCGTCCGGTGGCTCGGGCGCGCCGACGAGAGATCGCGTCGACGGCCGCAGCTGCCGCCAGCACCGTTCCGGTGACAACGTACTTGACACCTGAGGAGTACCCGAGCAGAGCCATCCCGTTGTCGATGACCGCGATCACCGCACCACCGATCAGGGCGTCGATGATCCGGCCCTTGCCACCGAACAGCGACGTGCCACCGATGACCGCGGCACCGACGGCGTACAGCAGCACGTTCGAGCCGCCCGCGTTCGGGTCCACCGACGTTGCCCGCGACGCCGCCAGCACGCCGGCGATGGCCGCCATGAACGAGCAGATCATGAAGCACGCCATCTTCACGGCCTTGACGTTGATACCGGCACGACGCGTGGCCTCGGCGTTACCGCCGACCGCGTAGATGTGCCGGCCGAACGCCGTCCGCGTGAGGACGAACCCGAGCACCAGCGCCAGCACGACGATGAGGGGAACGACGATCGGGACGCCGATGATCGACGTCCGCAGCGGGTTGAGGCTGCGCTCCTGGTTGAGGATGGCCACCATCGCGATGACCACCGCACCGAGCGCCACGACCTTGAGCACGACGAGCCCCAACGGAGCTGCGAGCAGCCCGCGCTGGCGACGCTGGCGCCAGGTCCAGATGCTCGATCCGGCGTACGCCAGCACGGCGATGATCGCCAGCGCCCAGCCCAGCAGGGGCGGCACGTTCTTGTTCTGCAGCGCGATGATCACCGGGTCGGTGATCGAGATGTTGCCGCCCGCCCCGATGATGAGCAGCACGACGCCCTGGAACGCCAGGAACGCCGCGAGCGTCGTGACGAACGACGGGATGCCGACGCGGGCGACCAGGGTGCCGATGAGCAGGCCGATCACGATGCCGGTGCCGAGCGCGGCGAGCAGCGAGACGTACCAGGACCAGTGGTAGACCGACAGGCCCGTGGCCAGGACGGCACCGCAGACTCCGCTGGCGAAGCCCGCCGACAGGTCGATCTCGCCCAGCAGGAGGACGAAGACCAGCCCCATCGCGATGGTCACGACGACGGCGCCCTGCTGGAACAGGTTCGCGATGTTCAGCGTCGACGGGAATGTGTTGGGCTTCATGATGACGAAGACGAGCGTCAGCACCGCGAGCGCCAGGATGGCCGGCAGCGAGCCCATGTCGCCGCCGCGCACCTTGCTGACGTAGTTGCCGACCGCCTCGGCGAACGTGGGCTGCTCGACCGAGCCGGCCAGGAGGGACGGCGACGCGGGGGTCGAGGATGCCGGAGGAACCGTGGACGTGGTCATGCGGAGGTGCTCCCGTTCGTGGTCGTCGCGTCGCTCGTCGTCGCTGTCCCGCTCGTCGCACGTTCGGGTGCGTCCGGCGAGATCCTCGGCGCGACGGCACCCGGTGCCATGCCGGCGGAACCGCTGGTGATGAGCTCGATGACCTCGGTGCGCGACGTGTCCGTGGTGCGCACCTGAGCGGCCGTCTGGCCCAGGTAGAGGACGTTGATGGAGTCCGCGACCTCGAAGACGTCGTTCATGTTGTGCGAGACCAGGACGACCGCCAAGCCGGCGTCGGCCAGCCTCCTGACGAGCTGCAGCACCTGCTCGGTCTGCGCCACGCCCAGGGCGGCGGTCGGCTCGTCGAGGATCACGAGCTTGGAGTTCCACAGCACGGCGCGCGCGATGGCGACCGTCTGGCGCTGGCCGCCGGAGAGGCTGGCGACGTGCTGCCGGATGGACCGCACGGTCCGCACCGACAGGCTGGCCAGCACCTCCGCGGCGCGGGTCTCCATCGCGGACTCGTCGAGGCGGAAGCCCTTCTTCAGCTCCCGGCCCAGGAACATGTTGTGGACGATGTCGAGGTTGTCGCAGAGGGCGAGGTCCTGGTAGACGACCTCGACGCCCAGCGCGTTGGCGTCCGCCGGGGAGCTGATGTGGGTCTGCTCGCCCTCGAACAGCACGTCGCCCGCGTCGAACGGGTAGATCCCGGCGACGCACTTGATCATCGTCGACTTGCCGGCGCCGTTGTCGCCGACCAGGGCCGTCACCTCACCCGCGCGGGCGACCAGGTCTACGCCGCGCAGCGCGTGCACCGCGCCGAAGTTCTTGCGACCACCCCGGACCTCGAGCGTCGGTGGCGGGGCCAGGTCGGGTGCGGCATGCGCTGCTTGTGTCATCGTCCACCTCGTGGGGGTCTGTCGGTTCACCCCGCGTCGTCGCGGGTCTGTGCAGGTTCTTCGGCGACGTCGTCGTCGCGCTCCCGCGCGCCAGGTCGGGGCCGGCCGCTCGCGCGGACCGGCCCCGCCTGGTCACCGCCGGTGGTCGGTCGACCACCGGCGGTGTCGTGCGTCAGGAGATGCCGGCCTCAGCGCACTTGTCCGCGTAGTCGGCCGTGCAGATGGCGTCCTTCGTGGTGTAGCCGTCGGCGATGACGTCCTTGACGCTGTCGAAGTAGATCGGCTGCGGGTCGAGCAGGACGGCCGCGACCATCCCGCCGGACTCGGTGTCCTCGACCTCGCCCGTGGCCAGGTCGGCGGTGTCGTCGCCCTTGGCTGCCGCGATGGCGAGCGCCGCAGCGGCGTCGGCCTCCTTCTTGACGGCCTTGTAGACGGTCATGCACTGGTCGCCCGCAAGGATGTTCTGCAGGCCCTGGTCCGTCGCGTCCTGACCGGTCACCGGGACGGTGCCGTTCACGCCGTTCTTCTTCAGGATGGCGATCGCGGCGTTGCCGAGACCGTCGTTGGCCGCGAGGACGCCGTCGATCTTGCCGGCGTTCTCGGTGTACATCTGCTCGAAGATCGTGCCGGCCTGCTGGTTGTCCCAGTCGGGCACAGCCTGGTCCGCGACCACCGTGTACTCGGCGCTCGTCGTCTTCTTCTGCAGAGCCGCCACCGCACCTGCCTTGAAGAGCGTGGCGTTGTTGTCCGTCGGCGAGCCGTTGAGCATCGCGATGTTCGCCGTCGTCTTGCCGGCGTCGTCCAGGCACTTCTGCAGGCCCTCGCCCTGGAGCTGGCCGACCTTGGTGTTGTCGAACGACACGTAGAAGTCCGCGCCGCCACCCAGGGTGAGCCGGTCGTAGTCGATCGTCGCGATGCCCTGGGCCTGCGCCTTCTGGAGCACCGCCTTGCCGGACCCGGAGTCCAGGTTGACGATCATGAGGACGTTGACGCCGCTCGTGATCATCTGGTCCGCGATCGTCTGGAACTGGGTCTTGTCGCCCTGGGCGTTCTGGATGTCGTACTCCACACCCGCGGCCTCGAAGGCCTCCTTCAGGTACTTGGCGTCGGCCGTCTCCCACCGGGCCGAGGACTTGGTGTCGGGGAGGATCACGCCGACCTTGGCCGTCGTGCCCTCGCCGTCGCCGCTGCTCTCCGTGTCCGTCCCGCTCGGCGTGTCGTTGCTGCCACAACCGGCCAGCAGCAAGCCGGAGGCCATGACGGCCGCCGTAGCCAGCATCATGCTTCGTCGCATCGTGCTCCCTCTCTCGACGACGCCCCATTGCGCTCGTCTCCACCCGGCGCTTTTCGGACGCTCGGACTATGTTGCGGGCGACAACATATGACCGGGGGTGGTGTCTCACAAGGTCAGAACTACTTTCCGTGGTCAAACCGTGACCTTCCGGGGGTGAGCAAGCGCTTTCTGGGTGTCCGATTCGCCCACCTGGATGAATCATGTTCCCCCCGGCAACAAAGCCCTCTCCCCCGGACGTCCGCGCCTCGAGCGCGTCCAAACTCGCCGGAGTGCGGACGCAGCGGCTCCGGAACCCCGACGCAGTGGGGACATCACCGGATCGGGACGTCCTTCTGCGGACGCGACGAAGGCCCGGCATCGCGGAGGATGCCGGGCCTGTGCGGAGGTCAGTTGGTCGCGTTCTCCGCCGAGCGTCGCCAGCGGATGCCCGCCTCGATGAAGTCGTCGATGTCGCCGTCGAACACCGCGGCCGGATTGCCCACCTCATGCTCGGTCCGCAGGTCCTTGACCATCTGGTACGGCTGCAGGACGTACGAGCGCATCTGGTCGCCCCAGCTCGCCTTCACGTCCCCGGCGAGCGCCTTCTTCTTCGCGTCATCCTCGGCCTTGCGGACCAGCAGCAGGCGGGACTGCAGCACGCGGAGCGCGGCGGCGCGGTTCTGGATCTGCGACTTCTCGTTCTGCATCGACACGACGATGCCCGTGGGGATGTGCGTCATGCGCACCGCCGAGTCGGTGGTGTTGACCGACTGCCCGCCAGGCCCCGAGGAGCGGAAGACGTCGACCTTGATCTCGGACTCGGGGATGTCGATGGAGTCGTTCGACTCGATCAGCGGGATCACCTCGACGGCCGCGAAGCTCGTCTGGCGCCGGCCCTGGTTGTCGAAGGGCGAGATGCGGACCAGGCGGTGGGTGCCGGCCTCGACGGACAGGTTGCCGAAGGCGTACGGCACCTTGACCTCGAACGTCGCCGACTTCAGCCCGGCCTCTTCCGCGTAGGAGGTGTCGAGCACCGTGGTCGGGTACCCGTGCCGCTCCGCCCAGCGCAGGTACATGCGCAGCAACATCTCCGCGAAGTCCGCGGCGTCGACGCCTCCAGCGCCGGAGCGGATGGTGACGACGGCCTCGCGCTGGTCGTACTCCCCCGACAGCAGCGTGCGGACCTCGAGCTCGCCCAGGTCCTTCTTGATCTTCAGCAGATCTGCCTCGGCCTCGGCGAGGGTGTCCTCGTCGTCCTCCTCGAGAGCCATCTCGACGAGGGTCTCGAGGTCGTCGATCCGCCCGCCGAGCGTGCTCATACGGTCCAGCTCGGCCTGAGTCGACGACAGCGCGCTCGTGATCTTCTGGGCGGCGTCCGGGTCGTCCCACAGGTCGGGGGCCGAGGCCTGCTCCGACAGCCGCGCGACCTTCGCCTGGAGCGCGGTCGGGTCGCTCACCGCCTGGATGGTGCCCAAGGTGGTGCGCAGATCACGGATCGCGACGGGGAAGTCAGTGGTGGCCACAACCGTCCAGGCTACCGGAGTGCGCTTGCTCCACGAGCCCGCGGGATCGGCGCCGGCAGGCTGCTCACGTCCCGCGCGCGACCGACTCGGCCTCCAGCGCGATCCCGTCGGACCACGGGGCCAGCACCCAGCTCAGGAGCACCGGCCGGACCACCGCTCCCAGACGCACCCGCGCGGACTGCCCGTCGGGCGTCGTCGCGTCGAGCACCGCGAACTCGTCCCAGGCCGTGGCGGCCCGGGGGTTGTCGTGCAGGTAGCGGTCGATTGAAGCGCGGACCGAGTCGTCGGTGAGCGGGAGCCCGCCGGTGCCCGGGTTCTCCTCGCCTGCGTCGGGGGCGAAGTACCGGTCGTCGCCGACCGCATCGGCTGCCTCGAGCGCAAGCAGGTCCGCGAGCGCGAGCAGGCGCTTGCGCTCCAGGTGCACTCCGGCGGCGGACACGACGACGGTCAGCAGGAGCAGCGCGACGACCACGAACCCGATGGTCAGGATCATCACCTGTCCGTCGTCGCCCGCCGGTCGGCGTGGCGCTCTCGGCCACCGGCTCGCGAATGCCCCTGGACCGAGGCTCATAGGGGCCGTCCGGCACGCGCTACTCACCGCTCGTCCGGTACGTGTCCACCGGTGCCACGCGCTCGACGCTGACCGGAACCTCCAGGGGGATGACGTCACGGACGAAGCTGGGCACGAACGGCAGCGGCACCCGCACCTCGATCAGCGCGGACACGTCACTGCCCGGTGCCAGGCACGGCACCTCCGAGCAGGTGAGCGTGAGCGCCGTCGCGGGGTCGTCGTCGAAACCCTGGTCCCGCAATGCGATCCCGACAGCAGCGACCGCCCGCTCGGCGCCCTCCTTCGCACCGTCCGCCGCGACATACGTCCGTGCCGCCTCACGCGCCGCGCCCTCCGTCGCGAACGTCGCGGCCTCAAGACGCCCGAGCGTCAGCACCAGGTAGACGAGCGGGATCAGCAGCACGATCGAGAGCCCCAGGAACTCGATGACCGAGCTCCCCTCCTCCCCGGTCAGCCGTGCCCGGCACGCGGCCCACCACGCCCTCACGGCTCCTCGACCAGCGCGTGCCCCCGGACGGTGAGCGTGCCCGCCAGACCGACCAGGCCCACCAGCGGCAGCGGCGCCTCCACCTCGATCTCGACCACCTCGAGCCCGTCGAGCGTGGTCCGCCCGGCGCTCACTCCCTGGGCGTACGCCGAGGACAGCGACTGCGCGATGAGATCCCTCGACCTCTGCGCACCGTCGGCAGGATCGCGCCCTGCCAGCGCGCCGTAGCGGGCACCCTCCCCGGCGGAGTCGACGAGCGTGTTGCGCACGTGCAGCACGATCGTCAGCTGCAGCACGGCGACGAACAGCACCGTGACCAGGCCGCCGACGAGGGCGAAGTCGATGATCGCCGACCCAGCCTCCCCCGTCAGGGCGCCTTGACGCTCGTGATGGCGTCCTCGAACACCGTGCCGAGGGCGTCCCCGGCGATGACCCACAGTGCGGTCACCAAGCCCGCGGTCATCAGGGTCACCAGGACCCAGCCGGGCACGTCGCCTCGCTCGGGTCCACCGTGGCCGACCCGGCTCCGCACGCCGCGCCACGCCGTCGCTCCCCACACCAGCGAGCCCCACAGCGCCACGCCGATGCGTGACGTCGGCCCGTTCCCCGTGGTTCCCGACCGGCTCTCGATCCTGCCCGTCATCGGTACTCCCTTCATCGGGCGCCATCGCGGCGCCATGCACGATTCCTGCGTCGGTCACAGGCCGACCCGCAGGACCACCATCGAGGGGAAGACGGCGAAGACGACGGTCACCGGAAGGATCAGGAAGACCACCGGGACCATCATCAGCACCTCCTTGCGCCCACCGGTCTCCATGAGGGCGCGACGGCCCTCCTCACGCACGTCCTGCGCCTGCGCGCGCAGGACGTCAGCCAGCGGCGTGCCTCGTTCGACCGCCACGGCGACCCCCTCGGCGAACCTCGCGAGCGCAGGTAGCCCGGTCCGCGCCGCGAGGTTGTCCAGCGCCACGGTCAGCGGGGCACCGGCGCGCGCGTCCGCCAGGGTCCGGGCGAGCTCCGCGGTCAGCTCACCGTGCGTCGAGCGCACGACGCGCTCCAGGGCGCCGACCGCACCCTCCCCCGCGCCGACCGCGAGGGCCAGCAGCTCGGCGATCGTCGGGAGCTCGGTGAGCATGCGCGCCTCGCGGGCGCGCAACGACCCCGTCAACGCCCAGTCGCGTGCCAGCACCCCGACCAGCCCAGAGACTGCGACCAGCACCGCGAGGGCGAGCACCCCGCCGCCGCGCGTCGCAGCGAGTACCAGCGCGAAAGCGAGCCCGGCGGCCAGACCGAGGACACCCCAGACCACCTGTCCGGCACGGAACTGCTCCACCGTCTCGGCGCGTCCCGCCCGGCTGAGCCGACGTCGCAGCTCGGTCGTCGGTGAGCCGAGTCGCGTCACCAGTCGCACGGCATCCGTCATCACCGGGGCGACCAGCCGCTCGATGGTCACGAACGGTCCCCGCACGCTGGGCGCGCGCAGCAACCCGGACGCGGTGCCCTGTGGTCGCAGGTACGGGGCGAGCCGCTGGTCGAGGCTGATCCGCCGGGACCGCAGCCGCAGCACCACGATCGTCAGGCCGAGCCCTCCGAGCAGACCCACGAGAGCGCCGACCACTCCCGGGCTCACCGCAGCACCCGCGGGTCGTCGGGGAGCCGGGCGATGCGCAGCATGACGAGGTAGGCGACGATCGTGCACGCGCCGCCGATGGCCAGGACGGCGAATCCCGCGGGGGTGTCGAACGCGGCCGCAGCCTCGGAGCGGGTGGCCAGCAGGGCCAGGACGATCCATGGCGCGGCGACGGCGAGCCGCGCCGCGTACACGGTCCAGCTCTGCCGCGCCTCCAGCTCGCCGCGCGTGCGAACGTCCTCACGCAGGAACGTCGACAAGGTCCGCAGGAGCCGGCCGAGGTCCGTGCCGCCGACGTCGCGGGTCAGGCGCAGCGCCTCGACGATCCGGTCCGCGACCGGGTCCGCGAGCCGCGCCTTGAGGGCGTCGAGGCTCTCGCCGAAGCGCCCGGTCGCCCGGTAGTCCTCGGCGAACGCCGTGAACGCCTCGCGCAGCTCGACGGGACCGCGTTCCCCGATCTGGGCGACGGCCTCCGGCAACGCCAGCCCGGCGCGGATCCCGGACCCCAGGTGGTCGACGACCTCGGGCCACAGCTGTCGCAGCCTCGCGCGGCGTCGGCGAGCACGCCCTCGGACCACCGCCCACGGCGCCATGGCGGCGAACACCGCGAAGCACAGCGCGATGGACGGGATCCGCGTCACCACCGTGCCCAGGAGCATGACGACCAGGCCGAGCGCCACGCTCGCGGCCACCAGCCCCCCAGGCGTCACCCCCGCTACTCCCGCCTGGACCAGCGCGTCCTCGGTCCGGGCACGCCAGCCGGTGGCCCGCGTCGACGGGGGTCCCGCCGGCTCGGCCCAGAACGACCACCAGATGCAGGCGATCCCGGCACCGAGCACCAGCCCGACGACGACCCCCATCAGGCCCGCCCTCGCAGCAGCGTGGACAGGTCGATCCCCGCACGGGCGAACCGCTCGGGGTGCGGCGGGTAGCCGTCGGCCCGGACCAGGTGGCCGCCGCGGGCGTGGAAGACGTCGGCGGTCTCCACGATCCCCTGCTCGACCCGGCCGGGAACGGCCACGATCTCGCGGACTGCGCGCCGTCCCCCGGCATCCAGGTCGAGGTGCACGACGAGGTCGACGGCTGACGCGACGGTGGGGACCACGAACCGGTCCGACACGTTCTCCCCGGCGAGCAGCGGCAGCGTGCAGAGCTTGGTCAACGCCTCGCGCGCGGAGTTCGCGTGGATCGTACACATCGCCGGCACGCCCGCGTTGAGCGCGATCAGCAGGTCGAGCGCTTCGGCCTCCCGCACCTCGCCGACGAGCAGCCGGTTCGGCCGCATGCGCAGGGCCTCCTTCACCAGCCGGCGCAACGGGATCTCCCCGGTGCCCTCCAGGCTGGGCTGCCGGCACTGCATGGCCACCCAGTCCCGCGCGACGAGCCGCAGCTCGAAGACCTCCTCGCACGTGATGACCCGCTCCCGGGCCGGGATCGCCCCGGCGAGGGCGTTCAGCAGGGTCGTCTTGCCCGCCTGCGTCCCGCCGGAGACGAGCACGTTGAGCCCGGCGCGGACGGACGCCTGCAGAAACGCCGCCGCGTACGGCGTCAGCGTGCTGAGCCCGACAAGCTCGTCGAGCGTCGTCGCGCGCACCACGTACTTGCGGATGTTCACCGACCAGTGCCGTCGCGTGACGTCCGGGATCACCGCGTGCAGCCGCTCCCCGCCCGGGAGGCTGGCGTCCACGAACGGGCTGGACAAGTCGAGACGGCGCCCCGACACCTTCAGCATCTTCTCGACGAGGTCGCGGACCGACGCGTCCGTGAGGATCGTCGTCGTCAGCTCCGCCTCACCGCGCCGTGCGACGAACACCTGCGTCGGCGAGTTGATCCATATCTCCTCGACCTCCGGGTCGTCGAGGTACTTCTGCAGCGGGCCGAGCCCGGCGACCGCGTCGACCACCGACTTGTGCGCAGCCACGGCGTCGACCAGGGGTGGGACCGCACCGACGACCGAACGCTCGTCGTAGTCGGCGATGGCGTCGGTGACGAGGGCGACGACGCCGGGCCGGTCCCTGACAGGGTCGAGGCCCCGCCGCCGGATGAGCTCGCGGACCTCGGTCTCGAGGATCGCCACACCATCCACGGTGCTCCTCCTCGATTCGCGTCACAGGTGCCCGGTACATCCGTCATGTCCGGGTTTCACGCTGGCGGGAACCTTAGGGGACATCGCGGGGGTGACACATCCCGCTGTCCACAGACAGAACGCCTCGGCGGGCGCGGGCGAGCACAGGACCTTGGACCCATGCCCGAGGCAACCGATCCGACGAGACTTGTGGCGACACCGGGCGAGGACGGGTGCCGTCCAGGCGGCCGAGTCCCGCCGCCATCCAGGTCAGGCCGTGTGTCGGGGCTGGAGCGCCCCACCGACCACCTTGATCGAGCGCCGGGACGAGTCTCGTCACGCGCACCAACACCCCTGAGGACACACCCCATGCATGCCCGCACGCTCGCTGCTGCCGTGATCACGGCCGCACTCGTCCTCCTGCCCACCGCCGCGCACGCCGGCTCCGACAGCCCGACCCCTTACACGGTCGCGGCCGACGGGCTCACGCTGCCCTCCGGCACGACGTTCGAGGCGGACGGCCACATCAACTACCGCGTGACGGCACCCGACGGCACGGGTGCGCAGACCTTCAACGTCCACCAGGCAGTCCCGCACAATGGCATCTGGCCCGAGGCGGCATATGTCGGGAAGAGCTACTACCCCTGGACGGCCCACCCTCAGTTCGCGGCGGCGTTCCCCGAGGGGTACTGCGTTGCCTGGGTGCAGGTCAGCCTGTACGACGAGCACTTCGGCGAGGGCGGCCAGCGCCCCGTCTGCACTGACGGCGGCACGCCGGCCGGATCGACGGATTCGGGAGAGCTCGAAGGCGCGACGGACACCACCGAAACGATCACCGCGCCCGACTCGACCGACGTGAGCGGCCCGACGGTGCCTGGCAGTCCGGTCGAGCCCGCGTCGCCGGACACCCAGGTGCTCGCCGCGGACAGCTCCTTCCGGAGCGAGGTCCTCGCGGACTCGACGGGCCAACTCGCGTCGACGGGCGTCGCGACGGGCCCCCTGGTCATGGCTGGGCTCGCCGCACTCGTCGCCGGCACGGCCCTCCTGGTGATGGTCCGTCGGCGGGACGACCAGGAGACCGCGAGCTGAACCGCGTGCGGACGGTCCCGCGCTGAGCGCACCGCGCCCGCTAGCGTGTGAGCGTGTCCACGACTCTCACCACCCCCCTGCCGACCGGCCGCCAGCACGTCCTCGAGCTCGGGGGTCAGCGCGCTGTCGTCACCGCCGTCGGCGCGAGCCTGCGCGAGTACACGGTCGACGGCCGCGACGTCGTCCTGCCCTTCGACGAGTCGGAGATCCCGCCGGCGTTCTCCGGTGCCGTCCTCGCCCCGTGGCCCAACCGTCTGCGCGACGGCGTGTACTCCTACGACGGGAAGACGTTCGAGGTCCCGCTCACGGAGCACCTCCGGCACACCGCGCTGCACGGGCTGGTCGATCACGCCACCTTCGAGACGACCGCCGCCACGGCGACGTCCGTGACGCTCGAGCACGTCATCGTCCCGACCCACGGGTACCCGTGGCCGGTACGCGTGCGGCTCACGTACACGCTGACCAGCACCGGCCTGCACGTGACGGCGGAGGGGACGAATCTCGGCGCGACGACGGCGCCGTACGGCATCGGGTTCCACCCGTGGCTGTCACCCGGCGACGGTGACCTCGACGACTGCACGTTGCAGGTCGACGCTGCGCGGCACGTGACTGTCGACGACCGGCTGCTGCCGACGGGGACGGAGCGCACGTCCGGCGACACCGAGCTGCGGTCCCCGCGGTCGCTGCGAGGTCTCGACCTGGACGACGCGTGGATCGACGTCGTCCGTGACCCCGACGGACTGTCCTGGATCCGGCTGGGCTGCCCGGACGGGCGGACGGTCGCGATGTGGGCGGACGCCGCGACGATGGCCTGGCAGGTGTGTACGGGCGACGCGGTGGCTCAGATCGCACGTCGGGGGATGGCCGCGGAGCCGATGACCTGCATCGCCGACGCGTTCCGGACCGGCAACGACCTGGTGCACCTGGCGCCGGGCGCCAGCCACACGATCACCTGGGGTCTCGCGCTCCTCTGAGCGGGGACGGACCCTGCACGAACGCAGCCGGCTCAGCCGTCGTAGTACTCGCCGTCGGCCTGGACGCCCTTCGTGAACTCCCAGTGCCAGCGCTCGTACGGGCCGCTGCCGCCGGGCTGCGCCCAGGCGGGGTTCTCCCAGCCGTACGTCGGTGCGTTCTCAGTGATCCAGCGCCACTTCGCGCCCGACGTCTGGTCCTGGCAGAGGTCGACGGCGAGGCCCCAGCCGTGGTTGCTCTTGCCGGGAACGGCGGCGAGGCCGCCCTTCTGCGCCTTCACCGACCGCTGCTCGGCCAGCGTGCGGTACCCGCCGCTGATGCACAGGTCGCCGCCGAACCGTGCGGCAAACGCCTGGTTGAGCTCCGCGAGGGAGACCGCCGCATCCGCGCGCAGCTTCGTGTGGTTGTCCCAGAGGTTGCACAGGTCGGCGGTCTTGAGCAGCCCGTTCTGGCCGGCGGGGCGCATCGACCCGTCGCAGCCGGGGAGCGCGGAACGTTCCTCGGTCCGGCTGGCGGTGGCCAGGTCCCGCGCCTGCAGGGCACCGTCGGTCGGCATCAGCGACGTCGGGGGCAGCGCGGAGAGCGGCGCCCCCGCCAGCGCCGAGACGGTGGTGGGAAGGGTGGAGTCCGCGAGGGCGTCAGAGCCGAACGCCACGGGGCTGGGCACGAGCCCCTGGCTGACCGGGATGACGACCGTGATGCCCGCCAGGACACCGAGGACACTGAGCCGCGCGGCGACGCGGGTTGACTTGCGGGAGCGGCGAGGGACGGTCCCGTGCGCGGTGACCTCGAGCTCGGGCACGTCCTCGACCCCACCCGCCGGGGCAGCAGGCGTGAGCACGACCGGCTCCGGGGCGACCGGCTCAGGCGCGTCGATCCGGATGGCCGCGGTGGGCGCCACTGCCCGGACCACCGTCGGGACGGTCGGCGCGACCGGCGCCTGGACCTGCGCAGGCAAGGTCGGGAGGGGCGTGGGAGTCGGCGCGGCGCTGAAGGGCGCCGGGGTCGCGGACCAGTGCGGGGAGGGCGCTGCGGGTGCCGCTGCGCGGGTCTGCGGCGGGGCCGCCGGCGCGGCCGCGCTGGCCGCAGGGGTGACTGGAGCGGCGGCTCGGACCTGCGCCGGGGTTGCCGGCGCGGCGGCGCGCGTCTGTGGTCCGGCCGACCAGGCGGAGCGGGACTGCTGCGCGGGCGCGGATCGCGCGATCGCTTCGGTGCCGGGCGTGGACCGAGGCGGTGCGGCGGGTCCGTGGTGCGCCCAGGACGGCACGTGGTGCGCGGCCGGGGAGTGGGGACCCGGGCGCGTGCCGGTCACGGGGATGGACCCGGACTCGGACCGCCGCTGGGCCTCACGGAGGCTGCGACGGGTGGGGGGCGTCGTCACTGGCTCCTCGCTGTGCGACCCCACGACACCTCCAGTCCTTCACGCGTCTCTGATCTGCCGCGACGTCGTCGTCGGGCGCGCTATAGGCGACCCCGGCGACCTGCGGTCACGAAACCATAACGGCTCGTAGACGCGCTTCCAACCCTCTGGACGCTCGTCCAGTCCAGAGACCGGACCTTCGGGGCGACACGCGGCGCGACACGCCGAACCACCTTCCGGCGAGTTCCCAGACGCTCCCCGCTCGGAGCTACCGCACACGGAGGAGTCGTGAGCGACGACGCGCCCGGACCGCCTCAGCCGACGCGCTCGGGCTCAACCGCGTCACCCCGTACGACCGCGCGAGAGCGTCCGCGACGGCTCGCGCGTCGGCGTCGCGCTCCGCCGTCGGGACGGGCGGCAGCAATCCGACGACGCTAGCGGACCGCCCGGTCCGGGCCCGTGACCTCTCCGACGGCGCGGAAGCACCGCACACGACCGGTCACGACAGCTGGCCTCGCTGCATCGCATCGCGCACCTCGCCCACGAGCTCCTCGAGGATGTCCTCGAGGAACACGACACCCACGGTGCGCCCGTCCTCGTCGACCCGCGCCAGGTGCGCCCCCGACCGCTGCATGGCCGCGAGCGCGTCCTCCACCTCGTCCTGCGGCCCGACGACCGCGAGCGCCCGCACCCGCCACGGCGGCACGGGGACGGTTCGCGCGGGCTCGTCGGCGTACAGGACGTCCTTCAGGTGCAGGTACCCCGTCGGCACGCCCGCGTCGTCGACGACCGGGAACCGGCTGAACCCGGTCCGGGCGACGAGCCGCTCGACGTCCTCGGGCGTGCTGCCGTCGCCGACGGTCACCAGCGAGCCGGTCCTGATCATGACGTCGGCGGCGGTGCGGTCCGAGAACTCCAGCGCACCGGCCAGCAGCCCTTGCTCGTCGTCGAGGAGACCCTCCGCCTGCGACCGCTCGACGATCGACTGGACCTCCTGCGCGGTGAACGCGGAGGCCACCTCGTCCTTGGGCTCGACCCCGAACAGCCGCAGCGTGTGGTTCGCGATCCAGTTCAACGCCCAGATGAGGGGCCGCACGACGCGGGCGACCCAGACGAGCGGAGGGCCGAAGAGCAGGACCGCGCGATCGGGTCCGGCGACGGCGAGGTTCTTGGGCACCATCTCGCCGAGCACGACGTGCAGGTAGACCACGATCGCGAGCGAGAGGACGAACGAGATCGGGTGGGTGAGGCTATCGCTGACGCCGAGCGCGTGCAGCGGCGCTTCGATGAGGTGCGCGATCGCCGGTTCCGCCACCACCCCGAGGCTCGTCGAGCACACCGTGATGCCCAGCTGGGCGCACGCGAGCATCAAGGAGACGTTCTCCATCGCCCACAGGACCGTCGTGGCGCGGCGGTCGCCCTCGCGCGCGAGGGGCTCGATGGCACTGCGGCGGGCGGAGATGATGGCGAACTCGGCGCCGACGAAGAACGCGTTCGCGGCGAGCAGGAGAGCGCCGAGGACCAGCGCCAGCGACGAGCTCATGACTCGTCCTCGTCGTCGTCGGTCTCGACTGCGCGCACGCGCACCCTCTCGACCCGCCGTCCGGCCATGGCCTCGACCTGGAGCAGGACCCGGTCGACGACGATCTCGTCGCCGGTGCTCGGGATCCGGCCCAGCTCGGACATGAGGAGCCCGCCGAGGGTCTCGTAGGGGCCGTCCGCGGGAACGCGCAGGCCGGTGACCTCCGCCAGCTCGTCGGGGCGCAGCACGCCCGGCAGCAGCCACGAGCCGTCGGCCGAGCGCGTGGTGGAGGTGCGTCGACGGTCGTGCTCGTCGGCGACGTCCCCGACGAGCTCCTCCACGACGTCCTCGAGCGTGACCACCCCGGACGTCCCGCCGTACTCGTCGACGACGACGGCCATCTGCAGGCCCAGCTCGCGCAGCTCGACGAGCAGGGGTCCCAGGTGCACGGTCTCCGGCACCCGCGGTGCCTCCACCATGAGGGCGGCCGACGGCACGTCGGACCTGCGCTCGTAGGGGACCCCGATGGCGCGGCGCAGGTGCACCAGGCCGACGATGTCATCGCTCGAGTCACCGATGACGGGGAAGCGGGAGTGCCCGGTGCGGCGGGCCAGGTCGATGACGTCGGCCGCCGACTCCTCGCGCCGCACGACGACGAGCCGCAGGCGGTCCGTCATCACGTCGACCGCGGTGAGCTCGGTGAACTCGATCGAGTTGGTGAGCAGCGTCGCGGTGGACTCGTCCAGCGTGCCGACCTCTGCCGAGCGTCGCACCAGAGCGGCGAGCTCCTGGGGCGACCGGCCGCCGGACAGCTCCTCGCGCGGTTCGACCCCGAAGCTTCGGAGCAGCGTGTTCGCGCTGCCGTTGAACGCGACGATGAGCGGGCGCAAGGCGCTGGTGAAGCCGCGCTGCAGCGGCGCGACCATGCGGGCCGTGGGCAGAGGCCGGCTGATCGCGAGGTTCTTCGGGATGAGCTCACCGACGACCATCGAGAAGCCGTTGACCAGGATGATCGCCAGGATGCCCGCGACGATGCCGCCCACCACCTGACCGAGCACGGACTCCTCGAGCGGGAGCTGCAGCAGTCGCACGACCGCCGGCTGGGTGGTGTACCCGAGCAGGATCGTGGTCAGCGTGATGCCGAGCTGAGCGCCGGAGAGCTCGGTCGAGAGGCGGCGCAGGGCCTTGATGACCGACTGGCTGCGGCGGTCGTCGGGCGAGGCCTGGCTCTCGACCAGCCCGGGGTCGAGCGTCACGAGCGAGAACTCGCTGGCGACGAACACCGCGGTGCCGAGCGTGAGCAGGATGCCCAGCCCGACCAGGAGCCACTCGATCAGCACGCCGTGCCGCCGTTCGGACGTCGAGGGTCACGACGAACGCCGACCCGGAGGTCGGCGCTGGTGAGGGCAGAAGAGAAAGATGAGTAAGGGCAGAGGTGGCCGGCAAGATCTCCCCCGGGCGCATCGGCCCGGGCGGGACGCCGGCAGCGACTTGAGCTGCTCATGGTGGGCTCGATCATACGGGCGGCTGCGCGTCTGCACACGGCCGGTGGACGCACGGGAGCGTCATCAGAGGTTTTTCTTGGCGTCCCTGTGCCACCCTGGCGACATGGCGAACGTGAGCGGTGGGCCGACGACGGCGGCCGGCGGAGCTGCCGGCACAACGGTCCTGGTGGTGGAGGACGAACCGGCCATTGCCCAGGCGATAGTGCACCGGCTCTCGGCCGAGGGCTGGACGGTCGAGGCTGTCGGCGACGGGCTCGCCGGGGTCAGTGCGGCGTCGCGGCTGCGACCTGACGTCGTCGTGCTCGACGTGATGCTGCCCGGCATCGACGGGCTCGAGGTGTGCCGGCGGATCCAGGCCGAGCGGCCGGTCCCGGTGCTGATGCTCACCGCCCGCGACGACGAGACCGACATGCTGATCGGCCTCGGCGTCGGCGCCGACGACTACATGACGAAGCCGTTCTCGATGCGCGAGCTGGTGGCTCGGACCAAGGCGCTGCTGCGCCGCACCGAGCGCGCCACGCGGGCCGCCGAGATGGCGTCCGCCGAGCAGCCCGACCCCCCGCTCGTCCTGGGTGACGTGACCGTGGACCGTGCCCAGCGACGCGTGCTGCGCGGGGACAGCGAGGTGCATCTGACCCCGACGGAGTTCGACCTCCTGCTCGCACTGGCGGCGACACCGCGCACCGTACTGACCCGTGAGCGGCTGCTCGCGGAGGTGTGGGACTGGGTCGACGCCAGCGGCACCCGCACGGTGGACTCCCACATCAAGGCCCTGCGCCGCAAGCTCGGCCCCGACCTGATCCGCACGGTGCACGGGGTCGGGTACGCGTTCGAGCCGAGCGACGCCACCCCTGGTGCCGATCGGCCCAGCGGGGCGAGCATCCCCGAGGGCGCGTGAACGCACCCCGGCACGTCCGCGGCGAGTTCGCCCGCTCGCGGCTCCCGGACATCCGGCCGCTGGACCGCCTGAGCTCGATCAAGATCAAGCTGGGCGTGCTCGTCGCGGCCACCGTCACCGCGGCCGCGTTCATCACCTGGCTGGGGCTCTACAACCACCTGGGTCCGTCGCGGACGCTGCCGATCGCGATCGCCGGATCGCTCGTCGTGACACAGCTCTTGGCGCGGGGCATGACGTCGCCGCTGCGGGAGATGACGCACGCGGCACGGCGGATGGCCGCCGGCGACTACAGCCGCCGCGTCCAGGCGACCAGCCTCGACGAGGTGGGCCAGCTGGCGGAGGCGTTCAACATGATGGCCGACGACCTCGAGCAGGCGGACGTGTTCCGGCGCGAGCTCATCGCCAACGTCTCCCACGAGCTGCGCACCCCGGTGACCGCGCTGCAGGCCCAGCTCGAGAACATCGTCGACGGCGTCACGGAGGCGGACCCGGCGACGATGCAGGCCGCGCTGGCGCAGACCGAGCGCCTGGGCCGGCTGGTGACCTACCTGCTGGACCTGTCGCGGCTGGAGGCGGGCGACGTCCCGCTCGAGATCGCCGACGTGCGGCTGCAGGACTTCCTGGAGGAGGCAGCCGAGGGCGCGATGCTCGTCGGCTCCGCCAAGCGGCTGACCTTCCCGGTCGTCGTCGAGCCGGCGGACCTCTCGGTCCCGGCCGACCCGGACCGGCTGCACCAGGTCGTGGCGAACCTCCTGCACAACGCGGTGCGGCACTCCCCCGACGACGACGAGGTGCGGCTCGAGGCGCGGCTGGTGGGTGCCGACGTGCGCATCGACGTGGTCGACCACGGCCCCGGGATCTCCCCCGAGCAGCGCCCGCACGTGTTCGAGCGGTTCGTCCGAGGCAACAACCCGGCGGTCACGGGTCAGGTCTCGACGGGTGGCACCGGCCTGGGCCTGGCGATCGTCCGGTGGGCCGTCGAGCTACACGGTGGGCGGATCGAGGTCGCGGACACCGAGGTCGGCTGCACGATGCGCGTGACCCTGCCCGCGGTCCACCAGGCCGTCGTCTGACCTTGTGTTCTAGTCGCGCTAGAACACTAGGCTCTGGGGGCATGACGACCGACGGCACGATCCTCGTCGAGCACCTCTCCAAGTCCTTCGGCCCGGTCCGCGCGGTGGACGACCTCTCCTTCCAGGTCAGCCCCGGCCGCGTCACCGGCTTCCTCGGACCCAACGGCGCCGGAAAGACCACCACCCTGCGGATGCTGCTCGGGCTCGTGCGGCCGACGTCAGGCACCGCGACGATCGGCGGGCAGACCTACGACCAGATCCGCCGACCGCTGCGCACCGTCGGGGCCGCTCTCGAGGCGGCAAGCTTCCACCCCGGCCGCTCGGCGCTCGATCACCTGCGGCTTTACACCCCTCAGGTCGGGGTCCCCGACGCGCGCGCCGGCGAGGTGCTCGAGCTCGTCGGTCTGTCGGCCGCCGCGGACCGTCGCGTCGGCGGCTTCTCGCTCGGCATGCGCCAGCGCCTCGCCCTGGCGACGACCCTCCTGGGCGACCCCCGGGTCCTGCTGCTCGACGAGCCCGCCAACGGCCTCGACCCCGAGGGCATCCGCTGGCTGCGCGGTTTCCTGCGCATGCTGGCTGCAGAGGGGCGCACCGTGCTGGTGTCCAGCCACGTCCTGTCGGAGGTCGAGCAGACGGTCGACGACGTCGTCATCATCGCCCGCGGCCGTCTCGCGCACGCCTCGACGCTGCCCGATCTGGCCCGCATGGCCCGCGTCCAGGTCCGCGTGGTCTCCCCCGACGCCGCCGGGCTCGCCGCGCTCGTCGAGCGCTCGGCGTGGACCCGCACCGACGCGGGCGACCCGCGGGTGGCCGAGCTCTGGGACGTGGACGTCGCCACAGTCGGTGCTGCGGCGTTCGCCGCGGGCGTCGAGCTGCACGAGCTGACCAGCCGAGACCCCGGGCTCGAAGGGTTGTTCCTCCAGCTCGTCGCCGCGGTCGGCCCGGCCGACGCCACGAACACGGTGGCCGCCTGATGCGCGCCGCCCTGGTCACCGAGTACCGCAAGCTGGTCACGACGCGGCTGTGGTGGATCCTCCTGCTCTGCATGGTCGTCTACATGGGTTTCCTGTCCGCCGTCCTGGGCTGGGGCATCTCGCAGGGGGGCGGGATGGCGAGCACCGGAGGGCAGGACGACCTCGTGCTGGCGCCTGACGCCGTGGTGCGGGCCGTCTACACGATCGCCGTGACGTTCGGCTACGTGTTCCCGCTGCTGGTCGGTGCGCTCGCGGTCGCCTCCGAGTTCCGGCACCAGACCATCACCCCGACCCTCCTGGCCGAGCCGCGTCGCACGGTCCTCGTGTCCGCCAAGCTCCTCTCCGCCGGCGTCCTGGGCCTGGTGTACGGCGTCGTCGGCACGCTCGCCGCCGTCGGCGCAGGCGCCGCGGTGCTGCTGCTGCTGGGCCAGCCGACGTTCCTCGACCAGGCCTCGACGTGGCAGACCATCGCTCTGTCCGCGCTCGCGCTCGGGCTCTGGGCGATCGTCGGCGTGGGGTTCGGTTCGGTGCTGACCAACCAGGTCGCGGTGATCGTGGTGGTCCTCGCGTTCACGCAGTTCGTCGAGCCGGTCCTGCGGTTCGTCCTGGCGCTGACCACGTGGGGGCCGGACGTCGCCGCGTACCTGCCCGGCGCCGCCGGAGAGGCGGTCTCGGGTGGCAGCTTCTATTCCGAGACCGGCGTGGGGTCCCTGCTCGAGTGGTGGCAGGGCGCCTTGGTGCTGCTCGCATACGGGGTCGGCCTGGCAGCGATCGGCCGCGTGACGACGTTCCGACGCGACATCACCTGAGCCCCGCCCGCACGTCTGGAAGCCCGAGCACAACCATGACCTCGAAGGGGTGACGACAACCTCGCCTTGAGGGGCGGCGAACGGGCACGTTGCCCCCTGTTGACCCGCGTGTGCTGACGAGGTGAAGACGACTGCGGATCCGTCTCGAACGGCCGTCCTGAGGCAGGCCGGAGTGCGCGCAGGCCGTAGTGTTGTCATCAACAGAAGTAGCAGTCGGACTAGCAGAGGCGCGGTCACGAACCGCAGCGGAAGTGGGCGATCCCAGCGTGACCCAGATGGCGGATCCTGACTCGACGCGTGCCGTTTTCGGCGCCAACGAGTGGCTCGTGGACGAGCTGTTCGAGCAGTACCAGAAGGACAAGAACTCGGTCGACCCGGCGTGGTGGGACTTCTTCGAGGGCTACAAGCCCGAGGAGGCCTCCACGAACGGCACGGCCTCGGCGACGCCTGCCGCCGCGGCGCCGGCGGTGTCACCTGCGAACGGCAGCCTGACACCCGCCGCCGCACCTCGCGGCGCACACGCGGCTCCAGCCGCGCCACCGGCCCCTGCCGCCGCACCCGCGCCCGCCAAGGCAGCCACGTTCGTGGAGCCGCCGCCGGTGACGTCGCCGATCGCGACCGCCCAGCCGGCGACCGCCCCGTACGCGCAGGTCGCCCAGCGTCCCTCGACCGCCGACGAGGCCGAGTCCACGGACGACGTGCAGAAGCTGCGCGGTCCGGCGGCGCGGGTCGTGACGAACATGGAGGCCTCGCTCGAGGTCCCGACGGCCACGTCGGTGCGCGCCGTCGCGGCCAAGCTGATGGTCGACAACCGCATCGTCATCAACAACCACCTGGCCCGTGGCCGCGGCGGCAAGATCTCGTTCACGCACCTCATCGGCTTCGCGATGGTGGAGGCGCTGGCGGAGATGCCGGCGATGAACACCTCGTACACGTTCGTCGACGACAAGCCGAGCGTCCTGACGCCGGCCCACGTCAACGTCGGCATCGCGATCGACCTGGCCAAGCCGGACGGCACGCGTCAGCTGCTGGTCCCGTCGATCAAGAAGTGCGAGACGCTCGACTTCGCCGGCTTCTGGTCGGCCTACGAGGACGTGGTGCGCCGCGCGCGCGGCAACAAGCTCACGGTCGACGACTTCGCCGGGACGACGATCTCGCTGACCAACCCCGGCACCATCGGCACCGTCCACTCGGTCCCCCGCCTCATGCAGGGGCAGGGCACGATCATCGGTGTCGGTGCGATGGACTACCCCGCCGAGTTCGCGGGCACCTCCGAGGACGCGCTGAACAAGATGGGCGTCTCGAAGGTGCTGACGCTCACCTCGACCTACGACCACCGGATCATCCAGGGTGCGCAGTCCGGTGACTTCCTGCGGATCATCGGCCGCAAGCTGCTGGGCGAGGACGGCTTCTACGACCGCGTCTTCGCATCGCTGCGGGTCCCGTACGAGCCGGTCCGGTGGGTGCGCGAGACCGCCGACCCCGACGCCGACGCCATCAAGCCGGCCCGGATCGCGGAGCTCATCCACTCCTACCGGTCGCGCGGCCACCTCATGGCCGACACCGACCCCCTGGCCTACCGTCAGCGCAAGCACCCCGACCTGGACGTGCAGACGCACGGTCTGACCCTGTGGGACCTCGACCGGGTGTTCCCGACGGGCGGCTTCGGCGGCAAGCCCCGCGCCAAGCTCCGCGAGGTGCTCGGCCTGCTGCGCGACTCGTACTGCCGCACCGTGGGCAGCGAGTACATGCACCTGCAGGACCCGCGCCAGCGCAAGTGGCTCCAGGAGCGGCTCGAGTCCGGGTACGCCCGCACGCCGCGCGAGGACCAGCTGCGCATCCTGCGCCGGCTCAACGCGGCGGAGGCCTTCGAGACCTTTCTGCAGACCAAGTACGTCGGCCAGAAGCGGTTCTCGCTCGAGGGCGGCGAGTCGGTCATCGCACTCCTCGACGCGATCTTGTCCAAGGCGGCGAACAGCGGTCTCGACGAGGTCGGCATCGGCATGGCCCACCGTGGCCGGCTGAACATCCTGGCGAACATCGCCGGCAAGTCCTACGCGCAGATCTTCAGCGAGTTCGAGGGCAACCAGGACCCCAAGTCGGTCCAGGGCTCGGGCGACGTGAAGTACCACCTGGGCACCGAGGGCACGTTCACCGCGGAGTCCGGCGCGACGACGGCGGTCTACCTGGCCGCGAACCCGTCGCACCTCGAGGCGGTGGACCCGGTGCTCGAGGGCATCGTGCGCGCCAAGCAGGACCGCATCGACCTGGGTGGCGACGGGTTCTCCGTGCTGCCGATCCTGATCCACGGCGACGCGGCCTTCGCGGGCCAGGGCGTCGTGTTCGAGACGCTCAACCTGGCGCAGCTGCGCGGGTACCGCACCGGCGGCACCATCCACGTCATCATCAACAACCAGGTCGGCTTCACCACGGGTCCGTCCTCGTCGCGCTCGTCGCAGTACGCGACCGACGTGGCCAAGGGCCTCCAGGTGCCGATCTTCCACGTCAACGGGGACGACCCCGAGGCGTGCGTGCGGGTGGCCGGGCTGGCGTTCGAGTACCGCGAGCAGTTCGACCGCGACGTCATCATCGACATGGTCTGCTACCGCCGCCGTGGTCACAACGAGGGCGACGACCCGTCGATGACGCAGCCGCTCATGTACAACCTCATCGAGGCGAAGCGCTCGGTGCGCAAGCTCTACACCGAGACCCTGGTCGCCCGCGGCGACCTCACCATCTCCGACGCCGAGCAGGCGCTGCAGGACTACCAGCAGCAGCTCGAGCGGGTGTTCACGGAGACGCGCGAGGACGGCTACACGGCGGCCCCGCCGGAGGCCGAGGCCGTCAAGGGCCTGGAACGCCCCGAGTCCCAGCTCGAGGACGCGGGCGTCATGGTCGGCTGGAAGACCGCCGTCGACGCCGGCACGCTGGAGCGCATCGGCCGCGCCCACGTTCGCCCGCCCGAGGGCTTCACGGTCCACCCGAAGCTGGCGCAGCTGTTGGCCAAGCGCGAGGCGATGTCCCGCGAGGGCGGCATCGACTGGGGCTACGGCGAGCTGCTGGCGTTCGGCTCGCTGCTGGTCGAGGGGACGCCGGTCCGGCTCGCCGGGCAGGACTCCCGTCGCGGCACCTTCGTGCAGCGGCACGCGGTGATGCACGACCGCGACACAGGCGCCGAGTGGACTCCCCTGCTGTACCTGTCCGCCGACCAGGCGAAGTTCTGGGTCTACGACTCGTCGCTGTCGGAGTACGCGGCCCTCGGGTTCGAGTACGGGTACTCGGTCGAGCGCCCGGACGCGCTGGTGCTCTGGGAGGCGCAGTTCGGCGACTTCGTCAACGGCGCCCAGACGATCATCGACGAGTTCATCTCGTCCGCCGAGCAGAAATGGGCGCAGCGGTCGTCGGTCGTCCTCCTGCTCCCCCACGGGTACGAGGGCCAGGGCCCGGACCACTCGTCGGCGCGCATCGAGCGGTTCCTGCAGCTCGCGGCCGAGGACAACATGACCATCGCGCAGCCGTCGACGCCGGCGTCGCACTTCCACCTGCTGCGTCGGCAGGCCTACGCCCGCCCGCGTCGCCCGCTCGTGGTGTTCACCCCGAAGTCGATGCTGCGCCTGAAGTCGGCGTCGTCCGACGTGGAGGACTTCACGTCGGGAACGTTCCGCACGGTCATCACCGACGACCTCGCCGCCGCCAAGGCCGGGCAGGTCACCCGTGTGCTGCTCTGCTCGGGCAAGGTCTACTGGGACCTGCTCGCGCACCGCGTGAAGACGGGCGACGAGCAGACGGCGATCGTCCGGCTGGAGCAGCTCTACCCGCTCGACGCGGAGGCGCTCCGTGCCGCCGTGGCGCCGTTCGACGGTGCCGAGCTCGTGTGGGTGCAGGACGAGCCGCGCAACCAGGGCCCGTGGACGTTCCTGTCGATGCACCTGCCGCAGCTGCTGAGCCGCACGCTGCGTGTGGTCTCGCGCAAGGAGTCGGCGTCGCCGGCGGCGGGGTCCGCGAAGAAGCACCAGGCACAGCAGGCGACTCTCGTCGAGACCGCGTTCGCGCGCTGACGGCACGCTGACCGAGAGCCGCACCCGACGGGGGTGCGGCTCTCGGTGCGTCAGGAGACGGGTGCCGGCGCGAACGTCCGCCGGTAGGCCTGCGGGCTGGTGCCGAGCGTCCGGGCGAAGTGGTGCCGCAGGACCCCGGCGGTGCCGAAGCCGCACAGCCGTGCGATCTCCTCGATGCTCGCGTCGGACCGTTCGAGCATCTCCTGGGCGCGCACCAGTCGCTGCCGGGTGACCCACGCGGCGGGCGTGGTCCCGGTCTCGGCGCGGAACCGGCGGGCGAACGTCCGCTCCGACACGAACGCGCGGGCCGCCAGGTCCGGGACGCTCAGCTCCTCCTCGAGGTTCTCGACCATCCAGGCGAGCAGCGGGGCGAGCGTGTCGGCGTCGCACGGCAGCGGTGTGTCGACGTACTGCGCCTGGCCGCCGTCCCGGTGCGGCGGCACGACCATCCGGCGGGCGATGGCCGACGCGGTGGTGGCACCGAGCTCGCGACGCACGAGGTGCAGGCAGGCGTCGATGCCTGCCGCCGTGCCGGCGCTCGTGATCACGCGGTCGTCGTCGACGTAGAGGACGGCGGGGTTCACGCGCGCCAGCGGGAAGGTCCGGCTCAGCTCGTCGGTGTACATCCAGTGCGTGGTGCACTGGCGGCCGTCGAGCAGGCCCGCCTGGCCGAGCGCGAACGAGCCGCTGCAGATGCTCAGCACCCACGCCCCGCGGGCGTGCGCGTCGCGCAGGGCGTCGAGCACGACCTCGGGCACCGGCCCCGAGCTGCTGTACGCAGGCACGATGACGAGGTCGACGTCCCGCGTGGCCTCGAGCCCGTGCTCGACGACGATCGAGAAGTAGCCGGCTTCCTTGGTCTTCACGATCCCGGGCTCGATGCCACAGATCGTGAAGTCGAACGAGGGTCCGCCCGTGTCGCTGCGGTCGATGCCGAAGACCTCGCACGCGACCCCCAGCTCGAAGGGCGCCACGTTCGGCAGGACGATGACCGCGACGGATCGGAGCATGCTGCCAGCATCCAAAGGTCCTGGCGGAATGTCAACGGTCATCGTCAGTTCTGCCACTCGTGGCGCGTTGTCGTCGAGCGCAGACTTTCTGCCATGACCACCTTCTGGATCGTTCTCGTGATCGTCGCAGCCGCCTGGCTCGTCGCCCGGCTGGTCGTCACGCTCCGCCACGACGGGCTCGGCAGCGCTGAGCCGCCGTCGTCCCACGCCGACTGGTCCGACACCGCGTCCGGCCTGCCGAGCCACCCGTACCGCAGCGCCTGACGTACCGGACCTACCACACGGTCGCTTCACACGTTCCCCCACGACAGGCCCGCCGATGAACCCGCGGACGTCGCCGCACCCTGAGAGACTGGTGGGCGACGGCCGTCACCGGACGGCTCGTCGGGGTCGGACGGCGAGAGGTGACGCGCGTGGGAGAGCTGCCGCTGCGACTGGCGGTGGTCGGTGACGAGCTCGTCGCCGGCGCGGGCGACCCCAAGGGTCTCGGCTGGGTAGGCCGTGTGACGGCTCGGACGCCGACACCGGACCCGCTCACCGTCCTGACGCTCGCGGTGCCCGGCGAGACCACCACGGAGCTCGGTGCGCGGTGGGACGACGAGGCCT
Organism: Cellulomonas sp. Leaf395; assembly: GCF_001424125.1. Classification (GTDB taxonomy): domain Bacteria; phylum Actinomycetota; class Actinomycetes; order Actinomycetales; family Cellulomonadaceae; genus Cellulomonas. Next base: position 645,304 of record NZ_LMQI01000002.1, read on the forward strand.
CGCGCCGCTGGTCGCCCGACACCGACAACCGCCTGGTGGTCGCCCTCGGCCGCGCCGACGTCGCCGCCGGCCTCTCCCTGGCCCGCAGCCGGCTCAACCTCGCCAACATCCTCGACGTCGCGGACCAGCGTCGGATCCCCGCGTTCGTCGTCGGCCCGCCGCCGGGGCCGACGGCCGACAGCGAGAAGCTCGCCGACCTGTCCGCCGCGTTCGCGGACGTGGCGGCTCGGCGACGCGTGCCGTTCGTGGACACCTACACGCCGCTGGCCGCGCACGACCAGTGGCTGGGCGACCTCGCGGCCGGCGACGGGGTGCTGCCCGGCCAGGCCGGGTACGGCCTGATGGCCTGGCTGGTGCTGCACACCGGCTGGCACGCGTGGCTCGGCCTGCCCGACGACGGCGCCTGACCTCAGACCCGCGTCAGCGCAGGGTGCCGCGCACCGCGGTCAGAGCCGAGTCCAGGACGGTGCGCAGCGTGTCGAGCGTGAGCTGCTCGACACGTCCGCCTGCGTCGGCGCCGCGCAGGTCCGCCCGGATCTCGTCGCGGAACCGGTGGATCATCGCCTCGGCGTCCATGTACCGCACGTGCGATGCCAGGCGCGGGTCGTCCGGCGGCACAGTGGCGTGCGGGACCGCCGACGCCCGAGCCTGCTGGGCGGCCGCAGCCAGATCGGCGCGCAGCCCGCGCATCGACCCGCGGACGTCCTCGCGCACCTGCGCGGCACGCGCCCGGACGGACTCGGCGATGCCCTCCTCGAGCTGGCTCAGCTCGCCGCGGCGCGCCTGGAGCTCCGCGTAGCCGGCTTCCGTGAGCGCGTAGGTGCTCTTGCGCTCCTCGTCGACCCGCTGGACGAGCCCTTCCTCCTCGAGGCGGGCCAGACGCGGGTAGACCGTGCCCGCGCTCGGGCGGTACGTGCCACCGAACCGGTCCGACAGCGCGGTGATCAGCTCGTAGCCGTGCTTGGGGCCGCTCTCCAGGAGCGACAGCAGGTACAGACGCAGCTGGCCGTGCGCGAAGACGGGCGCCATCATCACGCGACCCCGGTCCCTGCACCGCGCAGCACCGTCACGTGCCCGGAGACCGTGCTGGCCGACACGAAGCAGGCGCCGTCGCCGGTGCGCAGGTCGACCTTGCGGTGACCGGGCGTCGTGCCCTTGTACTCCTCACCGTCCACGACGAGCCGACCCGACACCGACTGGCCCTTGACCTGCACGCCCTTGCCCTCCGGCAGCCGGACCGTGACGTCGCCGGACACGGTCGTCGCGGTCACCCTCGACGTCCCGGAGGTCACGTCGAAGGTCAGCGAGCCCGAGACCGAGTTGGCCTGCACCAGGCTCAGCTCCCCCGACGCGGCGAGCTCGCCCGAGACCGAGTTGAGCTTGAGGTCGCCACGGTGGTCGCGGACCACGATCTCGCCGGAGACCGTGTTGGCGCCGAGCCGTCCGCGGGTGCCGTCCGTGATCAGCGTGCCCGAGACGGTGGACACCGACGCGTCCTGCTCGATCCCGGCCAGCAGCCCGTCGGCCGACACGGTGCCCACCTTGGCGTGCACCTCGCGCGGCACCGCGAGATGGACGTCGGCCCGGTCCTTGCCGCTGAAGTTGCGGAACTTCTCCAGGAACCCGTCCCAGCCGCCCAGCGTGAACTGGTAGCCCACCCGGAGCTCGCCCTCTCCGGAGAGGCTGACCTCCAGGGGGCGCCCGTCGACGGCGTGCACCTCGATCCGGGCGCCGGGCCCGTCGTGCGCGACGACGTCGACGCGCCCGCCGGCAAGCTGGACGCGCAGGCTGGTGATCGCCTCGATCTCGATGATCTGCGGGCCGGCGACGACCCAGGACTCGCTTGCCATGATGCTCTCCATTCGCGATATATCTCGTTTCGCCCACACGATATATCTCGTTCGGTCGGGAGGCAAGATCTCGAGTCATATCGCGTCTCCTGAACGAGAAGAGCCCGCGACCGGGCGGTCGCGGGCTCTTCTCGTCGGGTCTCAGGACACGAGGCCGGCCTGCCGCAGCTCGACCGTGAGGTCGTGGGGGCTGGTCGAGGCGGCGAGCGCCTCGTCGTAGGTGATGACGTCGTCGCGGACCAGCTGGAACAGGTGCTGGTCGAACGTCTGCATCTTGTAGAAGTCGCCCTCCCTGATCAGGTCGATCAGGAGCGGGGCGTCCTCCGGGTCCAGGATCGCCTCACGCGTCCGGCCCGTGTTGACCATGACCTCGATCGCCGGCCGTCGGCCCGTCCCGTCGGCCAGCCGGACCAGCCGCTGCGACACGATGCCGCGCAGCGAGTGCGCCAGCGCGATCCGGACCTGCTTCTGCTCGTGCGGCGGGAAGAAGTCGATGATCCGGTTGATCGTCTCGGCCGCGTCGATCGTGTGCAGCGTCGACAGCACGAGGTGGCCGGTCTCGGCGGCGGACAGTGCCGCACGCACCGTCTCGACGTCGCGCATCTCGCCCACCATGATCACGTCGGGGTCCTGGCGCATCGCGGCACGCAGGGCGACCGTGAAGTCGGCGGTGTCCTGGCGCACCTCGCGCTGGGACACGATCGACTTCTTGTCCTGGTGCAGGATCTCGATCGGGTCCTCGATCGTGACGATGTTGACCTCACGCAGCGTGTTGATCAGGTCGACCATCGACGCCAGCGTCGTCGTCTTGCCCGATCCGGTGGGCCCGGTCACCAGGACCAGCCCGCGAGGCTCCAGGGCCAGCTCGCCGATGACTTCCGGGAGCGACAGCTCGGCCAGCGACTGCGCACCCACGGCGACCCGACGGAAGACCATGCCGTACGCGCCGCGCGCCTGGTAGGCGTTGACGCGGAACCGACCGACACCGGAGACCGAGAAGGCGAAGTCCGCCTCATGCTGCTCCCGGAACGTGTCGACCAGGTCGTCGGGCAGGACCTCCTCGAGCATCCGCTCGGTGTCCGCCGGCTTGAGGTCGGGCACCTGGAGCTTGCGCAGCCGCCCGTCGACACGCACGCGGGGCGCAGCACCGACCTTGCAGTGCAGGTCGGAGCCGCCCGTGCTCGCGAGGGCGTGCAGGAACGGGATCACGGACTGTGTCGGCTGGCTCACGCTCTGGATATCGGACGCCGAGGCCCCGCACTTGAGGGCACGCGATATGTGGGACCATGGAGCGAGTCCGGCGAGCAGCACGGGCGCCGACCCCCCGTACGTCGACGAAGGAAGATCCCATGAGCAAGCGAGGCCGCAAGCGCCGCTCCCGCAAGGGCAGCGCAGCGAACCACGGCAACCGTCCCAACGCCTGAGCGTTCCGGACAGGGTTCCCGAAAGACACGAAGGCCCGGAGCAGCGATCGCTGCACCGGGCCTTCGTCATGTGCTCAGGGTCTGCGCTCAGTCCTGGATGCGCATGACCGTCAGCTGCTCGTGGATCCTCAGCCGCAGACCGTCCGGAGCAGCCTCCTGGCAGCCCCGACGCACCAGCGTCTTCACGACGACGTCGACGTCGTACTCCTCGAGACAGCCCTGGCACTCGGCGAGGTGCTCGCGGACCGTCGCGGCGTCGACCGCGCCCAGCTCGGAGTCCAGGTACTCCCACAACCGGTCGAGCGCGTCCGCGCAGTTGTTGCCGCAGCTGCCGGCTGAAGGAGTCAGCGGGTCTGCGTCGTGCAGCTCACTCATCGTTCGCCCTCCGGTGCGGTGGGGGCCACCCCGACCAGACCACGCCCTCGGGCGTAGTCGGACAGCAGCTCGCGCAGCTGCGCACGGCCGCGGTGCAACCGGGACATCACCGTCCCGATCGGCGTCCCCATGATCTCGGCGATCTCCTTGTACGCGAAGCCCTCGACGTCGGCGAGGTACACCGCGATCCGGAACTCCTCCGGGAGACGCTGCAGCGCGTCCTTGATGTCGGAGTCCGGGAGGTGGTCGAGCGCCTCGGCCTCGGCAGACCGAAGGCCTCTCGACGTGTGCGACTCGGCGCGGGCCAGCTGCCAGTCCTCGATCTCTTCCGACCGGGACTGCTGGGGCTCGCGCTGCTTCTTGCGGTACGAGTTGATGTACGTGTTGGTGAGGATGCGGTAGAGCCACGCCTTGAGGTTGGTGCCCGGGCGGTACTGGTGGAACGCGGCGAAGGCCTTGGCGAACGTCTCCTGCACCAGGTCCTCGGCGTCGGCCGGGTTGCGCGTCATGCGCAGGGCAGCGCCGTACAGCTGGTCCAGGTAGACCAGCGCCTCGGCTTCGAACCTCTCGGTCCGTGCCGCGTCGTCCTCGGCCGCTGGCGCGCGGTTGGTGTCCTCGCTCATCGCGGTCGAGCCTAGTCCCGCAGGCTGGGGACCACCGACCGGCGTGGGCCATCCCACATCCACCCCTGGTGCCGGTATCTGTACCTGCATCTGCGCGGGCATCTGAGGCGGAAGAGTGTCCACGGGGATACCGAGCGCCCAACCCGTCACGGACGGCGTGCCGGGTCGCGCCTCGGTGGTGCAGCTCATGGCCAGCACAACGGCACCGGGCCGCGAGCCATTCCCCAGCGTGGTCATCCGTCGCCATCCACCCGGAGCGGCACTAGCGTGGCGGGCATGACGAGCACTGCCGACCATTCGACGTTCCTGCGCCTGCTCCGCGAGCAGATCGGCCACGAGTTCGACGCCCACCAGCAGTACGTGGCGATCGCCGTCTGGTTCGACGGGCAGGACCTCCCCCAGCTCGCGCGGCACTACTACCGCCAGGCGATCGAGGAGCGCAACCACGCGCTGATGATCGTGCAGTACCTGCTCGACCGGGACCTGCCGGTCGCCATCCCCGGCGGCAGCTCGGTGCGCAACGACTTCACCGAGGTCACCGAGCCGATCGGCCTGGCGCTCCAGCAGGAGAAGCAGGTCACCGCGCAGATCGAAGCCATCTTCGCCGCGGCCCGCGCCGAGGGTGACGCCCTGGGCGAGCAGTTCCTGCTGTGGTTCCTCAAGGAGCAGGTGGAGGAGGTCGCGTCGGCGACCACCCTGCTCACCGTCGCCACGCGTGCCGGCGACAACCTGTTCGACCTCGAGAACTATGTCGCCCGCGAGCAGATCGGTGACGGTGGCGAGTCCGCCGACGCACCCTCCGCCGCCGGTGGCGCCCTGTAGGAGGAGCTGCCGTGCTGCTGCGTCGTCTCGCGCGTCCCCTGTTCGCCTCGTGGTTCGTGACCGAGGGCCTCGACGTCGTCCGGCATCCCGCCGCGCATGCCGCCGATGCCCGTGGCGCGCTGACCACGCTGCGGGCCCGGCTCCCCGAGCCCGTCCGCGACGGGCCGGCCGGTGAGGCGCTGGGCCACGAGCTCAGCGACCGCCAGCTCACGACCATCGTCCAGGTGCACGGCGTCGCCCTCGCCGGCGCCGGGGCGCTGATGGCCCTCGGGAAGGCGCCGCGCACGGCCGCGCTGGCGCTGGCGCTCCTGACGGCGCCGCTGATCGTGGTCAACCTCCCGTTCAGGCGCGTCAAGGGCGAGGACCCGATCCTGCGTCGGGCCCGCCGCGACCGCTTCGTGCGCGCTCTCGCGTTCACGGGCGGCGCCCTGATCGCGGGCGTCGACCTCGAGGGCAGGCCGGGGATCGGCTGGCGCGTCCAGAAGGCTCGCAGCGATCACGCGGCCGCGAAGGCCTCCGACTGAGACGTTCGCCGGGCTCGTCGGCACCGCCACTAACCTGGGTGCCATGGATCTCTGGACCGCGCCGCTCGCCGGTGGCCCGCTCGACGCGCTCGTGGACGTACCCGGATCGAAGTCCCTGACCAACCGGTACCTCGTCCTTGCCGCGCTCGCGGACGCTCCGGGCCGCCTCCGCGGTGCGCTGCGCTCCCGTGACACCCGTCTGATGGCGGCTGCGCTGACCGGCCTGGGCGCGCGGATCGACGAGGACGGCAGCGACTGGGTGGTCACGCCGGGGCCGGTCCAGGGCGCGACGAGCGTCCACTGCGGTCTTGCCGGGACCGTCATGCGTTTCCTGCCCGCGGTTGCCGCGATCGCGGACGGACCCGTCCGGTTCGACGGGGACGACTCTGCCCTGGCCCGGCCGATGGGTCCCGTGCTCACGGCGCTGCGCACCCTCGGTGTGCGTGTCGAGGAGCACGGCGAGCCCGGGCACCTGCCGTTCACGGTGCACGGCCGTGGGTCCGTGCGCGGCGGTCAGGTCGACGTCGACGCGTCGGCGTCGAGCCAGTTCGTGTCGGGTCTGCTGCTCGCCGCGGCGCGGTTCGAGCGTGGGCTGATGCTGCGGCACACCGGGCGGACGCTGCCGAGCCTGCCGCACATCGAGATGACGGTCGCCCTGCTGCGGGAGGCGGGCGTCGAGGTCGACGACTCCCGGCCCGCGATCTGGCAGGTGGCACCGGGCCCGATCGCCGGTCGGGACGTGCGCGTCGAGCCCGACCTCTCCAACGCGGCGCCGTTCCTGTGCGCGGCGCTGGTCGCCGGCGGCACGGTCCGCGTGCCCGGCTGGCCCACGAGCACGACGCAGCCCGGTGGCCTCCTGCCCGGGATCCTCGAGCGCATGGGCGCCACCACGCGGCTGGACGGTGACGTGCTGAGCGTGACCGGGACCGGGGCCGTGCACGGGGTCGACCTGGACCTGCACGCCGCCGGGGAGATCGCGCCGACGATCGCCGCCGTGGCGGCTCTGGCGGACTCCCCCACCCGGCTGCGCGGCATCGCGCACCTGCGCGGCCACGAGACCGACCGGCTCGCCGCGCTGGCCGCGGAGATCACCCGGCTGGGTGGGCAGGCGGAGCAGACGTCGGACGGGCTGGTCATCACGCCGCGGCCGCTGACCGGAGGCACCTGGCACACGTACGAAGACCACCGGATGGCCACCGCGGGCGCGCTCGTCGGGTTGCGGGTGCCGGGGGTGGACGTGGAGGACGTCGAGACGACCGCCAAGACGATCCCGGACTTCGTGGGGCTCTGGGGCGGCATGCTGGCCGGATCGGCCGTGCTGGCCTGATGGCACAGGCACGGCGCTACGACGAGCGGGACGTCCGCATCCGTCCTGGTCGTGGCTCGCGCCCCCGGACCAAGCAGCGCCCGGAGCACGCCGACGCCGAGACCGCGCTGGTCACGGCCGTGGACCGAGGCCGCTACGCGATCCTCGTCGACCCGGACGGTCCCGACGAGCGCGTCGGCATCGCGATGAAGGCTCGCGAGCTGGGCCGTGACCGCGTCGTCCCGGGCGACCGCGTGGACATCGTCGGCGACACGTCCGGCGACGAGGGCTCCCTGTCGCGGATCGTGCGGATCGGCGAGCGCCGGACCGTCCTGCGGCGGACGGCCGACGACACGGACCCGGTCGAGCGGATCATCGTCGCGAACGCCGACCAGCTGGTGATCGTGACCGCCCTGGCCGACCCGGAGCCGCGCACCCGCATGATCGACCGGTGCGTCGCCGCCGCCTACGACGCCCGCATGGACGCGCTGCTGGCGCTGACGAAGGCGGACCTGGCGGACCCGGCAGAGCTCGTCGGGATGTATGCGCCGATCGGCGTGGAGGTCGTGGTCACCAGCGCCGAGAAGTCGGTGGGAGGCAGGATCATCCGCGGGCTCGACGACGTGCGGGCCGCGCTGGAGGGCAAGACGTCGGTTCTGGTCGGGCACTCGGGCGTCGGCAAGTCGACGCTCGTGAACGCGCTCGTGCCCGGCACGTACCGCGCGGTGGGCGTCGTCAACGACGTGACCGGCCGCGGGCGGCACACGTCGAGCTCCGCGGTCGCGCTGCGCGTACCGGGCACCGCCAGGCCCACCTGGGTCATCGACACCCCGGGCGTGCGGTCATTCGGGCTCGCGCACGTCGACCCGCAGCACCTCCTGGGTGCCTTCGCGGACCTCGCCGCGGTCGCCGAGGAGTGCCCGCGCGGCTGCACGCACGCCGACGACGCCCCGGACTGCGCCCTCGACGAGTGGGTCGAGGCGTCCCCCGACGACGTGACCCGAGCGGCGCGGGCGGCGCGGATCGAGTCCTTCCGCCGCCTCCTGGCCAGCCGGCTCGGCAGCGGCGAACCGGACAACCGGGAGCCCGCACGTCCCTGACGTGCGAACTCGAACCACTACGGTGTCGGGCATGAGTCTGCGCCCCGGGTACGACGACGACCTGCGCCTCGCCCACGTGATCGCGGACCAGGTCGACGGGTTGACCATGTCCCGGTTCAAGTCGCAGGACCTGCGCGTGGAGACCAAGCCCGACCTGACCCCCGTGTCCGACGCCGACAGGACGGCGGAGGAGATCGTGCGCGGTCAGCTGTCCCGGGCGCGACCGCGCGACGCGGTGCACGGCGAGGAGATGGGCGACACCGGCCACGGGCCGCGCCGCTGGGTCATCGACCCGATCGACGGGACCAAGAACTTCGTCCGTGGCGTGCCCGTGTGGGCCACGCTCATCGGGCTGCTGGACGGCGACCAGGTGGTTCTGGGCGTGGTCAGCGCCCCCGCGCTCGGCCGGCGGTGGTGGGCGGCGCAGGGCTCAGGCGCGTGGACCGGCAAGTCGCTCGCCGCCGCGAGCCAGCTGCACGTGTCCGGGGTCGACCGCCTGGAGGACGCCTCGCTGTCGTACTCGTCGCTGAGCGGCTGGGAGGAGCGCGGGCAGCTGGACGCCTTCCTCGGCCTCACCCGTCGCACGTGGCGCACCCGGGCGTACGGCGACTTCTGGTCGCACGTGCTGGTCGCGGAGGGCGCCGTGGACCTGTCCGCGGAACCGGAGCTCGCGCTGCACGACATGGCGGCGCTGGTGCCCATCGTCACGGAGGCCGGTGGGACGTTCACGTCGATCCGGGGGGTGCCAGGCCCGTTCGGCGGGTCGGCGCTGGTGTCCAACGGAAAGCTGCACCAGGCCGCCCTGGAGTACCTGGACCCGCTCCCCGAGGCGTGACGGCCCGGACCGCGGCACGATCGGTGCCATGAGCACCGACGACCGTGACGACCGCGCCGCCTCGTTCGACCGTGCCGCGGCGCTCTACCAGGCCACCCGCCCGAGCTATCCCGACGACGCCGTCCGCTGGTCGGTGCCCGCGCAGGCTCGTGACGTCCTCGACCTGGCCGCCGGGACGGGCAAGCTCACGGAGCGCCTCGCCGCGCTCGGCTGGCACGTGGTAGCGGTGGAGCCGTCGGACGCGATGCGCGCCGAGCTGGCCGCCGTCCTGCCGGCCGTCGAGGCGTTCCCCGGGACCGCCGAGCGCACCGGCCTGCCGGACGCGTCGGTCGACGCCGTCACCATCGCGCAGGCGTGGCACTGGGTCGATCCGCCGGCCGCCTCCGCCGAGATCGCCCGTGTCCTGCGTCCCGGCGGCCAGGTCGCCGCGCTCTGGAACGTGCGCGACCAGGCGACCGACTGGGTCGCACGGTGGACGGAGATCGTGCACCGGGGCGACAGCCTGGAGACGAGCTACCGCGATCCCGAGCTCGGCGACGTGTTCACCGCGCCCGAGCACGCCATGTTCCGCTGGGCGCAGCGCCTGCGGACTGCCGACCTGCGCACGCTCGCAGCGAGCCGCAGTCACCTGATCCTGCTGCCGCCCGACGAGCGCGACGCGCTGCTCGACGAGATCGACCAGCTCGTCGACACCCACCCCGACCTGCGCGGGCGGGAGTGGGTCGACGTGCCGTACCGGACGGAGTGCTACCGGGCGCGGCTCCGCGAGGGCTAGAGACCCAGGGTCTCCGGGAGCTGGTCCAGGGAGTCGATGACCACGACGTCGGCTGCCGCGATCTCCGCATCCGTCACGGGCAGCCGGCGCGCGCCGGGCCGGTCCACCCAGACGCCGAGCAGCCCCGCCGCACGGGCGGCGACGGCGTCGACGTCCAGCTCGTCGCCCACGTACGCGGTGCGCTCGGGAGCCGTGCCCAGCCGCCGGCACGCCTCGAGGAACACCCGCGGATCGGGCTTGCCGAACCCGAGGGTGTCGACGCCCACGAGCATCGGCACGCGGTCGAGCAGGGACACCCGCTCGAGCTTGGTGGCCTGCAGCGCGACCGACGCGTTGGACAGTGCGCCGACCGCAAGACCGGCCGCGAGGAGCTTGTCGACGACCGCGTCGACCTCCGGGTGGGCCGCCCACGCCTCCGCGAACGCCTCCTGGAACGACTCGTCCCAGACCGCGAACGCGTCGGCGTCCAGCGCCTGCCCGCCGAACTGCTCGTGCAGCTCGTTGGCGCGCGTCATCCGTTGCTCGACGAAGCCGACCTCCCCGCGCGTGTAGGCGGCGTAGTGGCCGCCGACGTCCGCACGCCAGACCGTCACGAGCTCCGGGTGGCGCTCCCTCGGGAGGTCCGGCAGGTACCGAGCGGCGACGTCGGACAGCGCGTGGCCGAACGCACCGCGGGTGTCGACGAGGGTGTCGTCGATGTCGAAGAGGACGCCGTCGACGCGCATCACAGGGACGCGCGCAGGGCGGCGATCCGCGCGAGGGTGGACTCCTTGCCCAGGATCTCCATCGACTCGAAGAGCGGCGGCGAGATGCGGCGGCCGCTCAGGGCGACCCGCAGCGGGGTGAACGCGAACCGCGGCTTGATCCCGAGGCCCTCCACGAGCGCGGCCTGGAGCGCCTCCTGCGTCGCAGCCGTCGTGAAGTCGGACAGCCCTCCCAGGGCGGCGGAAGCGGCGTCGAGGACCGACCCGGACTCCTCGCGCAGCGCACCTCGGGCGTCGTCGGCGACCTCGAGCGCGTCGTCCGCGACGAACAGGAAGCCGAGCATGCCGACCGCCTCACCCAGCAGCGTGATGCGCTCCTGGATCAGCGGCGCGCCCGCGTCGAGGAGCGCGCGGTGGGCCGGCTCGAGGTCCGCGTACGAGTCGGTGGGGACCAGGCCCCCGCGGTGCAGGTACGGGACCAGCCGGTCCCGGAAGTCCTCGGGCGCCAGCAGCCGGATGTGGGCCGAGTTGATCGCCTCGGCCTTCTTCACGTCGAAGCGCGCCGGGTTCGGGTTGACGTCGGCCGCGTCGAACGCGGCCGTCATCTCCGCCATCGAGAAGATGTCCCGGTCCGGACCGATCGACCAGCCGAGCAGCGCGAGGTAGTTGAGCAGGCCCTCGGGCGTGAACCCGTTGTCCCGGTGCAGGAAGAGGTTGGACTCGGGGTCCCGCTTGGAGAGCTTCTTGTTGCCCTCGCCGAGCACGGACGGCAGGTGCCCGAACACGGGCTCGCCCGAGCCGACGCCGATCGCGGAGAGCGCCCGGTAGAGCGCGATCTGCCGGGGGGTGGACGAGAGCAGGTCCTCGCCCCGAAGCACGTGCGTGATCCCCATGAGGGCGTCGTCCACCGGGTTGACCAGCGTGTACAGAGGCTGACCGTTGGCGCGCACGATGACGAAGTCCGGCACCGAGCCGGCCTTGAACGTCACCTCGCCGCGCACCAGGTCCGTGAACGTGAGGTCCTCGTCCGGCATCCGCAGGCGCAGGACCGGCTCGCGGCCCTCGGCGCGGAACGCCGCCTTCTGCTCGTCGGTCAGCGCCCGGTCGACGCCGTCGTAGCCCAGCTTCGGGTCCCGGCCGGCGGCCTTGTGGCGGGCCTCGATCTCCTCCGGGCTGGAGAACGACTCGTACGCGTGCCCGCCCTCGACCAGGCGACGCACCACGTCCGCGTAGAGGTCCATCCGCTGCGACTGCCGGTAGGGCTCGTGCGGGCCGCCCACCTCGACGCCCTCGTCCCAGTCCAGGCCCAGCCAGCGCAGCGCGTCGAGCAGCTGGAGGTAGGACTCCTGCGAGTCGCGCGCCGCGTCCGTGTCCTCGATGCGGAAGACGAACGTTCCGCCCGTGTGGCGCGCGTACGCCCAGTTGAACAGGGCGGTCCGGATCAGGCCGACGTGCGGCGTGCCGGTGGGCGAGGGGCAGAAGCGAACGCGAACAGCAGGGCCCGCAGCAGAGGAGGTCACGGGCTCCAGGTTACTGGCGCGCGATCAGCCCTTGGCCGCGGTCCAGACGGCGGCGCTGCGGTCCTTGACCGAGACCTGCGCCGGGTCGTCGACGTCCACGGGGACGGGCCACTCGATGCCGAGGTCCGGGCTCAGCGGGTTGTAGGCGACGCCGGGCATCCCGGGACGCCACTCGGTGTCGAAGCAGTAGAGGTACTGCGTCTCCTCGGACACCGACTGGAAGCCGTTGCAGACACCCTTCGGCACGAACACCTGCGTGCCCTTCACCAGCGGCACCGTGTGGACCGCGCCGTAGGTCGGCGAGCCCTCCCGGGCGTCGAGGTACGCGCCCAGCGCCTGCCCGGAGACGATGCCGACCAGCTTGTTCATCGCCTCGCCGTGCAGACCGCGGATCGCACCGCGTCGGCTCTCGGTGATGTTGACCTGCGCCCACGGGCCGTCGACCCGCGACCGGAGCTCGTCGTGCTCCCACACGGAGGCTCGGTAGAACTCGCGCACGGCGCCCCGCGGCTCCTCGACCTGCTTCAGTCGGATGACGAGCAGGCCGTCGATGGGGGTGGTCTCCACAGTGACATCGCCGAGTTGCACGGATCTACTTTCGTTCGGGTGGACAGGGGGTCAGTGGCGGCGCAGGACGGGGTTGCGCAGAGTCCCGATGTCCTCGACCTCGACCTCCACGACGTCCCGGTCCACGATCGGGCTCACCCCTGCGGGGGTGCCCGTGAGGATGAGGTCGCCGGGCAGCAGCGTGAACACCTCGGACACGTACGAGACGAGGTACGCCGAGTCGAAGATCATCTGCGACGTGCGGCCGTCCTGCTTCGTCTGGCCGTTCACGCGAGCGCGGACGTACAGGTCGTCGACGTCGAGCCCCGGCACGATCCACGGCCCGACCGGGCAGGAGCCGTCGAAGCCCTTCGCGCGGGTCCACTGGGCGTCGGCCCGCTGGGCGTCGCGTGCGGTGACGTCGTTGGCGACGGTGTACCCGAACACGTAGTCGAGGGCGCGGTCCGGCGGGACGTCCTTGGTGACCTTGCCGATCACGATGGCCAGCTCGGCCTCGTGCTCGACGTGCTCTGTCCAGTCGGGCAGCACGATCGGGTCGTCCGGGCCGATGACGGACGTGTTCGGCTTGAGGAACAGCAGCGGCGCGGGCGGAAGCTCGTTGCCCATCTCGGCAGCGTGCGCGGCGTAGTTGCGGCCGACGCCGATGATCTTGGAGCGCGGGATGACCGGCGCCAGCAGGCGGACGCTGTCGTCGTCCAGACGGATCTGCTCGCCCGTCGGCTGGACCGGCGTGTAGAGCGGGTCACCGGTGATGACCACCAGCTCCTCGGAACCGGGAGCTCCGTCGACCAGGGCGTAGCGGGGGTCTCCCCCGGTGGTGAATCTCGCGATGCGCACGGTCGAAGCGTAGTTGAGCCCAGTTCAGGCGCGAGCCAGCACCTCGCCGTGCAGCACCGCGAACCAGCCGTCGGGCTGCTTGCCCCACTCGCGCCACGCGTCCGCCAGCAGCTCGAGCCCGACCTCGTCGGCGAGACCGTGCGCGATGGCCTGCGCGGCGAAGTTCGACGCGACCGAGCGGTCCGCCCACAGCCCCGCCCACCAGGCGCGGTCCTCGGGAGTGGCGTAGCACCAGACGCCGGCGCTGGGCACGATGCCGTTCGGCTCGAAGCCCGCCTCGCGCACCCACGACAGCAGCTTGCGGCCGGCGTTCGCGTCGGCGTCGTTGGCCTGCGTGACCTCGTGGTACAGCGCGAGCCACTCGTCCAGCCCGTCGGACTGCGGGTACCAGGTCATGCCCGAGTAGTCGGCGTCGCGCAGCGCGACCACGCCGCCCGGCCGCGTGACGCGGCGCATCTCGCGCAGGGCCGCGATCGGGTCCGTGAGGTGCTGGAGCACCTGGTGGGCGTGCACGACGTCGAACGCGTCGTCGTCGAAAGGAAGCTGGTAGGCGTCGGCCACCTGGAACGTCACGTTGTCCGCACCCGCGTCGGCGGCGGCCTTCTGCGCGATCTCCACGACGGCGGCCGAGGTGTCGACGCCGACGACCTCACCGGGCTCGAGGCGGGCCGCCAGGTCGATCGTCACCGAGCCCGGACCGCAGCCCACGTCGAGCAGCCGGGTCCCCGGGACCAGGGCCGGCAGCAGGTAGGCCGCGGAGTTCTCGGCGGTGCGCCAGCGGTGCGAGCGCAGCACCGACTCGTGGTGTCCGTGGGTGTACACGTCGGGGTGCGTCGGGGAGTTCACATCGAACTGTAATCATCCGAGAGGCCGTTAGTTCAATAAACGGGACGAACCGTTTCGACATGCGAGATCACGCCGGTCCCGCGGCTCGCTAGCATCCGACCATGCGCCGCATTGTGGGGATCGACGTCGCCCGGGGCCTCGCCGTGCTCGGCATGATGACCGCGCACGTCGGTCCCGACGACCGCGGTCCGATCCCTCCGGGCGGCTTCGCGCAGCTGGCGGACGGTCGGCCGGCGGCATTGTTCGTGGTCCTGGCCGGTCTGTCGCTGGCGCTGCTGTCCGGCAGCGCGAACCCCGTGACGGGCACCCGGCTCGTCCAGGCGCGCGTGCGCATCCTGGTCCGGGCGCTGCTCCTGTTCGCCCTCGGGGAGCTCCTCGTGATCCTGGCGACGCCGGTCGTCGTGATCCTGCCGACGTACGGGCTGCTGTTCGCGCTCGGGTGCATCGCCCTGCGCTGGTCGCGGGCGGCACTCCTCACCGCCGCGGGGATCGTCGCCGTCGCCGGTCCCCCTGTGGGTCAGGGCATCGCGGCCGCTCTCGAGGGCGCGCGACCGACGGTGCTCACCGAGATCACGGTCGGCCACTACTACCCGGCGATCGTCTGGACGGCCTACCTCCTGGTCGGGCTCGCGATCGGCCGCAGCGACCTGCGATCCACCCGGCTGCGCGGCCTCGGCGCGCTGGCCGGCGTCGGGCTCGTGATCCTGGGGCACGGTGGCTCCTGGGTCGCGCTGCACGTGCTCGGCTGGCCCGCCGCGCTGGCGACCACGGAGCCCCACTCGTCGACCACGTTCGAGGTCGCCGGCAACGTCGGCGTCGCGCTGCTGGTGATCGCCGGATGCCTCGCCGTGGCCGACCGGTGGCCACGACCGCTCGCACCGCTGGCGGCCGTCGGGTCGCTCGCGCTGACCGCCTACACCCTGCACATCGTGGTCATCGCGAGCCTCGGGAAGGGCGTCGTCTACGACGCGACCGTCGAGGTGTGGCTCGCGTTCATCCTCACGACGATCGGGCTGTGCTGGCTCTGGGTGGTCTCCGTCGGGCGCGGGCCGTTCGAGTGGGTGCTGCACCGGGTGTCGACGAAGGCCGCGGACATCGCCCCCGACGAGCTGCCGACGCCGCCGCCCGTGTCCGACACCGCCGGTCACGCGCACTCGTAGACGATGTTGGCGGCGTCGGACCTCATCCCGAGCAGCCACTCGCCCGCCGGCCCCTGCATCGCGAAGAGTGCATTCGCCTGGAGGAAGGCCTCGTCGGTCGTGTACGGGTAGCCGGCAGCGGCGCCGTGCACCGTGCCGTACTCGTCGCCCTGCACACCCTCGGGCGCGAGCGTCGACGAGTTCTCCTCGTGCCACGCGCGCAGCTCTCGCGACATCGAGTTCCCGCCCGCGACCGGCACGTAGACCCGATGACCGCTCGGCGTCGTGCCCGCCGGCCGCCAGTCGCCGGGGACGTGGGCACTCTCCTGGGAGTACGAGGTCCAGCGGCAGGCGGGCGATCCCGGTGCCACGGTCGACACGGGGGGTGAGCCCTCCGTCGTGCGGACGACGCCGTCGTCCCACGAGATGGCGGCGAACTCGCCTCCGGGCACGTCGCTCGGGTCGAGCCGCACGAACGTCCCGAACGGTGTGGTGAACCCGTAGGTGAGGTTGGTCAGCCCGGTGACGGGCGACTCCGCCACCTGGGCGACGACGGCGACCGGGCCGAGGTCCCGCAGCACGCGCTGCTCGACGTCCCCGTCCACGATCGGGGCGGCGTCGCCGTAGAGCCTGAACCCGAGCACGGGCGTCTGAGCGGTGTTCGTGGTGGTCACGGTGAAGCCGTCGCCCAGGTCGACCGTCGCGGGCAGGGTGAGCGTGTCGTAGAACGTGTCCACGTCCCGCACCACGCCCGGGGGCGGCTGGTAGTTCACCTCGTCGGCGCACGCGTCGGCCGTCCGGGCGCTCGGGCACGCGATCAGGCGCGCACCCTGTGGCCCCACCTCGAACAGGCCGTCGACGTGCCACTCGTCACCGAGCTCCCACGCGGTGAGGTAGATCGACGCCTCGCCGCGCGTCCCGACGAGGTACGCGGGGGCGGGTTCACCGTCGACGCGTCGCAGCGCAGGGACGTCCGGCACCAGGGTCGGCGCGTGCCACACCTCACCGGTGCGCGGGGCGCCGAGCCGCGCGAGCACCGTGGCGTCGTCGATCGACTCCTCCCGCGTCACCGGTCCCGTCGGTGCCGCGTCCCGGGTCGGTGTCGTCGGTGTCGGGGTCGTCGGTGTCGGGGTCGGGGCGATGGTCGGCGTGACGACGGGCGCCACGGGCTCCGGCGCCCACGGGTCCAGCCCGAACCACAAGCCGACCCCGAGCACGCCGACCACCCCGACGCCGGCGAACGACTCCGCCGCCCGTCGGACGATCCGGCGACGACGGACCTCGGACCGGACGACGCCCAGACGGCCGCCCTCCAGCGCCGGGGCGGAGACCTCGATCTCGTTCGACGCCCGGGCCAGCAGGGCGTGCAGCTCATCGCTCATGGCGCACCTCCGTCGGGTTCAGCGTCCGTACCGCGATCCGTTCACCGGTGTCCGTCGTGGTCCCGAGCTGCGCGTTCAGTCGCGTGAGCCCGTCGGACGTGTACCGCTTGACCGCACCCTCGGACAGACCGAGGGCGGAGGCGGTCTCCGCGACGGACAGGTCCTCCATCTGCCGCAGCACCACGCACGCGCGTTCCCGCGGGCTGAGCGCGGCGAGCGCGCGGACGACGTCCGCGCCGGGGAGCCGGTCGTCCTGGACGACGACCCCCGGGGTCTGCGCGGCCGCTCGGGCCAGCAGCCGAGCCTCGCGCGTCCTGCGTCGGCCCGCGTCGATCGCCCGCGACGCGATGGCCCGACGGACGTACGCCTCGGCCTGCTCGACCGAGCCGAACCGTGCGCGCCCGGAGAACGCGGCGATCAACGACTCCTGCACCAGGTCCTGGGCGTCCGACGGCGAGGCCGACACGAGCGTGGCGTGGGCGACGAGGCGCTGGTAGCGCTCACGGGCGACCTGCTCAAGCAGGACTTCCCACCGTCTGCTCACGGCACGCACCCTTCGACCTCGACGTCCTGAACCCATAACGCCTGTCACCCGTCGCGGCGTTGGGGTGAGGTGGTCTAGGCGAGGAGGGCGACCACCGAGAACACGACCGCGAGCAGCGGGAAGGTGCCCTGCGTCGCGGCCGCACGTGCCATCGCGCGGTCGGTCGTGACGAGCACGACGGCGGCCGCGAGCATCGACCCGCACGCCAGCAGGACGAGCGCGAGACCGACCGCCTCCTGCCCCGCGAGCGCGAGGACGACGCCGACCAGCGCACCGACCGCGAGGAACAGGTTGTAGAAGCCCTGGTTGTAGGCCCACGGCTTCACCGCGGGGACGTCCTCGGTGCGTGTCCGGAACCGGGCGTGCACCTCGGGGCGTTCGAACAACAGCGACTCGTAGGCGAAGAAGAGGACGTGCAGCAGGGCTGCGAGGACGGCGAAGACCGACGCGAGGATGACCACGAGGGCAGTCTGTCAGCCTCGCCTACCCTGGAGGCGTGACCGTCACCGCTCCTTCTCCCGTGCTCGACGTCGCGACCTGGCAGTCGCTCGCCGCCGCGCACGCGGAACGCGCTGACGCCTTCACCGCCGGCCGACGCGAGCGCCGGTCGCGGCAGCAGAAGCACGCGATCGAGGACTTCCTGTTCGAGTACTACCCGGTGACGCCCGCCGCGCTGCGCCGCTGGCACCCGGGCGTCGGGGTGGCGCTGGACACCCCCGCCCCGCACACGGAGTGGCGCTGGTACCGGACCGCTGATGGCACCGTGACGCTCGACGTCGACGCCTTCCTCGCAGACCGCGGCGACGCCCTGCGGTTCATCCACGGCCTGCTGAGCGCGACCCTCGGCCGCCCCGCACTGACCGGCTGCTTCGGACTGCACGAGTGGGCGATGGTCTACCGGGAGACCGACGAGCACCGGCATCCGCTCCCCCTGCGGCTCGGACCGGACGGCACCGACGCCGTCGTCGAGACCCACAAGATCCGCTGCACGCACTTCGACGCGTACCGGTTCTTCACGCCCGACGCGGTGGAGCTCAACACGCTGCGACCGACGCGCGGCTCGATGACGGCGATGGAGCAGCCCGGCTGCCTGCACGCCGGGATGGACGTCTACAAGTGGGCCACCAAGCTGGGCCCCGCCGTCCCCGGCGACCTGCTCCTCGACTGCTTCGAGCTCGCCCGCGACATCCGGACGCTCGACATGCAGGCGTCCCCGTACGACGTGACGTCCTACGGCCTCGACCCCGTCACCATCGAGACGCCCGAGGGCAAGGCCGAGTACGTCGCGCGGCAGCGCGGGTTCGCCGAGCGCGGGAACCTTCTGCGCGCGCGGCTGGTGGAGGTGTGCGAGCGGGTGCTGCGCCCGGCCGTCCTCACGTCCTGACGGCCCAGCCCTCAGCCTCCGTGCTGGATGTCCACGACCACGCGCGTCGGGTCCGTCAGTCCGAACACCCGGACCGGGCGGTCGGTCGCGTCGACGCCGAGGAACGCGAGCTCCTGCCCCTCGAACTGGCCGCGCACGTTCACCTCACGCAGCGCGGCGTAGTCCGGCGTGAGGACCGGGTTCGTGCCGTTCCACTCCTCGATGCCGGTCTCGTACGGCAGCCGGACCCCGAGCAGGACCACCTGGAGGGTGCCGTCGCCCGCGATGTCGAGCGTGGTGGGACGGGTGTCGTCACGGTGCTCGTCGCGACCGTCGGGGCGGGCGAGCTCGTCGGCGAGCCGGACGAGGGTGTCTCTGGATCCTCGCCCGCGCACGACGAGAGCAGCAGGGACCCGCTGACGGCGACCATGCCGATCGTGTACCGGCACCGAGCTGTCATCGGCCCTCCACCTGCGAGCGACCCACCGGTCCTCTCGTCGCCAAGTTAGGGCGCCTGCTCAATCCCGGCGGTACCGACGCACGAACGCCTCCAGGATGCGCGGGGGCGCCCACACGTCGGCGCTGCGCACCCCGGCGACCACCTCGTCGTGCTCCTTCGGCTGGAAGTAGCCGTAGTCCCGGTAAACGCCGATGCGCGTGATGATGCCCGGGAGGTCGAGCTCGGGGTGGAACTGGGTGGCGTAGAGGTTCTCGCGCACCCGGAACATCTGCACGGGGCATGTCGGCGACGACGCGAGCAGGACGGCGTCCGGTGGCAGCACGCTGCACGCCTCCTTGTGCCCGACGAACGCGTCGAACGACTCCGGCAGGTCCGCGAGCAACGGGTCGCGCCGGCCGGCCTCCGTCAGCGTGATCGTGACGGCGCCGATCGGCTCGGCGTACGTGCGGTCGATCACTGCGCCCTGGTGCACCCCGAGCGTGCCGACGCCGTAGCAGGCGCCGAGAAAGGGCAGGTCCCGCGCGACGATCTCGTCGAGGAGCGTCGACATCTCCGCCTCGACCCGGCGCTGGGCGGGCGACTTGTCGTCCTCGGGGGTGCTCGCGTCGTACGGGCTGCCCCCGACCAGCACCCCGTCGTAGTCGTCCAGCGACACGGGCAGGAACGACGCCTGCTCCATGCGGACCCGTTCCAGCTCGTCGGCGCGCAGCCCGCCGAACCTCAGGAACGCCGCGTACTCCCCGTCGGCGGCGATCTCTTCCGCCCGGGAGCTGAGCAGCAGGAAGCAGGTCATCCGACACCCGCCACCCGGCTGGCGTCGTCGGGTCCGAGCATCCACCGGATCGACCGGGTGGCCACCGCGCCCGCGTCCCTGGCGGCGCTGAGACCGAACGGTCCGGGGCGCTCCAGCCCGAGCATCTCGAAGGTCCACGCCGGCATCGACGCGACCGCCGCCCGGGCCAGCAGCGTGTAACCCGGCCGCAGCGAGCGCGGCACCGGCGGCTCGTGCAGGAGGAAGTCGGCCGCGTCCCGCGCCGCCGTGGACGGACCGAGGACGGGCCGGAACTCCTCCAGCGCCTTCGCCAGCTCGGCCGTGGACTCCGGTACCCGCTCCGCCCCGAGCGCGACGGCCACGCGGGACGCCTGCGCGACGTACTCGTCGGCACCGTCGGTATCGAGGGGCCGTTGCCCGTACACCCGGTGCGCGCGCAGGAAGCTGTCGACCTCGGCGACGTGCACCCAGCGCAGCAGCGTCGAGTCGCTCGCGGCGTACTCGATGCCCTCCGGCGTGACGCCGCGGATGCGGTCGTGCACCCGGCGGACCTGGTCGATGGCGGCCGTCGCGTCGTCGATGGTGGCGAACGTCGTCGTGGCGATGAACGTGCTCGTCCGGGCCAGCCTGCCCCACGGGTCGCCGCGGTAGCCCGAGTGCGCCGCGACCGCCGCCATCGCCGCCGGGTGCAGGGACTGCAGGAGCAGGGCGCGCATGCCGCCGACGAACATGGAGGCGTCGCCGTGCACGGTCCGGATGGCGGATCCGGGCGGGTACCAGCGCGGTCCCGGCGTCCCGTGGATCCGCTCGCGGCTGGCCAGCCCGTCGGGTCCTGCTACTCGCAGGAAGAGGGACGTGCCGGCACGGTTGCGCAACGACGAGACAGTGCTCACGTCCCCATCCTGCGGCCGTCAGGCCCGGGCGCGCACCTGCTCGACGCCGCGGTTGGCCAGCTGGTCGGCCCGCTCGTTGCCGGGATCCCCCGCGTGGCCCTTGACCCACACCCACTTGACCGTGTGCCGGGCGACCTCGGCGTCGAGCGCCTCCCAGAGCTCCTGGTTCTTCACGGGCTTCTTGTCGCCCGTGCGCCAGCCGTTGCGCTTCCAGCCGGCGACCCACTTCGTGACACCGTTCATCACGTAGGTCGAGTCGACGTGCAGGACGACGTCGCACGGCTTGGTCAGCGCCCGCAGCCCTTCGATGACGGCGGTGAGCTCCATGCGGTTGTTGGTGGTGAGGATCTCGCCGCCGAACAGCTCCCTCTCGTGCGCGCCGTACCGCATCCAGGCGCCCCAGCCCCCGATCCCCGGGTTGCCCTTGCAGGCCCCGTCGGTCCACATCTCCACCGTCGGTCGCTCGCTCACGGCCCACACCCTAGACGCGAGGCCCGTGGGACCATCGACGCACGATGAGCACCCTCACCCTGGCCGACCGCATCCCCGCAGATCCCACCGACCCCGACGCGCTGTACGAGGCGTTCACCGACTGGGCGACCGACCAGGGGCTCGCGCTGTACCCCCACCAGGACGAGGCGCTGCTCGAGCTGGTCACGGGGGCGCACGTGATCCTGTCGACGCCGACCGGTTCCGGGAAGTCGCTCGTCGCCGTGGCTGCGCACTTCGTGGCGCTCGCGCAGGGTCGACGGACCTACTACACGGCCCCGCTCAAGGCGCTGGTCAGCGAGAAGTTCTTCGCGCTCGTCGAGGCGTTCGGCTCAGCCAACGTCGGGATGATGACGGGCGACTCGGCGGTCAACCCGGGCGCCCCGATCATCTGCTGCACTGCGGAGATCCTGGCCAACGTGGCCCTGCGCGACGGCGACGACGCCGACGTGGGCCAGGTGGTCATGGACGAGTTCCACTTCTACGCCGACCCGCAGCGCGGCTGGGCGTGGCAGGTGCCGCTGCTCGAGCTCACGAAGGTCCAGTTCGTGCTCATGTCAGCCACGCTCGGCGACGTCGGCTTCTTCGCGGAGGATCTGACCCGGCGGACGCACGAGCCCGTCGCGGTCATCGCCAATGCCGAGCGGCCGGTTCCGCTGACGTTCTCCTACGCGATCGAGCCGCTGCACGAGCTCCTCGACGAGCTGGTGAAGACCCGTCGCGCCCCGGTCTACGTCGTGCACTTCACGC
The DNA here is from genome assembly GCF_001424125.1 of Cellulomonas sp. Leaf395. Classification (GTDB taxonomy): domain Bacteria; phylum Actinomycetota; class Actinomycetes; order Actinomycetales; family Cellulomonadaceae; genus Cellulomonas. Next base: position 667,204 of record NZ_LMQI01000002.1, read on the forward strand.
AGAAGGAGGCCGTCGAGCGGGCGCAGTCGCTCATGTCGACGCCCCTGGCCAGCCGCGAGCAGCGGGACCGGATCGCCGACGAGATCGCGGGGTTCCGCTTCGGTCCGGGCTTCGGGCGCACGCTCAACCGGCTGCTGCGGCACGGGGTCGGCGTGCACCACGCGGGCATGCTGCCCAAGTACCGCCGCGTCGTCGAGCGGCTGACGCAGCGGGGGCTGCTGCCGGTGGTGTGCGGCACGGACACGCTCGGCGTCGGCATCAACGTACCCATCCGCACGGTGCTGCTGACCAGCCTCGTGAAGTACGACGGCGTCCGCATGCGGCACCTGTCCGCGCGCGAGTTCCACCAGATCTCCGGGCGTGCCGGGCGGGCGGGGTTCGACACCGTGGGCGAGGTCATCATCCTGGCGCCGGAGCACGTGATCGAGAACCGCAAGCTGCTGGAGAAGGCGGGCGACGACCCGCGCAAGCTGAAGAAGATCATCCGCAAGAAGGCGCCCGAGGGGCAGGTCAACTGGACCGACTCCACGTTCGAGCGTCTGAGGGACGCCCCGCCCGAGCCGCTGACCAGCAGCTTCGCCGTGTCGCACGCCATGGTGCTGCACGTGCTCGCGCGTCAGGCCAACGGCACCGATCCGGTCGCGGCGATGACGAAGCTCCTGACCGACAACCACGAGCCCGTCGGGGCCCAGGGCAAGCACGTCCGGCGCGCGATCGCGGTGTACCGCTCGCTGCGCGCCGCCGGCGTGGTCGAGCGTCCCTGGGTCGAGGACCCGACCGCCCCGCACGGCCGACGGCGGGCGGTGCAGCTCACGGCGGAGCTTGCCCCGAACTTCGCGCTCAACCAGGCGCTGTCCCCGTTCGCGTACGCGGCGCTCGACCTGCTCGACCGTGAGGACCCTGCCTACGCGCACGACGTCGTCTCGGTCATCGAGGCCACGCTCGACGACCCCCGCCAGGTCCTGTCCGCGCAGGAGAACAAGGCCCGCGGCGAGGCCGTCGCCCAGATGAAGTCCGACGGTCTGGAGTACGACCAGCGCATGGCCCTCCTCGAGGACGTCGGCTACCCCAAGCCGCTCGCGGAGCTGCTGGAGGCCATGTTCGTCACCTACCGGCAGACCAACCCGTGGGTCGCGGACCTGGCACTGTCCCCCAAGTCCGTGGTCCGGGACATGCACGAGCGGGCGATGAGCTTCGCGGAGTACGTCGCCTACTACCAGCTGGACCGCACCGAGGGCGTCCTGCTGCGCTACCTCGCCGACGCCTACCGCGCCCTGCGCCAGACGGTCCCCGAGGAGGCCCGCACCGAGGAGCTGTGGGAGATCATCGAGTGGCTGGGCGACCTGGTCCGGCGCACGGACTCCAGCCTGCTCGACGAGTGGGAGCGGCTGAGCAACCCGCTCGACGAGCACGGCGCCGACGCCCCCGGCGGGATCGACGAGGACGTGCCCGAGCCGATCACCGCCAACCCCCGCGTCTTCCGGGCGCTGGTCCGCGGTGCGCTCTTCCGCCGGGTGGAGCTGGCCGCGCGGGAGTTCTACGGGGGCCTCGCACAGCTGGGTGACCTCGACGCCGACGGCGACCCGTGGGATGCCGACCGCTGGCGGACCGCGCTGGACCCGTTCTACGACGACCACGACGAGATCCTCACGGGAGCGCCCGCCCGCGGCCCGGCGCTGTTCCAGGTGACGCCCGGCCGAGGGACGTGGCAGGTCCGACAGCTGCTCGACGACCCCGAGGGCGACCACGACTGGCGGATCGACGCGGCCGTCGACCTGGCCGGCTCCGACGAGACCGGCGAGGTGCAGCTGCGGATCGTGGCCGTGGGACCCCTGGGACACCTCACGTAAGTTGGCGGTATGGCCACGTGGGACGACGTGCGGGCTGCGGTGGCGGCGCTGCCCGAGACCTCCGAGCAGCCCGAGCGCAGCTGGCGGGTCGGGAAGAAGCCGCTCGTCTGGGACCGGCCGCTGCGCGCGGCCGACCACCAGGCGCTGGGCGCGTCGGCCCCCGACGGACCGATCCTCGGCGCCCGCGTGCCCGACCTCGACGCCAAGGAGGAGCTGCTCGCGCGCCTCCCGGACGTCTACTTCGTGACTCCCCACTTCGACGGCTACCCCGCGGTCCTCGCGCGGCTCGACGCGATGGACACCGACGAGCTCCAGGACCTGGTGGTGGAGGCGTGGCTCGCGCAGGCACCGAAGCGGGTGGCGAAGGCCTGGCTGGCGAGCCACCCGGACGGACCCGACTGAGACGCGTGTCTCGGGTTACCGTTCGCGCATGAGCACCGAGCCTGTAGACGCGCCCGTCCGCCGCACGAGGTCGCCGAAGTTCGTGTTCCTGATCTGCCTGGTCGCGGCGCTGGTCTCCGCGATCTGGGTTCTCGGCATCCTCACGATCGCCGCGGCGGTGATCCTGGTGGTCATCGCGATGGTGCTCCAGGCGCGGGGCAAGAACCCGGCCACCTGGTTCGCGGCCAGCACGGGGGTCGCCGCCGGGACGCTGATCTACCTGCTGATCGTCCTGATCACCGGTCAGTAGCGGGTCGCTGCCCGGAGGGCCGAAGGTTATTGCCCGTACGCCGCCATCATCCGGTCGGCCGGGACGATCTGCTTGCCCAGCGGGAACAGCGAGATGGGCACCATCTTCCAGTTGGCCAGGGCCAGCGGGATGCCGATGATCGTGATCGCCTCGAGGATGCCCGTGATGATGTGCGCGAGCGCCAGCCACCACCCGGCGACGATCACCCAGATGATGTTGCCGATGACCGAGAACGCGCCCGCCGTCGGCTTGTCCACGACGGTCCGCCCGAACGGCCACAACGCGTAGCTGGCCATCCGGAACGACGCGATCCCGAACGGGATCGTGATGATGAGGATGCAGCAGATGATGCCGGCGAGCACGTACCCCAGGGCGAGCCAGAAGCCGGCGAGCACGAGCCAGATGATGTTGAGCAGGGTCTTCACCCGCCCAGCCTGCACCCCGGGCGGTCGCGGACGGTATCCGGGAGGACCCTGATCCCGCCCTATCGTTGCTCCGTGGTGAAGAAGGAGCACGCGCCTGCCGGCACCCCGGCGCTGGTCGCGCTGTCCGTCGCCGGTGTCCCGCACACCGCGCACGCGTACGCGCACGACCCGGCGGGCACCCTCGGGTACGGGCTCGAGGCGGCCGCCGCCCTGGGCGTCCCCCCGGAGCAGGTGTTCAAGACGCTGATGACGGTGGTGGACGGCACGCTCACCGTCGCGGTCGTGCCGGTGACCGGGCAGCTGGACCTCAAGGCGCTCGCGCAGGCGGTCGGGGGCAAGCGCGCCTCGATGGCGCCCAAGCCGGACGCGGAGCGCGCCACGGGGTACGTCGTCGGGGGCATCTCCCCGCTCGGTCAGCGGTCCCCGCACCCCACGGTGGTGGACGAGACGGCGTGGCTCTTCGACACGGTCCTGGTCTCCGGCGGTCGACGCGGGCTCGACGTCGAGCTCTCCCCCGACGACCTGGTCCGGCTCACGTCGGCGACCGTCGCGAACATCGCCCGGTCCGACCCGTGATCGCCGAGCGCCTGGCCGACGTCCGCCGCCGCGTCGCCCAGGCCGCGCTCGACGCCGGTCGGGACCCCGCGGACGTCCGACTGCTCCTGGCGACCAAGACGCAGTCGGTCGACCTGGTCCGCGAGGCGCTCGCGGCCGACGCCCGGGCCAGGGCCGACGACCCGACACTTACCGCCGTGCTCGTCGGTGAGAACCGCGTGCAGGAGCTCGTCGCCAAGGGACCCGAGCTCGCCGGGCTGGCGACGGTGCACCTGATCGGGCCGCTGCAGTCCAACAAGGTCAACGCCGCCCTGCGCTGGGCGTCGTGCATCGAGTCGGTGGAGTCGCTGGACCTGGCGGATCGGCTCTCGGCGCGGGCGACCGAGCCTCTGGACGTCTACGTGCAGGTGAACGTGTCCGGCGAGGAGACCAAGCACGGGGTCGCACCGGACGAGGCGGTCGCCCTCGCGGGAGCGGTCGCAGCGCTCCCCGGCCTGCGGGTGGCCGGCCTGATGACGATCGGTGCGCGTTCCGACGACACCTCCGTCGTACGGTCCGGCTACGCCCTCCTGCGGTCGCTGCGGGACGAGCTCGTCGCAGCGGGCACTCAGACCGCGACCGAGCTGTCCATGGGCATGAGCGGCGACCTGGAGCTGGCCGTCGCGGAGGGCGCGACGCTGGTACGCGTCGGCAGCGCGGTCTTCGGGGCTCGCCCTAGGTAGCCGCCGCGCAGCAGCACCACCTGGGCGGTGCGCGCGACGGCACCGGGGGTGCGGTGGCGCACGACGGCGAGCTCGCGGGCGCGCAGGACGGTGAGTCGGCGCAGCTGGCGGTCCAGGTCGAGGTCCATGTGCATCAGGAGCGTCGCGAGCACGCGCTGATACACGCCTCCATGACAAGGTCGCTTGACACCGGGTTTCCCTGTCAAGCATCCTTGTCACGTCAAGCACGCTTGTCATCGGAGGTTCCCGTGAACACCCTCGACTCCTTGCGGGACCTGCAGGTCCCCACCATCACGACGCTGATGATCGTCCTCGCGGTCGCTGCGCTCGTCGTCGTCGAGCCGGTGCTCGGTCGCCGCCAGTACTCCGAGCTGGTCACCGACCTGGCAGCGGCCGCGGACGACGCGGAGCAGGACGCGGTCCGACGCCGCTTCTACCGCAGCTGGACGTGGCAGGGCTGGCTCATCGGCGCCCTCGCCGTCGCGGTGGTGATGGTCCTGCCCGGGACCGGGCTCGCGGACCTCGGCCTGCGTCTGCCCGACGTGGGCGAGCTGCTGCCGGACGCCGGACGTGACGACGCCGCCGGGATGGTCGTCGGCGCCATCGTCGGACTCGCCCTCGCCGGCGGCGCGCTCGCTCTCGTCCGGCGCTGGTTGCCCGGCAGGTCCCCGCTGCAGAGCAGCGCGATCGACATCCTGATGCCCACGACCCCGGGCGCTCGCCGCGGGTGGGCAGGGTTGTCCCTCTCGGCCGGCGTCACCGAGGAGATCACCTACCGTGGCCTGCTCGTCCTCGCCCTGACGCTGGCGGTCCCCGACCTCGCGCACGGCGCCGTCGTCGCCGTGGCCGCGGTGCTCTTCGGCATCGCGCACTGGTACCAGGGCCGGCTCGGCATGCTCACCACCGGTGCTGTCGGCGCCGTCCTGACCCAGCTGTACCTGACGACGGGCAGCCTTCTCCTCCCGATGGTGGTGCACGTGCTCATCGACCTCCGGCTCCTGCTCGACCGGCCGGCACCCGCCCGGGCGCCCGCCCTCGCCGATGCCCGATGAGGAACGACATCCGCCTGCTGCGCGAGGAGGCCGGACTCTCGCAGGCAGCCCTCGCCGAGGCCCTCGGCGTATCGCGCCAGACCGTGAACTCCCTGGAGAACGGCCGATACGACCCCTCGCTGCCGCTGGCGTTCGCGGTGGCCCGCTACTTCCGCACGACGATCGAGGAGATCTTCCATGACGACGTCTGAGCCCCGACGCGGGCTGTCCGACCGCCGCTTCCTCGTCGCCGTCGGCTGCGGTCTCGTCGCCGTCGGCATCATGTGGCTCGTGTTCACGCTGGCGGGTGAGCCGGACACCGCCGCAGGCGCCCTCGTCGGCGGGCTCGCCGTGACCGCGCTCGCGATCGTCGTCCGCTGGCGCGCCAAGCGTCGAGGCCCGTCCGTCGACGGCGGGTTCAGCCGCGTGCTCCTGGGCACCGCCGACGAGCGGGACAACACGATCCTCACCGCGTCCTTGGCCTGGGTGGGTTTGGTCGCGTTCGGCGCCCACGCGATCGGGCTCGCGGCGGTGGCGCTCGGCGCCGACGGCTTCGTCGTCATCGGCGCCATCGAGGCCGTCCTCATCGCGGTGCTCGTCGGAGCGTTCATCCTGCTGTCGCGGCGGACCTGACCCCTCGCACGGCAGGATGAGCCCATGAGCGACGAGCGCCGGTTCCCCCGGTGGGTCTACGGCACGGGGACCAACCCGGACGCGCGGTTCTCGCTGGCCAACGAGCGGACGTTCCTCGCGTGGATCCGGACCTCGCTGGCCCTGCTGGCCGGCGGCGTCGCGCTGGAGGCGCTCAACCTGCCGGTGCAGTCGGACCTGCGGTTCGCCGCCGCGGTGGTGCTCGTCGCGCTAGGCGTGCTGGCCCCCGCCCTGGCCTGGATCAGCTGGGCCCGGGCCGAACGGGCCGTCCGGCAGGGCACGTCGCTCCCGGCGCCGTCGGCGTTCGGCCTGCTGGTCGTCGGCGTCTGCGTCGCCGGTGGCCTGCTCCTCGTCGGTCTGGCCGTGGCGTGACCGAGCCGCCGCCCACGCTCGCGGCCGAGCGCACGCACCTGGCGTGGCGGCGCACGGCCATCGGTCTCACCGGTGGCGGCGTCGCGGCTGCGCACCTGCTGCAGGAGTTCGTCGGCCCGGCCGCGTGGAGCCTCGCGGTGACCGCCCTGATCGTGTCCGTCGCGCTGGCGACCGTCTCGCACCGGAGGCACCTGGTCGACGGTGCGCTCCCCCCGGGCGGGCGGCTCGTGGCGGCCAGCACCGCGGGCATGCTCGTGATCGGCGTCGCCGCCGTCGCGTTCGTGGTGCTGCACGGGCCCTGAGGTCAGGGCACCCGCGCGGTCCACGCCGGGTCGGTGAACTTGGTCCGCATCAACTCGGTCGCGCGGGCGAGCTCCTCGGGTCGCAGCTCGCCGTCGACCGTCGGGTACCGGTCGCGGAAGTGGGCGGCGAACGCAGCGATGACGGCCTCGCGTGGCAGCTGGGTCTGCGAGCGCACCGGGTCGACCCGCTTGTTCGCGCTCGCCGTCCCCTTGTCCGACAGCTTCTCGCGGCCGATGCGCAGGACATCGAGCATCTTGTCCGCGTCGATGTCGTAGGACATGGTCACGTGGTGCAGCACGGCACCGCCGACCATCCGCTTCTGTGCCGAGCCCGCCAGCTTGCCCGCCGGGGACGCGATGTCGTTGAGCCCGCTGGTGAACGCGTGGACCCCGACGTCCGCGAGCGCGCCCAGCACCCACTGGTTGAGGAACGCGTAGGAGGCCTCGAACGTCATCCCGTCCACCAACGACGCGGGTACCACCAGCGAGAACGTGATGCAGTTGCCGGCCTCCATGAACATCGCGCCGCCGCCGGAGATCCGCCGGACCACCGTGATGCCGTGGCGCTCCGCCGCTTCGAGGTCCACCTCGTTGCGCAGCGACTGGAACGACCCGATGATCACCGCGGGCTCGACCCACTCCCAGAACCGCAGGGTGGGACCGCGGCGCCCTGCCCCCAGCTCCTCGGTGAGCACCTGGTCGAGCGCGGTGTGCACGGCGGGAGGCAGCGGCCCGGGGTGGATCAGCTCGAACGTGTGGTCCCCCCAGCCCGTGGAGTACCCGAGGGCGCGCCGCACCGCGACCGCCACCGCGTGAGCGTCGAACCCGACCATCGTCACCGGTTGGTCCTCGTGGACGAGCGCCGCGGTCACGGCGTCGGCGAGCCGGCTGACCGGGGTGTCCCGGGGCAGCCCGTCGAGGGCCGACGACAGCACCGCGAGCGCCTCGTCGGGCTCGAGGAAGAAGTCGCCGCTGACGCTCACGCCCGTCAGCAGCCCGTCCACCACGTCGAGGTCGACCGCGACGAGCTTGCCGCCGGGGACCTTGTACTCACCGTGCACGCCGCAAGCGTAGGCGGCTGCGTCAGCCGAGCGACTGCACCGCCGACTGCGCGCGGTCCTGGACCATCGCGGACAGGCTGGCGGCGTCGCCCAGGGTCGCCAGCGCCGCCTCCCGGTCACGGGCACCGAGCGCCTCCGCCGTCCACGTCACGATGGTGTTGCCGACGAGCATGTGTCCTCGGTACCCCGGGACCTCGCTCCCCTCGGCGGAGTGCGTGATCTCCTGCACGATCGACGGGTAGACGCCCTGCCCCTCGATCGCGGGCTCGGCCGTCCAGGTGGCCCCGTCGATGTCCGGGTTCACCTGGCTGTACTCGGGGCAGGCGTCGACGGCGGTCACCAGGGCACGGAACGCCTCGCGCGCCGCAGCCGGGTCCGCCAGGAGGACGACCTCCTGCTCGAAGGACATCGCGTCGTTGCCCCACATCAGTGCGTCGAACCACGGTGGCGGGGTGGCGACGACGGTGACCGCGACCGTGCACTGCGGCGGATCGACCGTCGAGCCCGTCGGCAGTCCCCAGGGCAGCTGTCCGGAGGTGATCCGCTGCTGCACCTCGGGCTCGGCAGCCGGGACGTCCGTGAGCAGCTCCGCCGACGAGACGAACAGGGTGGGTGCCGTCGTCGCGTCGAACATCGCGTCCGACCCGGGGGGCGGGACCGACGGCGACGCCGTGCTGGGCGCCGTGCTCGGCGCCGCGGTCGGCTGGACGACGGTGACTGTCGGCGTCGGCTCGGTCTCCACCGGTGCCCACGGCTGCGCGACGAGGGCGGTGACCAGGGCGATCGCGAGGACCGCGACGAGCAGCCACCACCAGCCGGCACGAGACCGACCCGGGCCCGGGCCGGGCGACGGCGCACTGCCGGACACGACCGCTCCCTCCGCACGTCGGCGGCCGCGCTGGGGCGGCCGGGTACCCCGAGGCTAAGCCGCGACGGTCGAGCCCGCAGGGATGAAGTTCAGCGAGGCGTCACACCGTTGTGGCGCAGGCCCCAGATCGCGGAGTCCGTGAGGGCCTCCCACGATGCCTCGAGCAGGTTGGGGCCGACGCCGACGGTGCTCCAGGAGCGCTGACCGTCGGTCATCTCGATCAGCACACGCGTGACGGCGTCGGTGCCGTGCATGGAGTCGAGGATGCGCACCTTGAAGTCGATGAGCTCGAACGTCTCGAGCTCGGGGTACACCCGGACCAGCGCCTGCCGCAGGGCATGGTCGAGGGCGTTGACCGGACCGTTGCCCTCCCCCGTGCTGACGACGCGCTCCCCGCCGGCGTGCAGCTTGACGGTCGCCTCGGCCGTCGCGGGAGTGCCCCGCCCGCCGCTGCGCTCGACGATGGTCCGCCACGACTCGACCCGGAAGTACTGCGGCCGATGGCCGTCGATCTCCTCGAGCAGGAGGAGCTCGAACGACGCGTCCGCCGCCTCGTACGTGTACCCGTTGGCCTCGGCGTCCTTGACGCGGTCCGTGACCCGGCCCAGCAGCTCGGGGCGACCGGCCAGGTCGAATCCCAGCTCCCGGCCCTTCAGCTCGATCGACGCGCGGCCGGCCATGTCGGAGATCAGCATCCGCATGTCGTTGCCCACGGCGGCGGGGTCGATGTGCTGGTAGAGGTCGGGATCCACCTTGATGGCGGAGGCGTGGATTCCCGCCTTGTGCGCGAACGCGCTGCCGCCCACGTACGGCGAGCGGGCGAACGGCGAGATGTTCGTGATCTCGCTGATGGCGTGGGCGATCCGGGTCAGCTCCGGCAGACCACCGGGCAGCCCGTCGCTCACCTTGAGCACCGGCAGCCCGTACTTGAGCTGGAGGTTGGCGACGATGGACAGCAGATCGGCGTTCCCGGTGCGCTCGCCGTACCCGTTGACCGTGCCCTGGACGTGCGAGCACCCCGCCTCGACGGCGGCGAGCGTGTTGGCGACCGCGCAGCCGGAGTCGTTGTGCGTGTGGATGCCGAGGACGGCGTCGGTACCGACCGCTCCGCGGATCTCGTGCACGATGTCCGCGATCCAGGCGGGGACCATGCCGCCGTTGGTGTCGCAGAGGGCGACCACCTCGGCGCCCGCCTCGAACCCGGCGAGCACCGCGGCCCGGGAGTACGCGGGATCGAACCGGTAGCCGTCGAAGAAGTGCTCCGCGTCGACCACCACCCGGCGCCCCTCACGCACCAGGAACGCGACGGTGTCCGCGATCATCGCGATGTTCTCCTCGCCCGTGGTCCGCAGCGCGCGCTCCGCGTGCCGCAGGTCGTGCTTGGCGACGATCGCGACGACGGGCGCCTCGGAGTCGACGAGTGCGCGGACCTGCGGGTCGTCGACCGCGCGCGTCCCCGCCTTGCGGGTGCTGCCGAACGCGGCCAGCTCCGCGTTGCGGAAGTCGAGCTCCTTGGCGGCCCGCTTGAAGAACTCGGTGTCCTTGGGCACCGCGCCCGGCCAGCCCCCCTCGATGAAGCCGACGCCGAGCTCGTCGAGCAGCGGCGCGATGGCCAGCTTGTCGGCGACGGAGAGGTTCATCCCCTCCTGCTGGGCGCCGTCGCGCAGGGTCGTGTCGTAGACCTGGAACGGCGTGCTGACGGGGACGGGCACGATGAGCTCTCTTCGGTGCTGGGACGGGCAACGTCTTACTGCGGAGAACGATCCGCCGGCGGGGGTGTGCCGGTGCAGTCGACGGTAGTCGGGGCGGGGGTGGTGCTCCGACCAACAAAAAGACCCCCCGGGGTACGGGAGGTCTGCGCGTCAGCTGGTGGGCCGACGCGCTACTCGATAATGAGGGAGGAGCGGGTCACCCGTGCATGGTGGCACACGTCACCATCCGAGGTCACGCATTCCACCCCTTGGACGGGCCGGTCAGGGCGAGTCCGCGCGGGCTGATGTCCTGTTCGCTAGCGTTGCTGCGTGTCGTCACCGGCGGCGCGCAGGTCGGTCGACCTACCAGGAGGCAGCCATGACCACCCCCACTCCCCCTCCCGAGCGCCAGTCCGCCTACCCACACTCCACGCCGCCCCCGCCGCCGGTCCCTGTGCCGGAGCCCACCGCCGTCTACCCGGCAGCCCTGCAGCCCGCCGCGGTGCCGGTCCAGCCCGCACCGGCACCCGCACCCACCCGCCCGGCGGACCCGTCGGTGGACCCCGGACGCTTCTGGGCCGGGGTCGTCGCGACGGCCCTGGTGGCGGCCCTCGTCGGTCTGGTCGGTGTCGTGATCATCGACCAGATCCTCAACATCGAGCTCGCCGTCCAGGACATCTTCGGCACCGACTCGACCGGGGCCGCCTACGTGATCGGCGCCGCGGTCCTCGCGGTGCTCGCGGGCGGGCTGCTGCACCTGCTCGTGCTCACCACCCCGAAGCCCAAGGCGTTCTTCGGCTGGATCATGTTCCTCGGCACCCTCACGGCCGCGCTCCTGCCGCTCACCTGGACCGACGAGCTCGAGTCGGCGATCTCCGCGGGCATCGTGAACGCGCTCATCGGCATCGCGATCTGGTCGCTCCTGGTCGGCGTGCTGAGCCGCACGCTGCGCCCCGGGACGCCGATCGACTGAGCCTGCTCAGTCGACCAGCCGCTCCTGGAGCAGACGAGCCAGCGGCCACGCGGCCTCCGCGGTCGTCCCCGCGACCGTCACGGTCAGCCCGTCGGCCGGGTCGTGCAGGCTCAGGAACGACGCACCCGCGTCGTAGCCCTCGAGCTCGACGACGTCGCGGGTGGGGTGCACCCAGAACCCCAGCCCGTACCGCCGCGGGTCCTCCGGCGCTGTGCTGCGCGGCCGCACCATCTGGGCGACGCTGTCCGCGCTGACGATCGCGCCGGCGAACAGCGCGGTCCAGAACCGGTGCACGTCGGCACCGGTCGTGTAGATGCCGCCGTCGCCGTTGCCGAGCACCGGCAGGTGGAACACGTTGGTGCGCCACTGCCCGTCCATCTCGACGTACCCCAGCGCGGCGCGGCCGGGGAGGGCGTCCGACCGCAGGAAGTCGGTGTCGACGAGGCCCGCCGGGCGGCACACCCGGTCGCGGACCAGGTCGTGGAACGCCACCCCGGACGCGCGCTCCGCCAGCAGCGCCAGCACCACGAACCCGCCGTTGCAGTAGAAGAACCGGTCCCCCGCCGGGAACGCCGTCGGGAACCCGTCGAGGACGCGCAGGAACTGCTCGGTGCTGTCCAGCTCGTGCACCGGGACGGTCATGGCGTACGCGCTGATCGGGGTGTCGTCGTCCTCGTCGAGGTAGTCACCGATGCCCGCCGTGTGCGCCAGGAGGTGCTCGACCGTCACGTCGTCGGCGATCAGCGGCAGGTCCGTCCCTAGCAGCGACCGGGCGGTGGTGCCGAGCGAGAGCGTCCCCTCCTCGACCAGGCTCATCACGGCGAGCGCGGTCATGCCCTTGGACCCGCTCGCGATGCCCAGCTGCGAGTCCGGCGTCATGGGGATGCCGTGGCGCCGGTCGGCCAGGCCGTACGCGGCCGAGAGCTCCGTCGTCCCGGCGCGGTCCACCCGCACCACCCCCGCGAAGTGGTTCTCGGCCGCGACGCGGTCCACGTCCGCGAGCAGGTGGGCGTCCGCAGCGCGAGACATCACACGAGCCGGTGGAGCCAGCCGTGGCGGTCGGTCGCGCGGCCGTACTGGATGTCGGTGAGCTCCGCGCGGATGCGGGTGGTCACCGGGCCGGCGTTCCCGTCGCCGACCGTGAGGTCGAAGTCGTCGCTGGCCAGCCGACCGATGGGCGTCATGACAGCGGCCGTGCCGCAGGCGAACACCTCGCGCACCGACCCGTCGGCGAGACCCTGGCGGAGCTCCGTCAACGGGATCTGGCGCTCGGACACCTCGTGGCCCGCGTCCGTCAGGAGCCGCAGGATCGACGAGCGCGTCACGCCCTCGAGGATCGAGCCGGACACCGGCGGCGTGGCCACGCTGCCGTCGGCGTGCACGATGAACACGTTCATCCCGCCGAGCTCCTCGATCTGCGTGTTGGTCGACGCGTCGAGGAAGCAGACCTGCTCGAAGCCCTTGGCGTAGGCCAGCTGCTGCGGGAGGAGGCTCGCGGCGTAGTTGCCACCGCACTTGGCGGCACCCGTGCCGCCGGCACCCGCGCGGTGGTACTCCTGGTCCACCCAGATGGACACCGGTCGCACGCCACCGGCGAAGTACGGCCCGACCGGCGACGCGATGACGAGGAACTCCGCCTCAAGCGTGGGCCGCACGCCCAGGAACGTCTCGGAGGCGTACATGAACGGGCGCAGGTAGAGGCTCGTCTCCTCGCCCGACGGCACCCAGGCGATGTCCGTCGCGACGAGCGCCTCGATGGCGCCGAGGAAGTCCGCCTCCGGCAGCTCGGGCAGCGCCAGTCGTCGGGCCGAGCGCGTGAACCGGGCCGCGTTGTCCCGCGGACGGAACGTCCACACCGAGCCGTCGGCGTGGCGGTACGCCTTCATGCCCTCGAAGATCTCCTGGCCGTAGTGCAGGACGGCCGTCGCCGGGTCCATGAGCAGCGGTCCGTACTTCTCGACGCGCCGGCCCGTCCAGCCGTCCTCGTTCGAGTACGAGATGCGAGCCATGTGCTCGGTGAACACGGTGCCGAACTTCGGCGACGCCAGCGCTGCCTCGCGCTGCGCGTCGGGCACGGGGGTGTCGGTCCTAGTGATCTCGAAGGTGTCGACAGACGTGGGGTGGGTCGTGGTGCTCATGTGCGGGGCCTTTCACCAGAGTCAGGTTTGACGGTACCGGTGAGGACGGCCGGGTGGTATCCGGGGCGGGCGCAGGGGCACGCGCAGGAGATGGATCAGCCGGCGATGCGCGCGGCGAGGTCCTTGCCCACCTCGGCCGTCGACCGTACTCGCTCGGTCGCGCCCCGGTCGGCGATGTCGTCGGCGACGGCCTTCTCGACGCGGGCGGCCTCGGCCGTCAGGCCCAGGTGCTCCAGCAGCAGCGCGACCGACAGCACGGTCGCGGTGGGGTCCGCCTTGCCCTGACCGGCGATGTCCGGCGCGGAGCCGTGCACCGGCTCGAACATGCTGGGCGCCGTGCGGTCCGGGTTGATGTTGGCCGACGCCGCGAGCCCGATGCCGCCGGTGATGGCGGCGGCGAGGTCCGTGAGGATGTCGCCGAACAGGTTGTCGGTGACGATGACGTCGAACCGTGCCGGGTTGGTGACCAGGAAGATGGTCGCCGCGTCCACGTGCAGGTAGTCGACCGTCACGTCGGGGAACTCGGCGTTCACGGCCTCGACCGTGCGGCGCCACAGGTGGCCGGCGTGCACGAGCACGTTGTGCTTGTGCACGAGCGTGAGCTTCTTGCGCGGACGGACCGCGGCACGCGCGAAGGCGTCGCGGACCACGCGCTCGACGCCGAACGCCGTGTTCACGCTGACCTCGTTGGCCACCTCGTGCGGGGTGCCCACGCGGATGGCGCCGCCGTTGCCCACGTACGGGCCCTCGGTGCCCTCGCGGACGACCACGAAGTCGATCTCGCCCGGGTTGCCCAGCGGCGAGGCCACGCCCGGGTAGAGCCGGCTGGGGCGCAGGTTGACGTAGTGGTCCAGCGCGAAGCGCAGCTTGAGCAGCAGCCCGCGCTCGAGCACCCCGGACGGCACGCTCGGGTCCCCGATGGCGCCGAGCAGGATGGCGTCGTGCGCGCGGATGGCCTCGAGGTCCGTGTCCGTGAGGGTCTCGCCGGTCGCGTGCCAGCGGCGGGCGCCCAGGTCGAAGTCCGTCGTGGAGATGGTGACCGCGCCACCGGTCGCGGTGTCGAGCACCGTGTCCAGTGCCAGCAGACCCTGCTCGACGACCTCCGTACCGATGCCGTCACCGGCGACGACGGCGAGGCGGATGTCCCGGGCAGCGGTGGTGTCGACCATGGGACGAGCGTAAACCCCGTCCCACCGGTCGGGACGGATGTCTCACCCTGCGGAACGAGAGGTCAGTCGACCGCGGGGGTCGGACCGACCGTCGGGTAGATCAGCTCGAACCGCTCGAGCATCACGTCGAGCGACGGTGAGAACGCCTCCCCCAGCACCCGCCGCCAGGACTGCTCGTGCTGGGCCCGCCAGGACCCCAGGGAGCCGTCGCCCTCGGCCTCTGCCGACGCGTGCTCCGCGGTCACCTGGTCGAACGGGACCACCTCGACCTCGGTCGCGCGCAGCAGCGCCCGGGGGTCACCGGCGCTGTCGACGACGATCGACAGGTCCCCCACCCGCGGGACCTCGAGCCCCACCTGCGCCAGCTCGGCGACCGCCAGCGCCGTGGCCGTCTTGCGCCCGTCGAGCACCCGGGCCAGCAGCTCCTCCGCCTCGGCGTCGTCCCCGTAGGACCACGACGGCGGGGGAACCACGTCCTCGGGCGTCCCACCGACGACGCTGTCCAGCTTGCCCATCCCGACGTGCCCGCGGGCGGCCTGCCAGAACGCCGCGATCCGCTCGTCCTCGACCGCGCCCTCGACGCCGTGCTCCGGCGGTTCCACCTGCTGGTCGGTCATCGTCGTCCTTCCGTCGTCGTCGGCCCATCCTTGCGTACGTCCAGGTGGGCGGCACGACGGACCGCAGAACCCAGGTATCGCTGTGCGCCGGTGTCGGGTTCGCCGGACGAACGAACGGCACCGCGGGCGGGATGCCCGGCGGTGCCGTTCGGTGGTGAGGGTGTGTCAGCGCGCCGCCGAGCCCTCGACGTAGTCGGTCTCCGAGGGCTTGACCCAGGCGAACAGCTTGCGCAGCTCGCGGCCCACGGGCTCGATCGGGTGGTTCTGGCCCTTCTCGCGCAGCTCCTTGAACTCCGGCGCGCCGGCGTCCTGGTCGTTGATGAAGCGCTCGGCGAAGGCACCGTTCTGGATGTCTGCGAGGACCGCCTGCATGTTCGCCTTCACGTCGGGCGTGATGACGCGCGGGCCGGACACGTAGTCGCCGTACTCGGCGGTGTCCGACACGGACCAGCGCTGCTTGGTGATGCCGCCCTCGAAGATGAGGTCGACGATCAGTTTGAGCTCGTGCAAGACCTCGAAGTACGCGACCTCGGGCTGGTAGCCGGCCTCGGTCAGGGTCTCGAAGCCGTACTGGATGAGCTGCGAGACGCCACCGCACAGGACGGCCTGCTCACCGAACAGGTCGGTCTCGGTCTCCTCGGTGAACGTCGTCTTGATGCCGGCGGCGCGCAGGCCACCGATCGCCTTGGCGTAGGACAGCGCGAGGTCCCACGCGGAGCCCGACGCGTCCTGCTCGACGGCGACGATGACGGGTACGCCGCGCCCGTCGACGTACTCGCGACGGACCAGGTGACCCGGGCCCTTGGGGGCGACCATGAGCACGTCGTGACCCGCGGCGGGCTTGATGTAGCCGAAGCGGATGTTGAAGCCGTGGCCGAAGACGAGCGCGGCGCCGTCCTTGAGGTTGGGCTCGATCTCGTCGCGGTAGACGATGCGCTGCACCTGGTCGGGGGCCAGGATGACGACGACGTCGGCCTCGCGGACCGCGTCGGCCACCGAGGCGACCTTGAGGCCCTGGTTCTCGGCCTTGGCACGGGACGCGGAGCCCTCGCGCAGGCCGACGGTCACGTCGACGCCGGAGTCGCGCAGGTTGAGGCTGTGCGCGTGCCCCTGGCTGCCGTAGCCGACGACGGCGACCTTCTTGTTGGCGATGATCGACAGGTCGGCGTCGTCGTCGTAGAACAGCTCGGCCACGATGGGTCTCCTCGGTGTGTGGTTCTGCGTGCGAAAAGGGTGGAAACAGGGAGTTCAGGCGCTGCGGTTGACGCGCTCGAGGGCGCGGTCGGTGATCGAGCGCGACCCGCGGCCGATGGCCACGGTGCCGGACTGCACGATCTCCCGGATGCCGAACGGCTCCAGGGCGGCGAGCAGGGCGTCGAGCTTGCCCGGTCCGCCGGTCGCCTCGATGACGACGGTGTCCGGCACGACGTCGACGACGTGCGCACGGAACAGGTGCACCACCTCGAGGACACCGGTGCGCTGCGTGGCGTCGGCCTTGACCTTCACCAGCAGCAGCTCGCGCTGGACGGACGCGGCGTCCTCCAGCTCGACGATCTTGATGACGTTGATCAGCTTGTTCAGCTGCTTGGTGACCTGCTCCAGCGGCAGGGCGTCGACGTCGACGACGACCGTGATGCGGGAGATCTCGTCGTGCTCGGTGGGACCGACCGCGAGCGAGTGGATGTTGAACGACCGCCGCGCGAACAGGCCGGCGACGCGCGTGAGCACGCCGGGCTTGTTCTCGACGAGGACCGACAAGGTGTGACGGGACATGGCTCAGTCCTCCCGGTCCCACGCGGGGCTGATCCCGCGCGCGTACTGGATGT
This sequence comes from Cellulomonas sp. Leaf395, assembly GCF_001424125.1. Lineage (GTDB taxonomy): Bacteria > Actinomycetota > Actinomycetes > Actinomycetales > Cellulomonadaceae > Cellulomonas. Next base: position 684,146 of record NZ_LMQI01000002.1, read on the forward strand.
CGTCGTTGGAGACGCCGGCGGCGACCATCGGCCACACCATGGCGTCGCGCGACACGGTGAAGTCGATGACCACGGGCTGGTCGTTGATCTCGAGCGCCCGCTTGATGGTGGCGTCGACGTCACCGACGGTCTCGCAGCGCAGCCCGGCACAGCCGTACGCGTCCGCCATCTTCACGAAGTCGGGGATGCGCACCGTGCCGTGGCCGGTGTTGAGGTCGGTGTTGGAGTAGCGGGACTCGTAGAACAGGGTCTGCCACTGGCGCACCATGCCGAGCGACGAGTTGTTGATGATCGCGACCTTGATCGGGATCTCGTTGATCGTGCAGGTGGCCAGCTCCTGGTTGGTCATCTGGAAGCAGCCGTCGCCGTCGATCGCCCACACGGTCCGCGACGGGTCACCGACCTTGGCGCCCATCGCGGCAGGCACCGCGTAGCCCATGGTGCCCAGGCCCCCGGAGTTCAGCCAGGAGTTGGGCCGCTGGTACTTGATGAACTGCGCGGCCCACATCTGGTGCTGGCCCACGCCCGCGGCGAAGATCGACTCCGGCCCGGACAGCTCGCCGATCCGCTGGATGACGTGCTGCGGTGCCAGGTGGCCGTCGGCCGGCTCGTCGAACCCGAGCGGGAACGTCGAGCGCCAGTCGTCCAGCTGGCGCCACCACTCCTCGAGGTCCGGCTTGCCGTGCTGCGTGTGCTCGCGGGCGAGCTCGGGCAGCAGGTCCGCCATGACCTCCTTGAGGTCACCGACGATCGGCACGTCGACCGTGCGGTTCTTGCCGATCTCGGCCGGGTCGATGTCCGCGTGCACGATCGTCGCGTTGGGCGCGAAGCTCGACAGCTGACCCGTCACGCGGTCGTCGAACCGGGCGCCGAGGGCGACCACCAGGTCGGCCTTCTGCAGGGCGGCGACGGCGGCCACGGTGCCGTGCATGCCGGGCATCCCGAGGTTCTGCGGGTGCGAGTCGGGCAGCGCGCCGCGGGCCATCAGGGTGGTCACGACGGGCGCCCCGGCCGCCTCGGTCAGCGCCCGCAGCTCGGCCGCCGCGCGGGCACGGATGACTCCGCCGCCCACGTAGAACACCGGACGGCGCGACGTCGCGATGAGCCGGGCGGCCTCGCGGATCTGCTTGGCGTGCGGCTTGGTCACCGGGTGGTAGCCGGGCAGGTCGAGCTCCTGCGGCCACGAGAACGTCGTGCGGGAGACCATCGCGGACTTGGCGATGTCGACGAGCACCGGGCCGGGCCGGCCGGTCGAGGCGATGTGGAACGCCTCGGCGATGACGCGCGGGATGTCGTCGGGGTCGGTCACCAGGTAGTTGTGCTTGGTCACCGGCAGCGTGATGCCGACGATGTCGGCCTCCTGGAACGCGTCCGTGCCGATCATGGACGCGGCCACCTGGCCGGTGATCGCGACCAGGGGCACCGAGTCCATGTGCGCGTCGGCGATCGGGGTGACGAGGTTCGTCGCGCCCGGACCGGACGTCGCCATGCAGACGCCCACCCGCCCGGTCGCGGCGGCGTAGCCGGCGGCCGCGTGGCCACCGCCCTGCTCGTGCCGGACCAGGATGTGGCGGACGCGGGTGGAGTCCATCAGCGGGTCGTAGGTGGGCAGGATCGCGCCACCGGGGATGCCGAAGACGACGTCGACGCCGGCCTCCTCGAGCGAGCGGACGATCGACTGCGCGCCGGTGACCTGCTCGGGCCCGATCGCGCTCGCCGTCGCGGCGGGAACCGAGACGCGTGCGGCGGTGGGCGTGGGCGTTCGCGGCGGTGCCGGGTGAGGGCCCTGGACCATCGATGTCTCCCTGGGTCGAGCTTCTGGTCGTGCGTGGTTGCTGCCTGAGCATGAAAAAACCCCTCGAGCCACGTACGGGCTGGACGAGGGGCGAGCGCGCTGACGGGGCCTGTGCGGGAGGCCTCTAGCCGGCGCGCTCAGGAAGTACTACGAGAAGGATCGTCTGCACCCGGTGGAGACTACGCCCAGGTTTCCGATGTGTCACGCCGCCGGACGCCAATCTCACATGGTGGTTTACGGGATCACCTAGTGGACAGTGTGGACGGACTCCGAGTCGGGCACAGGGTCCATGTCGAACGCCGGGAGGCCGTCGATGCTCGTCCGGTTCTTGAGCCGCCGGTAGGCCGCCTGACCCTCGACGCCCTTGCGCTCCATGTGCGGCGGCAGCAGGTCACGCTCCCCCTCCAGGGTCATGAGCGGCACGCCGTACCCGCAGGAGTCCGAGACCCGGTCGACGTCGACGACGATGACCGCGCGGGCGCCACGGGTCTCCGGGAACAGCGCGGCGAGCTGGTCGAATCCCTCGTCGTACAGCGTCACGAACCGGCCGCGGCCGTACAGCCGGACGATGTTGGGCGGCCCCTGGAACGCGCAGAACATGAGCGTGATCCGGCCGTCGTCGCGCAGGTGGGCGATGGTCTCGGCGCCGCTCGCGGTCAGGTCGAGGTACGCCACCGTGTGCTCGTCGAGCACCACGAACGACCCGGCGATGCCCTTCGGCGAGACGTTCACGTGCCCGTCAGGCCCGCTCGGTGCGGTCGCGACGAAGAACATCGGCTGTGCGTCGATGAACGCGCGGAGCTTCTCGTCGATCCCTTCGTGGACCTTGCCCATCGTCGACCACCTCTTCCTCGGCGCACGGGTCTCGTCGACCTTAGCCACCGCGCCGGCAACGCCGGGGGCTGGCCACCGTGCGGACGCGTGGGGGTGCCCCACCGACACGGGCCGGGGACATACCTACCGTTGTCGGACATGGCGACCACCTCCACCGACGCCCCACCCACCGGGCCCGCGCGTCCGCCGCGTCTGGCTGCGCCTGCCCGCCGGCAGCGGCGGGCTGCAGGCCGCCGCGTGGGCTGGGTCGCGGTGCTGCTGACGTCGCTCGCGATCGTCACCTACTCGGCCGTGCCCTACCTCATGGGCTCGCTCGGGCAGCTCGACCCGGACCGAGCGCCGCTCGCAGCCGCGTACTCGCAGACCCCGACCGTCGTGCAGGTCGCGCTCGTCGTCCACGTCGTCGGAGCAGCCGTCGCCCTGGTCGTCGGCCCCTTCCAGTTCTGGGCGGCATCCCGCCGGCGGTTCCCGGGGCTGCACCGGTGGCTGGGCCGCACCTACCTCGTCGGGGTGTGGGTGGGCGGCGTCGCGGCGCTCGTCATGGCGCCGTACAACACGGCGGGCATGATCGGGTTCCTCGGGTTCGGGACCCTGGGCGTGCTGTGGGTCTGGACCGGGTGGCGCGCGTACCGGGCGATCCGGACCGGGGACGTCCGGTCGCACCAGGCGTGGATGATCCGCAACTTCTCCCTCACGTTCGCGGCGGTCACGCTGCGCACGTGGACAGGGGTTCTGGTCGCCGCGCAGGTCTACGCCGCTGGAGACGCCTTTGACTTCGACGCCGCCTTCGAGAACGCGTACAACGCGGTGACCCTCCTGGCGTGGGTGCCGAACCTCCTGATCGCCGAGTGGATGGTCCGGCGGCGTGGGCTGCCGACACTGCGGATCGTCGACCCGACGACACCCGACCCGCGCGCCGGGACCGCTCAGGCGGAGCGGCGGTAGACCCGCGCCTCCCACGGGCGGAGCTCCGACGCCGGGACGTCGGTGCCGTCGTAGTTGCCGAGCACCAGCGTGCTGCGGTCGTCGAACGTCCAGGCGTCACCCACGTCGAACCCCTGCGGCTCCCCGCTGAAGTTCCCCAGGACGAGCAGCGCGTCGGCACCGAGCCGGCGGACGAACGCGTAGACGTGCTCGTCCTCGGGCAGCAGCATCGTGAAGTCGCCGAGCCCGACCACGGGGTCGTCGTGCCGCAGGGCGATCAGCGCGCGGTAGTGGTGGAAGACCGAGCCCGGGTCCGCCCGGTCCGCCGCGGCGTTCACCGACGGGTAGTTGGCGTTCACCTCGATCCACGGGGTGCCGGTGGTGAACCCGGCGTGCGGCGAGTCGTCCCACTGCATCGGGGTCCGGGCGTTGTCCCGGCCCATCGCGCCGATGCCGGCCAGCAGGTCCTCGTCGGACCCGGTCCCGACCGTCCGCGCGATCGCCACATGGTTCAGCGTCTCGATGTCCCGGTACTGGTCGAACCGCGTGAAGTGCGCGTTCGTCATCCCGAGCTCCTCGCCCTGGTACACGTACGGCGTGCCGCGGTGCAGGTGCAGGACGGTGGCGAGCATCGTGGCCGACTCCCGTCGGGACGCTCCGTCGTCACCGAAGCGCGAGACGATCCGCGGCTGGTCGTGGTTGTCCCAGTAGAGGCTGTTCCAGCCGACGTCGGCCAGGCCCGCCTGCCACCGACCGAACGACGCCTTCAGGTCGAGGAGGCGCAGCGGGCGGACGTCGAACTTGCCGCCGGGGCCGTGGTCCAGGCCGACGTGCTCGAACTGGAACACCATGTCGACCTCCTCCCGGGCCGGGTCCGTGAAGTCGCGCGCCTGCTCGACGGTGACACCGGGCATCTCTCCCACCGTCAGCAGCCGCTCGGGACGGTCGGCGAAGACCTCCTTGTGCATCTCCGCGAGAAACTCGTGGATGCGTGGGCCGCAGACGTACGACGCGGAGCCGTCGGCGAGCAGACCGCCCGTGACCACCCCGTCAGGCAGGGCCGGGTCCTTCGAGATCAGGTTGATGACGTCCATGCGGAAGCCGTCGACACCCCGGTCCAGCCACCAGCGCATCATCGTGTAGACCGCGTCTCGGACAGCGCGGTTCTCCCAGTTCAGGTCCGGCTGCTTGCGGCTGAACAGGTGCAGGAAGTACTCACCGGAGGTCTCGTCGAGCTCCCACACGGACCCGCCGAAGAACGAGCCCCAGTTGGTCGGCTCCGCCCCCGGCGCACCCGCCGCCATCCCGTCGCGCGGTGGTCGCCACCAGTACCAGTCCCGCATCGGGCTCGACGGGTCCCGGGACTCGACGAACCACGGGTGCTCGTCGGACGTGTGGTTGACCACGAGGTCCATGACCAGCTTCATGCCACGCGCGTGCAGCCCCGCGACCAGCTTGTCGAGGTCCTCGAGGGTGCCGAACACCGGGTCGACCGCCTGGTAGTCGCTGATGTCGTACCCGTTGTCGTCCTGCGGTGAGGCGTAGATCGGTGACAGCCAGACGACGTCGACCCCCAGCTCCGCCAGGTGGTCGAGCCGGCCGATGATGCCCGGCAGGTCACCGATCCCGTCGCCGTCGGAGTCCGCGAACGAGCGCGGGTACACCTGGTACACGACGGCTCGGGTCCACCAGGGGGCGTCGTCGACGGTGAAGGTCACGGGGTTGCTCCTCTCGTCTCCCCGGAGCCGGCCGGGGCGGTCATCAGGTCCTGCACGGGCTGGTCGAGGCGGATGCGCTCGACGGCGTCCTGGATCGCGATCGTCGCCGCGCCGCGGGCCCACGCGGAGAATCCGGACTCGTCGACATAGAGCCGGACGGGCTCGGCGCGCGGGTCGCGGTCGGCGGCGATGGCGGCCCGCACCCGCGCCTCGGCGACGGCGAAGAGCCCGATGCCCTCGCCGGCGAGCACGGCCGCGGGCTGCAGCGTGAGGTTGACCGAGAGGGCGACGAGACGTCCGAGGGCGGTCGCAGCCTCGTCGACCACGGTTGACGCCGCCGGGTCGCCGTCGTGCGCGAGCCGCAGCGCCTCGGCGTAGTCGAGCGGCCTGCGGTGCGCCGCCGACACCTGGGCCGCGATGGACCCGGAGGCCAGCATCGCCTCCGCGCAGCCGCGGTGGCCCGAGTGGCACACGGGTCCGGTCGTGCTGAGCGGGATGTGGCCCCCGAGACCGACGCCCGCCTCGCGCGAGTGCACGACCTGACCGTTCACGACGAGGGCGTACCCGATGCCGGCCCCGATGGTGATGACAACGAACCCGGGGATGTCGCGACCCAGCCCGAACCAGAGCTCGGCCTCGGCGAGGGCGACGAGGTCGTTCTCGAGCGACGCAGGCACGCCCAGCTCGGCCTCGACGAGCTCGGCGAACGGGACGTCCGTCCAGTCGAGGAACGGGGCGAACTCCACCACCCGGCCGTCCCGCACGGCACCGCCGATCGCCACGCCGACGCCCGCGATGCGGTCGAGGCCCAGGTCACGGACCGCGCGAGCGATCTCGGCGGCGACCCCCGCCGGGTCCCGGCCGTGCAGGGGGCGCTCCTCGTAGGCGACCAGCCTGGCGCGCACGTCCGTCCCGGCGACGTGCAGGGAGTCCCCGGTGACCTTGACCCCCGCGAAGTGCGCCAGGCCGGGCCGCACGTCGAGCGGGCGGACGGGGCGACCGACCGAGCCGTCGGTCCGGTCGTCGAGCTCGACCAGCAGACCGGCGTCGAGGAACGGCTTGGCCAGGCGCGTCAGGCTGGGGGGCGACAGCCCGAGCCGGCTCGTCAGCTCGCTGCGCGAGATGGGCCCATGGATCAGCACCGCGCGCGCGAGGGCGCTCTCGCTGTCGCTCAGCATGCACTCGGCCCGTTCATTGGTTCCATCATGGCATGAAGTCCAGTGTTCTGCCGGAGAAATCAGTCATGCGCCCCTCTTGTGGGTCTCGTTTCTTCCGTGTTAGAACTAACCCATGCTCTCTCACAGCGAGGTGACCGCCGACGAACGCCCGGCAGCCCCCCTGCCCGGACACCCCGGCGGCGTGCTGCACCTGCGTCGCGGCGGCACCAGCGTCGTGATCGACCTCGACGCCGTCCCGCACCCCGCCATCGTGCACTGGGGCGAGGAGCTCGCCGACTCGAGCGACGAGACGCTGCGCAACCTCGCCGTCGCCGCACGACCGCAGCGCGTCTCGGGCGGCCTGGACGAGCCGGCGCGGGCCACGCTCGTCGCCACGCAAGCCGGCGGGTGGCTCGGCACACCTGGGCTCGAGGGCCACCGCGACGGCGCCTCGTTCAGCGTCCGGCTGGAGCTCGTCGACCTCCAGGCCGACGACCACCGGGCGGCGCTGTCCCTGGTCGACCGCGACGCGCGGCTCAGCGCGCGGCTCGAGCTGCGCCTGGGCTCGGCCGGGCTGTTCCACCAGCAGCTCACGCTGCGCAACGACGGCGACTCCCCCTACACCGTCCAGGCACTGCACCTCACGTTCCCCGTGCCGTGGGACGCCACCGAGATCCTCGACACCACGGGACGTCACCTGCGGGAGCGGTCGCCGCAGCGACACCCCTTCGGCTACGGGACGCACCTGCGCGAGAGCCGCCGAGGCCGGCCCGGCGCGGACGCCACCCTCGTGCTGGCCGCCGGGCGGCCCGGGTTCGGCTTCGAGCGCGGACGCGTCCACGGGGTGCACGTCGCGTGGAGCGGCAACCACCGGCTCCTCGCGGAGCGGTCCGTCTCCGGTGAGGCCGTCCTGGCCGGCGGCGAGCTGCTGGCGCCCGGCGAGGTCGTCCTCGCACCGGGCGCGTCGCTCACGTCGCCGGACGTGGTCGGGTCGTGGGGGGACGGGCTCAGCGAGCTCGCCCACCGCTTCCACGACGAGTGGCGCCGGCGCCCCGCCCATCCCCGCCGGGCACGGCCGATCACCCTCAACACGTGGGAGGCGGTCTACTTCGACCACTCCCTCGAGCGGTTGACGGCCCTCGCCGACGCCGCCGCGTCCGTCGGGGTCGAGCGGTACGTGCTCGACGACGGCTGGTTCGTGGGCCGTCGCGACGACACCGCGGGCCTGGGCGACTGGTACGTCGACGCGACGGTCTGGCCCGAGGGGCTGCATCCCCTGGTGGACCACGTCCTGGCCTGCGGCATGGAGTTCGGGCTGTGGGTGGAGCCCGAGATGGTCAACCCGGACAGCGACCTCGCGCGTCGGAACCCGGACTGGATCCTGCGCGCACGCAGGTCGCTGCCGCCGTCGGCACGCCAGCAGCAGGTGCTCGACCTCGCGCACGAGGACGCCTATGCCTATGTCGCGGCCCGCTTGCACGCGCTGCTCGACGAGTACCCGATCGCCTACCTGAAGTGGGACCACAACCGCGACCTGCTCGACGCCGGGAGCGGTCCGGAGGGGGTGGCCCGGGTGCGCGAGCACACGCTCGCCCTCTACCGCCTGCTGGACGAGCTCAAGGCCGCGCACCCCGGGCTGGAGATCGAGAGCTGCGCCTCGGGAGGTGCGCGCGTCGACCTGGGCATCCTGGCCCGCACGGACCGGATCTGGACCAGCGACACCCTCGACCCGCTGGAGCGCCTGGTGAACCAGCGGTACACGGCGCTGGTGGTTCCCCCCGAGCTGATGGGCATGCACCTGACCAGCCCCGTCGTGCACTCGACCGGGCGGACCGTCGACCTCGACTTCAGTGCCGCGGTCGCGCTGTTCGGCCACGTCGGGATCGAGTGGGACCTCACCGCGACCGACGACGAGACCCGCCGGCGCATCGCCGCGTGGGTCGAGTACGCCAAGAGCATCCGCCCGCTGGTCGCGACGGGCCGCACCGTCGACGTCGACGGCACCGAGCCGGGCATCGACGTCCGCGGCATCGTCGCGAACGACGGCGCGTCGGCGGTGTTCACCCTCACGCAGACCGACACGACCGCCGCCTACCCGCCGGGACGGGTCCGGATCCCCGGGCTCGACCCCGCCCGGCGCTACCGGCTCCGGACGGTGGGCGGCTCGACGAGCGCCGCGGCTCAGTCGGGGCTCTCATGGCAGGAGCACGACATCACGCTGACCGGCCGAGAGCTCGACGCCGTCGGGCTGCGACCCCCGGTGCAGTACCCCCAGAGGTCCACGGTCATCGAGCTGACAGCCGAGAACTGATCGTGGCGACAGGCGCAAGGAGGCGCACGATGAGACAACGACTGACGCGGCGAGGTCGCGCGGCAGCGGCGGCGGGGGCGATCGCCCTGCTGGCCGTCGTCGGCGGCTGCGCGGACGACCCGTCCGACGACGGCGTGACCACCCTGAACTTCTTCCAGTTCAAGGGCGAGGCGCTCGAGGACTTCGACGAGATCATCGCCGACTTCGAGGCGGAGAACCCCGACATCCGCGTCGTGCAGAACCAGGTCGCCGACGCGGACACGGCCATCCGGACGTTGCTGGTGAAGGACAAGACGCCCGACGTCATCACGCTGAACGCCAGCGGGAACTTCGGCCGCCTCGCCCAGGCCGGGGTCTTCTACGACTTCTCCGACGAGCCGGTGCTCGACACGATCAACCCGGCGGTGCAGGAGATCCTGGCGGACCTCGGCACGTACGGGGACGAGGTCAACGGCCTGGGCTACGTCAACAACGCCAACGGGGTCATCTACAACCAGGAGATCTTCGACGCCCAGGGCCTGGAGGTCCCCGAGACGTGGGACGAGCTCGTCGCCGTCTGCGACGCGCTCGAGGCCGCCGGCATCACTCCGTTCTACGGCACCCTGGCCGACTCGTGGACCGGGCTGCCGTCCTTCAACGCCCTCGGCGCCTACCCCGCGATGGACGACTTCTTCGACAAGATGCGCGAGCAGGGCGAGGACACGGGCCCGGACTCGGAGGTGTCGTTCCAGAAGGACTTCGTCGAGGCGATGGACCAGCAGTACGAGCTGTTCGGGTACATGCAGGACGGCTACCGCGGCGCGACCTACGACGACGGCAACGCTGCGTTCGCCAACGGCGAGGTCGCCATGCTCCTGCAGGGCATCTGGGCGTTGAGCCCGATCAAGGGCATCAACCCGGACATCCAGGCCGGGATCTTCCCGTACCCGGCCGCGGACGACCCCGCCGACCGGGTGCTCGTCTCCGGTGTCGACGTCGTCGTGACGATGGGGAAGGACTCGCCGCGCCAGGAGGAGGCCCTGCGGTTCATCGACTACCTGTTCGAGAAGGACGTGATCGAGGAGTTCGCCGCCTCGCAGAACATGGTGCCTTCCGTGAAGGGTGCCGAGCTGAGCGACGAGCCGGCGATCCAGTCGGTCGCGCCGTACTTCGACGAGGGCCGCATCGCGGGCTTCATCGACCACCAGATCCCGCCCAGCATCCCGCTCGCGGCGATCGACCAGCAGTTCCTGTTCAGCGGCGACGCGGAGGCCGCGCTCGCCACCCTCGACAGCGAGTGGAGCAAGGTCGCCGCTCGCACCATCCCCGTGACGGGAGAATGACGATGACGTCCTCCACGCAAGCCCTGCCCGCGGCACGCGGCGCAGGCGGTGCCGACGCACCCCCGGTGCGGCGCGGCACCAAGGACCGCGCGCAGTCCACGTTCTACTGGATGGTCTGGCCGGCGGTCATCGCGTTCTTCCTGTTCCACACCGTCCCGGTGCTCGTCGGCATCTTCTACAGCTTCACCAACTACGCCGGCTACGGTGCGTGGAACTTCGTCGGCCTGTCCAACTACGTGAACCTGTTCAAGGACGACCGCATCCTGGCGGCCTACGGGTTCTCGTTCCTGTTCGCGATCGCCGCGACCGTGCTGACGAACGCGATCTCGCTGGCCATCGCGATGGGCCTGAACGCCAAGATCATGGCGCGCAACCTCTTCCGTGGCGTGTACTTCGTGCCCTACGTCCTGGCGGCACTGGTCATCGGCTACGTCTTCCAGTTCCTCTTCTCGAGCTCGCTGCCGAAGATCCTGTCGGGCATCCCGCTCTTCGCGGACAACATCCTCACGAACGAGACCTGGGCGTGGACCGCGATCGTCGCGCTCGCCGTCTGGCAGGCCTGCGCCTTCACGATCATCATCTACCTGTCCGGGCTGCAGACGATCCCGCGCGAGCTCTACGAGGCCGCGTCCCTGGACGGGGCCAAGCCCTGGCGACAGTTCTCGTCGATCACCTTCCCGCTGATCAGCGCGTTCTTCACGATCAACGTCGTGCTGAGCCTCAAGGGCTTCCTGCAGGTCTTCGACCAGATCGTCGCCCTGACGAACGGCGGTCCGGGCACGGCGACCGAGTCCGTGACCCTGCTCATCTTCCGAGGCGGTTTCTCCGGCGGGGAGTTCGCCTACCAGTCGGCGAACGCGGTGATCTTCTTCATCGTCATCACGATCGTCTCGCTGTTCCAGTTCAAGGTCCTTCAGCGCAGAGAGGCGGACTTCTGATGACCACCGCAGGAACCGCGCTCGGCCAGGCCGAGGCAGTGCTCCCGGAGCCCCGGCGCAGGCGCACGAAGAACGTCGCCGACGACGACTCCCGCAAGATCAACTGGTGGGTGACCGCTCTGATCGCAGTGTGCTCGCTGACGATCCTGATCCCGCTGTACCTGGCAGTCGTCGTGGCCCTGAAGACTCCCGACCAGCTCGCCGCCGGGACCGGCTTCGAGTGGCCGAACCCCGTCCGCTGGGAGAACTTCGCCGAGGCGTGGGAGCGGACGAGCTTCCCCCAGGCGCTCATGAACACCGCGATGATCACCGTCGGGGCGGTCGTCCTCACGCTGCTGACCAGCTCGGTCGTCGCGTACGGCATCGCGCGCAACATCCACCGACCGTTCTTCAAGGGCGTCTTCTTCTACCTGCTGGCGGCCCTGTTCATCCCGTTCCCGATCATCATGCTGCCGCTGGTGAAGCAGACCTCGCTCCTGGGCCTCGACAACCAGGCGGGCATGATCGTGCTCTACACGATCTACGGGTTGTCGCTGAACATCTTCATCTACACCGCCTACATCCGCTCGATCCCGATCGAGCTCGAGGAGGCGGCGCGGGTGGACGGCGCGTCGACCTGGCGGGTGTTCCGGCAGATCATCTTCCCGCTGCTGACCCCGATGAACGCGACGGTCGGCATCCTCACCTGCGTGTGGGCGTGGAACGACTTCATCATGCCGCTCGTGGTGCTGACCGACCCCGGGGCGCGGACCCTGCCGCTCGCGCAGTACGTGTTCCAGGGGCAGTTCAACACCGACTACACGGTGGCGTTCGCGTCCTACCTCATGGCCATGGCGCCCCTGCTGGTGGTCTACATCTTCAGCCAGCGCTGGGTCATCTCCGGCGTCACGCGGGGGTCGATCAAGTAGCGCACGTCAGCGCGCGAACGGCCCGGTCCTCGAAGGACCGGGCCGTTCGACGTCGCTCAGATCAGCACCGCGCCCTTCGACGCCGACTGCACCAGCTTCGCGTACTTGGCCAGCACGCCGCGCGTGTACGTCGGAGGCAGCGGTGCCCAGCCGACCTTGCGGGCCTCGAGCTCCTCGGCGCTGACCAGCACGTCGAGCTTCCCGTTCGCCACGTCCAGCTGGATCCGGTCGCCGTCCTCGATGAACGCGATCGGTCCGCCGTCGACGGCTTCGGGCGCCACGTGCCCGACGCACAGCCCGGTGGTGCCCCCGGAGAAGCGGCCGTCGGTGAGCAGCAGCACGTCCTTGCCCAGACCGGCGCCCTTGATCGCGCCGGTGATGGCGAGCATCTCGCGCATGCCGGGACCGCCCTTGGGCCCCTCGTAGCGGATGACGACGACGTCGCCCGCGACGATCGTGCCGTCCTCGAGCGCGTCCATCGCGGCACGCTCCCGCTCGAACACGCGGGCGGTGCCCTCGAACACGTCGGAGTCGAAGCCTGCGGACTTCACCACGGCACCCTCGGGAGCCAGCGAACCGTGCAGGATCGTGATGCCGCCGGTCTTGTGGATCGGGTTGTCCAGGGCGCGCAGGATCTTGCCGTCGGGGTCCGGCGGGTTCACGTCCGCCAGGTTCTCCGCGACCGTCTTGCCGGTGACCGTGAGGCAGTCCCCGTGCAGCAGGCCCGCGTCGAGCAGCGCCTTCATCACGACCGGGACGCCGCCGATGCGGTCCACGTCGTTCATGACGTAGCGGCCGAAGGGCTTCAGGTCACCCAGGTGCGGCACCTTCGCGGCGACCCGGGAGAAGTCGGCCAGCGTCAGGTCGACCTCGGCCTCGTGCGCGATGGCCAGCAGGTGCAGGACCGCGTTGGTCGAGCCGCCGAACGCCATGACGACGGCGATGGCGTTCTCGAACGCCTCCTTGGTCATGATCTGGCGCGCCGTGATGCCCTGGCGGAGCAGCTCCACGACGGCCTCGCCGGACTTGTGCGCGAACGCGTCGCGGCGACGGTCTGCGGACGGCGGGGCCGCGGAGCCGGGGATCGACATGCCGATCGCCTCGGCCACCGACGCCATCGTGTTGGCGGTGTACATGCCGCCGCAGGCACCCTCGCCCGGACAGATGGCGCGCTCGATGCGGTCGACGTCCTCGCGGCTCATGAGCCCGCGCGCGCACGCGCCGACGGCCTCGAACGCGTCGATGATCGTGACGTCCTTCTCGGTCCCGTCCTCGAGCTTGACCCAGCCCGGCGCGATCGACCCGGCGTACAGGAACACGCTCGCCAGGTCGAGGCGCGCGGCGGCCATGAGCATGCCCGGCAGGGACTTGTCGCACCCGGCCAGCAGCACCGAGCCGTCGAGGCGCTCGGCCTGCATGACGGTCTCCACCGAGTCGGCGATGATGTCGCGGCTCACCAGCGAAAAGTGCATGCCCTCGTGGCCCATCGAGATCCCGTCAGAGACCGAGATGGTGCCGAACTCGAGCGGGTACCCGCCCGCCGCGTGCACGCCCGCCTTGGCCGCCTGGGCCAGCCGCTGCAACGACAGGTTGCAGGGCGTGATCTCGTTCCACGAGCTGGCGACGCCGATCTGCGGCTTGGCGAAGTCGTCGTCACCGAGCCCCACCGCACGGAGCATCCCGCGCGAGGCGGTGGCCTCGAGACCGTCTGTGACGGTGCGCGAACGGGGCTTGATGTCGACGTCTCCGCGGGGAGAGGCGGCGGTGCTGCTGGGGGCGTTGTCGGACGTCACGGTCATGCTCGCGAGTGTAGGACTGCCGTCGGCACACACGGCGGGAGGGCCACCCTGCGGACGGCAGCGCCCGACGTCGTCAACCCGGCGGCCCTCAGCGGGGCGGGGCCGTCGATCCTCGCTCGACCAGCGACGTCACGAGCTGGATGTGGGTCTGCTCGACCGGCCCGCCGTCCATGAGCGTGATGAGGAGCGCGATGGCCGCGGCACCCATCTGCTGGATCGGCTGGTGCACGGTGCTGAGCGCCGGGGTCGTCAGGGTCGACTCCGGGATGTCGTCGAACCCGATGATCGAGATCTCGCCCGGGACCTGCAGACCCAGCTCCTGGGCGATCTCGAGCGTGCCGATCGCCGAGAGGTCGTTGGCCGCGAAGATGGCGGTCGGGCGCTCGGGCAGGGTCAGCAGCTCGCGGGCGGGCTCGTGCGTCGAGTCCTTGCGGTAGTCCCCCTCGCGCATCAAGCCGGGGTCGACCGCGATGCCCGCGTCGGTGAGGGCCTTGCGGTAGCCGGCCTCCCGCAGCCGGGAGGACTCGAGGTCCGACCGCCCGCCGATGAAACCGATCCGGCGGTGGCCGAGACCGAGCAGGTGCTCGACAGCCTGCACGGCCCCGGTGAGGTTGTCCGAGTCGACGGTCGGGAGGCCCGACGGACCCGCGTGCGGGTCGATGGCGACGACGGGGACACCGGCGTCCGCCTCCAGGACGGTGGGGGTGACGAGCACGGCACCGTCGATCAGCGTGCCGCTGAGCCGGGAGAGATAGCGGCGTTCCCAGCCCACCCCACCCGTCAGCTGGCCGCCCGTGTAGGCGAGCAGCGCGTAGCCGGAGTCACCGAGCCCGAGCGAGGCCCCCTTGAGGATCTCGGCGCTGAAGGGCTCGAACTCGGCGACGAGGATGCCGATCACGTTCGTCTTGTGGGACCGCAGGCTGCGAGCCACGAGGCTGGACTCGTAGCCGAGCTCCGCGATCACGGCCTGCACGTGCGAGGTCGTCCCGCTCGCGACGCCGTAGCGCTCGTTGATCACCTTGGAGACGGTCGCTGTGGACACGCCTGCCTTGCGCGCGACATCGGTGATCGTCACCCGGGGACCCATGCGCTGAGCGTACTGCAACGAAATCGTTATCGATAACGTTTATTACCGCGAAATCCCACGTGCGTCGCGCCGGGCGACGAGACCATGGTAACGACCCGCTCTCGCTGCTGACCAGCGAGGCGCGCGCTGGGACGTCGTCACTCCGTCGGCACGTAGTCGAACCGCTCGAGGTGCGCGATGGTCCGGGTCGGGCGCCCGTTGCTCGAGGCGTACGCGCCGATCCACAACCCGACGAACCCGCCTGTCGTGACCGAGTCGAGCGCCCGCCCGTCGACGACGGCGACCGTCACCGGTCCGGCCCCTGACCCGTGCGCCAGCAAGGAGTAGTCCTGCCCTCGGGCGCGCATGGTCAGCTCTACGGCGTCGTCGCCCTGCCCCAGCGAGAGCTCGCCCAGGGTCGACTCGACCCCGCGGCGTCGGTGCACGGCGACGACCTTCCGACCCGACCCGCCGTCACCGCCGGTCACGACCAGGCGCACGTGGTCGTCCTCCGACTGGCGCACGGCGAGCCCGACCTCCTCCTCCGCACGGAGCGCGGCGCGGACGGTCGCGCGCACGTCGACCTCCGCGTGCTGCTGCCGGACCCCGAGGAACGCCGGGGTGAGAGGGTCGCTCAGGGTGCTCGGCCCCAGGCGCAGGTCCCAGCCGTCGCCGCGTGCCGACGCGAACTCGGCCGCCGGACGGCGCAGCGACGTCCACCGCGGGTCGTCCGGCCGGACGGTGCCCGAGGCGCGCCCCTGCGCCACGCCGGGGCGCCACTGCCCGGCGAACGGCACCTCCACCTCGCTCGTCACCCGCCCGACACCTGGGGCGAACACCGGCCACCCGTCCTCCCAGGCGACAGGGACGAGGAACGTCTCGCGGCCGAGGTTGTCGTGATAGCCGCCGTAGGGGCGCGTTCCCAGCACGACCGCCCACCACGTCCCGTCCGCCGCCTCGACGAGGTCCGCGTGCCCGACGGCGGCCACGTCCGACCGGCGACCGAGGTGCCGGTGGGTGAGGACCGGATTGCCCTTGTTCCCCACGTAGGGTCCGGTCACCGAGTCCGCACGCGCGACGGAGACGGCATGGTGGAACTCGGTGCCGCCCTCGGCGGCCAGGAGGTAGTAGGTGCCGTCGACCTTGTAGAGGTGCGGCGCCTCGGCCCACACGACGTCCCGGAGCGCCCCGTTCCAGACGACGTGCTCGGGCCCGACGAGCTGCAGGGTCCCGGGGTCGAGCTCCCGCACCCAGATCTCGGTCTGGTCGTGCCACTGGGGATCCCGGGCCAACCGGGTGCCGTGCACCCAGACCCGGCCGTCGTCGTCGAAGAAGATCGACGGGTCGATGCCGTCGGCGTCGAGCCACGTCGGGTCGGACCACGGACCGGCAGGGTCGGTCGCGGTCATCACGAAGTTGCCGCCCCGGGTGGAGTCCTGCTGGTCGACCAGCGTGCAGACCAGCCAGAACGTGCCGTCGTGGTGCCGGAGCGTCGGCGCGTACAGGCCACCGGACGACGCGATCCCGTCGAGGTCGAGCTGGCTCGACCGGTCGACGACGTGCCCGATCTGCTGCCAGCTCGCCAGGTCGTCGCTGCGGAAGATCGGCAGCCCGGGGAAGTACTCGAAAGTCGACGTGACGAGGTAGAAGTCCTGCCCGACCCGGCAGATCGTCGGGTCGGGGTAGCACCCCGGCAGCACCGGGTTGCGCACCAGGGTCACGACACGACGACCTTGACCTCCACCGAACGCGCATCGGCCGTCGTGACCGGGTGGACGTCGCCCGTGATCGCGACGACCGCACGGGCGGTCGCCGTGCCGGGGATCTCGCGCGCCTCGGCAGGCCTGCCGTTGGAGATCACGCCGCCGGTGGACTCCTTGGTGCTGGCGCCGACATGGGAGGCCGCGGCGTGCGAGCCGATCCACACCTCGACGTCGCCAGGCTCGACGACCCGCACCATGCGACGGTCGGAGAACGCGAACCGCGTGGTGGGGACCGAGAAGGTCACCCGGCTGGACGCTCCGGGCTCGAGCTCGACCCGCGTGTAGCCGAGCAGCGCCGCCACGGGGCGTGCGATCGTGCCCTGGACGTCGTGCCCGTAGAGCTGGACGGTGTCGGCGCCCGCGACGGACCCCGTGTTGGTCACCGTCACCGCGGCCGCGAACGTCCCGTCCGAGGCGACCGATGCGTCGACGACCAGGTCGGAGTACGCGAACCGGGTGTACGACAGGCCGAAGCCGAACGGACGCAGCGGTGTGGAGTCGGTCGACGTCACGTCGGACGGCCCGCCGAGGACCGGGTGCAGGTAGGAGTACGGCTGCGCACCGGCCGAGCGCGGCATCGAGACCGGAAGTCGACCGGACGGGTTCACGGCACCCGTGACGACCTCGGCGACAGCGAGCCCGCCGCCCTCGCCGGGGAAGAACGCCTGCAGCACCGCACCCGGTCGCGCGCCGGCGCCGTCGAGGGCCCAGCCGATCGCGTAGGGGCGGCCGGTCAGGAGCACCATCACGACCGGTGTACCGGTGGCCACCAGAGCCTCGACGAGCTGACGCTGGACGCCGGGCAGGTCGAGGGACTCGGAGTCGTTGCCCTCCCCCACGGTGCCACGGCCGAACAGGCCCGCCTGGTCACCCACCACCACGACGGCGACGTCGGCGCCCTCGGCGGCAGCGACGGCGTCGGCGAAGCCCGAGGTGTCCTCACCCTCGACCGCGCAGCCCTCGGCGAAGACCAGCTCCGGGAGCGCCATGCCGACCCGGTCGAACGCCGAGCCAAAGCCCTCGAGGACCGTCGGGATCTCGAAGCCGAGCGGCAGCTCAGGGTGGTGGGCCAGGACGTGGTTGGCGAACGAGTAGCAGCCCATGAGGGCCTGGGCGCGGTGGGCGTTGGGGCCCACGACAGCGACGCGCGCCGGTGGCTCGGCCCAGCTGTTCAGCGGCAGCACGCCGTCGTTCGACAGCAGGACGACCGACTCCTCGGCGAGGCGGCGGGCCAGCTCCTGGTGCCGCGAGGAGTTGAGGTCGATCGCGGTCGGCGGCTCGCCCTCGAACGCGTCCGGGTCGAGCAGGCCCAGCTCCTCCTTCTGGGACAGCGCCCGCAGGACCGCCCGGTCGACGAGTCGCTCGTCGACCGCGCCCGCGCGGACGCGGTCGACCAGCGGCTGCAGGTACGCGTCGCCGGCGGGCAGCTCGATGTCGATGCCGGCCTCGAGCGCGAGCGCGGCGGCCTCACCCCTGTCGGCGGCGATGCCGTGCATGACCTGGAGGAACGCGATCGCGAAGTAGTCGGCGACGACGACACCGTCGAAGCCCCACCGCTCGCGCAGGACGGTCGTGAGGTACTCCGCGTTCGACGCGACCGGGACGCCGTCGATGTCGGCGTACGAGTTCATCACCGACCTGGCACCGCCCTCGAGGATCGCCATCTCGAACGGCGGCAGGAAGACGTCGGCGATCTCGCGCGGACCCGCGCTCACAGGAGCGTGGTTGCGGCCCGACCTCGAGCCGGAGTAGCCGACGAAGTGCTTGAGCGTGGCGTGCACGCCCGCTTCCTGCAGGCCGCGGACGTAGGCCGTGCCGATGGTGCCGACGAGGTACGGATCCTCGCCGATGCACTCGTCGACGCGCCCCCATCGCGGGTCGCGGACGACGTCGAGCACCGGGGCGAGGCCCTGGTGGATGCCCAGCTCGCTCATCGAGTCACCGATCGCGCGTGCCGCGTCGTGCACGAGCTCGGGGTCGAACGACGCGCCCCAGGCGAGCGGCGTCGGGTACGTGGCGGCCTGCCACGCCGCGAGGCCCGTGAGGCACTCCTCGTGGACGAGGGCAGGGATCCCCAGGCGCGTCTCGCGCTTGAGCCGGCGCTGCTCGGCCCACAGCCAGGCCGCGCGCTCGACCGGGTCCACCGGACGGGTGCCGTAGACCCGCGTGTAGTGGCCGAGACCGTGGCGCGTCAGCTCGCTGAGCCTGCCGGAGACCTGCTGGCCGGCCGACATCTCCGACTGCATCGGCGCGACCGTGCCGTCCTGGTCGAGCCAGTAGCCCACGAGCTGGGCCAGCTTCTCCTCGAGAGTCATCTGCGCGTGCAGCGCGCGCACGCGCTCGGTCACCTGGGGCATGGCGGGTAGGGCGTCGACCACGGGGTCCTTCTCCTTAGTCATGACATGGGGGGTGCGCCGGTCGGCGGTCGGGCAGCCGCACGCACGCGCGGCCCGCCGCCATCGCTCCGGCTGGTGTCAGCCCTTGACCGCACCGGTGAGGCCACCGACGATGCGACGCTCGAAGATCGTGAAGAACAGGAGCGCGGGGATCATCGACAGCGACGTGAACGCGAGCACCCGGGCGGTGTCCACGGAGTACTGCGACGCGAACGCCTGGACCCCCAGCGGGAGCGTGTAGCTGTTCTCGTTGTTGAGGATGAACAGCGGGAGCAGGTAGCTGTTCCAGCTGGCGATGAAGGCCAGGATCCCGACGGTCACCACGCCCGGGATCGAGAGCGGGATCACCATGCGGAAGAAGAACCCCAGCCGGCTCGCGCCGTCGATCGAGGCGGCCTCCTCCAGCTCCTTGGGGATGGCCCGCAGGAACGGCACCAGGATGATGATGGTCGTCGGCAGGGCGAAGGCGATCTGCGGCAGGATGATGCCGGCGAGGCTGTCGCTCAGGCCCAGGCCGCGGATCATGATGTAGAGCGGCGTGATGGCGACCGTCATCGGGAACATCAGGCCCGCCGCGAAGAGCGCGTACAGAGCGGCTCGGCCCGAGAAGTTGTACCGGGCCAGCACGAAGCTGGCCGCCACGCCCAGGACGACGACGCCGAGGGTGGTGAAGAGACCGCAGATCACCGAGTTGAGGACCTGGCGCCAGAAGATCGAGCTCTGCAGCACCTCGGCATAGTTGACGAACTGCCACGTCGACGGGAAGCCCGACGGGTCCACCGTGATCTCGGCGTTCGTGCGAAAGCCGCCGATGATGATGTAGAGCACCGGGACGATGCACAGCCCGACCAGGGCCCACGCGATGACGTAGGTCGCCCAGCCCGCCCGGCTCAGGCTCGGCCGCTTGCGGCCGGCCACCGGTCGCGGGGCCGTCGGGCTCAGCGGGGGCGCGGTAGTCGTCGCCATCACTTCTTTCCTTCCGTGAGCGCACCCTCGGTGTCGCGCCTGAGCACGAACCGCTGGTAGGTCAGGGCGACGACGAGCGAGATGAGGAACAGGACCACCGCGACGGCGCTGCCGTAGCCGTAGTTCGCGGCGTTGCGGCCGTTGACCACCATGTAGGTGGCCATGGTCGAGGTCCCGGCCGTCGCGGCGACGTACTGGCCCCAGATGATGTAGACGAGGTCGAACAGCTGCAGGGCCCCGATGATCGACAGGAACGCCCAGATCCGGATCGTCGGACCGAGCAGCGGCAGGGTGATGCGCCGCTGGGTCTGCCAGTAGGACGCCCCGTCGATCGCCGCAGCCTCGAAGAGCTCCTCCGGGATGCTCTGCAGGCCGGCCAGGAACAGGATGACGGCGAAGCCGATGTACTTCCACGTGATGATCATCATCAGGGTCGCCATGGCCACCTGCGGGTCGGACAACCAGTCGACGGTCCAGTCCGGTAGCCCGATCTTGATGAGCACGTCGTTGACCGCGCCGTTGGTCTGGAGCATGAGGCTCCAGCCCGTGCCGACGATCACCTCGGAGATCACGTAGGGCACGAAGATCAGCACCCGCACGATCGACCGCCCGCGCATCTTCTGGTTCAGCAGGAGCGCGAGCAGCACCGCGGCGGGGCCTTGCAGGACGAGGGACAGGATCACGATGACGAAGTTGTGCCGCACCGCGTCGATGAACGTGCTGTCCTGGAAGATCACGACGTAGTTCTGCAGACCCACGAAGTCGGTGGGCGGGCCGAAGCCCTTCCACTTGAAGAACCCGTAGTACCCCGCCAGGACCACCGGGAAGATGACGAACGCGGCGAACATCAGGACGGCAGGGCCGGCCAGCAGGGCGATCTCGAGGCGTTGCCGCCACGGAGACGTCCCGACCCGGTAGACCGGGGACGACGCCGTGTCGGCGCCGTCCCCGTCCACCGAGGAGTCCTCGGGCGAGGGGACCACGGCGAGCTTGCCCTCGCCCAAGGAGTCACTCATGGTGCCGACTACTCCTTCGCCGCAGCGTCGACGACGCCCTGGACGATCGCGGCCGAGTCACCCTGGCCGGCGAGCAGGTTCACCACGCCGGTGTTGAGGGCGTTCCCGACGTTCTGGCCGTACAGCGTGTCCAGCCACAGCGAGACGTACGGCGCCTCGTTGTACGAGGCGAGGACGTCCAGCAGGGCCGGCTCCGTGACGACGCCCTGCGCCTCCTGGCTGGCAGGGAGGGTGTGGAACGCGTTGGCGTAGCCCTCCTGGTACTTCTTCTCCATCGCGAAGTTGAGGAACTCCGAGCACTCCGGCGGGGCGTCCGTGGAGCAGGAGAAGCCGTCGAGGCCACCCATCATGGCGCCCTCGGCACCGTCACCGCCCTCGATGGACGGGAAGGGGAACCAGGCCAGGTCGGGCAGCGGCTTCTTGTCCGGCGTCAGGGACGCGATCACGCCCGGGTCCCACGCACCCATGAGCTCCATCGCCGCCTGGTGGTTGGCCACCAGGCCGGCCGACGAACCGGCGCCCTGCTGGGCGGAGGTCGTCAGGAAGCCCTGGTTGAACGGCTCGGTCGCGGAGAACGCCGCGAGCTCGTCGCCCGCCTTCTCCCAGCACGGGTCGTCGAACGTCATGTCCGCGGCAGCCTTGTCCAGCGTCTCCTGCGAGCACGCGCGCAGCGCGAAGAAGTAGTACCAGTGCGCAGCGGGCCAGGCGTCCTTCGCGCCGAGAGCGATCGGGGCGATCCCGGCGGCCTTGAGCTTGTCCACCGCGCCCTCGAGGTCCTCGATCGTCTTGGGGGTGTCGGTGATCCCGGCCTGCGCGAACAGGTCTTTGCTGTAGTAGATGCCGCCCGGGAGGATCGACATCGGCATGCCGTAGACCTTGTCGTCGATGGTGAAGGCGTTGAACGCCGCGTCGCCGACTGCGGTCCTCGTCGCGTCGTCCACCGTGATCTCCTGCGCCTGACCGGCTTCGACGACGTCGGCCAGCTTGCCCCCGCCGCGCGCCATGAAGATGTCGGGCGCGTCGCCCGAGTTCAGCGCGGTCTGGAGCTTGCCGTCCATGTCCTCGTTCTGGATGGACTGGATCGCGATCGTCACACCGGGGTTCGCGGCCTTGAAGTCCGCCACGGTGGCGTCCCAGTAGGCCTTGCCCTCACCGGTGGTCGAGTTGTGCCAGAAGGTCATCTGGGTGTCGCCGCTGTCGCCGCTGTCCCCGTCGTCGCCACCACCGCTACAGGCGGTGAGCCCCGCGGCACCCATCACCATGGCGGCTGAGACCGCCAGGAGCTTGCGAGCAATCATGAGATCTGTCCTCTTCGTCGAGTTGCACAGAGTGGAAAGCTGCCCCTTGCTTGGCGAACCGCTACTGCCACCGGAGCGTCAGCCGTGCTGCCCGCACCGTCCGTCACCGCCGCAGATCGGCATCTCCGCCGGTCCCGCGTCCGCCTCGCAAGGGCGGCACCACCTGGACAGTGGTGCGGTTCCTTCACGCGCCCCGGTCACCGCTGACAGGGGCCCGCGATCGCCACTGTGGCACCGACCACCCCGACGGGTCAATCGTTATCGATAACGTTTTACTAACGCTCGTGCGACCAGCCCTCGCTTGCCCTGTGCTCGAGCGTGCTCAGCTGTTCCGGCGCGACTGCCAGGTGCAGACGCACACCTCATTGCCCTCGACGTCGGCCAGGATCGTGAAAGCCGGCGCCCGGTCGTCGCTGACCAGGCGCCCGCCCGCGGCGATCGCCGCAGCGATGCGCGCCTCGGCCTGGTCGTGCGGGACGGTGATGTCGACGTGGATCCGGTTGCGCTGCGGACGGGGCTCGTCCATCTGCTGGAACCAGATGGCAGGACCGATCCCCGCCGGGTCGGTCACCTCGTCGTCGCTGGCGTCGTATCCCATGACGGCCGCCCAGAACGGCACCACCGCAGGGATGTCGAGGGCGTCGATCGCGATCTCGAGGATCTCGCTGCGAGGGACGTCGCCCTCCAGGCCAAGCTCGTCGGCCAGCGCGCTCACCGTGGCGGCGAGGTCGACGTCGCGCTGGGTCAGGCCCCCGGCGTCGTGGCTCGTGGTGGTCACGGTGACCTGACCCCAGCGCAGCACGACGTCGGGGTGGTGGTTCGCCTCGTCGGCAGCGGCCGCGATCCGCGAGACGAACGCGGCGGCGGTGCTGAAGTCGGGCGTCGAGAAGGTCGCCCGCAGCGACTGGAGGAGCACGCGCCAGTGCCGCGAGTCCACCGCAGCCGTGACGTCGGAGTGCCGCAGAAGCGTGGTGTCAGCCATGCCGTCCACACTGCCACCGCGGCGTCAGCGGTGCACCGTCGCGCCGTCGTCCGAGTCCACGCGGATCGTGCCGCGCACCACCCCGACGGGCGACGCGACCGGTCCGCGGTTACCGTCGCCCGGTGCCGACGATTCACTGGTTCCGCCGCGACCTGCGGCTCGCGGACAACCCCGCGCTGCTCGCGGCCGTGGACCAGGCGCTCGCCGCCGACGACGAGGTCGTCCCGCTGTTCGTCGTCGATCCGGTGCTCTGGCGCTCGGCCGGCGCGCCCCGCCTGACCTACCTCGCGCGGAGCCTGCACGCGCTCGACGAGGCGCTCGACGGGCGGCTCGTGATCCGTGCGGGGCATCCGTCCGACGTGGTGCCGGCGGTCGCGCGGGAGGTCGAGGCGCCGGCCGTGCACGTCACCGCGGCGACCGAGCCCTACGGGCGGCGCCGGGACGACGCCGTCGAGCGCGCGCTCGAGGTGCCGTTGGTCCGCACCGGCTCGCCCTACGCCGTCGCGCCCGGCCGCCTGACCACGCAGGCGGGGACACCGTTCCAGGTGTTCACGCCCTTCCGCGGCGCCTGGCTCGACCACGGCTGGTCCGCGCCCGCGCGCCGACCCCAGCGGACGCCCTGGGCGCACGCCCGCTCCGACGCCCTCCCCGAGGTGCCCGCCACGGACGTGCGGCTCCCGCCGGCCGGGGAGCGCGCCGCGCAGGGGCGCTGGACGGAGTACCTGCACGACGGGCTCGCCGAGTACCGCACCCTCCGCGACCGTCCCGACCTCGACGGCACCTCCATGCTGTCGATCCCGCTCAAGTACGGCGAGCTGCACCCGCGCACCCTGCTCGCGGACCTGGCGCAGGCGCCGTTCGACGTCGGCACGTTCCGGTCCGAGCTGGCCTGGCGCGAGTTCCACGCCGACGTCCTCTGGCACCACCCCGACGCCGCCCGGCGATCGCTGCGGGTAGTCGTGCCGGAGGACTCGTGGGACGACGGTGACGCCGCCTTCGAGGCCTGGGCGGGAGGCCGGACGGGCTACCCCTTCGTCGACGCCGGCATGCGGCAGCTGCGTGCTCTCGGCTGGATGCACAACCGCGTCCGCATGGTCGTGGCGTCGTTCCTGGTCAAGGACCTGCACGTGCGCTGGCAGCGGGGTGCCGCGCACTTCATGGACCGACTGGTCGACGGGGACGTCTCGCAGAACCAGCTCAACTGGCAGTGGGTGGCCGGCACCGGGCGGGACGCGGCACCGTACTTCCGGGTGTTCAACCCCGTGACGCAGGGCGAACGGTTCGACCCCGACGGTTCCTACGTGCGGCAGTGGGTGCCCGAGCTGCGCGGCATCCCCGGGCGCGCCGTGCACCAGCCCTGGAGGCTGGGCCTCGACGCGCCCGAGGACTACCCGCTGCCGATCGTCGACCATGCGGTGGAGCGCAAGGTCGCCCTCGACGACTTCCAGCGCGGCCGCGACGCCTAGGCCCCGCCCGCCGGCAGCTCGAGCTGGCGCAGGCGCGAGCAGGTCCCGGTCATGTGCTTCTCGAGGGCGATCCGGGCCGACCGGGTCGCCGCCGCTCACCGGAGTCCCGATGCATCAGCGGGCATACGCTCGACGTCGACGGCGGCCTCTGCATGCACTGACCTCGCCCGGCACCGCCCGGACGTCGCACTCTGGCGTGCACGGTCCGGCCCGCGGCCACCGAGCACGTCCCGGCAGAGAGGCACTTCCCATGATCGAGACGATCCAGACCGTCGCCGTGGTCGGCGCGGGATACATGGGCGGCGGGATCGCCCAGTCGCTCGCCCAGACCGGGTTCGAGGTCGTCATCGCGGATGCGTCGGCCGACGCGGCGGCCGCGCACCTTGCCCGTATCCACGGCGAGGCCGAGCAGCTCGAGGCTCAGGGCCTGTTCCCTGCGGGCAGCGCCGAGCTGGTACATCGCAACCTGCGGTCGGCACCCAGCATCGAGGAGGCCGTCGCGGGCGTCGACTTCGTCGAGGAGGCCGTCAGCGAGATCCCGGGCGTCAAGCACGACGTGCTCCGCCGGGTCTCGGCGGCGGCGCGTCCGGACGCGATCATCGGGAGCAACACGTCGACCATTCCCGTCCACGTGCTCGAGACGGCGGTGTCGGGACCGGAGCGGTTCCTCACCGTGCACTGGAGCAACCCGGCGCCGTTCATCCCCGGCGTCGAGCTCGTCGTCGGGCAGCACACCGACCCCGCCGTGCTGCCGGTCGTGCAGGACATGCTGGCGCGGGCTGGGCGGTCGAGCGCCCTGGTGGCAGACGTCGCCGGGTTCGTGCTCAACCGCCTGCAGTTCGTGCTGCTCAAGGAGGCGATGTCCATCGTCGAGGACGGCGTGGCGACCGCCGACGATGTCGACACCATCGTCCGGTCGACCTTCGGGTTCCGGCTGCCGTTCTTCGGACCGTTCGCCATTGCGGACATGGCCGGACTCGACGTGTACGTCAACGGCTTCGAGACCTTCACCGAGGCCTTCGGCTCGCGCCTGGCGCCGCCCGCCCTGCTCACCGAGGCCGTCGCCGCCGGTCGGCACGGCACGAAGAACGGTGCCGGCCTGCTCCGCGACTACTCGCCCGAGGAGGTTCACGCGCTCGTCGCCTACCGGAGCGAGGCGTACAGCCGCATGGCCCGCCTGCTGCAGGAGCTCGGGCCGGCGCCGCTCCCGGCACCCCGGGCGTGACGTCGCGCCCCGACAGCACGGGTCGCCACACCGCCCACCACCCGCTCGACGAGGAGTGCGTCCCATGACACCCGGCTCCCCCGCACCGGCCCGTTGGACCGCCGAGACGTGGCCGATCGGCGCCGCGCTGCTCCAGTTCCCCGGCGACGTCGCCGGCGGCACGTCGCTCACCGACGGGCCGCCGTCCGGCTGGCGTCCGGCGCTCCGCGAGGTCGCGCTCGCGGGCTTCCAGCACGTCGACCTCACCGACTCCTGGGTCCGGGTCGCGGACCTGACCCCGGAGCGGCGTTCGGCGCTGACGGAGGTCGCAGGGGAGCTGGGGCTCGCGTTCAGCAACGTGTCCGTGACGCGCAAGAGCGTCATCGACCCAGACCCCGACCGCGCCCGGACGAACCTCGACTACGCGCTGCGCAGCGTCGACGCCGCAGCCGAGATGGGCGTCACGAGTGTCTGCCTCGGCCTGCACCAGCCGCTCACCCCCGCCCAGCTCCAGGTCCAGTGGTTCTGGCTCGCGCCCGGGGCGGAGGACCCGGACGACCCGGCGGTCCGCCACCAGGCCGTCGAGCGGTTCCGGCGCATCGGCGAGCACGCCGCCGGGGCCGGCGTGCAGATCTCGCTCGAGATGTACGAGGGCACGTACCTGGGGACGTCACAGAGCTCGGTCGACCTCGTGCGCGACATCGGCCTGGAGAACGTCGGCCTGTGCCCTGACATCGGCAACATCGTGCGCCTGCACCGGCCCGTCGAGGACTGGCGGACGATGCTCGAGCGCATGCTGCCGTACACGAACTACTGGCAGGTGAAGAACTACCTGCGCGACCACGACCCGGCGACCGGCGCCTACTTCTCGGCGCCCGCTCCCCTGGAGTCGGGATTCATCGACTACCGCACGGCGATCGGCATGGCGATCGAGGCCGGGTTCGACGGCCCCCTGTGCGTCGAGCACTACGGCGGGGACGGCCTGAGCGTGTCGGCCGCCAACCGCGAGTACGTCCGCCGGATCCTCACCGCGAAGCTCGGAGACTGACATGACGCGTCTCGTCAACGACCCCGAGCAGCTCGCCGCGGACGCGGTCGCCGGGTTCGCCGCCGCGCACCCCGACCACGTCGTGGCCGTGCACGACGAGTCAGTCGCCCCCGACGACGTCCACCGTGGCCGGGAGTCCTAGGCCGGGACGAGGTCCCGTCCCGACTCCTCTGTCGCCTCCTCGATCGCTGCCCGCGACGCGGCACCCGTGTCGCGGAAGTGGCCGATCGCGGCGAGCAGCAGGCCGAGGAGCGCCCACGACGCCAGCGCGACCCAGAGCTGCGTGGTGTCGGCCTGCGGGAAGTACGACTCGTCGCGCAGGAGCGCGGCGGCGGCGCCCGGGGGCATCCACTGGCCGATCGCGCCCCACGGTGCGGGCAGCATCTGCCACGGCTGGGCGGCCGACGCGATCGGGTTGGCGACGAGCAGGAAGAGCACCGGACCGATCGCGATGCCGGGCCGGCCGACGACCGAGACGACGCCCACGATCACGCCACCGATCGCGAGGATCGCCAGGCCGATGATGCCCGCGTTGACCCAGTACGAGCCCGCGAGCGCGCCGAACCAGCCCTGCAGGACACCCGCGACCGCGAGCCCGCCGAGGGCCGAGTAGGCCGTGACCGCGGTGACCCGGCGCCAGACGCCGACGACCGTGACCGAGATGGCGACGCCGCCGATCATCCCGCCGATGACCAGCGGGAACGTGACGGCGCCGAGGATGGCGCCGCGAGGGTCGCCCTCGAGCAGTGGGGCGAGCTCGGTCACCGTGACGGGGACGCCCACCTGCGCCTGCAGCGTGGGGGCGAGTGCCGTGAGCTGTTGCGTGACGAGCGGGCTGCCGCCGGAAGCGACGAGGATCTCGGGCTGCTCCCCCAGCACCAGCGCGCCGTACGCCTCACGGGTCCCGACGAGGTCGACCGCGGCGGCGCGGTCGGCGGCGGGGATCACCTCGAACGCACCGGGGGCGCGGTCGTCGAGACCCTGGACGACCGGCGCGACGGCTGCGGCAGGACCGGCGACGGCGACGGGCAGGTCGCGCGGCTCGGAGGTGGCCGCCGGCCAGAGGAAGGCGAGCACCAGGACGGTCAGGACGGCGGCCAGTCCGGCGCCCACGCCGACCAGGTGACGCCACGGGGAGTGCGGGTGCGGGTGCATGGCAGGTCCTCTCATAAACCGAACGTTCGTTCTTGTATAGGAAAACTCCCGCGAGTCGGAGTTGTCAAGAACGATCATTCGTTTTTCTCGTTCTATAGTGGAGCGTGCCCAAGGTCACCGAGGAGTACCGGGTCGCCCGCCGGGACGAGATTGCCGAGGCGGCCCTGCGCGCCTTCCGCCGCAAGGGCTTCCAGGCGACGTCGATGGCGGAGATCATCGCGGAGTCCGGGCTCTCCGCCGGCGCGATCTACGGCCACTTCGCCAGCAAGGACGCGATCATCGTCGACGTCGCGTCGCGGGTCGTCGGCAACCGGATCCTCGACATCGAACGGCTCGCGCGGACCGAGCCGCTGGCCCCGCCGCCGACGCTGCCCCGGGTGCTGGTGGCGGGCATGCTCCGCGCGCTGGGCAACCCCGCGATCATGCTTCAGCTCTGGGGCGAGGGCGTCACCGACCCGCAGGTGAGGGCCGTGGCCCACGGCGTGGTCGTGCGGCTACGCGCCGCCCTCGAGGAGTACACGTCCCTGTGGCACCAGCGCACGCACGGCGTCCCGCCGGACGAGGCCGACGTGCTCGCCGCCGAGCAGGTGCCGCTGCTGATCTCCGCCGTGCAGGGGTTCGTCGTCCAGTCGGCGCTCGTGCCGGAGTTCGATGCCGAGGCCTATCTGACCAGCATGGAGAAGTACCTGCCCCGCTGAGCCCTACGACGGGATCTGGCTCGCCCGGTACTCGTCCTCGAGCAGGGCCATGATGATGCCGTCGCAGAAGCCCGGACCGTCCCGGTACGCGTCGCGCTTGCGGCCCTCGACCCGGAAGCCGAGGTTCTCGTAGAGCGACTTGGCTCGGGCGTTGATGCTCAGCACGTCGAGCTCGACGCGGTGCAGCCCCAGGCCGTCGAACGCGAGGCCCAGGATGAGCTGGATCGCCTCGGTGCCGTACCCGCGCCCGCGGTAGCCCGGGCGCATCGCGAGACGCAGGTTGGCCGAGCGGACGACCTCGTCGATCTCGTTGAGCACGATCTCGCCCAGGTACTCGTCGGACCCGTTCGCGGTCACCGCCAGGTCGATCCGACCGTCCCGCGACGATATCGTCGCGCACCACTCCTCGATCTGCGGGCGCGTGAACACCTCCGTGGTCCCGGTCAACCGGTTGCCCTCGGCATCGTTGACCGACTCCCACACCGCGTCCGCGTCGCGTGCCCGGATCGGGCGGAGCACGATCATCTCGCCCTGAAGGGTGGGCTTCTCCATCGCTGCCTCCTGTCGCCGTGGCGAACGGTACGGCTCGGGTGTGGCGGGGACGTTACCGGCGGATCACGGTGACCCGTCAGCGCCCCGCCGTCGTCATGAGCACAGAGCGCTGACCCCGTCCTACTCCGTGATGCGCTCCAGCAGCAGCTCACGGACGCGGCCGGCGTCGGCCTGCCCGCGGGTGGCCTTCATGACCGCGCCGATGATCGCGCCGACGGGACCGAGGTTGCCGGAGCGGATCTTCTCCGCGATGTCCGGCTGGGCGGCCAGCGCGGCGTCGATGGCCTCGAGCAGGGGGGCGTCGTCGGACACGACCTCCAGGCCGCGCGCGACGAGCACCGTCTCCGGGTCACCCTCGCCGGCGAGCACGCCCTCGAGGACCTGGCGGGCCAGCTTGTCGTTGATCCGGCCGTCGTCGACCAGCTTCTGCAGCTGCCCGATCTGCGTGGGCGTCACCGGCAGCTCGGCCAGCTCGACCTCCTGCTGCTTGGCGGTGCGGGCCAGCTCACCCATCCACCACTTGCGTGCGGCGGCCGGGCTGGCCCCCGCGGCGATCGTGGTCTCGATGAGCTCCACGGCACCCGCGTTGACGACGTCGCGCATCTCGGCGTCCGCGTAGTCCCACTCGGCCTGCAGCCTGCGGCGGCGGGCTGCGGGCAGCTCGGGCAGGCTCGCGCGGATCTCCTCGACCCACGCGCGGTCGGGGGCGATCGGGACCAGGTCGGGCTCCGGGAAGTACCGGTAGTCCTCCGCGTCCGACTTCACGCGGCCCGACGCGGTGGTGCCGGTGTCCTCGTGCCAGTGGCGCGTCTCCTGGATGATCGCGATGCCGTCGTCGAGCACGCCCGCCTGGCGGCTGACCTCGTAGCGCACGGCCCGCTCGACCGACCGGAACGAGTTCACGTTCTTGGTCTCGGTGCGGGTGCCCAGCGGCGAGCCGGGCGTCGGGCGGATCGACACGTTGACGTCGGCGCGCACGTTGCCGCGCTCCATGCGGGCCTCGGAGACCTCCAGCGCACGGAACAGGTCACGCAGCGTCTGCACGTACGCGCGGGCCACCTCGGGCGCCCGTGCGCCGGCACCGGTGATCGGCTTGGTGACGATCTCCACCAGCGGGATGCCCGCGCGGTTGTAGTCGACCAGCGAGTACTCGGCGCCGTGGATGCGTCCGCCGGAGCCGCCCACGTGCGTGTTCTTACCGGCGTCCTCCTCCATGTGCGCGCGCTCGATCTCGACGCGGAAGATGCTGCCGTCGTCGAGCTCGACGTCGACCCAGCCCTCGTACGCGATGGGCTCGTCGTACTGCGACGTCTGGAAGTTCTTGGGCACGTCCGGGTAGAAGTAGTTCTTCCGGGCGAACCGGCACGTCTCGGCGATCGAACAGTTGAGCGCGAGGCCGATGCGGATCGCGTACTCCACCGCCACCCCGTTGACGACGGGCAGCGACCCGGGCAGACCCAGCGAGACGGGCGTGACGGAGGTGTTCGGCTCCTCGCCGAACCCGGCCGGAGCGCCGTCGAACATCTTGGTCTTGGTGCCCAGCTCGACGTGCACCTCGATGCCGATGACCGTGTCGTAGCGCGCGACCGCGTCGTCGTAGTCGACCAGCGTGCTCATCGGGCCACCTCCAGCTCAGGAGCCTTGAGCAGCAAGGGCCCGCCCCACTCGTTCTCCAACAGGGCCTCGAGCGCGGCACCAACCCGGTACAGCCGGTCGTCGGCCTTGGCGGGAGCCAGCACCTGGAACCCGACCGGCAGGCCGTCGTCGGACAGGCCGCTCGGCAGCGACAGGCCCGGCACGCCCGCGAGGTTGGCGGGGATCGTCGCGACGTCGTTGAGGTACATCGCCAGCGGGTCGTCGAGTTTCTCGCCCAGCTTGAACGCGGTGGTCGGCGCCGTCGGGGAGACCAGCACGTCGGCCGACTCGAACGCCGCCGTGAAGTCGCGCTGGATGAGCGTGCGGACCTTCTGCGCCGAGCCGTAATAGGCGTCGTAGTAGCCCGCCGACAGGGCGTAGGTGCCCAGGATGATCCGGCGCTTGACCTCGTCGCCGAAGCCCTGGCCGCGCGTGGCGGACATGACGCGCTCGGCGGTCGGGTTGTCCTCGGGCACGACGCGCAGGCCGAAGCGCATGCCGTCGAACTTGGCCAGGTTGCTGGACGCCTCGGCCGGGAGGATCAGGTAGTACGCGGCGAGCGCGTACGTGAAGTGCGGGCAGGAGACCTCGACGATCTGGGCACCCGCACCGCGCAGCAGCTCGAGCGACTCCTCGAACCGCGCGAGCACCCCGGGCTGGTAGCCCTCGCCCTGCAGCTCGCGGATGACGCCGACGCGCACGCCGGTCAGGTCCGCCGTCGCGCCCTGCTGGGCGGCGGCGACGAGCGCGGGCAGCGGCTCGTCGATGGACGTCGAGTCGCGCGGGTCGTGGCCGCCGATGAGCTCGTGCAGGAGCGCGGAGTCGAGGACCGTGCGCGTGACGGGCCCCGCCTGGTCGAGCGAGGACGCCAGAGCGATGAGCCCGTAGCGGGACACCCCGCCGTAGGTGGGCTTGACGCCGACCGTGCCGGTGACGGCCGCGGGCTGGCGGATCGAGCCGCCCGTGTCCGTGCCGATGGCCAGCGGCGCCTCGTACGCGGCGACCGCCGCAGCGGACCCACCGCCGGAGCCCCCGGGGATCCGGTCGAGGTCCCACGGGTTGTGGGTGTTGCCGTACGCCGAGTGCTCCGTGGACGACCCCATGGCGAACTCGTCCATGTTGGTCTTGCCCAGGATCGGCAGCCCGGCCGCCTTGAGCTTCTCGACGAGCGTCGCGTCGTAGGGCGGGATCCATCCCTGCAGGATCTTCGAGCCTGCGGTCGTCTCCAGGCCCTTGGTGACGACGACGTCCTTGACGGCGATCGGCACCCCGGCGAGAGCGTGCAACGACTCCCCGGCAGCGCGGCGCGCGTCGACGTCGGCCGCAGCGGCGAGCGCTGCCTCCCCGCTGACCTGCAGGAACGCGTGCACCGCGTGGTCCACGTCGGCGATGCGGTCGAGGTGCGCCTGCGTCGCCTCGACGCTGGACACCTCCTTGGCGGTCAGCTTGTCCGCGAGCGCCGCGGCCGAGAGCCGGGTCAGGTCGGTGCCCATCAGGCGTCCTCCCCCAGGATCTGCGGGACCGCGAACTTGCCGTCGATGTGCTCGGGTGCGGACGCGAGCACCAGGGCGCGGTCGACCGGCTCCACGGGCACGTCGGGGCGGAACACGTTGGTCAGCGGCAGGGGGTGGCTGGTGGCCGGCACGTCGGGCGTGGCGATCTCGCTCACGCGGGCGACCGACTCGACGATGACATCGAGCTCGCCCGCGAGGCGATCGAGCTCCGCCGACGTGAGGTCGATCCGTGCCAGGCCCGCCACGCGCGCGACCTCGTCGCGAGAGAGGGTGGACATGGGCCCGAGTCTAGACGTGGGCCGGGTGCTGCCCGGCTCGCGTGCCTACCCTGGTGACCATGACGAGTCCCGACGACATGCGGGCCGCGGTCACCGTCAGCATGGCCGACCGCACCGGGCGCTCGCTCGACGAGTGGGCCACCCTCGTGCACGACACCAGCGGCGTCGACCCGCTCGACCAGAACGCCGTGCGGCGCTGGCTCAAGGACGTGCACGGCATCCCGCAGAACACGCGGTGGACGATCGCGTTCGAGGTCGCGGAGCGGGCGGGCTGGGTCCGGCCCGACGTCGACGGCTACGTCCTGGCCCAGTACTCGGGCCCCAAGGCCGGGCTGCGGCCGATCTACGACGCGCTCGAGACCGCGCTCCTCGGCCTCGGCGACGACGTGCACCGGGAGGGCCGGTCGACCTACGTCCCGTTCGTCCGCGCCCGCCAGTTCGCCGCGGTCGCCGCGACGACGTCCACGCGCGTCGACGTCGGCCTGCGGTACGTCGACCCACCGGCGCACCCGGCGCTCGTGCCCGCCACGGCACCCGGCTCCGCGACGCACAAGGTCGGCGTCACCGACGTGTCCCAGGTCGGCGGCCTGCTCCCCCTGCTGCGCGCCGCCTACGAGCAGAACGGCGGCTGAGGCACCACCGCACGGTGTGTGCTCCCGCACCCGGCGTGGTCCGGAAAGTACGCTTTGCCGAGACTGGTGGTGCTGGCCGGCCCTGCCCCCGGGTCGATCCGCCGTCTTGTTCATGATCGTGCTCGTCCGCGCTCCCCGACCGCGTCACGCGCACCCGACGACGCCCTGCGAGGACCTCTATGCCGCCGAAGATCAAGACCGCCCTGTTCTGGATCATCGCGATCTTCCTCGTGTACGCCGTCGTCACGAGCCCGGACCGCGCCGCCGACCTCGTCAAGGCCCTCTGGGACCTGATCGTCAATGCGTTCACCAGCTTCGCGACGTTCTTCCGCAGCCTGACCGAGTGACGATGGACACCGTCGAGCGGACCCTCGCGGGGCACCGGACCCTGCGGAAGTACGTGCTGCCCGGCGAGCGCGTCGTCCTGACGCGTCGGTCCCACTGGGGCAAGCTCATGGAGCCTAGCCTCACCGCGTTCGTCGGTTTCGTGGTCGTCGCGTGGCTCGTCGAGGTCGCCGCCACCGCCGTCGGCGAGCGGTCGGACTGGCTGTGGTGGCTGTGGGTCGCGCTGGTCGTGCGGCTCGTCTGGCGGGTGCTCGACTGGCGCCACGAGTGGTTCGTCGCCACCGACAAGCGCATCCTGATGCTCTACGGCCTCATCACCAAGAAGGTCTCGATGATGCCGCTGGTCAAGGTCACGGACATGCGGTACTCGCGGTCCATCGCCGGTCGCGTGCTCGGCTACGGCGAGTTCCTGCTGGAGTCTGCGGGCCAGGACCAGGCGCTGAGCCGCATCTCCTGGGTGGCCAACCCCGACTCCACGTACCGCGAGCTGTGCGCGATCATCTTCACCCCGACCCAGGTGTTCCCGGCACCTGCGGGCCGGCCGCCG
Source organism: Cellulomonas sp. Leaf395 (assembly GCF_001424125.1). Lineage (GTDB taxonomy): Bacteria > Actinomycetota > Actinomycetes > Actinomycetales > Cellulomonadaceae > Cellulomonas. The sequence continues at coordinate 718,413 of NZ_LMQI01000002.1, forward strand.
TCGGTCGCCGTCCGCCGCCCGGCACCCGCACCGGTGGCCCCCGACCGCGGCGTCGGACGAGACGTCGACAGAGGAGCAGACCCCGGCGTCGCGTGGCCGCCGATCCACGAGGTGCGGCCGGACGACACCCAGCCGATCCGCATCCCGCCGCGGCAGACCGCGAGCGACGACGATCCCGGGTGGACCGTGTCCGGAGACGCGGGCACGTTCGTCCCCGTCACCGAACCCGACCCGCGCTACGACGACTGAGCAGGTCAGGCTCGATCCACCGCGGCGGCCACCAGCGCGAGGAGGGCCTGGGCGTAGGCGTCCGCCGCGGAGTCCGCGGTGAACAGGCGCTCCGGACGACCCGAGTGCTCGATGAGCACGCCGTACTGCCCGTCGGTCGAGCGCGCGAGGCTGCGGAACGTGCCGCCGAGGAGCTCGCGCAGCTGGTCCTCGCGCGGCAGCCAGAGGGCGTCCTCCTGGGCGACGGAGTCCAGCGCCCACTCCGTCGTCCCGTTGAAGCCCAGCACCGTGCCCGTCGGGTAGTCGTGCGGCTCGACCACCATGTCCGAGATGGTGAACACCTGGTCCTCGAGCGTCCGGACCGCGAACCGGTCGCCGGGTCGCGGGTGCCAGCGCACCCCGACCTCCTGGAGCTGTTGGGCCCGGGACAGGGAGATCATCCGTCCAGTATCCGGCGACCGTTCGGTCAGCGCGTGCTGAACGCCGCGTCGAACGCCGCCGTCGGCGGGTCGAACGCGTTGCGCTTCACGAACTCCAGGGCCTCGGGCGCCCCGAGCAGGCGGTCCATCCCGGCGTCCTCCCACTCGACCGAGATCGGGCCGTCGTACCCGATGGAGTTGAGCGCCCGGAACGACGCCTCCCACGGCACGTCACCGCGGCCGGTGGACACGAAGTCCCACCCTCGGCGCAGGTCGGCCCACGCCAGGTGCGAGCCCAGCCGGCCGTTGCGTCCGTTGCCGAGGCGCAGCTTCACGTCCTTGCAGTCCACGTGGTAGATCCGGTCATGGAACTCGAGGATGAAGTCGACCGGGTCCAGCTGCTGCCAGATGAAGTGGCTGGGGTCCCAGTTCAGGCCGAACGCCTCGCGGTGCCCGATGGCCTCCAGGGTGCGCACCGTCGTCCAGTAGTCGTACGCGATCTCGCTCGGGTGGACCTCGTGCGCGAACCGCACCCCGACCTCGTCGAAGACGTCGAGGATCGGGTTCCACCGGTCGGCGAAGTCCTGGTACCCGGCATCGACGGCCTCCTGCGAGACCGGGGGGAACATCGCGACGTACTTCCAGATGCTCGACCCGGTGAACCCGACGACCGTCTTCACGCCCAGCTTCGCGGCGATCCGTGCGGTGTGCTTCATCTCCTCGGCGGCCCGCTGCCGGACGCCCTCGGGGTCGCCGTCGCCCCAGACGCGGTCGGACAGGATGTCACGGTGCCGCTGGTCGATGGGGTCGTCGCAGACGGCCTGGCCCTTGAGGTGGTTGGAGATCGCGTAGACCTTCAGGTCGTACCTCTCCAGCAGGGCGAGCCTGCCGGCGACGTACTCCTCGTCGTCCCAGCGCCACGGGTCCAGGTGGTCGCCCCAGCAGGCGATCTCGAGGCCGTCGTAGCCCCACCCGGCGGCCAGCCGCGCGACCTCCTCGAACGGCAGGTCGGCCCACTGGCCCGTGAACAAGGTGATCGGTCGCGCCATGGTCAGCTCTCCTCCAAGACAGGGGTCCACGTGCTGTCGTTCGCCGCCGACTGCTCGACCGCGGCCAGCACCCGTTGCACGACGAGCCCGTCGGCGAAGCTGGGCACCGGCTGGCTGTGCTCGGCGATCGCGGTGATGAGGTCCACCGCCTGGTGCGTGAACGCGTGCTCGTACCCGAGTCCGTGACCCGGCGGCCACCAGGCTGCCACGTAGGCGTGCTCGGGCTCCGTGACGACGATCCGCCGGAACCCGGCCTCGGGCGCGGGCTGGGTGGCGTCGAAGTAGTGCAGGACGTTCATGTCCTCGAAGTCGAACGCGAGCGACCCGAGCGACCCGTTGATCTCCAGGCGGATCGCGTTCTTGCGCCCCCACGCGAACCGGGTGGCCTCGAACGTGGCCAGTCCCCCGCCGGACATCCGACCGAGGAAGATGGCGGCGTCGTCCACGGTGACGGGACCGGTCTCGGTGCTCGATGCCGTTCCGTGCAGCCCGCCGAAGGAATCCGCGACCGGACGCTCCTTCACGAACGTCTCCAGGACCGCCGAGACCCCCGTGACCGACTCGCCGGTGACGAACTGGGCCAGGTCGACGATGTGCGCGCCGATGTCCCCGAGCGCCCCGGAGCCGGCCTTCTGCTTGTCCAGGCGCCACGACAGCGGCGCCTGCGGGTCGGCGATCCAGTCCTGCAGGTACTGCGCGCGCACGTGCCGGACGGTGCCGATCCGACCGTCGGCGACGAGCGTGCGGGCCAGCTGGATGGCGGGGACGCGGCGGTACGTGAACCCGACCATCGCCAGGGCGCCGCTCGATCGGGCCGCCTCGGCCGCGCGGACCATCGCCTCGGCCTCCTGCACGGAGTTGGCCAGCGGCTTCTCGCACAGCACGTGCTTGCCGGCCTCGAGCGCCGCGATCGCGATCTCGGCGTGCGTGTCGCCCGGGGTGCAGATGTCGACCAGGTCGATGTCGTCGCGGGCGACCAGGGCCTTCCAGTCGGTCTCCGTGCTGGACCAGCCCAGCTTCGTCGCGGCCGCGCTCACCGCAGCCTCGTCGCGACCGGCGACCGCGGCCATGTCAGGACGCAGCGGCAGGTCGAAGAACCGGGGGGCGTTGCGCCAGGCCTGCGAGTGCGCGATGCCCATGAACGCGTACCCGACCATGCCGATGCCCAGGCGTGGGACTGCTTCTGTCACGGCTCCTCCTCGCGGCCCGTGCTCCGGGCGGGTTCCCTGCGGAGGGGAACCCGCCCGGCTCGGTGACAATGGACGGCTGGACGTCAGCTCTCGAAGGCCGTCGGCAGGTACTGGTCGACGTTCTCCTTGGTCACCACGGGTGCGTAGAGCTGGACCGTGCGCGGCACCTCGACCTCGACCAGGTCGCTCATCGACTTGCCCTGCACCAGCAGGCGGGCCAGCTTGATGCCGTCTGCGGCCTGCGTGGAGGGGTAGATGACCGTCGCCTTGAGGACGGTGTCGTCGGCCTTGATGGACTCCATGACGTTCTTCGAGCCGGCGCCGCCGACCATGATGAACTCGTCGCGACCGGCGTTCTCGATGGCCGCCATGATGCCGACTCCCTGGTCGTCGTCGTGGTTCCAGATGGCGTCGAGCTGCGGCGCCGCCTGCAGCAGGTTGGCCGCGGCGGTCTCCCCGCCCTGGACGGTGAAGTCGGCCGCCACGCGGTTGCTCACCTCGAGGCCGCAGGCCCCGAGCGCGTCCTCGAAGCCCTGGCTGCGCTGCTGCGTCAGCGGCAGGTTGTCGATGCCGGCGATCTCGGCGACCTTGGCGTCGGGATTGCCGCCCACCTCGCCGCAGATGTACGTGCCGGCGCTGACGCCCATGCCGTAGTTGTCCCCCAGCACCGTGGTGCGGGCGGCGTCCGGGTCCTCGAACTCGCGGTCGACGTTGACGACGACGATCCCGGCCTGCATCGCCTTGATGGCCACCTCGGTGAGCGCGGCGCCGTCGAACGGCAGCAGGACGATGGCGTCGACGCCGTCGTTGATGAACTGCTCGATCTGGCTGATCTGCAGGTTCACGTCGTTGGTGGCCTCGGCCTGCACCAGCTCGACGTCCTCGTACTTGGCGGCCTCGTCGACGGCCGACTTGGTGATGGAACCCATCCAGCCGTGGTCGGCGGCGGGGGCCGAGAAGCCGATGACGACCTTGTCGCCGGCCTCGTCGTTGCTGCCGGCAGCGGCCGCGGGGGCCGGGGCCTCGGCGGTGTCCTCGGCCTCGGGGGTGTTGGACGTGCAGCCGACGACGAGCGCCAGGGCGGCGGCGGTCCCGGCGGCGGCGAGCCACTTACGGCGCAGAGCTGTGGACATGACGATCCTCCTTGATCGAACGGGTGTGGTGCAGGGGCGGAGCTGTGAGGTCAGGCGGAGCTGGGAAGAGTCAGGTTCCGGCGCGGGAGCGCTCGGCGATGCGCTGCTGGAGCAGCACGGCGACGACGATGATCACGCCCTTGGCGATGGCCTGCGCCGAGATGGACAGGTTGTTCTGCGTGAACACGTTGCTGAGCGTGGAGAAGATGAGGACGCCCAGGACGGTGCCGACGATGGTGCCGCGGCCACCGATGAGCAGCGTGCCGCCGATGACGACGGCGGCGATCGCGTCGAGCTCGTAGAGCTGGCCGTTGGTGGAGCTGCCGGCGGTGGTGCGGCCGAGCATCATGACGCCACCGATGCCCGCGGTGAGACCGCAGAGGGCGTAGAGGTACATCGTGTGGCGCTTGACCTTGATGCCCGCCAGCCGCGCGGCCTCGGGGTTGCCACCGACCGCGATGGTCCGGCGGCCGAACGTGGTGCGGTTGAGCAGGATCCACCCCGCCACGGACACCAGGAGGAAGATCCACACGAGCATCGGCACGCCGAGGGGCGACGAGCGGGAGAAGTCGAGGAAGCCGTCGACCTCGACGATCTGGGTCTGCCGGTTGGCGATGATCTCCGCCAGCCCGCGGGCGGACACGAGCATGGCCAGCGTCGCGATGAACGCGACCACCTTCCCGTAGGCGATGAGCACGCCGTTGATCAGGCCTGCCCCGAGCCCGACGCCCAGCCCGCACAGGACGATCACGATCCAGTGGAAGTCCTCGGCCATGGTCTGCGTGGCCAGCGTGGACGCCCACACCGATGCCAGCCCGATGACGGAGCCGACCGACAGGTCGATGCCGCCACCGGTGATGACGAAGGTCATCCCGATACTGATCACCCCGACCACCGAGGCGAGCCGGAGGATCGTCAGCACGTTGTCGATGCTGGCGAACCTCTCGCCGGCGGTGATGATGCCGAAGATGCAGAGCGCCACCAGCGCGATCACCAGGCCGAGGTTGCGACCGGTGGCTCCGCTGAGCACACCACCCCGCTTCTCACCGGGCTTGGCGACCTGCTCGACCCGGGCCGACTCGTCGGCAGCCGGGACTGTCATGTCCTGCTCGCTCACGCGGCACTTCCTTCCATGACGAGGTCGAGCACGCGGTGCTCGTCGATGCCGGACGCGGGTCCGTCGTGGACCACGCGCCCTTCGGAGATGACCAGGACGCGATCGGCCAGGCCGATCACCTCGGGGATGTCGCTGGAGACGACCACCACCGCGGCACCCTGCGCGGCCAGGTCGGCGATCAGGCCGTAGATCTCGGCGCGGGCGCCGACGTCGACGCCGCGGGTGGGCTCGTCGAGCAGCAGCACCCGGCAGCCGTGCACGAGCCAGCGCGCGAGCAGGACCTTCTGCTGGTTGCCGCCGGACAGCGTGCGGGCGCTGCGGTCGGGGTCCGACGGTCGGACGTCGAGCGCGTCGATCTGCTCGCGCGCCACCTTGCGCTCGGCACCCTCGTCGAGGAACGACGCGTTGGCGTTGCGCGCGAAGGTCGAGAGCGTGATGTTGCGGTAGACCGGCTCGTCGAGGATCAGGCCCTGGCTCTTGCGCTCCTCGGGGCACAGGCCGATGCCGGCGGTGACCGCGTCGGTGACCGAGCCCGCGCGCAGCCGGCGGTCCCCGACCTGCACGGTGCCGGCGGTCGCCTTGCGCGCCCCGAAGACGGTCTCGAGGATCTCGGTGCGGCCCGAGCCGACCAGCCCCGCCAGTCCGACGACCTCGCCGGCGCGCACCTCGAACGAGACGTCGGAGAACGCCCCGCGCAGCGCGAGCCCGTCGACCGTGAGCACGGTCGCGGCGTCGGGCGCGATCGTGTCGCGCGCCGGGATGGCGTACTCGACGTTGCGGCCGGTCATGAGCTTGATGAGCTCGGCGGTGGGCGTGTCCGCCACGGGCAGGCCCGTCGCGACCGTCCGGCCGTCCTTGAGCACCGTGATCCGGTCGCCGATCTGCCGGATCTCGTCGAGGCGGTGCGAGATGTAGACGACCGCCACGCCCGACGCGGTGAGCTCGCGGACCACGCGGAACAGGTTGGTGACCTCCTCCGCGTCGAGGACGGCCGACGGCTCGTCCATGACGATCACGCGGGCGTCGTGCGACAGGGCGCGCGCCATGCTGACGATCTGCTTGCCGGCGGCCGAGAGCCGGCCGACCTCGCGGTGCGGGGACAGGTCGCCGTGGCCGAGGCGCTTGAGCAGGGCCCGGGTGTTGGCGGTGGCGGCGCGGCGCTGCGAGAAGCCCGCGGTCGCCAGCTCGTGACCGAGGTAGATGTTCTCCGCGACGGACAGGCCGTCGACGACGTCGAGCTCCTGGTACATGGTCGCGATGCCGAGCTTGAGGCCCGCGACCGGGTGGGTGATGGTGACCGGCTGACCGTCCAGGAGGATCTCGCCCTCGGTCGGCTGGTGGGCGCCGGCGAGCACCTTGATGAGCGTGGACTTGCCGGCACCGTTCTGGCCCAGCAGGCAGTGGACCTCGCCCGCCCGGATCTCCAGGTCGACTCCGTCCAGCGCCCGGGCTCCCGGGAACTGCTTCACGATTCCGCGCATCTGCAACAGCGGCGGGTCTTCGTTGACCATGGCAGGAACGTAGGACCCACTTCTGTCGCCGGTCAAGCAAAAGTCGCCACTCGTGTGGCACAGTTACACGAACGTGACCTACAGAAGGCGGAATGGTTCACTGTGCGCATGGACGAGCTAGTGAAGTTCGCTCCCCGGCCGACGGGCGCCGGGGACATGTTCCAGCTCCTCCGTGACCGCCAGCCCCGGACCCGGTCCGACCTGGCCACACTCACCGGGCAAGCGCGTTCCACGATCGCCGCGCGGGTGGACCTCCTGCTCTCCTCCGGGTTCGTCGCGCCTGCCGGCGAGGCCAGCTCGACCGGTGGCCGCCCGCCCGCCACCTTCGCTTTCAACCCCGCCGCGCGCGTCGTGCTGGCCGTCGATCTCGGCGCCACCCACTCCCGCCTCGCCCTGACGGACCTGGTGGGCACGGTCCTGGCCGAGCACCACGAGCCCATCGCGATCGCGGAGGGCCCCGGCCCCGTGCTGGACCGCGTCGTCGAGCTCGGCCTCGACCTGCTCAGCACCGCCGGGCGCCCGGTCAGCGACCTGGTCAGCGTCGGTGTGGGCCTGCCCGGACCGGTCGAGCACTCGACCGGGCGGCCCATCAACCCGCCGATCATGCCGGGCTGGGACGACGCCGACGTGCCGGGCCTCCTCGCGCGCAAGCTGCGCGTCCCGGTGCTGGTGGACAACGACGTCAACGTCATGGCCCTCGGCGAGCACACGTCGCAGTGGCCGGAGGTCGACCACCTGCTGTTCGTCAAGGTGGCGACCGGCATCGGCGCCGGGATCATCTCCGACGGCCAGATCCGCCGTGGCGCCCAGGGTGCCGCCGGCGACCTCGGCCACATCGCCGTCCCGGGCGGGCTCGACCGGCCCTGCCGCTGCGGCAACACGGGCTGCCTCGAGGCGGTCGCCAGCGGGCCGGCCATCGCGAGCGCGCTGGCCAACGCCACGACCAGCGACGACGTCGTGGCGCTCGTGCGGTCCGGGGACGTCGACGCCAGCCGCGAGGTGCGGGCCGCCGGGCGGCACATCGGCGAAGTCCTCGCCGCGTGCGTGAGCATGCTGAACCCGTCCGTCATCGTCATCGGCGGCGTCGTGGCCGAGGCCGGGGAGCACCTGCTCGCGGGCATCCGCGAGGTCGTGTACCGCCGCTCGCTGCCGCTGGCCACCCAGCACCTGCGCATCGTCGCGTCCCGCACCAAGGGACGCGCCGGCGTGCTCGGAGCGTCGGCGATGGCCTCCGAGCACGTGCTGTCCGCCGCCGCGATCGACGCCCTGATCAGCTGACCCACCGGAGGTTCGCGTGACCGAGCAACGCCGTGCTCTCGTCGTCCGGGGCGGGTGGGACGGGCATGCGCCCGAGGAGGCCGCCGAGCTGTTCGTGCCGTTCCTGCGCGAGCACGACTTCGAGGTCGTCGTCGAGGGCTCGCTCGAGGCCTACGCGGACGCCGACCTCATGGCCGCCACCGACCTCGTCGTCCAGTGCTGGACGATGGGCGACATCCTGGCCGACGAGCTGCGCGGCCTGCGCACCGCCGTCGCCGCCGGCACCGGTCTCGCGGGCTGGCACGGGGGGATCGTCGACTCGTTCCGGATCGCGACGGACTACCTCCAGCTCGTCGGCGCGCAGTTCGCCGCCCACCCCGGAGGCGCTCTGGTCGAGCACACGATCTCCGTCACCGGCGACCACCCGATCGTCGACGGCGTGCACGACTTCACGCTGCGCTCCGAGCAGTACTGGCTGCTCACGGACCCGCTCAACGACGTGCTGGCGACGACCACGATCACGCCCGGCCCCGACGACCCGTGGCACGAGCCCGTCACGTCACCGGCCGTCTGGACGCGCCGCTGGGGCGCTGGTCGCGTGTTCGTCTGCGCGCCCGGACACCTGCTGGCCGATCTCGAGGTGCCGGCGGTGCGGACGATCATCGAGCGCGGCCTGCTCTGGGCGGCACGCTGAGCCGTCCGGTCCGTGAGAAGGCGACGGTCCGTCCCGTCCGGTCCGGGTAGGTTCGTCCTGCCAACGCCGGGGAGCTCGAGACAGTCGGGCTGAGAGGACGTTCCACGACACCGCAGGGTGTCAGCGGACGTCGACCCGAGAACCTGAACTGGGTAATGCCAGCGGAGGGATGCGCCATCGAGCGCGGCGTGGGCGGTCACCCGGCCGTCGCCGGGCCTCCGTCGTCGTCGTCCCCGTACGGGCGGACCTCGGGTGCTGCATGCCCGGTCCGACCCACCGGAGGAACACCGTGCTCGCACAGATCCAGGTCTCTCCCCGCCCGAGCGGGACCGAGGACGACCGATACGCCTACGTCGACGCTGCCATCGCCGTCATCCAGGAGTCCGGCCTCGTTCACGAGGTCGGCGCCATGGGCACCACCATCCAGGGCACGCCCGACCAGATCTGGCCGCTGCTGCGCGCCGTGCACGAGGCGACCGTGCAGGCTGGCGCGTCGGCCGTCTCCAGCGTCATCAAGGTCGGGCAGGGCAAGAACGACGCCGGGCCCACGATCCAGGACCTCGTGGGCAAGTTCCGGGCCTGACGCGATGCTCGTCAGGCATCGCTGGCGTCGACTCGTCGCGCCGACGGTGGCCGGTCTGGTGCTGCTCGTCGGCTGGGAGGTCGGGGTGCGCCTGTCGGACCTCCCGGCCTTCGTGCTGCCCCCGCCGTCGCAGGTCGCCGTCACCGCGGTCGAGGTGGCGCCCCTGCTCGGGACCGACGTCGTCACCACCCTGACGGAGGCGGCCCTCGGGCTGCTCGTCGGTGCTCTGGTCGGGCTGCTGCTCGCCGTCCTCATCGCGGCCTTCCCCTGGGTGTCGGACACCGTCTACCCGCTGGTCACGCTCACGCAGACCGTGCCGACCGTGGTGCTCGCGCCCCTGCTCATCCTGTGGGCCGGGTTCGGGCTGCTGCCCAAGGTGGTGCTCGTCGCCCTCACGGCGTTCTTCCCGGTGCTCGTCGCGGCCGTGACCGCGATGGCCGCCGTGGACGCGGAGCACGCCGAGATGGTCGCCGGGCTGGGCGGCACCCGCCGTCACCAGTTCTGGCTCGTCCAGCTCCCGGCGTCCGTGCCGGGCGCGCTCGGCGGCCTGCGCGTGGCCGCGACGTACGCGATCGGCGCGGCCGTCGTCGCCGAGTACCTCGCCGGTCAGAGCGGCCTGGGCGTGTTCGTCCAACGCTCGCGCAAGGGCTACGAGGTCGACCAGATCCTCGTCGCCGTCGCCCTCGTGGCCGTGCTCACCGGCCTGCTGTTCCTGCTCGTCGACGGCCTCGCGCGGCTCGCCACCCCGTGGCAGCGGCCGTCGTCACTCTCGCTCACCTCCCGTCCCGGAAGGACCCCCGCATGACCGCCTCCCGTACCCGCCTCCTCGCTGCCGCCGCAGCCGGCCTCTGCCTGCTGACCGCCTGCTCCGCTTCCGCGACCGACGACGTGATCTCGGGCCCCGCGCCGCGACCCGTCTCGGTCATCCTCGACTGGACGCCGAACACGAACCACTCGGGCCTCTACCTCGCGCAGTCGCGCGGCTACTTCGCCGATGCCGGCATCGACCTGACGATCGTCGAGCCCGGTGACACCTCGGGCCTGCAGCTGCTCGCCGCCGGCAAGGTCGACTTCGCCTTCTCCGTCGCCGAAGGGCTCGTCCCTGCCCGTGAGCAGGGAGCCGAGGTCGTCTCGGTGGCGACCGTCATCCAGCACAACACGTCGAGCCTGATCTCCCTGACCGAGTCCGGCGTGACGCGGCCCCGCGACCTGGCCGGCCACTCCTACGGGTCGTACGGCTCCGAGCTCGAGGAGGCACTCATCCGCACGCTCGTCGAGTGCGACGGCGGCGACCCGGACGCCGTCGAGCTGACGCCGCTCTCGAGCGACGACTTCCGGATCGGTCTGACGGAGCACCAGTTCGACACCGCCTGGGTGTTCGACGCGTGGGACACCATCCGCCTCGGCCAGATCGACGGGCTGGACGTGTCGACGATCCCGTTCATGGACCACACCGACTGCATCCCCGACTGGTACACGCCGCTGGTCGCGACCTCGCAGGAGCACCTCGACGACGACCCCGAGCTGGTCCGCGACTTCCTCGCGGCCCTCACGCACGGCTACGAGGACGCGATCGCCGAGCCGCAGGCCGCCGCCGACGCGATCCACGAGGCGGCACCCGAGATCGACGAGGCGCTGCTCGCGCTGAGCGCGCAGTGGCTCGGACCCCGCTACACCGAGGACCCGCAGCACTGGGGCGTCCAGGAGGCGAAGGTCTGGGACGACTTCGTCGGGTTCCTGCAGGACCACGACCTCGCCGACGCGGCGTTCGACACGGGCGCCGCGTGGACAAATGACTACCTCCCTGTCGACTGAGGCGCCGACGACCTCCGCCCCGGCGCTCGAGGTCGCCGGACTGACGGTGACGTTCCCCGGCGCGGGCCCGCGCGGCGTGGGCGACGTCGTCGCGCTGCACGACGTCGCCCTTCGGGTCGAGGTCGAGGAGTTCGTCGCGGTCGTCGGCCCGTCCGGCTGCGGCAAGTCGACGCTGCTGCGCGTCCTCGCGGGCCTGACGCCGAGTGGCGCGACCGTCACGGGCCGTCCCGTGGACCCGGCGCGCGGCCGAGACACGGCGTGGATGCCCCAGCGCGACGGGCTGCTCCCGTGGCGGCGGGCGCTGCCGAACGCGCTGGTCGGGGCCCGGATCGCCGGCCAGGACCGGGTGGTTGCGGAAGCGAGGGCTCGAGCGTTGTTCGACGCGTTCGGCCTGGCGGGGTTCGAGCGAGCGTGGCCGCACGAGCTGTCGGGCGGGATGCGCCAGCGCCTCGCACTGCTGCGGACCTGCCTGCCGGGGAGGCCGGTGCTACTCCTCGACGAACCGTTCGGCGCGCTCGACGCGATCACCCGGCGTCGCATGAATGGCTGGCTGGCGGGCCTCGACCTGGCGGGCCACGGCCGTCAGGGCGGCGCCGGGCGCGCGGTGGTGCTCGTGACGCACGACGTCGACGAGGCGCTGCTGCTAGCGGACCGGGTGGTCGTGCTCTCGGACCGACCGGGGCGCGTGGTCCTCGACCTGCCCGTCCCGCGGGACGGGCTGGACGAGGCACGCCGGGAGCTGCTCGGGGCGCTCGACCCGCAGGGGAGGTCCGACGGGTCGACGTGACGTCAGACGGCGGCGGTCGTGCGCTCGGCGCGCAGGGCCGCCGCCCCGACGAGGCCGACCACGGCGACGACAGCCGCCACGACCAGGGCGTTGCGCGTCCCCCCGATCGTCGACAGGACGGCGACGCCGAGCGCACCGCCCACCGCGAATGAGGTGTCCGCGATCCCGGCCGCCAGACCCGAGTCGTCCGCCGCCACCCCGGACACGGCAGCGATCTGGGCACTCACGAAGGCGGCACCGAGGCCCGCACCGAACACCACCAGGCCGACCACGAGGGGCAGCGTCGTCAGCGCGAGGCTGCCGACCGCGAGCAGCGCCATGCCGGCCCGGGCCACGGCCCGCACCCCGGTCCGGGTGACGACCGCCTGACCGGCGAAGGACCCGACCACCGATGCACCGGTCATGGCGGCGGTCGTCAGTCCGAACTGGACCGGGGAGATGCCCTGGGACTCCTGCGCGGCGAGCGTCAGCACCAGCAGGACGCCATCTACGCACATCCCGGCCACCAGCAGCAGGAGGTTGCCGGCGACCAGCCGCCGCGACCGCACGACTCGCCACGGGACCAGCGGGGCGACCGCGCGCCGCTCGACGAGGACGAAGGTCGCCATGAGCAGCGCCGCGGCGAGCAGCGCGGACCATGACGCCTCGGTGATCCCCAGGACGAGGAGCACGAGTGAACCGGTCACGGTGAGCGCGCCGGCCACGTCGAAGGCGCGGGGCAGGTTCATCGCGCGACCGTCGGGCAGCAACCGCGCCGACGCCGCGAGCAGCACGACTCCGACCGGCAGGTTCACCAGGAAGATCCACTGCCACCCCCACAGCTGCGTGATCGGCGCACCGAGCAGCAGCCCGGCCGTGCCACCGACCCCACCGATCCCGCCCCAGATGCCGAGCGCGCGGTTGCGCTCGGGTCCGGGTTCGAACGTCGTCAGCACCAGCGACAACGCCGTCGGGGCCATGACCGCCGCACCCGCACCCTGCAGGACGCGAGCGCCGACCAGCACCGCCGGGTCGGTCGTCGACCCGCAGACGACCGACGCGACCGTGAAGATCGCGATGCCAGCCAGGAACACCCGGCGGCGGCCGAGCAGATCGGCGACCCGTCCGCCGAACAGGAGGAGCCCACCGAACGTCACGAGGTAGCCGCTGAGCACCCACTGCACGTCGCCGGGCGCGAACGCGAGCTCGTCGGCGATCGACGGGAGCGCCACGTAGACGATCGTGCTGTCGAGGACGACGACGAAGAACGCCGTGCCGAGAACCGCGAGGATCCAGTGCCTATTCATGTTGCACAGTAGGACTGGATAGTTAGTAATAACAACCCCTTAGTATGTCTGCATGACGCGCACGTACGACGACGGCTGCGGGATCGCCCACGCGCTCGACCTCGTCGGGGAACGCTGGGCCCTGCTGGTCGTCCGGGAGCTGCTCCTCGGGCCCAAGCGCTTCACCGACCTGCGCGCGGGCCTGCCGGGGGTCAGCGCGAACATCCTGAGCCAGCGGCTGCGGGAGCTCGAGGCCGGCGGGATCGTCGCACGCACCACGCTGCCACCTCCCGCCGGCGTGGCCGTGTACGCGCTGAGGCCCCGCGGGGCCGAGCTCGAACCCGTGGTCCTCGCCCTCGGGTCCTGGGGCATCCGCTCCCCCACCCTGCCCCGCGACGCCCACCTCGGCGTGGACTCGGTGATCCTGTCGCTGGCGGCACAGCTCACCCACACCGAGCCGCCCGCCACCTACGAGCTGCGACTCGGCGCCTACCAGTTCGCGGTCCGGCTGCACGACGGGAGCGTCGACGTCTCGCGCGGCTCCGCCGAGCGGCCGGAGGCCGTCATCACGACCACACCCCGGCAGCTCGACGCGATCGTGTCCGGCGACCGCACGCTGAGCGACGTGGTCGCGACCGGCGAGGCGAGCGTCGACGGCGACGAGGATGCGGCGAACCGCTTCGCCACGTACTTCGCGCCGGTCTAGCGCCGCTCGCGGTACACGTACCGCTCGGCCGGCTGGAAACCGAGCGCCGTGTAGAGCGCTCCGGCGGCAGTGTTCTCGGCCTCGACCTGCAGGAACGCCCGGCCTGCACCCCGCTGCGCACCCTCGTCCAGCGCGCGCTGGGTCAGGAACCGCCCGAGTCCGCGGCGACGGGCGCCGTGCGCCACCACGAGGCAGGACAGCGCGACCCAGTCCTCGGCGAACGCCGCACGGATCACGCCCACGAGTCCCGTCGCGTCCGTCGCCGTGAGATAGATGGCAGGTGCCCCGCCGAGCACGGTGCGGGCCAGTCGCAGGCTCGTGTCGTCAGTCTCCGCCGCGGCGCCGGTGGCATGCAGTCGAGCCTTGGAACCGGACCACGCCGCGAGCCACTCGTCGCTCGGCTTGTCGGCGACCGACACCCGCACCGGGCCGGCGGCCGTGCGGACGGCACCGTGGCGAGGCTCGAACCCGTCGAGCTCGCGCACCAGCACGTCGGCCCGGGACATCACCTCGTAGTCGCGCAGCGCGAGCAGGTCGTCCAGGCCTCGAGGTGCCGCCCGGCAGACGCGCACGATCGAGGGCTGCCCCTCCTGCGCGTAGAGCTTCTCCACCCGGTCGAGCGTCTCCGTGACGTCGGGCGGGGTGCCGAGCGGCAAGACGCTGTTGGCGCGGCGAGTCAGCCCGCCCGACAACCCCACCCTCCAGCCGTCCACGTCGACCACCCGGGCCGGCGGCCACGTCGCCGACTCGACCAGCGCACCGGGGGCGTCCGGCGGGGTCCACGTGTGCACCCGCAGGTGCACCTCGACGTGCCCCCAGTCGCGCTCCGGGACGGCCAGAAAACCGAGCCGCTGGTACAGGCGCTGCGCGGCCTGCATCGAGTCGAGCGTCGACAGCACCACCCGGGTCGCCCCGCGGGCGACCGCCTCGCGCAGCGCGGCGGACACCAGCAGCTCCGCGATGCCACGACGCCTGGCCTCGGGCGCGACCGCGAGCATCCGGACCTCGAGCTCCCCCGGCTCCGCGACCTCGGCGTAGGACGTGCCGTAGGGGGCGAGCGTCACGGTGCCGACGACCACCAGGTCGTCGTCGCGGTCGTTCGCGCCGTCACCCTCTCCCGGAGGGACCAGCGCGACGAGGAGCGTCGCCTCCCGTGCCCGCCGTTCGGCGTCCCGCAGCTCGTCGGCGTAGGAGTCGCCTGCGTCGACCAGTCGGTCCGCGAGGTACGCCTCGGCGGTCAGCGCCCCGGCGTCGGCCACCTGCGGACCGGCGGCGACCCGGACCACAGCACCGCTCACGCCAGGCCTCCCGTGCTGTCCCCGACGCCTGACGGCCCCTGCGCCAGCAGCCGTTCGAAGCCCGCCTCGTCCAGGATCGGCAGCCCGAGCTCGCGGGCCTTGGCCTCCTTCGATCCCGCGTTCTCACCGACCACCACGTAGTCCGTCTTCTTGGAGACGCTGCCCGCCGACTTGCCGCCGCGCGCGAGGATCGCCTCCTTGGCACCGTCGCGGCTGAACCGCTCCAGCCCACCCGTGACCACGACGGTCAGCCCCTCGAGCGTGCGCGGCGCCGAGGAGTCCCGCTCCTCCTGCATCCGCACGCCCGCGGCGGCCCACTTCTCGACGATCGCCGCGTGCCACTTGTCGTCCTCACCGGGCTGCTCGAACCACGACACGACGGCCGCCGCGATCGTCGGCCCGACGCCCTCGGCCGCGGCGATCTCCTCCTCGGAGGCGGTCGCGATCGCCGGCACCGACGCGAAGTGCTGCGCGAGCGCCCGCGCGGCGGTCGGTCCGACGTGCCGGATGGACAGCGCCACGATCACCCGCCACAGCGCGGCCTGCTTGGCCTTCTCCAGGTTGCCCAGCAGCGCCGCACCCGTCGCGTTGAGGTCGCCCGCCTCGCGGACGGCGCCGGCCACCTTGGACCGGGCCGACAGCGTGAACAGCGGCACCTTGCGCAGGGCATCAGCATCGAGCGCGAACAGGTCGCCCTCGTCGGCGACGACCCCCGCGGTCAGCAGCGCGCTGGCGGCCTCCCAGCCGAGCGCCTCGATGTCGAACGCCCCGCGCGACGCGACGTGGAACAGCCGCTCGCGCAGCTGCGACGGGCAGGACCGCTGGTTGGGGCAGCGGATGTCGACGTCGCCCTCCTTCGCGGGCGCAAGCGGCGTGCCGCACGACGGGCACTCCGTCGGCATGACGAACGCGCGCTCGGTCCCGTCCCGCAGGTCCACCACCGGGCCGACGATCTCCGGGATCACGTCACCGGCCTTGCGGAGCACCACGGTGTCGCCGATGAGCACGCCCTTGCGCGCCACCTCGCTCGCGTTGTGCAGGGTCGCCATCTCGACCGTCGACCCCGACACGAACACCGGCTCCATCACGCCGTACGGCGTCACGCGCCCGGTGCGCCCCACGTTGACGCGGATGTCGAGCAGCGTGGTGTTCACCTCTTCGGGCGGGTACTTGTACGCGATCGCCCACCGGGGCGCCCGGCTGGTGGACCCCAGCCTGCGTTGCAGCGCGATCTCGTCGACCTTCATCACGATGCCGTCGATCTCGTGCTCGACGTCGTGCCGGTGCTCGCCGTAGTGCGCGATCATCTCCCGCACCCCGTCGAGCCCGTCGACGATGCGCGTGTGCCCCGAGACCGGCACGCCCCAGCCCGCGAGCAGGTCGTAGACCTGCGACTGCCGCTCGATCCCGGTCCCCTGCCCGGCGCCCCAGACCAGCGCACCGATGCCGTGCGCGTACATCCGCAGGTCCCGCGACGCGGTGACCCGGGGATCCTTCTGCCGCAGCGAGCCGGCCGCGGCGTTGCGCGGGTTGGCGAACGGGCTCTTGCCCGCCTCGACCTGGGCGGCGTTGAGGTCCTTGAAGGCCTCGACGGGCAGGAACACCTCGCCGCGGATCTCGATGCGCTCCGGGTGCGTCGCGGGGTCCCCTCCGAGCACGTCCGGGATCGTCGAGATGGTCCGGACGTTCAGGGTCACGTCCTCGCCGGTGCGCCCGTCCCCTCGCGTCGCCGCCCGGACCAGCCGGCCCTTCTCGTACAGCAGCGCGATGGCCAGCCCGTCGATCTTGAGCTCGCACAGGTAATGGATGGACGCGTCCGACTCGAGGTCCCGGTGCAGCCGACCCGCCCAGGTAGTGATGTCCTCGTCGGAGAACGCGTTGTCCAGCGAGAGCATCCGCTCGACGTGCTGGACCGACGCGAACTCCGTCGAGAACGTGCCGCCCACCCGCTGCGTCGGCGAGTCCGGCGTCCGCAGCCCCGGGTGCTCGTCCTCCAGCGCCTGGAGCTCGCGCAGCCGCTCGTCGTACTCCTTGTCCGACGACACCGGCGCGTCCCGGATGTAGTACGCGAACTGGTCCGCCTCGATCAGGGCGGCGAGCTCGGCCCAGCGATGGCGGGCCGGCGTGGGGATCTCGGTCTCGGCGGACGCGCTCACGGGCGCGGGTGCTTCGTCGCTCACCCGCACATCCTCTCGCGCACCGCCCACACCCGCGCCGTCCACGCCGCCGGGCCCTCGACGAGCTCAGGCGGTGGGCGAGGGCGATCGCCGGCGTTGGAGCCACGGCCCGACCACCAGCACCCCGCACACCAGGACGCCACCGACGGCGAGCACCGCCCCGGTGGCGAACAGCGGGACCGACGCGGCAGCCACGACGACCTCCGTCGGCTCGCCGTCGACGTCCCACGTGCAGATGGCCTTCGGCGGGACGACGGTGTAGCGCACGGTGGCGGAGTCGGTCCCGGCGGCGTAGGCCTCGACGCACGGGTCGGGGTCGTCCTTCGTGGCGGTCAGGGTGGTCACGCCGATGCCGGTGTAGCAGATGACCAGCAGCACCATCCCGACGATCGCCGCCCCGGACCCGACGAGCAGCGCCAGCGCGCGCCTCACGCTCGGCTGTGCAGCCACCGTCATGCCTCCGCTCGTTCGGCCACGATCCGCGCGGCCCGGACCAGTCCGGCCAGCACCGCCCGGGCGTCGTCCGGGCTGCCCGTGCCGGTGATGTCGCCCGCGAGGAGCACGACGTCGCGCAGTCCCGCCATCGGCAGCCCCACGGACCGCCACGGCCGGGTGAGCGTATCGGCCTGGCCGGCCACGTCGGGACCGGCG
This sequence comes from Cellulomonas sp. Leaf395, assembly GCF_001424125.1. Classification (GTDB taxonomy): domain Bacteria; phylum Actinomycetota; class Actinomycetes; order Actinomycetales; family Cellulomonadaceae; genus Cellulomonas. The sequence continues at coordinate 736,293 of NZ_LMQI01000002.1, forward strand.
CACTGCGAGGAGGCCTGCGGCGCCAGCTCGGGCCAGAACGCGAGCCCGCCCTCGACCACCTCGGCGACCTTCTCCCAGCTGCGCTCGTCGAGCGCCGGGACGGCGAGCGCGAACCCGTCGACGGCGGCCGCGCGGATCGCCCCGAGGGAGGTCCACGCGGTGCCGCCGTGCACGATCACGCGGGCATCCTCCTGGGCGCGCGCCACCTCGCCGATCCGCTCGGCCGCCACGGGACCGGGGACCGAGCGCAGCGCGGAGTAGCCGGAGAACGACGGCAGCACCCCGGCCATGACCTGCGCGAGCAGGGGCTCGTGGAGCAGCACGGTCGGCTCCGCGCCGGGTACCGAGCGGCGGATCGCGGCGAGGTGCTCGGCCAGGCCGGCGGCCAGGGACGCGGCGAGCTCACGGACGGCGCCGGCATCGGACACCACCCGGTCCCCGCGGGCGAGGTAGAGGGACGCGGCGAGCGTCATCGGACCCAGCACCGGAACGACGAGCGGTCCGGCCCATCCGTGCCCGGCGACCGCGAGCGCGTCGACGTCCTCGCGCAGGTAGGCCTGCGCGAGGGCCAGGTCACGGCTGGGCCGGTCGGCGAGCTTCCAGCCGTGCGGCCCGAGCTCGGTGGGCAGCTCCGCGAGCAGCGCGGCAGCGCGGCCGACCCGGTCGCCCCACGGTCCACGCTCGGCGAGGGTCACGGTGAACGGGAGGCCGAGGATCTCGGACGGGGTGTCGACGAGGTCGCCCACGACGACGGTCTGCGCCTCCAGCACGTCCAGGCCCGGCCACGGCCCGGTGCCCGTGACGCCCGGCCGTCCGCCGCTCACCTGACGAGACCCGAGGTGGCGCCCGGTGAGCGGAGGGCGGCGGTCACGGTGGCCTGGCCGAGCACGCGGGTGTCGTCGTACAGCACGGCCGACTGCCCCGGGGCGACGCCGCGGAGGGCGCCGGGGATATCGAGCGCGATCTGGACGGCGCCGTCCCGCACGCTGGCCCGGGCCGGCACCGCGTCTCCGTGCGCGCGGACCTGCACCGCGCACGCGAACGTGCCGTCGTCCGCGTCGGCGAACCAGACCGCGCGGTCCGCCTCGACGGCCTGCACCGCCAGCTCGTCGACGGAGCCGACGACCACCCGGTTGTGCACCGGCTCGACGGAGAGCACGTACCGCGGCTTGCCGTCGGGGGCGGGGCGGCCGATCGACAGGCCCTTGCGCTGCCCGACGGTGAACGCGTACGCGCCGTCGTGCTGCCCGAGCACCGCACCGGAGCCGTCGACGATCTCGCCCGGCTGCGACCCGAGCCGCGAGCGCAGGAAGCCCTGGGTGTCCCCGTCGGCGACGAAGCAGATGTCGTAGGAGTCCGGCTTGGCGGACACGGACAGCCCGCGCGCGGCCGCCTCGGCCCGGGTCTCCTCCTTGGAGGCGACGTCCCCCAGCGGGAACATCGAGCGCGCGAGGCGCTCGGGGCCCATCACCGCCAGCACGTAGGACTGGTCCTTGGCCAGGTCCCGCGCGCGGTGCAGCTCGCGGGTGCCGTCGGGACCGGTCTCGATGCGCGCGTAGTGCCCGGTGCAGACGGCGTCGAACCCGAGGGCGACGGCCTTGTCCAGCAGCGTGGCGAACTTGATGTGCTCGTTGCACCGCACGCACGGGTTCGGGGTGCGACCGGCCTCGTACTCGGCGACGAAGTCCGCGACGACGGTCTCCTCGAACCGCTCGGACAGGTCCCACACGTAGTACGGGATGCCCAGAACGTCGGCCGCACGGCGGGCGTCCCCGGCGTCCTCGATCGAGCAGCACCCGCGCGAGCCGGTGCGGAACTGGTCGCGGCTGCGGGACAGGGCCATGTGCACGCCGACGACGTCGTGCCCGGCGTCGACGGCGCGGGCCGCGGCGACCGCGGAGTCGACACCACCGGACAAGGCTGCCAGGACGCGCATCAGGTCACCGTCCCGACGGTCGCGAGACCGGCGGCGCGGGCGCGGTCGACGACGCCCGGCAGGGCCGCGAGCAGCGCGTCGACGTCGGCCGCGGTCGACGGGTGGCCCAGGCTGAACCGCAGCGCCCCGCGCGCGGCCACCTCGTCGACCCCCATCGCGAGCAGCACGTGGCTGGGCCGAGGCACCCCGGCCTGGCAGGCGGACCCGGTCGACGCCTCGATCCCTGCGGAGTCGAGCAGGTAGAGCAGCGAGTCACCCTCGCAGCCGGGGAACGTGAAGTGGGCGTTGGCGGGCAGCCGCCGCGACGGGTCCCGCGGTCCGCGCAGCACCGCCTCGGGGACCAGGGCCTCGACACCTTCGACCAGGGTGTCGCGGAGCGTCCCCACGCGGGCGGCGAACTCCGCGCGGCTCCCGACCGCCTGCTCGACGGCCAGCCCGAACGACGAGAGCAGGGCGGCGTCGAGGGTGCCCGACCGCACGCCACGCTCCTGCCCACCCCCGTGCAGCACGGGAGTCAGGTCGAGGCCGCGTCGCGCCAGGAGCGCACCGGCGCCGCCGGGACCGCCCACCTTGTGCCCGCTCACGGTCATGGCGTCGAGCCCCGACGCAGCGAAGTCGACCGGCACCTGGCCGACGGCCTGCACCGCGTCCGCGTGCACGGGCACGCCGTACCGGCGCGCGAGCGCGACCACGTCGTCGAGCGGCTGGATCGTGCCGACCTCGTTGTTCGCCCACATCACGGAGACCAGCGCAACCTGGTCGCCGCTGCGCTCCAGCTCCTCGCGCAGCGCGTCGACGTCGACCATCCCGTCGCCGTCGACCGGCAGGAGCACGAGCTCGGCCCCGGCGTGCTCGGCCATCCAGAACGCGGGGTCCAGCACGGCGTGGTGCTCCACCGCGGACACCAGCAACCGCCGACGCCGGCCGTCCTGGTTCCGTCGGGACCAGAACATCCCCTTGATCGCGAGGTTGTCCGCCTCCGTGCCGCCCGAGGTCCAGACCACCTCGCTCGGCCGCGCACCGAGCGCCGCGGCGAGCCGCTCCCGGGCCTCCTCGACCACCCGACGGGCCGCACGACCGGACCCGTGCAGGGAGGAGGGGTTGCCGGTGCGCACGAGCTGCTCAGCGAGCACCCGCGCGGCCTCCGGGAGCATGGGCGTGGTCGCCGCATGGTCGAGATACACGCTCATCGGCTCCAGTCTACGAAGGGACGGGTATCTCTCCGACCGCAGCCCGCCCCGACAGTCCGTGGGACCACCCACCGGGCACACCGCGCGACCTGGCAGGATGTGCGGCGTGAGTGCCGACGACGTCATTGCCCTCCCGCGCGCCTTCAGCGGCCAGCGGCTGGACTGGCGCGATCTCCCCCGGCACGTGCGGACGCGGATCGCCGAGCTGGCGGGCGCTCAGGTCACGGCAGAGATCAGCGCCACCAGCGGGTTCAGCCCCGGGTTCGCCGCCGTGCTCGAGCTCGCGGACGGCCGCGGCGTGTTCGTGAAGGCCGTCTCGGGCGAGCAGAACCCCGTCTCCCCCGACCTCGCCCGCGCCGAGATCCGGGTGTCCCGCGCGCTGCCCCCGCAGGTCCCCGCACCGAACCTCCTGTGGTCCTCCGACGACGGCGACTGGGTGATCCTCGGGTTCGACGTGGTGCACGGCCGCTCCCCCGAGCTGCCCTGGAAGCCCGAGGACCTGCGCGCCGTGGCCGACGCCGTGGGAGCGCTCGCAGACGCCGAGCCGCTGCCCGGGCACACCCTGCCGCGCACCGACGACCAGCTGGCCGAGGACTTCACCGGCTGGCGCAAGCTGCACGCGCTCGACGACGAGACCAAGCGCGAGTACGCGGACCTCGCCGGTGACATCGGCCGCTGGGCGCTGGCCAACGTGGAGCAGCTGGTCCGCTGGGAGCAGGAGTCGCTGCGCGTGTGCGCCGGCGACTCCCTCGTGCACGGTGACCTGCGCGCCGACAACGTCATGATCGACCCCGACCACCAGCACCAGGTCTGGATCATCGACTGGCCGCACGCGAGCGTCGGTGCTCCCTGGCTCGACCTGGCGTTCATGCTGCCCAGCGTGGCGCTGCAGGGTGGCGGCGACCCGGCGACCAACTTCCGGAACCACCCCGTCTCGGACGGGGTGCACGACGACGACCTGCGGGCCGGCCTGGCCGGGCTGTCCGGGTACTTCGCGTGGAGCTCGCGCCAGCCCGCACCCCTCGGCATCCCGAACCTGCGACGGTTCCAGGCCGCACAGGGTGTGGCGACGGTCCGCTGGCTGCGCGAGCTGTCCTGACGAGGTCGGCGGGCGTCAGCCGAGGACAGCCGCGCTGTTCCCCCAGCCGATGAGCGTGTGCCCCTCGGATGCCACGCCGAGCAGGGTTCCGGGCAGGTCGACGCGCCAGTCCTCGCTGCCGTCCTCGAACCGGTACGCGACGAGCTCCCCGACACCCGGCCAGTCGTTCAGAGCCGTGGCGGCGCCCGGCTCCTCGGGCCGCTGCTGGCCGCTCAGGACGTGGTGCCCGTCGGTCACGAGGTCGCCCATCGTGCGTCCCTCGAGAACGGGGGCCTGCCAGAGCTCCGCACCGGTGGAGCCGTCGATCGCCACCACCCCGTCCGGGGTGCTCAGGTACACCCGCCCTCGCGCCACGACCGCCGCGCCCGACACACCGTGCCCGACGTCCCACAGTTCGCGTCCGATGGAGCGGTCGTACGCGCGGGTCCTCGAGCCGACCGTGAGCACGAGGTCGGAGAGGCTGCCGTCGTCGGCCGAGACGCGCACCAGCCGTCCCGGGAGCACGAGCTCCGGACCACTGCCGCTGATCGTCGTCGTCTCACGACCCTCGTCGTCCTGCCCGAACGCGGCCACGATGCCGAGGCGCGAGTCCGCCGTGTAGCCGTTGCTCGCCTGCATCACGGTGCGTGCCGGCCCGCCATCGAGCACGGTGATCCGGCGACCGGCCGTCACGACAGCGAGCCCGTCCGCCGTCCGGATCAGCTCCGTGGACCGATCGAGGAAGCCACCGTCGTCGGGTTCGTCGCCGGCGGACGGCACGACCGACTGCCACTGCTGCCGGTCGGTCAGCAGGTCGGTCGCGGTCACGACGAGCGCGCCGTCGGAGCGGGGGACCCCGACTGCGACGGCACCCGGGAGCACGGTGAACGCCACTGCCCCGGGCACCTCCCGCTCGGCCACGACGGAGCCGTCCGCGACGTCCGCGACCACGAGCCGGCTCAGCGCGGACGGGACGAGCACGGTCTCCGTCTGCCGGAAACCGAGGTAGGCGTCCGTGACCAGGCACACGACCCGTCGGGCCTCCCCCGGCTCGAGGACACATCCACCCACGTGGTCGAACCCCTCGTCCGTGCGCTCGACGACGTGCGCGTCGGCCAGGGGCGTGGTCCAGCGGCGCTCGCCGGTCAGCTCCTCGACCGCGACGAGCGCCTGCGACCCGTCGCTCTCGCGCCGCAGGCCGACCAGGATGCTGCCGGTCAGCTCCGCCCAGGGCACCCACTCGGTCCTGGCGTCCAGCGTCCAGCGGATCCGCAGGTCCTCGTCGACGGGTCGGACGACGCCGGGCACCTGGGCGAGCGCCGCGACGGCAGCGCGGTCGCGCAGCTCCACGACGGCCTGCGCGCCGACGAGTGCGACGGTCACGGCGAGCACCGGGACGAGCAGCCACCGTCGCGACCTGCGCCGCTGAGCCGGCTCAGGCTCGCCGGGTCCGCCGGGTCCGCCGGGTCCGCCGGGTTCGCCGAGGCGCCGGGGCAGGTCGTCGCGCTCGACGAGCTCGACCGGCTCCATCCCCACGCGACGCCCCATGGCCGGATTATCCGCCCGCGAGCCCGCGCACCCCAGAGCCTGCGCCGCCGATCAGCCCTTCAGGCGGCGGATCTCCGCGGCGGCCTGCGGCACGACGGTGAACAGGTCGCCGACGACGCCGAAGTCCGCGATCTCGAAGATCGGGGCGTCGGGGTCGGAGTTGATCGCGACGATCGTGCCGGAGGCCTGCATGCCGCCACGGTGGTGCACGGCACCGGACACACCGACGCCGACGTACAGCCGCGGCGCGATGGTGACGCCCGTCTGGCCGATCTGCGCGTCGTGCCCGATCCAGCCCTCGTCGGTGGCCACACGCGTGGCGCCCACGGCCGCGCCGAGCACGTCGGCCAGCTCCTCGACCACCGAGAAGTCCCCCTCGGTGCCACGACCGCCGGCGACGACGACGCTCGCGCTCCCGAGGTCGGGCCGACCGCTCGCGGGCCGCTCCGTGCGCTCGACCAGCGTGACGCGTCGCGCCTTGTCGCTCACGGCGACGACGTGCTCGCCGATCTGTGCCTGCGGAGCTCCCTCGACCACCGACGGCTGCACCGAGTTCGGCTTGAGCGCGACGATCGCCAGCGGGGCCGTGACCGCGCAGGTGGTGTTCCAGGTGCCGGCGAACACGGTCTTCGCCGCGACATACCTGCCGTCGACGAGGGCGAGGCCGTCCGCGTCGGTGACGACGCCGGCCCCGGTGCTGATCGCGAGGCGCGCGGCGGCCTCCTTGTTCTCGAACGAGGAGACCACGAGCAGGAGCCCGGCACCGGTGGCGTCCAGCAGCGACGCGAGCGCCTCGGCGAGCACGGCCGACAGGTGCGGGTCCGCGTCGACGACGACGCGGTGGACGTGGGTGGCGCCGAGCGAGGCGAGCTCGGCGACGACCTCGGGCGACGGCTCGACACCGTCGACGGTCCACGCGGCGTGCACACCGGCACCGCCCGACAGCTCGCGACTGAGCGTGAGGAGCTCCCGGACAGGGGCGCGGACGGCTCCGTCCACGGTGTGGTCGACGAGCACGAGCACGGGTGCGGTCACAGCGGCGATCCTTCGGTTCGGGACGTCAGACGAGCTGGTTGTCGACGAGGTACGCGGCGAGGCGGACCCCGGCGTCGCCCGTGTCCTGCACGAGCACGCGGTTCTCGCGAGGCGGTCGGGCGGCGGCCTCGAGCACCTCGGTGCGGGCCCCGAGCAGCCCGACGCGCGAGGCGTCGACCTCCAGGTCCGCCAGCGTCAGGGTGGCGACGGGCTTCTTGCGAGCCGCCATGATGCCCTTGAAGTTGGGGTAGCGCGGCTCGTTCGCCTGGTCCGTCACGGACACCAGGGCCGGCAGCGTGGCCTCGAGCACCTCCGAGGCGTGGTCGAGGTTGCGACGCACCCGCACCGTGGACCCGTCGACCGTCAGCTCGGCGGCGAGCGGCAGCGCCGGCAGGTCCAGCAGCTCCGCCAGCGCGGTCGGCAGCAGCGACGTCAGACCGTCCAGTCCGGCCATGCCCAGGACGACCAGGTCGACGTGCTCCTGGGCGTCCAGGTGGCGGATCGCGGCGGCGAGCACCCGGGCCGTTCCGACGACGTCCGAGCCGGCGACCGCGTCGTCGACCACGTGGACCGCGTCCTCGGCACCCATCTGGAGGCCGCGGCGGACCGCGTCCACGGCGTCGTCGGGGCCCACGGTCAGGGCCACCACCGACCCCCCAGCAGCCTCCACGAGTGCCAGCGCCGCCTCGAGGGCGTTCTCGTCCAGCTCGTTCAGGGTGCCGTCCCCGCCGTCGCGAACCACGCGACCGTCGGGGCCCAGAGCCCGCTCGGACTGGATGTCAGGGACATGCTTCACGCAGACGACGATCCTCACCCGCGGAACGTTACCTCCCGCCCCGGACCGCACGAGTACCTGGTCCAGGGGCGGAGACGACTGACACGTGTGGGCTTCGTTCCCCCACAATGTCCCGGTGACCCCGCCTTCCCCCCACCGGCGCACGCCACGCCTCGGAGTGCACGTCACCGACGCGGGCGTGGACGTCGCCGTCTACGCCTCGCACGCCACGGGCGTCGAGCTCTGCCTGTTCGACGGGACGGACCAGCCCAGCGAGACCCGGATTCCCCTCGCGGCCGGCGGGCACGGGGTCTTCAGCGCCTCCGTCGCCGGTGTCAGGGCGGGCCAACGGTACGGGTTCCGCGCGCACGGACCGTGGGAGCCCGCGGCCGGTCACCGGTACAACCCCGCCAAGCTGCTGGTCGACCCCTACGCCCGCGGGCTCGACGGCGACGTCGCGCACACGCCCGAGACGTACGGCCACCTCGTCGGCCCCGACCTGGCGGGCGACCCGTACGGCCCCGCAGACCCTCGCGACTCCGCGGGTCACGTCCCGTACTCGGTCGTCGTGGACACCCGCGACCTGCCGGGGCCGGACCCGACCACCAACCGCCCGTGGACGCCGTGGTCCCGCACGGTCGTCTACGAGGCCCACGTCCGCGGCCTGACCGCCCTGAACGACCGGATGCCGAAGACGCTGCGCGGCACCTACGCGGGCCTGGCGCACCCCGCCGTGGTCGACCACCTGCTGGGGCTGGGCGTCACCGCGGTCGAGCTGCTCCCGGTGCACGCGTTCTCGTCAGAGCCGCACCTCGTCGAGAAGGGCCTCACCAACTACTGGGGCTACAGCACGCTCGGCTTCTTCGCCCCCCACGCGGCCTTCGCGACCGCCGCCGCGCGGGCGGCGGGCCCGGCAGCGGTTCTCGCCGAGCTGCGCGGCGCGGTCCACGCGCTGCACGAGGCCGGCCTCGAGGTGCTGCTCGACGTCGTCTACAACCACACCTGCGAAGGTGGGCTGCCCGGCCAGCACCTGTCCTGGCGCGGCCTCGACAACGCCACGTACTACGCGCACGACGGCGGTGCGCCCGCCGCGCTCGCGGACGTCACCGGCACGGGGAACACGCTCGACTTCCGCCGGGCCGAGGTGGTCCGGATGACGCTCGACTCGCTGCGGTACTGGGCGGACGTCGTGGGTGTCGACGGGTTCCGCTTCGACCTGGCCGTGACGCTCGGCCGCGACCCGGGCGGATTCTCGCCCGACCACCCGGCGCTCGTCGCGATGGCGCTCGACCCGTCGCTGCACGGGCTCAAGCTCGTCGCGGAACCGTGGGACGTCGGCCCCGGCGGATGGCGCACCGGGCAGTTCCCTGTGCCGTTCGGCGAGTGGAACGACCGCTTCCGCAACGCGTCCCGCTCGTTCTGGCTCGCCGACCCCGGCCGCGCCGCGCACGGTCTGCCCGGCCACCGCGTCCGCGACCTTGCCACCCGGCTGGCGGGGTCCGTCGACCTCTTCGGGCACAGCGACCCGCCGCTGGTCCGGGGCCCGGGCGCGTCGGTCAACTACGTCACCGCGCACGACGGCTTCACGCTGGCCGACCTGGTCGCCTACGACCACAAGCACAACGCGGCCAACGGCGAGCAGAACCGCGACGGGAGCGACGACAACCGGTCGTGGAACCACGGGATCGAGGGCCACGTCGGGCCGGACTCCCCCGCGGTCGACATCGTGCCCCTGCGACGGCGCTCTATCCGCAACCTGTTCGCCACCCTGGTGCTCGCCGCGGGCACGCCGATGATCACGGCCGGCGACGAGATGGGCCGCACCCAGCAGGGCAACAACAACGCGTACTGCCAGGACAACGAGATCTCCTGGGTCCGGTGGGACGTGACGTCGTGGCGCGCGGACCTGCTCGCGACCGCCCGCTGGCTCCTGCTGCTGCGTCGGGAGCACCCCGCGCTGCGCTCGGAGCGGTTCTACACCGGTCGCCCGTCCGTGCCGGGCAGACGGCCGGACCTCGCCTGGTTCGACGCGCTCGGCGTCGCGTTCGACCACGACCGGTGGCACGACCCGTCGATCCGCACGATCCAGATGGTGCGGACGGCGCCGCTGCCCGAGCAGGACGCCGTGCTGCTGGTCATCAACGGGTCTCTCGACGCGGTGCACCTGATCCTCGCCGACGACCACGGCGGCCGGTGGCGCCTCGCGTGGGACTCGGTCTGGGAGAACCCGGCCGAGGAGCGGGCCGCCGCGATCGAGGGCAGCCTGCACGCCGAGCCGGGTGAGGCGACGGTCGTCGAGGCGCTGAGCATGCGGGTCTACGTGCTCGACTGACCTGGCCGCACGGATCGTAGAGTTGCGGACCATGACGCACTCCGATGTCGTGGTCGTCGGCGCGGGCCTCGCCGGGCTCGTCGCCACCGCCGAGCTGGTCGCCGCCGGTCGCCGGGTCACCCTGCTCGACGCGGAGCCCGCGGCGAGCCTGGGCGGTCAGGCCTTCTGGTCGTTCGGCGGGCTGTTCCTCGTCGACTCCCCCGAGCAACGCCGCCTCGGGGTCAAGGACTCCGCGGAGCTGGCGCTCGCCGACTGGTTCGGGTCCGCCGACTTCGCGGACGACGGCTCCGACCGCTGGGGGCGCGCGTGGGCGGAGGGTTTCGTCGAGTTCGCCGCCGGGGACCTGCGCTCGTGGCTGTACGCCCAGGGGGTGCGCTGGTTCCCGCTGGTGCAGTGGGCGGAGCGCGGCGGCTACCTGGCCGACGGCCACGGCAACTCCGTGCCCCGGTTCCACGTCACGTGGGGGACGGGGCCCGGCATCCTCGAACCGTTCGTCCGCGCCCTGCTCGACGCCCGGCGCGGGGGCCTGGTCGACGTGCGGTTCCGGCACCGCGTGACCGGCCTGGTGACCACCGACGGGCGCGTGACCGGCGTCCGGGGTGACGTCCTCGCGGCGGACCGGTCGGCACGAGCCGTGCCCAGCTCGCGCGAGGTGGTCGCACCGTTCGAGCTGTCCGCGAGCGCCGTCGTCATCGCGACCGGCGGGATCGGCGCCAACCACGACCTGGTCCGCTCGACGTGGCCGGCCTCCGCGGGCCTGCTCCCCGCCCGCATGCTCTCCGGCGTGCCCGACCACGTCGACGGGTCCGGCATCGTCGTCGCGAAGGAGTCGGGCGCCGCGGTGGTCCACGAGGACCGGATGTGGCACTACCCCGAGGGCATCACCAACCACTCGCCGGTCTGGTCGCGGCACGGCATCCGGATCCTGGCCGGACCGAGCAGCCTGTGGCTGGACGCCGACGGGCACCGCCTGCCGCCCCCGCTCTTCCCCGGCTTCGACTCCCTCGGCTCGCTGCGGCACATCACCGAGCGTGGCGACGACCACTCGTGGTTCGTGCTCGACAAGACGATCCTCGGGTCGGAGTTCGCGCTGTCCGGCTCGGAGCAGAACCCGGACCTGACCGGCAAGGACATGTTGCTGCTGCTGGAGCGCGTGAAGCCCGGCGCGGTCGGGCCGGTCGAGGCGTTCGCGGAGAAGTCCGACGAGTTCCTCTGGGCCGACACGCCGGCGGAGCTGGCCGCCAAGATGAACGCGCTCTCCGGGTCGGAGCGGATCGACGCCGACGCCCTGGAGCGCACGATCGTGGCGCGCGACCGGCAGGTGGAGACCGGTCTGGGCAAGGACCCGCAGGTCGTCGCGACGGCGATGGCGCGGCGTTACGTCGTCGACAAGCTCATCCGCGTGGCCAAGCCGCACCGGCTCCTCGACCCGGAGCACGGTCCCCTGCTCGCCGTCCGCCTCTCCGTGCTCACCCGCAAGACGCTCGGCGGCCTGCACACCGACCTCGAGGGCCGCGTGCTGCGACCCGACGGCGAGGTGCTGCCAGGCCTGTGGGCCGCCGGCGAGGCCTCCGGGTTCGGCGGCGGCGGCGTGCACGGCCACCGCGCGCTCGAGGGCACGTTCCTGGGCGGCTGCCTGTTCACGGGCCGGGTCGTGGGGCGCGCGCTGGGCGCGTGACGGGAGTGACAGCGTCGCGGACGGCGCTCCGGGATGCTCCCTGCCTGGACCTACGGATAGGTTCGGGAGCGTGACGCTTCACCCCGTGCCCCTCGGCACCTCTGTCGGACGTATCCCCGTCGTCGATGTCTCCCCCGTCGCTGAGGCGGGACGGTTCCCCGCCAAGGCCGTGGTCGGTGAGGCGGTTCCTGTCCAGGCGACCGTGTTCCGCGAAGGGCACGATGCGGTGGCCGCCACGGTCGTGCTGACGGACCCCACCGGCGTCGACCGGGCGAGTGACCGGATGGTCGACATCGCCCCCGGGCTGGACCGGTTCGAGGGCCGCGTGGTGCCGACCAGCACCGGCGACTGGACGTTCCGCGTCGAGGGCTGGTCGGACCCGTACGGCACCTGGGTGCACGACGCCACGATCAAGGTCGAGGCCGGGATCGACGTGGAGCTGATGCTCGCCGAGGGTGCCCTGCTGCTCGAGCGGGCGGCGGCGCGCACGGGTGCCGACGCGATGCCGCGCGACGCGGCCCGGGTCCTGGTGGACGCGGTCATGGGCCTGCGCGACGTCCGCGACAGCCCGCACGCGCGACTGTCGGCCGGGCTCTCGGGGAAGGTGCACGCCGCCCTGTCGGCCCACCCGCTGCGCGACTGCGTGACCCGCTCACCGTCCTACCCGTTGACCGTCGACCGTCCGCTCGCGCTCGCGGGCTCCTGGTACGAGCTGTTCCCGCGCTCGCAGGGCGCGCAGTACGACCCGGCCGCCGGGAAGTGGAAGTCGGGGACGCTGCGGACCGCCGCCCTCGACCTGCCCCGGATCGCCGGCATGGGGTTCGACGTCGTCTACCTGACGCCTGTGCACCCGATCGGCGAGACCTACCGCAAGGGCCCCAACAACTCGCTCTTCGCGGGTCTCGGCGACCCGGGCTCCCCGTACGCCATCGGCTCCCCCGCGGGTGGGCACGACGCCATCGAGCCGACCCTGGGCACGTTCGAGGACTTCGACGACTTCGTCACGACCGCGCGGGACCTGGGGATGGAGGTGGCGCTCGACATCGCGCTGCAGTGCTCCCCCGACCATCCGTGGGTCACCGAGCACCCCGAGTGGTTCACCACGCGGGCCGACGGCACGATCGCGTACGCGGAGAACCCTCCGAAGAAGTACCAGGACATCTACCCACTGAATTTCGACAACGACCCCGAGGGCATCTACACCGAGATCCGACGGGTCCTGCAGGTGTGGATCGACCACGGGGTGACGTTGTTCCGCGTCGACAACCCCCACACCAAGCCGCTGAACTTCTGGGCGCGGATCCTGGAGTCGGTGCGCGCCGACCACCCCGAGGTCATCTTCCTGTCCGAGGCGTTCACGCGGCCGGCCATGATGGCGACGCTCGCCAAGATCGGGTTCCACCAGTCGTACACGTACTTCACGTGGCGGAACACGAAGGACGAGATCACCGAGTACCTCGAGGAGGTCTCGGGTGAGCAGGGTGCGTGGATGCGGCCCAGCTTCTGGCCGACGACGCACGACATCCTTCCCCCGTACCTGCAGGCCACGGGCGTGCGCGGCTTCGCGGTCAGGGCCGTGCTGGCCGCGCTCGGCGCACCGACGTGGGGCATCTACTCCGGCTACGAGCTGGTCGAGGACGTGCCGCGACCGGGTGTCGACGAGCAGATCGACAACGAGAAGTACGAGTTCAAGCCCCGCGACTGGTCGAAGGCCGACGCCATCGGCATGAACCTCCTGCTCGGTCGGCTCAACGAGCTGCGGCACGCGCACCCGGCCCTGCAGCAGCTGCGCAACCTGCGGGTGCTCCCGACGTCGGACGACGCGCTGGTGGCCTTCGCCAAGCACCTCGACGCCGAGCACTCCCCGACGGGCCGGGCCGACACGATCGTCGTCGTCGTGAACCTCGACCCGTGGAACGCGCGCAGCGGCACCGTCACGCTGGACCTGCACGCGTTCGGGCTGGACCCGGGCCGTCCCGTCGTCGCGCACGACGTGCTGTCCAACGAGATGTACGAGTGGGGCCCGTCGGTGTTCGTCCGGCTCGACCCGATGATCCGGGCGGCGCACGTCGTCAACCTGGTGGCGCCGTGACCGAGACACCCGGGACCGGGCGGCACGCGCGCGAGCCCGCACCGACGACCGCGCAGATCATGCTGCCCGGGCGCCGCCAGCCCACGATGCCGCACCCCGTCGAACCACCGGGAGAGGTGGCGGAGGACCGCGAGTGGTACCGGACCGCGGTCTTCTACGAGGTCATGCTCCGCACGTTCTCCGACTCCGCGGGAGCGGGCAGCGGCGACCTGCGCGGCCTCATCGACCGGCTCGACTACCTGCAGTGGCTCGGCATCGACTGCCTGTGGCTGCCGCCGTTCTACCCGAGCCCCCTGCGCGACGGTGGCTACGACGTCGCCGACTACACCGCGATCGCCGGCCAGTACGGCACCATGGCCGACTTCACCGAGCTCGTCGAGCAGGTGCACTCCCGCGGGATGCGCATCGTCGTCGACCTCGTGATGAACCACACCAGCGACCAGCACCCGTGGTTCCAGGCGTCCCGCTCCGACCCCGAGGGGCCCTACGGGGACTTCTACGTGTGGAGCGACGACAACACGCGGTACCAGGACGCGCGCATCATCTTCGTCGACACCGAGACGTCCAACTGGACCTTCGACCCCGTGCGGCGGCAGTTCTTCTGGCACCGGTTCTTCGGGCACCAGCCGGACCTGAACTTCGAGAACCCGCGCGTGGTCGAGGCCATGATGGACGTCGGCCGGTTCTGGCTGGGCCTCGGCGTGGACGGCTTCCGGCTGGACGCGGTGCCCTACCTGTTCGAGGCCGAGGGCACCAACTGCGAGAACCTCCCGGAGACGCACGCGTTCCTGCGCAAGGTCCGGGCGATGATCGACGAGGAGTTCCCGGGCCGGATCATGCTGGCCGAGGCGAACCAGTGGCCCGAGGACGTCGTGCACTACTTCGGCACCGAGCACGAGCCCGAGTGCCACATGTGCTTCCACTTCCCGGTGATGCCGCGGATCTACTACTCGATCCGGGACCAGAAGGCCACGAGCATCGTGGAGATCCTGGCCGACACCCCGCCCATCCCGGACAACGGCGCCCAGTGGAGCACGTTCCTGCGCAACCACGACGAGCTCACGCTCGAGATGGTCTCCACCGAGGAGCGCGCGTCGATGTACGGGTGGTACGCGCCCGACTCCCGCATGCGCGCGAACGTCGGGATCCGCCGCCGGCTGGCCCCGCTGCTGGACAACTCCCGCAAGGAGATCGAGCTCGCGCACGCCCTGCTGCTGTCCCTGCCGGGCAGCCCGTGCCTGTACTACGGCGACGAGATCGGCATGGGTGACAACATCTGGCTGCCCGACCGCGACGCGGTCCGCACGCCGATGCAGTGGACTCCGGACCGCAACGCCGGCTTCTCCACCGCCGACCCGGGCAAGCTCTACCTGCCGCTGGTCCAGTCGCTGGTGCACCACTTCAGCCACACCAACGTCGAGGCACAGCTGGCGCAGCCCACGTCCTTGCTGCACTGGGTCCGCGGCATGCTGACCGTGCGCCGGCAGCACCCCGCTCTGGGCGCCGGCACCTTCGAGGTGCTGCCCTGCGACAACGACTCGGTGCTGGCGTTCTGCCGGCACACGGCCGGCGAGACCATCCTCGTCGTCGCCAACCTGGCGTCCACGGCGCGCGCGGCGACGCTGACGCTGCGGAACCGGGCGGGCTGGTCGGTGCACGACGTGTTCGGCGGCGCGCCGTTCCCGGCGGTCGGCGCCGACGGGACCGCGTCGTTCACCCTCGGCTCCCGCGACTTCTACTGGCTGGAGCTGACCGCCCCGTGAGCCTGATCGCCCGCACCTCCCCCGACGACGCGCGGCTGCTCGACGTCCTGCGGGACTGGCTGCCGACACGCCGCTGGTTCCCCGCCAAGGGGCAGTCCGTCGAGCTGTCCGCCGTCGGGTCGTTCCCGCTGGCGCCCGACGTGACCGTGCTGCTCGTCCGGGCGCGCGCGGGGTCCATCGACGCCGTCCTGCAGGTGCCTCTCGTGCTGTCGGACGGGGTCCACGACGACGCGATCGGCGTGCTCGACGGACGGGCGGTCCTGGACGGGGCCGGCCGTCCGGAGTTCCTGCACGCGTGGCTCTCGGTCGCGGACGGACCCGGTGCCGACGTCGACGTGTCGTCGGCGCGCGTGGTCTCCGGCGAGCAGTCCAACACCTCCGTGATCCTGCCGGGCGCCCGACCGGGCATCCTCAAGGTGCTGCGCGCCGTCGCGCCGGGTGAGAACCCCGACGTCGACGTCCCGCGCCACCTGGTCTCCGTGGGCTGGAAGTACGTCCCGGCACCGCTCGCATGGCTCCAGGGACAGTGGCCCGGCCCCGACGGTGGGCTCGTCACCGGTTATCTCGGCGTGCTCGCGTCGTTCGTCGACGCTGCCGAGGACGGGTTCGAGCTGGCGTGCGCGTACGCGGCCCGGGGCGAGTCCTTCGCCTCTCTCGCCGCCGACCTCGGCACGGTCACGGCAACGATGCACGACGCCCTCGTGACCGCCTACGGCGTGGAGGTCATCGACCAGGGGCCGCAGGAGGTCGCCCGCGCGGTCGCGGCCCGCTTCTCGTGGGCGCTGTCCGCCGTGCCCGCCCTGGCGCGCTTCTCCGACGGTGTCGCCGCGGTCGTGGAGGAGGTCCGCACCCTGGCGACGGCACCGCCGCGGCAGCGTGTGCACGGCGACCTGCACCTCGGGCAGGTGCTCCGGTCGCACGACACGTGGTTCATCATGGACTTCGAGGGCGAGCCCCTTGCCCCCCTCGAGCAGCGCACGCGTCCCGACCTCGCCCTGCGCGACCTCGCCGGCCTGCTGCGCTCGGTGGACTACGCCGCCGCCGTCGGCGGGCTCACGGGTACCGACGCAGCAGCCTGGACCGCTGACGCCCGCGCCGGGCTGCTGCGCGGGTACGGAGGAGGGGACCAGATCTTGCTGCGCGCCCTCGAGCTGGACAAGACGCTCTACGAGGCCGTGTACGAGTCCCGCAACCGCCCGTCGTGGCTGCCGATCCCGATCGCCGGACTGGAGCGGCTGACGGGCTGACCGGACGGGCGCTCAGGCGCCGGCGGTGACCTCGAGAGGCAGCTCCAGCGGCATCCGCAGGCCCGCCTGGCGCGGCGCCAGCTCGCTCTGGAGCACCAGCGCCGCCGCACCCACCGCGGCCGCCTCAGGGGCGTTCGAGGAGATGGTCACCCGCACGGGGTGGCTGCCCCGGGCGAAGAACGACTGGCCGAGCCGGCGCTCGATCTCGGGCAGGTACAGCGACCCCGCGAGCGCGAAGGCCGGCCCGGTGAGGATGACGAGCTCGAGGTCGAGCACGTTGGCCAGGGTCTGCGCCGCGACGCCGAGGTACCGCGAGGACCGCTCGAGCAGCTGCAGCGGCAGGTCCTCACCCCGGCTGGCCGCGCGGGCGAGCGCGCCGAAGTTCTCCGCGACGTTGCGGCCGGGCAGGTCGAGGCCCGCGTCACGGGCGGCCGCGACGACCGCCGCCGGTCCCGCGAGCACCTCGACGCACCCGACGTTCCCGCACCAGCAGACGGGACCGTCGAGGTCGACGCAGATGTGCCCGACCTCGCCGGCGTTCGAGCTGGACCCGCGGTAGACGGTGCCGTCGACGATGATCCCGGCGCCGATGCCGGTGCCCATGTAGAGCGCGGCGAACGCCGAGCCGGTGGCGATCCCGCCGGACCAGTACTCGCCGATGGCGGCGGCGGTCGCGTCGTTGTCGAGCAGGACGGACAGCCCGACGGCGTCCTCGAGGGCGGCGCCGAGCGGGAACTCGGCCCAGCGCTGCATGACGGGCGGGGTGAGCGTCATCCCCGTCGACGCGGAGATCGGTCCCGGCGAGACGACGCCCAGCCCGAGGATGCGCGCGGGGTCGACGCCGACCCGTGTGATGGTCGTGCGGACCTCCGCGGCGATGCGGGCGACGACGGTGGCAGGGTCGTCGGACCCGGCTCCAGGCCGCCGCCAGCGGGCGACGATCGCGCCGCCGAGGTTGGCGATGACGTAGGTGATGCCGGCGTGGTCGAGGTGGACGCCGACCGCGTAGCGCGCGGACGGGTCGAGCTGCAGGAGCATGCGCGGCTTGCCGCCGGTCGACTCCGCGCGCCCGACCTCGAGCACGAGACCGTCGTCGATGAGCCGCCGCACGACCGTGGAGATGGTCGCCGCGGTGAGTCCCGTCGCGCGCGTCAACTCGACGCGGCTGATCGTCCCGGCGGCCCGGATGAGATCCAGGATCGCCGATCGGCTGCTCGCGTGCGCGGCGCCGAGGCCCGGCTGGGAGCCGCTCACCAGTCCTCCTCCGTGGGGTCGTCCCCTTGTGGCACACCATAACGATCTGGGTACGTCGTGAGTCTTCTAGGACACGCCCGTTGACTAACTTTGTTCACTTGCCTAAGAATGCCACGCGAAGCACAGTGAACTCGACCCCCGAGCCGCGGTGCCCCATCAGACCCTGGTCGGCACGCGGAGGTGCCGGCCCGAAGAGAGGATCAACGATGTTCCCTCAGAAGCGACGCACCCGCCTCATGGCGTTCGCGGCCGCCAGCTCGCTCCTCGCCCTCACCGCCGCGTGCTCGGGCGGCGCCGGTGACGACGAAGGCAACGACGACGGCACCCCCTCGGGGGAGCTCACCGTCCTGACCTGGCGCACCGACCTCGTGGAGGACGGCACGTTCGACGAGTACGTCGAGACGTTCAAGGCCAAGTACCCCGAGGTCACCGAGGTCAACGTCGAGGGCGTGACCGACTACGAGGGCACGGTCAAGACCCGCATGAACACCGACGACTACGGCGACGTCCTCGCGATCCCCGGCTCGGTCACCCCCGACCAGCTGCCCGACTTCTTCGAGCCGCTCGGCGACCAGGCCGAGATGGAGAAGGAGTACCGCTGGCTCAACGACAAGTCCTTCGAGGGCAAGTCCTACGGCATCCCCGTCGTCGGCAACGTCCAGGGCATCCTCTACAACAAGCGCATCTGGGAGGAGGCCGGGGTCACCGAGTTCCCGACCAACCCGCAGGAGTTCCTCGACGACCTGCAGGCCATCAAGGACAGCGGAGCCGCCTCGGTCGCGCCGCTCTACACCAACTACAAGGACTCCTGGGCGCTCTCGCAGTGGGAGGGCTGGCGCGGGGCCGTCACGGCGAACCCGGACTACGTCAACGAGATGACGCAGACGGACACCCCGTGGACCGAGGAGTCGGACTCCGGCGTCATCGACGGCACGATCTACGACGCCGTCGCGCAGGGCCTCACCGAGGCCGACCCGACCACGACCGACTGGGAGGGCAGCAAGCGCATGATCGGCGTCGGCGAGGTCGCGACGATGGTGCTCGGCTCGTGGGCCATCCCGCAGATGGCTGCGGCCGGTGAGGCCGCGGGCGCCGACCCGTCGGACATCGCGTACATGCCGACCCCGTCGCAGGTCGACGGCAAGTTCCACACGGTGGCCGGTGGCGACTACAACCTCGGCATCAACGTGAACTCGAAGAACAAGGCGACCGCGCGTGCGTGGATCGACTGGTTCAACCACGAGTCCGGCTTCTCCGAGGCGCAGGTCGGCCTGTCGCCGCTCATCGACGGCCCGGTGCCCGCCGCGCTCGAGGGCTTCATGTCCGAGGTCGAGCTCATCACGATGAACCCGGCCCCCGAGGGCAAGGAGTCGCTCTTCGCGGACATCGACACCGCGTCGGGCATCGTCACGACGGACCCGAAGTACCGCTTGTCGCTCATCGACGACGCCCGATCCGGTGCCCGCACGAAGGAGCAGATCTTCGACGACCTGAACTCCAAGTGGGCAGAGGGACGCGCCGACGCCGGCGCCTGAGACCCACCATGACGACTGCAGCCTCGAGCTTCACCGGCCAGGCCGCCGCTGCCGCGTCAGAGCCCGACCTGGCCCACCCCACCGGGAAGACCCCCGGTGGGGTGGGCCGTGGCTCCGCGCGGTACCGCCGGCTCACGCCCTACCTGTTCCTGCTCATCCCCGTCGGGCTGCTGCTGCTCCTGACGTACACGCCCGTCGTCAACATGTTCTGGTACTCGGTCACCGACTGGGACGGGCTCGACAAGACCAAGAACTTCATCGGCGCCGAGAACTACGTCGAGGTGTTCACCGACCCGGAGAACCTGCGGGTCTTCTACGTCTCGCTGTTCTACGTCGTGGGCTCGTTCGTGCAGATGGCTCTCGCGCTCTACTTCGCGACCATCCTGTCGGCCAAGATCCGGTTCAAGAACATGTGGAAGGGCATCCTGTTCTTCCCCTACCTGATCAACGGCGTCGCGATCGGGCTCATCTTCCTCAACTTCCTCAAGCCCGGCGGAGGGCTCGACACCGTCCTGATGAACACGGGGCTCGAGAGCCTCATCCACCAGTGGACGGGTGACCCGGACATCGCCAACTACTCGCTCGCGGCCGTCTCCGTCTGGCGGTACACCGGGCTGACGTTCGTGATGTTCCTCGGCGCGATCCAGTCCATCAACTCGGAGATCTACGAAGCTGCCGCCCTCGACGGCGCGAACCGCTGGGACGAGTTCTGGCACATCATCCTGCCGTCGATCCGACCCATCGTCGGTCTGGCCTTCATCCTCGGCATCTCCGGCTCGCTGTCCGTCTTCGAGATCCCGTTCGTGATGACCAACGGTGCCAACGGCACGGAGACGTTCGTCATCCGCACCGTCTGGATGGCCTTCGAGCGCAACATGGTCGGGCTCGCGTCCGCGATGGCCGTCGTGCTGCTGATCTTCGTCCTGCTCGTCACCTGGCTCCAGCGCAGGCTCGTCCCCGAGGAGGAGGTGGACCTCACGTGAAGACCGCCACCAGCACGGCGAAGTACCTCACGCTCGTCATCGCCTCGATCTGCACGCTCCTGCCGCTCGGGCTCATCGTGTTCGGCTCGTTCAAGACGAACCAGGAGTTCCTCTCGACGGGACCGCTCACGCCTCCGCAGGACTGGTTCAACTTCGAGAACTACGCGACCGCCTTCACCCGCGGCGGGATGGGCCTGGCGTTCTTCAACACCGTGCTCATCTTCGGGGCGGCCATCATCGGCACCATCTTCATCGGTGCGGCCACGGCGTACGCGCTGGACCGCTTCAGGTTCGTGGGACGCGCCGCCGTGGTGGGGCTCTTCCTGCTGGCGACGCTCGTACCGGGTGTCACGACGCAGGTCGCGACGTTCCAGATCATCAACGCCCTCGGGCTCTACGGCTCGCGCTGGGCGCTAATCCTGCTGTTCATGGGCACGGACATCGTCTCGATCTACATCTTCGTGCAGTTCATGCGCAGCATCCCGAAGTCGTTGGACGAGGCCGCGACGATCGAGGGCGCAGGGCACCTGCGGATCTTCTTCCAGATCATCCTGCCCAACCTCAAGCCCGCGATCGCGACCGTCGTCATCATCAAGGGCATCGGCATCTACAACGAGTTCTTCCTGCCGTTCCTCTACCTCAACGACCCGTCGACGCAGCCGATCTCCACCGCGCTGTTCGCGTTCAAGGGACCGTACGGGTCGCAGTGGGAGGTCATCTCGGCCGGCGTGATGATCACGATCATCCCGATCCTGGTGCTGTTCCTGTTCCTCCAGCGGTACATCTACAACGGCTTCACCTCGGGCGCGACGAAGTAGCCCGGCGGAGTCTGTGGACGGGGGGCGGCCGGCCGGCCGTCCCCCGTCGTCGTTCAGACCCGGGTCGCCCGGACCAGCGCGATGCGCTCGGGCAGCTGCAGGGGCGCCTCGAGGCCCGCGCCCGACAGCAGCCGACCGGGCAGCCGGACACCCTCGGGGGTCCACCAGGCCGGCGCGTGGTCCACGTCGTCCCCCGGTGCCTGCGGGCGGACGTGGTAGACCGCGTCCGGGTCCAGACCCGGCAGCGTGACACGCGGCAGGACGGTGGCCGTCGACCGGTCCGTCATCGTGATCGCGAACAGCGCGTCGCCGCGGTCCTGCGCGACCACGCCGTGCACGGCGACGGCGGGGTCGACGACGTCCGCGTGCACGGCCGTCCCCGAGTGCAGCAAGGCGCGCACGTCCTTGTACAGCGCGATCCAGGCGGTCAGGTCGGCCAGCTGCGCCTCGTCGGCCTCCTGGAGGTCCCACTCGATCCCCAGGTGCCCGAACAGGGCCGTCGCCGCCCGGAAGGGCAGGGCGTGCCGTCGACCGGTGCTGTGCGCCGTGCCGGAGCCGATGTGCGCGCCGATCAGCTCCAGCGGGATCAGCAGGTTGGTCCACCGCTGGATCTGCTGCCGCTCGTACGCGTCGATGCAGTCGCTGGCCCACACCCGGTCGGTGCGCTGCAGGATCTCCAGGTCGATGCGCGCCCCGCCCGAGGAGCAGGACTCGATCTCGACCACGGGGTGCCGTTCCCGCAGCTCGTCGAGCAGCCGGTAGACGGCGAGCGTCTGCCCGTGCACACCCGGGGCGCCCCCGTGGCCGGCGTCGACGAGGTCGCGGTTGTGGTCCCACTTGAGGTACCCGATCGGGTACTCGGTGAGCAGGGCGTCGAGGCGCTCGAGGATGTACGAATATGCCTCGGGCACGGCGAGGTCGAGCACCTGCTGGTGCCGGGCCTCCCGCGGCAGCCGGGACGGCACGCGCAGGATCCAGTCGGGGTGCGCCCGGGCCAGGTCGGAGTCGATGTTCACCATCTCGGGCTCCACCCAGAGCCCGAACTGCAGGCCGAGCGCGGTGACGTGGTCCACCAGCGGGTGCAGGCCGTCGGGCCACACGTCCGCCGACACGTACCAGTCCCCCAGCGCCCGGCTGTCGTCGCGACGGTCGCCGAACCACCCGTCGTCGAGCACGAACCGCTCGGCCCCGACAGCCGCCGCGGCGTCTGCGAGCGCGGTCAGCCGTCCGAGGTCGTGCTGGAAGTAGACGGCCTCCCACGTGTTGAGCGTGACGGGACGAGGTGTGCGCGGGTGCTGCGGCCGCGCACGCATCCAGGCGTGGAACCGGCCCGCGAGAGCGTCGAGCCCCACTCCCCACGACCCGTAGACCCACGGGCTGGTGTAGGACTCCCCGCGGCCCAGCCGCACCTCGCCAGACCCGAGCAGCTCACCACCACCGAGGAGCCCGGGGTGGTAGTGGCTGCGCTCGGCGAGCGAGCGGTGGTTGCCGGACCATGCCGTGTGGACGCCCCAGACCTCGCCGGTGCGGTTGGCGAACCCCGTCGTCCCTGCGACGAGGACGAACGCCGCGTCGTAGCCCGTGCGTCCGCGCCGGTTCTCGCGCAGCCGCGTGCCGTGCGTGAAGGCCGTGCGCTGCGGGCTGCGTTCCCGCGCCCAGCGCCCGGTGAAGTCGAGCAGCTCGGTGGCCACCGCGGGGACGGGGAGCGTGAGGAGCAGCGCGTCGAGGCTGAAGACGTCGTCCGCCTCGTTGGTGAGGACTGCACGCTGGCGGACGAGCCCCTGCGCGGTCAGCTCGAGCTCGAGGGTCAGCGCGAGCCGAGCGTCGTCGTCGGCCGCGTCCACGGTCAGTCGCTGCGTCCCGTCGTCCGTGGTGACGACCTCGTGGGAGCGGACGGCGAACAGCGTCGAGAAGTCCTGCCCGGCGCGGCTGCCGACCAGCCCCGGCGTGCCGAGGAAGCCCGCCGACTCCTGCGGGAGCACCGCGACCTCGACCTGGCCGTCGACCGGGAACCCGTGCGGGACGACGTCCCAGGCGCGGCGCGCGGCGGCGAGCGCCGCGCCGTCGAGGGGGCCCAGATCACCGCCCCAGTGCAGGATCCGCGGGAGGGTCCCGCCGCTCAGGTCGACGACGAGACTCACCCCCGCGGCGCGCAGGTGCACGAGCTCGGCAACGGTGGCGTCAGCGGTCACGAGAGGTGTCTCCAGGTCGGGCGGGACGGATCGGTGCAACGCTACGTCCCCGCGTCATTGACTTACTTTATTCAGTTGTCTAAGAATGGCTCCAGGGTACTTGCCAGATGATCGGCCCCTCCCCGGGAGCCGACGATGTTCGTCGCGAGGATGCGGCGCACGCACGCCGGACCCCCGGACCCAGGAGCTCGACGATGAACACCCAGGACCTGTACGACGGCTGGTCGCTGACCGCTGTCGCCGGCCCCGTCCCGACCGACCTCGACGGCCGTCGCGTCCGTGCCCGCGTACCCGGCACCAGCCACACGGCTCTCCTCGAGGCGGGCCTCATCCCGGACCCGTACCTCGACCGCAACGAAGAGGTCCTGGCGTGGATGCGACGCACCGACTGGGCGTACGAGCGCGACCTGGACCTCGCGCCCGCCGCGCCTGACGAGCGCGTCGACCTCGTCTTCGACGGCATCGACACCGTCGCGACGCTCACGTTCGACGGGCAGGAGATCGGCCGGACGGCCAACCAGCACCGCTCCTACCGCTTCGACGTCCGCGACCTGCTCCGTCCGACGACGCAGCGCCTGCGCGTCCTGCTGCACTCGGCCCTGGTCCACGCCGAGGCCGAGGCCGTCCGCCTCGGACCGCGTCCGCTGGCGTACCAGCAGCCGTTCAACATGGTCCGCAAGATGGCCTGCTCGTTCGGCTGGGACTGGGGACCGGACCTGCAGACCGCCGGCCTGTGGCGCCCCGTGACGGTGGAGCGCTGGACGGTGGCCCGCCTCGCCGGGGTCCGACCGCTCGTCACGGTCGACACCGCCGGCACCGGCCGCGTCGAGGTGCACGCGACGATCGAGCGTTCTGGCCTGCCGGGCGGGGACGTCCCGCTCACGGTGCACGCCCGGGTCGCCGGCGCCGACGTCACCGTGACGGTGCCGGCGGACGCGAGCTCGGCCGTCCTCGTCCTCGAGGTTCCGCATGCCCCGCTGTGGTGGCCAGTCGGCCACGGCGCCCAGCCGCTGTCGGAGCTCACGGTCGCCCTCGTCGGGGCGGACCCGGAGGAGCCCCTCGACACGTGGACGCGCCGGATCGGCTTCCGCACCGTCGAGCTGGACACCAGCGCCGACGACCACGGGACCACCTTCACGTTCCGGATCAACGGCCGCCCGATCTTCGTCAAGGGTGCCAACTGGATCCCCGACGACCACCTGCTCACCCGCATCACCCGCGAGCGGCTCGCGCACCGGCTGGACCAGGCCGTGGACGCCAACCTGAACCTGGTGCGCATCTGGGGTGGCGGGATCTACGAGTCGGAGGACTTCTACGACCTCTGCGACGAGCGCGGTCTGCTGGTCTGGCAGGACTTCCTGCTGGCCTGCGCCGCGTACCCCGAGGAGCAGCCGCTCTGGGACGAGCTCGAGGCCGAGGCCCGCGAGAACGTCGCCCGGCTGGCCCCCCACCCGTCCCTGGTGCTCTGGAACGGCGGCAACGAGAACCTCTGGGGCTTCATGGACTGGGGCTGGCAGGAAGACCTCCAGGGCCGCACCTGGGGCTTCCGCTACGCCACGGAGCTGCTCAAGGGCATCGTGGCCGAGCTCGACCCCACCCGCCCGTACTCCGACGGGAGCCCGTACTCCCCCGGGGCCGCGCTCACCGAGGTGCACCCCAACGACCCCGACCACGGCACGTTCCACCAGTGGGAGGTGTGGAACCGCGTCGACTACCGCGTGTACGGCGACGACGTCCCCCGCTTCTGCTCCGAGTTCGGCTTCCAGGCCCCGCCGACGTGGGCCACCCTCACGCGCGCGGTCCACGCGGCCGACGGCGGCCCGCTGACCAAGGATGACCCGGTGTTCCTCCTGCACCAGAAGGCCGAGGACGGCAACGGCAAGCTCGACCGCGGTATGGAGCCGCACCTCGGCGTGCCTGACGACTTCGCGGACTGGCACTGGGCGGCCCAGCTGAACCAGGCGCGGGCCGTCCGGTTCGCCATCGAGCACTACCGCTCCTGGTGGCCGCGCACCGCCGGCTCGATCGTCTGGCAGCTCAACGACTGCTGGCCCGTGACGTCGTGGGCGGCGATCGACGGCGACGAGCGTCCCAAGCCTCTCTGGTACGCGCTGAGGTCCGCGTACGCGACGCGCCTGCTCACCGTGCAGCCGCGTGAGGGTCGCGAGGTGCTCGCGGTCGTGAACGAGACCCCCGTCCTCTGGCAGGGGATCGTCCGCCTCTCCCGCCAGCGCCTGGACGGCTCCGTTCTCGCCGAGGAGGACCTCGCGCTCGCCGTCGGGGCCTGGTCCGTCGGCCAGTTCGCCCTCCCGGGCACCGTCGCGACCCCCGCCGACGCGTCGCAGGAGGTCCTCGTCGCGCGCCTCGGCGACCTCCAGACGGTCCACACCTGGGTCGAGGACGTCGACCTGGCCCTCGTCCCGGACGCCCTGAACGCCTCGGTGACCCCCGTCCAGGACGGCTACCGCGTGGACGTGAAGGCGACCTCGTTCGCCCGCGACGTCACGCTCCTCGTCGACCGGCTCGACCCCGACGCCGTCGTCGACACCGCCCTCGTCGACATCCCGGCGGGTGCCACCGCCTCGTTCCACGTACGCACCCGAGGGGCGTTCGACCCCGCCGACCTCACGCGCACCCCGGTGCTGCGCTCCGCCAACGACGTGGTGCTCCCCCGGGCCGGCGCACGTGACCTCACCCAGTCGCCCGTCTGAACCACGTCCTGCCGCAGGTACGCTCGCGTCCATGGCACATGGGCTCGACGCGGTGGGACTGGTTCTGGCTCGGCCCGCCCGCATGCTCGGCTTCGAGCCGTTCTTCATGGAGCTCATCGGCGGCATCGAGGAGTCCCTGGCTGCCGAGGGGCGCTCGCTGCTCCTGCACGTCGTCCCTGACCACGACGCGGAGATCCGCACGTACCGTCGCTGGGGCGAGGGCAAGCTCGTCGACGCCGTCGTGGTGGTCAACATCGCGCTCGAGGACTCGCGGCTGGACGTGCTGGGCGAGCTCGGCATCCCCACCGTCGTCGTCGGCGGCCCGCGCCCCGACCTGCCGTTCGCCAACGTCTGGATCGACAACGCCGAGGCCATGCGGACCGCGGTGACCCACCTCGTCGGCCTCGGCCACCGGCGCCTGGCCCGCGTCAGCGGTCCTCGCCACCTGGCCCACACCCAGGCACGGACCGACGCGTTCACGGGTGAGTGCGCTCGCCTCGGCGCGCACGGTGCGGTCGTCGAGGGTGACTACGGCGAGGAGTCCGGCACCCGCACCACCCGCGCACTCCTCGGCCGGGGCGACCCGCCGTCGGCGATCATCTACGACAACGACGTCATGGCCGTCGCAGGCCTCGGCGTCGCGCACGAGATGGACGTCGCCGTGCCCGAGCGCCTGTCCCTGCTCGCCTGGGACGACTCGGCGCTCTGCCGGCTGTCCCACCCCGCCCTGTCGGCCATGAGCCTCGACGTGCACGCGATGGGCGTCCAGGTGGCCGACTGCGTGCTCAACCTGCTCGCCTCCGGCACCGTCCGCTCCTACACCGCGCCCCTGCCACGGCTGGTGGCGCGGGGAACGACGACCACCGCGCCCGTCGCCGACGCCTGAGGTGCAGGTCACCACAGGGACAATCCTGCGCAGAACCCCCGCGGGTGGTTGGGTAGGGGCATGAGCCCGGCCGCCCCCTCTCCGGTTCCCGTCGACAACGACACCCTCCGTACCGTCGCCCACGGGGCGTACTACGCACCGCACGACGTCCTCGGCCCCCACGTAGGGGGTGGCGGTGTCACCGTCCGCACCCTGCGCCCGCTCGCCGAGTCGGTGGTGGTCGTGACGTCCTCGTCACGTGTCGCTGCGCGCCACGAGCAGGACGGGATCTGGGTCGCGGTCCTCCCGGGCGCTGACGTCCCCGACTACCGCCTCGAGGTGACGTACGACGGGTACACCACCACCGTCGACGACCCCTACCGCTTCCTGCCCACGGTGCAGGAGCTGGACCGCCACCTGGTGCGCGAGGGTCGGCACGAACAGCTGTGGACCGTCCTGGGCGCCAACGTGCGCAGCTACGGCGGGGAGCTGGGCGAGGTCAGCGGCACGTCGTTCGCCGTCTGGGCGCCCAACGCCCGTGCCGTGCGCGTCGTCGGCGACTTCAACTACTGGCAGGGCGCCTCCCACGCGATGCGTTCGCTGGGCGACAGCGGCATCTGGGAGGTCTTCGCCCCCGGGATCGGCGCCGGTGCCCGCTACAAGTTCGAGATCCTCGGCAACGACGGCTCGTGGCGCCAGAAGGCCGACCCGCTCGCGCAGGGCACCGAGGTGCCGCCCGCGACGGCCTCCGTGGTGGTCGAGTCCCGCTACCAGTGGACCGACGACGCATGGCTGACCGCCCGCGCCGCCCGCGACCCCCACACGGCACCCATGAGCGTCTACGAGGTCCACCTCGGCTCGTGGCGGATCGGGCTGTCCTACCGCGAGCTGGCCCAGCAGCTGACCGAGCACGTCGTCTCGCTCGGCTTCACGCACGTCGAGCTGATGCCCGTCGCCGAGCACCCCTTCGGTGGGTCCTGGGGCTACCAGGTGTCGTCCTACTTCGCCCCGACCTCACGCTTCGGGCACCCTGACGACTTCCGCTACCTCGTCGACACGCTGCACAAGGCCGGCGTCGGCGTCATCGTCGACTGGGTCCCCGCCCACTTCCCCAAGGACGAGTGGTCCCTCGCCCAGTTCGACGGCACCGCGCTCTACGAGCACCCGGACCCGCTGCTCGGTGAGCACCCCGACTGGGGCACGTACGTCTTCAACTTCGGCCGCTCCGAGGTCCGCAACTTCCTCGTCGCCAACGCCACCTACTGGCTCGAGGAGTTCCACATCGACGGCCTGCGCGTCGACGCCGTCGCGTCGATGCTGTACCTCGACTACTCCCGCAAGCCCGGCCAGTGGCGGCCGAACCAGTACGGCGGCCGCGAGAACCTGGATGCCATCTCGTTCCTCCAGGAGGCCAACGCCACGGCCTACCGGCGCACCCCGGGGATCATGATGATCGCCGAGGAGTCCACCGCGTGGCCCGGCGTGACCGCCCCCACCGACGGCAACGGCCTCGGGTTCGGCCTGAAGTGGAACATGGGCTGGATGAACGACACCCTGCGCTACCTGGCCGAGGAACCCGTCCACCGGCGTTACCACCACAACGAGATCACCTTCTCGATGGTCTACGCCTACTCCGAGCGCTTCGTGCTCCCCATCAGCCACGACGAGGTCGTGCACGGCAAGGGCTCCCTCTACGAGCGCATGCCCGGCGACCACTGGCAGAAGCTCGCGGGCGTCCGCCTCCTGGTCGGGTATCAGTGGACCCATCCCGGCAAGCAGCTGCTCTTCATGGGCACCGAGTTCGCCCAGCAGACCGAGTGGGCCGAGTCGCGCTCCCTCGACTGGCACGCGCTCGACGACCCCGCCCACCAGGGCGTCATGCGCTCCGTGGCGGACCTCAACCGCGTCTACAAGGACACCCCCGCCCTCTGGCAGCTGGACCACTCCCCCGACGGGTTCGAGTGGATCGACTCCGACGATGCCTTCCGCAACACCCTCGCGTACCTCCGGAAGGGTTACGACGCCCCACCCGTCGCGGTCGTCGTCAACTTCGCCGGCATCCCGCACGAGGGCTACCGCCTCGCTCTCCCCCGCGGTGGTCGATGGCACGAGGTCTTCAACTCCGACTCCGAGGCGTACGGCGGCTCCGGCGTCGGCAACCTCGGCGAGATCGAGGCACTCCCCGAGCCGCACTACGGCCGCCCGTACTCCGCCTCGATCCGCGTCCCTCCGCTGGGCATCGTCGTCTTCGAGGCCGGCTGACCTCGGACACGACGGCAAGACGCAAGGAGCCCGCACCACTCGGTGCGGGCTCCTTTCCGTCTACGGTCGGACACATGGCGCGCGTGCTGGTGACCGGGATGTCGGGCGTCGGCAAGTCCACGCTCCTCGCCGCGCTGCGGGACCGGGGACATCACGCCGTCGACACCGACTACGGCCACTGGGAGCTGCCCGACGGGACCTGGGACGAGCCGCGCATGTCCCGGCTGCTCGCCGAGAACACCCATGTCGTGGTCTCCGGGACGGTCGAGAACCAGGGTCGGTTCCACGACCGCTTCGACCACGTAGTCCTGCTCAGCGCGCCCCTCAGCGTCCTCCTGCAACGCGTCCAGAACCGCACGGGCAACCCCTACGGGTCGTCTCCAGCGGATCGAGCGGAGATCGCCGGCTACCTGGCCACGGTGGAGCCACTCCTGCGCCGAAGCGCGACGGTCGAGCTGGACGGTCGACGACCAGTCTCCGAGCTCGCGGACGCCGTCGAAGAACTCATCCTCGGATGAATGAAACCCCTCTGACGACAGCCAGGAATAGTCCAGGAAACAGAAAGAGCCACCCCCGTAGGGGTGGCTCTTYCTGAATGATGTCCGGCGGCGTCCTACTCTCCCACACCCTGGCGAGTGCAGTACCATCGGCGCTGAAGGGCTTAGCTTCCGGGTTCGGAATGGGACCGGGCGTTTCCCCTTCGCTATGACCGCCGTAACGCTGTCGAGTTGTCAAACGGGTTCCCGTTCGTTACTCGGGAACCGCACAGTGGACGCGTACACGCATTGAATGGTGTGGTGAAGTTGTCGGCTTATTAGTACCGGTCAGCTGCAAGGGTCTTGAGTCCCCTCTTCCACATCCGGCCTATCTACCCAGTGGTCTAGCTGGGAGCCTCTCACCCCTCGAGGGGGCATGGAAACCTCATCTTGAAGCAGGCTTCCCGCTTAGATGCTTTCAGCGGTTATCCCTTCCGAACGTAGCTAACCAGCCGTGCTCCTGGCGGAACAACTGGCACACCAGAGGTTCGTCCGTCCCGGTCCTCTCGTACTAGGGACAGCCCTTCTCAAGTTTCCTGCGCGCGCAGCGGATAGGGACCGAACTGTCTCACGACGTTCTAAACCCAGCTCGCGTACCGCTTTAATGGGCGAACAGCCCAACCCTTGGGACCTACTCCAGCCCCAGGATGCGACGAGCCGACATCGAGGTGCCAAACCATGCCGTCGATATGGACTCTTGGGCAAGATCAGCCTGTTATCCCCGGGGTACCTTTTATCCGTTGAGCGACGGCGCTTCCACAAGCCACCGCCGGATCACTAGTTCCGACTTTCGTCCCTGCTCGACCTGTCAGTCTCACAGTCAAGCTCCCTTGTGCACTTGCACTCGCCACCTGATTGCCAACCAGGCTGAGGGAACCTTTGAGCGCCTCCGTTACATTTTAGGAGGCAACCGCCCCAGTTAAACTACCCATCAGGCACTGTCCCTGATCCGGATCACGGACCGAGGTTAGATATCCAGAGCGACCAGAGTGGTATTTCAACGTTGACTCCACCGACACTGGCGTGCCGGCTTCACAGTCTCCCACCTATCCTACACAAGCCGCACCGAACACCAATACCAAACTATAGTAAAGGTCCCGGGGTCTTTCCGTCCTGCTGCGCGTAACGAGCATCTTTACTCGTAGTGCAATTTCGCCGAGTTCGCGGTTGAGACAGCGGAGAAGTCGTTACGCCATTCGTGCAGGTCGGAACTTACCCGACAAGGAATTTCGCTACCTTAGGATGGTTATAGTTACCACCGCCGTTTACTGGGGCTTAAATTCTGAGCTTCGCCTTGCGGCTGACCCGTCCTCTTAACCTTCCAGCACCGGGCAGGCGTCAGTCCGTATACATCGTCTTGCGACTTCGCACGGACCTGTGTTTTTAGTAAACAGTCGCTTCTCCCTGGTCTCTGCGGCCCTTCACGCTCCCCGAGCAAGTCGGTTCACGCTTCAGGCCCCCCTTCTCCCGAAGTTACGGGGGCATTTTGCCGAGTTCCTTAACCACGATTCTCTCGATCGCCTTGGTATTCTCTACCTGATCACCTGAGTCGGTTTGGGGTACGGGCGGCTAGAACCTCGCGTCGAGGCTTTTCTTGGCAGCATAGGATCACCAGATTCCCGCATTCGCGGTCACCGTCAGCTCTCAGGCTATGTGAGGTGCGGATTTGCCTACACCTCGCCCTACGACCTTGGACGTGGACTACCATCGCCACGCTTGGCTACCTTCCTGCGTCACCCCTGTTAATACGCTTACCTACTACCGGTTCGGGTCACGCGCTCCACGCCACGGTGTCCCCGAAGGGACGATGTGACGTCTCGGGCGTTTAGCATCACCGGGCTCGGTATGGGCGGTTCTTCGCCGGTACGGGAATATCAACCCGTTGTCCATCGACTACGCCTGTCGGCCTCGCCTTAGGTCCCGACTTACCCAGGGCGGATTAGCCTGGCCCTGGAACCCTTGATCATTCGGCGGACGGGTTTCTCACCCGTCATTCGCTACTCATGCCTGCATTCTCACTCGTGTGGCGTCCACCGCTGGGTTCCCCCGCGACTTCACTCGCCACACGACGCTCCCCTACCCATCCACACGCCTGAACACACCCGAAGGTGCGCTGAGCTGATATGTGAATGCCACAGCTTCGGCGGTATACTTGAGCCCCGCTACATTGTCGGCGCGGAATCACTTGACCAGTGAGCTATTACGCACTCTTTCAAGGGTGGCTGCTTCTAAGCCAACCTCCTGGTTGTCTGTGCAACTCCACATCCTTTCCCACTTAGCATACGCTTAGGGGCCTTAGCTGGTGGTCTGGGCTGTTTCCCTCTCGACTACGGAGCTTATCCCCCGCAGTCTCACTGCCACGCTCTGGCTTACCGGCATTCGGAGTTTGGCTAACGTCAGTAACCTGGTGGGGCCCATCGGCTATCCAGTAGCTCTACCTCCGGCAAGAAACACGTGACGCTGCACCTAAATGCATTTCGGGGAGAACCAGCTATCACGGAGTTTGATTGGCCTTTCACCCCTAACCACAGGTCATCCCCCAGGTTTTCAACCCTGGTGGGTTCGGTCCTCCACGCGGTCTTACCCGCGCTTCAACCTGCCCATGGCTAGATCACTCCGCTTCGGGTCTAGAGCACGCGACTGAATCGCCCTATTCGGACTCGCTTTCGCTACGGCTTCCCCACACGGGTTAACCTCGCCACGTACCACTAACTCGCAGGCTCATTCTTCAAAAGGCACGCTGTCACCCCTGCTAGGGAGGCTCCAACGGATTGTAGGCACACGGTTTCAGGTACTATTTCACTCCCCTCCCGGGGTACTTTTCACCTTTCCCTCACGGTACTTGTCCGCTATCGGTCACTAGGTAGTATTTAGGCTTACACAGTGGTCTGTGCAGATTCACTCCAGGTTTCTCGGGCCCGGAGCTACTTGGGATCCCCTTCGGGAGGCCACGCCATTTCGTCTACGGGGGTCACACCCTCTGTGCCGGGCCTTTCAATGCCCTTCGACTATGACGCGACTTTCTGACTCCCTGCTGATTCGGCAGAACCAGCTGAAAGGTCCCACAACCCCGTGCACGCAACGCCTGCCGGCTTGAACACGTACACGGTTTGGCCTGATCCGCTTTCGCTCGCCACTACTCACGGAATATCTCTTCCTGGCGGTACTGAGATGTTTCACTTCCCGCCGTTCCCTCCACACACCCTATATATTCAGGTGCGGGTCACACGACATGACTCGTGCGGGGTTTCCCCATTCGGACATCCTCGGATCACGGTTCGTTTGCCAACTCCCCGAGGCTTATCGCAGGCTACAACGTCCTTCTTCGGCTCCTAGTGCCAAGGCATCCACCCTGTGCCCTTATAAACTTGACCACAAAGATCATTCAAAAAGATGCTCGCGTCCACTGTGCAGTTCTCAAGCTACGACCGGGACMAGCACCCTCACCCCAGCGCCTACCCACCACACCAACCCCTTACGGGACCGTGCGATGGGTGGTTCGTCTGAGCGGTACCAGCCCGCAGCCACCCGCACCCGACCCCCACCCACAGGTGAGACCGCGTGCGCAGCGACCCTGAACGAACAACCTTCCGGCTGTTCCCTCAGGACCCAACAGCGTGCCCAGCCGACCCCTCCCCAGCAACGAACCGTTCCCACCCAGAACCCGARGGCCTGGCGTACTAGGTCGCCACCAGCTCGAAAGCCGGCCACAGTCGATGTTCCACCCTCGAGCACCGTCCCCCACTCGTTCGGCAGGGACAACGGGCCTGGACACCCTCCACCACCCATGACAGGCGAATGTGGCTGCCAGATGCTCCTTAGAAAGGAGGTGATCCAGCCGCACCTTCCGGTACGGCTACCTTGTTACGACTTAGTCCCAATCGCCAGTCCCACCTTCGACAGCTCCCCCTCTTACGAGTTGGGCCACTGGCTTCGGGTGTTACCGACTTTCGTGACTTGACGGGCGGTGTGTACAAGGCCCGGGAACGTATTCACCGCAGCGTTGCTGATCTGCGATTACTAGCGACTCCGACTTCATGGGGTCGAGTTGCAGACCCCAATCCGAACTGAGACCGGCTTTTTGGGATTCGCTCCACCTCGCGGTATCGCAGCCCTTTGTACCGGCCATTGTAGCATGCGTGAAGCCCAAGACATAAGGGGCATGATGATTTGACGTCATCCCCACCTTCCTCCGAGTTGACCCCGGCAGTCTCCCATGAGTCCCCGGCATAACCCGCTGGCAACATGGGACGAGGGTTGCGCTCGTTGCGGGACTTAACCCAACATCTCACGACACGAGCTGACGACAACCATGCACCACCTGTACACCGACCTTGCGGGGCAACCATCTCTGGAAGTTTCCGGTGTATGTCAAGCCTTGGTAAGGTTCTTCGCGTTGCATCGAATTAATCCGCATGCTCCGCCGCTTGTGCGGGCCCCCGTCAATTTCTTTGAGTTTTAGCCTTGCGGCCGTACTCCCCAGGCGGGGCACTTAATGCGTTTGCTGCGGCACGGAACTCGTGGAATGAGCCCCACACCTAGTGCCCAACGTTTACGGCATGGACTACCAGGGTATCTAATCCTGTTCGCTCCCCATGCTTTCGCTCCTCAGCGTCAGTTGCGGCCCAGTGACCTGCCTTCGCCATCGGTGTTCCTCCTGATATCTGCGCATTCCACCGCTACACCAGGAATTCCAGTCACCCCTACCGCACTCTAGTCTGCCCGTACCCACTGCAAGCCCAAGGTTGAGCCTTAGGTTTTCACAGCAGACGCGACAAACCGCCTACGAGCTCTTTACGCCCAATAATTCCGGACAACGCTTGCGCCCTACGTATTACCGCGGCTGCTGGCACGTAGTTAGCCGGCGCTTCTTCTGCAGGTACCGTCACTTGCGCTTCTTCCCTGCTGAAAGAGGTTTACAACCCGAAGGCCGTCATCCCTCACGCGGCGTCGCTGCATCAGGCTTGCGCCCATTGTGCAATATTCCCCACTGCTGCCTCCCGTAGGAGTCTGGGCCGTATCTCAGTCCCAGTGTGGCCGGTCGCCCTCTCAGGCCGGCTACCCGTCGTCGCCTTGGTAGGCCACTACCCCACCAACAAGCTGATAGGCCGCGAGCCCATCCCAGACCGATAAATCTTTCCAGACACCACACATGCGCGTGTGTCTCGTATCCGGTATTAGCCATCGTTTCCCATGGTTATTCCAGAGTCTGGGGTAGGTTGCTCACGTGTTACTCACCCGTTCGCCACTGATCAGACCAGCAAGCTGGCCATCACCGTTCGACTTGCATGTGTTAAGCACGCCGCCAGCGTTCGTCCTGAGCCAGAATCAAACTCTCCGTTAATGTCTACATGGCACCCCACCACCAAAGCAGCAGAGCAACCGACWAACGAAATGGTCCCGATAAGGACCGTTCAGATTCGGCTGAATTTTGATGCCGCACCCCCACGGAGGTGGAAGACACGACACCCATCTCAACCAAGACCCACCACCCCGCAACACCCCACCCCGAAACGGGACAAGACACCACCAGATGACGAGCCATATGGCATCGACTATTTGGCACACTGTTGAGTTCTCAAGGAACAGACGCGCATCNCCCCACCCCGAAACGGGACAAGACACCACCAGATGACGAGCCATATGGCATCGACTATTTGGCACACTGTTGAGTTCTCAAGGAACAGACGCGCATCCCTCCAGGCCTTTCAACCTGTCCGGAGGCAACCGTTCTAACTTAGCGGAGCTGCCCTTCCCCGTCAAACCGCCTGGTCAGAGGTGGTTCAGCTGGAGAGGAACCTCAGTTCCGCGTCCGGACACTCGTGATGACCGACGATCTGGCCGCCGGTCGAAGAGTCCGAGGATGTCGCTCCGGGGGACCAGCCACTGCGGTTCGATCCGCGGTGTCCGTTCCTCCCTGCCGGGCGACATCGAGAAGATTACGCAGGCCCGGGCCGGAAGGGCAAATCCGCGCCCGGTGACGCGGGTCACGTCCTCGGCAGAGCCACGACCTGCGCAGATACGCGTTCCTCAGTACAGCGCGCTGGCCATCGCGCGGCGGGCCGCGATCACGCGGGGGTCCTCCCCGCCGATGACCTCGAACAGGTCGACCAGGCGCACC
The DNA here is from genome assembly GCF_001424125.1 of Cellulomonas sp. Leaf395. Lineage (GTDB taxonomy): Bacteria > Actinomycetota > Actinomycetes > Actinomycetales > Cellulomonadaceae > Cellulomonas. The sequence goes on from NZ_LMQI01000002.1 coordinate 772,244, forward strand.
CGCACCCGCTCGCGGTCCGGGCCGAAGGTCGTGCGCAGGACGTCGACGAGCCGGCTGAACGCGTCGTCGACCTTGCCGCCGAGGATGTCCAGGTCCGCGACCACGAGCTGGGCGTCGACATCTGCCGGGTTTGCCGCAGCCGCCGCGCGGGCCGCCTGCAGATCGAGGTCACGCGTCCGGTCGAGCAGTCCGACCTGCGCCAGCCCGGCGCGTGCGAGAGCGTCGCGCGGGTTTTCCTTGAGCGCCTGCTCGTACGCGGCGGTCGCCGCCGTGAGGTCGTCGCGCTCGATCGCGTCGTAGGCCGCCTGGTGCAAGGGCGGGAGCTCCGGTTCGGGCTCAGGCTCGTCCGGGGCGTCAGTGTTGTTCGGTGCGGCGCGGCCGGTGATCCCGTTGGCCTCGGCGGCTGCGAGCACCTGGTCGAGGACTGCGCGGACCTGGTCCCGGGGATACGCCCCCTGGAACAGGGGCAGCGGCTGGCCCGCGAGCACCGCGACGACCGTCGGCACGCTCTGGGCCTGGAACGCCTGAGCGATCTGCGGGTTCGCCTCGGCGTCGATACGCGCCAGGAGCCATCGGCCGGCGTCCTCGTCCGCGAGGGACGCCAGGTCGGCAGCGACCGTGGCGCTGGCTTCGCTCCGGGGCGACCACAGGACGACGACCACCGGGTGCTGCGTCGAGCTCTGCACCAGGTCGGGGAACGTCGTCTGGTCGATGTCCACGACGTACGCGCCGGGCGCGGGCAACCCGCCCGGCGTGCCCGGGGCGGGCGTCGCAGGACGATTCAGCGTGGACAGGTCGACCGCCCCCCGCACGTCGAGGGGGGGACGGGGTCCGGTGGGCTGCGACATGCGGCGTTCTTCCTTCGTGGCCTGTGTCAGGGTCGGCGGGTCTGCTGTGCTGTCAGTGATGCACTCACTCGGCGGTCGCCGAGGTGACGGCGTGCTCCGCGGCGAGCAGCTGCACGAGAGCAGCACTGCCGGCGGGGGGCACGTACAGGACGAGCACGTCGGTGAACGTGCGGACGAAGTTGCTGCCCGCGCTCTGCTTGCCGGTGAGCGCGGCGTAGAACGGGTCGGAGATCGGGATCGTGCCACCCGCCACCGTCAGCGTCACCGTGGACACGGTGGTGAGCTGGCCGACGACGATGGCGCCGCCGTCGACCGTCTGGAGCGTGACCACCGGGGCGGCCTCGGGCGTGTAGGTCTCCGTCGCCGAACCGGCTGCCTGGACCCCCGCCACGGTTGCCGCTCGAGCGGCCTCGATGCTCGTGCGGAACGTGTCCTCCTGGAACGTCGCGGCGTACGCCGACGCGGTGCCGTTCGCCAAGACGTCCGCGTACTGCTGCAGCGCCTCCGCCGGGGTCACCAGGAGTCCGGTCGCGTCGGGCGCCAGCACGGGGCTGCCGGTCTCCGGGGCAGCCGTCGCCGGCATCTGCACACCCGCGCCCATCCGTCCCCAGCCCCACAACCTGTACGGGTCCCGGGGTGCGGTCTGCTGCATCACGAGGATGCGCGGCGCCTGCAGGTCGTCGGGCTGCTTGGTGACCACGAGCTGCGTGCGGGGCCAGGCGTCGGTCTGCGGCACGATCAGCGCCTGCTCGTCCGTCGGGAGCGCGGTCGGCGGCTTCGCGCCGGCCGTCGCGGTGGCCCGGGCGTACTCCGCCGTCCGCACCGCGAGCGCGGGTCCTTCGACCCGGGGCGGCAGCAGCGCCGCGTCCAGCGTCGCGTCGGCGGTGGTGAGGACCTCACCGACGTCGGTGAGCACGTCCTGGGACTGGAACACCGTCGTCGCCGCCGGAGCGACGGCCGGTACCGGCTCGGGCTCGGGCTGCGGGAGGGGCGCGGCGCAGGCGGACAGCCCGAGCACGAGCGCGCAACCGGTGGCCGCGAGCAGCCGGCGGGACCGTGGCGTGCGCGTCATCGCTGCTCCCCTCCCGTGTCCGTGTCGCTCTGCGAGTCGTCCGGGGTGCCCTCGGTCGGCGGCAGCCCCCATGCGCGGCGCCAGGCGTCTGCCCGGGAGCCCGCGGTCGCCGGCTCGTCCGTCGACGGTGCCTCGTCGGCGGCGGGCCGCATCCACGTGGGACGGCCGGCGTGCACCGACGAGTCGGGTCCGGACGTCGAGCCGGGCTGCACGCGATCGCCGGGAGGCGGCGGGACCGCCGACCAGCCGGCAGGTCCGCTGCCCTCCGGTTCCGTGACGGGTGCGGGTCCTTCGCCCGTCGTCGAGGTCGCGGACGGCGACGGTCCTGCTGTCCCTCGGACCCAGGACGGTCGGCCGTGCGGTGTCGCCGGGTCCGTCGGACGCGTCGGACCAGCGGCTGCGCCGACCGGCGCACCAGCAGGTCCGCTCGGTCCAGCGGTCGAGCCGCCCGGCCCAGCGGTCGAGCCGCCCGGCCCAGCGGTCGAGCCGCCCGGTCCAGCGGTCGCACCGCCAGGTCCAGCGGTCGCAGCGCTCGGTCCAGCGGTCGCACCGCTCGGGCGGCCCGGTGCCGGCGACGGGGTGCCTGCGTCCGGGGTGCGCACCGCGTTCGGCGGGGGTGTCGGGGTCCATGCCCCCGCGGAGTTCTTCTGCTCGGGCTCGGGGCTCGCCGGTGTCACCGGGATCGCCCCCGTGGGCGGGCGCAGCCCCCGTCGACTTGCCTCCGCCCCGGCCGGCACGGTCGCCGACGCCGGTGTCGGCGCCGGGAGCGGCGCGGGATCGGAGGACGCCGGTTCGGGTGCGGCTGCGGGGACCTGCGGGACGGCGCCGGTCCGCGGCTTCGTCGGGTGCGACTGCGCGGCCTCACGGATCTGACGCCGCGTGAGCACGGGGATGGCGTCGATGTCGTCGCTGACGACCACAGCGGGCGTCGCACCCGTGGTCACCGGGTGCCACTTCGGCGCGTCCAGCCCCGCACGTCGACGACGGACGTCGCGCACCAGCAGCCAGACCGCGAGGAGCACCAGCAGCGTCCCGACGGCGACGCACGGCCAGAGCCAGGGCGTCGTCACCACACGCGGCCACGCCAGCGACAAGGTGGGGGCGGACTCCCCCGTGCTGACGGCGAGCAGGCTCCACCGGCCCTCCTGTGCCGGCCAGACCAGCTCGGCCGAGCCGGTCCCGGTCTCCTCGGCGACCCAGAGGTCCGACCCGGTGGGGTCTGCCGCGGGCACGGGCTCGTCGGTGGCCGCCGCGGTCGGCGTCGGGCTCGCCGCGTCCGCCGGCGCAGGCTCCGCGGCTGCCGCGTCCGTGGGCGTCGGCGTGGGCGCCGGGGCTGCGACGTCGTCGACGGCCAGCGCGTGCCAGGACGACAGACCTGTGACCTTCGCGTGCGCGTCGCTGCCCACCCAGCCCGCCACGTCCGTGTCCCGACCGACCGCAAGGACGACGGTGCCGCCGTCCGGGACGCTCACCTTGACGGTCACGGGGTCGCCACCGAGCTCCAGGACGCCCGGATCGGTCACAAGGGTGTGCGCACCGCCGGACGTCGTGGCGACGAGCACGTCATCGGCTCGCCAGACCGTCGCGGACGCGATGCCGAGACCGATGACGACCAGTCCGACGACGCCGACGGCGGCGGTGGTCAGTCGCTTGAGCACGCAGGATCCTCCAAGGGCGGGGACCTCAGGATAGGCAGACACGCTCGTCACAGCCGAACCGGGATCGAATGGACAGATCCTCCTCGGCGTGCAGTCCTGGGCCCGCACACGTCCGCCGCACCGTGAACGCGCGTATCCTGACCGGCGGGCTCCGGAAGTCGATGAGCGCCTCGTCCGAGGCCGCTCCGCGGAGCCCCAGTGCCCAGGAGGACTGCTCGTGCCCGACGCCCGGCCCCCCTTCCCCGTCGTCAACTTCCGCGGCTACGAACGCGAGGCTGTCGACGCCCGAATCGCCGGGCTGGAGAAGGCTCTCGATGATGCCCGCGCCCAGGTCGAGTCCCTCGACGGACGGGCCATGCAGGTCGCCGGCGAGCTGTCCGAGGCGCACCGCCAGCTGCGGGAGGCCGAACGGCCCACCTACTCCGGTCTGGGCTCGCGCATCGAGCAGCTCCTGCGGTCCGCCGAGGAGCAGTCGTCGGACGTCGTCTCCCAGGCCAACGCCCAGGCGGCGGACGCCCTGGCTCGCGCCAAGCTCGCCTCGGGGCAGCTGCGCGCTCGCGCGGAGAACGAGGTCGCCGAGGTCGTCGCCACCGCACGTCGGGAGGCGGACGAGGTCAGGACGACGGCCACCGCGGAGGCCGAGAGCACGCTCCTCGCCGCGCAGCGTCGCGCGGAGGAGCTGGTCGGCTCCGCCGAGCGCGAGGCCGCACGCATCCAGAGCGCGATCACGACCGAGGAGAGCGAGCGCCGGAGCTCGCTCGAGCGCGAGCTGGGCACGCTGCGCGCGAGCGTCGAGCACGAGGCCACGCAGCTGCGCATCGCGACGGAACGCACCGCGAGCGAGCTCCGGTCACGCTCCGAGACCGAGACGACCGCCCAGCGCGAGGAGGCCGAGCGGTACGCGCAGGATCTGCGCCAGAGCGCCGACGCGGACACCACCGAGCTGCGCCAGCGGGTCGAGGGCGAGCTCGCTGCGGCGCGGGTCGAGGTCGACCGGTACGTGGCCCAGCAGCGCAGCGACGCGGCGGCCGAGGTCGCCGCCTTCCGCCAGCAGGCCGCCGACGACGTCACCTCTCTGCGGGTGCAGACCCAGGAGTACGCGGACGGCCTGCGCGCCGCCGCCGAGCGGGACGCCGCTGCGCTCCAGCAGCGGGTCGCGTCCGAGGTCGCCGCGCTCCGGGTGGAGGCCGAGCAGTACGCGGCGTTCGTCCGGGCACAGGCCGACCGCGAGACCGGCGAGCTGCGCTCGACGACGGCAGACGAGCTTTCCGCGCAGCGGGCCGACGCCGAGCAGACCATCCTCGCCATGCGCGGCGAGGCGGAGCGGTACGCCGCCGACCTGCGCGCACAGGCAGACCGCGAGACCGCCGAGCTGCGCGAGCGTGCCGGTCAGGAGACGTCCCACCTGCGCGACGTCACGACGCGCGCGGCGGCGGAGCTGCAGGAGGTCACCGAGCGAGAGACCACCGAGCTGCGGGCCGCGGCCGACCGGGAGACCGCCGAGCTGCGCGAGCGTGCACGGCTCGAGGTCGAGCGGGCGATCACCGAGGCCCGCCGGGCGGCGGCCGAGGTGACCTCCTCCGCGAAGGCCCGTGCCGACGAGCTGATCCGAGACGCCGAGCAGCAGCTGGCCGACGCCGAGCTGAGCATCGCGTCGCGCCGCGAGGCCGCCGAGCGCGAGGACGCGGACCGGCACGAGACCGCGCGGGCGGAGACCGAACGCCTCGTGCGCGACGCCGAGGCGCACGCCTCTGAGGCCGAGCAGCGGGTGGCCAAGGCGCTCGCGCAGGCCGACAAGGTGCGGACCGACGCCGAGCAGCACGCCAAGGAGCTCCTCTCCAACGCGCGCAGGAACGCCGACCGGGTCGTCGCCGAGGCCCGCGAGCACGCCGAGAAGCAGATCTCCGACTCGATGATCGAGTCGGAGCGTGAGCGGACGACCGCCACGCGTCAGGTCGAGGACCTCAACCGCCAGCGGGAGTCGATCACGTCCTACCTCGACGAGCTGCGCAACCTCCTCGGGCACAACCCTGACCGGGCGACGCTCGAGCGCGCGACCCGGGCGGAGGCCGCGTTCGAGAAGGAGCAGAAGTCGGCCCCGGCGGCACGCTCGCCGAAGGCTGCATCCGACGAGGCCTCGAAGTCAGCTCCGCAGGCGGCAGGGGAAGCTGCGCAGGACACCAAGGGCGACAAGGCCCTCGTCGCGCCCGCCGGGAAGCCCGCGCGACCGGCCGCGCGGCCCACGAAGTCGCGACCGGCTCCGGTCTCGGCCGCCAGCCCCGTCGTCGCGGAGGCTCCCGTCGACGAGACGCCCTCGGACGAGTCGGCGGGCGACGCCCCTTCCGCACCCGAGCCGGTCGACGACGCACCCCAGGCTGCCGACGTCGCCGCGCCGACCCGCTGACAGGCTCCCGGCACAGGCACCGAGGCACACGTGACCGACGAGAAGGCTGCTCGCTGGCGCGAGGAACGGCGGGAGGCCGCCGCCGCGCACGGCGAGCTGCTGGCCAGCCGGCAGCGGGCCGAGTCCGCGCAGGCGCAGGAGCAGATCGACGCGTTCCTGCGCCGGGCGCTGACGTCCGGGCCGAGCCCCGAGCCCCTCGCGGCGCGCAGCTACGACGGCCGGGCGCGCTACAAGACGCCGCTGGTCGGCTGGTACCTCCGGCGTGACGAGACGGTCGCGATCGACACCGACGGGAAGTTCTACGTCCTCACGGTGCCGTCGAGCCTCGCGGCACGGTTCCGGGGCGTGACCCCGGAGCCATCCGCTCCCCCGCTCGTGATCGGTGCGGGCGGCAAGGACGGCGAGTCCATCGACATGTCGCAGGCACTCGCGCGCGTGCTCGGAGGCTAGCCGTCCTGGCTGGTCGCGTCGGCTGCCTGCGCCAGGTCGGCGAGGGCGGCCGCGACGGCTGCGGGCTGCTCCACCGACGACAGGTGCCCGGCCCGCTGGACGACGACGAGCCGCGCCTGGACCGACGTCGCCACCAGGTGCTCCGCGGCCTCGACGGGGGTGACGGTGTCCTCGTCGCCGACCACGACGACGACGGGCCCGTCGAACGCGCGCAGCACCTCCGACCGGTCCGGCCGAGCGGCCATGGCACGCTGCGACCAGGCGATCCCGGCGGGCTCCTGCTGGTCGATCCACGCAGCGACCTGGTCGGCGACCTCGGGCTGGGACGACACGGTCGACTCCCCCAGCAGCGACGAGGCCATGGGCCGGACGGGGTCGACGGAGCCGCTTCGCTCCGCCTCCGCCGCGATGCGCAGCCGGTTGGCGCGCGCCTCGGGGGCGTCGGCGGTCGACTTGGTGTCCACCAGCGCGAGGGCGGCGACGAGCTCCGGGTGACGTTCGACGAGCGCGAGCGCGACGTAGCCGCCCATCGAGAGGCCCGCGACGACGGCCCGCTCGACCCCCGCGCCACGCAGCGCCTCCGCGACCACGTCCGCCGACGCCTCCAGCGCCGGTTCGGGCAGGTCGGTGGCGTGCCCGGGCGTCCCGGGCAGGTCGACGGCGTGCACCGCGCGGCCGGCGGGGAACAGCCGGGCGACCTCGTCCCACATGCGGTGGTCCAGGGGGAAACCGTGCAGCAGGACGAGCGGCAGCCCGTCGTCGGCTGCGCCTTCGGTATAGGTGTGCAGGCTCATGCGTCGTCCTCCGCCGTCGTGCTCGGGCCGGACCAGTGGGTGGGCAGCGGGACCGGGTGGTCCGGCAGCACGTGGGCGACGATCTCGTCGAGCACGCGCCGGACGGCGGACTCGCCGACCCACAGGTGCTTCGCTCCGTCGACGCCGATGACCTCGGCCTGCGGCACCCGCGCGAACCGCCGGCGCGCCTCGTCCGGGCTCAGGTAGTCGTCGAGCTCCGGGACCAGCACCACGAGCGGCTTGCCGAACGCCGCCCACGCGTCGAGATCCGCGTCCGTGGCCCGGTGCAGGGGCGGCGACAGCAGGATCGCGCCCTCGATCGACGGGTCACGGCCGTGCATGAGCACCAGCTCCGTGCCGAACGACCAGCCCACCAGCCAGCGGTTCGGCAGGTCGTGGAACTCGGCGAACTCGATCGCGGCGTGCACGTCGAACCGCTCGGCGGCACCCCCGTCGAACGCTCCGCCGCTGGTCCCCCGGGGACTGGCCGTGCCACGCGTGTTGAAGCGGAGCACCGCCAGGTCCGCGAGCGCAGGCAACCGCCACGCCGCCTTCCGGTAGACGTGCGAGTCCATGTACCCGCCGTGCGTCGGCAGCGGGTGCAGCGTCACGAGCGTCGCCGCCGGCGCCGCCTCGGCAGGTCGCGCCAGCTCGCCCACGAGCGTCAGCCCGTCCGCGGTGTGCAGCTCCACGTCCTGGCGCACCGCCGGCAGGACGGTGAGCGACCGGATGAGGCTGGGGTCGGAGGTGTGCGTAGTCATCGGGACGAGCCTAGGACGCCGTCAGCCAGCGCACGCGCGAGGTCCAGCACGTCGGCGACGCCGTCGTCGGCGTTCGAGGCGCACCGGCGGGTCGCGGCTGCGAGGACGGTGGCGTGCGCGTTGGCGACGGCGAACGACGTGCCCGCCCAGCCGAGCATCGACAGGTCGTTCCGGGCGTCGCCGACGGCCCAGACGTCCGCCGGGTCGATGCCGCGCGCCGCCGCCCAGTCCGCGAGCGTCGAGGCCTTCGTGATCCCCGGACCGGAGATCTCCCCCAGGCCTTCCGCTCCCGAGTCGGACACGATCGCCAGGTCGCCGACGACAGCGGCCAGCTCGTCCGCGTAGGCGTCGCTCGGCGGCCGCGTGGTCCGGACCAGCAGCTTGAACGTCGACGCGCCGAGGACGTCCTCGATGCGGTCAGCCGTCGGGCTTCCGGGGGGCACCGGATGGAGGGAGCGGAAGTCGGTCTCGTGCGCGAAGCCGTCGGCGCTCTCCGCCGCCAGGTGCACATGCTCCAGGCCCCATGCGTCCCGGATCCGGTCCGCGATGCCGCCGACCAGGTCCGGGGGCATCCCTCGCTCGGCGAGGACCCGACCCGAGCCCACCTCGAGCACCGCCGCACCGTTCGCGCAGATGGCGACGCCGTGGCCGGCCACGTGGGAGCGGAGCTCGCGCAGCCAGCGCGGGGGCCGGGCGGTCACGAACACGACCTCGATCCCGGCCTCCGCGGCGCGCACGAGCGCGTCGGCCGTGCGGGAAGACACCGTTCCGTCGGGGCGGAGCAGCGTGCCGTCGAGGTCCGTGGCGACGAGGCGCGGGGCGCGGGTCGGTGCGCTGGTCATCGGCGCGTCGGTCCCCGGCGGGCGCGCGCCTGCCAGCACGAGGTGTGCCAGTGGCGGCGGTCGTCGAGCGCCTCGCCGAACAGTCCGTCGGTGCGCCACGCGACGACGTGGGCCGTCCCGGCGCTCACGAGCTGGTCACATCCGGGGCACCGGTACTCGCGGTCGGAGCCGCGGACCTGCTGGACAGTCCACTCGCCGTCGGCACCCGACTCCGAGCGCCGGCCGCCGGTCGCACGGTCGACGTCGAGCTCGACGTGCTCGGCCCCGTACGGCCGCTTGGTCGATCGTCGTCCCACTCCCTCATCCTCCCCCACACCGCCGGGGACACCACGACGTCCGAGGACACGAGCGCCAGGGCGGCCCAGTTCCTCGGACGTCGTGGGTGGGTCAGAGTGCCGCGGACTCCGGCGTCGGGATCGTGTTGGTGCGCAGGAGCTCGCGGTACCAGAGGCCCGAGTCCTTCACCGTGCGCTCGAGGGTGTCGTAGTCGACGCGGACCACGCCGAAGCGGCGGTCGTAGCCGTAGGACCACTCGAAGTTGTCCATGAGCGACCAGACGAAGTAGCCGCGCACGTCGGCACCGCGCTCGATCGCCTCGCCGACGGCGTCGATGTGGTCGTGCAGGTACGCGACGCGGTCGGCGTCGTGCACGCGGCCGTCGGCGCTGACCTCGTCGTAGAAGGCGGCACCGTTCTCCGTGATGGCCATGGGCAGGCTCGGGTAGCGGTCGCGGATCTCGAGGAGCAGGTCCACGAGACCCTGCGGCTCGATGTTCCAGCCCATCGCGGTGTGCGGGCCGGGCTGCGGGAGCCACTCGACGGTGGTCGCGCCGACCCAGGGGCTGTTCTCCGAGGACCGGTGGCCGTCGGGGCCGGGGGTGCCGTCGCCACCGGCGGGCGTGCCGTGCTGGACCCGGCCGGTGGAGTAGTAGTTGATGCCCAGCAGGGAGAGCGGGACCTTGATGACGTCGAGGTCTCCCTCCTGCACGAAGGACCAGTCGGTGATGTGCTCGGTGTCCGCGAAGACCTCCTTCGGGTACTCGCCGTCCAGCATCGGGCCCAGGAACACCTCGTTGGCGATGGTGTCGATGCGGCGCTTGGCCTCGAGGTCCCGCGGGGCGTCGGACGCGGCGCGCGTGACGTGCAGGTTGAGGGTCACCGAGATCGGGGTGTCCTCGCCGAGCACGTCCTTGATCGCCCGGCCGGCGAGGCCGTGCGCGAGGTTCAGGTGGTGGACCGCGGCGAGCGCGGTGGAGTCGTCGGTCACCCCGGGGGCGTGCACGCCGGACGCGTAGCCGAGGAACGCGGAGCACCACGGCTCGTTGAGCGTGGTCCAGACGTGGATCCGGTCGCCCAGGACCTCGGCCAGCTTGCGCGCGTACTCACCGAACCGCAGGGCCGTCTGGCGGTTGGCCCAGCCGCCCTCGTCCTCGAGCGGCTGCGGGAGGTCCCAGTGGTAGAGCGTCGCGACGGGCTTGATGCCGGCGGAGATGAGGCGGTCCGCGAGGTCGACGTAGAAGTCGAGACCGGCCTGGTTGAACTCGCCCGAGCCGGTCGGCTGGACGCGGGGCCACGCGATCGAGAACCGGTAGGCCTGCAGGCCGAGGTCCTTCATGATGGCGACGTCCTGCGGCACCCGGTGGTAGTGGTCCGCCGCGACGTCACCGGTATCGCCGTCGAGCACCTTGCCGGGCGTGCGGGCGAACGTGTCCCAGATGGACGGACCGCGGCCGTCCTCGTCGAACGCCCCCTCGATCTGGTACGAGGCGGTGGCCGAGCCCCAGAGGAAGTCGGAGGGGAACTGGCGTCCGGAGGGGCGCGAGGTCGTCATGTGCAGGTCCTTCGGTCGGACGGACGGGGTGGGACGGCGGGTGCAGGCGGGCGGGCCGTGACCATGGGTCGGCAGCTGTGCCGGGTCGGTCAGACCCGACGTGCGGGAATCGAATCGATACGATACACGGCGTGAGATCGCTCCCGCCACCCCGCGGTGGGCAGCGGAAGCACTGCGCTCAGAGCGTGAGCTCGACGACCTCGTCGCGCGCGGCGGCCTCGACGACCGTCCCACCGACGCCCACCTGCACGCGCCACGGCCCGGTCGCACCGCGCGCCTCGACGCGGACCGCAGCCCCGTCACGCCGCACCACGAACACGCTGGGCTCGCCCCCGGCCGCGCCCGGCACGGTGGTGACCGACCGGTGCCCGTCGGCGAGCTCCACCAGGTGCAGCGTGACACCGTCGGCCCAGTCGTAGTCCGGCCGGTCCGAGCGCGCGCCGACGGGCAGCACGCTGTCCGGACGGACGTACAGCGGCAGCGACAGGTAGCCGTGCCGCTCGCGGACCCAGCGCGGTCCGGTCACCCGGTCGCCGGTGAGCAGCGACGTCCAGGTGCCTTCGGGGAGGTAGACGTCGACGTCGCCCTCGGCCGTGAACACCGGGGCGACGAGCAGGGTCTCGCCGAGCATGTACTGGGTGTCGACCGTCGCCGCGCCAGGGTCGTCGGGGAACTCCAGCACCATCGGCCGCATCACGGGGACCCCGGAGGCGTGGGCGTCCTGGCCCAGCCGCGCAAGGTAGGGCATGAGCGAGAGCTTGAGGCGGGTGAACAGCCGGGTGACGTCGACGGCTTCCTCGTCGAACGCCCACGGCACCCGGTAGGAGTCCGAGCCGTGCAGGCGGCTGTGCGAGGAGAGCAG
>NZ_LMQI01000003.1 GCF_001424125.1 Cellulomonas sp. Leaf395
CCCGAGCGGATGCACAACTACTACACGCACCTGTACAACCGGGCGGTCTTCGACGTGCTGGAGGCCGAGCGTGGCGAGGGCGAGGCGGTGCTGTTCGCCCGGTCGGCCACCGCCGGTGGCCAGCAGTTCCCGGTGCCCCGAGCGGATGCACAACTACTACACGCACCTGTACAACCGGGCGGTCTTCGACGTGCTGGAGGCCGAGCGTGGCGAGGGCGAGGCGGTGCTGTTCGCCCGGTCGGCCACCGCCGGKGGCCAGCAGTTCCCGGTGCACTGGGGCGGCGACTGCGAGTCGACGTTCGTCTCGATGGCCGAGTCGCTGCGCGGCGGGCTGTCGCTCGCGKCGTCGGGCTTCGGGTTCTGGAGCCACGACATCGGCGGGTTCGAGGGCACCCCCGACGCGGCCGTGTTCAAGCGTTGGCTGGCGTTCGGGCTGCTCTCCTCGCACAGCCGCCTGCACGGCTCGGACTCCTACCGGGTGCCGTGGGCGTTCGACGAGGAAGCCGTCGACGTCACCCGGCGCTTCACATCGCTGAAGCACCAGCTCATGCCGTACTTGGCCGCGGCGGGCGTGGAGGCGCACGAGGAGGGGGTGCCGGTCATGCGGCCGATGGTGCTGGAGTTCCCGGACGACCCGGGCGCGGCCACCGTCGACACCCAGTACATGCTCGGGCCCGACCTGCTGGTCGCTCCGGTGTTCAGCGCCGAGGGCGACGTGGACGTCTACGTGCCGGAGGGCACCTGGACGTCTCTGCTCACGGGGGATCGGGTCACCGGACCGCGCTGGGTCCGCGAGCGGCACGGCTTCGACTCGGTCCCGCTGTACGTCCGGCCGGGGACGGTGCTGGCGCAGGGGGCCCGCACCGACCGGCCGGACTATGACTGGGCCGACGGCGTCACGCTGCGCCTGTTCGACCTGCCCGACGGTCACCGGTCGGTCGTCACCGTGCCGGCGGTCGGGGCGCGGTCGGCGGTGACCTTCGTGGTGACGCGGGCGGGTGCACGGCTGCACGTGGAGGCACGGGGCGCGAGCGCTCCATGGTCGGTGGCAGTCGAGCCCGCAGGTGGCCGGGTGGCGCAACGGGTCGCGGTGCCGACGGGCCGCACCGAGGTCACGCTGGACGTTCGGGGCGACTGAAGGGGTCGGGCCCTACAGTGCCCGGTATGACGGACGCGAGCACTCTCGACTGGACCGTGTTCGTGCTGGTCGTGACGCTGCGGCTGGTGGTGCCGCTGTTCATCCCGCGGTTCCCGCTGCCGGCCATCCTGGCGGCCCTGGTGATCGACGGGATCGACCAGACGGTGTTCGCCACGTTCACCGATCTGTCGCTCGAGAACTACCAGTCGTACGACAAGGCGCTCGACATCTACTACCTGACGGTCGCCTACCTGTCGGTGCTGCGGAACTGGCGCAACCCGTTCGCGGTCGGGGTGGCGGCCTTCCTCTGGTACTACCGGCTGGTCGGGGTGCTCCTGTTCGAGCTCACCGGCGAGCGTTGGCTGCTCATGGTGTTCCCGAACACGTTCGAGTACTTCTTCATCGCGATCGAGGTGGTCCGCACACGCTGGGACGCGTCGCGCCTGAGCAAGGCCGCGTTCCTCTGGACGGCAGGGCTCATCTGGGTGGTGATCAAGCTGCCGCAGGAGTGGTGGATCCACGTCGCCCAGCTGGACTTCACCGACGAGTTCCGGCGACTGGTCGACGAGCATCCGTGGACCTGGGCCGTGCTGGCGATCCTCGCGGTGGTCCTGGTCGTCGTCGGGCGACGCGTGGTCCGGGGCCTGCCGCCCGCGGACTGGCCGTTCACGCTGGACTCGGACGTCGTCGCCGAGCGCGTGGGCTGGCTCCCGCGGGGTCCGGTCGCCGTCGCGCCGAGCGGCGTCGGGCATCTCGTCGAGAAGGTCGTCCTGGCCGGTCTGGTCACGCTCATCCTGTTCGAGTCGTACCCGTCGCTGGAGGGCCGGCTGTCCGTGGTGGCGCTCGTCGTCACGGGGACCGTGCTGGTGCACGCGGGGCTGGCGCTCTGGCGAGGCCGACGGCGCGGGTCGCTCGGCGTCCAGGTGGCCGCCAACACCGTCATCAGCATCGTCGCGATGCTCGTCTTCGCGGTGTTCGCCACCGGGCAGCGCGGGCAGGTGTCGGCGGGCGACGTGCTCCTGTTCGCCTACGTCGTGGCGCTCATCGTGACGCTCTACGACCGCTACTCCGCCCGCCGCGAGGCGTGCGAGCTGGGGACGCCGTCGTCGTCGATCGGCTCGAGCTCGGTGGCCCGGACGCCCAGCAGGCGTGCCACCAGGGGACCCGTGCTCCCGTAGACGATCGCCGTGAACAAGACCACGCCGAAGACGATCGGGACGAGCGCCGGGAACGGCTTCCCGGCGTCCTCGAACTGCAACGCGAAGACGCTCGCCGTGGACGCCGCGACGATGCCGCGGGGGGCCATCCAGGCGACCATCGCGCGCTCCCGCCGGGACAGCACCGTGCGCACCGTGGCGAGGCCGGCCGCGAGCGGGCGGACGCCGAGCACCAGGAACGCGAGTAGGACGAGCGTCGCCGGCAGGTACCGGACGAGGGCGTCGAGGTCGATCCGGGCCGACAGGACGATGAACAGCGAGCCGATCAGGAGCATCCCCACATGGCTGCCGAACTCGTGCAGCGCCTCCAGTCGCACCCACGGCTGGTTGGCGAGCGCGACACCCAGAGCCGTCGTCGCCCACAGACCCGACTCCTCGCCGACGGACTCCGCGACCGCGAACGCCGCGAGCGCGACCGCGACCCCGAGCGCGACGTGGGTGGCCGCCGGGGCACGCCCGAATCGGACGACCGCCAAGTACGCCGCGGCCGCCACGAGACCGGTGAGGATGCCCACGACGGCCGTGGTGCCGAGCCCGACCCCGCTGCTGTGCAGCGCGAGGTGGACCATGCTCAGCGCGACGGTCGCGCCGATCGGGTCGATGAAGATCCCCTCGAACGCCAGGACCGACTCCAGCGGCTGCTTCGGCCGGATCACCGCGAGCAGCGGACCGACGACCGTGGGTCCGGAGACGATGAGGATCGCCCCGATGACCGCCGCCCGGCTGAGGGGCAGGTCGAAGACCCACTGCGCGAGCAGCGTCGTGCAGATGCCCGTGACGACGGCGCCGGTCGTGACCAGCCCGAGCACGGGTCGTCGCGCTCCGCCGTGCAGGCGGGAGAAGTCGAGCTTGAGGGACTCCTCGAACAGCAGCAGCCCGACGGCCATCGACACCAGCGGGAACAGGGCGTCGCCCAGGAGCGCGTCCGGGTCCACCCAGCCGAGGACCGGTCCGGCCAGCAGCCCGAGCACCAGCAGCACGATGATCGACGGGACGCGCGCCGCATGGCCCAGGAGCTGTCCCAGCACGCCGAGCAGGACGATCGCGGCGATGCCGGCGGCGAACCCGAGCTCCATGACCGACATTGTGTCGGGCGAGGGCCCGCCCAGTCGTCGGTTCGTCGTCGGCTACGTTGACGGGTGGCCTGATCAGGGGCCTGAACGCGCACAGGAGGAGGCGGCATGAGCGGCACCCCACCGTCCGGGCGGCAGTACCGCATCATGGCGGGCGACCACGAGGCGGTCGTCACGCAGGTCGGCGCCGGCCTGCGGCAGTGCACGCTCGACGGCCGCGCGGTGCTCGACGGTTTCGAGGAGGACGAGCGCGCACCCGACGGGCGGGGGCAGGTGCTCGCGCCGTTCCCGAACCGGATCGCGGACGGGCGGTACACGTTCGGGGGTCGCACGTGCCAGGTCGCGCTGGACGAGCCGGAACGCGGCAACGCCATCCACGGCATGGTGCGCTGGCTGGACTGGACCGAGGTGTCCTTCACCGAGCACGACGTCGTGCTCGCCTGCGTGCTGCGACCGCAGCCCGGGTACTCGTGGGAGCTCACCCTGCAGGTCGGGTACCACCTCGACCAGGGCGGACTCACGGTCGCGTCGTCGGCGACCAACACGGGCGCCGAGCCGGCCCCGTTCGGCATGGGGTTCCACCCGTACCTCGGCCTGGGCGCTCCCGTCGACGGGCTCGAGCTGCTGGTGCCCGCCGGGAACCACTCGCCGGTCCCGGCCGACCGGGACGAGCGACCCGTGCCGGTCGACGTGACGGGCACACCGCTCGACTTCCGAACCCCCCGCGCGGTCGGGCCGACCGTGCTGGACACGGCGTTCGGCGACCTCGGGCGCGGCGCCGACGGGCGTGCCGTCGTCCACCTCACCGACCCGGGCAGCGCTCAGGGCGTGCGCCTCTGGGTCGACGAGTCCTTCGGGTACGTGATGGTCTACTCTGCCGACGGCGTCCTCCCGGTCGAGCGGCAACGGCAGTCCCTGGCGGTCGAGCCGATGACCTGCCCGCCTCACGCGTTCCGGTCCGGCGCGGACGTCATCACGCTCGAGCCTGGGGAGTCCTGGACGGGCACATGGGGGCTGGCTGCACTCTGACGTGCGACGGGGGCGGCCGGCGGAGGGGTCCGGCCGCCCCCGCCCGTCATTCCAGGACGACCAGCGTCCTGTGGGCGGTCGACGCCCCGACGGTCGGTGAGCCCGCGTACGTCGTCTCGATCACGTACTTCCCGACGGGCAGGCGCGGCAGCTCGAGCCGGGCGACCGACTCCTTCTGCGAGCCCGGCGTCAGCGTGCCGGTGACCTGCGCGACGATCGTGCCGTCCCCGTGCGGCGCAGCCGTGCGCACCGTCGTGGTCACCTCGCCGGTCGGTGCGGCACCGCCCTGGGTGACCCGGACCGATGCGACGACCGTCGCCTGCGTGGCGGTTCGCACGGGGCGCGGCTCGATCCGGACCGACGTCGTCGAGCGGGCCGCGTCCGCTGCCGGGACGGCCGTGCTCGTGGTCGCGCCCACGTTCCCGACCTTGTCGACGGCCCGATGGTCGACCGTGCCGCCCTCCGCACCGATCTGCACCGGAGCGGTGTAGGTGGTCCAGGCCCCGGCACCGACCCGGTACTCGATCCGGTCGACCCCCGAGCCCTCGTCGGTCGCGGTGAGCGTGACCCGCCGCTGCGTGTCCACGCTCGCCGACGAGGTCGGCGCGATCGCGTCCAGCCGGAAGGTGACCGACCGGTCCTCGGAGACGTTGCCGGCCGCGTCCGTGGCGCGGACCGCGACGGTGTGCTCGCCGTGGTCGTAGACCTGCACGGACACGGTCGCCGGGTCCTCGGACGCCGTCCACGCGCCGCCGTCGACGGACGTCTCGAGCGTCGTGACCGCGCGGTCGTCGGTCGCGGTGGCCACGACGGTCGCCGGGGCCGCACGCCAGTCACCCACGGGCTCGGGGGAGACCAGGAGCGAGTCGACCGTCGGCGCCGTCGTGTCCTTCGGCACGGTGTGCAGGGTCAGGAACGTGACCGAGTACGGCGGCAGGTCGTACGTGAACGACGACGACAGGCCGCTGAGCTCACGCGTGACCGGCTCGACCGTGCTCGGTGCGGTCTTGGTGTTGGCCGCCCCCGGCGGCGCGACGATCTCCGTGACGGAGCCCGTCGCGGCGATCTCGACGTCGGACACCTCGACCTGCGTGCGCTGCGTGACGGCCGAGACGTTGACGACCTTGGCGACGATGTCGCCGCTGTCCTCGTCGCGGGTGACCACCTGGAAGACGTCCGCGGCGGGCGCCGGGTCGTCATAGGACATCTGCAGCACCCCGTCGAGGTACAGCTCGATGTGCCGGTCCTCGACCACGACCTTGACCCGGTACGTCTGGTCGGTCGCGATGCTGTGGCCCTCGACCGCCTTCACCTCACCGGCACCGCCGCCGTCTGCCTTCTGCAGCGCCTGGCGGGTGTTGTTCCAGCCGCCCAGGTTCCACCAGAAGTAGTCGCTCGGACCGCCCGCCGCGAAGCCGACGAGGAAGCCCTCGGACCCCGCCGTCTTGCGGGCGTCGAGCTCGAGCGTGTAGTTGCTCCAGTCCTGCTCGTAGGTCCCCGTGGGGATGCTGCGGGCGTCGGTGACGGTGGTGCTGGACTGCACGTACTCGCCGTCCACCACCGACCAGGCGCCCGTCTGCGGCGACCACGCGGAGGCGTCGGTGAAGGTGTCCTCGAACAGGACCTCACCGCCGTCGTTCTCGGTCACGCGGACGTTGTCGTACGCGGCCGAGGTGGCCCAGGTGGACAGGAACACGCCGCCGTCCAGCGGCTTCGGCTCGACCGACGGGGTGGTCAGCGTGCTCGGCACCACCTCGTCGCCGACGTTGTTCGAGAACAGGTGCTGGACCCAGTAGTTGGCGCTGTTCCAGGACTCGTCGTTGTCGAACCAGATGGCGTCCGGCGACCACTGCACGTAGGACTCGTTGGCCAGCAGCGGAGCGTAGGACGCCAGCTCGACCAGGTCGCCGTTGCGCTCCAGGCCCGTCATGTACGCGGCCTCGGTCAGACCGTTCCACCACGTGTTGCCGCGCGAGGCGTACTCGCCGAGGAACACGTGCGGCCCTTCACGGTCGTAGGAGTCGTAGCGCTCCGTGTTGGTCAGGAACCAGCTCGGGTCGTTGTAGTAGTGCTCGTCGACCAGGTCCACGTCCTGCTCACGGTTGAACTCCCACAGGGCGTCGAAGCGTGCGCCGGTGTCGTCCGGGCCGGAGTTCGAGATGATCTTGATGTCGGGGTACGCGGCCACGATCGCGTCCCGGAACTCCGGGAAGTTGGCCTCGAACGTCGTCGTGTTCTCCTCGTTGCCGAGCCCGATGTACGGCAGCTCGAACGGCTCCGGGTGTCCCAGCTCGGCGCGCTTGGCGCCCCACGTGGTGGACGCGTCGCCGGTGGTGAACTCGATGAGGTCGAGCGTGTCCTGCACCCAGCGGTCGATCTGCACCGGGTCGGTCATCTCGGGGATGGTGCTCCCGCAGCCGTTGGCGCCGACGGACAGCACCGGTAGCGGGATGGACCCGAGGTCCTCGGCGAGCTCCATGTACTCGAGGTAGCCGATGCCGTACGACTGGTTGTAGCCCCAGAAGTTCCAGTTGGTGGCGCGCTCCTCCACCGGGCCGATGGTCTCCTTCCACTGGTACGTGCGGCGCCGGTCGGTGTACCCGGACTCCTCGTACGTGCGGAACGTGCCCACGTTGGTGACGCAGCCGCCGGGGAAGCGGAGGAAGGACGGGTCGAGCGCCGCGATCTTCTCGGCGAGGTCCTTGCGCAGCGGGGACTTCCCGTTGACCGGGCCCACCCAGGTGTCCTGGGGGAACAGGGACACCTGGTCGAGGTGGACCGTGGACGGGGCACCGGCGAGCACGACCAGCCGGCCGGCGTCGGTGGTGGCGCTCGAGGTCAGCGTGACGTCGTACTGGCGCCACGTGTCCGAGCCGTCGACGCCCACCGTGCCGGACGCGAGGATCTGCGCACCGTCCGCGCTCTCGACCGCGAGGGTCAGCTCCTGCGGGGTGGTGGTGCGGACCCAGACGCTCGCGTCGTAGGACGCGCCGTCGCGCACGGCGACGCCCGCGTTGTAGCTCGCGTTGCGCAGCCCGTCGCCCGCCGCGGCCGCCACGAGGACGGCGCGGTTGCGGTTCGTGGCGTTGAGCCGGCCGTCGTCGTCGACCACCGTGACCGTGGTGCCCGCGCCGCTGCGGTCGAGCACGTCCCACCCGGTCAGGCCCGTGAAGGTGGCGTTGTCGGAGGTGTTGAACTCGAACGACCGGTTGCGCACCAGCTCGGCGTACAGGCCGCCGTCCGCGGCGTAGTTGATGTCCTCGTAGAAGATCCCGTACAGCCGGTCGGAGATCTCCGCGTCGGTGCCGTCGCCGTCGATCGCGATGGTCGTGCCCTCGGCGCGCGTGAACGGTTCGAGCACGAACCCGGCGGCATTCCCGGGGTCGCCCAGCACGAGCGCCCCGTCGACGATCCCCACGGCCTGCGAGCTGTCGGCGTTGGTGAGGTGCAGCGTGCCGCCGCCGGCCTCTGTGAGCCGGAGGATGGTCGGGTCGTCAGCCAGTGCGAGGTGGCCGTCAGGCCGGACGGCGACAGAACGGTCACCGGCCGCGAGCGTCAGCCCGCCGGACACCTCCGTCGCTTCCAGCACGAACGCGTCGCCCGGCCGCTGCGCCGAGACGACGATCGCGTCGTCGGCGTCCGTCGTCAGGTGCGGGGCGGTCCCCGGTGCGCGCAGCGTGAACGGCCCGTCGGGCACCACGTCCTCGCCGGGCGAGGCCACCAGAGTGACGTCGTCGAACACGGCCGGGAACGTCGTGCCGTCCTGCGCGGCGAGCGCGTAGAGGCCGACGTGCTCGATGGGGAACGTCACCTCCACGGAGTTCACGTCGACCCACGCCGTCGTGGGCTCGTCCCAGCGAGCGGTGGTGAGGGTGTCCCCGGCGCGGGTCAGGCGCAGGATCTCGCCGGTGGACCCGGGCCGGTCCTCGAAGTGGTCGGCGGCGAAGATGGCCGCGGTCTCGATGTCGTTCTCGATCGCGATCCCGGACGGGGTGAGCCCGCCGACGAACGTGAGGCCGGAGCGCACGTAGTTGTCGAGGTCCTGGTAGGCGATGAGGCCCGCGCCCTGGAAGGTCTTCGTGACCGGAGCCTGCACGCTCACGGAGATCGAGAAGTCGCCGTCAGGGATGTCGAGGGTCATGACGTTGCGGGCGGAGTTGTTGCCCTGCCACGTGTCGCCGGGCAGGGCCGTCACCGTCAGGGCGCCCGGGGTGGTGGTCAGGGACCGGGCGGTCGGCTCGTCGTTGACGGCGGTCCAGCGGGGGTCGAGCGTCGCCGAGTCGAAGCTGTCGGTCCACGCGCCGTCGGGCACGGGTGGCGCAGCGCCGGCCGGCCCCGCGACGGCAGCGCCGAGCGGCACGACCAACGCGGCTGCGAGGACGGCTCGCAACCCGAGACGGCGGCCGTGCGGACGGGTCCTGCTGGTCTGTCGCGACAGTGCGACGGGCATGGCGGCCTCCCTGTGCGCACGGCGTCGTGCGCGTCGTCCCAGGACTCCGTCGCGCCCGATGTGAGCGCTAACATCCCGGTGGCTGCGACGACCATAAGGGGAGGGGGCAATGTCCGGCAAGAGCCATTTACAACGTTTACCGAGTTAGTGCGCGGGCTCGGCCTTCCGGCGCTTCGGGACCAGGTGCATGATGCCCACGACCGCGGCGCCGACCACGAGCCCGACCAGCGCCGCGCCGAGCGTGTCGACGAGCCACGCCAGGAATCCGCCGATGCCGGGCACCGAGTGCACGGCGTCCTCGAGGTGGTGCAGCAGCTCGTACGGCGTGTGCCAGCCCAGCTCGTCCACACCGTTGAGGAGGATGTGCCCGCCGACCCACAGCATCGCGACGATGCCCACCGTCGACAGGACGGAGAGGACCTTCGGCATCGCGCGCACCAGCCCGCGGCCGATCGCGGCCGTCGCACCGTTGCGGCGCTCCGCGAGGTGCAGACCGATGTCGTCCATCTTCACGATGAGTGCGACGACGCCGTACACGAGCACAGTGATGGCCAGCGCGACGATCGCCAGGATGATCGTGCGGGACAGGAACGGCTCGTCGGCGACCTCGTTGAGAGCGATCACCATGATCTCGGCCGACAGGATGAAGTCGGTGCGGATCGCTCCGGTCACCATCGACTTCTCGGTGTCCTCGCCCTGGGCGGCCGCCGGGGTGGTGGTGTGCTCCTTGGCGTGACCGGTGACCAGCTCGTAGATCTTCTCCGCGCCCTCGTAGGCGAGGTACGTCCCGCCGACCATGAGGATCGGAGTCAGCAGCCACGGCAGGAACTGACTGAGCAGCAGAGCCGCCGGGAGGATGAACAGCAGCTTGTTGCGCAGCGACCCGACGGCGATCTTGCGGACGATCGGCAGCTCACGCTTGGGCTCGAACCCGTGGACGTAGCGCGGGGTCACCGCCGTGTCGTCGATGACGACGCCCGCCGCCTTCGCGCTGGCCCGACCCGCAGCCGCACCCACGTCGTCGACCGACGCCGCCGCGAGCTTCGCCAGCGCGGCGATGTCGTCCAGAAGCGCGGCCAGACCGCCAGCCATCAGTTCTCCCTCGTCGGTACCGCCGGGTGATCGAGCGATCCTGACACAGCGAGCGCCTCAGTTCAGGCTGGCGTCCTCCGCGAACGTCGACACGATCGCCAGGTCCCCGCCCTGGCGCCGCAGCACCCGGCGCCACAGGTGCTCCGGTTCCGACGTCAGCACGTCGTCCGGGACCGCGTCGACCAGGTACCAGGCGCGCTCGGCGAGCTCATCCTCCAGCTGCCCGGCACCCCACCCCGCGTGCCCGGCGAACACCCGCACACCGCCCACGTGCGGCGCGACCGACGTCGGGTCCGCGTCCAGGTCGACCAGGCCGAACCGGCCCGTCACCAGCTCGACCTCCGGTGACGAAGCGGCACCGCGGGGGAGCGCCGCGACCCCCATCGCACCGTCCAGGCCGACCGGGCCGCCGTGGAACAGCCTCGGGGGGTCGCTCACGTGCTCCTGCCAGTCGGGCAGGACGACCCCGACGTCCACCGTCGACGGGCGGTTCAGCACCACCCCGATCGCGCCGTCCGGGCCGTGGTCGAGCAGCAGGATGACCGTCCGGTGGAACGTGGGCTCGCGCAGGCGGGGTGTCGCGACGAGGAGCCGGCCGCGCAGAGCCGTGTCGTCGGTCATCCGCCCACCTCCCGCCGCATGACCACCCGCGGTCGGCCGCCGCTGTGCCCCGTCGTCACCGACGCCTGCGAGAACCCTGCCGCTTCGAAGAGGCGGCTCGTCCCCACGTAGCCCGAGATGACATCGACCCGGTCGCCGCCGTCGATGCTGATGGGGTACCCCTCGACCACCTCCGCGCCGTGCGCGGCGGCGTGCGCGACCGCCCCCTCCAGGAGCTCGTGCATCAGCCCGCCGCGACGGAACGCCGGCCGGACCACGAAGCACACGATGCTCCATGCGTCGCGGTCGTCGACGAACGGGATGGTCCGGGAGCTCATCAGCCGCCGGTACGTGCTCCGGGGGGCGACCGAGCACCAGCCCGCCACCTCACCGTCGACGTACGCCAGCACGCCCGGACCCGGCTCGGTGGCGCACTCGTCGCGCATGTACTGCGCCCGTCCCTCGTTGGGCACCCGGCTGTCCCGGTAGGCCATGCACCAGCAGCCGGCGCCGCCGGGTTTCTTGACGCCGACGACCTCGAAGAAGTCGTCGTACCGCCCGACGGCGGGGAGCACCTCGATGGCCATCCACCCAGGCTACGGAACGACTCAGACGCGCTCAGACGCGCTCAGCCGCCTGCTCGTCGATCCTGTGCCGCTCGTCCTGGATCGTCGCGCCGGCCGCGACCAGCTTGAGCTCGTGGGCGCGGAAGTGGTGCCCACAGAAGAGCAGCTCCATCCCGTCGGCCGTGGGGATGGTCGCCTTGACGAACGCCTGCGCGCCGCAGCGGTCGCACCGGTCCTGCCGGGTGAGCTCGGGGGCGAGGGTGTCGAGCGTGAGAGCGGTCATGTCGGATACCTCGTCTGGGTCGGCGGGCGGTGCTCGCAGGGCGAGCTCCGCTGTGCTGCTCATCCGAACCATCGGTTGCGTGCCGACCATTCCGTCGGGGTGTTCGCTCAGCGGGGAACTGCCCTGCTGAGGACTCGAGGAGTCGTCAGGAGGCCGTCCTGGCCGTCCGGTCAGGTCGTCACGCCCACAGGGCCTGCTGGGCCATCATCGCGAGCCGGGCGGCGACGGCGTCCACGTCGAGCCCTCTGCCTGTGTACAGCTGGTCGAACGTCTCGAAGCTGCTGACGATCCACAGGACGTCGGCGGCCTCCTCGACACTGACCCCGGCTCGGAGTCGACCCTCGTCGTGCAGTCGCTCGGCAAGTCGCTCCTGCCCCTCGGCCCGACCACGCTCGACCGTCTCGAACGCCCCGCGGAGCGCGTCCGGGTCCAGGGTCCACATCGAGTAGATCGTGCGGGCGACGTCCCGTTCGGCGGCATACACACCGGCCGCCGCCCGCAGCGCCTGCGTCACGGCGTCCCGCGCGTCGGGCAGTGCGACCGCGTCGGCGATCCGCCGGAACCCCGTGCGGTCGAGCAGGTCGCGGCCCAGCGCCTCGAACAGCCCGGCCCTGGAGCCGAACACGAGGTACACGGTCGAGCGGGCCACGCCGGCGTCCTGTGCCACGCGCTCGACGCTGAGCGGCTCCGTCGGTGCAGCCCGCAGGCGTTCGCGAGTCGCCTCCAGGATCTGTTGCCGGGTCTCGTCGGCGGCTTGCGCCCGGGCCTGCTGGGTGTACCTGCGCGTCGGCATGACCTCACCCTACATTTCGCTTGACAGGATGTCCGGTGAAAGACACTCTGTCTTGTGAAAGACAGAGTGTCCGATGAAAGAAGGAGCCATGACCATCACCCGCACCGACGTCCTCGTCGTGGGGGCCGGGCCTGCCGGCCTGACCGCAGCGATCGCCCTCGGCCGCGCCGGCGCGCATGTCACGCTCGTCGAGCGCCGCACCGCGCTGTCCCCCTTCCCGCGGGCCACCGGGGTCAGCCTGCGCACGATGGAGCTGCTGCGCGCCTGGGGCCTGGAGCACGACATCCGGGCCGGCGCGCTCGACGTGGGCACCGACGGCTGGATCGGCCCGGCGCTCACCGCCCCCGGTCAGACGGTCCCGACGGGCTTCCCCAACCCGGCACAGGCGGCCGAGCTGAGCCCCACCACGCCGGCCATCGCGCCCCAGGACCACCTCGAGCCCGTGCTGCTGCGTCACCTGCAGTCACTCACTGGCACCGACGTGCGCTTCGGCGCCGAGGTCGTCGCCGTCGAACAGGACGACGACGGTGTTCGCGCCGACGTCCGCACCGCCACCGGCGTCGAGACCGTTTACGCCCGGTACGTCATCGGTGCCGACGGCGCGCGCAGCGCCGTCCGACGGGCGGCAGACATCGGGATGACCGGTCCCGGCGACGTCGGTGCGTACCTCGCCGTGGTCTTCCGAGGTCCGGTCGCCGACCTGCTCGGCGAGCCCCGACACGGGCTCCACATGCTCGTCCGCCCCGGGCCGCCCTGGGTCATGCTGCCGACCGACCGGACCGACCGGTGGGTGTTCTCGATGACCTGGGACCCGGCGTCCGAGTCTCTCGACGACTACCCGCGCGAGCGCCTCGTCGAGCTCGTCCGGGCCGCCGCCGGCGCGCCCGACCTGCCGGTGGACATCGTCTGGACCGGAGACTTCACGTTCACCGCGCTGATCGCCGACACGTACCGCGACCGCCGGCTCTTCCTCGTCGGAGACGCCGCGCACCGCATGACCCCGCGTGGCGCAGCCGGCATGAACACGGCCATCCACGACGGGTACGACCTCGGCTGGAAGCTCGGCTGGGTGCTCAAGGGCTGGGCCGACGAGAGCCTGCTCGACTCGTACGAGACCGAGCGGTACCCCGTCGGCCTGCGGAACGTGGAGCGGTCCGCCGTCGGCGCGGCGCGGCGCGACGTCTCGGCGGACTACCTGGACGAGCTCGCCGACCGCATCCCGCACGCCTGGTTGCCGGATGGCCGCTCGACGCTCGACCTGCTCGGTTCCGGCCTGACCCTGCTGGCCGGTCCGCAGGGCGCGTCCTGGGTCGACCAGGCGATGGGGCTCCGGCACGACGGCGCGGTGCCGGTCGAGGCGCGCACGGTCGACGCCTCCACCGCCGGCGTGCTGGGGATCGGTGCGTCCGGCGCGGTCCTGGTGCGGCCGGACGGGCGCCCGACAACCCGGTGGGCGGCAGCGCCGGCGGCGTCTGCGCTCGGACTCGCAGTCCGCGCGGTCTTGTTCGACCTGGACCCGGGCCGGACGCGCGACGGACGGAGCGAAGCGGCCTGACCCGGCTGGAAAGGCCCGTGACCTGCGGGCGCGCAGGTCCCGGGCCTTTCCTGGACTCAGCCATGCTCGTGGCACATGGCCATATCGGGACAAAAGGCCCTAGGTGAGGCTCGCGACGCCGGGTGTAGCGTCCAGGCAACGGGCTCGACGAGGAGTCGACATGAGTGACATCACCACGTCGCGGACACCAGCCGGCGTCACACGACGGACCGTCCTCAAGGCTGGCGGTGCAGCCTTCGGCCTCTACTTCGTCGGGGTTCTCGGCGGCAGGCCCTGGGTGCTCGAGGCCGCGGCCGGCGAGGCCGCCGCCGGCTTCCTCGACGCACTGTCGGTGCCGAAGTGGGTGACACCTCTCGTCGTCCCGCCGGTGATGCCGACCGCCGGCAGCACGACGCTGCGCGGAGGCAAGAACGCCGACCTGTACGACATCGCGGTCCGTCAGATCAGCCAGCAGGTGCTGCCCGCGCCTCTCCCCCCGACCACGCTGTGGGCCTACGGGCCGACATCGGCCCGCTCGGACAAGGCCACCCTGCTCTTCCACGCCCCCAGCGCGACGATCGAGGCCAAGTGGCGGCGACCGGTCCGCGTCACCTGGCGCAACGAGCTCGTCGACGCCGACGGCCGCTTCCTGCCGCACCTCCTGCCCGTCGACCCGACGCTGCACTGGGCGAACCCGCCCGGCGGCACCACCGACCGTGACAGCCGGCCCGTGTTCGCCGCGACGCCGGGGCCCTACCGAGGCCCGGTGCCCGTCGTGACGCACGTCCACGGCGCCGTCGGCGTCGGCGACGAGAGCGACGGCTACCCGGAGGCCTGGTACCTGCCCGACGCCGTGGACGTCCCCGTGGGCCACGCGCACGACGGGACCTGGTACGCGTTCTTCCGATCGAAGGCCGAGGCGGCGCACGGCGTGTCCTGGCCCGCCGGTGGCGCGACCTTCCACTACCCGGACGACCAGCGCGCCTCGACGCTCTGGTACCACGACCACACCCTGGGGATGACGCGCGCGAACGTCTACGCCGGACCCGCAGGCTTCTACCTGCTGCGGGGCGGGCCACACGGGGACGACGCGGTGATCGACTCGCGGACAGGACAGCCCGCGGTGCTGCCTGGGCCCGCACCCAAGGAGGGGGACGGGTTCCCCAGCAGCAAGCGGTACCGGGAGATCCCGCTCGCGATCCAGGACCGCTCGTTCCTCTCCGACGGGTCGCTCTTCTATCCCGACTCCCGCGAGTTCTTCGACGGCACCGTGGGCCCGTACCTGCCCGAGGGTGACGTCTCGCCGATCTGGAACCCCGAGTTCTTCGGCAACACGATCATGGTCAACGGCCACACCTGGCCGACGCACACCGTCGAGCAGCGCCGATACCGGTTCCGTCTGCTCAACGGCTGCAACTCGCGATTCCTCATCCTCGACCTCGGCCTCCCGGGTGCGGAGGCGTGGCAGATCGGAACCGAGGGTGGACTGCTCGCCGCGCCGGTGAACCTCACTGCCGCCCACGGTGGCCGACTGCTCCTGGCCCCGGCCGAGCGCGCGGACGTGATCCTCGACCTCACGCACGTGCCTGTCGGCTCCCACATCATCAGGAACCTCGGACCGGACGAGCCCTTCGGTGGGGGGCAACCCGACGACGACTTCGATGTCGCCAACCCGGCGTCCACCGGTCAGGTGCTCCAGCTCGTCGTGGTCCCCGCGACGAGCCCGGACGCCACCACGCCCCCGGCGTTCCTGGTGCTCCCCGCGATCGA
This sequence comes from Cellulomonas sp. Leaf395, assembly GCF_001424125.1. Lineage (GTDB taxonomy): Bacteria > Actinomycetota > Actinomycetes > Actinomycetales > Cellulomonadaceae > Cellulomonas. The sequence continues at coordinate 15,546 of NZ_LMQI01000003.1, forward strand.
CCCGCTCCCGACGACGTCGGTCCGACGACTCGCGCTGGTCGAGGAGATGTCCATGGCTCCCGAGCTCGCGGAGGACCCCCCACCCATCGCCGCGCTGCTGGGCACCGTGGACGCCACAGGCACGTGGTCCACGTCCATGTGGAGCGACCCGGTCACCGAGAACCCGGCCGTGGGCGCGGCGGAGACCTGGGAGATCTACAACTCAACCGCGGACGCTCACCCGATCCACGTCCACGAGGTCGTCTTCCAGGTCGCGGACCGGGAGCCGGTGGTGATCGACGAGGCGACGCACCACATCGCCCCCGCAGGCGGGGCCCGGCCGCCCGATCCGGGTGAGAACGGCTGGAAGGACACGGTCATCGCCTACCCCGGAGAGGTGACCCGGATCCGCATGCGGTTCGACCGCGGCGGCCAGTTCGTCTGGCACTGCCACATCGTCGAGCACGAGGACAACGAGATGATGCGGCCGTATCGCATCGGCCCGGAGCAGCCGGGACAGCCGGGGCACCCTCCGGCCTAGCGATGGTCGAGAGCATCCCAGTGACTCTGGAAGTGACTCCGGGGTCGCGACGGGGAAAAAATCCTGGTCAGGTGGGCCCCGTGGGGATCGAACCCACAACCCGCGGATTAAAAGTCCGCTGCTCTGCCAATTGAGCTAGAGGCCCGGTGGAGGGGTGCAACAGCTCGGAGAACCCTCCGGCCAGCCGGCGTGCAGTTCAGGCCGTCCCGGATGCCCCATCACCTTCGCCAGAGACCCTACGACACCACGTGCCCGGGGCGCCCGAGCGTTCGTCACGTGTGCCTTCGGGTGGGCCGTCAGGGCTGCTGGTGGCTGCCTCGGTCGCTCCCGAGCTTCCGCCGCAGCTGGGGGTCCGGCTCGGCCCCGAGGTAGACGAGCGCCGCCTTGACGCGCCGGTTGTCGCTGGCGGCCTCGTCCAGCCGGAGCGCCCGGAACACCGCGGCGACGTGCGACTCGACGGTCTTGACCGAGACGACGAGCGCCTCGGCGATGCCCGCGTTCGACAGCCCTTGCGCCATCGCCGCCAGGACGTCGAGCTCGCGGTCCGTGAGTCCGTCGAGCGGTGCCGCCCGACGCCGCGCGGCGACGAGGGACGAGACCACCTCGGGGTCCAGCGCCACGCCGCCGCCCGCTACCCGGACGAGTGCCGCCACCAGCCCCGCGACGTCGTCCACACGGTCCTTCAGCAGGTACCCGACCCTGTCCGTGACTGCGTCCAGGAGCGTGAGAGCCCATCGGGCGTCCACGTACGTCGACAGCACGAGCACCCCGAGCGCCGGGTGGGCGCGGCGCAGGTCGACCGCCGCTCGGATGCCCTCGTCCGAGTGGGTCGGAGGGAGCCGGACGTCGACGAGCGCGACGTCGGGCTGCGCGTCGGCGACGGCTTCGCGGAGCGCCGGCACGTCGGCGACGGCCGCGGCGACGGTGACGCCGGCACTCTCCAGCAGCAGACGGAGACCCTCGCGGAAGATCCCGGAGTCGTCGCACAGGACGACCCGCAGCGGCGTCGGCCCGGTCACGTGGCCGGCGCCAACGGGAGGACTGCGCGAACCCGCGTCCCGGCGTCGGCCGGGCTGCGGACCTCGAGACTGCCGCCGAGCGCTCGGACGCGGTCGAGCAGACCGGCCAGCCCGCCACCCGGCGCGACCCGCGCGCCGCCGGGGCCGTCGTCGGCGACGGTCACCAGGAGCTCGGGACCGGCGACGTCGACGTCCACCGCGACGGTGCAGTCGCCGCCGTGCTTCACCGCGTTGGTCACCGACTCCGCGATCACGTAGTACGCCGTCGACTCCACGGCGGCGGGCAGAGGCGTCCCCGCGACCGTGTCCCCGAGGTGCACGTCGAGACCCGGGATCCCTGCGGCCAGCGATGCGAGCCCGCCCGCGAGCCCGCCCTGGCTCAACGCCGCGGGGTGGATCCCTCGGGCCAGCCGGCGGAGCTCGTCGAGCGCCGATGCCAGCTGGCCACGGGCGTCGGAGATGACGGAGCGCATCTCGTCAGGGTCCTCGCTGAGCGAGGCGCGGGAGAGGGTCGCGGCCACCGCGAGCAGACTCTGCTGGGCCCCGTCGTGCAGGTCCCGCTCGAGCTCGCGACGCTGCGCGACGCCGGCCTCCACGATCCGCGTCCGCGACGCCTGCACCTCCGCGACGTGCGCGGCGCGCTCCATGGTGAGCCGCGTGTTCTGGACGGCCATGGCCGCCGCCGCGAGCGTGACGCGCAGGCCCGCGGGGTCCGCGAGGACCTGGGAGTCCGCATCGACCCGCGCCACAGGCTGGCCGCCGTCCTCGACGATCACGCGCACCACTCGGCCGTCGAGGTCCAGGGCGCCCGACGCGTCGCCGTCGACCCGGACCCACGCCCCGTCGACGTGGAAGGAGAGCACCAGGGTCGGGTCGACGAGCACCGTGCGCAGGACGTCCTGCACGGCACGCGGGTTGCCGGTCGCCGACAGCAGCCGTTCGACCACGACGCCCCGCCGCGTCGCGGAGCGGAGGCCGAGCAGGACGAGGGCGGCGCCGGCCAGCACCCCGATCGCGTTCTGCGCCCAGAACAGCGCCACGTAGACCGGCTCCGGGAACTGGCCCCAGGTGACGAGCACAGTGAGTGAGACGCTTCGCAGCGCGAGCGTGACGGCAAGTGCGACGCCGGCCGCCGACACGATCCGCACCGGCACCAGCGCCGCCCCGTGGGCACTCCTCCACCGGTTGACCTGGGCCGCGGCGAACCACACCGCCAGTGCAGCACCGAACCAGGTCCCGACCTCGTACACCGCGTAGGCGAGGTCGTTCATCGGCGCCAGCCGGAACCACGGCCTGGTGTCGACGACTCCCGCGACGACCTCGTCCCACAGGAGGGCATTGACTGTCCAGGGCACGATCGCCCACACCCACGCCAGCCCGACGAGGACCCGACGGGAGCGGAGCTCGATCCTCGCCGCGGGATACGCGAGGAGGACCGTCGCGATCAGCGGCACCGCGGCCCATTGCAGGACCCATCCGATCTCGTTCCAGTAGCCGCTCTGCGCGAACACGGAGTCGCTGAGGTTCGCGAGCCCGACGAGTGCCGAAGCGAGAACAAGACGGATCCCGTGGGCACGCGACTCGGGACTCACCCACAGCAGGGATCCCGCCAGGGCGAGCATGAGCTGGAAGGCAAGGGATCCCGCGACCGCCGGTCGGCCGCTGAGGGCGACCGTGATGACGCTCGGGACGAAGCCGACCACCGCCGCGGCAGCCACGGCCACGAGCGCGAACGGACGGGACGACCACCGGTCCACAGCGCCATTGTGCTCCGACACCTGTGCCGCGAGTCAGGGATTCCCCTGGTCCAGGTCCCGGGAATGCCTGGATGTGAGGAGCGGAGCGGCGGAGCAGCGTGGGCGCCATGACCAGGAAGCCGTCCATGACGACCGTCGTCACGTTCGAGCTGGGCCCCGGGGCCGATGAGGTCTGGATGCCGGCGCCCCCCGACGACCGACGCACCAGTCGGACCGGTCGCGCCGTCGCGGTCCTCGTCGTGGCGATGGGCGTCCTCGTCGGCGGCACCGTCGGTGTCCGCGGCGCGGACGTCGCCGGCGACGGGTTGCCCAGCGCGGTGACTCCCGGCCCCACACCCCTGGACATGGGCCCGTGCGAGTCGCTGCAGCTGGCGGGCCAGCAGATCGCGCAGATGTGCCGTGACTACGTCGCGATGCGGCGCGAGCCGGTCGCGCGCCGCGTCGTCGACGGTGCCGGCCGGGAGGCGGGCTCGTGATGGCCCGCGGCCGGACGACCCGGACGGACGACGCTCGGAGGTTGGCGGCCGCCGCGGTCGCCTCGGTCGCCCTGGTCATCGCGTTCGTCCTCGGACTCGGGGCAGCACCCGCGGGCCTGGGCGGCCTCGGGCCCGGCCCCGGCTCGCCGGTTCCCACCCCGCCGATCCCGATGCCCTATCCGTGGCCGCAGCCGTGACGGCACGACGCGCTCGCCATGCGGCGGGCCGGCTCGTCGGTGACGTCAGCCGTGTCCGCTCGAGGTTCAGGCGGTCCCGCCGGCATCGAATCCGGTGAGCCAGCGTACCTTCGGTAGCGAACGACACATGCAGTACCGCGTCATGTATCTGGTGCGTCCTTCCGTGCTCCACCCAGGTGAGGGGAAGGTGGGGTTTCCATGTCCTACGGCACACGGTTGGTGCTGCACGTCAGTCCGGACACCGAAGAGTGGGGCAGCGCGGACGACGACCGTTGGCGTGCTGACCTCGCCGAGCTGCAACGCCTGCTGAGTCGGGAACTCCCCGAGGAGACGCAGGAGCCACCCGAGGCGGAGGGCACCCGAGGTGTCGAGCTGACGGAGGTCATCCTCGCCCTGGGCAGCGCCGGCGCGATGACCGCCGCGACCGAGATGTTCAAGGCGTTCGTGAGCGCGCGGCCGGGACGGCGCAAGGTCACGGTCTCCGTCGAGCAGGACGGTGCCCCGGTGCGCACGGTCACCGTCGAGGCCGACGGGCTCGGCGCCACAGAGCTGGGGAATCTCGCCTCCGACGCGTTCAACGGCCCGGGCGCTCGCCCGCCGGCGACGTAGGCAGAGGGAGGTGAGGGGGCGTGGGATTCCGGGCGTTGCTGATCGGGAACTCGAAGTATGCGCACCGTGACGGGGGCATGACGGAACTGCGCGGCCCGCACCACGACGTCCAGCACCTCGAGAGGGCACTCACCCACCCCGACTTCGGTCTGTTCAAGGCTGCGGACGTCGACGTCCGGGAGAACCTCACGGCCGACGAGCTGTCCGACGCGCTCTCCCAGGCCGCGGACAGCAGCAGACCGGACGACGTCCTGCTGATCTACTACTCCGGCCACGGCGAGCGGCTGGGCGCCACCCAGCAGCTCGGGTTGCTCGGTGTGGACGTCCCGTTCGACCGTCGCCACAACCGCGCGCTGCACACCGCGCTCCTTCGCGAGTGGCTCGACGGCGCACGGGCACGCTCGACGATCCTGGTGCTGGACTGCTGCTACTCCGGACAGTTCCGCGCGGACGAGCTCGTGGATGACGACCTGCTGTCCACGTTCGGCAGGGGCACGGTCGTCCTGTCCAGCGGAGGCAACCAGGTCGTGCGGGACCAGGATGAGCCGGACGGTCCGAGCGCGTTCACCAAGGCGCTCGCCGCGGTGCTCGTCGACGAGACGCTGGAAGGCACCAACGGGGTCCTCACTGCCGAGGACGTGTACGCCGCGCTCGACCGGTTCGAGCCTCGTCTGCAGCCACGTCCGCACCGCAACCTGGCAGCGGAAGGCCGGATCGGCTTGGCGATGCGGCCCCGCCCGAGGCGCGAAGCAACCCCCATGCGGGTTCGCGGCTGGCCGGAGCAGCTGCGGGTGATCGAGGTCGGCATCACGTTCACCGACGCCCTCGTGGTCGCCACGTGGGACAGCGACGGCAATGGCCGGATCTCCAACGACGAGCGCGATGTCACCGCGCTGGACCCCACACGGCTCGCTGCGATCCGCCGGCTCTGCCAGCTGGCCGACGCCGTGATGCGCGCCAAGGGCTACGGCGACCCTCCGTGGCAGCGGCGGGCCCGCCGCGCGCTGGAGACTGCGGGTGCCAACCTGTTCGAGGCGGCCCTGCCCCCCGGGATCAAGAGGCTGCTGTCAGACGTCGAGGACGACGACGTGGTGGTGCAGCTGAACCTCACCTTCCGACCGCCATGGGCTGCGCTCTCGGAGTACCCCTGGGAGTTCATCCACGTCCCGGCCGACCAGGGCGTCGATCCCTCCGGCCTGGCGCAGCGCAAGCTCGTCGTGACCCGGGCCGGTCGAGCCGCTGACCAGCCGAGCCGTGCGTCCGACATTGCCGACGTCGCGGTCGTGAGCAGTGTCGCGCGTCCGTACGCGCGGATGGCGGTCCGTGTCGGCGCAGAGCTGATGGCGATGCCGTCGGTCCGCACGCTGACCACCCCTGACGACCAACCGGCGAGCTGGGCCGTCCTCATGGACGCGATCGACCAGAAGCCGGAGTACCTCGTCATCTGCGCGCCTTTGCTGCGCTCGTCGCGTGACGGCATCCCGTTCGCGAGGGTGGGATTCGCCGACGGCCTCGAGACCGACTGGCGATCTGCGGAGTCGCTCGCCGACGAGCTCCGCCATGACCGCGAGCTGCGCGGCGTGGTGTTGGCGTCGGTCGCTGCCGAGGCCGGCCTCGACGCGATCCGTGCCGCGCCGATCGCCGCGTCCGCGCTCAACACCGCACTCGGTGTCCCCGTCGTGTTCATCTGCCACACCCCTGGCCTCGAGGGCTACGTCGACGACCGTGACCCCGAGGAGCCGAAGACGTTCGTCGGTCTCCTGCTGGCGGCTCTCAGCAGCGGCCACGACCTGGTTCGCAGCGTGTGGTTCGCGCGCGACCGCGTCCTGCGCTACATCCCGGCTGAATTGCAGCCGACGTTCGGCGTCCCAGGTTTCTACTACGGCGCGGAGCCGCCACCCCGGCTGGCTCGGGCCGACGAGCGGCCGCGCGTCAGGCTGGGCAACAAGTCCGCCCCGGGGAAGGGAGGTGCACCGTGACCGAGCGGGATGTGGCCGTCCGCCGTGCGCGGGTGGAGCTCGCGCGTGCCCTGGTCGGCCCGGGGGCGAGCGATCGCGAGATCGCCGAGGCCGAGAAGCAGCTGCACCGGACGCTCGACCCGAGCCCGTCGCCCGACCTCGAAGGCGCGGCCGACGGGCAGACCGCCGGGGGACCCGCCCGTTGGGAGGTCCTCGAGGAGCTGGCCGGCATCGCCCGCCTCCGTGGCCACGTCCAGCAGGAGGTGGACCGCCTGGTCCAGGCTGTCGTGGCCGCTCCCTCCGACCCTGCTACCCGGATGGCGGACCGGATCGTCCAGCTGCTGGAGAGCTCCGGCGACGGGAGCCTGGTCGAGGGTCTGCCCAACGAGGTCGCGTCGCAGCTCTGGGCGGCAGCCCACGACGACGAACGTCCGGACGCCGTCGTCCAGCTCGCCGCCCGGCTGGCCCTCGCGCGCGGGCACGTGACGGCGGCCAGCGAGGTGAGCCGGCAGCGCGACTCGGTCGCCTCGGCCGGCACAGAGCTGCACGCGGTCAACGTGGTCGCCGCAGTCCTGGACGATCTGGCCGAGGGGGACGCCGACGCGGCCGAGACTCGGCTCGCCGAGGTCCGGCACCTCGACCGTGAGCCGTCGGTGATGCTGGCCGAAGCTCTGCTTCGGTATGCCCGCGGCGAGCTCGAGGAGGCCCGCCGTCTCGCGGAGTCCTGGTCGGGGGCCGGTGATGTCGGGACGGTCGCCGTGATCGCCTTGCTACGCCAGGCGGCGGCCGAGGGCGATGCCTCCGCGGCCTTCACGGCCGCCCGCACCGTCGCGACCCGCATCGTCCGGCACGACCCGGCATCGGGTGAGCCCGTGCTGCTGCGTGCGCAGGTGCTGCTCGAGGCAGGAGTGGAGCTGGAGCTCGGGCGCGAGCTCTTGGAGACGGCGGTGTCCCGGCTCGGAAAGCCGTACGGGCTGCCCTGGTGGCGCGTTCAGGACCGGGCGCGCAGGGATGACCGGTACACCTACTTCCGCGTGGAGGTCGCGGCGGCGCTGGGTGAGACCGCCGAGATCCCGCGGCTGGCAGGCACCTACACGGCCTCGAGTCTCACGACGTACGCGCAGGACGGCAGGCTGCGTGAGCTGTGGGCCGGCGCGGTCGATGACGCGCAGGAGTCGGTCGCCCTGCTGCGTGACGCGGCGTCCGACTACCGGCGTGCTGACGACATGTCGTCCGCCGTCCGCTGTCTGCGCGCCGCCCGCGAGCGCGATCCCGGCCCCACATCGGGGCTGGACCTCGCCGACGCGCTGTGGGGGTCGTCGTTCGGGCAGGCGCCCGCGGTCAGCGGGGAGATGCTCGCCGAGGCACTGGCGCTGATGGGCGGGCTGGAGGGCCGGCACGCACCGGACACGATTGGTCGGGCGTGCCTGGTCTGGGGGCTGCTGCTGGCGCGGACGGACGCCGTGGCCGACGCCGAGCAGCCGGTCCGGGCCAGCCTGCGCTGGCGGGCGCTGCCGCACCTGCTACTTGCGTCCATGCTGGACACCGACGCCCCGTACACCTGGGCGCACCTGGCCTGGGCGCTGACGGATGCGGACCTCCGCTGGCCGGCGGCGTGGTCCGGGCGGCGCGCGCTCGACCAGCTCCCGAACGACGACTGGTTGATCGAGACCTGCGTGGTGTCCGAGACGAACTGGGGTGGCGTGCTCAACGACGACGCTCGGGAGTGGTTGCGGACCGTGACGTCGGACGTCATGGCGCCCGGCTGGGCGGCCACTGTGCGCGGCTACGACCTGCTGATCCGTGATCGGGCCTCGGAAGCCGCGAAGCTGGTGCCGCAGATGGACTTCGACGCGTGGTGGTCCCGGGAGATCCGGGTGCTGGCCCTGGCCCTCGGACGGTCGCTGGCGGCGGCCGGCGACGCGTTGCGCGACCTGGTCGACGAAGCCGAGGAGCGCGACGAGCTGCTCGACGCCGCCTGGTACTCCCTGCTCGTCGACCGGGCGAGGGCCCACGCGCTCGCCCAGCGGGTGAACGCCGCCGGTGACCGGAAGGCAGGCTCGGAGCTACGGCTGGCGGCCATCGAGATCGTGACGTCCGGCGGGACGGCCGGAGCCGATCGGTACGAGTCTTCGGTACGTCGAAGTTGCCGCCCCTTCCGGCTCGCCCAGGAGAGCGTGATCATGCTGCCGCTGCTCGCGCTCGCGCAGCAGGAGGAGAAGTCGCGGGCAGTGCTGCGGACGTTGACCGAGGTGGCGGCCGAGCGTGCGCGGCAGGTCGATCTCGAGCCCGCGCTGACGGCGGAGATGGACTCGCTGGAGGCGTGGTGCGAGGACGCCGACCTGTTCGAGCTCGTCCGGTACCTGCTCCGGCTCGCAGACGACGACTCTTCTCTCGGCGGCGAACTCCCTGCGGTGCCGTCCCTGCCCGGCGCCGCCACGGTCGCGGCCGCCTGGGAGTCGCTCCTGGGTGCCAGACCCTGACGTACCGCCACGCGCGAGCCTTCAGTCACCGCGCGGGCATCTTCCGCGCGAACGAGAGCCGCGGTCGCAGCACGGGCATGGCGCTGCTGCGACGCGCAGTGGAGCCGATTCCCAGCACTCCCCGCCGGTCCTGAGCGGGAGCCATGGACAATCGCCCAGCTCGGGCATTTACCCCGGCGCTACGCGGCAGTACTGTCCGAAAATGACACACCGACCCCGATTCATCGCCGCCGGAGCAGCAACCCTGCTCGCCGTCGCGCTGGGCGCCGCACCCGCACAGGCGTCCCAGCCCAAGCCCCCGCTGATCATGGACAAGTCCGAGGTTGAGGTCCAGGTCCTGGCCCTCAACGACTTCCACGGCAATCTCCTGCCGCCGACCGGCAGCGGAGGGCGCGTCGGCACCGTCAACGCCGGCGGAGCCACGTACCTCGCGACGCACGTGAAGAACCTCGAGGCGACCAACAGGAACTCGATCGTGGTCTCCGCGGGCGACCTCATCGGCGCGAGCCCCCTCCTGTCGGCCCTGTTCCACGACGAGCCCACGATCGAGGCGATGAACGCGATCGGCCTCGACCTGAACGCGGTCGGCAACCACGAGTTCGACGAAGGGGCGACGGAGCTCCTGCGGATGGCGAACGGTGGGTGTCACCCGACGGACGGGTGCCAGGACGGCACGCCCTTTGCGGGCGCCGACTTCGACTTCCTGGCGGCGAACGTCGTACAGGAGTCGACCGGAGAGACGCTCTTCGCGCCGTACTCCATCCGCAACTTCAACGGTGCCAAGGTCGCCTTCATCGGCATGACCCTCGAGGGCACGCCCAACATCGTGAGCGCGGCCGGCATCCAGGGCCTGAGCTTCCGCGACGAGGCCGACACCGTGAACGCGCTCGTGCCGCAGCTGCAGGCGCAAGGCGTCGAGGCGATCGTCGTGCTGGTGCACGAGGGCGGGTCACCGACGGCCCTCGACATCAACGGGTGCGCCGGAGTCTCCGGCCCCATCGTCGACATCGTCACGCGGTTCGACCCCGCCGTCGACCTCGTCGTGAGCGGACACACCCACCAGCCGTACAACTGCGTGATCGACGGCATCCCGACGACGAGCGCGTACAGCTTCGGGCGCCTGGTCACCGACATCGACATGCGCGTCAGCCGGTCCACCAAGGACGTCACGAGCCTCACGATCAACAACCGGATCATCACCCGGGACGTGCCGGAGGACCCGACCATCGCGGCCCTCATCGACCGGTACAACACCGTCGCGGCGCCGATCGCGAACCGGCCGATCGGTCACATCACGGGCGACCTGACCAACACGAACCAGCCCGACGGCGAACAGCAGATGGGCGACGTGATCGCCGACGCCCAGCTCGCTGCCACCGACGGGCCGGCACCGGAGGGACAGGCCGTCGTCGCGTTCATGAACCCGGGTGGCGTGCGCGGTTCGCTGACCTACGCGTCGAGTGCGGCGGGCGAGGGCGACGGGGTGGTGACGTTCGGCGAGGCGTTCACGGTGCAGCCGTTCGGCAACATCCTGCAGACCCTCACGCTGACGGGAGCGCAGATCGACCTGCTCCTCGAGCAGCAGTTCTGCGGCCTCAACTCGCCGTTCGCGAGCCCGACACCGGGGTTCTTCAAGGTGCTGCTGCCGTCGGCCGGCTTCAGCTACACCTGGGACTTCGCCGTCGCCAACTCGGCGGCGAACGTGACGTGCGCGACGGACCCGGCACTCGGCGCGGTCAACCCGGCGTCGATCACCATCAACGGCGTCCCGCTCGACCTCGATGCGAGCTACCGCGTGACGGTGAACAACTTCCTGGCCGACGGCGGTGACGGGTTCGGTGTGCTGCGCAGCGGCACCGACCGCGTGGGCGGCCTGGAGGACCTGCAGGCGTTCGAGGCCTACCTCCAGGCGGCGGAGCCGACGGGCATCAGCCCGCCGCCGCTGACGCGGATCACCCGCGTCAACTGACGTGACAGGGCGGCGCCCGACCTGCGGGTCGGGCGCCGTCCTGCGTGTGCGAGTCCCGATGTGAGGGCTGGCTCCTCCACGACGGGACAACTCCGGGACACACCGGCGATGTGCCCGGGACACACGGCGGACGACCGTGGTGGTCATGACAACACCAACGATGAGTCCCACGTCCACCACCCTCACCGCTCCCGAGCCGGCGGTCACGCCGAGCCGGCGGCGACGCACGGCTGTCGGTGTCACGGCCTTCCTGGCCTGCGCGATCCCCGTCGTGTTCACCGTCAACCTCGCGCGCATGCTCGTCACCGGCGTCGAGCCGGACCACCGCTTCCACCAGGCGACCGGCCAGGGGCTGATCCTGTGCGCGCTGTGGCTGGGGGCTCTGATTCCGCTGGTCCGGGCCGCGTGGAGCGGCCGCCGACCGTCCACCGCCGCGGGCCTCATGCACCTCGCCTTCGCAGGCTCCGGCGTCGTCTGCGCGGCGGTGGCTCCTGGTGGCGGCGCGCCGCTCCTGATCGGCGTCATCGTCATCACCGGTGCCCTGCTCTGGCTCGCGATGCCGCTACGGCCGCAGCTGCGGGGGAGGGTTCGTCTTGACCCGTTCCTCGCTCCGCTGGCGCTCGCACTGGCCGCGTTCCTGACCCCGTACGCGCTCGACCAGCTCGCGCTCCAGAACTTGGCGACGACCGGGCACCACTCGCAGAACCCGCACCTGTTCGACATGGCCTGGACGTCGGTCACGCTCATCGTCCTGGCAGCTCTGGCGGCACTGCTGCCGGCCGCTCGTTCGCTCGTCGCGTGGGTCGCGGTCTCGTGCCTGGGCTTCGGCGTCGCCGGTCTCGCGTTCGGCGAGGGGACCACGTGGTCGCTCCTGGCGCTCGCGTTCGGCGTGGTCTCGGCGGTCGCAGCCTGGATGCAGCGCCGTAACCCCGTTCAGCCCTCGACCGAGCAGCGCGGGATCTAGGATCCCCGCCATGGCTGTGGCGGTCGACCAGACGGTCCGCCCCGCCTCGCGACCCGGTCAGCCCGGGCGCGGGGCGGCGGTGCGTCTCGTGCTGCGCAACCGCTGGGCGAGCCTGGTCGCCGCGCTCGCGTGCGGTGCATCGGTCGCCGCGGTCGCGATCATGACCATCGGCGACGTGTGGCACCTGCCACCGGCCCCCCAGCTGGTCGTCGACGCGACCGTCGGGTTCGTCTACCCGGTGATCGCGCTCGTCATCCTCCTGGGGCGGACCCCGGCTCGCGGGACGCGGGCGCTCGCCTGGGTGATGCTCGGCGCGGGGCTCGCGTCCGCGCTCGCAGTGCTGACGGCCGCCCTCGCCCTCGTCGGGTCCGACCAGAGCGACCTCGTCGGGATCCTCGCGCAGCTGCAGAGCTGGCTCTGGGTCCCCGGCTTCCTGCCCCTGCTGACCTGGGTCGCGCTGCTCTATCCCGACGGGCTGCTGCCCGGCCGTATCTGGCGGGTCGTCGCTGCCGCCGCCGGCGCGGGGATCGTCCTGCTCGCGGTCGGCGTCGGTCTCTACCCGGAGGACTTCCAGGGCGCGGTCCCGGTCGCCAAGCCCGTCACCTCGGAGGTCGCGGCGCCGGTGCTGGTCGTCGCCGCGGCCGTCCTGCTCGTGCCGGCATCGATCGCGTCGGTGTGGAGCCTCGTGCTCAAGCTGCGTCGGTCGCAGGGGCTGCGTCGGCGGCAGGTCGTCGTCCTGCTGGTCGCGGCCGGGACCCTGGTCGCGGTGACCCTGGCGCAGGGACTGCTGCCCAGTCCGGCCGACGTGCTCACCCAGGCCGCTGCCGTGGCACTGGTCCCGATCGCCATCGGGGTTGCCGTCACCCGCCACCGGCTCTACGACCTCGACACGGCGGTCTGCCGAGCCCTGGTGACCGCGAGCCTCGCCATCTGTCTGATCGGCGTCTACCTCAGCGTCTTCGCGGTGCTGCAGGCCGTCGGCAACGAGCGTTCCGTCCTGAGCGCCGCCGTCGCCGCAGGGGCGACGGGCGCCTTGATCCACCCTCTGGGTCGACGGCTGTGGGCCGGCGCCGACCGGCTGTTCTACGGGGATCGCGCCGACCCGTACGTGGTGACGTCCCGGTTGTCGTCACGGCTCGCCGCGCCCGGGCTCGACATCGCCGCGGTCCCGGAGGTGGTGTGCCAGACCGTCGTCTCGTCGTTGCGGCTGGGTGCGGCCGAGGTGTGGCTGCTGGTCGACGGCGAGGAGCGACGGCTGGCCGGGGTCGGAGACTCGAGCGCGGCGGGCGAACGGTTCGCGATGAGGCATCGCGGAGAGACGGCCGGGTGGCTCGTTGTGGCTCCGCGGCCCGGCGAAGCGGTCGTCACCGAGCAGGACGCGGACGTCCTCGCCGGCATCGCCGACCTCGTCGCGCCCTCGATCGCCGCCCTCCAACTCCACCAGGAGCTGCAGCGCAGCCGCGAGCTGCTCGTGGCCGCGCGTGAGTCCGAGCGGCAGCGCCTCCGGCGGGAGCTCCACGACGGGGTGGGGGCGACGCTGGCCGGTCTGCGCCTCCAGGTCGAGTCCGCGCAGGCATTGGTGGCCGATCCGACGGCGAGCGCCCTTCTCGCCGCCGCCGGTGGCAGTGTCGGTCACGCGGTCGCGGAGGTCCGGACCATCTCCAACGGGCTCCGGCCGCCGGGCATCGACGACCTCGGGCTCGCACGTGCTCTGGAGCTGCTCGCGGAGCGGCACCGCACACCCGGGCTCGCGGTGGAGGTCGCCGTCGACGAGGTCGGCGAGCTCAGCGCGGCCACCGAGGTCGCGGTCTACCGCATCGCGGCCGAGGCCCTCGCCAACGTCTCCCGGCACGCCCAGGCGACCCGGCTCGTCCTGGCCCTCACCAGGGATGCCGACTCGCTCGCTCTCGTCGTCCTCGACGACGGTGTCGGACCGGACGGTGGTCGGGACGCGCGTCCCGGATCGGGCCTCGGCATCGCGTCGATGCGGCAGCGCGCCGAGGAGATCGGCGGATCGCTCACCGTGCGGGCGATCGAACCCGGACCGGGAACTGAGCTGCGCGCCGTCCTCCCCTGGACCCTGGAAGGACCGCGATGACCCGGGTGCTACTCGTCGACGACCACCCGCTGTTCCTCGACGGCGTGCGTGCGGCGCTCTCCGGTGCCGAGGGTCTCGAGGTGGTCGGCGAGGCCCACGACGTCGCCTCCGGGCTCGTGATGGTGACCGAGCTGCGTCCGGACGTGGTGCTCATGGACCTCAACCTCCCCGACGGGTCAGGCATCGACGCCACCAGGGCGGTGCTCCGGTCGAACCCCGAGACCCGCGTGCTCGTGATGACGATGGCCGACGAGGACGATGCCGTGGTCGCAGCCATGCGCGCGGGCGCCCGCGGCTACGTGGTCAAGGGCGCCGGCCGGGCCGAGCTGATCCAGTCGGTGCAGACCGTCGCCGCCGGTGGCGCCGTGTTCAGCGCCACCGTGGCCGACCGCCTGGTCGGCTACTTCGCCGGCCTGGCCGCCCACCCGGGGCGCGAGATCTTCCCGCGGCTGAGCGACCGGGAACGGGAGGTCCTCGAGCTCGTCGCCCGTGGGCACGACAACCGGCGCATCGCGCGGGAGCTGTTCATCTCGGACAAGACGGTGCGCAACCACGTGTCGTCGCTGTTCACCAAGCTCGAGGTCCCGGACCGGGCCGAGGCCATCCGCCGTGCCAGGCGGGCGGGCATGGGCGAGCTGTCCTGACGGTTCGTGTGACAGCTGTTGCATTCACTTGAGGTGTCTGTCGATGACGCAGGGGGCTGGCTGGTTCTCCTCGTGCAGCTCCCGGCGCAGCCCTCGCGTCACCGCGTCGCGGTGTGGCGCGAGCTCCGGGCGTTCGGCGCGGTCCCGATGGGGCAGGGAACCTGGACGGCTCCCGACGTCCCCACCTGCGCGACGGGCGCGGCCTGGGCCCGCGACCTGGCGCGGCGCGGGGCGGGGGACCTCATCGTCCTGCGCACGACTGCGGAGCGCGAGGAGTCGGCGAGGCTCCGGGCCTTGTTCGACGCCGCCCGGCGCGACGAGGGGGACGAGTTCGTCGCCGACTGCGGGAAGTTCATCGAGGAGATCGCACGGGAGATCGCGAAGGGGAAGCTCACCACTGCCGAGCTGGACGAGGAGGAGCACGGCCTCGAGCGGCTGCGCCGGTGGTTCCGGACCACCCGCGCGAAGGACGTCTTCGAGGTCTACGCCGCGACGGACGCCGAGAGCGCGCTCGCCCGGTGCGTGCAGGAGCTCGCCCGGTACACCGAGCTCGTCTATGCCAAGGTGCACGGATGAGCGGGCAGCCGAGAGATGCGGTGGCGCCTCTGTACGCAGCTGGCTTCGTCACCGCGTTCGGTGCTCACAGCGTCGCCGCGGGACTCGGTGCCAGCGGCGAGGGGCTGGGGCTGAGCCTGCTGCGCATCGGCATCCTGATCGCGCTCTACGACGTCGCCGAGGTCATCCTCAAGCCGGTCTTCGGCTCCCTGAGCGACCGGGTCGGAGCCAAGCCGGTTATCGTCGGCGGCCTCGTCGCCTTCGCCGTCACGTCGTCGATCGGGGTCTGGGGGTCCGAGCCTCTGGTCCTGGTGCTCGCCCGTCTGGGGCAGGGGGCCGCTGCCTCGGCGTTCTCACCCGCCTCATCCGCCACGGTCGCCCGCCTCGCGGGTCCCGGCCGGACCGGACGGTACTTCGGGCGGTACGGCTCGTGGAAGGCGCTCGGCTACACCCTTGGTCCACTGATCGGAGCGGCCCTGCTGCACCTGGGCGGGTTCCCGCTGCTCTTCGTCGCGCTGGCCGGCGTCGCAGCGCTGACCGCGGCCTGGGTCGCCGTCCGGCTGCCCCGGATCGAGCCGCTGCCCCGGCCGCGCTACACCGTCGCCGACGTGCTCCGGCAGTCCACCCACCGAGCGTTCGTGATCCCCACCGTGGTCCTGGCTGCCTCGACCGGCGCGCTCGGAGCGGCCATCGGGTTCCTGCCCGCCCTCGCCGACCACCTGGGCGCCAGCCTGCTGGTCGCCCTGGGGATCGCCTCGGTCCTGGCGCTGTGCTCGACGTTCGCGCAGCCGCTGGCCGGTGCTGCGCGTGACCGGCACCTGGTGACCGACCCCGCCGGGATGACCTGCGGGCTGCTTCTGACCGCGGGCGGCGTCCTGCTCGCCGCGGTGTGGCCCGCCGTTGCCGGCCTCTACCTGGCGGGCGGCCTGATCGGGGTGGGGATCGGAGCGGCCACGCCCTTCGCGTTCGCCTACCTCGCAGACACCACGCCCCACGAACGCATGGGACGCACCATGGGCACCGCCGAGCTCGGACGCGAGCTCGGTGACGCCGGCGGCCCGCTCCTCGTCGGGGCGGTCGCCACCCTCTGGTCACTCCCCGTCGGCCTCGGCGCCCTCGCCCTCGTCCTCGCCGCGACGAGCGCGCTGCCCGGTGGTGATCGGCTCGTCCCTGCCTCCGCGCCCACAGCCGGCGGAGATTGACCTCCCTCCGGTTCACCACGCCCGCTGTACCGTGAGGTATGCCCACCGCCCCGGCCAACTGGTACCCGGATCCGCAGAAGCCCGCGCGCCTGCGCTACTGGGACGGCGCCCAGTGGACCGGCTACCTCGTCGATCCGGACAAGCCCAGCGTGGTCCGCTACGAGCCACCACCCTGGGGGCCCGACGTCCCGCGGGGGATCAACGTGCCGCTGTCGGTCGCGGTGTCGGCGTCCGTGTTCTGAGCCGGACGCTACGGCCCGACGACCCGATAGGCCGACAGGCTCGTGCCCGGGGCACGCGTCGCGGTGGACGGGGTCTGCCAGCAGAGGGAACATCGCGACCATGGCCCCAGAGCAGCTCAGAGCGTCGTCGGACCCGTACCTGGCCCACGAGACGTACCGCCACCTCCGTCTGATGCTCGTCGCGCTGCCCGCGCTCCTGCTCGTCGGCCTGATCGGCGGCGCCATCGCCTTCGGGCTCGGCTCGATCCAGGGCTCCCTCAGCGCCTACTACCTGGGCCCGCTGCGCGACGTGTTCGTCGGCTGCATGGTCGGGATCGCGGTGTGCCTCGTCGCGTACCGCGGCGAAGCCCTCGAGGACTACGCCCTCAACCTGGCCGGCTTCTACGCCCTGTTCGTCGCGTTCATCCCGACCCAGCTGGCCAGGTCCCTCGCCGAGCTCGAGACACCGGAGAAGCGGACGGAGATCATCAACTCGTTGCGGGTCACGATCGGCGCGGTCCTCATCGTGACGATCGCCTTCCTGATCGTCGAGGCCAGGACCAAGCGGTGGGCGTACCACGAGCTGAGAAAGAACACCGTGACCAGGTGGTTCTACTGGATCTCGACGGCGCTGGCTCTCGCGTTCGTCGCCCTGCTCCTGTGGCGCGCCGCTGAGGGGACGACGTTCGACAACGTCCACCTCGCTGCGGCGATCCTGCTCGTCGTCAGCATGGCGACCGCCGTCGCCAGCTACGCGTGGCCCGCACCCACCGGCTCGCTGCGGCCGCCGTCCGTCAGGCGCCAGTCGTCCGGGGAGCTGATGGCGCCCGGCGACGAGGCGCGGACGTACGTGGTGATCTTCTGGCTCATGGTCGCCGGCATCGCCGTCTACGCCGCCTTCAGCCGCACCGACTTCGCCGGCATCGTCACGGAGCTCTGGGAGCTCGGGCTCTTCGTGGCGTTCTGGTTCATCCAGACCCGTCGGAAGTGGGACCCGCCGACTGCGGCACCCGCGGCAGCGGCAGAGATGCGCGTCGAGCACTGACGCTCCGCTCGCCGCCTCAACCGTCGAGCGACCCGTGGCGGAACACCCGCCACACGGTCGGCAGCATCTGCTTCCTCGGGACGCCGCGCAGGATGCGGGCGATCTGCTTGCCGACGATGAGAGCGCCGAGGGCGCCGAGGACCGTCTGGACGACGGCGAGGCCGATCACGACGTTCTCGACGTCGAGCTCGGCCGTCTGGGCGATCACCGGGCCGGCGAGCCAGACGGGGATCCACCAGAGCAGGATCAGGAAGACGCCCGCCCGCAGGCGGGTCGGTGAGATCGATGCCTTCGGCTCTGCGTCCATCGGGGTCGACTCTGGCACGCCCGGGCGATAGCGAGGGGTGCCGGGACCGGCGTGCCCCTCCGGATCATGCTCGCGCTCGAGTGCGAGCGACCCGCGCTCGCGCTTGCCCCGGGGACCGCCGACGAATGACTAGCGTGGCGCCCATGCCGGCCAAGGGAACGCGCCAGGCGCGGTACGCGACGCGTCGGAAGCGTCGCATGGCTGCCGTCGAGCACGACCTCAGCGCCGAGCAGTGGGCCGCGCTCACGTCGGCCTGGGGCGGGTGCGCGTACTGCGGGGCGACGGACCGGCCGCTGCAGCGCGACTGCGTCCTGCCGATCTCCCGCGGCGGCCGCTACACCCTCGACAACATCGCCCCGGCCTGCGGGTCCTGCAACGCGAGCAAGTGCAACGACGAGGTCACCGGGTGGCTGCGGCGCAAGCGGCTGGACGAGCGCGCGTTCCTGGAGCGCCACCTCCAGGTCCAGGCGGAGCTGGCGGGGCGTTTCCCCCTCACTCCGGAGGGGTGAACTGGCTCGCGGTGAACACCGCGCCCTGCGGGTCCCGGATCGTCGCCGTGCGCGCCCACTCGCCGTCCTCGGCGGCGAGCACCTCGCCGCCGTGCTGCGCGGCGAGCGCCGCGGTCTCGTCCCGGTCGGCGACCGCGAACGTCACGTGCCAGTGCGGCGGCTCGCCGTCTTCGGCGGGTCCGACCCACCCGATTGCGTCCTCGAACCCGGGTGGGACGGAGACGCTCGCCTGTCGCTCGCGGATGTCGGGCTCGGTGGTCGCGGCCAGGTGGTCGCCGTACCCGGGGACGCGGATCATCGTGGCGAATCCGGCGTCGGAGAACTCCCACCCGAACACGGACACGTAGAACTCGGTCGCCGGGTCAGCGGCGTGCAGGTCGCTGAAGTTCCAGGCGCCGGGCACGTTCACGATCTGCGCGCCCAGCCGGCGCTTCGCCTTCCACAGCCGCAGCCGTGCACCGGACGGGTCGATTAGCTCCGCCCACGTGCCACCCTCGCCCGCGACGGTCGGTCCGGTCGTGACGATCCCGCCGGCCGCCGCGACACGGTCCAGGTCGCCGTCGAGATCCTCGACGGCGACGTAGGTCTTCCAGGCGGGATCCTGCGTGTCACCGCCGCCGATGCCCGCTGCGTCGCGTCCGTCCAGCTGCGCGATGACGTACCGGGACGGTGCCCCCGACGGGGCCGCGTCGTGGAACGTCCATCCCAGGACCGCTCCGTAGAAGGCGGTCGCCGCCTCGACGTCCGCCTGCTCGATGTCCACCCAGGACGGGACGCCCTGCGGGTAGGTCCGCTGCTGCTCGGTCATGGTCCTAACCTACGAAAGCCCACCCACACGCCGCTCGAGGAGCGTGCACGAGAAGTCGTCGAAGTCCCGCTGCCCCACCGCGCGGAACCCGTACCGCTCGTAGTAGGTGCGCAGGACGGGGTTGGTGGTCCGGCAGTCGAGCCGGAACAGGTCCACCCCGGCGTCGCGCCCCCGCGCTGCCGCCCAGTCGAGCAGCGTCGTGCCGAGCCCGTGGCCGGCCGCGCGACGGTCGACCATCAGGCCGTGCACGTAGACGGCCGGCGTGTGGTCGTCGCCCCAGAAGTCGGGATCGGTCCACAGGAGCCGGACCGTGCCGACCAGTCCGAGCTCGTCCCGCACGACGTGCCACTCACCGGCGTCCACCTGGGCGACGATGCGCTCGCGGGAGAGCGATCCCCGCGGCCACTGCACCGTGCCGTGCTCGGCCATCCAGTCCTCCAGGGACCGGCGCAGCGCGTGGATGTCGTCGACGTCCGTCGGGAGGGCGGGCCGCGGCAGGTCGAAGGTCACCGGGTGAACGTACCCGGCACGGGCCTGCCCGGCAGGGTTGGTCCCTCGCTATGGTCCGCACATGGGTGCGAAGCGTCGTCGCTGGTCGGACCGGGTGCCGATCGTGGAGGTGCTGCGCACGTACGACCGACGGTGGTTGCGTGCCGACGTGGCCGCGGGCGTCGCCGTCGCGGCGCTGATCGTCCCGAAGAACCTCGGGTACGCGGGGATCGCGGGCATCCCGCTGCAGAACGGCCTTTACGCCGCCGCGGCCGGAGCGATCCTCTACGCGATCTTCGGCACCAGCCGGCAGATCTCGACCGGACCCAGCTCCGGGCTCGCCGCCGTCGCGGCGAGCGCGGTCCTCGCGGTCGGGCTCACGGGTGCGCAGGCCGCCCCGTTCGTCGCCGGGATCACGCTCGTCTCCGGCGTCGTGTTCCTCGTCCTCGCGGTGGCGAAGATGGGCTGGATCGCCCAGTTCCTCTCCCGGGCGGTCGTGACGGGGTTCCTCTTCGGCGCGGCGATCGACGTCGTCGTCGGAGAGCTGCCCAAGATCACCGGCACGAGCGCCGAGGGATCGACGGCGCCCCAGGAGCTCTGGTCCTGGCTCGGCACGCTCGGCGACGTGAACCGCGCGACGGTGGTCGTCGGGGTGGTCGCGCTCGTGACGGTGTTCGGCCTGCGTCGCGTCGCGCCGCGGGTGCCGGGCGCGCTGGTCCTCGTCGTCGGCGGTCTGCTCGCCACCTGGCTGCTCGACCTGGGGGAGCGGGGGGTCGCGCTCGTCGGTGACGTGCCGCGCGGGCTGCCGTCGGTCGAGGTGCCCGACATCGCGCTGCTGGCGGACAACGTGGCGACCGTCGCGCTCGCGTCGGTGGCGCTGGTGATGATCGGGTTCTCGCAGACCGCGGGGGATGCGCGCACGTTCGCCGCCCGCCACCGCTACCGCGTCGACATCGACCAGGAGTCGTTCGCGCAGGGGGCCGCGAACGTGGGTGCCGGCCTGCTCCAGGGCATGCCCGTCTCGACGAGCCTGTCCGCGAGCTCCCTGAACGACCGCACCGGAGCGCGCTCGCCGGTTGCGTCGCTGACGTCCGGCGTCATGGTGCTGCTCACGCTGGTGCTGCTGGCGCCCCTGTTCTCCGGGCTGCCGACAGCGGTGCTGGCGGCGATCATCATCGAGGCCGTCGTCATGGGAATGATGGACGTGGCCGCACTGCGCCGGCTCGCCCGGGTGCAGCGGTTCGACTTCTGGATCGCGATCGTCGCGCTGGTCAGCACGCTGCTCGTCGGCGTGCTGGCGGGGGTGCTCGTCGGGATCGGGCTGTCGTTGCTGTGGCTCATCTCGGTGACCACCCGACCGTCCCTGCCCCTGATGGTCCGCGAACGGGGCACGCAGGTGTTCCGCGAGCTCGGGTACCACCCGGACGACGAGCCGGAGCCCGGCATCGCAGTGATCCGCATCGACGGCGGCCTGTTCTTCGCGACGGCGGACGCGCTGGAGGACCGGGTGCGCGAGGTTGCCGAGACGAGCCCCGGGCTCTCGGCGATCGTCATCGACTGCGGCGCGATCACCGTCGTCGACGCGCAGGGGGCCGCCACCCTGCACGAGATCCTCGCCCTGGCGCAGGAGCACGGCGTGACGGTCCGGCTTGCCCGGGTGAAGCCGTCGGTGCGCGCGACGCTCGCCCGCGACGGCGTGGTCGACCGCTTGGGTGCAGAACGGATGCACGGGAGCGTGCACCGTGCCGTCGAGGCCCACCGTGCGCAGGCGGCGCGGGAGCAGTCGGGCTAGTCGCCGGCGATGACCCGCGCCTTCGCCTCGGCGTACTCGACGTCGTCGAGGTGCCCCTCGCGGTGCAGCGTGCTCAACCGCTCCAGGCGGGTCGTCACGTCGTCGACGGGAGGCTCCGGGGACGCGTACGACGGGGCGACGTGCTGCTGCCGGGTCCGCTGGAACGCGTCGGTGCCGTCCTTGGCGGCGGTCACCGCGCCCTTCCCCGCCTCGACGGCGCCCTTGGCCAGCGCCACGCTCGTCTCCCCGACGACGACCACCGCGGTGGCGCTCTTCGACGTCAGCGAGCTCTTCGTGGTCTCGCTCACCGGCAGCTTGCCGATGCCGGCCGCCATCGCGCGCTGCAGGTCCTTGGCCATGCCGAGGCGCCGCAGACGCTCGTCGATGGTCGCCTGTCGTTCAGTGGCCTGTTGCTCGGTGGCCTGGAGTTCGGTGGAGTCGTCGGGGACGTCGTCGTGGGACACAGGGACCTCCGTGCTCGTCGTCGGATGATCGTGCCCCGGATGGCGGACCGCCGCCAACCCAGGGCTCGGCGTCACTGGCCGACCAGCCAGCCCCACACCGAGCGGTCCCACCCGTCGTCGGTGACCTCGCCCTCGAGCACGGAGAGCTCCGTGACCTCTCCCGTGGTCAGGTCGGTGCGGACGGTGCGCTGCCGCCCGGCGCGGCCGTGACCGACGTAGCAGTCGTTGAGCTCGGTGACCACGGCACCGCCCCCGAACCTCAGGAAGGTCGAGTGGTCGTACGGACCCCACTCGCCCGTGAGCGGCGAGACCACGCCGTCGGCCAGCACGGCGGGGTCGCCGCCGCCGTCGCACGGAGCCTCCTGCGTGACGATCCCCAGTGCCACCCGACCGTCCCCGATCGGCGTCGCGTCGACGACCCTGTGCTCGGACGTCCCCACCAGGCGTGGGGGCGACGACGGCGTCGTCGCGTCGATGGCGAGGAGGTCGGCCGGCGTGCCGCAGGAGAGCAGCAGCTGATGCGGCCCGGACCAGCCGGCGACCGTGCACGTGCGATCCGGGGGGACGGTCGACACCGTCGTGCGGGTGGCGGATCGCAGGTCGACCAGCAGGAGCTCCCCACCGGGCGCGGTCGCCGAGACCCATGCACCGTCCGGGCTGAGGGAGGTCACGTACCGCGAGTCGTCGATCGGACCGAGGTCGCGCTGGGTTCCGTCCGCCTCGCGTACCAGCAGGTGGAACACGATCGACGTGAACTCGGTCATGCGCAGCTGCGATCCGAGGACGTTGCGGGGCATGGGCACCGTACCTTCGGGGATCTCGGTCCGGTCCCACTGCGGCGAGGCCCACACGGTCGCGCCGTCGCGCGTCCCGCCGATCCACAGGGTGCTGGTGGGCAGGTCGGTCCAGGGTGCGAGGTCGCCGGTCCGCAGGTCCAGCGTGCCGAACAGATCCTCCTGCTCGGCGGCGGCGCCGTCCGAGCTCGACGCCAGGACCATCGGCTGACCTGCGGTCCACCGGGAGACCCCGACGCTCATGCGGTCGCTCACCACCTCCAGCACGGGGTACCGCTCACCGGTGGGGGACACCAGAAGGAGCAGCGTGCGGTAGTCGTCCGGCGTGGCGGCGTACGGGTCGACGCCCGTCCGCGACTGGACGTCGCTGACGAGCATCCACCCGGCGGTGCTGGACTCGATCAGCCCGTCCGGCAGAGGCAACGGCGTGCCGACGTGCACCGCGGGTACCGCGGGAGCCGCCGCAGGCGGTGTGGGTCTGGGCGTCGTCGTCGGGGCCGGGCTGGCGGTCGGAGCCGTGGTGGTTGCCGGGATGGGTGGGTCCGTCAGGTGCGTGCTGAGCCAGGTCGTCACCCCGAGCACTCCGACCACGGCGACGCCGGCCATCGATTGGACGGAGTGCCGGACCGCCCGTCGCCGGCGCACCCGCCGCAGGGTCCCGGCCAGCGCGTCGGGCGTCGGTGTCTCTGCGGACCGGGCGCGAGCCACCGCGGTCTCGGTGGCGGCCAGCAGCTGTCCGAGGTCGCTCATGACCGGTCCCCCTTCGTCGTCGAGCGACCGTCGACCAGCTCGACGGTCGGGCGATCGTGGTCGTCGACCTCGGGATCCGTGGTGGTGCCCAGCCACCGCTGCAGGGCGCTCGCGGCATCCGACGTGTACCGCTTGACCGCGCCCTGGCTGAGCCCCAGCTGGTCGGCCGTCTGCGCGACGGACAGGTCCTCGACGTGCCGCAGGACGACGCACGCACGCTGTCGTGGGGTCAGTCGCGCGAGCGCAGCCAGGACGTCCACCTCGAGGCCGGGGAGGGTCGTCTCGACCGGCCGCTGCGGTCGGACCGCGACCCGGTCGGTGGCCCGTCGTTCGCTGGCCGCGCTGCGCGCCCGGTCGATCGAGCGGGTGGCGATGGCACGGCGCACGTACGACTCCGCCTGGGCGAGGGTGGTGAACCGGGCCCGGCTGGAGAACGTCGCGACGAGCGCGTCCTGCACCAGGTCCTCCGCCTCGGACGGCGTGGCGGCGAGGAGCGTGGCGCGGGCCAGCAGCGACGACCACCGCTCCTGGACCAGCTGTTCGAGGATGCCCTCCCACCGCGCGCTCATCGGCCCCCTGCCCGTCCGTGTCGTGTCCTCACAGCAGAAGAACGGATCTTGGCAGAGACTGGTTGGTCTCCGAGCGTGTGGGCCCCCCGTGCTAGTGTCCGCGTGAGGACGATTTGACCATTCCATGACCTTGTGGATGCCGCCTTGTGGATGCCGCAGAGGACGCGGGCGAACCGCCCTCTGTGCCGCGCTGGACGTGAAGGACGACGATGACCGACGCAGCACCCCTTCAGCCCCCCGCACCGCAGTCTGCGTTCGCCCTCGAGGCGCCCGCCCCGGTGGCGCCGGTGGCGGCGACGGCGGCCTCCGCGATGGCCCCGCAGATCCCCGAGGCCGCCCTGCCAGGCCTGAACGCCAAGGTCAACGCGTACGTCGACGGGCTCATGGCCGCCCAGATCGGGTCGCCGGAGATGGCGGGCAAGGCCGACGACATCCGCCTCATGGGCGACGCCGACATCCGGGCCGCCGCGGACACGTCGAACCGGCTGCTCCAGATGCCCGTCAAGGAGCTGCGCGAGGGTGGCGTGTCCGGCACGTCGCAGGTCAGCAAGTCGCTGCTGGACCTGCGCAAGACGGTCGAGAGCCTGGACCCCAGCGAGGCCACGATCGGCAAGAAGCTGCTCGGGCTCATCCCGTTCGGGGACTCGATGACCGACTACTTCCGCCGGTACGAGAGCTCGCAGAAGCAGATCGACGCGATCGTCCGCGCGCTCTACAACGGGCAGGACGAGCTGCGCAAGGACAACGCCGCGCTCAACCTGGAGAAGCAGCACCTCTGGGACACCATGGCCCGCCTGCACCAGTACATCTACGTCGCGGAGTCGCTGGACACGCGACTGTCGACGACGATCGCGCAGCTCGACGCGACGGACCCCGCGCGGGCCAAGGCGCTGCGCGAGGACGTCCTGTTCTACGTGCGCCAGAAGCACCAGGACCTGCTCACCCAGCTGGCGGTCTCCATCCAGGGCTACCTGGCCATCGACATCATCATCAAGAACAACGTCGAGCTCATCAAGGGCGTCGACCGGGCGACCACCACCACGGTCGCCGCCCTGCGCACCGCCGTCATCGTCGCCCAGGCGCTGAACAACCAGCGCCTCGTGCTCAACCAGATCACGGCCCTGAACACCACGACGACCGGCCTCATCGCGTCGACCGCCAAGATGCTCAAGGAGCAGTCGGCGGGCATCCAGGAACAAGCCGCACAGGCCACGGTCGGGCTGCCTCAGCTGCAGCAGGCGTTCTCGGACATCTACGCGACCATGGACTCGATCGACACGTTCAAGGTCAAGGCGCTCGACTCCATGGCGACGACCATCGGCGTCCTCGAGACCGAGACGACGAAGGCGCGCTCCTACCTCGACCGGGTCAAGCGTGCGGACACCACGGACGTGGCCAGCGGTTCGCTCGACCTCGGCACGAGCTGAGCGGCCCGGGTGGGCAGAGGTTCGGGTAGGCGGCACAGATGAGCTGGTTCGCGCGCCTGCTGGGGAGGCGCCAGGAGCCCGAGACTCCCGAGGTGGCCCCGGCGCCGACGACGGCCGACATCGTGGCGTCCGCGCACCAGGTCGAGCAGCAGATCGCGGGCAAGGTCCCCGCCGCGGTGACCGCGCGCGTGCTGCGGATCACCCGGACCGTCGACGACATGGCGCCGCGGCTGGACCGGCTCGGTGCCGGCAGCCAGCAGGCGCACACGGTCGTCGCGACCGCCACGTCCTACCTGCCCGAGGCCGTGGGCGGGTACCTGCGGCTGCCGCGTGACTTCGCCGACCGCCGTGTGGTGTCGAAGGGCAAGACGTCGTTGATGGTGCTGTGCGACCAGCTCGACCTGCTCGGGGTCACGCTGGACAAGATCTCCGACGCCGTCTCCCGCGAGGACGCCAACGCCCTGGTGGCGCACGGCGCGTTCCTGGCGGAGAAGTTCGGCGGCTCGTCCCTCGCGCTGGCCCCCGAGGCCGGCCTCGACACCCCGCAGGTGGAGCACCCGTGACGCTGACGGCAGCACTCGACGCGCTCGCGACCGTGGGCTCTTCCGCGGGGCTGGAGGACGCCGCCGTTCGCGACGAGGGCGCACGCCTCGCGGCTGCCGTCGCCGAGTCGGTCCCCGGTGCCGCCGCCGGCTGGCTCGACGCCGTGGGAGCGCACGGTGCGACCTTCGGGGCGTTCTTCGCGGCGGCGTCCAGCGCGCGACGGTGGCGCTCGGCGCCCACGGACCTGCTGACCGGGCTCGTCGGCACCCCGCACGCTGAGCCGTACGCGGCCGCGCTCGCGGACGTCGTGTCCGCAGCCTGCGACCTCGGACCGGCTCCGATCGAGGTGATCGCGCGCGCCTCCGCCACTGCAGCCGTGCAGCGCGCCGCGGTCCACGGAACGGTCGCGACACCCGCGGAGCCGCCGTCGGCGTTCGACCTGCCGCGCGTCGACCCGTCGGTGTTCGACCTGTCCGCGCTCGCCCTGCCGCCGCTGCCGGACACCGCCGACCCGGGCCTGGTGCCCGTCCACGGCACCGCGAAGCCCGCGGCCGGCACGACGGTCGTCCCCGAGGAGAAGCCCGCCAAGACTCTGGACGAGCTGCTCGCCGAGCTCGACGCGCTCGTCGGGCTGAACCGCGTGAAGGCCGAGATCCGGCAGCAGACGCAGCTCCTGCGCATCGAGCGACTGCGCACTGAGGCGGGCCTGACCGCCCCGACACTGACCCGACACCTGGTGTTCCTGGGCAACCCGGGGACCGGGAAGACGACCGTCGCGCGCCTCGTGGCCGGGATCTACCGGGCCCTCGGGCTGCTGTCCAAGGGGCACCTGGTCGAGGTCGACCGCTCCGAGCTGGTCGCCGGGTACCTGGGGCAGACCGCCGTCAAGACGTCCGAGGTCGTCGCGACAGCCCTGGGCGGTGTCCTGTTCGTCGACGAGGCGTACGGCCTGGCCGAGGACCAGTACGGCGCCGAGGCGGTGAACACGCTGGTCAAGGACATGGAGGACCACCGCGACGACCTCGTGGTGATCGTCGCCGGGTACCCCGGGCCGATGGCGACCTTCCTGGCGACCAACCCCGGGCTGGAGAGCCGCTTCTCCACGACGGTCGAGTTCGACGACTACACGGACACCGAGCTGCGCGAGATCTTCGCCCGGTCCGCGGCCAAGGCCGACTTCGAGCCGACCCCCGAGTGCCTGGCGCGGTTCGAGGAGCTGGCCTCGCTCCAGATCCGCGACGAGGGGTTCGGGAACGGCCGCTACGCCCGGAACGTGCTCGACCAGGCGATCACCCGGCACGCCTGGCGCCTGCGGGACGTTGAGCAACCGACGGTGGACCAGCTGCGGCTGATCCTCCCGGAGGACCTGGTCCCGATGGCCGACGAGCCCGCGAGGGCGGACGAGCCGGAAAGGGTTGACGAGCCCGAGAGGGTTGACGAGCCCGAGAAGGTTGACGAGCCCGAGGCGGCCGACGAGCACGACGTGCCAGACCACATCGAGGAGCCCGCGTGACGCAGACCATCGCCCCGCCGACGGCATCCCAGGCCCCTGTGACCGTGGTGCACCCGGCGAACCCGGTGCACCGGACCGGGCTGCGTGGAGCGCTGAGCCGCACCCCGGGACGCCTGCGCGTCGCGGGGGTCGTGTCCGTCATCGCCGCTGCCGCCGTGGGGGTGATCGGCTGGACCACCGGCCTGGCGCAGTCGCAGGCGCTGTCCGACGCCGACGCGGACACCCGGCAGCTGGTCGGCATCCAGGACGTCCGCAACGACCTGGTCGTCGCCGACGCGACCGCGACCAACGCGTTCCTGGTGGGCGGTCTGGAGCCGCCCCAGCAG
Source organism: Cellulomonas sp. Leaf395 (assembly GCF_001424125.1). Lineage (GTDB taxonomy): Bacteria > Actinomycetota > Actinomycetes > Actinomycetales > Cellulomonadaceae > Cellulomonas. The sequence goes on from NZ_LMQI01000003.1 coordinate 43,554, forward strand.
CGTGCCCGGTACGACGAGGCCGTGGCGTCGGCCGCGAACGGGCTCGCGCAGCTGGCGGGGTCCAACGCCGCCGACGCGGAGCTCCTGGGCGAGGCGACCGCCGGCCTGACCACCTACACCGGTCTGGTCGAGCAGGCCCGCGCCAACAACCGGCAGGGCTTCCCGGTCGGTGCCGCGTACCTCGACCAGGCGTCGGCAGTCCTGCGCACCGACGTGCTCCCGCAGCTCGACGAGCTGGTGCAGACCAACAGCGACCGCGTCGACGCGTCGTTCGACTCCGTCGGCTCGGTGCCGTGGCTGCTCACGCTCGGCATCCTCGCGCTCGCGGCTCTCGTCGTCGTGCAGGTGTGGCTGGCCAAGCGCACGCACCGTCGGCTGAACGCGGGGCTGTTCTGGGCCACGGTGCTGGCGCTCGCGGCGAGCATCCTCGGTGCTGTCGTCCTCGGGTCGGCCGCGGCGAAGGCCGGTGACGCGCGCAACGGCCCCTACGACGCGACCGTCTCCGTGTCCCAGGCGTACTCGCTGGCCAACGACGCGAAGTCCCAAGAGTCGTTCACGCTCATCAAGCGCGGCTCCGGGGCGGCCTACGAGGAGCAGTTCGTCCTCAACACCGACGAGGCCAGCGAGCTCCTGGCCCGTCCCACGGTCGATCCGGCCCTGTCACCCCTGCTCGACGACTGGGTCGCGTCGCACCAGGAGATCCGCGCGCTCGACGACGCCGGGAAGTGGGACGAGGCGGTCGCCCTGGCGATCAGCGAGGAACCGGGGGCTCCGAACGACGTGTTCGAGACCTTCTCGACGGCGGCGTCCAGCAGCCTGGAGGCCAGCGCCGCCCAGACGCACGACGCGTTGGCCGGCTCGGGCGGCTCGTCCGTCCTGATCGGCTGGCTGATGCTCGTCGTCGGCCTGCTGGCAGCGGTGCTGTCCTGGCGCGGCATCTCGAAGCGAGTGGAGGAGTACCGGTGACCACGACACGTTCCACCACCGCCCTCGGGGTTGTCGTCGCCTCGTTCGCTCTGCTCGCGGGCTGTGCCGGCGCACCTGCCGCCGCGCCGGTGGCACAGCAGGAGCAGGCGGTCGCCTCGGTCGCGCTTCCCGCCGCGACGGTGTGCGACGACGCCAACGAGTCCACGACGTCCTACACCCCGGGCCCGGGCGGTGCGTCCGTCCAGGCCATCCGCGACCGCGGCGCGCTGCACGTGGGCGTCTCGGCCGACACCCTCCTGATGGGCTCGCGCAACCCGTTGACCGGGCAGATCGAGGGCTTCGACATCGACATGCTGAACGCCGTGTCGGCTGCGATCTTCGGCGATGCGAGGCCGCTGCAGTTCCGCGTGATCACGTCCGCCCAGCGGCTCGAGGTGCTGGAGAACCACGAGGTCGACCTGGTGGCCCGCACGTTCACCATGAACTGCGAGCGCTGGGAGACCATCGCGTTCTCCGCGGAGTACCTGACCGCGGGCCAGAAGGTGCTGGTCACGCGGGACTCCGACGCGCAGAGCATCGAGGCGCTCGAAGCCCTCGGCGACCAGCGCGTCTGCGCCCCGGAGGGCACGACGACCCTGGAGCGGCTCCAGGAGACGTACCCCGGGGTCGAGGCCGTCCCCGCCCCGACGCACACCGGCTGCCTGGTGCTCTTCCAGCAGGGCAAGGTCCAGGCCATCACGGGCGACGACACGATCCTGGCCGGCTTCGTCGCGCAGGACCCGTATGCGAAGGTCGTCGGTGAGGCGTTCAGCGCCGAGCCGTACGGCATCGGGGTCGCCGCGGACCAGGTGGACCTCGTGCAGTTTGTGAACGGTGTGCTCGACCAGGCGAAGGCGGACGGCACCTGGGCCGCGTCGTACGACCGCTGGCTGGGCGCGCTCGGTCCCGCCCCCGCGCCGCCGGTCTCGGTGTACGGCCGGGTCGACAGCCCGTGAGCGGACCTGACGCGCCCGAGGCGCCCGGCAGGCTCGGGGAGCCCATCCCCGCGCCCCAGCTGCTCCGGTACCTCAGCGGGCTCGAGGCGTGGCTGGCGCACCGCCGCGCCGAGCTCGACCGGTTGGACCAGGCCGCGCAGGCCTCGCCGGCGTCGGAGAGCTACACGGATGACGTGCTGCTCGCGCTCACGATGTGGCAGGCCATCCGCACGCGGACCGACGAGCTGGTCGAGGTGTGGGACTCGGGCCGGGCTGACGCGGTGGACCGGGAGAAGATGTCCCAGCTGGTCTGGGGCCGGCTGGACTCCGGTCTCGGCGCAGCGCTGGTCTCCCTGGTCGAGGCCGTGACGCTGTGCGACGCGATGATCTCCCAGGTCCGGGCACGCCTCTCGTTCGACCCGGACACCGCGGACCAGGCAGCGCGGTTGCGTGGTCTGCGGGCCGGTCTCGTGCGTGCCGAGGACCTCGCGGGCGTCGACACGGCTGCGCGCGACCTCGTCGCGGGCCTGCGGTCGCGTGAGCTGAGGCTGGTGACGCAGGCGGCACGTGGCGCGGACATCTCCGGCCCGCTCGCCGAGCTGGAAGCTCGCGCGGCGCTCGCGGAGCGCGACCTCATCGTGCAGGTGTCCCAGCGGCGCACGCTGGAGAAGGGTCGCGCCGACGCACGTGCCGCGATGGCCGCGCTGGAGCAGCGGGAGCCGACGCTGCACCAGCTGGCGGACCGGTGCCGTCGGGAGATCGCGCACCCGCCCAGGCTCGCCGTGCCGGACGTGTCCCGGCTGGGTGCGGTGCCGGAGACGCGCACCGAGCTCGACGCGTTCGTGGACCGGCTCGCGGCCGTCGGCCGGGCGTTCGACGCCGTCGCCGACGCGTACAGCGCCCCGCTGCGCGAACGGGCGGAGCTGCGGTACCGGCTCGAGGGCGCGCGCGCCGCGGCCGACGCGAACGGCCGCAGCGCCTCCCCGACGGTCCGCTCCGGGTATGACGAGGCACGTGAGGTCGTCTCCCGGACACCCTGTGAGATCACCCTGACCCGCTTCCTCGTGGAGCAGTACGAGTACCTCACCCGAGACCTGCCCACGGTGGGTCAGGAGGGACGACGATGATCGCCTGCACCGAACCGGGTTGCACCGGCACCTACGAGGACGGCTACTGCAACGTCTGCGGGTCTCCGCAGGCCGCGACAGCAGCGGGCGCTCCCGCGTCCGCGACGTCGCTGCTCGGCACGGGGGTCGCCCAGGCGAGCCCCGACCGCTCCGCGGCGGCCGCCGACCCCGACGCCGAGCGGTCCACCCGCACCGGCCGCACCAGCTCGAGCCGGCTGGCGACGGCCGCGCTCGGGTCGGCCCGGACCGTGGCGATGGGCGCCTCGCGGCCCACGCGCCGCGTCGGCACGTCGTCGACCCGGCTGCGCGGCGCGCGGCTGGGCGCCGGGCTCACCACCGTGCCGACCGCCCCGGTCCAGGACCCGCTGCAGGCGGTGATGGCCGTCCCCGAGGTGCCCGAGCGCAAGCGCTTCTGCCCGGCGTGCGGTGCCGAGGTCGGCCGGTCGCGCGACGGGGTTCCCGGCCGGACGGCGGGCTTCTGCCCGAAGTGCGGCACCCACTTCGACTTCACGCCGTCGCTGAACCCGGGCGACCTGGTGGGCGGTCAGTACGAGGTCGTCGGCTGCCTCGCGCACGGTGGCCTGGGCTGGATCTACCTGGCGCGCGACCGCAACGTCTCGGGTCGCTGGGTGGTGCTCAAGGGCCTGCTCAACTCCGGGGACCCGGACGCGTACGCGGCGGCGATCTCGGAGCGGCAGTTCCTGGCCGAGGTCGAGCACCCGCTGATCGTCGAGATCTACAACTTCGCCATGCACGAGGGCGCCGGCTACACCGTCATGGAGTTCGTCGGCGGTCGCTCGCTCAAGCAGATCCTGCAGGACCGTCGGGACGAGGCCGGCGGCGTCAACACGCCGCTTCCGGTGGACCAGGCGCTCGCCTTCGTCCTCGAGATCCTGCCCGCGTTCGCGTACCTGCACGACGTCGGGCTGCTGTTCTGCGACTTCAAGCCGGACAACGTGATCCAGCAGGGCGACGCGGTCAAGCTCATCGACCTCGGCGGCGTGCGCCGGATCGACGACCTGGCCTCGGCGATCTTCGGCACGGTCGGCTACCAGGCGCCCGAGGTCCCGGAGGTCGGGCCGTCCGTGGCCTCGGACATCTACACGATCGGCCGCACCCTGGCCACGCTGGTGCTGGACTTCCGCGGCAACACGAGCACCTACGTCGCGTCGCTGCCCGCCGTGTCGGACACCCCGGTCTTCCAGACGTACGACTCGTTCTACCGGCTGCTGGCCAAGGCGTGCGCCCTCGACCCGTCGGACCGGTTCGCCACGGTCGACGAGCTGCGCGCGCAGGTTCTCGGCGTGCTCCGCGAGGTCGTCGCCACCGACCGCGGCCCGGGCAGCCCGGCGCTGCACTCGGCCGCCTCCGTGCTGTTCGAGGCGCCGACCTCCGACGAGGCCGGCCACCCGCTGGCCTGGGACCAGCTGCCCGCGCTCAAGGTCGACGCGAGCGACCCGGCCGCGAGCTGGTTGGCGGGCGTCAACGTGAGCGACCCGCAGCAGCGCATCGCTGCCCTGGCGGACGCGCCGCAAGACACCGTCGAGGTCCGCCTGCGGCGGACGACGGCCGCGATCGAGGCGGGCGCGCAGCAGCTCGTCGACGAGACGATCGCGAAGATCCTCGAGGACGATCCCTGGGAGTGGCGTGCCGCGTGGGTCGGCGGGCTCGCCCAGCTGAGCACCGGTGACCCGGTCGCGGCCCGCGCCTCGTTCAACGCGGTCTACGGGCAGGTGCCCGGGGAGCTGGCGCCGAAGCTCGCGCTGGCCACCGCGTGCGAGCTGAGCGGGGAGCCGGACATCGCGGAGTCGCTCTACGTCATCTGCGCCCGCTCGGACGCCAACTACACGGCGCCCGCGGCGTTCGGCCTGGCGCGCATCCGGCGGGCGCGCGGCGACCTGCGCGGTGCGCTCGCCGCGCTCGACCTGGTGACCGCCACGCGCAGCTCCTACGTCGACTCCCGGATGATGCGGGCGCACATCCTGGCGACGTCGAGCGGGGACCTGTCGGCGCTGTCCGACGCGCTGGCGAGCGTCCAGACCGTCTCGATCGAGCCGCGGGTACGGGCCGCGCTGCGGGTCGACGTGCTCGGGTCGGCGCTCGCGACGGTGCTGAAGACGGGTCCGTCGAGCACCGTCCTCCTGGGCGGCGTGCCCGCCCGGGAGCCCGAGCTGCGGGACGCCCTCGAGGCGGCGCTGCGGGAGTCGGCGGTGCTGAACGACAGCCACGACGAACGGATCGCGCTGGTCGACCAGGCCAACGAGGTCCGTCGGTGGACCACGTGGTGACCTGCGGCGCGTGCGCGACGATCGCCGAGGAGGACTCGAGGTTCTGCGAGCACTGCGGCACGCCGCTGGGCGCCCCCGCTCCCGCCGCTGCCGCTGCAACGGCGGTCGCGGTGGTCGTCCCGGACGAGCCCACGGCCGCCCCGGTGTGCCGGGCGTGCGGCGGGACGATCGCGGCGGACGGCTACTGCGAGAACTGCGGCGAGCCGGCCGTCGACGAGCGTGACCACTGGAGCGAGCTCCCGTCGGCGCTGGTGGGCGGGGTGTGCGACCGCGGGCGGCGCAAGACTCGCAACGAGGACGCGATGGCGCTGGGGCTGAGCGGTCCGACCGCCGTCCTCGTGGTCTGCGACGGGGTGTCGAACGTGCCGGACTCCGACATCGCGAGCCTCACCGCGGCGCGCGCCGCGCGGGACGTCCTGGTCACGGGGTCGGCGGGCAGCACGGTCGGCGCATGGTCGGCGCTCCTGGTCACTGCCGCGGCTGCGGCCGACCAGGCCATCGCCGACGCCGTCGGGGACACGACGGACCGCGTCGAGCCGCCGTCGTGCACGTTCGTCGCCGCGGTCGTCGACGGCCCGACCGTCGTCGCGGGCTGGCTCGGGGACTCGCGGGTGTACTGGCTGCCGGACGAGGGGGTCGCCCACCAGGTCAGCGTCGACGACTCCGCGGCGAACGAGATGATCGCGCGCGGTGTGCCCCGGGCCAAGGCCGAGGCGTCGCGCGAGGGGCATGCCATCACCCGGTGGCTTGGCCCCGATGCCGAGACGGTGGTCCCCGGTACGGGCACCACCCGGACGCAGGGACCCGGCTGGGTGCTCGCCTGCTCGGACGGCCTGTGGAACTACTGCTCCGAGGCCACCGACGTCGCCGACCTGCTTCACCGCACCATCGCGCAGGTGGGAAACGCCCCGGACGTCATCGCCGCCGAGCTGGTCCGTTGGGCGAACGAGCAGGGTGGGCACGACAACATCACCGCGGCGCTGGCCCGCGTCGCAGCACCCGTCGATACTGTCCACACCGGGGACACCGGGCACGCCGTGCCGGTCGACCCGGCATCGTCCGCACGCTGATCGAGGAGCCACAGTGGCCGACTTCCGTACCGAGGTGTTCCAGAACGAGTTCCTCTCCGACGGTGCCACGGACGTGCACGCGATCGTCACGGTCACCAGCTCCGGCGCGGGTACCGCCGCCGCCAGCAGCGGGGGAGTCGCGGAGATCGTCATCATCGACACCTCGGGGTCGATGAGCGGCCCGAACATCGACGCCGCCAAGTACGCGGCGCAGGTGGCGGTCGACCAGATCGCCGACGGCACGTGGTTCTCGGTCATCGGCGGCAGCCACGTGGCCAACCGCGCTTTCCCGTACCCGAACGCGCCGGTCGCGATCGTGCAGATGGAGCCGGGCGCGCGCGAGGAGGCCAAGCGCGCGATCTCTTACATGCGCCCGTCGGGCGGCACCGCGATGAGCACGTGGTTGCGGCTCGCCGACGCGATCTTCGCCGAGGTTCCGCAGGTGGCGCAGAAGCACGCGATCCTGCTCACGGACGGTCGCAACGAGTCGGAGCCGCGCGGCGAGCTGTCGTCGGCGATCCGCGCCGTCACCGGGCACTTCCAGTGCGACGCGCGCGGCGTCGGCTCCAGCTGGGAGGTCGCCGAGCTGCGCGAGATCGCTACGGCGCTGCTGGGCACCGTGGACCTGATCCGCAACCCGGCCGACATCGCGGCGGACTTCAAGGCGCTGGTCAACGAGTCGATGTCCAAGGGTGTCGCCGATGCGGAGCTGCGCGTCTGGGCGCCGCAGGGCGCGCAGGTCCTGTTCGTCCGGCAGGTCGCCCCGACGGTCGAGGACATCACCGCGCGACGCACGGAGGTGAACGCCCTGACCGGCGCGTACCCCACCGGGGCGTGGGGGGACGAGTCCCGCGACTACCACGTGGCGATCCGGGTGCCGTCGAAGCCTGTCGGCTCGGAGCAGCTGGCGGCGCGCGTGCAGATCGCGGTCGGCGGTGACGTGCTGGCCTCCGGGCTGGTCAAGGCTCGCTGGTCCGACGACAGCTCGCTGACGGCCCGCATCAACCCCGAGGTCGCGCACTACACGGGGCAGGCCGAGCTCGCGTCGGTCATCCAGGAAGGCCTGGCCGCGAAGGCGTCCGGCGACGAGGCCACCGCGACCGTGAAGCTGGGCCGCGCGGTGCAGCTGGCCGCGGAGACCGGCAACGAGGAGGCCACGTCCCGGCTGCGGCGCGTGGTCGAGATCGACGACGAGGAACAGGGCACGGTGCGACTCAAGCGCAACACCGACAAGCTCGACGAGATGGCGCTCGACACGGCCTCGACAAAGACCACCCGGGTCCGCCGGTGAGCACCGTCACCTGCCCCAACGGTCACCCCTCCACCTCGACCGACTACTGCGACGTCTGCGGCTCGCCCATCGAGGCGGCTGTCTCGGTGGAGGCGCCCGCGCCCGCTGCGCCGTCCTCGACGGGGACGGCGACGACCTGCCCGCACTGCGGGGCCCCCGCGTCGTCGCTGGCCCTGTTCTGCGAGGTGTGCGGCTACGACTTCACGACGGGTACCGCACCGGCCCCGATCCCTGCCCCGGCCCCGATCCCTGCCCCGGCCTCGGACCCGGCGCCGGCCTCGAGCCCCGCTCCTGCGAGCACCCCGACACCGGCGGTCGAGGCCGATCCCGCCGGCACGGCGCTCCCCACCCCTGCCCCCGAGGGCGAGGACTCGTGGGTCGCCGAGATCTGGGTCGACCCGGACTGGTACGCGGCGCAGAAGGCCGAGGACCCGATGCCGTCGGCCGGTCTGCCCGGCCTGGTCCCGCTGCGGGAGCGCAGCGTGCTCGTCGGCCGTCCGTCGGTGTCCCGCAACATCCACCCCGCGGTCGACTGCGGCACGGACTCCGGCGTCTCCCGCCGGCACTGCCAGCTCAACACCGACGGCCAGCGGTGGTGGGTGGAGGACCTGCAGTCCGCCAACGGCACCTACGTGAGCCGCGCGGGCGACCCTCTGCCGACCACCCCGATCCCCGCCGGCCAGCGCCGGGAGATCGAGGACGGCGACCGGCTCTACCTCGGGGCGTGGACCCGCATCGTGATCCGGACGGCGCTGCCGGGCGAGGTCTGACTCAGGCCCGCCCCGACCGGTCGCGGTCGGCGGCCACCGCGCGGGCGGCGACGAGCGCCAGCAGGAGCCCGATCGCCAGGGCGCTCGCGTGGCCGGCGTCGGTGAACGTCCGGTAGATCGCGCCCGGTAGCAGCCAGTAGACCGCGGTCGCGCCCAGGTACCACCAGCGCCAGGGTGGCGGGACGGCGAGCACCAGGAACCCCATCGCCGCGGCCATCACGTAGCTGACGCCGACGTCGGTCGCCGCCGCGACGCTCTCGTCGACGAACCCGTGGAAGATCCCTGTCGCGAGGCCGGCGGCGACCACGAGCCCCGCGCCGACGTGCCCGGCCAGACCGACGACCACCGACGCGAGTCGGCCGACGAACCGCTGCAGGTAGGCCAGCACGACCAGGAGCTGCACCACCAGAGCGAGCCCCCAGCCGCTCTCGACGACGAACGCGCTCCCGAGCATCGAAACGACCGGCGCGGCCTGCAGGTTGTCGAGGTTGGCGCTGACGCTCGCGAGGATCTCGGCGGTGCGCTCCTCGGGCTGGAGCATCACGACGAGCGTCACCAGCGTCACCGTGGCGCAGTACGCGATCGCCAGGTCGGCGTGCGCGACGGTCCGGCCGACGTCCCGGAGCACGGCCCGGGTGTCGACCCTGCCTCGCCGCTGCGGTGCCGGCTGCCCGTCCGTCATGGCGGTCACGCTATCCCCGCGCGCTGCCACCCGACGCGGCCCACGCGGCTGGTGTGCCTCGTGACCCGTCGGTGCTAACTTCCGAAGAACGCCAGGTCCGCGCGCTGCCGCCGGGCCGAGCTCGGGGGGTCGCATGGCTCAACAGACCGACGGACGGACTGCGACGCGCGTTCTGGTGGTGTCGACCGTCGGCTTCCTGGTCAACTTCTGGGCGTGGGCGCTCATCAGCCCGCTCGGCGGCTCGTACGGGAAGGCGCTCGGCCTCACGGGGGTCCAGCAGTCGGTCCTCGTCGCGGTGCCGGTGATCGTGGGATCGCTGGGTCGGATCCCCGTCGGCGCGCTGACCGACCGGTTCGGGTCGCGCCGCATGTTCCCGACGGTCACCGCCCTGACGATCCTGCCGGTGCTCTTCATCGGGTTCGTGGCGGAGACGTATGCGGCGATGCTCGTCGGCGGCTTCTTCCTCGGGCTCGGCGGCACCGCGTTCGCCATCGGGGTGCCGGCGGTCAACCAGTGGTTCGCGCCCGAGCGTCGAGGGACGGCGCTCGGCATCTTCGGGCTCGGCATGGGCGGCACGGCGATCTCGGCGTTCACCACGGTGCGGATCACGGATGCGTACGGGCACGAGGCGCCGTTCGTGCTGGTCGCGTGCGTGCTGGCCGTCTACGCGGTCGTCTCGGCACTGCTGCTGCGGGACAAGCCCGGCCGCCCGCGGCCGCCGGGCTCGTTCCTGGCCCGCACGTGGGCGACGGCCCGCATCCCCGCGACCGGTCAGCTCTCGCTGCTGTACGCGCTGGGCTTCGGCGGGTTCGTCGCGTTCAGCGTCTACCTGCCGACGTACCTGGTGAACGCCTACGACCTCACCGCGAGCGACGCCGCGGCCCGGACCGCGGGGTTCGTCGTGCTCGCCGTCGCGATGCGCCCGGTCGGCGGCACGCTGTCGGACAAGGTCGGTCCGGTGCCCGTGCTGATGGTCGCGTTCGTCGCGGCGGCGGGCCTGGCTCTGGTCGCCGCGCTCGAGCTGCCCCTGGTGCCCGTGGCGACGATCGCGTTCCTGGGCCTGGCCGCCGCGCTCGGTGCGTCGTCCGGCGCGGTGTTCGCCCTGGTGGCGCAGGTCGCCCCCGCGGACAAGGTCGGTGCGGTGACGGGCATCGTCGGAGCCGCCGGTGGCCTGGGCGGCTTCTTCCCGCCGCTCGTCATGGGCGCGGTCTACGACCAGGTGGGCGACTACAGCCTCGGCTATGTCCTGCTCGCCGCCAGCGCCTTCGGCGTCGCCTGGTTCACCTGGGGCCCGGTCCGCCGGGCCGCTCTCGCACGTGCCGCCGAGGTCACCACCAGCTAGGGAGCCCACATGACGATCGAGCAGGGACGCCGACCGGGCCTGGACGAGGGGGTCGTCGAAGCGCTGCTGCGGACGCGGCGGTTCCTGACGAAGAACGAGGTGTCGGCGGACCTGCGGACCCTCCATCAGATCGGCAAGCGCGACGCGGACACGTTCTACCGGGACCGCTGGAGCCACGACAAGGTCGTCCGGTCGACACACGGCGTGAACTGCACGGGCTCGTGCTCGTGGAAGGTGTTCGTCAAGGACGGCATCATCACGTGGGAGGCGCAGCAGACGGACTACCCGTCGACCGGCCCGGACCGCCCCGAGTACGAGCCACGCGGCTGCCCGCGGGGCGCGGCGTTCTCCTGGTACACCTACTCGCCGACGCGCGTGCGGTACCCGTACGTGCGGGGAGTGCTGCTGGAGATGTACCGCGAGGCCAAGGCCCGGCTGGGCGATCCGGTGCTGGCGTGGGCGGACGTCGTGGGCGACCCGGTGCGGTCCGCCCGGTACAAGGCGGCCCGCGGCAAGGGCGGACTTGTGCGGGCGTCCTGGGCGGAGGCCGTCGAGATGGTCGCCGCGGCCCACGTGCACACGATCAAGGAGCACGGCCCGGACCGGATCGCGGGCTTCTCGCCGATCCCCGCGATGTCGATGGTGTCGCACGGGGTCGGCGCCCGGTTCTACGCCCTGCTCGGCGCCCCGATGCTCTCGTTCTACGACTGGTACGCGGACCTGCCGGTGGCCTCGCCGCAGGTGTTCGGCGACCAGACGGACGTGCCGGAGTCGGGGGACTGGTGGGACGCCGGCTACCTGATCATGTGGGGCTCGAACGTGCCCGTGACCCGCACCCCGGACGCGCACTGGATGGTCGAGGCGCGGTACCGGGGGCAGAAGGTGGTCGCCGTCTCCCCGGACTACGCGGACAACGTGAAGTTCGCCGACGAGTGGCTGGCGCCCGCGCCCGGCACCGACGGTGCGCTCGCGATGGCGATGGGGCACGTGATCCTGCGGGAGTTCTTCGTCGAGCGGACCACGCCGTACTTCGACGGGTACGTCAAGCAGTACACCGACCTGCCGTTCCTGATCACGCTCGACGCGAACGGGGACGGCTTCGTGCCCGGCAAGTTCCTGACCGCCGCGGACCTCGGGGAGACGTCGGAGAACGCGCAGTTCAAGACGGTCCTGCTCGACGAGACGACCGGGGAGCCGGTGGTGCCCAACGGTTCGCTCGGGTTCCGGTACGGGGCCGAGGGTGAGGGTCGCTGGAACCTGGACCTCGCCTCGGTGAACCCGCAGCTCAGCGCGGCAGGAACCGGGTCGGGCACCGCCGCTGTCACCATGCCGCGCTTCGACGCGGTCGACGGCTCGGCGGGGAGCATCCTGCGGGGTGTCCCGACGAGGCAGGTGGCGGGGCGGACGGTCACGACGGTGTTCGACCTGCTGCTCGCGCAGTACGGCGTCGGACGCCCGGGACTGCCCGGCATCTGGCCCACCGGGTACGACGACGCGTCGTCGCCGTGCACCCCCGCGTGGCAGGAGGTGATCACCGGTGTGCCCGCCGCGAAGGCGGAGAAGATCGGGCGGGAGTTCGCCGCGAACGCGGAGGAGTCGAAGGGCCGGTCGATGATCCTCATGGGCGCCGGCACCAACCACTGGTTCCACGCCGACACCATCTACCGCGCGTTCCTCACCCTCACCAACCTGTGCGGGACGCAGGGCGTCAACGGTGGCGGGTGGGCACACTACGTCGGCCAGGAGAAGGTCCGGCCCATCACCGGCTACAGCCTGTACGCCAACGCGCTCGACTGGTCGCGACCGCCGCGGAACATGATCCAGACCGCGTACTGGTACCTGCACACCGACCAGTTCCGGTACGACCACTTCGGGGCCGACGCGCTCGCGGCGTCGAAGGCGGGCGGCCTCTGGGCGGGGATGACCACCGCCGACGTTCTGGCGCAGTCCGCGCGGCTCGGGTGGATGCCGAGCTACCCCACGTTCGACCGCAACCCGCTCACGCTGGCGGACGACGTTGCCGCCTCGGGCACCCCGGCCACGCAGTACATCCCCCAGGCCCTCCAGGACGGGTCGCTGCGGTTCGCCGGCGAGGACCCGGACGCCCCCGAGAACTTCCCGCGCGTGTTGACCATCTGGCGTTCCAACCTGCTGGGCAGCTCTGCCAAGGGCAACGAGTACTTCCTCGAGCACCTGCTGGGGACCGACTCCTCCCTGCGAGCGGAGGAGGCGCCGCCCGAGCACCGGCCGCGGGACGTCGTGTGGAGGGACGAGGCGCCGCGCGGCAAGCTCGACCTGCTGCTGACGCTCGACTTCCGGATGACGTCGACCACGGTCTTCAGCGACGTGGTCCTCCCCGCGGCCACCTGGTACGAGAAGTACGACCTGAGCAGCACCGACATGCACCCGTTCGTGCACTCGTTCAACCCGGCCATCGCCCCGCCGTGGCAGACCCGCACCGACTTCGACGCGTTCCACGAGATCGCGCGGGCGTTCAGCGCCCAGGCCGCGACCCACCTCGGGGTGCGCCAGGACGTGGTCGCCGTCCCGCTGACGCACGACACCCCGGACGCGATGGCGACACCGTCGGGCATCGTGCGCGACTGGAAGGCGGGCGAGGGCGACCCGGTGCCGGGCGTGACGATGCCGAAGCTGGTGGTCGTCGAGCGGGACTACCCGGCGGTTGCCGACAAGCTCGGCGCGCTCGGGCCGCTCGCCTCCAGCCTCGGTGCGACGACGAAGGGCATCACGTTCGACCTCACCAAGCCGATCGACTACCTCGGGCACAAGAACGGCCTGGTGCGCGGGGGCGCAGGCGACGGGCGGCCGGCGCTCCAGCGCGACGTGCACGTGTGCGAGGCGATCCTCGCGCTGTCCGGCACCACCAACGGGCACCTGGCCACCGAGGGGTTCCACACCCTGGAGAAGCGCACCGGCCGGCCGCTGGCTGACCTGGCCGCCGAGCACGAGGGCAAGCAGGTGACGTTCGCGGACACGCAGGCGGCGCCGACGCCGGTCATCACGTCGCCCGAGTGGTCCGGCTCGGAGTCCGGCGGGCGTCGGTACTCGCCGTTCACCATCAACGTCGAACGCCTCAAGCCCTGGCACACCCTGACCGGCCGGCAGCACTTCTACCTGGACCACGACTGGATGACCGAGCTCGGGGAGAACCTGCCGGTGTTCCGGCCACCGCTGAACATGGCGGCCCTGTTCGGGGAGCCGCAGGTGGGGTCGAACGGTGAGCTCGGCATCGCGGTGCGGTACCTGACGCCGCACAACAAGTGGTCCATCCACTCCGAGTACCAGGACAACCTGCTGATGCTCAGCCTGTCGCGTGGCGGGCCCGGCATCTGGATGAGCCAGAAGGACGCCGACAAGATCGGCGTCACGGACAACGACTGGATCGAGGCGGTCAACCGCAACGGCGTCGTCGTCGCCCGCGCGATCGTCTCCCACCGCATGCCCGAGGGGACCGTCTACATGCACCACGCGCAGGACCGGCTCATCGACGTCCCCCGCTCGGAGGCCTCCGGCAAGCGCGGCGGCATCCACAACTCGTTGACCCGCATCCTCATGAAACCGAGCCATCTCATCGGCGGCTACGCACAGCTGACCTTCGCGTTCAACTACCTCGGCCCGACGGGCAACCAGCGTGACGAGGTCACCGTGATCCGCCGGCGCTCGCAGGAGGTGCAGTACTGATGCGGATCATGGCGCAGATGTCGATGGTCATGAACCTCGACAAGTGCATCGGCTGTCACACCTGCTCGGTCACGTGCAAGCAGGCGTGGACGAACCGCGCGGGCACCGAGTACGTCTGGTTCAACAACGTGGAGACCCGCCCCGGGCAGGGGTACCCGCGCACGTACCAGGACCAGGAGCGCTGGCAGGGCGGCTGGACGCTGAACAAGCGCGGCCGGCTCAAGCTCCGGGCAGGCGGTCGGCTGAAGAACCTGGCGACGATCTTCGTCAGCCCGAAGATGCCGTCGCTCGACGACTACTACGAGCCGTGGACGTACGACTACGAGACGCTGACCACCGCGCCGCTGCAGGAGCACACCCCGGTGGCCCGGCCGCGGTCGCTGATCAGCGGTGAGCCGATGCAGATCGGGTGGAGCGCCAACTGGGACGACGACCTCGGGGGCAGTGCGGCGACCCTCGTGGGCGACCCGATCCTGGCCAGGGTGTCCGAGAAGATCACGTTCGAGCTCGAGCAGACGTTCATGTTCTACCTGCCGCGCATCTGCGAGCACTGCCTCAACCCGTCGTGCGCCGCGTCGTGCCCGTCGGGGGCCATCTACAAGCGGGCCGAGGACGGGATCGTGCTGGTCGACCAGGACCAGTGCAAGGGCTGGCGCAAGTGCGTGACGGGGTGCCCGTACAAGAAGATCTACTTCAACCACCGCACGGGCAAGGCCGAGAAGTGCACGTTCTGCTTCCCGCGCATCGAGGTGGGCCTGCCGACGGTCTGCTCGGAGACGTGCGTCGGCCGCCTGCGGTACCTGGGCCTCGTGCTGTACGACGCCGACAAGGTGCTGGAGGCGGCGTCGGTGACCGACGAGCACGACCTCTTGGAGGCGCAGCGGGGAGTGTTCTGCGACCCGCACGACCCCGCGGTGGTCCGGGAGGCCGAGCGTGCGGGCATCCCTCGCGACTGGATCGAGGCCGCCCAGCGCTCCCCGATCTGGTCCCTGATCAGCACCTACAAGGTGGCGCTGCCCCTGCACCCGGAGTACCGGACCATGCCGATGGTCTGGTACATCCCGCCGCTGTCGCCCGTGGTGGACGCGGTCGCGGAGACGGGGGAGGACGCGGAGGCCAAGGGCAACCTGTTCGCGGCCATCGACCAGCTCCGCATCCCGGTCGAGTACCTCGCGGAGCTGTTCACGGCCGGCGACACCGCCCCGGTCACGGGCGTGCTCAAGAAGCTCGCCGCGATGCGCTCGTACATGCGGGACATCTCGATGGGCCGCGACGCCGACCCGACGATCCCCGCGGCGGTGGGCATGACCGAGCAGGACATGCTCGACATGTACCGGCTGCTGGCCATCGCCAAGTACGACGAGCGGTACGTGATCCCGTCCGCGCACGCCGAGGCCGCGCACGACCTGGAGGAGCTGGCCACCGAGTGCAGCCTCGACTACGAGGGCGGGCCGGGCATGGGCGGGTCCGGGCCGTTCGGCGAGGGGTCGGGGTCGAACACCCCGCTGGCGGTCGAGAACTTCCGGGCGCTCAAGGACCGTCAGACCGCCGACGAGGTGACCCCGACCGGCGGGCAGGGCGGACGCGTGAACCTGCTCAACTGGGACGGCAAGGGAGCACCCCCGCCAGGTCTGTTCCCCGAGCGGAAGGACCCGTCATGAAGCGCGACGACGCCCGCGCCACGGCCCTGACGCATCGGATCGCGGCGCTGCTCCTGGAGTACCCCACGGCGGAGCTCGTGGCCCAGGTGCCCGACCTGCGCGCCGTCGCACCGACCCGTGCGTTCGACGTGCTGCTCGACCATCTGGCGACCACACCCCTCGCTGGGCCCGGGGGCCTCACAGCCGAGTACGTCGACACCTTCGACCTGCGTCGCAAGATCTGCCTGCACCTGACGTACTACGCGTACGGCGACACCCGGGAGCGGGGGATGGCGCTGCTCGCGTTCAAGCGGGCGTACCGGGCGGCCGGCCTGGAGGTCAGTCCCGACGAGCTGCCCGACCACCTGTGCGTCGTGCTGGAGTTCAGCGCGACGGGTGACGTCGAGGCGGGCACCCGGCTGCTGCTCGAGCACCGGGCGGGTCTGGAGCTGCTGCGGCTCGCGCTGCTGGACCGTGGCTCGCCGTGGGCCGGCGCGCTCACCGCCGTCTGCTCGACGCTCCCTGCGCTGCGTGGCGACGAGCGGGAGGCCGTAGCCCGGCTGGCCGCGGAAGGCCCTCCCGGTGAGCAGGTGGGCCTGGAGCCGTACGGCGCGATGGCGGGGATGCCCCGATGAGCGGCGTCCTGCTGTGGGTCGTCATCCCGTACGTGTGCCTCGCGTTCTTCGTGTTCGGTCACGTCTGGCGGTACCGCTACGACAAGTTCGGCTGGACCACGCGCTCGTCGCAGCTGTACGAGAGCCGGCTGCTGCGCTGGGGCAGCCCGCTGTTCCACTTCGGGATCCTCGCCGTGTTCTTCGGGCACGTGATGGGCCTGGGCATCCCGGAGAGCTGGACGTCGGCGGTCGGGATCTCGGAGGAGCTCTATCACGTCATGGCGGTGAGCATCGGTGCCGTCGCGGGGTTCTGCACGCTGGTCGGACTCGCGCTGCTCATCTACCGGCGCCGCACGACCGGGCCCGTGTTCAGCGCGACCACGCAGATGGACAAGGTCATGTACCTGTTCCTCGCGCTGGTGATCGTGCTCGGCGTCTGGAACACGGTGGCCGGGTCGGTGCTCAACCTCAACGGCGACTACGACTACCGCACGGGGGTGTCCGAGTGGTTCCGCGGCATCTTCCTGTTCCAGCCGAGGCCGGAGCTGATGGTCGACGCGCCGTTCGGGTTCCAGGCGCACGCCATGGTGGCGATGCTCCTGTTCTCCCTGTGGCCGTTCACGCGGTTGGTGCACGTGCTGAGCGTGCCGATCTTCTACCTGTGGCGCCCGTACGTGGTCTACCGCAGCCGGTCCGACCGCACCGGGAGCCGGGCGACGCGGCCCGGCTGGAGCCCGTCGGACGACAAGGTGCGCCGGTAGCTCCCGCTAGCCGCGCGGGGGGTGCAGGCGGTCCGTCGCCTCGGCCAGGAGCCGCTCAAGTACCGCGTGCCGGTCCAGGGCACGGCACAGCGCGTCGTCGTCGTGCCCACGGCGGGCGTCGTCGACGTCGTGGTGTGCCTTGCTCGTGGCGGCCGCGAGCTTGAACCAGGAGGCGCCCGCCACCTCGCGACGGACCTGCGCCTCGGTCTCCGGCTCGATCCGGTGGTGCTGATCGACGACCGTCATGTCCTCGACCCCCTTCGTCCAGTTCTCCGTTCCCATGCTGCTCGCGACCACCCACATCGGGTCGGCAGACACGCGCGAGCGCCACCCATCAAGAGCAACCAGATGCCCGTCACGTACATTCGGCTCCGAGCCCGAGTGTCCCGTCTTCACCCGTTCTGTCCCGGTTTCGCGGGCGTAAACTGGACGATCGGGCATCCACCCGGGAGTGCCCCGTGCGACGCGAGGGAGTCGTGCGATGAGGCGAGCATTCCTGTCGGTCCTCCTGCTGGTGAGCGTGTTCCTGCTCGTCCCGGCGTCGCCTGCCACGGCGGCTCCGTACTGCGGCCTCGTGTGGGGCTCGCTGGAGAAGACGGCTCCGGGCCTGTCTGCGGCACCGGTGGTGAACGTCCGCACCGGACGGCACTCCTGCTACGACCGGCTCGTGATCGACGTGGCCGGTGACGTCGGCGGGTACACGGTGGCCTACGTGCCCGTCGTGGTCCAGGACGGCTCCGGCCTCCCGATCCCGACCCGCGGAGGCGCGGCCCTGCAGATCACCGTGAACGACCCGTCCTACGACGCGAGCTACCAGGCGACGTACAGCCCCGCCAACCCGCTCGAGCTGCGCAACGTGACGGGCTACCGCACGTTCCGGCAGGTCGTGTACGCGGGGTCCTTCGAGGGCTACACGAGCCTCGGGCTCGGCGTCCGGGCGCGACTGCCGTTCCGGGTGTTCACGCTCGACGGCCCGGGCACGTCATCCCGCCTGGTGGTGGACGTCGCGCACCGCTGGTGATCAGGCCAGCAGCTCGCGCACGACCGCTGCGGTGGCCTCCGCGGGGATGCCGTGGTCGGCGCCCCCGGGGACCACGACGTGGCGGGCGTGCGGCAGCAGCGCGGCCAGCGCGGCGGCGGACTCCGGCAGGCCGGGCCACGTCTGCGCGCCGGTGATGACGACCGTCGGGACGTCGACCGCGCGCATCGCGGGCGTCGGCACGCCGAGCACCGAGGTGACGGTCGCGTCGTAGACGGTGCTCTGCGCGATCGCGACCAGCGACGCCCAGGCGGGCGAGCTGCGGAACTGCTCGACCACGCCCGGGGGGATGCCGACACCCTCGGTCTGGAACAGCGCGACGGCGTCGCCCGGCCGCCCGTCGGCGATCAGCGCCGTCAGCCGCGCCGGCAGGTCGGCCGGTCGCGCGGGCAGGGTGCCCAGCGCGAACGGCGCCTCGTAGAGCGCGAGGTGCGTGACAGGGACGCCGGCCGCGGCCGCCGCGAGCGCCAGGTTGCCGCCGGAGGAGAACCCGAACACCGCCGCGCTGCCGCCCGCGACGTCGATGACCGCGGCGAGGTCCTCGATCTCCCGCTCGATCGCGTACGGCGCGGTGTCGCCGCTGCGCCCGCGTGCGCGGCGGTCGTAGGTGACCACCGTGCGGTCGGGCTCCAGCAGCGCCGCGAGGTCGGCGCACGTGGTGTGGTCGTTGAACGCGCCCGTCGCGAACACGACGGCCGGGCCGGTCCCGGCGCGCACGTAGGCGATCGTGGTGCCGTCGGCGGAGGTGAGGGTCTGCATGGGGACTCCTGGGTGTGGTCGGGCTGCTCTCACCAAGGGGACGAAGAGTGCTGCCGCCGATGGACACGTCGCGCGATGCTGTCCATCGTGGCGCTCGCTGCTCGTCCAGGGGGAGGACCACCCGTCGACAGTCAGGAGCCGTCATGCAGTACCTGTTGCTCATCAGTGCCGACGAGGACCTCGCGGTGACCCGGATGCGCGACGGGGCGTTCGCCTCGTTCGACACCTGGATCGCCGACCTCGAGCAGCGCGGGGTGCTGCGCGCCCACGTCGGGCTGCACGAGAGCGCGACCGCGACGACCGTGCGGCTGCGCGACGGCGAGGTCCTGCTGACCGACGGCCCGTTCGCCGAGGGGCGCGAGCAGGTGGGCGGGCTCGCGGTCGTGGACTGCACCGACCTGGACGAGGCGGTGGCGATCGCGGCGGCGCACCCCGCGGCGGCGTTCGGGCAGGTGGAGGTCAGGCCGGTGCGGGTCTCGTGACCGATGACGTCGAGAGGGCGCTGGCGGACACGTTCGCGCAAGACTGGGGGCGCCTCGTCGCCACCCTGATCCGGCTCACGGGCGACTGGGACCTCGCCGAGGAGTGCACCCAGGACGCGTTCGCCGCCGCCCTGCGCACGTGGCGTCGCGACGGGATCCCCGACGTCCCGCGCGCCTGGCTCACGACGACCGCGCGGAACCGGGCGGTCGACCGGATCCGTCGCGAGCGCGTCGGCGCGGAGAAGGTGCGCTCGCTCGTCGTGCAGACCGACGAGCTCGACCTGGACGTGATGGACAGCGGGATCGCCGACGACCGGCTCCGGCTGCTGTTCACGTGCTGCCACCCCGCGCTGTCGCTGTCCTCGCGCGTCGAGCTGGCACTGCGGACCCTGTGCGGTCTGACGACGGCGGAGGTCGCCCGCCTGTTCGCGGTGTCCGAGGCGACGATGGCCAAGCGGCTGGTCCGGACCAAGCACAAGATCGCCGTGGCGGGCATCCCGTACCAGGTACCGTCCGCAGCGCGGCTTCCCGAGCGCACGCCCGCTGTGCTCGCGGTGCTCTACCTGATGTTCACCGAGGGCTACGCGGCGACGGCCGGGCCGCACCTGGTGCGGGTCGACCTGTGTCACGAGGCGATCGACCTGGCCCGGGCGCTGGCCGCACTGGTGCCGGACGACCCGGAGGTCGCGGGCGTGCTCGCGCTGATGCTGCTCCAGCACGCCCGGGCGTCGGCCCGCACGGACGTCGACGGCGTCCTCGTCCCGCTGGAGGAGCAGGATCGCGCCGCGTGGGACCGCGCCGCGATCGACGCGGGTCTGGCGCAGCTGCGCCGGGCGGTCCGTCGTGAGCGCGTCGGCCCGTACCAGCTGCAGGCGCTGATCGCGGCGTGCCACGCGACCGCGCCGACCTCCGCGGACACGGACTGGGTCAGGATCGTGAGTCTGTACGACGAGCTCGTGGCCGTCCTGCCGTCGGCCGCCGTGCAGGTGAACCGGGCGGTCGCGATCGGCATGGCTCGCGGGCCGCAGGCGGGTCTCGACGCACTGGACGGGACGCCCGACCACCCGCTGCGTCATGCTGTCCGCGCCGATCTGCTGCGTCGGCTCGGTCGCGCCGACGAGGCTGCGTCCGCCTACCGCGAGGCGCTCACGCGGACGGCCAACCAGGCCGAGCGGGCCTACCTCGAGCGCAGGTTGCGCGCCTGAGGCCTACTGTCGCCGGATGGGGCCGGTGCGTCGCATGCAGCAGGTGGAGGTGGTCGACGATGGCCATCTGATCTCCGCTGCGGACGGGCCGCGGGCCTCCGGACGCGCCCGCCGTTGGGTCGCCGTGCTGCTCGCCGTGACCCTCGCGCTCGTCGGTGCCCAGCTCGCCCTGGCCGCTCGCGACCGCGCCGTGTCCGCCCGGTTCGCGCAGCTCCCCGGTGCCCTTCCCCCGGTCGAGGCGGACGTGGGTGTGCTCTGGCGGGTCGACGACGCCGACCTGGCGGTGCTCACGGAGGGAGCCCAGGTCGCGGGGCTCGTCGTCGGGGTGCGCACCGGCCTCGACGGCGCGCAGGACGTGGTGGCGCTCGACCCGCGGACCGGGGCGGACCGGTGGACCACACCCCTGTCCGACGCGAACCCCGCGCGGGTGCAGCCCGGCGCGCCGGCGTCGGTCACCTCGTGCGCGCCGGTGCCCCCTGAGCCGTCCGGCCCCGAGCAGCCCGGGACGGAGCCGCTGGTCGCGTGCCTGGTGTCCGACGCCTCGCTGAGCATCGGTTCCCGCCGGCCGCCCGGGACGTCCCGGGTCGTCGTGGTCGACGCCGTGGACGGCCGGGTCGTCGCCGACCGGACGGCACCGCCTGCGGTCGCGTTCGCGGTGCTGCCCGGGCTCGTCGCGGTCGGCGCGCGTGCTCGGGACGGACACGCCGAGGTCACGGTGCAGGACCTGCTCACGGGCGAGGTCCGCTGGCACCGCAGGTCGCCCGAGCTGGACGTCTCGGGCTTCGACGTCGTGGCGGTAGGCGACCATCTGGTCGGCGTGGTCGAGGCGGACTCCCACGTGACGTTGCTCGCGGCCGACGGCACCGTGACGCGGGAGCGTCAGCGGTACGACCGGCTCTCCCGCGACGAGGCCTCCACCCGCCTCGAGATCCTGTCGGGAAACCTGGCGTTCCGGCCGGTCACGACGATCGTGCAGCCCGGCCGGGCTGACGTCCGGATCCGGGGCCGCCTGGTCCGCCGGGCCGTCGACGACGGCAGCCTGGCGGGCATCGAGCTGGTCGAGGGCTCCCCCATGCAGGCGCGGGACGCGGCGAGCGGCGACAAGCTGTGGCAGGCCGACCGGCACACCGGCGGCCCCGTCCTGGTCCTGCGCGGACTCGTCTACGGCACGAGCGTCAACATGCCCGGGGAGATCGTGGCCATCGACGGCCGGACCGGGTCGGTCGTCTGGTCGGCGGACCTCGGCGCGTACGACCAGCAGGCGCGCCTGATGACCGACGGCCGGGTCCTGCTGGTCGGGCTCGCGCCGGCGCAGGGCGCCGCGGAGGGTTCGCTCGTCGCGCTCTCCCTGGCGGATGGGCAGCGGCTGTGGCAGGTTCCGCTGCCGGACGGTCTCAGTGCGGTCTGGACGGAGGGGCACGTGCTCGTCGCCGGCGCGGGCAGTGAGCCCACACCGGCCGTGGTGCTCGGCAGCCCGTGATCCTCACCCGGTCTGCGGGTGCCGCCGTGCCGTGGCGGGGCTAGGGTCCGGCCATGTCGCGCGATGCGATGCAGCACGTCGAGCTCGACGAGGCGGACGTCCCCGTCCCCGCCCCGGAGCCTGTCGGCGGCCGCAGGAGCGTGTGGTGGTGGGTCGTCGGCACCGTTGTCGTCGTCGTCGCCGGGCTCGCCGTCACGCAGGTCGTGCTCGACGCGCGTGAGCGGGCAGCCGCCGAGCGGCTCGCGGCGACGCCGGGGGTCGTGCGGTCGGTCGGTGCCGACGTCGGCGTGCTGTGGCGGCCGGACCCGGCGGCGACGTCCGTGATCGCGCAGGGCATCGACGTCGACGGCGCGGTCCTCGGGCTGGCCGTGGCCGACGACGGGTCGCAGGCGTTCGTCTCCCTCGACCAGCGCACCGGCCGGCAGCGGTTCAGCACCCCGCTCCTGGGGCCCGACGCCGACCGGGTGCGGTCGCTGGACCGCACCGCGGCCGGCACGTGCGTCGCCGTGCCGACCGACGAGGGGTCGCCCGACCGGGCCGCGTGCCTGGTCAGCGACGGCTTCGTGCAGTACGGCGACGAGGGCGTCCAGACCCGCAAGCCCGCGACGACCACCCGGGTGGTCGTGCTCGACACGCGCGACGGGCACGTCGTCGCCGACACGTCCGCGCCGGGTGCCACCGCGCTCGCGGCGCTGCGCGGGCTGGCGGTGGTGGCCGTCCCGGGGCGGGACGCGCAGACGGAGGTGACCGGTCGGGACCTGCTCACGGGCGAGGTGCGCTGGCGGTTCAGCCCGCCGCTGCCCGGCGCCGACCGTCGCGTGTTCGCGGGCGAGGTGCGGCTGTTCGCCGTCGACGGCCTGATCGGCGTCACGATCCCCGGCTGGACCGCCACCGTGCTCTCGTCCTCCGGCGAGGTGCTACGCGCCAGCAGCCCAGGGGACGCCGACCACCTGCTCGACCCCGTCGCGGGCCGGCTCGTCCTGCTCTCGACCACCGGCTCCGGCAGCTTGCGCTCCACGCTGGTCGAGCGTGGCCGCGCGGACGTCGACCTCCCTGGCGAGGTCCTCCCGCTCACCGTCGACGACGGGAGCGTGCCGGACCTCGTCCTGACGTCCAGCGGGGACGTGCGCGGCTGGGACGCGGCCACGGGCGAGTCGCGCTGGAGGTCCGACGTCGTGGCGTCGGTGAATGCACTCCTCCTGGACGGACGGGTGTACGTGAGCACCCGGAACGGGGTGGCCGCGCTCGACGGTCGCACCGGCGACCTGCTGTGGCGGGCGAGCACGGGGGGGAGCGGCGTGCCCGGGTTCGTCGTCACCGACGGACGGCAGCTCGTCACGACCGAGCAGCCCGTCGGCGGTGGGAACATCAGCAACCTCGCAGCCTTCGCCCTGGACGACGGCCGCACCCTCTGGCGGGTCTCGTTCCCCGAGAACCTGTGGTCCAGCGCCGCCATCGGGCACCTGCTGATCGGGTGGGGCCGCGACGGCCGGCTCGTGGTGCTCGGATAAAATCCGGACATGGCGCGCGTCGGGGGGACGCAGGAGGTCGAGCTGGTCGAGGGCCCGGCCGAGCCGCTTCGCCCGGAGTCCGGCGTCCGCTCGCGGGCGCGGCGCTGGTGGTTTGTCGGCGGTGCGGTTGCCGCCATGCTGGTGCTCGCCGGCGTGCAGTGGGTGGTCGACGCGCGCGAGCGCGCGGCGGTGGAACGGCTCACGGCCGTGCCCGGGGCCCTCGATCCGCTCGGCGACGAGCTCGAGGTCGTGCGCAGGCTCGACGAGGAGGAGACCAGGTCGTTGTCGAGCTCGATCCCGGTGGCCGACCACACCTGGGCGGGCATCCGAGTCGGCGAGGACGGGTCGCAGGCCTTCGTCGCGACGGACCTCCACACCGGCGAGACGGTCTGGTCCACGCCGCTCCTCGGACCACACCCCGGTCGGGCGGCCGGCCGCGGCAAGAGCAGCGGCGGGGGGTGCCAGCCGGGCGCCGGGGATCCTCCGGCGGCAGCGACGTGGGCCGTGTGCACGGTCACCGACGGCTACGGCACGTCCTCGGCCGGGTTCGTGGAAAAGACCGTGCCCGCGACGACCACCCGGGTCGCGGTCCTCGACACGAGGGACGGGCACCTGATCGCCGAGTGGCCCATGGAGCACGACGCCTCGGTCAACGTGCTGCCGGGACTCGTGCTCGTCGGGCTCCGGCGCGACGGGGACATCGAGATCGTCGCGCACGACGCCCGCACCGGGGTCGAGCGCTGGCGGCACGATGACTCGCCCGCTCCGAACACGTCGGTGCCCGCCGCGTCCTGGTCCTTCGTCACCGCCGGCGACGTCGTCGCGTACGCCGACGGCGATGCGCTGACGGTGCTCTCCGCGAGCGGCGAGGTCGTCCGCACGGACCTGCAGGGTGCCAGGGGCGAGACCCTCTATACCGATCCCGGGACAGGTCTGCCGGCCCTGCCGTCGTCGTCGACCGACGGCGTGCACCTGACGGACACGACGACGCTCCTCGCGCGCGACGCCGACCCGGCCCGCGACCGCGAGCTGCTCGGACGCATCCTTCCGCTGACCGTCGACGACGGGAGCGTGCCCGGCCTCGTCCTGACGTCGCGCGACAAGCTGTACGCGTGGGACCTGGAGACCGGCCGGCCCAGGTGGGACCGCGATCTCAGCGTGGGGGACGACGCGCTCGTGGTGCGGGGCCGCGTCTTCCTGTGCGGGGCGCTCTCGATCATCGCGCTCGACGGCCGTACCGGGGACCCGCTGTGGGAGACCGATGCACCGTCCTGCTCGTACGCGGGCCTGGCGACCGACGGTCAGGACCTCCTGGTGAGCTCGATCACCACCGGAACCACCGGGCCGGGCGGTCTGACGGGGTACGACTTCGCGACCGGTGAGGTCACCAGACGGTTCGGGTTCCCTGACGGGATCGTCCAGCTCGGGACGAACCAGGGGCAGCTCCTGGGCTACTCCTGGACCTTCGAGGAGGTTGCCGTCCTGGACTGACCGGGCGAGTACAGTCCCGCCATGGCGCGCGGTCGCGACATGCAGGAGGTCGAGCTGCTCGACGGTGACGAGGACGTCACCGAGCAGCCCGTGCCGCCTGCGCGGAGCCGGCGGCGCCTGTGGTGGATCCCGGCCGGCGCCGTTGCGGTGGCGCTGTCGCTCATCGGCACGCAGCTGGTCCTCGACGCCCGCGAGAACGCGGCCGTCGCCCGGCTCGCCGCACTTCCCGGAGTCTTCCCACCGATCGGCGACGAGCTCGTCGTGGTGCGCGCGATCCCCCCGACGGATGCCTACAACTTCTGGGGAGCACTGGAGCTCGGCGGCACACGGACGGCCGGCCTCATGGTCGCGCCGGACGGGTCGCAGTCCCTCGACGCGGTCGACCTCCGCACCGGCGAGGCGTTCTGGTCCACCCCGCTGGTGGGCCCGAACGCGGATCGGGCGGTGTCGCGGGCAGACAGCTACGGCGGTACGTGCCAGGGCGACGGAGCGTGGGGAGAGCCGGCGACGGTCGCCGTGTGCCTCGCCACCGACGGGTTCGTCCGCTACGAGGACGGCGGGACGGAGGAGCGGTTCCCCGCGACCAGCAGCCGAGTGGTGGTCCTCGACCTCGACGACGGGCACGTGATCACCGAGTGGGTGGTCGAGGGCGATCCGCAGCTGGTCCTGGTCGGCGACCTCGCTGTGGTCGGATCCCGCGACGCGGAGCGTGGCGTCGTCGTCGTCGCGCACGACGTGCTGACCGGCGACGAGGAGTGGCGCTACGAGAAACCCGTCGGCGCCGGCGCTCACGGGCCGCCCGACCAGTACTGGGGGCTCATCACCGCCGGCGACGCCGTCGGGCTGGACGACGGCGACGGGCTCGTCCTGCTGTCATCGACCGGTTCCCTCATCCGCGACGACCTCCGGGCCGCTACCCGCGGGGGCTACTTCGCGACCGACCCTGTCACGGGGACGTTGGAGCTCACCTCCTACGCGGGCACCGGCAAGCGGACCACGACGCTGCTGGCCCGCGACGCGGACCCCGCCGATGACGTGGTGCTGCGGGGTGAGCCCGTGGAGATGACCGTCGACGACGGCAGCCTGCCGGGCGTGGTGCTGACCTCCCTGTCCCACGCGTACGCATGGGACAGGGAGACCGGCGAGCAGCTCTGGGAGGCCGACGTCCAGCCGAACTCCAACGCCCTCGTGGTCCGGGGGCGCGTCTACCTGACCACCTCGACCGAGATCCTCGCGCTCGACGGCCGCAGCGGCGAGGTCGTCTGGCGCACGCAGCTCCCGGCCTCCGGCGCCGGTGCGCTCGCCACCGACGGCCGCGACCTCTTGCTGCTGTCCACCGGGTACGACAGCGGCGAGGAGGGCGGCATGACCGGGTACGACCTGGCGACCGGCCACGAGACCCGGACGGTCCGGTACCCAGCGGGCGTCTCCGACGTCCAGATGCTCCACGGCCTGCTCGTCGGCTGGTCGTACACGACCGAGGAGCTCACCTTCCTCGAGTGATCGCGCCGGTCACCCCAGCGCGTCGATCGCCGCCATCTCCTCGTCCGTCAGCGTGAACCCGAGGTCGAGGTTGGCCGCGATCCGCTCGGGCGTCGTCGACTTCGGGATGACCACGACGTCGTGCTGGACGTGCCAGCGCAGCACCACCTGCGCGGGCGTCACGCCGTGGGCGTCCGCCGCGTCGGTCAGAGCCGCGGCGCCCAGGTCGGTGCGCTTCAGGGGGCTGTAGCCCTCGACGACGACGCCGCGCTCGCGGTGGGCCGCCAGCAGGTCCGGGTCGTGGTCGCGCGGGCTGTACGGGATCTGGTTCACGGCCGGCGCCTCGCCCGTGGCGGCGATGAGCTCGTCGAGCTGGGCGACCGAGTAGTTGGACACGCCGATCGACCGGACCAGGCCCTCGTCGCGCACCTCCCGGAACACCTGCCACGTCTCGGGGGAGGCCTGGCGTCCCGGCGGCCAGTGGATGAGCCACAGGTCCAGGTGGTCGGTGCCGAGGGCTGCGAGAGACTCCGTCAGCGTGCGGCGGGCACGGCCGGCGTGGTCCGGGGGGAGCTTGGTGGTGACGAAGACGTCGTCGCGGTCGATGCCGACCGTCGCCAGGGCGCGGCCGACCTCGGCCTCGTTGCCGTACCCGGTGGCGGTGTCGACGTGCCGGTAGCCCAGCTGCAGGGCCGCGCTGACGGCACGCTCGGCAGCACCGCCCTCCGACTGCCAGGTGCCGAGGCCGACGACGGGGATCTGCCCGCCGGGCAGGGTCAGGGTGGGGACCGGTGCGTTGATCATGAGGCTCAGTCTCGCCCGGCACCTCCCGCCGCGCGCGGCGATGTCGCTACGCTCCCCGAGTGGCCGTCGCCGACGTCGGCCGGCGTCGCGGCGCACTCCCGGCTGTGGCCTGGCCAAGGGTGCTCGGAGCCGCGGGCGTGCTGCTCGCCGTGCTCCTCGCCCTGTCCGCGCGCTACGGCCCGCACCGCGACGAGCTCTACTTCGTCGCCGCCGGTCGCCACCTCGCGTGGGGCTACGCCGACCAGCCTCCGCTGACCCCGCTGATCGCGCGTGCTGCTGACCTGCTCGCCCCGGGCTCGCTCGTCGCGCTGCACCTGCCCAGCGCGCTGGCGACCGCGGTCGTCGTCGTGCTCGCTGCGCTGACCGCCCGGGAGCTGGGCGGGGGGACCGGGGCGCAGCTGCTCACAGCCGTCGCCACCGGGACCGGCGTGGTCCTCGTGACGCTCGGGCACATCCTGTCGACGGCGACGATCGACACTCTGTTCTGGGTAGCCATCGTCTACGTGGTGCTGCGGACCCTCTCCCGGGAGACGCCCCGCGGGTGGCTCGTGGTCGGGCTGCTCACCGGGGTCGGGCTGCTGGACAAGCACCTGGTCGCGTTCCTGCTCGCGGGGATCGTCGTGGGCATCGCGCTGACCCCGCAGGTCCGGCACCACCTGCGCTCGCCGTGGGCCTGGGCGGGAGTGGGTCTGGCCGTGCTGCTCTGGCTGCCGAACCTCCTGTGGCAGGCGACGCACGGGTGGCCGCAGCTCGAGCTCGCCGCCGACATCCGCGACGAGTACTCCGGGGTCGGTCCGCGGCTGGAGTTCGTCGGCCTCCTGCTGGTGCAGTTCAGCCCGGTCGCCGCGGTGCTGTGGATCTACGGCCTCGTGCGGTTGCTGCGCGTCCCGACGCTGGTCCGGGCGAAGCCGCTGGCGTGGGCGTTCCTGGTGCTGGTGGCCGTGTTCCTGGTGACCGGCGGCAAGGCGTACTACGTCGTCGGCGCCGTGCCCGTGCTGCTGGCCGCGGGCGCGTGCGGGCTGGAAGAGCGCTGGTCTCGCCGAGGTCTCCTCGTCACCGGGGCGGTGCTCGCGCTGAGCGCGTTCGTCGCCTGGCCGGCCGCCCTCCCGGTGCTGCCCGAGCGGACGTTCGGTGCGTCCTTCTACCCGGAGATCAACGAGGACCAGGCGGAGATGATCGGCTGGCCCGCGCTCGTCGACACCGTGGGCCGTGCGGTGGCCGACAGCGGCGCGGCGCTCGTGGTCACCGCGAACTACGGCGAGGCCGGCGCGCTCGAGTGGTACGGGTCCGACGTGCCGGTGTTCAGCGGCCACAACGGGTACGCAGCCTGGGGGCCGCCGGCCTCCGACCTCGACGGCCCGGTGGTCCTCGTCGGGTACGAGGGTGCACCGGACTGGGCGGTCGGGTGCCGTGACGCGGGGCGGGTCGACAACGGCGTGGACGTCGACAACGAGGAGCAGGGCGGGCTCGTGCAGGTGTGCGACGGCCCGCGGGGATCGTGGGCCGACGTGTGGGACGAGGTCAGCCGCCTGGCTGCATGACCCGGGATGCGGGTGGAGGCGGGTTTTCTGCTGCCCGCGCAGCACGCCAGCGTCGTGTCGCGACGCACTTTTGCGCGCTATCACGTAAGTTCTTGCTTTGCGCGGATCGATCTTGTCCCGCATATGTCCAGAACGTACGGTGGGTCCGTCCACGCGACGCCGTGCCTCTCAGTCCCCCGGCGCCGTCCCGGCTGCGCAAGGAGGCGCTCCGTGAGGAACACAGTCAGCTGGTCACGCCGTCGAGCGGCACGCGCGCTCGCCCTCGTCCTCACGCTCGTGGTTGCCGGTTCCGTCGGCACGGGCGGTGCGGCATCGGCCCACGGTCGGCCCCCCGCCCCGGTGCCGACGCCCGTCACCCGCGCAGCGCTCGACCCGGCGCTGGTCAGCGGGCGCGGCGCGGCCGTCGGGTTCCTCGAGCAGGAGGCGGAGAGCGCGGTCACCGACGGCACGGTCATCGGCCCCGACCGGACCGCGTACACGCTCCCCGCGGAGGCGTCAGGACGGTCGGCGGTCCGGCTGGCGCCCGGGCAGCACGTCGAGTTCACGCTGCCCAGGGCCGCGAACGCCCTCACGGTCCGCTACTCGATCCCCGACTCCGCGACCGGTGGCGGCATCACCGCGCCGCTGGACGTCACTGTCAACGGAACCAGCAAGCGGACGATGACGCTGACGTCGCAGTACTCCTGGCTCTACAACCAGTACCCGTTCAGCAACGACCCGAACGCGGGACTGCTGCACCCCGACTGGTGGATCACGGAGTGCGGGTGCGTGCCCGCGTCGACGACCCCCACGCCGACGATCACGACGCCGTTCCGGCCCATGCACTTCTACGACGAGCAGCGACTGCTGCTCTCGAAGACCTACAGGGCCGGCTCCACGGTCCGCCTCACGGCCCCTGCTGGCACGAACGCCGCGTGGACCGTCATCGACCTGCTCGACTCCGAGCTCGTCGGCGCGCCGCACGTCCGGCTCAAGGCCGCCAACGTGGTGATGTTCGGCGCCGACCGGACCGGCACGAAGGACTCCGCGAACGCCTTCGACAAGGCCATCGCCTTCGCCCAGAAGAAGGACCTGCCGGTCTACGTGCCGCCCGGGACGTACCAGGTGAACCGGCACATCGTCGTGGACGACGTGACGATCGAAGGAGCCGGCAGCTGGTACACGATCATCCGCGGCACGGAGGTCGCTCTGTCGACTCCCGCCCCGGACGGCTCGGTCCACACCGGCGTCGGCTTCTACGGCAGGTCGGCGGCCGAGGGCGGTAGCCGGAACGTGCACCTGTCCGGGTTCGCCATCCGGGGTGACGTGCGCGAACGCATCGATACCGACCAGGTCAACGGCATCGGGGGAGCCCTGAGCGACTCGACCATCGACGGGCTCCACATCCAGCACACCAAGGTCGGCGTGTGGGTGGACGGTCCGATGGACAACCTCGTCGTGACGAACAGCTACCTCGTCGACCAGATCGCCGACGGGCTCAACTTCCACACCGGCGTCACCGACTCGGTCGCGTCGAACAACGTCGTGCGCAACACCGGCGACGACGGCCTGGCGATGTGGGCCGAGCACACGACCAACTCCGGCAACAGGTTCGAGAACAACACGGTCCAGACGCCGACGCTCGCCAACGGCATCGCGATCTACGGCGGCCACGACACGACGCTCGTCGGCAACCTCGTCGCCGACCCGATCCGCGAGGGGAGCGGTATCCAGGTCGGTTCGCGGTTCGGCGCCGAGCCCTTCACCGGCAGCCTGTGGATCACGGACAACACGACCGTCCGTGCAGGTACCTACGAGCTCAACTGGAACATCGGGCTCGGGGCGATCTGGTTCTACGCGCTGCAGGGGAACATCGACGCGGACATCCAGGTGGTCGGTGACCACTTCCTCGACAACACGTACAACGCGATCATGGTCGTCGCCGACTGGCCCGTGAAGGACCTCTACTCGGTCACGAACGTCCACTTCAAGGACCTCCGCGTGGACGGCACCGGCACCTCGGTGCTCAGCGCGCGCGCCGCCGGGTCCGCCACGTTCGAGAACGTGGACGCGCGCAACGTCGGTGCCGTGGGCATCAACAACTGCGGGTCGTTCAACTTCCCGCCCACCGGGTCCGAGTGGTCGTCGATCGACCTCGGCGGCAATGACGGCGGCGGCACCACCGGCCCGTGGTTCGGGTCATGGCAGCTGCCGAACACGATCACGTGCGACGACCGACCGCCGGTGGTCGCGCCGCCCGCGCCGTCGCCCTGGTGATCGGAGGACCACCGCCGGGGGTGCGGTGAGGGTGGGGCGGCGTCCCGGCTGGGTACCGGGCCGCCGCCCTTCCCGTGCGAGGGCGGCGTCGGGCTGGACGTCCTGGGCTCAGCGGCTCTCGAGCACCGCCCACCCGTGGGGCGCGACGACGGTCTGATCGCTCCGGGTCGTGTCGTCGCAGGCCACCGGCGTCCCGGCCGGCATCGCCAGGGGTGCGTCGCCCAGGTTCAGCGCGACGGTCAACGACTCGTCGTCCTCGCGCACCTCGTAGACGAACGTCGTGTTGGTGAGCTCGACCTGCGTGGTCCGCGCCCGGTGCAGCCACGGGTGGCGACGGCGCAGACCGATCAGCTCCTGGTGGAGCCGCAGGACGGGGTTGTCGTCGTCGCCCGGCCCGTCGAGGGCGAGCTCCGGCCGGACGGTGTCGTCGCCCCCCTCGCGCTCCTCCTTCACACCCGTGAACCCCAGCTCGTCGCCCGCGTAGACCGTCGGCGTGCCGCCCACCGTGCACAGCACCACGACAGCGTGCGCCCGGTGCCGGGGGTCCTCGATGGTGCTCGCGATGCGCGTGGTGTCGTGGTTGCCGACGAACGTCTGCGGCACGAACGACCCGAGGAACTCGTCGTGTCGCGTCAGCGACCAGGCCAGCTCCCACAGGTTGGCGTCGTTGATGGAGCTCCAGATCGCCTTCCACAGCTCGTACTGGGTGACCGAGTCGACCGTCGACTCCTGCACGAACGCGGGGTAGTCGCCGTGGATGACCTCCGCCACGAACCACGCGTCCGGGTGCTCGGCACGCACCCGCGGCAGGACCTGGGCCCAGAACGACGTCGGGACCGCGTACGCCGCGTCCAGCCGCCACCCGTCCGCACCGCGGTCCAGCCAGTGGGTCAGCACGCGCACCACGTAGTCCACGACGGACGGGTGCGAGTGGTCCAGCGTGACCAGGGCGTCGTGCCCCTCGAAGCCGACGAACCCACCGTCGTCGTCGCGCAGCAGCCACACCTCGTCGTCGGAGCGGCCCTCGAGCGCGTCGACCGACCGGCGGGCGATCGCCGAGTCCCGGCCGACGTGGTTGACGACCCCGTCCAGCAGCACCTTCAGCCCGCGGCCGTGCGCCTCCGCGACGAGCGCGTCGAAGTCGTCGTCGTCACCGAGGCGCGGGTCGATGCGCAGGTGGTCGACGGTGTCGTAGCCGTGCGTGGTGGACGCGAACACCGGGCCGAGCAGGATGCCGGACGTGCCCAGCGCGACGACGTGGTCGAGCCACGCGATCAGGCGGCGCAGGCGGTGCTCGTCGGGACCGGGCGGTTCGCCCGGGTACGCGCCGACCGCACCCAGCGGGTAGACGTGCCACCAGATCGCGTGTCGGACCCAGTCGGGCTCGGTCATCTGCTTCCTCGTCCCCGTCGTGGTTCGTCGTCGAGCGTAGGCCGTGGCCGTGGCGACCGCAGGTCACCGGTCGGGCCACATGCTGAACCACGCCCCGCCCTATCGCATCAGCTGTCCTCCGCCGGCGGCCCGAGGTGCGGGTACCGGCGCCGCAGCACCGGCGGCGCCGCCCACCACCACGACTCCGCGAGGTGCGCCCGCAGCGTCTCGACGTCCACGACGTCCATCGCGATCAGCACCAGGTTGGTGCCGGCGTGATGATCGGTGGTCGAGTACAGCGCCGGCTCCTGCTCCACCAGCGCCAGCCGCTCGCCGTCGTCCTCGACCCGGACCGTGAGCCGGCCTTCGTCCCACATCCGCGCCACCAGGTTCCGGTGGAACCACGCCGGCTGCCCCCAGCTCTGGCGCTCCGTCACCTCGGGCAGCGCGAGCGCCGCCCGGCGAGCGTCGTCGAGGTCCATCGGCCCATCCTGTCGGCAACCACCCACACGTGACCCGCGGACGCGGCTCCGGGGCGCCTGACTCTGCTGTCTCGCCGTGGCTAAGGAGTGGGTCGCCGAGGCCGCACGACGGTACGACCGACCACCGATCTTCGCCACTGACCAGCACAAACGCGACATCACGCAGTGCGCGGCGACGGGCCAGTCGTACACTTGTTCGATGGTCCGGGAGGTCGACTGGTCGAAGTGGCAGCGGACGCCACGCGGCTGGGTGCGGGTGCCTCCACCAGGCTGTCCCGTCGGTCACCGGTGGACGACGAGCGGGCCGGGCCGGCCGTCGGAGCGGTTCGTCACGTGCGGGTGCACCGTCGACCGGCACCACACGCTCTGGGTGTGCCCGACGTGCGGGATGCACTGCGCGGAGGGGTGCACGGACACGGCGCTCTGGGCGGGCACGACGGTGTCGTCGGGGATCATCGGCAGCCGCCGTGGGCTGGTGTGAGCGCGACGGTGGGTCGTGGAGCCAACGCGCAGCCGGAGGTGGTCATCTCGCCGGCGGACGCGCGGGCGGCGGTCATGGCGCGGTGCGTCGCGAGATAGTGGGTGCCATGGGGCGCCGGTCGGGCATCGTCGTGATGGCCGTCGCGCTGCTGTGCGCGTCCTGCGCGACGTCGCAGGCGAGCCGCGCCTCGACCGCCGCGCCGACCGCGACGGTGACCACCAGCCCGGCGCCGGTGACCGCCCCCGCGGTGCCGGACGTCGCGGACCCCCCGGTGGTCGCGCTGCCGCCGCCGGACTTCACGTCCACCATCTCCGAGATCACCCCGGACCTGGCCGCCCGGATGGAGCCGTCGTGGCGACCGGGGTGCCCGGTCCCGCTGGAGGACCTCCGCTACGTGACGGTCACCCATCGTGACTTCGCGGGGGAGAAGGTCCAGGGGGAGCTGGTGGTGCACGCCGACGCGGCCGAGGACGTGGTCACCGTGTTCCGCGCGCTGTTCGACGCGGGCTACCCGGTCCGGTCGATGCGGCTGGTCGACGACTTCGGTGCCAGCGACGACGCGTCGATGGATGCGGACAACACGTCGGCCTTCAACTGCCGGGCCATCACCGGCGGCACGGGCTGGTCGGAGCACGCGTACGGCCGGGCGATCGACGTCAACCCGGTGGAGAACCCGTACGTCCGGGGGTCGTCGGTGGCACCGGACGCCGGCCGGGAGTTCGCCGACCGCCCGGACAGCCCGGGCGTCATCCATGCCGACGACGATGTCGTCCGTGCGTTCGCCGCGGTCGGGTGGCTGTGGGGCGGTGACTGGGCGTCGCCGATCGACTACCAGCACTTCTCGGCGTCGGGACGCTGAGGCAGTCGCAAGCACAGCCGTCAGCCCAGCCGCGCGTCGACCTCCGCCATCCGCCGCTCGGCGATCAGCCGCACGGTCTCGGCACTCAGCGGCGACCGTGCGTCGAACTGCAGGGTGGCCCCGGACAGCTTCCCCTCGTCCAGCACACCGGCGAGCGACGTCGCCACGGGTGGGCTCATGAGGTGCAGGCTGCAGTGCGTCTTCGCGACGGACAGCGCGACGAGACCGGTCCCGCGGTACCGGATGGTCGGCACCTGGTAGGAGATGACCTGCTCGGCGTCGGGGACGACGTCGAGCAGACGGTCACGCACCAGGCGCAGCGCCGCGCCCTGCTCGGATGGGATGGCGTCGAGGTACTCCTCGACGGTGCTGGCCGGGTAGCCCTCGCGGACCATGGCTCCTCCTGAGGGATCTAGGGGCGGACGGGGACGGCGCTGACCTCGACGAAGTCGTCCACCCGCATGACGCGCAGGCCGACGCGGACGACCGTGGGGACGAGCCGTGCCCCCTCGTCCCCGTGCAGCCGCACCGGATGGCTCAGCGCGAGGACGCGTCCTCTCCGCACCATCCGGGCCTCGTCGTCGGCCTCGAGGTTGCGTAGCCACTGGACCTGCGTGCCGTAGGTCAGCGCGACGACGACGCCCCGTGCCGTGGTGAACGCGAAGACGGGCGTGCGGTAGCGGCGTCCGCTGGAGCGCCCGACGTGGTGGAGGGTGGCCAGCGGCCAGACTCGGTCGGAGATCGACCCCAGCACCGGGTTGGTCACCCGGCGGTTGAACCGCGCGACGCGCAGCGGGATCGGCATGCTCCTGACGCTAGTGCGGAGAGTAGGGCCACCGCACCAGGGAGTCGAGCGTATGGGCGTACCGCGCGGCATCGGTCTCGCCCAGCGGACCCCGAGTTGCATCCACAGCCCAGGCATGAGCACGGTGGAGACGTCCGATCGAGCCGCCCGCGAGGGTGGCGCCACCGGCAACCGAGAGGAGAGCCTCGTGCTCACCCTGACCGACACCGCCCGTACTGCCGTCCACACACTGACGACGAAGGCCGGCCTGCCCGACGAGACCGGGGGTCTGCGGATCGCGCAGCAGGACGCCGGCGGCTTCGAGCTCGCCCTCGTCCCGGAGCCGTTGCCCGGCGACGACGTGGTGACGGACGGCTCCACCCGCGTGTACGTGGACCCCGAGGCGTCTGTGACCCTGGCCGACCAGCGCCTGGACGTCGAGCCCGCCCCGGACGGCTCGATGTTCACGCTCAGCCCGCAGTAGACCCGCATTGCCCCGCAGTGCAGCCTGCACAGCCAGGCCCGCTCGGGCCGACGGCGACGGCGAGGACCCCTCCCCCTTCGAGGTCCTCGCCGTCGTCGTGTGGGGGAGGATGCACGACGACGGCCCGACGCGAGTGCGTCGGGCCGTCGTGTCGTGCAGAGCGTCAGGCGCCGCCGAGCAGCTGCTCGAACGACGGAACCGCGTCGTAGAGGCCCACGGGCGCCGACGGCTCCCGGTCGGCCACCATCTCGGCGAGCTCGCGGCCGGCACGTCGGATCCGTGCCGGGAGCGGGTTGACGTCGTCGCCGCCGCCGTCCGCCCAGTCGTCGGTGGCCGCGAACACGGCGGTACCGGCGACGTCCGCCCGCAGGTAGGCGAACAGCGGGCGCAGGGCGTACTCGAGCGCCAGCGAGTGCCGGCCGGTGCCACCGGTCGCCCCGACGAGCACGGGCCGCCCGACGAGGGCGTCCTTGTCGAGGATGTCGACGAACGACTTGAACAACCCCGAGTACGACGCGGAGAAGATCGGCGTGACGGCGATGACGCCGTCGGCGGCTGTGACCTTCTCGATGACGTCCTTGAGCGGGCCGGCGGGGAAGCCGGAGAGCGTCATGTTGACCACCTCGTGGGCGACGTCGCGCAGCTCGACGTGCTCGACCTGCGCGGTGATGCCGCGGGCGGCGAGCTCGGTGACGGTCGCGTCGGCGAGGCGGTCGGCCAGCAGGCGCGTCGACGAGGGCTGGGACAACCCGGCCGAGATGACGACGATCGAGCGGGTGCTCATCGTGGTCCTTTCCGAAGACCAAGGAGAGTGAGTCATCAGGACAGTGAGTCCTCGGCCCGGAGGCCGGTGAAGGTGTCGGTGGCGACCACCTGCTCATGCACGGTACCCGCAGCGCGGGCGGCGGCGACCCGCTCGGCGTGCGTCGGCGGGTTCGCCGGCACGTGCGCGGGACGCGCGGCCTCGGCCTCGGCGCGCAGCACCGGGACGACCTCGGTCGCGAGGATGTCGATCTGCTCCAGCACGGTCTTCAGCGGGAGACCCGCGTGGTCCATGAGGAACATCTGGCGCTGGTAGTGCCCGACCTGGTCGCGGAACTTCCCGTAGCGGTCGATGACCTGCTGCGGGCTGCCGACGGTCAGCGGGGTGTCGCGCACGAAGTCCTCCATTGCCGGTCCGTGCCCGTAGACGGGCGCGTTGTCGAAGTAGGGCCGGAACTGACGCACGGCGTCCTGCGAGTTCTTGTTCATGAACACCTGCCCGCCGAGCCCGACGATGGCCTGGTCGGCCTGCCCGTGCCCGTAGTGCTCGTAGCGCTCGCGGTAGAACTTCACCATCTGCGCGGCGTGCTCCAGCGGCCAGAAGATCGCGTTGTGCAGGAAGCCGTCACCGTAGTAGGCCGCCTGCTCGGCGATCTCGGGGCTGCGGATCGAGCCGTGCCACACGAACGGCGGGACGCCGTCGAGCGGGCGCGGGGTCGACGTGAAGCCCTGCAGCGGGGTGCGGAACTTGCCCTGCCAGTCCACGACGTCCTCCTCCCAGAGGCGGCGCAGCAGCGCGTAGTTCTCGATGGCCAGCGGGATGCCCTGACGGATGTCCTGGCCGAACCACGGGTAGACGGGGCCGGTGTTGCCGCGGCCCATCATGAGATCCATCCGGCCGTCGGAGATGACCTGGAGCATCGCGTACTCCTCGGCGAGCCGGACCGGGTCGTTGGTGGTGATCAGCGTGGTCGCGGTCGACAGGACGATGTTCTTCGTGGTGCCCGCGAGGTAGCCGAGCATCGTGGTGGGCGACGAGGGGACGAACGGCGGGTTGTGGTGCTCGCCGGTCGCGAAGACGTCCAGACCCGCCTCGTCCGCGTGCTGGGCGATGGTGAGCATGTTGCGCACCCGCTCCGTGTCGTCCGGCGTCCGGCCGGTCGTCGGGTCGGTGGTGACGTCGCCGACGGTGAAGATCCCGAACTGCATCTCGCGCCTCACTTGGTGAAGAGGGTTCATGCGTTTGCATGTACTTGCCGCTCAACAGGGCACCCCCGCTGCCTATTCCCCGACCCGGAGCCCCACAATCCGTACTTCTCGGTAACTTCGGACGGCCGGGATGTATCAGACAGGGCGGCCCCCGTCCCCTCCTGCCCGTGCGCCACCGATGGCGCAGGCCAAGGACAGAGCACGAGTGACCTCGTGCCGGACGACGAAGGACACCTCATGACCCTCCTCAGCTCGCCGATCGGCGCGGACTACCGTCCCGCGACGGCCGC
Source organism: Cellulomonas sp. Leaf395 (assembly GCF_001424125.1). Taxonomy (GTDB): domain Bacteria; phylum Actinomycetota; class Actinomycetes; order Actinomycetales; family Cellulomonadaceae; genus Cellulomonas. The sequence continues at coordinate 81,514 of NZ_LMQI01000003.1, forward strand.
AGCCCTCACCGCCCTCGCAAGCTCGGGCGTCCCTGTGCACCTCCCGGGCACCGAGGCGTACACCGCCCTCACCCGCACCAGCAACCTCACGAAGGCGATCCGCCCCGTCGCGGTCGTGCCCGTGCGGGACGCCGCGGACATCACGCGCACGGTGCGCGTCGCGGCCTCGGCCGGGCTGCGGGTCGCGGTCCAGAGCACGGGCCACGGCGCGACGGAGTCCATGCAGGACGCGATCCTGGTGAGCACCGCCGCCCTCGACGAGCTCACCGTGCACGCCGACGAACGCTGGGCACGCATCGGAGCCGGTGTGCGGTGGGCGGCCGTCCTGGAGGCATGTGCCCCGTCCGGGCTGGCTGCCCTGGCCGGCTCCTCGCCGGACGTCGGCGTCGTCGGCTACCTGACCGGGGGCGGGCTCGGCCCGGTCGCCCGCACCCACGGGCTCGCGTCCGACACCGTCCGTGCGTTCGAGGTCGTCACCGGGGACGGCGTCGCCCGCCGCGTCACCGCGTCGCACCACCCCGAGCTGTTCTGGGGCCTGCGCGGCGGCAAGGGGACGCTCGGCATCGTCACCGCCGTCGAGATCGACCTGGTCGAGCAGGCGGAGCTCTACGCCGGCGCCCTCTGGTTCACGGGTGCGGACGTCTCCGCCGTGGTCCGCACGTGGAGCCGGTGGTGCGAGGTGCTGCCCGAGGAGGGCACCACGTCGATCGCCATCATGCGCCTGCCCGACCTGCCGGCCTTCCCGGAGCCGCTGCGCGCCGCGACGTCGGTCGCCGTGCGGTTCGCGTGGACGGGTGACCCGAGCGTCGGCGAGGAGATGATCCGCGCGATCCGCTCCGTCGCGACGCCCGTGATCGACACCGTGCAGGTCATGCCGTACGCGGCCCTCGGCGACGTGCACAGCGACCCGATCGACCCGATGCCGCTGCACGAGCACCACAGCCTGCTCGACGCGTTCCCCCTGGAGGCCGCCGACCGGCTGCTCGAGCTGGTGGGTCCCGACGCGCAGTGCTCGCAGGCGATGGTGGAGGTCCGTCAGCTGGGCGGCAAGGTTCTCGACGACGGCGGGGTACCCAGCGCGTTCCCGTACCGCGACGCGGCATTCTCGCTCTTCACGATCGCGGTCCTGGTCCCGGAGGTCGCGCAGGTGGTCACCCGGGACACCGCCCGGGTGCACGACGGGCTGGCGCCCTGGATGCGGGAGGGAGGACTGCCCAACTTCACCGATGCCGCGGGTCCGCAGTGGGCGCAGCGGGTGCTGACGCCCGCCGTGGCACGACGCCTGCAGACGCTGTCGATGGTGTACGACCCCGACGCGGTGCTGCTCGCCGCCCGCGGCATCCGGTCCTGACCCCGCTGGACCGGTGCTACGGCTGCTCGGGTGTGGAGAAGAACGTCATCGACACCTCGGCGCTGTCGGTGAGCTGCGCCGACGTCGACCCGACCAGGGGGCTCAGCAGGGCCGCCACCGCGAACGCGACCGCGACCCCGAGGCGCACGAGGCCGCTGCGGTCCACCGACAGGAACGACCGCCGCCGGTCGGACCCGGGAGGCTCAGTCGAGGAGGAGCTCATCGACCCTCCTGTCTGTGGTGTCCGGGGGGTGGGTGACCGGGCTCTCGCGGCGTTCGCGTCGGGCGTCACCCATCGCGAGCAGCTCGAGCGTAGCCAGCGCGAGCAGGGGAGGCACGAGCATCACCGCGCGTCCCTGGGCGGATCCCGCCCACTGCAGCACCGAGCCCCACCCCTTGTGCACGGCCAGCTGGACCCCGCGGATGCGGCCGATCGGCGTCGCGTTCACGTCGGCGTGCTCGTTGGCGTCGCCCTTGGTCACGACGTACGACTTGGTCAGGGGTTCCCCGTCGGCACCGAGCTTCGGCACCATGTTGCCGGTCGCCTCGTCCTGCCGGAGGTCGGGCAGCTTGCGCAGCGCGACGATCCGGTGGGTGACCAGCTCGTCCGAGCCCATCGGCCAGAACGAGATGACCTGGCCGACCTTCAGGTCGGACTCGTCGGAGATCGCCCGGAGCACCACGGCGTCGCCCGCGTCGAACTTCGGTGCCATCGACCCCGACGTCACGATGAGGATCCGCTGCTGGTGCGCCTGGAACCACAGCGGGACCGCCAGGGACGTCGCGTACGCCGCTCCGCAGACGATGACGACGGTCCACAGCGCGGCGCCGAGGAGCCGGCGCCACGCCGGCCTCCGAGCACCGGAACGCCGCCGACCGAGCACGCGCGGCGCGCGTCGGTCGACGGCTGGGGCGTCTCGTCGCCCGTCCGACCAGGAGGTCATCAGGCTCAGGGGTTGTTGGCTGTCTGCTCGGCGTTGAAGATCAGGTCGAGGCGCACCCCGGCGTCCTGGAAGCCGTTGCCGGCGTCCCTGGGGAAGTCGACCCGGAAGCAGAGCCAGTCGACCGAGTCGTCGACGGCGAGATCACGGTCACCGTCGTCTGCACCCTCGGTGTTGTCGCCGACCAGCGGACTCGCCGTCGAGGGCCACGGTGAGGCCGTCGCCGGGGCGTTGAGCGGGGTGACGCCGGCGACGCCGGCTGCCGAGCAGCTCGCCTGTTCGACGGCGTACACGTTGAGCACGAGGACGGTGCTCAGGTCGGCGCGCACGGCCGGGGGGTCGAGGACGGGGTCAGGCAGCGGGTTGACCACCGGCGTCGCAAAGTAGGAGATCGAGTACCGCAGCGCGAGCGAACCGTTGCTCTTGACCTCCAGCGGGGCGAACGTCGAGCTGCCGGGAGCCAGGTTCTGCGGCGTGAAGGTGAACGCGTTGTCCCCGAGCGCCAGGTCGACGGTGCCGCTCTCGATGGTGGCGGACGTCGCGTCGTTGTCCGTGAAGATGGCCGACGTGGTCAGCGTCGTCGCGCCGACCGCCGCGAGACCGACGATCGCCACGGTGGTCCACAGCCGCCGTCGCCGGGCTGCGTCCCGGTGCACGGGCGCAGGGTCGATCATCTCTTGCAGCAGGTCGTCCATCATGCGGGAACCCCCAGTACTTGGAAACGACTACATCGGCGTCCCTCACGCCCGACTTGAGCCGAACGCACGATACTCACCCGTTCGTGTCATCGGTGCCCGATGACCTGGGAGGGCGCGCGCGGCGCGTCGTGGCCGGAGGCGGCGCGGCGACCGCGACACCGCCGCGAACCCGGTCGCGGCGCGGCCGCGGGACCGACGGCGTGAGCCGCAGGTCGTCCGCGGGAACAGCCTGCGAGTACAGGAAGCCCTGCGCCTGGTCGACGCCGAGCCGGCGCAGGATGACGGCTGTGGGCTCGTCCTCGACGCCCTCCGCGACCACCCGCAGGTCGAAGGAGTGCGCGAGGTCGACCATGGCCTGCACCACGACCTCGGACCCCTCGCGCCCGTCGACACCGAGGTCGGCGACGAACAGCCGGTCGATCTTCAGCTCGTCCACCGGTAGGTCCCGCAGCTGGGAGATCGACGTGTTCCCGATCCCGAAGTCGTCGATGGCCACCCGGATCCCCAGGGCGCCGAGCCGCTGCAGGACCGGCACCACGCGGGACGGGTCGGCGACCAGGGCGGTCTCCGTGATCTCGACCTCGAGCAGGTCTGCCGGTACGTCGTGCTCCTCCAGGAGGGACTCGATGAGGTCCACCACGGCCACCGTCGTGACGTCGTGGGCGGACAGGTTCACCGCGACGGGCGTCGCACGGCCCTCGGCGCGCCACGCCGCGAGCTGGGTCACGCACTCGGTGAGGGCGTACCGCGTGACGTCGTGGATGAGCCCTGACTGCTCCGCGAGCGGGATGAACGTGGTGGGCGGGAGCACCCCGCGGGTGGGGTGCACCCAGCGCATCAGCGCCTCGAGCCCCACGGTCGTGCCCGTCCCGAGCTCGATCTTCGGCTGGTAGTGCATCCGCAGCTCGTGCGCGGCGCCCGGCGCGGGGGTCAGCGCGCGGTGCAGGTCGCCCAGCAGCACCAGGCGCGCGGGCGACGAGTCGTCCTCGTCAGCGGAGTACACCGAGACGCCGGTGCGGTGGTGCTTGGCCGCGTACATCGCGACGTCCGCGGTGCGCATCAGCGACGACGGGTCGTCCGCGTGGTCGGGCAGGCACGCGACGCCGACCGAGGTGTCGACGTGCAGCGGAAGCTCGCCGAGCATGAACGGCGGGACGAACAGCCCACGCACGCGGCGGGCGAGCCGTTCCGCGTTCGCGACGGAGCGCACGTCCGGCAGCAGGATCGCGAACTCGTCGCCACCCAGCCGCGCCACGATGTCGTCGTCCCGCAGCGCGCCGCGCAGGCGTTCCGCGACCTGCTCGAGCAGCTCGTCCCCGCGATCGTGGCCGAGCGAGTCGTTGATGTCCTTGAACCGGTCGATGTCCAGAAGCATGAGCCCGACGCGGGAGCCGGTCTCCTCCGCCTCGAGGATGGTCCGGCGCATCCGCTCCGCGAGCATGCGCCGGTTGGGCAGTCCCGTGAGCGAGTCGAGGAGCGCGAGCCGGGCGTTCTCGAGGGCGGTGGCCTGCAAGCGGCGAGACGCCGTCCACACGGTCCGGAACAGCACCAGCCAGAGGGCCAGCAGACCGAGTGCCACGACGAGGGCCAGCGTGCGGACGGCCTCCGCGAGCGCGACGCCCGCGGCGGTGTGGTCGAGCATGACCTCGGCCGCGCCGATCACGTCGGTGCCCTCGCGTTCGGGGTCGGGGTCGACCACGTCGTCGGCGTGCACGGGCACGTACACGTCGAGGACCCGGAGCTCGGTGCCGCCGCCCGCGTCGGCGTCTGCGCCGCGGACGTCCGTGATCACGCGCGCGCTCGGCTCGCCGCCGGGGGTGGTGACCAGGTCGAGCCGGTCCCCGTCGGGGAACCCGGTCTCGGTGCGCTCGGCCGAGCTGTAGATCAGCGAGCCGTCGAGGGCCCAGAGCCGCAGCTCGACCAGACGTTCACCGAACCCCGAGGTCGCCCGCTCGACGGCGTCCCTCTGGGCCTGGTCGAGGGTGGCCGGCAGCACGAAGGAGTCAGTCGGCACGGTCGCCGTGGCGTACGTCGTCACCGTCTCGGCGGTCGCGATCCCGTCGCGCACCGACTGCTGGCTCATCACGCTCCACGTGAGCCAGACCAGTGCGCACCCGAGCACGATCATGGCGACGCTGCTGATGACCGCGAACGACCGGGTCAGCGGCCAGCGGCGGCGGACGGATCGTGGCACGTGGACCTCACGAGCTCGGGCGCGCGCGGCTCGGGAGGGCCGTGCTGAGCCGAGAGTATGCGGTACTCGAGCCGGACAGCGACACGCCAGGTCAGCGCGTTCTCCCGGCGCGTCGGGGACGCCGGGGAACGTCCGGGGCCGGACGACGGTTGCACGATCAGCAACCAACTCATCCTGGAGGATCCGATGACGTACGAGGTGACCAAGACCGACGAGCAGTGGGCTCTGGAGCTCGAGCCGCAGGAGTTCGCGGTGCTGCGTCGCGCCGGGACCGAGCGGCCGTGGACCGGCGAGCTGCTGGACGAGAAGCGGGAGGGTGTCTACCGCTGTCGGGCGTGCCACAACGAGCTGTTCCGCTCCGAGACCAAGTTCGACTCGCACTGCGGCTGGCCCAGCTTCTTCTCGCCCCTGGCCGGCGACCGGGTGGAGCTGATCTCGGACCGCAGTCTCGGCATGGTCCGCACGGAGGTGCGCTGCGCGAGGTGCGGCTCGCACCTCGGGCACGTGTTCGACGACGCGCCTCAGACCCCGACGGGAGACCGGTTCTGCATGAACTCGGTGAGCCTGACGTTCGAGCCTCTCGCCGACGGCGACTGACGGGAACCGCCACTCGCCGGGGTGTCGTGCGGCGTGCCGCGAGAGATAGCCCGGACGGGTGACGTCCATCTGGTCGACACGGGTGAAGTCGGCGCCCCGACCTGCCGATAATGCTCGCGTGGAAGACGTCCTGACAGTGCGCCGGTGGAGGCGTTACGGCGCCGACCGCCTCTACGTCACCCAGGGGAGCGGTGCGCGGGTCGGTTCGGTCGACCTCCAGTCCGGTGAGGTCGTCGCCGACGACCCCCAGCACGAGGTCGGGCTGCGCCGCGCCGCGCAGGCGTACCTGCGTGCCGACGTCACCGAGCTCGCGATGAGCCTGCCGACCGCCGGCGTCGGGGCCCTCGACCCGGTGGACGAGTCGGCGCTGCAGGCGTGGCTCGGCGGGGACGACTGGGACTCGACCGGTCTCGCCGGGATCCGCGGCGAACGCGGCAGCTCGCTGCGGACGCGGCTCGAGCGGATGGGCGACGCGGGCTGGCAGGTCGTCCACGACGTCCCGCTCGGCCGGCAGGGCAGCATGGTCGAGCACCTCCTCATCGGCCCGGCCGGCATCTTCACGGTCGCCGAGCGTCGGCACCCCGGGCAGCGCATCGTCGTCGAGGGCCGCACCCTGGAGGTCGACGGCCGATCCATGTCCTACCTGCGCGACGCGCGGCTCGAGGCCACCCGGGTGCAGGGTGCCCTCCTCGCGGCGGCCTGCGCGGCGGTCACCGTGCGCGGTGTCGTCGTGGTGCACGGCGACCTCGAGGTGCGGACGGTCCAGCCGCAGCACGACGCGTTCGCCATCGCGCGCCAGCACGTGCAGACGGTCTTCCGCGCGCTGCCGGTCCGGCTCGACCCTGCGCGCATCATGGCGGTCGCGCACGTCGCGCGACAGCGGGCGACGTGGTCGCGCTGAGCGTCCGGGTGTTGACACCCGATCCCCGCGATGATCTGCTGAAACGCGCCCCTCTGCTCGAGTGGCGATGCGGCGATACGCGTAGTGGTCCCGTCAGGATGTGACCGTGGTCGACGAACAGTTCCGCCAGCTCGAGCGCGAGCTCGGACTCCTCCTGCGGCGTGCGCAGGCCTCCTCCGCCTCGATCTCGCGGGACGTGCACCCCGACCTCGAACCCGCGGCCTACTCGCTGCTCGCCCTCATCGCTGCCTCGCCAGGAGTGCGGGCGAGCGACCTGGCCACGACGATCGGGGTCGGGCGGGGCACCATGTCCCGCCAGCTCGCCCGGCTCGGGACCCTCGGGCTCGTGTCGCGTCGCCCCGACCCTGACGACTACCGCGGCCAGCTCCTCGAGCTCACCGACGAGGGTCTGCACCGCTTCGAGACGGCTCAGCAGGCGCGGCGCGCGTTCCTGCGGCACGCGCTGTCGGGGTGGACCGAGAGCGACATCGAGGCGTTGGCCACCCAGCTCGGCCGGCTCAACGCGGACCTCGCGGCTGCCCGCCGCGCGCACTGAGAGCCGCCCTCCAGCACAACAGCGCCGCCCGGTCGGAGGGGCCGGGCGGCGCTGTTGCTCGTGCGGTCAGGTCAGCTGCGCCCAGTGACCTTCTGCTCGGCGTCGAGCGCGTCCAGCTCGGCGTCCACGTCGGCCTGCGCGGTGGCGGGCTGCTCGCCCTCCTGCTCCAGCAGCTGCTCGATGCCCGAGCGAGTGCCCAGCGGCACCTCCTTGAGGAACAGGACGGCGATCAGCGAGACGAGCGCGACGGGTGCCGCCACGAGGAACAGGTCCGCGATGGCGTTGCCGAACGACTGCTCGACGACGATCCGCACGTTCTCCGGCAGCACGGACAGGTCCGGGATGGCCCCGTCGGAGCCCATCACGGACGGGTCGATGCCGATCGCGACGAGGCCGCGGACCATCAGGTCGGTGACCCGGTGGGCGAGCACGACGCCCAGCGCGGACACCCCGAGCGCCCCGCCGAGCGTCCGGAAGAACGCCACGGTCGACGTCCCCGAGCCCATCTCGCGGACGTCCAGGGTGTTCTGCACGGCGAGCACGAGGTTCTGCATGAGCATGCCGACGCCCGCACCGATGATCACGAGGTAGAGGGACACCAGCGTGAACGACGTGTCGTAGTGGATGGTGCCCATGAGCCCGAGTCCCGCGGTGAGCAGGACGGCGCCGGCGATCATGAAGTTCTTGTACTTGCCGGTGCGGCTGATGATCTGCCCCGAGATGGTCGACGAGAGCAGCATGCCGACGATCATCGGGATGGTCAGCAGGCCGGACTCGGTCGGCGTCTTGCCGCGGGCCAGCTGCATGTACTGGCTGAGGAACACCGAGGTGCCGAACAGGGCGACGCCGACGGCGATGCTGGCGACGACGGCCAGGACCAGCGTGCGGTTCTTGAACAGGTGCAGCGGGATGATCGGCTCGCTCGCGCGGGACTCCACCCAGATCGCGGCGGCCAGGGTCAGCAGCGAGCCACCGACCATGGCGGCGGTCTGCCACGAGGCCCAGTCGAACGACGTGCCGGCAAAGGTGATCCAGAGCAGCAGGGTCGCGATGCTGATCGACAGGAGCGTCGCGCCGGCGTAGTCGATGCGCACCTTGCGGGCCTTGCGTGCGGGCAGGTGCAGCGTGCGCTGCAGCACGATGATCGCGGCCACGGCGAACGGCAGGCCCAGGAAGAAGTTCCAGCGCCACCCCGCGCTGTCGGTGATGACGCCGCCCAGCAGTGGTCCGCCGACCATGCCGATGCCCATCACGGCGCCCATGAGGCCCATGTACTTGCCGCGGTCACGAGGGCTGATGATGTCGGCGATCAGGACCGTGCCCAGCGCGGTGAGCCCACCGGCGCCGATGCCCTGCAGGGCGCGCATGCCGATGAGCATCCCCGGGTCCTGGGACAGCCCGGCGAGGGCCGAGGAGATGACCGAGATGGCGAGCGCGAGCTGGATGAGGAGCTTGCGGTCGACGAGGTCGGCCAGCTTGCCCCAGATCGGCGTCGAGATCGTCGTGGTGAGCAGGGTGGCGGTGACCACCCAGGTGAAGGCGGACTGCCCGCCGTGCAGGTCGGAGATGATCCGCGGCAGCGACGAGGACACGACGCTCGTCGCGAGGATCGAGACGAACATCCCGAGCAGGATGCCGGACAGGGACTCCAGCACCTCGCGGTGGGTCATCTTCGGGGTGCTGCCGTCGACAGAGGTCTCGGCGGTGCTGGTGGGTTCGGGCTGGGTCGTGCTGGACATGGTCTCGCTCTCGTGGTGCTGGCTGGGTGGCCCGCCGGCGTCGGCAGGTCGAAGGGTGGGGGTCAGGCGTGGGCGGGCACGAGCCCGCGGGCGGCCGGGACCGGTTCGGCGTGCCGGATGACCGTGCTCGTCAGGCGGTCGAGCGTCGTCGTGGCGGTCGCCAGCTCGTCGTTCGTCCAGTCGGCGAAGACCTCGCCCGCCCGACGGTCGAGGACCGCCGCGATCTCGACCGCCAGCGAGCGGCCTGCGGGGGAGAGGCGGATCGTGCGGACGCGCCGGTCACCGTCGTCGACCGCGCGCTCGACCAGGCCGCAGTCGACGAGCTGGCTGACCTGGCGGCTGGCGACCGAGATGTCGACGCGGAGGGCGTGCGCGATGTCGCTCACCTGCAGCGTCCCGCGACGCTCGAGGATCCGGACGATCGCGAACGCCCCTCTCGAGCAGCCGACCTCCCGGGCGGCCCCGAGGGACGTCTCGCGCAGCGCGCGGGTGAAGGCCTCGACGGACCTCAGCAGCTGCTGCGGCAGGGCCTCGGGCTGGACGGACGACATGGCGCTCCTTTTGTTGCTCGACGCAACCATACCAACCGATGCTTGCTTCAAGCAACCGACATCGCCGTTGCCTCCGTCACACAGCGACGCGGCCGGACCCGTGGAGTGGTCCGGCCGCGCGCGGTGGTGCTCAGGCTGTCGGTGCCACGCCCCGGCGGCCTCGCTCCACCTTGACGCCCTCCATGTCCTCCAGCTCGACGCCCTTGGTCTCGGGCACCTTCCAGAGCGTGAAGAAGAAGGACAGCGTCGCGAAGATCGCGTACATGAGGTACGGGATCGACGCCCCGAACGTGTCCAGCAGCGGCGGGAACGACACCGTGATGAGGAAGTTCGCGATCCACTGCGCGGCAGCCGCGACGCCGAGGGCCGCGGCACGGATGCGGTTGGGGAACATCTCTCCCAGCAGCACCCACACGAGCGGGCCCCAGGTCGCGCCGAAGAAGACCACGAACAGGTTGGCGGCGATCAGGGCGACGACGCCCCACGAGCCGTCCAGGGTCAGCTCGTCGCCCGTGCCCGTCGACTGCGTGAAGGCGAGCGCCATGATCCCGAGCGTCACCGCCATGCCGAACGAGCCGGTGAGCAGGAGCGGCCGGCGGCCGACCTTGTCGATGAGCGCGATGGCGATGAACGTGACGAGCACGTTGGTGACCGACGTGATCGTGGAGATCATGAACGACTGGCTCTCCTCGAACCCGACGGCCTGCCACAGCGTCGTCGAGTAGTAGAAGATCACGTTGATCCCGACGAACTGCTGGAACACCGACAGCAGGATGCCGACCCACACCACGGGCAGCAGCCCGAACCGGGGGCCCTTGAGGCTCGCCTGGGACGTCAGCTTCTTGTCGGTGGCGATCGTGTGCTCGATCTGGACGACGTGCGCCTCGACGTCGTCGTGCTCCGGCAGCGTCGTCGCGAGCACCGCCTTGGCCTCCTCGCGCTTGCCCGTGGCGATGAGGTAGCGCGGCGACTCCGGAATCTGGAGCGCGAGGATGCCGTACACCGCCGCCGGGATGACCGCGACGATGAACATCCAGCGCCACGCCTCGAGGCCGAACCACAGCTCCTCCGACGCGCCGCCGGCCGCCGTCGCCAGCAGCTGGTCGGACAGCAGCGCCGCGAAGATACCGAGGGTGATCGCGAGCTGCTGGAGCGACCCCAGCCGGCCGCGCATCGCCGCCGGGGCGATCTCGGCGATGTACGCCGGAGCGATGACCGACGCGATGCCGATGCCGATGCCGGCCATGATGCGCCACAGGACCAGGTCCCAGACGCCGGTCGCCAGACCGGACAGGATCGAGGAGACGAAGAACAGGACCGCCCCGAGGAACATCACGCGGGTGCGGCCCCAGCGGTCCGCGAGCTTGCCACCCAGCCAGGCGCCGAAGGCGCAGCCCAGCAGGGCGATGGCGACGACGAGCCCGGTGACGGCGGGATCGATCTCGAACTCGCCCTCGATCGCGTCGACCGCGCCGTTGATGACCGAGCTGTCGAAACCGAAGAGGAAGCCACCGACCGCCGCGGCGACCGCGAGACCGATGGCCTTGTTCTTGTAGGGGTGCGGGGGTACGGCCGAGCCGCCCGTCGCCCCCTGCGGCGACGCTGCCTGAGACATGATCTGCACCTCCGTCGGACCCCGGGCCGTTCCCGGGGAGATCACCCCCACCATGGCCCCGACCAGGAGGGCGTGCACGTCGGGGCGTGCCTGTTGGCCGAGTCCCGGCGCGGGAGGCATCATCGTCCGATGGACGGCACTGGTGGAGCGAAGCGCCCTCGTCGTCCCGCCATGCTCGATCCCGCGCAGGCCGAGGAGCTGCCCGGCGGGTACGACCCGGCCCTGCGCAACGAGGCGGCGCACACCACCGCGGCGGCCCTCGTGCACCAGGGCAGGGCGAACACCGACCCCGAGGTCGTCGCCCGGCTGGTGTCCCTGGTCGAGCGCGAAGGTCTCGACGTCGTCGCCGCGCTCTGGTCCGAGAGCCAGGCGGACAGCCTGCCCGGCGCGCTCTGGCGGCTGTACGTGCTGCGCGAGTGGGTGCGGCGGGATCCCGTGACGGTCGCGGACCGGTACCGCCTCGGCGTCGCGGCGGCCCCCGTGCACGACGTCGTCGCCGGCGTGGCCGAGGCCCCCGGCCCGGCAGACGTGCTCGCAGTGGCCGACGCGGTGCTGTCCGGTGTCTACACGGGCGAGCTGGACGTCGCACTGGAGCGAGCGGCGGCGTTCAGCCGGGTCCTGGCGACGGGCGCCGCCTTCGACGCCGACCACCTGGACGACGTCGACCCGTCCGCCGCCCGGCGGCTGACCCGCGGCGCCGCGTCCCTCGTGCGCACCGCGGAGGAGCTCGAGCACGCCGCCTCGCTGTGGCGGGCGGACCGGCTGGAGTGACGTCGCCCACGTGGGGCTGGGTGAACGCGCAGGTCGGACACGCATCGCCGGACGCGCGGGCATCGACCGGCCGGACGTGGCGGAAGGGCGGGCGTACGATGAGCGGCGACGTCGGGCCGCGGTAGCCCCGGGCTCCATCTCAAGCCGCTTCGAGCGGCCTCGCGCCGAGAGGCGCTCCGCGGTCCGGCGTCGCCCACCATGCGCATGTACTCACGGGCGTCGCCCGGCTGTCACCATGTGTCCACGCGCGCGTCGGCGTGCGTTAGGCATCCGAGCCACCGTGTCCTAGCCTGATCCCGCCCTTCCCCGCTGGTCGTTCCCTCCCCCCCACCCTGTCTCCCGGAGCCCGCTGTGCGCCTGCGCCTCACCCCGCGCGACACCACGTTCTTCGACCTCTTCGCCGCTCAGGCGATCCATCTCGTCACCGGTGCCAACCTGCTGGGCGAGATGCTCGGGGCCGACCGCCCCACCCGCAAGGAGATCGGCAAGCGCATCGCCGACGCCGAGCACGAGGCGGACGACGCGACCCACTCGATCATGCGTCGGCTCAACCAGACGTTCGTCACCCCGTTCGACCGGGACGACATCTACATGCTGGCCTCGAGCCTCGACGACTGCATGGACTTCATGGAGGAGGCGGCGGACCTCATCGTCCTGTACAAGGTCGATGCCCTGCCCCCGCGCGTCTCCGACCAGGTCCAGGTGCTCCAGCGCGCCGCCGAGCTCACCGCGGAGGCCATGCCCCGCCTGCGGTCGATGGACTCGCTGTCCGAGTACTGGGTCGAGGTCAACCGCCTGGAGAACCAGGCCGACAAGATCCACCGCAAGCTCCTGGCCCAGCTGTTCGACGAGGTCACCGACCCGATCCAGCTGATGAAGGTCAAGGAGATCGTCGAGAAGCTCGAGGACGCCGCCGACGCGTTCGAGAAGGTGGCGAACACCGTCGAGACCATCGCGCTCAAGGAGTCCTGAGCCCGGTGGAACTGGCGCTCGTCGTCATCGTCGTCGCGTTCGCGCTCGGCTTCGACTACACCAACGGCTTCCACGATGCGGCGAACGCGATCGCGACCTCGGTCTCGACCCGCGCGCTGACGCCCCGCGCTGCGCTCATCATGGCGGCGGTGTTCAACCTCGTCGGCGCCCTGCTGGGTACGCAGGTGGCGACGACCATCGCCGAGGACATCATCGACGTCGGCGGCGTCTCCTCCCAGGAGGCGCTGATCATCGTCCTGTCCGGGTTGATCGGCGCGATCTCCTGGAACCTCATCACGTGGTGGCTCGGCCTGCCGTCGTCGTCCACCCACGCCCTCATCGGTGGTCTGACCGGTGCCGGGATCGCCGCCCACGTGACGGTGTACTGGGACGCGATCCTGGACAAGGTCGTCATCCCGATGATCTTTTCCCCGCTCGTCGGCTTCTCCCTGGCGTTCGCGCTGATGGTGGGGGTGCTGTGGCTGGTGCGGAACTCCGCGCCCGCCCGCACCATGCGTCGCTTCCGGGTGGCGCAGACCGCGTCCGCCGCGGCGATGGCCCTCGGGCACGGCCTCCAGGACGCGCAGAAGACCATGGGCGTGATCATGCTCGCGCTCATCGCCGGCGGCTTCTACGAGCAGGGCGACAGCATCCCGCTGTGGGTCAAGCTCTCGGCGGCCACGGCGATCTCGCTCGGCACCTACTCCGGCGGCTGGCGCATCATGCGCACGCTCGGCCGCAAGATCATCGAGCTGGACCCGGCACGCGGCTTCGTCGCCGAGTCGGTGGCCGCCTCCGTGCTCTACACCAGCGCCTACTGGCTGCACGCGCCGATCTCGACCACGCACACCATCACGTCCGCGATCATGGGCGTCGGCGCCACCAAGCGGCTGTCCGCGGTCCGCTGGGGCGTCGCCAAGAACATCGGCGCCGCGTGGGTGCTGACCATCCCCATGGCCGCGCTCGTCGCCGCCTGCGTCTACTGGATCCTCAACCCGATCCTGACCTGACGCGCGACGGCTACTGCTCGCCGGGGCGGTGCGTCTCCGTCGCGACCACGCGCGGACCCTTCGGGGTCTGCGCGACGTGCGCCACCAGGACCTGCGCCGGGTGCAGGAACGGGTCGCTGACGGGCAGCGCGTCGGCGACGCTGCGGCGGGCGTGCTGCGCCAGCACGTCGACCACCGTGGGGAGCACCGGCCGGTGCGTGCACAGCACCGCGTCCCCCGTCAGCTCCAGGAGACGCAGCACCTCGGCTGCCACCCGTGCCGGCGACGTCGAGTGCTCCGCCTCGGTGAGCACGGGCAGCACCTCGGCGGGGACCTGGGCGGCGGCCGCGTAGGGCGCGACGGTGCTCACGCAGCGTGCCCACGCGCTGGTGACCACCCGGGCCACGCCGAACGTCGACAGCACCGGTACCAGCGCACGGGCCTGCCGCTGGCCCACCGCGGTGAGCGGCCGGTCCAGCTCGGTGCCCTTCCAGTCCGCGCGGCGACGGGCCGTCCCGTGGCGGGCGATCACGAGTGCGCGGGTGTCCAGGCGACCCTTTCCGTACGCCTCGACCAGCTCGGCCAACGGGGCCCGGTCGTCGTCGCGGGTCAGCCGCTTGGCGGCCGTGACCACGTCGAACCAGCGCAGCTGGTCGATCTCCTTGGGGGACACGGGCGGGACCGGCGCGCGGGCGCGCAGCGCTGCGGAGTCCGGGCGGCCGGCGATCTGGGCCGCCCAGTAGTGGACGCGCTTGCGGCGGCCGTCGGACAGCCCGTACTCGAGCCCGGGCAGCGGGATCCCGAGGACGACGTCATGAGCGGTCTCCTCGGCGACCTCGCGGGTCGCCGCCGCGAGGATCGTCTCGCCGGGGTCCACCTTGCCCTTCGGCCACGACCAGTCGTCGTAGCGGGGACGGTGCACGAGCGCGACCTGCAGCGTGCCCAGGCGGACGCGCCACACCAGGGCCCCGGCCGCCTCGACGACGGCCGGCGCGTGAGGTGCGGTCACCGTCCTGTGCCCGGGCGGCGCCGCTGCCGGTAGATCAAGGCGGCCTGCAGGTCGACCAGCGGTCCGTCCGGGCCGAGGTGGTGCCGCTGCCACGTCCCGTCCTGCTCGAGGTGCCACGAGGACGTGCCGTCGTCGGTCGACTCGTCCATGAGCTCGATGAGCTCGCTGACCTGATCGGGGTCGGCGATGCGGACCAGTGCCTCGACGCGCCGGTCGAGGTTGCGGTGCATCAGGTCCGCGGAGCCGATGTAGACCTCCGGACCCTCGAAGGCCGCGTCAGCAGGGGCCGTGGCGTGCGCGAACGCGAAGATGCGCGAGTGCTCCAGGAACCGGCCGAGGATCGAGCGCACCCGGATGGTCTCGGACAGGCCGGGGACCCCGGGACGCAGCGCACAGATCCCGCGGACCACCATGTCGATGGGGACGCCCGCCTGCGACGCGCGGTACAGGGCGTCGATCGTGGCCTCGTCGACCATCGAGTTGACCTTGATCTTGATCCACGCCGGCTGACCCATCCGCGCGGCGTCCGCCTCCCGGTCGATGCGGTCGATGAGCCCGGACCGCACCGAGCGGGGCGCCACCAGCAACCGGTTGAACCGGGACTTCGGCGCGTAGCCCGACAGCTGGTTGAACAGGCGGGTCAGGTCCTGCCCCACCTCCGGGTCGCTGGTGAGCAGCCCGTGGTCGGTATAGAGCCGCGCCGTCTTCGGGTTGTAGTTGCCGGTGCCGATGTGGCAGTAGCGACGCAGCCCGTCGGGCTCGTGGCGCACCACCAGCGACAGCTTGCAGTGCGTCTTGAGGCCGACGATGCCGTAGACGACGTGCACCCCGGCCTGCTCGAGCTTGCGCGCCCAGGAGATGTTGTTCTGCTCGTCGAACCGCGCCTTGATCTCCACCAGCGCCAGCACCTGCTTGCCGGCCTCCGCGGCGTCGATCAGGGCGTCGACGATCGGGGAGTCGCCCGACGTCCGGTACAGGGTCTGCTTGATGGCCAGCACCTGCGGGTCCGCCGCCGCCTGCTGCAGGAACGTCTGCACCGAGGTGGAGAACGAGTCGTACGGGTGGTGCAGCAGGATGTCGCGCTCGCGGATCTTGGCGAACATGTCCGCGGGCGTCGCGCTCTCGACCTCGGCCAGCTGGCGGGGCGTGGAGGCGATGAACCGGGGGAACTGGAGGGCCGGGCGGTCGAGGTCCGCGATGAGGTTGAGGCCGGTCGCGTCCAGCGGCGCCGGCAGCTGGTACACCTCGTCCTCCGCGACGTCGAGCTCGCGGATGAGCAGGCTGCGGATGCGGGGGCTGATGCCGTCGGCGATCTCGAGGCGCACCGGCGGACCGAACCGTCGGCGCAGCAGCTCCTTCTCCATCGCCTTGAGGAGGTTCTCGGCGTCGTCCTCTTCGACCTCCACGTCCTCGTTGCGCGTGACCCGGAACGTGTGGTGCTCCTGGACGACCATGCCGGGGAACAGCTGCTCCAGGTGCTCGGAGATGACGTCCTCGACGGGCACGAACGACATCGGGCCCTTGTCGGGCGACGCCGCCTGCACGTCGGGGGCGCTCGGCCGGCCCGACGCGTCGACCGCGATGAACCGCGGCAGCAGCGGCGGCACCTTGACGCGGGCGAAGTGCTCCTTGCCGGTCGCGGGGTTGGTCACCACGACGGCCAGGTTCAGCGACAGCCCCGAGATGTACGGGAAGGGGTGCGCGGGGTCCACCGCGAGCGGGGTCAGCACGGGGAAGATCTGCCGGCGGAAGAACTTGCGCAGGCGGTCCTGCTCGCTCTCGCCCAGCTCGTCCCAGCGGACCAGCGTGATGCCCTCGTGCGCCAGCGCCGGCTGCACCTGCTCGGCGAACACCGCCGCGTGGCGGGCCGTGAGCCTGTGGGCCTCCTCGCTGATCGCCTCGAGGACCTGCCGCGGGGACAGGCCCGAGGCGGCCGTGACCGCGATGCCGGTCGCGATGCGCCGCTTGAGACCGGCCACCCGGACCATGAAGAACTCGTCGAGGTTGGACGCGAAGATCGCCAGGAACCGCACCCGCTCCAGGAGCGGGATGTCCCCGTCCTCCGCCAGCTCGAGCACCCGCTGGTTGAAGGCGAGCCAGGAGAGCTCGCGGTCCAGGAATCGTCCGTCGGGCAGCGGCTCTGCGGTGTCGATGTGCTCGTACTCGCTCTGGGCCATGTGTTCGGCGATGGCCGCGGCCAGTGCGGGGTCGAGGGCGGTGGCGTCCGTCATGCGCCCATCGTGACACCCGGAGGTGAACTCGGGGTATCGGAACCGAACATGACGTCCACGGCCGAGCGGACGAAGCCCGCGCGCTCGTACGTGTGCACCGCGACGGTGTTCTCCGCACCTGTGTAGAGGATGGCCGCGCCCAGCCCGCGAGTCGCCAGGTGGTCGAGCCCCAGCGCCGTCAGGGCGCGTCCCAGGCCCAGTCCCTGGGCGTCGGGGTCCACGCCCACGACGTAGATCTCGCCGACCGGCTCCGCGCCGTGCTCGCCTGCGGGGTGCACCTTGGTCCACACCGAGCCGAGCAGGATCTGGTCGCGCTCCGCCAGCAGGAAGCCCTCCGGGTCGAACCACGGCTCCGACTCCCGCGCGCGCAGGTCCGCCGACGTCATCCGGCCCTGCTCCGGGTGGTAGGCGAACGCGCGGGAGTTCACGCGGCGCCACGCCTCCTCGTCGCGGCCCGGCTCGAACGGCCGCACCGTGACTCCCGCGGGCAGGACGGGTGCGGTCTGCGGCCGGGTCGTCAGGTCGACGCGCATCTGCAGGAGCTCACGCACGACGGCCATGCCCTGGTCCTCGGCGAACCGACGCGCCGCCGGCAGGTCCCCGTGCGCCCACACCCGCAGCGTGCGCCCMGGGACGACCGCGGTCTCCGCGAGCGCTCGGGTCAGCAGCGCGCGACCCACCCCGGCGCGGCGGTGCCCCGGGTCGACGACCAGCTCCGCCTTCGTGGACGACTGCGTGCCGACATCGAGCTGGGCGTAGCCGACGAGGTCGGGGCCGACCGCCGCGCACAGGTGGATCACCGGCGCCTCCGTCGCACTGAGCCACAGCAGCGGCTGCTCCGAGAGCGGGTGGACCCCGTCGACCGCCGCGGCCCGGTCCGCGAGCGCGCGCACCGCACCGGCGGAGCCTGCCGACAGCGGCCCTGCTGTCGCGCCGAGGATGACCTGCGTGGACACGTCGTCGAGCATGGCTCATCCCACCACGGGTCGGGCTCCGCCGGGCCGCTCCACGGTCGGCCCGATCGGGTGAGCGGGTACCTTGGCGGGCGATGGACGCCTCGGGGAACGCCTTGCCGCACGACGACCGCCCGCAGGACACCCGCCGCTCGAGGCGGGCGCGGCGCGCGGCGGAGGCGGCGAGCCCGGTCGACGTGACGGTGGTCGTGATCGGCGCGGGACAGGCCGGGCTCTCCGCGGCCTACCACCTGCGGCGCGCGGGACTCGTCGCGGTCGGCGAGCGCGGCTGGGAACGGGCAGCGGCGACGTTCGTCGTGCTCGACGACGGCGCGCAGGCCGGTGGCGCGTGGCAGCACCGGTGGCCCGGCCTGACCATGGCCGAGGCGCACGGTGTGCACGACCTGCCGGGGATGCCCCTCGTGGTGGCCGACCTCGCCGAACCCGCGGCCTTCGCCGTCCCCTACTACTTCGCGCAGTACGAGGACGCGTTCGAGCTCCGCGTGCAGCGCCCCGTCCGCGTCGAACGGGTCGAGTCCGAGACCGACGGGGCTGGATCTCTCCTGGTCCACTCCCGCGCCGTCGACCGACCCGACGAGACCGTCGTCTGGCGCGCCCGCGGCCTCATCAACGCGTCCGGCACGTGGAAGAAGCCGTTCTGGCCCGCCTATCCGGGCCGGGGCGCGTTCCGCGGACGACAGCTGCACGCGCACGACTTCCGGCTCCCGGCCGACCTTGCCGACGGCCACGTCGTGGTGATCGGTGGAGGCACGTCGGCCGTCCAGCTGACGCTGGCGCTCGCGCGGGTCACCACCACGACCTGGGTCACCCGCCGGCCCCCCGCCTGGCGCGACGAGACGTTCACCCCCGAGGTCGGGCGGGACGCCGTCGCCCAGGTCGACGAGCGCACCCGCGCCGGTCTGGCGCCGCAGAGCATCGTGAGCGTGACGGGACTGCCGCTCACGCCTGCCTACCGCGCCGGCATCACCGCCGGGGTCCTGCGGGCGCGGAGGATGTTCGACCGCATCACCCCCGACGGCGTCGAGTGGGACGCCCCCGACAACCCCTCCGATGGCTGGGTCGGCGGCCCCGCCCACGTCCAGGCGCGCACGCTCCTGTGGTGCACAGGATTTCGGGCCTCGCTCGACCACCTGGGGCCCCTCGGACTGCGCGCACGCGGCGGCGGCATCGTCATGGATGGCACCCAGGTCGTCGCCGACCCCCGGATCCAGCTCGTCGGGTACGGCCCGAGCGCGTCGACCGTGGGCGCCAACCGTGCCGGCCGCGAGGCGGCCCGCAACCTGCGGCCCCTGTGGAATTAGTGGAATGGAACATTCCGTTCTGCTAAACTGAGGCATCGACCCGCCGACGGAAGGCATCGCGATGACCGAGCAGACCACCCCCGTCACCAGCTGGACCGTCCTCGACGAGGCGCACCGCGCCCTGCGCGACGCCGCGGCGGCGGTGCCGTCGGACGCCTGGGACCGCCCGACGCCCTGCGCGCAGTGGACCGTCGCTCAGGTGCTGCAGCACGCCGCGGGTGACCAGCAGGGGTACGCCGCCACGATCACCGGCGAGGGATGGCCCACCGAGAACCCCTTCGAGCCGTCAGGACACCTGGCCGGGGACCCGGTGGCCCTCGTCGAGCAAGCCACCCGCGCCGCCGCCCTCGCCTGGTCGACGATCCCGGCGGACGGTCCGGACGTGACGACGCCGCTGCCCGTCGGCCCGCTCGCGCCGTGGGTCGGGGCCGGCGCGTGCGCGCTGGACGCGGCCGGTCCACGCCTGGGACATCGCGGTGGCGACCGGCAGGCCGTCCCCGCTGACGCCGGAGCTCGCCGCGGCGCTGCACGAGGCCGCTGTGATTTTCGTCGAGCCGCTGCGCGCGTTCGCGTACGCCCCCGTCCTGCCGCCGGAGGAGGGTGACGGCCCGGTCGAGGCACTGCTGCGCTACCTCGGACGCTCCCCGACATGGACCCCCTGAGACACACCTGACACGCGCAGGAGGCCGGGTCGTCGTGACCCCGGCCTCCTGCGCGATCAGTGCTCGATCAGCCGGCGGTGCAGCTCACCGCGGTCGAGGAGCTCGGCGCGGTGCCGCTGCCCACGAAGCCGTAGGTCGTGGAGGCGCCGGAGCCGAGCAGCCCGTTCCAGGCGGCGTTGGACACCGTCACGGTCGTGCCGGACTGCGAGTACGTGCCGGACCAGCCGCTCTGGACCGTGCCACCCGAGGGCAGGGCGAAGGAGGTGGTCCAGCCGCTGATCATCGCGCTGCCGTTCGTGACGGTGACGGAGGCCTGGTAGCCGCCGGGCCACGTGTTGCTGACGGTGAGGGCGGCGGTGCAGCCCTTGCCGGTGGGCGGTGGCGTGGTGGGCGCGGGGGTGGTCGGTGCCGGAGTCGTCGGCGCCGGGGTGGTCGGGGCGGGCGTGGTGGGTGCGGGCGTCGTGGGTGCGGGCGTGGTCGGCTGGACGCCGCCGAAGATCGTCGCGGTCACGGCCGTCGACTTGATGCCGTTGGTGCCGTTGAGCACCTTCTGGCCCCACGGAGACAGCTGCGCGGGGTTGTAGCCGATCACCATGTCGAGCACGGGGTCGGTGTTGCCGGACCACGACCAGCCGTAGTAGCCGATGTTGCGCTTGACGGCCTCGGCCATCACGGTGGCGTCGTCGACGTCGGCGGAGCTGGAGCGGTACCCGAACTCGCCGATGATCAGCGGGAGGCCCTTGGCCTTGAACGCGTCGAGGTAGCTCGTGATCGAGGACGCGGTGGTGTAGACGCCGTACATGTGGATCGAGAAGAGGGTGTTCGCGTCGGGGTCGGCGGCCGCGACCGTCGCGGCGCTGTCCCGCATGATGTTCTTCCAGTCCTGACCCCACGCCGGGGCGTCAACCACGATGTTGTGGTGCAGGCCGGCCGCACGCAGCTTCTTGATCGCGGCGGCCGTCTCACCGGCCCACCTGGTGTTGGCGGTGTCGTTGTTGCCGAAGGGCTCGTTGCCGATGTTGATCTGGATGTAGTCCTCCTGGCCCTGGAGCACGGGCGCCAGCGAGATCCAGTAGTTGGCGGCCGTGTCGAGGCTCGATGCGGCGCCCTCCTCGCCGTAGCCCGTCGTGTCGTGGTCCTCGAGCATGCAGATGAGCTCGTTGGCCTTGCAGAGGCTGATGATGTTGGCGACGTCGGCGGCGTCGTTCTTGGTCCACCGGGTGCCGTCGGACAGCACGACGCGCAGGGCGTTGGCGCCGGCCGCGCGGATCGCGGGGATCGCGGTGGTGGTCTGCGACGTGTACCAGGTGTGCGCGTGGCTGACGCCGCGCGCGACGAACGGGGTGCCGTCCTTCTCGACCAGCTGGGTGCCGGACACGTGCAGGCCGGGGGGAGTGGCGGCTTGGGCGGTGGTCGAGAACAGCGACGTCGCGCCGAGCGCGACGACGGCGGCAGCCAGGGCGGCGCCGGACAGCAGGGATCTGCGAGACCTCATGGGACTTCCTCGTTCCGTGGGCATAGGGGGTGCGCGTGGTCACACAACCAGCCCAGGCCGGCGCCTGCTCGGGCCGAAACGCTTCACACGGCAACGGCGGCGGCATGGACGACGAAGGGCCGGGTCGTCGTGCCGACCCGGCCCGTCGTCTGTGCTCGATCAGCTGACGGAGCAGCTCACCGTGGTCGAGGAGCTCGGTGCGGTGCCGCTGCCCACGAAGCCGTAGGTGGTGGACGCCCCGGAGCCGAGCAGCCCGTTCCAGGCGGCGTTGGACACCGTCACCGTCGAGCCGGACTGCGAGTACGTGCCGGACCAGCCGCTCGGGACCGCACCACCCGAGGGCAGGGCGAAGGAGGTCTTCCAGCCGCTGATCATCGCGCTGCCAGCCTTGACGGTCACGGCGGCCTGGTAGCCCCCGGGCCAGGTGTTGCTCACGACGAGGGCCGCGGTGCACGACGTCGACGGCGGCGGCGGGGTGGTCGGCGCGGGCGTCGTGGGTGCGGGGGTGGTGGGTGCCGGGGTCGTCGGCGCGGGCGTGGTGGGCGCGGGCGTGGTGGGCGCGGGCGTCGTGGGTGCCGGCGTGGTCGGCTGGACGCCGCCGTAGATCTTCGCGGTCACGGCCGTGGACGTGATGCCGTCGGTGCCGTTGACGATGCGCGTGCCCCACGGGGTGAGCTGCGACGGGTTGAAGCCGGTCACCATGTCGAGGTACTCGACACCGCCGCCGTTGCCCGACCAGGACCAGCCGTAGTAGCCGAGGCCACGCTTGGAGGCCTCGGACATGATCGTGTCCTCGTCCGGGTCGCCGTCGGAGTGCATGTTCCCGAACTCGCCGATGACGAGCGGCAGGCCCTTGGCCTTGAACGCATCGAGGTAGCTGGTGATGGTCGAGGCGTTGTTGTAGACGCCGTACATGTGGACCGAGAACAGGACGTTCTTGTCCGGGTCGGACGCGGCGACCGTGGCGGCGTTGTCGCGCATGATCCCGGCCCAGTCCTGACCCCACGACGGGGCGTCGATCACGATGTTGTGGTGCAGGCCGGCGTTGCGCAGCTTCTGGATGGCGGCGGAGCTGGCGGAGGCCCAGGTGGCGTTGGTCGTCGCGTTGTTGCCGAACGGCTCGTTGCCGATGTTGATCTGGATGTAGTCCTCCTGGCCCTGCAACGCCGAGGCGATGCTCACCCAGTAGTTCGCGGCGGTGTCGAGCGTGACCGCACCGCTCTGCTCGCCGTAGCCGGTGGTGTCGTGGTTCTCGAGCATGCAGATCAGCTTGTTGGCCTTGCACTGGGCGATGATCCCGGCGACGTCGCTCGCGTCGTTCTTGGTCCACCGGTCGCCACCAGAGAGGACCACGCGCAGGGCGTTGGCGCCGGCCGCGCGGATCGCCGGGATCGAGGTCGCGGTCTGGGACGTGTACCAGGTGTGCGCGTGGCTGACGCCGCGGGCGACGAACGGGGTGCCGTCCTTCTCGACGAGCTGGGTGCCGGAGATGTGCAGACCGGGGGGCGTCGCGGCCTGCGCGGCTGTGGAGATCAGCGACGTCGCGCCGAGCGCGACGACGGCGGCAGCCAGGGCGGCGCCGGACAGCAGGGATCTACGAGACCTCATGGGACTACCTCGTTCCTGGGGCATCGGGCGGGCCGCGGGCAGGAGGCGGCCTCGAGGGGTTTCACGTGTGTGGATGCACCCACCCGCCGTTCCGCCGGCCGGTCGACGGGCGGGTGCGTGGTCACACAACCAGGTCAGGCAGGCGCTCTCCACGGCCCGAAACGCTTCACACCGAAGGCGAGCCGTGGGGCGGGCCCGGGGTGGCGGACCGGGCAGACTGTGCGGATGACAGGGAGCAGCGTCCGGGGACCGCGTACGACGGGGGCGTCGTCGATCGAGGAGCAGCGCAGGCGGGGCCGGGTCCGCGAGATCGCCTCGCGTGCGACGCTGATCCTGGCTGTGCTGAGCCTGCTGTCGGCCACGATCCCCCCGCTCTGGCCGCGGATGGGCCTGGTCCGCGACCTCGTCCCGGAGCTCGTGGTGCACACCGCGCGGCCGGCCCTCGCGCTGGTCTCGGTGGTCCTCCTGCTCACGGCTCGAGGTCTGCGGCGCGGCAACCGGCTCGCGTGGCTGGGCACCCTGGCGGCGCTGGCCGTCTCGGTGGTCATCCACCTGGCCAAGGGTCCGGACGTCCTTCCTGCCCTGGTCATCGCCGTCGGCATCGTGTGGCTCGGCGCGCAGGCGGACGCCTTCCCGGTGCTGCCGACGCGGCGCGCTGTCCGGTTGGCGATCGTCTCGACCGTCCTCGCCGTCGCGTTCGTCGTCGTGCTCGTCGTCGGGATGATCGTCTGGGCGATCGCCACGGACGCGTCCGCGGAGCAGATCGAGCGACTCGGGCGGATCGTGGTGCCCGTCACGTACGCGCTGGCTGTGTGCTTCGTCGCGGCCCTGCTCTGGACCCTGCTCTCGCCGCGTCGACCTCGCCGGCTCAGCCCCGCGGACCACCGCGACGAGCGCGAGCGAGCCCGGCTCATGGTGCAGCGGTACGGCAGCGGCACGCTCGACTACTTCGCGCTGCGGGACGACAAGGACTGGTTCTTCACCGGCTCGTGCGTGGTCGCCCACTCGGTGCGTGGGGGAGTGTGCCTGGTGTCCCCGGACCCCATCGGACCGCCGGAGGAGCTCGGGCTCGCCTGGGCGGAGTTCCTCGACTTCGCCGACAACTTCGGCTGGTCGGTCGCCGTCATCGGCGCGGCGGCGGACCGGCTCCCGGACTACGAGGCGAGCGGCCTGCGCACGGTGTACCTGGGCGACGAGGCCATCGTCGACTGCCCGACGTTCAGCCTGGAGGGCCGGGCCCACAAGTCGCTGCGGCAGGCGGTCAACCGCGTGGAGCGCGCGGGCTACTCGACGACCTTCCACGACCCGGCGACCATCGAACCCGAGCTGCGCGCGCGGATCGAGGAGATGAGCGAGGAGTCGCGGCACGGCGAGACGGAGCGCGGGTTCTCGATGACGCTGTCGCGCCTGTTCCAACCGGAGGACACCGGTCTCATGCTCTCGGTCACGCGCGACCCCGCGGGACGCGTCGACGCGTTCTGCCAGTGGGTGCCGGCGACCGCGATCGGCGGCTGGTCCCTCGACGTCATGCGGCGGCGCACCGACACCGAAGGCCTGCCCAACGGGCTCATCGACTCCACCATCGTCGCGACCATCGCCCACCTCGCCGGCACCGGGCAGCGCGGGCTCGGCCTCAACTTCGCGATGATGCGCGAGGTCCTCGAGGGCGACCCCGCGGAGAGCTCACGGATGGAGGCGCTGACCCGGCCGATCCTCCAGCGCCTCTCGCAGGGCACCCAGATGGGGACGCTCAGCACGTTCAACGAGAAGTTCGACCCCGGCTGGGTGCCGCGCTACGTCGTGCTCGACTCGGTCGAACTCGTCGCGACGCAGGCGCTCGTGCTCGCCGGCGCGGAAGGGGTGACGGAGATCCCGGTGATCGGGCGGTTCCTCGGGAACATCGGAGCGGCGTCGTGACCCTCTCGCTCCTGTGCGCGATCGGGTCCGCGCTGGCCTACGGTGCGAGCACCCTCATGCAGGCGGTCGCGACGCGCCGGACGCAGGGGCTGGCCGCCGTGCTGACGCCCCTGGTCATCGGTGCGTTCGTGGTCGACGGCCTCGGGTTCGTGCTCTCGATCCTTGCGCTGGACACCCTGCCGCTGTTCGTCGTGCAGTCGATCATGGCGTCGATGCTCGTGGTCGTCGTCATCGGGGCCCGGTTCATCCTGCACGCGCGCATGCGCCGCCTGGACGTGGCGGCGGTCGTCGTCGTCATCGTCGCGCTCGTGCTCATCGCTCTCGGCTCCGGCGAGCAGCCGGCGGTCGCGCCTCCGGCGTCGTTCGAGCGGGCGATGCTCGTCGCGACCGGCGTGCTCGTCGTCGTGGCCGTCGCGTCCTACCGGTCCGGACCCGGCTGGCTGCTGGCGGTGACCGCCGGCCTCGGCTTCTCGGCAGCAGCGGTCGCGGCGCGCGCGTCGCACCACCTCGACGGGTTCTGGGCGGCGATCTGGCAGCCGATGACGATCTGCATCGTGGTCGGCGGGATCATCGGCGCGCTCTGCTACCTGCGGGCCCTGGAGCGGCTGGCAGTCGGCCCGAGCGCGGCGATCCTCTCCGTGGTCGAGGTCGTCGTGCCCGGCGCCGTCGGCGTGCTGGTCCTCGGGGACACCGTCGCGAACGGGATGCTCCCGGGCGTGCTGCTCGGGCTCGTGCTGGCGGTCAGCGGGTGCGTGGTGCTCGCGATGAGCCCCGCCACCGAGGCGGCCGAGGGAGAGCCGGCTCCGAGCACGGAGCCGGCTCCCGCGTAGGGTCCGAGCCTCAGTCCTCCTGCTTGGCGCCGGGGGCGGACAGGCCTTGGGCGATCAGGTCCATGACCGAGGAGTCCGCGAGCGTCGTCGCGTCGCCGACCTGACGGTGCTCGGCGACGTCCCGCAGCAGGCGGCGCATGATCTTGCCGGACCGCGTCTTGGGCAGCTCCGCGACGACGAGGATCTGCCGCGGCTTCGCGATCGGGCCGATCTCCTTGGCGACGTGGTTGCGCAGCTCGGTCTGGACCGCGTCGGCGTCCTGGTCGCCGCCCCCGGCGTCCCCGCGCAGGATGACGAACGCGACGACCGCCTGGCCGGTGGTCTCGTCGGCCGCACCGACGACGGCCGCCTCCGCGACCCAGGGGTGCGACACCAGGGCGGACTCGATCTCCGTGGTGGACAGCCGGTGGCCCGACACGTTCATCACGTCGTCCACACGCCCGAGCAGCCAGATGTCGCCGTCGGCGTCCTTCTTGGCGCCGTCGCCCGCGAAGTAGAGGCCCTGGAACCGGGACCAGTACGTGTCGACGTAGCGGTCCGGGTCGCCCCAGATGCCGCGCAGCATCGCCGGCCACGGCTCGGTGAGCACCAGGTAGCCGCCACCGCCGTCGGGGACGGGGTGCGCTTCGTCGTCGACGACGTCCGCCGCGATCCCGGGCAGTGGCACCTGCGCCGAACCCGGCTTGGCCTCCGTGACCCCCGGCAACGGGCTGATCATGATGGCGCCGGTCTCGGTCTGCCACCACGTGTCGACGATGGGCGTGCGGTCGGCGCCGATGACTCGGCGGTACCACATCCACGCCTCGGGGTTGATGGGCTCGCCCACCGACCCGAGCACCCGCAGGCTGGACAGGTCGAACTTCCCGGGGATCTCCTCGCCCCACTTCATGCAGGTGCGGATGGCGGTCGGGGCGGTGTAGAGGATCGAGACCTTGTACTTCTCGATGATCTCCCACCAGCGGCCGCGGTGCGGGGTGTCGGGCGTGCCCTCGTAGATGACCTGCGTCGCGCCGTTGATCAGCGGTCCGTAGACGACGTAGGTGTGCCCGGTGATCCAGCCGACGTCCGCCGTGCACCAGTAGACGTCCGTCTCGGGCTTGAGGTCGAAGACGTTGCGGTGCGTGTACGCCGCCTGCGTCAGGTAGCCGCCGGTGGTGTGGAAGATGCCTTTCGGCTTCCCCGTGGTGCCCGACGTGTAGAGGATGAACAGCGGGTGCTCGGCCTCGACCGCGACCGGCGTGTGCTGGTCGCTGGCGGTGTCCACGACGTCGGACCACCAGACGTCGACCTCGTCGTTCCAGGCAACGTCCTGTCCGGTGCGCTTCACGACGAGCACGTGCTGGACCGACGGGGTGCCCTTGGTCAGGGCCTCGTCGACGGCCGGCTTCAGCGCGCTGGCCGACCCGCGGCGGTACCCACCGTCCGCGGTGACGACGAGCGTGGCCTCGGCGTCGTTGATCCGGGTGCTCAGCGCCTCGGCGGAGAACCCGCCGAACACGACGGAGTGCGGGGCGCCGATGCGGGCGCACGCGAGCATGGTGATGACGGCCTCGGGGATGAGCGGCAGGTAGATGGCGACGCGATCACCCGTGCGCACGCCCAGCTCGGTGAACGCGTTCGCGGCCTTGGACACCTCCCGCTGCAGGTCCGCGTAGGTGACCGTGCGGGTGTCGCCACCCTCGCCCTCGAAGTGCAGGGCGACCCGGTCGCCGTTGCCCGCCTCGACGTGCCGGTCCACGGCGTTGTACGCCGCGTTGAGCGTGCCGTCGGCGAACCAGCGTGCGAACGGCGCCTTCGACCAGTCGAGGACCTCCTCGAACGGCTTCTCCCAGCTCAGCAGCTCACGGGCCTGCTCCGCCCAGAAGCTGGGCCGGTCCGCGTTGGCCCACGCGTACAGCCCGTGCTGCGCGTTGGCCTCGGCAGTGAACTCAGGACTCGGCGGGAACCGGCGGTCCTCCGTGAGCAAGTTCTCCAGACCGGGCTCGTGAGTCTCGGGCGTGGTGTCGGTCACGTGGACCACCCTCCTGTGCAGCGCCGTCGATGCAGGTGGACCAGGGGTCCGGAACCGCACTCTAGCCGGACCCCCGGCGCTCTACATGCTCCTGCGCGGGTCAGATGCGGTGGCGCTCGCGGAACTCGCCGAGCCGGGCTCCGCGACGACGTGCGACGCCTGCCACGATGCCCGCGAGCAGCAGCAGGAATCCGGCCGCGAGGACCATCCCCGACGTCCCCGCGACGGTCACCTGCGTGACCGTGAGGCGCCAGCCCGACGACGAGAGGACGTTGAGCGTCTGCTCGCGCGCCAACGACGGCACGTAGAGGTACACGATTCCCGCGAGGGTCAGGATCGCGCCGCCCGTGATGGGGACCGCCGGCGTCCAGAGAGCCAGCAGGAGAACGCACCCGAGCAGCAGCAGGCCGAGAGTCACCAGCACGATGCCGAGCACCTCGGTGGACGCGTCCCAGCCGTCGACCTGCGCCTGCAGGATCCGGGACTCGCCCAGCAGCAGCACCGCGACACCGATCGGCGCCAGGATGAGCCCCACGATGACGCCCAGGATGTGTGATCCGAGCGAGGTGCTCCGCGGGGCGTTCGGGTCCGGGAAGAGCCGGTCGTCGTCCTCCGCGGCGGGGGCTGGAGTCATCGCCTCCATGGGGGCCAGCGCGGGGGCCACCGGGGGAGCGGTCGCCGGAGGAGCGGTCACCGGCGTGGCGGTCTCCGGTGTGGCGGCGACGGGTTCGGCGACCGGTGCGGGTGACGCCTGGTCGTGGTCCTCAGGCGGTGTCGTCGGCGTGGAACGGACCGGGTCCGGAGGCGTCTCGACCGGTGCGGCGGCGACCGTGGCCGGCTCGTCCGGCGGTGTGGGGGCCGGACGGACGACCGCGTGCCGGCCGGTGTCCGCGCTGGGCTCGCCCGCGGCGGTCGTCCGGTCCGCGGCGGGCACGGTGCTGGTGCCCGCGGTCGTGCTCGCGGGCAGCTCGGCGTCGGTCGTGCCGGCGACGGGCTCGGTGGGCGTCTCCGGCGTGCTCGGCGGCAGCGGGTCGAGGGTCTCGACGGTCGGGGCGACCGTGTGGGCGGGGGAGTCGTCGACGGCCGGGGTCGTCTCCTCGATGGAGGAGGTGCTCTCGTCGGCGGGCGTCTCGTCCGGTCCGTCGGTCGCGCCGCCGGGACGGTGCGGGTCGGACGTGCTCATGCGTGCTCCTCGAAGCTGGCGACATCGGGCGGCATCGGATGACGCCGCTCTTGCGAGTCACCGTATTGCCAGCAGCTCCCGGTCGCTGTGCAGCGCGCCCGAGCCGGCCTCGGCCGCGTTCGCGACCACCGGTACCCGGCGGGTCCCGTACGCGTACGCGGCCCCGACGAGGAGCGCGCCCCCGATCAGGTTGCCGAGGCCGACGAGCGCGAGGTTCCGCGCCATCTCGACGAGGTCGGCACCCGGCAGGCCGCCGTAGAGGCCGAGCGCGAACGTCGTCATGTTGGCGACGACGTGCTCGAAGCCGGAGGTGATGAACACCATGACGCACCCGAAGACCACGACGAGCCGCGCACCCTCGCTGCGCAGCCGGGCCGCGCTCCAGACGGCCAGGCAGACGAGCAGGTTGCACAGGATCCCGCGGACCAGCAGCTGCATCGACGTCGCCTGGGCCTTGTGCTCGATCATCCCCGCCAGGACGGTTCCCCCGGGTGTGTCGGGGGCGAGGACGCCGGAGGCGTGCACGAGGAAGGCGAAGAGCAGTGCACCCACGAGGTTGCCGGCCAGACAGGCCAGGAGCGTCACGGCGGCACGCGCCCAGCTGACCGCGCCGCGCAGCGCGCCCTGGGTGAGGATCATCATCGCGGACGTGGCCAGCTCCGCCCCGGCGACCAGGACGACGGTCAGCGCCACCCCGAACACCAGGCCCTGGACCAGCGGCGTGAACGGCGACCCCGCCACGGCGAGCGGGCCGCCGGCGGTGGCCATGATGAGCACGCCGATGCCGATGTAGGCGCCGGCCAGCATGGTGCGCACCAGGAACAGCTTGGGTGTCCTCAGGAGGTCCACCTTGTGGCGGGCGGCGGCCGCCTGGGCGTCGACGGTGTCGGAGATGCTCAGCACCCGACCATCCTCGCGGCGCGCGACGGGGACGTGGAGGGCCGAAAGACCCAGGGAATCCCCGACGCCCCCTCGCGGTTGCGACCGCACGTGACTCTTCTCTTCTCGCCGCTGACCATGCGCGGCACCACATTCACCAACCGCGCCTGGCTGGCGCCCATGTGCCAGTACTCGGCGGTGGACGGCAGCCCGACCGACTGGCACCTGGTCCACCTCGGCGCACGGGCGGCCGGCGGGTTCGGGCTGCTGCTCGCGGAAGCCACGGCGGTGGTCCCCGAGGGACGGATCTCGCCGGAGGACACCGGGCTGTGGCACGACCGGCACATCGCGGAGTGGCGTCGCATCACCGACTTCGTGCACGAGCGCGGGACGCTCGTCGGCGTGCAGCTGGCGCACGCGGGCCGCAAGGCGTCGACGTTCGCCCCGTTCGCCGCCGAGCGTGGCTCCGTCCCGAGGGACCAGGGCGGCTGGACGACCGTCGGCCCGTCGGCCACGGCGTTCCCCGGCCTCGCGACGCCACACGCGCTGACCCTCGAGGAGATCGCGGGCATCCCTGCGGCGTTCGCGGCAGCCGCGCGCCGCGCCGACGATGCCGGGTTCGACGTCGTCGAGCTGCACGCCGCCCACGGCTATCTGCTGCACCAGTTCCTCTCGCCGCTGTCCAACGAGCGGGATGACGAGTACGGCGGCTCGCTGGAGAACCGCGCGCGGCTGCTCGTCGAGACGACCGACGCCGTCCGCGCCGCGTGGCCCGACCACAAGCCCCTGTTCGTCCGGCTGTCCGCGACCGACTGGGTCGAGGGCGGGCTCACGGTCGAGGAGGTCGCGCAGGTGGCGAAGGAGCTGGGCGGCCACGGCGTCGACCTGGTCGACGTCTCGACCGGCGGCAACGCGCCCGCGGACATCCCCGTCGGCCCGGGCTACCAGGTGCCGGCCGCCCGCGAGGTGCGCGAGACGTCCGGGATCCCCGTCGCCGCCGTGGGCCTGCTGACCGACCCCGCCCAGGCGGAGGGGGTGCTGGCCGACGGGTCCGCCGACGCGATCCTGCTGGGCCGCGAGGGCCTGCGCGACCCGTTCTGGCCGCTGCGCGCCGCGCACGAGCTGGGCGTGGCTGACGACGCGGCGTGGCAGCCGCAGTACGAGCGAGCCACCTGGGCCTAGAGGTTCAGCCCTCGCGCGAGCGGGACACCCGGGCGGTAGGCGAGGTGGCGGTGGGTCGGCGCGTCCAGCACCGCCAGGTCCGCCCGGGCGCCGAGGCGCAGGTGGCCGACGTCGTCGCGGCGCAGCGCGTGGGCGCCGCCGAGCGTGGCCGCCCGCAGCGCCTCGGCGACCGTCATCCGCATCTC
Source organism: Cellulomonas sp. Leaf395 (assembly GCF_001424125.1). Lineage (GTDB taxonomy): Bacteria > Actinomycetota > Actinomycetes > Actinomycetales > Cellulomonadaceae > Cellulomonas. The sequence goes on from NZ_LMQI01000003.1 coordinate 112,856, forward strand.
TCGGACGGCGAGCGCGATCATCAGCGGCATCGACGTGGAGAAGCAGGTGCCGGGGTTGCAGTCGCTCGCCACGGCCACCTCGACCCCGGCGTCCAGCAGGCGGTGGGCGTCCGGGTACGGGGAGCGCGTGGAGAACTCGACGCCCGGCAGCAGGGTGGCGACCGTGCCCGATCCGGCCAGGGCGTCGACGTCGGCGTCGGTCAGGTAGGTGCAGTGGTCGACGCTCCCGGCGCCCAGCTCGACGGCGAGCTGCACCCCCGGTCCGGGGCCGAGCTGGTTGCCGTGCACGCGCAGGCCCAGGCCTGCCGCCTGTGCCGCGACGAGCACCTCGCGTGCCTCGTCGCCGTCGAACGCGACCGGGCTGGCGGGCTCGCAGAAGACGTCGGCCCAGCGGGCGTGGGGCGCGCAGGCTGCGAGCATCGGACCGGTCACCAGCGCGAGGTAGGCGGCGCGGTCGATCCCGGGTGGGACGACGTGCGCGCCGAGGAACGTGGTCTCCGTCGTGACCTCGCGGGCCAGGCGGAGCAGGCGTTCCTCGGTGTCGACGTCGAGGCCGTAGCCGCTCTTGATCTCGATCGTCGTCGTGCCCTGGGCGCGCGCCTCGGCCACCAGGGCAGCGAGGCGTCGTCGGAGGTCGTCGTCGGAGGCCGCCCGCGTCGCCGCGACCGTCGTCGCGATGCCACCGCCCGTGTAGAGGGTGCCGGCCATCCGAGCCTCGAACTCGGCGGACCGGTCACCGGCGAAGACCAGGTGCGTGTGGGAGTCCACGAAGCCGGGGACCACCGCGGCGCCGGCGAGGTCGGTGCGGGTGTCGGCGGCGGGCTGCTCCGACGACGGCCCCACCCAGACGACGACGCCGTCCTGCGCGACCAGTGCCGCATCGAGGAGCGGCCCGTCGAACCGCGGGTCGTGGGTGACCAGCTCGCCGATGCCGGTGACCAGGCGCGACGTCATCGGCCCTCCTCCCAGGCGGCGCGGATCGCGGTCTCCAGCATCGCGCCCACGTCGCCCAGCACGTGCCGGCCGCCCTCGACCCGCACGACTCCGCCGACCACGACGGTGTCGACGTCGCCGCTGCCCGCGACCAGCACCAGCTGCGCGGGGTCGGCGCCGGCGGTTCGCGGGGTGTCGGCACGGACGGCGACCAGGTCGGCGCGGGCGCCCACCGCGAGACGGCCACCCGTCGGGTCGCCCAGGCTGGCGTGACCGCCGGAGGTGAGGAGATCGACCAGCTGGGCCGGGGTGAACGCGCCCCGGGACTCGCCCGCCAGCCGCTCGTGCATCTCGACCGAGCAGGCCTCCGCGAGCAGGTCGGTGCGGACGTGCTGGTCGCTGCCGACGCTCAGGCGGGCACCCGCCGCGTGCAGGAGGCCGCCGGGTGCGATCCCGTCGCCGAGGTCCTGCTCGGTGGACGGGCACAGGCACACGCCGGTCCGCGTCGAGCCGAGGATCGCCACGTCCTCCGGGGTGAGGTGGACCGCGTGCACGGCCGTGGTGTCGGGACCGAGCGCGCCCGCGTCCTCCAGGACCCGCGTCGGGGTGACACCGAACGTGGCCAGCGACTGCTCGTTCTCCACGCGCTGCTCGGACAGGTGGACGTGCAGCGGTCGGCCGGTGGCGTGCGCGGTGACGACCGGGATCGCGTCGAGCGGCACCGCGCGGACCGAGTGGATAGCGGCGCCGACCGTCAAGGTCTCGTCGGGGCGGATCGCGGCGACCCGGGAGGCCCAGGCGTCGACGTCGTGGTCGCCGAACCGGCGCTGGGCACCCTCGAGCGGGGCGTCGATGCCACCCGTGAGGTACGCGGTGTCCAGCAACGTCAGACGCAGGCCCGCGTCGTGCGCGGCGGTGCGCAGGGCCTCGGCCATGACGTTCGGGTCGTCGTAGGGGCTGCCGCCCGGGGCGTGGTGCAGGTAGTGGAACTCGCCGACCACCGTGACGCCCGCCAGCACCATCTCGGCGTAGGTGGCACGCGCCAGGTCCAGATAGGTGTCCGGGGTCAGGGTCTCGGCCAGCGCGTACATGCGCTCCCGCCACGTCCAGAACGTCCCGCCGCCGTCGTGCGTGCGTCCGCGCAGCGCCCGGTGGAAGGCGTGGGAGTGCGTGTTGGCGAAGCCGGGCAGGACGACGCCGGGCAGGCGGTGGTCTGTTCCGGCGGCGGGCACCGCCGTCGTGATGCTCGCGATGCGGCCGTCGGCGGTGGCGATGCGGACGTCCTGCACCAGCCCGTCCGGCAGCCAGGCGTGCGCGGCCCAGTACGTCGTCATGCCAGCAGCCGTTCCAGCACCGCGGCCAGCGCGTCGATGCCCGCCAGGCAGTCCGCCTCGTCGGCGTCCTCCGCGGGAGCGTGCGAGATGCCGGACGGGTTGCGGACGAACAGCATCGCCGTCGGGATGCCCGCGGCGGCGAGGATCCCGGCGTCGTGCCCGGCGCCCGTGCCGAGGCGGGGCGGGTCGTGCAGGGCACCGGCGACGACGTCCGCCAGGTCGGCGTCGAGGACGGTGACCGGGGTCCAGGACTCCTCGGTCGGGGCGTACTCCTGGAGAGCAGCGAGCACCGCGCGGACCGCCGACTCGTCCTCCGCGCGGACGTCCAGCCAGGCCGTGACCTGCGACGGGATCGCGTTGACGCCGTTCGGGTGCACGTGCAGCTTGCCGACCGTTGCCAGTGCCCCGGCCTCGTCGGCCGCTCGCCGGACGTGCGCGATGAACGCCGCGAGGTCGAGCATCGGGTCGCGGCGGTCGGCCAACGGGGTGGTGCCCGCGTGGTTGGCCTGGCCGCGCAGCTCGACGCGCCAGCGGCCGTGCGGCCAGATCATCCGGCCGACGCCCACCCGGTCGCCCGTGTGCACCAGGCCGCGGCCCTGCTCGACGTGCATCTCGACGAAGGACGCGATGCGGCGGAGGGTTTCGGGGTCCTTGCCCAAAGACCGGGGGTCGCGGCCCGCTGTGCTCAGGGCGTCAGCCATGGTGATCCCGTCGGCGTCGCGGAGGCGCCGTGCCTTGTCGGCGTCGAGTGCGCCGGTGATCAGGCGGGAACCGGCGCACGCCACCCCGAACCGGGCGCCCTCCTCGTCGACGAAGTTCGCGATGCCGAGCGGCCTTCTCGGAGAGACGCCCTTCGCGCGGAGCGCGTCCAGCGCCGCGAACCCGCTGACCACGCCGAGCGGCCCGTCGAACGCGCCGCCGCCCGGCACCGAGTCCAGGTGGCTCCCCGTGACGACGCCGGGGGTGTCGTCCGGGTCGCCCCACCAGGCCCACTGGTTGCCCGCGCGGTCCGTCGTCAGAGCGAGCCCGCGCGCCGTTGCCTCACCGGCGAACCACTCGCGCAGCACGTGGTCCTCGCGCGTCCACGCGAACCGGCGGTAGCCGCCGTCGGTGGCACGGCCGACGGGTGCGAGGTCGTCCCACGCTCGTCGGAACGTGCCCGCGGTCCGGGCCGCGACGTCGGTGCGCTCGGAGGAGGTCACGCGCGGTCCTCGCGCATCGGAACCCGGAGCCCGTGGGCCGCCGCGACCTCGTCGGCCCGCGAGTAGCCGGCGTCCACGTGCCGCAGCACGCCCATGCCCGGGTCGTTGGACAGCACGCGCGCGAGCTTGCGGGCCGCGAGCTCGGTGCCGTCGGCGACGGACACCTGCCCGGCGTGGATCGAGCGGCCCATGCCGACACCCCCGCCATGGTGGATCGACACCCACGTGGCCCCCGACGACGCCGCGACCAGCGCGTTCAGCAGTGGCCAGTCGGCGATCGCGTCGGACCCGTCGGCCATGCCCTCCGTCTCCCGGTACGGCGACGCGACCGAGCCGGCGTCGAGGTGGTCGCGCCCGATGACGAGCGGGGCGGTCACCTCGCCGGACCCGACGAGCTCGTTGAACCGCAGCCCCGCGCGGTCGCGGTCGCCGTGCCCGAGCCAGCAGATGCGCGCGGGCAGCCCCTGGAACGCGACCCGGTCCTGGGCCGCGCGGATCCAGCGGTGCAGGTGGTCGTCGTCGGGGAACAGGTCGAGGACGGCCTGGTCGGTGACGGCGATGTCGCGCGGGTCTCCCGACAGGGCGGCCCACCGGAACGGGCCCTTGCCCTCGGCGAACAGCGGGCGGATGTAGGCGGGGACGAAGCCGGGGAAGTCGAACGCCCGCTCGTAGCCGCCCTGACGGGCCTCGTCGCGGATCGAGTTGCCGTAGTCGAACACCTCGGCGCCCGCGTCGAGGAACCCGACCATCGCCTCGACGTGCCGGGCCATGGACTCGCGCGCGCGGTCGGTGAACTCCTCGGGCTTCGCGGCGGCGTACGACGCCCAGTCGGCCACGTCGACGCCGACCGGCAGGTAGGACAGCGGGTCGTGCGCGGAGGTCTGGTCGGTGACGACGTCGACCTCGACGCCCCGGCGCAGGAGTTCGGGCAGCACGGTCGCGCAGTTGCCGACCACGCCGACGGAGAGCGCGCGCTGGTCCCCGCGGGCCTCGGTGACCAGGGCGATCGCCTCGTCCAGGCTCGTCGCCACCCGGTCGAGGTAGCGCTCGCGGACGCGGCGGTGCAGGCGGTCGCCGTCGACGTCGACGATCAGGCACGCGCCCCCGTTGAGCGTGACCGCGAGCGGCTGAGCCCCACCCATGCCGCCGCAGCCGCCAGTCACGGTCAGGGTGCCCGCGAGCGTCCCGCCGAACCGCTTCGCGGCCACCGCGGCCAGCGTCTCGTACGTGCCCTGCAGGATCCCCTGGGTGCCGATGTAGATCCACGAGCCGGCCGTCATCTGCCCGTACATGGTCAGCCCGAGCTGCTCGAGGCGACGGAACTCGGGCCAGGTCGCCCAGTCACCGACGAGGTTCGAGTTCGCGATGAGCACGCGCGGCGCCCACTCGTGCGTCGTGAGCACCCCCACCGGCTTGCCAGACTGGACCAGCAGCGTCTCGTCGTCGCCGAGCGTGGTCAGCGTGCGGACGATCGCGTCGTACGCGTCCCACGACCGCGCCGCCTTGCCGGTGCCGCCGTAGACGACCAGGTCGTCGGGGCGCTCGGCGACCTCGGGGTCGAGGTTGTTCATGAGCATGCGCAGGGGCGCCTCGGTCTGCCAGCTGCGGGCCGTGAGCGTGGTGCCGCGCGCGGCGCGGACGGGGCGGGGACCGGCGGTCATGGGCGGGCTCCTAGGTGTGCGGCGACGTCTCCGTCACGGACGGCCTCGGCGGCGGTCTCGAGGTGGGGCGAGAGGTAGGTGTCCGGACCTGGGCCGGGGATGCCGCGCGCACGCAGCAGGTCACGCACGGCGCCGGTGACCGGGGACGGCTGCAGGGGTGCGCGCAGGTCCATCGCGCGGGCGGCGGTCAGCACCTCGATGCCGAGCACCCGGGTCAGGCCGTCGATGGCGCGACGCAGCTTGCGGGCCGCGTGCCAGCCCATCGACACGTGGTCCTCCTGCATGGCCGACGACGGGATCGAGTCGACGCTCGCCGGGACCGCCAGCCGCTTGAGCTCCGAGACCAGCCCGGCGGCCGTGTACTGCGCAATCATCAGGCCGGAGTCGACGCCGGGGTCGTGCGCGAGGAACGGGGGCAGCCCGTTGCTGCGCGCGACGTCGAGGAACCGGTCGGTGCGGCGCTCGGACATGCTCGCGACGTCCGCGACGGCGATGGCCAGGAAGTCGAGCACGTAGCCGACGGGCGCGCCGTGGAAGTTGCCGTTGGACTCCACGCGACCGTCGTCGGTGATCACGGGGTTGTCGATCGCGGAGGCCAGCTCGCGCTCGGCGACGTCCCTCGCGTGCGCCACGGTGTCGCGCGCCGCGCCGTGCACCTGTGGGGCGCACCGCAGGGAGTACGCGTCCTGCACGCGGGTGCACTCCGGCGTCTGGTGGCTCGCCATGATCCCCGAGCCGTGCAGGACGGCGCGGATGTTCGCCGCGGACACCGCCTGGCCCGGGTGCGGGCGCAGCCCCTGGAGGTCCGCGGCGAACACGGCGTCGGTGCCGAGCAGCGACTCGACGCTCATCGCGGCGGCGACGTCGGCCGTGTCCAGGAGGTTCGCCAGGTCGTGCAGCGCCAGCGCGAGCATGCCGAGCATGCCGTCGGTGCCGTTGATGAGGGCGAGGCCCTCCTTCTCGGTCAGTGTGTATACCCCCCGGGGCTGCGTCACCAGCGCACCCGTGGCGTCGCGGACCTCACCCTCGCCCATGAGCACCAGCGCGCAGTGGGCCAGCGGCGCCAGGTCGCCCGAGCAGCCGAGCGAGCCGTACTCGCGGACCACCGGCGTCAGGCCGGCGTCGAGCATCGCGGCGTACGCGCTCGCGGTCTCCGGGCGCACGCCGGTGTGGCCGGTGGCGAGCGTCGACAGGCGCAGGAGCATCAGGGCGCGGACCACCTCGCGCTCGACCTCGGGGCCGGTGCTCGCGGCGTGCGAGCGGACCAGGCTGCGCTGCAGGTCGCGGCGCCTCTCTGCCGGGATCGACAACGTGGCGAGCGCCCCGAAGCCGGTGGAGATGCCATAGTGCGGCGCCGTGTCGGCGGCGAGCTCGTCGACGACCGCGCGGCCCTTCGAGATCGCCGCGAGAGCGTCCGCCGACAGCCGGACGCCCGCTCCGTGGCGGGCCACGGCCACGACGTCCGCGATCGAGACGGGACCGGTGCCGACGACGACGGTGGCGCTCATGGTTCATGACACCGCGCGGGAACCTGCCGCGGGAGTGCCGTCGGGAGACTTCCGTCTGGTATCCCAGACACCATGAGTGCCGTCCCCGCCGCCGACGCGACCCTCCGGCTGCTGCAGCACCTCTCCCGGACCGGCCCGCTGCCCGCCGCCGCACTCGCCCTCGCGCTCGATCTGCCCCGGTCGACCACCTACCACCTGCTCACCGTGCTGACCGAGCACGGCTTCGTGGTCCACCTGCCCGAGGAGCACCGCTACGGGCTCGGCCTCAGCGCGTTCGAGCTGGGCTCCGCCTACTCCCGGCAGGCACCGCTGGCCCGGGCCGCGCGCCCGGTGCTGGCCCGGCTCGTCGACCACGTCGGGGAGAGCGCGCACCTGGCCGTCCTGCACGGGCGGGACGTCCTCTACGTCGTCGAGGAACGCGCCGCCGGTCGCCCGTCGCTGGTGACCGACGTCGGCGTCCGGCTGCCCGCGCACCTCACGGCGAGCGGGCGCGCGATCCTCGCGCACCTGCCGCCGGCGCAGGTGCGGGCGCTGTTCCCCGGCCGGGAGGCGTTCGTCGACCGCACCGGCGTGGGCCCACGACGGCTGTCCGAGCTGCGCGCGATCCTCACCGATGTCCGCCGCGTGGGCTGGGCGTCCGAGCACGGAGACGTCACCCCCGGGTTCGCGTCGGTCGCGTCGGTGGTGCGCGACCACACCGGGCACCCGATCGCCGGGCTCGCCGTCACCTTCGCCGACGGGGACGTGCCCGACGGGTTGGTCCGCGCGACCCAGCGGGCCGCGGCCGAGCTGTCCCGGCGGGTCTAGACCTCGATCGGGGTCTGCGCGGCCTTGGTCACGGCCGCCGCGACGACCGTCGTGACCTCGGGGTTGAACACGCTGGGCACGATGTAGGTCGGGTTGAGCTCGTCGTCCGTGACCACCGACGCCAGCGCGTACGCCGCCGCCAGCAGCATCGCGCTGGTGATCCGGTGCGACTGCGCGTCGAGCAGCCCGCGGAAGACGCCCGGGAACGCCAGCACGTTGTTGATCTGGTTGGCGAAGTCCGAGCGGCCCGTGCCGACGACGGCCGCGTACTGCGCCGCGTCGTCCGGGTCGACCTCGGGACGGGGGTTGGCGAGCGCGAACACGATCGCGTCCTTCGCCATCGTCGAGACGTCGTGCCCCGTGATCACGTCCGGCGCCGAGACCCCGATGAACACGTCGGCGCCCCGGATCGCGTCCGGGATGCTGCCCGAGATGCCGCGCGGGTTCGTCATCGACGCGGTCCAGAACAGGGACTCGTCGAGCCCCGGCCGGTCCGCGCGCACGACGCCCTCGATGTCCGCGACGACGACGTCCTTCGCGCCCGCCGCGAGCAGCAGCTTGAGCACCGCGGTGCCCGCCGCGCCCGCGCCCGAGAGCAGGATCCGCACCGTGGCCAGGTCCTTGCCGACGACCTTCAGCGCGTTGGTCAGCGCCGCCACCACCACGATCGCGGTGCCGTGCTGGTCGTCGTGGAACACGGGGATGTCGAGCCGTTCGCGCAGCCGACGCTCGATCTCGAAGCAGCGCGGCGCGGAGATGTCCTCCAGGTTGATCCCCGCGAACACCGGCGCGATCGCGCAGATCGTCTCCACGATCTGGTCCACGTCGGTAGTGTCCAGCGCGATGGGGAACGCGTCGATCCCCGCGAACCTCTTGAACAGCACCGCCTTGCCCTCCATGACCGGCAGGCTGGCCAGCGGACCGATGTTGCCGAGCCCGAGGACCGCGGTGCCGTCCGTGACCACCGCGATCGTGTTGCGCTTGATCGTGAGGCGACGGGCGTCCTCCGGGTGGGCCGCGATGGCCTCGCAGACCCGCGCGACGCCCGGGGTGTACGCCATCGACAGGTCGTCGCGGTTGCGCAGCGGCACCTTCGACTCGATCGACAGCTTGCCGCCGATGTGCATGAGGAACGTGCGGTCGCTGACGCGCTCGACGACCACGCCGTGCAGGCCCTTGAGGGCCTCGACGATGTCCGCGGCGTGCTGCTCGCCCCGCGTCGCGCACGTGACGTCGACCGTCATCTGCTCGTGCCCCGACGCCGTGACGTCCAGGGCGGTCACGATGCCCCCGGCCTTCTCGATCGCCGTGGTGAGCTCGCTGACGGCGGTCGGGCGGGCCTGCACCTCCAGCCGAGCCGTGATGGACGAGGAGACGCTCGGGGACACCATCCGGTCATTGTGCCGCGCTCACTAGGGTGACGGCGTGACCGACCCCCTGGCCCCGCTGCTCGATCTGCCCGGCGTCGCCGCCGCCGTCGACCGCGCCCGCGTCGCGTGCGAGGAGCTGCGCTGGCACGAGGCCTACCGACGTCGGTGGCGCGAGGTCCGGGCCGAGGCAGGTCTGCGGGCCACCAGGGCGTCGTGCGAGATCGAGGGGGCGCGCGTGCCGCTGTCGCTGGTGCGGTCTCTGGCCACGCAAGGGGGCGCCGAGCCTGTCGTCGGCGGGGCGCTGCGGGCGACCGCGCTGGTCGAGCGCTGGATGCCGGCGCTCGGCGACCGGGGTTCCGTGGCGCTCCCGCCGCTGGGACAGCTGCTCGCGCAGGTGCATGCGGCCGCGACCGGGGGCTGGCTGCCCGACGCGTCCGTCGGACGGTTGCGGTCGACCGAGCAGCCCGGTGACCTGCGGGGTCTCGGTCCGGCGGTGGTGGGCGACGAGCTGGCCGCCCGGGTCGACATGCTGGGCCGGACCGTGCGCGAGTCCGGCGCGCCGGCGCTCGTGGTCGCGGCCGTCGTGCACGGCGAGCTGCTGACCCTGCGACCCTTCGCCGCCGCGAACGGGGTGGTCGCCCGTGCGGTGGCACGGTTGCTGCTGACCGCGCGCGGGCTCGACCCGACCGGGTCGGTGGTCGCCGAGGCCGCCTGGGCCGTGGCGCTCAACCCGTACCTCGGCGCGGCTGCCGGGTTCGCGACGGGTTCGCCCGAGGGGGTCGCCGCATGGGTGCGCGCGTGCGGGCAGGCGGTCGCGGCGGGCGCGTCCGAGGCCCGCGCGATCGCGGACGGGGTGCTGGCGGGCTCGCTGGGCTCGACGTGACGCCGGCCCCTGACGAACGACGGCGCCCCAGGGGGCGCCGTCGCCAACGGCTGACCGGAAGGTGATCAGGCGTGCACCGGTGTCGGTCGCGACGGGACCAGCCCGGTCGACCTGCCCATAGGTGGGCTCTCCTGCGCGTGGGTACCTTCACGGTCATGCAGTTGTGACCCTGTCGTACCGCACATCGCGGAGCAGCGAAAGCCAGGAGCACGACGACGCAGGCCAAGTCCGGTGGGCGCCACGACGCATGCTGGGACAGCTGTCCGTGATGCGGGACGTGCTCAGCGGCTCTGACGGCGCCGGCGCACTGCGATCCACGTGATCACCACGGCCACGACGGCGACCGTGACGACGCCCGCCGTGGCGATACGGGCTCGGCGCGGGAACAACGGCACGGGACGGACGAACGACAGCGTCCCCCAGCCACGCTCGACCGCGAGCCTGCGCAGCGCACGGTCCGGGTTCACGGCGAACGCGTGGCCGACCGCGCCCAGCATCGGCGCGTCGGTGATCGAGTCCGAGTACGCGTAGCTGGCCGCCAGGTCGTAGCCCTCGACCTGCGCGACGTCCCGGATGGCGGATGCCTTGTTCTCCCCGTACGCGTAGAAGTCGATCTCGCCCGTGTACCGGCCGTCGACCACGGTCATGCGGGTCGCGATGACGTGGTCCGCGCCGAGGATCGCGGCGATCGGCTCGACCACCTCGGCCCCTGACGCGGACACCACCACGACGTCCCGGCCTGCGGCGTGGTGCTCCGCGATCAGCGCGACGGCCTCCGCGTACACGGTCGGGTCGATGGACTCGTGCAGCGTCTCGGCGACGATCGAGGACACCAGCGAGACGTCCCAGCCGGCGACCATGCGGGACAGCTCCGCGCGCAGGCGCTCCGTCTGGTCCTCGTCCCCGCCGCCGACCAGGTAGAGCAGCTGCGCGTACGCCGTGCGGATGACCGAGCGCCGCGTGAGCAGGCCCTGGGCCAGGAACGGGCGGGAGAAGGCCGTGGCCGACGACGTCGCGATGATCGTCTTGTCGAGGTCGAAGAAGGCGGCCTCACGCAGCGTGTCGGGCTGCGTCGGGTCCTCGTCCATGCTGCTCCGGGTCGTCGTCGATGGAGGCGGGCCGGCGTCTGCGTGCCTGGCGGTCCGCGGCGAGCCTAGTGGGAGGGGCCGACAGGGCGGGCGCGCTTCGGGCACGGCGCTGAACGGGCGGTGCCGGGCCTCGCGGGGCGGGTGCTGAGCCGCCCACAGCCCGCCGAGCCCGGTTGATGTCCACACAAGGATCCGGTGGCCGACGTCGGAGCGGCGGCGCGCGGCAGGGTTGGTCGTGCGCCGGCGGTCAGGCCGGGCCGACGACCAGAGACGGAACTGATGACCCCCCTCGCCGGTGCCCGTCCCGTCCACCCGACCTGGCCGTCGGTCGCCTCAGCCCCGCATCGCGCGCTCGTCGTCGGCGTCGTGGGCGGGCGCGGCGGTGCGGGCGCCTCGACCCTGGCCGCAGCCGTCGCGCGGCACCTCGCCCGTCGGACGGCGACCGTCCTGGTCGACCTCGACCGGGCGTCCGCGGGGATCGACGTGCTGATCGGTCTCGAGGCCGCCGACGGCGTGCGGTGGCCGGACCTGGCGGACGCGCGGGGCGAGGTGTCCGGTGCGGACGTGCTCGCGCTGCTGCCGCGGTGGGGTGCGTGCGCCGTGCTGAGCGCCGACCGCTCCCGACCGGGGGCGCCTGAGCCGGCAGTCGTCGCCGACGTCCTGCACGCCCTGACCACCGAGGCGGGGGCTCTCGTGCTCGACCTGGACCGTGCCGCGGTCGTGGCGGGTGAGTCGCTGGTGGGCGCGTGCGACGCGGTGCTCGTGGTCGCGCCGCGTGACCTGCGGACGGTCGCCGGCGTCCTCGCGATGCGTCCCCACCTCGGCCCCCCGAACGTCGCGACGTGGCTGGTCGTGCGTGGCCCCGCACCCGGAGGGCTCGGAGCGACCGAGCTCTCCGCGGCGGTCGACCTGCCGGTCCTGGTCACGCTCACGACGGACCGCGGGGTTGTCGCGGCCCTCGAGCGCGGTGGTGTGCCCGACTCCGGGCGGATGGCCCGCTCTGCGGCGCGCGTCGTCGCCGCACTGCAGCGGACCCTGCCGTGAGCGCCTTGGCGCGGAGCGTCGGACCGGACTTCCTCGACGCCGTCCGGGCCCGGCTCGGCGTGAACCCCGCACCCGACGGCTCCCTCGGTGTCGCCGTCGAGGCGGCCGTGCGGGACACCGGTGCGGTGCTCGGCTCCAGCGCGCTGCGCTCCATCACCCGGACGGTCCGCGACGAGCTCTTCGGAGCCGGTCGGCTGCAGGTCCTCCTCGACGACCCCGACGTCACCGACGTGCTGGTCAACGGCCCGCGCGACGTCTGGGTGGAGCGGTCGGGACGCCTGAGGCGCGCGGACGTGGACCTCGGCGGTGCCGACGACGTCCGGGCGCTCGCGGTCCGGCTCGCGGCCGCGGGCGGGCAGCGCCTCGACGATGCCTCTCCCGCGGTCGACGCCCGGCTGCCGGACGGCACCAGGCTGCACGCCGTGCTGCCGCCGGTGGCGGGCGCCTGCGCGCTGATCAGCCTGCGGGTGGTCCGGTCCCGCGCGTTCACCGTGGAACAGCTCGTCGCCTCGGGGACGCTCGCGCCCACGCTGGTGCCCGTGGTCCGCTCGCTCGTGGCGACGCGGGCGAACCTGCTGATCTCCGGGGCCACCGGGTCCGGGAAGACGACCCTGCTCGCAGCGCTGCTGTCGCTGGTCCCGCACGACGAACGGCTCGTGGTCGTCGAGGAGGCCGGCGAGCTGGCCCCGGCGCACCCGCACGTCGTCCGCCTGGTCGCGCGGCACGCGAACATCGACGGCGCCGGGCGGGTGGACCTGACCGACCTGGTCCGGCACGCGCTGCGCATGCGGCCCGACCGGATCGTCCTCGGGGAGTGTCGAGGCGCCGAGGTCCGGGAGGTGCTCGCCGCCCTGAACACCGGTCACGACGGCGGGTGCGCCACCGTGCACGCCAATGCCGCCGCCGACGTGCCCGCGCGGCTCGAGGCGCTCGCGGCACTGGCCGGGATGTCCCGCGAGGCCGTCGCCGCGCAGGCTGCGAGTGCGTTCGACGCGGTGCTGCACCTGCGGCGCTCGGACCGTCGGTACGTCGCCGAGGTCGGGGTCGTGCGACGAGGCGAGGCGGGCGAGCTCGAGGTGGCGTGCGCGCTCCGTGTCGACCCGTCCGGTTCCACCATGCCCGGACCCGCGTGGTCCGCGCTCGCGGACCGGCTCGGCCTGCCGGTGGCGCGCGCGGAGCTCGGGTTGTCCCGGTGAGCGGCCTCGTCGGAGTGCTCGTGGCGCTCGCCGTCATCGCGGCGGCGGGGACCGGATGGCGCGCTGTCGGCGCGGGCGCGCGGGTGCGGTCGGTCGACCGGCCCGCGCGTGCGGGAGCGGCACCGGACCTGTCGGGGGTCCTGCTGGGTGTCTGTGCGCAGCTCCGCGCCGGGGCGGCACCGGTCGAGGCGTGGTCCCGGGCGATGGGGACCGCAGCGGTCGGACCGGTGCCGACCGTCAGCACGCTGCTCACGGCGACGTCCCGGCCGGCTCGGTTGCGGTTCCGCGGGCGCACCGACGACGGCGCCGCGCAGCGCGTCCGGGCGGTGCTGGCCGCGGCCCGGCTCTCCGACGAGCTCGGCGCACCCCTGGCCGGGGTGCTCGAACGGATCGCGTCTGCCGTCGCGGCCGACGAGGAGGCCGACGGCGAACGCCGAGCGGCCCTGGCCGGCCCGCGGTCCACCGCGCAGGTGCTCGCGTGGCTCCCGCTCCTCGGGGTGGCGCTCGGCGCGCTGCTGGGTGCCGACCCCGTCGCGGTGGTGCTCTCCGGCGGCCTCGGGACGGCGTCCGCGGTGCTGGGCGCGGCGATGCTGCTGCTGGGGCGAGGGTGGACGGCCGCGCTCCTCGCACGGGTGGGTCGAGCCGGCGACGATGCGTCTCGACCGGGTGTCGTTCGCTCGGCTGCCGCCCGCGCACGACTGTGACGCCCGCCGTGCTCGGGCTGCTCGTCGCCCTCTCATGCTGCGCGGCGACCAGCCCGTGGTGGTGGGGAGGCGGGCCCCCGGCGGCCCGGAACCGAGCTCGGCCGAGGGCGTCCACGGTCGCACCCGGCGCGATGGACACGGTGCTGCTGCTCGATCTGCTCGACGTCGCGATCGGCACAGGGGCGTCACTCCCGCGGGCTCTGGCAGCGGTGGGTGCCGCCGTCGGGGGTGAGCAGAGCGACGAGCTGGCGCGGGGTGGAGCCGCGCTGCTGCTCGGTGCGTCGTGGCAGGCGGCGTGGGCGGGCACCGGGCTCACGGACGTCGTCGGCGCTCTCGAGGCCAGCTGGAGCACCGGAACCGCCCCCGGGCCGGCGCTGCGCGGGGGAGCGGACCAGCTGCGTCGGGACCGCCGGGCCCGTACCCGCACCGCTGCGGGTGCGCTGGGGGTGCAGCTGGTCCTGCCGCTCGGGTTGTGCTTCCTGCCCGCGTTCGTGCTGCTCGGGCTCGTGCCGATGCTCCTCAGCCTCGCCGGCGACCTGTTCGGGTGAGGACGTCGGCCGATCTCGGCGTCCGCCGAGCATCCCGGCGCGCCCAGGGCGACCTGTTCGGGTGAGAAAGGTCGGCCGCCCTGGGCGTCCGCCGAGCGTCCCGGCGCGCCAAGCGGCCGCTGCCTCGCCGTCGGGTGGTTCCTCGAGCCGAGCCGTCCACAGCCCTGTGGATCGACATCCGGCCCCACCGACCCGCCCGAGCCCCGCCTGTGCACGGACGCTGCGGCCGACGCTGGCGGGGCGCCGGACAGTCCAGGCGCCACACGAGAGGAGAGGTCATGACGAATCACGCCGCGGTCCCCGAGGAGGACCAGCCCACGCAGACGCAGGGCGACCACCCGACGCCGGCCATCGGTACCGCGTTGCGGTCGGTCCCGCCGGGCACCGAGGGCGACGCTGGGCGCGCATCGGCTGGTCGGCTCCCGCCGGCCGTCGTGGCGTGGCACGGCCGCGCCCGGCGGGCTCGGACCGAGCTGGCGGACGCAGGGATGGCGACGGCCGAGTACGCGATCGCCACGCTCGCGGCAGTCGGCTTCGCCGGGTTGCTCGTGGTGATCCTCAAGGGGAACGAGGTCAAGGGTCTGCTCCTCGGCATCATCCGCCAGGCGTTGTCGCTGTGACGGCCGCGAGCCGGCGGGACCGTGGCAGCGTCACCGCCGAGCTCGCGGTCGGTCTGCCCGCCGTCGTCCTGCTGCTGGCCGCGCTGCTCACGGTCGCGTCCACGGCGATCGCGCAGACCCGCTGCACCGACGCCGCACGGGCAGGTGCTCGCGCCGCTGCTCTCGGGGAGCCGGACGGGGCGGTGGCGACGACCGCTCGGCGGCTGGCCGGGCCGGAGGCGTCGGTCGCGGTGTCGCGCTCTGACGAGTGGGTGACCGTCGAGGTCTCGTCGCCGGTCGGGTCCGGGTCGTGGGGCGGTTCGCCGCTGCGCGCCCGGGCGACGGCCGTGGCTCGGGTGGAGCCATGATGGTGGGCCGTCCGGCGTCGACGGGGCGTTCAGCCCGCGACCGTTGGCCCTCCTGCCGGGCGTCGTTGTGCACCCGGATCGTCGGGCAGCGGGGTGAGGAGGGCTCCGGGACGGTCCTGCTGCTCGCACTCATCGCGGTCGCGCTGGTCGTCGCGGGCCTGCTCGGGCTGCTGGCCTCTGCGCAGCTCGCGCGCGGTCGGGCGCAGACGGCGGCGGACCTCGGCGCGCTCGCGGGCGCGTCGGGGCTCCTCGCGGGACAGCCGGGCGATCCGTGCGCGACCGTCGCCGAGGTCGTCCGTCTCAACCGCGGGAGGCTCTCCTCGTGCACGGACGCGGGCGGTGGTGTCGTCACGGTGCGGGTCGTGGTGGCGGCCGCCACCGGCTCCGCGACGGCGTCCGCCCGCGCCGGCCCGGCATCGGCCCGCCGGTGACCAGCGGCGCGGCGCGGTGCTCAGGCCGCCGGGGCGTGGGTGAGGACTGCGGTGAGCAGGCGGATCGCCGCGGCCTTGTCCAGGGGGTTGTTGGCGTTGCCGCACTTGGGCGACTGCACGCACGCGGGGCACCCGGCGAAGCAGCGGCAGGCAGCGATGGCGTCGCGGGTCGCCCGCAACCAGGTCGCACCGAGCGCGAAGCCGCGTTCCGCGAAGCCCGCGCCGCCGGGGTAGGCGTCGTGCACGAACACGGTGGCCCGCTCCGTATCGACGTGGAGGGCGGTCGACAGGCCGCCGAGGTCCCACCGGTCGCACGTCGCGAGCAAGGGCAGGAGGCCGATGGACGCGTGCTCGGCAGCGTGCAGGGCGCCCGGGGTGGCTTCGACGGTCACCCCGGCCGCGAGGAGCACCTCCGCGGGTGCGGTCCACCAAACGGCGGTCGTGCGCAAGGTGCGGGCGGGCAGGTCGAGCTCCTCGGTGCCGAGCAGCTGCAGGTCAGGAATGCGTTTGCGCTGGTAGCCGAGGACCTGCGTGGTCACGTCGACCGATCCGAAGCCCCACGTGACCGGACCCCAGGGCACCTCGGCATCGACGGACTGGATCTCGGTCGTCGTGACCCAGCGGGCCCAGGTGCCGTAGTCGACGTCATGTCGGGTGACCAGGGCGACGCCGTCCTCGAGCCGGAGCTCGTCGACGACGAACGAGGCCCCCTGGTGCACGTAGACGGCTCCGTCGTGGACGGTCGAGTCCGCGGAGGCGGCGTCTACGGTGCCGAGCAGACGACCGGTGACGGACTCGACCACGCGGACCGGGTCACCGCCGGAGCCGCGCAGGTCGGTCAGGCGGGTGGCCTGCTCGTTGTGGGTCCAGTACCAGCCGGAGGGGCGGCGTCGCAGGGTCCCCCGCTCGACCAGCTCGGCGAGCAGGTCGGCGGTGCGCGGCCCGAAGAGGTCCAGCTCCTCGGTCCGCAGCGGAAGCTCGGCGGCGGCAGCGCACAGGTGGGGCGCGAGCACGTAGGGGTTGGTGGTGTCGAACACGGTCGCCTCGACGGGGGCGTCGAAGATCGCCTCGGCGTGGTGCACCAGGAACGTGTCGAGCGGGTCCTCGCGGGCCACCAGGACGACGAGCCCGTCGGTTCCGGCGCGTCCGGCTCGGCCGGCCTGCTGCCAGAGGGAGACGCGGGTGCCGGGCCAGCCGGCGATGAGCACCGCGTCGAGCCCGGAGATGTCGACGCCCAGCTCGAGCGCGTTCGTCGTCGCGAGGGCCCGCAGGGCGCCGGACCGGATCGCGGCCTCCAGCGCACGACGTTCCTCCGGCAGGTAGCCGCCGCGGTACGCCTGCACGGACGTCGCGAACGTCGGGTCGATCTCCAGCAGGTGCGCCCGGGTGGTCGCCGCGACGGACTCCGCGCCGCGGCGCGACCGCGTGAAGGCGAGCGAGCGGGCGCCCGCGGCGGTGAGGTCGGCCAGGAGGTCGGCGATCTCGGCGGTCGCGGTGCGGCGCGGCCGGTCGGAGGGTCCCGCGACCACCCGCTCGCCCGTGCCGAGCGGGCCGGAACCCTCCCGCGTGCCGACCAGCCCGGGACCCAAGTCCGTCCCGAACGGGGCGTCGCCGGTGCCGGGGAGCACCCCGGCGAGCAGCTCCGCGAGGGCGACGGGGTCGTCGGAGCCGGGCAGCTGACTCGACGGAGCCGGCGCCGTCGCGATCGTCCCCCAGACGTCGTCCGGGCCGGGTGGGCTCAGGTCGTCGGCGCTGCGGGTCACGTGGCGGGGCAGCGCGAGCGGCGCGGCCCACGGGTCGTCCTCGGGCAGTAGCGCGGACCAGGGGGCGTCGGAGCCGGGCAGCTCGGGCGGCTGCCACAGGACGAACGTCTTGCGGCCGGCGGGGGAGGCATCGGAGGTGATGGCGGTGACCTCGGACGGGTCGACGCCGATCAGCCGGGCGGCGCTCGCGGCGGGGTCGGAGGTGGTGGCGGACGCGAGGAGGAACGTCGGCGTCGCACCGTAGGACGCGGCGAGCCGGCGCAGGCGCCGGAGCACCAGGCCGACGTGCGCACCGAACACCCCGCGGAACGCGTGGCACTCGTCGACCACCACGTACCGCAGCGAGCCGAGCAGGCGCGCCCACCGGCGGTGCTGCGGCAGCAGCGCGAAGTGCAGGAAGTCGGGGTTGGTCAGGACGACGTCCGCATGCTCCTGCACCCAGCGGCGTTCCTCGAGGGACGTGTCGCCGTCGCAGGTGGACACCCGGACGTCGCGGGTGCGACCGGCCACCAGGAGGCGGTCGAGGGCGGCCAGCTGGTCGGCGGCCAGCGCCTTGGTCGGGCACAGGTAGAGGGTCGTCGCGCGACGGGTCACCGACTCGATGCGGCCGGGGTCGAGCAGCGAGCCGGCGCTCGCGGCACGGGCGGTGGAGAGTGCCGGCAGCCAGAACGCGAGCGACTTGCCGGACCCGGTCGAGGTGGCCAGGACGGTGTGCCGGCCGGACCAGGCTGCGTCGGCAGCCTCCACCTGGTGCAGCCAGGGGCGGTCGACCCCCAACGCCCGGTACCCCTGCACCAGGTCGGCGTCCGCCCACGACGGCCAGTCCGCCTGCGTGCCGGCCCGCGCGGGCAGGTGCCGGACGTGGGTCATGCGGTCCGATCGACCTCCGGCGGCGAGCAGCACGTCGAGCAGCGCGCCGGGTTCCACCACCTGCCCATCCTCGCACCGGGTCAGCGTCGGGCAGGATCGGGGGATGACGCGAGGGGTGGCGCTGCGGATCGACCTCAACTGCGACCTCGGCGAGGAGTACGACGCCTGGGAGCCGGGGGTCGAGGGCCTTGACACGCTGCTGCTCGACATCGTGACCAGCGCCAACGTCGCGTGCGGCGCTCACGCGGGCGACGAGCGGATCATGGCCGCGGTCTGCCGGGCCGCTGCCGCCCGCGGGGTGTCCGTCGGCGCGCACGTCTCCTACCTGGACCGCGAGCACTTCGGCCGGCTCTTCGTCGATGCGCCGGCGGACGAGCTGCGGGTGCAGGTGGCCCAGCAGATCGCCACGCTGCAGGCGATCGCGCTCCGTGCGGGGACCCGCGTGGCCTACGTGAAGCCGCACGGGGCGCTCTACAACGCGGTCGTCCACCACGAGGCGCACGCGCAGGCGGTCGTCGACGCCATCCCGGACCTCCCCGTGCTCGGGCTGCCCGGGTCGGCCGTGCTAGCTGCGGCGAGGGCGCGGGGGCTGCGTGCGGTCACGGAGGCGTTCGCCGACCGCGGCTACCGGGCCGACGGGACGCTGGTGCCGCGCTCGGAGCCGGGGGCGCTCGTCACCGATGCGGACGAGGTGGCGGCCCGGGTGGTGCGGATTGCGGCGGACGGCCTGGTCCGCGCGGTCGACGGTTCCGACGTCCCGGTCGACGCCGAGTCGGTGTGCGTGCACTCGGACACGCCCGGGGCGGTCGGTCTGGCCGCGGCCGTCCGTGCGGCTCTGCAGGCGTCGGGCGTGCGGGTCCAGCCGATCGTCTGACGTCCTGCCGCGGCGCGCAGACCCGTCCGGGCGGGTCCATCACCCCTCGAAGCTGCCGTGCGTCCGGCAGGATCGCCTCATGGTGGGTCGCGACGACGTGCGGGTGGTGCCGTACGGGGACGACGCGGTCCTCGTCGAGCTGCCCGGGCTCGCGGAGGTCCGAGCGCTCGACGACGCGGTCCGGGCCGCGCGGGCGTCGGACCCGGACGCGGCGAGCATCGTCGACCAGGTCCCGGCGGCTCGGACGCTCCTGCTGCGGGTGCGCGACGAGGCAGACCCCGGGGCGCTGCCGGTGGAGCGCTGGTGGGCCTCCCGCTCCGCCCGGGTCGCCGACGCAGCACCTCGCGAGGTCGTCCTCGCCGTCGACTACGACGGCCCCGACCTGACCGACGTCGCCCGGCTGACCGGGCTCACGGTCGACGAGGTCGTCGCGCGGCACACCGGTGCGCAGTACACCGTGGCGTTCGGCGGCTTCATGGCCGGGTTCGCGTACCTGGTCGGCCTCGACCCGGCGCTGCGGGTCCCGCGGCTGGACAGCCCACGCGAGCGTGTCCCCGCGGGCTCGGTGGCGATCGCCGACGAGTTCAGCGCCGTCTATCCGGCCGCGACCCCGGGCGGCTGGCGGCTGCTGGGGCGGTGCGACGTCACTCTCTTCGACGTCGACCGTGACCCGCCCGCCCTCCTCCAGCCCGGCACGCGCGTGCGGTTCACGGCCTCGTGACGGGCGCGCTGGAGGTGCTCGACCCCGGTCTGCTCACGCTCGTCGAGGACCTGGGCCGGCCGGGCTGGGCGCACATCGGTGTCGGTCGGTCGGGCGCCGCGGACGCGGGAGCGCTGCGGCTGGCCAACCGGCTGGTCGCCAACGACGAGGGCGCGGCCGGCCTCGAGGTGCTCCTCGGCGGGCTGCGGCTGAGGGCCGTCGGGGACGTGACCGTCGCGCTGACGGGCGCGCGCGGGCCCGCGTGGCTCGACGGCCGGGCGGTCGGGCACGAAGCCGTGCTGGAGCTGCGGTCGGGCGCCGAGCTGCGGCTCGGCACGGTCGACGACGGTCTGCGGACGTACGTCGCTGTGCGCGGCGGGATCGACGTGCCGACGGTGCTGGGGTCCCGGTCGACGGACCAGCTCGCGGCGCTCGGACCGCCACCCCTGCGCGCCGGGGACGCCCTGGCGGTCGGCCCCGCGCCGGCGGGTTGGCCGGTCGTGGACCTCGCGCCCGTGCCGGCCGCACCGGACCGGGTCGAGCTGCCCGTGGTGCCGGGGCCGCACGTGGACTGGTTCGCCGACGTGCTGGCGCGGTTGCAGGCGGGCGAGTGGCACGTGACGCCGGCGACGAACCGGGTGGCGGTCCGGCTGACGGGACCGGCCCTCGCCCGCGCCCCCGGGCACACAGGCCGCGAGCTGCCCTCCGCCGGGCTGGTCCTCGGCGCCGTCCAGGTGCCGCCCGACGGACAACCGGTCGTGTTCGGCGTCGACCACCCCGTGACGGGCGGCTACCCGGTGGTCGCGGTGGTCCGGCGGAGCGCACATGGGCTGCTCGCGCAGGTCAGGCCCGGGGATCGGGTGTGGTTCGTCCACGGCTGAGCCCCTCGTCGTCGGCCCGTGCGTCTGTTTGAATGCACGCAGGGAGGGGACCCCATGGATGTGCGCGTGAGCAGCCGGGATGTCGGTCCCCGGACCGTCGTGGAGGTGGACGGCGAGATCGACGTGTCGTCCGCCGACGCGCTGCGCGACCGGCTCTCGGAGCTGCTCGAGCGGGACCGTACCGATCTGGTCATCGACCTGCGGGCGGTCCGGTTCATGGACTCGACTGGCCTCGGTGTCCTCGTCGGCACCCTGAAGAAGGTCCGGCTGGCGGGGGGTCAGCTCCAGCTCGTGATCGACTCCGAGCGGCTGCTCAAGGTCTTCCGGATCACGGCGCTGCTCCAGGTGTTCACCGTGCACGACACGGTCCAGGCGGCTCTGGACGCCTGATCGGCGTCCTGGGCCGGCACCGTCCGCCTGCAGACTTACCTGAGCTCGTCGGCGACCAGCCTGTCGGTGGCCCGCTGGGACGACCTGGCGGTCGCACCGATCGGCTGACGGGCTAGCTCGGGCGGATCGTGTAGACGACGGACGGCTCACCGTCCGCCGACACCGAAGGAGCGATGCGGACCTCCCACGCACCCGCGGGGTAGTACCCGTCGGGCGACGTGCTCAGGCTCGGCGCCTTGGGGAGGTCGCCGCCGAGCAGCCGGATGGCCTCCGTGGCGGCATCGTCGCCGTCGACGGCGAGCTCGAGCGTCCACCCGTCCCCGCCCGACGTGCTCAACGGCTGCGCCGACACCAGCCGACCACGTATGACAGGAACCTCGTCGACCGGGAATCCCGCCGGCAGGTCGGTCGGGGCGGGCGGAGCCGTCAGCAGCGTGAGCGGCCACTGCCCTGCGACGGCCCGGTCGCCCGTGACCTGGTCGTACTTCAGGTACACCGAGTACTCCCCGCCCGGGAGCGGGACGCCCCCGGGGTCGCCGGGCGACGCACACGTGCTCAGGTCGACGTTCAGCATCGTTGTGGCCACGGTGGGGTCGACCGGGGACGTCCACCAGCTGGTCTCGGGCGACCCGGCGTGAGGGGGCGTCGGTCGCCACCACGATGCCGCCGTGCGTGACGAGGACCTCGGTGTGCAGGTCGTCCTCGAGCCCGACGACAGGCAAGCCCGCGTGCGCCTGCTCGACCGCCTGCTGCGCCAGGCGCACCGCGCCGTCCAGCTCCCGGATCCGGCTCTCGTCGACCATTCCCAACCCGGGGTCGGGCCGGGGTCGTCCTACCGCGCGAGCAGGTGGCGGACCGCGGTCCACCGTGCCCGCCGGCGGTAGGCGTCCAGGAAGATCGTGAGGATCGCCTGCCGCACGTACGACTCCGCGGCGCCCGGCTCGCGGATCGGGCGGCCCTGGCTGAAGCAGCGCACCAGCGCGTCCTGGACCAGGTCCTCGCCCTCGCGCTCGTCGCCCGTCAGCAGCGTCGCGTACCGCACGAGCGCCCGCCCCCGAGCCCGCACGAGCTCGTCCAGAACCTGTTCCCAGGCGGTCATGCCACCTCCCTGTGGTGCCGTCATCTTCCTGGACGACCGGGAGGAGCGGAACGTTGGTCAGGTGAGGGTGACGGCGAACGGGGTGCCGAGCGTGACCGAGTATCCGGAGGCGGCGCGCTGCAGGTCGACGACCTCGGACGTCATCCGGACGACGGGGGACGTGTAGATCCACGCCGGGTAGACCGTGTACTGGCCGGCGGGCAGCGGGTCCCCGGTGCTCAGCGGCACACCTCCATCCGTGCGGCACGAGGTCAGCACCCGTGCGGCGTCACTGAACCCGAGGGCCGCACCGGCGCCCAGGTCCACCGCGGAGAACGCGTCGTTCGCCTGCACCGTCGTCCCGACGACCACGCCGTCGCGCACGATCCAGTACTCGACGGCGTAGTAGCCGTAGGCGCGGAAGCGACCCGGCCCCGTGTACTGCACGGTTGCCGACGCGTGCAGGGGGGACCCTGCCGCGAGAGTCGTCGCGGCCGGGGCCACCTGGAGGTCGAGCATGGCCGAGCGCACGGGTGCCGCGGGCGCAGGCCCGTCGCACGCGGGGGGTGCCGCGGACGTCGTGCGGTCGAGAGCCACGTCCTCACCGGGCAGCGGGGACTGCACCTCGGCGTCGCCGGCCACGGTGACGACGGTGGACTCGCCGACAGCGGTCGCCCGCGTGCCGCCCAGCGCCGTCGACTGGTCGAGTGTCAGGGGCTCCTGGAACAGCTCCGTCGGAACCTCCTGACGACCGTCGTAAGTGACGATGCTCGCCCACGGGAGCAGCTCGTACGTCCCGGCGGGCAGGGGGCGGCCGGCGGTCACCGGGCCACCGTCGCCCGGGTCGCAGACGGTCAGCTCGAGCGGGCCCCGGAACGACGCGATCTCGCCGTCGTACCCGTTGCGTCCGGCCATCACGTCGTAGGTCGGCGGGTAGAAGCCCGTGGTGCCCACGACGACGCCGTCCTTCAGCACGGCGACACGCGGTCCACCGTCGGGCACGGCGTACGCGAGGAAGGTGTCGTCGGGTGCCCGGTCGATGACGCCGCCGGCTGCCAGGAACCCGCCCGAGGCCAGCGTGCCGGGGTCCGGTGTCACGCGGGCGACCACCCGGTCGTCGGCCGGGTACGCGGGTGCCGCGTCCACCAGGGCACCGCAGGCGCCGAACGGCAGCGCAGGGTTGCCGACCGGCAGGACGACCGGGACCACCGTGGGGGTCGGAGTCGGAGTGGGCGTGGGCGTCGGCGAGGGTGACGTGACGGTCGGCGTCGGGGTGTGGGCCGGGGGAGCCGGCGTCCGGTCCGGGAGGACGGCGAACGCCGTGCCCGCGACGATGACGCCGGTGGCCGCAGCGCCCGCGACCACCAGCACGGCGCGGGTTCGGCGGTGCCGGCGGGCGTCGGCGGTGATCCGGTCGACCGGCAGCGGCGCGCGGCCGGAGCGGTGGTGCATCTCCGCACGGTCAGCCAGCTCGCCGAGAGCGGACTCGAGGTCTCGGTTCATCGCGAGGCTCCCTTCGTGATCGTCGCGACGTCCTCGCTGGCCAGCCCCGGCTGTGGGCCGAGCAGCGGTTCCAGCTTGTGGCGGGCGTCGGACAGGTAGCGCTTCACGGCTCCCGGGGAGACGCCGAGCCGCAGACCGATCTCGGGCAGCGTGAGGTCGTCGTAGAACCGGAGCACGACGCAGGCCCTCTCCCGCGGGGACAACGCGGTGAGAGCTCGTGCGACGTCGGTGCGGTCGCCCGCCGCGGCGTCCTCGTGATCCACCACGTCAGGCGTGGCGATGAGCGGGGTGACGGCCGCGAGACGGCTGCGGGCACGGTAGCCGTCGAGGTAGGTGTGCAGGATGACCCGCCGGACGTAGGCCTCGACCCAGATGATCTCCTCGGGCCGGCGCCGCGAGTAGGTCCTGACGAGCGCGTCCTGCACGACGTCCTCGGCCGACGCCATGTCCCCGACCAGCAGGTACGCGTACGCGACCAGCGCCGACCCTCGCTCGCTGACGAGCCGGTCGAGATCGGCCTCCCAGCTCATGGTCGCCCCCTGCGTCGGTGCGGAACTGCCCTCACCTGCCTAGACGTCCCCCGCCCACGAACGGTTGGGGTCCCACGATCGTCCCGCGAACTGCGCGTCAGATCACCGTCGCGTCGTGGTGCGATCTACGTCACATCTGCTGGCTAGACTCACCGGGTCGCGCAGCAACGGGGCTGTGGGACGGGCGCGGTCAGGGGGGCCTCGCTGATGTCCGAGGAGGATGCATGGTCGAGCTCGGGTCCACGAGCATCACGATCGTCAGTGTCATCGCGGCCGTTGCGGTCGCGTCCCTTCTCATCGCCGTAGTGCTGCGCCGTCAGGTGCTCGCGGCCGGTGAGGGGACCGAGTCCATGCGCGAGATCGCGCGCGCGGTCCAGGAAGGGGCGGCGGCGTACCTGAGCCGGCAGTTCCGCACCCTGGCCCTCTTCGCGGTCGTCGTCTGTGCCCTGCTGTTCCTGCTGCCGGGTGACGGTGGCGTCAAGGTGGGCAGGTCTGTCTTCTTCCTGATCGGCGCCGGGTTCTCGGCGGCCATCGGGTACCTGGGCATGTGGCTCGCCACGCGGGCGAACGTCCGGGTCGCGGCAGCCGCGTCGGAGGTGGGTGGGCGTGCAGAAGGCGCGCGCATCGCGTTCCGGACCGGCGGGTTCGTCGGCATGAGCGTCGTGGGCCTCGGTCTGCTCGGCGCCGCGTCGGTCGTCCTCATCTACCGGGCGGAAGCGCCGGCGGTGCTCGAGGGCTTCGGCTTCGGTGCCGCTCTGCTCGCCATGTTCATGCGCGTCGGCGGCGGCATCTTCACCAAGGCGGCCGACGTCGGCGCCGACCTCGTCGGGAAGGTCGAGAAGCACATCCCGGAGGACGACCCGCGCAACGCGGCCACCATCGCGGACAACGTCGGCGACAACGTCGGCGACTGCGCGGGCATGGCGGCGGACCTGTTCGAGTCCTACGCCGTCACGCTCGTGGCGGCCCTGATCCTGGGCAAGGCGGCATTCGGTGAGCAGGGGCTCGTGTTCCCGCTCATCGTCACGGCCATGGGGGCCATCGTCGCCGTCCTCGGCGTGTTCATCACGCGGGTGCGCGGCGCGGAGAGCGGCCTGGCGGCGATCAACCGGGGCTTCTACATCTCCGCGCTCGTCGGCGTCGGGCTCTCCGCGATCGCGGCGTTCACCTACCTGCCGTCGTCCTTCGCGGACCTCACGGGCGGCACCGCCGGCCTCGAGACGCACGTCGGCGACCCGCGGCTGATCGCCTCGGTCGCGGTGGCCATCGGCGTCGTGCTGGCGGGCATCATCCTGTGGGTGACCGGGTACTTCACGGGCACGACGAGCAAGCCGACGCTGCACGTGGCCCGCACCACCCTGACCGGCGCGGCCACGGTGGTCCTGTCGGGCATCGGGGTCGGCCTCGAGTCCGCCGTCTACACCGCCGGCATCATCGCCGCGGCCATCTGCGGTGTGTTCCTGCTGGCCGGTGGCTCCGTCGCGCTGTCGCTGTTCCTCATCGCGCTCGCGGGCTGCGGCCTGCTGACCACGGTCGGCGTCATCGTCGCCATGGACACGTTCGGGCCGGTGAGCGACAACGCGCAGGGCATCGCGGAGATGTCGGGCGACGTCACGCCCGAGGGCGCGCAGATCCTCACGGACCTGGACGCCGTCGGCAACACCACGAAGGCCGTTACCAAGGGCATCGCGATCGCGACGGCCGTGCTGGCCGCGACCGCGCTGTTCGGCTCCTACGCGGATGCGGTGTTCAACGCGCTGCAGACCGCGGGCGAGGCGGGCGACGAGCTCACCGAGGCGATGCTGAGCTACAGCATCATCAGCCCGGTCACCCTGGTCGGCGTGATCCTCGGTGGCGCGACGGTCTTCCTGTTCTCGGGTCTGGCCATCGACGCCGTGACCCGGGCAGCCGGGGCCATCGTCTTCGAGGTCCGTCGCCAGTTCCGCGACAACCCCGGGATCATGACCTACGAGGTGCGGCCGGAGTACGGCAAGGTCGTCGACATCTGCACGCGTGACTCCCTGCGCGAGCTGGCCACCCCCGGTCTCCTCGCGGCGTTCGCACCGATCGCCGTCGGGTTCGGACTGGGCGTCGGCCCGCTGGCCGGGTTCCTCGGCGGTGCCATCGCGACCGGCGTGCTCATGGCGGTCTTCCTGGCCAACTCCGGTGGCGCCTGGGACAACGCGAAGAAGATCGTCGAGGACGGCAACTTCGGCGGCAAGGGGTCCGACGCCCACTCGGCGGCGGTCATCGGCGACACCGTCGGCGACCCGTTCAAGGACACCGCAGGCCCGGCGATCAACCCGCTGATCAAGGTCATGAACCTCGTGGCCCTGCTCATCGCACCGGCCGTGGTCGCCGTCTCGGTGGGTGACGACGCCAACCGCACGGTGCGCCTGACCATCGCCGTCTCGGCCGCGCTCATCGCGGGCGGCGCGGTCGTGGCGTCCCGCATCCGCGCGGCGCGTGCGGACCGGAACGACCTGACGCGCGAGGCCGAGAACGCGCTCGCGGGGTGAGTGATCGACCGCTCCCTCGACCTCAGGTCGGGGGAGCGGTCGACCCCCGGATCTGGTGTGGGATGGGAAGACAAGCCCACGCCCCCGCTGGAGGACCGATGACACACGCGCTCGCGCTCGCCGGACACGGCCGCTACGAGGACCCGTGGCACGACGGCGCGGCGATCGCGCACCGGGTCGCGCTCCTGCTGGCCGAGGACGGGATCGAGACGACGATCCGCGGCACCCTCCCCGCCGCGCTGGACGACATCGCGCCCGACCTGGTGATCGTCGCCTCCGGCCGCGGCCGGCCCGACGCCGACTTCGACGGGACCGACGACGACTGGGTGCCGTTCCACGACCGCCTGGCGTCGCTGGTGCGCTCCGGCGTCCCTGTGCTCGCGCTGCACCAGGCGACGAACACCTTCCTCGACTCGTCGACCTGGGGCTCGATCCTCGGTGGGCGATGGGTGGAGGGCGCCTCGTGGCACCCGCCGCTCGGACCCGCGACGTTCCGGGTCGTCGACCCGTCGCACGCGGTGACCACCGGACTGGGCACCGTCGAGGCCCAGGACGAGCGATATCTCTCGCTCGACGTCTCGCCGGACGTGCACGTGCTCGTCGTGGCCGAGCACGACGGCGCGCAGCACCCGGTGGTCTGGGTCGGCCCCGGGCCGGGTCGGGTGGTCTACGACGCCCTCGGGCACGACGTCCGGTCCTACGACTCCCCGTCCAGAGTGGAGCTGTTACGCCGCGAGGTCCGCTGGCTGCTCAGCCGTTGACTGCGCAGGGTCGCGCCGGCCAGCAGCAACCCCCAGACGAGGAACCACGGCTCCCACAGGAACAGGCGCCAGGTGAGGGCCCGGTCGGACAAGGGCTCGGCCGGGACGATCGCGCCTCCCGCGACGAGCGCGACCGACGTCGTCTGGAGCAGGCCGTAGAGCACGAGGACCGACGCACCGGACCAGCCGAGGGCCAGGAGCAGGCGTCGGGGCAGTCGTCGCCCCCACGGCTGCACGAGCGCGAGGGCGAGCACGCCGCCGAGCACCTTGAGCACGAGGGCGACCATGTTGGCGGCCAGCAGCACCGGGTCGCCCGCCCGGGCCCTGCGCTCGATGGTCCCGCCCAGCGTGTCGAGGCCGACCGTGCTCCCCAGCGCCCACACGAGGCTGACCGCCGCGAACGCGAACGCGACGATGACCGCCCCCCACGCCACCCACACCGGCGGCACCCACGACTGCCCGGTCCGCTCCACGGCCACCACGCTAGCCAACCGCCACCTTCTGCCGGGGCTGCGATCCCCGCCAGGATGGTCCTGTGACCACGACCCCCACCCACCCCCGGCTGCGGGTGATGACGTACAACATCAAGGGCCTGCAGGTGTCACGCGCCGACGCGATCGCCGTGGTGCGTGCGGCCGCGCCCGACGTCCTCGGCGTGCAGGAGCCGACGCGAGGGCTGCTCGGCTGGTGGCGGATGTGGCGGTTCGCGCTGGCGGTCGGGATGCGGGCCGTCGTGAGCGGCCGTGGCGCCCGCACGACCGCTCTGCTCGTCGCGCCGGGCCGGTCGGTGACCGGTCGCTCCGCGGTCGGGCTGCCTAACCTGTCCGGCCGCACCCGCCGCGGCGTCGCCATCGCGACCGTCGACGGCATCCGGTTCGTCGTCGTGCACCTGTCGTTGGTTCGCGACGAGCGCGCCGCGCACCTGTCGGACCTCCTGACCCACCACGTCCCGACGACGCGGGCAGTCGTGCTCGGTGACCTCAACGAACCCCCCGGCGGGCCGACGTGGACCACCCTCGCGCGGGTGCTCGTCGACGTGGACCCCACCGGCGACCCGACCTTTCCCGCGGTCGAGCCGAGGCAGCGCATCGACGCGGTCCTGCTCACCCCCGACCTGACCGCCGGTTCCCCGCGCGTCCTGTCCGACCCGGCGGTCCTCCGCGGCAGCGACCACCGCCCGCTCGTGGTGGACGTCTGGCCCTAGCAGCACACCCCGGACGTCCGCAGCTTCGAGCGCCCAGAGGACCGAAAGTGCTGACGTTGCGGTCCGTGCTCAGCGGACGTCCGCAGATCAGAGCGCCCCGAGGACCGGATGTGCGGACGTCGTGGTGCGGGTCAGCGATCGGGGATGCGGGCGTGGCGGGGATGATGGCGGGGTGGCTCTCGATACCGCGCCCGGTGCGCCCCTGACCGATCCGCGGCTCGTCGCCGCGCTGCGCGACGACCTCACGGCTGCGGGGTACGGCGTGGCCGGGGTCGAGGAGGTGCTGGGCGCGGTCGCGGCCGACGCCCTGCACCGCGAGGAGCCGGTGCCGGCGCTGCGCGCGACGCAGGCGGCAGCAGACGACGTCGTCGCGGCGCTGATCCGGACCTTCCTGCTGGGCACAACCACCCCGCGTCGGATGCTCGAGCGGGCGCTGCCGACACTGACCGTGGAGGGGGCGTCACGGCTGGGGCTCGTCGAGGTCGACGGCGACCAGGTGAGAGCCCGGGTCGACCTGCGCCCCTACGCCGCGGTCGACGGCGGCGGTGAGGTCGACTGGTGGATCGCGTCCGACCTCGGCGAGCTGGCGACCGGGGCGGCGCTGCGGACCGACCACGTGCTCGGCGTCGGCGGGGCGTCCACCACGCTGGCGCAGGTCACCGTCCGCGACGAGCGCGACCACGTGCTCGACCTGGGCACGGGCTGCGGGATCCAGGCCCTGCACGCGTCGCGGCACTCCCGGCGGGTGGTCGGAACCGACATCTCGCGGCGGGCCCTCGGGTTCGCGCGGTTCAACGCGGCGATGGCCGGGCTGGACGAGAGCCGGTTCGAGCTGCGCGAGGGGTCGATGCTTGAGCCCGTCGCCCCCGAGCGGTTCGACCTCGTCGTCAGCAACCCGCCGTTCGTCATCACGCCCCGGACCCCGGGGATGCCGTCGTACGAGTACCGCGACGGCGGACGGTCGGGTGACGCGATCGTGCGCGAGCTGATCGAGGGGGTCGGAGCCGTGCTGGCACCGGGAGGCGTGGCGCAGCTGCTGGGCAACTGGGAGGTGCGCGGCGGCGAGGAGTGGCACGACCGCGTGGGCTCGTGGCTCGACGCGAGCGGCCTGGATGGATGGGTGGTGCAGCGCGAGCTCCAGGACCCCGCGCAGTATGCGGAGACGTGGATCCGCGACGGCGGGACGACCCCCGACCGGGACCGCTCCGCGTGGGCGGTCCGCTACGGGCAGTGGCTGGACGACTTCGCGTCGCGGGACGTCGAGGGGATCGGGTTCGGCATCGTGACGCTGCGCAAGCCGCTGGGGGAGCGGTCGCTGCGTCGGCTCGAAGAGGTCACGGGGACGGTCCGGCAGCCGCTCGGCCCGTCGATCGCGGCCTCGCTCGCCGCCCACGACTGGCTCGCGTCGATGACCGACGACGACCTCGCCGCCCAGCGCCTCGTCGTCGCACCCGACGTGACCGAGGAGCGGTACCTCACCCCGGGGGACCCGGACCCGCAGGTGGTGCTCCTGCGTCAGGGCGGCGGGTTCGGCCGGGCCGTGCAGGCCGGGACCGCGCTCGCGGGGTTCGTCGGCGTCTGCGACGGCGAGCTCACGGTCGGTCAGATCGTCAACGCCCTGGGCGCCCTGCTGGAGGTCGGTGCCGACGCGGTCGCCGCGGACGTCCTCCCGTCGGCCCGCGGCCTGGTCCGCGACGGCCTGCTGCTCCCGGCGGACTGACCCACCACGACGCAACGTCCGCACTCCAGCGGGGTGGAACCCGTCGGAGTGCGGACGCTGCGGGTGAGACGTGTCAGCGGATCTCGACGTCGTCGATCACGTGGGTGCCTGCGTTGAAGTACAGGTTCACCTTCTTCACGTCGGCCAGCTGCACACCGCACTCGGCGCTCAGCGTGGCCAGGTCCACCAGCACGTCGGACGTGGGCGCGGAGATCCATCCCACCTGCGACGTCTCGCACCAGGTCCAGGACGACCCCAGCTGCAGGGCCGCCTTGGTGTCGAAGCCGGTGGTGGACAGGACGTCGAACCGCAGCTCCGTGCGCCCGGTCCAGTCACCGGTCGACGGACCGAACCCGAACCAGCCGCCGTCCGGGGCTGCGGCGGCGATCGTCAGCGCCCCACCGTCGGCAGTGGCCGTCCCGCCGGCCGCGTCGAGCGGACCCCAGCCCTGGGCGCCGTCGGCGAAGTCGGTGAGCACGACGGGCGCGAGCAGGCTCGGCCGGTGGTCGTACCGGTCGAGGTACCCGGCGAAGTCGCCGCGCGTGACCACCGTGAGCACGCCGTACGCGGTGGCCGAGGTCGGCACGATGATGCCGGTCTCGGTCGCCCACGCGATGGCCTTGCCGAACGGGTGCCACGACGGGACGTCGGTGAACGCCTCCGGTGCGGCAGGCTCGGGCGACCCGGCCAGCCGCCAGAGCAGCTCAGCCGCTGACGAGCGGTCGAGCGGCGCCTTGGGCGCGAAGCGCAGGATCATCGGGTCGACGAGCTTCTCGTGCGCCAACCACTCGATCTCCTTGTAGAAGGAGTGCTTCGGGGGCACGTCCTTGAACGTGGGCTTCGTCGCCGTGGGGACGAAGGTCGACTCGGAGTAGCGGTAGAGCAGCGACGCCGCGGCCTCGCGGGTCTCCGGCTTGGTCGGCCGGAACGTGCCGTCCTTGTAGCCGTCGTCGAGACCCTGCTCGTGCAGCCAGATGATGCTGTCGACGTTGGCGGAACCCGGGGGCACGTCTGAGAAGAGGGGCGGCGGCTCGACACCCGGCAGGGCGGCGATGTCGTCGACGACGATGCTGCCCGACGAGTCGCCGGAGCCGTCGTCGGCGGCGTTCACGTAGATGTTGAACTGCGAGATCGCCTTCAGGTCCGCGTCGCTGATGCGGCGGTCGGCGTTGGCGGTGTCCCACGGAGCCGGGCGCCAGTCGACGAACGGGAACGTGACCACGCCGGCCTCGGTGCCTGCCAGGGACGGGTACGCCTCGTAGGAGACGCCGCCGGCCACGAGCTGGAGCACCATCTTGTTGCCGGAGCCGTCGGGCTCGACCCAGAGCGCGAGCTCGTTGAAGTCCGACCAGTCGCCGCTGATCTGCTTGCCCGTGCCGGTGTAGGTCTGGGTGGCGAAGTCGTAGTCCATCCGCAGCGCCTTGGACTCCCCGGACGTGTCGAGCGAGAGCGTGTTGGCGCCGTAGGAGACGTACTCGGCCCGCAGCGCGGTGTCGTCGCCGTACCCCTCGTAGTCGTCGACGACGCCGGGCCCGAAGGTCGGTCGCGGGCCGAGGACGACGGACACGCTGTCGGTGAGCGCCTCGACGCCGTCGACGATCACGTGGACCTCGAGCGTCTGGGTGCTGTTGTCCAGCTGCGCCGCGGGGATGTCCCACGGGGCCGACCACCAGAGACCGTCACCGGGTGCGAGCTCGATCTCGGTGTCCCCGACCGTGGCGTAGACGCGGTCGGCGTCGACGTTCTGGACCGTGGCGCGGATGGTCGTCGGCGACGTCGCCACGCGGGCGCTGTCCGCGGGAGATGCGATGTGCAGGACCGGCCCGGCGGGCGTCGTGTCCACGGCACGGTCGAACGCGCCGGTGACCTCGCTCGCGAACAGGGTGAACGGGTCCGCTGCGTATGCCTGGAAGTCGGGCAGCAGGGCGTCCCCCGTCACGGGCACGAAGTGCTGGCCGGCGTCGAAGTTGGCCCACGTCTCCATGTACGCGCTGCGGCTGGCCTTCGGGTCGGCCTTGATGGCGTTCAGCACCTTGGTGAACCACTGCTCGGGGCTGGAGCCGCTGGTGCCGACGCCGCCCGAGACGCCGAACTCGGTGAACGCCGAGACCTTGCCCTTGGCGTCGGCCAGGTCGGCGATCATGCCGAGGTCCGTCACCAGGCCGTCGAGGAACGCGTCGGAGCCTGTGTTGTCGTACGCGTCGAGGCCGAGGACGTCGATGAACTCGTCGCCGGGGTACGTGCGCAGGTACTGCTCGACGTTGCCACCGAACCCGCTGCCGGGGCTGAACGCGTAGAGGAAGTTGGAGACGCCCTTGAGGTCGCGCAGGTACTCGACCGTGTAGCGGTAGAGCTCCTTGTACTCCCCGGGGGAGCCGAACGCGGCACCCCACCAGAACCAGGAGCCCGCGTTCTCGTGCCACGGCCGGAAGACGATCGGGATGAGGTTGCCCTCGGCGTCGCGGGCGCCGTCCGCCGCGGCCGCGATGTTGTCCAGGTACGCGTTGAGCTCCGCGTTCTTGGCGCCGCCGGGCAGGACCGCGCGCAGGGTGTCGCCCGTGGTGTCGTAGAAGCTGCCGCCGGTGACGAAGTTCTCGATGTGCGCGGACAGGGTGTTGATGCCGCCGAGGTCGTGCGCCTTGGCGATGTAGTCGTCGAGCGCGGCGATGTTCTGCGCGGTGGTGTTGCTCGCCGAGCCCGGGGCCTCGTCGCCCTGCAGGATCAGCGTGTCCCAGCCAAAGACCGCGGGGTAGTCGCCGGTCATGTTCTTGACGTCGGACCTCACGCCGTCGGCGCCGGTGAACGTCAGGCCGTACGACGTCGTGTGCTGGTGGCCGAACAGGATGCCGACGCCGCGGACGTCGTCGAGGTAGGAGAACAGCGAACGGGTCTGCGGGCTGGCGTCCGGGTCGACGATGGTCACGGTCTCGGCCGCCTGGGCGGGCAGTGTCACGAGCCCGCAGAGCGCCGCTGCGGTGATCCCCGCGGTCAGGGCGCGCGCGAGATGACGGTTCTTCATTGAACCTCCTGGTGGGTCTCGATCCGCGAACAACCGACGGTGCCGACGGTCGCGGACGAGGCGGAGCAGAGTTAGTCAAGTTACCAAAGAAAGAGCCGAACCGGACAGACTCGAAACGTTTGAGCCCGCCGTCGCCGCCGACGCTCGGCGGCCGAACAAGCCATGAGTGCGGCCGAGGGAGCGCTCGGCAGCACTCATGGCTTGCTGGACGCAGCGGAGGCTGACGGATCGGCGGCAGAGGCATCAATGTGAGCGCTCACCCCGATGGCCGCCTCTCGTCTGTAGGCTCGCGGCGTCGCCCTCCGGCGGCACGAACGGGAGGACGACGATGACCGACGAGCCCACCAGTAGCAGGCCGCAGGTCGCGGTGCTGGGTGGCGGTGTCATGGGGGAGACCCTGCTCAGCGCGCTGCTGACTGCGGGATGGGCGCCGGAGCAGGTCGAGGTGACCGAGCGGCACGTCCCCCGGGCCGACGAGCTCGCCGGTCGCTACAGCGTCCGCACCGGGGCGCCGAACGCCGAGGCGGCCGCGCGGGCCGACGTCGTGCTCCTGGCCGTCAAGCCGAACGTCGTCGCGTCGGTCCTCGACGAGATCAAGCAGGCGCTGCGCGGCGGCGAGCTCGTCGTCAGCGTCGCGGCCGGGCTGCCGATCGCCAGCTACGAGAAGCGGCTCAACCCCGGGCAGCCCGTCGTCCGCGTCATGCCGAACACGCCGGCGGTCGTCGGCAAGGGCGCCAGCGCCATCGCGCCCGGCACGCACGCGAGCGAGGGGCACCTGGTCCTCGTCGAGACGATGCTCGCCGCCACCGGCCTCGTGGTCCGGGTGGAGGAGAAGGACCTCGACGCCGTCACCGCGATCTCCGGGTCCGGTCCGGCGTACGCGTTCTACCTGATCGACGCGATGGCGGAGGCGGGGGTGCTGCTCGGGCTCAGCCGTGACCTCGCGACCAGGCTCGCCGTGGCCACCGTCGAAGGGTCCGCCGCGCTCGCAGCCCAGTCGGGAGACCACCCCGCCGTCCTGCGCGAACGGGTGTCCTCCCCGGGCGGCACCACCGTCGCTGCGGTCCAGGTGCTCGATGCCCACGGCGTGCGGGCCGGCGTCGTCGCCGCCGCGGAGGCGGCCCGCAACCGCTCGCGCGAGCTCGGCCAGCAGTACTGATGAGCCTGCGATGAACTCAGCCGCTCGGCCCCCTGCCATGAGTGACGTCGCCGCGCTCGCGGGCGTCTCTCACCAGACGGTCTCCCGGGTGCTCAACGGCCACCCGAGCGTCCGCCCCGAGACCCGCGAGCGCGTCGCCGAGGCCATCGCCCAGCTGGGCTACCGCCGCAACAGTGCCGCCCGCACCCTGGTCACTCGTCGGTCCGGCACGCTGGGCGTCGTCACCCCGGCCACCGCGCTGTACGGCCCGACGAGCACCCTGGTGGGGCTCGAGGAGGCCGCGCGCGTGGTCGGCTGGTTCGTCTCCGTGGCGACCATCCGGCAGTTCGACGGCGACAGCATGCACAACGCGCTGGAGCACTTCCTCGGCCAGGGTGTCGACGGCATCGCGATCATCGCGCCGACGACGGAGGTCGCCCAGGCCATCGCCGCGATCGCGTCCCCGGTTCCCGTGGTGCTGATCTCGTCTGCGTCCGACGTCCCGCCCGTGCCGCACCTGCACGCCGTCGGCGTCGACCAGCGCCACGGCGCCCGGCTGGCCACCCAGCACCTGCTCGACCAGGGGTTCTCCGAGGTGGTCCACGTGGCCGGCCCGCAGGACTGGTTCGACGCCCAGGACCGGCTGGCCGGGTGGCGCGAGGTCTGCGGCCCCGGTGCCCCCGAGCACATCGAGGCCGGGTGGGACGCCGCCGACGGCTACGAGCTGGGGCTGCGCATAGCGCGCGAGGGCGTGCCGTCCGCGATCTTCGCGGCCAACGACCAGCTGGCGCTCGGTCTCCTGCACGCGTTCTGGGAGAAGGGCGTGCGGGTGCCCGACGACGTCGCGATCGTGGGGTTCGACGACGAGGTCGGCGCCGCCCACTACACGCCGCCGCTGACCACCGTCCGGCAGGACTTCGGGGCGCTCGGGCGGCTCGCGGTCGACTCCCTGCAAGCCGCGTTCGCCGGCAAGGACGTCGCGCGTCAGCAGATCCCGGCCGAGCTGGTGGTCCGCGCCAGCTCGGTGCGCCGCGCCTGAGGCTGGCGACGACCCACGGCCCTAGGCTCGGGGCACGCCCGTTGCACCCTGGAGGTCCGATGATCGACATCGCCCAGCTCGCTGATCAGCACCTGGACGCCGCCCGGTCGGACGCGCACGGCCGGTCGGCCGGGGTCGTGGCCCACGACGGCGAGCTGCGTCAGACGGTGATCGCCCTGACCGCGGGGTCGAGCCTCGGGGAGCACAACTCGCCCAACGCGGCGACGCTGCAGGTCTTCCGGGGGCGCGTGCGCGTCGAGTCGCCGGCCGGTGACGTGGAGGCCAGCTCCGGGCACCTGTGGGTGCTCACGCACGAGCGGCACTCGGTGCACGCGGTCGAGGACTCCGTCTTCCTGCTCACGACGCTCACCGGGCTGGGTCGGGCGTCGCATGGCTGAGCAGCGGGCTCGAGGGGCGGCGACGATTCCGGTCGTGCTAGCGACCGCGCAGGTGGGCGCAACCCGTCGACACCGTCGGTGAGATGGTGCACCGAAGACCGGATGTTAGCGCTAACATAGGAGTCGGCCGCTGGTGTCCGCCGCGGTCCGTGACGTACGGAGCGGAGCCCGCGTGATGACGGTCGATCCCCACGGTGCCGACCCCCGGGAGGCCATCGCCGCCGGTCGGACGGCCATCGGCATCGAGCTGGGCTCCACCCGGATCAAGGCCGTCCTGATCGGCCCGGGCCACGTGCCGCTGGCGAGCGGCAGCCACGACTGGGAGAACCAGTTCGTCGACCGCGTCTGGACGTACTCGCTGGACGCCGTCTGGTCCGGCCTGCAGCAGGCGGTCGCCGCGCTGCTGGCCGACGCCGAGGCGCAGCACGGGGTGCGGCCGACCACGGTCGGTGCCATCGGGATCTCCGCGATGATGCACGGCTACCTCGCGTTCGACGACGCCGACGAGCTCCTCGTGCCGTTCCGCACCTGGCGCAACACCACCACCGGGGCGGCCGCGGCGGAGCTCACCGCCCTGTTCGGGCACAACATCCCGCTGCGCTGGTCGATCGCCCACCTGCGCCAGGCGGAGCTCGACGCGGAGCCGCACGTCCCGCACATCGCGTTCGTCACGACGCTCGCCGGGTACGTGCACTGGAAGCTGACCGGCCGCAAGGTGCTGGGCATCGGCGACGCGTCGGGCATGTTCCCGATCGACCCGGCGACCAGGGCGTACGACGCGCAGATGCTCGCGGCGTACCCGGGCGCGCGCCTCGACGGCCTGCTGCCTGAGGTCCTGCTCGCCGGACAGGACGCGGGGAGCCTGACCGAGTCCGGCGCGGCCCTGCTCGACCCCACGGGCACCTTGGCGCCGGGCATCCCGGTCTGCCCGCCCGAGGGCGACGCCGGCACCGGGATGGTCGCTACCAACGCCGTGGCACCACGCACGGGCAACGTCAGCGTCGGCACCAGCATCTTCGCGATGGTGGTGCTGGAGAGGGCGCTGAGCAGCGTCCATCACGAGCTCGACCTGGTCACCACACCGTCCGGCGACCTCGTCGCGATGGTGCACTGCAACAACGGTGCCAGCGAGCTCGGGGCGTGGGCGGAGGTGTTCGGCCAGTTCGCTGCGGCCCTCGGGACCACGGCGAGCGCCGACGAGGTCTTCGGCGTGCTGCTGCGCGAGGCGCTGCGCGGGGATGCCGACGGGGGCGGACTGCTGGCCTACAACTACCTGTCCGGCGAGCCGATCACGGGGCTCGACGAGGGCCGCCCGCTGGTCGTGCGCACCCCGGACAGCCGCCTGACGCTCGCCAACTTCATGCGCACGCAGGTCTACAGCGCGTTCGGCACCCTCAGCCTCGGCATGCGGGTCCTGCGCGGTGAGGGCGTCGAGCTCGACGCGATGTTCGCGCACGGTGGCCTGTTCCGGACGGAGGGTGTCGCGCAGCGGTTGCTGGCGGCGGCCGTCGGTGCGCCGGTGACCGTCGGGAGCACGGCGGGCGAAGGCGGTGCCTGGGGGATCGCGGTGCTGGCGGCGTACCTGGGCGCAGCGCCCGAGCAGGACCTGGCCGGCTATCTGGAGGACCGTGTGTTCGGAGGCGCCGTCGCGACGACGGTGGAGCCGGACCACGACGACGTCCGCGGCTTCGACGCCTACCTCGAGCGCTACAGCGCCGGGCTGGCGATCGAGAAGGCCGCGGTGGAGGCACTGTGACCACCTTCCCGCAGGGATACCCGCAGACCGTGCTCGACGAGATCGCGCGCACGCGCGCCGTCGTCGCGACCCTGCACGCCGAGCTCCCGCGCTGGGGCCTCGTGGTGTGGACCGCCGGCAACGTGTCGCAGCGTGTCGTGGTCGACCCGCCGTCGGGTCCTGGTCCCGACGACCTGCTCGTCATCAAGCCCTCCGGCGTCACGTACGACGAGCTCACGCCGGAGGCGATGGTCGTCTGCGACCTCGACGGGAACCTGGTCGACGGCACTCGCGCCCCGTCGAGCGACACCGCCGCGCACGCCTACGTCTACCAGCACATGCCGCACATCGGCGGCGTCGTGCACACCCACTCGACGTACGCGACGGCCTGGGCCGCGCGCGCCGAGCCGGTGCCGTGCGTGCTGACGATGATGGCCGACGAGTTCGGCGGCGACGTGCCGATCGGCCCGTTCGCGCTCATCGGCGACGACTCCATCGGCCGCGGCATCGTCGAGACCCTGCGGGACTCCCGCAGCCCGGCGGTCCTCATGCGCAACCACGGCCCGTTCACCATCGGCAAGGACGCCAAGGCCGCCGTGAAGGCGGCCGTCATGGTCGAGGAGGTCGCCCGCACGGTGCACATCGCCCGTCAGCTGGGCGACACCGTGCCGATCGCCCAGTCCGACATCGACTCCCTGTACGCCCGCTATCAGCACGTCTACGGCCAGCAGCCCACGAACACCACGGAGAGCGACTCATGACCAAGCCCTACGCCGACCGCGAGATCTGGTTCCTCACCGGGAGCCAGGGTCTGTACGGCGAGGAGACCCTGCGGCAGGTCGCGACGCAGTCGCAGGAGATCGCCGCCGTGCTGGAGGGTGTCCTCCCGGCGAAGGTCGTCTGGAAGCCCGTGCTGACCGACTCCGACGCGATCCGTCGTGCGGCGCTGGAGGCCAACGCGGACGACTCCGTCATCGGCGTGATCGCGTGGATGCACACGTTCTCCCCGGCCAAGATGTGGATCGCGGGCCTCGACGCGCTGCGCACCCCGCTGCTGCACCTGCACACGCAGGCCAACGTCGAGCTGCCGTGGGACACCATCGACTTCGACTTCATGAACCTCAACCAGGCCGCGCACGGCGACCGCGAGTTCGGGTACATCGCGACGCGCCTCGGCGCCGCGCGCAAGACGGTCGCGGGGCACGTGTCGAACCCGGCCGTGACCGCGTCGATCGACGTCTGGGTGCGGGCGTGCGCCGGCTGGGCCGCGACGCACGAGCTCAAGCTGGCGCGGTTCGGCGACAACATGCGCAACGTCGCGGTGA
Organism: Cellulomonas sp. Leaf395; assembly: GCF_001424125.1. Classification (GTDB taxonomy): domain Bacteria; phylum Actinomycetota; class Actinomycetes; order Actinomycetales; family Cellulomonadaceae; genus Cellulomonas. The sequence goes on from NZ_LMQI01000003.1 coordinate 151,979, forward strand.
CCGAGGGTGACAAGACGGAGGCCGAGCTGCGCTTCGGCGTCTCGGTGAACACGTGGGGCGTGAACGACCTGGTCGCCGCCGTCGACGCGGTGGCCGACGCGGACATCGACGCGCTCGTCGCCGAGTACGAGGAGCTGTACGACGTCGTCCCCGAGCTGCGCACGAGCGGCGACCGGCACGACTCCCTGCGCTACGGCGCCCGCCAGGAGATCGCGCTGCGCACCCTGCTCGAGTCGCTCGGCGCCAAGGCGTTCACCACGAACTTCGAGGACCTCGGCGACCTGCGCCAGCTGCCCGGGCTCGCCGTCCAGCGGCTCATGGCCGACGGCTACGGGTTCGGCGCCGAGGGCGACTGGAAGACCGCGATCCTCGTCCGCGCCGCGAAGGTCATGGGCGAGGGCCTGCCCGGTGGCGCGTCGCTCATGGAGGACTACACCTACGACCTGACGCCCGGCTCGGAGCGGATCCTCGGCGCGCACATGCTCGAGATCTGCCCGACGCTGACCACGTCGAAGCCGACCCTCGAGGTCCACCCGCTGGGCATCGGCGGCAAGGAGGACCCGGTCCGCCTGGTGTTCAGCGCCGACCCCGGAGTCGGCGTCGTCGTCTCGATGGCCGACATGCGCGACCGCTTCCGGCTCACGGCCAACGTGGTCGACGTCGTCCCGCCCACGGCCGACCTGCCGCACCTGCCCGTCGCGCGCGCCGTGTGGGAGCCCCGTCCGGACTTCCGCACGTCCGCCGAGGCGTGGCTGACCGCCGGGGGAGCGCACCACACGGTGCTCACGACCGCCGTCGGCGTCGAGGCGTTCGAGGACTTCGCCGAGATCGCCCGCACCGAGCTGCTCGTGATCGACGAGGCGACCACCCGCCGCGGCTTCCGTGACCAGGTCCGCTGGAACCAGGTCTACTTCCGGCTCGCCCAGGGCTTCTGACGGCTCTGCCCGAGCGGGTGGAGACGCCCCACGCATTGCCCCGCTCGGGCATCCGTGCATACCGTCGTCATCACGGCAACGCAGGGAGCGGATCGATGACCGTGCAGGGAGTGGCCCGGAACAGGTGGCTGCTCCGGGTGCTGCTCGGTGTCGCCACCTGCATCCTGCTCACCGTGCTCTGGTCCTCGACCGCGGCGCACGCGTCCCCAGACGGCTCGGCGCAGGACGAGGTGTCGCAGGGCAACGTGCCGCAGGGCAACGGTCCGCACGGCAACGGTCCGCACGGCAACGGGCTGCAGGACAACGTGCCGCAGGGCAACGGGCCGCCGGACGGCCTGCCGCGGGACGACCTGGCGACGACGCCGGGGGTGACTCCAGGAGGTCCGCCTGCCGACCCCGTCGCACCCGTCGACGACGCCGTCCCCCCGGTTGCCGAGGCTGTCGAGCCGGCACCCGCACCGGCCACGGACGCCCCTGTGTCGGTCCCGGTCGAGGAGGTGCTCGAACCGGCGCTCCCGCCCGCGGTGGAGGAACCGCCTGCCCCGCAGGACTCGGTCCCGCCGCTCCCGCCGGCCGAGGCCCTCGCGCCTGAGACGTCGACGCTCCCGCCCGTCGCGGAGGAGGGCGCTGCGGAGGTCGCGGACGATCTGGCGTCCCGCCTGACTCCCGCGCTCGTCGCGCCGCCGTCGTCGACCCGGCCGCCGCTGACCACACCTCGACGCCGCGCTCCCGAGTACCGCCCGGCCGCGCCCGCCGTCCCGGCCGCCGTCCCTGCCACTGCGCAGGACCCGTGCCCGCCCGTCGCACAACCCGTCGTGGCGACCGCTCGCCCGGTCATCTCGTGGAGCCGCGGGCTCGACGGCCGTGGCGGGTCCCTGCCCGACGACCCGCCGCCGGTCGCCGTCTCGCCCCCGAGCCTCGAGCACCTCCGCAGCGGGTCGAGCCGGGGCGACGACCCGAGGCCCCCGGGCGGACCGGCGGCCGGTCTGCCGACCTCGCAGAGCGCACCGTCGTCCAGCGCGCGCGCCCGTGCCGACGCTGAGCTGCGCGCCGACGTCGAGCCGCCGCAGCTGCGCGTGCTGAGCTGCCGCGCGGGGCCCTGTCCGAGTCCCGTGCCCACACCTCACGTCGAGATCCTCAGCTCCCCTGCGTGACCAGGCGCCTCGCGCGCCTGCGCGACACGCCCCGCGCCCCCGAGGCGCCCCACACTCGTCCAGGGAGTACGCCGTGCACCTGTTCCTTCGTCGATCCGTGCATGCAGTCCTCATCACGGGTGGCCTGGCAGCCATCGCCCTCGAGCTGGCCGGAGCCGCCGCCACCGTCGCGGTGACGGTCGTCGCCGTCGCGGCGCCGCCCGTCCCGCCGCGGCGTCCGCGACGCTGGCCCACCGACCGAGGTCCGTCCGCCCTCCGGGAGGTGCCGACGCAGCGCACCGCCTCGCTCCAGTCCTGAGCCCGCTCCGTACGCTGTGCCCATGTCCATCGACACCGGCACGGACGACGAGGCCGGTTCTGCTGCCACGGTCCGCCGACGAGGTCGCCGGCCCGCCGGGGAGGACACCCGTGGCGCCATCCTGGCGGCCGCCCGCGACGAGTTCGCGGAGCGGGGCTTCGACGGTGCGAGCATCCGGTCGGTGGCCCGGCGTGCCGACGTGGACCCCGGTCTGGTCCGGCACTACTTCCGGAACAAGTCCGACCTGTTCGCCGCCGGGATCGTGCCCAGCGGTGTCGATCCGGCGGACGTGGTCGCGCGGCTCGCCGCCGGTGGTGTCGACGGGCTCGGGTCGCGGCTCCTGACCGCGGTCCTCGGGGTCTGGGGTCAGGACGGGGGCGTCGCCCTGCGGGTGGCGTTCGCGGGGATGACGTCCGGGGAGGTGCAGGCCGGGGCGCTGTCGGGGTACCTGGGTCGGCAGGTCTTCGCCCGCGTCGGGCAGCTGCTGCCACCGCCGGACCAGCAGCTGCGGGTGTCGCTCGTGGCCTCGCAGGTCGCCGGCGTCCTGCTGGCCAGGCACGTCCTGCGGCTCGAGCCGCTGGCGTCGATGCCCGTCGAGGAGGTCGTCGCCCTCGTCGGTCCCACGCTCGACCGCTACCTGACCGGGCCGCTCGGGCCTGCGTAGCCGCAGCCGTCACCGGTGATACCCGATCCGGCGCAGGCCGCGTCGGGAGGTCGGTGCCGGTCTCGGTCGGTAGCGTGCGACGCATGGACTATGCAGGGGTGATCGCGCAGGAGTCGGAACGGATGGCCGATGCCCTCGCGACGGCTCCGCTCACGGCGCAGGTGCCGTCCTGCCCCGACTGGAGCGCCGCCGACCTGGCCTACCACCTGGGTGAGGTGCAGGACTTCTGGTCGCAGATCGTCGGCCACGCCCCAGCCGGTCCCGACGACGTGGACGACACGGAGCGTCGGCCCGACGACGAGCTGGTCCCGTTCCTGCGCACCCGCACGCAGGCGCTGCTGGCCGAGCTCGCCGCACACGACCCGGCCGACCCGTGCTGGTCGTGGTCGTCCGCGGGCGGGACCGTCGGATGGGTGCTGCGCCGGCAGGCGCACGAGGCGCTGGTGCACCGGGTCGACGCGGAGCAGACCGCGGGTCTGCCGGTCGGCGACCCCGGGATCGCGCTCGCGGTCGACGGGGTCGACGAGATGCTCGGGGTCATGGTGAGCGGGCTGCCGCCGTGGGCCACCTTCGCGCCCGACGGCCAGCGGGTCCGGCTGCTCGCCACGGACGCCGGTCGGGAGTGGGTCATGGCGTTCGGCCGGTTCCACGGCACGTCCCCGAGCACGGGCAGGGAGTACGACGAGGAGTGCGCGGAGCTCGTCGGCGGGGCGCCCTGGGAGGGGGAGGACCAGGACGTCACCGCGGCGGTCGCCGGCGCCGCGTGGGACCTGGAGCTGTGGCTGTGGGGGCGCGGCAGCCTGGACGGGCTCGCACGCGACGGGGACCAGGCGGCCATCGACAGGTTGCGCGCCGTGGTCGCGGAGTCCACGCAGTAGGCGGCGGTCGACGACGTGCTCCGGGCCGGGGCAGCGAGGCCCTTGCAGGGAGGCGCGTCGAAGAGCAGCATTCCTCGCATGGGGAATAGTGCGATCGAGATCGCGGGGCTGCGTGTCGTGCGCGGCGGCGTCCCCGTCATCCCGTCGCTCGACCTGACCGTGCCGGTCGGGCAGGTGGTCGGTCTCCTCGGGCCGAGCGGCAGCGGCAAGACCACGCTCATACGCGCCATCGTAGGAGCGCAGATCGTCGAGGGCGGCACGGTCACCGTGCTCGGCCTCCCCGCCGGATCCGCGGCGCTGCGGCGCCGGATCGGCTACGTGACCCAGTCGCCCAGCGTGTACGGCGACCTGACGGTCACGGAGAACCTGCGGTACGCGGCGGCGATCCTCGGCATGGACGCCGCGGCGATCCGCCATGCGCTCACCGACGTCGACCTGCTCGGGCACGCCGGCCAGTCCATCGGGACCCTGTCGGGCGGCGAGCGGGCACGGGTGTCGCTCGCGATCGCGCTGCTGGGCCGGCCGGACGTGCTCGTGCTCGACGAGCCGACCGTCGGCCTCGACCCGGTGCTGCGCCGTGACCTGTGGGAGCTGTTCCACCGCCTGAGCCGGTCCGGGGTCAGTCTTCTCGTGTCCAGCCACGTGATGGACGAGGCCGCGCGGTGCGACCGCCTCGTGCTGCTGCGCGGGGGAGCGGTGCTGGCCGACGGTCCCCTGGCCGACCTGCTCGCCCGCACCGGCACGACCGACCCCGAGGAAGCGTTCCTGGCCCTCGTCGACCAGGCCGCCGCGCGCGACGCGTCCGGCCCCGCCGGCGTCGCCGCCCGCGACGGTGCCGGGACCGGGGCGGGGACATGAGCGGCGAGGCGAGCGCCGCGCTGAGCGCGCCGGCCGTGCGGGACGTCCCGTCGCGCGTGATGACCGTCGGCCTCACGGCGGCGACCGCGCGCCGCGTCCTCACGCAGCTGCGGCACGACAAGCGCACCATCGCCCTCGTCGTCCTGCTGCCGTGCGTGCTGATCGGCCTCATCGCCTGGATGTTCAACGGCACACCGGTGCTCGACCAGTTCGGTCCGCTGCTGGTCGGGCTGTTCCCGATGATCGTGATGTTCCTGGTCACCAGCGTCGCCACGCTGCGGGAGCGCACGTCGGGAACGCTCGAGCGGCTGATGACCCTGCCGATCGGACGGGGCGACGTCGTCGTCGGCTACGCCCTCGCGTTTGCCGTCCTCGCCTCCGTCCAGGCGCTCGTCATCGTCGGCTTCGCCGTGGGGGTGTGCGGCATGGACGTCGCCGGGCCGATCGGGCTCGTGGTCCTCGTCGCGGTGCTGGACGCCGTGCTCGGGTGCGCGCTGGGTCTGGGCGCGTCGGCGCTCGCGAAGACCGAGTTCCAGGCCGTGCAGCTCATGCCCCTGGTCCTGTTCCCGCAGCTGATCACCTGCGGTCTGCTCATGCCGCGCGACGAGATGCCCACCCTCCTCGAGTGGATCTCCCGCGTGCTGCCGCTGACCTACGCCCTGGACGCCATGCAGCAGCTGGCCGCGGGCGGCACCTGGACCGACGTGCGCGGTGACGTGGCGGTGATCGCCGGCTTCATCGTCGGCGCCCTGGTGGTCGGCGCGGCCACCCTCCGCCGCCGCACCCCATGACCGACCCCCGGGACGCTGCAGCCCGTGCCCCGGAGCACTTGACGACGTCGTCCGGCGCGCGTTGACTACGTAGTCATTCGACATCGTCGTCGTCAGGGGGAAGACGCGTGACCGATCGCACCGTCACGAGCAAGCCCCGCCCCGTCGTCGCCATGGACGTGGCGCGGGCCGCCGGGGTGTCACAGAAGACGGTGTCCCGGGTGATCAACGGTGACGCCCACGTGAGGACCGAGGTCCGCGACCGCGTGCACCAGGCCATCGCGACTCTGGGCTACCGGCCCAACAGGGCGGCTCGCAACCTCGTGCTCGGACGCAGCCGGACAATCGGCGTGCTGTCGGTCGGGTCGACGGACTTCGGCCCCAGCAGCCTCATGGTCGCCGCCGAGCACGCCATCCGCAGCGCCCGCTACACGATGTCGGTCGTCAACACGCTCGAGGACGAGCCGGAGTCCATCACCAGCTCGCTGCACGACCTCGTGGACCAGGGCGTCGACGGCATCGTGGTCAACGAACCGGTCGGCGCCTTCACGCTCGAGCCGGGCGCGATCGGGGACCTACCCGTGCTCAGTCTGTCCGGTCGGTACGGCATCTCGACCAACGAGATCGCGGCCGACGCGGACCAGGCCTCCGGCGGACGGCAGGCGACCGAGCACCTGCTCGGGCTGGGCCACCGCACGGTGCACCACGTGTCCGGCCCCACCGGCTGGCGGTCGAGCGGGCTGCGCACGGACGGCTGGCGGTCGGCGCTCGAGGCCGCGGGCGCTCCGGCACCACCCGTCCTGACGGGCGACTGGAGCGTGCGGTCGGGCTACGAGGCGGGCGCGCACCTGGCGGCCGACCCTGCGGTCACCGCGGTGTTCGCCGGCAACGACCAGATGGCCATCGGCGTGCTCCGCGCGTTCGTGGAGGCGGGCCGCGACGTGCCGGGAGACGTGAGCGTCGTCGGCTTCGACGACGTGCCGGAGGCCGCATACCTGGCCCGGGCGCTCACCACCGTCCGGCAGGACCTCGGCCACCTGGCCACCTTCGGCGTCGGGATGCTGATCGACGCGATCGAGAACCCGCGACGGCAGGACCGCCGCGAGCACGTCCCGGTCGAGCTCGTGGTCCGGGAGACGACGGGCGCTCCGCCCACGGGACGCTGACAAACCACATGCAGCGGTACTGAAAGTCAAGGGCTGACCTCGAACAACGGAGACACATCACCATGGCTGTGCACCACGCAGGAGTGCGCTTCGGCGCCGCGTACTACTACGAGTACGCAGGGCCGGGCGACGACCCCAGGCCGGAGACCCTGGAGCGCGACCTCGACCTCATGCAGGCGGCCGGCTTCTCGGTGATCCGCGTCGGGGAGTCGGTGTGGTCCACGTGGGAGCCCGACGAGGGCAGGTTCGAGCTCGACTGGCTCGAGCCGGTCCTCGACGGGGCACAGGCCCGTGGCATCGACGTCGTGCTGGGCACGCCGACGTACGCGCTGCCGATGTGGCTGGTGCGCCGGTACCCGGAGGTCGCGGGGGAGAGCCGGACGGGCCGGCCCATGGGTTGGGGCGCGCGTCAGGAGGCCGACTTCACGCACCCGGCCTTCCGGTTCCACGCCGAGCGCATACTCGTCAAGATCGTGGAGCGCTACCGGGACCACCCGGCGGTCGTCGGGTTCCAGGTGGACAACGAGCCGGGCCTGCACCTGCTGCACAACCGTGGGGTGTTCGAGCGGTTCGTCGACCACCTGCGGCACACGTACGGCGACGTCGAGACGCTGAACCGGGAGTGGGGCCTCGTCTACTGGTCGCACCGGCTGTCCACCTGGGCAGACCTGTGGACGCCGGACGGCAACGCGCAGCCGCAGTACGACCTGGCGTGGCGCCGGTTCCAGGCGTCCCTGACCACGGAGATGATCGACTGGCAGGCACGGGCGGTCCGCGAGATCGCACGGCCCGACCAGTTCATCACCACCTGCATCTCCTACGAGCGCCCGGCCCTCGAGGACGCCGACCTCGCTTCCGTCCTGGACGTCACCAGCGGGAACCCCTACTACCGCATGCAGGACGGGCTCGCTCACCCGAGCACCTCGGTCGTTCCGCAGTACTGGACGACCGAGGGGACCTGGGCGCTGTTCCAGTCGGGCGACGCGATGTTCTCCAGCCGCGGGGAGCCGTTCCTGGTGACCGAGACCAACGCGCAGGCCATCGGAGGCTCCAGCACCAACAACCCGGCGTACCCGGGCCAGTGGCGTCAGTCCGCGTGGGCACTGGTGGCGCGCGGCGCCCGGATGGTCGAGTACTGGCACTGGCACACGCTGCACTACGGCACCGAGACGTACTGGGGCGGGGTCCTCCCACACAGCGGGGTTCCGGGCCGGCCGTACCGGGAGATGGCGGTGCTGGGCGCAGAGCTCGCGCGCGTGGGCGGTTCGATCGCGGACGCGGTCCCCGACTCCGACATCGCGATCCTGTCCTCCACCGAGTCGCGCTTCGCGCTCGCTGGCCAGCCGCCGCTGCAGCGGGCGGACGGCACCGGCGACCCGAACAGCTATCCGCGGATCGTCAGCGCGTTCTACCGGGGAGCGTTCGACGCGGGCCTGCAGGTGCGTGTGGTCCGTCCTCGGTACCTGTTCGCCGAGGACCCGGCCGCCGTCGTCGGCACCCACCCGGTGCTCGTCGCGGCCGGCTACTACCCGGCGTCCGACGCCGACCTCGCGTGGCTCCTGCGGTACGCGGACGAGGGCGGGCACCTGGTCGTCGGCCCGCGCACCGGGTACGCGGACCACGAGGGCCGCGCCCGCACGGAGGTTCAGCCGGCCCGGCTGTCCGCCGCGGCGGGCGCCTGGTACGAGGAGTTCAGCAACCTCGCGGACCCGGTCCCGGTGACCGGAGCGCTGGCCGGCGACGCCACCGCGTGGGCGGAAGGCCTGGTCGCCGACGGCGCCGACGTGCTCGCCACCTACGAGCACCCCCATCTGGGGGCGTGGGCGGCGGTCACGACGAGGTCGCACGGAGCCGGCCGGATCACCGTCGTCGGCACGGTCCCCGGTCTGGACCTCGCCCGGTCGCTCGCGAGCTGGCTCGTCCCGGACCCCCTGGCGGGCTGGGGCGACCTGCCGCCCAGCGTCACCGTCCACACCTCGACCCGGCCGGACGGCAGCCGCGTCCACATCGTGCACAACTGGTCCTGGGAGACCGCCACGGTGACAGCCCCGACCGATCTCGACGTCCTCGTCGGCCCGCGGGGCGACGCCCCGGCCGACCCGCCCCCGGCGGACGCGCCCGGCCCGGCGGTCACCCAGGGTGACGACCTGACGCTCGGCTCCTGGGACGTCCTCGTGGCGGTGACCCGATGAGCCGCTGGTCGGGCCGGTGTGAAGCGTGACCGGAATGCAACCTGAGAACGCTGCCACGGGGCTGAATGTGAGCGCTAACATTCAGGCGAACCACCTGCTGGACCTCGGTCCAGCGGGACGCGTGCCCCCGGTGCCCCGGGGCGCACGACGCGGCCCGACCGGCGTGGGTCGGGCCCGCGAGCGATGTCGTTTCTCGAGGAGGAGAAGCAGATGGCCAGCAAGATGTTCAGGACACGGTCGATCGCCGCCGGAATCGCGGTGCTCGCACTCGGGCTCGCGGCGTGCAGCAGCGGTGACTCCGGTGACGGGGAGACCAGCGGCAGTGGCGGCGGGGAAGGCGACGCGATCACCGTCGGCTTCAGCCAGGTCGGCTCCGAGAGCGGTTGGCGTGCCGCCAACACGAAGTCGATCCAGGACGCGCTGACGCCGGAGGCCGGGTTCGACCTCAGCTTCTCCGACGCTCAGCAGAAGCAGGAGAACCAGATCCAGGCGATCCGCTCGTACATCGCGCAGGGCGTGCAGTACATCGCGTTCTCCCCGGTCGTCGAGTCCGGCTGGGACAGCGTGCTCGAGGAGGCCAAGGACGCCGGCATCCCGGTGATCCTGACCGACCGCGCCGTCGACTCCGAGGACACGTCGCTCTACGTGACGTTCATCGGGTCCGACTTCGTCGAGGAGGGCAAGCGCATCGGCGACTGGGTCTCCGAGAACCTCGGCACCGAGCCCATCAACGTCGTCGAGCTGCAGGGCACCACGGGCTCCGCACCCGCGATCGACCGCAAGACCGGGTTCGAGGACGCCATCGCCGGGAACGACAACATCTCGGTGATCGCCTCCGAGACCGGCAACTTCACGCGCGCCGAGGGCAAGACGGTCATGGAGGGCTTCCTCCAGGCGTACCCCGACATCGACCTCGTGTACGCGCACAACGACGACATGGGCCTGGGCGCCATCGAGGCGATCAAGGCGGCCGGCAAGGTGCCCGGCAAGGACATCAAGGTCGTCACGATCGACGGCGTCAAGGACGGCATGACCGCTCTCGCTGCCGGCGAGATCAACTACATCGTCGAGTGCAACCCGCTGCTCGGCCCGGACCTCGCGGAGATCATCAAGACCCTCGAGGACGGCGGCACCGTCGAGCCCCGCATCGTCACCCAGGACGAGGCGTTCGACCAGGCGGGTGCCCAGGCAGTTCTGGCCGACCGTCAGTACTGACGGGCACGCACGGGCCTGCGTGAACCGCACAGGCCTGCGCGGGCGCTGACCCGCACCGACTGGCCCGTCACGCTGCCCGGGGGGACCTCCGCGTCCCCCCGGGCAGCGCCGCCCTGCCGGTACCGTGAGACCGGCTCGGACGAAAGGTCGACGATGACCGACACAGCTGTGACCACGCAGAACCCCACCCCGATCGTCGCGATGACGGGGATCTCCATCACCTTCCCCGGGGTCAAGGCGCTGGACGGCGTCGACTTCCGGCTGTTCCCCGGCGAGGTGCACGCCCTGATGGGCGAGAACGGCGCCGGGAAGTCCACCCTCATCAAGGCCCTCACCGGCGTGTACACGATCGACTCCGGGTCGATCATCGTCGACGGCGAGGAGCGCACGTTCGCCGGTCCCGCGCAGGCGCAGGCCGCGGGGATCAGCACCGTCTACCAAGAGATCAACCTCTGCGACAACCTGTCGGTGGCGGAGAACATCATGCTCGGCCACGAGGTGCGCACGGCCGGCGTGGTCAACTGGCCCCGCACCCGCAACGCGGCCCGTGAGCACCTGCGGACCATGAACCTCGACATCGACCCGAAGTCGTCGCTGTCCTCCCACTCGCTGGCCGTGCAGCAGCTGGTGGCGATCTCGCGCGCCATGGTCGTCGACGCCCAGGTGCTCATCCTCGACGAGCCGACGTCGAGCCTCGACGCCGACGAGGTCGCCCGGCTGTTCGACGTCGTGCGCGCCCTGCGCGACCGCGGCGTCGCCATCCTGTTCGTGTCCCACTTCCTCGACCAGGTGTACGAGATCAGCGACCGCATGACGGTGCTGCGCAACGGCACGCTCGTCGGCGAGTACCTCACCGCGGAGCTGGACCGGGTCGAGCTGGTGCAGAAGATGATCGGCCGCGCGCTCGCGGTGCTCGAGGAGCTCGAGGAGGCCCCGAAGCGGTCCGTCGCCCAGCGTGGGGACACCCAGCCCTACGTGCAGGCCATCGGCCTGGGGCGCAAGGGCACGATCGAGCCGTTCGACCTCGACGTGTACGCCGGCGAGGTCGTCGGGCTCGCGGGGCTGCTCGGCTCCGGCCGCACGGAGCTCGCGCGCCTGCTCTACGGCGCCGACCACGCCGACTCGGGCGAGATCCGGGTCGAGGGAGTCCCGACGAAGATGCGGACCCCACGCGCGGCACTCGCCCGCGGCATCGTCTACTCCTCGGAGAGCCGCAAGACCGAGGGCATCGTCGGGGACCTGACGGTGCGCGAGAACATCGTGCTCGGCCTGCAGGCCGACCGCGGCTGGCTGCGCCGGATCTCGAAGCGCAAGTCCGACGAGGTCGTGAACCGCTACATCGAGGCGCTCGGCATCCGCCCGGCCAACCCCGAGGCGATCGCCGGCAACCTGTCGGGCGGCAACCAGCAGAAGGTGCTGCTGGCACGGTGGCTCGCCACCGCCCCGAAGCTCCTGCTGCTCGACGAGCCGACCCGCGGGATCGACGTCGGCGCCAAGGCCGAGATCCAGAAGCTCGTCGCCGACCTGGCCGCGCAGGGCATGGCGGTCGTGTTCATCTCGGCCGAGCTGGAGGAGGTCCTGCGCCTGTCCCACCGCATCGCGGTGCTGCGCGACCGCCGCAAGGTCGCCGAGATCACCAACTCCGACGACGTCACCACCGACGACGTCGTCCACCTCATCGCGAGCGGAGGGCAGTCATGAGCTCCGTCATGAGCTCGGCCGGCGCCATCACCCGGCACCGGTTGTTCTGGCCGATAGTGGCCCTGGCCGTCCTGCTGCTGGCCTGCGTGCTCAAGTCGAACACCTTCCTCAACATCACCGTCCTGGACGGGCACCTGTACGGCGGGCCGATCGACATCGTGCGGCGCTCCAGCGTGCTGCTGCTGGTGGCCCTGGGCATGACGCTCGTCATCGCGACGCGCGGCATCGACCTGTCCGTCGGCGCCGTCATGGCGATCGCCGGGGCGGTCGCCCTGTCCCAGATCGCGGCGTCGGACAACCCGGAGTCGCTCGCCGTCGTGCTGTCCGCGATCGGGAGCGCCGTGCTCGTCTGCCTCATGATCGGGGTGTTCAACGGGTTCCTCGTCGCGGTCGTCGGGATCCAACCCATCATCGCGACGCTCGTGATCATGACCGCCGGCCGGGGCATCGCGATGCTCATCACCGGTGGGCAGATCACGACCGTGACCAGCGGCCCGTACCACACGATCGCCACCGGCTACTGGCTGGGGCTGCCCGTCGCCGCGCTCATCGCGGGGTTCTTCTTCCTGGTCATGGCGCTCGTCACGCGGCGCACGGCGCTCGGCGTGCTCATCGAGTCGGTCGGCATCAACCCGGTCGCCTCGCGGCTGGCCGGTGTGCGGGCCCGGACGATCATCTGGACCGTCTACGTCCTGTGCGCGTTCTTCGCGTGCGTCGCCGGGTTCATCCGCAGCTCCGACATCATGGCGGCCGACGCCAACAACGCGGGGCTGTTCATCGAGCTCGACGCCATCCTCGCGGTGGTCATCGGCGGCACGTCGCTGGCCGGCGGCAAGTTCTCGCTGGTCGGCACGCTCGTCGGGGTGCTCGTGATCACCACCCTGACGTTCTCGGTGACCATCCTGGGCATCCCGGCCAACGCGGTCTCCCTGTTCAAGGCGCTCGTCGTCATCCTCGTGTGCCTGCTCCAGTCGCCCGTGGTCCGGCACAAGCTGCGAGCCCGCAGACGAGCTGTCGCCCCTGCTCCCGTGGAGGTGCCGGCCTGATGGCGACCGACCAGCTCACCTCTCCGAAGGCACCCGCCGACGCGCGGCCGTCCTTCGGCTCCCGCGTCCGCAAGCTCCGCATCGACGAGCGCTACCTGCCCGTCCTCGGCACGGTGGTCGTCCTGATCGCCATGCTGGCCATCGGCGGCTCCCGGTACGAGAACTTCCTCACCGGCCGCGTCATCGCCAACGTGCTCATCAACAACTCGTTCCTCGTCGTGATCGCCGTCGGCATGACGTTCGTCATCCTCACCGGGGGCATCGACCTGTCGGTCGGCGCCGTCGTCGCGCTGTCCGGCTGCGTCGCGGCCTGGATGTTCACGCACGGCTACAGCGCCGCGGTCGCGATCCCGCTGGTGATCCTCGTCGGCACCGTCATCGGCCTCGTGGTCGGGGTGATGGTGCACGTGTTCGAGATACAACCCTTCATCGCCACCTTGGCCGCGATGTTCCTGGCGCGCGGCCTGTGCTACATCGTGGCGCCGGAGTCCATCCCGATCACCGACCCGACCATCGTCTCGCTCGCCCGCACCCGCTGGGGTACCGACGACGGCCTGGTCATCACGCCGAGCGGCGCGATCGCGCTGGCTGTCGTGGCCATCGCGTTCGTGACCCTGCACTACACGCGGTTCGGCCGCACGGTCTACGCGATCGGCGGCGGCGAGCAGTCCGCCAAGCTCATGGGCCTGCCCGTGGCGCGCACCAAGGTGCTCGTCTACGTCATCAGCGGCACCTGCGCCGGGCTCGGCGGCCTGCTGTTCGCGATCTTCTCGCGGTCCGGCTACGCCCTGACGGGTGTCGGCATGGAGCTCGACGCCATCGCCGCGGTCGTCATCGGCGGCACCCTGCTCACGGGCGGCAGCGGCTTCGTCCTGGGTTCGGTGCTCGGCGTGCTGGTGCTGGGCCTGATCCAGACGATCATCACGTTCGAGGGCACCCTGAGCTCGTGGTGGACCAAGATCTTCATCGGCGCCCTGCTGCTGATCTTCGTGGTCCTGCAGCGCCTCCTGGTGCTCCGCAGACGCTGACGGAGCCGGGTCCACTCCGAGTGGACCCGGCCCACGCGCGCCGAGCTCGTCAGGGACGGCCGAACTCGTCAGCTGCCACTGACGAGCTCGGCCGCGACCGACGAGCTCGGCCGCGTGCGTCAGGGGCGGGCGGCGAAGCGTTCCAGCAGGTCCGCGTGGCCCGAGACGATGATCAGGTCGTTCTGCGACAGACGGGTCTCCGGGGTGGCGTAGACGAAGTCGATGCCCGGGCTCTTCACGCCGATCACCGTCACGCCGTAGCGCTCGCGCACCTTCGACTGGGCGAGCGTGAACCCCTGCGTCTCCTTGGGCGGGCGCATCTTGACGATGGTGAACCCGTCCTCCACCTCGATGTAGTCGAGGAGCTTGCCGGAGACCAGGTGGGCGACGCGCGCGCCGGCGTCGGCCTCGGGGAGCACCACGTGGTGCGCTCCGATGCGCTGCAGGATTCGCGCGTGCTCGTTGCTGATGGCCTTCGCCCAGATCTGCGGGACACCGATGTCCACCAGGTTGCCGGTGATCAGCACGGATGCCTCGAGGTAGGACCCGACACCGACGACGGCGACAGGGAACTCGCGGGCGCCCAGCTGTTCGAGGGCCTCCGGGTTGGCGGCGTCGGCCTCGACGAGCGCGATGCGACCGGCCCACTGCGCGACGAGCTCGGGGTTGCGCTCGACGGCGAGCACGTCCTGCCCGAGACGGTCCAGGGTCGCCGCGATGGAGGACCCGAACCGGCCGAGCCCGATGACGAGCACGCCCGAGTCCTTCTTGGGCGTGCGAGGTGCGTTCTGCGTCCCTTTGAGGGAGTCGCCAAACCTGTCAGCCAATGATCGGCCTCTCTTCTGGTAGCCGGATCACCCGACGACGGTTGCGCAGCGCGAGCGCGGCCGCAAGCGTCATCGTGCCGGTCCGGCCGATGAACATGAGCACGGTGAGCACGTACTTGGCGCCGTCGGGCAGGTCCGCGGTGATGCCGGTGGACAGACCGCAGGTGGCGAACGCCGAGATGACCTCGAACAGCACCCTGTCCAGGGTGAGCCCGGTCATGGCCAGGAGCAGCAGCGACGAGACGAGCACGAGCGTCGCCGAGACGAGCGAGACGGCGATCGCGACCTGGAGCGCCTCGCGCGGGATCCGGCGCCCGTAGGCCTCGACGTCCTTGTCGCCGCGGCCCTCGGCGATGATGGCGAGCAGCATGACGGCGAGCGTCGTGACCTTGATGCCGCCCGCGGTCGACGCCGAGCCGCCACCGACGAACATGAGCGCGTCCATGAGCAGCCAGGTGCCCTCGTGCATCTCGCCGACGTCCACGGTGGAGAAGCCGCCGGAGCGCGGCATGACCCCGGCGAACAGGGAGGCCAGCGCGGTGGCGCTGGGTCCGAGCGGCTTGAACGTGTCCGGGTTGGTCCACTCGAACGCTGCCACGAGGACCGAGCCCGCCACGACGAGCGCGAGGCTGGTGGTCACCGTGAGCTTGGAGTGCAGGCTCCAGCGCCGCGGTTCGCGCAGGCGCCGGGCCACGTTGAGGATCACGGGGAAGCCGAGCGAGCCGATGAAGACGCCGATGATGATGGGCATCAGCACCCACCAGTCGGACACGAACGGCTCGAGCCCGTACGGCGTGGGCACGAAGCCGGCGTTGTTGAACGAGGAGATCGCGTAGAAGACCGAGTGCCATGCCGCTTCCCCGAGGTCCTCGTCGAACATGAGGAACCGGGGGAAGAGCACGAGCGCGATGGTCAGCTCGAGCGCGACGGACGTGATGATGACCGTCCGGATCAGCGACCCGACCTCGCCGAGCCGCGTCTCCTTGGTCTCGGACGAGACGAGCAGCCGCTGCGTCAACCCGATCCGGCGCGACACGGCCATGCCGAGCAGCGACGCGAGCGTCATCACCCCGAGGCCGCCGATCTGGATGGCGATGAGGATGACGACCAGGCCCCATGGTGACCAGTACTCCCCGGTGGGGACGGTGACCAGACCCGTCACCGTGCTGGCGGAGGTGGCCGTGAACAGGGCGTCGACGAACGGTGCACGCTGCCCGCTCGCGGTGGCCCACGGCGCCGACAGCCCGGCGGTGACCGCGCCGATCACGAGGCCGAACACGCCGAGCGCGAGCCGGGCGGGCGACTGCCGTGCGGACTGGTCGACGAACTCGCGCCAGCGCCACGCCACGCCCGGGCCACCCCGCGCCATCACACCTCCCGCAACCGGCCCGGCGCTCGCCGGTCGGAGCAACTCTGGCACGCCCGCGCACGTGGTTCGACCCGACAGGCAGGCGACAGGCTCAGGCCCGCGGGATCGACAGCGGCGGCCTCGGGTGCGACGGTGAGCGCATGACGTCGTCGGCACCCGTGCGCGTGGTCTGGTCGCGCGAGATGCTCGCGTACGACTTCGGCCACGGGCACCCCATGACGTCCGAGCGGCTGGACCTGACGATCCGGCTGGCCGAGACGCTCGGCCTCCTGGCCGGGCAGGACGTGGAGCTCGTCGGCGCCGAGGTGGCCTCCGACGCGCTCCTGCAGACCGTCCACGACCCCGCGTACGTGACCGCCGTGCATGCCGCGTCCACGGACGGCACTCCGGACGCGGCGCACGGCCTGGGCACGTCCGACGACCCGGTGTTCCCGGACATGCACGAGGCGTCGGCCCGGGTGGTGCAGGGGTCCGTCGACTCGGCGCTCGCGGTGTGGGAGGGGCGGGCGCTGCACGCCGTCAACGTCACGGGGGGACTGCACCACGCGATGCCGGGGAGGGCGTCGGGGTTCTGCGTCTACAACGACGCAGCCGTCGCCATCCGTGTCCTGCTCGACGCGGGTGCGCGGCGCGTGGCGTACGTCGACATCGACGCGCACCACGGCGACGGTGTCCAGGCCGTGTTCTGGGACGATCCGCGCGTGCTGACGGTCTCGCTGCACGAGACCGGCCAGGCCCTGTTCCCGGGCACGGGGCACGCCCGGGAGACCGGGGGACCCGGCGCCGAAGGCACGGCCGTCAACGTCGCGCTCCCGTCGGGTACCGGGGACGCCGGCTGGTTGCGAGCGCTGGACGCCGTCGTGCCCGCCGTGCTGCGCGAGTTCGACCCGGAGGTGCTCGTCACGCAGCACGGCTGCGACACGCACCTGCTGGACCCCCTGACGCACCTGCGGGTGAGCATCGACGGGCAGGTGCGCGCGGCCACCCTGCTGCACGAGCTCGCGCACGAGGTGGCGGACGGTCGGTGGGTGGCCCTCGGCGGCGGCGGGTATGCCGTGGTCGACGTCGTGCCGCGGTCGTGGACGCACCTGATCGGCATCGCGACGCACCACCCGGTGGAACCGGGCACCCAGATCCCGGAGTCGTGGCGTTCGCTGGTGCGCGAGCGGTACGGGCGGCTGGGCCCGGACCTGATGACCGACGGTCGCGACGCGCGGTTCAGCCCGTGGTCAGCGGGCTACGACCCCGGCGACGACGTCGACAGGTCGATCCGCGCAACCCGCGCGGCCGTCTTCCCCACCCTCGGCCTGGACCCGGACCACGACTGAGCGGGCCGACGCGCTGGGCCGGAGGAGCGACGTCCCACCGGTCCCCTCTATCCCACGCGTCCCACGCGCCACTACGCTGGGCCAGCACCCGCAGGGTGGGTGCGCGGGCCCGCCGCGCGCCGGGCGGAACGGAAGCTGAGATGAGCGACCAGCGCGACCAGCGCGACCAGCCGGGCCGCACGCGTTACCTGACGGTGCTCGAGGTCGCCGACATCATGCGCGTCTCCAAGATGACCGTCTACCGCCTGCTGCACTCCGGCGAGCTGCCCGGGGTCCGCGTCGGGCGCTCGTTCCGCGTCCCGCAGGACGCGCTGGACCACTACCTGGCCACCTCGCCGGCCGTGGAGGCGCGCGAGCAGGCCAAGGACGACGTCCACGGCCAGGAGCGCAGAACGTCCTGAGCGTCAGCGCGTCGCTCGGAGCCCTCGTGATCGCGTAAGGTAGAGCCTCGGACTTTGTTCGTGCGTGGTCGACTCGGTAGCACTCGATCTCTTCTACGCGTCGATCGACCACCAGAACGGCCCGTCGCCGGGCCTCCATCGGAAGCGAAGTGAGGACCCCATGGGCTCCGTCATCAAGAAGCGCCGCAAGCGGATGGCCAAGAAGAAGCACCGCAAGCTGCTGCGCAAGACGCGTCACCAGCGTCGCAACAAGAAGTGAGCGTCGGCGGCCGACAGGTCGCCAGCTCGAACGCACGGGCCCGGCAGCTGCTGCCGGGCCCGTCGTGTTTTCGCCCCGTTCTCGCGGAAACAGTTCTACAACGATGTAGAGTGGCTCTGGTCTGGGACTCTGTCCCCAGCAAGGGGCGCGCGCACCAGGGAGACAGCGATGAGCACGGCCAAGCGGGGTTCCGCGGTGACGATGCACGAGGTCGCCGCGCGAGCAGGAGTGTCGATCAAGACGGTCTCCAACGTGGTCAACGGGTACCAGTACATCCGGCCGGCCACGAAGGAGCGCGTCGAGGCGGCCATCGCCGACCTCGGCTACCAGGTGAACATCTCCGCGCGAAACCTGCGCCGGGGCAGGACCGGCATCATCGGGCTCGCCGTGCCGGAGCTGTCGCTCCCGTACTTCGCTGAGCTCGCCGACTCGGTGATCCGTGCAGCCGAGGCGCGAGGGCTCACGGTGCTCATCGAGCAGACCGGGTCCGTGCGCGAGCGGGAGCTCGAGGTGCTCTCGGGGCAGCGACGGCACCTCACCGACGGGCTGATCTTCTCGCCGCTCGAGCTCGGACCGCAGGACGCCGACGCCCTGCGCGTGGACTACCCCATGGTGCTGCTCGGCGAGCGCATCTTCGGCGGTCCCGCCGACCACGTGACCATGAACAACATCGAGGCGGCCCGCGCGGCCACCCAGCACCTGCTGGACCTCGGGCGGCGGCGCATCGCCGTGATCGGCGCCCACGAGGGCGAGACCGTGGGCTCCGCGGCGCTGCGTGTGCAGGGGTACCGGCAGGCGCTCGAGGAGGCCGGTCTCGACGTGGACCCGGCGCTCGTGGGTGAGGCGGGGCTGTGGCACCGCGCGACGGGCGCCGAGACGATGGAGCGGCTGCTGGACTCAGGCGTCGAGATCGACGCCGTCTTCGGCCTGAACGACGCCCTCGCGCTGGGTGCCCTGCACGTCCTGCACGCGCGCAGGATCGACGTGCCGGGGCAGATCGCGGTGATCGGCTTCGACGACATCGAGGAGACCGCCTACTCCTCACCGACGCTGACCACGGTGGCGCCCGGGCGGGAGCAGATCGCGACGACGGCGGTCGACCTGCTGCTCGCGCGCATCGAGGAGGTGGAGCCTGGCAAGCCCTTCGTCCAGGTGATCACCGACTTCGCGATCGTCGGCCGCGAGTCGACCCTGGGCGAGCAGGCGCCGGTCCCGGTGTCGCGCGCGCCGGAGCACGCCACCGCCACCTGAGAGTGCGCCGAGGCGACCTTCAGGCGGCGGGGAAGTTCGAGTCCGATCAGGCCGTGCGGGCGTCGAGCGTGGTCAGTCGCTGGTCGACCAGCCAGCCGCTGGCCAGCAGCGGCAGGCTGAGCCCGACCAGGGGGATGAGCACGGGGACGTAGCTGAACGTCACGGCCAGGACCACGAGCACCACCAGGACAGCCAGGCTGGTGACGGGGGAGAGCAGGGGCGAGACGGCGACGAACCGCCACGTGCGCGCAGCGGAGACGTCGTCGTACCGCCGGGCGACCGGCACCAGGATGGCGAGCGCGAGGACCAGATAGACGGTCAGGGCCACGACGCCGACCGTCAGCGCGGCCTTCGTCGGACCCGGGGACGCGGCGGCGAGCACCGACGCGTCGAGAGCCAGGAGCACGATCCCGACGGTGAGCGGTGCACCGAGGACGTTGAGCCGGCGGAACCCCGTCCGGTACGCCGACCAGAACTCCCGCCAGAGGTGCTCGGACGGAGCACCGGCCGCGAGCCGCGCCAGCAGGCTCCCGCCGGCAGCGAGCGCCGGATAGGCCCCGAGCACGACGGCGCCGGCGAGAGTGCCCAGCAGCACGAGCACGTTCACGGCGACGATCTGGGTGCCCACGCGCAGGAACACCATGACGCGACCGGCCCAGCCGCCGACCTCGAGGTCGTGCGTGCCGGCGCTCACGGCGCGACCACCCGGGTGCCGAGGGTCGCGTTGCCGTCGGCGTCGAGGCCGGCGAACGACCAGGTGCTCCGGCCGCGGACCGCGTCGACGGACGGGAAGGCCACGAGCTCGAGCCCGGGCCAGGAGAAGCAGCCGCCGCCGCGCGACCGGGTGGCGGCGACGAGCTCGTCGCCGACCTCGATCGTCTGGGACGAGGTCATCCCACCCGCGGTGGACTGGTCGAACGACACCACCTCCCACGTCCCGACCAGTGCGGCCGGGTCGGTGGGCGGGGCGTCGTCGGGCTCGGCGTCGCCCGCCCACGGCTGCGGCGACACGACGGGCCAGCCGTCGGCGGTCCACACGAGCCGGCGGACCTGCACCTCGTGCTGCGTGGGGTCGGTGGCGTCGCGGACGTGGTGGACCAGCAATTGGCGGTCCCCGTCGGTGAGGACGGACGCGTGCCCCGGGGCCAGCCAGGCGCGCCCGCCGTCGAGCGCGTGGCCGCCCAGCATGACGGTGCCGACCAGCGCCGGGTCGCCCTCGAGGTCGGTGAGGTCGCGTCCGGCGCGGTCCGCGTACGGTCCGGTCAGCTGCGCCGAGACGCCCACCCGCAGGTGGTACGTCGAGAAGAGAGAGTCGTACGAGAGCACCAGCGCGTAGCCGCCGTCGGGGCGCGGCAGGACGAACGCGCCCTCGACCGCACCCTCGACGCTGCGCGGTCGTCGCGCGAGCAGGATCCCCGGCGCCTCGCCGACGGCAAGGCCCGTGGCGGGGTCCAGCTCGAGCGCGTGGATGCCGCCGAAGAACGAGCCGTAGACCATCCAGTGGCGGCCGTCGGCGTCGACCACGGCGTTGGCGTCGATCGCGTTGGGGCCCTCGACGTCGTGCTCGCTGGTCACCACGAGCCCGCGGTCCTCCCACGGTCCGGTGGGGTGCGGTGCGACGGCAAGGCCGATCGCCGAGGTGCGGGAGCCGAACGTCGACGCCGACCAGTACATGCGCCACTCGTCGCCCACCCGCACGACGTCCGGTGCCCACAGGCCGACGGCACCCGACCAGGCGGCTCCGTCGCTGGGCACCCCGTCGAGCGCCCAGCCGTGGAACTCCCAGCTGACCAGGTCCTTCGAGCGTCGGACCTGCACGCCGGCCCGCACGGGACCGTCCGACCACGCATCGGTGGAGAACAGCCAGTACGTGCCGTCGTCGTCGCGGACCGCCGTGGGGTCGTGCGCGTGCCGTCCGCCCCAGAGGGCGGTGTCGGGGAGCATCTCCGGGAGCACGGTCAGCCCTTCGAGCCGGTGAGCGCGACGGACTCGATGATCTGCCGCTGGAAGATCAGGAACACGATCAGGATGGGCAGCAGGGCGACGAACGAGGCGGCCATGATCAGCGGGTAGTCCCGCTGGGTCGCGAACTCCACGTTGAGGTTGGCGATGACCACCTGGAGCGTCTGCTTCTCCGGGGTGTTCAGGTAGAGGATCGGCGACAGGTAGTCGTTCCAGATCGCCATGAACCAGAGGATGAACTGGGCGGCGATCGCCGGCCGGATCATCGGCATGATCATCTTGCGGAAGATCTGCAGGTAGGACGCGCCGTCGATCTTCGCGGCCTCGATCATGGAGTCGGGCACGCTCGACAGGTACTGCCGCAGGAAGAAGATCATGATGATGTTGCCGAACAGCAGGGGGACGATCAGCGGCAGCAGGGTGTCCACCCAGTGCAGCCGGGAGAACATCACGAACTGCGGGATCATGATCGTCGGGTACGGCACCATCAGGCCCGTGAGCAGCCCGAGGAAGATCGCGTTCTTGTAGGGCAGCCGCATCTTGGCCAGCGCGAACGCCGCCAGGGCCGACGTGACCGAGCCGACCACGGTCACGGTGAGCGCGACGATGAGGCTGTTCATGATGCCGGACGCGATCGGCGCCTCGGACCACATGCGGACGAACGTGTTCCACTGCGGCGGGTCCGGGATCCAGACCGGCGGCAGCGCGAAGACCTCGACCTTGGTCTTGAGGGCCGTGGTGAACATCCACAGCAGCGGCGCGAGCATCGCGAGCGAGCCGACCGCGAGGATGAGGAAGACGATGACGTTGCCGAGGCGGTTCTGCGCCGCGGCGCCCATCCGGCGCTTTTCGGGAGTCGTCGCCAGCTCCGGCGTCGCGGGCTTCATGAGGGTGCTTGCCATGGTGTCTCTCCTTCCTCAGTCGATGCTGAAGTCGTTGCGCCGGTTGATCCGGAACTGGATGAGGGTGATGGCGAAGACAAGGAGCCCGAGGACGACCGCCATCGTCGTCGCGTAGCCCATCTGCTGGTACTTGAACGCCTTGCGGAAGATGTACCAGACCACCGAGGCGGAGCTGAACTCCGGGCCGCCGGCCGGGGTCATGATGTTGATCTCGGTGAAGATCTGGGATCCCGCGATGATGCTGGTGACGACGAGGAAGAACGTCACGGGCCGGACCATCGGCAGCGTGATGGAGCGGAACCGCTGCCAGGCGTTCGCGCCGTCGAGGGCCGCGGCCTCGTAGAGCGAGGCGGGCACGCCCTGGATGGCCGCCAGGTACAGGAGCATCGAGTAACCGAGGCCCTTCCAGATGGCCATGATGATGATCGCCGGCTTGACGGTGGCGGTGTTCTGCAGCCAGTCGGGGCCGTCGATGCCGAACCACGCGAGCACCTGGTTGATGAGGCCGAAGTCGCCGTTGTAGGCGAACTGCCAGACGATCGCGATGGCGGCGAGCGAGGAGATGACGGGCACGTAGTAGATCGCGCGGAACGCGGTGCGCCCCGGGATCCGACGGTTCAGCGCGAGCGCGAGGACCAGCGACAGCGCGAGCCCGATCGGGATGCCGAGCATGTAGAAGAACGTGTTGTACAGGGCGATCCGGAAGTACTCGTCCTGGAACAGCGTCACGTAGTTCTCGAGCCCGACGAACGTCATCGGTCCGAGCCCGTTCCAGCTGGTCAGGGACGCGTAGACCGCGAACCCGATGGGGTAGAGCGTGAAGAGCAGGAAGCCGATGATCGGGGCCGCGACGAACGCCAGGGCCCACCGGTGCTCGGACCGGTGCAGGCGGTGGGTGCCGCCTCCGGGCCGTGCTGCTGCCTTGCTCCTCCGCCCGGTCGTCGGGGGCGCGACGTCCGCGGTCTGCGTCATGAGGGTTCCTTTCCAGGGGCTCCCGCCGCCCGGGGGCGTGCCCGGGCGGCGGGAGCGGGGAGGAGGGATCGGCTACTTGCCGGCCGCAGCCTGCTCGGCGGTGGCGTTCGACTCGTCGAGCAGGGCCTGCATCTTCGGCTGCTCCTCGGCGAGGTAGTCGGCGGCCGTCTGCTCGCCGTCGAGCACGGGCTGGATGTTGGTCCAGAGCTCGTCGTACCACTCGGCGCCGTAGGTGAACGCGGCCGGCATCGCGCGGCCGTAGTCCTGAGCGATGTCCAGGAACTCCTGACGGTTGGCGGGCTCGGCGCCCTCCTCCGCAGCCCAGGTCTCCGCCATGTCGACGAGGTTCGGGATCTGGATGTTCGCGTCGACGAGCGTCTGCTGCGCGTCGGCGTCGGTGCTCAGGTACGTGACGAGCTTGACCGCGTCCTCGGGGTGCTTCGTCGTCGCGGAGACGCCGATACCGAGCGAGCCGATCCACGTGGCGGTGCCGGCGTCACCGACGGCGGGCCAGGGGATCAGGTCGTAGTCGAAGTCGAGCTCGTTGTAGACCGAGACGTCCCACGGGCCGACCGGGAAGAAGCCGATCTCGCCGGCCATCCACCGCTGGTACGTGTCGAGCGTGGCGGCGTCGGAGGCCGACGGCGTCACCTTCTCGACGTTGGTGAGATCCGCGAACTTCTGCAGCGCCTCGGCGAACTCGGGGGTGTCCACGGTGACCTCGGTGCGGTCCTCGTTGGTCCAGTCGCCGCCGTTGCTCCACACCATCGACTGCAGGTTCCACTGGACGTTGAGCCCGGTGCCCCACTGGTCGATCGCGCCGTCACCGTCGGTGTCGACGGTCAGCTGCTTGCTGATGTCGACGAACTGGTCCCACGTGAGGGGCTCGTCCTTGTCGGGCAGCGGGATGCCCGCGGCCTCGAGCATCGTCTTGTTGTAGCCGAACGAGAACGGGCCGATGTCCTTCGGCAGGGCGTAGAGCGCGCCCTCGGGCGTGCCCTGGAGCGTCCCGTCGAAGCGGTAGGAGTCGACGCCGTAGGACCAGATGTTGTCCAGGTCGACGCCGCTGGCCTCGACCTGCTCGGTGATGTCCATGAGGACGCCCGAGCTCACGTACGACTGGAGGGTGGCCTGCTCGACGTAGAACACGTCGGGCACGTTGTTGCCGGCCACGGAGGCCTGCAGCTTCGTGGCGTACTGGTCGGCGTCGGTCACGATGACCTTCACCTTCACGCCGGTGTCCTCGGTGTACTTCTTGATGGCGGCCTCGTACGCCGCCTTCTCGTCCGGTCCACCCCGGAACATGAACGTGATTTCCTTCTCGCCACTGTCGCTCGCGCCGTCGCCGCCGTCGCTGCACGCCGTCAGCGTCAGCGTCCCGGCGACCGCGGCGCACAGGGCACCTGCGATGAGCCTGTTCTTCTTCATGATCCTGCCTCCCATATCCCAAGGATGTGTGAGGTCACGGTCGCGTCAGGACCCGGTGGGGGCCGGTCCGTCAGGGTCGTCGTTGACCTCGTTCGCCTGATCGACGCTGCGTTCTACAACGTTGATCTACAACGATGTAGAACATGACACGAGAACCGCCGGTCGGTCAAGCCACGAACGTGTAACGGTCGGTTGACGGCGTCGGAGCGGCCGTGCATGATGCATCTACAACGATGTAGAAACTACCCGAACAGCAAGGGCGCTGACGACGTCGACGCCCGCTCGGACGCCTCCCACGGGACAGCTCGCCAGCGGCAGCCACAGGGCCATCGCGGCAGATCACGACGTCCGAGCCGCCCGCCCACACACATCCGTGCGCATCACAGCAGGCACGCGCCCGACCGAACCAGGAGACCTCATGATCCCCGTCCGACTCACCCTCGACCCGGCCTTCCGGGTCGGACCGGTCCGCCGGCGCACGTTCGGTTCGTTCGTCGAGCACCTGGGCCGTTGCGTCTACACCGGCATCCACGACCCCGCGCACCCGACGGCCGACGCCGACGGGTTCCGCAAGGACGTGCTCGAGCTGACGCGCGAGCTGGGCGTCAGCACCGTGCGCTACCCCGGCGGCAACTTCGTCTCCGGCTACCGCTGGGAGGACGGCGTCGGCCCGCGTGACCAGCGCCCGGCCCGGCTAGACCTCGCGTGGCACTCGACCGACCCCAACACGGTCGGCGTCGAGGAGTTCATGCGCTGGGCGAAGCTGGCCGAGGTCGAGCCGATGATGGCGGTCAACCTGGGCACGCGCGGCGTCCAGGAGGCCGTCGACCTGCTCGAGTACTGCAACGTCCGCGGCGGCACGCGGCTGTCCGACCAGCGCCGCGCCAACGGTGCGAACGACCCGTACGACATCCGCATGTGGTGCCTGGGCAACGAGATGGACGGCCCGTGGCAGATCGGTCACAAGACGGCCTACGAGTACGGCCGGCTCGCCGCCGAGACCGGCCGTGCGATGCGGATGGTCGACCCGGACCTCGAGCTCGTCGCCTGCGGCTCGTCGGGCGTCGCCATCCCGACGTTCGGCGAGTGGGAGCGGATCGTGCTCTCCGAGGCCTACGAGCAGGTGGACCTCATCTCCGCCCACGCGTACTACTGGGAGGAGGACGGCGACCTCGGCTCGTTCCTGGCCTCCGCCGTGGACATGGACCACTTCGTCGAGTCCGTGAGCGCGACGGCGGACGCGGTGCGCGCGCACAAGAAGGTGGACAAGCGGATCCACATCTCGTTCGACGAGTGGAACGTCTGGTACCAGCACCGTGCCGAGTCCAAGCCGCCGACCGGGCACGACTGGCCCGTCGCGCCCGTGCTTCTCGAGGACAAGTACAACGTCGCGGACGCCGTCGTCGTCGGCAACCTGCTGATCTCCCTGCTGCGTCACACGGACCGCGTGCACTCCGCGTCGCTCGCCCAGCTGGTCAACGTGATCGCGCCGATCATGACCGAGCCGGGCGGCCGGTCCTGGAAGCAGACGATCTTCCACCCGTTCGCGCAGGCGTCCCGGTACGCCAAGGGCGACGTGCTCCAGGTCGCCGTCGAGGCGCCGACGTACGAGACGGCGAAGTACGGCGACGCCGCACTGGTCGACGCCGTGGCCACCCGCGACGCCGAGACGGGCGACGTCGCCCTGTTCGCGGTCAACCGCTCCCTGACCGAGACGGTCACGCTCGAGGTCGACGCCCGCTCGCTGCCGGGGCTGCGCGTCGTCGAGGCGACCACGCTGGCCAACCCGGACCACACCTGGTCCGCCACGGCCGCCGACGACACCTCCGTCGTCCCGCGGACCAACGCGACCGCGACCGTCCGGGACGGCCGCGTGTCGGTGCAGGTGCCGCCGGTGTCCTGGAACGTCGTCCGGCTGGGGGTCTGACCGCCGTGCGCCGCGTCGTCGTGGCGGGTGTGGTCGCGCTCGCCCTGGTGGTCAGCGCCGCTGCCTGTGCGGCGGGGCCGGAGGACGGGCCCGCCGCGACGGCGCTGTCCCTCACCGGGGACATCCACACCCACGACCCCGCCCTCGTGGTGGGTGACGAGGGTGAGCCCTGGTACGTGTTCTCGACCGGCGACGGCCGGGTGGGTCTCGGCTCCCCGCAGATCCGACGGTCCGTCGACGACGGCCTCACGTGGGAGCTCGTCGGCACCGTCTGGGACGCCAAGACCCGCCCGGACTGGGCGTACGAGGCCGTCCCCGGGGTGTCGAACTTCTGGGCGCCCGAGGTGATCGAGCACGACGGGACGTTCTACCTGTACTACTCGGCGTCCACCTTCGGCAAGAACGCGTCCGCCATCGGGGTGACGACGAACACCACGCTCGACCCGGACGACCCCGACTACGCCTGGGTGGACCAGGGCGAGGTCCTCCGGTCGGTGCCGGGAGAGACCGACTACAACGCGATCGACCCCGGCGTGATCACGGACGCGGACGGCACGCCGTGGATGGCGTTCGGCTCGTTCTGGGGCGGCATCCAGCTGGTCGAGCTCGAGTGGCCGTCCGGCAAGCCCGCGGACGGAGCCGAGCCGACGACGATCGCGAGCCGCATATCGCCGCCGAACGCGATCGAGGCGCCCTACCTCGTGCTGCGCGACGACTGGTACTACCTGTTCGTGTCCCGCGACTTCTGCTGCAAGGGCACCGACTCCACGTACAACATGGCCGTCGGGCGCTCCCGGGACGTCACGGGTCCGTACGTCGACCGGTCCGGCACGGACATGACCATGGACGGTGGCGAGCAGCTGCTGACCTCCATGGGCGACATGGTCGGGCCCGGCGGGCAGTCCGTGTCGCAGGGGCATCTCGCGTTCCACTACTACGACGCGGCCGCCGGGGGCGACTTCCGGCTCGAGATCCGTGAGCTGGCGTGGGACGACGAGGGCTGGCCGGTGGCGACGACGCGGGAGGAGCAGGACGCCGCGCGGGAGGCCGAGGAGGGCTAGAGCGGACGCTCCAGCACGTAGTCGTCCTCGAGACGGGCGCCGACGGTGAAGTGCTTGGTGCCGACGATGGCGAACCCGGACCGTACGTAGAAGGTCTGCGCCCGCGCGTTGTGCTGGTTCACGCCCAGCCACATCCCGTGGGCACCGCGTCCGCGCGCGGTGTCCAGGGACGCGGTCATCAGCGCGTTCGCGATCCCGGCACCGTGGTGGTCGGGGTGCACGTAGCACTTGGACAGCTCGATGGTCGGGCGCAGGTGCAGCGCGGCCCGGACGTCCTCGTCGGACGGCTCGCCGGAGACGAGCATCGTGTACCCGACGAGCGCTCCGTCGCCGGCGACCAGGACGTCCCGGAGGGGATCGTCGAGGTACTCGGCGAACCGCTGAGGCGAGAGCACGGCGTCGATGAACTCCTGCTGGTCCTGCGCGGTCGAGCCCGGTGGGCAGGCCAGCGGGAACGTCAGGGCCGCCAGGGCGGCGAGCGCGTCGAGATCCGCGTGCTCGGCAGGCCGGACCGTCACAGGACGTCCTCGCCGCCGCCGGGGCCGCGCCACTGGCGAAGGACGGCCCGCGCGACGAGCCCGCCGGCCCAGGCGAGGCCGGCCAGGCTGGCCACCGTGGTGCCGCGGCGGGCGTTGCGTCGGCGGTTGCGGAACTCGCGCACCGGCCAGCCGACCGTGGCGGCGTACCGACGCAGGCGGCGGTCGGGGTTGATCGCGCACGGGAAGCCGACCTCGGACAGGATCGCGACGTCGTTGGTGGAGTCGCCGTACGCGTACGACGCCGCCAGGTCGATGCCTTCCTGCTCGGCGATCGCGCGCACGGCGTCGGCCTTGGCCTGACCGTGGAGCATGTCGCCCACCAGCCGGCCCGTGTAGAAGCCGTCCTCGTGCTCGGCGATGGTGCCCAGGGAACCCGTGGCGCCGAGGCGTCGGGCGATCAGCGACCCGATCTCCACGGGGGTCGCCGTGACCAGCCAGACGGAGTGTCCGGCGGCGATGTGCTGGTCGAGGAGCCGCTGCGTCCCCGGATAGATCCGCAGACAGAGCACCTCGTCGTAGACGTCCTCCGCGATCGCGGTGACCTCGGCGACCGAGTGACCCTTCATGATCGACAGGGCCCTGCTGCGGACCTCGTCGATCTGGTCCTTGTTCTCGCCGAACGTCAGGTACCGGAACTGGTGGAGCCCGAACTGGACCAGGTCGCGCTTGCGGAAGAACCCGCGCCGGTAGAGGCCGACGGCGAGGTGGAACGAGCTGGCGCCACGGATGATCGTGTTGTCGACGTCGAAGAACGCGCCGACGCCGGGACCGTCCGGGCCTGACCCCGGGTCCCGCAGCGCGGGAGCGGGGGCGTGGGTGTTCCCGGACGCCTGACGCACCCGGTCACTGTAACGACGGTCGCGCGGGACAGGGTGCCCGTCCGTCGGCAGAGGCCGTCGTGAGACGGTGGGGGCATGACGCGTGTGGTGCTCTACGGCCGGGCCGGCTGCCATCTGTGCGACGAGGCGCGTGAGGTGGTGCGGACCGTGTGCGACGAGACCGGGGCGGACTGGTCCGAGGTCGACATCGACACCGCACAGCATCCCGGCCGGGACCTCGTCGGCGAGCTGGGCGAGCTGGTGCCGGTGGTCGAGGTGGACGGCGTGCAGCAGGGCTACTGGCGGATCGACGCGAACCGGCTGCGCCGAACCCTTACCCCGGCTGGTCCCCGACCCCTAGCCTGACCAGCAGGGCTCGGGCGACCGGGTCCGACGGGGCGTTCGCGGGAGTCGATGTGGACACGCAGCGAAGGGGACCCCGGCCGCACACCAGGGCAGCCGAGCCCGGTGCGACCGGGCGCGCCGGCGCGCGCGACGTGCCCGCCGCCACCGTCGCCCGGCTGCCGGGCTACCTTCGGGTCCTGCACGGGCTTTCGGCCGACGGCGTGGTCACCACGTCGTCGGAGGAGCTGGCCACCGGCGCGGGCGTCACGTCGGCGCAGCTCCGCAAGGACCTGTCGTTCCTGGGCTCCTACGGCCGGCGCGGGGTGGGGTACGACGTCCTGCACCTCTCGGAGCAGGTGTCGGTGGCGCTGGGCCTGACGACGCAGCGGCGGGTCGTCATCGTCGGCATCGGCAACCTCGGGCACGCGCTGGCCAGCTATTCGGTGTTCGCCGAGCGGGGCTTCGCGGTCGTCGGCCTGGTCGACGCCGACCCCGCGGTGGTGGGGACGACGGTGGCGGGACTCGTCGTGCAGCCGCCGTCCTCGTTGCACGACGCGGTCAGCGGGTCCGCCGCCACCATGGGCATCATCGCCACGCCGGCGTCCGTCGCGCAGGACGTGTGCGACGAGCTCGTCGCGGCCGGTGTCGTCGGCATCCTCACCTTCGCGCCGCGCGCGCTGCGGGTGCCTGCGCACGTGGACCTGCGGGCGGTGGACGTCGCCTCCGAGCTGCAGATCCTCGCGTTCCACGACCGCCGGCGCACCGGCACCGGCGCCTGAGCGTGCGAACGGCCGGGCCCGTGTGACGACGACACAGACCCGGCCGACGACGAGATCAGCCCTTGATGATCGAGACGTCGAGCGCGATGACGACCTTGTCGGACACCAGGACGCCGCCGGCCTCGAGGGCCGCGTTCCAGGTGAGACCGAAGTCCTTGCGGGAGATCGTCACGGTGGCCTCGAAGCCCGCACGCGTGTTGCCGAACGGGTCGACCGCGGTGCCGTTGAACTCGGTGTCGAGCTCGACGCGCTGCGTGACGCCGTGGATGGTGAGGTCACCGGCGACGACGTAGTTCTTGCCGGCCTCGCGGACCTCGGTGGAGACGAACGTCCACTGACCGAACTTCTCCACGTCGAAGAAGTCGCCGCTCTTGAGGTGGCCGTCGCGGTTGGCGTCGCCCGTGCTGACCGTGGAGGGGTCGAGCGTGACGGAGACCGAGGTGCTCGCCAGGTCGTCGCCGACCGTGACCGTGCCGTCGGTGACGGCGACGGAGCCGCGGACCTTGGAGATGCCGGCGTGCCGGACGGTGAACGCCGCCTCGGTGTGCGTGGCGTCGACGGCCCAGGTGCCCGTGGTCAGGCCGGCGGGAAGGGTGGTGGTGGCGGTGCTCATGGGATCCTCCGTGGTTGTTGAACTGTCAACCAAACTGTTAGTTCAAAGTTGTACTACACTCGCCCCAGGGCCGCAACCCCACGACCGAGGACGGAGGCGCGCTTGTGACCAGTGACACATCCACCGAGGTGCAGTGGCTGACCGCCGAGCAGCAGACCCAGTGGCGCTCGTTCCGCGGCGGCGCCGCACGCCTGTTCGCTGCGCTCGAGCACGAGCTGGAGCGCGACACCGGCCTGTCCACGCACGAGTACGAGGTCCTCGTCCGGCTCTCCGAGACGCCCGACCGCACGCTGCGGATGGCCCAGCTCGCCGACAACCTCGCGCACTCCCGCAGCCGGCTCACGCACACCATCCGGCGCATGGAGGAGCAGGGGCTGGTCTCCCGGGTGCCCTGCGTCGAGGACGCCCGCGGCGTGAACTGCACCATGACCGAGAAGGGCTGGCAGGTGCTGGTCGCCGCCGCCCCGAGCCACGTGCAGTCCGTGCGGGACCACCTGGTCGACGTGCTCACGCCCGAGCAGTTCGCCGCGCTCGGCGACGCGATGGAGACGGTCCGCCTGCACCTGACGGGTGGCGCGTGTCACGTCGAGTGACCCCGCAGCGTGTCCGTCGCGCACAGGACTGTTTGCGAGACTGAGCACATGGTCGCGACCACGATCCACCTGATGCGGCACGGCGAGGTGCACAACCCCGACGGCGTGCTGTACGGACGGCTGCCCGGCTACCGGCTCTCGGAGCGTGGCCTGGCCATGGCTGACATGGTCGCCGAGCACCTGGCCGGGACCGGTGCCGGGGGGCGAAGGGACGTCGTCGCCGTCATCGCCTCCCCGCTGCAGCGCGCGCAGGAGACGGCCCGGCCCATCGCGGCGGCGTTCGGTCTCGACATCCGTACCGACGAGCGGATCATCGAGGCGGGCAACCACTTCGAGGGCAAGACGTTCGGCGTCGGCGACGGCTCGCTGCGCCATCCCGAGCACTGGCCCTACCTGCGCAACCCGTTCCGGCCGTCCTGGGGTGAGGCGTACAAAGAGCAGGTGGACCGCATGCTGGCCGCCGTCGAGTCCGCGCGCGGGCTCGCCCGCGGTCACGAGGCCGTGCTGGTCAGCCACCAGCTGCCGGTCTGGGTCACGCGGCTCGCGCTCGAGAACCGGCACCTGTGGCACGACCCCCGCAAGCGGCAGTGCTCCGTCGCGTCGCTGACCAGCCTGCGCTACKACGGCGACACCCTGGTCGGCGTCGGCTACAGCGAGCCCGCCGCGGTGCTGCTGCCCGGTGCGTCGACGGTGGCGGGGGCCTGACGTGCGGCGACGCGCTCTCCTCGTCGGTGCCGTGGTGGCGCTCCTGGCGGTCGCGGGCTGCACGCCCGAGGCGACGACGACGCCCGACGACGTCGCGGGTCAGGGTTACCAGTCCGGCGACGGCAGCACGACGACCTGGGCAGCGGGCGACCGCTCCGGTCCGCTCGAGCTGTCCGGCACCGACTTCGCGGGCAGCGCGCAGGACGTGGCCGACTGGCGCGGCGAGGTCGTGGTGCTGAACACCTGGTACGCGAACTGCCCGCCGTGCCGCGCCGAGGCCCCGGACCTCGCGGCCCTGTCCACCGACTACGCCGCCGACGGCGTGCAGGTGCTGGGCATCAACCGGACCGACGACGCCGGCACCGCCCAGGCGTTCGAGCGCCAGTTCGAGGTCCCGTACCCGAGCCTCGCCGACACCGACGGCGCCGCGATCGCCGCGCTGCAAGGCACCGTCCCGGTGAACGCCGTGCCGACGACCGTCGTGCTCGACCGGTCCGGGATGGTCGCCGGACGCATCCTCGGCCTCGCCGACCCGTCGACCCTGCG
Organism: Cellulomonas sp. Leaf395; assembly: GCF_001424125.1. Classification (GTDB taxonomy): domain Bacteria; phylum Actinomycetota; class Actinomycetes; order Actinomycetales; family Cellulomonadaceae; genus Cellulomonas. Next base: position 184,509 of record NZ_LMQI01000003.1, read on the forward strand.
CTCGATGGTGGACGAGCTGCTTCTCGAACAAGCCCCTGTGCGCGCGCCATGATCCTCTTCGCCGACGCGGGGGACGCCTTCGGTCAGACCGTCGTCTCCGGGTCGCTGCTCCTGGCGATCCCGGTGGCGCTGATCGCCGGGCTCGTCTCGTTCGCGTCGCCGTGCGTGCTCCCGCTCGTTCCCGCGTACGTCGGGTACCTCGGCGGGATGACAGGGTCGTCCGACCGTCTGGGCGTGCAACCGGCCGGGACGACCCTGGTCCGCACCGCCCCCGCGCGTTCCCGCGTGCTGCTCGGTGTCGCGCTGTTCGTCGCCGGGTTCACCGCCGTGTTCGTCGCGCTGGCCGTCCTCGCCGGGTCGCTCGGCGGCCTGCTGGTCGAGTACCAGGACCCGATCACGCGCGTGCTCGGCGTCGTCGTCATCGTGCTCGGCCTCGGTTTCCTCGGTGTGATCCCGTTCCTGCAGAACGAGAAGCGCGTCCACCTCGCGCCGCGGGCGGGCCTGTGGGGCGCACCGCTGCTGGGCGTCACCTTCGGGCTCGGCTGGGTGCCGTGCATCGGCCCGACGCTCGCCGCGATCCTCACGCTCTCGCTCGACGGCGGGTCGGCCGGTCGCGGTGCGCTGCTGGCCGTCGCGTTCTGCCTCGGGCTCGGGCTGCCGTTCCTGCTGGTGGCGCTCTTCGTCGATCGCAGCGCCGGGGCGCTCGGGTTCCTGCGCCGGCACCGCCTCGCGATCATGCGGTTCGGCGGTGCCATGCTCGTGATCCTCGGGATCGCCCTGGTCACGGGTGTGTGGGGTACCTGGTCGTCGTGGCTCCAGGGCGTCCTCGTCGGCGGCGACCCGTTCGTGCCGGTCGTATGAGCGTGCATCGGCCCGAGGGCCTCTCCGACGTCTTCATGGAGCCGACCGAGGCTCCTCCTGCGCCGCCCACCCTGCCCACCCTGGGGTTCGTCGGCTGGCTGCGCTGGGCCTGGCGGCAGCTCACCAGCATGCGGGTCGCGCTGCTGCTGCTCATGCTGCTGGCCGTCGCCGCCGTGCCCGGGACCGTCTGGCCGCAGCGCGCGCAGGACACCGCGAAGGTCGCGACGTACATCTCCGACCACCCCACCACCGGCCCGTGGCTCGACCGGCTCGGGTTCTTCGACGTGTATTCCTCCGTCTGGTTCTCGGCGATCTACCTTCTGCTGTTCGTCTCACTCGTCGGCTGCATCCTGCCGCGCACCAAGGTGCACCTGGCCGGCGTCCGCGGGCGGCCGCCGCGCGCTCCCCGCCGGTTCACGCGCTTCCCCGCGCAGGGCTCCGGTCTCGTGGACGCCCCGCCGTCGAAGGTCGCCGACGACGCCGCGGCCGTTCTGCGCGGTGGGTGGCGCTGGCTCCCGTTCGTCCCGACCTACCGCGTGGACACCCGCGACGAGGGCCACGGCACGATCTCGGTGTCCGCGGAGCGCGGTTACCTGCGGGAGACCGGCAACCTCGTCTTCCACCTCGCGCTCGTCGGGCTGCTCATCTCCGTGGCCACCGGGCAGGTGCTGCACTACCGCGGGCAGGCGATCGTCGTGCAGGGCCGCGGGTTCGCGAACGCGCAGGTCGACTACGACACCTTCGAGCAGGGGACCGCGTTCACCCCGTCGAGCCTCGTCCCGTTCACGCTGCGGCTCGACGAGTTCGAGTCCCGGTTCGACCCGGTCACGCTGCAGTCCCGCGACTTCACCGCGCACGTCACCCTGACCAATCCCGGCGAGGAGCCGGTCGAGGAGACCATCAAGGTCAACCACCCCCTCGACGCCGGCGGTGCCAAGGTCTACCTCCAGGGCAACGGCTACGCGCCCGACATCACCGTGCGCGACGCCTCCGGACAGGTGGCGTTCTCGGGTCCCACGCCGTTCCTTCCGCAGGACGAGGTCTACACGTCGCGCGGCGTCGTCAAGGTGCCCGACGTGTCCGGCGACCAGGAGCAGATCGGCCTCGTCGGGTACCTCCTGCCCACCCTCGAGGAGCGTGAGACGTCCTTCGGGCCTGCCTACGCCTCGGTGAACCCGCAGCCCGACGACCCCGCGCTCGTCCTCGCCGTCTGGCAGGGCAACCTCGGGCTCGACACCGGCGTCCCGCAGAACGTGTACGAGCTCGACGAGGCGCGGATGACGCAGCTGATGGACGACGACGACAATCCCGTGACCCTCGTCGTGAAGCCTGGTGAGACCGTCGACCTGCCCGACGGGATGGGCACGGTGACCTTCAACGAGCTGCCGCGGTACGTCGCGCTCGACCTGCGCCACGACCCCGCCCTGCCCTTCGTGCTCGTGTTCGCGCTGCTCGCCTTCGCCGGGCTCGCCACCTCGCTGTTCGCTCCGCGGCGACGGCTCTGGCTCCGGCTCACCCCGGGGGCCGCAGACGGTGCCGCCGAGGGTGACGGTCGTACAGTGGTCACCGCGGCCGGGCTGGCGCGCGGCGACGACGTCGGCCTCCAGCCCGAGCTCGACAGGGTGCTCGCCCAGGTGCTCACCCAGGTGCCCGCCCGCACGGCTGACAGACCCCCGGTCGCCCCCCGCGGCCCGACCTCAGGAGAAGGCACGCCATGACCATCGGTGACCTGAGCACCCTGCTCGTCTGGGGTGCCGCGACCGCGTTCACCGTCGCGCTGATCGCCTACAGCGTGGACCTCGCGCGCATCGCCGACCGGGCGCAGAAGCGCGTCCCCGAGGCGGCCCTCGTCGGGTCGGAGAACACGCGACCCGCCACGGCCGTCGCCGGGTCCGAGGCGCAGAGCGCGCCGGGGCGGTCGGTCCGCGCCGAGGGGATCGCGCGCTCCACCACGCTCCTCGGGCTCGTGATGCTCTTTGCCGGCATCGTGCTGCGCGGCATCGCCGCCGGTCGGTGGCCGACCGCCAACATGTACGAGTTCACGATCGTCGGCGTGTTCGTCGCCGTCCTCGTCCTCACGATCGTGCAGCGCAGGCGCGTCATCGCGTTCGTCGGCGTGGTCGTCATGGGCATCTCCGTGCTGGCCCTCGTCCTCGCGCTCAACGTGTTCTACATCCAGGCCGACCAGGTGCAGCCCGCCCTGCAGAGCTACTGGCTGATCCTGCACGTCGGCGTCGCGATCACTGCCACCGGCATCTTCACCGTCGCGTTCGCCGCCTCCATCCTGCAGGTCCTGCGCAGCTTCCGGGACGAGGCCCTCGCACCCGTCGACGCGCCTGCCGTCGCGGTCGGAACCCGCGCCGCCACGAGCTCGTCCCGCTCCGAGCGGTTCCGGCACTGGGTCGGCGGACCGCGGTTCGGCTGGCTGGAGCAGGTGCCCGGCTCGCGGGAGCTCGAGGCCTTGGCGTTCCGGCTCAACGCGGTCGCTTTCGTGCTGTGGACGTTCACCCTCATCGGCGGCGCCATCTGGGCCGAGCACGCGTGGGGGCGGTACTGGGGCTGGGACCCGAAGGAGGTCGGCACGTTCGTCGCGTGGGTCGTCTACGCGGCCTACCTGCACGCCCGCACCACGCGCGGCTGGAGCGGTCGGCGGGCGTCGTACTTCGTCTTCGTCGGCTACGCCGTCGTGCTCGCGAACTTCACGGTCGTCAACCTGGTCGTCACGGGGAAGCACTCCTACTCGGGCGTGTGACGGTCGCGGCCGTCCACCGCCACGGCGGGCCGAGCTCGCTCAGGCCGTCGGCGGTGCGTCGTCGGACGTGCCCGGATCGGTGCGCTTTCGGTCGTCGTCCAGCCTCGACAGGAAGTCAGGGTCGTCGTCGGGTCCGGTGGTGCGGCGGTACCGCGTCGACTGGTCCGGCCCGCCGGCGGTCCGGCGGGACCAGCGCACGGCGAGCCAGGCGAGCGAACCGATGAGCGGCACGACGAGGATCAGCGCGATCCAGAACACCGGGTGCACCCCGAGGCGCTCGGCGGTGGTGCTGCGGATGACGTCGAACACGCAGTAGACGCTCAGTCCGATGATCAGCAGGACGGCCAGGTTCCTCACCTCGTCAGAGTAGACGCCTCGGACCGACAGCGAGGCCCCAGCGCCTACCCTGGGACCGTGCCTTTCGTCGTCTACTCGGTCCTGCGCCTCGCGCTCTTCGGTGCCTGCCTCGGCCTGCTGTGGTGGGCCGGGATGCGGACCTGGCTCGTGGCCGTCGTCGCCGCGTTCCTCGCGTGGGGGCTGTCCTACGTGCTGCTCGCCGGCCCACGGGACGCGGCCGCCCGGCAGCTGGCCGAGCGCGCGGAGCGTCGTCGTGCGGCGGGCGACCGGACGGTGCTGGGGAAGCGTGCGCAGGAGGACGCGGACGTCGAGGATGCGGCCGACGAGGCCGCGCGCGAGAGCTAGAGCGCCAGCCCGAGGCCGAGCAGCACGCCGAACGCGAGCTCGAGCAGTCCGGTGCCCGCCAGGACCGGGACCAGGGCCTTCCCGCGCGCGCCGAGCAGCACCGTGACGGCCAGGACGACCGACGGCGCCAGGAGCAGCAGGACGATCAGCGTCCACGGTGTCGCGAACGCGCACCCGATCCCGCCGAGCAGCACCGGGCCGACCACGAGCACCGCATAGGCGCGTCGCGACCAGGTCTCGCCCATCCGCACGGCGAGGGTCCGTTTGCCGACGAGGGCGTCCGTGGGCACGTCCCGCAGGTTGTTCGCCATGAGCAGCGCGCACGCGAGCATGCCGACGCACACGGCACCGACCCACGCGGGCCAGGAGAGCTCGTCGGCCTGCGTGTAGGTGGTGCCGAGCACGGCGACGAGGCCGAAGAACACGAACACCCCGACCTCGCCGAGCCCGCGATAGCCGTACGGCCGCCGGCCGCCCGTGTACCCCCATGCCGCGGCGATGGCGAAGGCGCCGACGGCGAGCAGCCACCACTGGCCGGTGATCGTGACCAGGGTGAGGCCGAGCAGGGCGGCGAGGCCGAATGCCGCGAACGCCGCGGCCTTGACCGTCCCCGGGCTGGCGGTGCCGGACGCGGTCAGCCGCAGCGGCCCGACCCGGTCCACGTCGGTGCCGCGGATGCCGTCGGAGTAGTCGTTCGCGTAGTTGACGCCCACCTGCAGGGCGAGGGCGACGCCGAGCGCGAGAGCAGCGCGTCCGAGGTCGGCCTCGCCGAGCTGGGCGGCGGCCCCGGTGCCGACGAGCACGGGGGCGGCGGCGGCCGGCAGCGTCCGCGGTCGTGCACCCTGGACCCAGTCGCTGGCAGTCGTCACGTGGAGTTCCTCTCGAGCTGGCGGACGGCGAGCAACGTGGCGGCCCGACGGTCGATCTTGCCCGGGCCGCGCACGGGGAGCGAGTCCGTGACCACGAGGTGGCGCGGGGCGTGCGTGGCGCCGAGGTGCTCGGCGACGGCGGTGCGGACCTGGCGGAGCGTGGGCGGTCGGGTGCCGGAGCGGGCGACGACGACCGCGACGACGGCCTGTCCCCACTCGGCATCGGGCACGCCGACGACGCACACCTCGGCCACCCCGGGCAGGCTCGCGAGGACCGACTCGACCGGTGCGGGCGGCACCTTGACGCCCCCGCTGACCAGCACGTCGTCCGCGCGGCCGAGGACCTCGAGCGAGCCGTCGGACCAGGTGCCGAGGTCCGACGTCCGCAGGTGCCGTACCCCGTCCACCTGCACGAACGCCTCGGCGTCCAGGTCCGGGCGACCCAAGTAGCCGTCGGCGAGGACCGGACCGGCGAGCAGGATGCGACCGTCGCCGTCGAGCCGGGCGGACACCCCGTCGAGCGGGCGACCGTCGTAGACGCACCCCCCGCACGTCTCGGTCATGCCGTACGTCGTCACGACAGCGACACCGGCCGCGCGGGCGCGGGGCAGCAGGTCCGGTGCTGCCGCGGCACCACCCAGCAGCACGCCGTCGAAGGAGCGGAGCGCGTCCGTCGCGCCGGCGTCGTCGAGGAGCCGCGCCAGCTGGGTGGGGACGAGCGAGGTGTACCGCGGCCCGTCGGTGGGCATCGCGCCGACCGTCGCGCCGAACGCCGCTGCCCGGAACGGGCCGGGAGCCAGGACGATCGGGACCGTGCCGGCCAGGATCGAGCGGACGAGCACCTGGAGGCCCGCGACGTGGTCCGGGGGGAGGGCAAGGAGCCAGTGCCCGGCCCCGCCGAGCCGGTCGTGCGTCGCACGCGCCGACGCGCGCAGGGCGGTGGCCGAGAGCAGGACGGACCGGGGCTCACCGGTGGAGCCCGAGGTCTGCACGACGACGGCGACGTCCTCGCCCACGTCGCCGGACGTGGTCCTGGCCCGCCCCGGTGCGACCGCGGGTCCGGTGCCCGACAGCGCGGCCGCGAGCGCCGGGAGCAGCAGGTCCGGCCGCGCGGGAACGTCACGCAGGGGTCGGATCACCCGCTCAGCGTAGGTCCGTCACGGCGCGTGCCCGCCCGGAGCGCACATGGTCACGCCGTAGAGTGTCGCGCGGTTCACACCCGAAGGAGCACCGTGTCGCCCGTCCTCACCGTCCCGTGCGCCCGTCGGCGATCCGCTGCGATCGTCGCGCTGGCGACCGGCGCCGTCCTCGTCCTCGGCGCCTGCAGCGGGTCCCCGACCGACCGCTCGCCCGTCGCGCCGGTGACCCAGGCGCCCGTCATCGAGGCGGCGAAGGCCGCTCCGCCCGCACCGGTGGTGCCGCCCCGCTGGCCGCTCACCGGCGTCGTCGCCGCGGAGGTCGCCGTGCGCCCCGCGCTCGCGATCAAGGTCGAGAACTCGGGGGAGGCGCGCCCGCAGACCGGCCTGGACCAGGCCGACGTCGTGTGGGAGCAGGTGGTCGAGGGCGGCATCAGCCGGTTCGTCGCGGTCTATCAGTCGCAGGTGCCCGCCGAGGTCGGTCCGATCCGCTCGGTCCGCCCGATGGACCCCGCGATCGCCGCACCCCTGCACGGTCTGATCGCCTTCTCGGGTGGCCAGGCGCAGTTCGTCCAGGACCTGAAGAACGCGGGCCTGCAGACGATCAGCATGGATGCCGGCGCCGCCGGCTTCTACCGCAAGTCCGGGGTCGGGCCGGCGCCGCACAACGTCTACGGGACGCCGCAGACCTTCTGGGACCAGGCCGACGGCAACCACGCCGCTGCGCCGCCCACCCAGTTCGTGATCGCGAAGACCCCGGAGAAGGCCACCGCGGTCGTCGCCGGTGGCCCGTCGTCGACCGTGGCCGTGCACCTCTCCGGCTACTCGCGGCCGACGTGGACGTGGGACGCGGGGACCGGGACGTGGCTCCGTGCGGAAGGGTCCGCACCGGCGATGCTGCGCTCCGGCGCCCGGATCGCCGCGACGAACGTGGTGACGCTGAAGGTGCGCGTCGTGGACTCGGGCACCACGGACCCTGCGGGCAACCCGGTCCCGGAGACGGTGCTGGAGGGCTCGGGCGACGCCACCGTGAGCACCGGCGGGAAGTCGGTCACGGGCACGTGGGCGAAGGCAGGGACCGACGCGGTGCTGACGCTCGCGGCGGCCGACGGGTCGGTGCTGACCCTCGCTCCCGGGGTCACCTGGGTCGAGCTGGTCCCGGTGGACTCGGGTTCGGTCACGATCAGCTGAGAACGGCCAGGCTTCCCGGTGAGGGAGCGGTGGCATGGCAGCCTGGTCCGGTCCAGGCGAACGACGGGGGAGCACGATGACGACGACGACACGACGAGGGACGCGCAGCGCGGTGGCTGCCGTGCTCGCCGGCCTGGCCCTGGCCGTCGCCGGCTGCAGCTCGCCGCAGGAGTCCCCGCAGGAGTCGCCCGCCCCGGTGACGCAGGGGCCGACGATCGCCCCGAACAAGGCGCCCGCGCCCGTGCCCGTCGTCCCACCGACCTGGCCGCTGACGGGTGTCGCGGGTGAGCCGGCCGTGCGGCCCTCGCTCGCCGTGAAGATCGAGAACACGGCCGTGGCCCGCCCGCAGACGGGCCTGGACCAGGCGGACGTCGTCTGGGAGACCATCGTCGAGTTCGACGTGTCCCGGTTCATCGCGGTGTACCACTCGCAGGTCCCGGCGGAGGTCGGGCCGATCCGGTCGGTCCGGCCGATGGACCCGGTGATCCTGGCGCCGATGCACGGGCTGCTCGCCTTCTCGGGCGGTCAGCCGGGCATCCTGGACCTCGTCGCCGCCAGCGGGGTGCAGATGATCAGCCACGACGCGGGGGCTCCCGGGATGTACCGGGTCAAGGACCGCGCCGCGCCGCACAACGTGTACGGCACACCGACCACCTTCTGGGGCCAGGCCGACGCCGACCACCAGGCGTCGCCGGGGGAGCAGTTCACGTTCGCGCGCAGCGCCGACCGCGCGGCCGCCGTCGCGGCGGGTACCCCGGCGGGCACGCTGGCGTTCCAGCTGTCGCCCGCCTCGAGCCCGACCTGGACGTGGGACGGCGGCAGCGGCACCTGGCTCCGGTCGGAAGGTGCGTCGCCCGCGACAGCGCGCAGCGGTGCTCGGCTCTCGGCGGTCAACGTCGTGTCCATCACGGCCGACCACCCGAACACAGCCTTCGCAGCGCAGGGCGGTGCCCCCGTCCCCACCTACACGCTCGTCGGCTCGGGGGACGGCGTCATCGCGACGGGGGGCAAGACCCTGCCGGTGCGCTGGCAGAAGGACTCCGACGCCGCGCCGATGCGACTGTTCACCATGGACGGCAAGCCCGCTGACCTGGCGCCGGGGAACACGTGGGTCGAGCTCGTGCCCGCCGGCAAGGGGTCTCTCACCGTCAGCTGACCCGAACGGTTGTCCGCCCAGGGGATGATCTGTGCGGTCGGGTTGGCCACCCCAGGTCGGGACGACGACGAGCCTGCGGGCCGATGCCGGGGTGAGCGTCCTCGGCGCAGGCTCGACGCATGGCCACACTCACGCACCAGCCTCCTGCTGAGCACGACGTCCGGTCACTCGGCGCCGTCATCGCCTCCGCCGTCGTCCTCGTCGCGCTGCTGGTCGGCGCCGCCGGGGTCCTCGGTTCGGTGATCGACCTCGCCGGCTGGGCGGTGTCCGGCAGCTAGTACGCGTACGGGAAGCCCGACCAGTCGGGCTCGCGACGCTCCAGGAACGCGTCCCGCCCCTCGACAGCCTCGTCGGTCATGTACGCGAGGCGGGTCGCCTCCCCGGCGAACACCTGCTGCCCGGCCAGGCCGTCGTCCGCCAGGTTGAACGCGAACTTGAGCATGCGGACGGCTTGCGGCGACTTGGTCGCCATGATCCGGGCGTACTCCAGCCCGGCCTCCTCGATGCGTGCGTGGTCGACCACGTCGTTGACCGCGCCCCACGCGAGGGCCTGCTCCGCCGAGTACTCGCGGGCGAGGAAGAAGATCTCGCGGGCCCGCTTCTGCCCGACCTGCCGCGCGAGCAGCGCCGAGCCGTACCCGCCGTCGAACGAGCCCACGTTGGCGTCGGTCTGCATGAAGCGGGCGTGCTCGCGGCTGGCGATGCTGAGGTCGGCGACGACGTGCAGGGAGTGCCCACCGCCGGCCGCCCAGCCGTTCACCAGCGCGACGACGACCTTCGGCATGGTCCGGATCAGCCGCTGCACCTCGAGGATGTGCAGGCGCCCGGCGCGCGCCGGGTCGACGTCCTGCGCGGTGTCGCCCGATGCGTACTGGTAGCCCGAGCGGCCGCGGATGCGCTGGTCGCCGCCGGAGCAGAACGCCCAGACGCCGTCCTTGGGGCTGGGGCCGTTGCCCGTGAGCAGCACCGTGCCGACGTCGGAGGTGGTGCGGGCGTGGTCGAGCACGCGGTACAGCTCGTCGACGGTGTGCGGGCGGAACGCGTTGCGCACCTCCGGGCGGTCGAACGCGACGCGGACCACGGGCAGGTCCCTGGCGACTGCGTGGGTACCGTCGGCGGCTGTGTCATCGGGCCCCGGCCGGGCGAACCCTCGGTGGTAGGTCAGGTCGGTGAGGTCCTCGAAGCCGTCGACCGTGCGCCAGCGCGTCGGGTCGAACGTGTCGGAGACGGAGGCCGGAAGCGGGGGCAGGGTCACGGCGGCAGCCTAACCGCGTCGAACCGTTCTGGTACGCTTGTACCAGAACCGTGCGCGGGACGGCGGGGACTGCCACCCGGCGCGCACGGTGCGGAAGAGCGGTGCATCACCATGGCCTGGATCGTCCTCATCGTGTCCGGCATGCTCGAGGCCGGCTGGGCGCTCAGCCTCAAGGCGTCGGACGGCTTCACCAAGCTCTGGCCCAGCATCCTGTTCGTCGTCCTGCTCGTCGCGTCCATGGGCGGCCTGGCCTGGGCGCTGAAGACGCTGCCCGTCGGCGTCGCGTACGGCGTCTGGGTCGGCATCGGGGCGGCCGTCACCGCCGTCCTCGCGATCGTCGTCTTCGACGAGGCGGTCTCGGTGCTGAAGATCGTCTCGCTCGCGCTGATCGTCGCGGGCGTCGTCGGACTGAACCTCTCGTCGAGCGCGCATTGACGGACAGCGGTGGTGACCGGGACCGGGATGACCGTGGCGTTCGCGGCAAGGGTGCGCGGCGGCGCGACGACCTCGCTCGCGCCGCCGCGGCGCTGACTCTGCGCGACGGGCCCGGCGCGCTCACGCACCGTCGCGTCGCGGCCGAGGCGGGGGCGTCGCTCTCGGCGACCACCTACTACTTCGCGTCCCTGGACGATCTCGCCGCGGCCGCCGGGCGCGCGCTCGCCGACGAGTGGGCCGCGCACGCGCGGACGGTCCTCGCCGCGGCGCCGGCGGTGACCGTGCAGCAGGACCCGGCGACGGCGGTGCGCGTGCTGGTCGACGCCGTCCTGCCGGCCGGGGACGACACGCAGGTGCGCAGCTACTACGAGCACCTGCTCGGCGCCGGCCGGCACGCGGCGCTCGCCACCGCGTTCGCCGCCGGGCGCGGCGTGGTCGACACCGTGCTGGGCGAGCTGGTCGCGCGCGTCGGGGCGCCCACGTCGACGGCGGTGACCACCGCGGTCGTCGACGGTGCGGTGGTGACGGCCCTGACCGAGCACCGACCGGTGCGCGCCACCGCGCGTGCGTTGCTCCTCGACGCGTGGGGAACCGAGTCCGACGTACCCTGACGACGTGCCGCGCAACCCCGCTGACCTGCACGTCTGGTCCCTGCCGCTCCGGACGCGGTTCCGGGGGCTCACCGTCCGCGACGGGCTGCTGGTGCACGGCGCGGCGGGGTGGGGGGAGTTCAGCCCGTTCTGGGACTACGACGTCGCCGAGTCCGTGGCGTGGTGGCGAGCCGCTCGAGAAGCGGCCGACGAGGGCTGGCCGGAGCCGGTGCGGACACGGATCCCCGTCAACGTCACCGTCCCCGCCGTCGACGCCGAGACCGCCCACCGGATCGTGCGCGAGTCCGGTGGCTGTCGGACGGCCAAGGTCAAGGTGGCCGAGCCGGGGCAGTCCCTCGCCGACGAGATCGCCCGCCTGGAGGCGGTCCGCGACGCGCTCGGCCCGGACGGAGCGATCCGGGTCGACGCCAACGCCGCGTGGGACGTCGACACGGCGCTCGCCCGGCTCGTCGCGCTCGACCGGGCCGCCGGTGGGCTCGAGTACGCGGAGCAGCCGGTCCCGGGCGTCGACGACCTCGCGGCGCTGCGCCGACGGACGCACGTGCCGATCGCGGCCGACGAGTCGATCCGCCGGTCCGACGACCCCCTCGCGGTCGCGCGCGCGCACGCCGCCGACATCGTCGTGCTCAAGGTCCAGCCGCTCGGTGGCGTGCGCGCGTGCCTGGAGCTCGCGGAGCGCATCGGGCTGCCGGTCGTGGTCTCGTCGGCCCTTGAGTCGTCCGTGGGCCTCGCGGCCGGGGTTGCCCTCGCGGCAGCGCTCCCGGAGCTGCCCTACGCGTGCGGTCTGGCCACCGCGCAGCTGTTCCAGGGCGACCTGGTGAGCGACCCGTTCCGGCCGGTCGACGGTGCGCTCGACGTCCGACGCCCGGATCCCGACCCGGACCTGCTCGACGCCGCGCACGCGTCCGACGAGCTCACCGCCCGGTGGGTCGCCCGGCTCGCCGCCGTCGAGGCTCGGGCATGATGGCGGGCGTGACGCCGCCGCCCCTCGATCCCGACCCGGCGACGACGGCAGCCCGGGTGCTCGTCCAGACCCTCGCGACCCTCGGCGTCGAGGACGTGGTGCTCGCCCCCGGCTCCCGCAGCGCCCCGCTCGCGTACGCGCTGGCGGACGCCGCCCGTCCCGACGACGAGCGTCCGACCGGCGCCCCGCGCCTGCGCCTGCACGTGCGGGTGGACGAGCGGTCGGCAGCGTTCCTCGCCGTCGGTCTCACGCGTGCCTCCGCCCACGGCACCGACGACCAGCAGCACGCCCCGCGACCGGTCGCCGTCGTCACCACCTCAGGGACAGCCGTCGCCAACCTGCACCCCGCGGTGCTCGAGGCGCACCACAGCGGGCTGCCCCTGATCCTGCTCACCGCGGACCGCCCTCACGAGCTGCGCGGCACGGGTGCCAACCAGACCACGGACCAGGTCGGCATCTTCGCCGGCGCGGTGCGGCTCACGGTCGACCTCCCCGCCCCCGTCGGGCTGCCCGACGAGGCTCGCAGCCTGCGCCGGACCGTCTCGCGCGCGGTCGCTGCCGCGACGGGTGCGCGCACCGGGGACCCCGGCCCGGTGCATCTCGACCTCGCGTTCCGGGAGCCGCTCGTGCCGAGCGGCGCACCGTGGCCGGAACCGTCCACCGCCGGCCTCACGCTCGTGCAGGCGCGGCACGTCGCACCGACGGCCACCACGGGCGCCGTGCCGACCGTCGATTCCGCGGCACCGGCGCGTCGCGGGGGAGTGGCGACGGTGCTCGTCGCCGGCGACGGTGCGGGCCCCGCCGCGCGCCGGCTGGCGGAGGTCAACGGGTGGCCGCTGCTGGCTGAGCCCTCGTCCGGCGCCCGGGCCGGCACGCACGCGATCGCGGCCTACCGCCTCCTGCTGGCGCACCCGCGGCTGGGAGGTGCGATCCGGCGGGTCGTCGTCCTCGGTCGCCCCACCCTGTCCCGGCCCGTGCAGCGCCTGCTCGCCCGGCAGGACGTCGAGGTCGTCGTGATCGCCCCGCGCGGCCAGGACTGGCCCGACGCCGCCCGGAACGCGAGCGACGTGCTCCTCGAGCCGCCCGCGCGCATGCGGCAGGGCCGGATGCCCGCACCGACCGGGTGGCTCGACGCGTGGCGCACCGCCGACGCGGCCGCCGGCGCCGCGATCGACGAGGTGCTCGACGGGCTCGACGCGGGCCGACGGTCGCGCAGCGGGACCCGGGTGACCGGCCCGGCGCTCGCGCGGGTGGTCGCCCAGGTGACCGGTCCGGGCGACGCGCTGGTGGTCGGCTCCTCGAACCCGGTGCGGGACCTGGACCTGGTGGCGCGCTGGGACTCCCCGCCGGTGGTCATGGCCAACCGCGGGCTCGCGGGGATCGACGGCACCGTCTCCACGGCCGTCGGCGTGGCACTGGGGATGCCGGAGCGTCGCGTCCGCGCGCTGCTCGGGGACCTCACGTTCCTGCACGACGTCGGTGGACTGCTGCGCGGCCCGCTCGAGGCCCAGGTGCACCTCCAGCTGGTGGTGGCCAACGACGACGGCGGATCGATCTTCGCGACGCTCGAGCCGGGGGAGCCGGACCGGGCGGACGTGTTCGAGCGGGTGTTCGGTACACCGCACGGTGCGGACCTCGCGGCCCTCTGCGCGGGCTACGGCGTCCGTCACACACGGGTCAGCGACGTCGACGGTCTGCTCCCCGCCCTCGCGGCCCCGGGTCCGGGCCTGAGCGTCGTGGAGGTCCGCGTCGACCGTCTCGGGCGCCGGGCGCTCGGTGAGCGGCTCGCCGCCGAGGTGGCGAGCGCCGTCGAGGCTGCGCTGCCCGCCGCACCGTGACCGTCGAGTAGGTCGCCGAGGCCACCGCCGGAGCGGTTCCATCCGAAACTCGCAGCCAATTCTCAGGTTCTGCGAAGGCTCCCTCCAGCCCGGTTCGGTGTGATGTACCTCGACCAAGGAGGGCACCCCGATGACGACCACCCCTGAGAACGGCGCGAACGACCAGCCGAACGCTGCCGACCAGCACCCCCAGACGCACACGACCCAGCCGCTGCCGCGCGTCGACACGACGCAGCCGCTGCCGGTCCACCAGACCCAGCCGCTGCCGACCGCTCCGGCGCAGGCGCACCCGACCAACCCGTTCACGCCGCCCCACCCGGCCGCCCCCGCGGACCAGCGCGCGGCGTACGAGGCAGCGCAGCGCGCCGCGGCGCAGCAGGCCGCCCAGGCGCAGGTGCACGCCGACCCGTTCGAGGCCATCCGTCGCGCCCAGTGGGAGGCCGCCCAGCACGCCGCCGTCCACGACCCGGCGACGATCCAGCAGCCCGTCGGCGCGTTCGCCGGCCAGCCCGCGCCGCAGGGCAACGTCCCGACGCAGCGCAGGCGCAACCCCTGGCTCCCCGTCACCTCCGCAGCGGCCGCGGCGGCGATCGTCGCTGCTGTCGCCACCGCGGGCCTCACGCACGCGCTGTCGGACAGCGACGGCTCGATCGCCCGCCCGGCGTCGCTCGCCACCATCGGCCAGTCGAGCAACGACACGGTGCCCGTCTCTGACTCCACGTCGGAGGACCCGAACTGGGAGGCCGTCTCGAAGGCGGTCCAGCAGTCAGTCGTCGCCATCCAGGTCAGTGACGGCAACGGCGGCGGTGCCCAGGGCTCCGGCGTCATCATCGACGACGAGGGCCACATCGTCACCAACAACCACGTCGTCGCCGGCGCGGACGGCGAGGTGCAGGTCACCCTGACGGACGGGCGTCTGTTCGACGCGACGGTCGTCGGCACCGACCCCACGACGGACCTCGCGGTCATCAAGCTCAAGGACGCCCCGGACGACCTCAAGCCGTCGGCGCTGGGCGACTCGTCCGAGGTCATCGTGGGCCAGCCGGTCATGGCCGTCGGCAACCCGCTCGGCCTGGCCAACACGGTCACCACCGGCATCGTGTCCGCCGTCGACCGTCCCGTCTCGACCGCGGGCGACAGCAGCACCGAGGCCACGGTCACCAACGCGATCCAGATCGACGCGGCGGTCAACCCCGGCAACTCGGGTGGTCCGCTGTTCGACGCGCAGGGCAAGGTCATCGGCATCAACTCGTCGATCGCCACGCTGTCCAGCGAGTCGGGCTCCATCGGTCTCGGCTTCGCCATCCCGGTCGACCTGGTGAAGAACATCGCCGCGCAGCTGGTCGAGGACGGCACCGCGGAGCACGCGTTCCTCGGCGTGGGCCTGTCCGACGGCACGGCCACCGCGGACGGCGTCACGCGCCGCGCGGCGGTCGTGGAGTCCGTCAGCGACGACTCGCCCGCCGCGACGGCCGAGCTCCAGGCCGGAGACGCCATCGTCGCGATCGACGGCAAGGCCGTCGGCGGCGCCGAGTCGCTCACCGCGTACGTGCGGGCGCTCGCGTCCGGCGCGGACAGCACCCTGACGGTGGTCCGCGACGGCAAGACCCTCGAGGTCGACGTGACGCTCGCGGTGCGGCCGGAGAACGTCCAGCAGGAGCAGCCGCAGCAGGAGCAGCAGGCCCCCGATGAGCAGGCTCCCGACGAGCAGGCTCCCGACGAGCAGCAGGGCGGCTCCGGCATCCCGGACGGGCTGACCCCCGACCAGCTGTGGGAGTGGTTCCAGCAGCAGGGCCAGGGCTGACAAGCCCCTCAGCTGCCGGCGGCCGCCGGGTCGCGCCCCCACGACCCCGGCCGTCGGCACGCAGCGGCTCGTACCCCGAGCCGCGCCCCGCGGTCCGACTCGGACCGCACGCCGTCCCGCGCGCCTCCCCTGCGGGTCGGGCACGGCCCTCGGCCGGGATGTCAGCTTCGGCTGGTGTCCCGGCCGAGTGCGTACCGCATGGGGACGAGCTTGGCCTCGGACTCCGCCAGCTCGGCGGGCGGGTCGGACGCGGCGACGACGCCGCAGCCGGCGAACAGCCGGACCCGCCGTGGGTCGTCGGGGTCGATCGCCGCAGACCGCAGGGCGATGCCCCACTCGCCGTCGCCGTCGGCCCCGAACCAGCCCACCGGCCCGGCGTACCGGGCACGGTCCATGCCCTCGATGCTGCGGATGAGCTCACGGGCCGCCACGGTCGGCGTGCCGCACACCGCGGCCGTCGGGTGCAGCGCGGCGGCCAGCGCGAGCGACGACGGGTGCGCGGCGTCACCGCCGGGCGCGGTGAGCACGCCCGTGACGTCGGACGCCAGGTGCAGCACGTTCGGCAGGTGCAGCACGAACGGGACGTCGGGAACGTTGGTCGAGGAGCAGAACGGTTCCAGCGCGTGAGCTACGGACGTGACCGCGTACTCGTGCTCCTCGAGGTCCTTCGACGAGTGCGCCAGGATCGCCGCCCGGGCCAGGTCCGCCGCGTCGTCGCCGGTGCGCCGGATGGTCCCGGCGAGGACGCGCGAGGTGACCAGGCCCTTCTCCGACCGGACCAGCAGCTCCGGGGTCGCGCCCACCATGCCGTCGACGCTGAACGTCCAGCACGACGGGTACTCCACCGCGAGCCGTTCGAGGGCCCAGCGCGCGTCGACGGGGTGCTCGGCCTGGGCGTGCACGTCGCGCGCGAGCACGACCTTCTCCACGTCGCCGGCCTTGATGGCGGCGATGCCGTGGGCGACGACGTCGCGCCAGCCGTCCGCGCTGACGGCGCCGTCGGAGTAGACGACAGCGCCAGGGTCGACGGGTGGCACGCGGGGGCCGACGACGTCCGCCAGCCGAGGTGCGGCGTGCAGCCGGGCACCCGTGGTGATCGTCGTCAGCCACGTGCGTCCGCCACGGCGGCCGACCACGACCTTCGGGACGACGATCACGCCACCGGCGGCGGAGCCGTCGTCGAACGCGAACGACCCGAACGCCACCGGACCGGTGCCGGGCAGCTGGACCTCGTCGCGGACGATCGCCCGGGCGAGGACGTCCTGCCACGCCTTCTCCGCGTCGGCGAACCGATGGGCGCCACCGACCTCCACGCGCAACGTCTCGCCCCACGCCACCAGACCGTCGCCGCGCCGGACCCAGGCGAGCGGCGCCTGCGACGGCAGGAGGCCGAGCAGATCCAGGGGGTCGTGAGGGTCCAGAAGGTCCGCGGTCGTGGCTGCGCCCGGGTCGTCGAGCGCGTCCAGCGCGACCGTACGGACCACGAGCGGGTGCGGGACCGCGTCCGCGGGGGCGGAGGTCTGCGTGCTCATCGGCTCCAGCGTAGGCCTCGCCGCCGGGTCCGCCCTGTCGAAGACGCGCTGCGGACCTGCGACGATGGACACATGTCCCGTGCCTCCCTCGACAAGGACCCCCAGGACGTCGCCGCCATGTTCGACTCCCTGGCCCACCGCTACGACCGCACCAACGACGTCATCTCGCTCGGCCAGGACCGTTCGTGGCGCAAGGCGACGCTCAAGGCGCTCGACGCCCAGCCCGGGGAGACGGTGCTCGACCTCGCCGCCGGCACCGGCACGTCGGCCGAGCCGATGGCGGACGCGGGGGTGCAGGTGGTCGCGTGCGACCTGTCCGTCGGGATGCTCGACGTCGGCAAGCGCCGCCGGCCGGACCTCGCGTTCGTCGCGGGTGACGCCCTGCACCTGCCGTTCGCCGACGCGTCGTTCGACGCGGTGACGATGTCGTTCGGGCTGCGCAACGTCAACGACGTCGACGCCGCCCTCGACGAGCTGCTGCGGGTCACCAGGCCCGGGGGTCGGTTGGTGGTGTGCGAGTTCTCCCGGCCCACGTTCAAGCCGTTCCGGGCGGTCTACGAGAACTACCTGATGCGTGCGCTGCCGCCCGTCGCGCGCGCGGTCTCCAAGGAGCCGGACGCGTACGTGTACCTGGCCGAGTCGATCCGCGAGTGGCCGGACCAGCACGCGCTGGGCATGCTCATCAAGCACGCGGGCTGGGAGCACGTGGCCTACCGCAACCTCTCCGGTGGCGTCGTCGCCCTGCACCGGGGGACCAAGCCCGAAGCCTGAGGCGGATGCGTCGTCCGGCGCGCCCGTCGTCGGTGTCCCCTGCCCACTTCCCCTCACCTGCGCGGATGTGCCCGTCCTGGTGAACAATGGGCGTCGACGGCACTCGGCCGGGGCGCGCAGCCCAGCCCGATCGCGCGGTAGACCGGCAGATCACACGCCGTTCTTCACCTTCTTCCGCGAGGTTAGGAATGCCTTCGCAGACAGCCCATGAGGCGCTCGTTACACTCGCCAGGGAAGTACGTGAACAACGTCACAAGTGGGGTTGCTGGTGGTGGGAGCTACGCACGATGACGCAGACGTCATCGTCGTCGGCGCGGGCCCGGCTGGGTCTGCCGCCGCGTTCTACTGCGCCTCGGCGGGCCTGGACGTGCTGCTCCTGGAGAAGTCGGAGTTCCCCCGGGACAAGGTCTGCGGCGACGGTCTGACCCCGCGCGCGGTCGCCGAGCTGGTGCGGATGGGTCTGCCCATCCGTGAGCAGGACGGCTGGATCCGCAACGTCGGCCTGCGGGTGATCGGGGGCGGTCACCGCCTCGAGCTCGCGTGGCCGGAGCTGTCCAGCTACCCGTCGTACGGGCTCGCGAAGTCGCGGATGTCCCTCGACCACACGCTCGCGGACCATGCGCGGGCCGCCGGCGCCAAGCTGCAGGAGCGGACCACGGTGACGGGCCCGGTGCGCGACGAGCGCTCGGGACGCGTCGTCGGCGTGCACGCGAAGGTCGACGGCGACACTGTCACGTACCGCGCGCCTGTGGTCATCGCGGCCGACGGGGTCTCCGCCCGGCTCGCCACGGGGATGGGGCTGGAGAAGCGCATGGACCGCCCCATGGGCGTCGCCGTCCGCACCTACTTCCGCACCCCGCGGCACGACGACCCGTGGATGGAGAGCCACCTCGAGCTCCGCGACGGCGACAACAACCTGATGCCGGGGTACGGCTGGATCTTCTCCCTCGGCGACGGCACGGCGAACGTGGGCCTCGGGTCCGTGGCCTCGACGGCCGCAGCGACGAAGGTCGACTACAAGAAGCTGTTCGCCACCTGGATGGAGAACGCGCCCGCCGAGTGGGAGTTCACGCCTGACAACCAGACGGGGCCCGTCAAGGGTGCCGCGCTGCCGATGGGCTTCAACCGTGGGCCGCTGTACGGCAACGGCCTGCTGCTCGCGGGCGACTCCGCCGGGATGATCAGCCCGTTCAACGGCGAGGGCATCGCCTACGGCCTCCAGGCGGGACGCGTCGCCGCCGACGCGATCGCCCAGGGCCTCGCGCGCGGCACCGCCGCCGGGCGCGAGCGCGCGTTCGCCACGTACGAGCGCCGCATGAAGGATGACCTGGGCGGCTACTACACGCTCGGGCGGGTGTTCGTGCGGCTGATCGAGCACCCTGAGGTCATGCGGGTGTGCACGCGCTACGGGCTGCCTCGGCCGCTGGTCATGAAGTTCGTGCTCAAGCTCCTGTCCGACTGTTACGAGCCGAAGGGCGGTGACCTGGTGGACCGGGTGATCGCCGGGCTGGCCCGGATCGCGCCCGCAGCATGACCCCCGACCACGACGAAGTGGAGTGACGCGCGATGGACAACCCGTACGTCCCGCTGCTCTTCCTGATGGGCATCGCCGCTGTCCTCGCCCTCGGTGGCGTCGGCGCGAGCCTGGTCCTCGGCCCCCAGCGGTACAACCGCGCGAAGCTCGAGGCGTACGAGTGCGGCATCGAGCCCACCCCGCACGCCATCGGCGGCGGCCGCTTCCCGATCAAGTACTACCTCGTCGCGATGACCTTCATCATCTTCGACATCGAGGTGGTGTTCCTCTACCCGTGGGCAGTGAGCTTCGCCGACCTGGCCCTCTTCGGCCTCGTCGCGATGATCGGGTTCCTGGTCCTGATCACCGTCCCGTTCGTGTATGAGTGGAAGCGCGGCGGGTTCGAGTGGGACTGATGAGCGTCTGCGTCTACGCAAGGCTGGAGATCTGAGATGGGCATCGAAGAAGCACCGTCCGGGTTCCTCCTGACGACCGTCGAGGACCTGGTCGGGTACTTCCGCAAGGGATCGCTGTGGCCGGTCACGTTCGGCCTGGCCTGCTGCGCCATCGAGATGATGTCGGCGGGCGCCCCCCGCTACGACCTCTCGCGGTTCGGCATGGAGGTGTTCCGTGCGTCGCCGCGCCAGGCGGACCTCATGATCGTCGCCGGACGCGTCAGCCAGAAGATGGCCCCCGTGGTGCGGCAGGTCTACGACCAGATGTCCGACCCCAAGTGGGTCCTCTCGATGGGCGTCTGCGCCAGCTCCGGCGGCATGTTCAACAACTACGCCATCGTGCAGGGCGTGGACCACATCGTCCCGGTCGACATCTACCTGCCCGGCTGCCCGCCCCGGCCCGAGATGCTGATCAACGCGATCCTCGCGCTGCACGAGCAGATCCAGAACGAGCCGCTCGGCGCCAACCGCAAGGAGGCGGCGGCGGCGGCCGAGGCCGCGGCGATGGCCGCGACCCCGACGTCGCACATGACAGGACTCCTGCGATGAGCGACGAGAAGACCGACGCGGCCGCTGCCGTCAAGCCGGGCGAGGCCACGACGGAGGCGCAGGCGACCAGCGAGGCCGCGCTCGAGGCCGGCGCCCAGAACATCCCCGCCGACGGGCGTCCCCTGATCGACGTCGTCGACGTCCGGCGCGGCATGTTCGGCGCCTCCGGAACCGGCGACACGTCGGGCTACGGCGGACTGGTCACCGCGATCGCGCTCCCCGGCCCGGGCGAGCGCCCGTACGGCGGCTGGTTCGACGAGGTCGTGGACATCCTCATCGAGGTGCTCGACGAGTCGGGCACGACGTTCGCTGCCGCGGTGGAGTCCGTGGTCGTGGACCGCGAGGAGCTCACGCTGCACGTCGCGCGCGAGCACATCGTCGAGGTGTCGCAGGTGCTGCGGGACGACCAGGACCTGCGGTTCGAGCTGAGCCTGGGTGTCTCGGGGGTGCACTACCCGCACGACGCCGGCCGCGAGCTGCACGCCGTCTACCACCTGGTCTCGGTGACGCACTCGCGCCGGCTGCGGCTCGAGGTCGCGGTCCCCGACGCCGACCCCCACCTGCCGTCGACGGTCTCGGTGTACCCGACCAACGACTGGCACGAGCGCGAGACCTACGACTTCTTCGGGATGATCTTCGACGGTCACCCCGCCCTTGCTCGCATCGAGATGCCCGACGACTGGCCGGGCCACCCGCAGCGCAAGGACTACCCCCTCGGGGGGATCCCGGTCGAGTACAAGGGCGCCACCATCCCGCCCCCGGACCAGCGGAGGTCGTACCGATGACCACCCAGACACCCCACGCCACGCCGAGGGTCGTCGACGCCGACACCGAGGGTGTCCCGTCCTTCGAGGCGTCCGGCGGCGACTGGTCCGAGATCGCCGAGGAGGCCGCCCGCCTCGGCGAGGAGCGGATCGTCGTCAACATGGGCCCGCAGCACCCGTCGACCCACGGGGTGCTCCGGCTGATGCTCGAGATCGACGGCGAGACGGTGACCGAGGCCCGCGCGGGCATCGGCTACCTGCACACCGGCATCGAGAAGAACATGGAGTTCCGCACCTGGACCCAGGGCGTGACCTTCTGCACCCGCATGGACTACGTGGCGCCCCTGTTCCAGGAGGCCGCGTACTGCCTGGCCGTGGAGAAGCTGCTGGGCATCACGGACGGCGTGCCGGAGCGGGCCACGGTCATCCGGGTGCTCATGATGGAGCTCAACCGGATCTCGTCGCACCTCGTCTGCCTGGCCACCGGCGGCAACGAGCTGGGCGCCACGACGATCATGACCGTGGGCTTCACCGCCCGCGAGGAGATCCTCAGGATCTTCGAGCTGATCACCGGCCTGCGCATGAACCACGCGTACATCCGCCCGGGCGGCGTCGCGCAGGACATCCCGCCGGGTGCCATCGACAACGTGCGCGAGGCCCTGGTGTCGGTGCGGCACTACTTCAAGCAGCTCGAAGACCTCATGATGGCCAACCCGATCCTGCACCTGCGCCTCAAGGACGTCGGCTACCTCAGCCTGACCGGCTGCATGGCGCTCGGTGTCACGGGACCGGTGCTGCGGTCGGCGGGCCTCCCGTACGACGTGCGCAAGGCCAACCCGTACTGCGGGTACGAGACGTACGACTTCGAGGTTCCGGTCGCCGAGACGGCAGACTCCTGGGGGCGCCTCGTGCTCCGGGTCGAGGAGTGCTACCAGTCGATGAAGATCATCGAGCAGACCCTGGACCGCCTGCAGAAGATGGGTCCTGGCCCGGTCATGGTCGCGGACAAGAAGGTCGCCTGGCCTGCGCAGATGGCCATCGGCTCGGACGGCATGGGCAACTCGCTGGACCACATCCGGGAGATCATGGGCACCTCGATGGAAGCCCTGATCCACCACTTCAAGCTGGTCACCGAGGGCTTCCGCGTGCCGGCCGGCCAGGTGTTCCAGACGGTGGAGCACCCCCGCGGCGAGCTGGGCGTGCACCTGGTGTCCGACGGGGGGACGCGGCCGTACCGCGCGCACTTCCGGGACCCGTCGTTCAACAACCTGCAGGCGACGTCGATCATGTGCGAGGGCGGGCAGGTGGCTGACGTCGTCGTCGCCGTCGCGTCCCTCGACCCGGTGCTGGGAGGGGTGGACCGCTGATGTCGATCGAGACGCCTCGAACGCACAGGACGTCGTACGACGCGGAGACGCACGCGCGCCTCACCGCCGACTCGGACGTCATCGTCGCCCGCTACCCGCAGGCGCGCTCCGCCCTCCTGCCGATGCTGCACCTGGTGCAGTCCGAGGACGGCTACGTGAGCCCGCGCGGGATCGCGTTCTGTGCGGCGCACCTGGGCCTGACCACCGCCGAGGTGTCCGCGGTCGCCACGTTCTACACGCAGTACAAGCGGCACCCGAACGGCACCTACACGGTGGGTGTCTGCACCAACACGCTCTGCGCGATCATGGGCGGCGACGCCATCTGGGAGGACCTCTCCGACCACCTGGGCGTCGGCCACGACGAGACCACCGACGACGGGGTCATCACCCTCGAGCGCGTCGAGTGCAACGCGGCCTGCGACTACGCACCGGTCGTGATGGTCAACTGGGAGTTCTTCGACAACCAGACGCCGGACAGCGCCCGTCAGATCGCCGACGACCTCGCCGCCGGCAAGCCTGTCGTCCCGACGCGCGGGGCGGACAGCGTCTGCTCGTTCAAGGAGATGTCCCGCGTGCTGGCCGGCTTCGGGGACGGGCGCGCCGACGAGGGCGTCGGCGCCGGTGTGCCCACGCTGCGCGGTGTCGAGCTGGCGCGCGCCGAGGGCTGGACGGCACCGGACTTCCCGGGCGCGACGACGACGGCAGCGCCGGCCGGTGCCACCGAGCCGAAGGTCGGCGGCGAGCAGTCGAGCGCCCAGCGTCCCGCCACCACGCCGGCCGACGTCTCGCCGACCGCCGAGCAGAAGAAGCAGTCCACCGACGACGCGAAGGAGTCCTGATGGCGACGCCGCTCACCCCGGTCCTGACGGACACGTGGGACGCCGACCGTTCGTGGTCGCTCGCGTCGTACGAGCGCGCGGGCGGGTACCGCGGCCTGCGTCGTGCCCTGGGCATGCCCGCCGCCGACGTCGTCACCATGGTCAAGGACTCGGGCCTGCGCGGACGCGGGGGAGCAGGGTTCCCCACGGGAATGAAGTGGGGCTTCCTGCCCGCCCCCGACGGCGGACCCCGCTACCTGGTCATCAACGCGGACGAGTCCGAGCCGGGGACCTGCAAGGACATCCCGATCATGATGGCCAGCCCGCAGCACCTGATCGAGGGCATGATCATCACGAGCTACGCGATCGGCTGCCACCACGCGTTCCTCTACGTGCGCGGCGAGGTCCTGCACGTCTACCGCCGCCTCCTGAACGCCATCGAGGAGGCCCGCGCCGCCGGCTACCTGGGCACCGACATCCTGGGCTCGGGCTTCGACCTGGAGATCACGCTGCACGCCGGTGCCGGTGCGTACATCTGCGGCGAGGAGACGGCGCTGCTCGACTCGCTCGAGGGGCTGCGTGGCCAGCCGCGGCTCAAGCCCCCGTTCCCCGCCGTCGCCGGGCTGTACGCGCGGCCGACCGTGGTGAACAACGTCGAGTCGATCGCCTCGGTGCCGGGCATCGTCGTCGGCGGCGCGGACTGGTTCACGTCGATGGGCACCGAGCGGTCCACCGGGCACGGGCTGTTCTCCCTGTCCGGTCACGTGACGCGGCCGGGGCAGTACGAGGCGCCGCTGGGCATCACCCTGCGCGAGCTGCTCGAGATGGCCGGCGGCATCCGCGAGGGCCACGAGCTGAAGTTCTGGACGCCCGGGGGCTCGTCGACGCCGATCTTCACGGCGGAGCACCTCGACGTCCCGCTCGACTACGAGTCCGTCGGTGCGGCGGGCTCGATGCTCGGCACGCGCGCGCTGCAGATCTTCGACGAGACCACCTCGGTGGTGCGCGCGGTGACGCGGTGGACCGAGTTCTACAAGCACGAGTCCTGCGGCAAGTGCACCCCGTGCCGTGAGGGCACGTACTGGCTGGTGCAGGTGCTCCAGCGGATCGAGGCGGGGCAGGGCACGCTCGCAGACGTCGACCTGCTGCTGGACCTGTGCGACAACATCCTGGGCAAGGCGTTCTGCGCGCTCGGCGACGGTGCCACCAGCCCGATCACGTCGGCCGTGCAGTACTTCCGGTCCGAGTTCGAGGCCGGGACGCACACGCCGGCGGACGTGCTGTTCCCGCCGGAGCTCAGCTCGCTGTTCTCCTACACGCCGAAGCACGAGCTCGCTGGGGTGCACGCATGACGATCCTGTCCTCCGGGCCGACGACCTCCCTGGTCCCGGCCGCGCCGGTCCCTGCCGTGGAGCCCGAGGGCGAGACGGTCACCTTCACCGTCGACGGCATCGAGACCGCCGTGCCCAAGGGCACGCTCGTCATCCGCGCCGCCGAGCAGCTGGGCATCCAGATCCCGCGGTTCTGCGACCACCCGCTGCTCGCCCCGGCCGGCGCCTGCCGTCAGTGCCTGGTCGAGGTCTGGGCACCCGGCCGCGACGGCAAGCTCGCCAAGATGCCGAAGCCGCAGGCCAGCTGCACCCTCGAGGCGACGCCGGGCATGCAGGTCAAGACGCAGCACACGTCGCCGGAGGCCGACAAGGCCCAGCACGGCGTCATGGAGCTGCTGCTCATCAACCACCCGCTCGACTGCCCGGTGTGCGACAAGGGCGGCGAGTGCCCCCTGCAGAACCAGGCGATGAGCAACGGCCGCGCCAGCACCCGCTTCGTCGACGTCAAGCGCACGTTCCCGAAGCCGATCGCGATCTCGACACAGATCCTGCTGGACCGCGAGCGCTGCATCCTGTGCCAGCGCTGCACCCGGTTCTCCGAGGAGATCGCCGGTGACGTCTTCATCGACCTGCAGAAGCGCGGGGCGAACCAGCAGATCGGCACGTTCGAGCCGTCGGTGCTGGGGTTCGTGGGTGACGCCCCGGTGGGCGCCGCTGCCGAGGACACGTCGGGTCGGCCGTTCGCGTCGTACTTCTCCGGCAACACCGTGCAGATCTGCCCGGTCGGCGCCCTGACCAGTGCGGCGTACCGCTTCCGGTCGCGGCCCTTCGACCTGGTCTCCACCCCCGGCATCGCCGAGCACGACTCGCAGGGGTCGGCGATCCGCATCGACCACCGCCGTGGCGTCGTGCTGCGCCGGCTGGCGGGGGAGGACCCGACGGTCAACCAGGAGTGGATCACCGACAAGGACCGGTTCGCGTTCACGTGGCAGTCCGCGCCGGACCGCATCACGACCCCGCTGGTCCGGAACGCGGACGGTGAGCTCGAGCCGGCCAGCTGGGTGGAGGCGCTCGACGTCGCAGCCGCCGGCCTGCGGGCGGCGCAGCAGCCGGACGACCCGCGCGACACCGCGACCGGCGTCGCCGTCCTCCCGGGCGGACGCCTCACGCTGGAGGACGCGTACGCGTACGGCAAGTTCGCCCGCGTCGCGCTGGGCACCAACGACGTCGACGGCCGTGCGCGGCCGCACTCGGCGGAGGAGGAGACGTTCCTCGCCCACCACGTCGCCGGCCGCACCCTGGACGTCACGTTCGCGGACCTCGACCGCGCACCCGCCGTGCTGCTCGTCGGCCTGGAGGCCGAGGAGGAGGCGGGCATCGCGTTCCTGCGGCTCCGGGACGCCGTCGTGTCGCGCAAGCTGCGGGTGCTGTCGGTCGCCGCGCTGGCGAGCCGCGGTCTCGAGCGGTTGTCCGGCACGCTGCTGCCCGCGGCGCCGGGCACCGAGGCGGAGATCCTCGACGGCATCGGGACCGACCCCTCCTTGGCCGACGCTGCTGAGCTGCTCGGTTCCGCGGGCGCCCTCGTGCTCGTCGGCGAGCGCCTTGCCGGGGTGACCGGCGGCTTCTCGGCCGCGGTGCGGCTCGCGCAGCGCACCGGCGCCCGCCTCGCGTGGGTCCCGCGCCGCGTCGGCGAGCGCTCCGCGGTCGAGGCGGGTCTGCTGCCGTCGCTGCTGCCGGGCGGTCGCCCGGTCGCCGACTCGGCGGCCCGCGTCGACCTGGCTGCCGCCTGGGGCGTCGAGCACCTGCCGGCCCAGCAGGGTCGCCCGACCGGTGAGATCCTCGCCGCCGCGCAGGCCGGGCTGCTCGGGGGCCTCGTCGTCGGCGGTCTCGAGCTGGCGGACCTGCCCGACCCGGCCCTGGCCCGCGAGGCGCTCGACCGGGTCTCGTTCCTGGTCTCGCTCGAGGTCCGGCAGTCCGAGGTGACCGATCGGGCGGACGTCGTCCTCCCCGTCGCCCCGCCCACCGAGAAGGCCGGCACCTTCGTCACGTGGGAGGGGCGCCCGCGCCCGTTCCCGCAGGCCCTGTCCTCGCACGCGATGGCGGACCATCGTGTGCTCGACCGGCTCGCCGACGCCCTCGGGGTGGAGCTGGGGCTGCAGACGCTCGACGCCGTGCACGCCGAGCTCGACCAGCTCGGCGGCTGGGACGGTGCCCGCGTCGGCGCCCCCGACGTGCCCGCCGCCGAACCACCGGCGGTGGCACCCGGGTCGGCCGTGCTGGCCACCTGGCACCAGCTGCTCGACGCCGGTCGCCTGCAGTCGGGTGAGCAGTTCCTCGCCGGTACGGCCAAGCGTCCGGTCGCGCGCATCTCCGCCGCCACGGCCGCGGCGGTCGGGGTGCAGGACGGTGGCAGCCTGAGCGTGTCGACGGATGCGGGCACGCTGACGCTGCCCGCGGTGCTCACGGACATGCCGGACCACGTGGTGTGGCTCCCGACGAACGCCGCGGGCGTCGGCGTCCGCGATGCTCTGCGCGCCGACGCGGGCGCCGTGGTGCACCTCGCAGCGAGCCTGTCGCGCTCCACGTCCCAACCGCGACACGTGGAGGTCCGCTCATGAGGATCCTGACCGAGGCGGTCGCGCCCGTCACCGCCGACTTCAGCGAGGACACGTGGTGGATCTGGCTGATCAAAGCCGTCGCCATCGTCGTGTTCCTGCTGACCAGCGTGCTGTTCGCGATCTGGTTCGAGCGCAAGGTCGTCGCACGCATGCAGGTGCGTCCCGGCCCCAACGTGCACGGTCCCTTCGGCCTGCTCCAGTCGCTCGCCGACGCCATGAAGCTCCTGTTCAAGGAGGACATGACGGTCAAGGCGGCGGACAAGCTGGTGTACATCGTCGCGCCGATGATCGCGGTGTTCTGCTCGCTCCTCACGTTCGCGGTCATCCCGTTCGGGCCGAACGTCAGCATGTTCGGGGTGAACACCCCGATCCAGCTGACCGACTTCCCGGTGGCGGTCCTCTACATCCTCGCCTGCGCGTCCGTGGGGGTGTACGGGATCGTGCTCGGCGGCTGGTCCTCCGGGTCGACGTACCCGCTGCTCGGCTCCGTGCGCTCCACCGCGCAGGTCATCTCCTACGAGCTGGCGATGGGCCTGTCGCTGGTCAGCGTCTTCATCCTGGCCGGCTCGATGTCGACCTCGCAGATCGTCACGTCGCAGACGGCGGTGTGGTGGTTCCTGCCGCTGCTGCCGGCGTTCGTCATCTACATCATCTCGATGGTCGGGGAGACCAACCGCCTGCCGTTCGACCTCCCGGAGGCCGAGGGCGAGCTGGTGTCCGGGTACATGACCGAGTACTCGTCGATGAAGTTCGCGTGGTTCTTCCTCGCCGAGTACATCAACATGCTCAACGTCTCGGCCGTCGCCACCACGCTGTTCCTCGGCGGCTGGCGCGCCCCCTGGCCCATCTCCTCGATCAACGACGGCATGTTCAACGAGGGCTGGTGGCCGGTCCTGTGGTTCCTGGCCAAGCTCTGGGCCATCATGTTCGTCTTCGTGTGGATCCGCGGGTCCGTCCTGCGGTTCCGGTACGACCAGTTCATGAAGATCGGCTGGAAGGTGCTCATCCCGGCGGCCCTGGTCTGGGTGGTCGCCGTGGGCGTGGTGCAGGGCGTGCGGCAGTTCTCCGGCCTGGACCTGCGCACGGTGCTGTTCGTGCTCGCCGGTCTCGTGCTGGCCGGGCTCGTGATCTCGTTCGTGATCCCCGAGAAGAAGCAGCCGCCCGCGCCGAAGCGACCACCCGGTCCCCAGGTGTACGACCCGTACGCGGGCGGTTACCCCGTGCCGCCGCTGCCGGGGCAGGTGCTCCCGCCCTCGCCGCGCAAGCGTCGTGCCGAGGACACCGCTGCGGCCGCGCAGGCGGACGCCGAGAACCAGACGACCCCCCAGGTCACCCAGGAGGTGCACGGTGGCTGACCAGCGCAAGCCCGTCCGCAAGCCGGCGGCAGCCACCGGCAGGCCCGCACAGCCCGCGAAGGGGAAGGCCGTCGCGCCGCGTCCCCGCAGCGGTGAGGTCGCCGCGCCCGAGCCTGAGGGCTACACGTCGCTCATCGAGCCGCGCGGCGCAGTCTCGGAGTTCCTCGCCCCGGTCGGCGGGTTCGGCGTCACGCTGTCGAACATGTTCCGGCCGACGGTCACCGAGCAGTACCCGTCGGAGAAGGTGCCGGCCAAGCCCCGATACCACGGCCGGCACCAGCTCAACCGCTACGCGGACGGCCTGGAGAAGTGCATCGGCTGCGAGCTGTGCGCCTGGGCGTGCCCCGCGGACGCGATCTACGTCGAGGGCGCGGACAACACCCCGGAGAACCAGCGCTCGCCGGGGGAGCGGTACGGCAGCGTCTACCAGATCAACTACCTGCGCTGCATCTTCTGCGGCCTGTGCATCGAGGCCTGCCCGACGCGCGCGCTGACCATGACCAACGAGTACGAGCTGGCCGGTCCGACCCGCGCCGGGATGATCTGGGAGAAGCAGGACCTGCTCGCCCCGCTGCGCAGCGGGATGCTCCAGGCGCCGCACCCGATGGTCGAGGGCTCGACGGACACCGACTACTACCGCGGCGAGGTCACCGGCTCCACGCCGGCGCAGGTCGCGTGGGTCGCCGAGCACCGGCCCGACGACCCGACGCTGCCCGGGGGCGCAGGCCTGGAGGCGGCGAACGTCCCGGCTCCGACGGCGGCCATGATGGCGGCGACCGTGGCCGCGGCGACGAAGCAGGGCAGCCGATGAGCCCGCTCGCGACCACCCTGCTGGAGTCGGGGGAGACTACGACCGCCGAGGCGGTGCTGTTCTGGACGCTCGGGCCGATCATGGTGCTCGCCGCGCTCGGGCTGCTGTTCGCCAAGAAGGCGGTCCACGCCGCGCTCGCGGTGGTCGTCGTGATGATCTCGCTGGCGTTCCTGTACGTCGCGCAGGATGCGGTGTTCCTCGGGGTCGTCCAGGTGGTCGTCTACACCGGCGCCGTGATGATGCTGTTCCTGTTCGTCCTCATGCTCGTGGGCGTCGACAGCTCGGACTCGCTGGTGGAGACCATCCGCGGGCAGCGCTGGATCGGGCTCGTGGCGGGCATCGGGCTCGGGGCGGTGCTCGTCGGCGTCGTCGGGCGTGCCACCTACGGCAAGCCGTTCGGGCTGAGCGGCGAGGCGGTGGACAACAACCCGACCGGGGTCGCGCACATCATCTTCGGCGAGTACGTGTTCGCGTTCGAGGTCGTCGGCGCCCTGCTCGTCACGGCGGCGCTCGGTGCACTCGTCCTGACGCACCGCCAGCGGCTCACCCCGCGCGTCGGTCAGAAGGAGCGGGCCGACGCCCGCGTCGCGGCCGGTGCGACCCTCACGCCGCTACCGGCACCGGGTGTGTACGCGCGGCACAACGCCATGGATGTCCCGGCCCTGGGGCCGGACGGTCAGCCGCTCGAGAGCTCCGTCCCGCGCGTGCTGCGCATCCGCGGGCAGGAGGCCGACGCGGAGGAGTTCGCCGCGCGGACCGAGCGCGTCCTGGCCGGCGCCTCGAGTGTCCGTGGAGTGCGCGGCAACCCGCCGCCGAAGGCCTCGCCGGAAGGTGCGCCCGTGAATGCCCCTGAGCTCGGCGCCGCCGTGACCGACACCGGCCAGGACGGCCCGTCGACCGGCGCCGGCGGCGTCGTCGGACAGGAGGACCGCACGTGAGCCTGACCCACTACCTCGTCCTCTCGACGATCCTCTTCTCGATCGGCGCGACGACGGTCCTCCTGCGCAGGAACGCGATCATCGTGTTCATGGGCGTCGAGCTCATGCTCAACGCCACGAACCTCATGCTCGTGACGTTCGCGCGGATCCACGGCGACCTGACGGGCCAGGTGCTCGCGTTCTTCGTGATGGTCGTGGCCGCCGCCGAGGTCGTCGTCGGGCTAGCGATCATCGTGGCCATCTTCCGCACCCGACGCTCGGCCTCGGTCGACGACATCAACCTGTTGAAGAGCTGAAGGGCGCGACGTGCACACCCTGACAACTCTGGCTGCGAGCCTGCCGTCCGACAGCTTCGCGCCCGCGAGCGAGACCGTGCGGGCCGGCGTCCTGCTCGTGGCACCGCTGCTCGTCGGGCTGCCGCTGCTCAGCGCCGCCGTGCTGCTGCTGGCCGGCCGGCGCTCGGACCGGTGGGGGCACTGGCTCGGCGTCCTCGCGTCGGCGGCCTCGTTCGTCGTCGCCGCGGTCGTGTTCGTGGCGATGCTCCAGCGCTCGGCTGACTCGCGCGTCATCGACGTGACCCTGGGCACCTGGATCGATGCCGGCGCGTTCCAGCTGGACGCGGGCATGCGGCTGGACCCGCTGTCGCTGACGTTCGTGCTGCTGGTGACCTTCGTCGGCACGCTCATCCACATCTACGCCGTGGCGTACATGGACCACGACGCCGACCGTCGCCGGTTCTTCGCGTACCTCAACCTGTTCGTCGCCGCGATGCTGATCCTGGTGCTGGCCGACAGCTACCTGCTGCTGTTCGTCGGCTGGGAGGGCGTCGGCCTGGCGTCCTACCTGCTCATCGGGTTCTGGAACTACAACACCGAGTACGCCGTCGCCGCGAAGAAGGCGTTCGTCGCCAACCGCATCGGCGACCTGGGCCTGATCATCGCGCTCGGGATCATGTTCGCGACCTTCGGTGCGGTGGACTTCGGGACCGTGCTGAGCGGCGAGGACGGCATCGCCAGCGAGGCGACGCTCACCGCGATCGGGCTGATGCTCCTGCTGGCCGCCTGCGGCAAGTCGGCGCAGTTCCCGCTGCAGTCCTGGCTCGGCGACGCGATGGCGGGTCCGACCCCGGTCTCGGCGCTCATCCACGCCGCGACCATGGTCACCGCCGGCGTCTACCTGATCGTCCGGTCGGCACCGCTGTTCGACGCCGCCCCGACGGCCCAGCTGGTCGTCGTCATCGTCGGCGCGATCACGCTCCTGTTCGGGGCGATCGTCGGCTGCGCGAAGGACGACATCAAGAAGGCGCTGGCCGCCTCGACGATGTCCCAGATCGGCTACATGATCCTGGCCGCCGGCCTGGGCCCCGTCGGGTACGCGTTCGCGATCTTCCACCTGCTCACGCACGGCTTCTTCAAGGCCGGCCTGTTCCTCGGCGCCGGCTCGGTCATGCACGGCATGGACGACCAGGTGAACATGCGCCGGTTCGGTGGCCTCGCGCGGTACATGACGATCACGTGGCTGACGTTCATGGCCGGGTGGCTCGCCATCATCGGGATCCCGCCGTTCTCCGGCTTCTTCAGCAAGGACAAGATCATCGAGGCTGCGTTCGTGCCCGTCGACGGAGCGCCGTGGCGTGCGTGGGTGTTCGGCAGCATCACGATGCTGGCGGCCGGGATCACGGCGTTCTACATGTCGCGACTCTTCTTCATGACCTTCGAGGGGGAGCGCCGCTGGTCCGCCAAGCGCGACGGCTCGGCGCAGCACCCGCACGAGTCCCCCAAGACCATGACGTGGCCCATGATCGTGCTGGCCGTCGGGTCGGTCGGTCTCGGCTTCTTCCTCAACTCGGGGGGCCGGTTCGTCGAGTGGCTCGAGCCGGTGCTCGGCGATACCGAGCACCACGAACCGGTGCTGCCCATCTGGGTGCTCACCGTCCTCACGCTCGCGCTCGTGCTGCTCGGCGTCGTGATCGCCTGGCGCCGGTACGCGGTCTCGCAGGTCCCGGTCGTGCCCCCGGTCGGCACCGCCCTGACCCGCGCGGCCCGCGTCGACCTCTACCAGGACGAGGTCAACGACATCGCCCTGGTGGAGCCCGGTCAGGCGCTCACACGCTCGCTCGTCTACGCCGACCGGACCGTGATCGACGGCACCGTCACCGGCGTCGGGTTGTCCACGGTCCTGCTGGGCGGCTGGGTGCGGCGCCTGCAGACCGGGTACGTCCGGTCCTACGCCGCCTCGATGCTGCTCGGTCTGGTCGTCCTCGTCGTCGTCGTCCTGCTCGTCCAGAGCTGAAGGAGCACTGAGTGATGTCGTCCTCCTTCCCCTCGCTGACCGCCCTCATCGTCGTGCCCCTGCTGGGCGCGGTGGCGCTGTGGGTGGTCCCTGCCGGACGCGCCCGGGCCGTCGCGCTCGGCGTCTCCCTGCTCGAGCTGCTGCTGGGCGTCGCCGCGCTCACCGCGTTCGACGTCGCCGACGCCGGTGCCGTCCAGCTGTCCGAGGTCCACGGCTGGATCCCTGCCTTCGGGGTGTCCTACGCGGTCGGCGTCGACGGCGTGGGCCTGATCCTCGTGCTCATGTCGGTGCTGATCGTGCCGCTGGTGGTCCTGGCCGCCTGGCGCGAGCAGGGCAGCCTCACGGTGGCCACTGACCAGCTGCGCCGCTACCTCGCGCTGATCCTCCTGCTCGAGGCGTTCATCGTGGCGGTGTTCTCCGCGCGGGACGTGTTCTTCTTCTACGTCCTGTTCGAGGCCATGCTCGTCCCGGTCTACTTCATGATCGGGATGTTCGGCGGGGCGCAGCGACGGTACGCGGCCGTGAAGTTCCTGCTCTACTCGCTGACCGGCGGACTGATCATGCTGGTCGCGGTCATCGCGCTCTACCTGCAGGGGCCGGGCGGACCGCAAGGCTTCCTCACCGAGAACCTCACCGGCATCACGCTGGACCCGACCGCTGAGAAGCTCATGTTCCTGGCGTTCTTCCTCGCGTTCGCCATCAAGGCGCCGATGTTCCCGGTGCACACGTGGCTGCCGGACGCCGCGCAGCAGGCGCCTGCGGGAACGTCGACGCTGCTGGTCGGCGTGCTGGACAAGGTCGGCACGTTCGGGATGCTCACGCTGTGCCTGCCGCTGTTCCCGAACGCGTCCCGCTGGGCGGCGCCCGTGATCATCGTGCTGGCGGTCGTCTCGATCCTCTACGGGGCGCTGCTCGCGATCGGGCAGAAGGACCTCATGCGGCTCATCGCATACACGTCGGTCTCGCACTTCGGGTTCATCGTGCTGGGGATCTTCGCGTTCACGTCGACGTCGGTGGCCGGTTCGTCGTTGTACATGGTCAACCACGGGCTCTCGACGGCCGCGCTGTTCCTCATCGCCGGGTTCCTGGTCGCCCGGCGCGGGTCGCAGCAGATCGCCGACTTCGGCGGGCTGCAGAAGATCGTCCCGGTTCTTGCGGGGACGTTCCTGGTCGCCGGCCTGTCGGCGCTGTCGTTGCCCGGTCTGTCGACGTTCATCAGCGAGTTCCTGGTGCTGGTGGGCACGTTCGCCCGGCACCCGGCCGCGGCGGTCGTCGCGAGCCTGGGAGTGGTCCTGGCCGCGGTCTACGTGCTGTGGACGTACCAGCGCATGTTCACCGGGCCCGACAAGAACGGGCTCGCGGGCATGCCCGACGCGGTGGCCCGCGAGAACTGGGTCGTCGCGCCGCTGATCGCCTTGATGGTCGTGTTCGGGTTCGTCCCCGGTCCGGCGCTCGACCTGGTCCGCCCGCCGGCGAGCGTCACGCTCGAGCAGGTCGGCGTGCAGGACGTGCCCACCACCGCAGCGTCTGAGGAAGGGAGCGACCAGTGACCGAGTTCATCGCACCGACCGTCGACTGGGCCGCGCTGAGCCCGGTCGTCATCGTGCTGCTCGCCGCCGTGGTCGGCGTGCTCGTCGAGGCGTTCGTCCCGGCCCGGGTCCGCCGCACGGTGCAGCTGGCCCTCGCGGTCGTCGCGCTGGCCGGCGCCATCATCGCTGTCGCGGCGCTGTGGAGCGGCGTCGAGGAGACCGGTGGCACGGTCGTGCTCGGCGGTTCGCTGCTCGTCGACGGGCCCACGCTGGTCCTGCAGGCCACCATCGCGCTGCTGGCGCTGATCTCGCTGCTGATCATCGCCGACCGGACGGAGACCGGGGAGGACGCCTTCGCCCCCAACGCCGCCGCCGTGCCGGGCTCCGACTACGAGGAGCTCGCGCGCCGCAAGGGGGTGCAGCAGACGGAGATCTACCCGCTGGTGCTCTTCGCCAC
This sequence comes from Cellulomonas sp. Leaf395, assembly GCF_001424125.1. Classification (GTDB taxonomy): domain Bacteria; phylum Actinomycetota; class Actinomycetes; order Actinomycetales; family Cellulomonadaceae; genus Cellulomonas. Next base: position 219,183 of record NZ_LMQI01000003.1, read on the forward strand.
CGGCGGCATGCTGATCTTCCCCGCCGCTGGGGACCTGCTGACGCTCTTCGTCGCGCTCGAGGTGCTCTCCCTGCCGCTGTACCTGCTGACGGGGATGGCCCGCCGCCGTCGCCTGCTCTCGCAGGAGGCGTCGATGAAGTACTTCCTGCTCGGTGCGTTCTCCTCGGCGCTGCTGCTCTTCGGCATCGCGCTGGTCTACGGCTACTCGGGTTCCCTGCGGTACTCGGAGATCGCGGAGGCCACGCAGGTCCCGGGCGGACTGGACAGCCTCCTGCTGGTCGGCTCGGTGCTGCTCCTGTCCGGCCTGCTGTTCAAGGTCGGCGCGGTGCCGTTCCACACCTGGACGCCCGACGTCTACCAAGGGGCCCCGACCCCGATCACCGGATTCATGGCGGCGTGCACCAAGGCCGCGGCGTTCGGCGCGCTGCTGCGCATCGTGTACACGATGCTGCCGGGTCTCGCGTGGGATCTCGGCGTCGTGCTGTGGACCGTGGCCATCCTCACGATGGTCGTCGGTACGGTCGCGGCGCTGGTCCAGACGGACATGAAGCGTGTCCTCGGCTACTCCTCGATCGCGCACGCCGGGTTCATCCTCACCGGCATCATCGCCCTGAACGAGGCCGGCATCGTCGCGGTGCTGTTCTACCTGTTCGTCTACGGCGCAGCGACCGTCGGCGCGTTCGGCATCGTCTGGCTGGTGCGCGAGCGCGCGGTCCGGCACGGGGGTCCCGAGGGGACCCACGGGCACAGCTCCATCCTCGGCGAGGCCACGCACCTGTCGCAGTGGGCCGGGCTCGGCCGGACGCACCCGCTCCTCGCCCTCACGTTCGCGCTGTTCCTGCTCTCGTTCGCGGGCATCCCGCTGACCGCCGGCTTCGCGGGGAAGTTCTCGGTGTTCTCCGCCGCGGTCGAGGGTGGCGCGTGGCCGCTGGCGCTCATCGGGGTGCTGGCATCGTCCGCCGCGGTGTTCTTCTACGTGCGGATCATCGTGCTGATGTTCTTCACGGAACCCGCGGGCGAGCCGGACGGCGAGCCTGCCGCGGCGCCCAGCGGGGTGACCGCCCTCGCGCCCTCGGCGGAGGGCTTCGCCCTGGCCGGCGACGCAGCGGTGTCCGTCCAGGCGGAGCCGGTGGTCCAGACGCGCTCGACCGTCACGACGACGGTGGTCGGGACCGAGGGGTTCGCCGTGGTCGCGATCACGGTCTGCGCGCTCCTGACCATCGTGCTCGGCGTGTTCCCGTCCCCCGTGCTCGACCTCATCGCGAGCGTGGCGACGTTCCTGCCGTGACGCGTTGTCCGACGGGGTCGCCGCGCCGGGATAGGTTCTGACGGTGACTTCGTCGACGGCCTTCCCGCAGGCCGATCCTGATCTGGCCGAGCGTCTGGCCGTGCGGCTCGCACTGGTCGAGGAGCGTCTCCGGGACGCCGTGACCAACGTGGACCCACTGGCCGACGACGCGTCTCGGCACCTGGTCAACGCGGGAGGCAAGCGGCTGCGCCCGCTGCTGACCCTGCTGGCCGCCGAGCTGGGCGACGGCTCCCGCCGCGAGGTGGTCGACGCCGCGGTCGTCGTGGAACTGACGCACCTGGCGACGCTGTACCACGACGACGTCATGGACTCCGCGCCGCTGCGTCGCGGGGCACCGGCGGCACACGAGGTCTGGGGGAACTCGGTCGCCATCCTGACCGGTGACCTCCTGTTCGCGCGGGCGTCGGCCACGGTGGCCGGTCTCGGGCCGGACGCGGTACGCATCCAGGCCGCCACGTTCGAGCGTCTGTGCCTGGGCCAGCTCCACGAGACCGTGGGGCCGAGACCGGAGGACGACCGGGTCGCCCACTACCTGCAGGTGCTCGCGGACAAGACGGCATCGCTCATCGCGACCTCCGCCCGGTTCGGGGCGATGTTCGCGGGCTGCCGCCCCGACGTCGTCGCCACCGTGACCGGCTTCGGGGAGAAGATCGGCGTCGCGTTCCAGCTGGCCGACGACGTCATCGACCTCACCTCGAACGGCGACGTGACCGGCAAGACCCCGGGGACGGACCTGCGTGAGCGGGTGCCGACGATGCCTGCGCTCCTCCTGCGCGCGCGCGCGGACCAGGACGACGCCTCGCCGGACGACCGCCGCCTGGTCGCGCTGCTCGACGGCGACCTGTCGAGCGACGAGGACCTGTCCGCCGCCGTCGCCGCCCTGCGGGTGCACCCCGTGGTGGCCGACACCCGTGCACGCGCCGTCGCACTCGCCCAGGCGGCGGTCCGCGAGCTCGACCCGCTTCCCCCGGGGCCGGTCAAGGACGCACTCGTCTCGTTCGCCGACGCCCTCGTGGACCGTGCCGCCTGACAGTCCCCGCACGGGTGAACGCCGGCGCGGCACCGCTCCGGCATCTGGCACGATGACGCGCGATCACGGTGGTCGGACACGGAGGAACCTGTGAGCAGTGCAGCGAACGAGGCGTCCCCGCCGGTCCCGGCCGCGCGGCGCGCGACCGTGGCGGCCGCGTCGTTCGCTGTCGCTCCCGGCTCCGTCGCCCCGGTGGGCCGGCGGGTCGCAGCGTTCGCGCTCGACCTGCTCCTCGCGCTGGTGGTCGTCGGCGTCGGGTACGCGGTGGTCGCCGCGGTCGGAGCGTCGCCCGGGGACCTCGTCCTGGCTCTGCCGCTGGTCCTCGGGATCGGCGTGGGCGTCGGGCAGTGGATCGCGGAGGCGCGCACGGGCGCGACGGTCGGCAACGCGCTCACCGGCATCCGGACGCTGTCGGCGTCGACCGGTCGCCCCGCAGGTCTCCTCGCCGTGCTCGTCCGTCAGCTCGTGGTCGGTGTCGGTGCGCTGGTCTGCGCGGTCGGCCAGTGGATCGTCGTCGCGTCGGGCGCGTGGGACCGCACACCCGCGCAGCAGGGCTGGCACGACAAGGCGGCACGCACGGTGGTCCTGCGCGCGGGCGCCGTCCGACGACAGGGCACCAGCGGCCCCGCCCGGTCGGTGCCGTGGGACTCGGCCGTCGCGCGCGCGGTGGGGCCCTCCCTAGTGTCTGCCGCACCGAGCCAGGGCGCGCGGCTGCCGGCCAGCGACCCCGTCGGCCTGATCCCGCTGGTCCCGGTCTTCGCGACCGCGCCGCTCGCACCAGCACCCGCACCCGCGCCCGACGCACCGGCGTCCGCGCCGACGTGGGCTGTCCCCGTGCTCCCGGAGGCTGCCGCCGCGCCGCCCGTGCCGGTGATCCGGGCCGTGCCCGACGATGACGGTACCGAGCAGGCGGACGCCGCCGACCCGCATCCGCCGCTCGTTGCGACGGTGATCGACATCCCGCCGGGGCCCGTGACGGCGGCGCCCCAGGCGCTCCACGACCCGGCCCCGGCACTCATCGAGAGTCCCGAGGCCGGTGTGCCGCACCAGTCGGCCGGCCCGGACCTGCACGAGCTGGAGCACACGCGTCTGCGCACGTCGGCTCCGCGCGGTGCGGTCGCCGGTCTGCGGCTGCTCTTCGACACCGGCGAGCAGGTGGACGTCACGGGTGAGGGGCTCATCGGACGCAACCCCGGCCCGGAGGCAGGCGCGCACCACGTGGTGGCGATCGACGACCCGGAGCGGTCGATCTCGAAGGTGCACCTGGCGTTCGGTCTCGAGCCGGACGGACGGCTCTGGGTCATGGACCGCGGCTCGACCAACGGCACGGTCGTCGTCGGCCCGGACGGCCGGTCGGCGGCGCTGGTGGCGGGGTCGCGGGCGACGGTCGCGTCCGGCTGGACCGTCCGGTTCGGCCGCCGCAGCGTGCAGGTCACGGGTCGCTGAACGACGGTCCCGGGTCGACGGGATCCGCCGGACCGGACTGGCTATGCTGACCGTCACCTCACGTCGAGCTGCCCACGCCGACGCACCCGAAGGACGCCGATGACCTCCCGGAGACCCGCGCGATGACCGACTCCCGCGTGAGCCTTCGTGTCGGCGTCGCCACGGAGAAGGCCCAGCGCGCGCGCAACGAGGACAGCGTCTCGGTGGCCGACGGCCTGTACCTCGTGGCGGACGGCATGGGTGGCCACGAGGCGGGCGAGCTGGCCAGCAGGACGGCCATCGACGCCCTGCGGGGCCTCGGTGCCGGGACTCCGACGCCCGCGGACGTCCGGTCGTCCGTCCGGGCAGCGCACGCGGCAGTCAGGAATCTCCCGTCGTCGACGGGTCGCCGGCCCGGCACCACGGTGACGGGCGTCATGGTGACGTCGCACGGGGAGACGCCGTGCTGGCTGGTGCTGAACGTGGGCGACTCCCGGACCTACCGGATGGCCGGGGGTGTGCTCGAGCAGGTGACCCGAGACCACTCGGAGGTGGCGGAGCTGGTCGAGCGTGGCCTCGTCGCGGCGGCGGACGCACCGCACCACCCGCGCCGGAACGTGGTGACCCGGGTGCTCGGCGGCGGCGCGTCCGAGGTGGAGCCGGACGTCTGGCTGCTGCCCGTGAGCCCCGGCGACCGCATGCTGGTGTGCTCGGACGGGCTGACCGACGAGCTGTCGGACGCCCGCATCCAGGCCGAGCTGCGGGCCGAGGACGAGGCGCAGGCTGCGGCGGACCGCCTGGTCGCGGCCGCGATCGCCGCGGGCGGCCACGACAACGTGACCGCGATCGTCCTCGACGCGACGCTCAGCCCGCGCTGACCGCCGACGCGCGCCGGGTGAGCCGCTGGGCGCGGCCGGCGCGGACGCCGTCGACGGTGAGGATGCCGAGCGCCGTCCACACCAGGGCGAAGCCCCACCAGCGCGCGGCGGGCATCTGCTCGTGCAGGACCAGGACGCCGATGAGGAGCTGGAGCGTCGGCGCGATGTACTGGAGCAGCCCGAGCATGGACAGGGGTAGGCGACGGGCGGCGGAGCCGAAGAGCAGCAGCGGGACGGCGGTCACGATGCCGGACGACGCGAGGATCACGGCGTGCGCGGCGCCCTCGGTCTCGAACGTCCCCTCGCCGGCCGCGCTCATCCAGACCAGGTAGCCGAGCGCGAGCGGGGCGAGGACGAGCGTCTCGACGGCGAGCCCGGGAACGGCTCCGACCGTGCGGCCGACACGGTTCTTGATGAGGCCGTAGAACCCGAAGCTGAGCGCAAGCACCAGCGCGATCCAGGGCAGCTGTCCGTAGCCCGCGGTGATGACCACGACCGCGGCAGCGCCGAACCCGAGAGCCACCCACTGCACGGGGCGTAGCCGCTCGCGCAGGACGACGACCGCGAGGGTGACGGTGACGAGCGGGTTGATGTAGTACCCGAGGGCGGCGTCGACGACGCGGTCGGTGAGGATGCCGAGGACGAAGACGAGCCAGTTGATCGCCAGGAGCACCGCGGCGACCGACAGGACCGCGAGCGTGCGACGGGTGCGCAGCACGGTGACGAACCCGCCCCAGGTCCGGGTCGCGGCCAGCAGGACGAGACAGAACAGCAGCGACCAGACGACGCGGTGCGCGATGATCTCGACCGCGCCGGCAGGCTGCAGCAGGGGGAAGTAGAGCGGGAGCAGGCCCCACAGGACATAGGCGCCGACGCCCGTCGTGAGGCCGAGCCGGTCGAGGGGTGCCGGGACCGGGCGGGCGGGGGTGGGGGAGTCGGGCACCGGACGAGCCTAGGTCCCGGTCGACGGCGCGTGACGCCTCCTACCCCCTCCCGCCGTCTCACGTGTGTCCAGATGCTGGCGCGCAACCAAGGCTCGCCTCACTGCCGGTCCTACACTGGCCCTGAGCACAGTCCTGCACGGTGCCGTCGGTCGTGCACGCACCCGGCGTGTTGCACCTCCCCGCAGGGCTCCCCTGATCGGAAGGCACCCGCGTCCCGTGAGCACCCCGACTCTGCGAGTGGCCGTCGTCGGCGCAGGCCCGGCCGGCATCTACGCCGCCGACATCCTGTCGAAGACCGACCTCGACGTCAGCATCGACCTCTTCGAGCGCCTGCCCGCGCCGTTCGGCCTCGTGCGGTACGGCGTCGCGCCGGACCACCCGCGCATCAAGCAGATCATCGTCGCCCTGCAGAAGGTGCTGGAGCGCGGTGACATCCGTCTGCTCGCCAACGTCGACTACGGCACCGACCTCAAGCTGGACGACCTGCGCCAGTTCTACGACGCCGTCATCTTCTCCACCGGCTCCATCCGCGACGCCGCGCTGCCGGTGCCGGGCATCGACCTCGACGGCTCCTACGGCGCCGCCGACTTCGTGTCCTGGTATGACGGCCACCCCGACGTGCCGCGCACGTGGCCGCTGGAGGCCCAGCACGTCGCCGTCCTCGGCGCCGGCAACGTGGCGCTCGACGTGGCCCGCATCCTGGCCAAGCACGCGGACGACCTGCTGCCAACCGAGCTCCCGGCCAACGTGTACGAGATCCTCAAGGCCTCACCGGTCACCGACGTGCACCTGTTCGCGCGTCGCGGCCCGGCGCAGGTCAAGTTCTCGCCGCTCGAGCTGCGCGAGCTGGGTCACGTCCCGGACGTCGACGTCATCGTCTACCCCGAGGACTTCGACTTCGACGAGGGCTCGATGGCGGCCATCCACTCGTCCAACCAGACCAAGCAGGTCGTCAAGACCCTCACGGACTGGACGCTCAAGGAGCCGGAGGAGAACACCGCGAGCCGACGCATCCACCTGCACTTCCTGCACAAGCCGGTCGAGATCCTCGGCGAGGACGGTCGCGTAGTCGGTGTCCGCACCGAGCGGACCGCCCTGAACGGCGACGGCAACGTCACCGGCACCGGACAGACGCACGACTGGCCCGTGCAGGCCGTCTACCGCGCCGTCGGCTACTTCGGTTCGCCGCTGGTGGACATCCCGTTCGACGACACCGCCGGCGTGATCCCCAACCGTGAGGGTCGCGTGGTCGACGTCGACGGCGAGCAGCTGCCGGGCGTCTACGCGACGGGCTGGATCAAGCGCGGCCCCGTCGGCCTCATCGGGCACACCAAGTCGGACGCGTCGGAGACCATCCGGCACCTGGGCGAGGACGTGGCCGACGGTGGCGAGGCGTTCTACACCGCCACCGACCGCGACCCGGAGGCCGTCACGGAGTTCCTGCACGGCCGGGGTGTCGACGTCATCACGTGGCAGGGCTGGGAGCTCCTGGACGCCTACGAGCGCTCGCTGGGCCAGCCGCACGGCCGCGAGCGCGTGAAGCTCGTCCCGCGCGACGAGATGGTGTCGGTCTCGCTCGGCCGCTCCTGACCGCACGGGACGCGCACGCGCGACCCCCTGAGCCCGTCCGGCACCAGCCGGGCGGGCTCAGCCCGTGATGCGGCGGAGGAACTCGCGGGTGCGCTCCTGGCGCGGGTTCTCCAGCACCTGCGCGGGCGTGCCGCGCTCGTGCACCCGGCCCTCGTACAGGAAGCAGACCTCGTCAGCGACCTCGCGCGCGAAGGACATCTCGTCGGTGGCCACGAGCATGGTCAGCCCGGTCCGCTTGAGGTCGTCGAGGAGCGAGAGGACCTCGAGGTCCGGGTCCACCTCGTCGAGCAGCATGATGGCGGGCCGGGCGACCAGCGCGCGGGCGATCGCGACGCGCTGCCGCTGGCCGCCGGACAGCTCGTCGGGGAGCGCCTGCGCCGTGGCGGACAGGCCGACTCGTTCGAGCACGGCCAGCGCGTCGGCCCGCGCCTGCTCGGGCGTGGTCGTGGGCACCAGCCGCCGCGCGAGCGTCACGTTGTCGATCACGCGCAGGTGCGGGACCAGGTCGTCCGCGGAGACCACCGTGCCGATCCGGGCCCGGACCGCGTCGGCGTCCAGCCCCGGGTCGGTGATGTCCTGCCCCTCCAGCTTGATCACGCCGTCGTCGATGTCCTCGAGCCGGTCGATGCACCGCAGGAGGGTCGACCGGCCCGAGCCGGGGGCGCCGATGAGCACGACGACCTTGTGGGCGTAGACGTCGAGGGAGAGGTTGTCGAGCACGACGTGATCGCCGAACGCCTTGCGGACCCCGCGCACCGACAGCAGCGGGGCCTCGAGCGTCGGCGGGCGCTGCAGGCTCGGGTCCTTCAGACGTCCAGGGCTCATCGCGCGGCGTGCTCCGGGGTCTCGGGGTGGCGTGGGGGTCAGGATACGAGGGAACCGGCGCCCGACCGCGAGCGTTCCACCGGTGCACAGAAGCCACGAGAGAGAGCAACCATGGGTCACCGGCACCACAACGGCTTGAAGACGGCAGCACTGTTCGGCGTGATGTGGGCCGTCCTTCTCGGCATCGGCTGGTTGCTCGGCCGCGGCACGCCCAAGTACCTCCTGCTGTTCACGGTCCTCGGGCTCGTCATGACCGCGTTCAGCTACTGGAACTCGGACAAGATCGCGATCCGCGCGATGCGCGCCCGACCCGTGAGCGAGATCGAGCAGCCGGCGATGTACCGGATCGTGCGCGAGCTCTCCACCGCCGCCCGTCAGCCGATGCCGCGTCTCTACATCTCGCCGACGGCCGCACCCAACGCCTTCGCCACCGGCCGCAACCCGAAGAACGCCGCGGTCTGCTGCACCGAGGGCATCCTGCAGATCCTCGACGAGCGCGAGCTGCGCGGTGTCCTCGGCCACGAGCTCATGCACGTCTACAACCGCGACATCCTCACGTCGTCGGTGGCCGCCGCCGTGGCCGGCGTGATCACCTCGCTCGCGCAGTTCGCGCTCTTCTTCGGCGGTGGCAGCGATCGCGACCGTGGCGGGAACCCGATCGCCGGCCTGCTCCTCGCGCTCCTCGCGCCGATCGCCGCGATGATGGTCCAGCTCGCCATCACGCGCACCCGCGAGTTCGACGCCGACGAGGACGGCGCCCGGCTCACCGGTGACCCGCTCGCGCTCGCGTCCGCGCTGCGCAAGCTCGAGCAGGGCACCAAGGCGCGCCCCTTGCCGCAGGACCGCGAGCTGGTCGACGTGTCGCACCTGATGATCGCGAACCCGTTCCGCGGCGCCGGGATGGCGAAGCTGTTCTCGACGCACCCTCCCATGGCGGACCGCATCGCCCGCCTCGAGGCGCAGGTCGGCCCCCAGGACGGCATCTCCCGCTACTGAGCAGCCGTCGCGACGGCGGCGTCAGGCCACCACCGTGGCGGAGCGCTCGCTAGCGGAGGTGGAAGACGTGGACCACGTGTGGTGCGTCGGCGAGCGTGTGCGGCGCGAAGGCGTGGTAGGCCCAGACGTGCACCCACGCGTTGCCGGTCCGTAGCGTCAGGACGGTCTTGAACACTCCTGGCGCGAAGTAGGTCAGCAGCAGGAAGGCCAGCGACAGGAAGGCGTTGCCGGCGGTGTCGAAGACCGTCCACGCGTCCCAGACGTGCAGGGCCGTGTAGATCAGACCACCGAGGATCGCGGTCGTCACGGCCGAACCGGTCAGCCGCAGCAGGCGCGGCACCAGGATCGCGTAGATGAAGATCATGGCGGGCAGGACGGCCCCGGCGAGGTACAGCACGAAGGTCAGTGGCAGGCCGAGGAGGAGCTGGCCGGCGCTGAGCTCGACGATGCCCAGGTCGAGAGTGGCGACCTGGACCAGTGTCTCCACGGCCAGGACCACCGCGATGAGCCGGACGTCCGCGCGGCGGTCCCCGGAGCGGAGGTTGAGCGCCTCAGCCGAGTAGCGCCGGCGGAAGAACCACAGGGGAACGACCGCGTAGACGACCAGGTTGTAGGTCGCCCAGGCCACGGACTCGGCGGGACTGACGTGGTCGTGGGTGCCGTAGAGCGAGCCGGCCAGGTGCAGCCCGAACGGGTGCCATCCGGCGAGGCGAGCCAGCACGAAGCCGAGCCCGAGCCCGGCAGCGCCGTACAGCAGCAGCAGGACCGTCTCGCGGGCGCAGTCCGAGCGTCGCGGGGCCCGTCCGGCGACGTCGACCGCCCGCCCTCGGGTGAGCCAGCAGACCAGCGCGGTGAGCATGAGCACCTCGGCCAGTGCCAGGTTGGCGTCCACCAGGCGGCCGACGGCGGTGCGGGACGCGGCGGCCGGCCAGTCGAACGGGAGCACGTCGCGCGCGACGGCCAGCACCAGCGCGTTGACGGCGAGCCAGCACACGGCGGTGATGCGCACGCTGCGTCGACGCAGCAGTGAGGCGAGGACGCCGACGGGGCGCGCGTGATCGAGAAGAGTCATGGCCCTGCCTTCGGTTTTTGTGACACGACTGTGCTACTAAGGAACGTAGCACGGCCGTGCTATAAAACGTCAATGCCGAGAGTTGTCGACCCAGCGCAGCGCCGCCAGGATCTGGCCGCCGCGGTCCTGCGGGTGATCCGCCGGGACGGGCTCGAGCACGCCTCCGTCCGGAACGTCGCGCAGGAGGCCGGCCTGTCGATGGGGTCGCTGCGGCACTACTTCACGTCCCAGTCGGAGCTGATGGCGTTCGCGTTCGAGACCGTCATCGAGCGCATCCAGGCGCGGCTCGGCGACCTCACCGGCGAGCGGGATCCCCGGCGCCGGGCGGAGACGATCCTGGTGGAGCTCCTGCCGCTCGATGCCGACCGCCGGGCCGAGAACGAGGTCTGGCTCGCCTTCACCGCCCGCGCCGCGGTGGATCCGACCCTGCGAGCCCTGCGCGACGAGGGCTACGACGCGCTCCGGGACGGCTGCCGGGCGATCGTGGCCGAGCTGTCCGAGGCGGGTCTGGCGCCGACCGACGTGCCGGCCGAGACCGAGCGGCTGCACGCCCTGCTCGACGGACTCGCCGTCCACGCCGCCATGCGCCCGGACCTGCACACCGCCGAGTCCCTGGCCGCCGCCATCTCCCGGCACCTCGACGCCCTCGCCGTGGAGCGGTCCAGAGGGGATTGACGAGGATCGGGGCGGTGACCGTCGGGATGCGCCGCGGGATCCGGGCGTCGGCCGGCGGCGGTCGGATGCCCGCGGTGTGCGCGTCGGGGGTGTGCGCCACCGGGCCCGGACGCGCAGTCGTCGCGGTCCGGCCCCGGCGGGCCGCCAGGGTCAGCGGTAGTTGGTGAACTGCAGGTCGGCGTCGACGTCGGCGCCCTTGAGCAGCGCGATCACGGCCTGCAGGTCGTCGCGGCTCTTGCCGGTCACGCGCAGCTCGTCGCCCTGGATCTGGGTCTTGATGCCCTTGGGGCCCTCGTCGCGGATGATCTTGGCCACCTTCTTGGCGGTCTCGCTGCTGAGGCCCTCCTTGATGAGCGCCTCGAGGCGGTACTCCTTGCCGGACGGCTTGGGCTCGGGGCCGTCGTCGCCACCGGTGTCCAGGGACTTCAGCGAGATGCCGCGCCGGATCAGCTTGGTCTGGAACACGTCGAGGACGGCGAGCACCCGCTCGGACGAGTTGGCGATCATCAGGATCTTCTCGCCGCTCCACGCGATCGACGCGCCCACGCCCTTGAAGTCGTACCGCTGGGCGATCTCCTTCGAGGCCTGGTTGAGGGCGTTGTCCACCTCCTGGCGGTCGACCTTGCTGACGACGTCGAACGAGGCTTCGCTCGCCATGGTTTCTCCTCCTGCTGCCCGCGATGACTCAGGCTGGTCGCTCGGGGGTCGGCGCCTGTTTCGCTAGCACCGCCCGGGTGTTGCTATCCTTCCACCCGCACGCTGCACGCGCGTTCGCCCCTGGGGCGTCCTCTCGTTCGGCAGGCATCCCCGGCGGGTTACCCGAGTGGCCAAAGGGGGCTGACTGTAAATCAGCTGGCAACGCCTACGGGGGTTCGAATCCCTCACCCGCCACGTTGTGACCACGACCCCGGACCCTGCGGTCCGGGGTCGTGTCATGTCCGGGCAGCGCGGGCGCGCACGTCGCCGGGTCGGACGCCGAGCGCGGCGAGGAGCGCCGCTGCCGGGTCCGGCTCGTCGCGCGTGAGGAGTGCGAGGAGCAGGTGCCGCGGGGTGACGCGGCGGGACTTCTCCGTGGCGGCCAGCGTGTAGGCCAGCGGCAGGACCGCACGGAACCCCGAGGTGGGCTGCCTGGCGCTGCGGCGGCTGATCGGGACCGCTGCTCCGAGGTCGGGGCTCGTCAGGCCGATCGCGGCGAGAGCTGCTCGGTCCAGTGAACGGAGCTCGGACCGCGCGGTCTGCAGGTCGATGCCCACCAGCTCGGCGGTCGCCGGGTCGTGCAGCAGGCCGAGCAGCAGGTGGTCGGTGCCGACGCGCCGGTCTCCGCGGAGGGCGGCCTCGTCGTCCCCGGCGGCGACGGCGGCACGGGCGGCGGGTGAGAGACGATCGAGCACGAGAACCTACTTTCCGTACTTGGCGTGCACCGACTGCCGGGCCACCCCGAGGGCGTCGCCGATCTGCTCCCAGGACCAGCCCTGCTCCCGCGCGAGCGCGACCTGCTGGGCCTCCACCTGCTCGGCGAGACGCCGCAGGGCACCGACCGCCCGCAGCCCGACGGCGGGGTCGGTGGTGCGGAGCTGCGCGGAGAGGTCGTCGGCCATGGCGTCAGTCTGGATTGACAAACCCTCACGTGTCAATCCAGACTGACACAAGATGTCAGGCCAGACTGACGACGGGAGCGGGTCGATGGTGGTGCAGGTCGAGGGTCTTCGTATGCGCTACGGGTCCGTGGACGTGCTCGACGACGTGTCCTTCCACGTCGGCCACGGCCAGGTGGTGGCGCTGCTCGGTCCGAACGGAGCAGGCAAGACCACGACCATCGAGATCCTCGAAGGCTTCCGGAGGTGCTCGGCCGGCCGCGTGGCGGTGCTCGGCGTCGATCCCGCGCACGGGACCGAGCAGTGGCGTGCCCGTGTCGGCGTCGTCCTGCAGTCGTGGCGCGACCACGGCAGGTGGCGGGTGCGGGAGCTCCTGGCACACCTGGGGTCGTACTACGCCGCGTACTCGACGCCGGACGTCCCACGGCCCTGGGACGCGGACGCGCTGGTCGCGGCCGTCGGGCTCACCGACCAGGCGAACCAGGAGGTCCGACGCCTGTCCGGTGGCCAGCGTCGTCGGCTCGACGTCGCGGTCGGCGCCGTCGGGCGGCCCGAGCTGCTCTTCCTCGACGAGCCCACGGCCGGTCTCGATCCGGAGGCCCGACGGGAGTTCCACGACCTGGTGCGCGGGCTCGTGCAGGACCACGGGACGACCGTCCTGCTCACCACCCACGACCTCGCGGAGGCCGAGACCCTGGCGGACCGCATCCTCGTGCTGGACGGCGGCCGCATCGTGGCCGACGGTACCGCGGCGGACCTGGCGCACCGCTTCGCCGGCGACGACGAGGTGCGCTGGACGATCGGCGGCGAACGGTTCGTGCGGTCGACGCCGCGCTCCACCGCCTTCGCGCGCGCCCTCTTCGCCGTGCACGGCGAGGACGTCGCCGACCTGGAGATCCGGCGCGCGTCGCTCGAGGACTCGTACCTGGCGCTGGTGCGGCGGGCCGAGTCGGGGCAGCGGGTGGCGTCGTGAGGTCGGGCCTGCGGCCCGGGCTGCAGCAGGGGCTCATCGAGCTGCGGCAGTCGGTCACCGGCACGGACCTCGTCGGTCACCTGCTGTGGCCCGTCGTGACGCTGGTCGCCCTCGTGCTGCTCCAGCACCGGGACCGCCCTGCCGGTCTGACGCTGGGCGCGTTCGCCCTGCCCGGCGTCGTGGGGATGTTCGTCGCCCTCGGCATGCTGCTGGACGTGCAGTACCTCAGCGCCGACCGCGAGGACGGCACGGTGCTCCGCGCCAGGGCGATCCCCGGCGGGATCACCGGCTACCTCGTCGGGAAGCTGGTCACCGTCTCCGGGACCGTCGGGCTGTACGTCGCCGTCGTCGTGGCCGGGGGAGCGCTGCTGATCGACGGCGTCGACCTCCGGACCGTCGACTGGGTGACGTTCACGTGGGTGCTCCTGCTCGGTCTCGTCGCGACGCAGTCGATCGGCCTCGTGCTCGGCGCGCTCGTGCGGAGCCCGCGCGGCGCCGGTTACGTGTCGCTGCCGGTCGTGGGGCTCATCGCGATCTCGGGGGTGTTCGTCCCCGTCACCGCACTCGCGGCCGGGTGGCAGGCGGTGGCCCAGGTGTTCCCTGTGTACTGGCTCGGTCTCGGGATGCGCGCGGCCTTCCTCCCGGACGCGGCGGCCGTCGCGGAGATCGGCGGGTCGTGGCGCCCCCTGGAGACGGCAGCGGTGCTCGGGGCGTGGGCGGTCGTCGGTGTCGTCGTGGCACCGGCCGTGCTGCGCCGGATGGCCCGCAAGGAGTCGGGGTCGAGCGTCGCCGCCCGGCGGGACCGGGCACTGCAGCGCGTCGCCTAGGGCTGTGGGCGAGGGCTGGCAGGGTGGGCGCGTGCCCCAGACCACCCACGACACCACCCGTGACTCAGCACTCGCCGTGCTGCGCCGACTGGTCGGCAACCCGGCCGCCGAGTTCCACGACGGCCAGTTCGAGGCCATCGAGACGCTCGTCGACGACCACCGCCGCGCCCTCGTCGTGCAGCGCACCGGCTGGGGGAAGTCGGCGGTCTACTTCGTCGCGACGATGCTGCTGCGCGAGCGCGGCGCCGGACCGACCGTGCTGGTCTCGCCGTTGCTGGCCCTCATGCGCGACCAGGTCGCCGCCGCCGAGCGCGCCGGGGTGCGCGCCGTGGCGATCAACTCGACCAACGCCCACGAGTGGGACGAGCTGCTGCAGCGGCTGGCGGCCGACGACGTCGACGTGCTGCTCGTCTCGCCGGAGCGGCTGAACAACCCCGCGTTCCGGGAGAACCAGCTGCCCACCCTCGTGCGGCGCCTCGGCATGCTGGTGGTCGACGAGGCGCACTGCATCAGCGACTGGGGCCACGACTTCCGCCCGGACTACCGGCGCCTGCGCGATCTCATCGCGACCATGCCCGCGGGTGTGCCGGTGCTGGCGACGACGGCCACGGCGAACAGCCGTGTGGTGGCGGACGTCGCGGACCAGCTGGGCACGGGTGACGCGGAGGGTGCCCTGACGATCCGCGGGCCTCTCGCGCGGGCCTCGCTGCGCCTCGGGGTGCTGCGGCTGCCGAGCGCCCGGGCCCGGTTGGGCTGGTTGCTCAGCCACCTCGGCGACCTCCCGGGCTCCGGAATCATCTACACGCTCACCGTGGCAGCCGCCCAGGACACCGCACGGCTGCTGCGGGAGGCAGGGCACGACGTGCGCGCGTACACGGGCCAGACCGACCCGTCGGAGCGCGAGGAGTCCGAGGCCGCGCTGAAGGGCAACACCGTCAAAGCACTCGTCGCGACGAGCGCGCTCGGCATGGGGTTCGACAAGCCGGACCTCGGCTTCGTGCTGCACCTGGGCGCGCCCTCGTCGCCCGTGTCCTACTACCAGCAGGTGGGTCGTGCCGGCCGCGCGACGGCGAGCGCCGACGTGCTGCTGCTGCCGGGCCCGGAGGACCGGGACATCTGGCAGTACTTCGCCACGGCCTCCATGCCCGACGAGGACCGCGCGCAGCGGGTGATCGCGGAGCTGTCGGAGCGGCCGCTGTCGACGCCGGCGCTCGAGGCCCGCGTCGACGTCCGCCGCACCCCGCTGGAGCTCCTGCTGAAGGTGCTCGACGTCGACGGTGCCGTCCGGCGGGTGCAGGGCGGCTGGGTGGCCACCGGGCAGTCGTGGACCTACGACGCGGAGCGGTACGCGCGGATCGCCGCCGCCCGCCAGGCCGAGCAGGAGCACATGCTCGAGTACGAGCGGACCGACGGGTGCCGGATGGAGTTCCTGCAGCGCAGCCTCGACGACGAGACGGCGACCCCGTGCGGGCGCTGCGACTCGTGCGCGGGCGCCTGGTACCCGACCGACATCGTCGAGGACGCGGCCGCCTCCGCCGAGCGCTCCCTGGACCGCGTCGGGGTCCCCGTGGAGCCGAGGGCGCAGTGGCCGGTCGGCGCGGACCGCCTCGGTCTGCCGGTGCGCGGCAAGATCGGCGAGGGGGAGCGGGCAGCCGAGGGTCGCGCGCTCGCCCGGCTGACGGACCTCGGCTGGGGGACCGCGCTGCGAGAGGTCTTCGCGGCCGGTGCTGCCGATGCGCCGATCACGCCGGCGATGCTTGCAGGCTGCGTGCGGGTGCTTGCCCAGTGGGGCTGGGACGAGCGGCCGACGGCGGTCGTCGCGCTGCCGTCGCGGCACCGCCCGCTGCTCGTCGACTCCCTCGCCCGGGGGCTCGCCGAGATCGGTCGGCTGCCGTACGCGGGGGCCCTGGCGCTTCGTGACGGCGGTCCGACCGGGGGACCGGGCGGCAACAGCGCGTTCCGTCTCGCGGGCGTCTGGGGGCGTCTCGACGCGTCCGGGCTGGCGATCCCGGGCGGGCCGGTGCTGCTCGTCGACGACCTCGTCGACAGCCGCTGGACGATGACCGTCGCCGCCCGCGAGGTGCGGCTGGCTGGAGCCTCGGCCGTGCTGCCGTTCGCCCTGGCGCTGCGGGGCTGAGTCAGCCGGTTGGCACGCTCGTCGTGAGGCCGACCCCCGCATCCGCGAGCCGAGCCACCGCGCGCAGCGTGGTGGGGGCCGCCACAGCGGCGGTCAGGTCGAGCAGCACGGTGGCCCCGAAGCCCGCCGCCCGCGCGTCCGACGCGGTCGCGGCGACACAGTGGTCGGTGGCCAGACCGACGACGTCGACGTCGGTGACGCCCGCCGCGGTCAGCACGTCGGCGAGCGGCGCGCCGTCCGCCCCGACCACCTGACCCTCGAAACCGGAGTAGTCCTGGCGTCCCTGCCCCTTGCGGACGTGCACGGTGCTCGCGGGCAGCAGCAGGTCGGGGTGGTACTCGGCCCCGGGCGTCCCGGCGACGCAGTGCACCGGCCAGGTGGACACGTAGTCGGGCTCGGCACCGACGGCGAAGTGGCCGTCGTTGGTGTCCGGGAGCGGCGCGTGCCAGTCCCGGGTCGCCACGACGACGGCGTACCGGTCGGACTGCTGCTCGAGGTACCCCGTCACTGCGCGCGCGACTGCGTTCCCGCCGGTGACGGCGAGCGCGCCGCCCTCGCAGAAGTCGTTCTGCACGTCGACGACGATCAGTGCCCGGGTGCCCGCTGTGCTCACGCACCCATCATGCGCCCGTGGTCAGGAAGTCGTGCCGCAGGTGTAGGTGCCCTGGGTCAGGGAGATCGTGTTGCCGTCGTACAGCGTGTCGAACGTGCCGGCGTCCTGCGCCGTCTCGAACGCGACCCCGACGCCCAGGGGATCGGCGAAGCCGGTCAGGCCCGCCAGCAGCTCCTCGGCGCCGGTCTGGCAGGAGGGGTCCCACGGGAGGGTCTGGTACCCCAGGGCGGCGAGCGAGTCGATCGTGGGCTGCAGCGAGGTGGTGTCCCCCTCGCCGGTCTCCACGACCTCCGTCCAGACGACGAAGAACGGCTCGGTCGTCGTCGCGGCGTCGATCGCCGTGGGCCACGCCGGGGCGGCCGCGGCGACCTCCGTCTGCGGGGCGGCTTCGTCGTCGCTCCCCCCTGTGCAGGCGGCGGTGCTGAGCAGGGCGGCGGAGAGCGTGAGGGCAGCGACGATGCTGCGACGGGGCTGGCGCATGGCCGGGATCGTGGCACGCGAAGAGCGGCGCCGACCATGAGATGAAACGTTTAGGCAGCCGGTCGCCGGACCGTCCGCCGGAGCCGATTTCGCGAGCACCCCGCAGCCCGTGTAACCTTGCTCGCGCTGCCCCGATAGCTCAGTCGGCAGAGCGTCTCCATGGTAAGGAGAAGGTCAAGGGTTCGATTCCCTTTCGGGGCTCTGTGGTGTGTTCGAAGGAAGTGCCGTGATTCCGCGGCACGGACCATGGGCACATCGACATGGCGGGGTAGCTCAGGTGGTTAGAGCACACGGCTCATAATCGTGGTGTCGCGGGTTCGAGTCCCGCTCCCGCTACTTCCAGTGACACAACAGCGCGTCGGCCGGCGCGCAATGACGAGATCGCATGCATCCCGTACCGGGTGCGAGAGGTGGCAAGACCATGGCCAGCAAGAGCTCGGACGTCCGTCCGAAGATCACGCTCGCGTGCACGGAGTGCAAGGAGCGGAACTACATCACCAAGAAGAACCGTCGGAACGACCCCGACCGTCTCGAGATGAAGAAGTTCTGCCCTCGCGACAACCGTCACACCCTGCACCGCGAGACCCGCTGACCTCCGACCGATGCCGGTCGACGTCGGTTACGCGGGTCGTCAGTACCCGCCGACCGCTGCCTACGAGGTAGGCCGCCAGAAGCTGCAGGAGTTCGCCGACGCGGTCGGCGCCTCGCACGAAGCCCACACGGATCCGTCGGTGGCGCGCACGCTCGGGTATCCCGACGTCATCGCGCCGCCGACGTTCGCCGTCGTGGTGGCGCAGCAGGCTGAGGCCCAGCTGTTCGAGGACCCCGCTGCGGGGATCGACTTCAGCCGCGTCGTGCACGCGGACGAGCGGTTCACGCACCACCGTCCCATCCACGCGGGCGACCGCCTGGTCACGGTGCTCCACGTCGACTCGATCACCGTGCGGGCCGGGCTGGCCATGATCACCACACGCGCCGAGATCGGGTCGGAGGACGGCGAGCCGGTGTGCACCGTCGTCTCCACGCTCGCCGTGCGCCCGGAGGAGTCATGACGAACGAGCTGGCCGTCGGCGACGAGGTCGCCCGCCGCGAGATCACCGTCGACCGGGCCCGCCTCGTCCGCTATGCCGGTGCGAGCGGGGACTTCAACCCCATCCACTGGAACGACCGAGTCGCCACGGCGGTCGGCCTGCCGGGCGTCATCGCGCACGGCATGTGGACCATGGGTGCAGCGTCGAGCGTCGTCGCCGACTGGATCGGGGACCCCGGTGCGGTGCTCGACTACCAGGTGCGGTTCACGCGTCCCGTCCCCGTGCCTGACCCGGGTGCAGCGACGATCGAGGTGACCGCCGTCGTCGGCGCCCTCGACCCCGAGGCGGGGACGGCGCGCATCGACCTCACGGTCGCCGTGGACGGCGTCCGGGTGCTCGGCAAGGCGCAGGCGCTGGTCCGCCTCAGCTGAGGTCGGGAGCCGGGCCGGTCGTCGTCCCGATCCGCAGGGTCACCGGCAGCTCCCGCGTGGAGGGCCCCGCCCCGGACAGGAAGTCCTCGACGGCGTGCCCGACGGCGGCGCCCTTCTCGGCGAGCGGCTGCACCACGGTCGTGAGCACGTCCGGCGCGAGCCAGGGCAGGTCCAGGCCGTCGAACCCGCTGACGGACACGTCCTCCGGCACCCGCAGCCCGAGCTCGCGCGCCGCGAGGACGACGCCGGAGGCGAGCAGGTCGGACTGGCACGCGACGGCGGTCGGGCGGTCCGGCGAGGACAGCAGCGCGGTGCCGGCGGTGCGGCCGTGCTCGACCAAGGACGCCGGCGTCTCCCAGATCGCCACCGGGGTCACGCCCGCGTCGGTCACGCCGGCCAGGCGCCGTCGGGTGATCTCCCAGTCGAGGTGGTCCATCTGGTCGGGCGGGACGAGGCCCTCACCGCGGCAGCGGTCGAACGGGAGCGTCACGGACGCGATCCTGGTGTGGCCGAGCGCCAGCAGGTGCTCCGTCGCCTGGCGCATCCCGCCGCGGTCGTCGATGCCGACCGACGCCACGTCGGGGGCGTGCTGGCCCTCCACGAGCACCGTCGGGGTGCCACGTCGGCGCAGCGCACCGAGCATCGGGTCGTCGGCGGTGCCGCCCCACATGATGACCGCGACGTCCATCGCAGCGGTCTCCAGGAGCGGGTCCACCGCCGGCCCGCTGGGGTCGCTCGACCCGGGGATGAGCAGGACGCCGAGGTCCAGCGGGCCGAGGGTGCTCACCAGGCCGTCGAGCACCTGGATCGAGACGGGGTCACGGAACGACCGGCGCAGCGAGTCCCCGACGACGACGCCGACGATCCCGGACCGGCCGCGGCGCAGCTGGCGACCGAGCGGGTTGGGCCCGGAGTAGTCGAGTGCGGCGGCGGCGTCGAGCACCCGCTGACGGGTCGCCGCTGCGATCGGGCCGGCGCCGGAGAAGGCGAGCGAGGCGGTCGACACGGAGACGTGCGCGGCGGCGGCGACGTCGGCCAGGGTGGGGCGTTGCGGCGACAGGGTCGGACCTCCGGTTCGGCATCGCGTGACCGAGGCGCGCGACGCGCGGACAGCGCGCGCAAGATTGACGCAACGGCCAGCGTACCCGCAGAATGGGCGCGTCCCTCAAATCGATTCGATATCAGTGACGGCGCCCGATCGAATCGATTCGAAGTGAAGCCAGAACGATGGAGCAATCCCGTGCGCCACCCCACCTCCTCCGTGAGTCGAGCCCGCTGGCTCCTCATGGGCCTCTTCGCCCTCGCCGGCATCACCTTCTCCAGCTGGCTCGCCCGCATCCCCGCGGTCCGCGACCTGCTCGACCTGTCCACGTCCGAGCTGGGCCTGATGCTGCTCGTCGGCTCCGTGGGCGCCCTGCTCACGGTCACCGTCTCGGGCGTCGTCGTGCAGCGCTTCGGCAGTCGTGTCGGGATCATCGCGTCGACGGGTGTGCTCGCGGTCGCGCTCGTGCTCATGGGTGTGGGCCCGACGGTCGGCTCGGTCGCCCTGCTCGGTGTCGGCATCTTCCTCAACGGCGTCGCGATCGCCCTCGGCAACGTGCCGCTCAACGTGGAGTCGGCCCGCATCGAGCGCGCGATGGGCCGCACCGTCATCCCGCAGTTCCACGCGGCGTTCTCGATCGGGGCCGTCCTGGGGTCGGCGATCGGCGCGACGGCCGCGCACCTCGGCATCTCCGTGGCCGCCCAGTTCACGGCGGTCGCCGTCCTGGCGGTCGTCTGGCGGCTGGCGTCCCTGCGTGGGCTGGTCCTGCCGGACGCGCCGATGCGCCGGCCCCGGACGCCCGGTCGTGCGCTCACCGGCGACGTGACCGTCGGCCGACGCCGCCGCATCGCCACCGCCCTCGACTCGTGGCGCGAGCCCCGCACGCTGCTGATCGGCGTCGTCGTCATGGCGGCCGCCCTGTCGGAGGGGTCCGCCAACGACTGGCTGTCGCTCGCCGTCGTCGACGGGTTCGACCAGTCCGAAGCCGTCGGTGGCGCCATGCTCGGGGTGTTCGTCGGCGCGATGACCCTCGTCCGGCTGCTGGGCACCCGCCTGATCGACCGGTTCGGCCGCGTGGACGTGCTGCGCGTCTCGGGCACCGTCTCGGTCGTGGGGCTGCTGCTGTTCGGGTTCGCGCCGACTTTCGCGCTGGCCGGGATCGGCGTCGTGCTCTGGGGCTTCGGCGCTGCGCTGGCCGTGCCGGTGGGCATCGCGGCGGCGTCCGACGACCCGATGCGCGCCGCCGGCCGCGTGGCGGTCGTGTCGTCGTTCGCCTCCGTGGCCTCGATCGCCGCGCCGCCGCTGCTCGGGATCGCCGCCGCCTCGACAGGCGCGCGGCACGCCCTGGCGCTCATCGCGGTGGCGATGGTGGCCAGCGTCCTGCTGGCCGGGCGGGTCGCGCCGGAGAGGCCGTCGATCGAGGAGGCGCCCGAGCGTCATGACGACGACGAGCCAGGATCTGACCTGATCTTCCCCCGGCACGCCGTCCACGTGGCTGCGCGTCCCCGTCCCATCCGACGCCGCCGCTCCGTCGCGCGTGCCCTGACCACGAGACGGACGACATCATGAGCACCGGAGGGCCGATGACGACGCCAGCGGGACACGACGACGAGCTGACCACCCCGAGCGCGCCCGCACGCGTCTCCCGCGCGGTCGAACGGGCGTCGATCGCCGTGTTCGTCGTCTTCTTCCTCAACGGGTTCAACTTCGCCACCTGGGCCGCCCGCCTGCCCGCCATCCGGGACGGTCTCGACTTCTCGCCCGCGCAGATGGGGCTCCTGCTGCTGGTCGGCTCCGTCGGGTCGCTCGTGGCGCTGCCGCTGTCCGGGATGGTGGTCGAACGGCTCGGCGCCCGCCGCACGGTCCTGGCGTTCGCGTGCCTGAACGCGAGCGGTCTGGTCATCGCGTCCGTCGGCGTCGCACTGGGAGAGGTTCTCGTCGTCGGGTTCGGTCTGGTCCTGTTCGGCGTGGGCACCGGGGTCTGGGACGCGTCGATGAACGTCGAGGGCGCGGTCGTGGAGCAGCACGTCGGCCGCACCGTGATGCCGCGCTATCACGCAGGGTTCTCGTTCGGCACGGTGGCGGCGGCCGGGATCGCTGCCGTCGCCGCCGCCCTGCACGTGCCGGTCGTCGTGCACGTCCCCGTCGCCGTGATCCTCTCCGTGGTCTGCGTCGCGTTCGCGGTCCGGGCCTTCCTGCCGATCGTCGACGAGCCCGAGGTGCAGCACGGCGCCGAGCGCTCCCCGACGGGTGCCCGGGGCGCGCTCGCGGCCTGGCTCGAGCCGCGCACGTTGCTCATCGGGCTGGTCGTCCTCGCCGCGGCGCTCACGGAGGGGTCCGCGAACGACTGGGTCAGCCTCGCGGTCGTCGACGGCTTCGACGTGCAGGACGCCGTGGGTGCGGTCGCGTTCGGGATCTTCGTCGCGGCCATGACCGCGATGCGCTGGTTCGGCACCACGCTCCTCGACCGGTACGGCAGGGTCGCGGTCCTGCGCCTGTGCGCCGCCCTGTCGCTCGTAGGTCTGCTGGTCTTCGGCCTCGCCGGACCGCTGTGGCTCGCCGTGGTCGGCATCGTGGCGTGGGGAGCGGGTGCTGCCCTCGGGTTCCCGGTGGGCATGAGCGCCGCCGCCGACGACCCGCTGCGCGCCGCCGCCCGGGTGAGCGTCGTGTCGACCATCGGCTACAGCGCGTTCCTGGCGGGTCCGCCGCTGCTCGGGCTGCTCGCCCAGCACGTCGGCTACCGGCACGCCCTGCTCGTCATCATCATCCCGATCGTGCTCGGGCTGCTCGTGGTCAACGCCGCCGCACCGCTGAAGAAGACGGCCCAGGGTTAGCCTGAGCGCGTGCAGACAGAGCTGAGCGCGGCAGACTGTTCGCCGGCGACCGTCCCCCCGGCCATCAGCTGGCCGGCCCGGTCGGGCCCCTCGTCCACTCTCGCGGACCTCACGACGCTGCGCGTCGGCGGGGCGCCGCGTCGGTACGTGGAGACGACGACCGAGGCCGAGCTCATCGACGCGGTCCGCGCAGCCGACGCCGACGCCGAGCCGCTGCTGGTGCTCGGGGGCGGCTCGAACGTCCTGGCCGCCGACGCGGGGTTCGACGGAGTCGTCGTGCGCGACGTGCGCAGCGGCATCGAGGTGCCCGACGCGTCCGCGTGCGCCGGTGCCACCCTCGTGGTCCCCGCCGGGACGCCGTGGGACGACGTGGTCCGGTACGCGGTGGAGCAGGAGCTCACCGGGATCGAGACGCTGTCCGGCATCCCGGGCTCCACGGGCGCGACGCCGGTGCAGAACGTCGGCGCGTACGGCCAGGAGGTGTCGCAGAGCATCGCGACCGTCCGCGTCTGGGACCGCGGTCGCGGCAAGGTCCGCACGCTCCCGCTGGTCACGCTCGCCTTCGGGTACCGCACGTCGCTGCTCAAGCGGTCGATGCGGGAGGCGGACCCGACCGACCTGCAGTCGCCCTGGTCGCCGACCCCGCGCTACGTGGTGCTCGACGTGACGTTCCAGCTGCGGCCGGGCAGCCTGTCCCGCCCGATCGTCTACGCGGAGCTGGCCCGCACGCTCGGCATCGAGGTCGGCCAGCGCGCCCCCCTGGCGGACGTCCGCGACACGGTGCTCGCCCTGCGTGCCCGCAAGGGCATGGTGCTCGACCCGCCCGACCACGACACCTGGAGCGCCGGCTCGTTCTTCACCAACCCGATCCTCGCAGCCGACGACGTGGCCGCCCTGCCGGAGGACGCCCCCCGCTTCCCGACGGACGACGGCCGCGTGAAGACCAGCGCGGCCTGGCTCATCGAGCGGTCCGGGTTCACCCGCGGCTTCGGGTCGCCCGGACCAGCGTCCCTCTCGACCAAGCACACGCTCGCCCTCACCAACCGCGGGGGAGCGAAGGCCGAGGACCTGCTCGCCCTCGCGCGTCAGGTGCGCGACGGCGTCCGGTCGTCCTTCGGGGTGGAGCTGGAGCCTGAGCCGGTGCTGGTGGGCGTCACGCTCTGACGCCCGAGCAGTGCACCGTGCACCAGCACGAGCGCCTCGTCGTCCGACAGCCCGGCTGCGCGCACGGCAGTCACGTACGTCTCGGCGGCGCGCCGCGCGATGTCGGTCGGGACGGACGCGCCCTCGGCGATGACCGTCCCCGCGCGGCGGCGGGTCTCGACGACCCCCTCGGCCTCGAGCTCCCGGAACGCGCGCGCGACCGTCCCCGCCGCGAGGCCGAGGTCTGTCGCCAGGGCACGGATGGTCGGCAGCCGGTCGCCCGCGACGAGACGCCCGGCCGCGACGTGGGCGACGACCTGCGCGCGGATCTGCTCGAACGCAGGCACGCCGGAGGTGAGGTCGACCTCGAGCCCGGCGGTCATGAGGCGTGCGGCTGCGCCGCGGCCCCGACGACGGGCAGCTGGGACTCGGCCGCACCGACCGGCCTGACCGCTGACGTGGCGCCGACGACGGCGGACGCCACCGCCACCGTGATCGCGACGACCACCCCCGCGGCGGCGACGGCCTCCACCGTCGGGTTGCCCAGGTCGACACCGTTGACCGAGCCACCCTGGGCGTTGCGCAGCGCAAGGCTCGCGACCCCCAGGCAGCCGGCGAGCGTCCAGCCGAGGACGAGCTGCACGCCGCCGAGGACCCGCCTCGCGGAGAGGCGGCGCAGGGCCGTGTCGTCGTCGGCGGACGTGTCGCTCACCGCGGGCCGGCGCGCCACCAGCAGCAGGACGAGGACGCAGCCGACCAGCAGGACCGCGACCGCGAGGACGAGCCAGCGTCCGTAGAACCAGCCGGGGAACGGACCCGCCGCGCTCGTCACGAGGGGGCCGTGGCGCCACGGCAGAGCGCGCCCGTCGTCGGTGGCCACCGTGGCGCAGAGTGCGAGGAGCGCGAGGAGCGCCACCGACCAGCCGAGGACCAGGGCGCCGAGCCCGGTCGGCGTGATGTCGGGCAGCCCTCGACGGGCCAGCGCTGCACGGCGGACGGTCCCCGTCGGCCGTGGCCAGGTGAGCTCACCGAGGGCGTGCACGGCCAGGAACGCCGCGCCGCCGGCTGCGGGGAGCAGACCCACGGAGAGACCGACGGTCAGTCCCGACAACCCCGGGACCACCACGACCGCGACCAGCACCGGTGCGGCCACGAGGGCGGTCCAGGCGCTCGCGGAGACGCGACCGGCATGCCGTGCGGCGGCGAGCCAGGCCTCGGACGGGCTGACCGGCCCGACCGTGCGCGTCGGTCGCAGCACCGCGCCGATCGCCACCACCACCGCCACGAACGCGAGGAGGACCAGGCCGGACATCGCGGCTCCTTTGTGTCAATCAATCAATGTATTGACACAATGCCGGACGCGCGGACGTGTCGTCAAGGGGCCAGCCATGCGTCCACGCCCGCGAGCAGCCGTGCGCGCACGTCGTCAGCCGCGCGGCTGGCCCGGATGGACGCCCGCGCCAGCTCCGCGAGCTCGGCGTCGGAGAACCCGTGCACGTCGCGCGCGATCGCGTACTGGTCCACCAGCCGGGAGTGGAACAGGAGAGGGTCGTCGGCGCCGAGCGCGACCGTCGCCCCGGACTCGACCAGGGCCCGCAGCGGCACGTCGTCCGCCGACGCGTACACCCCGAGCGAGACGTTCGACGCCGGGCACACCTCCAGCGCGACGCCCTCGTCGATCACCCGATCCAGCACCCGGGGATCCTCGGCCGACCGCACCCCGTGCCCGAGCCGGTCAGGGCGCAGGTGACCCACCACGTCCTCGACGTGCGCCGGTCCGAGCAGCTCACCGCCGTGCGGCACCGAGGCCAGGCCGGCCCTCCGGGCGATCGCGAACGCGGGTGCGAACTCCGCGGTCTCGCCCCGTCGCTCGTCGTTGGAGAGCCCGAAGCCCACCACCTGACCGGGGCCGTCACCGGCGTGGTGCGCTGCCAGCCGGGCGAGCGTGCGTGCCTCCAGCGGGTGCCGCATCCGTGACGCGGCGACGATCACGCCCACGTCCACCCCCGTGTCCTGAGACGCCAGCCGGGCCGCGTCCAGCACGATCTCCAGCGCGGGCGTCACGCCGCCGACGAACGGTGCGTACGACGTCGGATCCACCTGGATCTCCAGCCGCCCCGAACCCTCCGCGGCATCGTCCTGGGCCGCCTCCGCGACGATCCGGCGCATGTTCGCCTCGCTACGCACGCACGCCCGCGCGGCGTCGTACAGCCGCTGGAACCGGAACCACCCGCGCTCGTCGGCGGGGACGTGCAGCGGGTCGGCGTCGAGGAGCGCGGACGGGAGCCGGATGCCGTGGGTCGTCGCCAGGTCCGCCAGCGTGGAGACGCGCATGGACCCGGTGAAGTGCAGGTGCAGGTGGGCCTTGGGGAGCAGAGCCAGATCGCGGCTCACGGAGCCGTCACAGGGTTGCCGTCGTCGTGGCGGTCGCATCGATCAGCCGGTACCCGACACCGCGCACGGTGTCGAAGTGCTCGGCGCCGACTTTCCGGCGCAGGTACCGCACATAGACGTCGACGACGTTCGAGCCCGGGTCGAAGTCGAAGCCCCAGACCTCCGACAGCAGGCGCTCGCGGGTGAGGACGTCGCCCGGATGACGCAGGAACGTCTCCGCCAGGGCGAACTCCCGTGCCGACAGGTCGACCTCCTGGTTGCCGACCTTCATCCGACGCGTCCGCAGGTCCAGCTGAAGAGCGCCGTGCTTGAGCACCGACGTCTCGCCCGTCGGCGCACCCTGCGTCCGCAGCCGCAGGCGCACCCGGGCCAGCAGCTCCTCGAAGCGGAACGGCTTGGCCATGTAGTCGTCGGCGCCGGACTCCAGGCCGGTGACGGTGTCCGTGACGGACGACCGCGCGGTCAGGACGATCACGGGGACGGTCTCGCCGGCCGCGCGCAGCCGGCGCAGGACCTCGAAGCCGTCGATGTCGGCGAGCCCGAGGTCGAGGATGAGCAGGTCGACGTCGCCCGTCTGCACCCGGGTGAGGGCCTCTTCGCCGGAGGTCACGGCGCTCGTCTCGAAGCCGGAGGCACGCAGGCCCTTGGCGACGAACGCGGCGATGCGTTCCTCGTCCTCCGCGATGAGGATGTGCGTCATAGGTACTCCACCATCTCGGTGACGGGCTCGGGTTCGCCGTCCACGAGGTCGACGGCCGGCAGGTCCAGGACGAAGACCACGCCGGAGCCGACGTTAGCCGGTGGATGCTCCACGAACACACGTCCGTGGTGGGCGTGCGCGATGGCGGCGACGATGGGCAGCCCCAGGCCGGCCCCGTGCGAGATGCGGTCGGCCTGTCCGCGGTGGAACCTCTCGAAGATGCGATCGGCCTCGTCAGGGGGCACGCCGGGCCCTTCGTCGCGAACCCACAGGAGCAGCCGGTCACCCGCCACCTCGCTGCCGAGCCGCACGGTGGATCCCGGCGCTGAGTAGCGGTGGGCGTTCGCGACGAGCTGCAACCACGCCTGGGTGATCCGCTGGGCGTCCAGCAGCACGTCCACGTCCGCCCGTGCGGCGACCACCCAGTGCCGGTCCCCGAGGCCCCGCGCCTTGTCGTGCACGTCGTCCGTCAGCCGCCCGACGTCGGTGGGTGCCAGCCGCACGAAGTCCGGGCGGTCCGCGGTCGCGAGCGTCATGAGGTCGTCGACCAGCCGCTGCATCCGGTCCAGCTCGTCCAGGGCGAGCGCCTGCGTCGCGCGGACGTCGTCGGGGTCGTCCGCATCCACCAGCTCGAGGTGCCCGCGCACGATCGTCAGCGGCGTCCGCAGCTCGTGACCGACGTCGTCGAGGAGCTCGCGCTGCGACCCGAACGCGCGCTCGAGCCGGTCGAGCATCGCGTTCACCGTGCGGGCCAGGTTGGACAGGTCGTCCTTGCCGGTCACCGTGATGCGTTCCGAGAGGTCGGACTCCGTGATGCGACGGGTGGTGTCCCGCAGGAGCCGGATGGGTCGAAGAAGACGCCCGACGACGAACCACGCCACCACGGCGATGACTGCGAGGGCGGCTAGCCCGACCGCGGAGTAGGTGAGAAACGTGCTGCGCAGACTGGACATCTCAGCCGACCGGTCGAACGCGACGACGAACAACCCGGAGCCGGGGTCCCCGGCGAGCATGACGGGGACGGCGATCAGGCGGTACTGCGTGGTGGATGTCTGGACCGTCCGGGGGAGCGACGGAGCGTCAGGGGGGATCGCGGCCAGCACGGTGGCGAGCTCGGGGTCCTCCTCCAGGCGCACCGACCTCGTCTCCGCGGCTGGGCTCCACTTCAGCTCGCCGTCGAGCAGCGTGACGGCGCCCTCGTTCTTGCCGGGCACCCGGGCGCGGATGCCCTCCCAGAGCACGTCGTTCACGCTGGTGAACGGCAGGCCCGTGGTGGGATTCTCCTTGGCCTCGACGTTGCGCAGCGCGGCGACGGCTCGGGCCAGGGAGTTGTCGATGCGCTCGTCGGTCTCGGCGGCCTGCAGGGCGAACGCGGTCCCGCCCGCGATCATCACCGTGAGCCCGGAGAGCACGATCACGGCGGTCAGGAGCCGCGCGCGGACCGTCAGGTGCGCCCGCTGGTAGACGGGGACACCCTCTGACATCGGCGCGGGGGTGTCGGCGGGGGCGCCGGCCCGAGCGCTGCGTGGCATGCAGGCAAGTATGTCCGCCGCACCTGAGCGTGCGCAGGTGTCTCAGTCCAACGGCCGCATGAAGGACCACAGGTGCCCCTCGAGGTCGTGTGCGCTGTAGACGCGGTACCCGTAGCCCTGGTCCACCGGCGGCTGCCGGACCTCGACGCCGGCCTCGAGCGACCTCTGGTGGTGCGCGTCGACGTCGTCCACCATCACGGCGACCGAGGCGGTGCCCGCACCGACCGTGCTGGGCGAGGCCAGCCGGTACGAGTCCTGCTCCGGGTGCAACCAGATCACGCCGTCGCCGGCGTGGACCTCGCCGTGCACCGCCCGACCCTCGCCGTCACGCACGAGCACGCCGGGCAGGAGGCCGAAGTGCGCGACCAGCCAGGCGTGCGCGCGCCCGATGTCCGCGTAGACGAGCAGCATGATGCGCTGCTGCGCCGGGGGATCCAGCGTGGTCATCTCCTCGAGCACCGCCACGAGGTCGGTGCCGCCCGCGGCGAGCGCGCCGGCGACGCGGGACCGCAACCGAGCCGTCGCGTCGAGGCGTGCGTCGAGCGCGGCCAGATGGGCCTCCATGGCCGACGTGAGGTCCCACGCGGGGTCGTCGAGCGCGCGCTGGACCTCGGCGAGGGTCATGCCCAGCCGGCGCAGCAGGCTGACGCGGTAGAGGCGAGCCTCGTCGTCGTCGTCGTAGATGCGGTGGCCGGCGGGGCTCCGACCCGACGGGGTCAGCAACCCGATCTGCTCGTAGTAGTGCAGCGTCCGGACGGTCAGCCCGGTCGCCTCCGCCAGCTCGCCCACCCGACGTCCTGTCTCCATGCGACTGACGCTAGGACCTGACGCCGCGTCAGGGGCAAGAGCCTCGCTCAGCCGTCGTCCCGCCGCTGCCACCGGAACGTGCGGACCCCGACGACCAGCGCGGCGACCGCCCACACGAGCAGGACGACGGCGGTCGCCCCGTGCTGCCAGGATCCGCTGACCTCCCACGACTCGGCGCTCGGCGGCAGGAAGACCGAGCGCATGCCCTGCGCCATCCACTTCAGCGGGAAGACCGACGCCACCTGCTGCATCCAGGTGGGCAGGTCGTTGAACACGAAGAACACGCCGGAGATGAACTGCAGGACGAGGACGATGGGCGTCACCACGGCGCTCGCGGACTTCCCCGAGCGAGGCACCGACGAGAACGCGACGCCGCAGAGCGTCCCCGCCGCTGTCCCGAGCACGAACACCCACGCGAACGTGGTCCAGGCGGTCGCGCTCGTCGGCAGGTCGACGCCGAAGACCAGGGCCGCCGCCGCCAGCAGCAGCGCGGTCTGGACCACGGAGGTCACGAGCACCGAGCCGATCTTGCCCAGGAAGAACGCGGCCGACGGCAGCGGGGTGCCGCGCAACCGCTTGAGGCCGCCCTCGTCGCGCTCGACGGCGATCGAGATCGCCAGGTGCTGGAAGCTCGACAGCATGATGCCCGTCGCCAGCATCCCGGGCAGGAAGTACTGCGCGAACGGGATGCCCGGCGGAGGACCGACCGTGGCGCCGTCCTGCCCGAACACCGTCGCGAAGATGGCGAGCATGATGATCGGGTACGCGAAGATGAAGACGACCGCGTCGCGCTCGCGGAAGAAGGCCCGCACCTCGTAGCCGGTCCGGGCGACTCCGAGGCGCAGCACGCCGGGCAACCGGGTCCGGGTGTTCACCTCGCTCACGAGGCAGCCCCGTCGATGAGGCTCAGGTAGACGTCCTCGAGCGTGGGCCGCAGCACCTGCAGCCCGGGGACCTCGCCGCCCAGCGTGGCGGTCAGCTCGACCACCGTCTGCGTCGGGGTGTCCGTGCGGACCTCGTGCGTCCGGCCGTCCTGCGTCCAGCGCACCACGGCCTGCCGCGCGGTCCGGCCTCCGAGGTCCGCCGGCGGCCCCTCCGCGACGACGTGACCGTCCCGCACGACCACCACCCTGTCCGCGAGGCGCTCGGCCTCCTCCAGGTAGTGGGTCGTCAGCAGGATGGTCGTGCCGTCGGCCGCGAGCGACTCGACCAGGTCCCAGAACGAGCGTCGGGCCTGCGGGTCGAACCCGGTGGTCGGCTCGTCGAGGAACAGCAGCTCAGGCCGCCCGACGATGCCGAGGGCCACGTCGAGCCGTCGCCGCTGCCCACCGGACAGCTGCCGCGCGCGCGTCCTGACCTTGTCCTGCAGGCCCACGGACGCGATCACCTCGTCGGGGTCGCGGGGGTCCGGGAAGAACCGGGCGAAGTGGCGGACCAGCTCGGCGACCGTCGCTTCGGCGAGGTCGCTGTTGCTCTGCAGCACGATGCCGAGGCGCGAGCGCCAGGCCCGGTCGCCGTCCTGCGGGTCCCGTCCGAGCACCCGCACGTCGCCGCCGTCCCGCGACCGGTAGCCCTCGAGGATCTCCACGGTCGTCGTCTTCCCCGCACCGTTGGGCCCGAGGATCGCGACGACCTCGCCGTGCGCCACGTGCAGGTCCAGACCGTCGACAGCCCGCTTCTCGCCGTAGACCTTCCGGAGCCCGGTCACCTCGACGGCGTGCGGCACGACCGCTACTCGGCCTCGGCCAGCAGCGACTGGATCCGGGTGACGCCCTCGACAAGGTCGGCGTCGCTCAGCGCGTACGACAGCCGTAGGTAGCCGCTCGGCCCGAACGCCTCGCCCGGCACCACCGCGACCTCGGCCTGCTCGAGGATCAGCGTGGCCAGCTCCGCCGACGTCCGCGGGGTCACGCCGCGGATCGTGCGGCCCAGCACACCCTCGACGGAGGGGTAGACGTAGAACGCCCCCTCGGGCGCGGGGATCTGCACGCCGTCGATCTGCGACAGCATCTCGACGATCGTGCGCCGCCGACGGTCGAACGCGGTCCGCATCTCCTCGACGGCCGCGAGGTCGCCCGTGAGCGCGGTGATCGCGGCCCGCTGCGACACGTTCGCGACGTTCGACGTGAGGTGCGACTGCAGGTTCGTGGCCGCGGTGATGACGTCGGCGGGGCCGATCATCCAGCCGACCCGCCACCCCGTCATCGCGTAGGTCTTGGCGACGCCGTTGACGACGATCGTCGTGTCCGCCAGCTCCGGCACCGCGCGCACGATGGGCGTGAACACGGCGTCGTCGTAGGTGAGGTGCTCGTAGATCTCGTCGGTGATGACCCAGATGCCGTGCTCCAAGGCCCAGCGCCCGATCGCGGCCGTCTGCTCGGGGGAGTACACCGCTCCGGTCGGGTTGGACGGGGAGCAGAACAGCAGGACCTTGGTCCGCGGCGTGCGCGCGGCCTCGAGCTGCTCGACCGTCACCAGGTAGCCCTGGTCCACCCCGGCGAACACCTCGACCGGCACACCGCCGGCCAACCGGATCGCCTCGGGGTAGGTGGTCCAGTACGGCGCCGGCAGCAGCACCTCGTCTCCCGGGTCCACGATCGCCGCGAACGACTGGTAGACCGCCTGCTTGCCCCCGTTGGTGACCAGCACGCTCGACGGCTTCACCTCGTACCCGGAGTCGCGCAGGGTCTTCGCCGCGATCGCCTCCCGCAGCGCCGGCAGTCCCGCTGCGGGCGTGTAGCGGTGGTTGACGGGGTCCTTCGCCGCGGCGACCGCGGAGTCGACGATGTATCCGGGTGTCGGGAAGTCGGGCTCCCCGGCGCCGAAGCCGATCACCGGGCGGCCTGCGGCCTTCAGCGCCTTGGCCTTGGCGTCGACCGCGAGCGTCGCGGACTCGGCGATCGCGGCCAGTCGGGCGGACACACGGGGACGGGGGGAGGTCTGCTCGCTCACGTGGCCCATAGTGGCAGAGGTCACGTGGGCGGGTACCAGCCCATATCGGTGGATGACACGGGTGCCCGCCGGACACCCGGCGACCGCTCGGAGACGGTTGGGAGACGGTTCGGTGACGGTTCGACCCACGCGCCCTCGTCGCGTACAGTGGACCCCCGGCGGTTGACGTCCGCCATGATGAGCCGTGCCCCGGAGGTCTCCGGGAACCGCGCGGACCCCCTGCGGGTGGTGTCCGTCGGTGTGCGCCCGCACACGGACCGTCGTGGAGGCCCAGGCCGCCGTAGGGCAGTGGCGCAATTGGTAGCGCAGCGGTCTCCAAAACCGCAGGTTGCAGGTTCGAGTCCTGTCTGCCCTGCGCACGCGTCTGGTCCTCCGGGTTCGCCCGGTGGTCCAGGAGAAGCGAGCAGGACCGCCGGTCGGTCCGGCGCGACGCGTCGGCCCGTCCGAACGTCAGGTTCCCCTTGGAGCCTGACCACCACGAGACGTAGGGGTCAGACGTGAGCGAAACAGCACCGGCTGCGGCGTCCGACGCCGAGGGTTCGGCGGCACGCCCGTCCGCGCCCAAGGCCGCCCGCAAGGGCGACTCTCGCGGCGGGCTGTTCGCGCGCATCGCGCTCTTCGTCCGCCAGGTCGTCGCAGAGCTGAAGAAGGTCGTCCGGCCCACGCGGTCGGAGCTGATCACCTACACCAGCGTCGTGCTCGTGTTCGTCGCGGTGGTCATGGCCTTCGTCACCGTGGTCGACCTGGGCATCGGCAAGCTCACGTTCTGGGTCTTCGGAGGCTGACGGCGCCTCGGGGCCGCACGCCCCGACAGCCAGGTCGTCGCCCCACCCGGGTCGAGCACCCACCGCCCCGGCACGCCGGGGCGCACACGCAGGAGAAAGCAGGTTCGCACGTGTCGCAGGAGTCGCAGGAGCCCACCACGGGCGCCGAGGCGGAGCTCGAGGACGCCATCGCGTCGGTCGAGGCCGTCGAGTCGTCGGCTGTCGAGGACGCCTCAGCCGAGGATGTCAGCGCCGACGCCACCGAGAGCGACGAGCCGGCCGACGAGGGTGCTGAGCCTGCCGCCGACGAGGCAGAGTCTGACGAGGCCGAGGCTGACGAGGTCGATCCCGAGGACGAGGCCGAGGACGAGCCCGACGTCGAGGAGGACCCGGTCGCCGCGTTCAAGGCGCAGCTCCGGAGCCAGCTCGGTGACTGGTACGTCATCCACTCCTACGCGGGCTACGAGAACCGCGTGAAGGCGAACCTCGAGAACCGTCGCCAGAGCCTGAACATGGAGGACTTCATCTACGCGGTGGAGGTCCCCATGGAAGAGGTCGTGGAGATCAAGAACGCGCAGCGCAAGGTCGTCAAGCGCGTCCGGATCCCCGGCTACGTCCTGGTCCGCATGGACCTCACCGACGAGTCGTGGGGCGCCGTCCGGCACACGCCGGGCGTCACCGGCTTCGTCGGCCACACGCACCAGCCCGTGCCGCTGACGCTCGACGAGGTCTTCTCGATGCTCGCTCCGTCGCTGGAGCCCAAGCAGCCGACCACGGCCGCCGGCGCCGCGAAGGCCGCCTCGCAGATCAAGGTCGACTTCACGGTCGGCGAGTCGGTCACCGTCACCGACGGCCCGTTCGACACGCTGCCCGCCACGATCTCCGAGATCAACGCCGAGAACCAGAAGCTCAAGGTCCTCGTCTCCATCTTCGGCCGGGAGACCCCGGTCGAGCTGTCCTTCAGCCAGGTCGCCAAGATCTGACTGACGCTTCCCCGCGTCTGCGGGGTGAGCACTGCAACCGGGTCATCGCCCACGGCGTCGGCCCACGACACGAACGGAAGTAGCAATGCCCCCGAAGAAGAAGGTCACCGGCCTGATCAAGCTCCAGATCAAGGCCGGCGCGGCCACTCCTGCGCCGCCGATCGGTCCGGCGCTGGGTCAGCACGGCGTCAACATCATGGAGTTCTGCAAGGCGTACAACGCGGCCACCGAGGCGCAGCGCGGCAACGTCATCCCCGTCGAGATCACGGTGTACGAGGACCGCTCGTTCACCTTCATCACGAAGACGCCGCCGGCCGCTGAGCTCATCAAGAAGGCCGCCGGTGTGGCCAAGGGCTCCCCGACGCCGCACACCGTGAAGGTCGCCACGCTCACCAAGGCGCAGGTCAGCGAGATCGCGAGCACCAAGCTCGAGGACCTCAACGCGAACGACCTCGCCGCGGCCGAGAAGATCATCGCCGGCACGGCCCGCTCGATGGGCATCAAGGTCGAGGGCTGAGCGGAGCGAACGCGTAGGTAGGGCGAGCGAAGCGAGTCCTGCCGGAGTGTGAGCGCAGGTCAGCCCGAGAAGCAAGAGCAGCGGGCTGACCAGCCAGCAACATCCGGCGAGCCGATCCCGGCTCGCCGAGAACTGTGGAAGGGCCTGAACGGCCCGACTGACCACGACAGGAGAACAAGCACATGGCTAAGCACAGCAAGGCGTACCGCGCCGCGGTCGAGAAGATCGAGGAGGGGCACCTCTACACCCCCCTCGAAGCTGTCCGGCTCGCGCAGGAGACGTCCACCACCAAGTACGACGCGACCGTCGAGGTGGCCTTCCGCCTCGGTGTCGACCCGCGCAAGGCGGACCAGATGGTCCGTGGCACGGTCAACCTGCCCCACGGCACCGGCAAGACCGCCCGCGTCATCGTCTTCGCGACGGGCGAGCGTGCCGAGCAGGCCCGTGCGGCCGGCGCCGACGAGGTCGGTGGCGACGAGCTGATCGACAAGGTCGCAGCCGGGTACACCGACTTCGACTCCGCTGTCGCGACGCCCGACCTCATGGGCAAGGTCGGTCGACTGGGCAAGGTCCTGGGGCCGCGCGGTCTCATGCCGAACCCGAAGACCGGCACCGTGACGATGGACGTGGCCAAGGCCGTGTCCGACATCAAGGGCGGCAAGATCGAGTTCCGCGTGGACCGTCACGCGAACCTGCACTTCATCATCGGCAAGACCTCGTTCAGCGACACCGCGCTGGTGGAGAACTACGCCGCCGCGCTCGACGAGATCCTGCGTCTGAAGCCGTCCGCCTCGAAGGGTCGCTACATCGCGAAGGCGACGTTCTCGACGACGAACGGCCCCGGCATCCTCGTCGACCAGAACAAGACGCGGAACCTGCTCGAGGACGACGCCGCCTGACGGTAGCCCTCCTGCAGGACGAAGGCCCGGTCCCCCCTGCGGACCGGGCCTTCGTCGTTCGTTCGATCAGATCACCAGGGGAACCATTCGGTGACGCACCTGCTCCCCGCGCTCTTGCACTCCAGGCGCAGCAGGCCGCCGGCCTCGAGCTCGACGCGGAAACACCCGACCTCGTCCGTCTCCACCGTCGTCACCACGCCCTCCGGGGCGTGCACGGTGATCTGGCCGGGTCGCGGCGGGATGAGCTGACCGTCGATGGCGTCCGGCTGGACCTCCACCTCGACGCCGAGATCGTCGCCCTGGAAGACCAGGGTCCGTGCGGCGCCACCGGTCCGGTCGCGCACGCCGACCACGTCGCCCGTGATCCGGGAGTCGTGCACGAGCGAGAGCAGGATGAAGTCCAGCTGGTCGTCGTCCGCCACCATCCGACGATGCGTGCGGAAGGCGATCGCCGCGCCGGCGAGCACGCGGTCGTAGAGGGGTCCTTCGATCAGCGCGTCGGCCAGCTCTGCGGCCAGCGCATCGTCGTCGGACCAGTTGACCGCGGGGTACATGCCCCCGTCGGTTCCGTTCGCGCCGTCACTCGAGTGCCAGGACACTGTGACCCTCCTCCCCGAATGCGGCGACGTTCGCCGCGACGTAGTTGCGTATCGCGGCTGTCTGCCGCAGCCGCGCCAGGATTCGGCCCCGGGTGGGACCGATCGAACCGACCGGGATGTCCAGCCGTCGTGCGATGTCCGCGTAGGGCAGCGGAGGGTCGTCCACCAGCAGCATGAGGAGCTCGCGCTGGTGGTCGCTGAGCTCCTCCAGGCTCTCTCGCAGGACACGCTGCCGCTCGATGCGGTCGATGTCCTCGTCGAGATCGACGACCAGCTGGCCGTCGAGCTTGCCCGCCTGCGGGTCCACGGGGATCGATCGACGGTTGCGCGTGGTGACACGGATGCACTCGTGGTGCGCCGTGGTGGCGATCCAGCCGGGCAGCGCCTTGGGCTCGCGGAGCTTGTCGAGGTTCTCGAGCAGGTTGAGCCAGACGGTCTGCGCGACGTCCTCGGCCAGGTCGGGGGTGAGGCGGAACTGCCGGACGCGGGCGAGGACGGCAGGTGCGTAGCGACGGACGATCTCGTTCCAGGCCTGCTCGTCGCCCCCGAGGGCTCCGGTGACGAGCGCGGTCGTCCCCCACGTCCGGTACGAGTCGAGGTCAGGTTCTGTCTCCATGACGCAATCCCTCCCAAATCCGCGCATTCTTCCCTCCCTCATCATGTCGCTCCACGGGGTCTTTGTCCGGAGGATTACCCGCTTCGTCTGGAGGCTCACACGCCGGGGAGGATGTTCAGCGCCTGGCCGAAGTCGGGCACCGCGCGACCCCGCACCATGAGCCAGCTGAGCGCCTCGCGGGGGCCGAGCCCGTGCTCGTGCATCACTCGGGCGATGGCACCGGCGACCTGAGGGGCGGCGAACGAGGTACCGCTCCAGTGGGCGAAGGAGTTCGGGCCGAAGGTGTCGGGCTCGCCCGTGAACTCGTACGACTCGGTGCCCTCGACGAAGGTGGACAGGATGCCCTCGCCGATGGTCGAGCAGTCGACCCAGAAGCCGCGACTCGACCAGGGCGTGGGGCGCAGGTCGCTCGACACGGCGGCGACCGAGACGACACGACGGAACGCCGCGGGCCACACCGGTGCGGTGTCGCCGTAGTTGCCGGCGGCCGCGACCACGACGACCTCGGCACCGTGGACCCGTTCGAACTCGCTGATCCAGTCGAGGGCGGCGGCGATCGCCAGGGACGGCTGGTCATGACGCGTCTGGCACCCGAGGGAGAGGTTGAGCACCTGGGCGCCGGCCTTCACCGCCCGGACCATGGCGCAGGCGACGTCGAGCTCGCTGCCCGCGCCCCCACCCTTCAGCGCGCGGTACACGGCGATGTCGGCCGACGGCGCCACCTGCGCGACGATGCCGCTGACGAACGTCCCGTGGCCGTCCGAGAAGTCGAGGAACCCGTCGTGCGGGTCGACGTCGAGCAGGTCGACGTTGGCGTCGTTGCCGTGGGTGGTGGGGTCGTCCCGGTGGTGCCGCTCGACGGACTCTAGCCAGCCGTCGGTCCGCGGGGCACCGGCGATGCCGGTATCGATGACAGCGACCCGTGCCACGGCGCCCGTGCCGGCGTCCACGACGGGATACTCCGCCCAGGGCGCGAGGCTCTCGGCGGGCGCTGGTCCACCCAGGCTGCGGGACTTGATGACCGGGGAGCAGGGCGTGATGTGGGTGAGCGAGGCGGCGAACCCGCGGCTCCGCAGCTCGGTGGCGACGTCGTCGAGCTCTTGCGCGGTCCGTTCCTCGGACGTGACGAGCCGGACGAGACGGCTCTCGAGGTCGGGACACCCGAGCTCGGCCTCGCTCAGCCCCTGACGCTCCAGGTAGCCACGAGCACCCGGGTCGGCCCAGGTCTGCTCCGTCACGAGGATCTCGTCGGCGACGAGCAGCACGTCGAGCCCGCGAGCGTCGGCGACCGTGTCGAGCCGCCGGCCCCGTCGTTCCTGGTAGCGGCTGCTGACAGCGCGGACGAGCTGACGTTGCGACACGGGGTTGGTGCGGTTGGTCGAGAGCTCCTCGATCTGCCGCTGGACGCGTCGCCGCACCCGGGCACCGGGTTGGGGCGCCGCCTCGTCGGGCGCGTAGTCGCTGCCGAAGGGCAGGCCAGGCTGTCCGTCGTCGCCGGGGTTCGTCACGTTTCAGTCCCTTTCGTCCGCCTAGAATCCGCAGGTGTGTACCCGCGGCCCTCGAGCGCCCAGTCCTCGAGCGTCGACCGGTCTCCAGTGTTAGAGCAGCCGGCCGCGCTCGTGATACATGCACGGGCACTTTTCGATGTGGTGAGCACGGACCCCCGCCGAGGCGAGCCGGATGCTCTCGCCGCAGTTGCCCTGGCTCGGAGGATGGCAGATCCCGAGGCGCTCGCGTGGAGTCTTCGTGCTCTGGCGTGGGCGCGCCGGTCGGCGTGGGACCACGCGACGGCCGAGCGGCTCCTCGGCGAGGCGCTGCGCGTGAGCAGGCGGCACGGCCTGGGCATGCTCGAGGCACACCTCCTGATGACCCGCCAGGCGGTCCGGCAGGAGATGGGGCGGGTCACATCCGCCCGCCGCGACCTCGATGCGGCGCTCGTCGCCGTCGAGGGAGCGTCCGACGGCACGGGCGGCGACCGACGCGGGGTCCTCCTGCACATCCGGGCGCAGCGGGCGACCTTCGACCACAACGCCGGCCTCCTCGACCGTGCGGAGTCGCAGTACCGCGGCCTGGTCGACCTTCCCGGCCTCACCGACACCGACCGCTACAAGCTGCTCAACAACCTCGCCCTCATCGTCGCCGAGCGCGGCGGTCACACGGAGGCGATCCGTCGGTCGGACCAGGCGGTCGCGGTGGCGGGCAAGCTCGGACCCGCCGCGGCCGCGCCGGCCATCCAGAGCCGCGCCTGGATCGCCGTCCAGTCAGGTCAGCTGGCACGCGGCCTGCGCGACTTCGAGGCCGCCGCACAGATCTACGCGGACGCCGGCCTCCCCCTGGGGGAGTACTACGCGGAGTACGCCGACACCATGGCGGACCTCCGTCTGCTGCCCGAGGCGCGCGCTGCGGCAGTGCGTGCCGTCGACGAGTTCGGCGCCGCGAACGTCCCGTTCATGGGGGCCGAGGCCCAGCTCCGCCTCGCGCAGATCTGCCTGCTGGAGGGCGACCTCGACACCGCTCGGGAGACCGCTGACGAGGCGGCGACCGTCCTCGAGCGGCAGCGCCGCACGGGGTGGCGCGACCGCGCGCGCCTCATCGGTGTCGAGGCGCAGCTGTCTGCCGGACCTGTCGGCGCAGCGGAGCTGGATGTCGTCCGTCGCGCCGCCGCACGTCTGGAGCGTGCGGGCAGCCGGACGGGGGCGGTCCACGCGCACCTCGTCGCGGGTCGGGTGGCCGCGGAGTCCGGCCGGGACTCCGTGGCCGTGCGCGAGTTCGCCCGCGCCAGCAGCCTCGCGCCGAGCGGACCCGTCCTCGTGCGGATCCGGGGCCGGGTGGCCGAGGCCTTGGGTGCTCGGATCAGAGGCGACTCGAGGGCGACGATGTCGGCGTGCCGGTCCGGGCTGCGGGATCTCGCGGTCCACCGGTCGAGCCTGCCCACGATGGAGCTGCGAGCCCTGGCGTCGGGCCACGGCGCCGAGCTGGGGGAGATCGGTCTGGGCGTGGCGTTGCAGGGCGGCTCGCCCGCGCGCGTCCTCGCCTGGATGGAGCGGACGAGGGCCGCCGCGCTCCTGACCCGCCTGCCGGTGCTCGACGACGACCTCGGCCGGCTCCGACCTCGGGACGAGCCGGGCGGCACGGCCCCGGCAGGCGAGCCGCGCGCACCGACGAGGGCGGGATCCCTCGCGACGGGAGGCACGGCGCCGCTCGACCGCTCGTCGGCGTGGATGGTGGCCGTCACGGTCCGGCGGCCCGGCGCGAGATCGGTGCCCACCCTGGGGCGGATCCGTGAGGCCCTCGCCGGGCGCGTTCTCGTCGAGTACGGACGTCTCGACGGCCGGCTGGTGGCCGTCGTCGTCGAACCGCACGGCGCACGTGTCGTCGAGCTCGCGCACGAGCTGGACGTGAGCGCCGAGCTGCGCTCGCTCTTCTTCGCCCTGCGGCGACTCGCCAACCCCCACAGCCCGGCGACGGCGGCCGCCGCGCGCGCGAGCGCGGACATCCGGGTCGCG
This sequence comes from Cellulomonas sp. Leaf395, assembly GCF_001424125.1. Classification (GTDB taxonomy): domain Bacteria; phylum Actinomycetota; class Actinomycetes; order Actinomycetales; family Cellulomonadaceae; genus Cellulomonas. The sequence goes on from NZ_LMQI01000003.1 coordinate 259,302, forward strand.
CGCCTGCGCCGGATGGTCGTGGAGCCGCTCGCGCTGAACCCGACCGACGAGCTCGTCGTCGTCCCGGTCGGCCGCCTGCACGGGATCCCGTGGTCGGCTCTGCACGACGGTCCGTTGGCGCTCGCCCCGTCGGCGACGTTCTGGATGCGCACGCTCGAGACCGGGCCGACCGGCGGCGGACGGACGGTCCTGGTCGCAGGCCCCGGCCTGGCGGGCGCCCAGGAGGAGGTCGACGCGCTGCGCGCCGTGCACCCCGACGCGCAGGTCGTGGCGTCGCAGCAGAGCTTTGCCGCGCCGGTCGCGGCACTCCTGGCCGACGCGGACCTCGGACACCTCGCGTGCCATGGCTCGTTGCGCGCCGACAACCCCATGTTCTCCTCGCTCGAGCTGGCGGACGGCCCCGTGACGGTCCAGGAGCTGCACACGGCCGGCGTCGCGCCACGCCGCCTGGTCCTGGCGTCGTGCCACGCCGGTGCGGACGTCGCCTACGCCGGGGGAGAGGTGCTCGGGTTCGTCAGCGCGATGCTCGCCCAGGGCACGGCGGGTGTCGTCGCCAGCGTCGCGGCGATCCCCGACGTGGAGGCGGTCGACCTCATGGTCGCCCTGCACCGGGGGCTGGCGGCCGGTGACACCATGGCGCGCGCGCTGCACACCGCTCGTGGGCTGATCGATCGGGAGACGCCGGGCGGGTACGTCAACTGGTGCACGTTCAGCGCGCACGGTGCCGCCTGAGGCCGGATTTGGTCGCCCTCCGAGCGTGCCGTACTCTGGGAGGACCCAAAGACCGCCGGTCGTCGACCGTGTCGTGCGCACGCAGTGCTCACGCCCGATCGCCCGAAGTCCCGCAGCAGCGGAGGCCAGCGCAGGTGAGTGTTCCCGGATGGTTCGGCTTGCGCCGACCTGCCTGACGAGCCCCGCGCCTGCGCGGGGCTCTTTCGTTTGTGGGGCGTGACGACCGGTGGCACCACCATCGGAAGGATTGCCATGGCGAGGCCGGACAAGGCAGCCGCTGTCGCAGAGCTCACGGACCTGTTCCGTGACTCCAACGCGGCCGTGCTGACCGAGTACCGCGGGCTCACCGTTGCTCAGCTCAAGAAGCTGCGCAAGGCGCTCAGCGGCAACGCAACGTACTCCGTGGTGAAGAACACGCTGACCGCGATCGCGGCCAAGGATGCCGGCCTCGAGGGCCTCGACGACGCGCTCACGGGCCCGTCGGCGATCGCCTTCGTCTCCGGTGACCCGGTCGAGGCGGCCAAGGGACTGCGTGACTTCGCCAAGGCGAACCCCGCACTGGTCATCAAGGGTGGTGTCCTCGACGGACGCGCCCTGACCGCTGCGGATGTCACCAAGCTCGCGGACCTCGAGTCCCGCGAGGTTCTGCTGGCCAAGGCTGCCGGCGTGTTCAAGGCCTCGCTGTTCCAGGCGGCCTACTTGTTCACCGCCCCCGCTGCTCAGGCTGCACGCACCGTCGACGCTCTCCGGCTCAAGCTGGAGGAGTCGACCGAGGTCGCTGCCTGAGCCACCCGGCTCCAGGCAATCAGTACCCCCGTCAGAAGTCAGCCCAGTCGGCCGCACCGGCCGCCGGGCATCGATCGGAAGGAACCGCCATCATGGCGAAGCTCACCACCACCGAGCTCATCGACGCGTTCAAGGAGCTCTCCCTCATCGAGCTCTCCGAGTTCGTGAAGGCGTTCGAGGAGACCTTCGAGGTCACCGCTGCTGCTCCGGTCGCCGTCGCGGCCGCCCCCGGCGCCGGCGGCGGCGCTGCCGAGGTCGAGGCCGAGGAGGAGAAGGACTCGTTCGACGTCGTTCTCGAGGCTGCCGGCGACAAGAAGATCCAGGTCATCAAGGAGGTGCGCGTCCTGACGTCCCTCGGTCTGAAGGAGGCCAAGGACGTCGTCGACGCCGCCCCCAAGGCCGTCCTGGAGGGCGTCACCAAGGAGGCCGCCGAGAAGGCCAAGGCGACCCTCGAGGCCGCTGGCGCCACCGTCACCCTCAAGTGATCACCGCCTCCGTGCGGACCGGTCAGCCGGTCGTACGGAGGTAGATCGCAGCTCGCGCACGAGGCCCGCCCCCCGACAGGGAGGCGGGCCTCGTCGCGTCGTCGCCCCGGTCCGGATGGGGGATGGACTTTTCGCGGTGCCGCCGCGTGTGCCACCATGTGCGCGGCGCCAACGTCGTCGCCGTGCGGGCGGAGCCGCCCGTTCGTACCGGACGCCTCATGGTCCGTCGCCCGACTTGTCGGGTAGCGCCAGGAGGTGTCGATGCCGGGTGGACTTTGACCCTGCGGCCGAGTATGCTAGCGCTTTGCGCTGGCCTGTGCCCGCGATCCCGTATAACCCGAGCCCACCTTCGTCGTCAATACACGACGTCGTGGGGCTCGCCGGCCGGGGGATCGCGCCTAGCCAGGACCAGTGCAGCGTGCACTCGATCCGCTGGGAAGGACCCCTCTTTTGGCTGCCTCGCGCACCCCTTCTGCTCCGACCGCCGACGCCATCGCGAACCGCACCGCCTCTCGCCGTATCTCCTTCGCCAAGATCCACGAGCCCCTCGAGGTCCCGGACCTGCTCGGTCTGCAGACGGAGAGCTTCGACTGGCTGCTCGGCAACGAGAAGTGGCAGGCCCGTGTGGCCACGGCCCTCGAGGCCGGTCGGCAGGACGTTCCCGAGACCGCTGGTCTCGAGGAGATCTTCGAGGAGATCTCGCCTATCGAGGACTTCGGCGGATCCATGTCGCTGTCGTTCCGCGAGCACCGCTTCGAGCCGCCGAAGTACACGGCCGAGGAGTGCAAGGAGAAGGACTTCACCTTCGCCGCGCCGCTGTTCGTCACGGCGGAGTTCGTCAACTACACCACCGGTGAGATCAAGAGCCAGACGGTCTTCATGGGTGACTTCCCGCTCATGACCGAGCGCGGCACGTTCATCATCAACGGCACGGAGCGCGTCGTCGTGTCGCAGCTCGTCCGTTCGCCCGGCGTGTACTTCGAGCGCACCGCCGACAAGACGTCCGACAAGGACGTCCTGACGGCCAAGGTGATCCCGAGCCGCGGTGCCTGGCTCGAGTTCGAGATCGACAAGCGCGACAACGTCGGCGTCCGCGTCGACCGCAAGCGCAAGCAGAACGCCACGGTGCTGCTCAAGGCGCTCGGCATGACGGACGCGGAGATCCGCGAGGAGTTCGCCAACTACCCCGCCGTCATCGACACCCTGGACAAGGACCACGTCCAGACGCAGGACGAGGCGCTGCTCGACCTCTACCGCAAGATCCGCCCGGGCGAGCCGCCCACGGTCGAGGCCGGCCGTGCGCTCATCGAGAACTTCTACTTCAACCCGAAGCGCTACGACCTCGCGAAGGTCGGCCGCTACAAGCTGAACAAGAAGCTCGGCCTGGACGTCCCGCTCGCGGACTCGGTGCTCTCGCGTGACGACGTCGTCGCCACGATCAAGTACCTCGCGTCGCTGCACATCGACCTGCCGACCCTGCCGGGCACGCGTGCCGGCGAGGCCGTCGACATCCGCGTCGAGCCCGACGACATCGACCACTTCGGCAACCGTCGCATCCGCGCGGTCGGCGAGCTCATCCAGAACCAGGTCCGCACGGGCCTGTCGCGGATGGAGCGCGTCGTGCGCGAGCGCATGACGACGCAGGACGTCGAGGCGATCACGCCGCAGACCCTGATCAACATCCGCCCCGTGGTGGCGTCGATCAAGGAGTTCTTCGGCACGTCGCAGCTGTCGCAGTTCATGGATCAGAACAACCCGCTCGCGGGGCTGACGCACAAGCGTCGCCTGTCCGCGCTCGGCCCGGGTGGTCTGTCCCGCGACCGCGCCGGCATGGAGGTCCGTGACGTCCACCCGTCGCACTACGGCCGCATGTGCCCGATCGAGACCCCGGAAGGCCCGAACATCGGCCTCATCGGCTCGCTCGCCACGTACGGGCGGATCAACCCGTTCGGCTTCGTCGAGACCCCGTACCGCAAGGTCATCAAGGGCAAGGTCTCCGACGAGGTCCACTACCTGACCGCCGACGACGAGGACCGCCACGTCATCGCGCAGGCCAACGCGCCGCTCAAGGCGAACGGTGCCTTCGAGGAGGACCGCGTCCTGGTCCGCGTCAAGGGTGGCGAGATCGAGTACGTCGCCGGCGAGGCCGTCGACTACATGGACGTCTCCCCGCGCCAGATGGTGTCGGTGGCCACGGCCCTGATCCCGTTCCTCGAGCACGACGACGCCAATCGTGCCCTCATGGGCGCCAACATGCAGCGCCAGGCCGTCCCGCTGGTCCGTTCCGAGGCCCCGCTCGTGGGTACCGGCATGGAGCGTCGCGCGGCCATCGACGCGGGCGACGTCATCGTCGCGACGAAGCCGGGTGTCGTCACCGAGGTGTCGGCGGACCTGATCGTCGTCGCCAACGACGACGCCACCACGACGACGTACCGCGTCGCCAAGTTCCGTCGCTCGAACCAGGGCACCTCGTACAACCAGCGCGTGCTGGTCGACACCGGCGCGCGCGTCGAGGTCAACTCGGTGCTCGCCGACGGCCCGGCCACGGACGAGGGCGAGCTCGCGCTCGGCCGCAACCTGCTGGTCGCGTTCATGTCGTGGGAGGGCCACAACTACGAGGACGCGATCATCCTGTCGCAGCGCCTCGTGCAGGACGACGTGCTGTCCTCGATCCACATCGAGGAGCACGAGGTCGACGCGCGTGACACCAAGCTCGGCCCGGAGGAGATCACCCGGGACATCCCGAACGTCTCCGAGGAGGTCCTCGCGGACCTGGACGAGCGCGGCATCATCCGCATCGGTGCCGAGGTCGGCGCCGGCGACATCCTCGTCGGCAAGGTCACGCCCAAGGGCGAGACCGAGCTGACCCCGGAGGAGCGGCTGCTCCGCGCGATCTTCGGTGAGAAGGCGCGCGAGGTCCGCGACACGTCGCTCAAGGTCCCGCACGGCGAGTCCGGCACGGTCATCGAGGTCCGCACGTTCAGCCGTGAGGACGGCGACGAGCTGCCCGCCGGCGTGAACGAGCTGGTCCGCGTGTACATCGCGCAGCGCCGCAAGATCACGGACGGCGACAAGCTCGCCGGCCGCCACGGCAACAAGGGCGTCATCTCCAAGATCCTCCCGGTCGAGGACATGCCGTTCCTCGCCGACGGGACCGCGGTCGACGTCGTCCTCAACCCGCTCGGTGTGCCCGGCCGCATGAACGTCGGCCAGGTCCTCGAGACGCACCTCGGCTGGGTGGCCAAGCAGGGCTGGGACATCCAGCTCGCCGAGGGTGACGTGTCCTGGCGGGACGACGTCCCGGCCATCGCCGCGTCGTCGCCGGCCGGCAACCCGGTCGCGACGCCCGTGTTCGACGGTGTCCCGGAGACGACCCTCACCGGTCTGCTCTCGGCCACGCTGCCGAACCGTGACGGCGAGCGCACCGTGGGTGGCGACGGCAAGGCGCGCCTGTTCGACGGGCGTTCCGGCGAGCCGTTCCCGGACCCGGTCGCGGTCGGCTACATGTACATCCTCAAGCTGCACCACCTCGTCGACGACAAGATCCACGCACGCTCCACGGGTCCGTACTCGATGATCACGCAGCAGCCGCTGGGTGGTAAGGCGCAGTTCGGTGGCCAGCGGTTCGGCGAGATGGAGGTCTGGGCCCTCGAGGCGTACGGCGCTGCCTACACGCTGCAGGAGCTCCTCACCATCAAGTCGGACGACGTCCCCGGACGCGTCAAGGTGTACGAGGCGATCGTCAAGGGGGAGAACATCCCCGACTCGGGCATCCCGGAGTCCTTCAAGGTCCTCCTCAAGGAGATGCAGTCGCTCTGCCTGAACGTGGAGGTGCTCTCCTCGGACGGCGTCTCCATCGACATGAAGGAGAACGACGACGAGGTCTACCGCGCAGCGGAGGAGCTCGGCATCGACCTGTCCCGGCGTCCGAACGCCAGCAGCATCGAAGAGATCTGACGTCGAGCCTGCCGCCCTTCCGTGAAGGGTGGGCGGCGGGCCCGCACCTTTAGCAACATTTCCGTTCAGCCGGGTCGCCCCGGCAAGCGAAGGAAGTAGGACCCCCCTTGCTCGACGTCAACGTCTTCGACGAGCTGCGTATCGGCCTTGCCTCGGCCGACGACATCCGTGCCTGGTCGCACGGTGAGGTGAAGAAGCCCGAGACCATCAACTACCGGACCCTGAAGCCGGAGAAGGATGGCCTGTTCTGCGAGAAGATCTTCGGTCCCACCCGGGACTGGGAGTGCTACTGCGGCAAGTACAAGCGCGTGCGCTTCAAGGGCATCATCTGCGAGCGCTGCGGCGTCGAGGTGACCCGCTCCAAGGTCCGTCGTGAGCGCATGGGCCACATCGAGCTGGCCGCGCCCGTCACGCACATCTGGTTCTTCAAGGGTGTGCCCTCGCGGCTCGGCTACCTGCTCGACCTCGCCCCGAAGGACCTCGAGAAGGTCATCTACTTCGCGGCCTACATGATCACGTGGGTCGACGTCGACGGCCGGCACGAGGACCTCCCCAACCTCCAGAACGGGATCGACCTGGAGAAGAAGGAGATCTCGGACCGCCGCGACAACGACATCAACACCCGCGCCACCAAGCTCGAGGCCGACCTGGCCGAGCTCGAGGCCGAGGGTGCCAAGGCCGACGCCCGCCGCAAGGTGCGCGACTCGGCCGAGCGCGAGATGGCTCAGCTGCGCAAGCGTGCCGACCTCGAGCTCGACCGCCTCGACGCGGTCTGGGACCGGTTCAAGAACCTCAAGGTCGCGGACCTCGAGGGCGACGAGATGCTGTACCGCCAGCTCCAGGACCGGTACGGCAACTACTTCGAGGGCTCGATGGGCGCCGCGGCGATCCAGAAGCGTCTCGAGGCGTTCGACCTCGAGGCCGAGTCCGACTCGCTGCGCGAGATCATCAAGACCGGCAAGGGCCAGCGCAAGACGCGTGCCCTGAAGCGGCTCAAGGTCGTCAACGCGTTCCTCACGACAACCAACTCGCCCACCGGCATGGTGCTGGACGCCGTCCCGGTCATCCCGCCGGACCTGCGCCCGATGGTCCAGCTCGACGGTGGCCGGTTCGCCACCTCGGACCTGAACGACCTGTACCGCCGCGTGATCAACCGGAACAACCGCCTCAAGCGGCTGCTCGACCTGGGCGCGCCCGAGATCATCGTCAACAACGAGAAGCGGATGCTCCAGGAGGCCGTCGACTCGCTGTTCGACAACGGCCGCCGCGGCCGTCCGGTGACCGGTCCGGGCAACCGCCCGCTCAAGTCGATCTCGGACATGCTCAAGGGCAAGCAGGGTCGTTTCCGTCAGAACCTGCTCGGCAAGCGCGTCGACTACTCGGGCCGTTCGGTCATCGTCGTCGGCCCGCAGCTCAAGCTCCACCAGTGCGGCCTGCCCAAGCAGATGGCGCTCGAGCTGTTCAAGCCGTTCGTGATGAAGCGCCTCGTGGACCTCAACCACGCGCAGAACATCAAGTCGGCCAAGCGCATGGTCGAGCGCGCCCGTCCCGTCGTCTGGGACGTGCTCGAGGAGGTCATCACGGAGCACCCGGTGCTGCTCAACCGCGCACCCACGCTGCACCGTCTGGGCATCCAGGCGTTCGAGCCCCAGCTGGTCGAGGGCAAGGCGATCCACCTGCACCCGCTCGTCTGCGCCGCGTTCAACGCGGACTTCGACGGTGACCAGATGGCCGTCCACCTGCCCCTGAGCGCCGAGGCGCAGGCCGAGGCCCGCATCCTCATGCTCTCGAGCAACAACATCCTCAAGCCGTCGGACGGTCGTCCGGTGACCATGCCCTCGCAGGACATGATCATCGGTCTGTACCACCTGACGAACGACAAGGACGAGGCGCTCGGTGCCGGCCGGTCCTTCAGCACGGTCTCCGAGGCTGTCATGGCGTTCGACCAGGGTTCCCTGGACCTGAACGCCGTGGTGAACATCCGCTTCGACGACCTCGTGCTGACCGAGGAGGACGCGCCCGAGGGCTGGACCGAGGGTGACACGCTCATCTTCGAGACGACCCTGGGCCGTGCGCTGTTCAACGAGCTGCTGCCCGTGGACTACCCGTACGAGAACGGCGTCGTCGACAAGAAGCGCCTCTCGGTCATCGTCAACGACCTGGCCGAGCGGTACCCCAAGGTCGAGGTCGCTGCCTCGCTGGACGCGCTCAAGGAGGCCGGCTTCCGCTGGGCCACCCGCTCGGGCGTCACGATCTCCATCTCGGACGTCGCGACCCCGGCGGCCAAGGCGGCCATCCTCGAGGAGCACGAGGGACGCGCGGCGAAGGTGCAGGGCCAGTACGAGAAGGGCCTGATCACCGACGACGAGCGTCGCCAGGAGCTCATCGAGATCTGGACGCAGGCCACCGACAAGGTCGCCAAGGCGATGCAGGAGAACTTCCCGCGTCAGAACACCGTCTACAAGATGGTCGGCTCCGGTGCCCGTGGTAACTGGATGCAGGTCCGTCAGATCGCCGGTATGCGTGGCCTCGTGGCCAACCCGAAGGGCGAGATCATCCCTCGCCCGATCAAGTCGAACTACCGCGAGGGGCTGTCGGTCCTCGAGTACTTCATCGCGACGCACGGTGCCCGCAAGGGTCTGGCGGACACCGCACTGCGGACCGCCGACTCGGGCTACCTGACCCGTCGTCTGGTGGACGTCTCGCAGGACGTCATCGTCCGTGAGGACGACTGCGGCACCGAGCGTGGTCTGACGATGCCCATCGGCGTTCCCGGCTCTGACGGTGCCCTGCGTCGTCACGACAAGGTCGAGACGAGCGTCTACTCGCGCACGCTGGCGACGGACGTCGCGATCGACGGCGAGGTCATCGGTCACGCCGGTGACGACGTCGGCGACGTGCTGCTCGACCGTCTCCTCGAGGCGGGCGTCACCGAGATGAAGATCCGCTCGGTGCTCACCTGCGAGTCCCGCGTCGGCACCTGCGCGCGCTGCTACGGCCGTTCGCTGGCCACCGGCAAGCTCGTCGACATCGGCGAGGCCGTCGGCATCATCGCGGCCCAGTCGATCGGTGAGCCCGGCACGCAGCTGACGATGCGTACCTTCCACACCGGTGGTGTGGCGTCGGCTGACGACATCACGCAGGGCCTGCCGCGTGTCCAGGAGCTCTTCGAGGCCCGCACCCCCAAGGGTGAGGCGCCCATCGCAGAGTTCTCGGGCCGCATCGCGGTCGAGGAGGGTGACCGTTCGCGTCGCCTCGTCCTCACGCCGGACGACGGCTCGGAGGAGATCGCCTACCCGATCACCAAGCGTTCGCGCCTGCTGATCTCGGACGGCGACCACGTCTCCGTCGGCACCCAGCTGGTCCAGGGTGCGGTCGACCCGAAGAAGGTCCTGCGCATCCTCGGGCCGCGTGCGACGCAGAAGCACCTGGTCGACGAGGTGCAGGTCGTCTACTCGTCGCAGGGTGTGGACATCCACGACAAGCACATCGAGGTCATCGTGCGGCAGATGCTGCGCCGCGTGACGGTCCTCGACTCCGGCACCACCGACCTGCTGCCCGGCGAGCTCGCCGAGCGTGGGCGCTTCGAGGACGCGAACCGCGCTGCGGTGTCCGAGGGCGGTCAGCCGGCGTCGGGTCGTCCGGAGCTCATGGGCATCACGAAGGCGTCGCTCGCGACGGACTCGTGGCTGTCGGCGGCCTCCTTCCAGGAGACCACCCGGGTGCTCACCGAGGCCGCGATGTCGGGTCGTTCCGACCCGCTGCTCGGCCTCAAGGAGAACGTCATCCTCGGCAAGCTCATCCCGGCCGGGACGGGCCTGCCCCGCTACGGCAACATCGCGGTCGAGCCCACCGAGGAGGCGAAGGCCGAGCTGTACCCGACCTTCGGCTACGACGAGATCGACTTCCCCGCCCTGGGCCTCGGCTCCGGCGAGGCGATCCCGCTCGAGGACATCGACTTCGGCGACTACCGCTAGTCGAGACGCACGACCGAAGGGCTCACCGGTTCACCGGTGGGCCCTTCGGCACGTCCGGGGATGGGTCCGCCGTGGGCCCTGGGGCTCTGCCCAGGGCTGTTGTCGTACGTGACGCTCGGGGTATGCCGCAGCCGACGTGGGACGTGAGGTCCGAGCGGGGGGCCGCCACCCTCGAGCACCTGGGCGTGGTGGTGGTCGCCGTGCTCCTGGTCGGTGCGCTGCTGGCGACCGGTTTCACGACACGGGTCGGTGTGCAGCTGGCGTGCGAGCTGCGCTCGATCGTGACCCAGGCGGGCACCTGCGGCGGCGACGAGGTGCCGACCACCTACGACGCCGACGGCGACGGGGTCGGCACCCAGCCGACGCGCATCGACGACGGTGGCACGTCGGAGTCGGGCGGCGACGCCACGACGTACGACGACGCGCTGCCCAGCACCGAGACGGTCGACCAGGACGCGGTCGACGACGCGCTCGACGACATCCGCGACGCGCTCGACGGCGGCTTCTTCGGGGTGCGCGGCGGGGACCTCGACGACGCGATGGACGCGCTCGACGGACTGAACGGCGCGGAGATCGACACCCTGATCCGTTCGATGTCCGACGACGAGCTGCGGCACTGGATCAACGAGCTCGAGGACGGCTGGATCGGTGGCGGCTGGGACCGCGAGCAGCGGCGCGAGCTGTGGGAGCTGATCGTCGGCAAGGCGAGCAAGGCGACGCTGGACAGGCTCTCCGGCCTCACGGACGAGATCCAGCCGTCGTTCGACGACGTGGGCGGCGACGGCGCGCGCGACGACCCCGAGAGCGTCGCCAACACCGCGGAGTACGACGAGGTGAACCACCAGCTGGTCGTCGGCGGGATCCGGCCGATGGACATCGCGCAGGGCGCGATCGGCGACTGCTGGTACATGGCCTCGCTCATGGCCGTCGTCCAGGCGGACCCTAGCGTGATCGAGGACGCGATCACCCGCAACGCCAACGGCACGTACACCGTGCGGCTCTACGACGACGGSGAGCCGGTCGACATCACCGTCACGCCGGACATGGTGGTCCGGGAGGACAACCCGGCCTTCTCGTACCAGTCGCCGCAGAAGCTTGCCGACGGTTCGCAGGGGTACGAGCTGTGGCCGCTCGTGATGGAGAAGGCGCTCGCGCTGCTCTGGGGCGACTACGCGGCGATCGAGGGCGACTCCCCGGGACTCGGCCTCGAGGTGGTGACGGGGGAGTCCAGCACGTCGTCGTCGCTCGACGACGCACCCAGCGTGTCGGAGCTCGACTCCCTGCTGGACGGTGGGGGAGCGGTGACGCTCGCCTCGCTCGGGGAGGGCGACGACCTGCCTGACACCTACGGGAACGCGTCCGGCGGGGGTCTGGTGACGGGGCACGCGTACTACGTGAAGTCCGTCAACGCGACGAAGGGCACCGTGACGGTGGTCAACCCGTGGGGCTCGGACTATGCGCCGATCACCCTGTCGTACGCTGAGTTCCAGGACAGCTTCAGCACGATCTACACGAACGGGGTGCGACCGTGACCGGCGCTGCCAGGCATACAGGGTTCGTGGCCGTCCTGGTTGCGGCAGTGCTCACGCTCGCCGGGTGCGGGGGCTCCGACAACGCGGGGGATGCGGTGGAGCACCCCGAGGGCTCGAGGGCGCTGGTGCTGAACCAGCCGACAGCGGTCGGCGACTACCGGGTGGTCGCGTCGAACGTGACCGCGGACGAGGCCGGCATCGACGTGGTCAGCGACGGTCCGGCCGAGGGCGGCACGGTGGCGCTGGGCGACGAGGCCACCATCGGAGGCTTCACGTTCACGCTGGTGGACATCGAGCTGGACGAGAAGGACTCGGCGCCGGGCGGCAGCCGGACGACGGTCTGGATCCTCCCGGCCGACTGAGGCCATGGCGGGACCGGTCGTGCTCCCTCCGCCTTGTCGCGTGCGACCTCAGCCGCGTCGCGTGCGACCGTCGCCGCTTTGACGCCCCTCCGGGTGGCGGGTAACGTAGGACACCGTGCCCGCGCCGTCGGGCTCTCGCGCATGCACTCGGTGGACGCCTGTGTTCCGGACCTCAGTTCGGGATGGCGGGTCCGGGCGCATCGGGTGGTTTCCCCCACCGCGCCGTCTCTCCGTCAAGGCAACCTTGCGGACTGCGGTGCGGAGGACCGGGGCGACACGCCCGGGTGCGGGGGTCGGTGCGGGACGTACGACCTGCGGGGTAGTCGCGCGACGGGCGACGAACCTCGACCATGCCGGCCGTCCAGGGTGACGGGTGCCGGTCGACCAGAGATTCATCCAACAGACGGAGACGTAGTGCCTACGATCCAGCAGCTGGTCCGCAAGGGCCGGCAGGCGAAGACGAACAAGTCGAAGACGCCTGCCCTCAAGGGCTCCCCCCAGCGACGCGGTGTGTGCACCCGCGTCTACACCACGACCCCGAAGAAGCCGAACTCCGCGCTCCGCAAGGTCGCCCGCGTTCGCCTCTCGAGCCAGGTCGAGGTCACCGCGTACATCCCCGGTGTCGGTCACAACCTGCAGGAGCACTCGATCGTGCTCGTGCGTGGTGGCCGTGTGAAGGACCTCCCGGGTGTCCGGTACAAGATCGTCCGAGGTGCCCTCGACACGCAGGGCGTCAAGAACCGTAAGCAGGCGCGCAGCCGCTACGGCGCGAAGAAGGTGGGCTGATGCCTCGCAAGGGTCCGGCCCCGAAGCGGCCGCTCGTCATCGACCCCGTCTACGGGTCCCCGGTCGTCACGCAGCTGATCAACAAGGTCCTGCTCGACGGCAAGAAGTCCGTCGCGGAGCACATCGTCTACGGCGCCCTCGAGGGTGTCCGTGAGAAGACGCAGGGCGACCCGGTCGTCGTGCTCAAGCGCGCGCTGGACAACGTCCGCCCGTCGCTCGAGGTGCGTTCGCGCCGCGTCGGTGGCGCCACGTACCAGGTGCCCGTCGAGGTGCGCCCGGTCCGTCAGACGACCCTCGCGCTGCGCTGGCTCACCGATTACTCGCGCGCACGCCGCGAGAAGACGATGACCGAGCGCCTCATGAACGAGATCCTCGACGCGTCCAACGGCCTCGGTGCCGCGGTGAAGCGTCGCGAGGACATGCACAAGATGGCCGAGTCCAACAAGGCCTTCGCGCACTACCGCTGGTAATCCCGGCACCCACGGGCGCTGCGCCGCCGGTCCGATCCTCGGGCCGGACCGGTGGCGCCACCCAAGCCAACCGACAAGGGGCAACTCACGTGGCACTGGATGTGCTGACGGACCTCACGAAGGTCCGCAACATCGGCATCATGGCTCACATCGATGCCGGCAAGACGACGACCACCGAGCGGATCCTGTTCTACACCGGGGTCAACTACAAGATCGGTGAGACGCACGACGGCGCGTCGACGATGGACTGGATGGAGCAGGAGCAGGAGCGCGGCATCACGATCACGTCCGCCGCGACGACCTGCTACTGGCACGACAACCAGATCAACATCATCGACACCCCCGGCCACGTGGACTTCACGGTCGAGGTCGAGCGCTCGCTGCGCGTCCTCGACGGTGCCGTCGCCGTCTTCGACGGCAAGGAGGGCGTGGAGCCCCAGTCGGAGACCGTCTGGCGTCAGGCCGACAAGTACGACGTCCCGCGCATCTGCTTCGTCAACAAGATGGACAAGCTCGGCGCGGACTTCTACTTCACGGTCGACACGATCGTGAACCGCCTCAAGGCCAAGCCGCTGGTCATCCAGCTGCCCATCGGCTCCGAGAACGACTTCATCGGCGTCGTGGACCTGGTCACCATGCGTGCCCTCGTGTGGCGCGGCGAGACCGCGCTGGGCGAGAAGTACGAGGTCGAGGACATCCCGGCCGACCTGGTGGAGAAGGCGGACCAGTACCGCGCCGAGCTCCTCGAGGCCGTCGCCGAGACCGACGACGAGCTGCTGGAGAAGTTCCTCGGTGGCGAGGAGCTGACGGTCGCCGAGATCAAGGCCGGCATCCGCAAGCTCACCGTCAAGTCCGAGGCCTACCCGGTCCTCTGCGGCTCGGCGTTCAAGAACAAGGGCGTCCAGCCCATGCTCGACGCCGTCATCGACTACCTGCCGACGCCCCTGGACGTCCCGGCGGTCGAGGGCCACGACATGAAGGACCCCGAGCTCGTCGTCGAGCGTCACCCCGACTCGACGGAGCCGTTCTCGGCCCTCGCGTTCAAGGTCGCCTCGCACCCGTTCTTCGGCAAGCTCACCTACGTCCGGGTGTACTCGGGCAAGGTGGCGCAGGGCGCCCAGGTGCTCAACTCGACCAAGAACAAGAAGGAGCGCATCGGGAAGCTCTTCCAGATGCACTCCAACAAGGAGAACCCGGTCGAGGACGCCACGGCCGGTCACATCTACGCGTTCATCGGCCTCAAGGACGTCACCACGGGCGACACCCTGTGCGACCCGGCCTCGCCGGTCGTGCTCGAGTCCATGACGTTCCCCGAGCCGGTCATCGACGTCGCCATCGAGCCGAAGACGAAGGGTGACCAGGAGAAGCTCTCCGTGGCCATCCAGAAGCTGGCCGAGGAGGACCCGACCTTCCGCGTCAAGCACGACGAGGAGACCGGCCAGACCGTCATCGGCGGCATGGGCGAGCTCCACCTCGACATCCTCGTGGACCGCATGCGTCGCGAGTTCAAGGTCGAGGCCAACGTCGGCAAGCCGCAGGTCGCGTACCGCGAGACGATCCGTCGCTCGGTCGAGAAGATCGACTACGTGCACAAGAAGCAGACCGGTGGCTCGGGCCAGTACGCGAAGGTCCAGATGACCTTCGAGCCGCTGGACCCCGCCGAGGGCGAGCTGTACGAGTTCTCGAACAAGGTCACCGGTGGCCGCATCCCGCGCGAGTACATCCCGTCGGTCGACGCCGGCATCCAGAGCGCGATGCAGCTCGGCGTCCTCGCGGGCTTCCCGCTGGTGGGCGTCAAGGCGATCCTGCTCGACGGTGCCGCGCACGACGTCGACTCCTCGGAGATGGCGTTCAAGATCGCGGGCTCGATGATCCTCAAGGAAGCGGTCCGCAAGGCCGACCCGGTTCTGCTGGAGCCGGTCATGGCCGTCGAGGTCCGTACTCCTGAGGAGTACATGGGTGACGTCATCGGCGACATCAACTCGCGCCGCGGCATGATCCAGTCCATGGAGGACGCGACGGGCGTGAAGGTCATCCGCGCCCAGGTTCCTCTCTCCGAGATGTTCGGGTACGTCGGTGACCTGCGGTCGAAGACCCAGGGTCGCGCGGTGTACTCGATGCAGTTCGACAGCTACGCCGAGGTTCCTCGGAACGTTGCCGAGGAAATCATCAAGAAGACCCGGGGCGAGTAGTCCCACAGGTCGAACCCTGTAGTTCCATCACACAAACCGACCCGTAGGACGCCGCGTCGAACGGCTACCGTCCGGTAGCCGCAGAACGTCGGCCAATCTCTACCAAGTCCTGAGGAGGACACCCAGTGGGCAAGGCGAAGTTCGAGCGGACGAAGCCGCACGTCAACATCGGCACCATCGGCCACGTCGACCACGGTAAGACGACGCTGACCGCGGCCATCTCGAAGGTGCTGCACGACAAGTACCCCGACCTGAACCCCTTCACGCCTTTCGACGAGATCGACAAGGCCCCTGAGGAGAAGCAGCGCGGTATCACCATCAACATCGCGCACGTGGAGTACCAGACGGAGAAGCGTCACTACGCTCACGTCGACGCTCCGGGTCACGCGGACTACATCAAGAACATGATCACGGGTGCGGCGCAGATGGACGGCGCCATCCTCGTGGTCGCGGCGACCGACGGCCCGATGGCCCAGACGCGTGAGCACGTCCTGCTCGCCCGTCAGGTCGGCGTGCCCTACCTGCTCGTCGCGCTGAACAAGACCGACATGGTCGACGACGAGGAGATCCTGGAGCTCGTCGAGGTCGAGGTGCGCGAGCTCCTCTCGGCCCAGGGCTTCGACGGCGACGACGTCCCCGTCGTGCGCGTCTCCGGCCTGAAGGCGCTCGAGGGCGACCCGATCTGGGTCAAGTCCGTCGAGGACCTGCTCGAGGCCGTCGACGAGTCCGTCCCGGACCCGGTGCGCGACATCGACAAGCCCTTCCTCATGCCGATCGAGGACGTCTTCACGATCACCGGTCGTGGCACCGTCGTCACCGGTCGCGTGGAGCGCGGCAAGCTCAAGGTGAACGAGGAGGTGGAGATCGTCGGCATCAAGGAGAAGGCGATCAAGACCACCGTCACCGGCGTCGAGATGTTCCGCAAGCTGCTCGACTACGCCGAGGCCGGCGAGAACGTCGGTCTGCTCCTGCGTGGCACGAAGCGCGAGGAGGTCGAGCGCGGCCAGGTCGTCGTCAAGCCCGGCTCGATCACGCCGCACACCGAGTTCGAGGGCCAGGTCTACATCCTGGCCAAGGACGAGGGCGGCCGTCACAACCCGTTCTACGGGAACTACCGCCCCCAGTTCTACTTCCGCACCACCGACGTCACCGGCGTCATCACGCTGCCTGAGGGCACCGAGATGGTCATGCCCGGCGACAACACCGAGATCCACGTGAACCTCATCCAGCCCATCGCGATGGAAGAGGGCCTCGGCTTCGCCATCCGCGAGGGTGGCCGCACCGTCGGCTCGGGCAAGGTCATCAAGATCATCAAGTGATGCTCGCCCCTCGGGGCAGCTGATCTGAACGGAAGGGCCCGGCGGCTTCGGCTGCCGGGCCCTTCCGTCGTCTGCTCGCTCGTCGACCGCGTCGGATCAGCCGGAGTCCGGGTAGCCCGCGCGACCGTCCCCGTCCAGGTCCGTGCACAGGCCGTACTCCTCGCCGGGCAGCTGGGTGACGCAGTCCGCGTAGCCCTCGAGGTAGCGGAGCTCGCCGTCGGCCGTCGCATCCGTGCAGTCGGGGGAGCCGTCCGCCGGGTCGCACGGCTCGCCGGGCACGGGGAGCCGAGACGCGGTGGGATTCGGAGCCGTCGACTCGAGGACCGTCGCGCTCGGTTCCGGTGCTGTCGATGTCGACGGTGGCGAGCTCGGCGTGGGTGTCGCGGTGGGGTCGGGCGCCGGAGTGGAGGGGCACCCGGCCAGCAGGAGGGTGGCCGCGACGACGCCGATCACGCGGGCGGGTCTCAGGTGCATGGCGCCACCGTAGCGGTGCGCGACGGTGGCCTCGCCAGGCGACTGTGCGGGAGATCACGCGCTTCTCCCGCTCAGGTGTGACGGAGGCGATTGGAGTTCCACCGCGCACTCTGGCACACTGTTCAGGTTGCCTAGTTGAGGGCGGCGCGTTCGCGCGCGCAGCACACGACAGGGCTCACACACGTGGACGGCGTCTGGACCCCGGGATCACCCGGTGGTTGACGCCCGACAACAACCACCGATCTCGTGCCTGAGAGGGTACGCAGCGCAACGGTGTGTCGCGCCAAGCGACACGCCCGAGTGCGGGGGTCGGACGGGCCGGTTCCAAACAGAGGGAAGTAGAAGCGCCATGGCGGGACAGAAGATCCGCATCAGGCTCAAGTCCTACGACCACGAAGTCATCGACAGCTCGGCGCGCAAGATCGTCGACACGGTGACTCGCGCTGGTGCGTCGGTCGTGGGTCCGGTGCCGCTGCCGACGGAGAAGAACGTGTTCTGCGTCATCCGGTCGCCCCACAAGTACAAGGACAGCCGCGAGCACTTCGAGATGCGTACTCACAAGCGGCTCATCGACATCATCGATCCCACGCCGAAGGCCGTCGACTCGCTCATGCGTCTCGACCTGCCTGCGGACGTGAACATCGAGATCAAGCTCTGACGCTGGGAAGGAACTGATTTCTATGGTTACCCAGCAGAACGAGCGCGCAGTCACGGCCCTGCTCGGCACGAAGCTCGGCATGACCCAGGTGTGGGACGACAACGGTCGTCTCGTCCCGGTCACCGTCGTCGCTGTCGGCACGAACGTCGTGACCCAGGTGCGCTCCGCCGATGCTGACGGCTACGCCGCGGTCCAGCTGGCCCACGGCCAGATCGACCCGCGCAAGGTCACCAAGCCGCTGAAGGGCCACTTCGAGAAGGCCGGGGTCACCCCCCGCCGGCACGTGGCCGAGATCCGTACGCCGAACGCCTCCGAGTTCACGCTCG
The DNA here is from genome assembly GCF_001424125.1 of Cellulomonas sp. Leaf395. GTDB lineage: Bacteria > Actinomycetota > Actinomycetes > Actinomycetales > Cellulomonadaceae > Cellulomonas. The sequence goes on from NZ_LMQI01000003.1 coordinate 277,358, forward strand.
GCCAGGAGCTCACGGCCGCCCTCTTCGAGGCCGGCTCGCTCGTGGACGTCATCGGCACCACCAAGGGCAAGGGCACCGCCGGTGTCATGAAGCGTCACGGCTTCCACGGCGTCGGCGCCTCGCACGGTGCGCACCGCAACCACCGCAAGCCCGGCTCGATCGGTGGCGCTTCGACGCCGTCGCGCGTGTTCAAGGGCATCAAGATGGCCGGTCGCATGGGCGTGGACCGCCAGACCACCCAGAACCTGACCGTGCACGCGGTCGACGTCGAGAGGGGCCTGCTCCTCGTCAAGGGTGCCGTTCCCGGCCCCAAGGGTGGCGTCGTGGTCGTGCGTTCCGCTGTGAAGGGGGCGTGACCATGAGTGACACGCTGACTGTCGACGTGGTCGACTCCCAGGGCAAGAAGACCGGCTCTGCCGATCTGCCCGCGGACGTCTTCGACGTGCAGACCAACATCCCGCTGATCCACCAGGTCGTCGTCGCGCAGCTCGCGGCGGCTCGCCAGGGCACCCACGACACGAAGAGCCGTGGCGAGGTCCGTGGTGGTGGGCGCAAGCCGTACAAGCAGAAGGGCACCGGCCGCGCCCGTCAGGGTTCGACGCGTGCTCCGCAGTTCGCCGGTGGTGGCGTCGTCCACGGCCCCACCCCGCGCGACTACTCGCAGCGCACCCCCAAGAAGATGAAGGCCGCGGCGCTCCGCGGTGCTCTCTCGGACCGCGCTCGTGCCGGCCGCGTGCACGTCGTCTCGGGCTTCGCCCCGGGCACGGCGCCGTCGACCAGGTCCGCGCTCGCCGTGCTCGACAACCTCTCCGGACGCAAGCACGTCCTGGTGGTCGTCGAGCGTCAGGACGAGATCACGTGGAAGTCGCTGCGGAACGTCGAGCGGGTGCACCTGCTGGTCGCTGACCAGCTCAACACCTACGACGTCCTGATCTCGGACGACGTCGTGTTCACGCAGGGCGCGCTCGACGCGTTCCTGGCCGGCCCCGTCAAGGGTGCCGCAGCCGTGGCAGATGTCGTCGAGTCTTCCGCGTCCGAGGAGGAGACCAAGTGACCGACATCGGCAAGAACCCGCGCGACATCCTGCTCGCGCCGGTCGTCTCCGAGAAGAGCTACGGCCTGCTCGACGAGGGGAAGTACACCTTCCTCGTCGACCCGCGGGCGAACAAGACCGAGATCAAGATTGCCGTCGAGCAGGTCTTCGGCGTCAAGGTCGACTCGGTCAACACCGCGAACCGTCAGGGCAAGGCCCGTCGGACCCGTTTCGGCATCGGCCGCCGCAAGGACACGAAGCGTGCGATCGTCACCCTCCGCGAGGGAACGATCGACATCTTCGGTGGTCCGGTCGGCTGAGCGAAGGACTGAGAACTCATGGGAATCCGCAAGTACAAGCCGACCACGCCGGGCCGTCGTGGCTCCAGCGTCGCCGACTTCGTCGAGATCACGCGCTCCACTCCGGAGAAGTCGCTCGTCCGTCCCCTCCACAAGACGGGCGGCCGTAACTCCACGGGTCGCATCACCACGCGCCACCAGGGTGGCGGTCACAAGCGTGCGTACCGCGTCATCGACTTCCGTCGCCATGACAAGGACGGCGTGCCGGCCAAGGTCGCTCACATCGAGTACGACCCCAACCGCACCGCCCGCATCGCGCTCCTGCACTACGCGGACGGCGAGAAGCGCTACATCATCGCGCCGAACAAGCTGTCGCAGGGTGACCGCATCGAGAACGGCCCCGGCGCCGACATCAAGCCCGGCAACAACCTGCCGCTACGCAACATCCCGACCGGTACGGTCATCCACGCCATCGAGCTGCGGCCCGGTGGCGGTGCGAAGATCGCCCGCTCGGCTGGCGCGTCCGTGCAGCTCGTCGCCAAGGACGGCCCCTACGCCCAGCTGCGCATGCCGTCCGGTGAGATCCGCAACGTCGACCTGCGCTGCCGCGCGACGGTCGGCGAGGTGGGCAACGCCGAGCAGTCGAACATCAACTGGGGCAAGGCCGGCCGCATGCGCTGGAAGGGCAAGCGCCCGACCGTCCGTGGTGTCGCCATGAACCCGATCGACCACCCGCACGGTGGTGGCGAGGGCAAGACGTCCGGTGGACGTCACCCCGTCAGCCCGTGGGGCCAGGCCGAGGGCCGTACCCGCCGTCCGAACAAGCCGAGCGACAAGCTCATCGTGCGCCGTCGGCGCACCGGCAAGAACAAGCGCTGATAGGAGCCTGAGATGCCACGTAGCCTGAAGAAGGGCCCGTTCGTCGACGGTCACCTGCAGAAGAAGGTCGACGTCCAGAACACCGCCGGCACGAAGAACGTCATCAAGACGTGGTCGCGCCGTTCGGTCATCACGCCGGACTTCCTCGGCCACACGTTCGCTGTGCACGACGGACGCAAGCACACCCCGGTGTTCGTGACGGAGTCGATGGTCGGGCACAAGCTCGGCGAGTTCGCTCCGACGCGGACGTTCCGCGGCCACGAGAAGGACGACCGGAAGGGTCGTCGCCGCTGACCCCCGGGTCAGCCAGGCGACGCCCTCACCGGCAGAGACAAGAAGGCAGGACAGCAATGGAAGCCAAGGCGAAGGCGCGGTTCGTCCGCGTCACGCCCCAGAAGGCCCGGCGCGTCGTGGACCTCATCCGTGGCAAGCAGGCCGGCGAGGCTGTGGCGGTGCTGAAGTTCGCACCGCAGGCCGCGGGGGAGACGGTGCTCAAGGTTGTGGAGAGCGCGATCGCCAACGCTCGGGAGACCGCCAAGCGGTCGAACGAGCGTCTGGACGAGGCGGACCTCTACATCTCCGAGGTGTTCGTCGACGAGGGTCCGACGCTCAAGCGGTTCCGTCCGCGGGCACAGGGTCGGGCCAGCCAGATCCTCAAGCGGACGAGCCACATCACCGTGGTCGTCGCTGAGCGTGAGACGAAGGGACGGGCCCGATAGTGGGACAGAAAGTCAACCCGCTCGGGTACCGCCTGGGCATCACCACCGACCACCGCTCGCGCTGGTTCGCCGACTCGACGAAGCCGGGTCAGCGCTACCGCGACTACGTGGGCGAGGACGTCAAGATCCGCAAGCTCATGGCTACGGGCCTCGAGCGTGCCGGCATCGCCAAGGTCGAGATCGAGCGCACGCGTGACCGCGTCCGCGTCGACATCCACACCGCCCGCCCGGGCATCGTCATCGGGCGTCGTGGCGCGGAGGCCGACCGCATCCGCGGCGAGCTCGAGAAGCTCACGGGCAAGCAGGTCCAGCTGAACATCCTCGAGGTCAAGAACGCCGAGATCGAGGCTCAGCTGGTCGCCCAGGGCATCGCCGAGCAACTGGCGAGCCGCGTCTCGTTCCGCCGCGCCATGCGCAAGGGCATCCAGTCGGCCCAGCGTGCCGGTGCCAAGGGCATCCGCGTGCAGGTCTCCGGCCGCCTCGGTGGCGCGGAGATGAGCCGCACGGAGTTCTACCGCGAGGGCCGCGTGCCCCTGCACACGCTCCGCGCGAACATCGACTATGGCTTCTTCGAGGCTCGCACCACCTTCGGGCGCATCGGCGTCAAGGTGTGGGTCTACAAGGGCGACATGACCGAGAAGGAGTTTGCTCGCGAGCAGGCGACCCAGGCCCCGCGCCCGGCTCGTGGCCCGCGGACGGACCGTGGCGGCGAGCGCAACGACCGTGGCCCCCGGGCCGGCGCTCCTCGTCGCGAGCGCACCGACGCTCCTGAGGCAGCAACCGAGGCCGCCTCCGCTCCGGCGGAGACCCCGGCCCCTGACAGCGGAACGGAGGCCTGAGCCGTGCTTATCCCGCGCAGGCTGAAGCACCGCAAGCAGCACCACCCGGGGCGCTCCGGCGCCGCGACCGGTGGTACCGCGATCTCCTTCGGTGAGTACGGCATCCAGGCTCTCGAGCCCGCCTACGTCACCAACCGGCAGATCGAGGCTGCTCGTATCGCCATGACCCGCCACATCAAGCGTGGAGGGAAGGTCTGGATCAACATCTACCCGGACCGCCCCCTCACGAAGAAGCCTGCCGAGACCCGCATGGGTTCCGGCAAGGGTTCGCCCGAGTGGTGGATCGCCAACGTCAAGCCCGGTCGAGTTCTCTTCGAGCTCGCCGGCGTCCCGGAGCCCCTGGCTCGCGAGGCCATGCGCCGCGCGCAGCACAAGCTCCCGATGAAGACACGTTTTGTGGTTCGCGAGGGTGGTAACTGATGACTATCGGCACCAAGGACCTGGCTCCCAGCGAGCTGGACACCTTCGACGACGAGAAGCTTGTCGCCGAGCTGAAGAAGTCCAAGGAGGAGCTGTTCAACCTCCGCTTCCAGTCGGCGACCGGTCAGCTCGAGAGCCACGGGCGTCTCAAGGCCGTTCGCCGCGACATCGCGCGGATCTACACGATCCTGCGTGAGCGCGAGCTCGGCATCCGTACCGCCCCGAGCGCGAGCGAGTGAGACTGATGGCAGACGAGAAGAACGAGAAGACGACCGCTGTCGCCGAGAAGCGTGGCGACCGCAAGACGCGCCGCGGCTACGTGGTCAGCGACAAGATGGAGAAGACCGTCGTGGTCGAGGTCGAGGACCGGGTCAAGCACCCGCTCTACGGCAAGGTCATCCGGCGGACGAGCAAGGTCAAGGCGCACGACGAGCTGGGCTCGGCGGGCGTGGGCGACCTCGTGGTCATCATGGAGACCCGGCCGCTGAGCGCCACCAAGCGGTGGCGCCTGGTCGAGGTCGTCGAGAAGGCTAAGTAAGCCTCAGCAAGCCAGCAGCACCAGCACGACCCCCAGTTGCCCACGGGCGCCGGGTGGAGTTCGACAGGACGACACCCGGCGCGACGTGTGCATCACGGCAACTATCCGTTCGGCCAGGCTCGAGCCGTTCAGGCCCGAGAACCCGCCAGACGACAGGAGTAGGTAATGATCCAGCAGGAGTCGCGACTTCGTGTCGCCGACAACACTGGTGCCAAGGAGATCCTTTGCATCCGTGTGCTCGGCGGCTCCGGCCGTCGCTATGCAGGCATCGGTGACGTCATCGTCGCCACCGTCAAGGACGCCATCCCCGGCGGCAACGTCAAGAAGGGCGACGTCGTCAAGGCTGTCATCGTGCGCACCCGCAAGGAGCGCCGCCGTCCGGACGGTTCGTACATCAAGTTCGACGAGAACGCCGCCGTGATCCTCAAGAACGACGGGGAACCCCGTGGCACGCGCATCTTCGGCCCGGTGGGCCGCGAGCTGCGCGACAAGAAGTTCATGAAGATCATCTCGCTGGCTCCGGAGGTGCTCTGACCATGGCGAAGATCAAGAAGGGCGACCTCGTGGTCGTCATCTCCGGCCGCGACAAGGGACAGCAGGGCCGTGTGCTCGAGGTCCTCGTCGAGTCGCAGCGCCTCGTCGTGGAGGGTGTCCAGCGCGTCACCAAGCACGTCAAGGCCGGCCAGACGCAGCGCGGCACGCGCACCGGCGGCATCGAGACCATCGAGGCGCCCATCCACATCAGCAACGTGATGCTCGTGGACCCGGAGACCAAGAAGGGCACCCGGGTCGGCTACCGCACCGAGCAGGTCGAGCGCGACGGCCGTACCCGCACCGTCCGGGTCCGCGTCGCCAAGCGCTCCGGTAAGGACATCTGATGACCGAGACGACTCTCACGGCTCCGGCGCTCCCGCGTCTGAAGTCCAAGTACAACGACGAGATCCGCAACGCTCTCTTCGAGCAGTTCTCGCACGAGAACATCAACCAGGTCGCGCGCCTGGTGAAGGTCGTCGTGAACATGGGCGTCGGCGAGGCCGCCAAGGACTCCAAGCTCATCGAGGGCGCGATCCGCGACCTGACCCAGATCACGGGTCAGAAGCCGCAGGTCACCAAGGCTCGCAAGTCGATCGCGCAGTTCAAGCTGCGTGAGGGAATGCCCATCGGCGCCCACGTCACCCTCCGTGGTGACCGTGCCTGGGAGTTCCTGGACCGCCTGCTCTCCACCGCGCTGCCGCGCATCCGTGACTTCCGTGGCCTCTCGCCGCAGCAGTTCGACGGTCACGGCAACTACACGTTCGGCCTCGTGGAGCAGTCCGTGTTCCACGAGATCGACCAGGACAAGATCGACCGCGTCCGCGGGATGGACATCACGGTCGTCACCACGGCTGACACCGACGACGAGGGTCGCGCTTTCCTCAAGCTCCTCGGCTTCCCGTTCAAGGAGATCTGACCATGGCGAAGACCGCCCTCAAGAACAAGGCTGCTGCCAAGCCGAAGTTCGCGGTGCGTGGCTACACGCGCTGCCAGCGTTGCGGCCGGCCCCACTCGGTGTACCGCAAGTTCGGCCTGTGCCGGATCTGCGTGCGCGAGATGGCCCACCGCGGCGAGCTTCCCGGCGTCACCAAGAGCAGCTGGTAATCCCAGAACAACCCAGCAACACGAACGTCGGTAGGTCCCGCTCTTTCGAGGGCGGGATACCCCGGCGAGGAAGGGCACAAGCCCCATGACCATGACCGACCCCATCGCAGACCTGCTCACGCGGCTGCGTAACGCGAACTCGGCTCACCACGACACCGTGCTGATCCCGTTCTCGAAGCTGAAGTCGCACATCGCGGAGATCCTCCAGGCGGAGGGCTACATCACGGGCTGGAAGGTTGAGGACGCCGTCGTCGGCAAGAACCTCATCATCGAGCTCAAGTACGGCCCCAACCGCGAGCGTGCGCTCGCCGGCGTCAAGCGCGTGTCCAAGCCGGGCCTGCGCGTGTACGCCAAGTCGACCAACCTGCCCAAGGTGCTCGGCGGCCTCGGCGTGGCGATCCTGTCCACGTCCTCCGGTCTCCTCACCGACAAGCAGGCCGCCAAGAAGGGCGTGGGTGGGGAAGTCCTCGCCTACGTCTGGTAAGTCCGAGACGGAAAGGAGCTAGCCATGTCCCGAATCGGCAGAGTCCCCGTCCCGGTCCCCACCGGCGTGGATGTCGACATCAACGGTGCGGTCGTGACGGTCAAGGGCCCCAAGGGCACCCTGACGCACACGATCCCCGCACCCATCGAGGTGGCGCGCGACGAGGCAGGTGCCCTCGTGGTGACCCGCCCCGACGACGAGCGCGCCTCGCGCTCGCTGCACGGCCTCACCCGCACGCTGCTGGCGAACCTCGTCATCGGCGTGACGGAGGGCTACGTCAAGAAGCTCGAGATCGTCGGTACTGGTTACCGCGTGGCGGCGAAGGGTGCGGACCTCGAGTTCGCGCTCGGGTTCAGCCACTCGGTCACGGTCAACCCGCCGGAGGGCATCACCTTCGTCGTCGAAGCCCCCACGCGTTTCTCGGTGCAAGGCATCGACAAGCAGCAGGTGGGCGAGGTCGCCGCAAACATCCGCAAGATCCGCAAGCCTGAGCCGTACAAGGGCAAGGGCGTGCGGTACGCGGGCGAGAACGTGCGCCGCAAGGTCGGAAAGGCCGGTAAGTAGCCATGGCTCTCAAGATCCTCGGCAAGGGCAAGCGTGTTGCCCGCCAGCGTCGTCACCTCCGCCTTCGCAAGAAGGTTTCCGGCTCGGCTGCGCGTCCCCGTCTCGTCGTGACCCGGTCCGCCCGGCACATCACGGCGCAGGTCGTGGACGACGGCATCGGCCAGACTCTCGTGTCCGCGTCGACCCTCGAGGCCGACCTGCGTGGCTCGAACGACGACAAGACTGCCAAGGCCCGCAAGGTCGGCGAGCTCATCGCCGAGCGTGCGAAGGCTGCCGGCCTTGACGCTGTGGTCTTCGACCGCGGCGGCAACAAGTACCACGGCCGTGTCGCCGCGGTGGCTGACGGCGCCCGTGAGGGTGGGCTGAAGCTGTGACGACCACGACCTTCCGAACGAAGAAGAGGACTCACTGATGGCTGCTCCTCAGCGCAGCAACACCGGGGCGCCCGCGGGCGGCACCGGCGGAGGCGGCGACCGTCGTGACGGCGGTCGTGGCCGTGACGGTGGCGGCGGCCGTGGCCGCGACGCCGCAGAGAAGAGCGCGTTCCTCGAGCGCGTCGTGACGATCAACCGCGTGGCCAAGGTCGTCAAGGGCGGCCGGCGCTTCAGCTTCACCGCGCTCGTCGTGGTCGGCGACGGCGATGGCACCGTGGGTGTCGGCTACGGGAAGGCCAAGGAGGTGCCCGCGGCGATCGCCAAGGGTGTCGAGGAGGCCAAGAAGAACTTCTTCAAGGTCCCCCGCATCCAGGGCACCATCCCGCACCCCATCCAGGGTGAGGCCGCTGCCGGCGTCGTCTTCCTGCGTCCGGCCTCGCCGGGTACCGGTGTGATCGCCGGTGGTCCGGTGCGCGCCGTGCTCGAGTGCGCCGGTATCCACGACGTCCTGAGCAAGTCGCTCGGCTCGTCCAACGCGATCAACATCGTGCACGCCACGGTCGCGGCCCTGCGTGGCCTCGAGCGTCCCGAGGCCGTGGCCGCGCGCCGTGGTCTCCCGGTCGAGCACGTCGTCCCGGCTGCCCTCCTCCGTGCCCAGGCTGCCGGCCTGGCCGCAGCGGCGGGCTCGAAGGCAGGTGCCTGATGGCTCGACTCAAGGTGACCCAGACGCGTTCTGGCATCGGCGGTAAGCAGAACCAGCGCGACACCCTGCGCACCCTCGGCCTCAAGCGGATCGGCGACGTCGTCGTCAAGGAGGACCGCCCTGAGATCCGCGGCATGGTCAAGACGGTGACGCACCTTGTCGCGGTCGAAGAGGTGGAGTGACCATGGCTGACGAGAACGAGAAGGGCACCGACGAGGTGACGGCCCCGAAGAAGGCCGCCGCCAAGAAGGTTCCCGCGAAGAAGGCTGCCGACGCGGAGTCCGCTCCGAAGGCGACCAAGGCGAAGTCGGAGAAGGCTGCCGACAAGGCCGAGGCGAAGACCGAGGCTGCACCGAAGGCGAAGGCCGCCAAGGCCGAGTCCAAGGCGGCGCCGAAGAAGTCGGTCTCCGCCGCGGCGGCGAAGGCGGCCGAGGCCGCTGCGCAGCCCGGCAACGGCGGCACGCTCAAGGTGCACCACCTCCGTCCGGCCCCGGGCGCCAAGACCGCCAAGACCCGCGTGGGTCGTGGCGAGGCGTCCAAGGGCAAGACGGCCGGTCGTGGCACCAAGGGCACCAAGGCCCGCTACCAGGTGCCGACGCGCTTCGAGGGTGGGCAGATGCCTCTGCACATGCGCCTCCCGAAGCTGCGCGGCTTCAAGAACCCGTTCCGCGTCGAGTACCAGGTGGTCAACCTGGACAAGCTCTCGGCGCTGTACCCGAACGGTGGCGACGTGACTGTCGCCGACCTCGTGGCGAAGGGCGCTGTCCGCAAGGGCGAGCCCGTCAAGGTGCTCGGTACCGGTGAGCTCACGGTCAAGGTCTCTGTCGCGGTCGACGCCTACTCGGCGTCCGCGAAGGACGCGATCGTGGCTGCCGGCGGAAGCGTCGCGCAGGACTGATCGAAGGACGGGACCGGTGGGGACGTAGTTACCCACCGGTCCCGTTCCGTATGTCAGCGGGCATCAGTTAGGGTGCCCCGGTGCTCGCGACTCGTCGCGGGCTGCACGGCCGGAATGGCCCGGTCGTACGAGATGCCGCTCCGGCGGCCCAGGAGGACCAGGTGCTAGGCGCATTCGTGCGGGCGTTCCGAACGCCCGACCTGCGGCGCAAGCTGCTCTTCACCATCGGGATCATGGTGCTCTTCCGTGTCGGCTCGTTCCTGCCGACCCCTGGGGTCTCCTACCCGAACGTGCAGACGTGTATCGAGCAGTCGCAGGGCAACGACCTGCTCGGGCTGGTGAACCTGTTCAGCGGCGGAGCGCTGCTGCAGCTCTCGGTGTTCGCGCTCGGGATCATGCCGTACATCACGGCGAGCATCATCGTGCAGCTGCTCCGGGTGGTCATCCCTCGCTTCGAGGAGCTGCACAGGGAGGGCCAGTCCGGCACCGCGAAGCTCACGCAGTACACGCGGTACCTGACGATCGGCCTCGCGGTCCTGCAGTCGACGACGATCATCACGGTCGCGCGCAGCGGTCAGCTGTTCAGCGGGTGCACGGTCGACGTCATCCCGAACGACTCGTGGCAGACGCTGCTGCTCATGGTGATCACCATGACGGCCGGTACCGGCCTGATCATGTGGCTCGGCGAGCTGATCACCGAGCGCGGCGTCGGCAACGGCATGTCGTTGCTCATCTTCACGTCGATCGCGGCCAGCTTCCCGGGCGCCATGTGGTCGATCGCCGGTGGCGACAACGGCGTCTCGAAGTTCATCGTGGTCATGGCGATCGTCGTCCTGGTCATCGCCCTGGTGGTGTTCGTCGAGCAGTCGCAGCGGCGCGTGCCTGTCCAGTACGCGAAGCGCATGGTCGGCCGTCGCATGTACGGCGGATCGAGCACCTACATCCCGATCAAGATCAACATGGCCGGCGTCATCCCGGTGATCTTCGCGTCATCGCTGCTCGCCGTGCCCGGCCTGCTCGCCCAGTTCGGCGACCCGGCCGCGGGCTGGGTCCAGTGGGTCACGCGCTACCTGGCATCGCCGAGCGCGCCGCTGCACCTGGCCATCTACGTCGTCCTGATCATCTTCTTCTGCTACTTCTACACGGCGATCACGTTCAACCCGGACGAGGTCGCGGACAACATGAAGAAGTACGGCGGGTTCATCCCCGGCATCCGTGCCGGGCGGCCGACCGCCGAGTACCTCGACTACGTCATCTCGCGGATCACCGCGCCCGGTTCGGTGTACCTGGCGATCGTCGCGCTCATCCCGACGATCGCGTTCATCGTGCTCGGCGTCGGGGCGAACATCCCGTTCGGTGGGGCATCGATCCTCATCGTCGTCGGGGTCGGGCTCGAGACCGTGAAGCAGATCGAGTCCCAGCTGCAGCAGCGGCACTACGAAGGGTTCTTGCGTTGAGCACCCGCCTCGTCCTGCTAGGCCCGCCGGGGGCGGGCAAGGGCACCCAGGCCGCGCGGCTCGCCGAGCGGTTCGGCGTGCCGACCATCTCCACCGGTGACCTGTTCCGCGCCAACATCAAGGGCGGCACGCCGCTCGGGCGCACGGTGCAGGAGTACACCTCTCGCGGGGCCCTGGTGCCGGACTCCGTCACCAACGACATGGTGCGCGACCGGCTCGCGCAGGACGACGTCGCGGAGGGGTTCCTGCTCGACGGGTACCCGCGCAACGTCGCACAGGTGGGGGAGCTCGACGCGATCCTTGCCGACGCCGGCCTGACGCTCGACCTCGCGGTGGAGATCACGGCGGACTCGGACATCGTGGCCGAGCGGCTGCTGAAGCGTGCCGAGATCGAGGGCCGCGAGGACGACACCGAGGCCGTCGTCCGGCACCGGCTCGACGTCTATGCCGAGGAGACGGCACCGATCGCGCGGGTGTACTCCGAGCGTGGCCTGCTCGTCCAGGTGGACGGGATCGGGGACGTCGACGCGGTCACCGAGCGTCTGGTGGCGGCGATCGGCGCGACGACCGGGCGCTGACGGTGTTCGGGCGCGAACGGATCGAGTACAAGAGCCCGGACCAGGTGCTGCTCATGCGGCGCGCAGGTCTGGTGGTCGCCGAGGCGCTCGCCGCGGTCCGTGAGCGTGCGACGCCCGGCGTCACCACTGCACAGCTCGACGCGGTCGCGGCGGAGGTCATCGCAGACAACAACGCGACGGCGTCCTTCCTGGGCTACCTCGGGTACCCGGCCACGCTCTGCGTGTCGGTCAACGACGAGGTCGTGCACGGGATCCCGGGTGCCCGGGTGCTCGAGCCCGGTGACGTGGTGTCGATCGACTGCGGCGCGATCGTCGACGGATGGCACGGTGACTCCGCGATCACGGTCGTCCTCGACGGCGCCACGTCGGATGACATCGACCTGGCGGCCACCACCGAGCGGGCCATGTGGGCCGGCATCGCGGCGCTGGCGGGGGCCGAGCGCCTCGGGGCGGTGGGGGAGGCGGTGGAGGACGTCGTCGATGCCGCCGCGTCTGCCGGCCTGAACGGCGGCGCCCGGTACGGGCTCGTCGAGGAGTACGTCGGCCACGGGATCGGCACCTCGATGCACCAGCCGCCGGACGTCCCGAACTTCCGCAGCCGAGATCGCGGTCCGCGGGTCCGACCGGGCCTGTGCGTCGCGGTCGAGCCCATGGTGGTCCGTGGGCAGCGGTTCACGCAGATCCTGGACGACGACTGGACGGTCGTCACGTCCGACGGCTCCCGTGCGTCGCACTGGGAGCACACGGTCGCCGTCCTGGAGGACGGCATCTGGGTGCTCACGGCCGCGGACGGTGGCGCGCAGGAGCTCGGCGCGCGTGGCGTGACGGTCGCCCCGCTCGGCTGAAGGTCCCAGGCGTCCGCACGTGCGGCGCGAGATCCGCCGTGTGCTCGGTTGTCCACAATTCGCCCCTGAGCGGCCGAAACGCACGCGCGACGACCGGTTTGTCGGATACGGTCCTGCCGTGGCGGTGAACTCTCCGCCACGGGTGCTCCCGGGGCCCGCTCGGTCGTCTGATCGGTGCGGTGAGGGGTGTGAGCGCCCGACTCCCGGCAGGCGCGTGGTCAGCGCGCGCCTGCACTCGACGTGATGGGTGACCCATGCAGCGCAGCGTTCTCTCCTCCCTGACCTCCTCCCGTCCTCGTCGGAGCGGCCGCGTGCTCGGCGTCGTCGCCGTGTCCTCGGCCCTCCTCCTCTCGCTCGGTGCGGGCGCGGCCCACGCCACCGGCGGCGGCGACGGCGAGCAGACGCCGCAGCCGTCCCTGTCGGCGAAGCAGGAGACCACCGCCGCGTACGTGTACCGCAAGAAGGACCTCGGCAAGGATGCGGCGTGGAGGAACTCGACCCAGCAGTACCTCGCCGCTACATGGCCGGGCGGGTCCTGGCGCGACGACCTCACCCTCGCGGAGATCCAGGCGGCTCTGCCTGCTGGCGTGACGCTCTGCGGCGAGGGGTGGGGAATCCAGCAGGACAAGGCCTATGGCGACGAGACGGTCTTCACCGAGAGCGCTGCACCGCTCTACCCGGACAACTTCATCGGCTGGTGGGACGAGGAGACCCAGGCAGGCGCGATCTTCGATGCCGAGCACTGGGAGCTGTCGGAGGTGGTAACGCAGACCGTCCCGGAGTGCGGCTCGACGTCGACCCCGACGCCGTCGCAGTCCGTGCCTGCGTCCACGCCGAGCGAGACGTCCACGGCGACACCAACCCCGGTCGCCCAGGTCGCTGACGACCCGGCCCCGGCCTCGACTCCGACGCCGACTGCGGTGGTTCTCGCCCTCACGCCGACCCCCAGTGCGACGGTCTACTCGCAGGTCCTGGCAACCGGCGACACGGGGGGAGCGGCGCTGGCCGCCACCGGCTCGTCGCCGCTGCCGGACATCCTCGCGGGCGGGATCCTCGTGCTCTCGGGTGCCGCCCTGCTCCTGGCGCGGCGCCTCCGCAGCAGCTGATCGAACGTCGGAGGGCCGCCGTCGCACGTGACGGCGGCCCACCGCGCGTCCCCGTGCACCCAGGTCGCAGACGGGCGAGTGAGGTGTGGCGGACCGCACGCGGCACGGGACGGCGGCGGTTTCGTCCCTCGGGCCGGATGGCGTAAGGTTGTCCGTTGGGTGTGCGCCCGGTTCTCGTGGCGCGCTGTGCCCACCGAGATTCCCAGCAGGATCCCACCACGCTGACCCGTCCACTCCTGGGCGGGCCGGCCGATGTGGGCTGATCCATCAGAACCGACAGTTAGCGGAGGATATGGCGAAGAAGGACGGTGTCATCGAGATCGAGGGCAGCGTCGTGGAGGCTCTGCCGAACGCGATGTTTCGCGTGGAGCTCACCAACGGCCACAAGGTACTCGCCCACATCTCGGGCAAGATGCGACAGCACTACATCCGGATCCTCCCCGAGGACCGGGTGGTGGTCGAGCTGAGCCCGTACGACCTGTCCCGTGGCCGGATCGTCTACCGCTACAAGTAACAGCCACTCGATCACGCCGTCAGCCTTTTCAGGGGCGCAACGGCGGCGGAGGAACACGCGATGAAGGTCAAGCCCAGCGTCAAGAAGATCTGCGACAAGTGCAAGGTGATCCGCCGGCACGGTCGCGTCCAGGTGATCTGCGAGAACCTGCGCCACAAGCAGCGCCAGGGCTGATGCCCTGACGCCGGTCCGTCGGACCAGCAGCTCGACCAGCACCACCGGTCCTCCGCGGAGGACCAGCAAGCGCACAGCCACTCCGGCGTTCACCCGCCGGTGCACCCTCGGTCGGAGGCCGGGGCCCGCAGCACGCGGGAGGGCAGTGCGGCAGACCTCCGAAGCAGTTCAGGAGCCACCAGGCACATGGCACGTCTTATCGGCGTCGACCTCCCCCGCGAGAAGCGGCTCGAGATCGCGCTCACCTACATCTACGGGGTCGGCCGTACCCGCGCCCAGGCAACTCTGGCCGCGACCGGCATCAGCCCGGACCTGCGCGTGAAGGACCTCGGCGACGCCGAGCTCGTCGCGCTGCGTGACTTCCTCGAGACGAGCTACAAGCTCGAGGGTGACCTTCGTCGTGAGGTCGCTGCGGACATCCGCCGCAAGGTCGAGATCGGCTGCTACGAGGGCCTGCGCCACCGCCGTGGCCTTCCGGTGCGCGGCCAGCGCACCAAGACCAACGCGCGTACCCGCAAGGGTCCGAAGCGCACCGTCGCCGGCAAGAAGAAGGCCGGGCGCAAGTAGCCCTCCGCCCCGGGCGCCTCGCGCCAGGGCAAGCCGATCAGACCTCGAGAGAAGAAGAGAATGCCTCCCAAGACCCGTTCCGCCGTGCGCAAGCCGCGCCGCAAGGAGAAGAAGAACGTCTCCCACGGCCAGGCGCACATCAAGAGCACCTTCAACAACACGATCATCTCCATCACCGACACGACCGGCGCCGTCATCGCGTCGGCCTCGTCGGGCCAGGTGGGCTTCAAGGGCTCGCGCAAGTCGACCCCCTTCGCGGCGCAGCTCGCCGCCGAGGCGGCCGCTCGTCGCGCCCAGGAGCACGGCATGAAGAAGGTCGACGTCTTCGTCAAGGGCCCCGGCTCCGGCCGTGAGACCGCGATCCGGTCGCTGCAGGCGACCGGCCTCGAGGTCGGCTCGATCCAGGACGTGACGCCCCAGGCGCACAACGGCTGCCGTCCGCCGAAGCGCCGGCGCGTCTGACCGTCGGTTCTCCACCGGGTCGGTGCGCGACCGCACGTCGCGCACCGACCCGGACATCCTTACGTCGACCAGGTGGACCGAGACCAGGCCGGCCCGTAGTACTGCGCAGCGTCATATGGCGGACGCCCGCTGAGAGGAAACACACCGTGCTGATTGCACAGCGCCCCACCCTGACCGAAGAGGTCATCTCGGAGAACCGGTCGCGGTTCTCCATCGAGCCCCTGGAGCCGGGTTTCGGCTACACGCTCGGCAACTCGCTCCGCCGGACGCTGCTGTCCTCCATCCCCGGTGCCGCCGTCACGTCCATCCGGATCGACGGCGTGCTGCACGAGTTCTCCACCGTGCCGGGCGTCAAGGAGGACGTCACCGAGATCATCCTCAACATCAAGCAGCTTGTCGTCTCCTCGGAGAACGACGAGCCCGTCGTGATGTACCTGCGCAAGCAGGGTGCCGGTGAGGTCAGCGCTGCAGACATCGTGCCGCCGGCCGGTGTCGAGGTGCACAACCCTGACCTGCACCTCGCCACGCTCAACGACAAGGGGAAGCTCGAGATCGAGCTGACCGTCGAGCGTGGTCGTGGGTACGTGTCGGCGAACCAGAACAAGTCGTTCGACACCGAGATCGGCCGTATCCCGGTCGACTCGATCTACTCGCCGGTCCTCAAGGTGACCTACAAGGTCGAGGCGACGCGTGTCGAGCAGCGCACGGACTTCGACAAGCTGGTCGTCGACGTCGAGACCAAGTCGGCGATCGGCCCGCGTGACGCGCTGGCGTCTGCCGGCAAGACCCTCGTCGAGCTCTTCGGCCTGGCGCGCGAGCTGAACATCGAGGCCGAGGGCATCGAGATCGGCCCGTCGCCGACCGACGCTGCGCTCGCCGCGGACCTCGCTCTGCCGATCGAGGACCTGCAGCTCACGATCCGCTCCTACAACTGCCTCAAGCGCGAGGGCATCCACTCCGTGGGTGAGCTCGTCGCTCGCTCCGAGGCGGACCTCCTGGACATCCGCAACTTCGGTGCGAAGTCCATCACCGAGGTCAAGGAGAAGCTCGCCGAGCTCGGTCTGACGCTCAAGGACAGCCCGCTCGACTTCGACCCGTCCGCCACCGCCTACTACGGCGACGACGAGGGCGACTTCGTCGAGGACGAGCAGTACTGACGCCGGGGACGTAGACGGTCGGCCTGACAGCCGGCCGTCCACAGCCCATCACTGGAACTCAAGGAGTAAAGACCATGCCTACGCCCACCAAGGGTCCCCGGCTCGGTGGCGGACCGGCGCACGAGCGGCTGATCCTCGCGAACCTCGCGACGTCGCTGTTCGAGCACAAGCGCATCACGACGACCGAGACGAAGGCCAAGCGCCTGCGTCCGCTCGCCGAGCGCCTCATCACGTTCGCCAAGCGTGGTGACCTGCACGCCCGCCGCCGCGTGATGACCGTCGTCAAGGACAAGTCCGTCGTCCACGTGCTGTTCACCGAGATCGCCCCGGCTGTCGCCGAGCGTCAGGGTGGCTACACGCGCATCACCAAGATCGGTCCGCGCAAGGGCGACAACGCCCCGATGGCCGTCATCGAGCTCGTGCTCGAGCCGCTCTCCCCGAAGCAGGCCGTCGTGAAGGAGGCCACCAAGGCCGCCTCGAAGGCCGCGCCGAAGGCGAAGAAGGCCGAGGACAAGCCCGTCGAGGACGCCGTCGTCGAGGACGCCCCGGTCGAGGACGCGGCTGTCGAGGACGCCCCCGTCGAGAGCAAGGATGACGCCGACAAGGCGTGATCTGACAGGTACGTCGAGAAGGCCCGGGACCGACTGGTCCCGGGCCTTCCGTCGTCCCCGGGACAGAGGGACGACCAGAGCGGCAGTCGAGCCTAGAGTCGGACGCATGAGCCTTCCGGTGGTGCTGGTGCACGGGTTGCGGACCTCCCGCACCATGTGGCGGGCGCAGCTGGAGGCGCTGGAACGAGTGGGTCGACGCGCCGTCGCGGTGGACCTGCCGGGCCACGGGACCCGGATCGGCGAGCCGTTCACCCTGGACTCGGCGGTCGACACCGTCGCGGAGGCCGTCGACGGCGTGGGCGGACCGGCGTTCGTCGTCGGGCTCTCGCTCGGTGGCTACGTAGCGATCCGGCACGCGGCGCGCCATCCCGACCAGGTCTCCGGGGTGCTGGCGGCGGCCTGCTCGACGCGGCCGCACCGGGTGCTGGTCGCAGGGTGGTCGTTCGGTGCGCAGGGGATCGCGCGGCTGCCGGACCGCGGTGCGCGCCTGAACCAGTTCTTCGTCGACCTGGCCCTGCCCGCGCCCGCTGCGGCGGACGTCGGTGCCGGGGGGTTCGCGCTCGATGCCACGAACGAGGTCCTGCGGGAGATGGCGGTGGCGACGCCCCTGACCGACCTGGCGCGGATCGAGGCTCCGGTGTGGTTGGTGAACGGCGCGTTCGACCACTTCCGTGGTGAGGAGCGCCGGTTCCTGGCCGCGTGCCGGGACGGGCGGCTGGTGGTGGTGCCGCGCGCGACGCACCTGGTGAGCCTGGTGCAGCCGGCACGGTTCACGCGCGTGCTGCTCGAGGCGCTGGACGAGGTCGAGTCGCGCGCGGCGGTCGCCACCGGGACGTGAGGTACGGCGTGGCCGGGGTGACCCGTCACCTGTCCAGGGACCACGCCCTGACGCCGCCGACGATGCCGGCCTGGTTCGGGACGACGACGACGTCGTCGCCGAGCCGTGCGAGCGTGGTCGCGGTGACCTGACGGGCGTTCCCGCCACCGAGGTACAGCCGGTCCCAGACGAACACCGGCCGGAAGCCGTCCACGACACGGCGGACCCGTCGGGACCAGAGCGCGTCACCGAGCCGTGCGCGCTCAACCTGCCCGATGTACGCGTCGTAGGTGGTGCCCCAGCGCACGGGGGCGTGCGAGAGCTCGAGGTGGGGCGCGAGGACGCCACCGTCGAACAGCGCCGTGCCGAGCCCTGTCCCGAGGGTGAGCACCAGCTCGACGCCGGTCCCCGAGATCACGCCGGCGCCGTGCACCTCGGCGTCGTTCAGGACGAGGGTGGGCAGCCCGAGGCGGGCCTCGACGGCTGCGCGGATGTCGCAGCCCGCCCAGGCGGCAACGAGCGCGGGGTCGATCGCGGTCCGGGGCCCGGAGCGAGTCACGTAGTGGGGGGTCGCGACGACGACGCCGTGCCGGATCATCCCGGGCATCCCCACGGTCACGCGGTCGGCGGGAGGGAGGTCGGCGGCGATCTCCGCGATCGTGGTGACGAGGCGTTCGGGCGGCAGCGGGTAGGGCGTCGGAACCCGGACCGCGGGGGCGTGGAGGGTGCCGGCTGCGTCGAGGACCGACGCCTTGATGCCGCCGCCGCCGCAGTCGACGGCGAGCGTGAACGGGTCGGAGCCGGTAGCGGGCACAGGCCCACGGTAGGCGGTGCCCGACGTGCGGACCGGGATGTGGCGGGTGCGGCCGCGCGGAGACGTGGCGTCGGCCGACTACCGTGTGGACCCGTGAGCGAGAGCATGGACGGCGGGCCCACGGGTGTGCCGACGCAGGAGCCCGCCGTGCGGCTGCGGCT
The DNA here is from genome assembly GCF_001424125.1 of Cellulomonas sp. Leaf395. Classification (GTDB taxonomy): domain Bacteria; phylum Actinomycetota; class Actinomycetes; order Actinomycetales; family Cellulomonadaceae; genus Cellulomonas. The sequence continues at coordinate 296,009 of NZ_LMQI01000003.1, forward strand.
GGATCTGGCCTACGACGGCACCGGTTTCGCCGGCTGGGCGATCCAGCCCGGCCTCAGGACCGTCCAGGGGGTGCTGGAGGCGGCCCTGGGCACCGTCCTGCGCACCGACGGGCCACCGCGCGTGACGGTGGCCGGGCGCACGGACTCCGGCGTCCACGCGCGCGGGCAGGTGGCGCACGTCGACATCTCCACCGGTCTCATCGAGAAGAGCAGCGGCCGTTCGTCGCGCCCGGTGGACGAGGTGCTGCTCACCCGGCTCGGGGGCATCCTGCCGGCGGACCTCGTCGTGCACTCCCTCACGCGGGCGGCCGAGGGCTTCGACGCCCGGTTCTCCGCCCTGCGCCGCCGCTACACGTACCGGATCTGTGACGACGCCGCCCGTCGCGACCCGCTCTCCCGCACGCACGTCCTGTGGCACCGTCGAGGGCTCGACGTCGATGCGATGGCGTCCGCGGCGCGGCCTCTGGTGGGGCGCCACGACTTCGCGTCCTACTGCAAGCCACGCCCGGGTGCGACGACGATCCGCACGCTGGAGGCGTTCGCGTGGTCCCGCCCGGTCGACGGTCCCGACGCCGGCCTGGTGGTCGCGACCGTGCAAGCGGACGCGTTCTGCCACTCGATGGTGCGCTCGCTCGTCGGTGCGAGCCTGGCCGTGGGGGAGGGCCGGCGAGGCTCGGGCTGGCCGGCGGAGCTCCTCGCCGCCCGTCGCCGTGGTGAGGGCGTGCACGTCGTCGCCGCCCACGGGCTCACGCTCGAGGAGGTGGGCTACCCGCCCGACGAGGAGCTGGCTGCGCGAGCGGTGCAGACGCGCGCGCGACGCGCGGCCGAGGACCTCCAGCACGCGGCCGGCTGCTGCGGCTGACGACGCCCAGTCAGACCTCGTCGACGTCGTCGCGGTAGCGGCGGTCGTCGACGTACTCCTCCTCGATGAGGTGCACGGCTGCCTCCTCGGCGCTCGCGGCACCCCCGGAGAAGCCCGCGTCGATGGCGAACCCGTCGGTGCCGCCGGCCTCGACGGCGCCGTCGTCCTCCACCAGGCGACCGGCACGGGACTCGTCGCGCTCGGGGCGTGGCCGCGCCTCCCAGACCTCGGGCTCCTCCTGGCCGATCCGTTGGTCGATCGTCTCGCGGTGAGCCTCTTCCCAGGCCGTCTCGCCGTAGTGGTTAGGGCGCGGCCGGTCCGGGACGGTGTAGCCCTCGTCGAGGAGGTCGTCGACGCCGCGGTCGATCAGGGTGTCCTCGCTGGGCAGCTGGTCGGTGTCGCCCTCGCCGCCGAGCTCGGGGTCGGCGCTGGTGCCAGGAGTCTCGCTCATGCCTCCGACCCTCGCACCGTGCGGGTCCCGGCGCCAGGGGAGTGGGTGACGCCACGGGAATCCGGTGTCCCGGGAGGTCGGCGGCCAGAGACACTGGGCGCATGGGCCACCTCGACATCGGCGGCATCGGGTACTTCCTGCCCGACGGACGTCCCCTCCTCGACGACGTGTCGTTCCGCGTCGGTGACGGTGCGCGCGTCGCGCTCGTCGGGCCCAACGGCGCCGGCAAGACGACGCTGCTGAGGATCGTCGCCGGGGACGAGGCACCGCACGCCGGGTCCGTCGGGCGCAGCGGTGGGCTGGGGATCATGCGGCAGGACATCGGTCGCATCGACGACGACCGGTCGATCCGGGACCTGCTGGCGTCGCTGGCGTCACCGGCCGTCCGGGACGCCGCTGTCGAGCTCGCCGGCGCAGAGCTGGCGATCATGGAGGTCGACGACGAGCCGGCGCAGATGCGGTACGCGCAGGCGCTCGTCGACTGGGCGGACGTCGGTGGGTACGAGGCGGAGGCGGGCTGGGACCGCGTCACGGACGCCGTGCTGTCCGTCCCGTTCGACGCCGCCCAGCACCGCGAGGTGCGCACGTTGTCCGGCGGCGAGCAGAAGCGGCTCGTCCTGGAGGCGCTGCTGCGCGGACCCGACGAGGTGCTGCTGCTCGACGAGCCCGACAACGCCCTGGACGTCCCGACCAAGCGATGGCTCGAGGACAAGCTGCGGGCGTCGAACAAGACGGTGCTCTTCGTGAGCCACGACCGCGAGATGCTCGCCCGGGTGGCGACGCAGGTGGCGACCCTCGAGCCCGGTATCAACGGCGCGGCGGTCTGGGTGCACGGCGGCGGGTTCGCGACGTACCACCAGGCGCGCGAGGACCGGCGCTCGCGGCTGGAGGAGCTGCTGCGGCGCTGGGAGGAGGAGCACGCGAAGCTCAAGGAGCTGGTGCTGACCCTCAAGACGAAGGCGGCGTTCAACGACGGGCTCGCGTCGCGGTACTCCGCCGCGCAGACCCGGCTGCGCAAGTTCGAGGAGGCGGGTCCGCCGACGCTGCTCGCGCGTGAGCAGAACGTCAAAGTGCGGCTGCGCGGCGGTCGGACCGCCAAGCGTGCGGTCGTCGCCACCGGCCTGGAGCTCACCGGCCTCATGAAGCCGTTCGACCTCGAGGTCTGGTTCGGCGAGCGCGTCGCGGTGCTGGGATCCAACGGGTCCGGCAAGTCGCACTTCCTGCGGCTCCTGGCGGCCGGAGGCAGCGATCCGGGGCCCGAGCACGAGCCCGCCGACGACATCCCGGTGGCGCCCGTGCAGCACACCGGCAGGGTCGTCCTCGGTCCTCGGGTGCGGCCGGGCTGGTTCGCCCAGAACCACGGACACCCCGAGCTCGTCGGCCGGACGCTGCTGGAGATCCTGCACCGTGGCGAGGGGCACCGCGCAGGGCTCGGCCGGGAGCAGGCCAGCAAGGCGCTCGACCGGTACGAGCTGGTCGCCGCGGCAGAGCAGCGGTACGAGACGCTCTCCGGGGGTCAGCAGGCGCGTCTGCAGATCCTCCTGCTCGAGCTCGGGGGCGCGACGCTGCTGCTGCTCGACGAGCCGACCGACAACCTCGACCTGCACTCGGCGGAAGCGCTCGAGACTGGGTTGGCCGCGTTCGAGGGCACGGTGCTGGCGGTCACGCACGACCGCTGGTTCACCCGCACCTTCGACCGGTACCTGGTGTTCGGAGCGGACGGGGAGGTCGTCGAGACCCCGGAGCCGGTCTGGGACGCCGGGCGCGTCGACCGCGTGCGCTGATCCTCAGACCAGCAGCAGGACGGCGAGCGTCGCCATCACCACCGCGATGACGACGTCGAGCACCTGCCAGGCGCGCGGACGGGCGAACACCGGGCGGAGGCGGGCGGCGCCGAACCCGAGCGCGCTGAACCACGCGATGCTCGCGGCGACCGCCCCGGCGCCGAACGCCCACGCTCCCGGGTCGTGCTGATGGGCCAGCGAGCCCAGCAGCACCACCGTGTCCAGGTAGACGTGCGGGTTGAGGAACGTCAGGGCCAGGCAGGTGGTGACCACCGCGCCCAACGCCGCCGGCCCGTCGGCAGCCGGGTCGAGGCGTTCCGGGCGCCGGGCGCGCAGCGCGGCACCCACGGCCAGCGCCAGCAGGAACGCGGCGCCCGCGTACTTCGTCACGGTGAGCACGACGGGGTGCTCCGTGACGAGCGCGCCGAGCCCGGCGATCCCGGCGGCGACGAGGAGAGCGTCGGCGGCCGCGCAGATCGCCACCACCGGCAGCACGTGCTCGCCTCGGATCCCCTGACGCAGCACGAAGGCGTTCTGGGCCCCGATCGCGATGATGAGGCCCAGGGCGCTGAGGAAGCCCGTGAGGGCGATGGCTGGCACAGGCACGACGCTAGGCCGCGCGTACGCCGAAGACCAGTTCATGATTCTCTAGAACCATTAGGATCATTCATGTGGCCTTCGATGTGGATCAGCTGAGCGCCCTCGCGGCCGTCGTGCACGAGGGCAGCTTCGACGCAGCCGCGCAGCGTCTGCACGTCACCCCGTCGGCGGTCAGCCAGCGCATCAAGGCGCTCGAGCAGCAGGTGGGACGCGTGCTCGTGCTCCGGACGCGCCCCTGCCGCCCGACCGACGACGGCGAGGTGCTGGTCCGGCTGGCGGGCCAGATGGAGCTGCTCGGCCGGGACGCGATGGCGCAGCTGGTGCCCGCTCCGGGCGGGTCGCGGGCCGCACCGTCCACGCGCCGGCTGCCCGTCGCCGTGAACGACGACTCGATGTCGACGTGGTTCCCCGCGGCGGTCGCGGACCTCCCGCCGGACGTCCTGCTGGACCTGCGGCGCGAGGACCAGGAGCTGTCCGCCGACCTGCTGCGGGACGGCACGGTGATGGCGGCGGTGACCGCCGACCCCCGTGCCGTGCAGGGCTGCCGGGTCCGACGCCTGGGCGCGATGCGCTACCTGGCCGTCGCGGCACCTGCCCGTCGGGATCGCTGGTTCGCCGACGGGCTGGGTGCCGAGGTCTTCGCCGCGGCACCGCTGCTGGCCTTCAACAGGGAGGACGGCCTGCAGGAACGCTTCGTGGCGTCCGTCGTGGGGCGCCGCACGGTGACTCCGCACGTCCACTACGTGCCGTCGCAGTCCGCGTTCGTCGGGCTCGTCGAGGCGGGGCTCGGGTGGGGGATGGTGCCGGAGGTCGCGGCGGCCGAGCGGATCGCGGCGGGAGCGCTGGTCGAGATCCGGGCCGGGCGCCACCTCGACGTGCCGCTGTACTGGCAGCACTGGGCGCTGCGCACCCCGACCCTCGACGACCTCACGGAGCGCGTGGTGCGAGCCGCGTCGGCAGCTCTGCGGCCCGTCCGTCGGCACGGGCCGCCCTCCGCGGGGTGAGCGCGACTTCCGCGTTTTGACCCCTCGGTCCAGCGCCAGGTAATCTAGTGACTCGTTGTGCGTCCCCGTTCCGGCGGCTGCAAGTGCCCTCTCAGCACTCAGCACCGAGCCAGAACGGCAGGGCCGGTGCGTTCCCGCTCGCCGCCTGGATGCCGACGAGAGCATTCATCGGCGGACCCGCACCCTGTGGAGTCCCGCCGCGACAAGATTCGCAACGAAACGAAGGCTGACGACCGTGCGCACGTACACCCCGAAGCCCGGCGACGTCGAGCGGACCTGGCACATCATCGACGCGAACGATGTCGTCCTGGGTCGCCTGGCCACACATGTGGCCACGTTGCTGCGCGGCAAGCACAAGGCAACCTTTGCTCCCCACGTCGACGGCGGTGACTTCGTCATCGTCATCAACGCGAGCAAGGTGGCACTGACCGGCAACAAGCGCGAGAACAAGCTCGCGTACCGCCACTCCGGATACCCGGGTGGCCTGCGCGCCGTGGCCTACTCCGACCTCCTGGAGAAGCACCCCGAGCGCGCGATCGAGAAGGCTGTCCGCGGCATGCTCCCCAAGAGCTCGCTCGCGCGTCAGCAGCTCACCAAGCTCAAGGTCTACGCCGGTGCGGAGCACCCGCACGCGGCGCAGCAGCCGAAGCCCTTCGAGATCACCCAGGTCTCTCAGCAGGCGTGAGCCGGCTGAGTACAGAGAACAAGGACGCGAGGACACCAGTGGCAGAGACCACGGTCGACATCGACCTCGAGGGCGATGACACCCCCACCAGCTACACCTCCGAGACGGTGGCCCCGACGGGCCGCGGTCAGAGCATCACGGCACCCGCGAACGCCCTGGGCCGTCGCAAGGAGGCCATCGCGCGCGTGCGCCTGGTCCCCGGCACCGGTCAGTGGAAGGTCAACGGGCGGACGCTCGAGGACTACTTCCCGAACAAGGTGCACCAGCAGCTCGTGAACTCCCCGTTCAAGCTGGTCGACGTCGAGGGTCGTTTCGACGTCGTCGCCCGCATCACCGGCGGTGGCGTGAGCGGCCAGGCGGGCGCGCTGCGCCTGGGCATCGCCCGTGCGCTGAACTCGATCGACGAGGAGCACAACCGCCCGGCCCTGAAGAAGGCCGGCTTCCTGACCCGCGACGCCCGCGTCGTGGAGCGCAAGAAGGCCGGTCTCAAGAAGGCCCGCAAGGCTCCGCAGTACTCGAAGCGCTGATCGACGCCCTTCGGCCCGATGGCCCTGCCGGTCTCACGACCAGCGGGGCCATCGGCATCTCTGCAACCATCGACAACGCGCGAGACGTGGACGGCGCCGATCGTGGCGCCCCCCGCGACGACGAAGGAGTCTGACCATGGGCCGACTGTTCGGTACCGACGGCGTGCGCGGGCTCGCCAACCGCGACGTGACCGCCGAGCTGGCGCTCGACCTCTCGGTCGCCGCGGCGCACGTCCTCGGCTCGCTCGGCCAGTTCGAGGGGCACCGGCCGCGCGCGATCGTCGGGCGTGACAGCCGCGCGTCAGGGGAGTTCCTCGCCGCGGCCGTAGCCGCAGGCCTGGCCTCGGCAGGCGTCGACGTCAACAACGTGGGCGTGCTGCCGACGCCCGCGGTGGCCTACCTGACCGCCGAGCTCGGCGTCGACATCGGGGTGGTGCTCTCCGCGTCGCACAACCCGATGCCCGACAACGGCATCAAGTTCCTGGCGCGCGGCGGGCACAAGCTCGACGACGAGCTGGAGGCCGCCATCGAGGCGCGCATGGGCGAGGACTGGGAACGTCCGCTCGGCGGAGACGTCGGTCGCATCCGCGTCGACACAGGACGGGCGGGCGAGCAGTACGTCGAGCACCTCGTCGGCACCATCGACGTGCCGCTGTCGGGGCTGCGCATCGCGGTCGACTGCGCGAACGGTGCCGCGAGCGACGTCGGTCCCGCGACGCTGCGGGCGGCCGGCGCCGACGTCGTCGTCATCAACGCCTCGCCCGACGGGCGCAACATCAACGAGAAGTGCGGCTCGACCCACCCCGAGCAGCTGCAGGCCGCCGTCGTGGCCTCGGAGGCGGACCTCGGGGTCGCCTTCGACGGGGACGCCGACCGGTGCCTCGCCGTCGACGCCTCGGGTGTCCTCGTGGACGGCGACCAGATCATGGGGATCCTCGCGATCGCGATGCGCGACCGCGGCGACCTCGTCGCCGACACCCTGGTCACCACCGTCATGAGCAACCTCGGCCTGAAGATCGCGATGACCGAGGCCGGGATCGAGACGATCGAGACCGCGGTCGGTGACCGATACGTGCTCGAGGCGATGCGTTCCGGGGGGTACTCCCTCGGAGGCGAGCAGTCCGGGCACATCATCATGGCGGCGCACGCGACCACCGGCGACGGGGTCCTCACCGCGCTGCAGCTGGCCGCGCGCCTGGCCGCGACCGGGTCGACGATGGCCGACCTCGCAGGCGTTGTCCGTCGGCTGCCGCAGACCCTCGTCAACGTGCCGGGCGTCGACAAGCGCCGTGCGGCGTCGGACGAGTCGCTGCAGGACGCGGTGCGGTCGGCGGAGTCCGGCCTGGGCCGCACCGGACGGGTGCTCCTGCGGTCGTCGGGCACCGAGGACCTGGTCCGGGTCATGGTGGAGGCGGGGACGCAGGCGGAGGCGGACCGGGTGGCTCACGAGCTGGCCGACGTCGTCCTGCACCGGCTGGCGCTGTAGTGCCGTCCGGGCCCCAGTGGGACCAGGCGCTGCGTGACGTGGCGCTCTGGATCATCGAGGCCGGCACGCGCTCTGCTGACGGTGTCGCGCCCATCGTCCAGGCGGGGCACCCGGCACTTCGAGCCGTGGCGACTCCGTACGAGGGCCAGCTGTCGGACGAGGAGCTGGCGGCGCTCCTCGACGTGATGCACCGGACGATGCTGGCCGCTCCGGGCGTCGGGCTGGCCGCGCCGCAGCTGGGGCTCCCGGTGGCGCTCGCGGTGCTCGAGGACCCGGGTACCGCCTCCGACGAGCACGCGCAGGTCCGGGAGCGTGAGCCGCTGCCGTACCGGGTGCTCGTGAACCCCCGGTACACCCCGGTCGGCGACGAGCGGGTCGGCTTCTACGAGGGGTGCCTCAGCGTCGTCGGCTACCAGGCCGTCGTCCCGCGCGCGCGTCACGTGCACCTGACGGCCACGGACGAACGGGGGGACGTCGTCGACGAGATCGTGGGCGGCTGGTCCGCGCGGATCGTCCAGCACGAGACCGACCACCTCGCCGGGACCCTGTACCTGGACCGCGCCGAGCTGCGCTCGCTCGCGGCGACCGACGAGCTGGGCGGGCGGTGGGCGGCGGAGCCGAAGCCGGCTGCTGCAGCCCGCGCGCTCGGCTTCTCGCTGGACTGAGGGAGCCCCCGTCGGGGGAGCCGGGGTCCGACCCTGGGATGATTCGGGGCGGCACCAGGGATGAACCGGGGGTCACCCCTATGTCATCCGGGCGGTACCGCGACTTACCGTGGAGCCATGACACCGGCCGGATCGCCGTCGGTGCACGACGCAGGAGCTGATGTCACGTGCTGGAGGGGTGGGCCCTGGCCCTCGTAGGTTCCCCGTGGATCTTCGTCGTGCTCTACACGTTCGCCACCATCGACGGTTTCTTCCCGCCGATCCCCAGCGAGTCGATCGTCATCGCGGTGTCCGCTGTCGCCATGGCCGAGGGCTCGCCCAACCTCGCGCTGATCATGCTCGTCGCCGCCGCAGGCGCGTGGACCGGGGACCAGATCGCGTACCAGATCGGCACCAAGGTGAAGGTGCGCGAGCTGCGCGTCCTGCGGTCGCCGAGGGGGCAGGCGGCCGTCGACTGGGCGGAGACCGCGCTGGCGAACCGTGGGGCGGCGTTCATCATCGCCGCCCGCTACATCCCGATCGGGCGCGTCGCGGTGAACATGACCGCGGGCGCGGTGGGCTACAGCCGGCGCCGCTTCATGGGGCTCACCGCGATCGCAGCCGTCACCTGGGCCTGCTACTCGGCGCTCATCGGGATCGGTGCCGGTGCCTGGCTCCACGACCACACGCTCGTCGCGGTCGCGGTCGGCGTCGTCGGTGGGCTGGCGATCGGGCTGGTCATCGACTGGGTGCTGCGCAAGCTCACTCACCACCGCCCGGCCCGTGCGGACAGCGCACCGGCGCTGCTGGCCGACGAGCCGGACAGCCCCCCGGCACTGCCGACTGCTCCGGTCACAGGACGCTCACGATCCGACCCCGCTGCCTAACGATCCGGTATCACTGCGTCATTTCGCCCATGACTGTGCTTACTCTCTGACCGTGTCGACGTCGGCGTCGGCGCTCCCGTGCCTGATCACACCCCCGGGGGTGTCCGCGGGCATGGGCGGAGGCAGACAGGGGGCGAGATGGACGCGCGCGCGAGGTGGGCCGTCTGCCTCGCGCTGCCTGCGGCACTCCTGCTGGGCCTCGCCGCGTGCAGCGCCCCCGGTGAGCGGGCGCAGGACACCCCCACCGCAGTCGTCGTCGGCGCCGCCGACTGCCTCTCGTCGCAGGTCCTCGCAGATCTGGGCCTCGTGGCGGCCGGTGCGCCCAGTGGAGCTGGCTCCCCACACGCGGACGCCCCCGAGGCGGGCCGCGTGCCGGACGGCTTCCTGCCCGTCAGCGTGGTCGTGTGCGCCCCGGGGGGCACCCTGCAGGACTCGTCCGGGACGTGGGTGGCGCTGACGGCGAGCCGACGGGAGGGCGACCTGGACCCGCTCGTCGCGGCGCTGCGCCGGCCGTCCGCACCGCGCGGCGGGACGTGCAGCACCGCTGCCGTCGAGGCGCCGTCCCTCTGGCTCGTCGACGCCCTCGGTCGTGCGGTCCGTCCGGTGTGGCCGACGGACCGCTGCGGCTCCCCGCAGCAGGCGGTGTCGACCGCTCTGGACGCCCTCGAGGAGACGGACAGCGAGCAGTACCCGGTCCGGCTCGTGGTCCCGGCCGAGCCGACGGCGCAGCGCTGAGCGCCCTGAGCACTACAGCTTGCGCAGCCGGACCCTTTCCACCGCGTGGTCGCTGTCCTTGGTCAGCACGAGGGTGGCCCGGCTGCGGGTGGGCAGGATGTTCTGCACCAGGTTGGGCTCGTTGATCGAGTCCCAGATCCGTTCGGCTCGCTCCACCGCCTCGTCGTCGGTGAGCGCGGCGTACCGGTGGAAGTACGACTCGGGCCGTGCGAACGCGGTCTGCCGCAGCGCGAGGAAGCGGTCGACGTACCAGCGGCGGACGTCGCTCGTGCGAGCGTCGACGTAGATCGAGAAGTCGAAGAAGTCGCTCACCGCCAGGTTCGACGTGCCCTCGGCGGTCGGCCGGGCGGGCTGGAGCACGTTGAGGCCCTCGACGATGAGCACGTCGGGGCGATTCACCACGATCTCGCGGCCCGGGAGGATGTCGTAGGTCAGGTGGTCGTACACGGGGACCCTGACCTCCGGGCGCCCTGCTTTCACCTTGGACACGAAGCGGAGCAGGGACCGGCGGTCGTACGACTCGGGGAAGCCCTTGCGGTCCATCAGCCCGCGGCGCTCGAGCTCGGCGTTGGGGTAGAGGAAGCCGTCGGTGGTGATCAGCTGGACCCGGGGCGTCGCGGGCCACCGCGCCAGCAGCTCGCGCAGGAGCCGCGCGGTGGTCGACTTGCCGACGGCGACGGAGCCTGCGACGCCGATCACGAACGGGGTACCGCCGACGTCCTCGCGCAGGAACGTGCTCGACGCGGCGTGCAGCCCGCGGGTCGCCTCGATGTGCAGGTCGAGCAGCCGGGAGATCGGGCGGTAGATGGCGTCGACCTCGGCCAGGTCGATCGGGTCCCCGAGGCCCGCGAGGCGCTCGACGTCGGCGTCGGTGAGCGGGAGCGGGGTCGACGCGGAGAGGCGGGTCCAGGCGGCGCGGTCGAGGTCGACGTAGGGCGACGCCGGCGTGATCGCGCTGGGCCGAGGCGCCTGCACGTCCGACGTCGGCGCGGGGTCGGCGGTGGTGGGAGCGCCGAACCCGACGAGGACCGCGCGCACCCCGGCGTCGAACTCCCGGCGGGCGGCAGGTCCGGCGGAGCCGCTCAGGTCGGGCTGCAGGATCTCGGTCATGACCCACCCGTGGACCTGCGACCAGATGCTGCGGGCGATCGTCTCGGTGTCCCCGGTCAGCTCGCCTCGGTCGACGGCGTCCTGCGTCCGCGCGATGTGGTCGTCGAGAGAGAGCCCCCCTCGCTGCGCCGCGGCGTCGGTGGCATCGCCGGCCGTGATGCTGGGCGCGAACATCACCGTGTACTCCAGCGGGTGGGCGAGGGCCCAGTCCCGGTACGCGTGGGCGCCGCGGAGCAGCCTGTCGATGCCGTGCAGCGTGTCGGTCGGTGCCAACGCCTCGTCGAGCCCGGCGAACGCCTCCATGATCGCCGCGTCGACGAGGGCGGACTTGCTGCCGAAGTGGGTGTACACCCCGATGGTCGAGCAGCCCGCCAGCGCGGCGACCCGGCGCACGGTGAGCGCCGCCGGCCCCTCGGTGCCGAGGATCTTGACGGTCTCGGCCAGGATCCGGTCGCGCAGGTGCGGCGTTGACGTCGCTGTGGTCACATCACTACGTTATGGCCATAACAACGTTATTCTGCGTCGGGGATCTGCCGGCGCGGGCGATGCACGGGGAGGCGACATGGCGCGCAGGGTCCGGGACGAGCGACGACGCGGTGGCCGAGGTGCGCCGGCGGGGATCGCGGCCGTGGCCGTGACCGTGGCCGTCGTGCTGGCGGGATGCTCGACCGGCAGCGCCGCGTCGGACCCGCCGGAGTCGGCGCACCCCGGCCTGGTCCTGACCAGCCCCGACCTCGACGACACGGGTGCGCTCCCCGCCTGGGCGTCGGGGGTGTACGGGACCACCTGCGCCGGGGAGAACCGGTCGCCGGCACTCGCCTGGGACGGGGTACCCGACGGGACGCGGTCGTTCGTCGTGACGTTCACCGATCCCGCGCACCCGAGCTATGTGCACTGGGTCGTCACCGGCATCGACCCGTCCGCGACGGGGCTGGAGCCTGCTGACGCCGGGATGGTCGACGGCGGGATCGTCGGGGACAGCTTCCGTGGCAGCGGGACCTACTCCGGACCGTGCGTCGAGGGAAACTCCTACGTCTACACGGTGTTCGCGCTCGACGACGAGGTCACCGGCACGGCGCGGACCACGCTGGGCGATGCGCACGCGCTCATGGAGGGGCACATCCTGGACCAGGCGGAGCTCGTGGTGAAGCCGGCGGCGCCGTGAGGGGGGTCCGTGGGCGCCGTCTACACTCGCCGTCATGTGTGGAATCGTCGGCTACGTCGGTAGCCAGGTAGCCAGCGACCGCCCCCTGGACGTGGTGATGGAGGGACTGCGACGCCTCGAGTACCGGGGATACGACTCGGCGGGCGTCGCGCTCGTCAGTCCCACCGGGACCCTGGCGACCGCGAAGAAGGCCGGCAAGCTGGCGAACCTCGTCGAGGAGCTGGACCTGCATCCGCTGCCGGAGTCGACGGCGGCCATCGGGCACACGCGGTGGGCCACCCACGGCGGGCCGACGGACGTGAACGCGCACCCGCACGTCGCCGGCAAGCTCGCCGTGATCCACAACGGCATCGTCGAGAACTTCGCCATCCTCAAGGCGGGCCTCGAGGCCGACGGCGTCCGATTCACGTCCCAGACCGACACCGAGGTCGCTGCGCAGCTCATCGCGCGCGCCTACGAGACGACCGGAGACCTGACGGCCGCGATGGCGGCGGTCGCGCGAACGCTGCACGGCACGTTCACGCTGCTGGCCGTCCACGAGGACGCCCCCGACGTCGTCGTCGGCGCGCGGCACGACTCGCCGCTCGTCGTCGGCATCGGCGACGGCGAGAACTTCCTGGGGTCGGACGTCGCGGCGTTCATCTCGCACACACGCGAGGCGCTCGAGCTGGGCCAGGACCAGGTGGTGACCATCACCCCCGACTCCGTCACCGTCACGGACTTCGACGGCCGTCCCGCGCAGGCGCGTCGCTACTCGGTCGACTGGGACGCCGCGGCGGCCGAGAAGGGCGGCTACGCGTCCTTCATGGACAAGGAGATCCACGACCAGCCGCACGCCGTCGCCGACACGTTGCTCGGCCGGACCGACGCCCACGGTCGGCTCGTGCTCGACGAGATCCGGATCGACGAGTCCGTGCTGCGGTCGGTCGACAAGATCATCGTCGTCGCCTGCGGCACCGCCGCGTACGCCGGCCACGTCGCCAAGTACGCGATCGAGCACTGGTGCCGGATCCCCGTCGAAGTCGAGCTGGCCCACGAGTTCCGCTACCGCGACCCGGTGGTCAACGAGCGCACGCTCGTCGTGGCGGTGTCCCAGTCGGGCGAGACGATGGACACGCTCATGGCCGTCCGGCACGCGCGGGAGCAGGGTGCCAAGGTGCTCGCCCTGGTGAACACCCACGGCTCGACCATCCCGCGCGAGGCCGACGCTGTGCTCTACACGCACGCCGGGCCCGAGATCGCCGTGGCGTCCACCAAGGCGTTCCTCGCCCAGATCACCGCCGCGTACCTGCTCGGCCTGTACCTCGCGCAGCTGCGCGGCAACAAGTACGCCGACGAGGTCTCCGCGATCCTCTCCGAGCTGCGCGCCATGCCGGACAAGATCCAGCAGGTGCTCGACCGTGCCGACCGGGTCCGCGAGACGGCGCGGTCCATGGTGGACACGAAGTCCGTGCTGTTCCTCGGCCGGCACGTCGGGTTTCCCGTGGCCATGGAGGGCGCGCTCAAGCTCAAGGAGCTCGCCTACATCCACGCCGAGGGGTTCGCCGCGGGGGAGCTGAAGCACGGCCCGATCGCGCTCATCGAAGAGGGGCAGGCGGTGTTCGTCATCGTGCCGTCGCCGCGTGGACGCGACTCGCTGCACTCGAAGGTCGTCTCCAACATCCAGGAGATCCGCGCCCGTGGTGCGCGCACCATGGTGATCGCGGAGGACGGCGACGTGGACGTGCTGCCGTACGCCGACGAGGTGTTCTACGTGCCGCAGTCGCCCACGCTGCTGGCCCCGCTGCTGGCCGTGGTCCCGCTCCAGATCTTCGCGTGCGAGCTGGCGACCGCCAAGGGTCTGGACGTCGACCAGCCGCGCAACCTGGCGAAGTCGGTCACGGTCGAGTGATCGTCGGCGTCGGGATCGACGTCGTCGACGTCGCGCGCTTCGTCGACACCCTGCACCGGGTGCCGGCGCTGCGGACGCGGCTGTTCACGCCCGAGGAACGGGAGATGCCCGAGACCTCCTTGGCCGCGCGGTTCGCGGCCAAGGAGGCCATCGCCAAGGCGCTCGGTGCGCCTGCGGGGATGAGCTGGCAGGACGCGACCGTGCGCCGCGTCGCCGGTGCGCAGCCGGTGGTCGAAGTCGTCGGCACCGTCGCCGCCGCAGCAGCCGCGGCCGGCGTCGACCGCTTCCACCTGTCCATCTCCCACGACGCCGGCATCGCGTCCGCCGTCGTGATCGCCGAACGCGACTGAGCGTCAGCGCAGTGCTGGGATGACCTGGCTCTCGAACAGCTCGATGCCGGAGCGGTCGTAGGCCGCCTCCGCGAAGTACGTGATCGCGTAGGTCATGCCGAGCTTCTGCAGCTCCTGCAGTCGCTCGACGATCTGCTCGGGCGTGCCCACCAGGGTGCCGTTGCGGAAGTCCTCCGCGACCTGCGGTGCCTTGTCGGGGATGGTGGTGCTCAGGTGCTCCTCGACCCACGCGATGCGGTCGTCGACCTCAGCTTCCGTGGACCCGATGACGACGTTGTAGTTGGACGACCGCGTGATCTCCTCGAACGGGCGCCCGATGTCCTCGCAGTGCCCGCGCAAGATCGCCGACTTGTGCGTGAACGCGTCGGGGGCGCCCGCGAAGTTGGTGTAAGCGGCGTGCTCGGCCGCGATCCGCAGGGTCTTCTTCTCGCCTCCGCCGGCGATCCACAGCGGCGGTCCGTCCACCTGCAGGGGCAGCGGGGACAGCTGCGCGCCGTCGACCTGGTAGTGCTCGCCGGCCAGGGTCGCGGAGCCGTTGGTCCACATCTGCTTGAAGATCTGCACACCCTCGTCCAGCATCGCGATCCGCTGGCCCGCGGACGGGAAGCCGTAGCCGTACGCACGCCACTCGTGCTCGTACCAGCCGGCGCCGATGCCCATCTCGACGCGGCCGCCCGAGATGATGTCCGCCGTCGTCGCGACCTTGGCCAGGTACGCCGGGTTCCGGTAGGCCATGCAGGTGCACATCTGGCCGAGGCGGACGCGGCTGGTGCTCGCGGCGAACGCGTTGATGAGGCTCCAGGCCTCGTGCGTCGCCTCGCCGTTGGGCTCGGGCGTGGCGTGGAAGTGGTCGTAGACCCAGATCGAGTCGTAGGCGTCGCCCTGGTCGGCGTGGGTGGCGAGGCTGCTCATGGTCTGCCAGTGGTCACGCGGCTCGATGCCGGTGAGGTCCTGCCGCCAGCCCTGGGGGATGAAGAGTCCGAAGCGCATGCGGGGCACGTTACCTGCGCGGGCGCCGGCTCGCGTCCGGTGGTCGAATCGATGCAATCCGACATTCGCGCTCGCGCCCGCGTGCGAATGCGCTCTCACCCGTCAGGATGAGGAACGTGCTGCAGACCTGGACCTCCGCGCAGGTGCGGGCGGCGGAAGAGCCGCTGCTGGCTCTCGGCGTCCCGCTGATGGAACGGGCCGCGTTCGCGCTGCACGTGCGCACGGCCGCGGTGCTGCGCGAGCGGCGCGGCGCGGTCGCCGGTGCGCGGGTGGTCGTCCTCGCGGGACCGGGCAACAACGGCGGCGACGCCCTGTTCGCCGGTGCGCTGCTGGCCCGCCGCGGGGTGGATGTCCACGCCGTGCTGACCGCGTCACGCGTCCACGAGGGTGGGCTGGGCGCGCTGGTGCAGGCCGGGGGTCGGGTGGTGCGGGTCGACGGGCCCGTCGACGACGCTGCCGCGCTCGCGGCCGGCGCGGACCTGGTGCTGGACGGGCTGCTCGGCATCGGCGCGGACGGGTCGGGCGTGCGCGGTGCGGCGGGCGCGCTCGTCGAGGCGCTCCTGGCCCTCCCGGAGGATGGTCGTCCGTACGTCGTCGCGGTCGACGTGCCGTCCGGTCTGGGGGTCGACGACGGACGGCGGGACGGGACCGTGCTCGACGCCGACCTGACGGTGACGTTCGGAGCCCGCAAGCCCGGGCTCCTGCTCCCGCCTGGATCACGCGCGGCCGGTCGCGTCGAGCTCGTCGACCTCGGCCTGGACCTGACCGGCCCACCTGCCGTGGCGCGGCTCGAGCCGGCGGACGTCGCCGACCTGTGGCCGGTGCCCGCCTCCGACGCGCACAAGTACACGCGGGGCGTCGTCGGCGTCGTGGCGGGCTCCCGGGCGTACCAGGGGGCCGCGCTGCTCACGACGAGCGCGGCCGTGCTGACCGGCGTCGGGATGGTCCGGTACCTCGGTGACGTCGCAGACATGGTGGTGGCGGCCCACCCTGAGGTCGTGGTGGGCCACGGGCGTGTCCAGGCCTGGGTGTTCGGACCGGGGGTCTCCCCGGACGACGCCGGGCAGCGGCGGCGCATCGAGTACGCGTTCGAGCACGTGCTGGAGCGTGGCGAGGCAGCCGTCGTCGACGCCGGTGCGCTCGAGCTGCTGCCCGCGCACGTCGGCCCGCACGCGGTGCTCACGCCCCACGCGGGCGAGCTGGCCCGGGTCCTGGTGCAGCGCGGCGAGGACGTCGACCGGGCCGCGGTCGAGGCGCAGCCGCTGCTTTGGGCCCGCCGTGCGCACGAGCTGACCGGCGCGACCGTGCTGCTCAAGGGCCCTGTGACGGTCGTCGCGGGTGCTCAGGGCGCGGCCTACGCGCAGGCCGACGCACCGGCGTGGCTCTCGACCGCCGGGGCGGGTGACGTGCTGGCCGGCCTCTTGGGCGCGCTGCTGGCCGGCCGCATCGACGCGGTCAACGAGGACCCGTCCTTCGCCGCTGCGCTCGCGGCCGCGGCGGCGCTGGTGCACGGGCGCGCGGCTCACCGGGCCAACCCGGGTGGCCCGATCGCGGCGCGCGCGGTCGCGGAGGCGCTGCCGGGCACGATCGCGGAGCTGCTCCGCGCGTGACGCTGACCCCTGACCTCGTCGCACGGGTCGACGCGCTGCTCGCGAGCGGGCCGAGGCGCATCCTGGGCATCGTCGGCGCGCCAGGGGCCGGGAAGTCGACGGTCGCCGCGCAGGTGGTCGCGGCCGTCGGGCCGACCGCGGTCGTCGTGCCGATGGACGGGTTCCACCTCGCGCAGACCGAGCTGGAGCGGATCGGGCGGGCCGACCGCAAGGGCGCGCCCGACACGTTCGACGCCGACGGGTTCGTCGCGCTGCTGACCCGCCTGCGCAGTCCGGCGCGGACGGTCTACGCGCCCGAGTACCGCCGCGACCTGCGCAATCCCGTCGCGGGCGCCATCGCGGTGCCGTCCGAGGTCCGCCTGGTCGTCGTCGAGGGGAACTACCTGCTGCTCGACCAGGACGGCTTCGGTCCGGTGGCCGGCCTGCTGGACGAGTCGTGGTTCCTCGCGCCCGACGACGAGCTGCGGCTGGCCCGGCTGGTCGCCCGGCACGAGGCGTTCGGCAAGTCGAGCGAGGCGGCGCGCGCGTGGTCCCACGGTCCCGACGAACGCAACGCCCGGCGGGTCGCGGCGACGGCCGCCCGCGCGGACGTCGTCGTCCCGGTCGCGTGACGACCGGTGCGAGACTGGGCGCCGTGAGCTCGTACCCCGCACGTGCCGTCGTCGACCTCGCGGCCGTCCGTTCCAACATCCGGTCGCTGGCCGCCCACGCACCGACCGCCCAGGTGATGGCCGTCGTGAAAGCCGACGGCTACGGCCACGGCCTCCTGCCCACCGCAGCCGCCGCCGTCGCCGGGGGTGCGACGTGGCTCGGTGCCGCGCAGGTCGACGAGGCGCTCGCCCTGCGGCGTGGCGGGATCACCGGCGCCCGCGTGCTCACCTGGCTGTTCGCACCCGGCGCGCCGCTGCGCGAGGCCGTCGAGGCCGACGTGGATGTCTCCGTCTCCGCGCGGTGGGCGCTCGACGAGCTCGCCGCAGCCGCCCGCGCGGCCGGTCGTCCCGCTCGCGCGCATCTCAAGGTCGACACCGGGCTCGGCCGCAACGGGCTGACCCCGGCCGACCTCGCCGGGATCCTGCCGGAGGTCCTGCGGCTGCGGGCGGAGGGGGCCGTCGAGGTGGTCGGGCTGTGGAGCCACCTGGCGTTCGCCGACGAGCCCGAGCACCCGACCGTCAAGCACCAGGGCGAGGTGTTCGCGGACGCGCTGCGCACGGTCGAGGGTGCCGGGGTCGGGCTGGAGGTGCGGCACCTGGCCAACTCCGCCGCGACGCTGACCACCCCGGCAGTGCACTACGACCTCGTGCGGCCCGGGATCGCGGTCTACGGCTTGTCGCCCGTCCCGCAGCTGGGCGGGCACGACGACTACGGGCTCGTGCCCGCGATGACGCTGGAGGCCGAGCTGGCGAACGTCAAGGCGGTGCCCGGCGGGCACGGTGTCTCCTACGCGCACCAGTACGTCACCACGCACGACACCGTGCTCGGGTTGGTGCCCTTGGGCTACGCCGACGGGATCCCGCGACACGCGTCGGGCACGCAGGAGCAGCCCGGCGGACCCGTGCGCGTGGGCGGCCGCACGCTCGGCGTGGCCGGTCGCGTCTGCATGGACCAGGTCGTCATCGATCTGGGGCCGGACGCCACCGAGCGGGCGGGAGACCGCGTCGAGCTGTTCGGCACCGGCCGCGACGGCGGACCGACCGCGCAGGACTGGGCGGTCGCCGCCGGCACGATCTCCTACGAGATCGTCACGCGGATCGGTGCCCGGGTGCCTCGCGTGCACGTCGACAGCGAGGAGGTGTCGTGAGCATCACCGCGAGCGTCACGGTGACGCTTCCCGACGCCGACGCCACACGGTCGTACGGCCGCGCGCTCGCAGAGGTCCTGCGGGCGGGCGACCTCGTCGTGCTCACCGGAGACCTGGGCGCGGGCAAGACCACGCTGACGCAGGGCATCGGCGCCGGTCTGCAGGTACGCGGGCAGGTGGCGTCGCCGACGTTCATCATCGCGCGCGAGCACCCGCCCGTCGCGCGCGCCGACGGCACCCGCGGGCCGACGCTCGTGCACGTCGACGCCTACCGGCTGGGCTCGCTCGACGAGGTGGACGCGCTCGACCTCGACGCGAGCCTGGACGAGGCCGTGACCGTGGTCGAGTGGGGCGAGGGGTGGGTCGAGTCGCTCGCGCAGGACCGTCTCGAGGTCACGCTGCAGCGACCTCGCGGGGGAGAGCTGGCCGATGACGACTTGGACGACGCTGCCGCGGGGGAGCGCGTGGTGACCGTGCGGGCCGTCGGTGCACGCTGGGCGGACGTCGCGCTGCCCGACGCCGACCCGGTGGCAGGCTGAGCACGTGCCCGTCCTCGCGCTCGACACGTCCGCCGCCGTCGCGGTGGCCCTCACCGACGACGCCGGGGCCCTGCTGGCCGAGCGCTCGGACCCGCAGCAACGGCACCACGCGGAGCTGCTGACCCCGATGATCGCGGCGGTCCTGGCCGACGCCGGCGTGGACCGGCGTGAGCTGACGTCCGTCGTGGTCGGGACGGGTCCGGCCCCGTTCACCGGGCTGCGGGTCGGGCTCGTCACCGCCCGCACTCTCGCGCTGGCGCTCGGCATCCGGGCACTCGGCGTCCCGAGCCTCGACGCCGTGGCGATGCGGGCGTCCCGCGCCCTGCCGTTCGGCACCGACGTCCTCGTCGCCACGGACGCCCGGCGGCGCGAGGTCTACTGGGCGCTCTACCGACTGGCGGAAGCGGGGCGGATCGAGGTGCTCGCAGGTCCGGAGGTCGGGGCGGCAGCGGACGTGGCCGCCGATCCGCGGACCGCCGGCGCCGTGGCGATCGGACGAGGAGCGCTCTTGTACACCGACGTCCTTGCCCCGCGTAAGGGACCCGGCGTCGATTTCCTGGACCTGGAAGCGACCGGTCTCCTGGACCCGGACCCCGCCGAGCTGGCGCGGCTTGCCCTGGACCGCATCGCGGCCGGTCAGGCGCTCGGCACGGAGCCGCTGTACCTGCGTCGGCCCGACGCGGTGCCGCAGGCAGCGCGCAAGCGCGTGCTCGGATGACCGGTTCCGACGTCGTCGTCCGCGCCCTATGCCCGGCGGACCTGCCCGCTCTGGAACGCATGGAGATCGAGCTCTTCGGTGCGGCCGCCTGGTCACCCGAGAGCCTCGCCGCGGAGATCGGCGGACCAGGGCGCTGGTACGTGGGTGCGGCCGTCGGCGGTGACCTGGTCGGGTACGCGGGCCTGTGGTTCGACGGGTTCGACGCGCAGATCATGACCATCGGCACGGACGAGCGGTTCCAGGGGCGGGGACTCGGCCGGCGGATGCTGGAGAACCTGCTGGACCGCGCCCGCACGCTCGGTGCCGCCGTCGTGCTCCTCGAGGTCCGGGTGGACAACGACCCCGCGATCCATCTCTACGAGAGCGTCGGATTCGAACGGCTCGGCATGCGCCGGGCGTACTACCAACCGGGCAACATCGATGCGTGGACCATGCGGCTGGACCTGCGTGGTGCGGGGGAGCCGGCATGACGAGGGACGCGGTCATCGTGGACGTCGAGCAGCTGCGCGCCGCACTGGAGAGCTCTGAGCCGCCCCTCCTCCTCGACGTGCGCTGGGCGCTCGGGCAGACGGACGGTCACGCCCGCTACCTCGACGCTCACCTGCCCGGCGCCGTGTTCGTGGACCTCGACACCGAGCTCGCCGGGCCGGCCTCCCCGCAGGAGGGCCGCCACCCGCTGCCCGACCTCGCCGCGTTCGAGGCCGCCGCGCGCCGGTGGGGCGTCTCGGGCGAGCGGCCGGTCGTGGCCTACGACGCGGTCGGCGGGACGTCCGCCGCTCGCGTGTGGTGGCTGCTGCGCTGGGCCGGCGTGCGCGAGGTGC
This sequence comes from Cellulomonas sp. Leaf395, assembly GCF_001424125.1. Classification (GTDB taxonomy): domain Bacteria; phylum Actinomycetota; class Actinomycetes; order Actinomycetales; family Cellulomonadaceae; genus Cellulomonas. The sequence goes on from NZ_LMQI01000003.1 coordinate 316,666, forward strand.
GGCTGCTCGACGGCGGGCTCGCGGCGTGGACGGACGCCGGGTTGCCGCTCGAGGCAGGATCCGTGACGCCGGAGCCGGGGGACGTGGTGCTGGTGCCGGGGGCGCTGCCGACGATCGACGCGGACCAGGCGGCAGCCTGGGACGGCTCGCTGCTCGACGCCCGTGCCGCCGAGCGGTACGCCGGTGACGTCGAGCCGGTCGACCCCCGCGCCGGCCACATCCCCGGAGCGCGCTCCGCGCCGACGACGGGGAACAACGATGCGGCCGGCACCTTCTTGTCCGACGCGGCCCTGCGCGAGCGGTTCGCGTCCGTCGAGGGACCGGTCGCGGTGTACTGCGGCTCGGGGGTGACGGCCGCGCACGAGGTCGCCGCGCTGGCGTCGATCGGCATCGACGCGGCGCTGTACCCGGGCTCCTGGTCGCAGTGGTCGAACGATCCCGCGCGCCCGGTGGAGACCGGGAAGGCCGCGACCCCGGTCTAGGGGATCGCGGCCTCCGGAGCCTCGGTCAGATGGTCAGCGACGCCTGCGGGTAGGCGAGGCGCTCGGCGCGAGGACGGTGCGTGCCGGCACCCTCGACGTGGCCGACGTTGACGACGAGGATCGACTTCCAGCCGTTGTCGGCGAAGAACTCCTCGTCGATGCCCTGGGCGTCCATGCCGCCCATCGGCCCGGCGGCCAGGCCCGCGGCACGCAGGCCGACGATCAGGTAGCCGGCCTGGATGAGGGCGTTGGTGCGGGCCATCGACTCGCGCTGCTCGGGCTGGCCCGCGAGTGCGTCGGCGAGCGCCGTCATGTGCGGCGCGAGCGTCGGGATGTGCGTGTGGAAGCCGGTGTCGGCGGCCAGGACCAGCGAGACCGGGGCGGCCAGGACGCGGTCGCGGTTGCCCTCGCTCATGTGGGCGGCGAGGCGCGCACGAGCCTCGGCCGTGCGGACGACGAGGAGGCGCAGCGGGATCGTGTTGAGGGCGGTCGGGCCCCACTTGACCAGGTCGTAGACCGCAGCGATCTGCTCGTCGCTGACCTCGTCGGGGGTGAACGCGGCGGCGGTGCGCGCCTCGCGGAACAGGAGGTCGGCGACGTCGTCGCCGACGGCCAGGCCCGAGGTCGGGAAGTCGAGGCCGTCCAGGACTGTGGTGTCGGTGGTCATGAAATGATTGAAGCATCAATTACCCGCGACTGTTCCGTATGGCGGGGTGGCGGTGGTCACAGCGGCGCCCCACTTATCCTGTGGGCATGGCAGACCCCCTCGTCCTCGGGATCGAGACCTCGTGCGACGAGACCGGTGTCGCCCTCGTGCGCGGCTTCGACCTGTTGGTCGACGCCGTCGCCAGCTCGGTCGACGAGCACGCGCGCTTCGGCGGGATCATCCCGGAGATCGCGTCGCGTGCGCACCTCGAAGCCATGGTGCCGACCATCGAGCGCGCTCTGGCCACCGCCGACGTCTCGCTCGGGGCGGTCGACGCCATCGCGGTCACGGCCGGCCCCGGCCTCGTCGGCCCTCTGACCGTCGGCGCCTCCGCCGCCAAGGCGCTCGCGCTCGCCCTCGACAAGCCGCTGTACGGCGTCAACCACGTCATCGGCCACGCGGTCGTCGACGAGCTGGTCGACGGCGCGTTCCCCGAGCGGGTCATGGCCCTCGTCGTCTCCGGCGGCCACTCGTCCCTGCTGCTGCTCGACGACACCGTGCGCGTGACCGAGCTCGGGTCGACGCTCGACGACGCCGCCGGGGAGGCGTTCGACAAGGTCGGCCGGCTGCTGGGGCTGCCGTACCCGGGCGGGCCGCACATCGACCGGCTGGCGCGCGAGGGCAACCCGGGCGCGATCCGCTTCCCGCGCGGGCTGACCGCCGCGAAGGACCAGGCCGCGCACGCCGCCGACTTCTCGTTCTCCGGGCTCAAGACCGCCGTCGCCCGCTGGGTCGAGGCGCGGCAGGACTCCGGTCAGGAGATGCCGCTGCCCGACGTCGCCGCCTCGTTCGCCGAGGCTGTCGCCGACGTCCTGACGGCCAAGACGATCGCCGCCTGCCGCGCGCACGGCGTCGACACCCTGGTGGTGGGCGGCGGGTTCTCCGCGAACTCCCAGCTGCGGGACATGGCTGCCAAGCGGTGCGCGGAAGCCGGCATCACGCTGCGCATCCCGCCGATCCGCTACTGCACGGACAACGGCGCCATGATCGCGGCGCTCGGATCGGCCGTCGTGCGCCGTGGGCTGCCGCCGTCGTCCCTGGACCTGCCGGTCGACTCGTCGATGCCGCTGACGCACGTGCTGGTCTGACTCGTCAGGCGTGCACGGGTTCGGGCGTGCGTGCCCACACCCGCCAGACGCGGGCGCCGAGCAGGAACGGCACGGTGAACACGCACGCGTAGAACACCAGCACCTGCCAGGTGATCGTCGAGCTGACGGAGATCGCGTCGTCGTCGTTGGTGAACGTGGTGGTCGCACCGAGGAACTCCCGTTCCACCGTCCCGCCGCCGAGCTGTCCGAGCGTGTCGAGCGTGCCGATGGCGTACGCCGCGCCGAGGTACACGACGGCCCCGACCATGAGCGCGCCCCAGACCGCACCAGTGGTCCAGCGCGGGACCGGGCGGCCGAGACCGCTGAGGTAGCCGTGGGCGAGCGCGTGCGGGTGCCCGAGGTCGGCGACGGCCTGTCGCATGCCGACCTCGCCCGCCGTGGCCGTCAGCTCAGTCCGCAGCTCGCGCACGATCGACTTGTACTTCGGGAAGTCCTGCATGGCCCAGCTGAACCGCAGCAGGTACCGCTCGCGGACCAGGGTGTCGCGCAACGAGGTGCTCATGAGGACTCCTTCGTGGTGGCGCGGGCGAGCATGCTCTCGACGGTCGCAGCCAGCTGCTCCCACGCGCGCGCGGTGCTCCAGAGCTGCTGCGCGCCGGTCTCGGTGGGGAGGTAGTACTTGCGGGCGGGTCCCGCGGAGGAGGCGACGAGGCGCGACGAGATCTGCCCGTCACGCTCGAGTCGGTTCAGGACCGGGTAGAGGGTCCCTGCGCTCAGGTCGTCGAGCCCGCCCTCGTGCAGGCGGGTGACCAGCTCGTACCCGTAGGACTCGCGCTCGGTCAGCAGGGCGAGCACGAGCATCGGGAGCACTCCTTTGAGGAGCTGCGGGTCGCGAGGCTCGTCCATGCGTCGAGGTTATGCCCGCTAGTTGGTATTGACAAGTAGCGGGCCACGCAGAAATCGTCGCGGTGCGCGAAGACCTAGAGCGGGCGGCCGGCCTTGAGCTCGGCGACGAGCGACCGGACCACCGCGTCCAGCTCACCCGCATGGCGCCGGGCGACCGCGCGCTGCCGCTGGTACGACGCACCGCGGCGCAGGATCTGCCGCACCTGGTCGAGCTCCGTGGCGCAGCCCAGCCGTTCCGCGACGGGCGCCAGCTCCACCAGCCACCGGCCGACGGAGTCGGTCACCAGCTCCTCGTCACCGGCCGCGTTCGTGATGAGGATCGCGTCCATGCCGTACCGCGCGGAGCGCCACTTGTTCTCCTGCGCGAACCACGTCGGCAGCGTCGGCAGCGTCTCGCCGCGGTCGAGCATCGAGGAGAAGTGCTCGACGAAGCAGTGGGTCAGGGCGGAGATCGCCCCGACCTCGAGCAGGTTCGAGGCGCCGTCGGCGATCCGCATCTCCAGGGTCCCGAACCGCGGCGACGGGCGGACGTCCCAGCGGATCTCGTCGAACTGGTCGATGACGCCCGTGTGCATCATGTCGCCGACGTACTGCTCGAGCTGGGACCAGTCCTCGAAAGCGAAGGGCAGGCCGGCCGTCGGGAGCTGCTGGAAGAGCAGCGCCCGGTTCGAGGCGTAGCCGGTGTCCTTGCCGCCCCAGAACGGGGACGACGCCGACAGGGACAAGATGTGCCCGAAGACCGTGAGCATCGCCCGGGCCAGGGGGAGCACCTTGGCGCGGTCCTCGATGCCGACGTGCACGTGCACCCCGTAGATCAGCATCTGCCGGCCCCACCACTGGGTCCGGTCGATGAGCGTGGCGTACCGCTGCTTGTCGGTGACCTTCTGCTGCGCCCAGTTGGCGAAGGGGTGGGTCGCGCCACCCATGAGCTGGATGCGCAGCGGCGTTGCCACCGACTCGACCTCGTCGAGCGCCCGCTGCAGGTCGGCCGTCGCCTCGGCGATCGTGTGGCACTTGCCCGACCGGATCTCGACGGTGTTGAGCAGCAGCTCCTGGGTGATCAGGGGGTGGTCCCCGCCCGCGGCGGGCCGGACGGCAGCGAGGATCGCCTCGGCAGCCTGCCGCAGGTCCCCGGAGTCGGAGTCGACGAGCGCGACCTCCCACTCGATGCCGACGGAGGACCGCTCCGAGTGCCCGAAGGGGACCGTGACCGGCGCGGCCATCAGACCGGCTCCACCACGAGAACCTGCTGGCTGCCTGCCACGCGGGTGAGGATGATCGTGGCCTTCGTGCTGCCCCGCAGGTCGAGCTGGCGTCGGAGCTGCTCCGGGACGACCGCGGTGCCTCGCTTCTTGATCGTCAGCGTGCCTACGTCACGTCCTCGCAGGTACGTGCGGAGCCTTTTCAGGCCGAACGGCATCGAGTCGAGCACCCGGTAGGCCGTCGCGGTGGGGACCGGCGTGAGGGCGTCGGACGTCACGTACGCGATCGTGGCGTCCAGCAGGCGGCCGTGCACCTGCGCGGCGGTCTCGCCCACCAGGCCGGCCCGGATCACGGCCCCGTCCGGCTCGTACAGGTAGCCACCGAGGGCGCCTGTCGCCGGCCGTTCCTCCGACGTCTGCTGCACGACGTGCGCCTCGCCGTCGCGCAGCACGAGCGCCGAGCGTCCGGGCCCCTCCGGCGCGAGCGGGCCGAACCAAAGGCCGACCTCGACGACATCGCCGCCGACCGAGACCCACTGGGCGTGCGCGTCGCCGGGCAGGGCCGTGTGCGGGATCCCAGGCCCCAGCTTCAGGCCGAGGGCGGGCACCCGGTCGCGCACAGCGAGCACGGCGTCGAGCGACGGCTCGTAGGCGGCGGGGTCGAAGACGCGGCTCCCCGACGACGTCCGGCGGGCCGGGTCCGCGTAGACGCCGTCGATGCCCTCGGCCTCGAGGTCGAGCGCGAGCCCGTCGCCGTGGCGCACCTCGGCGTCGGGGAAGTGCCGCAGGTTCACGGTCGCGATCGCAGCCGTGGCCTCGTCGACGTCGGTCGCGAGCACCCGGAGGCCGATTCCGGCGAAGGCCATCGCGTCCGCCCCGATCCCGCTGGTGAGGTCGGCGACCCGGGTGCTGCCCGCGTCGCGGAAACGGCGGGCGTGGTGCGCCGCGACGCTGAGCCGGGTGGCCTGCTCGAGTCCCGCTGCCGTGAAGAGCATGCCGTCCGCGAACGTCCCGAACTTCCCGGCAGCCTTCGCGCGCAGCCGCGACTGCGTCAGGGCGGCGGCCACCAGGGCCGGGTCGATCCCCTCGTCGCGCATCCGCTCCGACAGGGCGAGGGTGCGGCTCTCGTCGTACGGCGGCAGCGCCGACAGCAGGGCCCAGCCCGCAGGGCTGAGCAGCTGGGCGATGCCGTCACGGTCCATGCCGCGATCCTCGCACGCAGCGACTCGTCCCGACCGCTCGTTGGCACTCGCCTTGACCGAGTGCTAACCGGTTCCTAGAGTGATGGCTGGCACTCTCCCGGTGAGTGTGCCAGCTGCGCTCCAGGCCACGGCACCCGCGACGACGTGGTCTGACAGCGCGCACGAACCTCAGAGAACTACTCACATGCGAAGGGGAGGTCCGCTGTGTCGGTCTCCATCAAGCCCCTCGAGGACCGGATCGTCGTCAAGACGATCGAGGCAGAGGCGACGACCTCGTTCGGTCTCGTCATCCCGGACAGCGCCAAGGAGAAGCCCCAGGAGGGCGAGGTCCAGGCGGTCGGACCCGGCCGTGTCGACGACAACGGCAACCGGATCCCGCTCGACGTCGCCGTCGGCGACAAGGTGATCTACTCCAAGTACGGCGGCACCGAGGTCAAGTACGACGGCGAGGAGTACCTCATCCTCTCGGCGCGCGACATCCTCGCGATCGTCGTCAAGTGAGCTGAGGGGCGCTAGCGCCCCGCTCGACCGGAAGGCCCCCACGGCAGCTGCCGTGGGGGCCTTCCGGGGTCTCGGGCCCGGACAGACCACGGCCCCCTCCCCGATCGTGCCGACGGTGAGGGGGCCGAGAGTGCGGGTCAGCCCGTGCGGACGGCGCGGCCACGCTGCGCGAGGACGGCGGCCCGCTCGTCCTCGGAGAGTCCGCCCCAGACGCCGTACGGCTCGCGGACGGCCAGCGACTGCTGGAGGCACTCCTTGATCACCGGGCAGGTCGCGCAGATGGCCTTGGCGGCCTCGGCGCGGCGGCGGCGAGCGGATCCGCGCTCGCCCTCGGGGTGGAAGAACAGGTCCTGGTCCGCGTCGCGGCAGGCACCGTCGAACTGCCATTCCCACAGGTCCATCACCGGTCCGGGAAGGCGCGAGATCTCGGCCATCAGTTCCTCCTCAGTCGATCCGCCACGGGCCGCGGGAGGCGGCTGTGCCGGGAAGTCGTGAACACGGACGTCCGGTGAGGTCCACCGGTGGATGACGCGTTGGAGAGGACGTTACAACCGCGCCAGAAGTTGTTCAAGACCGTGTCACACGTTCGTGTGATGGCGCGATTGCCAATGTCGCCGCAGGTCGGCGTGTCGGCAGCGACACGCGTACATCGGGCCGAATCGCGCCGGCCTGGCAGAATCGCGCCATGGTGACGCGCGACGACGACGAACCGGCGGCGACGCCGACGCCCGCGCTCGCCGTCGCCGCCGTCGCCCGTCGCCTCGGTGTCGCTCCCGCGACGCTGCGCACCTGGGACCGCAGGTACGGCCTCGGACCGTCCGAGCACTCCGCGGGCGCGCACCGCCGCTACTCGGCCACCGACGTGGAACGGCTGCTGATCATGCGCCGGCTCACGCTCGACGGCGTGGCGCCGTCGGAGTCCGCGCGGATCGCGCTCGCGTCCGACGTCGTCGCCGGACCCGCCGTGAGCACCATGGACGCGGCGCCCACGACGCCGACCGCGGTGGTCGACGCGGCTCTCGCAGGGGACGTGGCGCGGTGCGCCCGTCTGCTCACGCTCGACGAGAGCCCGGACGTCGTGCTCTGGTGGACGAGTCTCGTCGAGCCTGTCCTCGCCGCCCTCGCCCGGCGCACGGTCGTCGATCCGCCCGGGGTCGACGCGACACACGCGGTCCACGCCGGCGTGCTCGCCGCCCTGCGGAGCCGGCCCGTGACCCTCGGTGTCGGACGTCGACCGGTCGTCCTGGTGCTGGTCGCCGCGCGCGAGGCCCGGCCGCTCGTCGCGCACGTCCTCGCCGGCGCGCTGGCGGCGCAGGGCGTCGACGCACGCATCGTCGGAGGGCCCGTGGGCCCGCACCATGCGGTCGAGCTCACCGCCATGACCCGGGCGCGGGCCGTGGTCACGCTCGGGGAGCGCATCGACGCCGACCTGGAGGTGGTGGACCGGCTGGCGAGCGAGCAGCCGGACCTCCCGCAGTTCGTCATGGTGCCCGACCGGGCCGCGGGAGCGGTCCCGCTCGGCCGCTCCGTCCACCGGGCACGGACGTTCACGGGGCTGCTGCACGAGGTGCTCGCCGTGGCGACTGCGAGCGCGGACGGGTGATCTTGCCGGCGAGCGGGGGAGACATACCACTCACGGGGGGCACAGGTGGACGAAGCCCCGCTCGTGGCGAGCAAGGTTCACCGTTCCGGCTAACTTCGGCGTGATCCTCGGCCGATAGGACTCAGGTGTGGCCCGCTCGGGCCCGAGAGGGGAAACAACATGGCGGGAGTCGTGGTCTGTCACGGCTCGGCGGTCGTTCGAGAGCGACTCGTCGTGACCTCCATCGGGGTGCCCGCGCTCGGTCCGGTGCGGGCGGCGTCGTCGGTGGACGAGCTGTTGAGCCTCGCGCGGCGGACGCCGCCGACGGTGGTGCTGCTGGATGCGCACCTGCCCGCGCCCGGTGCGATCGAGGCGATCCGTCGCCTGCGCGCGGTCGCGCCGTCGGCAGCGATCGTGCTGCTCGCGCTGCCCGACGACACGGTGGCGCTCGACCGGGCACTCGCCCTCGGGGCGCGCGGCTTCCTCGCGCCCGACGTCGGCCGCGCCGAGCTATCCGCGGTGGCCGCCCACGTGATGGCCAGCCCCGTGCTCCCGGCACACCCCCCGTTGCGTCCGTCGATGGACGTGCCCAGCCAGGGCAGCTTCCGGTCCGGGGACCTCCGGGCGCCGTCGAACGGCAACCCCGCGGTCCCCGCTCCGGACGCGAACGGTGCCCCGGTCGGGGTGCCGACCACGGGCGCCATCCCGGGCGTCCCGCTGACCAAGCGCGAGATCGAGGTCCTCACCGGCATGAGCCACGGGCGGTCGAACGCCCAGATCGGTGCCGAGCTCTACCTGTCCGAGGACACGGTCAAGACCCATGCGCGCCGGCTCTTCCGCAAGCTCGGTGCCAACGACCGCGCTCAGGCGGTCGCCATCGGGCTGCGCCGGGGCCTGATCCAGTAGGGACTTCACCACGCGTGCGCCCGCGTATCCTTGCCGGATGACGGAGCACTCGCCTGCCGACCCGTTCGCCCGCATCGGGCTCACCTACGACGACGTGCTCCTCCTGCCGGGGGAGACAGACGTCATCCCGAGCGAGGTGGACACCTCCTCGCGCCTGACGCGCGAGATCACCGTGCGCGTCCCGCTGCTGTCCGCGGCGATGGACACCGTGACCGAGTCCCGCATGGCCATCGCCATGGCACGTCAGGGCGGTGTCGGGATCCTGCACCGCAACCTCTCCATCGAGGACCAGGCCCACCAGGTCGACCTGGTCAAGCGCTCCGAGTCCGGGATGATCACCGACCCGGTCACGGTGTCGCCGGACGCGACGCTCGCGGAGCTGGACCACCTGTGCGGCATCTACCGCGTGTCCGGCCTGCCGGTCATCGCGGAGAACGGGCTGCTGCTCGGCATCATCACCAACCGCGACCTGCGCTTCGTGCCTCCCGGCGACTTCGAGACGCGCCGCGTCCGCGACATCATGACGCCGATGCCGCTGGTCACCGCGCCTGTCGGCATCGCGCGCGACGACGCCGCGGCGCTGCTGGCCAAGCACAAGATCGAGAAGCTGCCGCTCGTCGACGAGGCGGGGATCCTGCGCGGCCTCATCACGGTCAAGGACTTCGTGAAGTCCGAGCAGTACCCGGACGCGACGAAGGACGGCGAGGGGCGGCTCGTCGTCGGCGCCGCCATCGGCTTCTTCGGGGACGCCTGGGAGCGGGCTTCCGCGCTGGTGGAGGCCGGTGTCGACGCACTCGTCGTCGACACGGCCAACGGCCACGCGCGACTGATGCTCGACATGGTCCGCAAGCTCAAGTCCGACCCGTCGACCCGCCATGTCCAGGTCATCGGCGGCAACGTCGCGACGACCCCTGGCGCGCAGGCGCTCGTCGACGCGGGGGTCGACGCCGTCAAGGTGGGTGTCGGACCGGGCTCCATCTGCACCACCCGCGTCGTCGCCGGGGTCGGCGTCCCGCAGGTCACCGCCATCTACGACGCCGCCCGCGCGTGCAAGCCGGCCGGGGTCCCGGTCATCGGTGACGGTGGTCTGCAGTACTCCGGGGACATCGCCAAGGCCCTGGTCGCCGGCGCCGACACCGTGATGCTCGGCTCGCTGCTGGCCGGCTGCGACGAGTCACCCGGCGAGCTCGTGTTCGTCAACGGCAAGCAGTTCAAGCACTACCGCGGGATGGGATCGCTCGGCGCGATGGCGTCCCGCGGCCGGATCTCGTACTCGAAGGACCGGTACTTCCAGGCCGACGTCTCCTCCGACGAGAAGATCGTCCCCGAGGGCATCGAGGGTCAGGTGCCGTACCGCGGGCCGCTGTCCGCCGTCGCGCACCAGCTGATCGGTGGGCTGCACCAGTCGATGTTCTACGTCGGGGCGCACACCATCCCGCAGCTGCAGGACCGCGGGAAGTTCATCCGGATCACGGCGGCAGGGCTCAAGGAGTCCCACCCGCACGACATCCAGATGACCGTCGAGGCGCCCAACTACACCGGCCGCTGAGCCGTCGGTGACGGAGCCGGCGGACTTCTACACCGGGCTCGTCGCCGACCTGTACTCGCCGCTGCGGTCGTTCACCGCCGACCCGGCGCGGTACGCGTCGTTCATAGCCTCGTCCGGAGAGCCCGCGCTCGAGCTCGGCTGCGGGGACGGCGACCCGCTGCTCGACCTGCGCGCACTCGGGCTCGACGTCGACGGCGTGGACTCCTCGGCGGACATGCTCGACCGGCTCCGCGCATCCGCTGCGGCCCGCGGGCTGTCCGCCACCGTCTACCAGCAGCGCATCGAGGACCTCGACCTGCCCCGGCGGTACCGCTCGATCTTCCTGGCCGGGGCCACGTTCAACCTGCTCGCCACCGATGAGATCGCCGTGCGCGCGCTGCGGGCGATCCACGCGCACCTCACCGGCGACGGGACCGCGCTGGTCCCGCTGTTCGTCCCCGCCCCCACGTCCGCCGACCAGCTCGGCGAGTTCCGGTCGGTGGTGACCGACGACGCGACGATCCGCGTGGGCGTGATCGACGAGGACTGGGACGCCGCGACCCGGACGCGCCGGACCCTGCTGCGATACGAGCGCGAGACGGCGGCCGGAGTCGAGCTCGTGGACCGCGTCTGGCTGCTGCACTGGCACACGCCGGCGGGCTTCCGGGCGCTCGCCCGCGAGGCGGGTCTGGCCGTGCTGGCTGTCACCGACGACGACGGTGCTCCGGTCGGCGACGACGCGCAGGAGTTCACGTTCCGGCTCGGCCGTGACCTCTCAGGGCAGTAGCGGCAGCGTTCCGACCATCCTGTCCACGCGGTTCCGCGGTCCGGCGCCGTCGCCATCTCGGCCAGGTGCCCGTCAATACTGTGCTGGCACGATGGCCGGGCTCGCCGCGCACCTGGCGGACGAGGACTCCTAGTCGCGGAACGTCTCGATCTGGGCCCCGAGCTCGACCAGGCGGTCCTGGAGCTGCTCGTAGCCACGGGCGATGATGTCGACGTCGCGCAGCACCGAGGTGCCCTTGGCGGCGAGCATCGCGAGCAGGATGACGACCGCGGGACGCAGGGCGGGCGGGCACGAGACCTCGGCGCCCGACCAGTGCGTCGGGCCGCTGACCTGGAGGCGGTGGGCGTCGAGGAGCCGGACGTCTGCGCCGAGCCGCGTGAGGTCGGTGAGGTGGATGGCGCGGCCCTCGTAGACCCAGTCGTGGATCAGCGTGGAGCCCTCGGCGCACGCGGTGATCGCCACGAAGAACGGCAGGTTGTCGATGTTCAGCCCGGGGAACGGCATCGGGTGGATCTTGTCGATCGGTGCGCGCAGGTCGCTCGGGTGGACGGTCACATCGACCAGGCGGGTGCGACCGTTGGCGGCGGAGTACTCGCCGGAGAGCGTGTAGCGCAGGCCCATCTCCGCGAGGGTCGCCAGCTCGATCTCCATGAACTCGATCGGCACGCGGCCGACGGTGATCTCGGAGCCGGTGACGATCCCGGCGGTGAGCAGGCTCATCGCCTCCACCGGGTCCTCGGACACGGCGTACTCGACGTCCGCGTCGATGGTCGCCAGGCCGTGCACGCGCAGGGTCGTGGTGCCGATGCCGTCGATCCGCACCCCGAGCAGCTCGAGGTAGAAGCACAGGTCCTGGACCATGTAGTTCGGGCTCGCGTTGCGGATGGTCGTGATGCCCTCACGGCCGGCGGCGGCCATGATGACGTTCTCCGTCACCGTGTCGCCCCGCTCGGTGAGGACGATCGAGAGGTCCTGTGCGCCGCCCCGGGTGACGAGGCCGTGGTAGTCGCCGGCGGTCGCGGTGACGTCCAGGCCGAAGGGTCGCAGGCCGATCAGGTGCGGCTCGACCGTCCGCGTGCCGAGGTCGCACCCGCCCGCGTACGGGAGCCGGAACTCGTCCTCGAGCCCGAGCAGCGGCCCCAGGAACATGATGATCGACCGGGTGCGGCGGGCGGCGTCGACGTCGATGGCGGCCAGGTCGAGGTGCAGCGGGGCGACGATCTCGAGGTCCCGGCCGTCCGTCGACCAGGTGGCGCGGACGCCGACGGACCGCAGCACCTCGACGATCCGGTCCACCTCGACGATGCGGGCGACGTTCCTCAGCCGGGTGGTGCCACGGTTGAGGAGCGACGCGCACAGCAGGGCGACGGCGCCGTTCTTGCTGGTGTTGACGTCGATCCGGCCGCTCAGCGTCTGGCCGCCCTGCACGCGCAGGTGGGTGCGCTGGGGGCCGCCGAGCGTGACGATGGGGGAGTCGAGCGCGGCACCGATGCGGGTGAGCATCTCGAGGCTGACGTTCTGGGCGCCCTGCTCGATGCGGTGGATCGCCGACTGGCTGGTGGCGAGGCGCTCCGCCAGCTGGGCCTGCGTGAGGCCCCGGTGCTGGCGCGCCGAGCGGACGAGGGAGCCGACGTGCGCGAGCGGGTCCTGGATGACCGGGAACGATCCGGTGCTCGTCGGGACCGGGGTGATGGTCGTCGTCATGGCGACGACGTTAACTCATCGATGAGATATTGCCACTCCGGAGCGTGTCGTCGAATCGATCAGATCCTCGCTCTGGCCGTCCGTCGAACTCAGAGGCGATATGACGAGCGTCTCACCACAGCGTGCCGACGGGCTCGCGCGTGGGCCAGACGTCCGACGCCCCGGGTCCGTCGAAGCCCTGCTCGGCGCGCCACGCGTTGAAGCTCTCGGCCCACGCCTGGTGCGCTGTCGACTGGTACTCGTGCAGCGTGTCCAGGTCGAGCGTGGCGAGGTGCGGGAACCGTCCGACGATCCGCTCGAGCACATCGAGCGTCGCGACGACGTCGACGTCGGCCGTGTGCAGGTTCCCGGACTCGACCACCTGGTAGTACCCGCACAGGTCGACGAGCTTGCGCTTGCCCTGACGCAGCCGGTCCTCCGCGCGGTCGAGCACGAGCGGGTCGATGACAGGGCGGGCGTCGCTGCACAGGCGGTCGGGCAGGGTCTTGAGGCGGTGCCGTCGCAGCTCCGCGTCGAGCAGGCACAGGTCGAACGACGCGTTGTAGGCGACGACCGGCACGCCGTCGCGCAGGGCCTCGGCCAGGTCGGTGGCGATCTCCTCCAGCGCCTCGCGCGGCGGGCGGCCGTGCTCGCGGGCGTGCTCGGTGCTCACGCCGTGGATGGCGGCCGCCGCTTCCGGGATGGGGACGCCGGGGTTGATCAGCCAGCTACGGACGTGGGTGCCGGACGCGTCGCGGCGGACGAGGGCTGCGGTGACGATGCGGTCGTGGTCGACGTCGACACCCGTGGTCTCGGTGTCGAAGCCGAGCAGCGGCCCGTCCGTCCAGCTCATCTCGTGGTGCTCCTTCTGTGCTCGTGCTGCCACCAGGCTCGCACCGGGTTCTGACATTGCCGCGGAGGATGCTCCGCGTGCCGCGGGATCGGGGACCGGGGCCGCACCCCGGTAGCCTTGCCCGGTGAGCAACGAGATCGAGATCGGCCGCGGCAAGCGCGGACGCCGGGCCTACTCCTTCGACGACGTCGCGGTCGTCCCGTCACGGCGGACCCGTGACCCCGAGGAGGTCTCGGTCGGCTGGCAGATCGACGCCTACCACTTCGACCTGCCGATCATCGCGGCCCCCATGGACTCGGTGATGAGCCCCGCCACGGCGGTCGCTCTCGGCAAGGCCGGCGGGCTCGGTGTCCTCGACCTCGAGGGGCTGTGGACGCGGTACGAGGACCCGACGCCCCTGCTCGCGGAGATCGCGACGTTCGACAGCGCGCGTGCCACCGCGCGGATGCAGGAGATCTACGCGGCACCGATCCAGCCCGAGCTGATCACCGCGCGTCTCAAGGAGGTCCGCGCCGCCGGCGTGACCGTGGCGGGCGCCCTGTCGCCGCAGCGCACCAACGAGTTCTGGCGCACCGTGGTCGACGCCGGGGTCGACCTCTTCGTGATCCGCGGCACCACGGTCTCGGCGGAGCACGTGTCCGGCCGCGTGGAGCCGTTGAACCTCAAGCGGTTCATCTACGAGCTCGACGTCCCGGTCATCGTCGGCGGCGCGTCGACGTACACGGCAGCGCTGCACCTCATGCGCACCGGGGCTGCGGGCGTCCTCGTCGGCTTCGGCGGTGGTGCGGCGCACACGACGCGGCTGTCGCTGGGCATCCACGCGCCGATGGCGTCGGCCGTGGCCGACGTGGCCGCCGCGCGCAGGGACTACCTCGACGAGTCCGGCGGCCGGTACGTGCACGTCATCGCCGACGGTGGCGTGGGCCGCTCGGGCGACCTGGTCAAGGCGGTCGCGTGCGGTGCGGACGCGGTCATGCTCGGTGCGGCGCTGGCCCGCGCGACCGAGGCGCCCGGCCGCGGCTGGCACTGGGGGCCCGAGGCGCACCACCCGCAGCTGCCGCGCGGGGAGCGGGTCGAGGTCGGCACCGCCGGGTCGCTGGAGCAGATCCTGTTCGGCCCGGGACACACCGCCGACGGCACGCTCAACCTCATCGGCGCGCTCCGTCGCGCGATGGCGACGACTGGCTACTCGGACCTCAAGGAGTTCCAGCGGGTCGAGGTCGTGGTGAGTCCGTACCAGCCGTACTGACCAGATCGCGACGACGCCCAGGGGCGCCCAAGACGGGCGCACCCGGGCGTCTTTGCATGTCCGGACCAGATCGCCGGGTGCGTGTGACCAGCGAATGTGCCCGTATCAACATTTGAATGTCTCCGAATGTGTCCGTATGTCTTGACATAGGCATGAGATCGGGCGCACCCTGGACGAAGTGGACGCCGGAGTCAGACCGGCGCGCAGGGACGACGGAGTCGATGTGTACGCACCCGAGCGGCACCAGCAGATCCTCGCCACGGCACGCGCCGATGGCCGGGTCGACGTGAACCGGCTGGCCGAGGACCTCGACGTCACCCCCGAGACCATCCGCCGCGACCTCACGGTGCTCGAGCGCCACGGGCTGGTCCGCCGGGTGCACGGTGGCGCGATCCCCGTCGAGCGGCTCGGGTTCGAGCCCGGCGTCGCGGACCGGGAGACCAGGTTCGCGGGTGAGAAGGAGCGGGTGGCCAAGGCCGCGCTCGAGGAGCTCCCCGACGGCGGCGCCGTGATCCTCGATGCCGGCACCACCACCGTCCGCCTCGCCGAGCTCCTCCCGTCGGACCGCGAGCTCACGGTCGTCACCCACGCCCTGCCCGTCGCGATGGTGCTGGCGATGCGGCCGAACATCACGCTGCACCTCGTCGGCGGCACGGTGCGTGGCCGGACGCTCGCCGCCGTCGGCTCGTGGGCAGAGCGCGAGCTGGCCGACATCCACGCCGACGTCGCGTTCCTCGGCACCAACGGGCTGAGCGTCGAGCACGGGCTGACCACCCCGGACCTCGCGGAGGCTGCGGTCAAGCGGGCGCTCGTCGCCAACGCCCGGCGCACCGTCGTCCTCACGGACCACTCGAAGATCGGCCGCGTCGAGTTCGCGCACGTCGTGCCGCTGTCGCTGGTGGACACGATCATCACGGACAGCGGAGTGGAGCCGGAGCTCGTCGAGGAGCTCGAGGCCGCCGGCCCGCGGGTGGTGACCGCATGATCATCACGCTGACCCCGAACCCGAGCCTGGACAGGGCGCTGGAGGTGGACCGGCTGCGAGTGGGCGAGGTCAACCGCGCCCACGGCGGCCACCTGCACCCCGGCGGCAAGGGCATCAACGTCTCCCGCGTGCTGGTCCGCCACGGCGTCCCGACCCTCGCGGTGCTGCCGACCGGTGGTGCCGACGGCGCTCGCCTGGTCGAGATGCTGGCCGACATCGACGTGCCGACCCTCGGGGTCCCGCTCATCGACCACACCCGCAGCAACCTCACCCTCGTGGAGGGCTCGGGAGTCACCACCAAGATCAACGCCCCGGGGCCGAGGCTGACTCCCGACGAGGTCGAGGCGCTGCTCGCCGCGCTCGAGTCGCAGCTGGCGACGCAGCCCGGTGCGCTGGTGTGCGCAGGCAGCCTGCCGCTCGGTGCACCGGAGACGTTCTTCGTCCAGGTGGCCGGCCTGGCGGCCCGCTTCCGGGTGCCCTTCGTCCTCGACACCTCCGGCGTCCCGCTGACCCGGGCCGTGCGGCAGGGGGGACTCACTCTGGTGAAGCCCAACGACGAGGAGCTCGCCGAGCTCGTCGGCCGCGAGCTGACGACCGTGGGCGACGTCGTCGACGCGGCCCGTGAGGTCATCGCGGCCTGCACCCGGGCCGTGCTGGTGAGCCTCGGCGCGCACGGCGCACTGCTCGTCCTGGCCGACGGCGTCTGGTGGGCCGGCGGTCCCGCGCTCGTGCCGCTGTCCACCGTCGGCGCGGGCGACTCGACGCTCGCCGGCTTCCTGATCGCCCACGGGTCACCTGCCGACCGCCTGCGCACGGCGGTCGCCTTCGGCCGGGCGGCCGTCCTGCTACCCGGCACCGCCGTCCCCGGCCCCCCCGACATCGACCTGGACGCCGTCCGGGTCGTGGAGAACCCCGATCCCCGACTCGCCCTCAAGGAGCTGTGACGTGAGCACCCCCCTGATCACCCCGGACCTGGTCGCCGTCGACCTGGTCGCCACGGACCGCGACGACGCGACCCGCCAGCTGATCGACCTGCTGTACGCGGCAGGCCGCGTCACCGACGCCGACGGCTTCCACGCCGACGTGCGTGCCCGCGAGGCCCAGATGGCCACCGGCATGCCGGGCGGGATCGGGCTCCCGCACGCCCGGTCCAGCCACGTCACCGTCCCGAGCCTCGCGGTCGGCAAGGTGCCGGCGGGCGTCGACTTCGGCGCTCCCGACGGTCCCGCGACCCTGGTCTTCCTCATCGCCGCACCCGACGCGGGTGACGGCGACCACCTCAAGATCCTCGCGGCGCTCGCCCGCCGCCTCGTCCACGAGTCCTTCCGCACGTCCCTGAAGGAGGCCCCCGACGCGGCCACCGTCGCGGAGATCGTCACCCGAGAGGTGGTCCCCTCATGAAGCTCGTCGCCGTCTCGTCCTGCCCCACAGGCATCGCGCACACCTACATGGCCGCCGAGGCCCTCGAGCAGGCCGGCAAGGCCGCCGGGCACGAGGTCCACGTCGAGACGCAGGGCGCCGCCGGCTCCACGCCGCTGGATCCCGCGATCATCGCCGCGGCGGACGGCGTCATCTACGCCGCGGACCTCGAGGTCAAGGACAAGGAGCGCTTCGCCGGCAAGCCGTTCATCGACGTCGGCGTGAAGAAGGCCGTGCACGACGCCCCGGGCGTCATCGCCGCGGCAGTCGCCGCGGTCGAGGCGGGAGTCCCCGCCGGTGGTCCGGCTGCGCCCGCGGCAGCCCCGGTGACGAAGGTCGACCGGAACGCCGGCGTCGGCACCAAGATCCGGCAGTGGCTCATGACGGGTGTCTCGTACATGATCCCGTTCGTCGCCGCGGGCGGGATCCTCATCGCCCTGGGGTTCATGGTCGCCCAGTTCGCCGGTGGCAGCGAGGGTGTCGTCGCCGTCACGAGCATCCCGGTCTCGCACCTGCTGAACGACTTCGTGGTGACCAGCGGCATGGACTGGGCGGCGCTGCTCTTCCAGACCGGCGTGGTCGCCTTCGGGTTCCTGGTCCCGGTGCTGTCCGGGTTCATCGCCTACGCGATCGCCGACCGGCCCGGCCTGGTGCCCGGCTTCGTCGGTGGCGCGATCTCGGTCGCCGTCGGCGCCGGCTTCCTCGGTGGCCTGGTCACCGGCTTCATGGCCGGGTTCCTGGCCCTGTGGATCAGCCGCTGGAAGGTGCCCAAGGGCGTCCGTGGCGTGATGCCGGTGGTCGTCATCCCGCTGCTGTCCACGTTCGCCGTCGGGCTCGTGATGTTCCTCATCATCGGGCAGCCGATCGCGAGCCTCATGACGGGCCTGAGCGACTGGCTGAACAGCCTGTCCGGCGCCAACCTCGTGCTCCTCGGCGCCCTGCTCGGCGCGATGATGGGCTTCGACCTCGGTGGGCCGATCAACAAGGTGGCCTACACGTTCGCGGTCACCGGTCTGGCGACCGAGGGGCTCGCCACCGACGCCGTCCAGTACCAGATCATGGCCGCGGTCATGGCCGCCGGCATGGTCGCCCCGCTGGCCATGGCGCTGGCGTCGACCGTCCGCAAGAAGCTGTTCACGCACGCCGAGCAGGAGAACGGCAAGGCCGCCTGGCTGCTGGGCCTCTCGTTCATCTCCGAGGGCGCGATCCCGTTCGCGGCCGCCGACCCGTGGCGCGTCATCGTGTCCTCGCTGGTGGGTTCGAGCGTCACCGGTGCCCTCGTCATGGCCGTCGGCTCCGGCCAGCGCGCGCCGCACGGTGGCATCTGGGTGCTGCCGCTCATCTCGAACCCGCTCGGGTTCCTCATGGCCGTCGCGGTCGGCTTGGTGATCACCGCCGGACTCGTGGTCGTCCTCAAGGGCGCCAAGCCCAACGAGATCGTCAAGGCCGAGCAGGCCGCCGACGCCCAGGCGCTCGTCGCCACCGCTGCCTGATCCCGCACCCGTCCGGCGTCGATGCCGGACCCTTGAACGGAGAACCGTCATGCCCCAGCGCACCGTCGCCGTCGCGTCCCGCGTCGGCCTGCACGCCCGCCCCGCGATGCTGTTCACGCAGGCTGTCGCCGAGACCGGGCTGCCCGTCACCATCGCCCGCCCCGGCGGGGAGCCGGTGGACGCCGGCAGCATCCTGTTCGTCATGTCGCTGGGCGTCCCCAGCGGCGAGGAGGTCACCCTGACCGCCGAGGGCGAGGGGGCCGACGCCGCGCTCGACGGGCTGGTCGACCTCCTGGCGACAGACCTGGACGCGGAGGAAGCGTCATGAGCTCGGCAACGCTGCACCAGGTGCTGCAGGGCGTCGGGGTCGGTCGACGAGCCGTCGTCGGACCGGTCGCGCAGGTCCGGCCGGCGCCGCACGTCGCCGCGGACGCCCCGCTGCTGGTCGACGGGGTCGCCGCGGACATCCCGACCGCGCACGCCGCCGTCGAGCAGGCGTTCGCCGACGTGGCCGCCGGGCTGCGCGAGCAGTCGAGCCGGTCCACGGGCACAGTGAAGGACGTCCTGGCGGCCACCGCGCAGATGGCCGACGACCGCGCGCTGCGCAGCCAGGTGCTGACCCGCATCGACGCGGGCGAGCCGGTGGTCAGCGCGATCGACGGCATCGTGGAGATGTTCGCGACGATGTTCGAGCAGGCCGGCGGTTACCTCGCGGAACGCGTCACCGACCTGCGGTCCGTGCGCGACCGCGTGGTGGCAGCCGCGATGGGGCTGCCTGCGCCGGGCGTGCCGTCGCTGGACCGACCGTCCGTGATCGTCGCCAAGGACCTCGCGCCCGCGGACACGGCCGCGCTCGACCTGGCCAACGTCCTCGCGATCGTCACGGAGCTCGGCGGCCCCACGGGCCACACCGCGATCATCGCCGGCCAGCTGGGACTGCCCTGCATCGTGCGGGTCGCCGGTGCCACGTCGCTCGCGGACGGCGCGGACGTCGCCGTCGATGCTGCCGACGGCACCGTCACGGTCGACCCGGACGCCGCCCAGCGCGCCGAGCTGGAGCGGCGCGCGGTACTTGAGAAGACATTGGCGTCGGACACGGCCGCCGGGGCCACCGCAGACGGCCGCGCGGTCGCGCTGCTGGCCAACATCGGTACCGCCGAGGACGCCGCACGCGTCGCCGGCGGCGGGGTCGAGGGCGTCGGTCTGTTCCGGACCGAGGTGCTGTTCCTGGAGAGCACGACGGCGCCGACGCAGGAGGCGCAGACCGCCGCCTACGCGCGGGTGCTGCGCTCGTTCGGTGACCGCAAGGTCGTCGTCCGCACGCTCGACGCCGGCGCGGACAAGCCGCTGGCGTTCGCGACGCAGCCCGACGAGGAGAACCCGGCCCTGGGTGTGCGCGGCTACCGCTTGGTGCGCACCCATCCCGAGCTCCTGGACACCCAGCTCAGGGCCCTCGCGCACGCGCAGGCCGAGACGGGGACCACGCCCTGGGTCATGGCGCCCATGATCGCCACCGCGGCCGAGGCACGCGCGTTCGCCACCCGGGCGCGTGCGGCGGGAGTCGCGACCGTCGGCGTGATGATCGAGGTGCCCGCGGCCGCCCTGCGCGCGCAGGAGATCCTCGCCGAGGTGGACTTCGTCTCCCTGGGCACCAACGACCTCGCGCAGTACACGATGGCCACCGACCGCCTGCGCGGTGAGCTGGCCGACCTGCTCGACCCGTGGCAGCCGGCCGTCCTCGACCTGGTGGACGCGACCGCCCGTGCGGGCGAGCGGGCGCGCAAGCCCGTCGGCGTCTGCGGGGAGTCCGCGTCCGACCCGGTGCTCGCGCTGGTGCTGGTCGGGCTCGGCGTGACCAGCCTGTCCATGTCCGCCGGGGCCGTCCCCGCCGTCCGGTACGCGCTGCGGAACCACACCAGCGCCGAGTGCGCCACGATGGCGGCCGCCGCGCTCGCGGCACCGTCGGCAGCCGAGGGGCGCGCGGCCGTGGTGGGACTGCTCCATGCGGAGGTGCGGGAGACGTTGGGCGTGTAGCGGCCGGGTTCTCGCGGGGCCGCGCGTACTCTCGCCGGTATGGCGCACGACCCGGGACACATCGAGCTTCACGACCCTGAGACCGACCCGCTCGCGACGTACGTGCTCGAGCCGGACGACATCCGGCCGCTGCTGCGGCGGGTGGTCTCCTCGCCCGGCGCAGGAGCGTTCACGTCGCACGCCCCGTTCACCGGCAGCCCCATCGCCGCCATCCCGCTGTCCACGCCGGACGACGTCGTCCGTGCCGCGAAGAACGCCCGGGCCGCGCAGCGGCTCTGGGCGGCCCGACCGTTGCGCGTCCGGACCGCGGTGCTGTCCCGCGTGCACGACCTGGTGCTCGAGCGCCAGAGCGAGGTGCTCGACCTCATCCAGCTGGAGTCCGGCAAGGCGCGGGTCTCGGCGTTCGAGGAGGTCAGTGACATCGCCCTGGTCGCCCGGCACTACGCCGCGCGCGCCGGCCGGTACCTCGCGCCCCGCCGGGTACCGGGACTGCTCCCCGGGCTGACCAGCGTGCGCGTGCTGCGGCACCCGGTGGGCGTCGTCGGGATCGTCGCACCCTGGAACTTCCCGTTGACGCTGACGCTCGGCGACGTGCTGCCCGCGCTCGTCGCGGGCAACGCCGTCGTCCTGCGGCCCGACCCGCAGACGGCGCTCACCTCGCTGTGGGCCGCGGAGCTGCTGGAGGAGGCCGGGCTTCCCGACGGGCTCCTGCAGGTGGTCGTCGGCGACGGGCCGACCGTCGGGGCGGCCGTCGTCGAGAACGTCGACCACGTGAGCTTCACCGGGTCGACCCGCACGGGCCGGGTCGTCGCCGCGCACGCGGGGGAGCGGCTGGTGCCGGCGACCCTGGAGCTCGGCGGCAAGAACCCGATGTACGTCGCGGAGGACGTGGACGTCGAGGTCGCCGCCGAAGGGGCCGTGCGCGCGTGCTTCGTCGGCGCCGGGCAGGTCTGCGTGAGCATCGAGCGGATCTACGTGCACGAGGACGTGGCCGACGAGTTCACGGCGGCCTTCGTCCGACGGACCCGCGAGGTGCGGCTCGGGTCGGGGCTCGACTACCGCTCGGACATGGGCTCGCTGACGTCGGCGGCGCAGCTGGCCACCGTCGTCGAGCACGTCGAGGATGCCGTCGGGCACGGCGCGACGGTGCTCACCGGAGCCGTCCACCGCGCCGACCTCGGGCCGTGGTTCTACGAGCCGACCATCCTGACGGACGTACCGGACGAGGCCCGGCTGGCGCGCGAGGAGACGTTCGGGCCGGTCGTGAGCATCTATCGGGTCGCCTCTGACGACGAGGCGGTCGCGGCGATGAACGACAGCGACCTCGGCCTGAACGCGAGCATCTGGACCGCGGACACCCGTCGTGGCGCCGCGATCGCCGCGCGGGTCCGGGTCGGGACCGTCAACGTCAACGAGGGCTACGTCGCCACCTGGGGGTCGGTCGGTGCACCGCAGGGTGGCGTCGGTGCGTCGGGCATCGGCAGCAGGCACGGCCGTGAAGGCCTCTGGGCGACCACCCGCGTGCAGACTGTCGGGGTCCAGCACGGCGCGCACGGCGTCCTCGGCGGCCCGGGGGTGGGCCTCCATCGCATGTTCGACCTGGGCACGGACACCTGGCCCCGCGTCTTCACGGAGGTCCTGCGCACGATGAAGAAGCTCCACCTGTCGTAGCGCCCGCCGCTGACGCTGGCGGGTTCAGCCGTCAGGCGTGGCCCGTGGCCGCCGGGGCCGGGTCCGACTCGTCGCTCGTGCCCTCGAAGCCGGCGGCCTCGATCGTCGAGAGCGCCTGCCGGGCGATCGCCAGCTCCTCGTTCGTCGGGACGACCATCACGAGGGTGCTGGTCCAGTCCGGGGAGATGACCGTCGGCTCCTTCTTGCGGCCCGCGTTGCGTGCGGGGTCGACGGCGATGCCCAGCGGCTCCAGCCCCTCGAGCGCGCGGGCACGGACGATGTCGTCGTTCTCCCCGACCCCCGCCGTGAACGTGATGACGTCCACCCGGCCGAGAACCGCGGCGTAGGCGCCGACGTACTTGCGCAACCGGTGGAGGTACACGTCGAGCGCGAGCACCGCTCCCTCGTCGCCCGCGTCGACCAGCTTGTGCAGCTCGCGAAAGTCGTTCTCGCCCGCCAGGCCCTTGAGCCCGGAGCGGCGGTTGAGCAGGTCGTCCACCTCGTCGACCGAGAGCCCCGCGTTGCGCTGCAGGTGGATGAGCACGGCGGGATCGAGGTCGCCGGACCGGGTGCCCATGACCAGGCCCTCGAGCGGGGTCATGCCCATCGACGTCTCGACGGCGACGCCGCCGCGGACCGCCGACGCGGACGCCCCGTTCCCCAGGTGCAGCACGATCTGGTTGAGGTCCTCGGGCCGACGGCCGAGCACGCGCGCGACCTTGCCGGACACGTACTGGTGCGACGTCCCGTGGAACCCGTACCGGCGCACCCCGTGCTCGCGCGCGACCTCACGGTCGATCGCGTACGTGGCGGCCGCCTCGGGCAGCGTGCGGAAGAAGGCGGTGTCGAACACGACGACGTGGGGCACGTCCGGCAGCAGCTCGCGGGCCACCTGGATGCCGGTGAGGTTGGGCGGGTTGTGCAACGGCGCCAACGGGGAGAGGGCGTCGATCTGGGCGACGACCTCGTCGTCGACGACGACCGGGGAGTCGAAGACCGCCCCGCCGTGCACGACGCGGTGGCCGACCGCGACCACGTGAGCGCGAGCGAGGTCCGGACCGACCTCGTCGAACAGCGCGAGCACCGCCCGCAGGCCGGCGCCGTGGTCGGGTACCGGGTCCGTGCGCTCGGTCGTGCTGCCGGCATAGGTGTGCCGGACGGAGCCCTGGTCCTCGCCGATCCGCTCGACGATGCCGGAGGCGATCGCGTCGCCGCCCACGGGGTCGACCAGCTGGTACTTGATCGACGACGAGCCCGAGTTCACGACCAGCACGGAACCGGGGTGGGACGGTGCGGTCACGGTCATGAGTGGTCCTCTGCTTGCGCCTGGATGGCCGTGATCGCCACGGTGTTGACGATGTCCTGCACCAGGGCGCCGCGCGACAGGTCGTTGACCGGCTTGCGCAGACCCTGCAGGACGGGGCCGATGGCGACGGCGCCCGCCGAGCGCTGCACCGCCTTGTACGTGTTGTTGCCGGTGTTCAGGTCGGGGAACACGAAGACCGTCGCCCGCCCGGCCACCGCCGAGTCCGGCATCTTCGTCTTGGCCACGGAGGCGTCGACGGCGGCGTCGTACTGGATCGGCCCCTCGACCGACAGGTCCGGCCGGCGCTCGCGGACCAGCGCGGTCGCCGTGCGGACCTTCTCCACGTCCGCGCCCGAGCCCGACTCGCCCGTGGAGTAGGACAGCATCGCGATCCGCGGCTCGATGCCGAACTGCGCCGCGGTGCCCGCCGACGAGATCGCGATGTCCGCCAGCTGTTCCGCGGTCGGGTCCGGGATGACGGCGCAGTCGGCGTAGACGAGCACCCGGTCCTCCAGGCACATGAGGAACGCGCTCGACACGCTGGAGACGCCCGGGCTGGTCTTGATGATCTCGAACGACGGCTTGATGGTGTGGGCCGTGGTGTGCGCAGCCCCGGAGACCATGCCGTCGGCCAGCCCCAGCTGGACCATCATCGTGCCGAAGTACGACACCGAGGAGACGATCTCTCGCGCCCGGTCCACGGTCATGCCCTTGTGCTTGCGCATCTCGGTGTACTCGACCGCGAACCGCTCGAGCAGCTCGCCGTCCCGCGGGTCGATGATCGCCGCGGCGTCGAGGTCGAGGCCCAGCTCCGTGGCCCGAGCGCGGATCGCGGACTCGTCGCCGAGGATCGTGATGTCCGCGACGCCGCGCTGCAGCAGGGTCGACGCGGCGCGCAGGATCCGGTCGTCGCCACCTTCGGGGAGCACCACGTGCTGGCGGTCGGCGCGGGCCCGGTCCAGCAGCGCGAACTCGAACATCAGCGGGGTGACCACCTCGGGGCGCTCCACGTCCAGCGCGGCCAGGAGGGCCGCACCGTCCACGTGCTGCTCGAACAGCGACAGGGCCGTGTCGACCTTGCGCTGCGAGTCGGCCGTCAGGCGCCCGTGCGTGTCCCCGACCGCGCTGGCCGACCGGAAGGTCCCCAGCTCCGTGGACAGGATCGGCAGCCGGCTCCCGAGCCCGTTCACCATGCGCGCGATCTGCGGCGCCGGGCGGAAGCCGCCGTTGAGGATGATCCCCGCGAGCGACGGGAACCCGTCGGCCTGGTGCGCCATCAGGAGGCCGAGCAGCACGTCCGACCGGTCGCCCGGCGTGATGACGACCGACCCGTCCGTGAGCTTGCCCAGCAGGTGCTCGATGGACATGGCGCCGACGATGACGTCGAGCACCTCGCGCGACAGCAGCGACTCGTCGCCCGCGATCAGGGTCCCGCGCACCGCCTCGGACAGCTGCCGGACGGTCGGGGCGGTGAGCAGCGGGTTCTCCGGCACTGCCCACGACGGCAGCCCGGTGCCGCCGCGCAGGGCGTCGCGGACGCTGCTGACAGACCCGGGGGCGCAGCGGTTGGCGACGACGGAGACCACCTGGGCGTGGTTGGCATGCATCTCGGTGACCACCACGTCGGCGACCTGGGCGATGACGGCCGGCTTGCGGTGGCTGCCGTTGATCACGAGCACCACGGGCGCGCCGAGGTTCGCGGCGATGCGGGCGTTGTAGGCGAGCTCCGTCGGGCCGGCGACGTCCGTGTAGTCGGTGCCGACCACGACGACGGCGTCGCACCGTCGCTCGACGTCGTGGTACCGGGACACGATCTGCGCGAGCGCCGCCTCGGGGTCGTGCAGCACCTGCTCGTACGTCACCCCGACGCACTCGTCGTAGGTGAGGTCGACACCGTCGTGGTGGAGCAGGAGCTCGAGCACGTAGTCGCGGACCTCCGTGGACCGGGCCACCGGGCGGAACACCCCGACCCGTTGGACGGTGCGGGCCAGCAGGTCGACCAGGCCGAGCGCGACCATGGACTTGCCGGAGTCCCCCTCAGGGGAGGTGACGTAGATGCTGCGGGCCACGATGGGCGTCTCCGATGCGGTGGTTCGGGTGTGGAGCAGACCGTGGGGCGGGCAGCGGCGCCCGCCCCACGGACGTGGGGGTGTTGCTACTCGTTGTCACCGCCGGTCGACAGCGTCGCGGCGACCTGGCCCTCGTCGGCGGCGTCGGCCGCGTCGGGCCAGACCCACTCCTTGACCTCGGGCGGGTCGTCGCCGAACGCACGGGTGTACTCGCGGGCACGCAGGCGCTCGTCCACCATCTTCTGCCGCAGGTTGGCCTGCGAGCTGCCGAGGGACGGCACGTTGTCGATGACGTCGATGACCAGGTGGAACCGGTCGAGGTGGTTGAGCATGACCATGTCGAACGGCGTCGTGGTCGTGCCCTCCTCCTTGTAGCCGCGCACGTGGATGTTGTTGTGGCCGTGGCGGCGGTAGGTGAGCCGGTGGATGAGCCACGGGTACCCGTGGTACGCGAAGATCACCGGTCGGTCGGCGGTGAACAGACCGTCGAACTGCGCGTCCGACAGCCCGTGCGGGTGCTCTCGCGCGTCCTGGAGGCGCATGAGGTCGACCACGTTGATGACGCGGACCTTCAGCTCGGGCAGCTCGCGGCGCAGGATGTCCGCCGCCGCCAGCACCTCGAGCGTCGGCACGTCACCGGCGCAGCCGAGGACGACGTCCGGCTTCTCGCCGGGCACCTCTGAGCCCGCCCAGTCCCAGATGCCCAGACCGCGCGTGCAGTGCGCGATCGCCTGGTCCATGGTCAGGAAGTTGGGCGCCGGCTGCTTGCCCGCGACGACCACGTTGACGTACTGCCGGCTGCGCAGGCAGTGGTCGTACGTCGAGAGCAGGGTGTTGGCGTCCGGCGGCAGGTAGACGCGGACGACCTCGGCCTTCTTGTTGACCACGTGGTCGATGAACCCCGGGTCCTGGTGGCTGAAGCCGTTGTGGTCCTGACGCCAGACGTGGCTGGACAGCAGGTAGTTGAGGCTCGCGATCGGGCGGCGCCACGGGATGTCGTTCGTGACCTTCAGCCACTTGGCGTGCTGGTTGAACATCGAGTCGATGATGTGGATGAACGCCTCGTAGCAGTTGAACAGGCCGTGCCGGCCGGTCAGCAGGTAGCCCTCGAGCCAGCCCTGGCACTGGTGCTCGCTGAGCATCTCGAGCACGCGCCCGGCACGCGCCAGGTGCTCGTCGACGTCGGCTCCGAAGAACTCGGCGTTCCACTGCTTGTCGGTGGTCTGGAACACCGACTGCAGCCGGTTCGACGCCGTCTCGTCCGGCCCGAAGATCCGGAAGTTGTGGGGGTTGAGGCGGATGACGTCCGTGAGCCAGTCGCCCAGCACGCGCGGCGCCTCACTCATGGAGCCGCCGGGCACCGGCACGTCGACCGCGTACTCGCGGAAGTCCGGCAGGCGCAGGTCCTTGAGCAGCAGCCCGCCGTTGGCGTGCGGGTTGTCGCTCATCCGCAGGTGGCCGGTCGGCGCGAGCGAGCGGATGTCGTCGTGCAGCCGGCCCTCGTCGTCGAACAGCTCGTTCACCTTGTAGGACTCGAGCCACTGTCGCAGCACGTCCAGGTGCTCGGGCGTGTCCCGGGCGTTGGCCAGCGGCACCTGGTGGGCCCGCCAGGACCCGGTGGTCTTCTTGCCGTCGATGTAGTCGGGCCCGGTCCAGCCCTTGGGCGTGCGGAAGACGATCATGGGCCACTGCGGGCGCTGCTCGTTGCCGGCGTGCGCACTGCGCTTGATCTCCGCGATCTCGTCGAGCACCTCGTCCAGCAGCGTCGCAAACCTGCGGTGGATGTCCTCGTGCGACTCGTCGTCGAAGCCCGCGACGAACATGTGCGGCTTGTGCCCGTAGCCCACCATGAGCGACTCGAGCTCGTGGTCGGGGATGCGCGCCAGCACGGTCGGGTTCGCGATCTTGTACCCGTTGAGGTGCAGGATCGGCAGCACGACACCGTCGTTCTCGACGTTGACGAACTTGTTCGAGTGCCAGCTGGTGGCCAGCGGACCGGTCTCCGCCTCGCCGTCGCCGATGACGGTCGCGACGAGCAGGTCGGGGTTGTCGAACGCGGCTCCGTAGGCGTGGCTCAGCGCATAGCCCAGCTCGCCGCCCTCGTGGATCGAGCCCGGCGTCTCGGGTGCGACGTGGCTGGGGATGCCACCCGGGAACGAGAACTGCCGGAACAGGCGGTGGATGCCCTCGGTGTCCTCGGTGATGTCCGAGTAGTACTCCGAGTACGTGCCGTCGAGATAGGCGCTCGCGACGAGACCCGGGCCGCCGTGTCCCGGACCCGTGACATAGATGGTCGACTGCTCGCGCTCCGCGATCGCGCGGTTCAGGTGCGCGTACAGGAAGTTCAGGCCCGGGGTGGTGCCCCAGTGGCCGAGGAGTCGCGGCTTGACGTGGTCACGCGTGAGCGGCTCTCGCAGGAGCGGGTTGTCCAGGAGGTAGATCTGCCCCACCGAGAGGTAGTTCGCGGCTCGCCACCACTGGTCGATGCGCGTCACCGTCTCGGCGTCGACCACCGCCCCGCTCCCGGTCTGCCACGTGTTGCGTGCCGACGTCGTCGTGCTCATGCGCGCGCTCCCCAGTCGTGATTCCGGCTTGCCACCGGCGCGGTGTCAGCCTTCCTTCAGGCACGCGGAACTGACGAGGGCCCTTGGTCCTGTGTCGGGTGTGCGCGTGCCCACTTGTCATACAACCGCACT
This sequence comes from Cellulomonas sp. Leaf395, assembly GCF_001424125.1. Classification (GTDB taxonomy): domain Bacteria; phylum Actinomycetota; class Actinomycetes; order Actinomycetales; family Cellulomonadaceae; genus Cellulomonas. The sequence goes on from NZ_LMQI01000003.1 coordinate 344,975, forward strand.
CCGCGCATCGGCGCAGTAGGTGTGGGCGAACGCACGCCGAACGTCCGGTGGCGGTCGGGCCAGGTCGCCGCGCAGGTCAGCGGGGTTCTGCCCCGGATCGGAGGGCTCGGCCGGTTCCTGCCGCGCTCGTGCTGCGAGGTACCGTGAGGCGTGACCGAGCAGAACCCCGCAGCCGCCGTGCGCGGTCGTGGGCGCGACGGTGGCTCCCGTGTCGACGAGCGCGCGGACGCTCCGGTTGCCGCGGTCCCGGGCACGGGTGCCGACGGTGGTGCCGGCGCGGACAGCCCGGCCGCGGTGGCCCCCGCGTGGGAGCAGGCGGAACGGCGCCCGCCGACGACGATGCTCCGCGCGGCGGTGCGACCTCGCATGATCGTCCTCCTCGTCCTGCTGCTCGCCGCCGCCGCACTGTGCGCCAGGCTCGGCGCGTGGCAGCTGGACCGCGCGCAGGTGCACGGCGCCGCCGCGGCGGAACGTCTCACGGCCGAGCTCGTCGCGGCACCGGCCGTCCCGCTGGACGACGCGCTGGTCCCGCAGACCACGTTCACCGGCGACCTCGTCGGGCGCAAGGTGGCCGTGACCGGGACGTACGACGCCGACGGCCAGCTGCTGGTCAGCGGCCGCGCGCACGACGGGACCACCGGGCTGCTCGTCCTGACGCCGCTGACCACGACCGACGGTTCCGTGCTTCCCGTCGTCCGCGGCTGGGTCGCGACGCCCGCCGACGCCGACGCACCCCCGGCCGGGGCCGTGGACGTGACGGGCTACCTGCAGGCGTCCGAGCAGGCGGGCACCGGGGTGGCCGACGGGCAGACCGACGCGATCAGCTCCGCCGAGCTGCTCAACTCCTGGGGCGGACCCATCTACACCGGCTACCTCGTGGTCGCGTCGTCGGACCCGGCGCAGAGCGACTCCGTAGTGTTGCTCGGCCCGCCGACCAAGCCCGGCGCGGGGCTCAACATCCAGAACCTGGCCTACGCCGCCCAGTGGTGGATCTTTGGCGCCTTCGCGGTGCTGCTCTGGCTCCGCCTGGTCCGCGACGAGGCGAGGGGTTCCGGACCGGAGGCCGCCGACCTCAGCCCAGCGGAGGGCGACGCCGCAGCTCCTTGACCGCCCGGCGCTTCTGCTCGCCCTGCACCCGGCGCACCTGGGACCCCCGGCTCGGCCGGGTGGCGCGGCGCGTCGGACCCGGGGGAGCGAGGGCGTCGTCGAGCAGCGCGTGCGCACGGGTGAGCGCGGCCTCGCGGTTGCGCAGCTGAGACCGGTACTCCTGGGCGCTCAGGGTGAGCAGCGAACCACGCAGTCGCCCCGCCAACCGCGCCATGACCCGGTCCTGCTGGGTCGGGCTGGTCCAGGGGACCCGCGCGAGGTCGACCGTGAGCTCGACCCGGGAGTCGGTCGTGTTGACCGACTGACCACCCGGACCGCTGGAGCGCGAGAAGCGCCACGCGAGGGCGTCGTCGGGAACGACGACACCCCCGCGCAGGACGAGCGGTCCGGTCACTCGCGGATCGTACGCGCGCGCCGCGCGGCGAATGTCAGCGTCGCGCCGAGCAGCAGCGCGAGCGCGGAAGCCAGAGCGGTGGCGCCCACATCATCAAGACCGGTCACCGCGAGCTGGGCGCCGCCGCCCGGGAGGACCACGTTCGTGACCTGCACCGCACTGACGGCGCTGCCGCGGCCCACGGTGAACGCGAAGCCGCCGTGCTGGGGGGTCGCGGCGGTGCCACCGGTGACCGCCCACGTCGGCGCCGTCCAGGTGCCGCCGACCGGGTTCGTGGGCCGGACCTCGACCAGCTCGACGACGCTGTCGGGGGCGACGTCGATCGGGCCCAGGACGGTGCCGTCGGAGGCGACGACGAGGTCCGGCGACTGCCGCACGTCGTCCACCCACCACTGGAAGGTGAACGTGGCCGGTGCGCCGAGACCGGCGTCGTCCACGGACTTGGCGATGCTGAATCGGCCCTGCCCGACGAGCGTGTCTGAGAGGGTGATCTCCACGTCCGCGTCCTCCTCGACGACGAACGCGACCTGCGCGCCCGGCTGCGTCGGGGGGATCGTCGTCGTCCCCGTGACGGTCCAGACCGGTGTCTGCCAGACACCGCCCGGCACCGTTGCCGGTGTGGCTTCCCCGAGCTCGACCACCGTGCCGGACGGGACGGCGGCCGGGCCGAGCACGGTGCCGTCCGTCTCGACCGACAGGTCAGGCAGCTGCCGGACCCCGTCGACCCAGTACTGCACGAAGACGTTGACGGGCAGGGCGTCGAACGCGCCGTCCACGACCAGGGTTTTGCTCAGCTGGACCGAGCCGACCGTCGTCGCGTCGTCCGGGATGCATCCCGCGAACGCGTAGTGGTGAATCTCGCCGGAGCCGCCCGCCTTGGTCAGCGTCGATGCGATCACCTGGCCCTCGACCGGGCTCGCGTTCTGCAAAGTGAGGTCGGCCCGTGGTGCCAGGATCGTCCCGGTGATCCGGTCCTGGCTCGTCAGCGTGAGGGGGCCGGTCTCGTCGTAGCTCCAGAGAACCCACGGGGCGAACAGGTTGTTCGTGCCGGAGTCGTTCGCGCCGTTGAACCGCGGGATGCTGAACTCGGTGCCCCCCGACAACCGGATCACCAGCCCGGTGGTGGAGGACGGCAGGGCGCCCGTGAAGTTCAGCGCGGTCACGCCGTCGAACTGCTCGGGCTCCACCGAGAGCACGTTGAGGTCGCCGGCGACGAGCTCGAGCTTCTTCTCCGGCGCGTCCCCGGTGAGCGTCACCGCCGAGACCCCCTCGTTCGCTCCCGGCAGGTCGGAGACGGCGTCCGCGATGGCGTCGAGCGTCGGGAAACCGCTGGTGAGCGGTGCGACGACGAGCGGTCCGATGTGCTGGGGCACCCACTGGGGGAGCTCGTCGGCGGTCGTCGGAGGGCTGGGCGGCACGACACGCGCCTGGCCCGCGCCGTCGACCTCGAGGTCGGCAGGAATGAACACCTCCTGGCCCTTCAATTGGCTCGTCGTCCATGTCTGGGTCCCGGCCAGCATCTCGCCCTGCGGCGAGCCCGTTTGGTCAGCCCCCGAGCCCACCTGGAGGATGCCCTGCGACCCGGCCAAGTTGTACGCGCCAGCCGAGACCCGCACCGGCAGCGTGGTGCCATCGAGGATCGGGAGCGTGTAGCCCGGTGGCGTCTGTCCAGTTGAGTGCCGCACGTCGAACGTGTTCTTCCAGGACAGCGAGCCGCCGACCGCCATGGTGCCCTCGATCTCGGAGCCGGCCACCGAGGCGTCGCCCTCGACGAGGACCGTGAAGCCGCGGGTCGGGTCGTTGGTGGCACCGCAGACGCTGATCGCTGCTGCCGGCGCCGCTGCGCCGACGGTGAGGGCTGCGGCGACGGCGGGCACCAGGAGTGCCCCGACGCCGACGGCGGCGACGAGCGTGCGGGAGTGGCTTCGGGCAGTAGGCACGCGAGATCCCTTCCAGTGGTGAGAGATCTCTCATGAGCAACCTAACCGATTCGGGCGAATCGGCCGTGGCGGGTCATTCGAACGCGAGTGTGACCCGCCAGGGCGCCGTCCTCAGACCGCGTCGTGCTGCCACGAGTGCCACAGCGCGGCGTAGTCGCCGCCGGCCGCGACCAGCTCGTCGTGCGCGCCGATCTCCACGATGCGGCCGCCGTCGACCACGGCCACCCGGTCCGCGTCGTGCGCGGTGTGCAGGCGGTGGGCGATGGCCACCACGGTCCGACCCGAGAGCACGGCCGACAGCGAGCGCTCGAGGTGCCGGGCCGCCCGTGGGTCGAGCAGGGACGTGGCCTCGTCGAGCACCAGCGTGTGCGGGTCGAGCAGGACCAGCCGGGCCAGCGCGATCTGCTGGGCCTGCGCCGGCGTGAGCGCGGCACCGCCCGAGCCGACCTCGGTCTCCAGCCCGTCGGGCAGCGCCTGCACCCACTCCCAGGCGTCGACGGCCCGCAGCGCGCGCTCGAGCGCGGCCGCGTCGGCGTCCACCTGGGCAAGGCGCAGGTTGTCGGCCACCGAGCCGACGAACACGTGGTGCTCCTGGGTGACCAGGGCGACGTGCCCGCGCAGGTCCTCCAGCGGCAGGTCGATCAGGGGCACGCCACCGACCGTGACCGTGCCGTCGGTGGGCGGGTGGATGCCGGCGAGCATGCGCCCGAGCGTCGACTTGCCCGCACCGGACGGTCCGACCACGGCCAGGCGCTCGCCCGCCGCCAGGTCGAGGTCGATCCCGTGCAGGACGTTGTGGCCCTCGCGGTACGCGTAGGTCAGGCCACGGGAGGCGATGTCCTCGTCGACCGGCGTACCCGCGCGCGCCTCGCGGTCGGGTTCGACCAGCTGGACCCCCACGATGCGCGCGAGCGAGGTCGCCGCCACCTGGATCTCGTCGACCCAGAAGATCAGCTCCCACACGGGACCGGTGATCTGGTACGTGTACAGCACGATCGTGGTGACCGCTCCGACCGTGACGTAGCCCTCCGACGCGAGGTAGCCGCCCCACAGCAGGACGGCCGCGGGTGCCAGCACGAACGCCGCGTCGATGCCCGGGAACAGGATCGTGCGCAGGCGCAGCGTCACCTTCTCGGCCTCGAACGCCTCGCGCAGGTCGGCATCCACACGGCCCATACGGCGCCGCCCGAGCCGCAGGGCGTCGACCGTGCGGGCGCCCTCGACGGACTCGGTGATGGTGCCGTTCAGCACCGCGTACGCGGCCGACTCGCGCTGGTAGGCCGGCGTGGCGCGCTTGAGGTACCAGCGCACGACCAGCAGCAGAGTGGGCACGCCGACGAACATCGCGATCGAGACCACCGGCGAGAGCACGAGGCACGCGACGATCGTCAGCGTGATGGTGACGGCGGCGACGATCACCCGCGGGACACCGAAGCGCACCGCGTGCTGGAGCTTGTTGACGTCGTTCGTCGTGCGCGCCACGAGGTCACCGGTGCCGGCCCGCTCGACGACGGACAGTGGTAGGGCCGTGACCTTCTCGATGAACTCCTCGCGCAGCTGGGCGAACACCTCCTCGCCGAACACCATCGACGCCCGCTGCGCGAACCGGATGAGCACGGTCTGCGCGAGCACGGCGACCACGCCCACGGCGATCAGCGTGTTGATGTACGTCGCCGTGGTGCCGCCCGTGACGGCGTCGACGAGCATGCCCAGCAGCCACGGCCCCGCCAGGCCCGCGGTCGCGGCCAGCGTGTGCAGGGCCGCGATGAGGACCAGCGGGCGGCGGTGCTTGCGGAAGAGCACGCCCGTGTAGGCCCGGACCGTCGCGCTGTCGGCGATGGGGAGCTTCATGACTGTCCTCCTCTGCTCTCTCCGGCCGACTGTCCGGCCATCAGCTCCTGGTGGAGCCGCTCGTCCTCCGCCAGCTCCTCGACCGAGCGGAGCTCCAGCGACTCCTCGTCCATCTGCCGTCCGACCACCGCCCGGTACGCGCGCGCGATCTCAAGGTCGTCGGCGCCGTGCGTCAGCAGGTCGTCGTGGCTGCCCCGGGCGCGGACGGCACCGTCCTGCACGAACGCGACCTCGTCCACGTGGTCCAGCACGAGCGGGCTGGCGGTGACCACGAGCGTGGTGCGGCCCCGCCGGACATCCACCAGACGCGCGGCGATCCGGGCCTCGGTGTGGGCGTCGACCGCGCTGGTCGGCTCCACCAGCACGAGGATCTCCGGGTCGATGAGCAGCGCACGGGCGAGGGCGACGCGCTGGCGCTGACCACCGGACAGCGAGCGGCCCTTCTCGGGCAGCTCGCCGGCGAGGCCGTCGGCCACCGAGTCGAGGACGTCCTGCGCGTCGGCCGTGTCCATCACCCGCAGCAGGTCGTCCTGCGTGGCCGAGCCGCGCACGTCGAGCTCGTCGGCCAGCAGGCCGGAGAAGAGGTGCGGGGTGGCCTCCGCGACGACGATGCGCTCCCGCACGAGCTCCTTGTCGAGCTCGGACAGCAGCACGCCACCGAGGCGCACGGGGGTGTCCTGCTCCGCCGCGTCGTCGAACCGGCCGAGCCGTGTGGCGATGCGCGCGGACTCGTCGGGGTTGGCGCTGACCAGCGCGACCACCCGGCCGGGCTCCAGGTGCAGCCCGCTGACCTCGTCGACCAGCGGCACGTGCGGCTCCGGCGCGGTGGCCGTGCCGGGCGTCGCGCCGGTCGCCGGGACGACCTGCAGGACCTTGACCACCTTGGTCGCACCGATGTGGGCGCGCGTCGCCGCCTGGAGCATCTGCGTCGCGTTCTGGACCGGCCAGGACAGGAACGCCGCGAAGCCGTACGTCGACACCAGCTGGCCGGGCGTGATGGTGCCCGCCAGCGCCATGTGGGCGCCGAACCAGATGAGCGTGACGACGAACGCGCCGGGCAGCAGGACCTGGAGAGCGTCCAGGACCGACTGCGTCCTGGCCACCTCCACGCCGCGGCGCCGCGTCTCCTGCGACTGCGCGCGGTACCGGTCGGTGAAGACCTCCTCGCCGCCGATGCCGCGCAGGATGCGCAGGCCGGAGACCGTGTCCGAACCCAGCGTGGTGAGTCGCCCGGACGCCTCGCGCTGCGCCACCTGGCGGCGCGAGAGTGGCTTGACCAGCAGGCCGAGGATGGCGGCGACCGTCGGCAGGCCCAGGACAACGACGAGCCCGAGCGGGACGGACACCCGGAGCATCAGCACCGCGACGATGGCGTAGGCCACGAGGCTGCCGAGGAAGTGGCTGGCGAGCGCGAAGACCTCACCGATGCGCAGCGCGTCGTTGGCCACGGCCGAGACGACCTCACCCGTCGGCAGCTCCTTGGTGATGGTGTGGCCCGACCGGGCGACGGTCCGGCCGACCAGCTGCGAGGACGTGAACGCCGCCCGCAACCAGTTGTTCACGTCGTACCGGTGGCCGATGGCCGAGGCCGTGATGATCACCGCGCCGAGCGCGAGCAGCGTCGCGCACGCACGCCAGAGGTCCGGACCGAAGCCGCTGGCCAGGCCGTCGTCGATCGCGCGGCCCACGACGAACGGGGTGAACGCCTGGGCCGCGAACTGCAGGACGCCGAGCCCGACGGCAGTCAGGAGGATGCCCCACTGCCGGCCGGCCAGCCACCAGAGCAGCGCCGTGGGCCCGCTCAGGGGCGGGGTGCCGGGGTCGTCGAGGGGGAGAGAACGCACGAGGAGCAACGTTACGGGGCGGTACCGACACAGCCCGAACCCTTTATGTCGTCACCCGGTGGGGTCGGCCGCCCACCCCGTGGTGCGGGTGAACCTGGGTCGGGCGCCTGGGCCCCTGAGCTCAGTCCCGGTGGGCCCGTGTACCCGCACGCCCGGTGCCACGGACCCGCCGTCCTGGCCCCGGCGGCGACGACGATGGACGGGTGCCTCACGACCCGCCGGCGACACCACCCGGACCACCGCGCGAGACCACGCCCCCGGGGCGCAGGTCCCAGCGCTCGAAGCTGCCCTGTGGCGCCTCCACCACGGCAACTACCCCGCGACGCGGCGCGGTGACCGCCCAGGGGCGGAGCACGAGGGTGTCGACGACGCCCCCCGCGGAGTCGAGCAGGGCGACGTCGAGGCTCACCCGCATGCCGATGCCGTGCACCGAGGACTCGGGCTCGAGCCAGAGTGCCTCAGGCAGCTCGCGGCGGCCCAGAAGACCCCGGAAACGGGCACGCCAGGTGTCCGCGACCTCGACGGTCGCCACCGGTGATCCGTTCACCAGCAAGAGTGATCTGGACCGAAGTGCACTCATCGTCCGCCTATCATGTGCGTGGTCTGCCGCCCCCGGCGCCTCGTCCGGTGCGGGGCGGGGACCATCGTCGCAGGGACGCGCAGGCCACGAAGTCCTGCCTCGCGGGTCGAAAGTCTCGCCAGGTCCGCGATGTTCTTCGGGTTGGTCAGAGTCAGCAGGTTCGGCAGGTACGGCACGTCTGCCATGGACCGCGCACAGGGGGAGCTCACGCCGGATGCCAGCGATCGCCATCACAGCGCTCCTCGACGTCGGGGCGGACGCTCCCGACACCGGAGCATCGCGCATCACGGTCGTCGCACCGACCGACCTGGCCGGTGTGAACAGCACGACCCTGGGCGACGCGACGCACGTGCTCGTGATCGGCGAGCGCCGCCACGAGACACTGGTGCGACGGTACGCCGCCGCGCTCGCGGACCGCGGACCGACGGTCGCGTGGCGGACGTTGCCGCACGGTCCCGGCGCGATCCTGGTGCTCGCCAACCAGGCGGCGTCCATCGGCCTCGACGCCGGCCAGTCCGTGGCGTTCCTGGACGCCCTGGCGGGCCTGACGTGGAGCGGCGCCTGGACGCCGTCCGTCGCCAACCTCACGGACCCCGCACCGTCGCTCGGTGAGCACCTGCGGTCGTTGACGCCCGGCGGGAAGGGCTTCGTCGTCACCCTGTCGGGCCCGAACCCCTCGGTGGACGCGGTCGGCAAGGCGACAGTCCCCGAGCCGGGACCGGACCGCGGCACCCTGTACTGCGCGAACCCCGACCTGCTCCCGCCGGCTGCGCGCGAGCAGCTGCTCGCCGCGAGCCGCTGCTCGACCGTCGTCGAGGTGCCCCTCATGCGGGTCGACGTCGTCGGTCGTCTCGGCACCGACCGTGCCGTGGAGGCCGTCGCCCTGCCTGGCGGCGGTGGGGTGCAGCTGCCCGCCGCCCGTGGCACCTGCCCCACCTGTGCCACCACCGTCTTCACCGACTTCTGCCCGTTCTGCCATGTGCGGCGGACGGATCCGTCCGACTTCCGAGGAGCCCTTGCGTGAACCCCCGCCAGCGACGCGGAGTGCTGTTCATCCTCCTGTCCGTCCTCATCGCCGTCGTGGTCTTCTTCCTCGTGGCCTCGTACGTGGGCAACGTCTCGAGCAAGGTGGGCTCCGTGGTGACGGTCTACCGGGCCGCCGACGACCTCCCCGCGTTCACCACGCTCGACGAGTCGTCGATCGTCGCCGACGAGGTGCCCGAACGGTGGCTCTCGACCTCGGCCCGCGTGACGCAGGGCGATCTTCTGGGCCGCAAGGTGGGTGTCAACCTCGAGGAGGGCACGATGATCACCACGGACGTCCTCGTCCCGCCGTCGGACCTCAGCCCGACGGAGCGGGAGATCGCGATCAACGTCGACGAGGTCACCGGGATCGCGGACCGCATCGTGCCCGGGGACCACGTCGACATCTACGCGGTGTTCGCGGACGTGCCGGGACTGCCCAAGCAGGTACGCGTGCTGGTGGAGGACGTCCGGGTGGTGTCCGTCCGCGGGAGCCAGGTGCTGGTGGACGAGGACAGCGCCACGGGTCAGGCGTCCGTCGTCCCCGTGACGCTCGCGCTCGAGCCCAACGACGCGCTCGCGGTCACGTACGCCTCCGCGTTCGCGGACGAGGTCCGGCTCGTGGGCCTGCCGGCCGGTTCGGGTGAGGACCGCACGGGCGAGGAGGACGAGTTCGACGCCACGCAGCTGGGCGGGGTCGCCGTCCCGGAAGGGGAGCAGGGCTGATGGCAGGCACCGTCGTCATCGGGTGCGCGGACCAGTCGCTCGCCTACGAGCTGCGGTCCCAGCTGGCCGAGGCCGCCGACATCGAGGTCGTGGGAGTCGCCGAGACGACGACCGAGATGGCGAACCTCGTGCTGGACCGCGAGCCGAACCTGGTTCTCGTCCACGACCTGCTCGGGCCCGAACCCGTGCACCAGGTCATCCGGGACCTCGGGTTGCGCCGGCCCGCGAGCGTGGCGATCGTCGTGACGAGCGACGGCGACCCCGAGTCGCTGGCCTCCGCGATGGATGCCGGCGCCCGTGGCGTTCTCGCGTACCCGCTGTCGTTCGCCGACGTGCAGCAGCGCGTCAACACCGCGCTCGACTGGTCGCGGCACATGGAGAGCCTGCTGATCAGCGCCTCCAGCGACGGCGGGAGCGCCCGCGGTCGCGCGACCGTCGTGGCGGTGACCGGGACCAAGGGCGGCGTGGGCACCACGACCCTGGTCACGCACCTCGCGTGGGACGTCCGCCGCGAGCTGCCCGACCACAAGGTGCTCGTCGTCGACCTCGACCTGGAGAAGGGCGACGTCTCCAGCCTCATCGAGGCGCGCGCACGGACCTCGGTCGCCGACCTGGCGAAGGTGGCGCAGGACCTGTCGGTCCGCACCGTCGCCGACGCGGTCTTCGAGCACGAGTCCGGGATCCACCTGCTCCTGCCGCCCGACGACGTGCGCGACGTCGAGTGGGTCACCCCGGCCGCGATCCGCCAGATCGTCGGGCTCCTTCGCCAGCAGTACGACCTGGTGCTGATCGACGTCGGTGCCCACGTCACGCCGGTGCAGGCGGCCGTCGTGGAGATCTCCGACGAGGTGGTCTCGGTCGTCACGCCGGACCTGGTGAGCATCCGGGCACTGCGCCGCACCCTGGGCTGGTGGGAGTCGCTGCAGGTGCGCAAGCCCGACGGCGTGCACGTCCTGATCAACAAGGCGTCCCGGACCGACGAGGTGCAGCCGGAGACGGTCAAGCGACTGTCGCCCGGCCCCGTGCTCGCCACCGTCCTGCCGGACATGGGCCACAAGCTCGAGACCGCCATGAACTCCCGCGCCCCCGAGATGGTCACCGACCCCGCCTGGTGGCGTGCACTGCGCGCGTTCGGTCGCGAGGTCGGCGTCGTGCGCCGACCCACCACAACGTCCGATCCCGCGTCGACCGATGCCGCAGCGCGGCCACGCCGGTCGGGCGGGCGTCGCCAGAAGGCGGCGGCGTCCGACGAGACCGGATCGGTGGCCGTGGAGCTGGTTGCCCTGCTGCCGGCGATCCTGATCGTCTGCGCGGTGCTCTGGCAGCTGGGGCTGACCGGCCTCACCTACGTCTGGACCGGCTACGGTGCCGCGGCCGCGGCACGGTCCGTCGCCCTCAAGGAGTCGCCGGCGCAGGTGCGCGCTGCCGCGCTCGACGCGTTCCCGGGCAGCATGCGGGCCAACGTCGACGTGGACGTCGCGTCACCGCGGCAGTCGTCCGTCGACGTCAGCGTGCGCATCCCCGTGGTGATGCCGGGTGTGCTGAACACCCCGTGGACCGCGACGATCAGCAGAGACGTGGTGATGGAGCCATGATCCGACGAGCACGAGCACGCGTCCTTCGGGACGACGACCGCGGGTCGTCGGCGATCGAGGTGCTCGGCATCATGCCGGTCGTCGTCGTCGTGATCCTCGCGCTCCTGCAGGTGGGTGCCGCGGCCGTCACCACGCTCGCCACCAACCAGGCGGTGCGCGACGGTGCCCGGGCCATGAGCCTGGGCCGCTCGGTCCCGGCGGCCGTCGACGCCTCGCTCCCCGGCAACATGCGCGCGAGCCAGATCACGTACCCCGCGGACGGTGTGCGGATCGAGGTGCCGGTGCTCCGGATCGGCATCTTCCCCAGCTTCACGGTGGTCCGCGAGGCCGCCATGCCACGGACGGCGCCCTGATGCGCGCGGGCTTCGGTGAGTGGGCGCACCGCACGGATCCGCTCCCGGCAACCCCGGAACCCGCCCTGGGCGCGCTCGCGCCGACGCGCAGCGACCTGGACGAAGGGCTCGTCTCCACCTTCAAGCGCAAGCTGCTCGACGAGGTCGACCTGCACGAGCTGGGCCGGCTGGACCCGGGCCAGCGGCGCATCCGGCTCGAGCGCGTGGTGGCGCACCTGGTGTCCACCGAGGGCGTCATCCTCACGACGCGGGAGCGCAACGCGCTCATCCGCCGGGTCGTCGACGAGTCGATCGGCCTCGGTGTCCTCGAGCCCTTGCTGGCCGACGAGACCGTCTCCGAGATCATGATCAACGGCCCGGACACCATCTACGTCGAGCGGTTCGGCCAGGTCGAGCGGGTGTCGGCGTCGTTCGCGTCCGAGGAACAGCTCCGCCAGACGATCGACCGGATCGTGTCCACCGTGAACCGCCGGGTCGACGAGTCCAGCCCCATGGTCGACGCGCGGCTCCCGGCCGACGAGCGGATGCCGCGCGGTGCCCGTGTGCACGTTGTCCTGCCACCGCTGGTGCTCAACGGGCCCACGGTGACCATCCGACTGTTCCCGAAGTCCTACGGGCTCGACGAGCTGCTCAACCGTGGGAGCCTCGACGAGCCGACCGCGGAGCTCCTCGCCGCATGCGTCCGGGCACGGCTGAACATCATCGTGTCCGGCGGCACGTCCTCGGGCAAGACGACGATGCTCAACGCGCTCTCCGCGTTCATCCAGGGCCGGCAGCGCATCATCACCATCGAGGACGCCGCCGAGCTGTCCCTGGTCCAGGACCACGTGGTCCGGCTCGAGACCCGCCCGGCGAACGTGGAGGGCCACGGCCAGGTCACCATCCGCGACCTGGTCCGCAACGCCCTGCGCATGCGCCCGGACCGGATCATCGTCGGTGAGGTGCGCGGCGGTGAGGCGCTCGACATGCTCCAGGCCATGAACACCGGCCACGAGGGCTCGCTGGCCACGGTGCACGCGAACACCACCGTCGACGCGCTGATCCGGCTGGAGACGCTCGCGTCGATGAGCGACGTCGAGGTGCCGTTCCACGCCCTGCGCGACCAGGTGAACAACGCCGTCGACCTCGTCATCCAGCTGCTCCGCGGCTCGGACGGCACCCGCCGCGTGGTCGAGGTGGGGTGGGTGTCCTCCCGGCACCGCGAGGACTTCGCGGTGCAGCCGCTCATGCGGTGGGACCCCGAGATCCCCAACGCGTCCGGTCCGCCCGGTCGGTTCGTGCGCTATCCCATCCCGCAGCCGATCCTCGACAAGCTGCGCATCGCTGGAGAGCCGATCGGGCTGTCCGCCGTGCCGCTGACAGTCGCGCCCGGCCCCGGCACCGCGCCCGCGGCGTCCGCTGAGCCCGCTGGGCCCGCCGCCTCGGGCCGACGGGCGGCGCCATGATCATCCTCGTCATCCTGCTCGGCGTCCTGGCCGCGGCGATCTTCTTCGTGATCGGTGCGGGCCACCTCGGTGGCGCGATGGCACGGCGCCGGTCCCTCGTGGCCGGTGTCATCTCCGACGAGCTCGGCGAGCAGACGCGCTTCCTGCAGTGGGACCGGGCGTTCCGGCGCACCGGACCCGGCCGGTGGGTCGAGAGCCAGCTGCTGCTGGCAGGCGAGGAGCGGCGCGCCCCGCTGCTCGTCGCACTGATCGCGGTCGGCGGTGGCCTGGCCATCGGCTGGGTGCTCGCGGTGGGCCTCGCGCCCATCTTCGGGCTGCTGGGCATCGCCGCGGTCGTCGTCGGTGTCAAGGCCTACCTCGCCCGGGCCAAGGACAGGCGCAACGAGCAGTTCATCGCCCAGATGCCCGAGCTCGCGCGGGTCCTGTCCAACGCGACGAGTGCGGGGCTCTCGATCGCGTCGGCCGTCAGCATCGCCGCGAGCGAGCTGTCCGAGCCCGCCGGCCCGGAGCTGGCGCGGGTGGCGTCCCGCATGCGCTTCGGCGACAGCCTGGACACGGCCATGAAGGGTCTCGAGAACCGTCTCCCGTCGCGCGAGGTCACCGTGCTCATCTCGACGCTCCTGGTCAGCGCCCGCAGCGGTGGTTCGCTGGTCAGCGCGCTGCGCGACATCGCGGACACGCTCGAGGCGCGCCGTGAGACCCGCCGTGAGGTACGCACCACGCTCGCGCAGTCGACGTCCACCGGCTACCTCGTGATCGGGATGGGGTTCGCGCTGCTGTTCGTGCTCAACCTCATCCAGCCGGGGACGGTGCAGGCGATGACCGACTCGTGGATCGGTCGCGCCGCCCTGGTCGTCGGCTCGTCGCTGTTCGTCGGCGGCTTCCTGCTGATCCGCCGCATGACGAGGTACGACGGATGAGCGCGTGGCTCGGTCTGGCCGTGGGCATCGCCGCGGCTGCTGCCGCCGTGCTGTTCATGGTCGGCTACCGCCAGATGCGGTCGGACGCCATGGACACCCTGGCGGTCGACGACCTGAACCTCCTGCGGGGGCAGCAGCGGCGGCGTGCGGAGGGCGAGCTCCCGCTGAGCAAGCTCGCGCGCACCCAGGTGCCCCGGTTGCGCCGGCTCCTCGGGCCGGCACGCCTGGCGCGGTTGCAGCGGATGATCGACGAAGCCGGGCGACCCGACGGGCTCACCGTCGACGGGTACCTGACCCGCACGGCGTGGTGGGCGATGCTCACCCTGCCGGTGGCGTTCGTCATGCTCCTCGCCGGCAACCTGCTGCTCGCGGTGCTGGCGCTCGTCGTCCCGGTGCTCCTGCCGCTGTCCGCCGTCGCGGGTGCGCAACGACGGCGACGGGAGCAGATCGACAAGGACCTGCCCGACTTCCTCGACGTCCTCGCGGTCACGGTCATGGCCGGCGTGAACTTCCGTGCCGCCCTCGCCCGGGTCGCGGAGCGGTTCGCGGGCCCGCTGGGGGAGGAGATCACGCTGACCCTGCACCAGATCGCCAACGGCGCGTCGGTGCGTCAGGCGTTCCAGGACCTGCGCAGACGCAGCTCGTCGGAGGCGGTGGCGCAGTTCGTCTCCGCGCTCCTGCAGTCCCAGGAGCTGGGTGCCCCGCTGGCGGAGTCGCTCAAGCAGATCGCCGAGGACATGCGCCGGGAGAGCGGTCAGCGGCAGCGCCGGGCCGCCGCACGGACGGCGCCGCGGGTGACCCTCGTGACCTCGCTGGTCCTGGTGCCCGGTGCGCTGATCTTCATCGTCGTCGGGCTGTTCCTGGGTGCCGACGTCGACTTCACCTCCCTGTTCGGATGAGCGAGCCGGTGCAGCGCGACTTCACGCAGCGCGTCGTGGCCGTCGCGCTCCTCGTGCGTCTGCTGGCCATCACGGTGGCGCTCTTCGGCATGATCGGCCAGCCGATCACCGGCACGATGCTGGCCAGCGTGCTGGTGCTGTCGGCGACGAGCTTCTCGTTCCTGATGTACCCGAGCGCCGCGCGCTTCGTCATGCATCACCCGCTCGCGGTGGTGGCCGACCTGCTGCTCACGCTCGTGGTGCTCGCCGTGCTCGGGGTGGAGAGCCCGCTGGTCCTGGCGACGTTCTCGACGGCGCTCATCATGGGCATCCTGTTCGAGCGCCGGGTCGCCGTCCTCGGAGCGACGGCCCTGGTCGCCGGGTACCTGCTCGTGCACCAGCTCCAGCCCACGCCCACGAGCGGGTTCATGATCAACTTGGGCATCCCCGCTCTCTACGTCGGGCTGGTGGCCATCGGCTCGGTGGTGCGACACGCGCACGAGCGTGAGGTGGCGGCCGCCCGCGAGCTGGTCGACGCGCACCGGGCCGTCGCGTCCGCCGACGAGCGGGCTCGGCTGGCGCGTGAGATGCACGACTCGCTGGGCAAGACGCTGCACGGCATCGCCCTGGCGGCGGAGGCGCTCCCCGTCTGGGTCGAGCGTGACCCCGCGACGGCGGTCCGGTACGCGAACGGGCTGGCTGCAGCCGCCAACCAGGCTGCGGCAGAGGCCCGCTCGCTCCTGGTGCGGCTGCGGGCGGACGAGCCCGACCGGCCGTTGGCGCAGGTGCTTGCCGAGCAGTGCCGGACGTGGGGCGACGCGACGGGGATCGAGTGCGTCTTCGAGACGCACGGCGCGGTCGACCTGTCGACGGACGCCCGCTACGAGGCGCTCGCGATCGTGTCGGAGGCCCTGGAGAACGTGATGCGCCACGCGGAGGCCGACCGCGTGAGCGTGTCGCTGGCGGGCGCAGCCGGGGGCACGGTCCGGATCGAGGTCGTCGACGACGGCCGCGGGTTCGTCGTGCCCGACGGCGGTGTCAGCCCGCCGAACCACTTCGGCCTGACCGGGATGCACGAGCGCGCGGTGCAGGCGGGCGCCGACCTCTCGGTGACCTCCCGACCCGGTCGGGGTACCCGTGTGGTCCTCGACCTCGACCCGACGAAGGAGTCCTCAGGTGTCCGGTGAAGGCTCGACGGTCGCAGGGGTGGCGGCCGACCATCCCGCCCTGACCCAGGTCACGGTGGTCATCGTGGACGACAACGCGGTGATCCGGATGGGGTTGCGGAGCCTCGTCGAGGCGTCGGACCGCATCCGGGTGGTCGGGGAGGCCGGCGACGGCGAAGAGGCCGTGCGCGTGGTGCGTGCCATGCAGCCGGACGTGGTGCTCCTCGACGTGCGGATGCCGCGGCGTGACGGCGTCCAGGTGGCCGCCGAGGTGCGGCAGTGGTGCAAGATCCTCATGCTCACCTACTCCGACGCGCCCGAGATCGTGCGCGCCGCGGTGGACGCGGGCGCGAGCGGGTACCTGGTGCACGGCCAGTTCGCGTCGCACGAGCTCGAGCGCTCGATCCTCGCCGTGGCCGAGGGGTCGTTCCTGCTCTCGCCGACGGCGGCGCAGGCGCTGCGCGAGACCTGGATCGTCCCGGCGGCGCCCGCGGCTCCGTCGCGCCCGGACGTGGGCCTCTCCGAGCGCCAGCGCGAGGTGATGGAGCTCATCGCGGCGGGCCGGACCAACCCGGAGATCGCGGCCGCGTGCTACCTGTCGGAGAAGACGGTGAAGAACCACGTCAACCACATCTTCGCGCGACTCGGTGTCCGGACGCGTGCGGAGGCGGTCTCGGTGTGGCTCGGTGGGGCCTGATGCCTGGGTCCGGCCGGTGACAGATGGGCCCGAGGTTGGGCCCACGGACCCGCCGGTGACGTCCGGAGCGTCCGTAATGTTTCAGGTGTCAGCAAGGGGCTCGGGAGACCGGGACCGCAGAGAAAGCATCCGACCGGTGTCCCCGGGCGGCACACGTGGAGGAGCACACTCATGACCCGCATGTTCGTCAACACCAAGATCCGCCTCGCCAAGGCCGTCGAGGCTCGTGAGGCCGGTCAGGGCACGCTGGAGTACCTCGGCATCGTCGTCGTGGTCGTCCTCCTCGTCGGCGCCCTCATCACCGCCTTCACGGCCTTCGACCTGGGCGGCAAGATCACGGAGCAGCTCGACAAGATCGTCCCCTGACAACCCCGTACGCAGGCAGGAGCGACGGCCCTTCGCGGGCCGTCGCTTCTCCACGTGCACGGCGGTGTCGGTTCCGTCGTGCGTCTGAAGGCCTCGGTCGGCACGTCTACGCTGACCCGATGACCACGAGGGAGACACACACGTGAGACGCGCACTCGCTACGGCCGTCGCGGCCGTCGTGCTCGTTCTGTCGGCGGTGACCGCGGACGCCGCAGGGCGCGAGCCGGTGCCCACGGGCACGGTCGAGGTGGACGGTCAGGAGGTCCCGGTCGAGGGCAGCTTCACCTACCACTACCGGAACGACGACTCCGAGCCGGAGGTCCGCGGACTGATCCACGGCGTGCGGCGCGTCGACGGTGGCACCGTCCTGTACTACTCGATCGGCTGGAACGGCAGCGGCAAGTTCACCGGCTCGCTCGCCGCGAAGGTGCCGGAGAGCCCGTACGCACGTCTGCACGTGACCGACCTCTTCCTCGTCGACACCGCGGGCCTGAACTCGTACGCACCCCTCGCCAGCGAGGAGGACACCTTCACGACCTACGCGACCGACCTCGACTCCGCCTCGGGCGAGCTGCGCGTCGGCTGGGCCGTCTTCCCGGAGCTCCCGGAGGACGTCACCGAGGTCCAGGTGCAGATGCCGTACGGCACCTCGGCCGGCGCCGTGCCCGTGCAGGACGGTGCGCTCGAGCCTGTCGGCAAGGAGAAGGCTCCGTACGTGGGCGAGGGCTGGCCGCAGCTCCCGGCCGCCGCGGACCTCGCCTCGGCCGACCCTGCTGCGTTCACGTTCCCGCTCCTGCGCCGTTCCGGTGACGTGGAGGGAACCGCGAAGGTCGAGGAGTCCGTGGAGGCCGTGGCTGTGACGCTGGACGCCAACGTGCTGTTCGCGTCGGGCTCGGCAGAGCTGACACCCGAGGCCAGCAGCGCCCTGGCGACGGTGGCGGCGGACATCGCCGCGCGCGGCACCGGCGAGGTCGTCGTGACCGGCCACACGGACGCCGACGGCTCCGACGCGTTCAACCAGACACTCTCCGAGCAGCGCGCCGCAGCGGTGCTGGCGGCCCTGCAACCCGCGGCGGGATCGAGCGTGACCTTCGTGTCGGTCGGCAGGGGCGAGGCCGAGCCGGTGGGGGACAACTCGACGGACGAGGGCAAGCAGGCCAACCGCCGCGTGACCGTGGTCTACGGCGTCAAGGGGGACTCATGAAGGGGCTCGTGCGCACCGGCGTGGCCGGCGCCGTGGCGTTGCTGACCGCCGTCGTCCTGACGGGCTGCACCGGGGACGACGACCCGTCGCCCACCGGCAGCGGCTCGGCGACCGGCGGGGGGAGCGAGTCGTCCGCGCCGTCCATGACGCGTGCGGAGCTGGAGTCGGCCGTCTTCGACGGTGAGTCCGGTGGCGGCGAGGTCCTCGGCTCGGTGGAGGGTGCCGTGCCGGACCAGGCCTCCCCGCGGCCGGCGCGGATCGACGTGACCGCCGTCCTGGCCGACGAGACCAGCACGACGGTGTGGTTCACGCTGGTCAACACCGAGGACACGGACCCGCTGCTCCAGCTCTCGGCGTTCAACGCGCAGCGTCCGCTCGCCAACGACATCCGGGACATCGCCCTGGTCGACCCGGGCGCCAAGGTGCGCTACCAGCCGTGGGTCGGCCAGCTGGTGGGTGAGGACTCCAGCATCTGCACGTGCTCCAACGCACCGCTGGGGATGTCGGACGTCGGACAGCTCCTCTCGGGCGCCTTCCCGCCGATCGACCCCTCGACCTCGACCGTCACGTTCGAGGTTCCCGGGTTCGCACCGATCGAGGACCTCCCGGTGACGCGATCGTGAGGTCATGGCACCGGCGGGTCGCTGCGCGCGTGCGCGCGGTGGCTCGCGGGGACGACGGGCTCGCCGCGACGGCGATCATCCTCACCGTCGTGGTGGGCGTCCTCGCCCTCCTGTTCGTCTACGTCATCCCGCTCCTGGCCGCCACGGACAAGGTCGGCCAGACGCAGACCGCGGCCGACGCGGCTGCGTTAGCAGGCGCAGTCGGGGCGCGCGACCGCGCGGTCGACGAGATCGACGACGCGGTCTGGGACCTGCGGATCGCCGCGCTGTTCGGAACCCGCGAGACGTGGCGGTTCTCCGGTGCAGCTGCCGGTGGCAGTGGCCGCCTCGGGGCGGAGCAGTACGCGGCGCGCAACGACGCGTCGGTGGAGTCGTACCACCACGACGCGGCGCGGGACCGGGTGGCGGTCGACGTCCGCCTGGACGCGCGCGGCCCCGAGAACCGCATCGTGCGGTCGAGCGGAACCGCCCAGGTCGGCGTCGAGCTGGCCAGCTGCGAGATCGTCGCCGAGCGGACGATCATCGGCTACACCCAGCCCCCGCCACCGACCCCCACCCCGACGCCGACCCCGACGCCCAGCACGACGCCCAGCCCGACCCCCACGCCGCCGCCGTTCGTCCCGCAGCCGATCTACAGCGCATGGGAGTACCGCATCTCGTGTGCCGGCGAGCACGGGTTCTCCGACTCGGACTCGCGCATCGACCAGCTGGTCGATCGCGCCGCGGCACGGTTGGGCGACCTGGAGCCCATCCTCGTGCGGTGACCTGGGGCTCGACTGGGCCCGTGGGCCCACACGCAGGACGTGAACGGAGCCGTGGGACCCGGCAGACCATGCGGCGAACCGACCTACGGTGGAAGAGCTCGGCTGAGCATCACCATGCAGCGAAGGGTTGATCGAGTGATCTTGACACGCGCGCTCCGGCGCCGCGGCCTCCGGCTCGACGACCGCGGTGCGGGGTCGCTCGAGTACCTCGGCGTGGTCGCTGTGGTCGCCGTCCTCGTCGGCGCGCTCGTGCTGGGCTTCGTCAACAGCCACTACGGCGAGAACCTGTCCGCGCAGCTGTGCAAGCTCACCTCCGCTGTCGGCGGCGGTTCGTGCCCGGCGCCCCCGATGGAGCGCTCGCCGGAGGACTACATCCCGCCGGACGAGTGCGTGGTGTCGTCGACCGGTGAGGAGTCGAACACCGGCGTGACGGTGGTCGTCGACGTCCAGAGTGGTGAGACGTGGGTCATCGAGAAGCTGGGTGACGGCACCTATCGGCTGACCCGGGCCCGGTCGGGCGGTGTGGGCATCGGCGTCGGCGTCGGGTTCGACTTCTCGGCGACCGTCGACGACCAGACCTACGGGGTGGGTGCGACCGCGAAGGCCAACGTGGCGCTCGTCGCCGGGGGCGGCGAGTCGTACATCGCGACGTCCGAAGAGCAGGCCCGCAACATCCTGGACCACAAGCGCAACGACGAGACCAAGGACTCCCTCGTCGGCGACGACAACATCGTGCGGGACGGCGTCGACTGGTTCAACGACAAGCTCGGCGGCAGCAACAAGTACGAGCAGCTCGAGGCCGACGAGTGGTTCGTCGAGGCCGGTGTCGAGGGCAACGCCTCTGCCGGGGCGTCGACGCCGCTCGGCACGGCTGGTGCCGAGGCGGCGATCGAGGCGTACCTCGGCCGGACCCACCGGGCGGACGGCACGACGACGGATTACCTGCGCGCGGAGATGTCGATCGGCGGAGGCCTGCAGGGCCGGGGCCCGAACGCCCAGGGCTACGACACGTTCATGCAGCTCACGGCGGAGGGTTCCGCCGGCGCGGTGGTCGAGGTCGACCGCGACGAGAACGGGAACCCGACGACCTTCCGGATCAAGAGCGTGCTGATGGGCAACGCGACCGGCGACAGCTCGTACACCGGCCCTGTCGAGGACGACCCCGAGTACACCGAGCGGACGATCGACATCCCGCTCGACACCGAGGCAGCTCGCCAGACGGCTGCGCGGGTGCTCCAGGCGGCCGGCATCCCGTACTACCCGGGCATCACCGACTCGGTCGATATCCCGCAGATCGTCGGGGACAAGCTCGACCCGTCGTCGCTCGGACGCGAGCTCGGTGAGCTCGCCGCGGCGCGGGGGCACATCTCAGAGCAGACGTACACGCTGGGTACCAGCGAGGCGGGGTTCAACGCCGAGGGTGAGCTGGGAGTCCAGCTGGGCCTGTCGCACAGCTCCGTGACCAGCAGCCGGTCCACGTCGGACTACAAGTACTGGGACGGGACCGCGATGGTGGACCGTGCCGGCTGCGTGGTGTGACAACCTTCTCGCGGCACACCAGCTCGCGTTCCCACCCTTCTCGGAGGTCTTCCTTGCGTCCCCACCAGCTCATCGCCGTCCGGGTGGCTGTGCTCGTCGGGGCGTTCGCCCTGCTCGCGGGCTGCACGTCGTCGTCGGGCGACGAGACTGACAGCGTGCTGACCCCGAGCGCTGCCCCGTCCGGCTGGACCGCCCAGGAGCTCGCCGGCGTGCAGCTGGCGACACCCACGGACTGGGAGCCCTACGAGACGGACCCGCCCGAGGGCGGCGGTGACGACGTCACGGCGGCGGGGATGAAGATGCCGCTCGGACCCGACGGCGCCGGAGGCTCGGTGTACGTGGTCACCTCGGGCACCCCCACCCGGGACGCCAAGGCGTCGAGCGCGAACAGCCGGACGGTCGGCGAGGCCACCCTCGGAGCACAGGACGTCGTCGAGGAAGAGCTGACCTGGCCGGGGGCGGACGCGGCGGCCTACCTGAAGTACGAGGCGGACCTGCCGATGCCCTCGGGGGACGACGTGCGGTTCCGGTACGAGACCCTCACCCTGGACCTGCCCGACGGCAGCCAGGCCATCGTGACCGTGGTGGGTCCTGTGTCGCGGTACGAGGAGACCGGCCAGCACGACGTGCTGGCGAGCGTCACGGTCGGTGAGTGACCCCGTGGGCATCTTCTCGGGGACGAACATCCGGCGCACCGCCCGGATGTTCGGGACGGCCGCGTTGTTCGCGGCACCGCTCTTCGCCCTGCTCGGGATCGCCGGCCTCCTCGGTCTCGGCTCCTTCGGCGGGACCGCGCCGGTCGAGATCCTCCACTCGGCACCTGCCGGATCGCCGGTCGAGCTGTCGAACAGCGTCCACGGGGACACCGTCTGGGGCCAGCCGGACGTCGACCTCGCGGCGGTGACCTGCGAGGCGTCGAGCACGGACGGATCGAGGACCGTCGACCTGCAGATCGGTCCGGTGGAGGGGAGCCCGTCGGAGGTAGTCGACGCGCAGGGTGCGACGTGGACCTGGCTGTCGGCCACCGACTCCCTCGACGCGGTCTCGCGTGTCACCTGCTCCGGCGGCGGGCTGGAGACGGTCGGCACCTCGGTCGACCCCGGGGACGGGAAGCGAGGCACCCCGGGCGCGCCGTTCCTCGTGTTCGCGGCGTTCCTGCTCGTCCTCGGTCTTGTCCTGCGACGCGTGACGGCGCCGCAGAGTCGCTGAGGTTCCGAGCCGGCGATCAGGCAGACGACTGGTAACCCAGCGGATCACGGTGCGTCGCGGACCTCGTGGCGACGAGCACGGCGCCCATGCCGACGCCCGTCCAGAGCACGAGGTCGACCGCCGCGGAGGCCACACCGACGGGCACGAACGTCTGCGCGACGAACGCGCGTCCCAGCCACGATAGTGGGTTGAGCAGGTAGCCCAGCACCAGGCCCACCACCGCCGAGCGGCGCAGGACGGTGCGGTCGACGTCGAGCAGGCGCCGACGCACGGCGATGGCGGGCGCCAGCAGCAGGACGAGGACGACGAGCACGACCCGCACGGTCACGCCCGCCCCGACGGAGAGCGTGGTGCTGCCGACCCACAGCGCGAGCAGCCCGGCGACGAAGCCGCCGATCGCGGTCGCGAGCGCGATCTGCGCGGTGAGCGCCAGGCGCATGCTCGGGTGTCCCTTCCTCGATCATCCGCCGGCGCGGCGGCTCGCCCAGGAGGGTATCCCGACCGCGGGGCCCACCCGGCCTGGGCCTCGAGACCCAGCCGTGGGTCCACGGAGGAACCGTGGGGCCCGGAGGTGGAGGTCCGCCGCGCTCCTAGCGTCGCAGCATGGACCAGATCGATCTCCGGGCAGCGACCGTCGGCTTCGTCGTGGGCGTGCTGGGCTGCCGTGCGGTGGCGGTGCTGGTCGGGCTGAGCGGGCCGCGCCCGGCGCTCGTCCTCGCGGTCACGCAGCTGGGGCTGCTGATCCTCGTCGGCGTCCTGGTGGCAGCGCTGCAGCGGCGTCGCTTCGGCCTGTGGAACCGCACGGCTGCACTGCGCACGACGCTCACCGCCGGAGGGGCGGGACTGGTGGTCACGCTGGTCCTGCAGGCCGCGACGGTGGCCGCGCAGGGCGGACGAGGGGTGATGCCGGCGACGATCCTGGTCGAGGCCGTGGTGTGGCTCGGGGGACCGGCTCTGGGTGGTGTGCTGGTGCGGCCGGCGGACGCGCGGGCGCGTGTGGCCGGCGTCGCGTCGTGAGCGCCGTGTGCCGCACCCGTATGCCCCGCGGCGACCGTGGCGGGAGCAGCGCCGAGCTGCTCGGGGTCGTGGTGGTGGCGGCGCTGCTCGTCGTCGGGGTGGTCGCGGGCGTCTCGAGCTACCCGGACCGGCTGGCGGCCGAGCTGTGCAGGCTCGTCGCCGCGACGAGCGGGGGCGACGCGGCGTCGTGCGGTGCGGTGACGGCCGAGCAGCCCACCGACGACGACTACGTGCCACCCGCGTGCATGTTCCACGAGGAGAGCGAGCAGTACTCCGCCGCGGTCAAGGTCTGGTTCTTCGAGCTCGGCCAGGACTCCGGGTTCGTCGTGCAGGAGTTCGCCGACGGGACCGTCCGGGCCACCGTCACCGACGGCGTCGGCATCGGGGCAGGCGGCTCCGTGACCTCCAGCACGTTCGACCTGGGCAAGCTCGGGGGCGGCGACAACGCGGGGCTCGACGTCGACCTCGGCGGGGGCGTCACCTTCTCCTACGGCGACACGTGGGCGTTCGACTCGCCCGAGCAGTGGGGCGAGATGAAGGAGCAGCTCGACGACTACCTGCTGCAGCAGGAGGTGCTCGAGCACGAGGGTGGCGTCTGGGCGGCCAAGTCCATGGGGTGGAAGGACCCGCCCAAGTCCCCCGAGGTGTCGTTCGCCAAGACCGAGCTCGAGCTGTCGCTGGACGCGGCCTTCGGGCTGAGGGACCCGACCGGCGCGACGGACGCGGCCGGTGATGCGGAGTTCTTCGACCCGAACCTCGGCGTGACCCTGTCGGCGAGCGCGGGCGCTGCGGTCGTCGTCGAGACCAACCATGCGACCGGCGAGCAGAGCTGGACGTACGAGGTCTCCGGTGCGGGGGCGGTCGGTGCGGACGTCGTCGTCGGCCACGGGGAGGCGGCAGGCACGATCGAGGGAGCGTTCACCGTGACGCGCAACGAGGACGGCAAGGTCACGGAGGTCGTGTTCCAGTCGGCGCGGGAGGGCGGCGTCTCGGGCGGTCTCGGCAACGACTCGTTCGAGCAGGGGTCCGGCAGCGTCGACCACAGCGAGTCGGACGAGCTCGTGACGACCACCCGGCTCGCGGTCGACGACGCGAACCGCGACCTCGTCGACACGTGGCTCGCGAACCGCAACGACGCGGGTGTCGCGGTGTCGCTGCCGTTCGCCGCGATGGTCCCCGCGAGCCCGTCGGACGACCCGTTCCTCGACCTGCTGTACCGCAGCGCCACCACGAGCCAGATCGTCTACCACAACGTCAAGGACTCCTGGGAGTTCGAGGCGGCGATCAAGAAGGGCTGGCAGTTCGGGTTCGGCATCTCGGGGGAGAGCGCCACCGCCGACGCGGTGGACGCCGACTACCTCGGCGCCCCGCGAGGAGACGGCGTGCGTCCGTTCCTGACCGACGAGACGTGCCGATGAGCCCGCGACAGCGCCGTCACGGGCTCCGCGTCGTGGACCTGCTGTGGGCCTGGGCGGCTGCGCTGGCCGGGTTCCTCGTCGGGGAGTACGGGTCGGGCGTGCTGCTGGTCCTGCGGGCCGACGCCGCCGGGCCGGACGCGGTGCTGGGGCTGCTCTGGCTCCCGTGGCTCGCCGCGCCGGTGCTGGCCGGGCTGCTGGGCGCGGCGGTGCTGCCCGTCGCGCGCGTGACCGCGTGGTGGCAGTGGCTCGTCGCGACCGTCCCCGTGCCGATCGGCGCCGCGGTCGTGACGACGACCGTGGTGGCCGTGACCGGATCGACCGCCGCCGGCCTCCTGCTCTCGGCCGTGGTGCAGGTGCTGCTGTGCGCGGCCGTCGCGGCGGGGGTGGGAGCATGGCGGTCCGCGCGGTACGGCGGCTTCCCCGCGCACCCCATGACCTATCTGACCCCCGACTCGGAGGACCAACGAGCATGACCTCGTCTCACCGCAGCCGCGTGACCGCCCTCGCGCTGGCACTGTGCGTCGCCCTGGCGGGGTGCTCCGGCGGGTCCGGAACGGCCGAGGGCTGGACCCGCGTGCAGGACGGGTGGTTGCAGGTGGACGTGCCCGACGGGTGGTCCGACGGGGGTGAGCTGGACGAGCCGTGGACGCTCAGCCGCCACGACGGCGACGAAGCGACCCTGGAGCTCGCCGGCGCCCCCACGCTGGGCTACTACCGCGCGGCCGAGGGTCGCGGGATCCTCCTCGCGTCGATGCAGGTGGGTGGCTACCCCGACTTCGCGGTGGTCGACCAGTCCGACCCGGTCGACTCCACGGACCTGGAGCTGACGCGCACCGACTTCACGTACGCGGCGCAGGACGGCGGTGACCCTCTCGAGGGTGTCCTGTGGGTCGGTTCCGACCCCCGCACGGAGAAGGCCGTGGCCGTCCAGCTCACCGGCCCGGACCTGCCGGCGGACGTCGTGGAACAGGTGCAGGAGAGCATCGCGGTGCTCGACACCGACGCCACCGCCGGTCCGTGACACCGACGCGCGTCCGGGGCGGTGCACGGCGACCTCCGAGCGCCGACTACCCTTGCGGCGTGACGCAGACCCCTGACCCGGCCGCCACCGTCCACCGTCCCGTGCTGGTCGTGGACTTCGGCGCGCAGTACGCGCAGCTGATCGCCCGACGGGTCCGCGAGGCCAACGTGTACTCCGAGATCGTGCCGCACACGGCGTCCGTCGCGGACCTGCTGGCCAAGGACCCGGCCGCGATCATCCTCTCCGGAGGACCGTCGTCGGTCTACGCCACGGGTGCCCCCTTCGTCGACCCGGCGCTGTTCGAGGCCGGCGTCCCCGTGCTCGGCATCTGCTACGGGTTCCAGGCCATGGCCGCGGCGCTCGGCGGGACGGTCGCGCAGACTGGCCAGCGTGAGTACGGCGGCACGGCGGTCGAGGTCACGTCCGCCGGGACCGTCCTGTCGGGCAGCCCGGCCTCCCAGACCGTGTGGATGAGCCACGGGGACGCGGTGCACGCGGCGCCCGAGGGTTTCGAGGTGCTCGCGACGTCGTCCGGCAGCCCGGTCGCGGCGTTCGAGGACCGCGACCGTCGCCTGTTCGGCGTGCAGTGGCACCCCGAGGTCAAGCACTCGCCGCTGGGGCAGAAGGCACTGGAGAACTTCCTCTACGAGGGCGCCGGACTGACCCCCGACTGGAACGCGGGCAACGTCGTCGCGGAGCAGGTCGAGAAGATCCGCGCGCAGGTGGGCTCGGCGCGGGTGATCTGCGGACTGTCCGGCGGGGTGGACTCCTCGGTGGCCGCCGCCCTGGTCCAGAAGGCCGTCGGGAGCCAGCTGACCTGCGTGTTCGTCGATCACGGACTGCTGCGGTCGGGCGAGGCCGAGCAGGTCGAGAAGGACTTCGTCGCCGCGACGGGCGTGCAGCTCAAGGTGGTCGACGCGCGCGAGCGGTTCCTGCGGGCGCTCGCCGGGCACACCGACCCCGAGACCAAGCGCAAGATCATCGGCCGCGAGTTCATCCGGGTGTTCGAGGACGCGGCGCGCGAGGTGATCGAGGAGGCCGGCGAGGGCGAGGACGTCAGGTTCCTCGTGCAGGGCACCCTGTACCCGGACGTCGTGGAGTCCGGTGGCGGCGAGGGCGCGGCCAACATCAAGTCGCACCACAACGTGGGCGGGCTGCCGGACGACCTGCAGTTCGAGCTGGTCGAGCCGCTGCGCACCCTGTTCAAGGACGAGGTGCGCGCGGTCGGTCTGGAGCTGGGTGTCCCCGAGGGCATCGTGTGGCGCCAGCCGTTCCCCGGCCCGGGCCTCGGCATCCGGATCATCGGCGAGGTCACGGCGGAGCGGCTCGACATCCTGCGTGCCGCCGACGTGATCGCCCGCGAGGAGCTGACGCGCGCCGGCCTGGACCGCGACATCTGGCAGTGCCCGGTGGTGCTGCTCGCCGACGTCCGGTCGGTGGGCGTGCAGGGCGACGGGCGGACGTACGGCCACCCGGTCGTGCTGCGGCCGGTGTCGTCCGAGGACGCGATGACCGCGGACTGGACGCGGCTGCCGTACGACGTGCTGGCCGTCATCTCGACTCGGATCACCAACGAGGTGCCCGACGTCAACCGGGTGGTCCTCGACGTCACCAGCAAGCCGCCGGGCACGATCGAGTGGGAGTGAGATGACGGGGAACAACACCGTGAGCGAGTCCGCGACCTCCGTCGACCCGTGGGTGCGCAAGGCCCGGGGCGCGACGCTGCGCTACCGCGTGATGGCGTGGATCACCGGGACGCTGCTCCTGCTGCTGTGCGTCGAGCTGGTGCTCAAGTACGTGTTCCACGCGGGCGGTGTCGACGCGGCGGGCACGCCGAACCCCGTCATCGGCGCCTGGATCGCGTACGCGCACGGCTGGATCTACGTGGTCTACCTGGTCACCGTGTTCGACCTCTGGTCGAAGATGCGCTGGCGGCTCGGACGGCTGGCGACCATGGCCGCGGCCGGCGTGGTGCCCGTCATGTCGTTCGTCCTGGAGCGCACGGTGCACACCCAAGCGCTCGCGCGCATCGAGGCTGCCGGTGGCGCACGCGCGTGACCTGCACCGGATCATGAAGGAGCGTCCGGCTCGCGTCGATACGGTGGGCCCGTGCTGATCGTCCACGTCTCCGACTGCTACGCGCCGCGTACCGGCGGGATCGAGTCGCAGGTGGGCGACCTCGCCGCGCGGCAGGCCGCCGCCGGGCACGAGGTGCACGTGCTGACCGCGACCCTCGGCGTCGGGGGCGAGCGCGGGGGAGTCGTCGACCTGGAGCACGGGGTCCATGTCCACCGGCTCGGGGCGCGGATCCCGTTCGACCTGCCGGTGAACCCCGTCGGTCCGCGACTGGTGCGGTCGGCGTTCGCCGACCTGCGGCCCGACGTCGTCCACGTGCACGCCGGGGTGCTCTCACCGTTCGCGTACGACGGCGCCAGGATCGCCCTCGACGTCGGCCTGCCGACCGCGATCACCTGGCACTGCATGCTCGACGGCGTCGTCGGCACCCTGCGCACGCTCGTGAGCCGCACCCACTGGCGGCGCACTCCGGCGGCGCTCAGCGCCGTGAGCCACGCCGCGGCCGCGCGCGTGCGCGAGGTGTTCGGCGCCGACGTGTCGGTGATGCCCAACGGGATCGACGTCGATCTGTGGGCGCCGACGGCGCGCTCCGCGGGGCGGGGCCGTCCCGGTGAGCGTGGCCCGCTGCGGCTGGTCTCGACGATGCGGCTGGCGCCCCGCAAGCGTGCCGTGCCCCTGGTCGAGCTCGTCGGTCAGGCCGCCCGGCGCCTGCCCCCGGACCGGCTGCGGCTGTCGATCATCGGCTCCGGACCCGCCGAGGGCAGGGTCAGGTCCGCCGTGGCCGGTCAGGGTCTGCAGCACGTGGTGGAGCTCCGCGGCCGGCTGACCCGACCGCAGGTGCGGGCCGCCTACACGGAGTCCGACGTGTTCCTCGCCCCCGCCGAGCTGGAGGCGTTCGGCATCGCCGCCCTCGAGGCCCGCACGGCGGGGCTCGCCATCGTCGCCCGGCGCGGCACCGGCATCGCCGAGTTCGTCGAGGACGGCGTCGACGGACTGCTGGTGTCCGACGACGCGGAGATGACGGAGGCGGTCGTGCACCTGGCGCGCGACGGCCGGCTGCTCGACGGGATGCTCGCGCACAACCGGGTGGTGCGTCCTGCGTTCGGCTGGGACGACGTGCTGAGTGCCGCCGAGGCGGAGTACAGCCGTGCTCGGGACCTCGCACACGTCTGAGGAATGCCCGGCGATTCGCGGTATTCGTCCAGGTGAAATGTCACTACAGTCGAACCGTTGGACAATTATTTGTCATGGGTCGCACGCGACCTACCGGGTCCATGGGGTTCGGACCCGTCCGTTGGGGTTCGGAAGGGGAGACATGACGACGACCACGACCACCGGGAGCTCGAAGACGGTCCGCACACTGGGGCTGTTGACGATCATCGCCGGGATCATCTTCATCATTGCTGGTGGTGTGACCTGGGGAGCCGTGGCCAGCAACCTCGCCGCGGAGAAGATCACCGTCTCCGAGGACGCCCAGGCGTTCGGCGGGCAGCTCGTCGACACGCCGTGGGAAGCCTGGTTCCAGGCCGACATCATCAATACCCACGCTCTGGAGTCCTCCGGAGGAAAGACCTATGCCGAGCTCGACCGGGAAGACCCGGTTCGGGCGACGATGATGGATGCGTCATTCCTGCGGGCATCGCTGTTCACCTCGGTCGTCGCCTTCGGGGTGGCCGCGCTGGTGGTGGGGCTCGGGATCATCTTCATCCTGGTCGGCTGGGCCCTGCGCAAGATCGGCACCGCGTTGGCGTACGACACCGCGACGGGCACGAGGGGGACGTCCGCCTACCCGGACCCGATCCCGACCACGCGGCCGACTGCGACGCCTGCCGCCACGCCGCCGACGACTCCGCCGCCGGCTCCGACGGGTCCCAAGGCCTGACCACCACGACGTCCGAGCACGAGCCGGCCGGAAGGCCCCTCGTGCTCGGACGTTCGTGCGTCGTCGCTCAGCGACGTGCGGCGCGCGCTCCGCTGACGATCGATCCGACCAGCAGCGCCGTGCCGGCGACCGCGAGGAGGACGATCATCGCGAGCTGCAGGTCGATCGCGAAACCGGCGGCCCAGGCGAGCAGACCGACGCCGATCGCGGCGATGACCAGACCCCAGACGACGGTGCCCACGCGCAGCCGGCGGCGAGGCGGGTCGACCGGTGCCGGCTCCACCGGTGCCGGCTCCACCGGTGCCGGCTCCACGACGGTGGTCTGGGCGACCCCGTCCGCGGGCACCTGGTCCGGCCGGTCGGTCGGTGCATAGAGCGCACCGATGGGGGAGGTGTAGACCGCGGGTTCGTCCTGCGACGACCAGGCTGTCGTTCTCGGGTACGGGCGGGTCTCGTCGGTGAGGGGTAGCGCTCGCGTCTCGTCCGGCGCGCTCCCCTCCGTCATGTCGACGGCTGGTGTGGTCGTGCCGGCGGGCGGGAGGGCCACGGTGTCGTCGTCGGCGATCACGGTGTCGTCGTCGTCGGCGCCCGTGGTGGGTTCCTGGTCGGTGACCGGCAGGGCGAGCGTCTCGTCGGCGTCGCGCGGGGTCTTGTCGGTGGGCATCAGTTCTCCTCGATGATCGAGACGTCGCCGGCGCCGATCTGGACCTGCAGCGCGAGCTGGGGTCCGTCGTCGTCGATCGCGCCGGCCGTGAAGGTGCGCGGGTTCAGGCCGACGCCGTCCACGCTCTTGCTCTCTCCGTCGACGTCCCAGCGCACGGTGCCGGCGCCGGCGTCGACGTCGGCGGAGATGCTGGCCTCGCTGGGGACGACGACGGTGAGGTCGCCGGCCGCGAGCGAGAGGGGGACCACGAGGGTCTCGGTGGTCATCGGCACCTCGCTGAGGTCGATCGTGACGTCACCGAACCCGATCGAGTAGCCGTTGGCCGCCTCGGAACGGTCGGTCACGTAGACGACACCGTCAGCCGAGAAGTCGTGCTGCGAGTCGCCGTTCCAGACCCAGCTGGCGTTCTGCACGGCGCCGAGCGGCACCGCGACGAGGATGCCGACGACGGCGAGACCGCCGAGGCCGCCGCTGGTCCGGCCGCGCAGGCCGGAGACGATGATGCCTAGGCCGCAGAGCACGATGCCGACGCCGAGCGCGGTCAGGCCGACGGGTCCGGTGAAGTCACCCTGCCGCTCCGCGACGAGCAGGACCGCGAGGCTGAGGAGGCTCAGCGCGACGACGACGCCGACGGTGGCGACCCCGGGGCCTGGCGTGCGCGGCCGCGGCGGGGTGACCGGCCGCGGTGGCTGCACGGGGCGCGGTGCGGGAGCCGGCGGGGTGGGTGTGTACGAGGCGGACCACGCGGGTGCGGCGGGCGGAACGGGCTCGGCGGGTGAGGCGTCGTCGACGGGTGACGCGTCGTCGACAGGCGGTGCCGAGGAGCTGACGGGCGCCGGCGGGTACGTCGCCGCGGGGTAGCTCGCCGGGGGGACGTACGGCCCGTACGCGCCGGTCGGCGGTCGCTGCCTCGAGGGCTGCTGGTTGGAGACGACGACGATGAGCGTCACGAGGCCGGCGATGAACGCCACCCAGAGGAGACCCTGGACCCAGCCGGGAGGGCCCCAGAAGAAGAACCAGCTGTCACCACGGCCGAAGCCGACGATGACGAAGGCCAGCGCCCCGAGCAGGGCGATGTCGAACCGGCCGAGGATCATCTCCTCGAGGTGGATGCGGCCGTCCCGTCGCTCGGGCAGGAGCGCCCAGGCGACGCCGTAGGCGACGAGCCCGAGCCCGCCGAGCAGGAGCGTCGCGAACAGGATGCCGCGGACCAGGAGCGGATCGATGCCGAACCGGTCACCGAGCCCGCCGCTGACCCCACCGATCCAGCGGTCGTCGGACCGCGTGATGCCGAGGCGGCGGACACCGGCGAAGAAGCTGTTCGGCGCGTTCCCCG
This sequence comes from Cellulomonas sp. Leaf395, assembly GCF_001424125.1. Lineage (GTDB taxonomy): Bacteria > Actinomycetota > Actinomycetes > Actinomycetales > Cellulomonadaceae > Cellulomonas. Next base: position 376,613 of record NZ_LMQI01000003.1, read on the forward strand.
GTGCTGGGGTCGGGTCCGGCGGAAGGCCGCCCGGCGCCGGGTCGGGTCCGGCAGCGCCGGTGGGAGTCGTCGTGTCCATGTCTCGATCCTGACGGTCGCGACGAGCGCGCGGCATCGGGTGGACCCCTGAGCGCACCCTGAACCTGGCGGGCAGCGCCCCTGAACGGACCCCGGACCCGACCCCGGAACGGCTCGGGGCGTGTGACGATCGGACCGTGCACCCTGCCCCGACCGTCGTCGCGCCCCGCCGGCTGCCGCTGCGCCGCCCGGCGCGCGGGAGGCTCTTCGGTGGTGTCGCCGTGGGGCTCGCCGCGCACCTCGACGTGCCGGTCGGGTTGGTGCGGCTGGGGTTCGTCGTGCTCACCCCCGTCGCGGGCATCGGCGTCCTGCTGTACGTGTTCTGGTGGCTGGCGATCCCGGCCGGTGACCCCGCTGACGCGGCGCAGCAGGTGCGACCGAGCGCGCTGACGCGGCTCGCGCGGCGGCAGGCGATCATCGAGCCGGGCCGACGCATCCCCGTGACGGACATCGCCATCGGCGGGGTCCTCGTCGTGGCGGCCGCCCTGCTGATCGCGGTGCGGTCGGGCGCGGACGTGCAGGCGGACTGGCTGCTGCCCGCGGTGATCGTGCTGGCGGGCCTCTGGCTCGCGTGGAGCCAGCTGGACGCGGTGCAGCGCGGTCGCCTCAAGGACCGGGCGGGCGGGCGGACGCCGGTCAGCCTGCTGCGCGTCGCCGGGGGGATCCTGCTGGCCGGCGTCGGGGTCCTGCTGTTCGTCGGGATGGCTTCCGGGGAGGGTGTCGAGGCCGGGACCCTCGCGCAGTCGATCATCGCGGCGGTCATCATGCTCGGCGGTGTGGCCCTCGTGCTGACCCCGTGGTGGCTGCGGCTCGTGCGGGAGCTCGGCGACGAGCGTGCCGCTCGTGCGCGGGAGTCGGAGCGTGCGGACATCGCTGCCCACCTGCACGACTCCGTGCTGCAGACCCTCGCCCTCATCCGGTCGAGGGCCGACGACTCCGCGGAGGTCGCCCGCATGGCGCGCGCCCAGGAGCGTGAGCTGCGCGAGTGGCTCTACGACGACCGTCCCGCGCCGGGCACCTCGGTCGCCGCGGCGCTGCGGGGGATCGTCGCCGAGGTCGAGGACTCGCGGTCCGGCCCCACGGGCGACCCGGTGGCCATCGAGTCGGTCGTGGTCGGTGACTGCGCGCCGGACGCCGACACGGAGGCGCTGCTGCAAGCCACGCGCGAGGCGCTGGTCAATGCCGTGGTGCACGGCCGCCCGCCCGTGTCGCTGTACCTGGAGGTCGGGTCGTCGGAGGCCGAGGTCTTCGTGCGGGACCATGGCGACGGGTTCGACCTCGACGAGGTGGGCACCGACCGGTTCGGGGTGCGCGAGTCGATCATCGGACGCGTCCGGCGCCGTGGTGGCACGGCGAAGGTGACCAGCAGCGCCGAGCGCGGGACCGAGGTCCACCTGGTGGTGCCGATCCGAGCGACGGACGAACAAGGAGTGCAGGCATGAGCGAATCTGGGGCTGGACACGTTGACGTGGTGCTCGTCGATGACCACCACATGTTCCGGACCGGCGTGAAGGCGTCCCTCGACGCGGGTGTCCGCGTGGTCGGTGAGGCCGACACGGTCGACGACGCGATCCGCCTGGTGCGCGAGCTGAAGCCGCCGGTGGTGCTGCTCGACGTGCACCTGCCCGGTGGCGACGGCGGCGGCGGTGCGGAGGTCATCAAGGCCTGCACGGACCTGCTGGGGGAGACCCGGTTCCTCGCGCTGTCGGTCTCGGACGCGTCCGAGGACGTGGTCGCCGTCATCCGCGCGGGCGCCCGCGGGTACGTCACGAAGGCGATCGACGGCACCGACCTGTCCGACGCCGTGCGACGCGTGGCCGGCGGCGACGCGGTCTTCTCGCCTCGGCTGGCGGGGTTCGTGCTCGACGCGTTCGGCGCGGCCGCGGGGGACGTCGCCATCGGCGATGACGAGCTGGACCGCCTCTCCGCGCGGGAGCGGGAGGTCATGCGGCTGATCGCGCGCGGATACTCCTACCGCGAGGTGGCCTCCGAGCTGTTCATCTCGATCAAGACGGTCGAGACCCACGTCTCGGCGGTGCTCCGCAAGCTCCAGCTGTCCAGCCGGCACGAGCTGACCCGCTGGGCCGCGGCGCGCCGACTTCTCTAGCCCTAGGCTCCAGCGGGTGAAGCAACGCGTCGCCGCCTACGCCGTGATCGTCGAGTCCGGGCGGGTGCTGCTCCCGCACTGGGTCGAGGGTGGGCGGTCGGGGTGGACGCTGCCGGGCGGTGGCATCGACCTGGGCGAGGACCCTGCGGACGCCGCCGTGCGAGAGGTCCTCGAGGAGACCGGCTACCACGTGGAGCTCGACGACCTGCTCGGCGTCGACTCGATCGTCGTGCCGGCCGCCATGCGCCTCGACCCGGACGACGGCGCGCTGCACGGGCTGCGGATCGTCTACCGCGCGCACGTCGTCGGCGGCGAGCTGCGCGACGAGGTCGACGGCAGCACCGACACGGCGGCGTGGTTCGACATCGCCGACGTTGCCGGACTGGACCGCGTCGAGCTGGTGGACATCGCCCTGCGGATGGCGGGGTACTAGACAGACCCGTTCTGGGCCTGCGGGTACGGCCCGAGCGTGGCGAGCCGACGACCCCTGGTGACATCCCGCTCGTCAGCGAGCGCCTCCCCTCAATCGACGATCGTGTGTCCTGTGGCCAGCAACACACCGCGCGGTCGGTGTGCCGCTCGGCGACGGTGTGGACGACCTGGCCGCAGGCGACCGCGTGGTCATGACGTTCCTGCCCCGCTGCGGCGGCTGCCCGGAGTGCGCGACCGACGGACTCCTGCCGTGTCGGGTGGGCAGCGCGGCGACCGGCCTCGGTCTGCTCGTCGGTGACCACCGACGACTCTCCCGGGACGGCGAGCCCGTCCACCACCACCTCGGCGTCTCCGAGTTCGCCAGCCACGCGGTGGTCAACCGGACCTCCGTCGTCCGCGTGGACGCCGACGTCCCGCCCGAGGTCGCGGCGCTGCTCGGCTGCGCGGTGCTCACGGGAGGGGTCGCGGTGGTCAACGCCGGCCGTCCGCGGGAGGGTGACACGGTGATGGTCGTCGGGCTCGGGGGTGGGGGCATGGCCGCCCTGCTCGTGGCCGGCGGCACGACGGTGACCGTGGGCCTTCCGGCGCCGGACGCCCGCGCGTCCGTGAGCCCGCTGATGCTCACGGCCGAGGCACGGACCGTCGTCGGCAGCTACCTCGGGTCCGCCGTCCCGGCCCGCGACATCCCGCTCCACGTCGACCTGCGGCGCTCCGGGCGGCTGCCGCTCGAACGCCTGGTCTCCTCGCGCATCGCCCTGCACGACCTCGACGTCGCCATGGACCGCCTCGCGGCCGGTGGCGAGCTCCGCCAGCTGATCGTTCTCGACGAAAGGAATGCCCCCCGATGACAGAGACCAGAACTGCCCTCGTGACCGGAGCCGCTCGTGGCATCGGCGCCGCGACCGCCGTCCGGCTGGCCGCCGACGGCTACCGCGTCGCCGTCCTCGACCTGCGTGAGCAGGACTGCGCGGACACGGTCGATGCCATCCGTGCGGCCGGCGGTGACGCGCTCGCGCTCGGTGCCGACGTGGGCGACACCGACGCCGCCGCCGCGGCCGTCGCGCGTGTCGTCGACGAGCTCGGCGCGCCCACGGTGCTGGTCAACAACGCCGGGATCCTGCGCGACAACCTGCTGTTCAAGATGACCGAGGACGACTGGGACTCGATCATGTCGGTGCACCTGCGCGGGGCGTTCCTCATGAGCCGCGCGGTGCAGAAGCACCAGGTCGCGGCCGGGTGGGGCCGGATCGTGAACCTGTCGAGCACGTCGGCGCTGGGCAACCGCGGCCAGGCGAACTATGCGACTGCCAAGGCCGGGATCCAGGGATTCACCAAGACGCTGGCGCTCGAGCTCGGCCGGTACGGCATCACGACCAACGCGGTGGCGCCCGGGTTCATCGGGACCGACATGATCCGGCAGACGGCCGAGCGCATGCACCTCACGTACGAGCAGTTCGTCGAGGCCGCGGCCAAGGAGATCCCCGTGGGACGCATCGGTGTGCCCGAGGACATCGCGAACGCGGTGTCGTTCTTCTGCTCGGAGGCGGCGAGCTTCGTCAACGGGCAGGTCCTCTACGTGGCGGGCGGCCCGAAGGCATGATCGCGGTCTCGACGCCCGGCGGCCTGGTGGACGTGATCGGGCAGTCGGACACGGCCGACGAGTGGCTCGCCGTCGACCAGGCTCGCATCGACGCGTTCGCCGACGCGACCGACGACCACCAGTGGATCCACGTCGATCCGGTGCGGGCGGCACAGGGACCGTTCGGCGCGACCGTCGCGCACGGGTATCTCACGCTCGCCCTGGTCCCGGCACTGACCGACGGCCTCGTCGAGGTCGGCGGGACCGGCCTGGTGGTCAACTACGGGCTCGACAAGGTCCGGTTCCTGCAGCCGGTGACGGCGGGATCGCGCATCTGGGCCACGTCGACGGTGACCTCCGCCGAGCTGACGGCACAGGGCGTCCGCGCGACCTTCACGATCACGGTGGAGATCGAGGGCGCGAGCAAGCCGGCCCTGGTCGCGGAGACGGTCGTCCTGTACTTCGCGGCGTGACACCGCGACGCCCGAGGGAGCACCTGCTCCCTCGGGCGTCGCGTCGCGGTGTCAGGAGACGCGCTCCACCATCGCCATGCCCTGGCCGCCGCCGACGCACATGGTCTCCAGACCGAAGGTCGCGTCACGCACCGCCAGGCCGTGCAGCAGCGTGGTGGTCAGCCGGGCGCCCGTGCTCCCGAACGGGTGGCCGACCGCGATCGCGCCGCCGAGCACGTTCAGCTTCTCGAGATCGATCCCCAGCGCGCGCGCCGACGGCAGGACCTGCGCCGCGAACGCCTCGTTGAGCTCGACCAGGTCGATCTCGTCGATGGTCAGCCCCGCACGCGCCAGGGCCATCCGCGAGGCGTCGACCGGTCTGAGGCCCATGATCTCAGGCGACAGACCGCTGACCCGGTGGAGACGATCCGCGGACGAGCACCTGCCCGGGACCGGGCGCCGGCTCCGCCACGTCGGCGAGCGTCAGCACGTCGTCCGGCTCGCCGTACCGCACCACCTGCCACGCGCGCACCGGCTCAGGCCGTGATCGCGACGAGGAAGAGGTCGGTCAGCTGCTTCGCGAGGAGCACCTTGTCCTCGGGGCCCTCGGGGGAGTACCAGTTCGACAGGTAGTGGACGTCGGAGAAGAAGTGCGCGACGAGCACCGCGCGGGGGATGTCCGTCCGGTACAGACCCTCCTGCTGTCCGCGCTCGATGAGGCCGGCGAACACGTCGTGATACTGCCGACGGCGGCGCGTGACCTCCTTCTGGCGCGGCTCGGAGAGCATGTGCACGCTGCGGAAGAAGACGGTCCCCTCGGGCAGGAAGTCGATCGAGGTCTCGATGACGTCGACGCACACGTCGTGCAGCGTCTGGGCGGTCGGGGCGCCGCGGCCGACGATGTCCTCGAGGTGGTTCGTCTGGAGCGTGAGCATCCGCTCGTAGACCGAGAAGAGGAGATCGTCCTTCGACTCGAAGTAGTGGTACATCGCGCCCTTGGTGACGCCGGCCGCCTCGACGATCTGCTGCACCGAGGTGTTGGCGTACCCCTGGGTGGAGAAGAGGTCGACGGCGGCCCGCGTGATGTCGTCGACGACGCTGGAGGTTGCCATGGGGTGCCTCTCTCGTGCTGTTCCTGCTTCTGACGTCTTCTAGCCGACGGCGACGGCACTGGCGCCGCCGTCGATGGTGAGCGTATGACCGGTGATCCATGCGGCGTCGTCGGACAGCAGGAACGCGACCGGTCCGGCGACGTCCTCGGGCTCGCCGATGCGTCCGAGCGGGTAGACCGATGCGAGGGCGGCCTCGCGGTCGCCCTCGTAGAGCGCCTGCGCGAGCCGGGTGCGGACCACCGCGGACGCGACCGCGTTGACGCGGATGCCCGGGCCAGCTCGAGCCGCTAGACGACATAGTTTTCTGACTCAGCGTCAGATACCGATAGGCTCGCGCGCATGGATCTCGTTTACAACCTGCTCGTCGTCCTCCACCTGCTCGGCTGGGCCATCGTGCTCGGCGGCACCCTGGTCAACCTGCGCACCCCCAAGATCGCCACGGGGGTGCTGCACGGCATCCTCACCGCGCTGATCACCGGCATCCTGATCGTCGGCATCGCGTCCGCGGGCCTGGCGGGCCACGACCCGAACACCACCAAGATCGCGGTCAAGCTCGTCGTCGCACTCGTGGTGGCCACGCTCGTGATCCTGGGGGTGCGCAAGCCGTCGCGCGTGACCACCGGCTACCTCGGCGCCATCGCGGGCCTCACCGCGCTGAACGTCGCGATCGCGGTCCTCTGGCGCTGAGGTTACTGTCCACCCCGTGAACTCCGTCGGTGACCTCCTGGTCGGGCTCGTCGTGCTGGTCGGGCTGTTCGGCGTCGTCGTCCAGGTGCTCCCCGGCGGGCTGCTCGTCGCCGGGGCGATCATCGTCTGGGGCGTCGTCACCGGGGGCGCCGCGGGGTGGACGGTCGTCGCGATCACCGTCGTCGTCACCGTTCTCGCGACGATCGGCAAGTACCTGCTGGCCGGACGCCACCTCAAGCGCGCGGGGGTGCCGTCCTCCACCCTGATCTGGGGCGGGATCGCGGGCATCGTCGGGTTCTTCGCGATCCCCGTGGTCGGTCTGTTCGTCGGCTTCGTGCTCGGGATCTACCTCGCCGAGTGGCTGCGCTCACGCGAGCCGCGAGCCGCCTGGCGGGCCACCGTGGCGGCGTTGCAGGCCACCGGCCTGACCATCCTCGTGGAGCTCGCCGCGGCACTGGTGTCCACCGGTGCCTGGCTGACGGCGCTGGCTCTCACGTGACCGCTGACCGTAAGCGAGATCCACAGGCAGCACCTCCTGTCAGTCGCGGCGCCTATCCTTGAGGGGCCATGACGTCGCTCTTCGAGAACCTCGCCCTGCCCATCCCGGGCGCCTCCGCAGACCCCTCGGGCGAGGCGGCTGCGGCCCGTCGGCGCGCCGAGGCCGAGCGCCTCCTCGTCGGCCTCAACCCCCAGCAGCGCGAGGCTGTCCTGCACCAGGGCGGCCCTCTGCTGATCGTCGCGGGCGCCGGTTCGGGCAAGACGCGGGTGCTGACCAACCGCATCGCGTACCTGCTGGCCACCGGCCGGGCACGTGCCGGTGAGGTCATCGCGATCACGTTCACCAACAAGGCCGCCGCGGAGATGCGCGAGCGCGTCGAGGGTCTTGTCGGACCGGCCGCCGGCCGCATGTGGGTGTCCACGTTCCACTCCGCGTGCGTGCGGATCCTGCGTCGTGAGGCGGCGACCCTGGGCCTGCGGTCCAGCTTCTCCATCTACGACGCCGCGGACTCGCAGCGCCTGCTCACCCTCGTCGCGCGAGAGCTGGACCTCGACCCCAAGCGGTATCCCGCCAAGGCGCTGTCGAACAAGATCTCGTCGCTCAAGGACGAGCTGGTGGACCCCGAGACGTTCGCGGCGACCTCCGGCGGCGGCGCGGCCAACGACTTCGACACCGCGCTCGCACAGGTCTACACGCGCTACCAGGCCCGGCTGAAGCAGGCGCACGCTCTCGACTTCGACGACCTGATCATGACCACGGTCCACCTCCTGCGGGCGTTCCCGGCCGTCGCGGAGCACTACCGGCGGCGGTTCCGGCACGTGCTGGTCGACGAGTACCAGGACACCAACCACGCGCAGTACGCGCTGGTGCGCGAGCTGGTGGGCTCCTCGCGGGGCATCGTCGACGACTCGACGGACATGGAGCTGCCGCGCGGCGAGCTCACGGTCGTCGGTGACGCGGACCAGTCGATCTACGCGTTCCGGGGTGCGTCCATCCGGAACATCCTCGAGTTCGAGGTGGACTACCCGGACGCGCGGACCATCCTGCTGGAGCAGAACTACCGGTCGACGCAGACCATCCTCTCGGCCGCCAACGCGGTGATCAGCCGCAACCCGGGCCGGGAGAACAAGCGCCTCTGGACCGACTCCGGCGCGGGTGCCCAGATCGTCGCGTACGTCGCGGACTCCGAGCACGAGGAGGCCCGGTTCGTCGCGGAGGAGATCGACCGGCTGGGCGACTCCGACGGTGTCCGGCCCGGCGACGTCGCCGTGTTCTACCGCGCCAACGCGCAGTCCCGGGCGTTGGAAGAGGTGCTCATCCGCGTCGGGCTGCCCTACAAGGTGGTCGGCGGCACGCGGTTCTACGAGCGCAAGGAGATCAAGGACGCGGTCGCGTACCTGCGCGCCCTGGACAACCCCGACGACGACGTCAGCGTGCGCCGCATCCTCAACGTGCCCAAGCGCGGGCTGGGGGACCGGTCGGAGGCGATGGTCGCGTCGTTCGCCGAGCGCGAGCGCATCTCGTTCGGCGCGGCCCTCGACCTTCTCGACGAGGTGCCGGGCCTGGGAACGCGCGCGATCACGGGTCTGACCGCCTTCGCGACGATGATGAACGACCTGCGCACGCTGGCCACCTCCGCGGGGCCGGCCGAGGTGCTCGGCGCCGTGCTCGACCGGTCGGGCTACCTCGCCGAGCTGCGGGCCAGCGACGACCCGCAGGACGCGTCCCGGGTGGAGAACCTGGCCGAGCTGCACGCGGTCGCCTCCGAGTTCGAGCAGAGCGACCCCGAGGGCGTCCTTGCCGACTTCCTCGAGCGCGTGTCGCTCGTCGCGGACTCCGACCAGATCCCGGACGACGACGGTGGGGACGACGACGGTGATGCGCGCCCGGATCCCGGCGTCGTCACCCTGATGACCCTGCACACCGCCAAGGGCCTCGAGTTCCCGGTCGTGTTCCTCACGGGCATGGAGGACGGCACCTTCCCCCACCTGCGGTCCTTGTCGGACTCGCAGCAGCTGGAGGAGGAGCGACGCCTCGCCTATGTCGGCCTGACGCGAGCACGCGAGCGTCTGTACATCTCACGCGCTGCGGTCCGGACGGCCTGGGGCGTGCCCAACGAGTTCCCGCCCAGCCGGTTCCTCGACGACCTGCCGGACGAGCTCATCGACTGGCGCCGCCGGGAGTCCTCCACCTCCCAGCTGCGCGGCGGCTGGGGCTCGGGCTACGGCTCGGGCGGCGGTGGCTACCGAGCATCCTCGGCGCCGCGCACCGACCGCGAGGCGCGACCGGTGCTGCCGTCCACCGGAGCGACCTTCGGCTCCGCCAAGCCGCGGCCCGACTCCGCCATCCCGCAGCTGTCGGTGGGCGACCGCGTCACGCACGACTCGTACGGGCTCGGCACGGTCGTCGCGCTCGAAGGAGCCGGTCCCAACGCGGTAGCGAAGGTCGACTTCGGCACCGACGGCGTCAAGCGGCTGCTGCTGCGCTTCTCCCCGGTCACCAAGCTCTGACGCGTGCCGTGGGGCGCGGCTGTGTCGGGCGCTGGTCGGGCACGACCGGGCCCGGCGTCGGCGTGCACCCGGACACCCACGCGCGAGTTCGCGGGACGGTCGACAGCGTCCAGGCGGTCACCGTCAGCCCACCGGCACGTCCGCCCACACGGCGGTGACGGCGTCGCGCACGGCTGCCGGGCCGGCGCCGACCGCGGCGAGCGCCCGGTAGGCGGTGGTGTCGTCCAGGCGGACGGCTGCCAGGAGCAGGTGGCCGCTGTCGATCCGGCGGTGCTTGAAGCGGATCGCCTCGCGCAGGGAGATCTCGAGCAGCTTCTTGGCCGCGGCGTCGAACGGGAGGTGGCCCTTCGTGGGTGCCGACCCGCTCACCGCGTCGAGGGCACCCGGACCGAACGATGCCTCCACCTGCGCCCGGACCGCCTCCAGATCGACCCCGATCCCCGCCAGCGCATCGGCGTCGATCGAGTGCGCGGGCAGTGCGCGGACGGCGGCCAGCAGGGTGGCGTGGCTGACGCCCAACCGACCCAGCGCCTGCGCGGCGACCGTGTCCGGCGCACGGACGGCACCGAGCAGCACGTGCTCCGGCCCGATCCGGTCCACACCCAGCGTGCGCGCCTCGTCCTGGGCCTGGACCACGGCCTCGCGGGCGTCCTTGGCGAATCTCTCGAACATCAGCCGAACCTCTTTCCGTACTTCTTGTGGACCGCCTGCCGGGAGACCCCCAGGGCGTCGGCGACCTGTTGCCAGGACCATCCGCGCCGACGGGCGCGCTCGACGTGCAGGGCTTCGAGCCGGTCGGCCAGAACCCGCAGCGACCGGACGGCCCGCAGGCCCTCGGCAGGCTCGGCCGCACTGGCTGCCGCGGTCATGAGCTCATCGGACATGCCGTCAACCTACGTTGACGTCGACAGCCTTGTCAACCCACATTGACAACGCTACGTCCGCTCGCGCGGCCCGGAACCCCCCGGAGTGCGGAGGCAGCAGGTTGCCGGGCGCGGACGTCCGCACTCGTGCGCGTTTCGGACCCGACGGAGTGCGGACGTGCCGTTGCGGCAACGCGTTCGAGCGCCAGAACGACCGGATGTGCAGACGTCCCGTGGTGGGGGCCGTGCAGGTCGCGCCTCGGTCGGCGGACGCGGGCGTCAGAGGTGGGGGATGACCTGGGGGTGGGCGAGGTCGCGGTTGTCGATGACGACCGTGGCGCGGGACGCCGGGCGGCAGGTCGACAGGTAGAGGCGCTGGCCCTCGACGTAGCGGGCGTTCGCCGGGTGGGTCGGGTCCGGTGAGCAGCCGTCGCGGACGGCCATGCGGGCGAACGTCTCCGCGAAGTCGACGTCGAGGTACACCGAGAAGTCCCACCAGCCGGCCAGCTCGTCGCGGTGAAGGAAGATGCCGTCGACGACGACCACCGTGCTGTCCGTGCCGTGCTCGCGCGGCAGGTCGAGCGCCGCGTCGGTGGCGACGTCGCGGACGGCGCGGCGGAACCGGCGGGACCCTCCGGGCGCAAAGGGCTCCAGGACGTGGGTGCGCAGCGCGTCGTAGTCGTAGGAGTCGGCCCAGAAGCCCTCGGGGGAGTGCCGCCCACGGCGGTAGCGCTCGTCACGCGGGCGGTGGAACCCGTCGACGCTGATCCGCACGACGGCACGCCCATCGCGCAGCAGCTCGGCGGCGAGCTCGTCGGCGAACGTGGTCTTGCCCGCGCCGTCCATGCCGTCGACCGCGACGAGGACCGGGCGCCCGAGTGCTCGGGGGTCCGCGATCCGGCTCGCCACCTCGCGCAGCATTGCGAGGCGCGCGACCGACGCCGTGGGCGCCGTGTCCGGGGGCGCGCTCACCGGCCGGGACCGTCGACGCCGGAGCGTTGCAGTGCAGTCACGACCGCATCCGGATCCATGCCGGGAACGTAGCGGATCGGGGCGTTTCGGGGGAGGGGTTGCGAAGAGTGTGTGGACGAGCCGGCGTCATGGACGCCACATCTCTCGATGTGAAGATATCTGTGCGCGGCCGCTACCATCGACCGGGGCGTTTCGGCCGCACAGAGGCCGTCGAATGCCGGTGATGAGAGGACCCAATCCAGGTGGACCTGTTCGAGTACCAGGCACGTGACATCTTCGAGAAGCACGGCGTTCCCGTGCTCGGCGGCGTCGTCGCCACCACCCCGGAGGAGGCCCGCGCCGGCGCGGAACAGCTCCTCGGCGGTCAGCCGGGCGTCGTTGTCGTCAAGGCGCAGGTCAAGGTCGGGGGCCGCGGCAAGGCCGGCGGCGTCAAGCTGGCCCGGTCCGCGGACGACGCGGCCGAGAAGGCCACCGAGATCCTCGGCATGGACATCAAGGGCCACACGGTCCACCGCGTGATGATCGCCGCGGGCGCCAAGATCGCGACCGAGTTCTACTTCTCCCTCCTGCTGGACCGCGCGGAGCGCCGCTACCTGGCCATGTGCTCGGTCGAGGGCGGCATGGACATCGAGCAGCTCGCGGTGGAGCGTCCCGACGCCCTCGCCAAGGTCGCGGTCGACCCGCGCACCGGCATCGACCAGGCGAAGGCCGACGAGATCGTCGCCGCCGCCGGCTTCACGCCGGACATCGCCCCCAAGGTGGCCGCGGTCCTGCAGACCCTGTGGACCGTCTACCGCAGCGAGGACGCCACGCTCGTCGAGGTGAACCCGCTGGTCCTCACCGAGGACGGCGAGATCGTCGCGCTCGACGGCAAGGTCACGCTCGACGAGAACGCGGGCTTCCGCCACCCGGAGCACGCCGAGCTCGAGGACACCGCCGCGGCGGACCCGCTCGAGGCCAAGGCCAAGGAGGCGGACCTCAACTACGTCAAGCTCGACGGCGAGGTCGGCATCATCGGCAACGGCGCCGGGCTCGTGATGAGCACCCTCGACGTCGTCGCGTACGCCGGTGAGGCGCACGGCGGGGTCAAGCCTGCCAACTTCCTCGACATCGGCGGCGGTGCGAGCGCCGAGATCATGGCGGCCGGCCTGCACATCATCCTGACGGACCCGCAGGTCAAGTCGGTCTTCGTCAACGTCTTCGGCGGCATCACGGCGTGCGACGCCGTCGCCAACGGCATCGTCGCGGCGCTCGAGATCCTCGGCGACGAGGAGAACAAGCCGCTCGTCGTGCGCCTGGACGGCAACAACGTGCTCGAGGGCCGTCGCATCCTCGCCGAGGCCGGTCACCCGCTGGTCACCATCGCGGACACGATGGACGGCGGCGCCGACAAGGCGGCCGAGCTCGCCCACGCCGCCGCCTGAGACCGCTGACCGCAACAGTCGTAGAGAGAAGCAGATACCACCATGGCGATCTTCCTGACCGAGGCATCCAAGGTCATCGTCCAGGGCATGACGGGTTCCGAGGGCCAGAAGCACACGACCCGCATGCTCGCGTCCGGCACGTCCGTCGTCGGCGGGGTGAACCCGCGCAAGGCAGGGACCTCGGTGGCGTTCGGTGATACGGACGTCCCCGTCTTCGGCTCCGTCTCCGAGGCGATGGACGCCACGGGCGCGGACGTCTCCGTCGTGTTCGTTCCGCCGGCCCACACCAAGGCCGCGGTCGTCGAGGCGATCGAGGCAGGCATCCCGCTCGTCGTCATCATCACCGAGGGCGTCCCCGTGGCCGACACCGCCGAGTTCTTCGCGCTCGCGCTGGAGAAGAACGTGCGGCTCATCGGCCCCAACTGCCCCGGCCTGATCAGCCCCGGGAAGTCCAACGTGGGCATCATCCCGGCGGACATCACCGGCCCCGGCCGCGTCGGCCTGGTCTCGAAGTCGGGCACGCTGACCTACCAGATGATGTACGAGCTGCGGGACTTCGGGTTCTCCACGGCCATCGGCATCGGCGGCGACCCGATCATCGGCACCACGCACATCGACGCCCTCGCGGCGTTCGAGGCGGACCCCGAGACCGAGGTCATCGTGATGATCGGTGAGATCGGTGGCGACGCCGAGGAGCGTGCCGCCGCCTACATCGCCGAGCACGTCACCAAGCCCGTCGTCGGCTACGTCGCCGGGTTCACGGCGCCGGAGGGCAAGACGATGGGCCACGCCGGCGCCATCGTCTCGGGCTCGTCGGGCACCGCGCAGGCCAAGAAGGAGGCTCTCGAGGCTGCGGGTGTCAAGGTCGGCAAGACGCCGTCCGAGACGGCCGAGCTCGCGCGCCAGCTGTTGAGCTGATCTCCTCGTCCGTCGGCCCCGGTGAGCCGAGCTTACCGGGGTCGACGTGTCTGACCGGTCGGCCGACGCGCCGCGGCGGGTTCGTCGCTCCGGCGAGCGCGGCAGCGACCATGGCACCGTGAGCGCCACCGGCCCCCGTACGGGAGGCACCCCCGTCGTCGACCGTCGCCGTCGCCGCACGCTCGTCGACGAGTACACCTCCAACTTCTTCACGAGCGCGATCGACGGTGCGCCACGCTGGGTGGCGGGGGTCCTGTCCGCACTGCAGGCAGCGCTGCTCTCGTTCCTCGTCCTGGCGCTCCCGGCCGTCGCGGCCTACGTCGCGACGTCGGCGGACCCGTCGAACAGCGGTGTCGGCTGGTTCCGCTCGGTCGGGGTGGGATCGTCCCTCTGGCTGCTCGGGCACGGGGTCCCGGCGCACGTCGGTCCGGTCGTGGTGACGCTGGTACCGCTCGGGGTGACGCTGCTCGCGCTCTTCGTCTGCTACGCCTCGGCGCGGAGGTCAGGTGTGGCGACGTGGCAGGCCTACGCGGCGGGTGTCGGCGCGTACACGCTGGTCACCGTCCTGCTCGCGCTGGTCACCGGCACCGTGGGCGTGGACCTGGCGCGCGCGTTCGCCGGCGGTGCGGCGGTCTCCGCGATCGGTCTCGGCGCCGGATTGCTCGCGCGCCTCGAGGCCCCGTCGTTGCGCGCGCTCACCCGACCCGTGTGGTCCCGCTGCCCGGTGTCCGTCCGGACCGGCGCCGCCGGCGGGCTGCTCGGGTCGGCCTCGCTGGTGCTCGTCGCCGCGTTGGTGACCGCGCTGTGGGTCCTGGCGGGCCGGGCCACCATCGGGGACGTCATCCGCGGGCTCGGGCTCGACGCCGTCGGTGGGGTGGTGCTGGCGGTCGCGGAGCTGGCCTACCTGCCAAACCTGGTCGTGTGGGCGCTCGCGTGGCTGACGGGCGCAGGCTTCGCCGTGGGCGAGGGGACGCACTTCGCGCCCGACGACGTGGTCGGTGGTGCGCTGCCCGCCGTGCCGATGCTCGGGGCACTCCCGTCCTCCGACGTCGTGGGACCGGCGACGAACCTGGTCCCGCTCGTGCTCGTGGGGGTCGGCGCCTTCGTCGGGCTGTACGTCCACCGGCGACTGGTGCCGCAGCGGTGGTGGGACACGGCGCTCGCGTGCGGCACAGCCGCTGCCGGCGTCGTCGTCGTCGTCACGCTCCTGGTCACGCTCGCGAGCGGCGGGATCGGCCCGGACCGGCTGGCGGAGGTCGGCGCGCAGGGCGGTGTCGTCGGGCTGCTGGCAGGTGCAGGAACGCTCGTCGGGGCGCTGATCGTGGCACTGCCCGCCGACGCGTTGCTGCGCGCGGAGATCGCCCGAGCCGTCCGAGCGATGGTGCGGCGCGAGCCGTCCTGACGTGCCTCAGGATCCGGTGCTGCGCTCCTCGAGCGAGGTGCGCAGGTCGTCGAGGTCCTTCTCGAACTGCGTCTCGCAGGCGCTCTTCGCCCCGACCGTCAGCGCACCCTCGAGGCACTCCTGCTTGTCCTGCTGCGCCGGCCACAGCGCCAGCTGCACGCTGAGGAGCAGTGTCCAGGAGAGGGCGATGACCAGTCCGACGGAGAGCAGGGGCACGAGCCCTCGCGACCGGGCGCGGACGGCGACCACCACCGCGCGGACACAGACGACGACCGCGCTGAGCGCGAACAGGAGCGCGGCAGCCTGCCAGGGCAGCGGCAGGGTGGCCACGAGCACCGACGCGAGCACGAGCACGGCGAACAACCGCGTGAGCCCTGTGGCGCGTGCCGTGCCCTCAGGGTCGGCCGGCGGCTGGTCTGCGACGACGGGAGCCCGCGACGGCTCGCCGGCAGGCGGCCAGACGGGGGCATCCTGAGGCTGCGGGGCGTCCGTCCGGGCGTCGTCCGGCGTGCCGGGACGGTGCTCGGGGGGCGCGTACGGGTTGCTCACCCGAGCATTCTCGCCCACGGACGGTGGATGCCGGACGGGCCGTCCGCACCGGCCGGCCCGCCGGTAGGGTCGGCGCGTGACGCACGAGACGCCCCGCCCCGCCCCGGCCACTCGCGACTCGGGACGGCTGGTGGTCCTCGTCTCGGGCACCGGCTCGAACCTGGCGGCGCTGCTGGCTGCGCACGACGATCCCGCCTACGGGGCGCGCGTCGTGGCGGTGGTCGCCGATCGCGACAACATCCGGGCGCTCGACATCGCGCGGGAGGCGGGCATCCCGACGGCCGTCGTCTCGATCAAGGACTTCGACGACCGTGCCGCGTGGGACGCCGCCATCGCGGAGACCGTGGCGGTGTTCTCGCCCGACCTGATCGTGCTCGCCGGGTTCATGAAGCTGTTCGGCGCCACGTTCCTCGGACGCTTCGGCGGCCGGATCGTGAACACCCACCCGGCCTTGCTGCCGTCGTTCCCCGGTGCGCACGGGGTACGGGACGCCCTCGCCTATGGCGTGAAGGTCACGGGGTGCACGGTGATGGTGGTCGACGAGGGCATCGACACCGGGCCGATCCTGGCGCAGGCCGCGGTCGCCGTGGAGCCGGACGACGACGAGTCCACGCTGCACGAGCGGATCAAGGCTGTCGAGCGCACGCTGCTCGTCGAGTGGGTCGGACGCATCGCACGCGGCGGGCTTCGCGTCGAGGGCAGGCACGCGATCGTCGGCTGACACGCCGGTCGCCTCGGCTAGACTCGGCACCGGTCGTGACTGGCGCAGGTGGGTGCAACCACCGGGGAGCGGCCGCAGTGCCCCGCCACGCACCGCCCGCCTGGGTGCATGGGTCCGCCTCAGCCGACCCTGCATCAGGAGCCGCCGCGCATGTCCTCCACCGAGAACCAGCGACCCATCCGTCGCGCCCTCGTCAGCGTCTACGACAAGACCGGCCTGACCGACCTGGCCGCCGCCCTGCACGCCGCCGGCGTCGAGATCGTCTCCACGGGCTCGACCGCCTCCACCATCGCCGCCACGGGCGTCCCCGTGACCCGTGTCGAGGAGCTCACGGGCTTCCCGGAGTGCCTCGACGGGCGCGTCAAGACTCTGCACCCGCGGGTGCACGCAGGCGTGCTGGCCGACACCCGGCTCCCGGAGCACCTCGCGCAGCTGGACGAGCTGGGCATCGCCCCGTTCGAGCTGGTCGTCGTCAACCTCTACCCGTTCACCGCGACCGTCGCGTCCGGTGCCGGGCCCGACGAGTGCGTCGAGCAGATCGACATCGGCGGCCCGTCGATGGTCCGCGCCGCGGCGAAGAACCACCCGAGCGTGGCCGTCGTCGTCGACCCCGCGCGGTACGACGAGGTCGTGGCCGCCGTCGGAGCAGGCGGCTTCACGCTCGCCGCACGCCGGCTGCTCGCGGCCGACGCGTTCGCGCACACCGCCGCGTACGACGCCGCCGTGGCCAGCTGGTTCGCCGCCGACTACGCGCCCGACGAGGAGGCCGCCGACTCCGGGTTCCCGGCGTTCACGGGGACCACGTGGGTGCGCGGCGAGGTGCTGCGCTACGGCGAGAACCCGCACCAGCAGGCGGCGCTCTACCTGACGCCCGACGGCGCGGCCGGACGAGGGCTGGCCGGGGCGCAGCAGCTGCACGGCAAGGCGATGAGCTACAACAACTACGTCGACGCCGACGCCGCCTGGCGTGCCGCGCACGACCACACCGACCCGGCCGTCGCGATCATCAAGCACGCCAACCCGTGCGGCATCGCCGTGGGCGCGGACGTGGCCGACGCCCACGCGAAGGCGCACGCGTGCGACCCGGTGTCCGCCTTCGGCGGCGTCATCGCGACCAACCGCACCCTCACGGCCGCCGCCGCGGAGCAGATCGCGCCGGTGTTCACCGAGGTCGTCGTCGCCCCCGGCTTCGAGCCCGAGGCGCTCGAGATCCTCGCGCGCAAGAAGAACATCCGGCTCCTGCAGGTGACGCCCGTCGACGGCGTGCGCACCGAGCGGCGTGCCGTCACCGGCGGTCTGCTCGTGCAGGAGCTCGACCAGGTGGACGCCCCCGGCGACGACCCGGCGGCCTGGACCCTGGCGGCCGGTGCGGCGGCCGACGACGCCACGCTCGCCGACCTCACGTTCGCCTGGCGGGCCGTGCGCGCGGTGAAGTCGAACGCGATCCTGCTCGCCGACGCGGGCGCGTCCGTGGGCGTCGGCATGGGGCAGGTCAACCGGGTGGACTCGTGCCGGCTCGCGGTCGAGCGCGCCAACACCGGTGACGCCGAGCGCGCGCGGGGGGCCGTCGCCGCCTCCGACGCGTTCTTCCCGTTCGCCGACGGCGCCCAGGTGCTCATCGACGCGGGCGTGCGCGCCATCGTGCAGCCGGGCGGCTCCGTCCGCGACGAGGAGGTCATCGCCGCGGCGCAGGCCGCCGGCGTGACGCTCTACCTGACGGGCACCCGGCACTTCGCGCACTGAGCGCTAGACGAGGGAGGCCTCCCGCAGGGGCCGCCCCGGGTCGACTGCCAGCGTGCGGTCGAGCCGGGGCAGGCCCGGGGCGGTGAACAGCCTGCGCGCGGCGCCGACGTCGCGCGGGCGGTCGACGGTGAGAATCGCACCGACCTCGTCGGAGCCCCGTCGGAACCACAGGGCGGCCCAGCCTCCGCCACCGGCCGGGTCCCCGCGCAGGACGACCTCGTCGGCGGTTCGCGGACCGCCGAACAGTGCCAGCTCGTGGCCCAGCTGCGTGGAGAACACGTACGGCGCGACGTCGGTGACGGCGTCGGTCGGGGCGCCCAGCAGGTCGGCGACGAGCGCCGCCGGACCCCGCAGCGCGCCGTCCCAGTGCCCGCCGGGCACCCAGCCGTGCCGCGCGGAGCGGCGCAGCGCGACGTCGCCCACCGCTCGGACGCTGCGCGGCGCACCGACCACCCGGTGGTGCTCGTCGACCCGGAGCGAGCCGTCCGGCTCGCGGGGGAGCGCACGAGCCAGCCAGTCGGTGCTCGGGCGCGCGCCCACCGCCGCGAGCACGATGTCGGCGGCGATCAGCTTGCCGTCCGCGAGGCTCACGCCGTTGCTGCCGACCTCGACCACGTGCTCGCCGGTCAGCAGCCGGACACCCGCCGCGGCATACCACGGGCCGGTCAGCTCCCCGACGGTCGGGCCCAGCGCGGTGACGAGCGGGGCACCGTTCGCCTCTACCACGACGACGTCCACCCCGGCTGCGGAAGCCACGCCGGCCACCTCCGCGCCGATCCACCCCGCGCCGATCACGACGAGCCGCGCGCCCGGCACGAGCGCCGCCCGGAGCCGCTCGGCGTCGGCGGCGGTGTGCAGGGTCAGGGCCGCCTCCCAGCCCGGCGGCCGGACGGCGTGCGCGCCGCTGGCCACGACGAGCGAGTCGGCGCTCAGTGGGCCGTCGTCGGTGAGCACCTCCGGTCGCGCCCCCGACGGCGAGAGCCCGCGCGCCGGGGTGTGCAGGTGCACCTCGTCCGCGAGGCTGAGCAGATCGGCGCCGATCTCGTCGGCCAGCCACGTCGGCCGGGGACGGTCCAGGAGGTGTTTGGACAGCGGCGGGCGGTCGTACGGCGCGATGCCCTCGGCGCCGAGCACCACGACGCGCCCGTCGTACCCTCGCTCACGCAGCGCTGCGACCGTCTGGGTACCCGCAAGACCTGCACCGACGACGAGCACGTCACCAGGTGGTCGGGTGTCGGCGTGATCACTGTGGTCGTCGTGGGTCCGGGCGGTCACCTCGCAACGGTAGTCTCCCGTGGGGAGGCACGAGCGAGATGGTGAAGGAGCGCATGAGCGGGGCAGCCGGGGTACGCCGCGCCGCTGGCGCTCACCCGCACACCCCCGAACCCCGCCCGCCGGCCCCCCTGCCGGACGGGCCGGCCCCCGACCTGCCGCCCTCGACGGACCCGATCCCGGTCGAGCAGGCCCCCTTGGACCCTCGCGCCATCGCGCGTGCGTCGCTCGACGCCGCACGGAACGTGTCGCTGTGGTGGACCAGCTCCGGCATCGTCGTCGCCACCGTCGTGGCGCTCGCCGTCGGCACCCGGGCGGGCGCGTTCGTGCTCGCGGGTGTCGCGCTCGTGGGCGCCGTGGTGCGCGCCGTGCTGCCGTCGCCGGGTCCGGTGGCGGTCACGGTGCGGGCCAAGGCCCTCGACGTCGCCGTCCTCGTCCTGCTCGGCGCGGGCGTGGCGACGCTCGCCTTCATCCTGCCGCGCTGATCGCACGCACGGACGCCCGGGACCGCGAGGGTCCCGGGCGTCCGGTCGTGCGGGGTCAGGTGGGCGTCAGCGCTCCGTCACCACGAGGACGTCGTCCGTCGTGACGTACGCGTCGTCCTCCTCGAGCAGGTTGTCCTCGACGGGCTCCGCGGCGAACGCGCGGTAGATCAGGCCGGCCAGGGCGGCACCGACCAGCGGGGCGACCCAGAACAGCCAGAGCTGGCTGAGGGCCCAGCTGTCGGAGAAGATCGCCGAGGCCGTCGAGCGCGCCGGGTTCAGTGAGGCGTTCGTCACGGGGATCGCGACGAGGATGAGGACCGAGAGCGCCAGGCCGATGGCGAACGGCGCCTGGACGTTCGCGGACCGGCGGTCCGTCGCGCCGAGGATGATGCCGACGAACACGGCGGTCACGACGATCTCGACCAGCAGCGCGATGACCAGCGAGAACTCGACCTGGCCCTGCGATGCCACTGCCAGCGGCGAGTGCTCGGCGTAGCCGTTGGACACGCTGCTGAAGAAGCTCTTCGAGGAGGCATCGCCACCCTGGGCGAGCAGGCCCGGCAGGGTCGACGGGATCGTGATGAACAGGATCGCGGCGGCGAGGATGCCGCCGACGAGCTGCGCGAGCCAGTAGGGCAGGACGTCCTTCCAGGCCGTCCGGCCACCGATGGCGGCACCCAGCGTGACGGCCGGGTTGAAGTGACCGCCCGAGACGTGGCCGACGGCGATGATGCCCGCAAGGACCGCGATACCGAAGCCGAGTGCGACACCGAGGGTGCCACCGAGGCCGCTGACCGTGGAGTACAGCGCGATGCCGAGGCCGACGAGCACCAGGGCGAACGTGCCGAAGGCCTCGGCGCCGAGGCGGGCGACCAGGCTCGGCCCTGTCACGACGACGGTGCCGGCGGGGACGACGTACGAGTCGAGCTCCTCGACGACGACATCCTCGTCGGGGGCGGCGATCGGCTCGGAGGGGGTCGCCGTGGCGTCGGCTGCGGCAGCCGCCGTCGCCTCCTCGGGGACGGGGGAGCCGCCAGCGGTGGTCTCGTCGGGCTCCGTGGAGCCTGCGGCCTTGTCGGGGTTGTCCTGTGACATGTCGATCCTGTCGTGAGTAACCGTCGATGGAAGGGCGGTGCGCGCGGAGCCTGCCACGTCCGACTGTGTGGCGACGCGATGAGCAGCGTCCCGCCCCTGGTGGGTGCCAGCATGCCAGTCCTGCTGGCATGGGTCACGGTGCGCGCCGAGGGGCGGACGGGCAGCAGGGCGGTAGTCCCCACACCACGATCTCTCGACGTCGAGTAATCTTGTCCGCGGACCCGCGCCGGCAGACGCTCTCTCGTGCCGTGCCCCCATCCGTCCCCAGCACAGGAGATTCCCGCATGGCGAAGATCAAGGTTGTCGGCCCGGTCGTCGAGCTCGACGGCGACGAGATGACGCGCATCATCTGGCAGTTCATCAAGGACCGCCTGATCCACCCGTACCTCGACATCGACCTGCGGTACTACGACCTGTCGATCCAGCACCGCGACGCCACCGACGACCAGGTGACGATCGACGCCGCGAACGCCATCAAGGAGCACGGCGTCGGCGTCAAGTGCGCGACGATCACGCCCGACGAGGCGCGCGTCGAGGAGTTCGGCCTGAAGAAGATGTGGGTCTCGCCCAACGGCACCATCCGCAACATCCTCGGCGGCGTCGTGTTCCGTGAGCCGATCATCATCAGCAACATCCCGCGTCTGGTGCCGGGCTGGAACAAGCCGATCATCATCGGCCGTCACGCCCACGGCGACCAGTACAAGGCGACCAACTTCAAGGTCCCCGGCGCCGGCACGCTCACGCTGACGTACACCCCCGCGGACGGCTCCGAGCCGATCAACCAGACGGTCGTCACGTACCCCGACGGCGGCGGCGTGGCCATGGGCATGTACAACTTCAACGACTCGATCCGGGACTTCGCGCGCGCCTCGTTCGCCTACGGCCTGCAGCGCGGCTACCCGGTGTACCTGTCGACCAAGAACACGATCCTCAAGGCCTACGACGGCGCGTTCAAGGACATCTTCCAGGAGGTCTTCGACGCCGAGTACGCCGCGGACTTCGCTGCTGCCGGCCTCACCTACGAGCACCGCCTCATCGACGACATGGTCGCCGCGGCCATGAAGTGGGAGGGCGGCTACGTCTGGGCCTGCAAGAACTACGACGGTGACGTGCAGTCCGACACCGTGGCCCAGGGCTTCGGCTCGCTCGGTCTCATGACGTCCGTGCTCATGACGCCCGACGGCAAGACGGTCGAGGCCGAGGCGGCCCACGGCACCGTCACGCGCCACTACCGCCAGCACCAGGCCGGCAAGCCGACGTCGACCAACCCGATCGCGTCGATCTATGCGTGGACCGGTGGCCTGAAGCACCGCGGCAAGCTGGACAACACCCCCGAGGTCACGCAGTTCGCGGAGACGCTCGAGCAGGTCGTCATCGAGACGGTCGAGTCGGGCGCCATGACCAAGGACCTCGCGGCCCTCGTCGGCCCCGACCAGGCGTGGCAGACCACCGAGGAGTTCCTCGCGACCCTCGACGCCAACCTGGCGGCCAAGCTCGCCTGATCAGGTCGAACAGACGGCGTCCACCCCACCAGGGTGGGCGCCGTCAGTCGTCTGCGGGGTAGCGTGAGTGACGCCGTCGTCGCCGATCGAAGGAGCCCGTTCGTGGCCAGCTCGCCCGTCACCGTGACCGTCACCGGAGCTGCCGGGCAGATCGGCTACGCGCTGCTCTTCCGCATCGCGTCCGGCCAGCTGCTCGGCGCCGACACCCCCGTCCGCCTCCGCCTGCTGGAGATCCCCCAGGCCGTCAAGGCCGCGGAGGGCACCGCGATGGAGCTCGACGACTGTGCGTTCACCACGCTGGACAGCGTCGAGATCTACGACGACGCGACCGCTGCGTTCGACGGTGTCAACGTCGCGCTGCTGGTCGGCGCGCGCCCGCGTACGGCGGGGATGGAGCGCGGCGACCTGCTCTCGGCCAACGGCGGCATCTTCAAGCCGCAGGGCGCGGCGATCAACGCGGGCGCGGCCGACGACGTCCGGGTGCTCGTCGTCGGCAACCCCGCCAACACCAACGCGTTCATCGCCGCGTCGCACGCACCTGACGTCCCGCGCGAGCGATTCACGGCGATGACCCGCCTGGACCACAACCGCGCGGTCTCGCAGCTGGCGGCCAAGACCGGTTCGAAGGTCGCGGACATCGCGCGCCTGACGATCTGGGGCAACCACTCCGCGACGCAGTACCCCGACCTGTCGCACGCCACGGTCGGTGGGCGTCCCGCGCTCGAGGTCGTGGGCGACGACGCGTGGGTGCGCGACACGTTCATCCCGACCGTCGCCAAGCGGGGCGCGGCGATCATCGAGGCTCGCGGGGCGTCCTCGGCGGCGTCCGCGGCGAACGCGGCCATCGACCACGTCTACTCGTGGGTGCACGGAACGCCGGCGGGCGACTGGACCTCGGCCGGCATCGTCTCGGACGGGTCGTACGGGGTGCCCGAGGGGCTCATCTCCTCGTTCCCGGTGACCTCCGACGGCGGCAGCTGGCAGATCGTGCAGGGGCTCGACGTCGACGAGTTCTCGCGCGGCCGGATCGACGCGTCCGTCGCGGAGCTGGTCGAGGAGCGCGACGCCGTGCAGGCGCTGGGCCTGCTCTGAGCCGCCTGGTCTGAGGTGTGGGCCGAGGAGGTTCGCGTCCCGCGTCCGGGCACGGGGGTCGGGGCGTTCCTCGGCTGGGTGCTGCTCGGAGCCGGCATCGGGGCGGGCTTCGGGCTCGGGATCCTGGCCGGGCTGTTCGTCGCGCTGGCGCTGGTGCTCGTCGGCGGTGTGCTGGTCGTCCGGCAGGGCCTACGACCGGCTCAGCTCGGCGTCGTCACAGGCCTGGGCGCCCTGCCGCTGGCGCTCGCGTGGCTCAACCGGCGCGGTCCGGGCCAGTACTGTCCCGGCGGTGTGACCGGTGCGTCCGAGTGCGTCGCGCAGGCCAACCCCTGGCCGTTCGTGCTGGTCGGCGCGGCGCTGATGGTCGTCGGCATCGTGGCGTTCCGGCGGCTGCGCCGGCCCCCCGGCCCGCTGATCGAGCCTCGGACATGAGGGTCGCGATCCGCGTGCGGCCGGGGAGCTCGCGCACGGTGGTGGGCGGCACCCACGCCGACCGGCTCGTCGTCGCGGTGAGCGCGCGGGCGGTCGACGGGGCTGCGACCCAGGCGGCGCTCGACGCGCTCGCGCGCGCGCTGGGACTGCGGCCACGGCAGGTCCGGCTCGTGTCCGGCGCGACGAGCCGGGACAAGCTGGTGGAGGTCGATGCCGACGAGGCGGAGGTCGCTGCACGACTCGCCGCTCTCCGAAGCGCGTAGGGGCCGTCGCACACGGCGGCGGCTCTCAGCACGGTAGCCCGCCGCGCAGCGTCCGAACTCTCCGGGACGGACCCATTCGTCCGGAACAGTTGCTGCAAGTTGCTGCAAGCGGATACGGTCGGCCATACCTGTCCCGCACATCGACGTGCGGGGAGACGAAGGAGTCGCCATGTCGCCCGCCGACGCCCCCGTCCGTCCCCTCTCTCGCGGCCTCGCTGCGCTGACCGCCGTCGCGGTCGCCGGCGTCGGGCTCGTCGCCGCCGTCGGAACCCCCGCCGCTGCCGCCGACCGCACGGTCGCGCTGGTCGGATCTCTGCAGGGCGAGCTCGGCTGCCCTGACGACTGGCAGCCCGGGTGCGCCGAGACCGAGCTCGCCCCGACCGGCACCGCGGGGGTGTATGCCGCCGACTTCACGGTCCCCGCGGGCAGCTACGAGTACAAGGTCGCCATCAACGACAGCTGGGACGAGGCCTATGGCAAGAACGGCGGCGACGCGAACATCCCGCTCGTCGTCGCCGGCCCGTCGAGCCTGCGGTTCACCTACGACGACACCACGCACCGCATCGCGCTGACCCCGCTGGACCTGGGCGCGGGGTACACGCCGGCCGACGACGCCCTCGTCGCGACCCCCGTGCGCGACCCCGGTGCGGACGAGCAGTTCTACTTCGTCATGACCGACCGGTTCGCCGACGGCGACGACGCCAACGACGCCGGTGGGCTCACGGGAGACCGGCTGGTCACGGGCTTCGACCCCACGGACAAGGGCTTCTACGAGGGCGGTGACCTGGCCGGCCTGCACGACAAGCTCGACTACATCGAGGGCCTCGGGACGACGGCGATCTGGCTGACCCCGTCGTTCAAGAACCGACCTGTGCAGGGCACTGGCGCCGACGCGTCGGCCGGGTACCACGGCTACTGGATCACCGACTTCACGCAGATCGACCCGCACCTGGGCACCAACGCCGAGCTCGAGGCGCTCATCGCCGACGCGCACTCGCGCGGGATCGACGTCTACTTCGACATCATCACCAACCACACGGCCGACGTCATCGACTACGCCGAGGGCCAGTACGGCTACGTCGACAAGGCAACGGATCCGTACACGGACGCCGCCGGCACGGTGTTCGACCCGGACACCTACGCGGGCACGGACACCTTCCCGACGATGGACGCCGCGACGAGCTTCCCGTACACGCCGGTCATCGACGCGCAGGACGCGGACGTCAAGGTCCCGGGCTGGCTGAACGACCCGACGCTCTACCACAACCGCGGGAACTCGACCTACAGCGGAGAGTCGACGACCTACGGCGACTTCTCCGGTCTGGACGACCTCATGACCGAGAACCCGGCGGTCGTGGACGGGTTCGTGGACGTCTACAACCAGTGGGTCGACCTGGGCGTCGACGGCTTCCGCATCGACACCGCCAAGCACGTGAACTTCGAGTTCTGGCAGAAGTTCACGACGGCAGTGCGCGACCACGCCGCCTCGGTCGGCAACGACGACTTCTTCATGTTCGGCGAGGTCTACGACGCCGACCCGGTCAAGCTGGCGCCGTACCTGCGCGACAGCGACATGAACGCGGTCCTCGACTTCACGTTCCAGTCGGCGGCCAGCAACTACGCCAAGGGCTTCTCGGCTGGCGGGCTCAAGGCGCTCTACTCCGGTGACGACCGGTACACGACGCCGACGACGAACGCGCAGGCCCTGCCCACGTTCCTCGGCAACCACGACATGGGTCGTATCGGGTACTTCGTCAAGGACGGGACCGACCCGGAGCAGCGCTCCGAGCTGGCGCACTCGCTCATGTACCTGACGCGCGGCCAGCCGGTCGTGTACTACGGCGACGAGCAGGGGTTCGCCGGCGTCGGCGCCGGGAACGACAAGGACGCCCGCCAGTCGCTGTTCGCCACCCAGGTGTCCGAGTACGCGAACCAGACCTTGCTCGACGGCACGGTCGCGGGTTCGGTCGACCGGTACGACACCGACTCCGCGCTGTACGACCACATCGCCGAGCTCGCCGCGCTCCGCAGCGCGCACCCGGCGCTCCGGACCGGCGCACAGATCGAGCGGTACGCCGACGGCGCGGTCTACGCGTTCAGCCGGGTCGACGAGCAGGAGAAGGTCGAGCACCTCGTCGCGACGAACAACGGCACCGCCCCGACGACCGTCACCATCGACACCCTGACGCCGGGCGCGACGTTCGCGCCGCTGTACGGGACGTCGACGAGCGTGACGGCCGCCGCCGACGGGACCGTCTCCGTGACGATCCCCGCCCTGAGCGCCGTCGTGCTCAAGGCTGGGAGCACGGTCGGCGCACCTGCCGCGCCGGGGGACATCACGCTCACCGCCCCGACGCCGGGTGCAGGCCTGACCGGCGACGTCGCGATCAGCGCGGACGTCGCCGACGACGTGTGGAGCCAGACGTCGTTCAGCTACCGCGTCGTCGGCGACGACGAGTGGACCTCGCTGGGCACCGCGGAGACGACGTCACCCCGCGTGTTCCACACGGTCTCCGGGCTGCCCGATGGTGCGGTCGTCGAGTATCGCGCGGTCACCGTCGACGCAGCGGGCCAGAAGTCCGCCGCCTCGACGTACGCCGGAGTCGGCGGAGCCGTCGACGGGGTCGTGGACCCGGGTCCGGATCCCGGCGAGGACCTGGTCGTCACCGTGCCCGGAAGCCACAACGCGGAGATGGGCTGCCCGGGCGACTGGCAGCCGGACTGCGAGCAGGCTCGCCTCACCAAGCGCGCCGACGGCGTCTACTCGGGCACGTTCACGCTGCCCGTCGGCAGCTACGAGTACAAGGTCGCGATCGGCGGCTCGTGGGACGAGAACTACGGCGCCGGCGGCGTCGCGGGTGGGGCGAACGTGGCGTACAGCGTGGCCACGGCCGGTCCGGTGACGTTCTACTACGACGCCGCGACCCACTACTTCACGTCCACCGCGCAAGGCCCGATCCTCACGGTCCCCGGGTCGCACAACAGCGAGCTCGGCTGCGCCGGCGACTGGATGCCGGACTGCCTCGCGAGCTGGCTCCAGGACCTCGACGGTGACGGTACGTACACGTTCACCGCGCCGGACCTGCCGGAGGGTGCCTACGAGGTCAAGGTGGCGCACAACCTCGGCTGGGCCGAGAACTACGGCGCCGGCGGTGTGGCGAACGGGTCGAACATCCCGTTCTCCGCGCCCGGCGGCAAGCCCGTGACGTTCTCCTACGTCCTGGCCACGCACGTCCTGACCATCGAGGTCACGGACCCGCCGCTGCCCGGCACGGGCGAACAGAGCGCGCACTGGATCGACGCGGGCACGATCGCCTGGCCGGCTGCGTGGGCTCCGGACCCGGCAGCCTCCACCTTCGCGCTGTACGGCTCGCCGACCGGTGGGCTGTCCACGGCGGACCTCGGCGACGGTGAGCCCATCACGCTCACGTACGACCCCGCCGGTCTCACCGCGGCTCAGCTCGAGCGCTTCCCGGCGCTCGAGGGCTACCTCGCTCTGAGTGTGCCCGACGGGACGCCGACCGCCGAACTGCTGCGCGGTGCGCTCCTGGTCACCCAGGCGGCGGCCGACGGCACCTTCCAGGCGGCGACCGGGGTCCAGGTTCCGGGTGTCCTCGACGATCTGTACGCGGCGAGGGCCGGCACGCGGACCCTCGGCGCCACGTGGAAGAAGGGTGCCCCGTCGCTGGCGCTCTGGGCTCCGACCGCACAGGACGTCGATCTGCTGGTGTGGACCGGGAGCTCGACCACCGAGCAGCGTGTGGCGGCCACGCGCCAGTCCGACGGCTCCTGGACGGTAGACGGCACCAAGTCCTGGGCCGGCGCCAGGTACCTCTGGGAGGTCACGGTGTACGCGCCGACGACCGACAAGATCGAGGTCAACCGGGTCACGGACCCGTACTCGGTGGCGCTCACCCTGAACTCGACGCACTCCGTGCTGGTGGACCTGGCCGACAAGGCATTCCGCCCGCGCGAGTGGGAGAAGGCGAAGCAGCCGGTGGTGCGGCCCGTGGACCAGACGATCTACGAGCTGCACGTGCGGGACTTCTCCATCAGCGACATGTCGGTGCCGGCCGCCGAGCGCGGCACGTACCTCGCGTTCGCCCGCAACGGCAACGGCCGCGCTCACCTGCGTGAGCTCGAGCAGGCGGGGCTGACCACGGTCCACCTGCTGCCCACGTTCGACATCGCGTCCATCCAGGAGGACAAGGCCCTTCAGGAGACGCCGGACTGCGACCTCGCGTCGTACGCGCCGGACTCCGACCAGCAGCAGGCCTGCGTGATGGCCGTGGCCGACGCGGACGGCTTCAACTGGGGCTACGACCCGCTGCACTGGTCGACGCCCGAGGGGTCGTACGCGGTGGACGCCGACGGCGGAGCGCGCGTCGCCGAGTTCCGCACGATGGTCGGCGCGCTGCACGCGGACGGCCTGCAGGTGGTCCTCGACCAGGTGTTCAACCACACCACGGCCAGCGGCCAGTCCCCGCAGTCCGTGCTGGACCGCGTGGTGCCCGGCTACTACCAGCGGCTCAACGCGATCGGCAACGTCGAGACCTCGACCTGCTGCCAGAACATCGCCACGGAGCACGCGATGGCGGAGAAGGCGATGGTCGACTCGGTGGTGACGTGGGCCCGCGACTACAAGGTCGACGGCTTCCGGTTCGACCTCATGGGACACCACTCGGTCCAGAACATGGAGGCGGTGCGGTCCGCCCTCGACGCGCTGACGCCGAAGAAGGACGGCGTCGACGGAAAGAAGGTCTACCTGTACGGCGAGGGCTGGAACTTCGGCGAGGTGGCCGACAACCGGCTCTTCACCCAGGCGACCCAGGGACAGCTGGGCGGGACGGGGATCGGGACGTTCTCCGACCGGCTGCGCGACGCGGTCCGTGGCGGGGGACCGTTCGACGAGAACCCGCGCATCCAGGGCTTCGGTTCGGGTGGCGGCACCGACTCCAATGGTGACCCGATCAACGGTTCGGACGCGGACCAGCTGGCCCGCGCGGCGCACGACGCCGACCTGGTGCGCCTCGGGATGGCCGGCAACCTGCGCGACTTCTCGTTCCTCACCAGCGCGGGCACGGTCCAGACGGGGGAGGAGCTCGACTACAACGGCCAGCCGGCCGGGTACGCCGACTCCCCGGAGGAGGTCATCACCTACGTCGACGCCCACGACAACGAGACGCTGTGGGACGCGCTCACGTACAAGCTGCCCACGGACACCCCGATGGCGGACCGCGTGCGCATGAACACGGTCTCGCTGGCGACGACGGCCCTGGCCCAGACCCCGTCGTTCTGGCACGCGGGCGCCGACCTGCTGCGCAGCAAGTCGCTCGACCGCAACAGCTACAACTCGGGCGACTGGTTCAACCTGCTCGACCTGTCCGGCCAGGACAACGGCTTCGGCCGCGGTCTGCCCCCGGCGCCCGACAACGAGGTCAAGTGGCCGTTCCAGCAGCCGCTGCTGGCCGACCCGGCGCTCAAGCCGACCCCGGCGGACATCGCCACCGCGTCGGCGGCCGCGGACGACCTGCTGAGGCTGCGGTTCTCGACGCCGCTGTTCCGGCTCGGCTCGGCCGACCTGATCGAGCAGAAGGTCACGTTCCCGGGCTCCGGCCCGGACGCGGACCCGGGCGTCGTCGTCATGGCGATCGACGACGAGCCCGGGTGGAGCACGACGACACGGTCGTGGTCCACGGACGTGGACAAGAAGCTGGACGGTCTCTTGGTCGTGGTCAACGCCTCCGACGAGGCGACCACGCAGACCGTCACCTCGCTGGCCGGCCACGCGCTGTCCCTGTCGTCGGTCCAGGCGAAGGGGAGCGATCCGGTGGTCAAGGGCACGACCTGGGACAAGGCCACCGGCACGGTGACGGTCCCGCCGCGGACCGTGGCGGTGCTGGTCGAGAACCACGGTGGTGGAGGCCACGCGCACAGCTGGTGGGACTCGGTCCGCAGCTGGTGGGGCGCTGACCGCGGCTGACGCTCTGCGACGGGCCCGCGACCTCGGTCGCGGGCCCGTCGTTCTCCCCGGAACTGGACGGCGATAGATTCGCGCTGCGAAGCCAAACTGCCCGAAAACCTGTGATTGCTGCAGAGCGCGCTCTCACATCGTGATGAATCTGTGACCACCGCGCCGTTCGCAGACGTTTGACTTCGAGACTCGAAGAGAAGAAAGTGAGCACCGCAGCGAACTCCGACACCGGAGGTCGCAGCCGGGACACCGGCCGGTGCAGCGCAGTCGCTGCCCGCGGCCGACGAACCCGAGCTCGACAGGTCCGATCACCGGACCTCTCAACGATGAGAAGGAGCACAGCAATGCGACGGATCACCATCGCGGCCATGGGTGCGGTCCTCGCACTCGGCCTGGCCGCGTGCTCGGGCAGCGGCGCCGGCGGCGACGACTCCACGGAAGCCGCTGCGGCGGACCCGGCAGACCTCACCGTCGGCGTCGCGATGCCGACGCAGACCTCCGAGCGCTGGATCGCCGACGGCGACGCGGTCGAGAAGGGTCTCACGGAGGCCGGCTACAAGGTCGACCTGCAGTTCGCCGGCGACGACATCCCGACCCAGCAGCAGCAGATCGACCAGATGATCACCAAGGGCGCCGACCTGCTGATCATCGCCTCGATCGACGGCACCGCGCTGGCCACCCAGCTCCAGGCCGCCGCCGACGCGAACATCCCGGTCATCGCCTACGACCGCCTGATCCGCGACAGCGAGAACGTCGACTTCTACGTCACGTTCGACAACTACAACGTCGGCGTCCAGCAGGCGACGGCGCTGCTCGTCGGGCTCGGCCTGCTCAACGCCGACGGCTCGGCGGGCGACGCCACCGGCCCGTTCAACATCGAGCTGTTCGCCGGCTCGCTGGACGACAACAACGCGCACTTCTTCTACAAGGGCGCCATGGACACCCTGCAGGAGTACATCGACGCCGGCACGCTCGTCGTGAAGTCGGGCCAGACCGACATCGAGCAGGTCGCCACGCTGCGCTGGCTGCAGGAGACCGCGCAGAAGCGCATGGAGGACCTGCTCACGTCGGCCTACTCCGACGGCAGCAAGGTGCAGGGCGTCCTGTCCCCGTACGACGGTCTGTCCCGCGGCATCATCACGGCGCTGCAGAACGCCGGCTACGGCCCCACGATCGCCGACGGCATGCCGATCGTCACCGGCCAGGACGCGGAGATCGCGTCGGTCAAGCTCATCAACGACGACGTGCAGTCCTCGACGATCTTCAAGGACACCCGCAAGCTCGCCGAGCAGGCCGTCGTCTCGGCCCAGTCGTTCCTCGCCGGTGAGGAGCCGGAGGCCAACGACACCGAGACGTACGACAACGGCGTCAAGGTCGTCCCGTCCTACCTCCTCGAGTCGGACATCGTCTACAAGGACAACATCCAGTCGCTCCTGATCGACTCGGGCTACTGGACCGAGGACCAGGTCGCCAGCGGCCAGGCCTGACCCGTACCGTCCTGACCCACGGCCGGCCGGCACCCACGCGGTGCCGGTCGGCCCGGGTCGCCTCCCAGCGAGCGGTGCCGACGGCGGCACCCAGCACGACGAAGGACGGTGGAAGCCCATGGCCAACTCCCTTCTCGAGATGCAAGCCATCACGAAGACCTTCCCGGGCGTCAAGGCGCTGCAGGACGTGTCGATGTCGGTCGAGCGTGGCGAGATCCACGCGATCTGCGGTGAGAACGGCGCCGGCAAGTCGACGCTGATGAAGGTGCTGTCGGGTGTGTACCCGCACGGCAGCTACGACGGCTCGATCCTCTTCGAAGGTGAAGAGGTCCAGTTCGGGTCGATCAACGACTCCGAGGCCAAGGGCATCGTGATCATCCACCAGGAGCTCGCGCTGGTGCCCTTCCTCTCCATCGCGGAGAACATCTTCCTCGGCAACGAGCGTTCGCACCGCGGCCTCATCGACTGGAACGTCGCCAACTCCGAGGCAGCAGCACTCCTCGCGCGCGTCGGGCTGAACGAGCTGCCGGTCACCCCGGTCGGTCAGCTGGGCGTCGGCAAGCAGCAGCTCGTCGAGATCGCCAAGGCGCTGTCCAAAGAGGTCAAGCTGCTGATCCTCGACGAGCCGACGGCAGCGCTCAACGACAACGACTCCGAGCACCTGCTGGGCCTCCTTCGCCAGCTCCAGGCGCAGGGCATCACGTGCATCATGATCTCCCACAAGCTCAACGAGATCGCCGAGATCGCCGACACCACGACGATCATCCGCGACGGCCGCACGGTCGAGACGCTCGACATGGTGGCCGACGAGGTCACGCAGGAGCGCATCATCCGCGGGATGGTCGGCCGTGACCTGGGGCACCGGTTCCCGCCGCACGAGTCGCACATCGGCGAGGAGGTGCTGCGGATCGAGGACTGGACCGTGCACCACCCCACCGACCCGGACCGGATCGTCGTCGACGGCGCGAACCTCACGGTGCGCGCGGGCGAGATCGTCGGACTGGCCGGACTCATGGGCGCCGGGCGCACCGAGCTCGCGATGTCGGTGTTCGGCCGCTCCTACGGCAGCCGCATCGTCGGCAAGGTCTTCCTGCACGGCAAGGAGATCCGGGTCGCGACGGTGTCCGAGGCCATCTCCCACGGCATCGCGTACGCCACGGAGGACCGCAAGACCTACGGTCTCAACCTCATCGAGGACATCCGCACCAACATCTCCGCCGCGAACCTGTCGAAGGTGTCGCGGGGTGGCTGGGTGAACAGCAACGAGGAGATCAAGGTCGCCGAGGGCTTCCGCCAGAGCATGAACATCAAGGCACCCACGGTGCTGGCGCTGACGGGGAAGCTCTCCGGCGGGAACCAGCAGAAGGTCGTGCTGAGCAAGTGGCTCTACACCGACCCCCAGGTGCTGATCCTCGACGAGCCCACACGTGGCATCGACGTCGGCGCCAAGTACGAGATCTACACCCTGATCAACCGTCTCGCCGAGGAGGGCAAGGCCGTCCTGGTCATCTCTTCGGAGCTGCCCGAGCTGCTCGGCATCTGCAACCGGATCTACACGCTCTCGGCCGGCCGGATCACCGGATCGCTGCCGCGGGAGCAGGCGACCCAGGAGAACTTGATGGAGCTCATGACCAAGGAAAAGGACCAGGTTCGATGACCGCCATGGCAGGCCTGAAGGACCTCTTCACGAGCAACCTGCGCCAGAGCGGGATCTACATCGCGTTCGTCGCGATCGTGGGTCTGTTCACCATCCTCACGGACGGTGTGCTGCTCAGCCCGGGCAACGTCACCAACATCGTCCTGCAGTACTCCTACATCCTGATCCTCGCGATCGGCATGGTCATCGTGATCATCGGTGGTCACATCGACCTGTCCGTCGGGTCGGTGGTCGCGCTCACGGGTGCTGTCTCGGCGGTCGTCGTCATCCAGCGGGGCTTGCCCTGGTGGGTCGGGGTGCTCGCGGGACTCGCCGTCGGGTTGCTGGTCGGCATGTGGCAGGGCTTCTGGGTCGCGTACGTCGGCATCCCGGCGTTCATCGTGACCCTGGCCGGCATGCTGCTCTTCCGCGGCATGACCCTGCAGGTGCTCGGCAACATCTCCCTGTCGCCGTTCCCGGCGGAGTACCAGAAGATCGCCGGCGGCTTCCTGAACGGCTTCCTGGGTGGTGAGGGCATCGACGTGTTCACCCTGGTCATCGGGGCGATCGCGGTCCTCGGCTACGCGTTCAGCCAGTACCGGGCGCGGCTCGGCCGGATCAAGTACCAGCAGGTCGTCGAGTCGATGCCGATCTTCATCACCAAGCTCGTGCTGGTCGGTCTCGTCGGCATGGCCTTCACCTACCAGCTGGCCCGCAGCCGTGGTCTGCCGATCGTCCTGATCATCCTCGGCGTCCTGGTCATCGTGTACCAGATCGTCACCACGAAGACGGTCTTCGGCCGCCACGTCTACGCGATCGGTGGCAACCTGTCCGCCGCGCAGCTGTCCGGCGTGAAGGTCAAGCGCGTCAACTTCTGGATCTTCGTCAACATGGGCATGCTCGCCGCCGTGGCCGGTGTCGTCTACTCGTCGCGGTCCAACGGAGCCCAGCCCAGCGCCGGTGAGATGTTCGAGCTCGACGCCATCGCTGCCTGCTTCATCGGTGGTGCGTCGACCACCGGCGGCGTCGGTCGGGTGACCGGCGCGATGGTCGGTGGCCTGATCATGGCTGTCATGAGCAACGGCATGCAGCTCATGGGCATCGACCAGTCCGTGCAGCAGATGGTCAAGGGACTCGTCCTGCTGCTGGCCGTCGCGTTCGACATCTACAACAAGCGTCGCGCAGGCTCGGCGCGCTGATAATCGCTCATCTGACCTGCACGGACGAGGCCCGCAGCTATGCTCACGGGCGTGAGAGGGCGGGTCGCGATGTCAGGCTCGCAGTCCTCGCTCCGTGAGGCCAACCGGGCACTGATCGTCGAGACGGTCCACCGGCACGGCGGGCTCACGCAGGTCGAGCTCGCCGGGTCGACGGGCCTCTCGGCGGCGACGGTCTCCACGATCGTCAAGGAGCTGCTCGCCGCCGGGGTGGTCGACACCCGGAACACCACCCGGAGCGGGCGTCGTGCCCAGATGGTCACGATCGCCCACCGGGTGGGGCTCGCCGTCGGGATCCACATCGGCCCCCGGCACCTGCGGATCGCGCTCGGCGACGTCACGAACGAGGTCGTCGCCGAGCAGACCCTCCCGCTGCCGCACGAGCACCGCCTCGACACGAGCCTGGACCGTGCGGCGCTGCTCGTGGCGGACCTGCTCGAGCGCGTGGGATCGACTCTCGACGAGGTCGTCGGGATCGGCATCGGCCTGCCGGCGCCCGTCGACAGCGCCACCGGCATGGTCTCCGTCCGGGGCATCATGCGCGGCTGGGACGAGGTCCACGTCGGTCACGTCCTGTCGAAGAGGCTGGGCTGCGCGGTGTTCGTCGACAACGACGCGAACCTCGGAGCGCTCGCCGAGGGCACGCACGGGGCGTCCCGCGCGTTCCGCGACTCCGTCTACGTGCGCGCGTCCCACGGGACCGGTGCCGGCATCGTGATCGGCGGTCAGGTGCACCGGGGGTTCGCCGGGACCGCCGGAGAGATCGGGCACGTGCAGGTGGACCCGCAGGGCGACATCTGCCGGTGCGGCAGCCGGGGGTGCCTCGACACGGTCGTCGGCGGTCCGGCGCTGCTGGAACCGCTGCGGTCCAGCCACGGCACCCTGGCGCTGCGCGACGTGATCCAGCAGGCGATCGACGGCGACCCGGGGTGTGCGCGGGTCATCGCGGACGCCGGCTCGACCATCGGCGAGGTGGTCTCCGGCCTGGCGATCGCGGTCAACCCGCAGTGCATCGTGGTCGGCGGAGAGCTCGCCGAGACGGGCGAGCTCCTGCTGGGCCCCCTGCGTGAGGCGATCAGGCAGCGTGTGCTGCTCAACCAGATCGCGCCGCTCGAGGTGGTCCCGGCCGAGCTCGGTCAGCGCGCGGAGGTCATCGGCGCCCTGGAGCTCGTCCTGCGGTCCACGGACTTCGTGGTCCGGTCCGACGAGCTGGCGCGCTCGACGGGCGAAGAGCTGCGCGGGTGAAGAGAAGGTGGCGCATTGACGCAAGCACTGGGCGGGGTTTCACTGCACGTACATGCCCAACGAGGAGCAGGTGAGGTCATGAGCGAGAGCCCTCGCGTCCCGCTGCTGTCCCTGCGGCAGATCAGCCTGCGGTTCGGCGCGGTCGAAGCCCTCGTCGGCGTCGACCTGGACGTGTACGCCCACCAGGTGGTGGCGCTCGTCGGCGACAACGGGGCCGGCAAGTCGACGCTCGCCAAGGTGATCTCCGGGGTGCTCGCACCCGACTCCGGCCTGATCGAGATCGACGGCGTCGAGCAGACGATCCCGTCGCCGTCCGCGGCGCACGCCCTCGGCATCGCGACGGTGTTCCAGGACCTCGCCCTGTGCGGCAACCTCGACGTGACGTCGAACATCTTCCTCGGCCGCGAGCTCACCGGCGGTGCGCTGCTCGACGACGGTCGCATGGAGCAGATGGCCCGAGGGATCCTGCGCGACCTGACCTTGCGGATCCCGTCCGTGCGCACCCCGCTGTCCGAGCTGTCCGCGGGGCAGCGGCAGGCCGTCGCGATCGCCCGCACCCTGATCGGCTCCCCGCGCCTCGTCGTCCTGGACGAGCCCACGGCCGCGCTGTCCGTCGCCCAGACCGCCGAGGTGCTCACCTACATCGAGCGGCTGCGCGACCTGGGCCACGGAGTGATCCTCATCAGCCACAACATGAACGACGTCCGCGCGGTCTCGGACCGCATCGTGGTCCTGCGTCACGGTCGCAACAACGGCTCCTTCGACGCCGACACGGCCAGCTACGAGTCCATCCTCGCGGCGATCACCGGCGCGACCACCCAGGACAACGAGATGCTCCGCCGGATGGCCGCGCTGCGCTGAGCGTCGTATCAACCGCGCGAGCAGGGCACCCCGTTGAGCACGAAGTCCGTCGGAGCCGTGTTGGTGCCCGTGTGCGAGCCGTTGAGGCCGAACTGGAACGAGCCGGCGGCCGGGATCGAGCTGTTCCACTCCACATTCTTCGCCGAGACCAGCGACCCGGTCTGGGTGGTGGCCGAGCTCCACGCCTGCGTCACTGTCTGACCCGACGGGAACGTCCACGTCAGCGTCCAGCCGGTCAGCGCGACCTTGGACGTGACGGTGATGCTCGCCGTGAAGCCGGTGTTCCACTGGTTCGCGGAGTACGCGACGGTGCAGCCCGCCCCGGGGGCCGGAGTCGTGGGCGGGGGGGTGCTCGGTGCCGGCGTCGTGGGTGCCGGTGTGGTCGGCGCCGGAGTGGTGGGCGGCGGCGTCGTCGTCGAGTCCAGGCCGAAGAAGTGGATCGCGGCGGCCGCGTCGACGGGCAGGTTGTGGCCGACCCCCTGGAAGGTGATCGCCTCGACGGGTGGCCGGTCGCCCGTCGCGCCGTAGCGCGTCCGGGTCTGGTTGGCAGCCGGGGAGTCGGTCGACGCCGGCGTCTCGCTGACACCGAGCACGTTGGTCCACTGCTTGATCGCCTCGCCGTGGTTCACGTAGCTGAGCGTCGTGTCCTGCGACCCGTGCCACAGCTGCACCCGCGGCCGCGCGCCGGTGTAGCCCGGGTAGGCGGCTCGCGCGAGGTCACCCCACTGCTGACCGGTGCGCACCAGGCGACCCCCCGAGCAGTCGCTGTTCCAGGGCGCCTGCGTGCCGGTGCCCGGCGGGGGAGAGGTGGTCGAGAAGCACGTGGCCGGGACGCCCGCGAACGCCGAGCCCGCGGCGAACACGTCGGGGTACGTGGCCAGCAGGACCTCGGTCATCATCGCGCCCGACGACACCCCCGTGACGAACACCCGGCTGGTGTCGGTCGTGTACTGCTGCTGCACGTGCCGGACCATCGACACGATGCTGGTGGGGTCGCTGGCGCCGCCGTGGACCAGCGACTCCGACGAGCTCACGTCGAAGCAGCTCCCGCTCCGGTTGGCCTGCGGGTAGATGACGATGTAGCCGTGCCGCGTGGCCAGCTCGTCGAACTGACTACCGTCGTAGATGGCCTGCGCCGACCCGGTGCACCAGTGCACGACGACGAGGACAGCGGGCTTCGCCGGCAGCGAGTCCGGCACGAACAGGCTCATGCCGAGCTGGCCGGGGTTGCTGCCGAAGCTGGGGACGCTGACCAGGGAGGCGGCCTGCGCGGCGGGCGCGGTGGCCAGAGCAGCGGCGGCGAGACCGACGACGCCGAGGGCGAGGGTGGTGGCGGCCGCGACGACGCGACGCAGGGACGGCTTCATCCCCGGAGCGTGCCCGACCGACGTCCCCGCAGGTCAGCCGACGAACCGTTTCAGCGGAAGACGATCGTCCGGTGCCCGTCGAGCAGGACCCGGTGCTCCGCGTGCCAGCGCACGGCCCGCGCGAGCGCCCGGCGCTCGACGTCCTGGCCGAGCGCGACCAAGTCCTCCACGTGGCGGGAGTGGTCGACGCGCTCGACGTCCTGCTCGATGATCGGGCCCTCGTCGAGGTCGCCCGTCACGTAGTGCGCGGTGGCGCCGATGAGCTTGACCCCGCGGTCGTGCGCCTGCGCGTAGGGGCGGGCCCCCTTGAACGACGGCAGGAACGAGTGGTGGATGTTGATGACCCGGCCCGCCAGGGCGCGGCACAGGTCGTCGGACAGGATCTGCATGTACCGGGCCAGCACGACGAGCTCGACGTCCAGCTCCTCGACCAGCTCCAGCAGTCGCGCCTCGGCCTGCGCCTTGGTGGCCGACGTCACCGGCACGTGGTGGAACGGGATGCCGTAGAACTCGGCGAGCGGAGCCAGCGCGGTGTGGTTGGACACCACGGCGACGAGCTCGATCGGCAGGTTCTCGGACCGCTGCCGGAACGCGAGGTCGTTCAGGCAGTGCGCGGCGGTCGAGCCCATGACCAGCGTCCGGACCGGCCGGCCGACCACGTCGAGCGACCAGTCCATCGCGAACGTCCGCGCCACCGGGGCGAACGCCGTCTCCAGCTCGTCCCGCGGCGTCGACGCCGTGACCTGCACCCGCATGAAGAACAACCCCGACAACGGGTCCCCGAACTGCTGCGACTCGGTGATGTTCCCGCCGTGCTCGGCCAGCAGCCCCGCGACCGCGTGGACGATTCCCGGGCGGTCGGGGCAGGACAGCGTCAGGACCAGGTGGGTGGGATCGAGCGAGACGGAGGACACGAGGTCCGAGAGTAGTGGTCGCGCTCATCGGCTGACACGATGGGCCGCATGACGCAGCCTGACCTCGACATCCGTTCGGTGACCATCGACGACGCAGGCGAGCTGCTGACGTTGCGCCGCGCCGCGTTCGTCACCGAGGCCCAGCAGTACGGGGACCCGCACATCCCGCCGCTCACGCAGACCCTGGAGGAGCTCCAGGAAGACCTGCAGGCGGACGGCGTCATCACGCTCGGCGGCTGGTACGGGCACCGCCTCGTCGGCTCGATCCGGATGCTCATCGAGGGCCCGAAGGCCACGCTCGGACGCTTCGCCGTGGCCCCCGACCTGCAGGGCCAGGGCTTCGGGACGCAGCTGCTCATGGCGATCCTGCCGCACCTGCCCGAGGGCATCGAGGAGGTCTGGGTGTTCACCGGACGCGACTCGGTCCACAACCTCGCGCTCTACGCCAAGCACGGCTACGAGCACCAGCACGACCAGACCGCCGGTGACCTCACGTACGCGTACCTGCGCAAGATCCTGGGGGACGGCGAGCCGACCGCCTGACGTCGCCGTCGCCGTGCGACCAGCCGCCGTCGAACCGCCCACCGGCTGACGGCTCCCCGTGCGGCGTTCGGCTTGCTACCCTGTCCCGGTCGCGACTGGCGCAGCAGGTGGGTCACCACCGGGGAGCGACGCAGCAGCAGACCAACGGGTCGGACGCCTGGGCCCCCGGTCACCACACACGAGTGTGCGGGTGCCGGACGCGCGCGTACACGCTGACTGCCGACAGGAGTGCTTCATGAGCGCCGACCAGATCCCTCTGATGGATCAGAACATCTCCCAGCTGGACCCGGAGATCGCCGCCGTCCTCGACGGTGAGCTCGCCCGCCAGCAGGGCACGCTCGAGATGATCGCGAGCGAGAACTTCGTACCCCGCGCGGTCCTGCAGGCGCAGGGCTCCGTGCTGACCAACAAGTACGCCGAGGGCTACCCGGGCCGCCGCTACTACGGCGGCTGCGAGCAGGTGGACATCGCGGAGACCATCGCGATCACCCGCGCCAAGGAGCTGTTCGGGGCCGAGCACGCCAACGTCCAGCCGCACTCGGGCGCCACGGCCAACGCCGCCGTGCTGCACGCCCTGATCAGCGCGGGCGACAAGATCCTCGGCCTCGAGCTGGCCCACGGTGGCCACCTGACGCACGGCATGAAGATCAACTTCTCGGGCAAGCTCTACCAGGTCGGCGCCTACGGCGTGGACCCCCAGACGTTCCTGGTGGACATGGACGTCGTGCGCGAGAAGGCGCTCGAGCAGCGTCCCGACGTCATCATCGGCGGCTGGTCCGCCTACCCGCGCCAGCTCGACTTCGCGGCCTTCCGGTCCATCGCCGACGAGGTCGGAGCCAAGCTCTGGGTCGACATGGCGCACTTCGCCGGCCTGGTGGCCGCGGGTCTGCACCCGAGCCCCGTGCCGCACTCGGACGTCGTGTCCTCCACGGTGCACAAGACGATCGGCGGCCCGCGCTCCGGCTTCATCCTGAGCCGCGAGGAGTACGCCAAGAAGATCGACTCGGCCGTCTTCCCGGGCCAGCAGGGTGGCCCGCTCATGCACGTGATCGCCGCCAAGGCCGTCGCGTTCAAGGTGGCCGCCACGCAGGAGTTCAAGGACCGTCAGCAGCGCACCCTCGACGGTGCGCGCCTCATCGCCGAGCGCCTGTCCGCTCCGGACGTCGCCGCGGCCGGTGTCTCCGTCCTCACGGGCGGCACCGACGTGCACCTGGTCCTGGTGGACCTGCGGCACTCCGACCTCGACGGACAGCAGGCCGAGGACCTCCTGCACTCGGCGGGCATCACGGTGAACCGCAACGCGGTGCCGTTCGACCCGCGCCCCCCGCGCGTCACCTCCGGTCTGCGCATCGGCACACCGGCGCTGGCCACGCGTGGCTTCGGCGACGTCGAGTTCACCGAGGTGGCGG
Source organism: Cellulomonas sp. Leaf395 (assembly GCF_001424125.1). Taxonomy (GTDB): domain Bacteria; phylum Actinomycetota; class Actinomycetes; order Actinomycetales; family Cellulomonadaceae; genus Cellulomonas. The sequence continues at coordinate 417,455 of NZ_LMQI01000003.1, forward strand.
ACATCATCGCGACCGCGCTGATCAACGGTGCGGCCACGGACGTCGCGGCGCTGCGGGCCAGGGTGCTCAAGCTCACCGACGGCTTCCCGCTGTACTCCGACCTGCAGCAGTACTGATGACGGCTCAGCTCCTCGACGGGACCGCCACTGCGGCCCGGATCAAGGCCGAGCTGACCGAGCGGGTCGCGGCGCTCGCGGTCCGGGGCATCCGCCCCGGGCTGGGCACGCTGCTCGTCGGCGACGACCCCGGCTCGCGCTGGTACGTGGCCGGCAAGCACAAGGACTGCGCCGAGGTGGGCATCGCCTCGATCCGTGAGGACCTGCCGGCCACGGCCACGCAGGACGAGATCGAGGCGGCCGTCCAGAGGCTCAACGAGGACCCGGAGTGCACCGGGTTCATCGTGCAGCTGCCGTTGCCCAAGGGCATCGACACGAACCGGGTCCTGGAGCTGGTCGACCCGGACAAGGACGCCGACGGGCTGCACCCGACCAACCTCGGGCGCCTGGTCCTGCGGGTCAACGAGCCGGTCACCTCGCCGCTGCCGTGCACCCCGCGGGGCATCATCGACCTGCTGCTGCGGCACGACATCGACCTGCGCGGTGCGGACGTCGTGATCGTCGGTCGCGGGGTCACCGTCGGCCGCTCCATCGGGCTGCTGCTCACCCGCCGGGAGATCAACGCGACCGTGACGCTCACGCACACGGGGACGGAGGACCTCGCGGAGCACACCCGCAACGCCGACGTCGTCATCGCGGCTGCGGGCGTGCCGGGGATCATCACGGCGGACATCATCAAGCCGGGCGCGGTCGTCATCGACGTCGGCGTCTCGCGGTCCACCGATCCGGAGACCGGCAAGAGCCGCGTCGTCGGCGACGTGGACCCCGGTGTGCACGAGGTCGCCTCGTGGGTGTCGCCCAACCCCGGCGGCGTCGGGCCGATGACCCGCGCGATGCTGCTCAGCAACGTGGTGGACACCGCGGAGCGCCTGCTCGGCTGACAACCTCCTGCGGTCGGGGCCAGGCTGTCTCCAGGGACGGCCGCCCCGGCCGTCGGGAGTGAGGAGCAGTCATGGGCATCGTCCGTCCGCACCTCTGGTTCGACGACCAGGCCGCGTCGGCCGCGCGGTTCTACGCCGACGTCATCCCGAACACCGTGATCCACTCCGTCACGACAGCACCACCGGGCACGCCGGGCGTCCCCGAGGGCTCCGAGTTCATCGTCGAGCTGACGATCGACGGCCTCCGGGCCACGTTCCTCAACGGCGGCCCGGCCCTCACGCTTGACGAGGCCTTCTCGTTCGTCCTGGACTGCCAGGACCAGGCGGAGGTCGACCACTACTGGGAGACGCTCACCGCCGACGGCGGACGACCGAGCCAGTGCGGCTGGCTCATCGACAAGTTCGGCGTCTCCTGGCAGGTGGTCCCCGTCCAGCTGGAGGACGTGATGTCCCGCCCCGACGCCGACGGGGTCGCGCGCGCCATGGCGGCGATGCTGACGATGGGCAAGCTCGACGTCGCTGCCCTCGAGGCGGCGTACCGCGGCGACTGATCGGGAACAGGTCGAAGCTGGTCGGACCTGTCGGTGGCATCGGGTTGGATGGTCCGGTGCTGACCATCGCGAGCGTGAACGTCAACGGGATCCGGGCTGCCTACAAGCGGGGCATGGGTACCTGGTTGGAGGCCCGGAAGCCGGACGTCGTGCTGCTGCAGGAGGTGCGCGCGTCGGACGAGATCCTGGCCGACCACCTGCCGGCAGGGGAGTGGCACCTCGCGCACGAGGCCAGCGAGTCCAAGGGTCGCGCGGGCGTCGCGATCGCGAGCAGGTTGCCGATGACGGCCGTCCGAATCGGGCTGAAGACGGGCGTGACCGGTGACTCCGGTCGCTGGGTCGAGGCCGACCTGGAGCTCCCGGCGCACGAGGGCGCTCCCGCGCGGAGCATCACCGTCGTGTCCACCTACCTGCACTCCGCCACGGCCGGTACGCCGTCGATGGACGAGAAGTACGCCTTCCTCGACCATGTCACGGGCCGGTTGGCGGACATCGGGGAACAGGGCGGGTACGCGGTCGTCGCCGGGGACGTGAACATCGCGCACCGCGAGGTGGACATCAAGAACTGGAAGGGCAACGTGAAGTCCGCCGGCTTCCTCCCGCGCGAGCGCGCCTACCTGGACCGCTGGTTCGACGACCTGGGCTGGCACGACCTCGGCCGCGAGCTGGGCGGCGACGGGCCGGGACCGTTCACGTGGTGGTCGTGGCGCGGGAAGGCGTTCGACAACGACGCCGGCTGGCGCATCGACTACCAGCTGGCCACGCCGGACCTCGGCGACGCCGCCGTCCGCGCGACGGTGGACCGTGCGGCGACCTATGCCGAGCGGTTCTCGGACCACGCCCCCGTGGTGGTCGAGTACGACCTCTGACGCTCGCAGCTGCGCTCGGTCCGGCGCGTCAGGCGGCAGGTGCCGGCTCCTCGGCCACGGGGGCGCCCGGCAGGTCGCGCATCCGGAGCAGGGGCGAGACGACGACAGGGACCGCGGCGAGCGCCATGACGCCGACGGACACCCAGAGAGTCGGCAGCACGCCGAGGTGGGTCCCGAGCCAGCCGCCGAGCAGCCCGCCGATCGGCATCGAGCCCCACACGATGAACCGCACCGACGCGTTCATGCGCCCGAGCAGCGGGGGAGGGCACACCCTCTGCCGGAAGCTCACCTGCGCCACGTTGTAGACGATGACGGCGAAGCCGAAGGCTGCGCCGCCCACGATGAGCACGGCGGGTGCAGGCAGGTCGCTGAGGGACGCGAGCGGCGTCAGTGCGGCTGCCGGCGCCATCACCAGCGCGGACAGCGGGATGACGCGGCCCTCGCCGATCCGCTGGGCGAGCCGGCCCGCGACGACCGCCCCCAGCAGCCCGCCGACGGCGGAGGCGGAGAGGATGGCGCCGTAGGCGGCGGTGTCCAGGTCGAGCGTCCGCAGCACGTAGATGACGAGCACGGCGCCGCTGATCGCACCCGCGAAGTTGCCCAGCGAGGTGCACGCGACGATCCGGCGCAGGTAGGGCTCGTGCACGACGAACCGCAGACCCTCGGCGATCTCGACGCGCAGAGGGCGGCGCGTGTCGCGGTGCGGTGGTGTCTCCACCTGCCGGATCCGGCTGACTGCGAACGCCGAGACGAGGTACGTGACCACCGTGACGGCGATCAGCGCGGGCGCGGCGATGACCCGCAGCAGCAGACCGCCGAGCGCGGGAGCCGCGACCTGGGCCACGGACGCCGTCGCCTGCAGCTTCGAGTTGCCCTCGACGAGGTGGTCGAGCCCGACGAGGCCGGGGATGTAGCTCTGGTGCGAGACGTCGAAGAAGACGGTGGCGGCGCTGATGACCAGCGCGGCGACCACGAGCAGCGGGATGGACGCGTGGCCGGTGGCAGCGGTCACCACCACGGTGGCCAAGACGGCTGCGCGGACCAGGTCCGCGACGATGAGCACGCGACGCTTGCGCATCCGGTCCACCCAGGCGCCTGCGGGAAGCCCGATGAGCAGGAACGCCGCGAACTCGGCGGCGGTGAGGACCCCCATCTCCCACTCGGTGGCGGCGAGCTGCTGGACCGCGAAGATCGGCAGCGCGAGGACTGTGAGCTGGGCGCCCAGCTGACCGAGGGCGTCGCCCGTCCAGAGCCGACGGAAGTCCGGGTGGTGGATCAGCGACCGGCCGGCGGTGGTGGTGTCGGAGGTGCTCACGGGGCCAGCATCAGACAACTGATTGGGAAATGTCAATCACTGTGCGAGGATCGGGCCATGACCGAGCCCGCCGCCCGCGACACGGCCGACATCGACGCCGACGCACGCGCCCTTGCGAGCACCATCCGCCTCCGCATCCTGCGACTGTGCCTGGACGAGGCCCTCACCAACCGCGAGATCGCCGAGCGGCTCGACCGCAACCCCGCCACCGTCCTGCACCACGTGCGCACCCTCGTCGACCGCGGTTTCCTCGCGGCGCTGCCTACCCGGCGGGGGACGCGCGGGTCACGCGAGGTGCCGTACCGCGCCACCGGCAAGTCGTGGCGGACCCCCGGTGGTCCCGGCATGAGCCGCATCCTGATCGACACGTTCCTCGAGGAGGTCGCCCTCGTCGACCCGCAGGACGTGCTCACCACGCGCCTGGGGTTGCGGCTCGACGCCGCCGGGCTCGAGGAGCTCGCGCGGCGGATCGGCGCCGTTCTCGACGACTTCGCCCAGCGGCCGCCCACCGCGGACGGCACGCCGTACTCCGTCTTCTGGGCGCTGCACGAGGACGTGACGCGTCAGACGCCTCCGCGCGGCGCCGTGAGCGACGGGTAGGGCCCGCCGAGCAGGCTGATCAGCCCGCCTCGCCCGGTCGACGCCGGGCGCCCGGCCCTCCGCGGGCGCCCGGCGGCGTCGTCACGCGCTCGCTCGTGCAGGTACGAGGGTAGGCAGGGGGCTCCCCGTCACACATCCACCGCTGGGTGCACAACCTTTTCGGCATGTCATACGTCAGTACCGGATAGCGTCGATCACCTTGACGCGGACGGCGAACGTGGCCGGGATCAGCCCTGCCAGAGCGCCGACCGCCACGGCGGCTGCCATCCCGACCAGGGCGGCGCTGAACGGGAACGGTGGCATGTCCTGGATCCCTCCACCGAACACGCGCTCGACGGGGATGTTCTTGATGATCGCGACGGCCAGCACCACGCCGACGAGTCCGGCCACCACCGTCGCCACCACCGACTCGAGGAGCACCCCGAAGAACACGCGTCCCGAGGTCGCGCCGAACGACCGGCGGATCCCGATCTCGCGGATCCGGTAGCGCACGGTGACGAGGGCGATGTTGACCAGACCCAGCCCGCCCAGGAGCAGCGCGAACCCCCCGACCCCGATGCCGACCCACGTCGTCGCCTTGTCGAGCCCGCCGTCGTCGAACGCGTTGTCCATGACCTCGACCTGCCAGCCGGGGGCGTCGGCCTGCAGGTCGCGCGCGATGCTCTCGCCGATCGCGGCCGATCGGTCGGCGGGCACCCACAGGAACATCGTGGGCACCTGCACGGGCATCATCGGGTCGGCCGTCGTCGGCCCCGAGCCGCCGGACTGCGCCCCGGAACCGTCCGGGCCGATCCAGCGGTGGAACTGCTCGTACAGGACGTATGCCGACGGCTCGGCGCCGGGCCAGTCGTCGTGCAGGACGCCGATGACCGACGCGGTGACCGGCGACCGGTCGCCCAGCGCCACGATCGGGCGCGACGACAGGTCGGTGAGCCCGTACGCGTGCAGGAACGCCTCGTTGACGACGAGGGTCGGTGCCAGCGCCGACTCGTCGGCGTCGGTGAACCAGCGGCCCTGCTCGGGCACGATGCGGTTGATGGTGCCCAGGTCGGCGTCCACCGCCTGCACCTGTGTCGCGCGGGTGCCGTCCGGGAACCGCACGAGCGCCTGAGTCCATTCGTTGCGGCTGGCGTAGGTGATGTCGTAGCGCTCGAGCGTCCGCTCGAACGCCTCGTCCCACCCGGCCGGCGCCGCGGCACCGGCGTCTCTCGGCCACGCGTTGACGTTCAGCGTGACGCTGCGGCCCGACTGGCGCTCGGTCTGCTCCGTGAACGCCTGGTTGAGCATGGACACGAGCGCGGTGACCCCGGTGATGGCGGTGACGGCGCAGGCCACGCCGATCAACGCGAGCAGGACGCGGAGCTTGTGGATCCGCAGCTCACCCCAGGCCTCGACGATGGCGCCGACGACGCCGGTCATGCGTGGAGCTCCGAGTCGTCGACGGAGACCAGGGCGTCGGGCAGGCGCCGCTCGGTGTGGGACGAGCGGTCCGCGACGAGGGGCACGTCGCCCACCCACTCGGACGACGTGTCCAGGCTGATCGGCACCAGGACCCCCTCGGCGAGCCGGAATTGGCGCTCGGCGCGGGACGCGACCGCGAGGTCGTGCGTGATCGTCACCAGGGCGGCACCGGTCTGCGACGCGATCTCGTCGAGCAGGTCCATGACCTCCCCGCCGGTGTCGACGTCCAGGGCACCGGTCGGCTCGTCGGCGAGGATCACGCGGGGTCCGCGCACCAGCGCGCGGGCGATCGCGACGCGCTGCTGCTCCCCGCCGGACAGCTTGTCGGGCATGGTGTCCACGCGGTCGCCCAGCCCGACCCGCTCGAGCATCTCCGCAGCCAGCCGTGTGCGGGACCAGAACTGCCGGCCGCGCGCGTAGAGCAGGGGAGCGCAGACGTTCTCGAGGGCGGTGCGGCCGGGGAGCAGGTTGAACTGCTGGAACACGAACCCGAAGTCCCGGCCTCGGCGTCGCGTGCGGTCGCCGTTGGACAGCTTCCCGATGGGCACGCCCTCCAGCAGGTACTGCCCGGACGTCGGCGCATCGAGCAGCCCGAGGATGTTGAGCAGCGTCGACTTGCCGGTGCCGGACCGGCCGACGATCGCGACGTGCTCGCCGGCGTCGACCGCGACGGTCACGCCCTGCAGGATGTGCAGCAGCCGGTCGTCGGGCAGCCGGACCGACCGGGTGACGTCGGTGAGCTCGAGGAGGCTCATCCGCCGCAGACCGCCGGGTCGTAGGTGACGCTGCAGTCCACCGGCTGGCCGGTGCCGCCCGGCACGGGGATGAACTCGAGGATGGTGTCGCCGACCGCGAGGCCCTCGGTCACCTGCACGTTCTTCCCGTCGGTCAGCCCGAGGATGATCGCGCGCTTCTCGCTGCTGCCGTCGCCAGCGACCACCCAGACGTTGCCGGCTTGGACCGTGCCCTGCACCGCGGTGATCGGCACGACCACGGCGTCGGCCGCGGTGCCGTTGGTGATCTCGATCGTCGCGCCGAGACCCGGGAACGCCGTGATGCCTGCGGGGATCGCGCAGGTGACGGTGCCCGACGAGCTCGGGGTGACCTCGGTCGCCTCGTCGCTGCCCGTGGTCGGCGCCGCGCCGACCCGCAGGCCCGTGCACTCGAACGGCGCCGGACCGCCCGTGAGCGTGACGCTCGCCTGCGTCGGTGCGCCCACGAGCCGGTACTGCTGGTCGGGCGTGAGGGTCCCGGCGACCGACAACGTGCCGGGGGCGACCTTGCCCACCTCGTCGCCGACGGAGACCACCTGGTCCTTCAGCGTGGGCAGCGTCAGCGTGCCGGCGACCGGGGCGGTGACCGTCTCGAGCGTGACCTTGGGCCTGCGCTCCGTGGTGGTCTGCTCGCCGGTCTCCGGGTCGGTCCGGACGACGGGGTCCTGCGGCGTCTCCTGCCGGATCTCGAGGACCGGCGTGCCGGCGGCGACCGCTGCCCCGTCGGCGGCCAGCAGCTTGGAGACGGTGCCGGCCAGCGTGGCTCGCACGACGACCGCCGGGTCCGGGGTCACCGACGCCTGCACCGTGACCGCGTTGGTCACGGTCGCGGTGGCCACCTCGACGGTGGGCTCGACGATGGCACCGGTCGGCTGTAGCGAGGTGTCGACGGTGCTGACGTCGGCCCCCGCGAAGGCGATCTTCACCAGGGCGGCCGCGATGACCGCCCACAGGATCAGACGGATGGTCGGGAAGATGATCCTGCGGGTGACCCCCACGGTCGCGCTCCTCTGGGGTGGTTGGGACGGCTGCGACGGAACGTACCGAGGGCACCGTGACCAGGGGATCCGTCGTGGGGATGACATGGTCGGCCGTGCGTTTCGTTACCGTGCGGCAGACACTACTGCGCGATACGTATTAGCGGTCAAGAACCGTGGCGTGTCGGAATGAAGGCGGGGGTCCGACGCGAGCTCGTCGCGCCGGACCCCCGCGGTCCGTGCTGTGGTGGTGCCCGTCGGGTCAGGCGGCCGGACTGGCCGCCGTCGCCACCAGGAACGCCGGAGCCCGCAGGCCCTGGTTCGCGAACGCGTCGGCGACCGCCTGCGCCACCCGGTCCACCTCGTCCGCTGCGACCAGTGCGATCGCCGACCCGCCGAACCCGCCGCCGGTCATCCGCGCCCCCACCGCGCCGGCCGCGCTGGCGGTGTCCACCACGAGGTCCAGCTCGAGGCACGACACCTCGTAGTCGTCGCGCAGCGAGGCGTGCGACGAGTTCATCAGCGTCCCGACGAGGGCAGGCTCCCCGGCATCGAGCAGCGCGACGAACCAGGTCACGCGGTCGATCTCGTTGACCACGTGCCGGACGCGTCGCACCTGGACCTCGTCGTCGAGCTTGCCCAGGGCCCACTCCAGCCCGCGGGGGTCGTCGGAGACCTCACGCAGCGTCCCCACTCCGAGCCGCGCGGCCGCCGCCTCGCAGGTGGCCCGGCGCGCGGCGTACTGCCCGTCGACCAGTGCGTGCTCGGCGCGGGTGTCGACCACCAGCAGCGCCAGCTCGTGCGCCGCGAGGTCGAACGGGACGTGCCGGACGGAGCCGTCGAGGCAGTCGAGCAGGAGCGCGTGACCGTCCTGCGACCGCAGCGACGCCGCCTGGTCCATGCCGCCGGTGGGTGCCCCGGCGATCTCGTTCTCGGCGCGCACGCACAACGAGGCCAGGGTGGCGCGGCCGTCGTCGGAGGCTGCCAGACCCAGCCCGAACACCGCGTCGAGCGCGACGGCCGTCGCCGCCTCCAACGCCGCGGACGACGACAGCCCGGCGCCGTACGGCACGCACGAGTCGATCGCGACGTCGAACCCGGACACGGCGTGACCGGCCTGCCGCAGCGCCCACGCGACGCCGACGACATACGCGACCCAGCCGTTGACCGTCCCCGCCGCCACCTCGGCGAGATCGACGGTCCGCAGACCGTTCGGCTCCTGCGCGCTGACGAGCCGCACGAGGTCATCGTCGCGACGGCGCAGCGCCGCCCAGGTGCGGTGGGGGAGCGCGATGGGCAGGCACAGACCGCCGTTGTAGTCGGTGTGCTCACCGATGAGGTTCACGCGGCCGGGTGCCGACCAGGTGCCGTCGGGCTCGGCCTCGAACCGGCCCGCGAAGAGAGCGCGGATGCGGTCCTCGCCCTCCTGCGGGGTCCAGAGGTCCAGCCAGGTCACGTCGGCGGTCATGCCAGCTCCTGCAGTCGGGTCGCGATGCGCTCGGGGGTGGTGTCGCTGATCCAGGCCCCCATGCCGGACTCCACGCCGGCGAGGTACTTGAGCTTGCCCGGTGCACGCAGCACCGAGAACAGCTGGAGGTGCAGGCGGGAGACGTCCCTGCCCTGGCGGGTCGGGGCCTGGTGCCAGCCGGAGATGTACGGCAGGGGGATCGTCTCGCCGTCGGGGCCGACGAAGAACCGGTCCAGCCGCTGCAGCAGCGCCAGGTAGACGGTCGACAGGTCGTCGCGCTCCGCGTCGGTGAGAGCCGGCAGGTCGGGGACGTCGCGTCGGGGGGCCAGGTGCACCTCGACGGGCCAGCGCGCCGCGAACGGCACGTACGCCACCCAGTGCTCGGACTCCAGGACGATCCGTTCCCCGTGCGCCAGCTCGGCGTCCAGGACGTCCCGGCCCAGCAGGCGACCGGTCCGCTCGTGGTGCGCGCGGGCCTCGGTGAGCATCGCGGTCGTCCTCGGGGTGACGTACGGGAACGCGTAGATCTGTCCGTGCGGGTGGTGCAGTGTGACGCCGATCTCCTTGCCGCGGTTCTCGAACACGAACACCTGCTCGATGCCGGGCAGCGCGCTGAGCGCCTCCGTCCGCTGCGTCCAGGCCTCCACGATCGTCCGCATCCGGCGCGGTGTCACCGTGCTCAGCGACGCGGTCGAGTCGGCCGAGAAGCAGATGACCTCGCAGCGCCCGGCGGCGGGCCGGACGGTCCAGAGGGGTTCGCCATCGCGCTGCACCGGCGCGTCCGGGATCCCCGGGACAGCGAGCAGAGACGGGAAGCGGTTCTCGAAGACGACGACGTCGTAGTCCTCGGCGGGGATCTCGCCGTCCTGGTACACCGCGCCGGGCTTGGCGGGGGCCAGCGGGTTGGCGTCGGCCGGCGGCAGGAACGTGCGGTTCATCCGGTGGGCGGCCATCGGGATCCACTCGCCGGTGAGCGGGTCGCGGCGCAGCTCCGGACCGGTGACGGGCTGCGGGACCCCGTCCGCGTCGGGCACCGGTGCGAACCTGTCCACGAGAGGGCGCGCGTCGGTCAGGGTGCGGGTCGCGCCGCCTGAGACGTACGGCTCGGAGTCGTCGAAGTAGATCAGCTCCCGACCGTCAGCCAAGGTGGTCGGAGTGATTCTGACGGGTGCTGTCACGGAGTGGCTCCTGAGGTGGTGACCAGGCGGAGGGCCGCTCCGGTCAGGTGTCGTCGTGCGTCGGCGGGCAGGGCGTCGTCGGTGAGAAGGGTGTCGACGTCGTCGAGGGGGGCGATCCGGGCCAGGCCGACGACCCCCCACTTGGTGTGGTCGGCGAGCACCGTGGTCGCAGCGGCGCAGGCCATGAGGGCGCGGTCGGTGGCAGCCTCGGCGAGGTTGGGCGTGGTCAGGCCGCTCGCGTCGAGGCCGTGCACGCCGAGAAAGGTGCGGTCGACGCGCAGGCTCGCCAGCGTGGCGTCTGCGACGGGGCCGACGAGCGCGTCGGACGGTGTGCGGACCCCACCGGTGAGGATGACCTCGACGTCGGCCGCGCCGTGCAGGGCGTCGGCGATGCGCAGGCCGTTGGTCACCACCGTGAGGTTCGCGATGTCAGCACCGGCGAGCAGCTCCGCCAGCAGGTACGTGGTCGTTCCTGCGGACAGGGCGATCGCCTGGCCGGGCTCGATGGTGGCGAGCGCGGACCGGGCGATCGCCGCCTTCTCGGGGCCCGCCCAGGAACGCTTCGCCTCGAAGCCCGGCTCGTCGGTGGGCCGGCCGAGGGCGTCGGGAGCGACCGCGCCGCCGTGCACGCGGCGGACCAGCCCGGCCCGGGCGAGCTCGGCGATGTCGCGCCGGACGGTCATGTCCGAGACGTCGAGGCTCTCGACGAGGTCGGCGACGCGTGCGGCCCCGTCGGCACGCACGGCAGCCAGGATCCGGTCCTGACGCTGGGAGGCGAGCACCCGAACACTCTCGCACGCAATCCAACAAACTTCAACATGCAGGTGCCGACGAGGTCCACGTACGCACAGGTTCCACCCCCCCGGGAGTGCGGACGTCCGCAGATTCGGTCGCCGGGACGCTCGATCGTGCGGACGTTGCGGAAGGTGATGGGCTGCGTCCGCGGGTTCGGTTTCTGAGGCGCTCGATCGTGCGGACGTTGCGGGTGCCGGGCGGCAGCTGCGTCAGCGGCCCGCCGGGGTCAGGCCCAGGGAGCGACCCGCGAGACCGCGGCGACGGGCCGTCAGGGAGCGCGCCACGCCCACGAGTGCCTGCGCGGCGGGGGAGTCCGGGGCGCTCAGCACGACGGGGGTGCCCGCGTCGCCCGCCTCGCGCAGGCGTACGTCCAGCGGCACCTGCCCGAGCAGCGGGACGTCACCGCCGGTGATCCGTGTGAGGTTGTCGGCGACCCTCTGCCCGCCGCCGGTGCCGAAGACGTCGAGCCGCGACCCGTCGGGCTGCTCGAGCCACGACATGTTCTCCACGACGCCCACCACGTGCTGCCGGGTCTGCACGGCGACGGACCCCGCCCGCTCGGCCACCTCGGCCGCCGCGACCTGCGGGGTCGTGACGACGACGATCTCGGAGCTCGGCAGCAGCTGCGCCACCGAGATGGCGATGTCTCCGGTGCCGGGCGGAAGGTCGAGCAGGAGCACGTCGAGGTCGCCCCAGAACACGTCCGCGAGGAACTGCTGCAGCGCGCGGTGCAGCATCGGTCCCCGCCAGACGACCGGCTGCCCGGGCGGGACGAACATGCCGATCGAGACGACCAGGACGCCGAACGCCTCGGGCGGCAGCAGCATGTCGTCGACCCGCGTCGGCTGCCGCGTGACCCCGAGCATCCGCGGGATCGAGAAGCCGTAGATGTCAGCGTCGACGATGCCCACCTTCAGCCCGTCGGCGGCCATCGCGACCGCCAGGTTGGCCGTGACGGACGACTTGCCGACGCCGCCCTTGCCGGACGCGATCGCGAACACCTTGGTGAGCGAGCCCGGCTGCGCGAACGGGATGACCGGCTCGGAGGCCGTGCCCCGCAGCAGCGTCCGCAGCGCCGCACGCTGCTCGGCCGACATCACGCCGAACACGACGGAGACGTCGTCGATCCCCTCGACGGTCGCCGCGGCCGCGCTGACGTCGCGGGTGAGGGTGTCCTTGAGGGGGCAACCGGGAGTGGTCAGGTCGATGCCGACCGTCGCCCGGGATCCGACGACCTCGACGGAGCGGACCATGCCGAGGTCGGTGATCGGACGCTTGATCTCGGGGTCGAGGACGTGCGTCAGCGCGTCGCGGATGGCATCGAGGAGCGGGTCGGTGGGGTCCGGCATGGAGCCCATCGTAGGTCGGTCGGAGTGAGTCCCGCGGTCAGCCCCGCGCCTGCCGGTCCGCGCCGCCGCGGGTGCGGTCGCTCTTCCTCTCGGAGCGCTCGCCCTCGTGCTCCTTGTCCCCGTCGCGGTCCGCGGTGAGGTCCTCGAGCATGTTGCGCAGCTCGGAGCGGACGAAGTCGCGGGTGGCCACCTCGGACAGCGCGATGCGCAGCGCCGCCATCTCGCGGGCCAGGAACTCGGTGTCCGCGAGGTTGCGCTCGGAGCGCTGCCGGTCCTGCTCGGCCTGCACGCGGTCGCGGTCGGTCTGCCGGTTCTGCGCGAGCAGGATCAAGGGCGCGGCGTACGAGGCCTGGAGCGAGAGCATGAGCGTGAGCGCCGTGAACCCGTTCGCGGCCTGGTCGAACCGCATGCCCTCGGGGGCCCAGATGTTCCAGGCGATCCAGACCAGGCAGAACAACGTCAGGTAGATGATGAAGCGCGGGGTCCCCAGGAACCGCGCGATGCTCTCGGAGATCTTCCCGGACGCGTCCTCGTCGAGCTGCGGCCGACGGATGAACCGGCGCCGCGTCTCCAGCGGCGTGTCCAGGCGGTCAGCCACGGCTCACCCCCGGGCGCGTGATGCCGAGGACGCTCGTGTCCGGGAAGTTGCCCTCGTCGTCGGTCTCCCGCCAGTCCTCGGGCAGGAGGTGGTCCAGGACGTCGTCGACGGAGACCACGCCGAGCAGGCGCTTCTCGGCGTCGACCACCGGCAGGGCCAGCAGGTTGTAGGTGGCCAGGTTCCGGGTCACCGACAGCAGCGGGGCGTCGACGGGGATGGACTCGATGTCTGTGTCGACGATCGAACCGATGGCCTCGTGCGGGGGCTCGCGCAGCAACCGCTGCAGGTGCACGACGCCGATGAACCGACCGGTCGGCGTCTCCAGCGGCGGGCGCGCGACGAACACCATCGACGCCAGCGCGGGCGTGAGGTCCTGACGGCGCACGTGCGCCAGCGCGGCCGCGATGGGGGTCTCCGGACCGAGGATCACCGGCTCGGTGGTCATCAGACCGCCCGCGGTGTTGTCCTCATAGGCGAGCAGCCGGCGGACGTCCTTCGCCTCGTCGGGCTCCATGAGCTCGAGCAGCTCGGCGGCCTGGTCGTCGGGCAGCTCGCCCAGCAGGTCGGCGGCGTCGTCGGGCTGCATGGCCTCGAGCACGTCGGCCGCGCGGGTCATGGCCAGGCCCTGCAGGATGCCCACCTGGTCGTCCTCGGGCAGCTCCTCGAGCACGTCGGCCAGCCGCTCGTTGTCGAGTGCGCTGGCCACCTCCAGCCGTCGGGTGAGGCCGAGGTCGTGCAGCACGTCGGCGAGGTCGGCCGGCTTGAGGTCCTCGTACTGCGCGAGGAGCAGCTCCGCACCCTGGGCGGCGCTCGCCTGCCCGAGCCCGGTCACCTCGTCGACGGCCACCAGCAGCGTCTCGCCCCGACGACGCAGGAGACCCGAGCGCCCACCCGGCATGCGGCGGACGAAGACCTTGGAGATCACCCAGTCACCGTTGCGCTGCAGCTCGATGGCGACGTCCTCGATGGACGCCTGCCCGGAGCCGTCGACGAACTCGACGGTGCGGTCCAGCAGCTCGCCCACCGCGAGCGTCTCGAAGGCGCGCTGCTCGAACCGGCGCATGTTCACCAGGCCGGTCGAGATGACCTGCCCGGAGTCGATCGCGGTGACGCGGGTGAGCGGGAGGAACACGCGCCGACGCGCGGCCACCTCGACGACGAGGCCGACGGCCCGGGGCAGCCCTTTGGGGCGCACCAGCACGACGACGTCACGCACCCGTCCCACCTGGTCTCCGAGGGGGTCGAACACGTTGGTCCCGGCAAGGCGCGCGACGAACACCCTGGTCCCGACGCTGCTCACGTCGGTCAGCCTAGACCGGGCACGGGCAGTCGGCCGTCGCGCCACCGCGTACGACGCGCGTTGTTCCACCGCTAGTCACCGGGCTGTCGGGTCTGGCGATCCCCTCAGGGCTGGGGGAGGATCGCGGCATGTCGTTCTCCGGTAACGCCCGACCCCCGCGCACCCCGACCCCGCCGCAGGGCGAGACGGTCGCCTCCTACTCCACCTACCTCGAGGCGCAGAAGGCCGTCGACCACCTCGCGGACAACGCGTTCGCGGTGCAGCTGGTGACGATCGTCGGCACCGACCTGAAGATGGTCGAACGCGTCACCGGACGCCTCTCCTACCCGCGCGTCGCGCTCGGCGGGTTCCTGTCCGGAGCGTGGTTCGGCCTCTTCGTCGGGCTCCTGCTCAGCCTCTTCAGCGCGCCGGGCGCGCAGAGCCCGCTGGTGCCGGCGATCTTCATCGGTGGCGCCTTCGGACTGCTGTTCGCGATCCTCACGTACTCGTTCTCCCGCGGGAAGCGGGACTTCACGTCGACGAGCCAGATCGTCGCGTCGTCCTACGCGGTGCTGTGCCGGCAGGAGCAGGCGCACAAGGCGCGCGAGCTCCTGCGCGAGATCGGTGGCGTCCAGTCCGGCTGGCCCGCGCGTCCGCCGGCGCCGATCACCACCACCAGCCCGTCGGATCCGTCGGGTGCGTACCCGCCGGCTGGGGGGTCCCAGCCGTGGGGGTCTCCGACCGTGCCGCCGGTCGCGCCGCCCGGACCACCCGCTCCGCCGACCGGACCGCCCTCCGACCGACCCGGTCAGCCCGGGCCGACGTCCGCGCCTCCGACCGGGCCACCGACCGCGCCCTGAGCCGCTCGCCGACCGTGGGCGCCGGCTCGACCTGCGGGGCGTCGGGGCCCGCGCTGCGCACCTCGCGCAGCGTGGCGGCCTTCCAGAACAGCAGTGCGAGGTTCGGTTCCATGTCTGCCTCCTGTGTCGGGATGTCCCTTCACACGAGGTGACGCCGACCGGCGGCCCCGATCGACACCTCAGCCGCGGAGAAGTCCCGCCATCCACGCCTCGACGGCGTCGGGGTGCCGGGGCAGCGCGGCCGAGAGGTTCTCGTTGCCGTCGGCGGTGACCAGCACGTCGTCCTCGATGCGCACCCCGATGCCGCGATACTCCGCCGGGACCAGCAGGTCGTCCGACTTGAAGTACAGGCCCGGCTCGATGGTGAAGACCATGCCGGGCTCGAGGACCCCGTCGAGGTAGAGCTCCGCGCGTGCCTGCGCGCAGTCGTGCACGTCGAGTCCGAGGTGGTGGCTGGTGCCGTGCACCATCCACCGCCGGTGGTGCTGGTTCTCCTGCAGCAGTGCCTCCTCGGCGGTGACCGGCAGCAGCCCCCACTCCTCGAGCCGCGCCGCGATGACCTTCATGGCGGCCTCGTGGACGTCCCGGAACCGGGCGCCGGGCACGGCGGCCGCGAACCCGGCGTCCGCGGCGTCGAGCACCGCCTGGTAGATGCGGCGCTGGACCTCGGTGAACGTCCCGTCGATCGGCAGCGTCCGGGTGATGTCGGCCGTGTACAGCGAGTCGACCTCGACGCCGGCGTCCACGAGCACCAGCTCGCCCGGGGTCACCCGGCCGTCGTTGTCGATCCAGTGCAGCGTCGTGGCGTGCTCGCCGGACGCGGCGATCGTCTCGTACCCGACGGCGTTGCCCTCCTGGCGGGCGTGGCCGATGAACGTGCCCTCGATGACCCGCTCGCCGCGGCGGTGCGCGACGGCCTGGGGGAGTGCGCGGACGATCTTCTCGAAGCCGTCGATGGTGGTGTCCACGGCGAGGCGCATCTGCTCGATCTCGTGGGTGTCCTTGACCAGCCGGAGCTCCGAGAGAGCCTCGGCCAGCTTCTCGTCCCTCTTCCCGGCCTCCTCGGTGGCGCGGATCTCCTCGACCAGGTCCTCGATCGCCTCGTCCACGTCGGGGACGACCCGCACCTGCACGCCGTCCACGCCGACGTCCTTGGCCACCCCGTCGCGCAGGTCGTCGAGGTGCGCGGTGCTGATGCCCGTGAGCGCCTCGAGATCCTCCAGCGTCGGACGCGCGCCCACCCAGAACTCGCCGTAACGGGCGTCCGAGAAGAACTCGACCGTGTCCCGGCCCGCGAGCGGCCGGATGTAGAGCACCGCGTGATGACCGCTGCCGTCGTCGCCGGTGCCGTCCTCGACGGGGTGCAGGACCAGCACCGCGTCCGGCTCCTGCTCGGACCCCAGGCCGGTGAGGTGCGCGAACGCGGAGTGCGGGCGGAAGCGGTAGTCGGTGTCGTTGGACCGCGGCTTGAACGTGCCGGCGGGGATGACGAGCCGTTCGCCCGGGAACTGCGCCGACAGCGCCGAACGTCGCGCGGCGGTGTGGTCGGCGGCCGGGCTGCGCTCGAGGGGCGTCGACGCACGCGCGCCCCACCCGGACGTGATGAACCGCACGAACTCCGCCGAGCCGGGCCGCTGGGAACGGTTGCTGCCGCGGTCGGCGAGCGGCTGCTCGGTGGCGGTCTCCGGCGTCAGGTCCTCACTCATGGCGCCATCCTCGCACCAGCCTGGGCCGAGGTCGGTGACGGGTGCAGCTAGCGTGAGCGCGTGCGCATCGACCTCCACACCCACTCGACGGCGTCGGACGGGACCGATGCGCCCGCGCAGGTGGTGGCGGACGCGGCGGCCGCCGGGCTTGACGTCGTCGCCCTCACCGACCACGACACGACGTCGGGTTGGCCCGAAGCAGCAGCGGCAGCGCGGGACCATGGCATCGCCCTGGTGCGGGGGACCGAGGTCTCGGCCCGGGCCCACGGGATCAGCATCCACCTGCTGTCCTACCTCCAGGACCCGACGCACCCGGCGCTGACGGTCGAGCTGGACCGGACGCGCGACGCGCGCCTCCACCGGGCCCGGGCGATCGTCGAGCTGCTCGCCGTCGACGTGCCGATCACCTGGGACGACGTGCTGGAGCACTCCCGCGACGCGATCGTCGTCGGTCGCCCGCACATCGCCGACGCCCTGGTCGCCCGCGGCGTCGTGCCCGACCGGGACGCCGCGTTCACGCACCTGCTCTCCGCCGCCGGGCCGTACCACGTGCCCCACTACGCCCCCGACGGCCCGGACGCCGTGCGCGCGATCCGTGCGGCCGGTGGTGTCCCCGTCTTCGCCCACCCCGGCGCCGACGCCCGCGGCCGGATCGTGCCCGACCGAGTCTTCGACCGCCTCGCCGAGGCCGGCCTGGGCGGGATCGAGGTGGACCACCGCGACCACTCGCCCGCGCAGCGCGAGCGGCTGACCGCGATCGCCGACCGGCTCGGGCTGCTCGTGACCGGTTCGAGCGACTACCACGGTGCCGGCAAGGCCAACCGGCTCGGGGAGAACCTGACCGCGCCCGAGGTGCTCGCGGCGATCGAGGACCAGGGGACCTCGCCGGTGGTCAGGCCGTGAGCGAGGTCTTCGACGCGTACCTGTTCGCGTCCGTCTTCATCACGCTGTTCGTGATCATGGACCCGCCCGGGGTCGTGCCGATCTTCCTCGGGCTGACGGGTGCGATGACCCGCCAGCAGCGCAACCGGGCCGCGCGCCAGGCGGTGATCGTCGCACTCGGCGTCATCGTGGCCTTCGCGCTGTTCGGGCAGTCGCTGCTGGACTACATGCACATCACGCTGCCCGCGCTGCAGGCGTCCGGCGGGCTGCTCCTGCTGCTCATCGCCATGGAGCTGCTGACCGGCAAGATGGAGGAGCCGCAGCCATCGGGGAACGGGAAGGTCAACGTCGCCCTCGTGCCGCTGGGCACGCCCCTGCTGGCCGGCCCCGGCGCCATCGTCGCCACCATGGTGTTCGTCCAGCAGTCCGACAAGACCGCCGCCGACTGGGTCGCCATCGCGCTCGGCGTCGTCGCCGTGCACGTGGCGCTCTACCTGGCGATGCGGTTCGCCAACGTCATCCACCGCGTCCTGGGCGACTCCGGCACCATCCTGGTCACCCGGATCGCGGGGCTCCTGCTCGCCGCCATCGCGGTCCAGCTCGTGGCCGACGCGGTGGAGGCGTTCATCAAGGCGGCATAGCGAGAGGGTGCGTGCTCCTGCTCGGGAGCACGCACCCTCTCGGCTGTCTGTCTGTCAGGACTCGGTGGCCGACGCCTGCGGGGCGCCTCCGCCCTCGGCGGCCTGACCGCTGCGCGTGCGACGACGGCTGCGGCTCCGGCGGGTGGCGCTGGTGGACGCGCCGTCGGTGCTCTGCTCGGTGGCCGGACCGTTCGCCGGCGACTCCGCGGACGGCGTCGTGTTCTCGGCACCGGCCTCGCCGCGACCCCGGCCGCGGCCGCCACGGCGGCGGCGGGTGCCACCCTCGCGGGGCTCGCCGGACTCGTCGGCGGGACGCTCGGACTGCGGTGCGGAGGCCTGCGGCGCGGTGGTGTGCGGCGCTGACGCGGTACGAGTGTCGGTGGAGCGGGAGTCGCTGCGACGCGAGTCGCTGCCGCGACGCGAGTCGCCACCGCGCCCGCCCCGGATCTGGTCGGAGTGCGAGCCGCCGGCCGGACGCCCGCCACTGCCGCCGCCACGCTTGCCGGTCTCGCCCAGGTCCTCGAGCTTCTCCGCGCCCAGGCCCTCGCGCGTCTGCTGCGACTTCGGCAGGCGGCCCTTGGTGCCCTCGGGGATGTCGAGGTCCTCGTACACGTGCGCCGAGCTGGAGTACGACTCGATCGGCTCCGGGATGCCCAGTCCGAGCGCCTTGTCGATCAGGCCCCAGCGGGGGATGTCGTCCCAGTCGACGAACGTGACCGCGGTGCCCTTGGCGCCCGCGCGGCCCGTGCGGCCGGTGCGGTGCAGGTAGGTCTTCTCGTCCTCGGGGCACTGGTAGTTGATGACGTGTGTGACGGCCTCGACGTCGATGCCGCGGGCGGCGACGTCGGTGGCGACCAGGACGTCGACCTTGCCGTGCCGGAACGCGCGGAGCGCCTGCTCGCGGGCGCCCTGGCCGAGGTCGCCGTGCAGCGCGCCGGCCGCGAAGCCGCGCTCGACCAGGTCGTCGGCCACCTTGGCGGCGGTGCGCTTGGTGCGCGCGAAGACGATGGTCAGGCCGCGACCGCGGGCCTGCAGGATGCGGGCCAGCATCTCGACCTTGTCGAGGGCGTGCGCGCGGTAGACGACCTGCTTGATGTTCTTGACGGTCTGGCCGTCGTCGTCCGGGTCCGCGGCGCGGATGTGCGTCGGCTGGGTCATGTAGCGGCGGGCCATCGCGACGACGGCGCCCGGCATGGTGGCTGAGAACAGCATCGTGTGGCGGCTCGCGGGGGTCGCTGCCAGCAGGGTCTCGACGTCCGGCAGGAAGCCGAGGTCGAGCATCTCGTCGGCCTCGTCGAGCACGACCGCCTTCACGTGCGAGAGGTCGAGGTGCTTCTGCTTGAGCAGGTCGATCATACGGCCGGGGGTGCCGACGACCACGTCGACGCCGCTGTTCAGCGCGGCGATCTGCGGCTCGTACGCGCGGCCGCCGTAGACCTGGAGCACGCGGACCTTGCGGCGGGAGCTGGCGGTCGCCAGGTCGCCGGCCACCTGGACGGCGAGCTCGCGCGTGGGCACGACGACGAGGGCCTGCGGCTTGCCGGCGTGGGGCAGCTGCTCATAGCCCTCCTCGCCGGGGGCGACCACGCGGTGCAGCAGCGGGACGCCGAAGCCGAGGGTCTTGCCGGTACCCGTCTTGGCCTGACCGATGATGTCGTGGCCGGACAGGGCGACCGGCAGGGTCATCGCCTGGATGGGGAACGGGTGCGTGATGCCGGCGTCGGCCAGCGCCTGGACGATCTCCGGGCGGACGTCGAAGTCCGCGAAGGAGGCCTCGACGGCCTGCACGGAGGACCAGGTGTTCTTCAGGGGGTGCGTCATGGGCTCGGCCAGAGCAGAGACCTGCTCCGGCGTCTCGTCGGTGGTGGTCACGAGGACTCTTCACTGCGAAGGGTGGTGGGCCGCGCGCTGCCGGGGCCGACGGGTGTCGGAGCGTCCCGGGCGACAGCGGAGTTCACCACGCGGGTTGGCCGGCAGCCGATCGTGCAAGTCGACTCGCGCGCGTCGTCCGGACGGGTCCGGGGCTGCGCGAGAATGGGTCTGATCGTCGAACGAGCTGGGATTTCGAGACGACCGGGCAACCGAATTACCTGCACAGTCTATCTGACGCCTCCGGCAGGCCGGTCGCCGCCGTGCCGGGGCTACGATCCTCGGATGACGACGACGCCCGCACGCACCGGTCCGGCGACCTCTCCGGAGACCGTCCCGGCGGCGGATTCGCCAGAGCTCGCGGACACGATCGAGCTCCTCGGCCTCGTCGCGCAGCTCGAGCACGTGGCGTTCGCCCGCCTGGCCGCCGACTCCGCGCTGGCTCCCACCATCGAGCAGCGCCTCGAGCTGAGCCGGTTCGCGTCGGCCGCGGTCGAGCGTCGGGACCGGGTGCTGGCCCGCATCATCGAGATCGGCGGCGACCCCGTCGCGGCCGTGCGCCAGTACGACGACGTGCTCGACGACTTCGACGCCCGCACGCAGCCCAGCTCGTGGTGGGAGCGCCTGCTCAAGGCCTACGTCGGGTACGGCGTCGCCGACGACTTCTGCCGCCTCGCCGCCGAGGGCCTCGACGCGGACTCGCGCGCGGTGGTGCTCGAGGTCCTCGACGACGCCTCCCACGCGGAGCTGGCCGTCGCGGAGCTGGATGCCGCGGGGTCCGCGGACGGCGTGCTCACCGCCCGCCTCGCGCTCTGGGGTCGGCGGCTGGTGGGTGAGGCGCTCGGCGTGGTGCAGCGGCTGCTGGTGCAGCGTCCCGCCCTGGTGCGGCTCGTTGCGATCGGTTCCGCGAACCAGGGCACGAGCAAGGACACCGCACCGGCGAACGCTCCCACCAAGCTCTTCGGCGAGCTGACCGCCCAGCACACGCGCCGCATGAGCCGCCTCGGCCTCACGGCCTGACCGCACCCGCAGACACCAGAGAGCCCCGCACGAGTACTGCGTGCGGGGCTCTCTGTACGACCGGTCAGATGTTGCCGAAGCCGACGCGGCCCTTCGACTCGGAGCCGATCTCGACGTAGCCGAGGCTCGCGGTCGGCACGATGATCCGACGCCCACGCACGTCGACCAGCTCCAGAGCCGGCCGTCCGCTCAGGGCGGCGGCCACGGCGGCAGCGACCTCGTCCGGCGTCTGGTCGGACTCGAGGCTGATCTCCCGAGGCAGGTTCTGCACGCCGATGGTGATCTCCACCGTCATCTCCTTCACGTCCTCACTCCCCGCTGTGGTTCTCGGGGGTCGTCCCGGGCCTGCCGCGGCCGGTGGGCCGTGGCACGTCGTCCGATCCTAGGCGTCCTCGTACTCGAAGTCGGGCCGGATCAACGCGGACACCCCGCCCCACGCCAGCTGGGTCACCAGCTCGACGGTGCGCTCGGGCCCGGCGTCGGACGGCTGACGCAGGCGGTGCGTCGCTGCGCCCTGCGCCATGGCGATCAGCGAGACCGCGAGCATCGCCGCATCGTCGAGCGGCAGCGCTGTGACCTGCGACAGGACGACGGAGATGCGCCGGGCGGCCTCGGAGGAGGCGTGCTCGACCCGCGCGCGCACGTCGGCGTCGTGCGTGACATCGGACTCGAACAGCAGCGCGGAGGATTCTCCTGCGCCCTCGACGAACATGATGTACGCCTCGACGATCGCAGCGATGACGTCGCGACCGTCACCCCGGCGCACCGGCCCTTGCTCGATCCCCGACACCGCCGTATCGACGGCGACCAGCAGGTCGGCGCCGTTCTGGTCGACCACGGCGAGGTAGAGGTCGAGCTTCGAGGGGAAGTGGCGGTAGAGGACGGGCTTGCTGACCTCGGCCCGCTCGGCGATGTCGTCCATGGAGACGTGGTGGAAGCCCTCGGAGGAGAAGAGCTCCTGAGCGATGCGCAGCACCTGGGCACGGCGCTCGTCGCGAGCCATCCGCGGGCTGCGTGCCCGCGGGGTCGAGGCGTCTGTCCCGTCCGTCATCCCGCGATGGTAGCGACGGGATGTGTCGGGGATGCGACGATGACCAGGTGACGACCTGGGAACCGCTCCGGACGGACCAGGGACCGACGCGTGCGTCCCTGCGGCCGTCGGTCCCTCGTCGTCGACGCCGAGCGCGTGCTCTCCCGGTGGTCGTGGCTACCCTCGGGCTCACCCTGGGCGCCGGCAGTGCGCTCTGGGCCGCGGATGCGCCACAGACCGCGGCGCTGGTGGATGCGGCGCTCGGACCCGTGTCCCCGGCTCCGGCGCCCGCCGAGATCGTCGACCGGGCCGGCTCGCAGAGCCGGGCGTCCGCCGGGCGGGACACGCCCGCGCCGGAGCCGGTGGAGGTGCCGGTCGGGATGCTGCCCACGGAGCCGCCCCCCGGGATCGTCGCCCTGCCCCCAGGTCTGACCGCCCAGGACGTGGCCGCGGGGTTGCTCTCGCCCGACGTGCTCGAGGCCGGTGCGGGCACGTTCAGCGTCGTCCCCGGTGCCGACCCGGGGCCCGGCACGGGCGCGGTCCGCACCGTGCGGGTGGAGGTGGAGGACGGGCTCCTCGTGGACGGGCCGGCCTTCGCAGCGACCGTGATGGCGACCCTCAACGACCCGCGCGGCTGGGGCGCCGACGGGTCGCTGTCGTTCGCGCGGACCGACGGCGACGCGGAGCTGCGCGTGATCCTGGCCTCCCCGACGACGGTCGACGTCCTGTGCGCACCCCTGGACACCGAGGGCGAGGTGTCGTGCGGGACGAACGGTCGCGCCGTCCTGAACCTGCGCCGGTGGGTGCTGGCGACCGACGAGTACGCCGCGGACAAGGTGGCGTACCGGCAGTACCTGGTCAACCACGAGGTCGGGCACCTGCTCGGGCACCGGCACGAGGGATGCCCTGGGGCAGGTCAACGGGCGCCGCTGATGCAGCAGCAGAGCTACAGAGCGGCGCCCTGCACGCCGAACCCCTGGCCGTTCCCGTAACGGTCTTTCCGGTGCGCGCGGGTCGTGCGCTCGGGTGTCGGTGGCTCGTGATGGGATCGGCGCGTGACCGGCTCCCCGCATGCCCTGCGCCTCGTGCGCCCGGCGTTCGCGGACGTCCCCGAGCACGGTGCCGGCGCCCTGGTGGAGCTCGACCCCGAGCAGGCTGCGGCCGTCACCGCGACGGACCCCGCGGTGCTCGTGCTGGGTGCCCCGGGGACCGGCAAGACCACCGTCGCGCTCGAGACGGTCGTCGCCGCGGTGGAGGGGGGACTGTCCCCGGAGGACGTGCTGGTCCTCTCGTCGGGTCGTCGTGCCGCGGCGGACCTGCGGGACCGGGTGTCCGCGCGGCTGCGGCGGACGTCGGGTCGGCCCCTCGTGCAGACAGCCGCGGCGGCGGCGTTCTCGGTGCTCCGGACGCGCGCGTCCCTGCTGGGCGACCCGGTCCCCACTCTGGTCTCCGGCGCCGAGCAGGACCTGCTCCTCGGTGACCTGCTCGCCGGGCACGCCGCCGGTGAGGGGGTGCCGCTCGCGTGGCCGCCGGAGGTCCGGCCCGACGTGCTCGGCCTGCGCCCCTTCCGCGACGAGCTGCGCGACCTGCTGATGCGCGCGGCCGAGCGCGGTCTGTCCCCGGTGGACCTCGCCACGCTCGCCGGCTCGCACCGCCGGCCGGTCTGGGCCAGCGCGGCGAGGCTGTACGAGGAGTACCTCGACGTCGTGCAGCTGCGTGCCGGCACGCCGGACCTGGGTGCCCGGCTGGACCCGGCGGTCGTCGTCGACGAGGCCGCCCAGGCGCTGCTGACGTGGGAGGACGAGGTCCCCGGTGCGGTGCGCCCGCGCTGGCGGCTCGTCGTCGTCGACGACCACCAGGAGAGCACCTCGGCCACCGCCCGGCTGCTGCGGGTGCTCGCCGACGACGGGGCCCGGGTGCTCCTGCTGGCGGACCCGGACGCGGCCGTGCAGACGTTCCGGGGGGCCACGCCGTCGCTGGTCGGTCGGGCAGGCCTGCGGGGGCCGGGGCCCGGCGAGCTCGGTGCGCGCACGATCGTGCTGCGGACGGCGTGGCGGCACGACGCCGGGCTTCGGGCGGTGGTCGGGCGGATCGCGGAGCGCGTCGGAGCGGTCGGCGCCGTGCAGCACCGGCGCGCCGGGGCGGCACGGCGGGGAGACGGGGACGTGCGGGTCGCCGTGCTGCCGAGCACCGCGCAGGAGGCGGCGTTCGTGGCGCACGCGCTGCGCAGCGCGCACGTCGAGCGCGGGGTGCCGTGGTCGCAGATGGCCGTCGTCGCGCGGTCCGGCGCCCAGGTGACCGCGCTGCGTCGCGCCCTGACGGGCGCCTCGGTCCCGGTGAGCGTGCTCGGCAGCGACGTGCCGCTGCGTGAGGAGCCGGCGGCGCGGCCGCTGCTGGACGCCATGCGTGTGTGCGTCGGCGCCGCGGCCCTCGATGCCTCGACCGCGGCACGGTTGGCGTGCTCGCCGCTCGGCGGCCTCGACACGGTCGGCCTGCGCCGGGTCCGCCGCGCGCTGCGCGCCCAGGAGCTGGCCGAGGGCGGGGGCCGCACCAGCGACGCCCTGCTGGTCGAGGCGCTGGGTTCCGACGAGCCGTCGCTCCTGCCGGGCGCCGCACGACCCGTCGCGCGGCTGGCCCGGGTCCTGGCGGCGGGTCGCTGGGCGGCGGCGGTCGTGGGTGCCGACGCGCAGACTGTCCTGTGGGCGCTGTGGAGCGCAGCGGAGCAGGCCGAGCCGTGGCGTCGGTCCGCGCTCGCCGGGGGTGCAGCGGGGGAGCGGGCCGACCGTGACCTCGACGCGGTCCTCGCGCTGTTCCGCGCCGCCGAGACGTTCGTGGACCGCATGCCGCGCTCGACGCCAGGCGCGTTCGTCGACTGGCTCCAGGCGCAGGACCTCCCGTCGGACTCCCTGGCGGCACGCGCCCGCCGCGCGTCCGTGCAGGTGCTGACGCCGGCCGGTGCCGCGGGTCGGGAGTGGGACCTGGTCGTCGTCGCCGGGGTGCAGGAGGGCGCGTGGCCGGACCTGCGGCTGCGCGACTCGCTCCTGGGTGCGCAGGCCCTGGTCGACCTCGTCGCCGAGCGCGCGGTGCCCGGAACCGCCGACGACGCAGAGACAGCGGCGGCTGCGCGGGACGCGGTCCTGGCGGACGAGCTCCGGTCGTTCGTCGTGGCGTGCTCGCGTGCCCGCCGCACCCTGCTGGTGACGGCGGTGGACGACGCCGACCAGCAACCGTCCCCGTTCCTCGAGCTCGTGGACCCGTCCGACGACGAGGGCGAGTCGCGGCGCACCAGCGTGCCCGCGCCCCTGGACCTGCGGGGGCTCGTCGCGCTGCTGCGGGCGCACCTCGAGCAGGCAGCGGTCGACGGGGTCGAACCGGACCCGGCGGCAGCGCGCACGCTCGCGCGCCTGGCGGCGGCTGACGTCACCGGCGCGGACCCGACGCAGTGGTACGGGCTGGCCGAACCGTCCAGCGAGGCACCTCTGTGGGATGCGGACACCCGCGTGCCGGTCTCGCCGTCGAAGGTCGAGACGGCGCAGCGGTGCGCGTTGCGGTGGGCGCTGGAGGCGGCCGGCGGCACGTCGTCGGCCAGCGGCGGGCAGAGCCTCGGCACGCTGCTGCACGCGATCGCGCAGGAGCACCCGCAGGGCACGGAGGCCGAGCTGTCCGCGGCGCTCGACCGGCGATGGGGCGAGCTGGGGCTGGGGGGCGGGTGGCCCGCGCTCGCCACCCGACGCAAGGCGGACGCGATGGTGCACCGCCTCGCCGTGTACCTGCGGTCAGCCGGCGAGCCGCTCCTCGTCGAGGGGGCGTTCGCCGTCGATACCGAACGCGCGTCGCTGCGCGGGTCGGTCGACCGCATCGAGCTGGTCGAGGATGCGGTCACCGGCCCGGTCGTGCGTGTGGTCGACCTCAAGACGGGCGCCAGCCCGCCCAGCGTGAGCAAGGCCGCCGAGAACCCGCAGCTGGGCGCCTACCAGCTCSCCGTCGACGCCGGCGCGTTCGACGGGCTCCCCGACGGGACGACGAGCGGCGGCGCACAGCTCGTGTTCCTGGGCACGGGCGCGACCGCGGTGACGCGCTCCCAGGAGCCGCTCGGACCGGAGGTCGACGGCCCCAGCTGGGCGCGGACCATGGTCGACCAGGTGGCCGACAAGATGGCTGCGTCCACGTTCCAGGCGACCGCCAACGACCTGTGCGACCGCTGCCCGGTGCGGCGCTCGTGCCCGGTCCGCGGCGAGGGCGGACAGGTGGTCGCGTGACGGGCGACCGGACCTTGTCCGCGGCACAGATCGCTGCCCTCGTCGGGCAGCCGCCGCCGACCCCAGAGCAGCGCCTCGTGATCGAGGCGCCGCTCGGGCCGTCGCTCGTGGTGGCCGGTGCCGGGTCGGGCAAGACGGAGACCATGGCCGCGCGGGTGGTCTGGCTGCTGGCCAACGGCATCGTCGAACCGGACCAGGTGCTCGGTCTGACGTTCACGCGCAAGGCGGCCGGCGAGCTGGCGGAGCGGGTGCGCAAGCGCCTGCGCACCCTCGCGCGGGCGGCCGCAGCCGACGGCATCGAGCTCGGTGGGACCGTCGACGCCGGACGCACGGACGGCCTGGCCGGCCTCGCGCGCCCGACCATCTCGACCTACAACTCCTACGCGGCGTCCCTGGTGTCCGACCACGCACTACGGCTCGGCCTCGACCCGTCCGCGCGACTGCTCGGCGAGGCCGCGCAGTGGCAGCTGGCCTCCGAGGTCGTCGAGGCGTGGAGCGACGACCTCGACACCGACGCCGCGACCTCCACGGTGATCGAGGCGGTGCTCGCCCTGTCGGGTGCGCTGGACGAGCACCTGCTCGACGCGGCCCAGGCCCGGTCCGGGATCGAGGCGATCCTCGACGGGCTCGCCGCGACGCCACCGGGCACGCCGCCGCGCGAGCCGTACGCCGAGGTCAGGAAGCTGATGCGGTCCCTGGGGGAGCGGGTCCGCGTCCTCGAGCTCGTCGCCGAGTACCGCACCCGCAAGCGCGCCGCCGACGCGATCGACTTCGGCGACCAGGTCGCCCTCGCGGCCCGCCTCGCGCTCGACGTCCCCGAGGTCGGTGCCGGTGAGCGGCACCGGTTCCGGGTGGTGCTGCTCGACGAGTACCAGGACACCTCCTACGCCCAGCTCACGCTGCTCGGCGCGCTGTTCGGTGGCGGGCACCCGGTGACCGCCGTGGGAGACCCCCACCAGTCGATCTACGGGTGGCGGGGGGCGAGCGCGGGCGGTCTGGAGGGGTTCCCCACGTCCTTCCCGCAGGTCCACGACGACGGCAGCCGCTCGCCGGCCGACGTGCACCAGCTGTCGACCTCGTGGCGCAACGACCGCTTGATCCTCGCGGCGGCCAACCACGTCGCGGCACCGCTGCGTGCGTCCGCGACCCGGGTGGCGGTGCCGGTCCTCGCTGCCCGGCCCGGTGCCGACGAGGGTCGTGTGCACGCCCACGTCGCGGAGACCGTCGAGGACGAGGCTCGCGCGGTCGCGCAGTTCGTCCGCGACCGGTGGCAGCCCGCCGGCCCGGGCCGCGACCGTGTCACCGCCGCGGTCCTGTGCCGGAAGCGGTCGCAGTTCGAGCCCCTGCGCCGAGCCCTGCGGGACGCGGGGCTGCCGGTCGAGGTGGTCGGACTCGGCGGGTTGCTCTCCGCGCCCGAGGTGGTCGACCTCGTGGCCCTGCTGCAGACCGCGCACGACCCGTCACGTGGAGACGCGCTCATGCGTCTGCTCACCGGCGCCCGCACGCGGCTCGGGGCGTCGGACCTGCACGCGCTCGCGGCCTGGTCCGGCGAGCTGGCAGCACGTCACGGCGGTGGCACACGGACGCGGGGTCATGCCGTGCCGCTCGAGTCGGGTGCCGACGTGGTCGTGGAGGCCGACGCGGTCGACGAGCGCAGCATCGTGGACGCCCTCGATGCGATCACGGAGCTCCCGGCTGACGGGTGGACGAGCCACGGCGGGCGGACCCTCAGTGCGGTCGGCCGTGCGCGGCTGGCGGACCTCGCGATGACGCTGCGGGCGCTGCGCGCGCACAGCTACCTCTCCGTGCCCGAGCTCGTCGGCGAGGCGGAGCGGTTGCTCGGGCTCGACATCGAGGTCGCAGCGCGCGCGCGGACGTCGCCGGGCCGAGCGCGCGCGCAGCTGGACGCGTTCCGGGACGTGGCCGTCGAGTTCGCCCGCTCCTCCGACCACCCGAACCTCGGCGGCTTCCTCGCCTGGCTCGAGGCGGCCGACACCCGCGAGAACGGCCTGGACATGCCCGTCTCCGAGCCTGATCCCGACGCGGTGCAGCTCATCACGGTGCACGCGGCCAAGGGCCTCGAGTGGGACGTCGTCGCGGTCGCCGGCCTGGTCGACGGCGGTCTGCCCGCCACGGCGACGCAGGGCAAGGACGGACCGAAGGACTCGGCGTGGCTGACCGGGCTCGGTTCGCTGCCGTACCCGCTGCGAGGCGACCGCCACGACCTGCCCGTGTTCCCGTACTCCGGCGCGGAGGACCCCAAGGAGCTGGAGGAGCGGCGCAAGCAGTTCGTGCTCGAGGCGGGTGACCACCAGGTCGCCGAGGAACGCCGGCTCGCCTATGTCGCGCTGACTCGTGCCCGCTCCGACCTTCTCCTCACCGCGGCGTGGTGGGGTGATGGCACCCGCGTGCGGAAGGTCTCCGTGTTCCTCACCGAGCTCGCCGAGGCAGGGCTCGTCGAGACGGGTGGCTGGGACGAGGTGCCCGACGGGAGCGGCTCCAACCCTCGGGCCTCGCTGGTGCTCACGGCGACCTGGCCCGCGGACCCGTTCGGCGCCGAGGTCGGGCCGAGCCGCCGCACGCACGTCGAGGACGCGGCCGCCCGCGTGCGCGAGGCGATGGCGGCACACGACGAGCAACGGGCGACGGTCGCCTCCATCGACCACGTCGACCCCTCGGACACCGAGGACTCCCGCTCGGAGCGGGCGGCCGCGCACCCGTGGGAGGTGCTCGCCGACCGGCTGCTGGCCGAGCGCGAGCGGGTGCGGACACCGTCCGGCGAGGTGGAGCTCCCCGCACACCTGTCGGCATCCGCGCTGGTCAGGCTGGAAGGCGACCCCGAGGAGTTCGCGCAGCACCTGCGCCGACCGGTACCGGCCGAACCGTCCCCGCAGGCCCGCCGGGGCACGCGATTCCATGCGTGGGTGGAGGGCTGGTACGGCAGCGCCTCCCTGGTCGACGTCGATGCACTGCCGGGTGCCGACGACGACTCGGCGACCCTCGACCTGGACGAGCAGGCGCTCCGCGACGCATTCCTGGCGACGGAGTGGGCGAACAGGTCGCCCGTCGCGGTCGAGGTGGACATCGAGATCTCCGTCGACGGCTACGTTCTGCGCTCCCGCATCGACGCGGTGTTCCCCGACCCGTCGCGCGGACCCGCGGCCGTGGGCGAGCAGCCGGCCGTGATCGTCGTCGACTGGAAGACGGGTGCACCGCCGAAGGACGAGGCCACGCGGGCGTCGCGTGAGCTCCAGCTTGCCGTCTACCGGCTCGCGTGGTCGCGCTGGACAGGCACTCCGCTGGACCGGGTCCGCGCGGCGTTCTGCTACGTCGGTGTCGGCGCGACCGTGTTCCCGGACCGGCTGCTCGACGAGGTCGAGATCACCGAGCTGCTCCGCTCGGCGACGCGAGAGCAGGGTCCGCAGGGCGCTGGTGCCGTCGAACCGCGGCCCAACCGGCGCGGCTCGAGGACGAACACGCCCACCCGCCAGCGACGGGGGTGGGAAGGGACGAACCAGGTGCCGCCGCGACGGTCGACGCAGCCCGCTGCACCCACGCTCTTCGACGGCGACTGAGCCGACGCGGCGACGGGCAGGTGTGTGCGGAGACCCGTCCCGGGTCGGAGCCCGCCGTCAGTCCAGGAGCCGACTCCGCAGGCGAGCGAGCTCGTCGGCGGACATGCCGTGCGCGCTCAGGTAACCGGCGACGTCGAGCTCGGCCAGGAGCGCGCGCAGGTGGCCGGTCACCTCGGCCAACCGTGCATCGAGCTCGTCGTCGGTGCGTCCGGTCTCGTCGCCGAGACCGGCCCGCGCGTAGTCGTTCATCGCGATGACCGCGGACGCGTAGTCCTCGACGATCGCGTCGTGCGGCACGCCGACGAGCGACAGGAGGAGTGCCGTGACGAGGCCGGTCCGGTCCCGACCGGCCGAGCAGTGGATGACGACCGCACCGTCCGGCGCGTGCGCGACGGCGCGGAGGGCGTCGACGATCAGCTCCGGCCAGGCCTCGAGGTTCGCCTGGTAGTACTCCGGCGAGTCGAGCACGTCGCCCCACCGGGCCATGAAGTCGCGGTCCTCCCAGACCTCGACGGGGCGGTGGTGCCGCGTGACGCCCGTCGGCAGCGGCAGCGGCTCGATCTCGTGCGGGTTGCGCAGGTCGACGATCGTCCGCACCCCCGCGTCGACCAGCTCCGTCCAGCCCTGCTCGTCGAGGCCGTCCAGCCGCGGGGTCCGGAAGATGCGCCCGGGCCGGGTGGCAGCCGTGCCTGTGGGCAGGCCACCGAGGTCGCGCGCGTTGTGCAGACCGCCCCAGCGGACGGAGCGGTCCGTCACGCCATCAGTGATTCGACCTCGTCACGCGTGTGGGCGTCGAGGTCCTCGAGCATGGCGACGGCGTCGTCGATGATCTCGGCATCCTGGGTGCGCACGCCGTAGAGCAGCCACCGGGCGAGCGCGAGCTCGCCGGCGAGGAGCGCGCGGTCGGCCAGGTGCGGGTCCGTGAGCTCGGTCCGGCGCAGCTGGTACGCCTCCATGATCGAGTCGGTGCTGTCCGGGTGGGCCACGACCAGGAGCCAGGCCAGGTCGTCGGCGGGGTCGGCGACGCACGCATCCCCCCAGTGCAGGATGCCGGTGACCTTGTCGCCGCGAACCAGGACCCGCTCGCTGGTGAGGTCGCCGTGGATGACGGTCGGCCGGAAGCGCCAGAGGGCGACGTCCTCGAGCCGGTCCTCCCAGCGTCGCAGCAGCGTGGGCGGGACCTTCCCGGTGCGCGCCGCCTCGTCGACCTCGGCCTGGCGGCGCTTGCGGTACTCCCCGGCGTCGTACGCGGGCAGGCCGGCGTTCTCGACGAGGCTGGTCGGGAGCTCGTGCACCGCGGCGAGCGCCCGACCCAGGTCGGCGGCGAGGCCAGGTCCGGGGGCGAGGCGGTCCAGCCGAAGCGGCTCGCCGGGGATCTCGCTGTGCACCGCCGCGCGCCCACCCTCGGGCAGGTGCGCGAACCCGACGGGCGCGGGGACGGCGAACGGGAGCGTGCCGCGCTCGACCTCGGCCGCGAGCATGCCCAGGAGCACGATCTCGGCTTCGAGCGCCGCGCCCGCCGCGGCGTGCTGCGGTGCGCGAACGACCCAGCGGTTGCGGTGGGCGTCGATCACGACCGCCGTGTCGAAGTCGGACCCGTGCTGAGCGGGCCGCCGGACGTCGAAGGCGTCGAGACCCGGCACGGCGACGGTCGCCAGCGCGGCCAGGGCGAGAGGGGATCGAACCACCCGCCCAGGATAGGCAGGCTGTGGACCTGTCCCGGTCGAGCCGCTCGGCGTGTCTTCGTCCGGTTGCTCCCGACCCGCTCGACCGTGCGCACCTCTGCGCACGGCTGCGCACGGCCGAGCGACACCGGGCGGCGCCGCGTACGGTGACCGGCGTGATCGTTCCGGATGACCTGCCGCTGTCCCGCTCCGGCGTCGACCGCGCCGCGCTGTTGCGTCTCGAGGACGGGTTCGTCGCTTCGGCGCTGGCCGACGACTCCACCCGCGTGCTGCTCGTGTGCGACGGCGCGGTGGTGACGACCGGACGGTCGCGTGTCGCGCTGCTCAGGCCGTCGCAGGTGCCGGCGCTCGCGACGGACGACGACGGCTGGCTCCTGCTCGGTCGCGGCGAGGCGGGCGAGACGTACCTGGCACGCCGGGTACCGGACCGCCGGCCGGCGCCCCGGGTCGGGGAGGCGTCCGACATCCTGGTGCACGCGGCGCCGGCCAGTGCCGGACCCGCGCCCGTGCCCGCGCTTCCCGACGGGCTGGGGTGGACACCCCTGCGCGACATCGGCGCCGACCTGACCGCGCACGAGGCGGGTCTGGCCACGACGGCCGTCGCGCTCGACGCCTGGCACGCCCGGCACCCGCGCTGCCCCCGCTGCGGCGGGAGGACGCGGGTCGCGCAGGCCGGCTGGACCCGGGTGTGCGTCGACGACGGCTCGGAGCACTACCCGCGCACCGACCCCGCGGTGATCATGGCCGTGGTCGACGACGACGACCGGATCCTGCTCGGGCACGCCGCGCACTGGGCGGCCGGCCGATGGTCGACGCTCGCGGGCTTCGTGGAGGCGGGTGAGTCGCTCGAGAACGCCGTCCGCCGCGAGGTGGCCGAGGAGAGCGGGGTGGTCGTCGGCGACGTCTCCTACCGCGGGAGCCAGCCGTGGCCGTTCCCGGCGTCCTTGATGATCGGCTTCCGGGCGCGCGCGCGGTCCACGGACGTCACCCTCGACGGCGTCGAGCTGGCCGAGGCGCGATGGTTCTCCCGCGACGAGCTGGCCGACGCGATGCGGACGGGCAACGTCATCCCGCCGGGGCGGGCGTCGATCGCGCGGGCGCTCGTGGAGGAGTGGTTCGGCGGTCCGCTCAGCTGAGCCGGTCGCGGACCTGCGCGAGCGACGGGTTCGTCGCCGCAGAGCCGTCGGGGAACACGACCGTGGGCACGGTCTGGTTGCCGCCGTTGAGGGACTCGACCAGCGACGCCGCGTCGGCGTGCTCCTCGATGTTGACCTCGGTGTAGCCGATCCCTGCCGAGTCGAGCTGTGTCTTCAGCCGGCGGCAGTAGCCGCACCACGTCGTGGAGTACATCGTGATGGTGCCGGCGTCGGGCAGGGTCTGCGTGGTCATCGGTTCCTCGTGGTCGGGTCGGTGTCGGGCGAGGTCGTCGCCCGGGGACACTAACGCCGGTGCGCCCCGGGATCATCCCCTGTCGCACGGACGGGTGACGGTCCCCGGTGTGCACAAAGGCGGCGACCGGGTGTCGGCAGGTGCTGAGAGACTGTGCCCGATGTCCGCCGAAGCCCTCCTGGACGCCCTCGACCCCGAGCAGCGTGCCGTTGCCACCACCCTCCGGGGACCCGTGCGCGTGCTCGCCGGTGCGGGGACGGGCAAGACGCGCGCGATCACCCACCGCATCGCGTACGGCATCCAGGTGGGGGCCTACCGCCCGGCCAACGTGCTGGCCGTGACGTTCACCGCCCGAGCAGCGGGGGAGATGCGCACACGCCTACGGCTGCTCGGCGCGTCCGGCGTCCAGGCGCGCACGTTCCACGCGGCCGCGCTGCGCCAGCTCGGGTTCTTCTGGCCCAAGGTCGTGGGCGGTCCGCCGCCGCGGATCCTCGAGCAGAAGGTCAAGCTCGTCGCGCACGCGGCTGCGCTGGTCGGTCTCGAGACGGATCGGGAGAGCGTGCGGGACCTGGCGTCCGAGATCGAGTGGGCCAAGGTCAGCCTGGTCACCGCGGACGACTACGCGAAGGCCGCCGCCGCGACGGACCGACCCGGCCCGGCTGGCATCGACCCGCAGTCCGTGGCACGCCTGATGGCGGCCTACGAGTCGGCCAAGGACCAGCAGGGCGTCATCGACTTCGAGGACGTGCTGCTCCTGCTCGCGGCCATGCTCGCCGAGCGGCGGGACGTCGCCGAGTCGATCCGGGAGCAGTACCAGCACTTCGTCGTCGACGAGTACCAGGACGTCAGTCCGCTCCAGCAGTACCTGCTCGACCAGTGGCTGGGCGGCCGGCAGGAGCTGTGCGTCGTCGGCGACCCGAGCCAGACCATCTACTCGTTCGCCGGCGCGTCCTCCCACCACCTCACGTCGTTCACCAGGACGTACCCGCGCGCGACCACGGTGGAGCTGGTCCGGGACTACCGCTCGACCCCGCAGGTGGTGTCCCTGGCCAACCACGTGATGCACGCGTCGCGCAAGGCCGGCGGACCGGCCCCGCTGGAGCTGCGCGCGCAACGGCCGGACGGACCGGACGTCTCCTACGTGACCTTTCCCGACGACGACGCCGAGGCCGCCGGCGTCACCGACGCGATCGCGACCCTGGTCCGCGGGGGCGTGGCGGCAGCCGACATCGCGGTGCTCTTCCGCACCAACGTGCAGTCCGAGGCGTTCGAGGCGGCACTGGCCGACCGGGGGATCGCGTACCAGGTGCGCGGGAACGCGCGCTTCTTCGCCCGCGCGGACGTGCGCAAGGCGATGGTCCTGCTGCGCGGCGGGGCTCGCGCGGCGGACCCGGGGACACCGATGCCGGAGTCCGTCCGGGACATTCTGCGCAGCGCGGGCTGGACCGACGCGCCGCCGGAGGGCAGGGGAGCGAGCCGCGAGCGCTGGGATGCGCTGCAAGCCCTCGTCTCGCTCGCCGACGCCCTCGCCGCAGCACCCGCGACGGGCGACGGGCCGCCCACCGTCTCCGACCTCGTCGCGGAGCTCGACGAGCGCGCCGCGGCGCAGCATGCGCCGACCGTCGAGGGCGTGACCCTCGCGTCGCTGCACGCCGCCAAGGGCCTCGAGTGGGACGCGGTGTTCCTCGTCGGTCTGTCCGACGGCCTCCTGCCGACCGTCCAGGCCCAGACGGATGCGGCCGTGGCTGAGGAACGGCGCCTGCTCTACGTCGGGATCACACGTGCCCGCGAGCACCTGCAGCTGTCGTACTCCCGAGCGCGCCACCCCCGGGCGCGCGCGAGCCGCGGGGTGTCCCGGTTCCTCACGGACCTGTGGCCCGACGAGCGCCGCCGGCCGGGTGTCCCGCGACGCGATCTCGACGCCCGTCAGCAGGCGGTGGTCGACGGCCTGACCGCGTGGCGGGACGCGCACGCGCGCGAGCTGCGTCGCCAACCCGCGTCCATCCTGACCAGCGCGACGATCCGCGCCATCGCGGAGCGGTGCCCGAGCACCCTCGAGGAGCTGGGCCGGATCCGCGGCGTGGGTCCGATGACGCTCGCGGACGTCGGCGAGGACGTGCTGGCAATGGTCCGAGCCACGGTTCGCGAGCCTGCTCATTGAGCCCCACGGGCCTTGGCAGAAATTCGTCGAGGATTCTTCGTTAATTCGGTTGTCCGCCTCGCGAGCCCGGTCCTAGTCTGTTCGACGTCCTTGTTGAGGGATCGCGCCGGAAGGCGAAGGTCCGACCGGAGGGGGGTGGGTGCATTGACGAAGAACACGATGATCGAGACGCCGAGCGCGTACGCGTTCCTGCCGCGATCTGTCGCGCCCATCACGTTCCGGTTCCAGGGGATCGCTCTGCCCATCGGCGGCGGTGCCTGGAAGGCCACCGGCGGGTCGAAGCGTCGCATCGCGACAGATCCCCGCACGCACCTGACCCGGACTCCCATGATCTGACCTCACATCGAGGCACAGGCCGCGGAGTCCGAACTCGGACCCGCGGCCTTTCTGTTCTCCCGATGAGTCGGGTGAACGGGTTGGCAGTCGGTCCGGCACCGACGCAACACGCTCACCGCAAGGACATCAGGAGGCCATCGTGCGGCTCACGACGCTGCTCGACACGGTGAACCAGGGCGGATCCGGCCAGTGGCCCGTCACCGACAGCACTTCGACGACCCACGACCACCAGACGTTCGACCAGCTTGTCGCCGACTTCATCCCGTGCCGGTCCAACGACCCCGAGCTCTGGTTCGCCGAGCGGACCGCCGAGGTCGAGCAGGCCAAGGCCCTGTGCCGTGAGTGCCCGCTGATGGAGGGGTGCCTGGCCGGCGCCATCGAACGCGCCGAGCCGTGGGGCGTGTGGGGTGGCGAGGTGTTCGTCGGCGGTGTGGTGGTCGCGACCAAGCGTGGTCGTGGTCGCCCCCGGAAGAACGCAGCTCCGGCCTGACAGGCGTGACCCGACGGCCGGGACTCATCCCTGCGCGCTGACCAGCGACGCCGGGAGGGCGGTGCACCCGCACTCGGGGTGCACCGCCCACGTGCGTCTGCGGGGCACGGCATCCGGCAGGGCCACCTCGAACGTGGCTCCCGGTGCGAGACCGGTGGCGCGGTCCAGGTGCGAGAGCACCGCCGCGGTGCCGAGGCCGGCGCAGACCGCGGCGACCGGACCGGCCTCGTCCGCAACCCCGCCGGCGTGCAGCTGCGCGACGATCGTGGGCCACGACGCATCCACGTCCGCGCGGTGCAGATCGAGGCAGCGCAGGCACGGCCCTGCGCCGGGCACGACGAACGGTCCGACGACCGTGTCCGCCTCGCGGACGACGACGCCGAGGTGGG
The DNA here is from genome assembly GCF_001424125.1 of Cellulomonas sp. Leaf395. GTDB lineage: Bacteria > Actinomycetota > Actinomycetes > Actinomycetales > Cellulomonadaceae > Cellulomonas. The sequence continues at coordinate 453,957 of NZ_LMQI01000003.1, forward strand.
CGATGCCACCGGCGACGAGGCCCGGTCCTCGTCCCGGGTCCGCCACATCGTCCTCGACGAGAACCACGACGTCCGGTGTCCGGTCCGTCGCGGTGGACACGTGCGGTGCGACATCCCTCAGCAGCCGAGCCGCCACGTGCTCGCGCACCGACCCCACGTCGGCCCACCGGTACCCGCACACGCCGACGTCCGTCGAGCGGACAGCCCGTCCGTCGTCCACGAGCAGGGTGCCGACCCCCGCTGCCGCGAGCCCGACGGCGATGCCGAGCCCCGTCGGTCCGAGCCCGAGGACCGCGACCACCCGGTCCGCGCGCGCACGGACGACTCCGGCGCCGTCCCCGTCGGCACCCAGGAGGGACCACACTGCGGCATCGACGGCCGCGGGCCCGCGCAGGACCGCGCGGGCCGGCCCGTCGGACGTGAGGCGCGCCCCGACCAGCGCATCGACGAGCGCGCGGACCCTGTCCGGGTCGACGTCCCGGCCCGCAGCCAGCTGTGCGACCTCGGTCAGGTCGGTGCGCGGGTCTAGGGACTGGAGCAGGTCCGCCTCGGCGGGGGTGAGGTCGGGGAGGCGGACGGCCCAGCGCGGGTCGGTGCCCACCTGGACCTCCGTGGCGGTGCGGCGCAGCACCCGCAGCCCGGCACGCAGTCGCATGGAGCTCCCTTCAGGACGAGGGCGTCACTGTGGCAGCGCGGGCTGGTGCCTCGTGGCCGTCATCCACAGCCCCGGGCATGCCGAAGGGCACCGTCCGGACGGACGATGCCCTCGGGCGACGCGGTAGAGCTCAGGCCTTGCCGAGGATGCGGTTGAGCTTCGTGCCGCAGACCGGACAGACGGCCTTGGCCATTCTCCGACCAGATTCGGAGACGACGACGTCACCCTCTGCCTGACGCTTCTCCTTGCACTTCACGCAGTAGAACTCGCCTGCATATGTCTCAGCCATGGTGCCTCCCTCGGTGTCCTGCACCGGACCGGGAAACCGCCGGCCGGCGGCCGGGCGTGGTGGTGCTGCCACGCCCGCGCGACTGTCACAGTAGTAGCCGAGGCTCCCACAGCCCGCGGAATCGTGCAGGACTCGCCGTGCGCCGACCCGTGAACAGGGGCTCAATGGCGTTGCGCGCTAGCGTTCTTCCGTGCAGCCCACGCAGGACCTGTCGCAGGTCGAGATCCGCCGCTCACGCAAGCGCGTGCGCACGGTGACGGCCTGGCGCGAGGGCGAACGCACGATCGTGGCCATCCCCGCGCGGTTCACCCGGGCGCAGGAGCACGAGTGGGTGCGCCGCATGCTGGTCCGTCTCGCGGCGCAGGAGCGGCGTCGGCGACCGTCGGACGACGAGCTGATGTCCCGGGCCACGGAGCTGTCCGCCAAGTACCTCGGCGGGCGGGCGCGGCCGGCGACGGTGCGGTGGTCCACCAACCAGGGGCGGCGGTGGGGGTCGTGCACGCCGTCCGACAGCACCATCCGGATCTCCGACCGCGTGCGCGGCATGCCGCGCTGGGTGCTCGACTACGTGCTGCTGCACGAGCTGGCGCACCTGCTCCATGCCGGGCACGGACCGGAGTTCTGGGCGGAGCTCGACGCCTATCCGCGTACCCTGCGGGCGCGGGGGTTCCTCGAGGGGTATGCCTACGCCGCCGAGCGGGGCGCTCCGAAGCCGTCCGACGGGACGGACGACGACGAACAGACGGACGACGAGCGGACGGACGAGGTCGACGACGGGACGCCGGAACCGGACGACATCCTGGCTGACGAGGTGGACGTCGACGAGTTCGGGTCGGACGTCGGCGACGGAGAGCTCGGTCCGCTCGGTCAGCTCGAGCTGGAGCTCGACGGGCTGGGCTCCGAGCGCCAGAGCTGACGAGCGTCAGCTCACCGCGCGGGCGAGGCGCCGATCAGGCCTTCGGGTCGGTGTTCGGGTCCTCGCCCAGGATCTCCGCCAGGGCCCGGTCCACCTCGGCGGCGTCGTCGACCGCGGTCGCCCGACGTGACGCGTAGCCGGCCGGGTCGTCGAGGTCCTCGGTGCTGGGCAGCAGGTCGGGGTGGTCCCACACGGCATCGCGTGCCGTCGCCCCGTTGTCGCGGGTGATCTGCGCCCACAGCGCCGCCGCGTCGCGCAGGCGGCGCGGCCGCAGCTCGAGACCGACGAGGTTGGCGAACGTCTGCTCGGCGGGCCCCCCGGCGGCCCGGCGGCGGCGGATCATCTCGCGCAGCGCCATCGTGTGCGGCAGGTGGGGGAGCGCGGCCGTGGCCGTGACCTCGTCGACCCAGCCCTCGACGAGGGCCAGCGCCGTCTCCAGCCGCTCGAGCGCCGCCTTCTGCGCCGCCGTGGTGTGCGGTGCGAAGACGCCGCCCGACAATGCCTGCTGGAGTGCCGCGGTGTCGGTGACGTCGATCGAGCGCACGGCCTCCTCGAGCTGGTCGGCGTCGATGGTGATGCCGCGTGCGTAGGCCTCCACCGTGGCGAGCAGGTGGGCGCGCAGCCACGGCACGTGCGTGAACAGGCGGGTGGCCGCGGCCTCGCGCAGGGCGAGGAAGAGCCGGACCTCGTCCGCCGGCGCGTCGAGCCCGTCGGCGAACGCGTCGACGTTGGCGGCCACGAGCGCCGGGGTGGGTCGATCGAGGAGCGGGAGACCGATGTCGGTGGTGCCGAAGACCTCGTGCGCGAGTGTTCCGGCCGCCTGGCCCACCTGCATGCCGAAGACGGCGGACCCGAGCTGGCGCAGGAGCTGGCCGGGCTCGATCCCGCCGGGCAGCGCCAAGCCCTCCGGCGAGCCCTCGGGCAGGGCGCCGCCCAGCGCCCCGACGAGCGCGACCGAGAGCGAGGACGCCACCGGCTCGGTGAGCGTGCGCCACGTCGGCAGGGTCGCCTCGACCCACTCCGCTCGGCTCCAGGCCCGCGGGCTGCCCGTCGACGGCGGCAGGTCCGTAGCTGCGTCCAGCCAGAGCTCGGCGACGGCGAGGGCGTCGAGCACCTGGCGCGTCTGTGCCGTCGACAGGGACGGGTCTCCTCCGGCGGCTGCCTGCTGCCGGGCGAGGTCGTGCGCCATCTGCCAGTTGACCGGGTCGTCCCCGGACGCGGCCAGCAGGGCCTGGATCTGCGCGAACACCTGCTGCAGTGCCGCAGGGTCGTCGGGGAGCCCGGATGCGGCCGCCATCGCGCCGGGATCGAAGCCGCGCTCCTGCAGCTCACGGATCGCCTCGTCGGCGCCGTCGCCCAGCATCGCGCGCATCACCTGTTCCCAGGCGGGCACGCCACCATCGGCTCCCGGGACAGCGGAGTTGTCGGGGCTCACGTGGACCTCCTGCGACGATAGGGCCGGCTGCGAACCACGGTAACCGCGCAGCACAGGAACGAGGGATGGTGGGCGAGCAGATTCGCTCAGGGCGCAGCACCCGACGTGATGACGACCTGTCGACGGGGCCGGCCGACGCGGCGCGACCCGACGAGCCGGCCGACGAGGTGATCATCGTCGGCCGCGGACCCATCGCGTCCGCCGTCGCCGCCGCATGGGGCGAGAACGTGCGGACGGTCGACGAGCTCCCGGTCGACAGCCCGCAGGACGCGCTGGTCGGTGCCACGGTCGTGGTGCTCGTCGCGCACGCGGGCGATCTGGTCGGCTCGCCGGCCAAGAGCCGTCGAGAACGAGAGGCGGCCGTCGTCGCGCACACGCAACGAGTCGTGGGCGCCGCGCGAGCGGTCGGTGCCCGGCACGTGGTGGCGATCGGGTCCGCTGTCGTGCACGGCGCGTGGGCCGACCGTCCCGTCATCCACGACGTCGACCCGCTCCCGCGCGCGGACGAGGCGGCCCGCGACGGGCTGGTCGGTGACCTCCTGGCCGCCGAGGCCGTGCTCGAGCGCGCTCGGCGACGCAAGGCCCCGCTCGTCACGGTGCTGCGTCCGGCGGCGGTGGTCGGGGTCGGGATCGACACCTTCGTCACGCGGCACTTCGAGGCGCCACGCCTGCTGACGGTGCGCGGCGCGGTCCGGCAGTGGCAGTTCCTGCACGTCGAGGACCTCGCCGCCGCAGCGCAGTTCGCCGTGGCGCACCGGTTGGCCGGAGTCCTCACCGTCGGGGCGGACGACGTGCTCGAGCCGGCCGACGTCGAGGCGGCGGCCGGGATGAGGCGGGTCGAGCTGGCCGCGGCGACCGCGTTCGGCACCGCCGAGCGGCTGCACCGCGTGGGGGTGCTGCCGGCTCCTGCGTCCGAGCTCGCGTTCGTCGTCTATCCGTGGACCGTCGCGACCGACCGGCTGCGCGAGGCGGGCTGGGCCCCGCGCTGGTCGAGTGCGGCGTGCCTGGACGTGCTGCTCGAGGGCGTCCAGGGCCGCGTCGCCGTGGCCGGGCGACGCGTCGGCACCCGGGACGCGGCGGCGCTCGGCGCGGCAGGGGCGGCGGTGGCTCTCATCGGCACCGCGGCCGTGTGGCGCCAGGCGCGGGCCCGGCGGCGGCCGTGAACGGCGAGTGCCCCGAGACGGGTGCCTGGACGGCTGCCGGGACGGGGGATGATGTGGGCGTGCTCGACCAGCCCACCTCACCGTCCGACGTCGACGACGACCAGGGTGAGCCCGACCGCATCAGCCCTCGGTCGCTCACCCTCTCCGTGGGGATGATGGTCACCGCACTGCTTCTCGCGGTCCTCGTGGTGATGCCCGTGCCGTACGCCATCAGCAGCCCGGGGCCCACCCGTGACGTGCTGGGCGAGCACGACGGCACCCCGCTCATCCAGATCTCCGGCGCGGAGACGTTCGACTCGACCGGCGAGCTGCGACTGACCACCGTGTCGGGCACCGGCGGTCCCGGGTACCCGTCGAGCGTCGTGGGAGTCCTGCAGGGCTGGTTGTCGCAGTGGTCGGTGGTCCAGCCGGTCGAGCTGCTCTACCCGCCGGACCGGACGCAGGACGAGATCGACGAGTCGAACACCGCCGAGATGGTCTCCTCGCAGGAGAACGCGACTGTCGCAGCGCTCACCGAGCTGGGCTACGACGTCCCGGCGTCGCTCGTCGTCGCCGGCACGGTCGAGGGCTCCGACGCGGAGGGCAAGGTCGAGGAGGGAGACGTCATCGTCGCTCTCGACGGCACCGCGGTGCCCGACTACCAAGGCCTCATCGGGATGCTGGGCGAGGTCGAGGCCGGGGACACCGTGACGCTCACGGTGCGTCGGCACGGTGAGCCGGTCGACATCCCGATCGTGACGACAGCGAAGGACGACGGTGGCGCGCAGATCGGGGTGTTCATCGACCCGGCGTTCGACATGCCGGTGGACGTGACCGTCAGCATCGACGACATCGGAGGTCCCAGCGCGGGGACCATGTTCGCGCTCGGCATCGTCGACAAGATGACGCCGGAGGACGAGGCGAACGGCAAGGACATCGCCGGGACCGGCACGATGGACGTCACCGGCGAGGTCGGCCCCATCGGCGGCATCCGCCAGAAGCTCGCCGGCGCGACGCGCGACGGGGCGACGTGGTTCCTGGCCCCGGCCGCGAACTGCGACGAGGTCGTCGACCACGTGCCGGACGGTCTGCGCGTGGTCCGCATCGAGACCCTGCACGAGGCCCGCGAGGCGATCACGGCGATCGGTGCCGGCACGGCCGACGACCTGCCGACCTGCACGAGCTAGCGGCGAGCTACTCGAGGGTCGACCGCACCGCGGCGACGAGCCCGGGCACCAGGTCCGGTCCCTGGCCGACCTGCTCGGCGGTGTCGTTCGCGCGGCTGCGCACCGTGCACCAGGACGGGCCGTCGCGCAGCGCACCGACGACGAGCCTCACGTCCTGACGCTCGGGGTGGCCGAGCAGGTACTCCAGCGCGGCGTCGGTGTCCTGCGGCATCGACTCCTCAGCGGCGGGCGGGAGCACCACCCGTTCGACGGTGACCGCCATCCCGTCCACCGTCGACGGCCACGACAGCCCGGCGAGCAGCGTCTCGAGGTCCGGAGCGCCGGGCAGCTCCTCCTGCTCGACCGACGTGAGGTGCCACGGCTGCGACCGGGCGGACGTCAGGACGGACGGGTCGAGCTGGGCGGCGAGCCCGGGCTCGGTGCGCAGCATGTCCTGTGTCCGGACCAGCGCGAACACCCGCACCGGACCGTCCCACCCGGCCTGGGCGACGTGATGCTCGATCTCGCGGACGGAGTCGGCCAGCGCAGCGAGCGCTGCTGGTTCCAGGTTTGGTTCACTCACAGGCTCATCGTCCCATTCCTGTGGGAACCTGTGCCTCGACCGGCACGTTCTCCCGTGCGAGTGGCGTGCGCCCTGCGCTCGTCGCCGGCACGGTCGCGACGCGCCGACCTGTGCTCACCTGTTGCCGACGACGAGGACTGCCACGCCGTGACTTTCGGAAGCCCGCCGCCCCGCCCGAGCCCGGCGCGTCCGCGCCGACGCGGAGCGCTCGCCCCCACGCTCGTCGTCCTCGGGGTGCTCGTCGTCGTCGTGCTGATCCTGGCCCAGGTGTGGACCGAGGTCCTCTGGTTCCAGCAGCTCGGGTTCGGCAACGTGATCCGCACCGAGTGGGGCACCCGCGCGATCTTGTTCGTGCTCGGCTTCCTCGTGATGGGCGGCGCCGTCTACTGGAGCCTCAACTTCGGGTACCGCTCGCGTCCCGTGTACGCGCCGTCCACGCAGGAGCAGGCGAACCTCGACCAGTACCGCGAGGCCATCGAGCCCCTGCGCCGGCTGGTCATGATCGTCGGACCGGCCGTCCTCGGACTCTTCGCCGGTGCGGCGGCCTCCCAGCAGTGGCAGACGATCCAGCTGTGGATGCACGGGGGATCGGTCGGGAAGACCGACCCCCAGTACGGCATCGACCTGGGCTTCTACCTGTTCACGCTGCCCGGCCTGCGGTTCGTGGTCTCGTTCCTCATGGCGGTTGTCGTGCTGTCCGGGATCGGCGCCCTGGCCACCCAGTACCTCTACGGGGGTCTGCGGGTGGGCGGTCAGCGTGGCGGAGCCCCTCGGACCACGAAGGCCGCGCGCGTCCAGCTGTCGGTGATCGCGGCCGTGCTCATGCTGCTCATCGCCGCGAGCTACTGGCTGGACCGGTTCTCCATCCTCACCAAGACGGGCCGCAAGTTCGCCGGCGCCTCGTTCACCGACGTCCACGCCGTCATCCCGTCGAAGGCGATCCTGGCGGGCATCGCGATCTTCGTCGCGGTCATGTTCATCGTCACCGCGATCCGTGGCAACTGGCGGCTTCCCGCCATCGGCGTCGGTCTGATGGTGGTGGCGGCCGTGGCCGTGGGCGGCGTCTACCCGGCCGTGGTCCAGCGCTTCCAGGTGCAGCCCAACCAGCAGGACGCCGAGGCGGACTACATCCAGCGCAACATCGGCGCCACCCTCGACGCGTACGACCTCGAGGACGTCGAGAAGACCGACTACAACGCCGAGGTCACGGCGGAGGCGGGAGCTCTGCGCTCCGACGCCGACACCACCGCCTCCATCCGTCTCCTCGATCCGCAGATCGTCAGCCCGTCGTTCAAGCAGCTCGAGCAGATCCGCGCGTTCTACGACTTCCCCGACTCGCTGTCCGTCGACCGGTACGAGGTCGACGGCGTGAGCCGCGACACCGTGATCGCGGTGCGCGAGCTCTCGCTCGAGGGCCTGGACGCGCAGCAGCGCAACTGGACCAACGACGCCACCGTCTACACCCACGGGTTCGGCGTCGTCGCGGCGTACGGAAACACGACCGCCGGCCGCGGAGCACCCAACTTCTGGGAGGGCGGCATCCCGTCGACGGGGGAGATGGGCGAGTACGAGCCGCGCATCTACTTCAGCCCGAAGGCCCCGCTCTACTCGATCGTCGGAGCCCCCGAAGGCACCCGGGCGTGGGAGCTGGACTACCCGGCCGACGACTCGGAGGGCGCGGTCAACAGCACGTTCCCGACGCAGGACGTCTCCGCGGGCCCGTCGATCGGCAACCCGCTGACCAAGCTCCTCTACGCGCTGAAGTTCGGCTCCGAGCAGATCCTCTTCTCGGATCGCGTGACCAGCGACTCGCAGATCCTCTACGAGCGTGACCCCCGCGACCGCGTCCAGAAGGTCGCCCCGTACCTCACGCTCGACGGCCGTGCGTACCCCGCGGTGGTCGACGGTCGCGTCAAGTGGATCGTCGACGGCTACACGACGTCGGACCAGTACCCCTACTCCGAGCCGAAGTCGCTCGACGACGCCACGACGGACTCGTTGACCGAGTCCTCCGAGACCATCCAGGCGCTCCAGCCGAAGACCGCGAACTACATCCGCAACTCGGTGAAGGCCACGGTCGACGCCTACGACGGCTCGGTCACGCTGTACGCCTGGGACGCCGAGGACCCGATCCTCAAGGCGTGGGACTCGGTGTTCCCGTCGACGATCGAGCCGCTGTCCTCCATCAAGGGCAGCCTCATGAGCCACCTGCGCTACCCCGAGGACCTGTTCAAGGTGCAGCGCAGCCTGCTCGCCCGGTACCACGTGACCGATGCCGGCCAGTTCTTCTCCGGCAACGACTTCTGGGCCAACCCGAACGACCCGACCAGCAGCGTCGCCGTCCCGCAGCCGCCGTACTACCTGACGCTGCGGATGCCCGACCAGGACGAGGCCAGCTTCTCGCTGATGTCGTCGTTCATCCCGACGGGTACCAACGCCCGCAACGTGCTGACCGGGTACCTGGCGGTCGACGCAGAGGCCGGCAACGAGGACGGGAAGCCGTCCGAGGACTACGGCAAGATGCGCCTGCTCGAGCTGCCACGCGACTCGACCGTGCCCGGACCCGGTCAGGTGAACAACAACTTCGTCGCCGACCCGGACGTGTCCAACGAGCTCAACATCCTCGGCCGCGGCGACTCGCAGGTGGTCCGCGGCAACCTGCTGACCCTGCCCATGGGCGGCGGTCTGCTGTACGTGCAGCCGGTGTACGTGCAGGCCCGCTCCGGGACCACGTTCCCGCTGCTGCAACGCGTGCTCGTGGCGTTCGGTGACGACATCGGGTTCGCGGACACCCTCGACGGTGCCCTGGACCAGGTGTTCGGCGGGGACTCGGGCGCAGACGCCGGCGACGCCGGGACCGATCCCGACGCGGGCACACCTCCGACGGACGAGCCGACCGACGGGGCGACGGACGCACCGACCGCGGAACCGACCGAGGCACCCACCGAGCCCGGGACCGACACCGGCACGGACGCGACCGCCCGCGCCGACCTCGACCGCGCGCTGCAGCAGGCCAAGGAAGCCATCGCCGACAGCCAGTCCGCCCTGGCACGCAACGACTTCGCCGCCTACGGCGAGGCGCAGCAGCGGCTCGACCAGGCCGTCCAGGCTGCACTCGAGGCAGAGGCCCGGCTCGGCGAATGACCTGGTCCCGGCCGGTGGTGGTGACGTACACCACCACCGGCCGGGGTCCGGGGATTTGGTCCCCCCTGAGGGGTGAGGTAGGTTGTAACCACCGACGCGGGGTGGAGCAGCTCGGTAGCTCGCTGGGCTCATAACCCAGAGGTCGCAGGTTCAAATCCTGCCCCCGCTACACAGAAGACGAAGGCCCGGACCGGATGGTCCGGGCCTTCGTCGTGTGAGCGATCGACCGACGGCGGGGACCCATCCGCGTCCGATCACGCGTTCCCCGGTCGGCTCACCCGTCGTCGTCCGGGGGTGCCGGGGCGCCCTCGCGTTCATCGCGCTCGGCCCAGGCCAGCAGCGGCGCCAGGTCGAACACCGCGTCGTCGATGCCGGCATGCAGGTCGCCGAGCTCGGCAAAGCGGGCGGGGACCGTGTGCAGGGTGCAGTCGCGGGGGTCGACGTCGTCGATCTCGTCCCAGCGCAGCGGCGTCGACACGGTGGCTTCGGGGGTCCCGCGCACCGAGTAGGCCGAGGCGATCGTGTGGTCGCGGGCGTTCTGGTTGTAGTCGACGAACACGAGCGAGGGGTCGCGGTCGCGCCGCCACCACGCGGTGGTGACATCGTCGGGCGCCCGACGCTCCACCTCGCGCGCGAACGCGAGCGCCGCGCGTCGCACGTCGGCGAAGCCGTGGTCGGGACGGATGCGGACGTACACGTGCAGGCCGGAGCCGCCGGAGGTCTTGGGCCAGCCGACGGCGCCCAGCTCGTCCAGGACCTCGTGCGCGACGTGCGCCACGCGCCGCACCCGGTCGAAGGGGCAGTCCGGCATCGGGTCCAGGTCGATGCGCCACTCGTCGGGTCGTTCGGTGTCGGCCCGGCGACTGTTCCACGGATGGAACTCGACGGTCGACATCTGCACCGCCCAGATCACGTGGGCCAGCTCGGTGACGCACAGCTCATCGGCGGTGCGGCCGTAGCGCGGGAAGTAGAGCTCCACCGTCTCCATCCACGGCGGAGCCCCACGCGGCAACCGCTTCTGGTGCACCTTCTCTCCGGCGACGCCCGTCGGGTAGCGGTGCAGCATGCAGGGGCGCTCCCGCAGCGCACGCACGATCCCGTCACCCACGGCGAGGTAGTAGCTCGCTAGGTCGAGCTTGGTCGCCCCGCTGGCGGGGAAGTAGATGCGGTCGGGGTTGGAGAGCCGCACGGTGCGGGACCCGACCTCGAGCTCGACGGCGGGTGAGTGGTCCGGGGCCATACCTCATTCAAGCGCGCTGGGTGCCTCCGGGCCGAAGGGCGGCGTGCTGCGCCACGCGTGAGGCCGATCAAGCGTCGGCGGGACGGACCGCTCGCGCGATCCGCCCCGCCGTTCGGGGAACTCCTACGTCACGACCACTGGTCGATCAACGCGTGCGCCGTGTACCGCAGTCGTCGATCGGCCTCGTCGGAGATCCGGCTCCCGGGCGGCGGCGACTCCAGCCGGTCGACGAACCGCTCGAGCTGCTGGACGACCGCGTCGGTCAGGCCCAGGTCCGCGAGCTGCTGAGCCGTGCGCAGGTGCACGTCGAGCACCGAGAGTCCTGGTCCGGACACGTCGCCGGACGCCAGGAAGGAGTCCAGCTCCGCGCGCAGGTCGGCGAGGGTCGCCTTGGCGGCCTCGACCCGCACATCGTGCAGCATCACGGTGTTGTTGGTGGTGGTGCCGCTGCCGGCATAGTCGTAGGACGAGCTCCCGGTGTTGTTGATGCGGAACCCGAAGCCACCGGCGGCGTTGTAACGCAGGTCCCCGGTGTCATCGGTCCACGAGATGTCGACCTCGTTGGTGAGGCCCTGCGCGATCTGCAGAGGGGTCCTCGCCGACTCCGTCGAGGCCTTCACCCGGAGGGTGGCGCCGGTGACCGACACGTTGATCGTGCTCTTCGGCATGGCCGCGGCCGTCCGCACCGGTTCGGTCAGCGGGGTCTGGGTGTCGCCGTCGTACTCGTAGAGCGTCCACATCGTCGCGTTGGAGCCGCCGGCGGCGGTGCGCTCCACCCGCAGCCCGTACCCCGTGCGGGCCGCCGCGTCGTACTTGACGTAGATGTCCATGAACTGACCGTTGCCACCGAACCCCTGCCCCTCGACCTTGCTCGTCGAGTAGTCCAGGTCGAGCGACATGTCGCGGTAGCCGCTGTCCTGGCCGAAGACCATCCTGGTACCCGACGTGCGGGAGTTGTTCTGCAGGCCCCAGATCCTGTCCGTGCCGTTGGTGCCGATGCCCCATCCCCACGGCACGGCCGTCCCGGTGACGCGGTCGAAGAACCACCGACCCGTGGTGGTGGCATGGTCCTCGTCGGTGATGTGCACGTTCTTGAAGTCGGTGGACAAGGACGTCGTCGTGACGTCGGCCGCGGTGACCGCACGTGTGGTGCGCACGGTCACGGGCGAGCCGGCGGCGCTGAACTCGTACTTCGGGGTGATCACGGCGCGCAGGTAGTGCCCGACGTCGTACTTGTCGAGCGGGTAGGCCGTGAAGGGGTCGTCGACGAAGTAGCCGTCAGCGTCGTTGCGCATCGTGCCGATGTGCACGCCGTCGGTGGTGTCGGGGCCGGTCTCGCGGTACCAGTCGATGACGGAGGTGTCCTGGTACCCGAGCTGGTCCAGCGTGTAGGCGAGCGACGCCAGGTTCTCGCTGACGGTGATGGAGGTTGCGGACACGACGGGCGCGTCGACCGGGACCGGGCGGATGCGCAGCGTCGCACCGGCCGAGATCCCGCTCGGGAGGGTCGCTGTCGCGATGGTCTCGATGATCGCGCCGGTGTTGTTCGGCTTCGCGGTGAGCGTGAGGCCGCCCGTCGTGGCATCGACGGTGCCGTCCAGGAGGCCTGCGTCGTAGTCCCAGACGACGTCTCCTAGGTCGACGGAGTCGATCGGAGCCGGAGCAGGGGTCAGGACGGCCCTGTTCGTGTCGCCCGTCTGGGCGGAGTACATCGTCTTCCCCGTGGCACCGACGACGAACCGGTACGGCAGGTTCGCGTAGGGCTCCCACTGGGCGTCGTACTGCCCCTTGGGGTCCCACCCGTCGTCACCCTTGAGCAGGTTGTACACGTTGTACTCGTCGCCGACCTTGAAGGCGTCCAGGGCGCCGCCGGCCAAGGAGACCGAGGTCTGCGGCTCGGACGGGCTGATGACGAGCGGTGCACCGGCGTCACCGATCGTGTTGTTCGACACGAAGTGCCGAGCATCCTCACGCACCACGTTCTCCCACTCGACGGACTCGACCCGGCCGGTGAACCGGGTGTCGACGACGGCGAAGAGGGCGTTCGCCTGCGGTCCGATCGCGTTGGACTGCTTGGCCAGGTAGAGGTCCGTACTGGTCATCTGCGGCATGCCGACCATCGTGCTGCCGAGCAGGACGGTGATGCCGCCGTTGTTGGCACCGCTGAACGACGGGTGGTTGCCGAAGAGGTGGAAGGTGCAGTTCTCGTAGACGATGGTGTCGCCGGAGAAGATCGAGTCGTCGGTCAGCTGGAAGAAGCTGTCCAGGAAGTACGCGCGGACGGGTTGCAGGGTGTACATCATGTTGAGGTACCCGACGAACCGCATGTTCTCGAAGTACAGCCGGTCCGGCGCCCCGGTGCCGTGGGCACGCGTCAGCACCTCGGCATGGTTCTTGGAGTCGAGACGCTTCACGATGCTCTGCGACGGGTCGCGCGGGTAGACCAGATCCTCCTGCGCGTAGTTCGCGATGGTGATGTTCTCGCTGTGGAACCCGGAGGAGATGCCGAGGGTGTACCAGCTCCCGTTCGCGCCCAGGCCGGTCTCGCCGCCTTCTCCGCGGTTGCCGGCGATGATCGTGTCCGTCGCGTCCTGCGTCAGTCCGAGGAACGAGGCGTCCTCGCCCAGGATGCTGAGGCCGATGTTCGGACCCGCGATGACGCCTCCTTCCCGGTACGTGCGGTCGGTCCAGTACACGCCGGGCGCCACGTACACCGTCGTGCCCGCGGGCAGGGTGAGCACGCGCTCGTCGTCGGAGAGTGTTCCCAGGGTCTGGAGCGTGGACGCGACGTAGGGGCTCTCCAGCTCTTCTGGGGAGGCGTAGGCGTTCAGGAGGCGATGCGTCTCGTCGACCTGGACCCACTTGGCGTGCAGCGTCATGGAGTCCTGTGCGGTGCCGTTGAGGAAGTCCCACATGTGGCCGGTGGCGGCTGCGTCGGTGTACCAGCCCACGAACACCGACCCGTCTCTGGTGGGCCGCTCCGGGACCTGGAGCGTGGCGCCGGGCTGCACGTGCTGAGGGTCGACCGGTGTGCCGCCGTCGGACTCGAAGGTCACCACCACCTCACTGTCGGCGGCGGCACTGGTTTCTGTGACGGCGGAGGTGGCCGCCGGCGTGGCGGCTGCCGCCGGGGCCGCGACGCCGAACAGGGACAGGCCGACGGCCAGCGCGAGCGTGACGTGCAGGGTCGATCCGTGCCGCATCTGCGCACTCCTTTTTCGCTGTGGAACTGGTGGTGGACATGTGGCAGCACGTCGGCGCAGCGCCGACTCACAAGGGCCGACGCCGGCTGGCGCCGGCCCTTGTGCCGCGAACCTTCAGCCGTTGACGGTGGAGGTCTGCGACCAGTCACCCGCGCCGGCAGAGTTGAGGGCTCTCACCCTGAATGCGTACGACGCGTCCTCGTCGCCGGTGACCTGGGCAAGGATGCTGCGCAGGTTGGCGAACTGATCCAGATCCTGCGTGACGAACGTCTGTGGTCTGGCGCTCGCGGACACCGTGGCGATGGTCTGCCACTGCCCGTTCCCACCGTCCCACTGGATCTCGTACGACTCCGCCAGGGGGTCGTCGGCAACCCAGTCGACGGTGAACGTGCCCTCGTAGACGACGACCTTCGGCTCGGGGATGAACGAGCCGCCTACGGACAGCACCTGGCCATTGACGACCACGCTGGCGATCGAGGGCGCCATCGGGACCGCATGCGGTGCAGGAGCATGCATCGCGCCGGCGTAGGACTCGATCTCCGCCCGCAGCTCTGCCACCAGCGCCGCGTTCGTGGTGCGCCAGACACCGCCGGAGCTCGGTCGGAAGGACCAGTCCAGCTGGGCGGGCGGATTGGTCGTCATGTTCGGGTTCGTCGTCGTCGATCCCTCGGCCACCGTCACCCCGATGTCGAGCTTCGGGTCGAAGTTGCGCTCCGACGCCTCGTCCAGGACGTTCGGCTCGAGGCCGAGCGCCGCCTGCCTCAGTGACTGCAGATCCCTGGTGGTGAGGCCCGGCATGTAGTCCGACGGACTCCTCATCTGGTCGATGTTCGCGGGGAAGTCACCGTGCGTGGCGACCTCCCGCGTCACGATGAATCCAGGTGCGTCACCGAAGAAGTGGTTGAACCCCGCGTTGGCTGTGGGCGACTCGTCGGGGCCCGCAACGTAGTCGATCGCCTGGTGACCTCGGGCGTGACCCTGCCGGCTCCGGAGGAACGGGAAGTTCACGTTGTCGAAGATGTTGCCTTCCGCCCAGATCGTGGCGTTGTGTGCGGCTCCGATGCCGTACCCGGTGTGGCGGTCGAGGAGAACGTCGTGGTACGGATGCCCCTGAATGTTGTCGTAAAGGTTGTTGAACGCGTGGACCCTCCCGTTGCGAACACGAGGAGTCCTTTCATCGGTGCCCTGGAACCAGTTGTGGTGCAAGGTGCCGTAGTGGGCACTGATGGAGCCGGTGCCACCGCCGACCAGCATCACTTTGCTGCTCCCGGCGTAGTGGTTGTAGGCCACCGTGTAGTTTCGCGCGTTGTTGACGATATCCGTAGCCCCGTCGCCCTTTGCCTGGTCGGGGTCGGTGTTCGGGATGTTGAGGAACTTGTTCTGTCCGTAGCCGAACGTGTTGTTGTGCACCCACACGTTGGACGCCCTAACACCGGTGCCACCGCCATGGACCTCGACCGCGTCGTCGAAGAACTGGTCGAACGTCAGATTCTTGAGCTCCACGTTGTGCGCGCCGCCCGTCGAGATTCCCCAGCCGTAGATCACCGCATCGGGACCGACGCCCTCGAGGGTCACGTTGCCGTTCCCCGCACCGATAGTGAGCTTGCGGTTGTTGTTGAACGCCCCTGGGGGTACCTGGGCACCCGCCACGTCGGGGGTGGCGGCGACACGGTCGAACGCGCCGACCGTGCCGAGGAACCGGACGATCAGTGGAGTCCGCTGGTTTGCAGAACCCTCCCTGCCTGTGGCGAACAGATCGGCCGGCATGGTGGAGCTCATGTCCTCGTGCGTCACGTACACGATCTTGGCGGCGGGATCCACGCGGCCGTCGGGCAGGTAGCCGCCGACTGCACCGTCGAGCGCGAACTCGTGAGTGCCTTCAAAGCTGTTGACGTTCGACGGGACGAAAGCAGCGCCTTCTCGAGGGAATGCGCGAGTCTCCAGGTCCTTGAAGGTATGGACGACGGTCGACCCGTCGGCGCTGCGGATCTGGATCTCATACCGGCCCCGGGGCAGACCCGGTACGTCCGCCCGCCATGTGCCACGGTGATCGTCGACCTCGCGAACCAGTGGACTGTCGACTTCCTCCCAGTCGGCGAGCCAGCCCGCGAGGGGCGTGCCGTCCCGCCAGTCGTAGGCGCCCGTCGTCCTGACGTAAGCCCGGTACCCGTCGTCACCTGGATTCTCCGTCCAGGTGGCGAACGCGGACTCGAACCAGGTGCCGCTCTGCTTGGCGCCGTCGGCCGGCAATGCATTCGCCCCCGACGCGAGCGACACCACAACGGTGATCGCCAGCAAGAATGCGGCCAGGGCGTTGGTCCTCTTTGTCGTCGTCACTATCAGCCCTTCGTGCTGGGGGCAGGCTCCGCTTCATTGCGGTGACCTCATCGTCACGCAATGGACCCATGTGCCAAAGCAGCGTCGCGGTGGCACACGGTGGGACACGCCTTCACAATGGTCGGAAAGCGCTTTCGCAGAAACTAGCGCGACGCCCAGCCAGAGTCAAGGTCTACTTTGACCCCACCTACAGATCGCCCGGCGAGCCGCGCAATGAGCTCAGGAGTAGCCGCCCCGTTTGCCTCGACGTCGGACGGCGGGTTCCAGGTGCACGGCTGCAACGAGCTGTCGACACCAGGGACCTGCGGGCAGAAGAAGGATCGTCCCGATCCGGGCCAGACCATGGCCGTGCAGGTGGACGACGAGCCGCTCGTCGAGGAGCAGTGCCGCGCGAGCGAACTCGGTGTCGTCGCCCCGGACGGAGCAGCCGGTCGTGCCGAGTCGCGCTCCGTCGGTCCGCCGAGGTCCCGCGGCCCAGGCGCTACGCGGCCGTCGCGTCGTCGACGAGCGGGTATCCGGCGCGGCGCACGTGGTCACGGGCGTGCGCGACGGCGGCGGGGAGGTCGTCGAACAGGTGCTCGTGGTGGCGCAGCGCGTCGAGCACGCCGACGGTGCGGAACAGCTCGACGTGCCCGTCGCGCACGCCCTTGATGAGCACGGTGACGTGGCGGGCCTCGAGCTGTTGCACGATCTCGCTGAGCACGTGCGCGCCGGTGGCGTCGACGAGCTCGAGCTGTGACATGCGCAGGATGACGACGGTCACCCCGTCGAGCCCCGTGACCTCGTCGAGCACCCGGTCGGCGGCGGCGAAGAAGAGGGGACCGTCGATGCGGATGATGGCGATCTGCTCGTCGCCGCGCTCGGGAACGCCCGGCACCGGCTCGCGTGCGACGCCCGCCGCGCGTGCGAGGCCGCGCAGGGCGAACGCGCCCGCGACGACGACGCCGATGCCGACGGCGACGATGAGGTCGACCGAGACGGTGACGACGGCCGTGACGACGAACGCGGCGGCGTCGGCGCGGGTCGAGCGCAGGATCGACCGGGCCGTCGCGACGTGCACCATGCGCACGGCCGTCACCATCAGCACGCCGGAGAGCGCGGCCAGGGGGATGTGGGCGACCGGGCCGGCGACGACGAGGACCACGGCGAGCAGGACGAGGGCGTGCGCCACCGCCGAGACCCGGGTCCGCGCGCCGGAGCGGACGTTGACCGCCGTGCGGGCGATCGCCCCGGTGGCCGGCATGCCGCCGAACAGTCCCGCGGCGAGCGATGCCAGACCTTGGCCGAGCAGCTCGCGGTCGGGGTCGTACGCGCCGGTGTCGGTCAGGGATGCGGCGACCCGTGCGGACAGCAGCGACTCGATGGCCGCCAGCGCTGCGATGGTGAGCGCCGCGGGCAGGAGCACCTGCATGGTCGCCGGGTCCAGCTGCGGGATCGACGGGGCGGGCAACGTGTGCGGCAGGGCGCCGATCGTCGCGAGCGGGGCGTGCAGGGCCTGCGCCGCGAGGGTCGCGAGGACGATGCCGACGAGCGATCCGGGGATCCCCGGGCGCCACCGGGGGAGCAGCAGCATGCAGGTGGCCACGATCCCCACGGTGGCGAGCGACCACACGAGCGTGGCGGGATCGGCGTGCACCAACGAGGAGAGCGTGGACGCGACGATGGAGGTGTGCGGTCCCGACTGCCCTCCGGCGCCGGTCAGGGCGGGGACCTGCTGCAGGAAGATGATGACGGCGATCCCGAGCGTGAAGCCCTCGATGACGGGCCACGGGATGAACGACACGGCCCGGCCCAGCCGGGCGATCCCCGCGACGACGACCATCACCCCGGCGAGGAGCGTCACGAGCGCGATGGCCCCGACCCCGTGCGTCGCGACGATCGGCGCCAGGACGACGACCATCGCGCCGGTCGGTCCGGAGACCTGGACGTGCGAGCCGCCGAACACGGCGGCGACCACTCCGGCGACGATCGCGGTGATGAGCCCGGCTTCGGCGCCGGCGCCGGACGCGATGCCGAAACCGAGCGCCAACGGGAGCGCGACGATGCCGACGGTGAGGCCCGCGAGCAGGTCGGTGCGCCACGAGCGCGGCAGCTCGGCGTAGTCGGAGCGGCCCGGGAGCAGGCGCCGGACGTCCGCCCACAGACCCGTCATCGAGACAGTGCGGGCAGGCCCGCGACGTCGTCGAGCCTGGCGCCGTCGGTGGTCACGATGTCCACGAGCAGTCGACGGGCGACCGCGAGCAGCTCGGCGACCTCGGGGTGCGCGAGTCGGTAGTGGACGTGGCTCGCGCGCCGGTCGGACTCGACGAGGCGGTGGCGGCGCAGGACGGCCAGGTGCTGGGACAGGTGGGACGGCTCGAGGCCGGTCTGCGCCTGGAGCTCGGCGACGGTGTGCTCCGCGCCGTCGGCGAGCAGCTCGAGAAGGCGGATCCGCAGCGGGTGCGACAGACCCTTGAACAGGCCCGCCTTGACCTCGTAGAGGGGGCGCTGACTGCGGGAGTACGGCTGACTGTGCGGCATGATGAAATCATCATATCGCGTCGCTGCACGCTTGCCGACGACCATGGGCTCACCGCCGCGCTGAGCCCGCCACCGGTCCGAGTGCGTCTGGCGTGCCCAGGACCTGGCGCTCGGCCCGGGCGACGAAGGGTGACGTCATGGCCCGGACGAGCGCACCGTAGCCGAGGCGGAAGCGGAGCTCGTCGCCGACCGTGATCGGGTGGTCGCCGACGTCGAGGACCAGGTGGTCGCTGCTCATCCCGAGCACGACCATCCCCGGCGGCGGGAGGAGGCCGTCGAGATCGACGTCCTGGCGGCCGAGGGCCACGATCGCCTGGCGACGGGATCCCCCGCCGACGCGGGCCGGCGGTTCGCCGTAGGCGGCCTGCGCCTGGTCTCCCCAGGGACGGGCGGGCTTGTCGGCGATCTCGATGACCTCGCCGACCAGCGCGAAGGCTTTCGTGCTCAGGCCGTCGATCGGCGCGCGACGGAGGGGCTCGGTGCCGAGCAGGATCGCCTCGCCGAGGCGCAGCTCGTTGGTGCGATCGAGCCGGGTCGTCGTCAGTGCCCAGTCCAGGTTGGCGGAGTTGCCGCTGGAGACGACGTCGAGAGCGAGGCGGTGGTGCGCCTCGGTCCGGTCGACGAGCCGGTGCAGCACGCCCATGTTCGCGTCATCGGGCACGACCCCGTTCTGGCACGCCAGGTTGGCGCCCAGGCCGCGCAGCCGGAGCGACGGCGACTCCAGCACGACCTGGACCGCTGCCGCCACGTCGTCGACGGCGATGCCTTCGCGCAGGTCGCCGAGCTCGACCATCAGGATCACGTCGTGGCGGAGCCCTGCGTGCGTCGCGGCTGCGTCGAGGGCGGCGATGACGGCGGGTTCGGTGTTGAGGCTGGCGGTCGCGGTGCGGACCACGTGTGCCGCCTGGCTGAGCATGGGTGAGCGGATCAGGGTGCGCGGCACCGCTCCGTCTACGTCGGTCAGGCGAGCAAGGTTCTCGACCCGGGAGTCACCCAGGCCGACGGCTCCGCCGCGGAGCATCGCGGCAGCGACCCCGGGCGAGCCGAGGGTCGCTTTGGTGACCCCGAGGACCCGGACGTCGCGCGCGGCCAACCGGTCCACCAGGACGCGGGTGTTGTGCTCGACCAGATCGAGGTCGATCTCGATCCGTGGGGCGCTCACCCACGGATCGACGTGTGGGGTGCTGCCTTCGGTGCGAGATCGGGGAACGCGCGCAGGACCATGTCGACCAGGTCCTGGCCGGGCCGGGTCAGCGGGTCGGTGACGGGGAGGCCGAGGTCCTCCCGGTGGTCGTCGATGGACTGGTCGAGCTCGGCAGCGGTCATCGACTCGTGGTTGATGGTCACACCGATCACCCGGGTGTCGGCGAACGCCTCGATCAGCGCGATCTCGCTGGCCACGGTCGGCATCGGCATCATCGGGAAGTCCCCGAGCACCTGGCGCTTCGGGGCGTGCTGCACGATCACGCCCTGGGGGCGGCTGCCGCGGAGGATGTGTCCCGACGTCAGGTAGGCCGGGTGGCTGAGCGAGCCCTGCCCCTCGACGACGATCACGTCGGGGTCCTCGCCCTCGAACGCGGCGACGACCTGGTGCTCGACCTCGCCGGAGCAGAACTGCGGGACGAGGGCGTCCAGGGCGACGCCGTACTTGCCGCCCTGGATCAGGGTCGTCTGGCCGGTTCCGACCATGACGGCCTTGATCCCCTGAGCGTTCAGGGCCTGGACCAGCAGCGTCGCCGTGGTCCGCTTGCCGATGGCGCCGTCGGTACCCAGCACCGCGATCCGGGGGCAGGTCACGTCGAAGATCCGACCGGAGAACAGGTGCAGGTCCCGCGTGTCCTTCGGGCGGCGCACGTCGGTGATGGTCACCCCGGCGAGCAGGGCGGCGGCGACGAACTCGGCGTCGTCGTTGAGGAACTCGTGCAGGCCGTTGATGACGTGCATGCCGCGGGCGATGCCGTCGAGCAGCACGATCCGCTGCGCTTCGGACAACAGTCCGTCGGCCGGTGCGAGGCCGCAGATCAGGTAGTCAGGGACCGGGCCGGCGTGGGCGACGGCCTCGCTCAGCGTGGCGACGATGGGGATGCCGTTCGGGGTCCCGTCGAGGAACGTCCCGGCGTCTGCGCCCGCGCACCTGCTGTCGATGACGCTGAGGATCTCGTACTTCTCCGAGTGCCGGACCAGACCGTTGCCGGTCTTGCCGTCCTGCTCCCCGAACTGGCCTTCGCAGTAGACGACCGCGGTCGTGCCGACCGGGAGGGCGAAGGGCTCGGCCGGAACGGCCTCGGCGAGCTCCTGCCAGGCGTGCAGCGGCGACGAGCTGTTGGTGAGCGCAGACATGTGGTCCCTCTGAGAAGGCTCAGAGGAGGCGACGGGATCGTGGCCGGGCGATGAGCCCAACGGTCAACGAGTGGTCTGCACTGAGTGCCGGCAAGGTTGCCGACAGCCCGAGGGTAGCCGCTCGTCACCGACACACGTGCATCGCGGCCGGCGAACGCCGCCTGTGCTTCGATCGACGCACGCCCGAGGACGCCGCCCGCCCTCACCTCAGACGAAGGATGCATCGCGATGACAGAGACGCTCGTCCTCCCGTTCGGGGCTGCCCCCGTGCCGTCGAGCGACGCTGATGTCGAACGTCGGGTCACGCCTCTGCTGGCGTCGCGCAGCCAAGCGTCCGAGGTCTCGGCGGTGTCCGTGCCGCGGCTGAGATCGACGGTGCCGACATCGCGTCCCTCCGGCGTCGACGCCACCGGTGTCACGGTTCACGACCTCGGGCCGGGGAGCTTCTCCAGCCGCACGACGATGGCCTTCGACACCGGGGTGTTGCTGCCGAGGGCGGTGCTGGCCAGCGGGATCAGCACGTTCGCCTCGGGGAAGTACGCGGCGGCGCAGCCTCGTGAGGTCGGGTAGAGCACGACGCGGTAGTCGCGGAGCGACCGGTCGGGTTCGCCGGGCCACTCGCTGTGGATGTCGACGCGGTCGTTGTCCGCGAGGCCCAGCTCGAGGAGGTCGTCCGGGTTCACGAAGACGACGTCACGCCCCCCGCGGATGCCCCGGTAGCGGTCGTTGAGGCTGTACATCGTGGTGTTGAACTGGTCGTGGGAGCGGATGGTCTGCAGGATGAGCCGGCCGGGCGGGCACTCGACGGGGACGAGCTGGTTGACCGTGAGCATGGCCTTGCCGGTCGCCGTCGGGAAGGTCCGGGAGTCCCGCGGGCCGTTGGGCAGGACGAAACCTCCGGAGCGACGGACCTGTCGGTTGAAGTCGCCGAACCCGGGCACGACGCGGGAGATCGCGTCGCGGATGGTGTCGTAGTCGCGCTCGAAGCCGGCCCAGTCGATGGGACCGTCGTCGCCGAAGACCGCGCGCGCGAGCCGCGTGACGATGGAGACCTCCGACAGGAGCATGTCCGAGACGGGTGGCAGGGGTCCGTGGGTCGCGTGGACCGCGCAGACGGAGTCCTCCACGGAGACGAACTGCGGACCGGTCTCCTGGAGGTCGACGTCGGTGCGCCCGAGCGTCGGCAGGATGAGCGCTTCGGCACCGGTGACCACGTGCGAGCGGTTGAGCTTGGTGGACACCTGCACGGTCAGGTCGGTCCCGCGCATCGCGGCCTCGGCCGCCGCGGTGTCGGATATGGCCGCGACGAGGTTGCCGCCGAGCGCGAACCAGACCTTGATCTCGCCCCGCTGCATCGCCTGGATCGACTGCACGGAGTCGAGACCGTGCCTGCGCGGCGGTTCGAACGAGAACTCGGCGCCCAGGGCGTCGAGGAAGCTGTCGGGCATCCGCTCCCAGATGCCCATGGTGCGGTCGCCCTGCACGTTGCTGTGCCCGCGGATCGGGGAGGCGCCGGCGCCGGGCTTGCCGATGTTCCCGCGGAGCAGGAGGAGGTTGATGATCTCCTTGATGGTGTCGACGCCTTTGCGGTGCTGCGTCAGGCCCATGGCCCACGTGATGATCACGCGGTCGGCGGCGAGGTAGCGGTCGGCCAGCTGGTCCATCTCCTCGACGCTCAGGCCGGTGGCCGTGAGCACCTCGTGCTCGTCGAGCGTGGCGAGGTGGGACCGGAGCTCGTCGAGACCTAGCGTGTGCTCCGCGAGGAACTCGTGGTCGAGCACGGTCCCCGGGTGACGGTCCTCCGCCTCCAGGACGCGCCGCGAGATCCACTGCAGCAGGGCCATGTCGCCGCCGCTGCGGATCTGCAGGAACTGGTCGGCCAGGTCGCTCCCGCGGCCGAGGATCCCGCGGACGGTCTGCGGGTTCTTGTAGCGGCGCAGCGCTGCCTCCGGCAGCGGGTTGACAGAGACGATCGTGGCGCCGTGCCGCTTGGCGTCCTCGAGCGCGGTCAGCATGCGGGGGTGGTTCGTGCCCGGGTTCTGCCCCATGACGATGATCAGGTCGGACGCCGCGAAGTCGTCGTAGGCGATGGTCGACTTCCCGATGCCGACGGTGGCGAGCATCGCGGTGCCCGTCGACTCGTGGCACATGTTGGAGCAGTCGGGCAGGTTGTTGGTGCCGAAGGCGCGCACGAACAGCTGGTAGACGAACGCCGTCTCGTTGGCCGTGCGGCCGCTGGTGTAGAACGCGGCCTGGTCCGGCGACTCGAGCCCGCGCAGCGTGTCCGCGATCAGCTGGAACGCGTCGACCCAGCTGATGGGGACGTAGTGGTCGCTGCCGGCGGCCTTGTGGACCGGCTCGACGAGCCTGCCCTGCTGGCCCAGCCAGTACTCGGACCTCTGCAGCAGGTCCGTGAGGGAGTGCTCCGCCCAGAACGTCGTCGGGACCGTCGCCGTGGTGGCCTCCCACGCGACCGCGCGGGCGCCGTTCTCGCAGAACTCGACCCGCCCGCGGTGGGCCGGGTCCGGCCACGCGCAGCTCATGCAGTCGAAGCCGTCCTTCTGGTTCACCTTGGTGAGCAGCTTCAGCGCACGGCTCGGGCCGAGTCCGTCGAGCACGTAGCCCATGGCACTGACGACGGAGGGAAGCCCGACGGCCCACGCCTCGGGTGGACGGACGGTCAGGCGAGGGTCGCGAGCCATCAGGCGTGCACCCGCGCCTGCACGCTGACGCGCTCCGGCTTGGAGTACACGACCATCGACGACCCCCGCAGGAAGCCGACGAGCGTGATCCCGGACTCGTCCGCGAGGTCGACGGCCAGGGACGACGGCGCGGAGACGGCGGCGAGGACGGGGATGCCCGCCATGAGCGCCTTCTGGGTGAGCTCGAACGACGCGCGACCGGAGACCATGAGCACGGTGCCGCGCAGCGGCAGGCGGCCGTTGGTCAGCGCCCACCCGACGACCTTGTCGACGGCGTTGTGGCGACCGACGTCCTCGCGCAGCACGAGGAGCTCACCCGTCGCGCCGTCGAACAGTCCGGCGGCGTGCAGCCCGCCTGTCCGGTCGAACACCTCCTGGCGCTCACGGAGCAGGTCGGGGAAGGTCGCCAGGAGGTCGGCGGGCAGGACGAGACCGTCGTCGTCGACCGTCCAGTGCGAGTGCGTACGAACGGCGTCGATGCTGGACTTGCCACAGAGTCCGCACGACGACGTCGTGTAGAAGGAGCGCTCGAGGGACGGGTCCGGTGCGGGGACGTCCTGGGCGAGCGTGACGTCGAGGACGTTGTAGGTGTTCACGCCCTCGTCGGTCGCGCCGGCGCAGTACCGCGCCGCGACGACGTGCCCGGTGGCCGTGACGACGCCTTCCGACACGAGGAATCCCCCAGCCAGCTCCACGTCGTGGCCCGGAGTCCTCATGGTGACGGCGAGCGAGCGTCCGTCGACGCGGATCTCGAGGGGCTCCTCGGCGGCGAGGACGTCCTCGGCCCGGCGAGCGCCGCCGTCGAGGTCGATCCGCGTCACCCGTCGACGGACCGCGATTCTCTGCATGCCCCACTATCGCGCGTCGCCAGGCTCGCCGGGGGAGGGTCGCCGCGTCGCCGGCACAGCCGGAGGGCGGTGTCAGGAGTCCAGCGCGACGTCTCTGCTGGCGAACTCCACCACGGCGGCGGCGGTCCCCTCGGCGGCGGTGTGCTGGACGAGGTGGCGATGACCCGGGATCTCGACGAGCGACCCGTCCGCGGCGACGGCGGTCAGCTCGTCGCACCACCCCCGTCGGGCGATGGGGTCGTCGGTGCCGCGGATCACGAGGGTCGGCGCGACGACGTCCCGCAGGCGCTCGTCGGTCCGGTACGCCAGCAGCGGCGTCAGCTCGGTGAAGTACCAGCGCGGACCGCACCGCACGTAGTCCCTGAACGTCAGCGCGTTGCCCGACGGCGGCTCCTTGAGCGCGTCGCGTGCCAGGTCGAGGACCTGGAGGTGGGGTCGTGCGCGGCGGGGGTCGATGGCGGGGCCGATGAGCACCAGGCGCGCGACGAGCGCGGGTCGTCGTGCGGCGAGCTCCGTCACGAACTGGGCGCCCATGGAGTGGCCGACGAGCACCGCGGCGGACACGCCGAGAGCGTCGAGCGCGCCGCCGAGCGCCGCTGCGCCGTCGGCGATGGACATGCGCTCCGAGGGTCGCCTCGTGCCGCCGAACCCGGGCAGGTCGACGGAGTGCACCGTGCCCGACTGCGCCAGCGCGCCGTGCAGCCGCGCGAGGTATCGGTGGGACATCCCGATGCCGTGCACGAGGACGAACACGGGCTCACCGGGCGCGCGGTACGAGCTCTGAACCGTGAGCTCGTACCCTCCGACGTCGACGGTCCGGGTGACGCTCGTGGGCTGGGCGTTCGTCGCGGGGTGGGTCATCGGTCTCCGGTCGCCGAGGGCAGCCCGGTCGAGGGGCCGCCTCAGTATGCGGGCGAGAGGGCGCCGCAGCCTGCCGTCACCTCCTCCAGCCGTTGCTCGACCAGGGCGAGGGCGACGCGTGAGGATGGTCCACATGACCGCCTACTGGATCAACACGTTCCGCTCGATCAGTGACCACGAGCGAGTCGAGCGGTATGCCGAGCTGGCTGCTCCGGTGATGCGGGCGGCAGGTGGCCGGTTCCTCGCCCGTGGCCTTCCAGCCACCGCGTTCGAGTCGGGACTTGTCGAGAGAACCACGCTCATCGAGTTCGACAGCGTGTCGGATGCGGAGGCGGCGTACCTCAGTCCCGCTTATCAGCAGGCGCTCGAGGTGCTCGGCGACGCGGCGGTCCGCGACATCCGCATCATCGAGGGCACCACGTGACGCGTCCCGCCGAATGACCCCGTGCGCAGCGACACCAGAGTCACTCCGGTGCGCGGCCACCGCGGGTGGACGTCTGGGGTCGACGCGTCCCGGGTTCCGGCGGAGGCTGGGTCGGTGCCCAACCGCCTCGCGTCCGCGACGAGTCCGTACCTGCTCCAGCACGCCGACAACCCGGTCGACTGGGTCGAGTGGGGTGACGCGGCCTTCGCGGCAGCGGCCGGACGGAGCGTGCCGGTGCTGGTCTCGGTCGGGTACGCGGCGTGCCACTGGTGCCACGTCATGGCGCACGAGTCGTTCGAGGACCCGGCGACCGCGGCGTTCATGAACGAGCACTTCGTGTGCGTGAAGGTGGACCGCGAGGAGCGGCCCGACGTCGACGCCGTCTACATGGCGGCGACGCAGGCGATGACGGGGTCCGGCGGCTGGCCGATGACCGTGTTCACGACACCGACGGGGGAGCCGTTCTTCTGCGGCACGTATTTCCCGCCGCGCCGGGTGCGGGGGATGCCGTCGTTCATGGAGGTCCTGGCGAGCGTCGCGGCGGCGTGGACCACGCGCCGGGACGAGGTGGAGGCGAGCGCCGGGATCATCGCGGAGGCGCTCGCCGAGCGACCAGGCGGTCCGGCGGAGCCGGTCGTCGGGTACGAGGAGGTCGTGGACCGCGCCCTCGCGGGACTGGTGACCACCTTCGACCCCCGTGGTGGCTTCGGGGGCGCCCCGAAGTTCCCGCCGTCGATGGTGCTGGAGTGGCTGCTGCGCCACCATGCGCGCACGGGGGACGTGCGGGCGCTCGGGATGGCGGAGGCGACGCTCGACGCGATGGCTCGCGGCGGGATGTACGACCAGCTGGCCGGCGGGTTCGCCCGTTACTCGGTCGACGCGGCGTGGGTGGTGCCGCACTTCGAGAAGATGCTCTACGACAACGCGCTCCTGCTGCGGGTGTACGTGCACTGGTGGCGGGCGACGGGGTCGTCGCTCGCGCACCGCGTCGCGACCGAGACCGCGCAGTGGATGCTCGACGAGCTGCGCACGGTCGAGGGCGGGTTCGCGTCGTCGCTCGATGCGGACAGCGAGGGGC
This sequence comes from Cellulomonas sp. Leaf395, assembly GCF_001424125.1. Lineage (GTDB taxonomy): Bacteria > Actinomycetota > Actinomycetes > Actinomycetales > Cellulomonadaceae > Cellulomonas. The sequence goes on from NZ_LMQI01000003.1 coordinate 480,840, forward strand.
GTGAGGGTGCGTTCTACGCCTGGAGCCCCGCGCAGCTGCGGGCGGTGCTGGGCGACGACGACGGGGACTGGGCTGCGGACGTCCTCGGCGTGAGCGACGAGGGCACGTTCGAGCACGGGACGTCCGTGCTCCAGCGCCGCGCCGATCCGGAGGACACCGGTCGGCTCGACGACGTGCGCCGGCGGCTCCGGACGGACCGGGAACGGCGACCGCGCCCCGCGCGCGACGACAAGGTCGTCTCCGGGTGGAACGGCCTGGCGGTCGCGGCGTTGGCCGAGGCCGGTGCGCTGCTGGGCCGACCCGAGCAGCTCGACGCGGCGGCGACGGCAGCTCGCTTGGTGCTCGAGACGCACGTGCGCCGTGCGCAGGACGGGTCGGCGCGGTTGGTGCGGGCCTCGCGCGACGGCGTGGCCGGAACGGCGCCCGGCGTGCTGGAGGACTACGCGCACGTCGCCGAGGGCCTTCTCACCCTCAGCGCGGTCACGGGCGACCCGGCGTGGTTCGAGGCTGCCGGGGAGCTGCTGGAGACGGTGCTGGTGCACTTCGCCGCCGCGGACGGTGGCCTGCGGGACACGGCCGACGACGAGACCGACGCCGTCGTCGGGCGGATCCGCGTCCTGCAGGACCCTGCCGACGGCCCTACGCCGTCCGGTCCGGCGGCGGCATCGGGGGCGCTCCTGACGTTCGCCGCGCTGACCGGGTCGCTACGGCACCGGGAGGCCGCCGACCGGGCCCTGCAGGGTCCCCTCCGGCTCGCGGCGCGCTACGCCAGGGCGGCCGCCGGGGCGCTCGCGGTGGTCGAGGCTCTCCTCGACGGACCGCGGGAGGTCGCCGTCGTCGGGAACCGGGACGATCCGGCGACCCGCGCCCTGCACGCCGCGGCGCTGCGATCGACGGCCCCGGGGCTGGTGGTCGCGACGGGCGAGCCCGGCGGCGACGGTCCGGCGCTGCTCCACGACCGCCCGCTCGTCGGCGGCGTCCCCGCCGCCTACGTGTGCCGCGGATTCGTGTGCGACCTGCCGACCACGCGCCCGGACGCGCTCGCCCGTCAGCTCGGGCGGTGAGCCGAAGCCGTCCGACATCTGAGATTGCTTGACAGCATGTGGACGAGTCCGCACACTCGTGACATGTCCACCACCAGCATCGTGCGATCCGTCGACGTCATGTCGACGCGCCGGTGTCTGTGTCGAATGTGTCTCTGAGGACTTCGTCCTCCCGGTCCGTGCAGCTCTGAGGAGCTCCCCGCAGGCGTGCAGCCGTGGGTAGGACCTGACCCGCCGCCCTGCGGCGCAGCCCGACACCGTCCCCTGAGGCGGTGCGGACCGACAGTGACATCGCACGACACAGATGGAGCATGACGTGCCGAACCGCACCCGTATCGACCTTCTCCCGATCCAGGAGGCCGTCGCGACCGCCTCCCCGAGCGCCTGGCGCGACGGGCTCGTGGTCTCCCGCGAACCCGACGCGATCACGGTCGCCCTGCTGGACGGGGGCGCGACCGTCCTGGCGACCAGGGCGGCGCCCGCGATCGGGGAGCCCGTCGCGGTGCACCTGGTCGCCGAGGTGGTGGCCCTGGGGGGCGCCTGGTACTCGGCGCGCCCCGTCGTCAGCTAGGCGTTCTGCATCTAGGCGCTCTGCATCGAGGACATCGCCGCCCGGCAGGCGTCGACCATCGCCGTGCACGCCGAGGCGCAGATCCGGCAGTGCTCGGACATGTCGGCGTGCATCGAGCACTCCGCTGCGCAGGCCTCGCCCATCGCCATGCACGCCGTCATCATCGAGGTCATCACGCCCATGTCGTAGCCGGCCGGGCGCATCATCATCCGCATCATCGTCATGGCGACGTCTGCGGTGCTCATACACATGGAGGCACATCGCCCCATACCCTCGCCGGCGTCCGCGTCGGCGCACATCGTGGCTGCCATCGAGGCCGCCGAGCACGCCTCGATGCAGTCCTGCATCATCGGCATCTGCATGCCGGTCGTCCCCGCCATCGGCATGGACTTCATCATGTCGGCCATCATGCTCATCGGTGATCGCCCTTCGTTGTCGTCTGCTGGACCCTGGCCCGATCGACGTTACGCCGGGCCTCACCCGCCACGCCATGGTCGACGCCCTGCCGACCAGAGCCGGGGCGTTCCGTGCGAGCCGGTGTGGTCGTAGGGTCCGACTCGGACGGGTCGCGACCGGGACGGGGGTCGGCATGCTCGGGGACCGGAACCCGACGGCTCGCGCGCTGACCGTTCTCGAGCTCATCCAGGGCAGCCCCGGCATCACCGCCGACCGCCTCGCGGAGGGGCTCGGTGTCTCGGAGCGGGCCGCCCGGCGCTACGTGGCAACTCTGCGCGAGGCCGACATCCCCATCGTGTCGGTGCGTGGGCCGTACGGCGGCTACCGCGTCGGCCGCGGCCTGCGACCGCCGCCGCTGGTCTTCACGGCCGCCGAGGCGCTGGCGCTCGTCATGGCGGCGCTCGACGGCCATCACGACGCCGACGACCCGAGCGCCCCGGTGGGCAGTGCCCTGGGCAAGATCGTCCGGTCGCTCCCTGCCTCGGTGGCGGAGCCCGTGCGAGCGGTGCGGGAAGGCGCGGACCCGGTGCCCGACGGGAACGCTCCGCGGCCGGACCCGGCGACGACGGCCGCGCTCGTCCAGGCCTGCGCGTCGCACCGGAGCGTGCGGCTGGCGTACCGGTCGGAGAACGGGAACGCCTGGGACACCGTGGCCGACCCGTGGGCCGTCGTCGTGCGGCACGGCCGCTGGTACCTGCTCTGCTACTCGCACACTGCCGTCGCGCGCCGCGACTACCGCGTGGATCGGGTGGGCGCCGTCGAGGAGCTGGCCGAGACCTTCACGCCCCCCGCGGACCTCGACCCGGTCGCGGAGATCGAGGCGCACCTGGCACAGGGATGGGAGTTCGACGTCGTCGTCGACGTCCACGCCCCGGCGCACCGCGCTTGTGCGTGGCTGCCCCGAGACCTGGGGCGGCTCGAGCCGCTGGACGGCTCGTCGTGCAGGCTCGTCGGGACGACGAGCAACCCCTACCGGATCGCCGAGCGACTCGCCGCGGTGCCGGTGCCGATCCGGATTCTCGGAGGCCCGGAGCTGCGCGCGACCGTGCGCTCGCTCGGACGCCGCATGCTGGCGGCGACCGAGGACCATGAGCCCTGAGCCTCAGGCGTCGCGGATCCAGGTGAGTTGCGCACCGATCGCGGGCCGCCAGCCGGGGGGCGGGTCCTCACCGACGCGGCCGTCGACGTCCTCACGGATCAGGTCGGCGTGACCGGCGTGGCGGCCGTACTCCTGGATGAGGTCGAGCAGCAGGCGACGCAGGCTCACGTGGTTCCCGGCGTCGTCCCCGTCCTCGACGAGCTGGTCCAGCCCGCCGTCGGCGAGCGCTGACTCCAGACGGTCGCGTGAGCGGGCGACGGCGTCGTCCCACGTGGCGTACAGCTGCACCGGCGGATCGTCCCCGGCGGACAGCAGCTTGCTGTGGTTCTCGCCCCAGGTCTCGGGCTTCCACATGGGTCCGGGGTGCCGGCCGGCGAGCTTCCAGGTGAAGGTGGTGTCCTCCACCGCGGCGAGGTGCTTGAGGAGGCCGCCCAGCGTGAGGGTCGAGGAGCCGACGCGGTGGGCCAGGCCGGCGCTGTCGAGGCCGTCCGCCTTCCAGCGGAAGGTGGTGCGCAGCAGGTCGAGGGAGCCGACGAGGTGCTCGAGCTCGGATGCTGCCAGCGGGGTGTACCAGGGTTCGGTCGTCGTCACGGGAACGACCGTAGAGACGGTTCCGGACGGAACGCGTCCGGTTCAGCCGATCGCGGCGAGGTGGCCCACGGGTGCCCGACGGCTGTGGCCGGGGGAGACGCCGACCTCCCGCTTGTACGCCCGGCTGAACGATGCCTCCGAGTCGTACCCGAGCTCGGCGGCTACCTCGCGCACCGTCGCACGTCCGTAGCCGAGCCGGTCGGCCGCGACGTGCATCCGGACGCGCGTGACGTACTGCATCGCCGGCTCGCCGACGATGTCCGTGAACCGTGCGGAGAACGCGGACCGGGACATCGCCGCCTCGTGCGCCATGGTCGCGACGGTCCACGGTCGGCCAGGCTCGCGGTGCACGGCGGTGATCGCGGCACCGAGCTGCGGGTCGCGCATCGCGCCGAGCCAGCCGGTGGTGACCTGCTGGGCATCCAGCCAGGTGCGGATCGACTGGATCACGAGGATGTCGGCCAGCCGGGTGGTGATGGCCGCGCCCCCGGGTCGGGCGTGGGTCAGCTCCTCGGTCGTGAGGGCGAGCATGGCCGCCATCCACGTCCCGCCCTGCCGACTGTCGACGTGCACGACCGAGGGCAGCAGCTCCAGCAGGAGCCGGGACGCGGACCCGTCGACGGAGAGCACGCCGCAGATCAGCTCCACCCGGGCGCCGATGCCCCGGTGGCGCAGGACGGTGTAGTTCGGGCTGAGGAACTCCTGCGGCAGCTCGTCGACCCGGCCCAGCGACGGCACCCCCGGGGCGCTGCGCAGCAGGTGGCCTCGTCCGTGCGGGACGAGCGCGAGGTCTCCCGGGACCAGCCGCACGGGCGGCGAGCCCTCGACCTCGACCCAGGCCTCACCGACCGTCACCACGTGGAAGCTGACGCAGTCGCCGAACGCGGGCATCTCGACCGCCCACGGGCCGTCCGCCTCGGTGCGGCTGTAGAAGACGCCGGTGACGCGCAGGTGGTGCAAGGCCTCGCCGACGGGGTCGATCGGGGTCCAGGGCAGGTCGACGACACTCTGCGACATGAGTCCTCCCTGGATGATCTGCCATGAAATGTCGACGACTCATCATAGACCGTCCAGATCGCGACTGGTGGGGTGGAACCACAAGCTCCACATCGCATCGAAGGAGACAGATCATGAAGGTTCTCGTCGTCGGAGCGACGGGCGGCTCCGGCCGTGCCGCCGTCACCGAGCTGGTCAGCCGTGGGCACGACGTCACCGCGCTCTCGCGGCACGCGTCGTCGCTGCCCGGGGTCCGAGGGATCGACGGAGACGCCACCGACGCGGCCACGGTCGACCGGCTCGTCCAGGGCCAGGACGCCGTCGTCGTGACGCTCGGCATCAGCGAGAGCGCGGTCCGGGTGCGCCTGCGCGGGCCGTCGGGCACGCCGCTCGACATCCGGTCGCGCGGCACCCGGACGGTGCTGGCGGCCATGCGCCGGCACGGGGTGCGCAAGGTGGTGGTGCAGACGTCCTACGGCGTCGGGCCCACGAGCGAGACCCTCCCGCTGGCCAATCGCCTGATCTTCGCGCTGCTGCTGCGCCCGCAGATCGCGGACACCGAGCGCCAGGGCACCGAGCTGCGTGCGAGCGGGCTCGACTGGGTCGAGGTCCAGCCGGTCACCCTCACCGACGAGCCGTGGGCGGGTCTGCCGACGACGTCGACCGACGGCTCGATCGACGGCACGCGCGTCTCCCGCGCGCAGGTCGGCTGGTTCCTCGCGCAGGCGGTCGAGGACCCGTCGCTGACGCGGCAGACCGTCTCTGTGTCCGCCGGGGCGGCGGTCCCGGTCACAGTCTGAGCGAGTGGGCCTCGCCGGCGCGCAGGTCGACCGGCTGGGTGGTGCCGTCGTGGCGGAGCAGGACGGTCGTGTCCCGGTCCGCCACGAGGTGCGCCGCGGTGAGCGTGTGCGCGTCCCACGCGACGTCGACCGTGACCCCGCCGCGCGCCCGCAGCCCCCGCACGGACCCGGACGGCCAGGACGCCGGGAGGGTGGGCAGCAGGTGGATCTCGCGCAGCGGGCCGACCGTGCGGTGCGACTGGAGCAGGAGCTCGGCCACGCCCGCGGTGAAGCCCAGGTTGCCGTCCACCTGGAACGGGGGATGGGCACAGAACAGGTTGGGGTAGACGCCGGCGCCCTGGGGTCCGGCCGGGCGCAGGAACGCGTCGATCATGGCGGTCGCGCCCTCGGGGTCGCGCAGGCGCGCGCGCAGGTTCAGGCGCCAGGCGAGGGACCAGCCGGTGGAGTCGGGGCCGCGCGCGTCGAGCGTGGCCAGGGCGGCACGAGCGAGGTCCGGTGCCTGGTCGGGGTCGATCGACGTGCCCGGGTGGACGCGGAACAGGTGGCTCTGGTGGCGGTGCTCCGGCTCGGCCTCGATGACGTCCTCGCGCCACTCCGCGAGCCGGCCGTCCGGCGCCACGCGTTCCGCGGGCAGACGCTCGAGCGCCCGCGCCGCCTCGACGAGCAGGTCCGACGGTCCGCCGAGCCGCACGACGTTCTCCAGCAGGTCACGGGCCAGGGCCAGGTCCGCGGTGGTCGACGTCGTCACCGACGCGGGTAGTCCGTCCGGTGCGACGAACGTGTTCTCCGGCGACGTCGCCGGGCGGGTGCCGAGCGTGCCGTCGGGGAGCTCGACAAACCAGTCGAGGACGAACCGCGCGGCGCCGAGCAGGACGGACCTGTCGGGCTCGTCGCCGGTGAAGTCGTGGTGGTCCACCAGGTGCCGGGCGAGCCAGGCACCGCCGAACGGCCAGAACGCCCAGGACGGGTCGCTGGTGCCGTCGCCCACCGGTTCCGCGAATGCCCACGCGTCCGAGTTGTGGTGCGCGGTCCAGCCACGCAGCCTGTACACCTCGGTCGCGGTGCGGGCGCCCGACGCGGCGAGCTCACCGATCCAGCGCAGCAGCGGCTCGTGACACTCCGCGAGGTTGGTGCTCAGGGCGGGCCAGTAGTTCATCTCGGTGTTGATGTTGAGCGTGTAGTCGCACGACCACGGCGGCTGCACGGCGTCGTTCCAGATCCCCTGGAGGGTCATCGGCAGGGTTCCCGGGCGTGAGCCGGCGACCATCAGGTACCGCCCGTACTGGAACGCGAGCGCGGCCAGGCCGGGGTCGGGCTCGCCCGAGGCGTTCCGGCGCAACCGCTCGTCCGTGGGCAGCCCGGTTGCCGCCGTCGGCCCGAGATCGAGAGCGACCCGGCCGACCAGGTCGGCATGGTCGGCGACGTGCTCGTCGCGCAGGATCTCCGCTCCGCGCGCCGCGGCGGTCGCTGCCGTGGCCGCCGCCTGGGCGCGCAGCGCGGCCGCGTCGCCGTGCATAGGAGCGGTGGCACCGGCGTAGTCGGTCGCGGTCGCGAGGACGAGGGTCGCCCAGGTCGCGTCGCGCAGCCGGAGGCCGTCCGGGCCGGCGTCCACGACACCGTCCGTGACCACCTCGAGCGCCACGGCCGCCGTGATGCTGGTCCCGGGACGGCGGTCCCGGACCACCTGCGCACCGGCGACGTAGTCGGGCGGAGCGTCCGACGGCAGGCGCAGCGTGGCCGACCAGCGGGAGCCCTCCCCGGTCGGCTCGTCGAGCGGGTGCTCCGACGTGACCCGGACACCCCACGGTCCACCGGTCCACGTGCGGTGCACGACGAGCACGGACGCGGGCCGGCTGACGAACGCCTCCTGCGCGCCGGACGCCCAGGACTGCCCCGCGACGCCCTCGTCGAGCCGGAGCCAGCGGGTGTACTCGTCCACCGAGCGGACGTCCCGCTGCTCCAGCCAGAGGTCGACCAGCGGCTGGTACGCCTGCACGAAGCCGCCCTGCAGCCGCTGCACCTGCCGCTCCGCGTCGCGCACGTCCGCCCGCTCGAGCGCGTCACGGGCCGCGGCCAGCGCGGCGGGTCCGTCGGGCGCGGAGGAGGAGCGTGGTGCTCCCGACCAGCACGTGTCGTCGTTGAGCTGCAGCCGTTCGAGGCCGACACCGCCGAAGACCATCGCGCCCAGCCGGCCGTTGCCGAGCGGGAGGGCGTCCGTCCAGAGGTCCGCCGGGGCGTCGTAGCGCAGGGTGGTCTCGGTCGTCACGGGTCTCCAGAGCCGCCGGAAGGACCGCCGCCGAGGTGGCGACGGTCCTTCCAGGAGCGTAGATCAGGGCGTCGTGATGACCGGCTGAGCAGGCATCGTGAACGGCGTGCCCAGGAAGAACCCGGTGTGCGGCGGCTGGTTGTAGGCCGTGTTCTGCCACGCGATCGCGACCCGGTACGTCTTGTCGTGCAGCAGGGTCCACACCCGCGTCGTCGTGACGGTCGGTGTCGCGTAGATGCGCAGCGCAGACTCGTCGGTCTTCGCCCAGATGACCTCTTCGCGCCAGTCGCCGAACAGGTCGCCGGAGAGCACCGGGGTGGACTTGGTGCCGTTGTTCGACCGCACGTCGGCGCCGGTCAGCAGACGGGTGTCGCCGCCGGTCCCGTACTTGTCGATGCGCGTCCCGTCGAGCAGCTCGCGCGACGTGTCCCCGTCCCAGTACGCCAGGAAGTTGGTGCTGCTGGGCTTGCGGCCGATGGTCTGACCGGACGTGTTGCGCATCTGGGAGTCCGACGACGACCACGACTCGGCACCGGGGCTGCCCGACCAGATGTCGGCGGACACCCCTCGACCGTTGTCGCCGGCGGCCGGGGTGCTCCACAGGATCTGGCCCGTGCGCGCGTCGGCCATCCAGGAGTCCGGCTGCGTCGAGCTCTCCGTGACCTTGTAGTACTCGAGGCCGGGACGGCTCGGGATCAGGTCGCCCACGTGCCCGGCGTCACCGTGACCGGTGCGGTTGTTCCACAGTCCTCGGCCGTCGTCGTCGATGGCGGCGGCGCCGTAGAGGATCTCCTGCTTGCCGTCCCCGTCGACGTCCGCGACCGACAGCGAGTGGTTGCCCTGCCCGGCGTACGTGCTGTTGCCGGTGGTGGAGCTGTTCGAGTCGAACGTCCACCGCCGGGTCAGCTGGCCGTTGCGGTAGTCCCAGGCCACGACGACGGCGCGGGTGTAGTAGCCGCGGGCCATGATGATCGACGGCCGCTGCCCGTCCAGGTACGCGGTCCCGGCCAGGAACCGGTCGACGCGGTTGCCGTAGCTGTCACCCCAGCTGGAGACCGTGCCGCGCGCCGGGACGTAGTTCGTGGTCGCCCCGATCGCGCCGGTCTGACCCGTGAACACCGTGAAGTACTCGGGCCCGGCCAGGATGTAGCCGGAGGAGTTGCGGTAGTCGGCGTTGGCGTCGCCGATGACCTGCCCGGTGCCGGAGCGTGTGCCGTCCGCGGTCTTCATCGCGACCTCGGCCTTGCCGTCCCCGTCGTAGTCGTAGACCTGGAACTGTGTGTAGTGCGCACCGGCCCGGATGTTGCGGCCCAGGTCGATCCGCCACAGGCGGGTGCCGTTCAGCTTGTACGCGTCGATGTACACGTTGCCCGTCACACCGGACTGCGAGTTGTCCTTCGCGTTGGTCGGGTCCCACTTCAGGACGACCTCGAGCTGGCCGTCACCGTCCAGGTCGCCGACGCTGCCGTCGTTGGCCACGTAGTCGCCGCTGGGCTTCTGGATGGGGACGTCGAGGTAGCCGTTGCCGAACGTCAGCGAGGTGCCTGACGCCGCCTGCTCGGAGCCGTTGACGACGGCACGGACCGTGTAGGTTGCGCTCGCGGACGCGCCGGGGTCGAGGTAGTTGGTCGAGTCGGTGATCGGGCCGGCGATCTTGGTGCCGCCGCGGTAGACGTTGAACCCAGTGCCGGCTGCCTCCGTCCCGAGCAGCCGCCACTGGACCAGGTTGTTGCTGCCCGAGCGCACGCTGATCAGGCCGCGGTCGAGCTCCTCCGCCTGCCACGCCCCGGCAGCCGGGGTGGTGCTGGTCGGCGGCGGGGTCGCTGTCGGGGTGGCCGTCGCCGTGGCCGTGGGGGTGGCGGTCGGCGTGCTCGTGGCGGAGCTGGTCGGGGTCGCCGTGGGGCTGGTCGTCGGCGTCGTCGTGCCACCGGTGCACGCGGTGCCGTTGAGCGCGAAGCTCGTCGGCACCGGGTTGCTGCTCGACCACGTGCCGTTGAACCCGAAGGACGTGCTCGCGCCCGATGTGATCCCGCCGTTGTAGGAGACGTTCGTGGCGGTCACCTGGGAGCCGCTCTGCGACGTCGTCGCGTTCCACGACTGGATGACGGTCTGCCCGCCACCGAACGACCACGTGAGCGTCCAGCCGGTGACGGCGTCCCCGAGGTTGGTGATCTTCACGTCCGCCCCGAAACCGGCGCCCCACTGGTTGGTGACCGTGTAGTCGACGCGGCACCCTGCCGCGGCGGTCGCGGGCTGGGCGACGGCGACGCCGATGCCGGTGGCCAGGGTGGCTGCCATCAGCCACGGGATCGTTCGGCGGGGATGGGACATGGCGTGCCTCCAGCAATGTGGCGGCCGACGTCGGCGTCGGTCGGGCTCGGAACGAGCCCGGAGCGACGCTAGAGGCGCAGCCGGTGCGCGCACCACGAGTGAAACATTTCAGATGGACAACGCTTACCGCGGTGATTCGCCCGCCACCAGCTGCGCTGCGTGACCTTCGACGACGAGCCCCTCGGAGAAGACGAGGACCTCGTCGACCAGCCCACCAGCCTGGTTGCGGTACGTGAGGACGAGCACGCCCACCCCGGCGTACACGCGCTCCACGGTGAAGTGCAGGTCGGGCATCAGCCGCAGCCCTTCCGTCCAGTACGCACGCAGGGCGTCCTTGCCGCGGACCACCCCGCCGCTCGCCGGCACCACCCGGGCCGCCGTGGGGGACGTGAACACCACGTCGTCGTGGAAGTGCGCCAGGACGGCGTCGACGTCGTGGGCGTTCCACGCCGCGACCCAGGCGGCGCTGAAGGCGAGGGGTTCGGGCAGGCTCATCCCGGCAGTGTGGCACCGGGATTCGCCCGGTCCCCGGATGCGGGTGCCACCACGTGCGCCTACCGTCGGATCCCATGCTGGAACATGTCCGCGAGGCGCTTCCGCACTCGTCCGAGCCGGACGAGCGCCCCCTCCTGGGCGGCCGCTACCGGCTCGACGAGGTCCTGGGGCGCGGCGGCATGGCCACCGTGCACCGGGCGCACGACCTGCTGCTCGAGCGCGACGTCGCCGTCAAGGTGTTCCCCGCGGTCCTCGACGGGACCGACGAGATCTTGCGCAACCGCGCCGAGATCCGGGTGCTGGCCACGCTCAGCCACCCGGGCCTGGTCACGTTGCACGACGCCGGGACCGTGCACGGCGACGACGGGTCCGAGCAGGTGTACCTCGTGATGGAGCTGGTCGAGGGACCGACGCTCGCGGAGCGGCTCCGGGACGGGCCGCTCGACGTGGAGCAGACCGCGCGAGTCGGTCGGGACGTCGCCGAGGCGCTCGCGACCGTGCACGAGCAGGACATCGTCCACCGCGACATCAAGCCCGCGAACATGCTGCTGACCAGCGCAGGGGCGCTCGACGCCACGCGCGGCGGAGCTGACCCCGCGGTCAAGCTCGCCGACTTCGGCATCGCACGGCTGGCGGGGGCCACCCGGCTGACGATGACCGGCATGACGCTCGGCACGATGAGCTACCTCAGCCCCGAGCAGGCCACCGGTAGCGAGCTGGGCCCGGCGAGCGACGTGTACGGGCTCGGCCTGGTGCTGCTGGAGTGCGTGACAGGGCGGCCCGCCTTCACCGGCACCATGGCGGAGGTGGCGACCGCGCGCCTGATCGCGGCGCCCGACGTGCCCGTCGACCTCGACCCCCGGCTCGGTGACCTGCTGTCGCGGATGACGCGGATGGCGCCGCACGAGCGGCCCGACGCAAGGGAGGTGGCGCGGGAGCTGTCGGCGATCCTGGCGGTCGCGTCGGGGGAGACCCTCGTGCTGCCCGCCGCGGAGAGCCCCACGGTGGCGAGCCCTTCCCTCGAGAGCCCCGACACACCGTCGCGTCCGCGTCGGTGGGCCCGGCCCGCGCTCGTCGGCGGTGCGGTCGTCCTGCTGCTCGGTGGCACGTTGCTGGTCGGACAGCTCGCGGCCGACGGTCAGACCCCGGCCGCCCCGCCGTCGTACCCGACCGTCGACGGTCCGCTGGGCGAGTCCCTCACGCAGCTGCAAGAGAGCGTCGAACCATGAGCCGCCCGGTCAGGTGGACCGCCGTCGTGCTCGGCGTCGCGCTGGTGTGCGCGGGTTGCGGCAGCGCGCCCGAGCTGGCAGTCGACCGTGCGCAGTCGCTCCAGACGTCGGTGCTCGGCGTCACCCAGGCCGCCAGCGAGGCGCAGTGGGCGGACGCCCAGTCCCTCCTGGTAGCGACGCGGGTGGCGCTCGACGACGGTGTGGACGCGCGCGAGGTCTCGGCGGAGCGGTACCGCGAGATCGACGCCGCTCTCGACCGGGTGGCGGCCGAGCTGGCGGCGTCGCAGGCCGCCGCTGACCAGGCCGCGGCCGAGCAGGCGGCAGCGGAGCAGGCGGCGGCGCAGGCAGCGGCGGCGCAGGCTGCGGCGGAACGGGCTGCGGCGGAACAGGCGGCGGCGGAGCAGGTCGCACCCGCCGGACCCGCGAAGGCTCCACCGGCCAAGGGCGAGGGCAAGGGCGAGGGCAAGGGCAAGGGGGACAAGTAGGCCGCCCGCTCAGGGTCAGGTCCGGGCGATCACCGATGCGGGCGGGAGGTCCGCAGGAGCATCCTGGGGGAGTCCGGCCGCTCGGGTCGGGGCGAGAGGAGCACGACCATGGGCAGGATCCACGACGGCATGGCTCGACAGGGGCTGGTCCGGCCGGTCGACGGCCGTCTGCTGGGCGGCGTGTGCGCCGGACTCGGTCGGCGGTTCGGCATCGCGCCCGTCACCGCACGGGTCCTGTTCGTCCTCGTCCTGTTCGTCCTGCCCGGCAGCCAGCTGCTGATCTATCCACTGCTGTGGCTGCTCATGCCGACCGAGCACCGGGCGTCGACCCCGACGGGCGCGGTCCCCGGTCGGTACTGAGTCCCGGCATCCGCACGAGTGCCACGACGGACGGCTCGGTGGCAGGCTGGGCGGCATGACGGCACGGTGGCCGACGTTCGCGCCGGCGCTCGACCGCGCGACGCACCACGCGCGCGAGTGGCTGATGTCCCTGGCCGAGCGGCCGGTGCATCCGAGCGCCCGTCCCGACGAGCTGGCGGCGGTCCTGGGCGGACCGCTCCTCGACGGACCGACCGCGCCCGAGACGGTCGTCGACGAGCTCGCCACCGGGATCGAGCCCGGGCTGGTGGGGATGCCGTCCGGCCGGTTCTTCGGCTGGGTCATCGGAGGCACGCACCCTGCCGCGCTCGCGGCGGACTGGCTGACGGGAGCATGGGACCAGAACGCGGCGATGCGCCACTCGATGCCGGGCGTCGTGGCGGTGGAGGACGCGGCGGCCGCGTGGGCGCTCGACCTGCTCGGTCTCCCTCCCGGCGCTGACGTCGGGTTCGTCACCGGCGCCACCATGGCCAACTTCACCGGGCTCGCGGCGGCCCGGCAGCACGTCCTCACCGAAGCGGGCTGGGACGTCACCCGCGACGGGCTCGCGGGCGGCCCGCGCGTGCGGGTGCTCGTCGGGGCGGAGCGACACGAGACCCTCGACCTCGCACTGCGCTACCTCGGGCTCGGGACGCCGACGGCGGTCGCTGCCGACGACCAGGGCCGGCTCGTCGTCGACGACCTCCAGCGCGCGCTGGCCGAGGGAAAAGCACCGACGATCGTCTGCCTCCAGGCGGGCAACCTGCACTCGGGCGCGTTCGATCCGCTGGCGGACGCCATCGAGCTCGCGCACCGCCACGGCGCATGGGTCCACATCGACGGTGCCTTCGGTCTGTGGGCGGCGGCGTCGCCACGGTTGCGGCACCTGGTCGCCGGACTTGAGCGCGCCGACTCGTGGGCCACCGACGCCCACAAGACCCTGAACGTGCCGTACGACTGCGGACTGGCGATCGTCTCGCGTCCCGAGCCGCTGCGCCGTGCGTTCGGCATGCGTGCTGAGTACTTCGCGACCTTCAGCGGGCCGGGTGACCCGTTGGAGAAGGTGCCCGAGCTGTCCCGACGCGCTCGCGGCGTCCCGGTGTGGGCGGTCCTGCGGTCACTGGGTCGCAGCGGGGTCGAGGACCTCGTGGACGGCCTGGTCGCGAACGCCCGGGCGATCGCCGACGGGATCGCCACGATCGACGGCGCCGAGATCGTCAACGACGTCGTGTTCACCCAGGTGTGCGTCGCGTTCGGCTCCGACGAGCGCACCCGTGCGGTCACCGCCCGCGTGCTTGCCGACGGGGTGACCTGGATGTCGGGGTCCCGGTGGCAGGGCCGTGACGTGCTGCGGGTGTCGGTCAGCAACTGGTCGACGGACGCCGAGGACGTCGCACGCTCGGTCGACGCCGTCCGGCGGGCGGCGTCGACCGACTGACGACGTGTGAGGCCAGGTCAGCGCGGCTGGTGCTGGTCCGGGTCGACGGGCGGCGCGACCGGCCCCGTCGGCGGGTCGAACGGGAAGCCGGGACCGGCCACCAGCGGCTGCACCGTCGCCGGTCCGCGCCACCGCCGGGTCCAGCGCACCGCGGCCACGACGAGCGCCGCGATGGCGCCGCCGAAGGCGAGCCAGGGGAGGAGCACCCCGAGGACGATGGCGATCCCCGAGGCGACCGCGACGACGGAGCTCCAGCCCGTCGCGAGTCCCTCGACGAACGACTGGGGGCCGGTCGGCGGCTCGACGGGCGCCGGCGGGGCGACGTAGGGCGGCAGGTCCGGGCCGACGATCGCGACGTGGATCGTGGACAGCGACACCTGCTCGGCGATCGCGGCGCGCTGCGACCGCAGCTGCTCCAGGCCGGCCTCGCGCTCGGTGAGGGCGTTCTCCGCGACGACGATCTCGTCGTGCGTCGTCGCGGTGGCCAGCAGGTTGGTCATGCGGTCGACGGAGAGCTCCATCGCGTGGATGCGGGCGTCCAGGTCCTGCGCGGCCCCGGTCACGTCCTTCTTGGTCAGGTTCACCGACTCCACCTCACCGAGCTCGCGCAGGGCGACCAGCGTCGGGGACACCGCGGCTGCGGGGAGCCGGATGGTCAGGGTGGCGGTGCCGATCTCTGTGTCGGTGGCGGCCTTCTCGGCCCGGTCGTCGACGCGGCCGGCGGCGTCCTCGGTGAGCCGCACGATGGCGTCGGCGGCGACCCGCGGGTTCTCCACCGCCATCGCGACGTCCCCGGTCTGGATGACCTGACGGTTCGCGTCGACGGTGCTGGCCGCGGGTGCGACGGAGCCGTCCGCGTCCTGCGCGACGCCTGTGCCTGCGTCGGTGCCGCCCTCGTCGGCGCCGACGGCACCCTGGTCGGTGCCGCTCTCGTACTGGTCGGTGGCTGCGTCGCCACCGTCGGCGCCGGCACTGCAGCCGCCGAGGCCGGCGGCGAGGGCGATGACGCCGGCGACCACCAGGCGGGTGGTCCGGGCGCGGACGGTCGGGGCGGGGTGGCGCGTCGTCGGCTTCATGGCCGTGACCGTAGGGCTGCGGGGGATGCTGCGGGTTGCCTGTGACTCAACTGTGACGGCATCGGCGTGGGCGGGACCGAATCGTGACCGTGCCGTCACCGGACCGCGTTCGCGCTGCTCAGAGGGCGTACGCCGTCGAGGTCCAGAGGTGGACGGACGCGTAGGCGCGCAGCGGGCGCCACCGTTCGGCCAGCCGGGTGACGTCCGCCGCGGACCCCGCACCGAGGGCCCGGCGCAGCACGAGGTCCCCGACGGGCATCGCGTCGCGGTCGCCGAGCACGCGCAGCGCGAGGTAGTCGGCGGTCCACGGACCGATCCCGGGGAGGGCGAGGAGATCCCTGCGGACGTCCGGTGAACCGGGGGCGCCGAGGACCAGACCGTCGGCACAGGCGCGCGCGAGGGCGTGCAGGGTCCGGGCGCGGGAGTGGGTGATCCGAACGACGCTCTGCAGCTCCACCGGGTCGACCGCCGCGAGCCGGTCCGGTGTCGGGTACATGGTCAGGCCGCCCGGTCCGGGGCTGCCGTAGGCGGCGGCCAGCCGACCCCCGAACGTCCGGGCCGCGGCGAGCGACACCTGCTGGCCGAGCACGGTCGTCACGGCGGCCTCGAAGCCGTCGGGGTGACCCAAGATCCGCAGCCGAGGGCGGGCCCGGACGAGCGGCCCGAGGACGGCGTCTTCTCCGAAGGCGCCGAGCACCGTGTCGAGATCGTCGGCGAGGCCGAACCACGAGGAGGCCAGCGCCTCGAGCTCTGCCTCCGACCCGGCCGTGGAGCGCACCGAGATCCGGTCCGGACCGAGCGTCGCCTCCACGAGCGCCGGTCCGGCGCCGAGCCGCACGATCCGACGCACGACGCCGGCGTCCACGGTCTCGACCCCGGGAACCGCGTGGGCGGCCAGCGAGGCGAGCGCCGGGACAGCATCGAACGGCCGGTGCAGGACGAGGGCGGTGGCGCGCACAGGTCCGACGGTAGCGGCGTCACCTGCTGGACGCTTTACCAAGTCAATGTATTCACATGGAAAGGATGCGCCCAGCGCGTGGCAGTGCTAGAAAGGTTCCAGCTGATCGTTCCGGGAGCCCGGGCCGACCAGCCGGTCGCAAGATGGGCCATGCTGCCGAGGGTCACGGCGAGAGCCGGACCGCCCGTGAGGGTTCAGGGAGCGCGCCAAGCCTCGTGCCGGCGAGACGCCTCTCCGTGGCGCCCCGTCCCCGAGAACAGGGGACGGGGCGCACCTGCGTCCGGGCACTGCCTACGCTGAGGACGTGCCCCCTCACCAGCTGCCCGGCGCCGTCGACGAGACCGCGGCGGGCGGAGTCCAGGGCTTCGTCGTCCCGACGGTCTCTCTCCTGGCCGCCATCGTCGTCGCCTACCTCACCGCGACGCTCCTCGCCGTCCTGGTCCGGCGGCTCGCGCGCCGCTCGGCGGTCGCGGCGGACCTCACGCGGCGCTCGCGCAAGCCCATGCGGGCTGTCCTGCTCGTCGTCGCGGTCTGGATCGCGCTGCGCCTGAGCACCGACCCGGCGGACTGGACGCGGACCGCCGAGCACGTCCTGCTGATCGCCCTCATCGTCACCGTGGCCTGGCTGATCGGCAGCCTCGCGTTCGTGCTCGAGGACGCCGCCGTGCAGCGGTACCGGATCGACGTCGCCGACAACCGGCACGCCCGCCGCGTCCGCACGCAGGTCCAGGTGCTGCGGCGCATCACGGTCGCGGTCCTCGTGCTCTGCGCGATCGCGGCGATCCTGCTGACGTTCCCGTCGGCCCGGGCGCTCGGCGCGAGCCTGCTGGCGTCCGCAGGCCTCATCTCGATCGTCGCCGGGCTGGCGGCGCAGAGCTCTCTGGCGAACGTGTTCGCCGGGGTCCAGCTGGCCTTCACCGACGCGATCCGGGTGGACGACGTGGTCGTCGTGGACGACCAGTGGGGACGCATCGAGGAGATCACGCTCACGTACGTCGTCGTGCACATCTGGGACGACCGCCGACTGATCCTGCCGTCCACCTACTTCACGACGACGCCGTTCGAGAACTGGACCCGCCGCGCGGCCGACCTGCTGGGCACCGTCGAGCTCGACGTCGACTGGGAGGTCCCGGTCGAGGCGATGCGCACGGAGCTGACACGGCTGCTCCAGAACACCGACCTGTGGGACCGCCGCGTCGGCATCCTCCAGGTCACGGACGCGGTCGGCGGCATGGTCCGCATCCGCGCGCTGGCCAGCGCCGTCGACGCTCCCACCCTGTTCGACCTGCGCTGCTACGTGCGCGAGGAGCTGGTGGGCTGGCTCCAGCGGGAGGCGCCGCAGAGCCTGCCCAAGACCCGGTGGGAGGGCAGCATGCCCACGCTCACGCCGCCGTCGGGGCGCCGTGCCGCCCCTCCGGACTCCCCGACGTCAGTCCTGCCGGTGCCGCGTGCGTGGTCCCCGGACGACACGCACGTCCTGCCCGCCAGCGGGCAGGACGCCCGCCTCTTCACCGGGAGCATCGACGCCCTGGAACGGTCCCGGCACTTCTCCGGGCCCGGGCAGGACGTCATCGACGAGCGTGAGCAGGCCGCGGACGAGCACGGCGAGGGGCAGCGGCCCTGATCCAGCCGGTCACGCCGGAGCTGCTTCGTGGACCGGCTCGTGCAGCTCGTCGCCACCCGTGACGGGAGGGTGCGCGTCATCGTCGACGGCGCACCGTCGACGCGGCCCGACGCCCTCGCCGACGCTCTCGTCGACCCGTTGCGGGCGCTCGGTCGGCCTGTGGTCAGGGTGCACGCCCACGACTTCCTGCGCCCTGCCTCCGTGCGGTTCGAGCACGGGCGGCACGATCCCGACGCCTACCTGGAGGACCGGCTGGACGCGGGTGCGCTCGCGCGTGAGGTGCTCGACCCGTTCGCCGCGCAGGGCCGCTTCCTGCCGACGTTGTGGGACGCCGCCGCCGACCGGTCGACCCGGGCAGGGTTCGTGGACGCACCGCAGCGAGCCGTCCTGGTGCTCGACGGGAGCCTCCTGCTCGGACGGTGGCTGGACGCCGAGCTCACCGTGCACCTGACGGTCCGGCCGGCGACCCTCACGCGCCGGACACCGGCGGAGGACCGCTGGACGCTCCCGGCGTTCTCGCGCTACGACGAGGAGACGGAGCCGACGCAGCTGGCTGACGCCGTCGTCCACGTGGACGACCCCCGCCACCCCGCCCTGGACGTCCGCGGGTGAGCCGGTGATGACACCCATGGCGGGTTCGATTGTGATCGTCTGGTCGGCGCCGTCACGTCGTGACGGCCGCCGTGACCCGGTCCGCCAGGCGGTGCATGGCGTCGGCCAGCTCGGGTGGTCCGACCACACGGAGGGGCACGCCGAACATCGCGAACCTCGAGGCGACGCCGTCCCAGGACCAGGCGCTCAGGACGGCGCGGCAGCGGTCGTCGCCGAGAGGCTCGACGAGGGCGTCCCGGCCGGCCCACCGAGCGACCTCGGACGCAGCCATGTCCACATCGGCCTCGCCGCGGCAGGGCCACGGGTCGACGCTGCTGAACTGCGCGGCGACGTAGGCGGCGACGTCGGTCGCGGGCAGCGGGCGCGGTGCGAACCGCGGACCTGACCCGGTCTTCGGGGTCATCCGGTCGACGCGGTAGGTGCGCCAGTCTTCGCGGTCGAGGTCGTAGCCGACCAGGTACCAGCGGCCACCCCAGGTGACCAGGTGGTGGGCCTCGGCACGCCGGGGGAGCCGGGTGTCGCTGCCGCCCTCGTAGTCGAACCGGAGCACCTCGCGTGCACGCACAGCCGTGCCCACCGTCAGCAGCACCTGCTGGTCGACCTGCGGGCGGTTGCCGCCGCGCGTGACGGCGGTGACCTGGAGCGCGTCGGCTGCGGCGCGCAGCCGGGCGGGCATGACCTGGCGGAGCGTCGCGAGCGCCCGCACGGCGGCCTCGTCGACCCCGGCCACGCCGGTGGACGCGGTCTGCAGGGCGACGACGAGGGCGACCGCCTGCTCGTCGTCGAGCAGGAGCGGCGGCATCTGGGTGCCGGCGTCGAGCCGGTACCCGCCGTCGGGTCCCTTGCTCGCGTGCACGGGGTAGCCGAGCTCGCGCAGGCGGTCGACGTCGCGGCGGACGGTCCGCGGGCTCACGCCGAGCCGGTCCGCGAGCGCCTCGCCCGGCCAGTCGCGGCGAGCCTGCAGCAGCGACAGGAGTGCCAGGAGGCGCGACGACGGCGTGGACATGTGCTCAGCATGCCACGAAGTAGCGGACAGGAACTGACCGCTATACCCGAGAGGCTTGCGCTGTACCCACTCGACGAGGGAGAGCCATGATCCAGACCCGAGGACTCACCAAGGACTTCGTGGTGAGCAGTACCGAGACCGTGCACGCCGTGCGGGGGATCGACCTCGACATCGCCCCCGGCGAGCTCGTCGCGGTGCTCGGCCCGAACGGCGCCGGCAAGTCGACCACGATGCGCATGCTGACCACCCTGATCCGACCGACGTCCGGCACCGCGACGGTCGCCGGCGTCGACGTCGTCGCGGAACCGGCCACCGTGCGTCGGCACATCGGCTACGTCGGGCAGGGCAACGGAGCCGGGCACCAGCAGCGCGCGGCCGACGAGCTGACGATGCAGGGCCAGGTCTACGGGCTGGACAGGACGGCGGCACGGCTGCGCACGGCCGAGCTGCTGGACGCGCTCGACCTGGCCGCGCTGGCCAAGCGCAAGGTGTCGGACCTGTCCGGCGGCCAACGGCGGCGGCTCGACGTCGCGCTGGGCCTCGTGCACGCGCCACGCCTGCTGTTCCTGGACGAGCCGACCACCGGGCTCGACCCGCACAACCGGGCCAACCTCTGGGAGCACATCTCCCGGCTGCGCGCCGAGCACGAGATGACGATCGTGCTCACCACGCACTACCTCGACGAGGCCGACACGATGGCCGAGCGTGTCGTGGTGGTCGACCACGGGCAGGTCATCGCCGACGACACCGCGGACGGGCTCAAGCGCACGCTCGCCGGCGACAGGGTGGTGCTCACGGTCGCGGTGGGCGGGACGGCGGCGCGGGTGGCGTCGATCGTCGAGGCTCTGCCCGGTGCCCGGGACGTGACCGTCGCAGGCGACCGGGTGGAGGCGCGGGTGCCCGACGCCGGAGCGGCCGTGCCCGCGCTGGTCCTCGCCGCGTCCGGCGCCGGAGCGCCCTTGCTCGAGGCGCTCGCCGTGCGACCCACGCTCGACGACGTCTTCCTGGCCCTCACCGGCCGCAGCCTGCGCGACGAGGGATCGCGCGCCACCGATTCAGCCACCGAGGAGGCCGCAGCATGAGCACCGCCACCGTCGACGCCCCGACCCGCACGCTGACCCCCGTCCGCCGGTCCTGGATCTCGGACGTCCGCCTCGTCATGACCCGCGAGCTGCGGCCCGTGGCCCGGGAGCCGTTCTCCGTCGTGTTCGGACTGATCCAGCCGCTCGTGTTCCTCGGCCTGTTCGGACCGTTGCTGGTCGGCTCGGTCGGGGAGTCCGGGGGCCTGAGCTCCGCGGACGTGTGGCAGTGGTTCGTCCCGTCGATCCTGGTGATGACGACCCTCTTCGGCACGTCCACCACCGGGTCCAACCTCCAGTTCGAGATGCAGACCGGGGCGCACGAGCGCCTGCTGGTGACGCCTCTGTCGCGGTCGTCGCAGCTGGTCGGGCGCTCGCTGAAGGAGATGGTGCCGCTGGTCGCGCAGGCGATCATCCTCGTCCTGGTGATGCTGCCGTTCGGCTTCCGGGTCGACCCCGTCGGGGCACCGATCGGCCTGGCGATGCTCGCGGTGCTGGGTGTCGGGCTGGGGTCGCTGAGCTACGCGCTGGCGATCGCGGTCCGCAAGCAGGAGTGGATGTTCTGGGTCGTGCAGCAGACCGTGCTGTTCCCCCTGCTGATCCTGTCCGGGATGCTCCTGCCGCTGGAGACCGGGCCGCAGTGGATGAAGGTCGCCTCGGCGTTCGACCCGCTGCGGTGGGTGGTCGAGGCCGAGCGAGCGCTGTTCGCCGGCGACCTGACCAGCAGCGCCGTGGCGGCGGGCTGGCTCGCGGCGATCCTCACCGCCGTCGTCGGGCTGACCGTCGGGGTGCGGACCCTGCTGCGCAGCACCGACTGAGCTCGCACCTCACATCGCCCGTCCGGGGCGCGTCTTCTCCTCGAGGGCGCGCGACGGGCGGGCGATGTCAGTGGGTGGGGGAATGATGACGACCATGACCGTCCAGGATCTCGGGCTTCTCGAGGACGTGCGTGTGGTGCACACGGTGGTTCCGTCGCCGCTCGGCCCCATCACGCTGGTCGCCCACGACGGAGCGCTGTCCGCGCTGCTCCTCCCGAGCTCGAAGTACGAGGCCGTGCAGGGACCGTTCGGGGAGCGTGCCGACGACGAGTTCGACGAGGTGCAGACGCAGCTCGACGAGTACTTCGCCGGGACACGCACCGAGTTCGACCTCCCGCTGCACCTCGTCGGGACCGCG
Source organism: Cellulomonas sp. Leaf395 (assembly GCF_001424125.1). GTDB lineage: Bacteria > Actinomycetota > Actinomycetes > Actinomycetales > Cellulomonadaceae > Cellulomonas. The sequence continues at coordinate 502,528 of NZ_LMQI01000003.1, forward strand.
TTCCAGGTCCGCGTGTGGGAGGGGCTGCAGCGCATCCCGTTCGGGCAGACGCGGTCCTACGGCGATCTCGCCGCGGAGATCGGGCTCGATCCGCGGACGTCGTCACGGGCCGTCGGGGCAGCCAACGGGCGCAACCGGATCGCGATCGTCGTGCCGTGCCACCGGGTGATCGGGGCGGACGGGTCGCTGACCGGGTTCGCCGCCGGGCTCGACCGCAAGCGTTTCCTGCTCGGGCACGAGGCGAAGGGCCGGCCGCGCGAGCACCTGCTGTTCTGACCCCGGGCGGTGACGCGGTGCTCTGTGCGCAGGCGTCACGTGGCCCGGTGCAGGTCCGGGCGCTGCGAGGGTCGACCGGGCAGCTCAGGGGAGAGCCGCCGGAAGCCCTCGCGCAGCCGGACCGCGCCGGGCTCGACCGCGATCACGTCCTGCCAGCGCACCAGGAACGTCCCACGGTGGCGCCACCGGAGCCACCGCGCCAGCAGGGCAGGGGAGCGCACCTCGGTCCGCTCGTAGCCCAGGAAGGACGTGCCGGTCCGTGGGCTGACCAGCAGCTCGTGCAAGCGCGGTGCGGCCAGCGTCCCGTCCGGCGGACCGTCGAGCACGAACCGGACGTCCACCACGAAGCCCAGCGGCTCGTCGGCGGGTCCGCGCACCGGGGCGTCGAGCAGGTCACCCAGGATCATGGCGACCTCCCGGCAGCCGTCCGATCACGTGGTCCCGGACCCAGCGCTCGGTCCAGGTCACGTGACCGCCGCGCTGGTCCCGTCGTCGCCCAGGAGCTCCGTGGCCAGCGTGGCGGTGCCGACCGCCGACGAGGCCTGCTCGAGCGGGGCGGTGAGCGCCCGCGCCTCGTCGACGGTCGTGGCGGGCGAGCCGACGGCGCACCCGGCCGCAACCGCGACCGCGGCCACACCGGCGACACGCCCCAGCAGCACGCGTATGACCCGCATGGACGCATCGTGGCTCGCCGCACGCGCGGGCGCGCGTCGACAGGGATGCGGGGAGCGCCAACTGGTGCGAGCGTGGGCGTCGTGGACGGGGAGCGCGCATGAGGGTCGTCGTGGTCGGTGCCAGCGGCAACGTGGGCACGGCCCTGCTGCGGCGGTTCGTCGACGACGGCACCGTGACCTCGGTGGTGGGCGTGGCGCGCCGGGCGCCGCGCAGCACCCCACCGGCTCCGTACGGCGTGGCGACGTGGGTGGCGTGCGACATCGCCGACGCGGGCGCGGGAGAGACGCTGGCGGCCGCGTTCGCCGGTGCCGACGCGGTCGTCCAGCTGGCGTGGGCGATCCAGCCCAGCCACGACCGCCGCCGGCTGCACGACGTGAACGTCGCGGGGACCCGCCGGGTGCTCGACGCGGCCCGGCGGGCGGGAGTGCCGCACGTGGTCGTCGCCTCCAGCGTCGGTGCGTACTCGCCCGCGCCCGACGACGTGCCGCGAGGTGAGGGCTGGGCGACGGACGGCGTGCGGTCGTCGTCGTACAGCGTCGACAAGGCTTCCGTGGAGCGGGTGCTCGACGAGGTCGAGGCCGCGTACCCCGACCTCGCGATCGCCCGGCTGCGGCCGTCGTTGGTGTTCCAGCGCGCCGCGGGGCACGAGATCTCGCGCTACTTCCTCGGCCCGTGGGTGCCGAAGCGGGCGCTCGGCGGGCACCTCTCGGCACTGCCGTGGCCGCAGGGTCTGCGCCTGCAGGTGGTGCATGCCGACGATGTCGCCTCGGCGTTCCGCGAGGCTGTGGTGCGTCGGGTGCGTGGTCCGTTCAACATCGCCGCCCCCGACGTGCTGCGGGGGCAGGATCTTGCCGACGTCGTGTCCCACGGGCGGCTGGTCGAGGTGCCGGTGGCGCAGGCCCGGGCAGCCGTCGCGGTCGGGTGGCACGCGCGCGCGGTGCCCGTGGGCCCGGGCTGGCTGGACATGGCACTGGCCGCGCCGCTCCTCGACACCTCGCGCGCGCGGCGCGAGCTCGACTGGCGGCCCACCCGGTCCGGTATCGACACCGTCCGAGAGCTTCTCGCGGGGATCGCGTCCGGCGCCGGGACGGCGAGCCCGCCGCTGCGGCCGCGCCGCCGCTGAGCCTGGCATCCTCGACGCATGACCGATCCCCTCGCCGAGCGGCACGTCTACGGCCGCCGCGACGCCCCGATCACCGTGCTCGAGTTCGGTGACCTCGAGTGCCCGTACTGCCGCGCGGCGGCCCCCGCGCTGCGGCAACTCGTCGACACCTCCGAGGGACGGGTCCGGCTGGTGTGGCGGCACTTCCCCCTCTTCGAGGTGCACCCGTACGCACTGTCCGCGGCGCTCGCAGCGGAGGCGGCCGGCGTCGAGGGCAGGTTCTGGGAGATGCACGACGAGCTGATGAGCCATCAGGACCGGCTGGCCGAGCCGGACCTGCGTCGGGCGGCCGAGGCGCTCGGTCTCGATCCGGCCGCGGTCGCGGGCGACGACGCCCAGGTCCATGCCCCTGCCGTCTCTGCCGACTACGCGGCGGGCATCGAGGCGGGTGTGCGGGGCACCCCCACCGTCTTCGTCGACGGGACGAGGTTCCACGGGAAAGTGACGCTGGAGCGGCTGCGCGAGGCCGTCGGGGCGATCGCGTGAGGACGGCGCTGGTCACCGGTGCCGGGCGGGGGATCGGGCGCGGCATCGCCCTCGGCCTGGCGCGCGCGGGGTACGCGGTCGGCCTCGTGGGTCGGACGCGCGCACACCTGGACGCCGTGGCCGAGGAGATCAGCGGTGACGTGTGCGTCGCTGCCGCCGACCTGGTCGATGCCACCGCGGTGCTCGACGCCGTGGCGCGCGTCGAGGAGGAGCTCGGCGGGATCGGGCTCCTGGTGAACAACGCCGGGGTCATCGAGCGTGCGGAGCTGCCGTTCGTCGAGGACGACGTCGAGGACTCGTGGCGGGTGATCGAGGCGAACGTGCGCGGGCCGCTGCTGGTCACGCACGCGGTGCTGCCGGGGATGCTCGCGCGCGGCGACGGCCGGGTGCTGAACATGAACTCCGGCGCCGGTCACCGGGCGATGACCGCCTACACCGGCTACGCGATCAGCAAGGGCGCGCTCGGCCGCTTCACCACGCAGCTGCACGCGCAGTACCACGACCAGGGAGTCCGGGTGCTCGACCTGGCCCCCGGGCACGTCGAGACGGCGATGACCACCTCGATGGCGATGCATGAGGGCCGGACCGAGTGGACGCCGGTCGAGGCCGTCGCCGAGCTGGTCCGGGCGTTCGGCGACGGGGAGCTGGACGCGCTCTCGGGCAGGTTCGTGCGCGCGGGGACGGACACGGTCTCGTCGCTGCTCGAAGCCCTGCCGCAGATCCTCGCCACCGACGCACGCACCCTGCGCCTCGGCGCGTACGGCGACGCGGACCCGGTCGCGTGATGGAGCAGGGTCGTGGCGTCATGACGGTCGGTGCGGTGCCGACCCCGGGAAGCACCGAGGCCGCCGCGGCCCCGACCGACACCGCCCCGCCGCCCCCGGAGCCGACGGCCGCGACCACCGACCAGCCCACCACGCCCTCGCCCACACCGACCCCGGAGCCGACGGCGACCCCGACGTCCCCCGCGGAGCCGGTGGTGACCCCGACCGAGGAGCCCTCGGCCACACCCTCGCCGGCCCCCGTACCGACCGAGACGGTCGTGGTGGAGGTGCCGTGGACCCAGGAACCCGCGGTCACCGGCTCGACGATCCCGCTCGGCGCGATCATCACGGCCCTGCTCGTCCTCGTGGTCGCGACCACCGCCCTGGTCGTGCTGTTCCGGCGCAACCGCGGGCCCCGGACGGGGGTGGTCGCGCCCGCCCTCCTCGACGACCCCGCGCCGCCGACGGCACCGGTCGCCATGGTCCGCCCGGCCGGCTCGGTCGGCTCGGTCGGCGACAGCGCCGTCGCGATCCCCGAGGCGCCCGACGAGACCGTCGCCACCATCCGGTTCCTCATGGTGCTCGGCCAGGCGATGATCGACTCGAGCGCTCCGGTGGTCCAGGTGACGCGCACCCTCGAGCGGGTCGCGGCCATCAACGGCGCCTCGGACGTCGAGGTGATCGCGCTGCCCACGGCGCTGCTCGTCTCCGTGCCCGGGGGCACGACGACCCAGACGGCCGCCTCGTCGGCGGGCTTCCGACAGCTGCGGCTGCACCAGGTGCAGGACGTGCTCGACGTCGCCGACGCCGCCGAGTCCGGGAGGGTCGGCCCGCTCGAGGGCGCCGAGCAGATCGAGACCGCCGTCAGTGCACCACCGCTGTACGACGCGCGGGTGCGCATCCTCGGGTACGTCGGCGTCTCCACGGGCCTGGCGATGATCCTTGGCGGCAGCCTCGTCGACGTCCTGGTCGCAGCCCTGCTCGGCGTGGGGATCGCGTGCCTGCAGGTGGCCACCGTCCGCCTGCCGGCCGCGTACCAGGCACTCGTGGTGCTGAGCTGCGCGTTCGCCGTGTCGGTCGCGGTGTTCCTCCTGTCCCGCACCGGGATCGGGATCGGGACGCTCGCGCCACTGGTCGCGCCGCTGGTGACCTTCCTGCCCGGCGCCCTGCTCACGACGGCCGCGATCGACCTGGCCACCCGGCAGATGATCGCGGGATCCGCGCGGCTCGCCGCCGGGGTCATGCAGCTCGTGCTCCTGGCGCTCGGGATCACGGGAGCCGCGGCGCTCGTGGGCGTCCCCGCGACCGAGATCGGCTCCACCGCCTCCCAGCTGCTCGGCTGGGCGGGTCCGTGGATCGGTGTCCTCGTGTTCGGCACGGGTGTGGTGTTCCACCACTGTGCTCGCCGGCCCGCGCTGCCGTGGATCCTGCTCGTGCTGGTCGTCGCCTACGCCGGTCAGGTGGTGGGCGGGCTGTTCTTCGGCGGGGTGTTCTCGGCGTTCATCGGCGCGCTCCTCATGACCCCCGTGGCGATGCTCGCGGCGACCCGACCGACCGGTCCGCCCGCGCTCGTCGGGTTCCTGCCCGGGTTCTGGCTGCTGGTGCCCGGGGCGCTCGGGCTGGTCGGGGTCACGTCGATGCTGGGGGACAAGGCGGCGGCGCTCACCACCGTCGTCAACGCCGGGACGACCATGGTCGCGATCTCGCTCGGGGTGCTCGCGGGCATCGCGCTCGGCTCCGCGATCGCGCGGCGGGCGGGGGTTGCGATCGGCCGGGTCTGAGCCCTGCCCGCCGATCCCCCGGGCGAGGCCGGTCAGGGCCTCGCCCGAGGACGCGCGCTCAGGCGTGCACGACGGAACCGTCCGCGGTGATCTCGTCCGCGTCGGCGTCGTCGAACCAGCGGCCCTGCTCGCCGAGGTAGCGGAACCTGACGGTCTCGCCCACGGGCACGGTCACGGACGTGCTCGCCGTCCCGTTGGAGCGGTGGCGCAGCGGGTGCAGCCCGGGGGTCCAGCCGTTGAACGTGCCGACCACGCTGACCGGCCCGTCGAGCGCGGTCGTCGGCAGGAAGAACGTCAGCGTGCAGGTGGCGGAGGCGGCGGAGCGGGACTTCTTGAGCACGGGCAGGGCCACGCTTTCACTCGGTGACGGAGACGAGGCGTATTGTCGCGCACTCATGTTCCGGCCGGACTACGGCAGGGTGATCACGACGTCTCGAGCCGGTGCTCAGGTCCCCGAACCCCGGCTCGAGACGGCAGCGTCCGTCAGCGTCGGGGTGGCGGACGTCGGCAGGGTGTGGGTGATCGCGGCTGCAGACGCGGCGGCGTCGCCCAGCGTGCGCCCGCCGGCGCGGGCCCGCCGGCCCATGACGACGGCCATGGCGACGCCGAGCACGCTGAACGCCGCCATGAACCACGCGGCGGTGGCGAGGCCGGCGGAGAGAGCGTCCGGCGCGGGCACCCCCTCGGCGGTCCGGTCGGCGATGACGCCGCCGTAGATCGTCGCGGCGAGCGCCGTCGCGACCGCGGCGCCGACGTACCGGGCCATGTTGGACACCCCGGACGCCGCGCCGACCTGGCTCGCGGAGACCGACGCGGTCGCCGCGGCCGACGCCGGGCCGTTGGACAGGCCCATCCCGATGGCGACGGCGAGCAGCGGCAGGACGAACGCCGCGTACGTCCACGACGAGCTGACGAACCCGAGGACGGCGAAGCCGATGGCGGTGACGAGGAACCCGATGCCCACGACCTGGCGACCGCCCAGCCGTCCCGCGAGCCGGGGCACCAGAGGCGCCACGAGCACCAGACCGACCGTCGCGGGCAGGGTGGCGATCCCGGCCTCCAACGGGCTGAACCCGAGCGTCGCGGGGTCCTGGAAGTAGAGGCTGACCAGGTACATCAGGCCGTTGATGGTGCCGGCTCCGATGAGGATCGCCAGCGTGGACCCGACGAGGATCCGGTTGCGCAGGATGGTCAGGTCCAGCATCGGGACCGCGACCCGGCGCTCGACGGCGACGAAGCCGACGCCCGCGGCGACCGCGACCGCCAGGCAGCCGAGCGTGGCGGGGGACACCCAGCCCCACTCGCTGCCCTTGCTCACGGCGAGGATGAACGGCATGAGCGTGAGGGCGACGAGCACGCTCCCGCCGAGGTCGATCGAGCGCGACCGCGTCGGGTCGCGCGACTCCTGCACGGTGGCTGCCGTCAGTGCCATGACGCCGACCGCCACCACCCCGTCGACCCAGAAGAGCGCGTGCCAGCTGGCCACCTCGACCAGGACTCCGCCGAGGAGGGGACCGAGCGCGGCCCCGACGGCGGCGGCCGCGCCCCACAGCGAGACGGCCCGCAGCTGCGCGGCCCCGGTGTTGGCCACCGACAGCAGGCTGAGCCCGCACGCCAGGACGGTCGCGCCCGCGGCTCCCTGGATGGCACGTCCGGCGATCACCATCCCGCCGGAGTCGGACAGCGCGATCAGCACGCACGACCCGATGAAGAGGAGCAGGCCGAGCTGGAAGACGCGCTTGCGTCCGTAGACGTCACCGAGCGAGCCGGACGTGACGATCGTCGCCGCGCCGACCAAGGAGTAGCCGGTCACCGCCCACTGCAGCGTCGTCACCGACATGCCCGTGTCGTCGCTGATAGCCGGGAGCAGGATGCTGACCGCCGACGTGTTGGCGTTGACGATCAGCGTGGACAGGCAGGCGGCGAGCAGGACCCCCCGGGCGGACGCGGCGGACGTCACGGCCGCTCCGCCAGCTTCTGGAGCAGCAGCGACTGCGCCACGACGAGCTTCTCGATCTCGCTGGGGTCGACGCTCTCGTCCGACGCGTGGATGCGGGAGGCGGCGAGGTCCTCCGGACCCCAGAGGATGAACTCCGCGCGCGGCGCCACCGACCCGAGCGTGCGCAGGAGCGGGATCGAGCCGCCGCTGCCCGCACCGCTCACGGGCCGGCCGAACGCCTCAGCCAGCGCGGCGCTCGCGGCGGCGTACGCGGGGCCGTCCGTCGCGCAGGTGAACGGCGGCGCCGCCTTGGTGCGCTGCACCTCGACCGTGGCCCCCCACGGCGCGTGGCCCTCCAGGTGGGCGACGAGGGCGTCGAGCTCGTGCTCCGGGTCCGAGCCGGGCACGATCCGCATCGAGATCTTCGCGCTGGCCTGCGGGATCAGGACGTTCGACGAGCCGGCGATGCTCGTCATGTCGAGGCCGATCGCGTTGATCGACGGATGCGACCACAGCCGCGAGCCGATGGTCCCCGTCCCCGTCAGGTCGACCCCGTCCAGCATGTCGGCGTTGGAGCGGAAGTCGTCGGGGCTGAGCCCGTCGCCGTCCCACGTGCTCGACGTGACCCCGGCGACCGCCACGTCCCCCGCGTCGTCGTGCAACGTCGCGAGCAGGCGGGCGAGCGCCATCATCGCGTCGGGCGCCGGCCCGCCGAACACACCGGAGTGCAGGGGGTGCTCGAGAGTGCTGACCGTCACGACGCACGCGACGTCGCCGCGCAGCGCCGTGGTCAGGGCGGGCTCACCGACACGCAGGTTCCCCATGTCGCAGATGACGAACACGTCGCAGTCGAACAGGTCCGGATGGGCTTCGACGAAGGTCTCGAGGTTGCTCTCCGTCTCCTCCATCCCCTCGAGGATCAGCTTCACCGTGCAGGGAGGCTGCCCGTCGAAGACCCGCAGGGTGCCCAGGTGGGCCACCAGCCCACCCTTGTCGTCGGCGGCCCCGCGTCCGTAGATGCGCCCGTCGTCCTTGCGGGTCGCCGTCCAGGGGTCGCTGGTCCAGCCCTGCTCGGGCGGGGCGGGCTGGACGTCGTAGTGGGCGTACAGCACGACGACGGGCGACCCCTCCGGGCCCGCGATCTCCCCGTAGACCGGTGGGTACCCGGACGGGACGTCCATGAGTCGCGCGTCGGTGAAGCCCGCCTCCTGGAAGAGGCGGAGCGCCTCCTGGCCCATCCGCACGACGGGTTCGGCGGGGTACCCCGGGAACGCGATCGACGGGATGGCGACGAGCGCGCCCAGGTCGTCGAGCAGCCCGGGCATGAGGGCGGCCGCCCGGCTCGTGATCTCCTGCGGATCCATCGTGTGCTCCGTTCGGTCCCGGTCGAGAGTCAGAAGAAGACGGCGCCGATGACCGAGCCGACGACGATGGTGGTGACGGACAGGACGAGCATCGGGATGAAGAAGCTGTGGTCGAGCAGCTTGGTGCCCAGCTTCGTGGTGCCCGTGAGGTCGAAGTTCGCCGCGGCGATCTGGGTGCCGTTGGCGGGGAGCGTGTAGACGCCGCCCAGGGCACCGGCCCACATGCCGGTGACCACCCCGGGTGGGAGGCCGACGGCGAGGCCGATCGGCACCATCGTCCTGGTCGCGGTGGACTGGCTGGTGGTCAGCGCGGCGACCATGAAGACCGCGAGGGCGAAGAGGAACCGCCAGTCCGTCACCCAGGCGCCGACGGTCTCCACGATGTACGCCTCGTGGGCGGCGATGAAGGTCGCGGTGAGCCACGCGATGCCGAAGAGGGCGATCGCGGAGATCATGCCCGCCTTGAACACGGACATCTCCGGGACGTCCCGCACGTCGGGCTTGCCGATGAACAGGATGAGCACGCCGACCACGAACATCACGAGAACGATGGTGTTCGTCATGTCGAGGGCCACGGTCTCGTCGCCGACGGTGAACGACGGGCGCAGGTCGGGGAACAGGCCGAGGAGCACGATCGCCACGACGCCGCCGAAGAACGCCAGCGCGGAGTTGCGTCCGGCACGCGTGTACGTCAGCGCGCTGGACGCGGGCGCAGGCGGCGGCGGTGGTGTCCCGCCCGTCGCGACCGGTGCCGGGCCCGCGTCGGAGGCGGCACCGCCGGCGGACGCGACCGCCGTCCCGCCGACCAGCACCGCCTCCGGTGCCAGCAGCTCACCCGAGGCGATCTTGGCCTGCACCTCGGGGTCGTCGTCGAGCTCCTTCCACATCCGGTTCACCACGAGCGACGTCACGATGATCCCGACCACGCACGCCGGGAAGGTGATGGCGAGGATCTGGGTGAGGCCGAGGTCGTACGGCGCGACGTCGGTGAGCGTGAGCATCGCCGCCATCGCCGCCGAGACCGGCGAGGCAGCCAGCGCGATGCCGGACTGCACCACCGTCACGGTGAGCGGTCGTGATGGTCGTATGTGGTTGCGGTAGGCGACGTCGTAGATCACCGGCATCAGGGGATAGATGATGTTTCCCGTCCCCGCGCCCACGCAGAACGCGAACGCGGTCAGCGGCGCGATCAGGGTGATCTGCTTCGGACGGCTCTCGATCACCCGCGCGGCGACGAACACCATCCAGTCGATGCCTCCCGCGGCCTGCATCAGCGCCGCCGTGGTGACGACGGCCAGGATGATCGCCACCGCCGCAGCGGGGGGTGCGCCCGGCGCCTCGCCGAACACGAAGACCAGGACGAAGGTGCCGAGGCCACCCCAGAGCCCCACGCCGACGCCGCCGGCACGGGTGCCCATGACGATCGCGCCCAGCACCACCAGCGCCTCGAGTACGAAGCTGACGCTCATGCCGACTCCTCGCTCGTTACCTGTCCGGGCGGTGGCTCGCTCGGCGGCGCGCGGCGCGGTCGGTCACGAGCTGCGTCGGTGCCTCTCGGCAGCATCGCACCGGGCCGGGTAGGTGGTCCCCATCCTCGGCGGGGTGGTGGACACGCGTGGCGGTGCTGGTATCAGGCCCGGTCGACCGCGATGATCCTGGTCAGGGAGCCGTGCTCCGGTCGATCCAGGAGAGGTCGCGTGTCGCAGAACGGACCAGGTGCCAGGTCGTCGCACGGCGGGTCGTCGTCGTTCTTCGCCTCACGGCTGCGCGCCCCGGCCAACCCGGCGCACTACCTGCGACGGCCGCGGCTCATCTCGCTCCTCGCCCAGACCACCTCGGTACCGATCACGGTGGTCGTGGCGCCGGCCGGGTCGGGCAAGACGTCCTTGCTCGTCGACTGGCGCTCCCTCGCCTCGGTGCCGACGGCGTGGCTGTCGGTGGACGAGTCCGACCGGGACGGTGGCCAGTTCTGGTCGGCCGTGACCGCGGCGCTCGGTGAGCTGGTCGACCTCGGGACGGTCCCGTCGCCCGCGCGGCGGCCGGCCACGCGCCCCGACGTCGTGCCGGGGATCATCGCGCGGCTCGAGCGCAGCGACCACCCGGCGTCGGCGGTGCTCGTCCTCGACGACATCCACCTCGTCGACGACGACGACGCGCTGGTCGACGCGCTCGCGCACTTCCTCACCGCCCTGCCGGACTGGCTGCACGTCGTGCTGCTCACGCGCCGCACGCCGAGGCTCCCGGTCGACCGGCTGCGCGCCCGGGGGCAGCTGGTCGAGGTGCAGTTCGCCGAGCTCCGGTTCTCCCCGGAGGAGTCCGAGGACATGCTGGCCTGCCTCCAGGCGTCGCTCGAGCACGACGAGGTCAGCGCGGCCGTGGACCGGGCCGGGGGCTGGGCCGCGGGACTGCAGCTCACCGCCCTCGCGTCGCGCTCGGACAGCGCGCAGCCCGTCTCCCTCCCCCGGGTCGACGCCCGAGGCCTCCTGTTCGCCGACTACGTCTGGCGCGAGGTGCTCACCGCGGAGCGGCCGGAGGTCGTCGACGTCCTCCTGGACACCTCCGTCGTCGTGCGGACCAACGGTGCGCTCGCCGCGGCCCTGTCCGGCCGCCCCGACGCGGGCGACCTGCTCGCGGACGCCGAGGCCCGCGGGCTGTTCATCACCAGGCTCGGGCCGTCCGGCTGGTTCGAGGTGCACGCCGTGGTGCGGCAGGAGCTGCTCGGTGAGGTCGCACGACGATCGCCGGAACGCGTCGCCACCCTGCACGCGCGTGCTGCGCGATGGTTCGAGGACGTCGGCGAGGTGACCAGCGCGCTCGAGCAGTGGATCCTCGCCGGCCGGCCACGCGAGGCGTTGCGGCTGCTGGCCCGGACGGTCGGGGACCTGTACGACTCCGGCCTGACAGCGACGATCGAACGGACCATCGCGCAGATCCCCCTCAACGTGGCCTCAGGCGACCTCGACGCGATGATCGAGTTCGCGTGGTGCCACCTCCTGGTGGACAAGCGCCGGTTCCTCGAGGCGGTCGACGCCGCGACGGCGAGCCGTGCGCGGCACGACGCCGGGGGGCGTCCGCAGGACGGGCGCCTCCTGATGCTGCAGTCGATCGCGGCGACGCTCACCGGGGACTGGCGCTCGAGCAGCACGCTCGCCACGCAGGCCATCGCGCTGCTGGCCGACGACGGCCAGCTGGACCTGGTGGGCCGGCAGGGCTGGAACGTGATCGCCCGCGAGGTGGCGCTGTCCGAGCGGTGGGACGACGGGTCCCCGCAGCTGCAGGACGTGCGCCGGGAGCTGGGGTGGGACCCGGAGCGGCGGCTGGCCTTCGAGGGGTCGCGTGCCGTCGGCGAGGCGCTCGCGGGCCGTCCGGTCGACGCGCTGCGGGTCGCTGCCGGCATCCGCGGCGTCGACGTCGTGGCCTCCATGGCGATCCTGTGCGCGGAGCTGAGCCTGGCCGAGGCCGTCGCCCACCGCGAGCTCGGCGACCGGGCGCGAGCGGTCACCGAGCTCGTCTCCGTGGCCCCGCGCTGGCTCGAGCCCGTCGCCCACGCGGAGGCGATGGCGATGCTCCAGCTGACCGAGCTGAGGCTGGACGAGGGCGACCGGGAGGCGGCGGACACCTGCTTCGAGCGCGCCCACGCGTTCGTGCGCTCCGAGTTCGCCGGACCGGGGGGGCTCATGTGGTTGGCGCGCACCGGCACGCTGGTCGCGCTCGCAGCCGACCGTCCCGCCGAGGCCCGGAGGTGGGCGGAGCAGGTCGACGACCCGTTCTGGGGCGGTGTGTGCATGGCCCGTGTGGACCTCCACGAGGGTCGGCGCGCCCACGCCGCGGTGCGCCTCCACCAGGTCCGGCCGCGCTGCCCGCGCCACGAGGTGGTCCGCGACCTGCTCCGCGCGCGGGCGGCGGCGACCCACCAGGACGCGCTCGACCACGTGGCGCGCGCGGTCGCCCGGGCGGCCGGCGTCGGGCTGGTCCAGACGGTCGCCTCGGAGGGAGCGGAGGTGCTCGAGCTGGTGGAGGTGCACGCCTTCCTGGCTCCCGCCGCGTGGCTCGACCGCGTCCGCCGCGCCGCGTCACCGCTCGCCACCGCGAGGAGCACGGACCCGAGCGTCCCCGGCGAGCACCTGACCGAGCGCGAGCTCGCGGTGCTGCGGATGCTGCCCAGCCGGCTCACCCTGCGGGAGATCGCCGACGAGCTCTCCATCTCGGTGAACACGCTGAAGTTCCACCTCAAGGTCGTCTACCGCAAGCTGGCGGTCGGCTCGCGCGGCGAGGCGGCCGACCTCGCCCGCCAGGTGGCCGACCGGTCCCGGTCAGGGCTGGACGCCTCGCGGAGCTGAACCGAGACCCGGCTCACCCCGCGCAGGGTGGTGCGCGACCACCCGGTGCGTCGCGACGATTCCCCCATGCCCCCCGCGAGCCAGGGCCCTCCCGACGACCCCGGGAGCGACCCGCTGATCGACTCGGCCGCTCAGCTGGCCGAGCTGGCCGACCTGGTTGCGCGCGGGTTCCTGTCGCCGGAGGAGTTCGAGCTCCAGCGCAGGAAGGTCTTCGGCGACGCCGAGACCTCACCACCGCTTCGGAAGGAATCCCCACATGACTGAACAACGCAGTGGTCTTGCCGTCGGCATGACCGTCTTCGCGGCGTCGATGCTGATCGTCATCGGCGTCCTGCACGCCCTCCAGGGATTCGTGGCCGTGTTCAACGACACGTTCTACGTGGTCGGCGCCGAGTGGCTGTTCCAGTTCGACGTGACCACCTGGGGCTGGATCCACGTGGTGATCGGCCTCGGCGTCGCCGTCGCCGGTTTCTACGTCCTCAGCGGCGCGGTGTGGGCACGGACGATCGGTGTGATCGTGGCCTGCCTCAGCCTCGTGCTGAACTTCGTCTGGCTGCCGTACTACCCGTGGTGGGCCGTCATCATCATCGCCCTCGACGTCTTCGTGGTCTGGGCGCTGACGCTGCACGGGCGGGACATCGTCGAGGACTGAGCCGACGCCGACGCGCCCTCACCCCTCGCCGCCCGGTGCCCGCCACGGCAGCGGCGGCAGGGGTGGGGGCGCGTCGCTCAGCGGGGAGCAGAGGGGCAGCTTCTCGCCCAGCCACCGCAGCAGGACCGACCCGACGACGGCGGCGGTGAGCGACCCGGCGAGGATGCCGATCTTCGCGTCGTCCAGGTGCTGGGGGTCGTCGAACGCGAGCTCGGCGATGAACAGCGAGATCGTGAACCCGATCCCGGCGAGCACCGCGCCGCCGAGCAGGTGCCCCCAGCGGACGCGACCGGGCAGCTCGCCGAGGCCGAGTCTGATCGCGAGGGTGGCGGCGCCGGTGATGCCGATGGCGTTGCCGAGCACCAGCGCGACGGCGACCCCGATGGCCAGGCGGGAGTGCGCGGCGGCCTGCAGGGACTCCAGGTCGAGCCGGATCCCCGCGTTGGCCAGGCCGAACAGCGGGACCACGACGAACGCGCTCCACGGGTGCAGGATCCGCTGCAGCCGGTCGTTCGTGGGTACCGCGGCGCGCGCGGCCAGCTCGGCGAGGTGCTCGCGCTCCGCGGTCGCGTCGTCGATGAGCTTGCGCCCGTACCCGGCGACCTCGTCGATGGTCTGCTGGTCCGCGGGCCGGGCAGGGACGAGCAGGCCGATGATCACGCCGGCGAGCGTCGCGTGCACGCCGGAGGCCTGCACGGCGAACCAGAGGGCGATCCCTGCCACCACGTACGGCGCCAACTGCCACACGTTCAGCCACCGCAGCATGAGGATCCCGACGACGATCACCGCCGCGAGGCCGAGCGCGGCCATGTCGACCTCGTCGGTGTAGAAGATCGACATCACCGTGATCGCGCCGATGTCGTCGACGATGGCGAGCGTGAGCAGGAACAGCCGGAGCCGGTCCGGGCACTTGGGGCCGAACAGGGCGAGGATGCCGACGAGGAACGCGGTGTCCGTCGACATGACGACACCCCACCCGTGCGCGGCGTCGGTCCCGCCGTTGAACGCCAGGAAGATCAGTACCGGGACCAGCAGGCCGCCCAGCGCGCCGAGCGCGGGGACCGCGACGGTTCGCTTGTCCCGCAGGTCTCCGGTGGTGGCCTCGCGGCTGATCTCCAGGCCGACCACCGCGAAGAAGATGGCCATCGCGGCGTCGTTGACCCAGTGGTGCAGGTCGAGCTCGATGCCCCACGTCCCGACGTGGAAGCCGGCGCTGGTGTGCCAGAGCGCCTCGTAGGAGTCGGCGAAGGGGGAGTTGACCCAGACCAGTGCGACGACCGTGGCCGCCAGCAGGTAGATGGCGCTGCCGGCCTCGTTGGTGAGGAACTCTTTCACCGAGGGCTGCAGCCCCGGGAGCGACACGCGCAGGTTAGGACCCGGGCTGGTGGAGGTCGCCGACATGCCGCTCAAGGTCGCAGGTGATCGACCACGATGCAACGGCGGCTCACCCACGTCACGACCGGCGTCAGAGGTGCTTCTCCGGGTCGCCCATCAGGGCGGCGACGTGGTCGGGGACGTAGGTCGACAGCTCGCGCGGCGGACGCTCGTACCCGTTCGAGGCGGCGGGACGGTCGGGCAGGACCACCTTCTCGTGCGGCACGTCCGTGTACGGGATCGTCGAGAGCAGGTGGCTGATCATGTTCAGCCGGGCGTGCTTCTTGATGTCCGACTCCACGATGAACCAGGGGCTCACGGGGACGTCGGTGTGCACGAGCATCTCGTCCTTGGCCTTCGAGTACTCCTCCCAGCGGCTCAGGGACGCGGTGTCCATCGGGCTCAGCTTCCACTGCCGCACCGGGTCGTTGAGCCGCGAGCGGAAGCGCTTGAGCTGCTCTCGGTCGGAGACCGAGAACCAGTACTTGCGCAGGAGGATGCCGTCCTCGATGAGCATCTGCTCGAAGATCGGCGTCTGCCGCATGAACCGGCTGTACTCCTGCGGCGTGCAGAAGCCCATGACGTGCTCGACCCCGGCGCGGTTATACCAGGAACGGTCGAACAGGACGACCTCACCGGCCGAGGGCAGGTGCGCGACGTAGCGCTGGTAGTACCACTCGCTCTTCTCGCGCTCGGTAGGCGTCGGCAGTGCGGCGATACGCACGACGCGAGGGCTGAGGTACTCCGAGATCCGCTTGATGGTGCCGCCCTTGCCGGCCGCATCGCGCCCCTCGAAGAGCACGACCACCCGCGCGCCCGTCTCCTTGGCCCACTGCTGGACCTTGACCAGCTCGGCCTGGAGGCGGAACAGCTCCGCCTCGTAGACGGCGTTCGGGATCTTGTCCTTGTTCTTCTTCTTCTTTGCGGACTTCTTCGCCATCGTCGGAACGTACCGCTCCGCACGACGGAGCGCTCACCAGCGAAGCCCTTACCGACTTTGCGGGCCCATGGGGCGGGAAGAGCCGCATCTGCGGCATTACGATCGTGCTCGTGACCACCTACCGGATCAGCGAGGCCGCCGAGCTGCTGGGCGTGAGCGACGACACCGTGCGCCGCTGGGTCGACTCGGGCGCCCTGACCGCGTCGGACGACGACGCGGGACGGAGCGTGATCGCGGGAACCGACCTGGCGACCCTGGCGGTCGACCGTGCGAGGACCCCCGACGACCCGGCGGCGGGCTCCAGCTCGGCACGCAACCGGCTGCCCGGGCTGGTCACCCGGATCCTGTCGGACACCGTGATGTCGCAGGTCGAGCTCCAGGCGGGACCGTTCCGGCTGGTGTCGCTCATGTCGACCGAGGCCGTGCGTGAGCTCGGGCTCGAGGTCGGCTCCCGAGCGGTCGCCGTCGTCAAGGCCACGACCGTCCTCGTCGAGACCCCGCGGGCGCCGCGATGAGAGCTCGCGCGCTCGTCGCCGTCCTTCTGACGCTCACCGGGTGCTCGGCCGCGCAACCGGCTGCGGAACCGTCGACCACGGGCCTCACCGGCGAGCTCACCGTCTTCGCCGCCGCCTCGTTGCAGGATGCGTTCGACGACCTCGGCGCCGAGTTCGCCGAGCAGAACCCCGGTGTCACCGTGCAACCGACGACGTACGACGGCTCCGCCACGCTGGCCACGCAGCTGACGGGCGGGGCGTCGGCGGACGTGTTCGCCTCGGCCGACACGCAGACCATGTCCACGGTGACGGACGCGGGGCTCGCGGTGGGCCCGGCGACGGTGTTCACCACCAACACGCTCGAGATCGTCGTCGCTGCGGGCAACCCGCTCGGGATCGACTCGCTGGCGGACCTCGCGGCGCTGTCGACGTCCGGCGGCAAGGTGGTGCTCTGCGGCGTGCAGGTGCCCTGCGGGTCCGCCGCGCACGAGGTCCTCGACGGACTCGCGCTGACCCCGGTCAGCGAGGAGCAGAACGTCAAGGCCGTGCTGACCAAGGTGCAGACCGGCGACGCCGACGCGGGGCTGGTGTACCGGACAGACGTGCTCTCCGCCGGCGGCGCGGTCGACGGCGTCCCGTTCCCCGAGGCGGCCACGGCCGTCAACGAGTACCCGATCGTCGCGCTCGAGGACGGTGCGGTCGCGCAGGCGTTCGTCGACCTCGTGCTGTCGGACGCGGGTCAGCGGGTCCTGGCCGCCGCGGGGTTCAGCGCACCGTGACGCGCGAGCACCCGGTCGGTGTCCCCGGCCTGCTCTGGCTGCCCGCGGCGCTCGCCGCCGGGCTGCTGGTGATGCCGGTGGTCGCTCTCCTGGTGCGCGCGGACTGGGCGTCGCTGCCCGCCGACATCACGACACCCGCCGCGCTGGACGCGCTGTGGCTCTCCCTGTCGACGTCGGCCGTGGCGACAGGCGTGTGCCTGGTGCTCGGGGTACCGCTCGCGGTCGTGCTCGCGCGGGCCCACGGCTGGCCCGCCGACGTGCTGCGCGCCCTGGTCACGCTGCCCCTCGTGCTGCCCCCGACCGTCGGCGGCATCGCGCTGCTGTACCTGCTGGGCCGTCGCGGTCTTCTCGGCCAGTCCCTCGACGCCTGGTTCGGCATCACCATCCCCTTCACCACGGCGGCCGTCGTCATCGCGCAGGCGTTCGTCGCGATGCCGTTCCTGGTCCTGAGCGTCGAGGGGTCGCTGCGCACGGCGGGCACCCGGTTCGACGTCGTGGCCGCGAGCCTCGGCGCCGGGCGGTGGACGGTCCTGCGGCGGATCACCCTGCCGCTCGTGCGGCCGGGGCTGGTCAGCGGGACGGTCCTGTGCTTCGCGCGGGCCCTCGGCGAGTTCGGTGCGACCGCGCTGTTCGCGGGGAACTCCCCGGGCGTCACCCAGACGATGCCGTTGGCCATCTACTCGGCCTTCAACGGCGCGGGCGTGACCCAGGAGACCGCGGTCGCCCTGTCGCTCCTGCTCGTGTTCGCCGCGGTCGCGGTGCTGCTCGCCGCACGGGCCTGGCGACCGGGACGTCCGGCATGACGTCGCTGCACGCGGAGGTCGTCGTCCGCCGGGACGCGTTCACGCTGGACGTCACGTTTGCCTCCCACCCGGGAGAGATCGTCGCGATCCTCGGCCCGAACGGTGCGGGCAAGTCCACGCTGCTCGCGGTGCTCGCCGGTCACCTCGTGCCGTCCTACGGGGTCGTGCGGGTGGGGGACCGGACGCTGACAGCCGTCCGGGACGACCGGGTCGAGACGGCGGTCCGCCCCGAGCGGCGCTCGATCGGCCTGCTCGGGCAGGACTCGCTGGTGTTCCCGCACCTGAGCGCCCGGGAGAACGTGGCGTTCGGCCCGCGCGCGGCGGGGGTGCCCGCCGCGCAGGCACGGCGGGTCGCGGACGAGTGGCTGACGGCCGTCGGCCTCGGCGAGCTGACCGACCGTCACCCCGGCGCGCTGTCCGGGGGGCAGCGCCAGCGCGTCGCGCTCGCCCGGGCGCTCGCCGCCGAGCCCGCGGTCCTGCTGCTGGACGAGCCGTTCGCGCAGCTGGACGTGCGCACCGCCGCCGAGCTGCGTGACGTGGTCCGGACGCAGGTCCGCCGCACGCGCACCGCCACCGTCCTGGTCACCCACGACGTGCTCGACGCCGTGACCCTCGCCGACCGGGTGGTCGTGCTGCACGACGGGCAGGTGGTGGAGCAGGGTCGGCCGCTCGATGTGCTGTCCGACCCCGTCCACCCGTTCACCGCGGCGCTGGCGGGCGTGAACCTCGTGGTTGGACGCCTCGCGACCCAGCCTGACGGCAGCACGGCGCTGCAGGGACCGGACGGTGTGCTGGTCCCGTGCGGTGCCCGCGAACCGGGCGGGCGGGCGCAGGTGACGTTCCCGCCGGGTGCGGTCGTGGTCGGCGACGGCTGGCCCGCACGGGTCATCGACCTCGAGCCCGGGACCACGGGTGTGCGTGTCCGGACCAGCGGGGACGTGCTCGTCGACCTGCCGCCCGCGCAGGCCGCGGCCCTCGATCTGCACGTCGGAGCCGAGCTGCTCCTGAGCGTCCCCACCGAGCACGTCCGGGTCCGTCCGCTCGCCTGATCTCACAAGGTCGCCACGGGGCCGGTGCGCGAAATGAACCGTGCGCGCAACGGTTCGGACAGGTCGGACGAAACATCCGCTGCCTAGCGTCGGCGTCGACCGAGCCCCCCACCCGTCCTCCCGGAGGTCCCCATGGCGCCACAGCTCGCGACCGACGCCAGCACTGCCCCCGTACTCGACGCCGCGCCGCTCACCCGCCGCCCCGGACGCTGGATCGACGGCTGGAACCCGGAGGACGAGGGCCAGTGGGCCTCCGTCGGCCGGGTCATCGCACGCCGGAACCTGGGTCTGTCGATCTTCGCCGAGTTCCTCGGTTTCGCCGTCTGGGCGCTGTGGAGCATCGTCGTCCCGCGTCTGCCCGACGCCGGCTTCGTCCTGACCGTCGACCAGATGTTCTGGCTGATCGCCCTGCCCACGCTCGTCGGCGCCACCCTGCGCATCCCCTACACGTTCGCGGTGCCGATCTTCGGCGGCCGCAACTGGACCATCGTGTCCGCGCTTCTGCTCCTCCTCCCGACCGTCGCGCTGGGCGTGGCCGTGCAGAACCCGGAGCTGGGCTTCCCCGCCCTGCTCGCGGTCGCTGCGCTGGCGGGCTTCGGCGGTGGCAACTTCGCCTCGTCGATGGCGAACATCTCGTTCTTCTACCCGGAGAAGGAGAAGGGCCGCGCGCTCGGCCTCAACGCGGCGGGCGGCAACATCGGCACGGCCGCGGTGCAGTGGGCGGTGCCGATCGTCGTCGTCATCGGCGCCGGTATGCAGCTCCAGTGGGCCGGCTTCATGTTCGTGCCACTCATCGTGATCGCGGCGTTCCTCGCGTTTCGCTACATGGACAACCTGTCGAACGCCAAGGCTGACCCGCGGGCCTACGGCGTCGCCGCCCGGTCTCGGCACACCTGGATCATCTCGTTCATCTACATCGGCACCTTCGGGTCGTTCATCGGCTTCTCCGGGGCGTTCCCGCTGCTGCTGGCGAACACGTTCCCTGAGGTCACCCTCACGATCGCGTTCGCCGGTGCGCTCGTCGGTTCCATCGCCCGACCGCTCGGCGGCATCCTCGCCGACAAGCTGGGCGGCGCACGGGTCACCATCGGGGCGTTCGTCGTCATGGCGAGCGGTGTGGTCTGCGCGATCTTCGCGCTGCGGGCGCACGCGTTCTGGCCGTTCCTCGCCTCGTTCCTCGTCCTCTTCATCGCCACCGGCGCCGGTAACGGCTCGGTCTACCGGATGATCCCCGCGGTGTTCCGGTTCGGCGCCACGGACTACGAGGACCGCGCCCGTCGCGCCAAGGCCGCCGCCGGCTGCCTCGGCATCGCCGGTGCCATCGGAGCGTTCGGCGGCTTCCTCATCCCGCGCGGGTTCGCCATCTCCACCACGGAGACGGGCAACATCCAGGCAGCACTCTGGGTGATCGTCGGCCTGTACCTGATCATGAGCCTGACCACGTGGGCCGTGTACCAGCGCCGCAACGGCACCTTCGGCTCGACGGTCATCTGATGACCCAGCTCGCGGCGGTGACGAAGACGGGTGCAGACACGCACTGCCCCTACTGCGCGCTGCAGTGCGCGCAGACCCTGCACACGTCTGATGCAGGTCTCGTCACCGCCGCGGGTAGGGACTTCCCGACCAACAAGGGCGGCATGTGCCAGAAGGGCTGGACGTCCCCGACCCTGCTGCGCGCGCCGGACCGCCTGACCACGCCGCTCCTGCACGGGCAGCCGGTGTCCTGGGACACGGCGATGACGTTCGTCGCCGAGCGCCTGGCGTCCCTGCGGGCCGAGCACGGGCCGGCGTCCGTGGCCGTGTTCGGCGGCGGCGGGCTGACCAACGAGAAGGCGTACGCGCTCGGCAAGTTCGCACGGACCGTGCTGGCGACGCCGAACATCGACTACAACGGCCGGTTCTGCATGGCGAGCGCCGCCGCCGGTGCCAACCGGACGCTCGGGCTCGACCGTGGCCTGCCGTTCCCGCTCGCCGACCTCGGCGGGGCGCAGGCGGTCCTGCTGCTCGGCTCGAACCTCGCCGAGACGATGCCGCCGTCCGTCCAGCACCTCGCGGGGGTGCGGGCGACCGGTGGCCTGGTCGTCGTGGACCCCCGCCGGTCGGCGACCGCGGACCTCACCGCCGACGACGGCGGGCTGCACATCCAGCCGGTGCCGGGCACCGACCTCGCGCTGCTGCTGGGTCTCGCGCACATCGTCCTGGCGGAGGGCTTCGCCGACGACGAGTACCTGGCCGAGCGGACCACGGGTCTCGACGACGTCCGCCGCTCGCTGGCGCTCTGGTGGCCGGAGCGGACCGAGCAGGTCACCGGCGTCCCCGTCGCGACCCTGCGCCGCGCCGCGTTCCTGCTGGCCAACGCCTCACCGTCGCGCGGCGGGTCCGGCGCCTACATCCTCACGGGCCGCGGCGTCGAGCAGAGCACGCAGGGCACCGACACCGTCACCGCGGCGATCACGCTCGCGCTCCTGCTCGGCCTCCCCGGCCGGGTCGGCTCCGGCTACGGCGCGATCACCGGCCAGGGCAACGGTCAGGGCGGTCGCGAGCACGGGCAGAAGGCCGACCAGCTGCCGGGGTACCGGTCCATCGAGGATCAGGCAGCGCGCGCGCACGTCGCGGGCGTGTGGGGCGTCGAGGCCGCCGACCTGCCGCGGACCGGGATGCCCGCCATCGAGCTGCTGCGGTCGCTGGGCACGCCGGGCGGTCCGAAGGCGCTGCTCGTGCACGGCTCCAACGTGCTGGTCAGCGCCCCGGACGCCGACCGCGTCCGCGAGCGGCTGGCGTCCCTCGACCTGCTGGTGGTGTGCGACTTCCTGCCGTCGGAGACGGCCCTGCTGGCCGACGTCGTCCTGCCCGTCACGCAGTGGGCGGAGGAGGAGGGCACGATGACGTCGCTCGAAGGCCGCGTCATCCGTCGCCGCCGCGCCCTGCCGCCGCCGCCCGGGGTGCGCAGCGAGCTCGAGATCCTCGCCGACCTCGCCCAGCGGCTCGGGTCGCCGGTCCGGTTCGACACGTCGCCGGCCGCCGTCTTCGACGAGCTCGCGCGGGCGTCGGCGGGCGGCCGGGCCGACTACAGCGGCCTCAGCCACGCGCGCCTGGACGCCGAGCCGGACCTGTTCTGGCCGGTCCCCGCCGGCCCGACGCCGCACCCCGGCACCCCGCGGATGTTCCTGGACCGCTTCCCGACGCCCGACGGTCGCGCCCGCCTGATCCCGGTGGACCACCGCGGACCGTCCGACGACCTGCGCACCGACGCGCCCCTGTTCCTGATCACCGGCCGCGTCCTCGCGCACTACCAGTCCGGTGCGCAGACCCGCCGCGTGCCCGAGCTCGTGCGCAGCGCACCGACGCCGTTCGTCGAGCTCCACCCGCTGCTCGCGGACCGGCTCGGCATCGACGAGGGCGACCTGGTGCAGCTCGACACCGAGCGCGGTCGCGGGGTGGTCCGGGCCCGGCTCACCGACGCGCTGCGGCCCGACACGGTCTTCATGCCGTTCCACTGGGCGGGCACCGGCAGCGCCAACCGGCTCACCACCGACGCCACCGACCCGATCTCCGGCATGCCCGAGTTCAAGGTCTGCGCCGTCGCGGTGCAGCGCTGGGACGGCCCGGTCGAGGTGCTGGACGACGAGACGTTGCTGTTCGTGGAAGAGGTTCTTCGATGAGTCCTGCTGGCAACCAGGTTCGCGTGGTCGTGGTCGGCCACGGCATGGTCGGCGCACGGTTCGTCGACGACCTGCACCAGCGCGACCCGAGCGGCCGGTTCCTCACGACGGTCCTGGGCGCCGAGGAGTACGAGCCGTACAACCGCGTCCTGCTGTCCGAGGTGGTCGCGGGCAAGCTCGACGTCGCCTCGATCACGCTGCCGAACAGCAGCCACCGCACGTCCAGCACCGTGCTGCCCGGCACGCAGGCGGTCACCATCGACCGCCGTGCCGGCGTCGTGCACGACCACGCCGGTGAGCGGCACCGGTACGACGTCCTCGTCCTGGCCACCGGCGCCCGGGCGCGCATCCCGGAGCTGTTCGGCCGGCGCGACGACGACGACCTGCCCGCCGGTGTGCACGCGCTGCGCACGCTCGACGACGCGCGCGAGATCGTCGCGGCCACCGTGAACGCCCGCCGCGCGGTCGTCGTCGGCGGGGGCGTGCTCGGGCTCGAGGTCGCGTGCGGGCTCGCGCACCGCGGTCTGACCGTCACGGTGGTGCACGGGGGTGCGAACCTCATGGACCGCCAGCTCGACGGACCCGCCGCCGCGGCGGCCACCGCCCGGCTCACGTCGCTCGGCATCTCGGTCCGGGTCGGTGCCCGCACCGAGGAGGCCGTCATCAGCGACGGACGCGTCACCGGTGTGCGGCTCGAGGGCGGCGAGGTGCTGGGCGCGGACCTGCTGGTGCTCACCGCGGGGACGGTCCCGGAGGTCGGGCTCGCCCAGCGGGCCGGCCTCGACGTGGCCCGCGGCATCGTCGTCGGCACCGATCTCGCGTCGCCCGCCGACGCGCGCGTGTTCGCCATCGGAGACTGCGCCGAACCTCCCGAGGGTGGCTCGGGGCTCATCGCCCAAGGCTGGGACCAGGCCCGCCGCCTCGCGACCCTGCTCACGGAGCCGTCCGCCGCCCGCGACGACGTCCCGCTGCCGACCGTCGGCACCGACGTCGTCAAGGTCAAGGGCGTCGGGCTCGACGTCGTCGCGATGGGGGTCTGCGGGCCGCTGACCGGCGGTCGGCGGGTCCGGCTCAGCGACCCCGAGGGTGGCCGGCACATCGAGGTGGTCGTCGCCGACGGTCGCGTCATCGGTGCCACCTGCGTGGGCGCCGGGCCTGTCGCGGCCGACCTCGTCGCGGCCTACACGCGCGGCACCCCCGCACCCACCGACCCCGCCCAGCTGCTGGTCCGGCCCGTCGCCGGGACGGCCGTCCCCGCCGCCAGCCCGACGATGATGCCCGACCGCGCCGTCGTGTGCCGGTGCAACGGGGTCACCAAGGGCGACATCGTCGGCTGCTGGCGGCACGGCGGCCGGACGGTCGACGACGTGGCCGCGTCGACCCGCGCGACCACCGGGTGCGGCGGCTGCAAGGACGCCGTCTGCGGCATCGTCGACTGGCTCCGCCGCTCCGACCCGGACCAGCCGGCCCCGTCGAAAGCATCGGAGGACTTCGGTCGAGACCCGGCGCCCGTCACCGCACGCTGACGTCCAACCCGACCTCGGTGACGCGACCGAGGCGGTCGTCGGCTAGCGGTCAGGTGACGATGACGCGGACCGTGTCGTAGCCCGTCGCGCCGTCCGGGATGACGTCGGCGACCGCGCCGGTCTGCGGGCCCTGCGGGTCGGACGCGCGGACGAACAGCTCGTGCGAGCCGGGCTCCGCGTCCCACGTCCACGACCACTGCCGCCACGAGTCGATGCCGCCGTCGTCGGCCAGCGTCGCGTCGTTCCAGTCGCCGTCGTCGACCCGGACCTGCACGCCGGTGATGCCGCGGTGCTGCGCCCAGGCGGTACCGGCCACGACCACCGACCCGGCGGGGACGGAGTTCCCCTGCGTCGGCACCTCGATGCGCGATTGCGTCTTGACCGGCCCCTCCGCTGACCAGCCACGATCCGTCCAGTACGCCGTCGCGTCCGCGAACCGGGTGACTCGCAGCTCGGTGACCCACTTCGTCGCGGATACGTACCCGTACAGCCCCGGCACGACCATGCGCACCGGGAACCCGTGCTCGACGGGCAGCGGCTCGCCGTCCATGGCGATGGCCAGCAGCGCGTCGCGACCGTCGGTCAGGGCGGCGAGGGGAGTCGACGCCGTGAACCCGTCGATGCTCCGGGACAGCACCATGTCGGCGTCGGCGGTGGGCCGCGCCCGCGCGAGCAGGTCCGCGATGGGCATGCCCAGCCAGAGCTGGTTGCCGATGAGGTCGCCGCCGACCGGGTTGGACACGCACGCGAGCGTCACCCACGCCTCCACCAGGTCGCTGTCCAGCAGCTCGTCCCAGGTGAGCGTGACCTCCTCCTCGACCATGCCGTGCACCCGCAGGCTCCAGGTCTGGGGGTCGACCTGCGGCACCACGAGGGCGGTGTCGATCCGGTAGAACTCGTCCGCGGGCGTCTGCCAGGGCTCGACACCGTCCACCCCGATGTCGACCCCGGCGGGGACGGGTGCGGCGGTGGTCGCCGGGCGGGGGATCTGGATCGCCGATCGTGCCGACTGTGCTCCGCGCGCCCCGGCGCCGATGACCCGGCCGATCACCACGCCGACCACACCGAGCGCACCGGCCGCGGCGGTGGCCTGCAGGAACGTGCGCCGCTCGACCCCTTCAGGCCGGGGCCGCTGTGGCGCTCCGGGAAGGCGACGGACCAGCTCGCGGAGAGTCAGGAGGCCCGCGATCGCGCCGACCACGGCCGGCGCCGCGGCGAGCGTGCCTGCGTCCGGTCGACCCATCGCCGCCAGCCCCGCGACGGCACCGAGCACGACGACGAGGGTGGCGCCCCACGCCCAGCGCCGTGCGGCGAGCACCCCGGCCAGCGCGGCGAGCGCGAGCACGACAACCACCTCGCCGATCGCGAGGACCACCTTGTCCGCCGTGCCGAACGTCGAGGCGGCGAAGTCCTTGAGCCACGCGGGGGTCGCGTCGACGAACGCGGCCCCGACGGCGACGAGCGGGTCGGTGCTCGGCCCGGTGAGCAGCGCGACGAGCGACCCGACGCCGAGCGTCACCGCACCCGCAGCGAGTCCGGCGAGGGCGGCGAGCCCGGTGTCCCGACGTCCAGCCATCTGCTGCGTGCCTCCTTGGTGAACGGTCACCGCTGACTCTGCCCGGCCGGGCCCAGGATGTCGTCACCCACCCCAACGTCCGACCCTCCGACGCCCATACCGCGCACGTCACGATCACCAGCGTCCGCACATCCGGTCGCCCGGACAACCGAACCTGCGGACGTTGCTGTCCTGCGGGCGACCGAACGTGCGGAGGTGACGGGGTGATGGTCAGAGGGCGGGGCTGGTCAGCGTCGCCGGGACGTGGGCGGCGTGGCCCTGGTCGCGCAGGGCGGCGCGGATCCGCTCGGCTGCGTCGTCCAGCTCCGCCGCGGGGACGTCCGTGCGGGCGTTGCGGAACGACAGGCTCGCCTCGCCCCAGGCGGGCAGGACGTGCAGGTGCAGGTGGTCGACCTCGAAGCCGGCGACGAGCAGTGCGGCGCGCGGCGCGGACCAGGCCTGCTGCTGCGCCTGCCCGATCGTCTTCGCCACCAGCATCAGGTGCGCCAGCACGTCGTTGGGCGCCTCGGTGAGCTGCACGATCTCGTCGCGGGGGACCACGAGCATGTGGCCCTCGGTGATCGGGGCGATGGTGCCGATGACGACGGCGATGTCGTCGGCCCACACGAAACGGGCGGGGATGTCCCCGGCGATGATCTGGGTGAACAGGGTGCTCATGACGCCACGCTAGTCAGGCGCGCTCGCGGGCGAGCCGCTGGAGGGCGAGCACCGTGTTCCAGTTGCGGGCCGTCCCGGACCGGCCGGTCGCCTTCTCAAGCACGGGGAGGGTGATCTTGGAGCGACCGATGCCGTCCGGGAAGTACGCGTAGGTCTCGTGGCCGGCGAACGCGACGGACTCGCGGCCGAAGGGCGTCGGGTCGAAGTCGGTGGATCCGGGCGCTCCGTCCCAGCAGTACAGGACCAGGTGCGACGGGTCCGAGGACGCCTCGTCGGGAAACGGCAGCCGCTTCACGATGGCGTCCCACTGCGCCAGGGAACGGGTGATCACGGGCACGTCGAAGCCGAGCTCCGCGACGAGCGCCTCGGTCAGTCCCGGTCCCACGGCGCAGGCGGCCCCGGACGGGACCAGCACGATGTTCCCGCTGTTCACGTAGGTGGTGACCTGGGTGTGTCCGAGGCTCTCGGCGACCTGGCGGAGCTGTGCCGACTTCACGGTGCGACCGCCGACGTTGACGGCGCGCAGGAGGGCGATGACCGGGCTCATGGCCCCACTCTCACACCAGGCACCGACGCCGTGTGCGGGAAAGGTTCCCCCCAGGTAACCGAGCGGCGCCCTCGGTGGAAACAACCGGTTCCTACCGTGGGACGTGCCCCACCCCCCAGCCCGACGGAGCACCCCATGAACCAGCACCTCGTCGTCGTCGGCGGCGGCATGGTCGCCCAGCGGCTGGTCGAGGCATTGCGCGACCGCGACACCGCCGGCACCTGGCGCATCACCGTCCTGGCGGAGGAGCCGCGCCGCCCGTACGACCGCGTCGCCCTCACCAGCTACTTCTCCGGTCGCGACGCCGACGACCTGGCCCTCGGCGACCCGGAGCTGTGGTCCGACCCGCTGGTCACCCTGGTCCGCGACGACGCCGTGACCCACATCGACCGCGACGCCAAGACGGTGACCACCGCGCACGGCCGCACCGAGGCCTACGACCACCTCGTCCTGGCGACGGGCTCGTCGGCCTGGGTCCCGCCCATCGAGGGCAAGGACCTGCCGGGCGTGTTCGTCTACCGGACGGTCGACGACGTCGCGGAGCTGCGCGGCTACGTCGAGAAGCTCTCCGAGGACCGCGTGGTCAAGGGCGCCGTGCTCGGTGGCGGTCTGCTCGGGCTGGAGGCGGCCGGTGCGCTGCAGGCGCTCGGTGCCCGCACGACCGTCCTGCAGGTGGGCACGCACCTGATGTCGACGCAGGTGGACCTCGGCGGGGGCGAGGCGCTGCGGCGGCTCATCAACAACCTCGGCGTCGGTGTGCGGCTCAACGCGATGACCACGCGGATCCGCCCGCACCGGCGCGGTGGTGTGGGTCGTCTGGACCTGGCGGACGGAGGTCGGGTCGACGCGGACGTCGTCGTGATCGCTGCGGGGGTCCGGCCGCGCGACGAGCTGGGCCGCGCGTCGGGCCTCGAGATCGGCGAGCGCGGCGGGATCGTCGTCGACGACACCTGCCTGACCAGCGACCTCGACATCTCGGCCGTCGGCGAGGTGGCCTGCATCCAGGGCGCCACGATCGGGCTCGTCGCCCCCGGGTACGCGATGGCGGAGATCACCGCCGACCGGCTGCTGGGCGGCACGTCGGAGTTCCCGGGTGCGGACACGGCGACCAAGCTCAAGCTCTCGGGCGTCGACGTCGCCAGCTTCGGCGACGCGTTCGGCGAGACGCCGGGCTCCCTCGAGATCGTCTGGGCCGACCCGGTCGGCGGCGTCTACAAGAAGCTCGTCATGTCCGACGACGCGCGCACCCTGCTCGGTGGCGTCCTCGTCGGCGACGCCAGCGCGTACGCCAGCCTGCGCCCCATGCTCGGCCGCGAGCTGCCGGGCGACCCGGCCGCGTTCCTGCTGCCCGAGGGTGGCGGAGGAGCCCCGGAGCTGGAGCTTCCCGACGACGCCGCCGTCTGCTCGTGCAACAACGTCTCGGCCGGCACGATCCGCGGTGCGGTCACCGAGCACGGGTGCACCGACCTGGGTGCGGTCAAGGCGTGCACCAAGGCGGGTACCAGTTGCGGCTCGTGCCTCCCGCTGGTCAAGAAGCTGGTCACCACCGAGCTGGCGGCGCAGGGCATCGAGGTCAGCACCGCGCTGTGCGAGCACTTCGCCCTGTCCCGCGCGCAGCTCTACGACGCCGTCCGCGTCAGCGGGGTCTCGTCGTTCACGCAGGTCATCGAGCGGTTCGGCACCCGCGCCGAGGGGCGTGGCTGCGACATCTGCCGTCCGACGGTCGCGTCGATCCTGGCGACGACGTCCCCGGCGCACGTCCTCGAGGGCGAGCGGGCCACGCTGCAGGACACCAACGACCACGTGATGGCCAACCTGCAGAAGGACGGCTCGTACTCGGTGGTCCCGCGCATCGCCGGCGGCGAGGTGACGCCCGAGGGGCTCATCGCGATCGGTGAGGTGGCCAAGGACTTCGGGCTGTACACCAAGATCACCGGCGGCCAGCGGATCGACATGTTCGGCGCCCGCATCGACCAGCTGCCGCTCATCTGGCAGCGCCTGGTCGACGCCGGGTTCGAGTCCGGCCACGCGTACGGCAAGTCGCTGCGGACCGTGAAGTCCTGCGTGGGCTCCACCTGGTGCCGGTTCGGGGTGCAGGACTCGGTGGCGCTCGCGGTGATGCTCGAGCTGCGGTACCGCGGTCTGCGGTCGCCGCACAAGATCAAGCTGGGTGTCTCGGGCTGCGCGCGGGAGTGCGCGGAGGCCCGCGGCAAGGACGTCGGCGTCATCGCGACCGACAAGGGCTGGAACGTGTACGTCGGCGGCAACGGCGGCTTCACGCCGCGGCACGCGCAGCTGCTGGCGGAGGACCTCGACACCGAGACCCTCATCCGCACGATCGACCGGTTCCTCCTGTACTACGTGCGCACGGCGGACCGTCTGCAGCGCACGGCACCGTGGATCGAGGACGTCGAGGGCGGTCTCGACGGTGTCCGTGCGGTCGTCATGGAGGACTCGCTGGGCATCGCGGCCGACCTCGACGAGCAGATGGCGCAGCACGTCGTCGAGTACGAGGACGAGTGGCGCGCCACGCTGGAGGACCCGGAGAAGCTCCGCCGGTTCGCGTCGTTCGTCAACGCGCCCGACACTCCGGACCCGTCGCTCGCGTACGTGCCGGAGCGTGGTCAGTCGCGTCCGGCCACGGCCGACGAGCGCGACGACGCCCGCCCGACGCCCCACCACGAACCCGTTCTCGTTGCCGGAGCCCGACTGGAGGTGCGCTCATGACCGCGCTGGAGACTCTCGTATGGACCACGGTCTGCCGGCTCGACGACCTCGCGGTCGAGCGTGGCGCTGCCGCCCTGCTCGGGGCGGATCAGGTCGCACTCTTCCGGCTCGTCGACGGGCGCGTGCTGGCGGTCCAGCAGCACGACCCGTTTAGCGACGCGTACGTGATCTCGCGGGGGATCGTCGGCTCCCGGTCCGTCGACGGCGTCGAGGTACCGACGGTCGCCTCCCCGATGTACAAGCAGGTGTTCGACCTGACCACCGGCCGCTGTCTCGACGTCGCCGGCAAGACGCCGGCCCAGGATCTGGCCTCTGACCTGCGCACCTGGCCGGTCCGGGTCGTGGACGGGCTCGTGGAGGTGGGCTCGTGACCACGATGCTCGGGCTCCAGCTGACCGGCCGCCGCGTGCTCGTCGTCGGTGGCGGACCGGTGGCCGCGCGCCGGGTGCAGTCGTTGCTCGCCGACGCCGCCCAGGTGGTCGTCGTCGCACCGCAGCTGTGCGAGGTGCTCCTCGACCTGCACCGCTGGGGCCTGATCGAGTGGCGTGTCCGCGAGGTGGAGGAGTCCGACCTCGACGGCGCCTGGCTGGTGCACACCGCCACGGGCGACCGCTCGACCGACGCTGCTGTGCTCGCCTGGGCCACCGAGCGGCAGACGTTCTGCGTCGACGCCGGCTCCGGCGCGGACGGCTCCGCCCGCACGCCCGCGACCACCCAGCAGGGCGACGTCCTGGTGGGCGTGGTCTCGACGGGCACGGCGGATCCGCGCCGGACGATCGCCGTCCGCGACGCGTTCGCGTCCCAGCTGCGCGAGGGGCGCGTCGACCTGCGGCACCGCCGCGCCCACCCGGGCCGCGTCGTGCTCGTCGGCGGGGGACCGGGCGACGTCGGGCTGCTCACGCTGGCCGGCCGACGCGCGCTCGCCGAGGCGGACGTCGTGGTCACCGACCGCCTCGGACCGGTCGCCGTGCTCGACGAGCTGGCGCCGGGCGTCGAGATCATCGACGTCGGCAAGACCCCCGGCCACCACCCGGTGCCGCAGCACGAGATCGGCCGGATCCTCGTGGAGCAGGCTCAGCGGGGCCGCGTCGTCGTCCGGCTCAAGGGTGGGGACCCGTTCGTGTACGGCCGAGGCGGCGAGGAGGTCCTCGCCTGCCGGGAGGCCGACGTGCCCGTCGAGGTCATCCCCGGGGTGAGCAGCGCGTTCGCCGCGCCCGCCGCCGCCGGCATCCCGCTGACGCACCGCGGCACGGTCGGTGCCGTGCACGTGATGAACGGGCACGACGGCTGGTCGTCGGCGGCCCTCACGGGTCTACGCGACGGGTCCTGCACGGTCGTCGTCCTCATGGGCGTGAGCGCGCTGGCGACGCTGGCCACGCAGGCGCTCGACGCCGGCGCGGATCCTGCCACGCCGGTCGCCCTGGTCGAAGAGGGCACCCTGCCCGGTCAGCGCGTGACGCGGGCGCGCCTGGACGACGTGGTCGACGTCGCTGCGGCCGCCGGTGTGCGGGCCCCCGCCGTCATCGTCCTGGGTGCCGTGGCCGCGGCCGGTCTGCTCGAGCCCGAGGGTGACGCCGCTCACACGGCGGCCTCATCGGACGAATCGGTCCCCGGGGCCGTCACAATGGCCACGTGAGCGAACCTATCGACCAGACCCTCGCGGGCCTCGTTGTGCTCATCACCGCCGACCGTCGGTCGGCGGAGCTCGCTGCAGCCCTGGGTCGACGCGGTGCCACCGTGCGGCACGCCCCGGCGCTGAGCATGGTGCCCCACATCGACGACGCGCGGCTGCTCGAGGGCACGCGGTCCCTGCTGGCCCACCCGCCGGACACCGTGGTGGTGACCACGGGCATCGGGTTCCGCGGCTGGATCGAGGCGGCGGACGCGGCGGGGCTCGACGAGCCGCTCGTGCAGATGCTCAAGGGAACCCGGATCGTCGCGCGCGGACCCAAGGCGCGCGGTGCGATCCAGGCCGCTGGGCTCACGGCCGACTGGGTGGCGGAGTCCGAGACCAGCGCCGAGATCGCCGAGGTCCTCCTGGACGAAGGGGTCGCCGGCCGCGACATCGCCGTCCAGCACCACGGCGCCGGCGCGGACGGCCTCGACGAGGCGTTCGCCGCCGCCGGTGCGCGGGTCCGCAGCCTGGTCGTGTACCGCTGGGGTCCGCCGCCGGACGCGTCCGTCGTGACCGCCTCGGTCCGTGGCGTCGCCGCCGGCGAGATCGACGCGGTCGTCTTCACGTCCGCACCCGGGGCCCACGCCTGGCTCGAGGCGGCCGACGAGGCGGGCGTCGTCGACGACATCGTGACCCTCGCGCAGCGCGGCAGCGTCGTGATGGCGGCCGTCGGACCGATCACCGCCAAGCCCCTGCAGGACCGTGGCATCGAGCCGCTGGTGCCCGAACGCGGTCGGCTGGGCGCACTGGTCCGCACGCTGGTCGGCCACTACGGCGGGCTCCAGGCGCTGCAGACCGTCGCAGGCCCGCTCCAGGTGCACCGCGGGACCGCGGTGCTCGACGGTCACGTGCTCGCACTCACCCCGACGGGGCTGGAGGTCCTCCGGCTGCTGGCCGCCGCGGGCGGGTCCGTGGTGCCGCGGGACCAGGTGCTGGCCGCGCTGCCGGGTGACTCGCGTGACCCGCACGCCGCCGAGGTGGCCATCGCCCGGCTCCGCGAGGCGACCGGAAGTCGCCAGCTCATCCGCACCGTGGTCAAGCGGGGATACCGTCTGCAGCTGGAGGAGGTCTGATGACGAACGCCCTGCACGCCCGTGGCCCGGTTCCCGACGGCCCGCGCCACGACCTCGACGCCCCGGTGCTCGTCGGGTGCTCCCACGGCACCGACGACCCCGGCGGGCGCGCGGCCGTCCGCTCGATCCTCACCGGCGTCGCGGCGTACCGGCGCGAGCTCGACGTGCGCGAGGCGTTCGTGGACGTCCAGGAGCCCGAGGTCGCCGCTGTCGTCTCGGGAGCGCTCGACGATGGCGCGTCGGGCGCGGTGGTCGTGCCGCTGCTGCTGTCCGTCGGCTTCCACGTGAAGGTCGACATCGCCGCGGCGGTCGACCAGCCCGGTGCCACGGCCGCCGCACCCCTCGGCCCGGACCCGCGGCTGGTCGACATCCTCGTGGACCGTCTCGAGGCCGCGGGCCTCGCCCCCGACGACTCCGTGGTGCTCGCCGCGGCCGGGTCCACCGACCCCGCGGCCGCGCTCGCGGTGGAGTCGGTCGCGGCAGGCCTGGCGGACAGGATCGCGCAGCCGGTGACCATCGGCTACGGCGCCGGAGCCGAACCGCGCGTGCCGGCCGCGATCGCCACCGCACGCGCCGACGCGCCGCCCGGGGGCCGCGTCGTCGTGGCGTCGTACCTGCTCGCACCGGGGTACTTCTACGACCGCGTGCTGGAGGCGGGGGCCGACGTCGTCGCCGCTCCGCTCGCACCGGACGAGCGCTTGGTGCACATCGTGCTCGACCGGTACGACGCCGTCACGTGACCTGAAGCGCGGGTTGCCCCGAAGGGTGTCGTTCACCGGGTTTCGACGGACGACCCGTTCGCGTCGGCTCGTCGGAGACCGTCGCTCCTCGAGCTCAGCGGAAGTGCGCACGGGGTGGCCCTCCTGGCGTCCACCGGGCGCTCGTCCAGAACGCGATCGACCAGGCCCTCGCGGCAGGCTTCGCCTCCTGACCGGCCGACGGCGTGCGACCCGGGCGGGTCGCACGCCGTCGGCGTCCGCGCCTACACGAACCTGCGCCCCGCGAACGTCGCCAGGCCGATCCCGCCGGCGAACAGGACGATCGCCAGGATGAGGCGCCCGACCGAGCTGGCACCGGTGCCGTCGACGCCCGCGATCTCGATCGAGTACGCCGTGGACCCCGCCGCACCGTCCGGTGCGCCGTAGGCCATGCCCTCGGTCTGCGCACGCTCGGCGCCCGCGCTGAGCACCGCGTACTTCACCCCGAAGTCCTCCGCGGTGCTCCGCCCGCTGACGACCACCTGCGAGGTGCCCTCGTCGGACAGGCGCTGGGTGCCGTCCACGATCTGCGGTGCACCCTCGGCCGCGGAGGTGAGCCCGTCCGAGAGCTGCGTGGACCCGCCCGCCGCCGTGGAGAGTCCGTCGGAGAGCTGCCGCGAACCGGCAGCCGCCGCGGCGATCCCTGCGGACAGGTCACCCGCTCCGTCGTTCAGCTGGCTGGCGCCGTCGCCGAGCCGGGCCAGTCCCGACGCGAGCGTGTCGCCACCGGCACTGAGCTGGTCGGTGCCCGCCTGCAACGAGTGGATCCCACCGCGCAGCGTGCCGTCGGCCTTGGTGTCGTCGTCATCGCCGACCGCGGCGCGCACCTTGGTCGTCACCCCCGTGAGCAGCTCGGCGACACCGGCGTCCACCATCGCCAGACCCTGCACCATGCCGAGCGCGGACGTGTCGCACGTGGCCAGCGAGGCCGAGTCGAGACCGCACTCGACCTTCCCCAGGAGGCCGGCTGCTCCGGCGAGGCCCGTCGAGAGAGCCTTGGCGCCGCCCGCGATCGTCTCCGGGCTGTCGGTGTTGGTGAGCATGGGCATCGCACCCGACAGCTGGGCCAGGAGCGCGTCGTACTGCTGCAGGTACGCGTCGCCCATCGGGACCGGGCGAAGCTCCTTCTGGAGAACACCGAGGCCACCGGCGAGCTGCGTGCCGAGGGTGACGGACCCGTTCTGGATCTTCGTCGCCGACCCCGAGGCCCCGGCGATGCCCAGGCGGATCTGGTCGACGCCCGCGGTCAGGGTCGCCGCCGCTGTCCTCAAGGTCGTGATGCCCTCCTGGAGCCTCACGACCTTGGGGTCGGCCCCGATGGTGCCGATCTCGCCGTACAGCCGTGCCAGACCTCCGTCGACGAGGGCCAGGCCGGAGTCGACCTGGACGAGTCCGTCGAGGAGCTGGGGAGCCTTGGCGCGAGCCTCCGCCAGGCCGGCGTCGAGCTGCCGTGCACCGGCGGCGAGCCGGGCGGCTCCGGGTGCCGCCTCGCCGGTCAGTCCGTCCGCGAGCTCGTCGGCTCCGGGCGCAGCGGACTCGTTGAGGCCGGTCGACAGCGTCGCGGCACCGTCGCGGAGCTGGAGCAGACCGGCGAGCAGCTGGGCCGAGCCGTCGTGCAGCCGCAGCACGCTGTCGTCGAGCAGGAGCCCGGCTCCGGTCAGGTCCACGCCCTTCTGCGCGCCGGCCTGGTAGCTGGCGGCACCGCCCTTGAACGAGGGGTACTCGAGCGGCGAGACGGGCATGGACGTGAGGGTGGCCTTGGGGATGACCGCACGGCTGACCGTCGCGGTGTAGCCGAACTCGGCGGTCGCGGAGCCGATGGGCGGGAACAGGGTCATCTGGAACTGCATGCGGGTGCCGCCCCGTCCGTCGCCGGCGATGCCCGCCTCGTCGGACTGCACGTCGGTGAACGTGGACGGCAGGACGGTGACCAGCTGGCCGATCATCGGGATGACGGTCTCGGCGGAGGCGGTGGCCATCGTGCCCGAACCGTCGTCGTAGGTGACGTCCTGGGTCCTGCCGGTCACGTTGGTGACCTTGTAGTGCACCCCGAGGGTGCCGGTCTTGCCGACGACCGCGCCGGGCTGCACAGGCTCGCCATCGAACGTGTAGGTGACCTCGACGGTGAGCGGGAGGTCCTTGTCGTAGGTGCTCAGGGTGCGTTCGCGGCGCTCGCCGTCGACGGCCAGCGTGCTGACCAGCAGGCCGTCGACCACCCGGTAGCCGCCGAAGCCGTCGAGGTTGCGCAGCCCCTCGGTGGAGACGGGGTTCTCGATGGTGGCGGTGCCGTGGCCGGTCAGGGCGAGCTGCTCGTACACGCGGGCACCCTGGAACGCGCCGGTGGCGGACAGGCGCGCCTGCACGGTCTCGGTGTTGGTGACGGCCACGTCGCCCGAGTCGGCGGCGAGCGCGGGGGACGCCGCGGTGCCGACCAGCAGGGGGAGGAGGAGGGCGGCGGCGGTCGCGGTGGTGGTCGTGCGGCGCACGTCAGGCCTCCTGCGGGTCGACGGGACGGGTGGCGGACATGCCCCGGCGTGGGGCGCTGGGGGCCTCCACGGCGAGCGCGGTGTACGGGCGTGCGGAGGCGTGGTTGCCTGCGCCCTCGTACTCGCCGACGGGCGGGTCGACTGGTGCGAACAAGGGCGACTCGGCGCCGGTCTCAGCGGCGCGCTCCTGCTCGCGCTCCTGCACGACGACGACGCCGAGCAACGACGTCGCGAAGAACCCGGCGCCGGCGGCGAGCAGGATGGAGGTCGCGGTGGTGGCCGACGAGGTGACGAACGACGCCGGGTCGGCGGCGTAGGTCGCCTCGTACGCGCCGGCCATCGCGGCGGCACCGAGCAGCGCGGACCACAGCGGGAGCCTGCCCCGGGTGAGGCCCGCGACCGCGAGGCAGGCCAGCACGACGACGAGCACGGCGAGGGCGCGGCCCGCGGCTGCGTCCGGCAGGACCGCAGCGCGCAGGGCATACCCGAGCCAGGCGGCGAGGAAGCCGACCGCGAAGCCTGCGGCGCGTTGCGCGGGGGAGCGGTCGGGCACGAGGCCCAGCGCACCGCCGAGCGCGGCACCGAGCAGGGCGACCCCTTGCAGCTCGGGTCCGGAGAACAGGACGATCGCCGTCGTCAGGAGCGCGAGGACGACCCCCGCCAAGATGTGACGCTTCATGACCACCTCGTCGTGGTGACTGGTCCGGACGGAGTGACCGCCCAGGCAGTGCTGCTGGTGAATGGCACGCCCGAGGGGCCGCTGACCTGCAGCGTCGCCATTGACGACGCAGGTCAGCAGACCTCTCGGGCGGGACCAGCGCACTGTCTACCAGCGCACAAAGCATCTGAGCCACGGGGTACTAGGTAAATCGCCACCGGTAGCAGATACATCGTTATGCCGTCGTGACCTGCGTCACGCGCATGGCCGTCAGAGGTAGCGGAGCGGGTCGAACTCCTCGAGCGGGATGATCCGCAGGCGAGGCAGCTGCACGTTGAACGCGGCGACGTCGCTCTCGAGGTCGAACGTCTCCAGACCCTTCGCGACGAGGGCCGACAGCTGGGTGCTCGTGAACTCACGGAACGCCAGGAGGCCGACGCGGCGCTCCTCGTCGTCGACGAGCGTCTCCAGCTCGGGCGCGAAGTCACCGTCGTGGCTGGCCAGGAGCACGTCGCCCCCACGGCCGGCGATGGCGTCGAGCGTCCGCTTGATGCCGATGTCGACGACCTTCTCGTACGACTCGCCCGACAGCGGGATCGGCTGGAAGCCGATGGCCAGGAGCGCCTGCACGAAGGACATCGGCAGCGAGCCGCTGGAGGCGTTCAGGAAGAAGAGCGCCTTGACCGGCTGGTTCCACGTCTGCTGCGCGAAGGTCAGCACGCGTTCCCAGCGGGGTCGCTGCTCGGGGGTGGGACGGCCGCCGAGGATCGACGAGCCGAGGGTCGCGTCGATGTTCTCGCCGTCGACCAGGAGGTACGTGGTGCGCGGTGCCGCCTCGCTCGTCATCGCGCCAGCGTATCCGCAGGTGGCGCCCCCCGGCCCGGGACCCGCGAGGGTCCCGGGCCGCGTCCGTCAGGCGACCGAGCAGGGCGTGCCGTTGAGGCTGAACGAGCTCGGGGCGGTGTTCGTCCCGGTGTGCGAGCCGTTGAAGCCGAACTGCTGACTGCCGCCCGCAGGGATCGAGCCGTTCCAGGCGGCGTTCTTCACCGTGACCGCCGAGCCGGACTGCGTGGCTTCCGAGCTCCACGCCTGGGTGATGCTCTGGCCCGACGGGAAGCTGAACGTCAGCGTCCAGCCGTTGACCGCGCTCGACGACGAGTTCTTCACCGTGACGTTCGCGGTGAACCCGGTGTTCCACTGGTTGACGACGTAGGACACCTGGCAACCGGCCGACGACGGAGGAGTGGTGACCGGCGGTGTGGTGACCGGGGGCGTGGTGACCGGGGGCGTGGTGACCGGAGGAGTCGTGACCGGGGGCGTGGTGACCGGCGGGGTCGTCGGCGTGATGCCACCGAAGGCCGACGCGATGGCGTCGTACGCCGGCTTCTTGGCGTAGTTCTCGTCCCATACGAGCGCGGCGCCCTGGCCCGGGAAGACGTTGGGCACCCACGAGTACTTGTCGGTGATCCCCCAGATGGTCACGCCCTGGCAGCGGCTGACCGCGAGGCAGACCTGGAAGACCTTCTTGTAGTCCGCCGCCTGGGTGGCCAGCCTGGTGGCGTCCGCCGGCAGCGGCATGCGGATGTCCAGCTCGGTGATCCGCACGTCGACGCCGAGGTCGGCGAACCGCTGGAGGTTCTGCTGCATGCTCGAGGGGACCTGCCCGATGATCAGGTGGGACTGGAACCCGACGCAGTCGATCGGCACGCCGCGGGACTTGAAGTCCTTGACCAGGTTGTAGATCGCGGTGCTCTTGGAATTGACCGCGTCGGTGTTGTAGTCGTTGATGCAGAGCTTGGCGTCCGGGTCCGCGGCACGGGCGGCGCGGAACGCCGTCTCGATGTAGCCGTCACCCAGCTTCTGCTGGAACGGGGAGTCCGTCCGGCGGGCGCCGCTGTCGGCGAACGCCTCGTTGACCACGTCCCACGACGAGACCTTGCCCTTGAAGTGCGTCGCGACGTTGGTGACGTGGTTCGTCATCGCCGACTCGAGGGCCGTCCCGGAGAGGGTGGTCACCCAGCCCGGCAGCTGCGAGTGCCACACGAGCGTGTGCCCGTAGAGCTCCTTGCCCGTGCTCGCCGCGTAGCTGGCCACCTGGTCGCCCGAGCCGTAGCTGAACGAGTTCTGCGTCCGCTCGGTGGCGTCCCACTTCATCGCGTTCTCCGCGACGACGAGGGTGAACTCGCTGTCGGCGACGGACGTGTAGGCCGACTCCGAGAGCCGGTTGGGGTCGAGCGCGAAACCGACGTCCTTGCCGGCCGCGGTCGCCAGGTCCTTCAGGGTCGACGCCGCCTGGGCCGGGATCGCGACGGCGGCGGCGCCGACGACGAACGTCGCGGCGAGCGCGACCGCGGTGGTGCGCAGTGCCGAGCGGCGGCGCGATGGTGCTGGGGGGCGTGTGACGGCCATGGTGGTTCCTCCTCGTTGAGCCAGGTGCCGGATCGCAGAGTGGTCGTCGGAGGCCGTCGGCCGCGAGGTGCCGAAACATTTCAGTCTCTGGCGCTCGACAGTTTCGATAGGCGGAACACCGTCGGTGGTCCGGCGGTTGAGTCGAGGGTCGATACGTATGCATGAAGAGGGGTGGGGTCGATGACCGACGGCGCGCGCGAGCTGCCCGGCACCCGGGAGGCCGCGGAGGCGTGGGAGTCGCTCTTCCGCGCACAGGTGGCGCTCATGCGCCGCTTCCAGCGCGACGACGTCTGGGGCGACCTGAGCATCCGCGAGTACGACGTCCTGTTCACCCTGTCCGGCTGCGCCGACGGAACCGCGCGGATCAGGGACCTGGGAGAGAACAGCCTCCTGACACAGCCGAGCCTGTCCCGCCTGGTCGAGCGTCTCGAGCTCGCCGGCCTGGTGCGGCGCGGACCGGTGGAGGGCGACGCGCGCGGCGTGGCGGTCGGTCTGACCGCGGAGGGCTGGCGGGTCCAGCGCGAGATCGGTCGGCGGCACGTGCGCACCATCCGGCGGCTCGTCGGAGGGGCCCTGGACACCGAGGAGCTGGCGACCCTGCGGGCTCTGACCGACAAGCTGCGCGCGGCGCAGGCACGGATTCCCGACGTCCCGTCAGACGCGTAGCGCCCGCAGCTCCGCGGCGACCACCGCCGGCGCCGGCCGGGCTGCGGGGTCCTCCGCGGTCATCGCGAGCAGCAGCCGGCTCCAGTCCCGACCGAACCGCGCGGGGACCTCGACAGGCTCGAGCAGTCGCGCGAGCGAGCTGGCCAGCGGGTCCCCCGGGTAGGCCCGCAGCCCCGTGAGGCACTCGAGCAGCACCAGGCCGAGGGAGTAGACGTCGCTGGGCGGGCCAGCGGGGTGGCCGAGTGCTTGCTCAGGACTCTGGTAGCCGGCCGTGCCCGACGTCCCGCGCGGCGCTTCGGGGGCGCTCGCGGTCGTCACCGCGATGCCGAAGTCGGCGAGCACCACGGGCATCCATGGCGCGTCGAGGCGTCCGCTCTCCCACCGGTCGGCGGCCACCAGGACGTTGGACGGCTTGACGTCGCGGTGCACCACGCCGGCACCGTGCGCGTGCCCGAGAGCGAGCGCGAGCTGCCGGCCGACGTCCGCCGTGACCGACGGCGTGAGGGGGCCGTCGGCGATCGTGTCCCGCAGGGTGCGCCCGTCGACCAGCTCCATGACCAGGAACGCCACGGGACCGCCGTCCGGGAGCACGTCGGCGCCGACGTCGAGCAGCGCGACCAGGCTCGGGTGAGCGAGCGAGGACAGCACGCGCGCTTCCTGCGCGTAGCGCCGGATCTCCCGCGGGGTGGCGGCGCCGATCGAGAACAGCTTGAGGGCGACCGCTCGCTGCAGGCGGACGTCCGTGGCGCGGAAGACCTCGCCCGACCCGCCGCGCCCGAGCTGCTGCTCGAGACGGTACCGACGGCCCAGCGCCGACGGGGTACGGGACTCGATCGAGGGCACGGGAGTCCTGTCTGTGTGGCGGCAACGTGGCTGTCTGACGGTAGAAGCCCGCAGGCCCGACCGCACCTCGGCCGTGGCGAACGGGTGACACGACGCGAGGGGAAGTCCTTGCAGCGCATTGCAAGCCGCTTGCAAGACTGCGCAGTACTGTGGCCCCATGTCCCGACGACTCGCAGAGGTAGCACGCAAGGTCGGCGTCTCGGAGGCCACCGTGAGCCGCGTGCTGAACGGCAAGCCCGGCGTCGCGGAGTCGACGCGGGAGGCGGTGCTGACGGCGCTCGACGTGCTCGGCTACGAGCGACCGACCAAGCTGCGCGGCGAGCGCGCCCGGCTCGTGGGCCTCGTGCTGCCGGAGCTTCAGAACCCGATCTTCCCCGCGTTCGCGGAGGTGGTCGGTGGGGCCCTCGCCCAGCAGGGCTTCACCCCGGTGCTGTGCACGCAGACCGCCGGTGGCGTCTCGGAGGCGGACTACGTCGAGCTCCTGCTCGGGCAGCAGGTGTCGGGCATCGTCTTCGCCGGAGGGCACTACGCGCAGCGCGACGCGACGCACGGGCACTACGAGCGGCTCGCGGGGCGCAACCTGCCGGTCGTGCTCATCAACGCCTCGATCGAGGAGCTGCCCTTCCCCCGGGTGTCCTGCGACGACGAGGTGGCCATCGAGCAGGCGGTCGGGCACCTGGCCTCGCTCGGCCACACGAGGATCGGCCTGGTCCTGGGCCCGGTCGATCACGTGCCGTCCGAGCGCAAGCTGCGGGCTGCCCACGCGATCATGCAGCGCCTCGGCCTGGAGCTGGGGGAGCGTCAGGTGGTCCGCAGCGCCTACTCGCTGGAAAGCGGGCAGGCCGCGGGGAACCGGCTCCTGAAAGAGGGGGTCACGGGCATCGTGTGTGCGAGCGACCCGCTGGCGCTCGGCGTGATCCGGGCGGCCCGCCGGGCCGGGCTGCGCGTCCCGGACGACATCTCGGTCGTCGGGTACGACGACTCCGCGTTCATGAGCTGCACCGAGCCCCCCCTGACCACGGTCCGCCAGCCGATCGAGCCGATGGGCCGCGCCGCGATCGATCTCCTCGTCAGCCAGATCCACGGCGGCGTCGTGCCTCAGGACGAGCTGCTCTTCGAGCCGGAGCTCGTCGTGCGTGGCTCGACCGGGCCGGCGCCGACGCAGCCGGCAGCGCTCACCGACTGATCCCAGCCCCGTCTCGGGCCCCGCACCGCCGTGTCCGGCGGTGCGGGCCTTCGTCGTTCGTGGGCACTTATCGAGATTCGGCGCCATGACGGTCACGCTTCGATAACTACTTTGTCAGGTTCTTGCGTCGATCCGGTCGTGTCCTTTAGCGTCGCGAGTGCGACAACGGCGTTCCGCAGGCCGCACGTCGTTGCTGACAGCACAGGACGACCCGGCTCCGCGACGTCGACGGCGGCCCACGAGAGATGAGACGCGAGTGGCGCAGGCGCAGCCGGAGACCGATCCGCAGTGGTGGCGCGGCGCCGTGATCTACCAGGTCTACCCACGCAGCTTCGCGGACGGGAACGGCGACGGGACCGGGGACCTGGCGGGCCTGCGCTCCCGGCTCCCGTACCTGCGTGACCTCGGCGTCGATGCGATCTGGGTGACCCCCTGGTACGTCTCCCCGCTCGCGGACGGCGGCTACGACGTCGCCGACTACCGATCGATCGACCCGGCGTTCGGCACGCTCGAGGAGGCGGAGCTGCTCATCGCCGAGGCGCTCCACCTCGGCATCCGGACGATCATCGACGTGGTGCCGAACCACGTCTCGGACCAGCACGAGTGGTTCCGGGCGGCGCTCGCGGCGGGCCCCGGTTCGCCGGAGCGGGGGCGGTTCTGGTTCCACCCCGGCAAGGGCGAGCACGGCGAGCAGATCCCGACCGGCTGGGTCTCCGACTTCCAGGGCAGCACCTGGACGCGTACCACCAACCCGGACGGCACCCCGGGGGAGTGGTACCTGCACCTGTTCGCGCCGCAGCAGCCCGACCTCAACTGGTCGCACCCCGAGGTCGTCGCCGAGTTCGAGGCCGTGCTCCGGTTCTGGTTCGACCGTGGCGTCGCGGGCATCCGGATCGACTCGGCCGCGCTGCTGGTCAAGGACGCGACGCTGCCGGAGGTACCCGTCCACCACGGACCGGGCGAGCACCCGCACGTCGACCGCGACGAGCTGCACGACGTCTATCGCGGGTGGCGCGCCGTCGCCGACTCCTACCAGGGCACGCGGGTCCTCGTCGGTGAGGTCTGGCTCCAGGACGCGTCGCGCTTCGCGCAGTACCTGCGTCCCGACGAGATGCACACCGCGTTCAACTTCGACTTCATGGCACGGCCGTGGGACGCCAAGCAGCTGCGCGAGTCGATCGACATCACGCTCACGGCGCACGGGCCTGTCGGCGCACCGGCCACCTGGGTGCTGTCGAACCACGACGTCACGCGTCCGGTCACGCGGTACGGCCGCGAGGACACGTCGTTCGCGTTCACCGCCAAGCGCTTCGGCACCCCGACCGACCTGGGCGTCGGTCTGCGCCGGGCGCGGGCTGCAGCGCTGCTCACGGCTGCCCTGCCGGGCTCGCTGTACATCTACCAGGGCGACGAGCTGGGCCTGCCGGAGGTCGAGGACCTGCCGCTGGACGTGCTCCAGGACCCGATGCACTTCCGCTCCGAGGGTGTCGACCCCGGGCGTGACGGCTGCCGTGTGCCGCTGCCCTGGAGCGGCACCAGCGCCCCCTACGGGTTCGGGTCCGGCGGGTCGTGGCTCCCGCAGCCTGCCGCCTGGGCGGACCTGACCGTCAGCGCCCAGGAGGACGACCCGGCCTCCACCCTGCACCTGTACCGCGACCTCCTGGCGGTTCGCCGGGCCGAGCCCGCCCTGGGCGACGGGCCGATGACGTGGATCGACAGCTCCGACGACGTGCTCGCGTTCGCCCGTGGCGACCTCGTGTGCGTGGTCAACCTGGGCGACGAGCCCGCGACCCCGCCCCCCCACACCGACGTCCTGCTCTCGAGCGCCCCGCTCGAGGCAGGCCTGCTGCCGCGCGACACCGCCGCGTGGCTGCGCAGCCCCGTCTGATCCGCACCACCTCGACCGCAGCACCCGATCGCGACCTGGCACCCCGTCCGGCGCGTTCCCTCACGAAGGAGTGACGATGAGGTCCTCACGCAGCACCGCGCTCGCCATGGCCGGTGTGCTCTCGCTCGGCCTGCTGGCCGCGTGCAGCACCGACGACGACCCGTCGGGCGACGAGTCCGACGGCAAGGTCACCATCACGGTCGCCGGCCTCCAGCCGGGCGCCGAGCCCGAGGCCGTCGAGGCGCTCGACGCGCGCGTCGCGGAGTTCGAGGAGGCGAACCCGGACATCGACGTGCAGCCCGAGGAGTACAAC
The DNA here is from genome assembly GCF_001424125.1 of Cellulomonas sp. Leaf395. Lineage (GTDB taxonomy): Bacteria > Actinomycetota > Actinomycetes > Actinomycetales > Cellulomonadaceae > Cellulomonas. Next base: position 546,056 of record NZ_LMQI01000003.1, read on the forward strand.
TGGCTGGCCTCGACGTTCTCCGCGCAGCTGGCCGGCGGCACGCTGCCGAACGTGTTCGAGATCCCGCTGACCGATGCCAAGACGCTCATCGAGAACGGCCAGCTGGCCGACATCTCGGCGCAGTTCGACTCCCTGTCGTTCGCGGACGACTTCAACGAGAACCTGCTCGAGGCGGGTACCGGCTCGGACGGCAAGGTGTACGCGATCCCCGCCAAGTCCATCTACGGCGTCGCGCTGCACTACAACCGCACCCTGTTCGAGCAGGCCGGCCTCGACCCCGACCAGCCGCCGACGACGTGGGACGAGGTCCGCGAGTACGCCAAGACCATCCACGACGCGACCGGTGTCGCGGGCTACGCGACGATGGCGCTAGACAACGCCGGCGGGTGGCAGCTGGCCGCCGCGGCGAACTCGCGCGGTGGTGTCATCCAGGAGCTGGACGGCGAGGAGTACACCGCGACGCTGGACGACCCGGCGGTCAAGGAGCACCTGCAGTGGCTGCACGACCTGCGCTTCGAGGACGGCTCGATCCTGCCCCGCACCGACCTCGGCTGGGGCGAGATCAACGAGGCGTTCGCAGGTGGCCAGCTGGCCATGTACACGTCCGGCTCGGACGTCTACAACGCGCTCGTCGAGAACAACGGGCTCACGCAGGACTGGGGCTACGGCCTCACCGCGATCCCGACGTCGAACGGTGGTGGCGCCCTCACCGGTGGCACGCTTGCCGCGGTGACCATGGAGTCCACCGACGCCCAGAAGGACGCCGCCGTGAAGTGGATCGACTTCTGGTACCTCTCCAAGATGCTCGACCAGGACCAGGCTGTCGCCGACGCCAAGCTCCGCAACGAGAACGGCCAGGCCGTGGGTACCCCGGTGCTCCCGATCTTCAGCGAGGAGCAGTACGCGACGTCCCTCGAGTGGGTCAAGGACTACGTCAACGTCCCGCTCGAGAACATGTCCGGCTACACGGACGTCATGTTCACGCAGCCCAGCATCGGTGAGATCAGCGCGTCCACCCAGGACACGTACGCGCTGCTCTTCCCGATCGTGCAGGCGGTCCTGACGGACGAGAACGCCGACATCGACGCCCTGCTCGAGACGGCGAACACTCAGGGTCAGGCGCTGCTCGACAAGTAGGCCCCCGAGGTGCCCGGCCGGGGAGCGTCCCGGCCGGGCAGCCCTGCTCGACCGTCCGTACCCCCGGAGGAAGGCTCTCGATGACCACGGACGACGTCGTCCTGCGCAGACGCCGCGGCACCCCGCTCACCTGGGTGCGCGGCGGCGGGCTGAGCGCACTGGTGTTCGCCCTGCCCCTGCTCGTGATCTTCGGCGTGTTCTCGTGGCTGCCGATCGTCCGCGCGGTGGTGATGAGCTTCCAGAAGACGAACCTCATCACGACGTCGTGGGTGGGTCTGCAGAACTTCCAGAACGTGTTCGCGGACCCGCTGCTGCCCGTCGCGACGCGCAACACGCTGTGGTTCGCGCTGCTGGCACTCGTGTTCGGCTACCCGATCCCGCTGGTCGCCGCGGTGCTCATGCGAGAGGTCCGGCGGGCGAAGGGGCTCTACTCCGCCCTGGCCTACCTGCCCGTCGTCGTCCCGCCCGTGGTGGCGGTCCTGCTCTGGAAGTTCTTCTACGACCCGCGGCCCGAGGGCGTGTTCAACACGATCCTCGGGTGGGTCGGCATCCCGCCCCAACCCTGGTTGCAGAGCATGACGATGGCGATGCCGTCGCTCGTGCTGGAGGCGACGTGGGCGGCCGCCGGCGGCACCGTGATCATCTACCTGGCGGCGCTGACGGCCGTCCCGCCCGAGCTGTACGACGCGGCCGAGGTCGACGGCGCCGGTGTGTGGCGCAAGGTCTGGCACGTGCTGCTGCCACAGCTGCGCGGGGTCCTGTTCATCACGCTGATCCTGCAGATCATCGGGACCGCGCAGGTGTTCCTGGAGCCCTACCTGTTCACCGGCGGCGGTCCGGCCAACGCCACGGTGACGATCCTGCTGCTCATCTACCGCTACGCGTTCGGCAACAGCCTCGGCGGCAACTACGGCGAGGCCACGGCGCTCAGCCTGCTCCTCGCGCTGTTCCTCGCCGTGATGTCTCTCGTGTACTTCCGCCTGACCCGCCGTTGGAGCACCTCGTGACGACGACCTCGCCCCTCGGGCCCACCAGCCCGCCGCCCGTGCTCGGCACCGATGAGGGCGACGTACCCGTCATCCCCGGCGCCGAGCTGGTCAGCGCGACGAGGGCCCGACGCAGGACTGCGACCGCCGAGGAGGGCGAGGAGCGCAGCGCAGTCTCGGCCTCCGACTGGCGCCGCCCGTCCGTGAGGTGGTCCCTCGGCGCCACCCACTGGCTCCTGCTCGTGCTGCTCGTGGTCTGGTGCGTCGGTCCGCTCCTGCTCCTCGCCAAGTTCGCCGTCACACCCACGCAGGACATCCTGCGCACCCCGATGGCGATCTTCCCGAACGGCATCGCCTGGTCGAACCTCAGCGAGGCGTGGAACGACGTCCAGGTCAGCAAGTACTTCGCCAACACGATCGTGCTCGCCGCGGGCGCCTGGTTCAGCCAGATCCTCGTCGCGACGACCGGCGGCTACCTGCTGTCGGTGCTGCGTCCCCGCTACGCCCGCGTGCTGCAGGCGGCGGTGCTGGCCACCCTGTTCGTCCCCGCGGTCGTGCTGCTGGTGCCGCTGTACCTGACCGTCCTGGACACCCCGGTGTTCCACACGTCCCTGGTCAACTCGTTCTGGGGAGTCTGGCTGCCGGCCGGTGCGAGCGCGTTCAACGTGGTGCTCGTCCAGCGGTTCTTCGACAACCTCCCGCGGGAGATCTTCGAGGCCGCCCGAGTCGACGGCGCCGGGCCGTACCGCCTGTTCTGGTCGATCGTGCTGCCCATGAGCAAGCCGATCCTCGGCGTCGTGTCGATCTTCGCCGTCATCGGGTCGTGGAAGGACTTCCTCTGGCCGTTGCTAGTCCTGCGCAACCCCGACCTGCAACCCCTGTCCGTGCGCCTGCCGTCCATCGAGGCGACCACCGACAAGGGCGTCCTGATGGCCGCCCTGGCCATCTCCACCCTGATCCCGATCGTGCTGTTCCTCGTGTTCCAGCGCATGTTCCTGCGTGGTGCCGGCCTGGGGGGAGCGGTCAAGGGCTGAGCGGAGGCTTTCTGACACCGCGTCCGGACAATCTCACGGGCCTGTCGGGCCCCTCGCCGCGAGAGCTCGGGGTGCCCGGTGCGATGATCGTGCGGTGGCCCCCGACACCGCCGTGAGCACCTCGTTGTCCTCGACCGACCTGAGCCCCGTCGCACCGTACGACGCGCTCCTGCTCTTCTCGTTCGGTGGGCCGGACGGTCCCGACGACGTGCTGCCGTTCCTGCGCAACGTGACCGCCGGGAAGAACATCCCCGACGAGCGGCTCGCGGTCGTGGCGGAGCACTACCACCACTTCGGCGGGGCCAGCCCGATCAACGGCCAGAACCTGGCGCTGCAGAAGGCGCTGAGCGAGGAGATCGCCCGGCGTGGCCTGGACCTTCCGGTCGTGTGGGGCAACCGCAACTGGGAGCCGTACACGCGGGACGCCCTGTCGGCTGCGTACTTCGACGGCGCTCGCCGGATGGTCGCCCTGGTCACCAGCGCGTACTCGTCGTACTCGGGCTGCCGCCAGTACCGGGAGAACCTCTGGGCCTCGCTCGACGAGCTCGGCGTCGACGTGGGCCTCGGCGAGGGCGAGCACCCGCTGGTCGTCGACAAGGTCCGGTCCTACTTCAACCACCCGGGCTTCGTGCAGGCGAACGTCGACGCGGTGACCGAGGCGTTCGAGTCGATCGGCCGCGACGCGCGCCTGGTCTTCGTCACGCACTCGATCCCCGACACGATGGAGGAGGCCTCGGCGGTCTCCGGCGCGTCGTACCGCGCGCAGCACCTCGACGCCGCCGCCACGGTCGCGGCCGCCGTCGAGCAGCGCCTCGGGCGGCCCGTGACCTGGGACCTCGCCTACTGCTCGCGCTCCGGCCCGCCCAGCCAGCCGTGGCTCGAGCCGGACGTCAACGACCACCTGACGGCGCTGGCAGCCGACGGGGTGCAGGCCGTGGTCCTGTCGCCGATCGGGTTCATCTCCGACCACATGGAGGTCGCCTTCGACCTCGACACGGAGGCGCTGGAGACCGCGGCCGGCCTCGGTCTCGTGGCCGTGCGCGCCGACACCGTCGGGACCCGCGAGCCGTTCGTGCGCGGGCTGGTCGACCTGGTGCTGGAGCGGGCGGCCCTGGCCCGTGACGCCGACGCGAACGGCGCGCACCCCGTCACGGCCGACGTCGCCGCCGACGCCGCCGCCCGACCGGTGGCCGAGGCGACCGCCGGGGAGCTGCCGCCGTTCCGCTCGGTCTGCCGGCCGGGCTGTTGCCAGATGCGCGCCGAGAGCCCCACCGGCATCCCCGCCGCCTGCTCGACGGACCCCTGGTCCTGATCACTCCCGAACGTCTTCCCCACACTTCTCCTGGAGCATCCGCGATGACGCACGACGCCGAGACCCTCAACGCCACCGTCCGGTACACGATGTGGACCGTCTTCGCGCTCGAGGAGGTCCTTCCCGAGGACGACGACGAGCGCGCCGAGCTCATCGCCGCGGCCCAGTCGGCCGTCGCCGCCGAGGGACTGGTCATCCGCGGCTGGTACGACGTCGCGGGGCTGCGCGCCGACGCGGACCTCATGGTCTGGTGGCACGCGGAGACGATCGAGGAGGTGCAGGGCGCCTACCAGCGGCTGCGCGCCAGCGACCTCGGCCGGCACCTGCTGCCCGTGTGGTCCGTCGTCGGTCTGCACCGGCCGGCGGAGTTCAACCGGTCGCACGTCCCCGCCTTCCTGGCGGGSGAGCCGGCCGGCGACTACATGACGGTGTACCCGTTCGTGCGGTCCTACGACTGGTACGTGCTGCCCGAGGACGACCGCCGACGGATGCTCGTCGAGCACGGTCAGGCGGCTCGCGGGTACGCCGACGTCCGCGCCAACACGGTCTCGGCCTTCGCCCTCGGCGACTACGAGTGGATCCTCGCGTTCGAGGCCCCCGAGCTGCACCGGATCGTCGACCTGATGCGGGACCTGCGCGCCACCGACGCCCGCCTCCACGTGCGCGAGGAGGTGCCGTTCTACACCGGCCCGCGCGTGACGCTGGAGACCTGGGCGGACCGCCAGCCGCGTGGCTGACGGCTGGATGACATCATCGACAGATGGTCGATCTGGCGGGGACATGGCGGTTCACGGCGCTCGAGGGCGCTGAGCTCGAGGGGGCGCAGCGCGCGACCCCGTGGCTGACGTTCGACGGTGACGGTGTGGTGTTCGGCCTGGCCGGGGTCAACCGGGTGCGCGGCACGTGGCGCCTGGACGGGGAGACGCTGACCTTCGGCCCCGTCGTCTCCACGCTCATGGCCGGCCCCCCGGACGCGATGACCCGCGAGCAGCAGGTCCTCCGCCTGCTGGGGGAGCCCTCGAGGGTGTCCGCGCCCGACGGGGACACCCTCCAGCTCAGCGGCGTGCTCGAGGCGCAGCTGGTCCGGGACCCGCGCGCAGGCGACGAGCCGACCTAGACGTCACGTGGTACCTAGAGCCGTGGAGGTCATCCGGAGTGCGGAGCCGAGTGACGTCAGGGCGGTCTGCGTGTTCGGTGAGACGCACATCCGCCCCCACTACGCACCGCTGATCGGCGAGCCCGCCGCGGACGCCCAGGTGGCCAGATGGTGGAACGCGGATCAGATCGGTGCCGCCGTGTCCGCGGGGCTGATCGTCGTCGCGGAGGCGGCCGACGGGGTCGTGGGCGTCGCGCAGCTCGGGCGAGCCGGCGTCGACCACGTCATCTACAAGCTGTACGTCGACCCCCGGCACCGCAGCCACGGGCTGGGCCCACGACTGATCGAGGCGCTCGTCCGCCGGCTGCCGCCGGACGCGACCCGGTTGTGCGTCGAGCACTTCGCCGGCAACGAGCGAGCATCGGCGTTCTACGAGCGCGAGGGCTTCACCGTGGAACGAGTCGACCCGAGCCCGGTCGACGATCCAGCGCTCGACGTGGTGTGGCGCGTCCGGGTCCTACCCGGAGCGAGTGGCCGGCCGGGTCCCTAGTCACGCGGCGACGACGACCGACGGCCAGCGCGCCGCCACCTGCTCCAGCGTGTGCACGCGCGTCGCCACGTCGAACGCCGTCCCGGTGATCATCAGCTCGTCGGCGCCCGTGCGCTCCACCAGCGCGGCGAGCTCCTCGGCCGCTCGGTCCGCGGTGGTCGCGACCTGCGTCCCGGGGACGCGGGCGAAGAAGTCGGCGGCCGCCACCGGGTCGAGGGCGGCGAGCTCGCGGGCGGCATCCGCGGGCGACACGATCGGCCCCAGCGGACGGCCGGTCCGCAGTGACAGCGCCATGACCCGGCTGGGACCGGCCAGGTAGGCCGCCTCGTCCTCGGAGTCCGCCACGAGCACCGAGGCCGACACCATCAGCCGCGGCGCGTCCAGCACGGGTGACGGACGGAACGCGCGGCGGTAGGCGTCGGCGGCCTGGAGGGTGTGGCCGGTGTTGAAGTGGTGGGCGTAGCTGAACGGGAGACCCAGCGAGCCGGCCAGCTCCGCGCTGAACGTGCTGGAGCCCAGCAGCCAGACCTGCGGCGACGACGTCGCGACCGGCGTCGCCGACAGGCGTGAGGCCCGCAGCGACGGTGCCCGGCCGGGAAGGTACTGCCCGAGCAGGGCGAGGACATCGATGACCTCCGCCGGGAAGTCGTCGGCACCCAGGCCCTCCACGGTGCGCCGCAGCGCCGCCGCGGTCATGGGGTCCGCCCCGGGGGCGCGGCCGATGCCGAGGTCGATCCGGCCGGGGTGCAATGCCTCGAGCATCGCGAACTGCTCCGCGACCACCAGGGTCGGGTGGTTCGGCAGCATGACCCCGCCCGAGCCGACTCGGATGCGGTCGGTCGACGCGGCCAGGTGCGCGAGCAGCACGCCCGGGGACGTCGAGGCGACGGCCGGCATCGCGTGGTGCTCGGCGACCCAGTAGCGCTCGTACCCGGCGGCGTCGGCGACGCGGGCGAGCGCCGTGGTGGCGGCGAGCGCGTCGCCGGAGGACTGGCCGACGGCCACGGGGGAGGTGTCGAGCACGGACAGGGGCACGGGGTTACGACGGGTCACCTCGTCAGCAACACCCGGGCCCCCGTCCGTACTCCCGACGGTCAGAGGTGCAGGCGTACTCGGCCTTGTTCAGGGATACAGGCCGCGGATCTGATGCGCCTCGGCGACGCGTCGCACCCCGATGGTCAGAGCCGCGTCGCGCAGCGAGATGCCCTCGCTGCTCGCCAGGGCGGCCACCGCCCGGTGAGCCGTGATCATGCGGTGCTCCAGGCGGTCCTCGATCTCGCGCTCGGTCCACCAGTACGCCTGGTTGGCCTGCACCCACTCGAAGTACGACACGACGACGCCGCCGGCGTTGGCCAGGATGTCGGGCACGACGACCACGCCGCGCTCCGCGAGCACGCGGTCGCCCTCGTGGGTCGTCGGACCGTTGGCGGCCTCCACCACCCACCGCGCCTTGACCCGGCCCGCAGCCTCGGCGTCCAGCACGCCTTCGACGGCGGCCGGGATGAGGAGGTCGACGTCGAGCGCGAGCAGCTCGGTGTTGTCGATGGCCTCGCCGCCGTCGAAGCCCGCGACCGAGCCCGTCGCCAGGACATGCCGCTCGAGGGAGGCGATGTCGAGGCCGTCGCTGCGCATCACGCCGCCCTGCTCGTCGCTGACGGCGACCACGCGTGTCCCCGCGTCGTGCAGGAACCGTGAGGCGTGCGACCCGACCTTGCCGAAGCCCTGCACCGCGGCGCTGACCTCGCTCAGCTGGACGCCCGCGTCGCCGAGGGCTGCGGCAGCCGCGTGGACGACGCCGCGTGAGGTGGCGGTGGCGCGACCCAGGGAGCCGCCGACGGCCAGCGGCTTGCCCGTGGTCACGGCGGGGATGGTGTAGCCGAGGTTCACGGAGTACGTGTCCATGACCCACGCCATGGTCTGCTCGTTGGTGCCGACGTCCGGCGCCATGATGTCCCGCTCAGGCCCGATGATCGGCATGATCTCGCTGGTGTAGCGCCGGGTGACCCGCTCGAGCTCGGCCTGGCTGTAGCGCCGGGGGTCGATCGTGACGCCACCCTTGGCGCCGCCGTACGGCACGTCGACGACCGCACACTTCCAGGTCATCCACATGGCGAGCGCGCGGACCTCGTCGACGTCGACGCCGGCCGAGTAGCGCAGCCCGCCCTTGGCCGGTCCGCGGGAGATGTTGTGCTGCACCCGGTACCCGGTGAAGAGCTCGATCTCGCCGTCGTCCCGACGCAGGGGGACAGCGACGTTCATCTCCCGCCGGGGTGTGGCGAGCATGCGGTGGAGCCCTTCGCTGTAGCCGAGGAGCTCGATTGCACCGGCAAGCTGTGCCTTGGCGGTGGCGAGGGGCGTGGTCTGCTGCGGGGTCTCCGCTGTGAGGTCCGTCACGTGCCCCACTCTGACACCACCCGTGGCGGGCGCACGACAGGACCGACAGGCGAGCCGGGTGTGTCCGAGGTGCGGGCAGCGTCATGAGATCTACGCGTTGTCGACGGGCCCGACCACCGAGCCGCCGAGGTGCCGTGCGTACCGCTCCGGGACGAGGACGCACATGCCGAACGTTGCGTACGGACGGGTTCACCCGGGCGACAGCCGAACGGTGGTCGACCGGCAGCGCCGCACCTCGCACGCAGGGCCCGTGACGGCAAGACTGAGCCGTGGCCGGACCCGGCCGGCGAGGACAGCGAGGATCGGCCGCGACCCGGCCGGCCCGCGGACGAAGGAGCAGCATGTCGACGACTGACGTCACCGAGGACGCGATCCGGTTGGCGCGCTCCTGGCTCTCGGCGACGGCGGAGGGCCAGACGGCCAAGGAACGACGCACCACCGGGAGGTTGGCCGCGCTCGTCGCGGATCCCGCGGGGCTGGAGCTCGCGGTGCGGTTCGTGGACCGGGTGGCCCGTCCGCAGGACGTCCGCGTCGCGGCCCGGGAGCTCGCCCGTCTCACGTCGGGTGCCGCGGCGGGCTTCCTCGGCCCTCTCGACCGGGCGATGCTGGGGATCGGCGCGGTCGTCGCACCGGTGCTCCCCGACGTCGTGGTGCCCGCCGCCCGACAGCGTCTGCGCAGCCTCGTCGGCCATCTCGTCGCCGACGACGGTCCGGGACTGGCCACGCACCTGGCTGCCACGCGTGCCGAGGGTTTCCGCCTCAACCTCAACCTGCTCGGCGAAGCAGTGCTGGGGGAGCGCGAGGCGGTCGCCCGGCTCGCACGCGTGACGGCACTGGTGGAACGACCCGACGTGGACTACGTGTCCGTGAAGGTGTCGGCGGTGGCAAGCCAGCTGTCCACGTGGGACACCGACGGCAGCGTGGACCGCGTGGTCGACCGGCTGCGTCCCCTGTACCTGACCGCAGCCCGCCACGGCACCTTCCTCAACCTCGACATGGAGGAGTACCGCGACCTCGCCCTCACGATGCGGGTGTTCGAGCGGCTCGCCTCCGACCCGGAGCTCCGCACGGCTCCGGCCGGGATCGTGCTGCAGGCGTACCTGCCGGACGCCGCGGACGCCCTCGACGAGCTGACGGCCATCGCGACGGCCCGCCGGGCGGCCGGCGGCGCCCGCCTCAAGGTCCGCCTGGTCAAGGGCGCCAACCTGGCGATGGAGCAGGTGGAGGCCGAGCTGCACGGGTGGTCACAGGCTCCGTACGGCACCAAGGCAGAGGTCGACGCGGCCTACCTGCGGCTGGTGGACCGGGCCCTCGACCCCGCCCGGACGGCCGCGCTGCGGGTCGGGATCGCCAGCCACAACCTCTTCCACGTCGCCGCGGCCCACCTGCTCGCGCAGCGGCGGCGCGTCAGCGAGGCGCTCGACGTCGAGATGCTCCAGGGAATGGCGCCCGCCCAGGCTCGCGCGGTGCGCGACGACGTGGGCGCGGTGCTGCTGTACACGCCGGTCGTCGCCCGGCACGACTTCGACGTCGCGATCTCCTACCTGGTGCGGCGCCTGGAGGAGAACTCCGCGAGCCAGAACTTCCTGCACGCACTGTTCGCCCAGGGTGCCGCGATGGACGCCCAGGAGGAGGCGTTCCGCGTCGCCTTCCGTGACCGGGACGAGCCGTCGACCGCGGCCCGACGCACCGCGCGACCCTACGCCGACGCGCCCGGCACGGGTCCGTTCGCGAACACCCCGGACACCGACCCGGCCGTCGCGATGGCGCGCGTCTGGGCCCGGGGTCTGGTCGACAGGGACGTGCCGGTACCACCCGGCGCGGTCACGGTGTCCACGACCGACGAGGTCGACGCGGTCGTCGCCCGCGCCACGTCGGCGTTGCCCGCCTGGGCCGCGACAACGCCCGCGGACCGTGCTCGTGCGCTCCACGCGGTCGCCGCAGCGCTGGAGGACGCACGTGCCGCCCTCGTGGCGACGATGGTCCACGAGACCGGCAAGACGGTCGCCGAGGCCGACCCGGAGGTCAGCGAGGCCGTCGACTTCGCCCGCTACTACGCCGACCGCGCGGCCGAGCTCGCCGACGGCGTCGTGCCGGGCGCGGTGCACCGCCCGGCCGGCCTGACCGTCGTGGCACCCCCGTGGAACTTCCCGGTGGCGATCCCGGTCGGCTCGGTCCTCGCCTCGCTCGCCGCAGGGAGCCCGGTCCTGGTCAAGCCCGCACCCCAGGCACCGCGGTGCGGGCAGGTCGCGATGGCGGCGATCCAGCGCGGGCTCGACGAGGCCGGCGCACCCGCCGGCATCCTCACGGTCGTGCTGAGTCCCGAGGGTGACGTCGGACGTCGGCTCGTCACCCATCCGGACGTCGCCCGGGTCATCCTCACCGGCTCCATCGAGACCGCGCAGCTGTTCGCCGGGTGGCGTCCCGACCTCGACGTCCTCGCCGAGACCTCGGGAAAGAACGCGCTGGTCATCACCCCGTCCGCGGACGTGGACCTGGCGGTGGCCGATCTGGTGCGCTCCGCGTTCGGCCATGCCGGACAGAAGTGCTCCGCCGCGTCGCTGGCGATCCTCGTCGGCTCCGCGGGCCGCTCCGACCGGCTGCGCCGCCAGCTCGCCGATGCTGTCGCGTCCCTGCGCGTCGGCCCCGCGACCGACCTGGGCACAGCCGTCGGGCCGCTGACCGAGCCGGCGTACGGCAAGCTGCTGCGCGCACTGACGACGCTCGATCCCGGGGAGTCGTGGCTGGTCACCCCGCGCAAGCTGGACGACGAAGGTCGGCTGTGGACACCTGGCGTGAAGTACGGCGTCGCCCCCGGGTCGTGGTTCCACACCACGGAGTGCTTCGGGCCCGTGCTCGGGATCATGCGCGTCGAGACGCTCGACGAGGCGATCGACCTGCAGAACGCCGTCGCCTTCGGACTCACGGGCGGGCTGCACTCCCTCGACGAGGCCGAGATCGACCAGTGGCTGGACCGCGTCGAGGTGGGCAACGCCTACGTCAACCGACACATCACCGGGGCGATCGTGCAGCGCCAGCCGTTCGGTGGCTGGAAGGCGTCCACGGTCGGCCCCGGCGCCAAGGCGGGCGGACCGCACTACGTCGCGCAGATCGGAGACTGGCAGGACTCGGCCGACGTCCCGCAGAACGACGACGCCTGGCTCGCGTGGGCGCAGGCCGACGACGCCCGCGTGTGGGCCGACGAGCTCTCGCGCGAGCACGACCCGTCGGGGCTGCGGGTCGAGGCGAACCTCCTGCGCTACCGACCGGTGCCGCAGCTCACCGTCCGGACGGGTTCCGACGCGCCGGCCCGTGAGGTCGACCGGGTCTGTCACGCGGCACGGATCGCCGGGGTGCGGGTGGTCGTGAGCGACGTGGCGGGCGAGTCCCACGAGGCGTTCGCCGCGCGCGTCCGGTCCGGTGCGGTGACCGGCCGGGTGCGGGTGGTCGGCTCGGCGCCCGGGCTGCGCGACGCCGTCGCGACCCGCGTCGGCGAGGTCACGGTGCTCGATGGACCCGTGCTGGCCAGCGGTGCGCGGGAGCTGCTCACCGTCGTGCGCGAGCAGGCAGTCAGCCGCACGCTGCACCGGTTCGGGCACGTCCCGCCGACGGCCGGCTGAGTGCAGAAGGGCCCGGTGGAGTGTTCCACCGGGCCCCTCTGCACACGCGTCACGCCGAGGCGCGGATCACCAGCTCGGGTGCGAAGATCATCGGCGGCGACGGCGGTGCGCCGTTCAGCTGGTCCAGGAGGCGGGCACCGGCGGCTCGGGCCATCGCGACGACCGGCTGGATCACGCTGGTCAGCGGGGGAGTGGTCGACGCCGCGACACCGAGGTTGTCGTACCCGACCACGGCGATGTCGTTCGGGACGTCCTTGCCGTGCTCGGCCAGCACGCTGAGCGCGCCGGCCGCCATCAGGTCGGAGGCGATGAAGATCGCGTCGACGTCGGGGAACCGCGAGAGCAGCTCGCGTGCGGCGATGGTGCCGGACGCCATCGTGAAGTCCCCGCGCACCACCGCGTCCTCCGACATCCCGGCAGCGCGGACCGCGTTGCGCCAGCCGGTGAGCCGGTCGATGCCGGCAGACATGTCCGCCGGACCGGCGATCGTCGCGATGCGGCGGCAGCCCCGGTCGATGAGGTGCTGGGTGGCCAGCCGGCCACCCTCGACGTTGTCGGTGTCGACGTACTGGACGTCCCGCTCGTCCGCGGACAGCGGACGGCCGACGAAGACGTTCGGCACGTGGGAGAGCTGCAACGCCCGGTCGAGCTCGTCGTTCGCGTGGTGCGAGACGACGATCGCGCCGTCGACGTGACCGTTGCGCAGGTAGCGGACAGTGCGCTCGCTCTCGCCCGGACGGGCGATGACGAGCACGACCTGCATGTCGGAGTCCGCGAGCGAGGAGCTCAGGCCGTTCAGGGTGCCGGCGAAGAACGGGTCGGACAGGACGCGCTCGTCGGGCTCGGGCACCACGAGAGCGATCGAGTCCGTGCGCTTGGTGACCAGAGAGCGTGCGGCGCGGTTCGGGGTGTACCCGAGGTCGGTCACCGCGGCCTCGACCGAGGCCAGGGCCTCGGGAGACACGCGCAGACCGCCGTTGATGGCGCGGGAGGCCGTCGAGCGCGAGACACCGGCGCGCTCGGCGACCTGCTCGAGCGTCGGCGCGGCAGGCCGCGCGGTGTCCACGTGGACCGGGATGTTGTCGACCACCGTTGGTCTTCCCTCCTGTGGCTGCCGAGGCAGCGATGACGAGCTGGTGATGGGCGAGGCGGGGTGCTGGGGTAGCACCCCGCCCATCCCATCGACCGGGCCTTTGTCACGGTCAGGACGACCATGAACGCCCGAGGCGTGCCACGAGACAGTGTGCGCGGATCAGCCCTTGACGGCACCCTGCATGATGCCGGCGACCAGCTGACGGCCGGCGATGAAGAACAGGATGATGAGCGGGATCGTCGAGACGGTGACGCCCGCCATGATCAGCGACATGTCCTTGAAGTACGACGCCTGGAGCAGCTGGATGGCCACCGGGAGCGTCGGGTTCTGCGATCCGAGGACGATGAACGGCCAGAAGAAGTTCGTCCAGGACGCGACGAACGTGAACAGGCCGAGCATGACCGCCGCCGGGCGCGCCGCCGGGAGGGCGATGTGCCAGAAGGTCCGGATCATCGACGCACCGTCGACGCGGGCGGCCTCGACGAGCTCGTACGGCAGCGCCGACTCGAGGTACTGCGTCATCCAGAAGACACCGAACGCCGTGACCAGACCGGGGACGATGACGGCGATGAGCTTGCCGGTCCACCCGAGCTGGGACATGAGGATGAACAGCGGGACGATGCCGAGCTGCGTCGGGACCGCCGTGGTGGCGATGACGAACACGAGCAGGGCGTTGCGGCCCTTGAACCGCAGCTTCGCGAACGAGAAGCCGGCCAGCGTGGAGAACAGCACCACGGAGAGCGCGGTGATCGTCGAGACGATGACCGAGTTGCTGAGCGCCTTCCAGAACTGGATGTCCGAGTTCAGGACCCTGCTCACGTTCTCGAAGAAGTGACCCTGGGGGATCAACGACGGAATCGGGTTCCGCGAGATCTCCGGAGCAGTCGACGTCGCGAGCAGGAAGGCGTAGTACAGCGGCAGCACCGACGCGATCACAGCGATGGTCAGCAGCGTGTACGTGACCCATCCGGGCCGACGGTCGGAGCCGGCGGCCGTGGAGCGGCGGCGCGCAGCCGCGCGGGCGGCGCCGCGGCCGGCGGTCTGCCGGATGACCGGCAGCGAGGGGGCGCTCATCGGGAAACCTTCTTCCGCTTCGTCGTCGCGTTGTCCGACGCGATCCGGCGCGTGATCGAGAAGTTGATCAGGCCGATCGTGATGATGATGAGGAACAGGATCCAGGCGACGGCGGACGCGCGGCCGAAGCTCTTCTGGTTGCCCCAGCCGAGCTCATAGATGTACATCGTGGCCGTCATCCACTGGCGGCTCGGGCCGCCCTGACCGGTCTGGTCGAACATGCGCGGCTCGTCGAAGATCTGCAGGCCGCCGATGGTCGACGTGATGACCACGAAGATCAGGGTGGGGCGCAGCATCGGGATCGTGACGGAGAAGAACTGCCGTGCCCGCGACGCGCCGTCGAGCACGGCGGCCTCGTAGAGGTCGCGCGGGATGGCCTGCATCGCCGCGAGGAGGATCAGCGTGTTGTACCCGGTCCACCGGAAGTCGACCATGGTCGAGATCGCGACGTGGCTGGCGAGGACCTGCGAGTGCCAGCCGATCGGGTCGATCCCGATGTTGCCGAGCACCGTGTTGATGAGGCCGGACTTGTCGGCGAAGAGCTTGCCGAAGATGAGGCTGACGGCGACCGGGGCGACGACGTAGGGAAGCAGGACGCCCATGCGCCAGAAGGTTCGCGCTCGCAGATTCGCATCGAGGACGGCCGCGAGCACGATCGCGATCACCAGCTGCGGCACGGTCGAGATGAAAAAGATGCTGAAGGTGTTGCGCAGGGACTTCCAGAAGTTGGGCTCCTGGACGACGAACACGTAGTTCTCCAGGCCGACGAAGGCACCCTTGCCGCCGATCAGGTTCCAGTCGTGCACGGACACGTAGGCCGTGTACACCAGCGGGAACAGGCCCGTGAGCGCGAAGAGGAGGAAGAACGGCGAGATGTAGAGGTAGGGCGAGACCTTGACGTCCCAGCGACCGAGGGTCTGGCTGAAGCCGACCCGGCGCGGTACGCGCTCGGGGTCGTGCTGCGGACCGCTGTCCAGCTGGGGCGAGGAGGTGGAGGTGGCCATCAGGTGTCCTTCGTGGCGGTGGTGAGGAGCCTGCGCTGCGGGCCGGGCCGATGGATGACCACCGGCCCGGCCCCTGACTAGCGTCAGCCGAGAGCGCTGACCGCGCTCACGAAGGAGTCCCACTGAGCAGCGGCGTCACCACCGTTGACGTCGACCTCCGTCAGAGCCGTCTGCATCGCGTCGTTCACTGCGAAGTAGTTCGGGCCCTTGAAGGGGGCGACGATGCCCTTGGCACGGTTGGCGAGGATCTCGCCGGCCGGGGCGTTGTTGAAGAACTCGTTCGTCGAGCCGAGCAGCTCCTCCGAGGCGAGCGCCTCGACCTGGCTCGGGAACGTGCCCTTGCTCTTGTACGCCGAGATCTGCTGCTCCGGAGCGGTCAGCCAGGCAGCGAGCTTCTTGGCCTCGTCCGGGTGCGCGCTCTGCGCGGGGACCGTGAGGAACGAGCCGCCCCAGTTGCCGGCGCCGCCGGGGAAGACGTCGGCGATGTCCCAGCCGGTCACGCCGGCCGAGTTGCCCTCGATGACACCGAGCATCCAGCCCGGGGCCAGCATGGTCGCGAAGCCGTCCGTCTGGAACGCGGCCGTCCAGTCGTCGCTCCACTGGCCGAGGTGAGCCGACAGGTTGTCGGTCACGGAGGCCGTGGTGACGGCGTCGTAGATGGCCTTCACCTCGGGGTTGTCGGCGGCGATGACCGTGCCGTCCTCCTCCTCGTAGGCGTTCTCGACCTGGTTGATCATGCCCTGGTAGGTGGCACCGGCAGAGTCGAAGAAGGGCTTGCCCGTCTTCTCGGTGTACTGCTTGCCGAAGGCGAAGTAGTCCTCCCACGTGGCGTCGGCGCCACCGAGTGCCTCGGCGACCTCTTCACGCGTGGAGGGCAGGCCGGCCGCGGCGAGCAGGTCGCCGCGGAACGCGATGGCCTCCGGACCGATGTCGGTGCCGTAGCCGAGCAGGACGCCGTCGGGCGTCGTGGCCTGCGCGACCTTCCAGTCGAGCCAGCGGCCGTCGAGCGCGGGGTCGGTCAGGTCGACGAACTTGTCCGGGTACTGCATGAGCTCGGGGAGCCAGTCGATCTCGATCATCTCGATGTCCGCGGCGCCGGCACCCGACGCGAGGTGCGTGTTCAGGCTTTCACGGGCATCGCCCGACTCGGCGGCCTTGACGTTCTCGATCGTGATGCCCGGGTTCTCGGCCTCGTACGCCTGGAACATCTCGTCCGTGTAGCCGGGCTCGTTGAACGTCGCGAGCGTCAGGGTGATGTTCTCCGAGCCGCCCTCGGAACCCTCGTCGCTGGGCGTGTCCGAGTCGCCGGAGCAGGCCGTGGCGAGCAGGGCGATGCCCGTGACCCCCGCCGCGGCTGCCCACATCTTGCTGGTGGTCTTGCGCACTGTGACTCCCTTGTCAGTCGGACGGCGTCCTCGCCGTACCCCTAGGGCACCCGTCGTCCGCCCGCCAGAAGGGGGCGTGCGAATCCTCGGGTTGGGCCGTGTGGACCCGGCGTGGTCACGTTCCCACCCGCAGTGTTGCGGGAGCGTTCCCACGCGCTGCGGAGTACTGTCGTCCGCGCCCCCGCGGGTGTCAAGGACGTCGGGTGGAGTAATTGCTGTGGTAGCGATCCCACACCGGTGTTTGTGCAGGTCAGAGCGATACGGACGTCGGTCCGTGTTACCGAATCGTTACGGCTGCGGCGCCTGTCCGTGACCATCGGCGTGGCTGTCGATCCAACGGCGCGCGACGCCCTGCTCCACCTCCAGCGCAGACCGGATCGCGCCGGCGGTCGCCTGCTCGATCGCGGACGCGAAGAGGGGCACGGTTGCTCGCAGGTCGCCGTCGTACGTGACCGTCGTGGTGCCTGCGCCGGTGGGCGTCAGGGCCGTGCGTCCGCTGAGCCGCACAGGGGCACCGGCGATCTCGACGACGACGGTCCCGACGCGCGACCCGTCGGGCGCGGGCGCCTCCCATGCCTCGACCTGCCGCACGTCGATCCGGCTCCCGACGAAGCCCTGCAGGTGTGCCGGGATCTGGTCTGTGGGCAGTGCGCGGCGGGTCGTCACGGTGAATGCGTCGTCCGGGTCCCCCGTCACGTCCACGTGCTGCTCGAGTGCGCCGCTGGCGCGGACCTTCTGGTGCACGTACTCCGGGTCCGCCAGGAGCTGCGCCGCGGCGCGTGCGTCCGTCGGTAGGTCGAGCGTCACGCTCAGTCGCACGGTGGGTCCTTCGATGATCGGGTTCGGTGGGTCCGAGGCTATCCGCCCACGTCCTGGCCGTCCTGCTCATGACCGCTCCGCAGCCACCTACCCTGGTGCCCGTGTCCACGCTGAGCACCCTCGCCGCTCGATATGCCGCGCTCGATGCTCACGATCTCGAGTGGCTGCACCTGCTGGTCGGAGACTGGCAGGTGCTGTCCGACCTCGCGTTCGCCGACCTGGTGCTATGGCTGCCGACGACGGACGGCGACTTCGTCGCGATCGCCCAGGCGCGCCCCTCCACCGGCGCAACCGTCCACTACGACGACGTGGTCGGGTCGAGCGCACCGGAGGGCCAGCGCCCGCAGCTGCAGCGGTCGCTGGACGAGCGCGCGGCGCAGCGCTCGCGCGAGCCGCGCTGGTTCGGGTCGTACGCGGTGCGCGAGGAGGCCGTCCCGGTCGTCCGCCGCGGCAAGGCGATCGCGGTGCTCGCGCGTCAGACCAACCTCGGTGGCGCCCGGACGCCGAGCCGGCTCGAGCTCAACTACGTCGAGGCGGCCGACGACGTCTTCGCCATGGTCGGCCGCGGTGAGTTCCCGGCGCCCGACGCCCCGACCGGCCCACGTCGAGGAGCCCCGCGTGTCGGCGACGGGCTGGTGCGACTCAACTCCGAGGGCGAGGTGCTCTACGCGAGCCCCAACGCCCTGTCGTGCTTCCACCGGCTCGGAGTGGTGGGCGACCTCGTCGGGCGTTCGCTGGTCGAGGTGACGGCCGAGCTGATCGAGCAGCACGACACCGTCGACGAGTCGATGCCGCTGGTGCTCATGGGTCGCGCTCCGTGGCGGGTCGACGTCGAGGCCCGCGGGGTCGCGCTGTCGCTCCGGGCCGTGCCGCTGACCGAGCACGGCCAGCGGGTCGGTGCGGTGCTGCTGTGCCGCGACGTCTCAGAGCTGCGGCGCCGGGAGCGCGAGCTCATCACCAAGGACGCCACGATCCGCGAGATCCACCACCGCGTGAAGAACAACCTCCAGACGGTCGCGGCCCTGCTGCGGCTCCAGTCCCGGCGCGTGGCCTCGCCGGAGGCCAAGGAGGCGCTCGGCGAGGCGATGCGCCGGGTGGCCACGATCGCGCTCGTGCACGAGACGTTGTCGCAGACCCTCGACGAGAGCGTGCCCTTCGACGACCTGGTCGGTCGCAGCCTGCGGCTCGCTGCCGACGTGGCGACAGAGGGTGCGCACGTGCGCACGCTGGTGCGGGGGTCGTTCGGGTCCATCCCCGCGGAGGATGCCACGGCCCTCGCGCTCATCCTGACCGAGCTGGTGACGAACGCCGTCGAGCACGGGTTCGAGGGGCGGGAGTCGGGGACGGTCGAGGTCATCGTCGAGCGGCAGGACGACGCTCTGCGGGTCGAGGTGGCCGACGACGGCTCAGGGCTGCCGACCGAGCGCGGCGCCGGTACCGGGCTGGGCACGCAGATCGTCTCGACCCTGGTGACGAACGAGATGCGCGGCACCATCGAGTGGGCGAGCCGGGAGGGTGGCGGGACGTCCGTGATCATCGAGGCCCGGCTGCGGGGACCGCGGGACGCCGCAGCACTCATCTGACGAGAGCGCTGGTGAGCGCCTCTGACGAACGCATCGACGATCGCTCTGACGAACGCATCGACGATCGCTCTGACGATCACGTCGACTATCGCTCCGGGTGAGCGCCGTGTGATGCCGGCGGTGGGCGTCGACGAGCGAGCGCCGTGCGTCCCGGTGCCGGACACGACCCGGCCCCACCGCGCGGTGCGCAGCGGGGCCGGGTTCGACGTCGGACGAGGTAGCCGCAGGTCAGCCGGCGCGGCGCTGGCGCGCAGTCCGACGCTTGAGCGCGCGGCGCTCGTCCTCGGAGAGCCCGCCCCAGACGCCGGCGTCCTGACCGGTCTCGATCGCCCACTTCAGGCACGTGTCGACGACGGGGCAGCGGCGGCAGACAGCCTTCGCCTCGTCGATCTGGAGCAGCGCGGGGCCGGTGTTCCCGATGGGGAAGAACAGCTCCGGGTCCTCGTCGAGACACGCTGCGCGGTGGCGCCAATCCATGAGTTCTCTCCTAGGCACACGTCGAGGGGCGCCCGGGGGTCAGGGCGCGCGAGTCTGGACGCGATATCGGGGGTGGGGGGCGTGCTGCATCAAGGCTCGCACCGGTCCGGGATCTCCACAAGGGTTACGAGGAGGTTTCATATCGATAACGACTGAGGTCTTCGTCACACCTGTGTGCCTGCTGTGTCTCGACGCGTCCCGCATGTTAATGCAGGTGAGGGTAAGAGTCGGACAAACGTCCAGAACTTGACACGCGTTGCGACGCGGTGATCGGCGTCACGAGGTGGCGTGAGTCACCTCGGAACCGTGGTATCGGAGAAGGGGCCTCGCTGCAGGTCAGCGGGGATGGCGACGGCTCGCGCCGCGCGTGCTTAGGCTCTTTCCCGTGACAGACCGCCGTCCTGCCGTGCTGCTCGTCGTCTGCCTGCTCGTGACGCTCGAGGCCGCCGCCTTCCTCGGCCTGGCGGTCGCGTGGGCCGCCGACGTCGTGCGAGGGGCCGCGACGATGCCGGCCGCGAGCCTCTTCCTCGCCGCCTTCGGCGCCGGTGTGGCGCTGCTGCTGCTCCTCGCCGCACGCGGGCTGTGGCGCGGGCGCCGGTGGGCGCGCTCGCCGGTGATCATGTGGCAGATCCTGCTCGTGGTCCTCGCGCTCGGCTGGCTCGGTGCCGAGCCGACAGCGTGGGCCGTCGTGGTCCTCGTCGTCGCGGTGCTGACGGGCGTCGGGCTCCTGCTGCCGTCGGCCGTGGCGGCGACCGCGCGTCATCCGGACCCACCGGCATAGACCTGCACGACGACGGTGTCCCGCCCTGCCACGAGGACCCCGCGTCCCGGGGGCCGGCGGGACGGGTCGACACACCACGCCGCGCGCGGTCCCACCAGCTCCGCGGACGCGTGGTCGTGCGCGTCCAGCACGAGCATGCGGCGGCGGCGGACGAGCGTGGCGACCGGTCCTCGGAACGCCTGGGCCGCCGACGACGACGTCACGCTGGCGACGAGGCTGAGTGTCAAGGGGAGCAGCTCGTCGAGGCCGGGGTGGGCCCGTTGGAGATCGTCCAGGTCGTCGACGAGCAGCACCGTCTCGCCTCGTCCGGCACGGCACGCTTCCGCGACGTCCGCCGGTCCCACGTCCTGAACCCCGGTCAGTGCGGGCACCGGGAGCCCGGTGGTGTCGACCAGCCGGACCACGCGCACGCCCGCCCGGACGAGCGTGCAGGCCACGACGTCCAGCACGGTGCTGCGGCCCGCGCCCGGAGGTCCGGCGACCAGCAGCCCGTGGGACACGTCCACCCCCACGATGTCGGCGTCGTCGCCGCCCAGCCCGAGCGGAACCTCGAGGCGGCCCGGCCCGGCGGCGAGACCCGGAGGTAGCTCCGCGCGGTCGGGG
This sequence comes from Cellulomonas sp. Leaf395, assembly GCF_001424125.1. Classification (GTDB taxonomy): domain Bacteria; phylum Actinomycetota; class Actinomycetes; order Actinomycetales; family Cellulomonadaceae; genus Cellulomonas. The sequence goes on from NZ_LMQI01000003.1 coordinate 567,004, forward strand.
AGGGGTCGTACGAGCACCGCGCCACTGGGCGGAGCACCCACGACGGCGCCCGCGTCGGGTGGCCCGGGCAGGACCACCTGGCACAGGTCCGCACCGGTCGCGTGCAGGTGCACGGCCCTGCCCGGCGTGGTGCGGCTACCGGCCAGGGCGGGTGGCACCCCGGCCAGAGTGTCGAGCGCCGAGTCGGCGAGCGGGAGCACCAGGCGGTGGGCGAACGCACCCGCGTGCTGCATCGCGGCCGCGCCGGCGTCCGCCCCGGCCGCGAGCGCCGTGCCGCTCGTGCTTCCCCGCCAGAGGGCCGTCAGCCGGTCGACACCCGCGCCGCGTGCGAGCCGGCCCAGCGAGTCGAGCAGCAGGTCCAGGCGGTCGACCACGAGAAGGACGCCCGGCTGAGCCGGGCGACCCCCGGCGGCGAGGAGCTCGAGGAGGCGGGCGACCGCGCGTGCGTCGTCGGTCGCCAGCTCGCTCGCTACCCGGCCGGGTCGGTCGCCCGCCGTCAGCCGGGCGACCGCGGCGGGCGGCAGCCCGACGGCGTGCACGGACCACCCGTGATCGAGGGCCTCCAGCGCTGCGGTGACGAGCGTCGTCGTGCGGCCCGAGCGCGGCCCGCCCAGGACCAGGAGCGGCCCCTCGGCCGGGTCCCACCGCACCGCACCCCGGCGCTGCTCCTCGGGCAGGTCCGAGACAGCGAGGGCCAGACCGGGCCCGTCGGGAACGTCCACCGCCCTGACCACCCCCGGCAGACCCGGCAGCCATGGGCAGCCGTCGCTCGTGGGTCGGCGGCCCGCCGCATGTGCGACAGCGAGCAGCCACGCCTCTCGCGCGTCGTCGGCCTGCGGAGCGGCCGACGCCGGAGGTGACCAGGCGGCGCCGACGTCCGACCACGCACGGGCGAGCCGCACGACCGGCGCTGCGGCGGCCGCGACAGCGCGCGCGACCTGGACCGGCTCGAGAGGCCGCGTCCCGCGTCGCACCCACGCGCGGCCGGGCGTCGCCGGGTCCAGACGGGCGGCGTCCGGCGCGTCCAGCACGTCGGTCGAGTCGGCCTGGTCGGTCACCCGCAGGGCGATCCGCAGCGCGACGTTCGCACGCAGGTCGGCCCCGACCGCGCCCGCCGGCCGCTGGGTGGCCAGGACGAGGTGCACGCCGAGCGCGCGTCCCTGGGCGGCGATCCGGGTGAGCGCCGCCGACGCGTCGGGGACGTCCTCGGTCAGCGCTCGCAGCTCGTCGACGACGACGAGCAGGCGTGGCGGCGTCGTGCTGTCTGCGGGGTCGAGCTCGAGCAGGTCGCGGGCGCCGGCGTCGGCGAGCACCGCCTCGCGCCGGCGCAGCTCCGCACGCAACGACGCGAGGACGCGTCGGGCGTGCGCGGCATCGAGGTCGGTGACGTGCTCCAGCACGTGCGGGAGCCCGGCCACGGGGCCGAGCCCCGTCCCGCCCTTGAAGTCCACCAGCAGGATGGCCAGGCGGTCCGGGGGGTGCGTCAGCGCGAGCGCGAGCACGAGGGTGGTGAGCAGCTCCGACTTTCCGGCGCCGGTGGTCCCCGCCACCAGGGCGTGCGGCCCGTCGGCGACGAGGTCGACCGAGACGGTCCGGCCCCCGGCCCCGACCCCGAGCGCGACGACGAGGCCGGTGCGGGGCGTCGCCCAGGCCGTGGCCACCCGGTCCGGGGCGGGGATGCCGTCGAGCGAGGCCAGCGACGCCCTGAGAGGCAGCGCTGCGTCCCCGGCGGCTCCGGACACGGCCATGGCTCGTGCTGCTGCCGCCGCGCGGACCTGCTCCAGGGCACGCTCCGTGCCGACGGCCTGCCGGGGGACGTCGCGCACCCTTCCGTCCGCCCCGTGCAGCCGCACGGACCGGGGTCTCACCTCGAGCCTCGCCCGGCACCACGCGGGGACCGCCGCGGGGGAGTCCGCGAGAAGGAGCAGGCGCTGCGACGCGGGGGTCGACGACCGCCACCGGGCGAGCGCTGCCGGGTCGGGCGGGTCGTCCGCGACGACGAGAGCCTCGCCCGGACCGAGGGGCAGGGGTGCGTCGGGCTCGGTCGCCCACACGCACCACGACCAGTCGTCCGGCCGGCGGGTGCGCACAGCAAGCGCGGCGGTCAGATGGGTGCCGAGGGTGCCGAGGACAGCGGCCCGCGCGACCGGCAGGGCCAGGACACGCGGACCGACGACCGCCAGGCAGCCCCCGGGATCCCAGGGCTGGTCGAGCACGACAGGCTCGATCGTGGTGACGGCGGCGCGGGCGGTCGCGGCGACCAGGGCGGCGAGGTCGCGCACGGACGAGTCGTCGCGAAGGCGGAGGCGCCGCCGCCGCCGTGCGACTCCGGCGGTGCCGAGGGCGACGAGCGGGACGGCGAGGCCCGCGAGGAGCAGGAGGGGCTGACGAAGCGCCACCGCGAGGGCCACCGATCCGAGGAGCGGGGCCAGCCACGTCGCAGGACGGGACGCGAGGCCGGGATCAGAGGGCTGCACCTCTTGTGCGGCGTCGTCGGCGGCGCCACGCAGCGCGAGCGTCGTGGTGCCGAGGCGGAGCGGGCGGTGGGGTCGCCAGCGCCGCCAGCGCACGCCGTGGCCGACGCGCACGCGCACACGGTCGCCGTCGCGCGTGATCTGGACGCGCGGCAGGCCGGTGTCGCGGACGGCGAGCGCAAGGCCGCGCGGGTGCCCACGCGCTGGTGGGCCGACCGTCAGGTGTCCGTCGCTGGGCACCGCGGCGAGCCCGCCACTGTCCGGACCGGCGACGACGGCGACGTGCCAGTCGGCTCGGACGGCGAGGTCCGCGTCCGGGCGGCTCCCAGGCCTGGCGCGCAGGACACAACCGTCGACGAGGGGTGGCTGGCCGACGACGTGGTGCTCGTCGAGCACCGCGTCGCCGACGGCCGCGCGGACACCGGCGCTCGCCCATCCCGCATACCCGCTCACGCGGGCGAGTCCGGGGCGCAGGACGGACAGCGCGACACCGACGTCAGCCTCGACGTCGGTCGGGACGAGTCCGTCGCCGCGGGACGGGTCGGGGTGGACCAGGGTGAAGCGCACGGGCCGAGCCTGTCGCGACCGAGACGACGGACCGGCTCGCCCCCGGTGTTCGGGGACGAGCCGGTCCGCCCACAGGTCCGCCGGTCGGCTCGGCGGGTCCACGGGGTGCCCGTCAGTCGACGGCGAGCGCGGCGACGGGTGAGGTGCGGGCGGCGGCCCGACCCGGTAGCACCGAGGCGAGCAGGCCGGCGGCCAGCGCGACGACGAGCAGGAGTGCGAGGTCCGTCCACGGGATGACGAGGATGACGTCGCCGATCTCTCCGAAGGTGATCACCGCTCCCGCCCAGCCGTACACGAGCCCGAGCCCGGCGCCGAGGACGGCACCGACCCCGGCGATGAGCATCCCCTCGACCGCGAGCATGACGCGCAGCTGGCGGCGGGAGAGCCCGATCGCCCGCAGGGTCGCGGACTCCCGACGCCGTTCGAGGACCGAGAGCGACAGCGTGTTGGCGACCCCGATCAGCGCGATCACCACGGCGACCCCCAGCAGGCCGACGACGATCGCGAGGAGCGTGTTGATCACCCGCTCGTTGCTGGCGCGCGCCGCCCCGGCGCTGCTCACCTCCGCCGGGGTGTCGGGCAGCGCTGCCTGGACGTCCTGGAGCACGAGCGCCGCGTCGGCACCCGGGTCCAGACGGACCCAGAGCATCGAGACGGGGGCCTGCGGTGCGAGCCGCTCGAAGGTGGCAGGGGTGACGAGGCCGTAGGTCCCGCCGAGGTCGCTGGGCACCGCCTGGAGCGTGACCGGCGAACCCCCGGCCGCCGTCTCGGAGTCGTCCCACGGGGTGGCGTAGGCGGTCATCTGGGTCGCCCCGTCGGTCGCCTCCGTGGACGTGAGCTTCGGGAGCAGCAGGGTGGCGTCGCTCAGCCCGTCCGCCGTGCGCGGGTCGCGCAGCACCTCGGTCGTGGAGCCCTCTGCGGGCGTGACGACCGTGATCCAGGTGTCGCCGACCATCACCGGAGCGGCCCGCATCTCGAGCACCGTGCCGACACCGGTGACCGCGGCGACTGCCTCGGACACGTCGGCCGGCAGGCTCGCGCCGTCGCCCATGACCGAGCCGTCCACCATGAGGTCCACCGGATAGTGCTCGTCCAGCTCCTGCGCCAAGGACACGCGGGCGCTCGCGGCTCCGGTGCTCATCATGGCCACCAGCGTCGCGCCGATGAGCAGAGCCGCACTCGTCGCGGCCGTCCGGCGGGGGTTGCGCACGGTGTTCGCCGCGGCGAGCCGCGCGCTGGTCCCGGTGCGTGCCAGCGCGCGTCCCACGAGGGACACGACCTTCGGCAACCAGAACACCGCACCGAGCAGCACGCCGACGAACGACAACCCACCCGCGAGCGCCCCGACACCCAGCAGCAGCCTGGGGTCGGCGCGCCCGCTGCTGGACAGCCCGGTGGCGAGCAGCATGACCCCGACCCCGCCGAGGGTGAGCAGGAGGGACACTCCGAGCCGGACGCGTCCGCCGCGCGCGCCGACCGCCGGGGCGTCGGCCGGGCGCAGCGCCGCGATGGGCGACACCCGCGTGGCCTCGCGTGCGGGCACCAGGGAGGCGAGAACGGTGACGACGGTGCCGACCAGGAGCGGGAGCAGCACGACGGGCAGGGTCACCTGGATCGTGGACGGCAGGGGCACGCCGAGGTCCAGGCGACCCAGGACCAGGAGTGCCGACTGCCCGAGCACGAGGCCGAGGACCAGCCCGGCGACGGAGGCGACGGCCCCGAGGATCGCCGCCTCCAGCAGGACAGAGCGACGCAGCTGTCCCTTGCCCGCGCCGACGCAGCGCAGGAGTGCGAGGGTGCGGGTGCGCTGCGCGACGAGCACCTGGAACGTGTTGGCGATCACGAGGGCGGCGACCAGCAGCGCCACGGCGGCAAACCCGAGGACGAGCGTGATCAGCACGTTCCCACCGTTCGAGAACTCCGAGACCGACTGCGCCGCGGCCTCGTCGCGGGTGAGCACCTCGGCGCCGGGGACGAGCGGGTCGAGGGCGTCCTGGAGGACCTCCACGCTGACGCCGGGCTCTGTGGCCACGAGCGTTACCGAGGCGAGGTCGGCGAACGACTGCGCGCCGCTCCAGCGCAGGGCGTCGTCAGCGGTCACCAGCCCTGCACCACCGCTCTGCGACCAGGCGGACGCCGGGTCGGACGCGATGCCGGTCACCACGACCTCGTCGTCGACCGTCCGCCAGACCTCCTCGGTCGTGTCGGTGGACGCCGTGGGTTCGGCAGTCGCGGTGTCGTCGGGCTCGGACGTGCTCCAGCGGACCTGTACGTGGTCGCCGACCTCGACCCCGAGGGCTGCCGCCGTCGTGGCCGGCAGGGCGATCTCGCCGCTCGCCGCGGGCGCCGTGCCGTCCTCGACCACCAGCGAGCTCAGGCGTGGGTCGTCGATCGTCGGCAGCATGAGCTGCCAACGGCTCGTGCCGCCCTTGCGGATCTCGACACCGGTGGGGGCCAGGAGCTCGGCGGCCTGCACGTCCGGACGGGCGCGCACCGCGTCCAGCTGGGACTCGGAGACGTCTCCGAACAGGACGACGTCGGCGTCGGCGTAGGTCGCGGTGACCGCGTCGTAGCCGGTGCGGGTCATGACGTTCCCGGCGATCAAGGTGGTGGCGACGAACGCCGTGCCGATCGCGATGGCGACCGCGGCGGCGGTCAGCCGGCCGAGACTGCGGCGCATCTGCGCCCAGGTGAGCCGCAGCATCAGAGGGCCGCCTGGTCGAGCGCGCGCAGGGCCTCGAGGCCGGTGAGGACGGACTCGGGCGTCGGGTCGGCGATGTCGCCCGCGATCCGCCCGTCGGCCAGCAGGACCACGCGGTCGGCGTACGCGGCGGCCGTCGCGTCGTGCGTGACCATGATGATCGTGCGACCGAGCTCACGCACCGACCGACGCAGAAAGCTCAGCACCTCGGCGCCGGAACGGGAGTCCAGGTTGCCGGTGGGTTCGTCGGCGAAGACGACCTCGGGCTTGGCGACGAGCGCGCGCGCGATCGCCACCCGCTGCTGCTGTCCACCGGAGAGCTCCGACGGCCGGTGCGTGAGCCGCTGACCGAGCCCCAGGGTCGAGACGAGGGTGTCGAACCACTCACGGTCGACGGTCGTGCCGGCCAGCTCGAGCGGCAGCAGGATGTTCTGCTCGGCGGTGAGCATCGGCAGCAGGTTGAAGCTCTGGAAGACGAACCCGACACGGTCGCGGCGCAGCCGGGTGAGCGCGCCGTCGTCGAGTGCGGTGATCTCCGTGGCGCCGAGCCGAGCCGTTCCCGACGTGGCTCCGTCCAGGCCCGCGAGGACGTGCATCAGCGTCGACTTGCCGGAGCCGGACGGCCCCATGATCGCCGTGAACGCCCCGGCCGCGAAGTCGACGTCGACCCCGTCGAGCGCACGGACCTCGGCAGCGCCCTCGCCGTAGATCTTGGTGAGCGACCGCGCGCTCACGGCGACCGGTGACCCGCCCGGCACGCGCGGCTGGTCCTCGTCGATCGGGCGGTAGACGGTGGTGTCCACGAGTGGGCTCCTTCGGGTGCGGTGATGACGTCCTCGACGCTACGGACGCACGCCGCAACCCCACATCAGGCCCCGGGCTGGTCACCCGTCATCCCGTGGTCCTACTACGAGCCCGGTCGCACCAGGCCGGTCTCGTACGCGAGGACGACGGCCTGCACGCGGTCGCGGACGCGGAGCTTGGCCAGGATGCGGCCGACGTGGGTCTTCACGGTCGCCTCGGCGACGAACAGGTCGGCACCGATCTCCGTGTTCGACCGGCCGCGCGCCATCAGGACGAGCACCTCGCGCTCGCGGTCGGTCAGGTCCGCGACGGCCAGGCGTGCGGGGTCGGTCGGGCCGCCCGGCTCGTCGGGGGGGAGCGCGGTGACGAGGTGCTCCAGGAGCCGCTTGGTGCTCGAGGGCGCGATAACCGCGTCGCCGCGGTGGACGGTGCGGATGGCGGCGAGCATCTCCTCGGGCGGGGCGTCCTTGAGCAGGAAGCCGCTCGCGCCCGCCCGGATGGCGGAGAGCACGTACTCGTCGAGGTCGAACGTGGTCAGGACGATCACGCGGGGCGCGGGGGCGTGGTCCGTGGCCCGCGCGGTGATCTGCGCGGTCGCGGTGAGCCCGTCCATGGTGGGCATGCGGACGTCCATGAGCACGACGTCGACCGGTCCTGTGGCCGTGCGCGCCGCGGGATCGAGGGCGCGTACCGCCTGCGCGCCGTCGCCAGCCTCGAGCACGACCTCGAGGTCGGCCTGCGAGTCGATGACCATCCGGAACCCCGCCCGGACGAGCTGTTGGTCGTCGACGAGCGCGACGTGGATCGTGTCGTCGCTCATCGGGTGCGCTCGTCCTGGGTGCTCGGCACGGGTGTGGTCCTCTCGTCGGAGACTGCATCGGGGTCGGTGCTCGTGGGTGCGTTGTCGGTGGGGGTGGGCAGCTGGGCGCGGACCCGGAAGCCGCCACCGGGGCGGGGGCCGGCGCTGACCGTTCCCCCGAACATGGTGGCCCGTTCGCGCATGCCGAGCAGGCCCTGCCCGAGTCCGTCGGAGTCCGCCGACGCGCCCCGGCCGTCGTCGCTGACCTCGAGCACGATGGCGTCGGGGAGCCATTGGACGAGGACGGTGACCTTGGGATCCGGGCCGGCGTGCTTGAGCACGTTGGTCAGCGACTCCTGCGCGATCCGGTAGACGGTGAGACCCGCGCCGGGTGGCAGGTTGCGGGGCTCGCCCATGCGGACGAGCGAGGCGCGCAGCCCGCTGGCCCGGACCTGCTCGACCAGCGCGCCGACGTCGGACTCGGCCGGCTGCGGGGCGAAGCCCTGGCCCGTGCCGTGGCTCAGTCCGCCGGGGCCTGGGAGCGCCGCGACGGCCCCGGTCGAGGCAGGCGGCTCGGAGCTCCCCCTCAGCACTCCCAGCAGACGCCGCATGTCGGTGAGCGCCGCTCGCCCCGTCTCGGCGATGGTGCCGAGCGCGCGGGTCGCTGCCGCGGGGTCGGCGTCCGCCGCGTACCGGCCGCCGTCGGCCTGGGCGATCATCACGGTGAGCGAGTGGGCGACGATGTCGTGAAGCTCCCGGGCGATGCGGGTGCGCTCGGCCGCCGTCGCGATCTGGGACTGCTGGTCACGCTCGACCTCGAGCCGCTCCGCGCGGTCGACCAGCGCCGCGATGGTCTCCCGGCGCGAGCGTCGGGCCAGTCCGAACGCCCAGACGGTCAGCGCGATGGCCCCGGTGAAGATCGCGGTCGACGCCGCTCCCGGCCCGCCGAACCACCCGTTCATCGCCACGCCGAGCAGGACCGAGCCGACGAGCGTGGCGACGATCGCCACGCGGTGCGCCCACCGAGGGCCGTGCACGGTGACGGAGTACAACGAGATCAGGACGGCGAGGTCGGTGGGGACGACCAGAGGGGCGAAGAAGGCCAGCTGGAGCAGCGCGGCCGAGTAGACGGCGACCGCGGAGGCGGTCGGTCGCACCCGGCGCCACGCCAGGGGAGCGACCACCGCCACGGAGATCAGCGGAGTGGCGAGCGTGCGGGTCGCGTCGGCGGTCGCGGTCATGATGTCGGTCGACATCGTGACCATGAGCAGCAGCAGGAACCCGGTGCCGGTCGCGTCGACCGCGAACCGGTGCGCCTCCTCCCAGCGCAGCAGGCGTTCCCATCTCGTCACCCCCCGAGGGTAGGCGCGGGGCACCCCGCCGTCGTGCCCCCGCAGGACGACCCGGCTCCTGCGGCCGTCCGCCCGGGGACGCAGGTGGTTCACGTGCACCTGTGGGCGCGCCCCACTGGCGGTCAAGACCGTGCCATGACCTAGCATGGGCGAATGACCCAGGTGCTGCTGGCCGAGGACGATCCCGCGATTGCCGAACCTTTGGCCCGCGCCCTCGGGCGTGAAGGTTACGACGTGCGCGTGCAAGGAACTGGTCAAGGTGCGATCGACGGCGCTGCGGCGGCTGACCTGGTCGTCCTCGACCTGGGTCTTCCGGACATGGACGGCCTCGACGTCGCGCGCGCCATCCGTAACCTCGGCCTGACCACCCCGCTGCTGGTGCTCACCGCGCGCGCCGACGAGGTGGATCTCGTGGTCGGACTCGACGCCGGTGCCGACGACTACGTGACCAAGCCCTTCCGGCTGGCCGAGCTGCTCGCGCGCGTCCGGGCGCTGCTGCGTCGCAGCGTGGGCGACCCAGGCGACGAGGACGAGCTGCACGCCCAGAACGTCCGCGTCGACGTCGCCGCCCATCGCGCGTTCCAGGGCGAGCGTGAGCTGCATCTCACGGCCAAGGAGTTCGACCTGCTGCGCGTGCTCGTCGGGGCGGCCGGCACCGTCGTCGCACGGGAGATGCTCATGCGGGAGGTCTGGGGCTCCGACCCGACCGGCTCGACCAAGACTCTCGACATGCACGTCTCCTGGCTGCGCCGCAAGCTCGGCGACGATGCCAACGCGCCGCGCTACGTCACCACCGTGCGCGGGATGGGCTTCCGGTTCGAGACCGGTGGCGCGAGCACCGAGCGGGTCTGAGCCTTGCGTCGTCGCGTCCTGCAGGCGACGATCGCCGCGGTCACCGTCGCGGTCGTCCTGCTCGGGTTCCCCCTCGCCTTCCTCGGGGCCCAGCTGGTCCGCGAGAACGAGATGCAGGCGCTGTCCGCGCGAGCCGAGTCCGCCGCACGTGCCGTCGACTTCCGCGTCGAGCAGGACATCGCCCTGTCGGACCGGATGCTCGAGAACTACACCGGCGACGCGGGGGAGGTCCCGGCCTCTGTGATCGTCCGGTCTCCCGACGGCGAGCTCTACCAGGCGGGCGAGCGGATCCAGGGCCGCAGCCTCTCGGTGAAGGTCGACTCGGACACCGGCGCGGAGGTCCTGCTGTACGTGTCGTGGTGGGACGTCTTCTGGCTCAGTGCCCGGGTCATCGCGCTCGTCGTCGTCGCGGCCGTCGTCGCGTTCGCGGCGGGCATCGCGATGGCAATCTGGCAGGCCAACCGACTGACCGCTCCGCTCGTCTACCTGGCCGCGTCCGCGGAGCAGCTGGGCGCGGGCCAGGTGCGGCCACGCCTCGAGCCGTCGGGGGTCGAGGAGATCGACCTCGTCGCCGCCGAGCTCGCGCGCAGCGCGGACCGGATGGCTGCCCGGTTGGCAGCCGAGCGGCAGTTCGCCTCGGACGCCTCCCACCAGCTGCGCACGCCGCTCACGGCGCTGTCGATGCGGCTCGAGGAGATCATGGTCGCCACCGACGACCCGGACGTGAGCGAGGAGGCAAGGATCTCGCTCGAGCAGGTCGAACGGCTGGTGCGCGTCGTCGACGACCTGCTGGCCAGCTCCCGCCGGCTCCAGGGCGGCACCACCGAGGCCGTCCGGCTGTTGGAGGTCGTGCACCAGCAGGAGGAGGAGTGGCAGCCCACGTTCCTCGCGACGGGCCGGCGCCTCGTCGTCGAGGTCGACCGTGCGACGCAGGTGCTCGCGACGCCGGGTGCGCTCGCCCAGGTGATCGCCACGCTCATCGAGAACTCCTTAAAGCATGGCGCCGGCACCACCACCATTCGCTCGCGGCCGAGCGGACCCTCCGGCGCGGTCGTCGTCGAGGTGGCCGACGAAGGGGCCGGTGTGCCCGACGAGCTCGCCCCCCGGATCTTCGAGCGCGAGGTGACGTCCGGGAAGGGCACCGGCCTCGGGCTCGCCCTCGCACGCGACCTGGCGTCCGCCGACGGCGGGCGCCTCGAGCTGGCGCAGCGTCGGCCCGCGGTGTTCGCGCTGTTCCTCTCGGGCGTCCCGGCCTCGATGCGGCCCGACGTGGTGCTGCCGCTCGGTGCGGTGGTCTCGGCACGGATGGACCGGCGCCGCCGGTGACCGATATGCCCGTTATCACCCGCCGATCTGCTTGGGCGGCGTCGAGCGCCCAGTAACCTCGGAAGCCAACCTGGCCGAGCAGCCACACCTCAGGAGCGCACTGCCGTGTACCGGATCACGCCCGCGACCCAGCACTACGCCTGGGGTTCGACGACAGCGATCCCCGAGGTGCTCGCGCTGGTCCCGGACGGTCGTCCTGTGGCGGAGGCGTGGTTCGGCGCCCACGCGAGTGCTCCGGCGGTCGCGGAGACCGCCGACGGCACGCGTGGGCTCGACGAGCTGATCGCCGCCGACCCGGACCGTCACCTCGGTGCGGACGTCACCTCGCGGTTCGGTGCACACCTGCCCTACCTGCTCAAGATCATCGCGGCGAACGCGCCGCTCTCCCTGCAGGTCCACCCCACGCTCGAGCGCGCACGCGCCGGATACGCGGCGGAGAACGCCGCGGGGATCCCGGTGTCCGCACCCGAACGCAGCTACCGGGACGACAACCACAAGCCGGAGCTCGTGTATGCCCTGAGCCGGCTGGACGCCATGGTCGGCTTCCGTGCCCCGCGACGGGCGGCGGAGCTGCTGGTGGACCTCGACACCCCGCTCGCGGCCGACCTGCACGCGCTGCTCGCCGCCGATCCGACGTCGGCAGGCGTGCGCACCGCGTTCGAGTGGCTCCTGCAGCCGGAGACCCGGCCGGGTGCCGCGGACGTAGCCAAGTTCGCCGAGGCCTGCTCCCGCCGGCTGGCCGACGGGTCGCCGTCCCCGCGCACCGACCGCACGGTCATGCGCCTGGCAGCGGCGTACCCCGGAGACCCCGGCGCGGTGACGTCCGTGCTGCTGAACCCGGTGACGCTGCACAGTGGAGAGGCGCTGTTCGTGCCCGCCGGGACGGTGCACGCCTACCTGCAGGGCGTCGCCGTCGAAATCATGGCGAACTCGGACAACGTGCTCCGTGCCGGCCTGACCCGTAAGCACGTCGACGTGGCGGAGCTGTTGTCCAACGTCGACTGTGTCGCTGCACCTCCGATCCGGATCGCTCCCGAGAAGGTGTTCACGTCGACCCGGATCTTCTACGCCCCGGTGGACGACTTCGAGCTCTCGGTCTCGCGCTTCACGGATGACGGTCCCACCCGGCTGCCGGGCCGAGGGCCGCGGATCGTGCTGTGCCTGCAGGGCGAGGTCGAGATCGCGACGCAGGACGGGAGCGTGGTCCTGCTGACCCGGGGTCAGTCCGTCTTTGTCCCAGCGTCCGACGGGGCCCTGACCGGGGCCGGTGACGGGACGGTCGTCCAGGCGGACGTGCCTTGACGCGGTGCGGCCGTCAGGTTGTCGCGGGCGTGTGCGAGCCGGTGAACACCCAGCGCTTGTAGCCGAGGTAGCGCAGGACCGTCCCGATCCCGATCCCGATGACGGTGGCGACGTTGTCCGCGAGCGCGGTGGTCAGACCGAGGGTGTAGTGCGAGAACGCGAGGGTGAGCACCGGGATCAGGGCGCAGACGACATTGATGCCTGCGAAGACAGCGAGCTCGTGCGCCCTCCTGTCGGTGCGCCGTCGCGAGAACGTCCAGTGCCGGTTGCCCAGCCAGGCGACGAGAGTCGCGGCGACGACGGAGATGACCTTCGCGGTGATCGGCTTGTGCCCGAGCACCTCGCCCGGACCGAACCGGAGCAGGTTGAACAGGCCGAGGTCGACGACGAACGCGATGCCGCCCACCGAGAGGAACCGGGCGATCTCGTAGGCGCGGGCCCGCAGCGCGGCGGCGCGTACGGCCGGGGCGACGGGTGGCGCGCCGTCCGTCCGGCTGTCGGTCAGCTCGTCGCTGGCGCTCACGGAGCTCCTCAGGTGTCGGACACAGCGGTCTGGAGAGGATAGCCCGGGGATCTGGGAGCCGGCCGACCGGGAGATGTGCGAAGCGTTTCGGCGCCGACGTGCGCTCGACTAGTGTCGTCGCCCGTGACGGCACCCGTGGTGGCAGTGGTCGGTGGTGGGCAGCTGGCCCGCATGATGGCACCCGCGGCGACCGCGCTCGGGCTCCACCTGCGGGTCCTCGTCGAGAGCCCGACGTCGTCGGCGGCCCAGGTCGTCGTCGATGCGCCCGTCGGCGCGGCATCCGACGAGGCGGCGATCGTTCGCCTGGCCGACGGCGCCAACGCGCTCACGTTCGAGCACGAGCACGTGCCGAACGCGCTGCTCGACCGCCTGGAGAACGCGGGTGTCGCGGTCCACCCGGACGCGGCAGCGCTGGTGCACGCGCAGGACAAGATCGTCATGCGGACCCGACTGACCGCGCTGGGGATCCCGGTCCCGTCGTGGGCGGCCCTCCGCACGGCCGCGGAGCTGGAGACCTTCCTCGCCGATCACGGCGGGGTGGCCGTGGTGAAGACGGCCCGCGGCGGGTACGACGGCAAGGGCGTGCGGGTGGTGCGCGCGGCCGACGACGTCGCTGACTGGTTCGCCGCCGTCGCGGACGGCACCGGCGTCCCGCTTCTGGCGGAGGAGAAGGTTCCGTTCACGCGGGAGCTCGCGGTGCTGGTCGCGCGCCGACCCAGCGGCGAGGTCCGCACCTGGCCCGTGGTGGAGTCGGTGCAGCGGGACGGCGTCTGCTCGGAGGTCGTCGCGCCCGCCCCGGACCTCGACCCAGCGACGCGCGCGGAGGCGGTCGACGTGGCCACCCGCATCGCCGCCGGGCTCGGTGTCACCGGCGTGCTCGCCGTCGAGCTCTTCGAGGTCGCGGACACCGCCGGCGGTCCGCCGCGGGTGCTGGTAAACGAGCTCGCGATGCGCCCGCACAACTCCGGCCACTGGACCATCGACGGCGCCGTGACCAGCCAGTTCGAGCAGCACCTGCGCGCTGTGCTCGACCTGCCGCTCGGCGACACCGCGCCTCGCTCCCGGTGGACGGTCATGGCCAACGTGCTCGGCAGCGCGCTGCCGGAACCGACCGCCGCGCTGGCGGACGTCGCCCGTCTCGACCCGGCGGCGAAGGTGCACCTGTACGGCAAGGAGGTCCGCGCGGGGCGCAAGCTCGGGCACGTGAACGTCAGCGGCGACGACCTCGACGACGTCCGGCGCCGTGCGATCGCCGCTGCGGCGCTGCTGCGCGGCGACCCGTCCGCCTGACGCGAACACCGCTCCGCACCGCAGACCCCGTGGGACATGATGGGGCGCGCGGCGTCACCGGGACGGCGTCAGGAACGGAGACGGTGATGGCAGCGCAGGCCCTGGTGGGGATCGTCATGGGCTCGGACTCGGACTGGCCCGTGATGAAGGCCGCGGCCGAGGCGCTGGCCGAGTTCGACGTCCCCGTCGAGATCGACGTGGTGTCCGCGCACCGCCAGCCCGAGAAGATGATCGCGTACGGCCGCAGCGCCGCGGAGCGCGGGCTGCGCGTGGTGATCGCCGGCGCCGGCGGTGCCGCGCACCTGCCCGGCATGCTGGCCGCAGTCACCACTCTCCCGGTGGTCGGTGTCCCGGTCCCGCTGGCCTACCTCGACGGCATGGACTCGCTGCTCTCGATCGTCCAGATGCCGGCCGGTGTGCCCGTCGCCACCGTGTCCATCGGGGGGGCACGCAACGCCGGGCTGCTTGCGGTGCGCATCCTTGCATCCGGCGAGGGCGAGCAGGCAAGCCGCCTCCGGACCGCGATGGCCGCGTTCCAGGAGGACCTGCAGGGTCAGGCCGACGGCAAGGGTGAGCGCCTGCGCGCCCAGACGGCCTCCCGACCAAGCGTGGGCTTCAGCATCTGACGCCGATCCGTCAGGCGCCCGGCACGCCTCCGACAGGTCCAGCCGGGAGCGAGCCGTCACGGATCGCCACCCAGAACGCCGGTGCGGTGTCGGGGTCCAGCAAGACCGTGGAGCCGACGTTTCCGCCGGGACGGTAATCCATGCTGGCGATCGGGGGCGTGCCCGTGATGCCCTCCGGGCTGTTGGCGGCGCGGAACGCGAGCGCGAGCCTGGCCATGTCGAGGATGTTCGACTCGTCGCTCACCGTCAGCGCCTGCGTGCCCGCACCGATCAGGGCGACCTGCTGGCCCGGCCGCACAGCGAGCTCGCTGGGCTTCACCTTGGACATGACGGCGCCGATCAGCTGCCGCTGCCGCTCCGCTCGGCCCACGTCGCCCTTGGGGTCGGCCTTGCGCATGCGTGCGAATGCGAGCGCCTGCGTGCCGTCGACGTCGTGGCAGCCCGCCACCCACACCATGCCTGAGTCGGCGTCGTTGACGTCGGCGTCGTGGCAGAGGTTCACACCGCCGACCGCGTCGACGATCTGCTCGACCCCGGCCATCCCGATCTCGGCGTAGTGGTCCACGGTCAGCCCGGTGAGTCCCTCCACCGTCTGCACGAGCAGAGGTGCCTGGCCCCAGGAGAAGGCCGCATTGAGCTTCGCCTGACCGTTCCCGGGGATCTCCACATAGGCGTCCCGGGGGAGCGAGATCAGTGCCGTCGGTCCGCTGTCCGGCACGTGCAGCAGCAGGATCGTGTCAGTCCGAGATCCCTCGGTACCGTCCTGCTCGATGCCACCGTCGGCCCGCGAGTCCGAGCCGGTGAGCAGGTACGTCGTGCCCGGGGTGTTCGCTGCGCCGCTGAGTGCCGCGGTGTGCTGGACCTTGCCGTTGGCCCAGACGGCGAGGCCGATCGGCCAGGCGAGCAGGGCGACGACCACGAGGGCCGCCACCCCGCCGATGATGGCCTTCCGGTTGCGTCGAGCTACGGGCGGCGCGGTCGGTGCCGGTGGCCGGGGTCCGCTCGGCCCAGCGGGCGGACGACCACCGGGTGGGCGGGACGGCTGTGCCGGGCGGCCGGTCGCGGGTCGCGAGGACGTCGATCGGGGTGCGGGTGCCGGCGCCGCGACACGAGTCGCCTGCTGACCGGCGCGGCCGGGGACCTGGACGGGCTCGGACGCACGGACAGGACGTCCGCCCTGCCCGGCGGGGGCGATCGTCGGCGGACGGCCGGCCGACGACCGAGCCTCTGCGGAGGAAGCGGCAGGTCGGTTCGGCCGCGGTTCACCTGCGGTCGGCGGACGAGGCGTCCGTTGCGGTGCGGTGGGCCGCGGCGGCCGTCCGACGACGATCGGCTCGGCGTCGGCAGGGTGTGCCGGCCGTGCCGACGCGCCCGGCGCGAAGCTCGGCGGAGGTGTGCGAGAGGTCCGCTCGTCGGATGCCATGCCTCAGCAGACGTCCGTCGTGTCGGCGGCGCTGAACGCCTCCTCGCCGGCCTTCTTGGTCTCGACCGGTGTCGGCTCCGCGGGGCTCACCGGCACCTCCGGGGCGGTCGTGGCGGCAGGAGGGGGCGTCGTGACCGGCGCCGTGGGGGTCTCGCCGAGAGCTGGGACGTCGTTGGCCATGTTCGCCCACACGGCGTCGGCCGCGGACGTCCACTCCACCCGGTTGGGGTCCGACTTCGCGGCGGCGAACGGGATGGTCATGAAGGTGATGTTGCCACTGTTGATGTTGCGAAGGTTGTAGGCGAGGCCCGTCATGTTGCCGATGGACATCCCGTTGTCCGTCGTCAGCGAACCCGTCGCGGCGCTCAGGAACGAGATCAGCTTCTGCGGGTTGGTGAGCACGTCGCGGGAGAGCACCTCACGCACCATCGCAGCGATGAGCTTCTGTTGGTTGCCGATGCGGTTGGTGTCGGAGCCGTCGCCGATCCCTTGGCCCTTGCGCGCCCGGGCATAGGCGAGCGCCGTCGGGCCGTCGAGGGTCTGGATCCCGGGCTCAAGGTGGAGCCCCGCCAGCTCGGACTCCATCTTGGTGGGGATGCACATGGGCACCCCGCCGATCGAGTTCACCATGTCCTGGAAGCCCGCGAAGTCGACGACGACGAAGTGGTCGATCGTGACTCCGGTGTTCAGCTGCACCGTGTTGATCGTGCAGGCCGCCGCCGACGTCATGTCCCCGCCGTTGTCCCACCCCGTCGCGAAGGCCGAGTTGAACATCCCGTGGGTCGCGCGGGTGGTCTTCCCGTTCGTCATCGTGCACGACGGGATGTCCACGAGGGAGTCGCGTGGGATGGAGACGAGCTCGACGCGCGACCTGTCGGCGGAGATGTGCAGCACCATCGTGGTGTCCGAGCGCATGCCCGCGGCCTCGCCCCCGATCTCGGCATTGATTCCGTCGCGCTGGTCGGAGCCCAGGATCAGGATGTTGACGGCCTGCCCGGCGTTCGGATCGTCGGGGTCGGGCTCCTTCGTCGGGGTCGGCATCGGGTTCACAAGTGCCGAGACGTCCACCTTGTCCATGTTGCCGTTCAGCTTCGTCGCCACTGCGGCCACCCCGCTCGCGCCGAACACGACCACGGCCGCGACGCTGAACGCGATCCCGCGCAGCACACCGTGGGTGTGCAGGCGTCGGGAGTGCCGGGCGGCACGAGGGCGCTGAACAGCAGCGTGGCGGGAGGTCACCGGACGATCGTAGGAGCGCTACCCGCCCGTCCGGGGGAGCGCGCGCAGGGGCGGCGTGGAGGATCTGTGCAGATCAGCGACCCAGCTGGGCGTACTTTGATTCCGTGGCGTCCTTCTGGGGGCGCCACCACGCCTCATTGGCCTGGTACCAGGCCACTGTCGCCTCAAGCCCGGTGCGGAAGTTCGGGTACTGCGGCTCCCAGCCGAGCTCGTCGCGGAGCTTCGTGGAGTCGATCGCGTAGCGCAGGTCGTGACCAGGGCGGTCGCTCACGAGGTCGTAGGCGTCGGCCGACTGCCCCATGATCTCCAGGATGTCCTCGACGACGGACTTGTTGTTCTCCTCGCCGTCCGCCCCGATGAGGTACGTCTCGCCGAGGCGCCCGCGCTCGATGATCGCCCACACAGCGCTGTTGTGGTCCTCGACGTGGATCCAGTCGCGCACGTTCTCGCCCGAGCCGTAGAGCTTCGGACGCACCCCGTCGATGACGTTGGTGATCTGCCGCGGGATGAACTTCTCCACGTGCTGGTACGGCCCGTAGTTGTTCGAGCAGTTGGAGATCGTCGCGCGGACACCGAAGCTGCGGGCCCAGGCGCGCACCAGGAGGTCCGACGCGGCCTTCGTCGACGAGTACGGGCTCGACGGGTTGTACGGGGTGTCGGGCGTGAACTTCGCCGGGTCGTCCAGCTCGAGGTCGCCGTAGACCTCGTCGGTCGAGATGTGATGGAACCGCACGTCGTGACGGCGCACCGCCTCGAGCAGCCGGTACGTGCCGATGATGTTCGTGCGCAGGAACGGCCACGGGTCGTGCAGCGAGTTGTCGTTGTGCGACTCGGCGGCGAAGTGGACCACCAGGTCGACGTCCTTGACCAGGTTGTCGACGATGTCGGGGTCAGCGATGTCGCCCTTGGCGAAGACGATCTTGCCGTCCACCGGGTCCAGGCTGCGCTCGTCGCCCGCGTACGTCAGGGCGTCGAGCACGGTGACCCGTACGTCGGGGCGCTCGCGCACGGTCTGGTGGACGAAGTTGGAGCCGATGAAGCCGGCTCCGCCGGTGACGAGCAGGTGCACGGGAAGAACCTCCGGGACGCGGGAAAGGCCACCACAGCCTAGCCCGAGCCGTCCTGGGCACCCGCACGCGGTGTGGTCACGGGCAGGAGACCGGTCGCTGGTAGCGTTTCGCGTTGCACGTTCGACCGCCGCGTCGTCCGGCGCCGGTGACGTGCACACACGAGACCGTCGACCGACGGACGGCCGCGCGACCTCGCCAAGGTGGAACTCGTACCCCGGCGTCGTCACCCAGAGGAGTGAGTGATGCTCGACCGAACCACCATCGCCCGGATCTTGTACTCGGTCTCGAGAGACGACCCCGCGCACGCTCTCCAGATCCTGGGCGAGACGGACGCGGTCCCCGAGTCGCAGCGCGCGCGGCTGACCGACGTGCTCGAGTCGGGCGACACGGCGGTCGAGACGGCGAGGCGCCTCGGCGACGCGCTTGCCGACGAGGGTGTCGAGAAGGACATCGTCAACGAGTGCTACCGGGCTGCCTTCTACCTGGGTGACCGATGGGCCGATCTGGCCGAGAACCCGCTGTACGCGTATTTCCTGGCGAACCGGGCGGGCGGTGTGCTCCACAAGTGGCCGCACTACTTCCCGATCTACCACCGCCACCTGGAGCGCTACCGCGGCCGGCCCGTGCGCGTCCTCGAGATCGGCGTATACCGTGGCGGCGGCCTCACGATGTGGCAGAGGTACTTCGGCAAGGACGCCGTCATCATCGGCGCCGACATCGACGAGGCGGCCGTGCGGGCTACCGAGGGCCGCTTCGTCGTCGAGCTCGGTGACCAGGCGGATCCGTCCTTCCTGCGTGGGCTGCACGAGAAGTACGGTCCGTTCGACGTGGTCATCGACGACGGTGGCCACACGATGGAGCAGCAGATCGTCACTGCGGAGACGCTCTTCCCGCTCCTTGCCGACGACGGGCTGCTCATCGTGGAGGACACGCACACCTCCTACTGGCCGGCCTTCGGCGGTGGGCTGCACGAGCCCACCTCGTTCCTTGCGTGGGCGCGTGCGCGGGTCGACGACCTGAACTCTCAGCACCACCAGGACCTCGACCGATCCTCCGTGTGGTCGCGGCAGCTCGGCGGCGTGCACTTCTACGACTCGGTTGTCGTGTTCGACCGCGAGCCCCGCTTCCGCGCCTTCGACGAGGTGGCGGGTGGCTCGTCGTACATCCTGGCTGACCAGGTTTCCGAGCGGATCGCGGTCGAGTCGGCCGCGGAGCGCGAGCGGGTGCGTGAGGAGCTCGCGTCGGTGCGCGAGCAGTCGGCGCGTCTCACCGCACAACTCGCCCGGGTCGACGCCGACGGGAGCGCTGAGGCGTTGGTCGCCGAGCGGCACGAGCTCGAGGAGTCGCTCCGGCGAGCCCGAGGTGAGCGCGCCGACATGCAGAGCCGACTCACTTCGGCCGATCGGCGCGACCAGGAGCACGCTGCCGCGCTCGACGCCTTGCACGCGAGGCTGGCTGCCAGCGAGGAGCGACTTCGTCTGCTCGAGGGTTCCGTCTCGTGGAAGGTCACCGGGCCGTTGCGCGCAGTCCGCCGGACGGTGAGGCACGGATGACCGCGCGAGGCGGCGCCGGGTTGCGGGTGGCGTGGTGAGCGTTCCTTCGATTGAGGTCGACCGCGTCTCGAAGCGGTTCCGCATCTACCACGAACGCAACCAGACGCTGAAGTCTGCGGTGATGCGACGGCGCCGCGCGGTATTCGAGGAGTTCTGGGCCCTCGACGACGTCTCGTTCGAGATCCCCGCCGGGGGGACGTTCGGCCTGATCGGCGACAACGGCTCCGGCAAGTCGACCCTCCTCAAGACGATCGCCAAGATCCTGTCGCCCGACCGTGGCTCGATCCGAGTCAACGGGCGGGTCGCTGCGCTCCTCGAGGTCGGTTCGGGGTTCCACCCGGAGCTGTCGGGTCGGGAGAACGTCCGGCTCAACGGCGCGATCCTCGGGATGTCTCGCGGAGAGATCGACCGGAAGTTCGACGAGATCGTCGACTTCGCCGGGGTCGAGCAGTTCATCGACCAGCCGGTCAAGAACTACTCGTCAGGCATGTACGTGCGGCTCGGGTTCGCCATCGCCATCAACGTCGATCCGGAGATCCTCTTGGTCGACGAGGTCCTGGCCGTCGGCGACGCCGCCTTCCAGGAGAAGTGCGCGGAGAAGTTTCTGGAGTTCAAGCGCCAGGGGCGCACCGTCGTCGTGGTCAGCCACTCGCTCCCGTCGTTGCAGAACATGTGCGACGACGTGGCATGGCTGTCCCACGGCAAGCTCGTGGAGACGGGTGCCGCACCAGCCATCCTCGACCGGTACCAAGAGTCGACGCGCGCAGACGCGCACGTTGCCACCGACGGTTCGAGCCACTGGGGCAGCGGAGAGGCGCAGATCGACTCGGTCGAGCTGTTGACCAGGCAGGAGCCCGTCTCACATGCGCTGAACACGGGCGACCAGCTGACTGTTCGGGTCCACTACACCGCACGCGAGCGGATCGAGCGCCCCGTCTTCGGGCTGGCGATCGAGACCCACGACGGGGTGCACGTCTGGGCCAACAACACTCGAGACACCAACCGGCCGTTGGACCACATCGAAGGTCCGGGAACGATGGACTGTGTCGTTCCTTCTCTCGCGCTCCAAGCCGGTTCATTCCGCGTGGATGCGGCCATCACGGACTCGTCGACGACTCATGTGTTCGACTACATGCGTGCCGCGGCCGAGTTCAGCGTGGCCCGGCGGCCGCACGAGGAGATGGGCGGCCTCGTCGCCCTGCGAGGCACCTGGGGCGAGCCTGTGGCCGCAGGATACGATGCGGTCCCCATCACCGGCCCGGCGGCGACAGAAGGCGAACTCGGGCCGAGTTGAAGCCCGAACTTGTCGGAGCGCTACGGCGTTGCAGGCTTGACCTGCTCACCGCGGCCTGCTTGCCTCGGCGGGTACCCGGAGGGGGGCGCAGTGACGCGTACATCGGCCAGGAGGGCGACCGGGGTCGCCTTGTTCGTCGCACTTGCGGGGGGCGGGATGGTCGCCCCGGCCTCCGCGGCCGGGGTCCCTGCGGGGGTCCGACCCGCGACCATCACGGCGCCGGCGTCGACGGTTGCAGTGTCCGGCACCCCCGAGCTCACGCTCGACGAGCTCCCGGTCGCGGTCTCGCCAGACGTCCCGGCTGATCCGGCGACCGACGAGACTGTCGCGACGACGAGCGAACCCGCCAGTGGGAGGATCGTCACGGAGCCCGTCGTCAGTGACGGTTACCAGAGCGTCGGCGTCACCTGGGACACCGACCCGTCGGCTCCCGCTGTCGAGGTCGCAGTGCGGACGCTCACCGACGGATCCTGGACGGAGTGGGTGACGCTCGAGGATGAGTCCTCGGCCCCGGACCCCGGGACGCTCGAGGCTTCCCGAGACATCCGAGCCGGCACCGGATCGGTCTGGATCGAGGGCGCTAGCCAGGTCCAGGTGTCGCTCGACGGCGCGGCCCAGAGCGTGGACGACGTCCGGATCGCCTTGGTCGGAGAGGCCGCCGAGGTGGACGGCGTCGCAGCGACGACCACGGACATTTCGGACGGCGTCACCCGTCGAACGACCACCGATGCACCCGCGGCGTCGCGTTCGGGTGCAGCGCGCGTCGACACGGGCCACGCGGCCGTGCTGCTGGCGGCTGTCGCAGCGCCAGGCATCATTTCACGCGCCGGCTGGGGTGCGGCCCCGCAGCGCTGCGCGTTCGACGTGGCCTCGACCCTGCTCGCGTCGGTCGTCCACCACACCGCGGGCCCGAACAGCTACAGCTCGGCCGCCGAGGCCATGGCCCAACTCCGGGCGGACCAGCGTTACCACCAGGACGCCCGTGGATGGTGCGACCTCGGCTACAACTACGTCGTCGACAAGTGGGGCAACATCTACGAGGGTCGAGCCGGCTCAGGGGAGCAGCCAGTCATCGGGGTTCATGCGGGAGGTTTCAACACGGCAACGGTCGGCGTCTCGATGCTCGGTGACTACAGCAGCGTGGTGCCGCCGGTGGCCCAGCGGGAGAGCGTCGCGCGTGTCATTGCCTGGCGCATGGCCGCCTTTCACCGCGATCCCGGGAGCACGGTGGGCTACACGACGCTCGGCGGTGACAATTCGCGCTACCCGGCCGGTACCTGGCTCGCTCTGCCGGTCGTGATCGGACACCGGGACGTGGCATTCAGTGCATGCCCTGGGCAGGCAGGGTACTCGCTGCTCGGCTTCATCAGGCAGCGCGCACGGGAGCTCATCGGAGCCGAGTTCGTGAATCCCACCCTCTCGACATCCACCGTCCAGTACGGCGGCGGCCTCACCGTGGTCGGTGGCGTGAACTCGGTGATCAACTGGACGATGACCATCACGGACCTCAGGACCGGAATCCGGCTGGTCCGCACCGTGGGCACCGCCGGCTCGAGCGGTGGGGCCACGATCGTCGCCTGGGACGGCCGCTCCGACGCGGGAGTCCGCCTGGGCGCCGGGATCTACCGGCTCGACCTCACGGGGACGGAGGCTGGTACGGGTGCCGGCGTGGTCCCCTGGTCGAATCAGTTCACGATCCAGGGGAGCCAGAACCCGCCCGCCGTGCCTACCCGGGAACTCGGGACCGATCTCCGCTTCGTGCCGATCGCGCCCACCCGGCTCGTCGACACTCGGCTGACCGGGGCCTCCCTCGGTCCGGCGTCGCGCATGGACGTCGTGGTTGCCGGGGTCGCAGGCGTTCCGGCCAACGCGGCCGGGGTGGCGCTGAACGTCACCGCGGTGGGGACGTCGACCATGACGTTCCTGCGCGTGTGGCCTGCGGGCGGCTCGATGCCCGAGACATCCAGCCTGAACACCGACCAGTTCAGGACTACCGCGTCCGGGGCATTCGTCGGGGTCGGTGGTGAGGGCAAGGTGAGCGTCTACAACAATTCCGGTTCGACTCATGCCATCGTCGATGTCACGGGGTACTTCACGAAGGACGCGGGCGCCTACGGCTACTCGCCGCTGACCACCGGAGCGCGCGTCCTCGACTCCCGGTCCGACGGTGGCCGGCTGACGTCCGGGTCGACCCGGCGCGTCCAGGTGGCGGGACGCCACAATATTCCCGCCGACGCCAAGGCCGTGATGATGAACATCACATCCGTCTTTCCCGATGACGTCGGCAACATCGTCGCGTACCCGAGCGGAGGGACGCGACCCGTCGTCTCCAGCGTGAACCACCTGCTCGGCAACAACGTGAGCAACCGGCAGGTCATCGTGCTCGGAGCGGATGGTGCGGTGGAGCTCGCGCTCCAAGGCGGTGCATCCCACGTCGTCCTCGACGTCGTCGGATGGTTCGGGCCCACCGGGAGCCAGGGCTACAACCCCGTGATCCCGGTCCGCGCGGTCGACACGCGGTGGAACGGCGGTGGTCCCCTCGGGCCACAGTCGGTCCGAGGCGTGCCGCTGCGCCCAGTAGGACTGCCGGCCGACGCGTCTGCCGCGATCGTCGTGCTCACGGCGACCAGACAGTCGGCGCCGATGACGTTCATGACGGCGTGGCGCACGGGTGCGACTCGCCCTCTCGCCTCCGACCTCAACACCGGCAGCGGCCGGGACCAGGCGAACATCGCCGTCGTCGCCACGGCGGCTGACGGCGTGATGCAGGTGTACAACGATGCCGGGAACGCGGACGTGGTCGTCGACCTGCAAGGTTGGTTCAGCCCGTGACATCGGCTCGGTGACGGTGAGCCGCACGCATCGATGTATCGTGTGCGGCTGTCGATGCGTGACGTGCGGTCGATCGTCATCCGTGTCGTCGCCAATCCATCCTGCACGGAGGCGTAGTGAGTCTGGTCGCTGACATCCGGACGTCCCGCGAGCTCCTCGTGAACCTCACTCGACGCGAGGTCAAGGGGAAGTACAAGCGGACGCTGCTCGGTCAGCTCTGGTCCCTGGCCAATCCGCTCGCGCAGATGCTCGTGTACACCTTGGTCTTCTCGGTGATCATCCGCATCGACCCCGGACCTGGTGTTCCGAGTGGGCTAGACATCTTCGCGCTCTGGCTCATGTGCGCCCTGCTGCCGTGGTCGTTCTTTACGGCGGTCGTGACGGGCGGGATGTCGTCGCTCGTCGGTAGCGAGAACCTGATCAAGAAGGTGTACTTCCCGCGGTCGGCACTAGTCGTGGCCAACACTCTCGCGTCGAGCTATACGTGGTCGATCGAGATGGTGGTCCTCGTCATCGCGATCCTCCTGGCGGGTGCGAACGTGCTCCCCTTCGTGCCGCTGGTCATCGTGGCGATGGCCGTGCTGCTGGTGTTCTCGCTCGGCGTCGCGCTGATGATGTCGATCGCGAATGCCTACTTCCGCGACACCCAGCACCTGATGACCATCCTGTTCATGGTCTGGTTCTACCTGACGCCGATCCTGTACCCGATCTCGGAGGTCGCGAGGCAGTCCGCCAAGGTCGGCCCCGTGGTGGGTGACATCACGGTGCTCGACATCTACCGGCTCAACCCGATGGAAGGGTTCACGGAGGTCTTCCGCAACCTGCTCTACGACAACCGCATACCTGCCGTGGGCACAGTGCTGGAGTGCGTGCTGTGGGCGGCGGTCGCCCTCGTGGCCGGAAGCTTGGTGTTTGACCGGCACCAGCGTCGACTTGCCGAGGTGCTGTGAGAAGCCGCGTCCTGGTCGCGACCCTGGACAGGGTCGCCGACCAGATGGCCGGCCCTGCCATTCGCGCCTGGGAGATCGCCAGCCACCTGACTGCCGAGCACGACGTTCGACTGGTGACGTTTGGCGAGTGCTCGCGGACTTCCGTCGAGTTCGACGTCGCACACATCCGTGTCGAGGACTTCCGCGACGCGGTCGAGTGGGCAGATGTCCTCGTCCTGCAGGGCTACGTCGCGGCGACCTTCCCGTGGCTGCGTCAGGCGGACGTCGTGCTCGTCGTCGATCTGTACGACCCGTTCCACATCGAGAGCCTCGAGGTGGGCCGCCATCAGCCGCTGGCCCAGCGTGACGCCTCCTTGGCCTCCTCGCTCCGGGAGCTCGACGCGCAGATCGCCCGCGGCGACGTCTTCCTGTGCGCCTCGGATCGTCAGCGGGACCTGTGGGTCGGGCACCTCGCGGCGGCAGGGCGCCTGAACCCACTCACGTACGACGCAGACCGCGGTCTGCGTGACCTCATCCGCATCGTGCCGTTCGGCATCTCGTCGGTCGCGCCGGTTCGCTCGGGGCGTGCGATCAAGGGCGTCGTGCCTGGGATCGGAGACGACGACTTGGTCCTGCTGTGGGGCGGCGGCGTGTACAACTGGTTTGATCCGCTGACCCTGGTACGCGCGGTGGACCGCGTCCGGCGCACGGTGCCTCAGGTCAGGTTGTACTTCCTCGGCATGAGACACCCAAACCCGGACGTGCCGGAGATGAGGATGGCTCGCTCCGTTCGTGAGTTGGCCGCCGAGCTCGGTCTCACACAGAGCCATGTGTTCTTCAACGAGGAGTGGGTGCCGTACGAGCGTCGTGCCGACTTCCTGCTCGACGCGGACCTCGGCGTGTCGACACACCTCCCGGGCATCGAGACGGAGTTCTCGTTCCGGACGCGGATCCTCGACTACCTGTGGGCGGGTCTGCCGATCGTGAGCACTGGCGGTGACGCGTTCGCCGGCCTCGTCGAGCGCGAAGGATTGGGCCGTGTCGTCCCGCCCGAGGACGTCGGCTTGCTCGCGGAGGCTCTGGAGGCCTTGTTGGTGGACCCTGTGGCCCGCGCATCCGCGGCCGCGAACGTGCGTCGGGTCGCGCAGGACTTTACCTGGCCCCGAGTGCTGGAGCCCGTCTCCGCTGTGTGCGCGACGCCCCGCCGAGCTGCCGACGCCGGACGCATCGCTGCTTCCGAAGCAGCAGAGCACGGCCGACCGAGACGCTCGATACGAGACGACGTGTCAGCCCTCGCTCGGCATCTGCGCAGCGGTGGTCTGCGGCATGCGGTGCGTAAGGTGAGGGCCCGTCTCGGGACCCTTCGCCAGGGCTGACGGGCCAGCGCCGTCGCAGACGGCATCATCGCGTCCCGCGCGGATCCGGGGGCATGGCTCGAGCTGCTCAGGCCGTGCGCTGTGCGTCGAGCAACCGTCACGGTGACCGACGCGCGGCGTCAGGTCACGCTACGGGTGCTGGTCCAGGGGTCGCGCCACGCCATCCAACGCCATCTGCGGGCGAGGAGGCGAACCTCGTCCTCGAGGATCGTCGGTACCCGGGTGGAGGACTCGTAGTGGTGCAGGTGCGCGACGGGCGTGACCACGACGCGCTTGCCGGCGCGCACGACCTTGTGGCACAGCTCGACGTCGTTGTAGTTGAGGGGGAGGTCCTCGGGCAGCCCGCCGACCTCGCGGTAGAGGTCGCGCGAGATGAGCAGGCAGGCGCCCGTCACGGCGACAAAGTCGCTGTCGAGGAGCCCGACGCCGAAGTGCGTGAACTCGTCGGGGTTGCCCTGGAGAATGTGCCACGGGATCCACTCGTCCGAGTAGACGACGCCGACGTGCTGCAGCCGGCCCTGCTCGTCGACCAGCCGAGCCCCCACGACGCCGATCGACGGGTCCTGCGCGACCGACACCATGCGCCCGAGCCACGCGGGGTCGATCGCCTCGACGTCGTCGTTAAGGAGCAGCACAAGACTCCCGGACGCCGCTGCGACGCCGGTGTTGACGGACGTCGAGAAGTTGAAGGCGCCGTCGGCCGGAGCCACGACGAGGCGGTCGCCGACGATGGCACGGACCCGGTCGGCGACCTCCGGGGGCGTGCCGTCGGACGGCACCA
Source organism: Cellulomonas sp. Leaf395 (assembly GCF_001424125.1). Classification (GTDB taxonomy): domain Bacteria; phylum Actinomycetota; class Actinomycetes; order Actinomycetales; family Cellulomonadaceae; genus Cellulomonas. The sequence goes on from NZ_LMQI01000003.1 coordinate 594,117, forward strand.
GCACCAGTTCCCAGCGGTCGTACGTCGTGTTCTCGATGAGAGAACGAGCGCACATCGCGACCAGGAGCTCGTCCTGTCCTCGGATGGTGCGATGTCCCCCGCCCGTGGGCACGACGACGGAGACGAGCGGCGGATCGACCACCTGGCGCCATGCGACCGCTCCGCCGCGGTACGACGACCGGGTCACCGTGGTCGGCTGGCCGATCCGCGAGAAGTGTCGGGAGACGGCCCGCAGACCAGCGTCCCAGCTGTCGTCGTCGAGCGCGGGGGCGGCAGGTCGCATCACACCGACGACGGGCACGTGCTGGATCTTGTCGGTCCGTTCGACGCAGCGCAGGTGGGCGTCCCACTCGTCCGCGCCAGCTCCGTCCGCGCTGAACCCGCCGACCGTCGTCAGCAACGAACGGCGCAGGAGGGACAGCCGTCCGAGGTAGTCGATGCCGCGCTCGTACTCGGGGACCCAGCTTGGCTTGGTAAAGATGCCGCTCGACCCTTCGCCGGGCCACTGCTCGTCGGTGTACAGGACATCCACGTCTGGGGCCGAGGCGAGCCGCTCACGCAGGGCGTCGAAGGCGCCCGGCTCCAGGTGGTCGCCCGGACCGATCACACCCACCCACGTCCCGCGCGCCGCACGCAGACCCCGCTCCAGCAGCAGGTGGCGGGGCGCTGCCTCGACGACGTGCTCCCGCAGCCACGGCCGGACCACGCCGGTGTCGGACGTGGTGACGAGGACGATCTCCCAGATGTCGTGCGGGGCCCGTGCGCGCTCGGCGGCCTCCAAGGTGGAGAGCACGGCGTGCTCGTCGCCGTCGACCGCCGCGAGCAGGAGGGAGACGAGGGGTGTGGCGGTCATCGCCCGCCGACCAGCGCGCCCGCGGACCGGACGAGCCGCCGAGGCAGGCGGGCCACGCGACGGACGACGCCCACGGCGCGCGCACGGAGCAGGCTCTTCAGCGTCGGTACGGGCGGGGGCGTGCCCAGCGCGTCGATCCGGGCGTCACGCTCGGCGATAGCGACGCGGTGGTCGTCGAGGAGGGAGTCCCGCACCCGCACCGAACCACGCAGCGAGGCCACCTGGGCCTGCAGAGCCGCGATCCGCTCGTGCAGCGCGGAGATCTCGCGGGCGGCCACCTCACCGTCGAGCGCCTGGTGCACAGCCCTGTCTGCGGTGCGCAGGCCGGCTAGCCACGCTGCCCGCTCGTCGTCGATCGGCATGGGAGCACAGTAGGCCATGACGACTCCTGGATAGGCGTCCAACTGGGTGGTCCGTGGGGACGCCTACGATGGGCCAGGTGCGAATAGTGGTTGTCTCCGCTCACTACCCCCCCAACCTGACGAGCGGGGGCACGCTCGTGCCCCAGCGCATCGCTCGTGGGTTGGCTTCGCGCGGCCATGACGTGCGTGTCTTCGCAGGACATCTCGACGACTCCCGTGCGCCGTTGAGCTCGTGGGACGAGACGGGGGAGGACGGCATCCCGGTCCGCTGGCTCTCGATCACGCCCTTCACCTCGTGGTCCGACCCGCTGAACAGCCTCAACCCGGGTGCCGAGCAGGCCTTCGAGAGCTGGCTCGACGAGAACTCTGCCGACGTCGTGCACCTGCACTCGCTGCAGACGATGGGTGCGGGGCTGGTGTCGGTCGCGAAACGGTCGGGCGCCCAGGTCGTGGTGACCATGCACGACTTCTGGTGGACCTGCGCCCGGCAGTTCCTCGTGGCGCCCGACATGACCCCGTGCTCCCTCGTCGTCTCCTGCGGCGCATGCCCCTGCGCGGTGAACCACGAGTGGCTCGCCGCCCGGAACCGTGCGCTGCACGCCCGGCTCGCGGACGCCGACCTCGTCCTGGCCCCGTCGCGGAGCGCTGCCGAGGTGATGATCGCCAACGGGGTCGACGAACGGCGTGTGCGGGTGGACGAGAACGGGTTGCCCGAGAAGCGCCGGACGACCGCCGAACGGCGTGAGGACCAGGACGTCCGATTCATGTTCGCCGGCGGCGCCGACCCCATGAAAGGACTCCCCGTCCTGCTCGAGGCTCTGCGCGCGGTGCCGGCTGGGGGATGGTTGATCGACCTGTACGGGGTCGACGCGGCACACACCGACGGACTCGGCACGCACGTGCGGGCCCAGCCGGCCTACCGCCCGGTCGAGCTGGACGACGTGCTGGGCGCCCACGACGTCCTGATCCTGCCGTCGGTCATGCGGGAGTCGCACTCGATCCTGACCCGTGAAGCGCTCGGGGCAGGTCTTGCCGTCGTGTGCACCGACACGCTCGGCCCGGAGGAAGCGGTCCGCGACGGGGTGAACGGGCTGGTCGTGCCCGCCGCGGACGCTCGCGGGCTGACAGTCGCGCTCACCGGGCTGGTGCAGGACCGGGACCAGGTGCGGCGGATGCAAGAGGTCGCGGTCGACGTTCAGGTCCGGGCCCTGGAGGACCAGGTCGTCGGGCTGGAGGCCACGTACGGCGCCCTGCTGGCCGCGTCCACCGACGTGGTCGAACCCGAGCCGATCATGCACCGGGTCCTGTTCGTCGTCGGCATCCAGGGTGCGCCGCTGCGCTACCGCGCGCACCTCCCGGCCGAGTCGCTGCGCGAGCTGGGGATCGCGACGGACGTGCGGCACTACCGCGACCCCGAGCTGCCGGTGCTCGCCGCCACCGCGGACGCGGTCGTCATCTACCGCGTGCCGGCCACGGTGCAGGTGCTCGACCTCGTCCGCCAGGTCCGTGCGCGACAGCGGCGCGTCCCCGTGCTCTTCGACGTCGACGACCTCATCGTCGACCCCGGGCTGCGTGGGTCGGTGCACGGGCTCGAGGGCTTGAGCGGGGCCGAGCGCGACCTGTGGTGGAACGGTGTGGCGCGGTACCGGACCACGCTCGAGGCCGCCGACGCGTACATCGGCAGCACGGAGGCGCTGTGCGACGAGGTCGGCAGGCTCACCGGCATGCCCGTGCACCGGTTCGCGAACGGCGTCGGCGCCGCGCTGGGACGCCTGAGCGAGGAGGCCCTGACGCGTCAGCGGCGCCAGGGTCCGCTCCGGATCGGGTACTTCTCGGGCACGACCACGCACGACGCGGACTGGGCGGTCGTCGAGCCTGCGGTGGTCGAGGTCATGCGCCGGCACAGCGACGTCGAGCTGTGGCTCGGTGGGCACCTGGGCACCGGTGCGGCACTCGACGAGGTGGCCGACCGCGTCCACCGCCTCCCGATGCTGCCGTGGACGCAGCTCCCGGCGCGGTTGCGGGACGTGGACGTCAACCTTGCGCCGCTGGTGGCAGACAGCCAGTTCAACGAGGCGAAGTCGGCGATCAAGTGGCTCGAGGCCGCGCTGGTCGCGACACCGACCGTGGCCTCGCCGCGAGAGCCGTTCCGCGAGAGCATCGACGACGGTGTCACCGGACACCTCGCCAGCACACACGAGGAGTGGGTCGAGGCGCTTGAGCTCCTCCTCACCGACGAGCACCACCGCACGCTGGTCGGCAGCCGCGCACGGCGCGCGGCGCTGCTGCGATGGTCGCCGGCACACCAGGGCCACCGGTACCGCGAGATCCTGCTCGCTGCAGCGCGCGACGTGCGGGGCCAGGAGAACCGGCGGCAGAGCTCTTGGGTCGCCGTCGCGGGCGACGAGCCGCTCAGCGCGGCGGACGCCTGGGTCGACGAGTACCCTCCCCGCACAGGTTCGCCCGCGGGGCCGTGGCGCATGCGCAGCGCAGCGATACGGCGCGTCTACCGCTCCGGCGGCATCACCGCCGTTGCGGCCCGAGCGCGGCGCCGCCTCTCGCAGCGTGGCTGACATGGAACACGCCGTCGACCCTCGAGGAGGTCTGTGTGCCTCTCGGCGAGCCGCTCCAGTCGCGCGTGGCGGCAATCGCCCTCGTTCAGGGTGTCTGAGGCACTAGCGGGCCGGTCCGACCGAGCAGACCGTGTCTGATGCCGCGCAGCATGAGCGGGATCCTCACGCGGCGCGGCTCGACCGCGACGACGTAGTAGAGGACGTACTTGCCAAGCCACCACAGGTAACCGAGGCGCCAGCCTGCTGTCAGCGCGGACGAGCGCACCAGCAGGACCGTGTTGCGCGTCATGTAGTAGTTGCGGACCACCGACTGCACGTGCACGGTGCGGCTCCGGCCGGGGACGACCCGAGGGGTCTCGCCCAGCTCGTGACGCAGCTCGGCGCCGACCGCGGCGAGCAGCACGAACCCTGCGGCTCTCGCGCGGACGCCCCACTCCAGGTCGACGTGGTCGATGAAGAAGTCCTCGCGCATCGGTCCGACGACGTCGAGCGCATCGACGTCGACCAGGCAGCCGGACGCGATGAGGAACGCCGCCTCAAGGGTCGAGGCGTCGTCGTCGATCGAGACCCGCCGCGGCCCCCAGCGCTGCACCGCGTACACGAACGGGGGTTCACCGTCGCGGTCGTCGCGGGCGACCGCCCCCACCGCAGCCACCCGGCGCCCGTCAGGCAGCGGGTGCGTCGCCACCTCGACGAGGCGGTCGACCATGCCCGGCAGGGGCACGGAGTCCTGGTCGAGGAGCAGGATGTGGGTCGCGCCCAGCGTCCTGGCCACGTCGCACCCGCGGTTCTGCGCGGCGGCGATCCCGAGGTTGGCGCCGAGCTCGACGAGCTGGGCGCCGGCCGCCGCGCAGGCGGCCCGCAGCGGCTCGACGAGCGGTTGTGCGGAGCCGTTGTCGACGACGACCACGGCCGCGGCCTGGGCGCTCGTCTCCTCGAGCAGGGTGCGGAGAGCCTCGAGGTCGGGCTGGTAGCTGACGACGACGGCGACGACCGTGGTGGTCGGTTCAGGCATCGAGCGTGGCGAGGAACGCGAGGACTGCGTCGTGGGTGGGCAGGAGGCCGAGCTCGGCGGCCTGCGCGAGGGAGGGCGCCTCCTCGTCCTTGGGCGACAGGAGCGGCGTGAGCGGCTGCCCGTCCCGGCCCGTCGTCGGCCACTCGATGCCGATCTCGGGGTCGAGCGGGTTGACGCCTTGCTCGCGGCCGGGCGCGTACGGGGCGGAGCACAGGTACGCCACCGTCGAGCCGTCCTCGAGCGACATGAACGCGTGCCCCAGACCCTCCGGCACGTAGATGGCTCGCCGGGCCTCGTCGTCGAGCAGGACCGTGTCCCACTGACCAAACGTCGGGGAGCCCACCCGGATGTCGACGACGACGTCGAGGACGGCACCCTTGAAGCAGGTGACGTACTTGGCCTGCGACGGCGGTACCTCGGCGAAGTGGATGCCACGGATCACGCCCGCGGCGGAGACGGAGCAGTTCGCCTGGGCGAGCGTGAACGGATGACCGACCGCTTCGGCGTACGTGGCCGCGGAGAACCACTCGAGGAACGTGCCCCGGTCGTCGCCGAACTGGCGGGGAGTCAGCTCCAGGGCACCTGGCACTCGCAGCTCGCGGACCTGCATCACAACTCCTTGCTCGGGCGGGGGCACCAGGTTACGGGAGGTGGTCGGATCGCCCGAACCGACATCAGGGAGTGGTCACGGTCCGGCACCCGAGCGACGTGCTGGGCCCGGTCGGGAGGTTCACGACCTCCAGGCAGACGGTGTGTGGTCCGGCTGCAACGGTGACCGACCCCGCGAACCCGTGTGCCGTGCCGACACCGAACGACCCGAGGTCGGGCCGTGAGCGATCCGCGACGACCGGTGTCACCCGACCGTCCACGCTCACGTTGACGGTGACCGGGTCGACCGAGTCCTGGTCGAGGGCCCAGCCGGCGACCGACAGGGAGCCGGCCGAGGTGGTCACGGCGTCGACGAACCCGATCGGTGGCCGGTTGTCCGCGAGCACCGTCACCGTGCGGCATCCCAGAGGCGGGTTGTTGCCCGGGCTCGCGTTGATGGCGTAGACGCAGACCTGCTGCTGCCCCGGGGCAACGGGCACGGTGCCGGAGAACCCGTGGGCGGCGCCGAGCTTGAACACCGCATCGAGGTCCGGCCGGTTGATGTTGGCAGTCACGGCCGTGCTCGCGGGGCCGGCGTGGACGTGCACGGCGATGGACGCCGTGGTGTCGGGGTCGAGTGCCCAGCCCTTGACCGTGACCGAGCCGGGACCGGGAGTGATGAAGTCGAGGAAGCCGATCGGGTCGCGGTTGACCACCGTCACCGTCCGGCACCCCAGCGCGGTGTTGGCGCCGGGTGTGGCGTTGATGGCGAACAGGCAGACGTTGTGGCTGCCGGCCGCTGCGGGGATCGTGGCGGCGTAGCCGTGGTTCGGTCCCTTGCCCAGCGACGTGAGGTCGGGCCGGGGGTCGGCGGCCTGGATCGCCTGGCTCGCGGAGTCGACGTACACGTGCACCGCGATGGGGTCGGACGTGTCAGGGTCCAGGGCCCAGCCGCGGACCGTGATGTCCGCCGCGCCCGCCGTGACGGAGTCGATGTAGCCCCACGGGGCGCTGTTGACGACCGTCGCCGTCTTGCAACCCAGCTCCGAGTTCTGGCCGGGAGGGGCCTTGAGGGCGGTGACGCACACGGTGTGCTGACCGGAGGCCGCCGGAATGCGCACGACGAAGCCGTGGTTGGGCCCCACCTTGAGCGCGGCGTCCAGGTCGGGGCGGGGTTGGTCCGCGACCGCCGAGCGTGCCACGCCGTCGACCTTGACGCTCAGCTCGACGGACGAGCCCAGCGCGTCGGGGTCGTAGACCCAGCCACTGACCGTCAGCCCGGCGGCGTCGGCCACCGCGGAGTCGTAGACCCCTTGCAACGGATGGGGTACGACGACCGTGCGGCAGCCGAGCAGCGTGTTGCCCGAGACCGCGTCGGTGTTCATGGCCCACACGCACACGTTCGTGGTCCCAGGGGACGCTGGCATGGTCGTCGAGTAGCCGTGCAGGTCACCCTTGCCGAACGCCGCACCGACGTCCGGGCGGGACCCGTTGGCCAGGAACGCCTGCGACGCGCTCCCGACGTACATGTGCACGGTGATCGGGTCGTTCGTCTCGGGGTCGATCGCCCAGCCCGAGGCCGTGACCGACAGGCCGCTGACGGTGACGGAGTCCAGGAAGCCGAACGGCGGGTTGCCCGTCGGCGAGCCGAACCAGTCGGAGAAGTAGTTGAAGAAGTTCCGGTTGCCGTAGGACGAGCAGCTGTCACCCGTGCCGTACCCGGCGGCGAGGGCGGCCCCGTTCGGCTGGTAGGGCGTGTAGTTGTAGAGGCTGGCCGTCGCCTGGTTGCGGATCAGCACGGGCGACGTGCCGCACGCGGCGTTCGGGTGGAACCGGACGTTGTTCACCAGGCCTGCGCGGTGCGAGTAGCTGCCGGGGTTCAGCGCGTAGTTCCGGAACTGCGACGCCGCCGAGTAGACCTGGTTGAAGAAGCCGTAGTACAGCGCGTTGCATGCCGCGGTGTCGGGGCAGCCGTAGCCCATCGCCTTCTGGTACGTGCTGGCCGGCTTGCCCGTCAGCGCCGTGACGAGTCCCTGCTCCTTCTGCAGGGTGACCAGCAGGACCTGCGGGTTCACCCCGCACGCGGCGGCGACCTTCGCGATGATCGTCGAGGCGCGTTCGGTGGCTGCACCGACGTACTCGGTGCAGCGGTTCGTCGCAGCCCGCGTCGTCGTGCTCTCGACGTAGCTCTTGAGGCACGTGTTGCCGTCCGCCGGCACGCACGCGGAGCCCTTCTGGTCCAAGAACGGCTGGACGGTGCCCGCGTTCATCGCGGTGGAGTTGAAGAACACCGCGTCGCTGATGATGAACCCGGGATCGAACCTGGACAGGTCGGCCGCCTGTGCGGGCGGCCCGCTCGCGGTCACGACCGCCGCCAGCGCGACGAGCGCCGAGAACAGCGCCGTCAGGACGAGCCGGGTCGTTCGGGCGACGGTCACGCCGGGACCTCCACGTCGGTCGCGGGGCTCGTCACCGAGCCGCCCGCAGTCTGGTACGTCAGCGTCGCCGACCAGGTCCCGGCGGTGAGCGCGGAGCGGGGGATGCTCAGTGCGCAGGACGTGGTGGTCGCATCCGGTGCGGCCGGAGCGGACACGGTGACCGGAGCCGACCCGGCGCGCGCGAGGGACGCCACGCACGTTCCGCCGTCGCCGACGACGTCCGCGTAGCCCGTGACGACGACCTCGCGGGTGTCGGGCAGGTAGCCCGCGACGGTGAGGGCGACCGTGACGCCGTCGAGCGAGGCTCCCGGTGCGGGCGGCGCCGTCGCGGAGGCGGCGGGGTCGGGCACGACGGGGTCCTCCGTCGGCGTCGGCGTCGTCGCCGGGGTCGGCGTGGGCGTGCCGGTGGCGCCGGGCGACACCGCTGGGCTCGTGCCGCCGGGCTCCGGGGTCCGGGTCGGCGTGCACCCAGCCACGACGATGCCGACGGCAGTCACGCAGGCCGCTGCGAAGGCAGCGGTCCGCCGGGTCGAGCCACGCACGAAGGACCTCCAGGACGGTGTGGACAACCACGGTAACCGACCGGATCTCGGCCGCCGCGGAGCGCGACCGTGTGTCCGCGGGTGAGGTCCTGGCGGGTCGGGCTAGCTGTAGAAGCGGTCCCCGATGGTCGCGACGGAGAGCACGTGCAGCGTCCACATGCCCAGGAACATCGCGGCCGGGAGGACCCACAGCGCCGCTCGCCGCCACCACTCAGCTCGCCTCGGGAGGATGCCCTCGACCAGCAGCGCAGGCAGCGCCAGCAGGGCGGGGACGACCATGAGGGCGTACCGCCCCTGGAGGAGTTCGTCCCGCCCGGAGTTCCTGAAGTAGAGGTACCCGGCGAGGTAGAGCACGGCGATGACCCCCACGACGCACACCGCCGACATCCACGTGCGGACCGCGTTGCTGAGGACGGCTCCACCGGCCGGCGTCCGATCGAGCTCGTCGACAGTCGACCCCGGGGCCGCGCTGGTGCTCGTGGCCGACATCGCTGCCACGGGCCGTGCGGCCTCGTCGGCCGACGCGCCGGAGAGAGCCTGCCGGGTCGCCAGCCCGCGACGCACGAGGCGGACGGCCCCGACGACGAGCCAGACGGCGGCGAGGATGACGACGACCTTCAGCCCGAGCCAGACCCAGTTGTAGGCGGTCATCGGGAGGCGGACGTCGAGCCACGAGAACAACCCGAACATCTGGTCGCCCCACTTGGCCCGGAACGAGTCGAGCCCGTCGAGGAACTGCAGGTGCAGGTAGTGACGGGGGGACCGGTTCTGGTCGCCGTCAGGGTAGAAGGGCAGGTCCGACGGCGGGATGGCAGCGAGCACCTGGAAGACGACCCAGACCCCGTAGGTGGCGACGACGCCGAGCACGCCCGCGGCGGCCTGGACGCCGGACCGCTTCCAGGACCAGCCGTCGCGGCACAGACCCACGATCCAGCCGAGCGCCACCACGGGCGCGATGCCGACCCCGTAGGGCTTCGCGAGCAGGGCCGCACCCACGAGGGCGCCCGCAGCGAGCACGTGTGTGGCGCGGAACCGGCCCTGCGCCAGTCGGAGCGCCATGGCGAACGCCGCGATGCCGGCCGCCATGACGAGCCCGTCGTTGTTCACGATCGCGAACTGGTGCGCCATCATCGGCTGGAGCACGACCGCGAGGCCGAGCAGCGTGGCCGGCACGGCCTTGCGCGGCAGCAGGCGGCGAGTCACGTGCATCGTCGCCCAGGCGGCGAGACCGCCGAGGAGGACGGTCCACAGCCGCATGCCGTAGATCTTGTCGAGGAACGTTCCCGGGGTGATCGTGTAGAGCACCGCGGCAGGCGCGTAGTACGCCGGCGGGTATCCCGCGGCGGACGCGCTGCCGTTGGCGCGGGGCGACGCCTCGCGCAGCTCCTGCTCGAGCTCGACCGTGGCCTGCGGGTCGCGGTTCGCACGGTCGCTGGGCGGCGAGCCCTCGCGGGCGACGAAGTCGTTGAGGATGGCGAGCTGGTCGCTCAGGGTGGGCCGCAGGTTGTCGTAGGCGACGTCCCGGACCGGCAGGCGGCCTTCCTCTGCCAGGAACTGCGCGTACCCGGCGTGCGCACCCTCGTCCATGCCGTCGAGCGGGGGGATCAGTGCGCTCCACAGCAGGCCGCGCAGCAGGGCGACCGCGATCACGAGGACAGTGGCGAGCTTGAGCGACGTCCACGACACGTTCACCGCGGCGACGATGCCGGCGAGCATGAGCAGGGTCCAGACGACCAGCGCGCCGGGCTGCACCCACCACGGTCCGCCCTCGCCCGCGCGGTCGAGCGCCGTGAAGATCTGCGAGGCGATCGTCCCGCCCTCGTACTCCGCGACCACGAGCGCGGTCGTGTCCGCCTCCTCGCCGTTCTCGGAGTAGGACGGCTCGTCGTCGAAAGGCTCGCCCACCCAGAGGGCGACGGCCCGGTCCCAGTCGCCCGGGGCCGCGGCGAACGTCACGGTGTACGTCTGCCCGGCGCTGTCGGTGAGCGGGTCGAACTCCGCGACGACCGTCGTGGTCTCGCTGTCGATGATGTCGCCGCAAGGGATGAGGGTCTCGTCGACCTGCGCGCCGTCCGGCGCGGTGACGGTCACGACGATCGCGCAGTCCTGGTCGGTCGCCGGACCGTAGGTGCCGAACTTGGCGCTGAAGGCGGTCAGCCCGTCCTGCGTTGCCGTGACGTCCTGGGAGATGACGGTCTCGTCGTCGAGCGCCGAGGAGACCTCACCGACGATGGCGGACTGCGTGGCCACGCCCTGGACGTGGCCGGCCGGACGCGTGAGCCAGACGGCGGCCGAGATGAGGATCAGCAGGACGACCGCCACCGTGCTGACGGTCCGCCCGGACCGCACCGCCCGGGCGAACCCCCGTCGGGCGTGCGGCGTCGCCGGCTCCACGTCGGTCGTCTCGGGCTCGGTCGTGCTGGTGCGCGGCATGGGTCCTCGTGGGCTCGGGTGTCGTCCGCGCCGTCCGGGCGCGCACACTCGCGCAGAAAGTGTAGTCGGGCGCACCACCCCGATTGCGCACGCCAAGGGGTGGGCGTGTGTGAGTTCAGTCGCCCAAGGGCGCGGGGACCGTCAGGCCGGGTCGTCGTCCGGCGTCCGGGCGGACGGCTCACCCTCGCGCAGGGTGCGCACCTCGAGCCGGAGCAGCGCCAGCTCCTCCGCCAGCGTCCGGGTCTCCTCCTCAAGCGAGGAGATCTCGGTGCTCAGCTGGATCAGGACGGAGAGCAGGACCGCGAAGCCCACCACGAACAGCAGGTTGACCGGCGTCTGCACGCCGACGACGTTCGCGAGCCAGAACGCGACCTGCGGGAAGATCGCGACGACCAGGACGGCGATCCCGAGCACGATCCAGATGGCCGCGTACTTCTCCCGCAGCCGCCTGGTGCGCAGCAGCACGAAGATCAGCGCGATCAGCGCGGCGCACAGCGCGACGGCGAACCAGTAGCCGCTCAGCATCAGAGCACCTCCGCCACGACGGGCTCGCTGGGCCGGGACAGGGCGATGACCAGGGCAAGGACGGCCCGCCCGAGGAAGATCGCAGCACGCACCGGGCTGTGCGACGGCGTCCCGCCCGCCCGCTCGCGCATCGACACCCCGGTCTGCCGGATGCGCAGACCGGCGCGCGCGCCGATGACGAGCGACTCGACGGTGTCCCCGAGGTACTCGGCCGGGTAGTTGGCGGCGAACAACCGGATCGCGCGACGGTTGCTCGCCTTGAACCCGGACGTCGTGTCGGTCAGCTTCGTGCCGCACACGCGGGACAGGACGACCGAGAGCATCTTCATCGACCAGGCCCGCGGACCGCGCACCGTGTACGTGCCGACGCCCGCGAACCGTGCCCCGATGACGATGTCCGCCTGCTGCTCGTCCATCACGTCGAGGAGGGTCTGGATCGCCGCCGGGTCGTGCTGCCCGTCCGCGTCGTGCTGGACCGCGCGCTCGAACCCGTTGCGGAAGGCGTACTTGTAGCCCGCGCGCATCGCGCCGCCGACGCCCAGGTTCACCGGCAGCTCGAGCACCAGCGCGCCCGCTGCGCGGGCCACCTCGGTGGTGCGGTCCGTCGAGCCGTCGTTGACGACGAGGACCGTCGCCTCCGGCACGGTGGCGTGCAGCTCCTGGATGACGGTGCCGACGGTCAGCTCCTCGTTCCAGGCAGGAACGATGACGAGGAGCGACTGCACGGGCATGGGGTGGACTCTACCCATCGTCCGACGGTGCGCCGGCAATCGTCCGCACATGGATGACGACCCCGACGAGCGGGCCCAGCACCAGGCTGAGGATGCTCCGCTGCTCCAGCGGCAGGGGGGTCAGGAGTATCGCGAGCGTGACCAGGCTGGCCAGGACCCACCCGGTGGCGAACGCCCGGTGCGAGCCGAGAGCGAGCGTCGCGGCACCCGTCAGGACCAGCAGGGCGAGCGCCGCCGCCGCGACGGTGAGCCCCGCGAGGACCCCGGAGCTGACGTCGTACTCCGCCCCGAACATCACCTGCATCGCCCACGGACCGACGAGCGCCGCGAGGGCGGCGCCGACCGCGCCGCACAGGAGGATGAGGCGCACACCGGGCCAGAGGGCACGGAGGCCCTCGGCCCGTCGCCCGAGAAAGTGCCTGATGGCGACACCCTGGTAGGCGATCAGCGGGAAGATCAGCGGAGCGCGCGTCACGGAGATCGCGACCACGAACGGCGCCGCGGCCTCGTACTCGACGTCGGTCGAGGTCGCCCGGAGCAGCACCGGGAAGCCGACGAGGATGGCGGAGCTCGCGATGCTGGCGATCAGGGTCGCGCGCACGTGGCGCAGGAAGGTGGGGGCGTCCACGTCCGCACGCTCCGTGGTCCCGGACCGGACGCGGCGGCTGACCGCCGCCAGCAGGAGCCATGCGGCGGCGGCCGCGGCCGCGGCCGCCTCGAGCCCGACCACGCCCGCACCGACGACTGCCGCCACGGCGACCACACCGATCCGTGCCGCGGCCTCCCCGCTCACCGTCGCGGTGTACGCCGTCCAGTCGCCGCGCCCGGCGAGCGCCCCGCACAGGGCGCTGTGCCCCGCGAACGCCACGCCGGCCAGGGCGACCATCACCACGAGCAGCCGCCAGCCGTCGCCGAGGACGTGCGCGCCCCACAGGGGAGAGGAGACGGCGAGCACGGCGCACAGGACCCCTCCCACCGCGAGCGACGTGGGGACGGCGCGTGCGCCGCGTGTCACGTCGCCGACCGACGCCGCCCGGGCGGCCACGGCGCGCGTCGACTCGTTCTGCAGCCCGTTCAGGGCTCCCATGACCCAGAACAGCAGCGACCAGAAGGCGAGGAACTCGGCCGTCGCGGCCTTCGTGAGCGTGTGCGTCGCGACCAGCAGGACCACGTACCCCGAGAGGCCACCGAACAGCGCCGCGGCACCCACGGCGCCGGCGGATGCACGGGAGATGGCGGGGGCACGCCCGGGTTCGTCGGTCACGAGCCCGTAGTCTTGCCTATCGACGAACGCGCGCACGACTCGACCGCGCGCACGACGCGACCGCGCCTCGATCGCGCCGCAACGGAAGGACACCATGCCGCTCGACATCCTCGTCCCGTTCTGGGGCGACCCCCAGCTCCTGCAGGACGCGATCCGCTCCGTCCAGGCGCAGACCAGCACCGACTGGGTGGTCACGGTCGTCGACGACGCCTACCCGGACGCCTCGGTCGCGGAGTTCTTCGCGTCGCTCGGGGACGCGCGGGTGCGCTACGTCCGCAACGAGACGAACCTCGGCATCACCGACAACTACCGGCGCTGCCTCGAGCTGGCCGAGCACGACCTGCTCGTGTTCCTCGGCTGCGACGACCTGCTGCTGCCGGACTTCGTCGAGGTCGTCCTGGCCGCGCACGCCGCACACCCCGACGCCGCCGTCATCCAGCCCGGCGTGCAGGTGATCGACGAGAACGGGCACGTCGTGCGCACGCTGGTGGACGTCGTCAAGCAGCGCGTGACCATGCCGCGCGGCCAGGGACGCCGGCGCGTGGGTGGCGAGGCGCTCGCGGCCAGCCTGCTGCGCGCCGACTGGATGTACTGGCCGTCGCTCGTGTTCCGCCGTGAGGTCGTCGCGCGGATCGGCTTCCGCGACGGTCTGCCGCTGATCCAGGACCTGGCCATCGTGGTCGACATCATCACGGAGGGCGGGTCCATGGTGATCGAGCCCACGGTCTGCTTCTCCTACCGACGGCACTCGGCCAGCGCCTCGTCGGCGACCCTGCTCGACGGCAAGCGTTTCCGCGGCGAGCGCGAGTACTTCCGCCGCGCCGCCGCCCAGATGGACGCCCGGGGGTGGTCGAAGGCGGCGCGCGCGGCGCGGCTCCACCTCACGTCCCGCCTGCACGCGGTGACGCTCGTGCCCCAGGCGGTCCTGTCCCGGGACGCGGACGGCGCGCGGCAACTGCTCGGTCACGCGTTCGCCCGCGCCGCGTAGGCCGGCGCACCCGCAGGGGACGCACCCGACGCCGCACGGGTAGTGTCGCCGGTCGTCGACGTGAGGGAGAAGGACATGCGCTGGTTGGTCACGGGAGCCCGGGGAATGCTCGGGACGGACCTGGTGGGTCTGCTGACCGCCCGGGGGGACGCGGTGGCGGCACTCGGGCGGGAGTCGCTCGACATCACCTCGCCGGAGTCGATCGCGACCGCAGTCGAGGGGTACGACGTCGTCGTGAACTGCGCCGCCTGGACTGCGGTCGACGACGCCGAGACCCAGGAGGCCGCGGCCTTCGCCGTCAACGCGGGGGGACCGGCCCTCCTGGCACGTGCCGCGCGCGCGGCGGGCGCCCGGGTCGTGCAGGTGTCGACCGACTACGTGTTCGACGGGTCCGCCTCGACGCCGTACCCCGAGGACGCGCCCATCGCGCCCCGGTCGGCGTACGGCCGGACCAAGGCGGCGGGCGAGTGGGCCGTGCGTGCCGAGGCGCCGGACCACCTGATCCTGCGGACGGCGTGGCTCTACGGTGCGGCGGGGGGCTGCTTCCCCCGCACGATCGCCCGCGTCGCCCGGGAGCGCGGGGGACTGGACGTGGTCGACGACCAGGTCGGACAGCCCACCTGGACGGTCGACGTCGCGGACCTGATCCTGCGGCTCGTGGACGCGCAGGCGGCACCGGGGACGTACCACGCCACCTCGTCGGGGCAGACCTCCTGGCACGGGTTCGCCCGTGAGGTCGTGGCCAGCGCGGGGCTCGACCGCGAGATCGTCCGGCCCACGTCGAGCGACGCGTTCGTGCGCCCGGCACCGCGCCCGGCGTTCTCGGTGCTCGGTCACGCGACACTCGACGCGGCGGGCGTCTCCGCGATCGGCCCCTGGGCCGAGCGGTGGGCCGCGGCTGCCGGGTCTGTGCTGGCCTGATGGTCGACGGAGCACCGCCCGCGGGGGCCAGCGGCGACGTCCGCGTGAGCGTCTGCATGGCCACCTACAACGGCGAGGCGTGGGTGGGCGAGCAGGTCGGGTCCGTCCTCGCCCAGCTGGGCGAGCGCGACGAGCTGGTCGTCGTCGACGACGCCTCCACGGACGGGACGGTCGACGTCCTGCGGTCGTTCGACGACCTGCGCATCCGTCTCACGGTGGCCGAGCGCAACCGTGGGTACGTCGCGACGTTCGCGGACGCGCTGGCGCGCTCGCGCGGGACGTACCTGCTGCTCGCCGACCAGGACGACGTGTGGACGCCCGGCCGGCTGGACGTGATGACCGCCGCCCTGGCGGACCACGACGTCGTTGCGGGGAACCTGCGGATCATGGACGGGACCGACCTGACCGGTCCGTTCGGGCAGCAGCCCTGGCGGCTCGACCCCGCGGACTCCCAGCATCATGCCCGCAACGTCCTCGGCATCCTCGCGGGGACGCGGCCGTACTTCGGCTGCGCCATGGGTCTGCGGCGCGCGGTCCTGGAGCGCGCGACGCCCTTCCCGCCCTACCTCACGGAGAGTCACGACCTCTGGTTCGCGCTCTACGGCAACGTCACCGGATCGGTGCAGCACCTCAGCGACGTGCTCGTGCGGCGGCGGCTGCACGAGGGCAACGCCAGCACCCCGCGTCCGCGCGGACCGGGCCAGGTCGTCCGGTCGCGGCTGCTCCTGCTGCGGTGCCTGGTCGAGATCGTGCGGCGGACGCGCCGCTGACGTGGTTCTGACGCGTGTGCAGGTCGGCGGTCGATTCGGGGCCGGAGCGACCGTCGTGAGAGACTCGCTCGGGCTCGCGCGGGCGGGTTCGTGGACCGACGAAACGAGTGAGAGTGACTTCTGCGACGGCGCCCCGGCGCACCTGCCTCGTGACCGGTGGAGCCGGGTTCATCGGCACGGCGGTCTCGACGGCGCTGGCGGACTCGTTCGAGCGTGTCGTGGCGGTGGACAACCTGCACCCGCAGATCCACCCGGACGCGCGCCGGCCCGCTGACCTCGACCCGCGGGTCGAGCTGGTCGTCGGCGACGTGGTGGAGCCCACCGTGTGGGACGGCCTGCTGAGCGACGTCCACCCCGACGTCGTCATCCACCTGGCCGCCGAGACGGGGACCGGGCAGTCGTTGTCCGAGTCCACCCGGCACGCCAGCGTCAACGTCGTCGGGACGACGCAGATGCTCGACGCGTTCACCCGGCACGACGCGCGTCCGCAGCGGATCGTCCTGTCCAGCAGCCGCGCGGTCTACGGCGAAGGTGCGTGGCGGGGTGCCGACGGCGCCGTCTTCTACCCCGAGCAGCGCACCCGCCAGACCCTCGAGGACGGCGCGTGGGACGTCCCGGACGCGTCGCCCGTGGCGATGGAGTCCCGCGTCGTGCAGCCTGCGCCGGTGAGCGTCTACGGCGCCACGAAGCTCGCGCAGGAGCAGATCCTCGGGGTCTGGGCGCGCTCGTTCGGTGTCGAGGCCGTCGTCCTAAGGCTGCAGAACGTCTACGGTCCCGGGCAGTCGCTGTTCAACCCCTACACGGGGATCATGTCGCTCTTCTGCCGCATGGCCGCGGCCGGGCGCTCCATCCCGCTCTACGAGGACGGGGAGGTCCGCCGCGACTTCGTGCTCATCGACGACGTGGCACGCGCCATCCACCTCGGGGCGACCACGGCCACGGCACCGACCTCCCCGATCGACATCGGCTCCGGCGAGTTCCAGACCATCGCCACCGCCGCGGACCTCATCGCGAAGCGCTACGGAGCGCCCGCGCCGCACGTCACCAGCCAGTTCCGTGAGGGCGACGTGCGGCACGCATGGGCGGACGTCACCGCTGCGCAGGACGTGCTCGGGTGGACGCCGCAGTACGACCTGCGCGCCGGCGTCGAGCGGCTCGCCGACTGGATCAACGCGCAGGCGCTCCCGCCGCTCGACTGAGCGCCGGCGGGTCAGCCGACCTGCAGGCCCTCGCGCAGCAGCGGCGCGAGGTAGGTCGCGTAGTTCGCGGTCACGTGGTTGGTGTCGGCCCGGATCACTATGCCGTCCGAGAAGCCCGGGCAGGTTCCCTCGGCGGTGCAGAACCAGCCGTGCGAGTCGACGTACTGCACGTCCAGGCCGTCGGCCCGCGCCGCGTCGACGGCGGCGACCTCGGCGGCGGACGTCCGCTGCCACTGGGCGCTCACCTCCGACAGGCACGCGCTCGGGGGGCTCGAGCGCGTGGCGCACTGGGTGAGGTCCTTGCCGTAGGGCGGCGACGCCAGGACGACCACCCGCGTGCCCGGTCCGGCGACGGCCCGGATCGAGCGCTCGATGCCGGCCGTCCACTCCGCCGACGCCTGGTCAGCCGTGGCACCGCTCGGCAGGTTGTCGACGTACCCCTCCGCGCTGCCGAGCACGACGAGCTCCGGCTGCTGGGCGGCCACCCGCGCGAGCACCCAGTCGAGGTGGGTCTCGCACGCGGGGTACGGGTCGGCGCCGAGCGCGTGCACGGGCGTGGAGGCGGCGGGGCAGCCCCACTTGCCGTAGGAGTCGATGTTCCAGCCGGCCGGCTCCAGGGCAGCGCGCAGCCCCGGGAGCCAGGCGAGCGCCGTCGAGTCGCCGACGAGCGCGGCGGTGCGGGGAGCAGCGGGATCGCCGTAGACGCAGTGCTGCTCGATCGTGTCCCAGTCGTTCGCGCAGGCGAGGTCCTCGAGCTCGGGCGCCTTCGACTGGGGGAGTGCGTCGATCGCCGGGGTGAGCGCCGGCCAGGCGGTTGCCGCCACGGCGAGCTGGAGCTGCTCGGTCACGTGGGCGGCGGCGTCCGAGTCGGTGCTCAGCGTGGTAGCGGGCGTCTGCGCCACCGCGGGCGGTGTCGCCTGGGCGTCGCGGATCGTCGACTGGACTGCCAGCGTGCCCGCGACGGCGACGGCGACCGCGAGGGCACCGACGCCGACGAGCCGCCACTGGGTGCGAGGACGCTGCTGGGCGGGGCGCTCGTCGGGACGGGCGGAGCGCCGCTCGAGCCAGCGCGAGTGCCGGATCGGTTCCTCGACGAGGTGGAACGTGAGGACGGACAGGCCCAGCGCGAGGAGCACCGCGATCGCGCGGTACAGCTTGCGGTCCACCGAGAGGAACGTGACGAGCAGGATGATCGCGGGCCAGTGCCACAGGTAGAGCGAGTACGAGATCCGGCCCAGGTAGCGCGAGAGGGGGTTGGTGAGCGGCGTGAGCGTGGAGCGCTCGAGGGTGCCGGTGCCGGCCGCGATCACCGCGACGGTGCCGAGGATCGGCAGGAGGCCCATCGGGGCGGGGAAGCCGGTCCCGGCGTGCACGAAGAGCGCCGACACGACGATGGTCAGCAGCCCACCCCAGCCGAGGACGAGCCGCGCGATCCGCGGCAGGCCGGTCAGCCTGGTGGCGACGAGGGCGAGCGCGGCTCCCGCGAGCAGCTCCCACGCGCGCGTGAACGTCGAGAAGTACGCCGCGGTCGTCGCGACGGTGGACTGGTGCACGGACCACGCGAACGTCGCCACGAGCAGGACGGCGACCACGACGGAGCCGATCAGCGCCGAGCGCGAACGGCGTACGCGCGCGAGCAGGAGCAGCGCGACGAGCAGCAGCCACGGCCACACGAAGTAGAACTGCTCCTCCACGGCCAGGGACCAGTAGTGCTGCAGAGGGCTCGGGGCGCTGGACTGCCCGAAGTAGTCGGTCCCGACGATCAGGAAGCGCCAGTTCGCCGAGAACAGCAGGGCCCAGACGCCGTCGACCGCGATCTCGTGCGCCCGGGCGCTGAAGTAGAGCACGCTGCTCACGGCGACCGTCACGGCCAGCACGACGGTGGACACCGGCAGGATGCGCCGGATCCGCCGCCGGTAGAACCCGACGAAGGAGATGTGGCCCGTCCGCCGGAACTCCTTGTACAGCAGGCCCGTGATGAGGAACCCGGAGATCACGAAGAAGACGTCGACCCCGATGAATCCGCCCACCGGCCAGCCGAGCGCGTGGTCGAGGATGACGAGCCCGACGGCGAGCGCCCGCAGGCCTTCGATGTCGCTGCGGAAGCCGGGGTTGGCCGCGGTACGACGTGCGCGGCGCGGCGCCACGGGCGCCGTGGCTGCGGCAGGCTCGTCGCGTGCGCCCGGGACGGGCGCGAGGGGCGCCTCCGGGCCGGCTGTCACGTGTCGGACTCCACGAGGCTGAGCAGGTAGGCGCCGTAGCCCGACTTGGTGAGCGCCTGCGCCCGCTCGCGCAGCTCGTCGTCGCTCAGGAAACCGCGGCGCCAGGCGACCTCCTCGGGGCTGCCGACCTTGAGACCCTGTCGGTGCTCGATCGTGCGGACGTAGTCGGACGCCTCGAGCAGGGAGTCGAACGTGCCGGTGTCCAGCCAGGCCGTGCCGCGGGGGAGCACCTCTACCTGGAGGCGACCCTTCTCCAGGTACACCCGGTTGACGTCGGTGATCTCGTACTCGCCGCGGGCCGAGGGCTTCAGGTCCCGGGCGATCGCCACCACGTCGTTGTCGTAGAAGTACAGACCCGGCACCGCGAAGTTGCTGCGGGGGTGGGCGGGCTTCTCCTCGAGCGACAGCGCGCGACCGTTCGCGTCGAACTCGACGACGCCGTACGACGTGGGGTCCGACACGCGGTAGGCGAAGACGGCTCCACCGTCGATCGACTCGAAGCGCTGGAGCTTCGAACCGAGACCGGGGCCGTAGAAGATGTTGTCGCCGAGCACGAGTGCGGCGCGCTCGCTGCCGATGAACCCCGCGCCGAGGACGAACGCCTGCGCGAGCCCGTTGGGCTCAGCCTGGACCGCGTACGAGATCGAGATGCCGAACTGCGACCCGTCGCCGAGGAGCCGCGTGAACTGGTCGGCGTCGTGGGGCGTGGTGATCACCAGCACGTCGCGGATGCCCGCGAGGATCAGCGTCGAGAGCGGGTAGTAGATCATCGGCTTGTCGTACACCGGGACGAGCTGCTTGCTCACGCCGAGGGTGATGGGGTGCAGTCGGGTACCGGAGCCGCCGGCCAAGATGATTCCACGCATGGTGCACTAGTGTGCCGCATGCCGACCGCGGGCCGTGCATCGCGCGTGCGGTCAGAGCCGAGTCACGATGAGGCCTGCCTCACGTGCGCACGCGAGGAAGTCCTCGAGATGCTCGGGCGGGACGAAGGCGTGGTTCCACGCGAGCTCATGGAACCGCAGGTCATCACCGACGACCGCCTCGTACTGACTGAGCCGGACGTCCACGAGCGAGGCGTCGTCGAGGATCGACCGCAGTGCCGCGAAGTCGGCGTCGGGCAGGATCTCCACGAACGTCACCGGCCGGGTCGCCCGGACGAGGTCGAGCGCTCCGGCCAGCACGTGGTGCTCGGCGCCCTCGACGTCCACCTTGATCACCGTGACGTGCGGGCTTCCCGCTCTCTGCCAGTAGTCGTCCAGCGTGACGGCCGGGACGGCGACGGGCGTGCTCCCCGCCCGGAACGACGCGTCGGTGGAGCAGCTGGTCTCAACCGCACCGGACGGTGGCGGCACGAACAGGTCGATCGTCCCGGCGACGTCGGTCACGGCCGCTTCCACGACGCGGACGTGCCGGCCTCTCCGGTTGAGCCGGAGGTTCTCGCGCAAGAGTGCCGCGATGGGTGGGTAGGCCTCGAAGGCGTGCACTTGTGTCCCGGGGACGCTGGCGGCGACGAGCGCGTACACACCGGTGTTGGCGCCCACGTCGAAGACGGTCCCGTGCCGATGACGCAGCGCACCGAGGAACAGGTCGGGGAGAGGTCGCTCGTAGCCCCACCAGCCAGCCTGGCGGAACGCCTCGACGCACTGGTCGGAGCCCTGGCGTCGCATCGCCTTGATGCGCGTTGTGCGCCAGGCGCGAGGTGCGGGCGGGACCCGGACCGCGACGATCTCGCCGTGACCTACGATCCGGTCGGCGCGGTCTGCGAGGGTGTGGGCCCCGAGAATCTCAAGCGCCTGGACAGGAGCACGTGTGCGGCCGAGCACGTCGGCGGCGGCGCTGCGCAGCGAGGTTCGGACGGCCGTCACAGAGCGAACATAGACCGTGCCCTGCCTCACCGGAAGGACGGCGGTCCGCCCACGACGTCGAGGGTGTCCGCGGTGATCCGCTCGCTGGAGACCATTCGTTCGCGGCGGGGCTGGTCCGTGCGCAGGAGCCGCGACGACTCGCCCGACACCACCACGGCAGAGCCGTCGTGGACCAGGACGGTCAGGACGTCGCCCAGGAGGTCGGCCAGGCCTCGCGCGTCGACGCCGAGCAGCACACGATCGCGCTCCGGGCAGCCGCTGCGCGCGAGCGTGGCGAGGAGCGCGGCGTGGGCGACGAGCTGCCCGTCGTCGTCCAGGGCGATGGCCAGGGGGTCGAGGGGGGGGGCCCACCCGAACCCGTCGCCGTAGGTCATGACCGCCGTCGCCGCGTCGAGCGTGCCCGCCGGGAGCTCACCGGCGTACGTCCGGGCGAGAGCCGGCAGGGACACCGCCACGGTGTCGCGCGCGCCGACGTGCTGTGCGGGCCGGTCGGTCACGACGACGTCGACAGGGGAGGCCTCGCCGAGCACGACGCACGCGCCGACGCGCCAGGTCGCGACCGCCCAGACAACGGTTCGCCAGTGCCCGGGGAGGTCTAGGTGGACGCGTGTGGCTGGCCCGGCGTCGAACTCCTCGACGAGGAGGTTGGCCGTCTTGTTTACCCAGTTCTCCAACACGGCACCAGACAACTCGACGCGCTCGCCACCATCGCCGTACCAGGTGATCCGAGGCCGCCCGGGCTCGCGGGTCAGAAGGCGGAGCAGGTCGGCGATCGTCGTAACGGGCACGGCCCCACCCTAGATCGACACGCCCGGATCACCCGTCTGGGGCAAGTTCACCCCACCAAAATCGGACAGTTACCACGTCTCGGCTTGACCAACGCGAACGACACGCGTGTAATTCCTTAGAACGGATTCATCAGCGAGCACCACCCGCGGCCCTTGCTAGAGCGTCGCACGTCGAGCCTTGGAACGAGCAGTTGAACCAGGACGAAAACCGCACGGAGGCACGCATGTGGAACCTGCTCGACAACGACGAGATTTTCCCGTCCGACGCACGGAAGAGTGCGCAGGCGCACGCTTCCAACGTCCTGCCGATCTTCGGTGCCCTCGAGGACGAGGGCCCGATGGGGTGGCAGGAGCGCGCGCTGTGCGCGCAGACCGACCCTGAGGCGTTCTTCCCGGAGAAGGGCGGCTCGACGCGAGAGGCCAAGAAGGTGTGCACAGGTTGCGACGTGCGCTCCGAGTGCCTCGACTACGCCCTGCAGAATGATGAGCGTTTCGGCATCTGGGGCGGCCTCTCCGAGCGGGAGCGGCGCAAGCTGAAGCGGCGTGTCGTCTGACGGCCTGCGCCGGGTGGGAGTGTCGAGCGCGGGCCTCGTCCCGCGCGACGGCATGATGTTCCGAGCATGACTGACACCCTCCTGCCGGTGGACCTGCTCACCGCGACCTCTCCGACACCGGTGACGACGCCGGTGTGCGCGGTCGTCGTCACGCGCGGCAGGACCCCGTACCTCGCTGCCACCGTCGCGGCCCTCGCGGCCCAGACACGTCGGCCGGTGCGGGTGCTGCTCGTCGATGTCTCCGACACGGGCGACGAGGTCGTCGAGCACGTCCTGCACAGTGCGTTCACCGCTGCCGGCGGCACCTCGATGCCCGCGTTGCGGGTGGTGCGCACGCCCGGCGCGCGGACCTTCGGGCATGCCGTCCGCCGCGCCCTCGAAGCCGACGACGGGCTTGCGACCACCTGGCTCTGGCTGCTGCACGACGACAGTGCGCCCGCCCCGTCCGCCCTCGCCGAGCTGGTGCGCGCGGTGAGTCATGCCCCGTCGGTCGCGGTGGCCGGTGTCAAGCAGCGCACGTGGACCGATCCGGAGCGGTTGCTCGAGGTCGGAGTGCGCTCGTCCCGGTCCGGCCGACGGATGACGGACGTGGAGCCGGGTGAGCTCGACCAGGGCCAGCACGACGGTCGTGAGGACGTCCTCGGCGTCGGGATCGCCGGCGCGCTCGTCCGGCGGGACGTCTGGACCGACCTCGACGGCACGGACCCGCTCCTTGGTCCCTTCGGTGACGGGTTCGACCTGTCCCGGCGGGCGCGGCTGGCCGGGCACCGGGTGATCGTCGTCCCGTCGGCGGTGGTCCGGCACGCGCAGGCCGGGTACCTCGGCCTGCGCTCGGACGCGATCGAACCCGGCAGCCGACCCGTCGACCGGGACGGGGACGGGGAGGACGACCGGGCCGACCCTCGTCGGTCGTTCGCCGCCCGCCGTCGGGCGCTGGTGCACAGCCGGCTGGTCTCGGCGCCGCTGCCGCTGGTGCCTCTCGTCGCGCTCGCTGCGTTGCTCGGCGCCGTCCTGCGCTTCTTCGGCCAGCTCGCGGCCAAGCAGCCGGGCCTGGCGGTCGACGAGGTTCGGGCCGCGCTCGTCGCGCTGTGCCGACCGGACGGTGTCGTCCGCTCCCGACTCCATGCCACCCGCAGCCGTCGCCTGCCGCGCCGCGCGCTGCGACCGCTGCAGGCCGGCTGGCGCGACGTCTGGTCCCAAGCGCGGGACCGCCGACTCGCGCGGGCCGAGGCCCGCCGGGTCACGCAGGCGCCGAGCGAGCTCGAGCTACGCGAGCTGGCCGCGATCGCGACCCGGCGCCGCGTCGCGCTGGCCGTGGTCGTGACCCTCCTCGTCGCTGTGGCCGGGGTCGGGCTGGGACCGCTCGTCGCCTCGGTGTCCGGGGGTGCGAGTCTCGTGGGTGCTGCGCTGCTGCCCAGCGCGGCAGGGGTCGGCGAGCTGTGGTCCGCGGCGACGTCCGGCTGGGTCGTCGCCGACGGGTTGGGAGGCCCGGGGCCGGCCGATGCGCTGCTCTCTGCGCTGACTGTCCCGACCGTGCTGGCCGGCGGCTCGTCGTCAACGGCCGTGGCGCTGCTCTTGCTCGGGTCGGTCGTGCTGGCAGGCCTGGGTGCCTGGGCCGCTGCTGGTGCCGCGACGCGGTCGGTCGGCGTGCGCGTGTGGGCGGCGATCGTCTGGGCGGGTGCGCCCGCGCTGCTCCTGGCGCTCAGCGACGGTCGGCTCGGCGCAGTCGTCGCTCATGTCGCACTGCCGTGGGTCGCCCTCGGCCTCGTCCGGGCGGTCGGCGCTCAGCGGGTTGACCAGGTCCTGTCGGGCGTGGCGACCGCGCGGCGTGCCGAGGACGACATCGACCAAGCCGACACCGAGACGCCGGTCCGCGGTACGCCGACGGTTCCGACCCCCCGGGTCTCCGGCGACGCCCCAGCAACGACCAGCACGGACCCGGTCGTGCCGGAGCGCGTCGGTGCAGCAGACCCCACCGGGTCCATCGCCGCGGCGGCCGCCGCGTCGATCGCCTTCGCGTTCACGGTCGCCGGTGCGCCTGGCCTGCTGGTCCCCGGCCTGCTCGCGCTGTGCATCGTGGCGCTGTGCGCCCCGCGGCGTCGCGGGCGTCTGCTCCTCGTGGCCGTGCCGGCGCTCGTCCTGCTCGGTCCCACGCTCGTCGAGGCGGTCGGGCGTGGTCTGGCGGGCTGGCGGCTGCTCGTCACCGACCCCGGTCTGCCGAGCGCGTCGCCCGCTGCCGACCCGCTGAGCCGGCTGCTGGGCGTGCCGACGGACCCGTCGTCGCTCGTTCCCGAGTCCGTGCCGGCCACGATCGCCGCGGCCTGGCCGCTCGCGCTCGGTGCGCTCGTCCTGGTCCTGGCAGTGCTGGCGCTCCTCCGCGGCGCGCCGGTCGCCCCGGCGGTGCGCGGTGCCTGGCTCGTCGCGGTTCTCGGCGTGGCGACCGCGACGGTCGTCGTCGCGATCCCGGTCGCGGTCTCGGACGGGACGGTCGCGTACGGATGGGCCGGTCCGCCGCTCTCGCTGGCCGGCGTCGGGCTGCTCGCTGCGGCGGTCCTCGGTGCTGACCGCCTGCGCGAGCGCCTCGCGGCCTACACGTTCGGGTGGCGGCAGCCGGTCGTCGTGCTCCTGACCGTCGTGGCGGTCGTGGTGCCCGCGGTCTGGATCGGCTCGTGGACGTGGCAGGCGCGCAGCGGTGACGCCGTCGCCCTGCGCGCGGTCGAGCGTGCGATCGTGCCGGCGGTCGGCCAGCAGGCGCAGGCCTCAGCGCTCTCGTCCCGCGTGCTCGCGGTGAGCATCGAGCCGACCGACAACCCGGGTGCCGGCGGGTCGACGGTGACATGGCAGTTGATGCGCGCCGACGGCCCGCAGCTGGTGGACCAGGCGGCAGCGGAGACGACTCGGACCTTGGAGGGTGACCTTCTCGAGCCGGACGTGACGGCCGACGACGCCGCGACGCGCGAGGTCGACGAGCTCGTGGCACGTCTGGCGTCCGCGGCCACGGGTGACGTCGCGGGTGAGCTGGCCGCGCTCGCCGTGGCGGACGTCGTCGTGCCGCCGCTGCCTGACGACCTCGCGGGTGTCCCGCCGCAGGTGGCCGAAGCACAGCGCGAGGAGCTCGTGAGCAGGCTCGACTCGACGGCCGGGCTCGAGCGCGTGACGCAGAACGCGACCGGGACCTTGTGGCGGGTGCAGGCGACGACGTCCCTCGACGCGACTGCGGGGAGCGTCGCACCGACGGTCGTCCCCGCCTGGGCCCGGACCCTGCCGGCGACCTCCGAGGTCACCGACCCGGCCGCCGCGGCGGTGGCTGTGCCGTCGGCGGACCGGACGGTCGACACTGTGGTACCCGCCGGCGACGCGGACCGGCTGCTCGTGCTGGCGGAGCGTGGGGATGCGCACTGGCACGCCTCGCTCGACGGCCGGTCGCTGCGGTCGGTGGACGGCGGGTGGCGGCAGACGTTCGCTCTCGGTGCCGGCTCCGGAGAGCTCGTCGTCCGGTACGACGACCCGGACCGCGGTCTCTGGCTCTGGCTGCAGGGGCTCGTCGCGCTGGTCACGATCCTCCTGGCGGTGCCGGTGCGCCGTCGTCGGGGGGTGCGCACATGAGCGCCGCAAGCACGACCGGGGCGCGTCCGGTCCCGACGCGCGCGCAGGTGTGGCTCGGACGTGCCGCCCGTGCCGTGTCCGGGCTGGCCGTCCTCGGGCTGACCGTCGTCGTGGTCGTCGCCGGTGCCCGTGCCCCCGCAGAGGGCCCGAGCAGCGTCGCGACGACGGTGGTGCCCGTCCCGCCGACCGCGTCGACGCTCGTCTGCGCCGGCCCGCTGATCCAGCCTGACGACACCGGCCGGGGCGACTCCGCGTTCGACCCGACCCCGGTGGAGCCCGTCACGACCCTCACCGTGGTGACATCGGTTCCGGACCGGGACGGCAGCTCCGCCGGGACCGTGGCCCCGCTCGACCGGTCGGCGGTGACCGCGACACTGGCCCCCGGGGGCACCGCGACGGTCGTCCCAGACGTGACGGGGCCGCAGGTGGTCCGTGCGGAGCCGGGGACCGCGCCGGCTCGGGTTGCTGCGGCGAGCGCCGGGCTCGTCACCGCCGGTGACCTGCGGGGCCTGGCGGCCGCGTCGTGCCAGCAGCCCACCGCCGATGCCTGGCTGCTCGGCGGCGCCACCGACCTGTCGAGCACCGCGCAGCTGGTGCTGAGCAACGCCGGCTCGACACCGGCCGAGGTCACCCTGGCCGTCTGGGGCCCGTCCGGTCCGGCAGACCTCACCGGTGAACGGTTCCTGGTGGCGCCTGGCGCGCAGCACGTCGTCGTCCTCGGTGGCATCGCCCCCGAGCAGCGGCGGCTGGCCCTGCACGTCTCCGCTACGGGTGGGCGGGTCGGCGTGCACGTGCAGGACTCCGCGATCGACGGCTTCACCCCGGCGGGCACCGAGCTGGTGGTCCCCGGGGCGGCACCTGCCCGGCGCCAGGTGGTCCCCGGGCTCGCGGTGGTCGACTCCACGGTGGGTGACCTGTCCGCCCCGGCGCTTCGGCTCCTCGCGCCGGGGGACACCGGGACGACCGCGCAGGTCACGTTGCTCGGACCCACGGGCGTCACCGAGCTGCCGGGGGCCGCATCGGTCGCGCTGGTGCCGGGGGAGGTGACGGACGTGCCGCTGGGTGGTCTCCCGGCCGGTGCCTACACGGCGGTCGTCGACGCCGACCAGCCCGTGCTGGCTTCCGCAGTACTGACTCGCCCCGGCTCCGTCGGTGAGCTGGACGACGTGCCGAGCGTCGAGCGAGCGTGGGCGGCATCGACCGCGGTGGGCCGCAGCGGCGTCGTCGCGGTTCCCGCAGGCACCCGCGGGACGCTCGTCGCGGGAGCCGTCGCGGCACGCACGGACGTGATGCCGGGCCGGGCTGCGGCAGCGACCCTGAGGTTTCTCGGCGCCGACGGCTCCGTGCTGGCCGAGCGCCGGCTGCGGCTGGACGCCGGCACGACCGGGTCGTGGTCCGTCGACGAGCTCGCCACCGGGACCGGTGACGTCGTGGTCGCCGAACCCGGCTCCTCGACCGCAAGCCCGTCAGCCCCGGCGGGCGTCGTCGGTGTGGACCTGGTGACCGACGAGGACTCCGAGGTGGCGCTCGCCTGGGCGCTGGTCGCCGAGGTCGACCGGCCGGACGGCGTCCTGGTCTCGGTGCTCGACCCGGTGCCGGTGCCACGCACCACCCCGGACGTCGCCGTCCGGGAGGACCCGCGGCTCGGCACCCGCTGACTCACTCCGCGGCGCGCAGCTCCGCGCGTTCGCGCAGGCGCAGCCCGAGGACCGCCGCCTGGCGGACCGGCCACTGGTACCAGTGCGGGTACCGTCGCCCGACGTAGCGGGCGGCGCTCGCGTGATGCGCGGAGATCATGGGGGCCGGCCTGGCCCGCCACGACGTGCCGCCGACGTGCGTGACCTGCACCTGCGGGACGTAGAGGTTGGTCCAGCCGGCGCGACCGAGCCGCTCGCCGAGATCGACGTCCTCGAAGAACATGAAGTAGTCGTCGTCAAAGCCGCCGACGGCCTCGAACGCCTCCCGCCGCAGCAGGAGGCACGCGCCCGAGAGCCAGCCGGCGGCTCGGCGGGTCCCGGTGTCCTGCTCGTGCGCCCGGTATCGGCGGGTCCACGGGTTGCCCGGCCAGAAGCGCACGAAAAGCGCGTGCCCCGCACCCTGGGTCAGCGACGGCAGCGCGCGCGCCGACGGGTAGACGGTGCCGTCGGTATTGAGCAGCGCGGGCCCGACGGACCCGGCGCGCGGCTCGGCCCGGCCCGCCTCGACGAGCGCGTCGAGCGACCCGGGCTGCCACTCGATGTCGGAGTTGGCGACCACGATCCACGGTGCCCTTGCGCCCCTCGCACCCAGGTTGGCGCCGCCGCCGTAGCCGAGGTTCGCACCGGGCGAGACGAGGCGTGCCCCGACCTCGTCGGCCACCTCGCGCGCGATGGTGGGGTCGGTCCCGTTGTCGACGATCACGAGCTCGACGATCGCCTCCGAGGCGGTCGCCAGGGTGCGGGCGAACGTCGCCAGCTCGTCGCCGGGGTGGTAGACGACGCACACCACGCGGACATCGGGTCGGGGGGCGGGCGGGTCGGGGAGGGAGTCACTCATCGTGCGGACAGGCTAGTGGGCGTCACCACCTTCACCAGCACAGGTCATCCAGCGTCGCCGTACCGCGGGTCGACATCCTCCGGCGAGCGGCCCAGGAGGTGGGCGACCTGCTCGACGACGACGTCCCGCACGAGGTCGGCCATGTCGAGCGGATCCGTCGCACGGGACTCGACGGGCCGCCGGTAGATCACGACCCGGGCCGGGAGCCCGGCGTCCGGCGGGAAGTACCGGCCGAGCGGGACGCCTCCGTGCTCCCAGGGCGCGGGGTTGGACGGCGGGACGTCCTCGACGGCGAACTCCGTGCCCTGCAGCTGACGCGCCCAGGTCCGTTCGATCCGCTCGACGGCGTCAAGGACGAGGTCGTCGAACCGCTCGGCGCGAGTGCGGTACGCGGGCATGGTGCTCGGCATGAGCGGACCTCGAGGACCGCGTCCGCGTCGGTCACGGCGACGCACCGGCACCACGGCCGTCGTGGGGACCGCAACCGCGCGACGGCCGATGCCGGCGGGCCGTCGGGCGGGCGGGGGCGGTGCGGAGCTCACCTCTGCACTGTAGATCGCGGACGGGCGGCGGCGTGGGGGACACGGCCTGTCGTCCGTCAGGGGTACGGTCAGCGCGTGAGATCCGTGAGGCAGTGCTCGCGCACGGCCTGTGGCCGTGCGGCCGTGGCCACGCTGACCTATGTGTACGCCGACTCGACCGCGGTGCTCGGCCCGTTGGCGCAGCATGCCGAGCCGCACTCGTACGACCTGTGCGTCGAGCACGCGGAGCGCCTCACAGCCCCGCGCGGGTGGGAGGTCGTCCGGCTCACCCCCGAGTTCTCGCCCGCACCGCCCAGCCGGGACGACCTGCTCGCGCTGGCGGACGCCGTGCGCGAGGCGGGCAGACGCACCGAGCCGGAGTTGGCTCCGCTCCCGGAAGCCGTCGGCGCCGCGCTGAACGAGGCACCTCGTCGTGGGCACCTGCGCGTGCTGCGCGGCGAGGGCTGACGTGGCTCGCCGCAAAGGAGAGGCCGCACGCGCCCGTGCCGAGCGTGCGGGGGAGCCATTGGGCTCGATCAGCCAACCGTCCGGACCGGGTGTGCCCGGGACGGCGGCGTGCCTGCGATGTGGCGAGACCGATCTGACTCGCATCCGCATGGCGCTGACGGACGGTCGCCAGGTGGTCTTCGTCTCGTGCCCCGCCTGCGAGCAGCGCAACTGGTTCCCGCTCGACGGGAGCGGCGTACCGCTGGACCGCGAGGACGTCGTCGGCGACTCCTGACCTTGGTGGACGCCCGACCTCGGTGCCCGGCGGCACCGGTAGCATGGCCGCGTGACCTCGCCTGCAGCCGACCGTGTCGATCTGACTGCTCTCATCAAGGCCTACGACGTCCGGGGTCTCGTCCCCGGTGAGCTCAACCTGGCGGTCGCTCGCGCGATCGGTGCCGCCTTCGCCGACGTGGTCGTGCTCCCCGAAGCGACGGACCGCCCGCGAGTGGTCATCGCGAACGACATGCGCCCCTCCGGACCTGAGCTCGTGGCCGCGTTCGCCGACGGGCTGGCCGCGCGTGGCGTCGACGTCCTCCGGATCGGCCTGGCGTCGACCGACGGCCTGTACTTCGCCTCCGGCTCGCTGGGCATCCCCGGTGCGATGTTCACGGCGAGCCACAACCCGGCGCAGTACAACGGGATCAAGCTCTGCCGCGCCGGCGCTCGACCGGTGGGCCAGGACAGCGGACTGACCACGGTGCGTGAGCTGGCCGGCGACTACCTCGCCACCTCGGTGCCCGAGGTCGACGCCGCGCAGCGGGGGAGCGTCGAGGATGGCGACCTGCTCGCCGAGTACGCCTCGTTCCTGCGCTCCCTGGTGGACCTGTCGGGCATCCGCCCGCTGAAGGTCGTCGTCGACGCGGGCAACGGCATGGGCGGTTTCACCGCGCCGGCCGTCCTGGGCACGGGCGCCGGGCTGGCCGAGCTGCCGCTCGACATCGTGCCGCTGTACTTCGAGCTGGACGGCACGTTCCCGAACCACGAGGCCAACCCGCTCGAGCCGGAGAACCTGCGAGACCTGCAGGCAGCGGTCGTCGAGCACGACGCGGACCTCGGTCTCGCGTTCGACGGGGACGCGGACCGCTGCTTCGTCATCGACGAGCACGGCGACCCGGTCAGCCCGTCGGCCATCACGGCACTGGTCGGTCTGCGGGAGGTCGAGCGGGAGCGTGCCGCCGGTCGCACCCCGACGGTGATCCACAACCTCATCACCTCCCAGGTGGTGCCCGACCTGCTGAAGGCGGCCGGAGCAACGACGGTCCGCACCCGGGTGGGCCACTCGTTCATCAAGGCCGAGATGGCGCAGAACGACGCCGTCTTCGGTGGTGAGCACAGCGCGCACTACTACTTCCGTGACTTCTTCTTCGCCGACACCGGGATGCTCGCCGCCATGCACGTCCTCGCGGCCCTCGGCGGTCAGCCGCACCCGCTGTCCGCCCTGTCGGAGCAGTTCCAGCCGTACTCGGCGAGCGGGGAGATCAACTCCCGCGTCACCGACGTGGCCGCTGCCCGCGCGCGGGTCGTGGAGGCGTACGTGACGCAGCAGGGCGCCGGGCCGGTGCAGGTCGACGAGCTGGACGGCCTCACGGTCTCGCACTGGGACGCGCACCCGCAGTGGTGGTTCAACCTGCGCGCCTCCAACACGGAGCCGTTGCTGCGCCTGAACGTCGAGGCGGCCGACGAGGACATCATGGAGAAGGTCCGCGAGGACGTGCTCGCGCTGGTGCGACAGGACGGAGAGAGCGCATGACCGAGCAGACGTCGGGGCGGTCCCTGGAGCCGTGGGCCCGTGACCTCCTGCGCTGCCCCGCGACGGGTGCCACGCTCGTCGACGGAGTGGGTCCAGACGGCGAGCCGACCCTTGTCTCGACCGACCCGGACAACCCGGTGGCCTACCCTGTGCGCGACGGGATCCCCGTCCTGCTCATCGACGAAGGCGTACCTGTACCCCGGGGCTGACCTCGGTGTGGTGACGCTCACACCGGGCTAGCATGGCCCGGACGGCGTGGGTGATGCCCGCAGACCGAGAGGGGTCGCGCCGGCGCGAACGACCAGGGCGCACGCCCTGATGCGGTCGCGCCCGTTTCCGAACGCGCACCCGTTGGAGTGAGATGTCTGTGTCCTCTTCGTTCGATGAGCTCCCCGGCCAGTACAAGGTCCGCGACCTGACCCTCGCCGAGGCCGGTCGCCACCAGATCCGCCTCGCCGAGCACGAGATGCCGGGCCTCATGGCCCTGCGCACCGAGTTCGGT
Organism: Cellulomonas sp. Leaf395; assembly: GCF_001424125.1. Taxonomy (GTDB): domain Bacteria; phylum Actinomycetota; class Actinomycetes; order Actinomycetales; family Cellulomonadaceae; genus Cellulomonas. Next base: position 626,175 of record NZ_LMQI01000003.1, read on the forward strand.
CCGACGCAGCCGCTCGCGGGCGCCCGCGTCGCCGGCTCGCTGCACATGACGGTGCAGACGGCGGTGCTCATCGAGACGCTCGTCGCGCTCGGCGCCGAGGTCCGCTGGGCGTCGTGCAACATCTTCTCGACGCAGGACGAGGCGGCCGCGGGGGTCGTCGTCGGCCCGCGCGGCACGGTCGACGAGCCCGCCGGCGTGCCGGTGTTCGCGTGGAAGGGCGAGTCTCTCGACGAGTACTGGGAGTGCACCGAGCAGATCCTCGTGTGGCCCGGCGGTACGGGTCCGAACATGATCCTCGACGACGGCGGCGACGCGACGCTGCTGGTGCACAAGGGGGTCGAGTACGAGGCGGCCGGTGCGGTGCCGTCGGACCCGCAGCCGGGCGAGGACGGTTACTCCGAGGAGTACCTGGTCATCCTCGGCACGCTGCGCCGCTCGCTCGCCGCAGACCCGCAACGGTGGACGTCGATCGCCGCACAGATCAAGGGCGTCACCGAGGAGACCACCACGGGCGTCCACCGGCTCTACCAGCTGGCGGAGGCGGGCGGTCTGCTGTTCCCGGCCATCAATGTGAACGACTCGGTGACCAAGTCGAAGTTCGACAACAAGTACGGCATCCGGCACTCGCTGCCCGACGGCATCAACCGCGCCACGGACGTCCTGATGGGCGGCAAGGTCGCGTTCGTCGCGGGTTACGGGGATGTCGGCAAGGGGGCGGCAGAGGCGTTCCGTGGCCAGGGCGCACGCGTGATCGTCTCCGAGGTCGACCCGATCTGCGCGCTCCAGGCGGCGATGGACGGCTACCAGGTGACCCGGCTCGACGACGTCATCGACCAGGCCGACTTCGTGATCACCACCACCGGCAACAAGAACGTCGTGTCTGCGGCGCAGATGGCGCGGATGAAGAACAAGGCGGTCGTCGGCAACATCGGGCACTTCGACAACGAGATCGACATGGCAGGTCTCGCGGCGGTCCCGGGGATCTCGCGGACCGAGATCAAGCCCCAGGTGCACGAGTGGACCTTTCCTGCCGATGACGAACGGCCGGAGCGGTCGATCATCGTGCTCTCCGAAGGGCGGCTGCTGAACCTGGGCAACGCGACCGGGCACCCGTCGTTCGTCATGAGCAACTCGTTCTCCAACCAGGTCATCGGTCAGATCGAGCTGTTCACCAAGCCGGACGCCTACGCCCGCGAGGTGTACCGGCTGCCCAAGGTGCTGGACGAGAAGGTGGCGCGCCTGCACCTCGACGCGCTCGGGGTCCGGCTGACCGAGTTGACGAAGTCGCAGGCGGAGTACCTCGGCATCGACGTCGCGGGCCCGTACAAGCCCGAGCACTACCGGTACTGAGCACTCGGCACCATCTCAGAGACTCAGTTCGCCGGGTCGGGGACGCCGTGGGGGAGTCGGTGCAGCTGCGACGACTCCGCGGCGTCCCGCTCCCCGGTGCGCAGCCGTGCGGTGAGCTCACGGTCCCGCCGCTCGGCCAGCACGGCGGCCAGGAACGCCTCGGGATGGGTGCCCAGGGGAGGCAGCGGGCTGACGTAGCGCTGCACCTCGGTGGTCAGCTGGGAGCCCAGCTGCACGCGTGACGCCGGGTGCAGCTTGCCGGCACGGCCGAGGAACTGCCGCACGGACAGCGCGAGGCCGTCGGGCAGGCGCGCGAGGTCCGCGGAGTGCGCCCAGCCGGCGAGCTGCGGCGGCATCATGACGGGGGTGCGGACCTTGGCTGCGCCGCGCACGCGCACCGCGTAGGTGCCCGCGAGGATGTCACCCACGCGCTTGCCCTGCGGGTGCACGATCGAGCAGATCAGGGCCACGGTGCCGAGCGTGAGCCACAGCTCGACGATGCCGACGAGCGCGCGCACGAGCGACTGCCGGAAGACCAGCGGACCGCCGTCGTCGCGCACGATCCGGATGCCCATGGCCAGCTTGCCGAGCGAGCGGCCACGGGTCAGGGTGTCGACGGTCGTGGGCAGCACGATCGTGACGGTCGCGACGAGCACGACGCCGATGATCCGGGAGGCCTCCTCCGAGGCGTCGGGGGCGAGCACGCCCAGCGCGATCACCAGGACGAACAAGCCCACCGCGAGCACCAGCAGGTCGAGCAGCGCCGCGAGCAGACGCGTCGCCGCCGAGGTGGGACGTGCGTCGAGCAGGACGCCTTCGCCTGTGAGGATGCCGTCCATGCTGGGCAGGTTAGCCGGTACCGGGTCGTGGGGATGGCAGGCTGTGCGGCATGGACCTGGACGCCTTCGAACGGGCACGCGCCACCGACTGGGCGCGGCTCGACGAGCTCGTGCGGCTGCGCCGCCGCACCGGCGCGGAGGCCGACGAGCTGGTGCGCCTGTACCAGTCCGTCGCGACGGACCTCTCCAGCGTGCGCTCTGCCGCCCCGGACCCCGAGATGGTGACCCGCCTGTCGATGCTCGTCGGTCGGGCGCGCGCGGCCATCGCGGGCACGCACGAACCGAGCTGGCGTGACGTCACCGCCTTCGTCGCGGTGGCCCTGCCCGCCGCCCTCTACCGGATCCGGTGGTGGACGGTCGGCGTCATGGTGGCCTTCCTCGTGCTCGGCGTCACCGCCGGCGCGTGGGTGGCGACGCAACCCGACGCGCTCGCGTCGATGGGGACACCGAGCCAGCAGCAGGAGTACGTCGAGAGCTCGTTCGCGGAGTACTACGCGCCCGGCGCGGGCTTCGCCACGATGGTGTGGACCAACAACGCGTTGCTGACGGCCGTCTGCATCGCCACCGGGATCACGGGCATCGGACCCGTGTACTTCCTGGCCACCAATGCGATCAGCGTCGGTGCCGCGGGCGGCATGATGGCCGCGCACGGGCACCTCGACGTCTTCCTCCAGCTCATCGCCCCTCACGGCCTGCTCGAGCTCACCGCAGTGTTCGTCGCCGGTGCGGTGGGCCTGCGGATCTTCTGGACCTGGATCGACCCCGGTCCACGCACGCGCGGCACCGCGCTGGCGCAGGAGGCGCGCGCGTTGTTCACGGTGGCGATCGGGCTGGTGGGCGTGCTCGCGGTCTCGGGCCTGATCGAGGGGTTCGTCACGGGGTCGAACCTGCCGTGGGCCGTCAAGGTCGGCATCGGGGTGCTCGCCCTCGCGGCGTTCTGGACGTACACGCTGGTGCTCGGCCGCCGGGCCGTCCGCGCGGGGCACACCGGTGACCTCGAGGCGGACCGCGCGGGCTACGCGCTCGCGACAGCGGGCTGATCAGGGCTGATCAGGTGTGATCAGGCCGGGTCGGCCACGACCACGCGCCGCTCGTCGGCACCCGGGGCCATGAGCTCGACCAGTGCTTCCGCCTCCGCCCGGAGCTCGTCGCGCTGGCCGGCGGTCGGGAGTGCGAACGGCCGCACCGTGAGCGTGACCGGTCCGCGCTGCTTCGGGCCCCGGGGCACGTCCCAGGTGCCCGCGAGGCGCCCGTCCAGCAGGAACGTGGCATCGATGACGCCGTTCGGGCTGGCCAGGTACGGACGGTGCTCGGGCGAGATGATCCGGGTGCGGTCGGCGTGCCCGAGCAGCACGTTGTCGTAGTCGGGCAGGAAGCGGACCGGTGCCGGGACGTCCGGGTCGGGCAGCGCCATCCCCCGCAGGTCCAGGACCTCGCGCTCGCGGACGGCGCCGGGGGACGGCTCGGCGCGGTACCTGACCAGGTCGAGGCGGTCCACCACCGACCGCATCCCGGTGAGACCCGACCAGTTCTGCAGGTCCGCGACGGACGCCGGACCGAACGCAGCGAGGTAGCGGCGGACGAGCCGTTCCTGCTCGGCGGCGAGCACGTCCGGGTCGGCCAGGTCGGGAGCCGCGGCGGTCTGTTCCGGGCCGAACCACGTCCACGCCGTGGTCCACGTCGTCGCACCGGAACGCCCCCACACGCCCCTGGGCGGTACCTGGACCAGCGGCAGCGTTGCCCGGGCGGCGTAGGCGAGCGTGCTCGGGGCGACGGCCGGCCACCGCTGGGCGAGGAGTCGCCCGAGCTCCGTGGTCACGCGCGGCTGCGCCTCGACGAGCGTGCGGGCCATGGCGGTGAGCTCGGCGACGTCGAGCGTGCGCAGCGCGGCGCTGTGCTGGGCGTTGACCAGGAGGTCCTTGGCGTGGATCGGGGCGATCAGGCCGGGCAGGAGAAGCGCGTCGGCCGCCGTGACGAGGTGGATCGTGCTGCGCATCACCGCGATCCGGGTGACGGAACGGTCCCAGAAGGCCTCGCCGATCTCCTCGGGGCGGAACCCGGCTACGCGACTCCACAGCCCGACGTACGGCGACCACGCGTTCTGCGCCTGGAGGCCTGCCAGGTGGTCGACGACCTCGATGGCCGGACCGGGCCGGCGTTCGAGCAGGTGCTGCCGGGCGAGCAGCGCGCGGTTCAGGTGGGCGCGGGTCAGCAGGTCGGGCACACGGGAAACCTACTCGGACCGGCGGACACGGCGTCCCCGAGGTCAGAGCCGCCCGGCCGCCTTCAGTGCGATGTAGGTGTCGGCGAGCCGGGGTGCCAGGTCGTCCGGCAGTGCGTCGACGACCTCGGCGCCACGCTGGCGCAGTCGGACTGAGACGGCCGCGCGCTCGAGGCCCACGCGCTCGGCGGCAGCCGCGTCGAACACCGCCGCGGCACCGGTGCGGGCCGTGCGCAGCGCATCGACCTCGGGGTCGGACACCGACGCGAGCACCACCTGGTGCCGCTCGGTGAGCTGCCCGGCGACGCCGAGCAGACCCTGCTCGACCGCGGAGGGGTCGAGCGCGGTGAGCAGCACGACGAGGGCACGCTGGCTGAGCCGCTGACGGATCTGCGCCACGATCCCCGGCCAGTCGGTCTCCACGAGCTCGGGCTCGGCCAGGGCGAGCGTGTCCGCGAACGGCGCCATCACCCCGGCGCCTGTCGCGCCGGCCACCCGGCCGCGCACCCGGCGGTCGAAGACCAGCAGCTCGACCCGGTCGCCGGCCTTCGTGGCGAGCGCGGCGAGCAGCAGCGCAGCCTCGATCGACGCGTCGATCCGGGGTGCGTCCAGCACGCGCACGGCGGACGTGCGGCCGGTGTCGAGCACGATCAGGACCCGGCGGTCGCGCTCCGGCCGCCACGTGCGCACGACGACGTCGGAGCGCCGGGCTGTGGCGCGCCAGTCGATCGCCCGGACGTCGTCGCCGATCACGTACTCCCGCAGCGAGTCGAACTCGGTCCCCGGGCCGCGCACCTGCACGGACGCCCGCCCGTCCAGCTCTCGAAGCCGGGCCAGCCGGCTCGGCAGGTGCCGCCGCGAGGCGAACTCAGGCAGCACCCGCAGCCGTCCGGGGACGGTCAGCGATGCCTGGCGGCCCGCGAGCTGCAGCGGCCCGAGCGTACGGATCGTCACGCGGTCCGCCTGGGCGTCGCCACGCCGTGCGGGCACGAGGACCGTCCGGACCCGGATGCCGTCCCCAGGGCGCACGTCCACGCGGTGCCGGTCCGTCTGAGCGCCCGTCGACGGGGGCCACGCGTCCCGGACGAGCGCCCGGAGCCGGCGTCCGCCCTGGTTCGTCAGGGTGAGCGTGGACGTCGCGGGATCCGTGAGCCGGACGGATGCGGGCACCTCGCGCCGGATCGCGACCTGCCGGGGAGACGCGGCGAGCGCGACGTCCGCGACGCACGCGACCACGACGAGCAGCGTCCACAGAAGCACTGTCCCGGCGGCGGGCACGACGAGCACCACCGGCAGACCGAGCGCGGCGAGGACGACCGCGCGCCAGGTGAGGGCCACGTCAGCGGGGGACGGCGACGGACGCGAGCACCGTGTCGAGGACGCTCTCCGTGCTGACACCCTCGAGCTCGGCCTCGGGGCGCAGCTGGACGCGGTGGCGCAGCGTCGGGTGCGCCAGCGCCTTGATGTCGTCCGGCGTCACGTAGCCGCGACCGGACAGCCAGGCCCAAGCGCGGGACGTCGCCAGCAGAGCGGTGGCGCCACGCGGGGAGACACCGAGAGAGAGGGACGGCGACTGGCGCGTGGCACGGCACACGTCGACGGCGTAGCCGAGGACCTCGGGTGCGACCTGGACGCGACCGACCTCGGCCCGGGCGCGCGCGAGCATCTCCGGGGTCGCCACGGGACGCAGACCGGCCCCGGCGAGGTCACGGGGGTCGAAGCCGGCGGCGTGCCGGGTCAGCACCTCGATCTCCTCGTGGCGCTCGGGCATCGGCAGCACCAGCTTGAGCAGGAACCGGTCCAGCTGCGCCTCCGGGAGCGTGTAGGTGCCCTCGTACTCGACGGGGTTCTGCGTCGCGATGACCAGGAACGGGTCCGGCAGCGGGCGCGGGGTGCCGTCGATCGACACCTGGCGCTCCTCCATCGCCTCGAGCAGCGACGCCTGCGTCTTGGGAGGCGTCCGGTTGATCTCGTCGGCCAGCAGCAGGTTGGTGAACACCGGGCCCGCGCGGAACGAGAACTCGGCCGTGCGGGCGTCGTACACCAGGGAGCCCGTCACGTCGCCGGGCATGAGGTCGGGGGTGAACTGGACCCGCTTCGTGTCCAGGTCGAGCGCGGCGGACAGCGCCCGCACGAGGAGCGTCTTGGCGACGCCGGGGACACCTTCGAGCAGCACGTGGCCACGGCACAGCAGCGCGATGACCAGGCCGCTGACGGCTGCGTCCTGCCCGACGACCGCCTTGGCGACCTCGGTCCGCACGGCACCCAGAGCAGCACGCAGCTCCTCGGACGGCTGGTGCGGCGTGATGGTGGGTGCTGTCGCGCCCCACGGGGGGGTCTGCTCGCTCACGTTCGGTGAACCTCGCTCTCGAGATGGTCCAGGTCACGGGCCAGCTGGGCCAGCCCGCGGTCATCGGTCGGTGGGGGTCCGTACAGCAGCGCCTCGACGTCAGCGGGGCGGCGCCCGGCCGCACGGGCGATCGCGTCGATGACGAGGGGTGCGGCCGCGGAGCGGGGCAGGCCGAGCCGCCCCGCGCTCCGTGCGGCCGTCCCGGCGCGCAGAGAGGCAGCGGCGTGCCCGTAGGACCGGCCGCGGCGGTAGAGGCGCCCGCGGCCGCGGGTTGTCTCGCCCGCGCGGACCACCACCGGCAGCTTCTCGGTGACGAGGCGGCCGAGGCGGCGTCCGCGCCAGAGCGCGGCGACCACGACGACGAGCAGGAGCTGCAGCGCGAGGATCGGGACGACCGGCGGCAGGAGCTGGCCGGGTGCGGGCTCGGACTCACCGCCCGCCCCCACGTCGTCGAGCGACGGGATGTACCAGACGAGCCGCTCGTGGCGACCCAGCGCCCGCAGGACGAGCGCGGCGTTGCCCTGCTCGTCGAGGTGCTCGTTGGTCAGTGGCGCCGTGTCGGCCAGCGCGACGATCCGGCGCCCGTCGGACTCGGCCACCGCGTAGGCGCCGCCCCGGTCCGTCGTGGTGCCCGGGGCGGGGAAGCAGACGATCGCGCCCGGACCCGTGGCCAGCATGCTGCCGCTCGCCGTGATGGCGCCGGCGACGACCGCGTCCGGGTCCTCGCACTCCGCGGAGCGGACCTCGAGCTCGGCGGAGGAGTCGCCGCTCGACGCGAGCGACGGGCTGAGCATGCCCAGCGCCCACCCCGCGTCGACGAGCACCAGGTCGGCACCCGTGTCGTCGAGGGCGTCGACCTGCTCGTCCACGAGCAGGTAGTCGCCGACGACAAGAACCGTCGCGCCGGGACCGGCCAGGGCCTCGACGTCGGCGATGTGGCGCACGTAGCGGACGTCCACGCCCTCGCGCTCGAGGATCTGCGCTGCGGCGCGGGCCCCGAGGTCGCCGGGGTTGTCGGGCGCGAGGGTCAGCGTGGAGGTCTGCGGCTCGGGGAGCGCGGAGAGGAGGGCGGCGACGACGACGAGTGCCAGGAGGCCGAGCCACCACCGGGCTCGTCGCCACCGCCGTGCCGACCTGCTGCGGGTCGAGGTGCCGTCGCCGACGACCGCCTCGTGCACCGTGACGACCGGCGTGCTCATCGGGGTGCCGCCACCGTGGGGTCGCTGACCTCGACGCCGGACGCCGGCCGCGCGTCCTGGACGCGGGCATCGAGGCCGCGCAGGCGGATCTCGTCCTGGGCGGTCGCCGGCACGTCGCCATAGGCGACGTCGTCGAACGTGCGCCCGGCCGCGACGAGCTCGGAGCCGAGTGCCGGGAGCCGGGCGGCGGCAGCCAGCGCCGCCTCGTGCGCGGTCCGGGCCGCCCGCTCGTCGAGCACCGTCCGCTCTTCGAGCCCGCGCACGATCGCGCGGAACCGCTCGAGCACGGCCACCCCCCAGTCGCCGGCCGCGGCGGCTGCGTCGGCAGCGGCGCGGATCTCGTCCGAGGTGCGTCCGTCGTCGTCTGCAAGGACGCTCCGGTCGGCGCGCCCGCGGCGGGAGAGCCGGACCGGGCCCGCGACCAGGAACGCGACCGTGACGACCGCCGCGAGCACACCGACGACCACGAGGACCGCGAGCGGGTCGAACACCGCGGGCGTCCGAAGACCGTCGAGCAGCTCGGCCAGCCATTCCACCGCCCGGGTGAGCAGCGAACGCTGCTCGTGGTAGATCGGGTCGAGCAGCTCCTCGGTGGCCCAGCGCCTGGCCGTCGTGGCGTCGGGGTCGACGGGCACGCTGCCGACCACGCGGGCGAGCACGCTCACGCGGTGGTCTCTGCAGCGCGGGCCAGCTCGACGTCCAACCCTTCGCGGCGCATCCTCACGTCGATGTAGAGGAGGGCCACCACGGCGGACACGAACGTCGTGGACAAGGTGGAGGCGATGATGTTGGCGATACCGATCACGACGAACGAGCCGAACGACGTCGCCGTGGGGTCGCGCAGGACGAGCTGCGCGATGAGGGTCGCGGGGAACACGATGATCTGCGCGATGATCGCGGCCAGGATCGTGGTCACCAGGTAGATGCCGAACAGGCGCCAGAAGGTCCGGCGGGTGAGGCGCCACGCCCGGGCGATCGTCGGCCAGAACTTCTTGCCCTCGAGCATCAGCGCGGGTGGCACGAGCAGCGTCCGGGTGGTGAACCAGACAGCGGCGACGACGAACGCCAGCGAACCACCGATGCCGACCAGGACGGCGAGCGCGACCTGGTCGGCGACCGCCAGCAGCGTGACGCCCGTGACCAGGAGCGCGATCGCCGTCAGGATCACGGCACCGCTGAGGAAGGTGAAGCCGACGACGAGCCAGACGCGCCAGGAACGCAGCACCTCACCGACCGTCGCCACCTGGCCCAGGACGGAACGGCTCACGGACACGATGAGCAGGCCCGTGAGGATGGTGGTCGCGAACACCGTCACCGGTGTGGCTACGAGAAGCCCGATCGAGGAGCCGACCTGCTCGGCGAAGCCCATCTGCCCGGACGGGTCCAGGTCGACCGAGAGCTCCGTCAGCTGCGGCGTGAGGATGCCCTTGATGTACCACTGGATGACCGACTCGATGATGACCGCCACCGTCACGACCAGGGCGGCGAGGCCGAACATCACGCGCGGGTTGGCGCGCACGGCCCGGAAGGCGCCGTCGTAGATCTCGCCCATGCCCAGCGGTCGTAGCGGGATGATCCCCGGCTGGAGCGCCTGCGGACGCCAGGCGAGCCCGGGCGGCGGCGGCGCGGCCGGGCCCCAGGACCCGTATCCGCCGGAGGGCTGCTGTCCCCAGCCCGACGGCGGCGTGGGCGGTGGGGTGGGCGGGCCGGGCTGCGGCACGGTCTCCGGGGGCGGCGCTCCTTGGCCGGCGGGCGCCGCCCAGGAAGGCGGTCGCGGCGCGTCGTCGTGCGGGCTCGTCATGCGAGCGCGGCTCCTCGGCTGTCGTGGTGCAGGCGGTCCGGGGCGCCGTCGTCGGGCCCCCCACGGAGGAATCATCGTGCCACGGCGACCAGGTCCAGGATGCGCGACCGGGTGATCTGTTCTTGCCCGGACACGTCGAAGTGCCAGGTGGGCCGGGTCCGAGCGCTTGCGGTGCGACAATGCCGCCATGAAGGGACGCGTGCTCGTGGTCGACGACGACACCGCGCTGGCCGAGATGATCGGCATCGTGCTGCGGTCGGAGGGTTTCGACCCGGTGTTCTGCGAGGACGGTGACGAGGCGATCGGTGTGTTCCGAGCCACGCAGCCGGACCTCGTCCTGCTCGACCTCATGCTGCCCGGCAAGGACGGCAACGAGGTCTGCCGGCAGATCCGCGCCGAGTCAGGCGTGCCCATCGTCATGCTCACGGCCAAGAGCGACACGGTCGACGTGGTGCTCGGGCTGGAGTCGGGGGCGGACGACTACATCTCGAAGCCCTTCAAGCCCAAGGAGCTCGTCGCGCGGGTGCGCGCCCGCCTGCGCCGCAGCGACGAGCCGGCGCCCGAGCACCTGACGATCGGCGACGTGACGATCGACGTGCCCGGCCACCGGGTCGCGCGGGCCGGTCGGCCCGTCTCCCTCACGCCGCTGGAGTTCGACCTGCTGGTGGCCCTCGCGCGCAAGCCGTGGCAGGTGTTCACGCGCGAGGTCCTGCTCGAGAAGGTCTGGGGCTACCGGCACGCCGCCGACACCCGCCTGGTGAACGTGCACGTGCAGCGTCTGCGCTCGAAGATCGAGAACGACCCCGAGCAGCCCGAGATCGTCGTCACCGTCCGCGGTGTCGGCTACAAGGCGGGCGTGGCGTCGACGTGACGTCGGCAGGGGCAGCGCCATGGTGCGTGTGAGCGGCGCCTGGCGGCTCCTGCGGGCCCGGTCACGGCGGCGGGTCCGCTCCTGGTCACGGGTGTGGCGGTCCTCGCTGCAGGTCAGGGTCATCACGTCCACCCTGGCGATCGGTCTGGTCGCACTGACGGTGGTCGGCGCGTACGTCAGCGCCCGCATGGCCGACGGCCTGTTCAACGCCCGGCTCGAGCAGGTGCTCCAGGAGAGTGCGCGCTCCACGCAGCAGGCGCAGGCCACGTTCGACTCCTCCACGGCGACGGCGGGCACCGACGTGCAGCGCCTGCTGCGCGACGTCGCGCTCGCGCAGCGCACGGGTGGGTCGGACCGTCGGGAGGTGTTCCTCCTGCGCGCGCCGGGTCAGCAGGGCGGGAGCGTCACGGTGTCGGGGGCGACGACGAACCAGGACCTCCTGAGCCTGGTCAGCCCGGAGCTCCGGCTCGAGACGGCGGGTGGGGGCCAGCAGTGGCAGTCGGTCGCGATCCCGCGCGACACGGGTGGCGTGTCGCCGGGAGTCATGGTCGGCCAGGACGTCACGGTGCCCGTCGACGGCACGTACCAGCTGTTCTTCCTGTACAGCCTGCAGTCCGAGCAGGACAGGCTCGACTTCCTCCAGCGCACGCTCGGGCTCGCCACCGTCGCCCTGGTCGCCCTCCTGGGGAGCATGACATGGCTCGTCACCCGGCAGACGGTCCGGCCGGTGCGCCGCGCGGCGGAGGTCGCCGAGCGGCTGGCGGACGGGCACCTGTCTGAGCGGATGCCCGAGAAGGGCGAGGACGAGATGGCGACGCTCGCCCGCTCGTTCAACGAGATGGCCGACAGCCTCCAGGACCAGATCCGCCGGATGGAGGAGCTGTCGACGCTGCAGCGGCGGTTCGTCTCCGACGTGTCGCACGAGCTGCGGACCCCGCTGACGACCATCCGGATGGCCGGTGAGGTCATCCACGCGTCACGCGAGGACTTCGACCCCGCCGCGAAGCGCTCGGCGGAGCTGCTGCAGACCCAGCTCGACCGGTTCGAGGACCTCCTGGCGGACCTCCTCGAGATCAGCCGGTTCGACGCCGGAGCGGCGGTGCTCGACGCCGAGGGTCGCGACGTGTGCGACGTGGTGATCCAGGCCGTGGACCACGCCGCTCCGCTCGCCGAGCGGCGCGGTACCTGGCTGCACGTCGTCGTACCCGAGGATCGCTGCGTCGCGGACATCGACCCGCGCCGCGTGGAGCGGATCCTGCGCAACCTGCTGGTCAACGCCGTCGAGCACGCGGAGGGCAGCACGGTGGAGGTCACGGTCGGCGCGGACGCGCACGCGGTCGCGGTCACGGTCCGGGACCGGGGGGTCGGGATGACGCCCGACGAGGCCGCGCACGTGTTCGACCGCTTCTGGCGTGCCGACCCTGCTCGTGCCCGCACCACGGGCGGCACCGGGCTCGGGCTGGCCATCTCGTTGGAGGACGCCCACCTGCACGGCGGCTGGCTGGAGGCGTGGGGGAGGCCAGGCCGCGGTGCGAGCTTCCGGCTCACGCTCCCGCGGCGCGCCGGCATCCGGCTCACCGCCTCCCCCCTGCCGCTGCAGCCCGCCGAGTCGCCGATCACCGGATCCCTGCGCATCGTCGCGCGTCCGCACAACGACCCCGCCGCACTCCCCGACATGGGATCTGACCATCTCGACACCGCGCCCTCCGACGACGAGCGGCAGGAGGTCCGATGATCGCGCGCCGGCTCGGACGCTCCGCTCTCCTGCTCGGGACCGTCGTCGTGCTCGCGGCCTGCGCCGCGATCCCCACGGCCGGCCCGGTCGAGCAGGGGAACGCAGAGGTGACCGAGCCGTCGGAGATCGACGTGCTGGCCGAGGGGCCGCAGCCCGGGGACACGCCGACCGAGATCGTGGACGGCTTCCTGGCTGCGGGGGCCGCGGGCTACACCGACGACTTCCGGACGGCCCGCCAGTACCTCGCGGGTGAGGCCAAGGCCACCTGGAACCCGTCGGCTGGCGTCGTCGTGTCCGGACCTGTCGAGCCTGCGCCCACCACGACACAGACCGAGGTCACGATCGACGTTCCCGTGCTCGCGCGGGTGGGTGCGGACGGCGTGTACGCCGAGGCGCCGCCCGACGGCCGTGAGTCCGTGACGTTCGGGATGGTCCAGAACGACGCCGACGAGTGGCGGATCGCCGCGACGCCGGACGGCCTGATCCTCCAGCAGGAGGACTTCGCCCGCAGCTTCCGGCCGGCCTCCCTGTACTTCCTGTCGCCGGACCAGAAGTTCCTGGTCCCCGAGGAGCGCTGGTTCCCGACGAAGAACCTGCGCACGTCGATCGTCCGAGAGCTGCTCGACGGGCCGTCCGCCTGGTTGCAGGATGCTGTCGTCACGGCCGTGCCCGACGGCGTCGAGCTCAACCCCGAGGCCGTCCTCGTCGACGAGGAGGGTGTCGCGGTGGTCAGGCTGGAGCCCGCGCTCGCGGTGACCCGCGCGGACCGTGACCTGCTGATCGCCCAGATCGACGCCAGCCTGCGGCCGGTGCCCGGCATCAGCTCGGTGCAGGTGTTCGCCCGCGACGTGCCGCTCGAGGGCTCGGCGACGCTCGAGAGCGGGTCCGGCCCGCCGGGCACCGTCGAGTTCGTCCAGGAGGACCGTCTCGTTGCGATCGTCGACGGCGAGGTCGAGCCCGTGCCCGGCCTCGACCCGCTCGCCGGGCTCGACCCGCGCAGCCCGGCACGGAACGAGGACGGCTCGGTGCGGGTCATGCTCTCCGGGCCCAGCACGCTGACCACGGTTCCGACGACGGAGGCCGGACCGCAGGAGCTCCTGAGCGGCTCGAACCTGGTCGCACCGTCCGTCGACCGGTTCGACTGGGCATGGACGGCACAGCCGTCCCGAGGACTCGTCGCCGCACGCGTGGGTGCACCGACCGTCCAGGTCAGCGCCGACTGGCTGGAGGGCCGAGCGGTGCGTGCGGTCCGGGTGGCGCGCGACGGGGTCCGGATCGCCGTCGTCTCCGCCGGGGCCGACGGCGTCCAGGTCGACGTCGCGGCGATCACGCGTGACGAGTCGGGCGCGCCCCAGCGGCTGGGTCCTCCCATCCGTGCGGGCGCGTCGCTGGTCGACGCGTCGGCGGTGGTGTGGTCGGAGGAGTCGACGCTGGCGGTCGTCGGCCGGTCCGTCGGCAACGCGGCCGTCCACCTGGTCCCCGTCGCCGGGCCGACCAGGGCGCTGCCCGAGGTCGCGAACCTCGCCGACCTGGCCGGGAACTCCGTCATCTACGTCTCGACGACCGACGGCGAGCTGCGCAGGTTCGTGGGGTCCACCTGGGCGCAGGTGCTCGGGATCGCGGGCGCGTCGTACCCGTCGTTCCCCGGCTGACCAGCCGACCACAGCCCACGCCCGTCCACAGCGAGCGGGCCCGCCACCGCGGGCGGCGTCGTCCGGTGCGCAGTCTTGGCCCATGACGTTCGCACGTGAGCTGCTCGGTCTGCTCGTCCCGGTCGAGTGCGCGGGCTGCGGGCTCGACGACGTCGCGTGGTGCGCGTCGTGCGCCCGACGCCTCGCGGGCCGGCTGTGGCGGTGCGAGGACCGGGCTACGCGGCTCGACCGGATGGACGGTCGCGGGCCGCTGCCGGTGTGGACCCTCGCTGACTGCACCGGCCACGTCCGACGCGCGGTCGTCGCGTGGAAGGACCGCGGGCGCCTCGACCTCACTCGCCCGTTCGCGGCGGCCCTCGGGAGCGCCGCCGAGGGGTTGAGCGTCGACGTCGGTGCCGGACCTCTGCTGGTCGTGCCCTGTCCGTCGACGGCCGCGGCGCGTCGGCGCCGGGGCGGCAACCTCGTCGACGCGCTCGCGGTCGGTGTCGGGAATGGTCTCGTCGGTGCGGGAGTGCCCGCCTGGCCCGCGCCGGTACTCGTCCGCTCGCGGGGCCACGACCAGGTCGGTCTGGGCGCACGAGAGCGCGCACGCAACCTCGCCGGACACGTCCGGGTGCCGACGCGGCACCGTGCGCGGCTGGCTGATCGCGACGTCCTCGTGGTGGACGACGTCCTCACCACGGGTGCGACCGTCGCCGCATGCCGTTCCACGCTCGAGCGGGCCGGCGCTCGGGTCATCGGTGCCGTCACGCTCGCGTCGACCCCAGGCCCGCAGAGCGTGCCGAGGCTACCGCCCGCCCGGGAGTGTCCACTGGGTGATCCGTCGCCGGGGCGAGTGGTTCGGGGGCTGGCGCGGGGTTAGCGTGGGGTCCTGAGCCGACGGCGTGCACGGACCCGACCCCACCGGGTCGACCGGGCCGGCCGCGGGAGGAGGTGACGCCGCCCGACTGCCCTCAGGGCAGCCCATCGCACTGTCACCCTCGGGCGGGCACGACCCGCCCCTGACCCTCTCAGGAGGCTCACATGGAGATCGTGGTTGCCGGCCGGCACACCGAGGTGCTTCCGAAGTATCGGGCGCACGTCGAGCAGAAGCTCGCGAAAGTCGAGCAGCTGGCCCCCCGCGCCCAACGGATCGACGTCGTCGTGTCGCACGAGACGAATCCCCGACAGGCTGGCAGCAGTGAGCGCGTCGAGCTCACCGTCGTCGACCGTGGCCCCGTGATCCGCGCCGAGGCGTGCGCGGACGACAGGTACGCGGCCCTCGACCTGGCCCTGGGGAAGCTCCTCGAGCGGCTGCGGCGGACGCGCGACCGGCGCAAGGACCACCGCAACCACACTCCGATCGCCCCCGTCGACGTGCGCCCGCCCGAGCCGGAACCGGCCGTGGCCACGCCCGTCGACCCGGACGCCGCGGTCGAGACGACACTCGGTGACTCGCCGGTCGTCATCCGCGAGAAGGTCCACCAGGCGCAGCCGATGACGGTCGACGACGCGCTGTACGAGATGGAGCTCGTCGGCCACGACTTCTTCCTGTTCATCGACGCGGAGACGGCCCAGCCGTCCGTCGCGTACCGCAGGCGAGGGTGGAGCTACGGGGTGATCAAGCTCGACGCAGCGGTGACCGCAGCACCACTGGCGACAGTAGGCGGCTGACCGGTACCGACACCACGACGACGCCCGGCACGGTCGACAGGACCGCCGGGCGTCGTCGTGTCGGTGGGCCACGGCAGGATGTGCGTGTGACCGTCCCGGGAGTCGAACGCCTCACTCTGTCGCAGGCCCGTCGCATCACGCTGCGCGCGCAAGGGCTCGACCGTCCTCGCCCGGTGCGGGCCGCCGAGCCCACGATGCGACAGTTCCAGCAGGTGGTGGACCGCCTCGGCGTGCTGCAGATCGACTCCGTCAACGTGCTGGCCCGCGCGCACCTGCTCCCGGTGTTCTCCCGGGTGGGCGCCTACGACCCGGCGCTCCTCGACCGTGCCTCCGGCGCGGCACCGCGCCGGCTCGTCGAGACGTGGGCGCACATGGCGTCGTACGTGCCCCCGGAGACGTTCCGGCTGCTGGGCTGGCGGCAGCGGGCCTACCTGACGCAGGCGTGGGGCGCGATCGCGGAGGTGCCCCTGAAGCACTCGCCGCTCGTCGAGGAGATCCGCGCCATCATCGCCGCGCGCGGCCCGGTCACCGCGCGGCAGGTGCAGGAGGACTTCGAGGCCGACCACCCGACCACCCGCGGGGAGTGGGGGTGGAACTGGTCGGTGGCCAAGCGCGTGCTCGAGTTCCTGTTCTTCACGGGCGAGATCACGTCGGCCGGGCGCAACGGTGCGTTCGAGCGCCGCTACGACCTGACCAGCCGCGTGCTCCCACCGGACGTGCTGGCCCGCCCGGAGCCGTCGGACGAGGACGCGGTCCGGGCGCTGACGGAGATCGGCGCGCGCGCGCACGGCATCGGCACGCTGCGTTGCTTCGCGGACTACTTCCGCATCAAGGAGGACCGGGTCGCCCCCGCGATCGCCGACCTGGTCGAGGAGGGCGTGCTGCACGAGGTGGAGGTCGACGGGTGGAACCGGGGCCGCGTGTGGCGGCACCGGGACGCCGACCTGCCACGGCGCGCCACCGGACGCGCGCTGCTCAACCCGTTCGACCCGCTGGTGTTCGAGCGCCGGCGACTGGAGGCTCTGTTCGGTCTGCGCTACCGCATCGAGATCTACGTCCCCGAGCCCAAGCGCGTGTGGGGCTACTACGTCCTGCCGTTCCTGCTGGGGGAGTCGCTGCCGGCGCTGGTCGACCTCAAGGCCGACCGTCAGGCCGGGGTCCTGCGCGTGCACGCCGCGCACCGGGTGACGGGGTCGACGGTGCCGGACGCCGACGTGGTGGAGCCGCTGGCTGCCGAGCTGCGCGAGCTGGCCGGCTGGCTCGGCCTGGACGACATCGTGGTCGGCGACCGGGACGGGCTGCTGCGCGGCGACCTCGCGCCCGACCTGGCGCGCGCTGTCCGCTCGGCATGACGCACGACACGCGGCCTCGCGACTTCGCCCTCGTCGCGCTCGGCGGTGTCCTGTGGGGCACGGGCGGTCTGGCGGGTGCCGCGCTGGCGGACGCCGCGGGCCTCCCACCGTTGACGGTCGCCGCCTACCGGCTGCTCGGCGGCGGCGGAGTGCTGCTGCTGGCGCTCGCGGCGGCCGGCGCGCTGCGTGGGCTTGCCCGCACGCGACCCGTTCTGCTCCTGGTGGTGCAGACGGCTGTGCTCGCCGCCGTGTACCAGGCCGCGTACTTCGCGGCGGTCCAGCGGGCCGGCGTCGCGGTCGCCACGCTGGTCGCCCTCGGGGCAGCCCCGCTGCTCGTGGCCATGGGCACCGCCGTGTCCGCCCGGCGGATGCCGTCGTCGCGCACCGTCGTGGCGCTCGGGCTGGCGCTGGCAGGGCTGGTCCTCCTCGTCGGCCCCTCGGACGCGGCCGGTCCGGGGACCGCGGCCGGCGCGCTGCTCGCCCTCGTGGCCGCTGCGGCGTTCGCGACGATGACGGGCCTGAACCGCCGCAGCGTGCCTGGCCTGGGTCCGTTGCCGCTGACGGCGACGTCGTTCACGCTCGGCGGAATCCTCCTGCTTCCGGTCGCCGCGGTGGCCGGTCCGGGCCTCGCCGTCCCGTCCGACGCCGAGGGCTGGGTGCTCCTCGCCTACCTGGCCGTGGTGCCCACCGCGGCGGCGTACAGCGCCTACTTCACGGGCCTGCGGCACGTCCCCGCGACGACCGCAGCCCTGCTCGCCCTGCTCGAGCCGCTGACGGCCACCGTCGGTGCGGTCGTGCTGCGCGACGAGCGGCTCGGCCCCGCCGGCGTGCTCGGCGCCGTCCTGCTGGCGGCCGCGGTGGTCGTTCTTCGCCCACGTCGCGCAGGCTCGCCTACGATGGACGCGCCCGGCCGTGCGGCCGGTCACCTCAGCCGCTCCGACGCCGCGCGCGCCCGGAGTGCGAACACGTCGGGAGTAGTGCGTGCCAGCGATCCTCGAGAAGGTCCTGCGCCTCGGTGAAGGCCGGATCGTCAAGAAGCTGTCGGGCATCGCCCAGCAGGTCAACGCCCTGGAGGACAGCTTCGTCGCGCTGTCTGACGCCGAGCTGCGCGAGGAGACGGACCGCTTCCGCGCCCGGCTCGCGGAGGGCGAGACGATGGACGACCTGCTCGCCGAGGCGTTCGCCACGGTCCGCGAGGCGGCTCGGCGCACGCTGGGGCAGCGCCACTTCGACGTGCAGCTCATGGGCGGTGCCGCCCTGCACCTGGGCAACATCGCCGAGATGAAGACCGGCGAGGGCAAGACGCTCGTCGCGACGGCCCCCGCGTACCTGAACGCCCTGTCCGGCGACGGCGTGCACGTGGTCACCGTCAACGACTACCTGGCCAGCTACCAGGCCGAGCTCATGGGTCGCGTGTACCGGTTCCTCGGGCTGACCAGCGGTGTGATCCTGTCCAGCCAGGATCCGACCGAGCGCCGCAAGCAGTACGCGTGCGACATCACGTACGGCACCAACAACGAGTTCGGCTTCGACTACCTGCGCGACAACATGGCGTGGAGCACCGACGAGCTGGTCCAGCGCGGCCACAACTTCGCCATCGTGGACGAGGTCGACTCGATCCTCATCGACGAGGCGCGGACCCCGCTGATCATCTCCGGCCCCGCGTCCGGTGACGCCAACCGCTGGTACGCCGAGTTCGCCAAGGTGGCCCGCCGCCTGCAGGCGGAGCGCGACTACGAGGTCGACGAGAAGAAGCGCACGGTCGGCGTGCTCGAGCCCGGCATCGAGCGCGTCGAGGACTACCTCGGCATCGACAACCTCTACGAGTCCCTCAACACTCCGCTGATCGGCTTCCTCAACAACGCCATCAAGGCGCAGGAGCTCTTCAAGCGCGACAAGGACTACGTCGTGATGAACGGCGAGGTGCTGATCGTCGACGAGCACACGGGCCGCATCCTGCCGGGTCGTCGCTACAACGAGGGCATGCACCAGGCGATCGAGGCGAAGGAGGGCGTGGCCATCAAGGCCGAGAACCAGACGCTCGCCACGATCACGCTGCAGAACTACTTCCGCCTGTACGGCAAGCTGGCGGGGATGACCGGTACGGCCGAGACCGAGGCTGCCGAGTTCCAGGGCACCTACAAGCTGGGTGTCGTCCCCATCCCGACCAACCGGGACATGCAGCGCATCGACCAGCGCGACTTCGTCTACAAGAGCGAAGAGGGCAAGTTCGACGCCGTCGTCGCGGACATCGTCGAGCGCCACGCGCACGGTCAGCCGGTCCTCGTGGGCACCACCAGCGTCGAGAAGAGCGAGCTGCTCTCGTCCAAGCTGAAGAAGCAAGGAGTGCCGCACGAGGTCCTCAACGCCAAGCAGCACGCGCGTGAGGCGTCGATCATCGCGCAGGCGGGCCGCAAGGGCGCCGTCACCGTCGCGACGAACATGGCTGGCCGTGGCACCGACATCATGCTCGGCGGCAACGCCGAGTTCATGGCTGTCGCGGACCTGGCCGCCCGGGGCCTCGAGCCCGCCGAGCAGCCGGAGGAGTACGAGGCCGCGTGGCCGGCCGCACTCGAGGCGGCCAAGGAAGCGGTCGCCGCGGAGCACGACGAGGTCGTCGAGCTGGGCGGGCTCTACGTGCTCGGCACCGAGCGCCACGAGTCCCGGCGCATCGACAACCAGCTGCGCGGCCGTTCCGGACGTCAGGGAGACCCGGGCGAGTCCCGCTTCTACCTATCGATGCAGGACGACCTGATGCGTCTGTTCAACTCGTCGCTCGCGGAGTCGATGATGACGCGTGCCGGCTTCCCCGAGGACATGCCGCTCGAGTCGAAGATCGTCACGCGCGGCATCCAGTCGGCGCAGTCGCAGGTCGAGTCGCGCAACTTCGAGATCCGCAAGAACGTCCTGAAGTACGACGACGTCATGTCCCGGCAGCGCGTCGTCATCTACGAGCAGCGCCGCCGCGTGCTGGAGGGCGAGGACCTGCACGAGCAGGTCCGGCACTTCCGCTCCGACGTGCTCTCGGCGTACATCACCGGCGCCACCACCGAGGGTCGGCCGGAGGACTGGGACCTGGACGCCCTGTGGACCGCTCTGAAGGGCGTGTACCCCGTCTCGATCACCCCGGACGAGGTCGTCGACCAGGCCGGTGGCCCCACGCGACTGTCCGCCGAGCTCATCGAGCGCGAGATCCTCTCCGATGCCGAGCACGCCTACGCGGAGCGCGAGGAGCAGATCGGCTCGGAGAACATGCGCCAGCTCGAGCGCCGGGTGACCCTGTCGGTCCTCGACCGCAAGTGGCGCGAGCACCTCTACGAGATGGACTACCTCAAGGAGGGCATCGGCCTGCGCGCGATGGCCCAGCGCGACCCGCTCGTGGAGTACCAGCGGGAGGGCTTCCAGCTCTTCAACGCGATGACCGATGCCATCAAGGAGGAGACGGTCGGGTACCTGTACAACCTGGAGGTCCAGGTCGCAGCGCCTGAGGCCCCCGCGGTGACTGCCGACTCCGCGGTCGCTGCTGCGGCCAGTGCGGGTGCGCAGGCGACGCTGCCGCGGTCGGTCTCCGACGGCCCCACGCCGGGCACGCTCGTGGCCAAGGGGATTGACGGCCCGGAGCGGCGTGCTCCGCTGCAGTACAGCGCCCCGTCGGTGGACGGCGACGGTGGCGTCGTCACGCGCGGCGACGCCGGCGGCAAGAGTGCCGGAACCCGTCCGGTTGCGAGCGACGGCGACACCAACCGCGAAGCACGTCGCAAGGCCGCCAAGCAGCAGCGCAAGCGCTGACACGTCGGAAGCCCGCCCTCCGGCCGGGGGGCGAGCTTCCGCGCGTCGAGGCTCAGCCGATCTCGAGGGCGGTGACGCGCCAGCCGCCTCGATGGCCCTCCAACCGGAGCGCGACAGCTCGCACGCGCGCCCCGTCGTCGGCCACCAGGCTCGCCTCCAGGACGTGCGAGTCGACGCGGCAGGCACGGGCCCGGCGGATCACGGGCGGTCGGGTCCCACCGCTCGTGCCGAGCACACGCTGGGTCAGGCCGGCCCGGACCTGGAGGGACTCGTACACACCTGGGCTCAGCCAGCGGGCGAGCTGCGCGACGGAGCGTCGGCCGGCCAGCACCTCCAGCGAGGCCAGCGCGACCGCCCGGGCGACCGTCGCGGGGTCGCCGTCGGGCAGCTGGCGGGGAGCGTCGTCGTCGGCCTCCATCACGAGCGACCGGTCGCTGACGCGCAGGACCGCGATGCGACTGGCGGCAGTCTCGGGTGCTGCGTGGGCAGGCCCGGTCGCCTCCTCGACGAGCGCGGGCGCCACGGCGGGGACCAGCCGGACCTGGGGACGCCGCGCGCCGACATCCCCGGGGCGGGTGGGGCCGGACGGGCGTCTCGGCGCGGTCCCGTGCGCCGGACCGGCCGTGCGCACCCGGGCGAAGGCATCCTCGGCGGGGGTGCGGCCACGGGCGAGCACGAGAGCGCCGACGTCGGCGCTCACAGCGCCGGCTCCTCGGCCGTCACGGGCACCGTGAGCACCTCACCCGACTGGATCACGTCGGGATCGGCACCGATCACCCCGGAGTTCACGTCGTACCAGCGCGGCCATGCGGCGGCGATCTGTGCGTCGCCGGCGCCGGGCGCGAGGTGGCGTGCTGCGATCGACCAGAGGCTGTCCCCTACTGCCACGACGACGGTCGTGGCAACGGCGCCGTGGGGAGCCGGGGCGGTCGTGGGGTACCCGGTGGTGGTGACCTCGCTGGGCGTCCCCTCGGTGAGGGGCACCTCGGTGGGGGCCCCCGGAGGAGCGGGCGCGTCCACGCCCTGGTCGGGTGCCGGCTCGACGGCGGTCGTCGCGACGGTCGACGGGGTGGTCGCCGAGGGTGCTGGGCTGGTCGACGAGGCTTGCGGCGTGGGTGTCGCTGCCGCCGCGGTGCTCGGCGGAGTGGTCGTCTGGGTGGTCGATCGGGTGGTCACCGCCCACCCGAGGTCGTCGCGCACGGCAGCGTCGGTCGCCGCGACGGTGGCTGACGCCGTCGCTGCGGGCTCCGGCGCGGCAGCCGAGGCGCCTGTCGCCACCCCGAGCCCGATCCCGGCCCCGACGGCGAGGACGAGAGCCTTGCGCACGACCTGCGGGGCGCAGCGGTGGACCAGCCGCTCGCCGGCCCGCCAGCTCGCGCCCGCCGCGCGGACGACCACGCACACGGCTGCCAGCAGCGCCCCTGCCGCCAGCCAGGCGGCGACGAGAGAACCGACGGCGGCCACGGCGAGCTCGATCACGGCGTCGACCCGCCACGGCCCCAGGTGGTCCACCAGCACGGCTCGCACGTGCAGCGCGAGCACCCCCGCCAGCGTCGCGGACGCCAGCGTCCCCGCGAGCAGCCCGCCGATCGACGTCCCTGCTCTCCGCACTCCGGTGCCCACCATGTGTACCCCTGACCATGTTGTTTGATGCAGTTTGATAATGCTTGCGTGGCATAGATGTACCTGAGCGGGTCTGGGTATGTCCAGCGATGTCCGACATGCGGCTGCAGAGGTGGTGCGCCGAGGCGTCGAAGCTGGCCCGCGCCGCCCGGTGTCGCGGCTATCGTCGGGCGTGCCCGCCGCGGCACCTGCGGCAGCATCCGAGGGGGCACCCCATGTCCGAGCCGGCACCTGCGGCAACTGCCCGGCTGACCGTGCGCGGCGCCGTCGTGCTCGGGATCGGCGCGATGGTCGGTGCGGGGATCTTCGCGCTGCTCGGACAGGCCGGCGCGGTCGCCGGCTCCGCGGTGTGGATCTCGTTCCTGCTGGCCGGGGCGATGTCCGCGACGCTCGGGTACACGCTCGTGAAGTTCGCGATGCGCTGGCCGTCGTCCGGTGGGCTGATCGTGTACCTGGAGCACGGCTTCGCCAGCCGCCGGCTCGTCGGTGTGGCCGCGTGGCTCGGGTACCTGACGGCGATCGTGGTGGTGGGCGCGATGGTCGCCGCCTCGTTCGGGGACTACGCCGCCGTGCTGCTCGCCGACGCACCTCCGGGGGGCTGGTTGTCGAAGCTGTGCGCCGCGGCGCTGGTCGTGCTCGGGACCTGGGTCACTGTCGCCGGGCCGCGTCTCATCGACCGGGTGCAGACGGCGATCGTGGGCCTCCTTCTCGTCGTGTTCGCGGTGTTCGTCGTCGGCACGCTGCCGCACGTGGATGCCGCGCTCCTCGCGCCGAGCACCTACCCGGGCGTGGACGACATCGTGGCCAGCATCGCCCTGACGTTCTTCGCGTTCCTCGGCTTCGCGGTGATCTCGTTCTCGGGCGGCGACCTGGCCGAGCCCCGCCGCGAGCTCCCGGTCGCGATGTACGCCTCGCTCGCGATCACCACCGCCCTGTACGTGGCCGTCGCGATCGCCGTCTTCGGCACCCTGCCCGTCGACGAGGTGGTGGCCGCAGGCCCGACGGCCCTGGCCGTCGCGGCGGAACCGGCGCTCGGACAGGCCGGGTTCGTGATGATGGCCTGCGCGGCGCTGCTGGCGACGGCCTCCACGGTGACCGCGATGCTGTACGGCTCCGTCGGGCTGTGCGCGGCACTGGCGAGCTCCGGGACCTTCCCACGGGCGTTCGGCCCGGGCACACGGCTGGGTCGGCACGGCGGGCTGCTCATCACCGCGGCGCTGACGGTCGCGCTCGTCACCGTGCTCAGCGTCGGGGCGCTCGCCTCCGTCGGCAGCGCCGTCTCGCTCGCGGTCTTCCTGCTCGTCGCCGTGGCGGCGTTCCGGCTGAGGTCCGAGCTCAACGCGTCTCCGGTGCTGACCGCGGTCGCGGTCGCGGTCTCCGGCTTCGTGCTGGTGTGGTTCGTCGTGGACCTGTACACGTCGGACCGGCGCTCGTTCTGGGCCATGATCGTCCTGATCGGGCTCGCCGTCGTCGTCGACGAGGCGTGGACGCGGCGACGCCGGGCGGCCGACTCCCGTCGGTGATCGCACGGGGGAGCAGCGCCTACCGCGGTGACACCCCGGTACCGTGCACGGATGCGGTGGGAGTCGCTCTTCGCGGACATGGAGGCCCAGCTCGCGGCCGGTCGGCTCGCTGACGTCCGGGCGGACGTGGCCGAGCTCGCGCGCGCCGAGCGGGCGTCGATCACCCTCGCCGCTCGAGCCCGGGCGTCGGTCGGTCGCTCGGTCCGGGTGCTGGTGGGGGGTGTCGACGTCGTCGAAGGTGAGCTGATCGACGCCGCGCCGGAGTGGATCCTGCTGGCCACGTCACCCGTCCGGCGTGCACTCGTCCCGGTCGCTGCGGCAGCGGCGGTCGACGGGCTCGCGCCGCACGCTGCGCCGGCGGCCGGCGCGGTGGAGTCGCGGCTGGGGCTCGGTCACGCTCTGCGCGCGCTCGCACGGGACCGGGTCGTGGTTCGGGTGCAGGCTGGCAGCGCCGACCTGACCGGTCGCATCGAGCGGGTCGGGGCGGACCATCTGGACCTCGCCGACGTCGACGGACCGCGCCGTGGCGTGTGGGCAGTCGCGTTCAGGACGCTGCAGGTCGTCCAGACAGGCTGAGAGCCGGTCAGTCCCCGGGGCCGTCGTCGATCGTGCTGCCGTCGCTCGAGATCCGGGCGCGCGTCTGCTCGTACATCCGCTGGATGTACTTCTCCAGCTCGGTGGACTCGACGCGCCACTGCAGCCGGCCGCCGATCTGGATGGCGGGCAGCTCGCCGGAGCGCACGAGAGCGTAGGCCTGCGGCGCCGAGATGTTCAGCACCTCGGTGACGTCCGCGAGGGTCAGGAACCGCGAAGACATGACCGCAGTGTGGCACGCGGTGGCGCCCGGACCCGGTTGTCCACAATGCTCCGTTCGCGTCGGTCCGCAGACGGCAGGATGGCCGTCGGCAGCGATGCACCATGAACCAGGGGAGCCGATGGACACGAGCGTGATGGACCTGCCCGCACCGGTGGCGGCGCGGCTGCGGCGCCCCGGCTGGCGTGACCCCCGGCTCCTGGCGGGCGTCGCGATGGTCGCCGCGTCCGTGCTGCTCGGCTCGTGGGCGGTGCGCACGGCGCAGGCCACTGTCCCCGTGTACATGACGCGTGCTGCGCTGGTGCCGGGAGACCGGGTCGCGGCCGACGAGCTCGCGGTCGTCGACGTCCGGCTGGGTACGGTCAACCTCGACCACTACCTGCGCGCCGACCGACCGGTGGCGACGGACGGTGTGGTCGTCCGTGCTGTCGGTCGCGGCGAGCTGGTGCCCGCGTCGGCGGTGGGTTCGGCCGCCGACCTCGACCTGCGACCCGTCTCCGTGACACTGACGCGTGCACCCTCCAGCGACGTGGTGCCCGGCGCACTCGTGGACCTGTGGTTCACCCCGCCCGCGCCGAAGGAGGGTGCCGAGCCGGCGGACCCGCGCGAGCTGGCGGGAAGTCTGACGATCGCCGAGGTGAGCACGCCGTCGAGCGCCTTCGGTGCGTCAGGCGGGAGAGCTGTCCAGGTACTGGTTCCCAGCTCGCTGCTCCCCGTGGTCCTCACGGCGCTCGCCGCGGAGGGGACGGTCGACGTCGTCCCGGTCCTGGGCACGGGAGGCTGACGTGGCCGTCGGGGTGCTCTGTGCCGTCCAGGGGTCGGCGGAGGCGATCATCGTCCAGGCCGTCGAGCGGACGGGCGGTCGGCTCAGCGTGACGAGGCGCTGCGCCGACCTCACGGAGCTGCTCGCGGCCGCCGAGGCCGGGCTCGGGCGGCTCGCCGTCGTGTCGGGTGACCTCGACCTGCTCGACCGTGAGGCGATCGAGCTGCTGCACCGGGCCGGGGTCCGGGTGGTGGGCATCGCCGACGCCACGCGCCCGTGGCTCGGTGAGCGGCTGGCGGCGCTCGGTACCGACCTGGTGGCGGTCGCTCCGCACGACGAGGCATCCGCAGGGGACGTGGTCCGGGAGGCGCTCGCCATTCTCGGCGGCGCGCCTGACGAGGCGACGGCGCCGGGGCGGCCCGACGAGCACGTCGTCCGCCGCCCTGCGCGCGGGCTCGTCGTGGCCGTCTGGGGTCCGACGGGCGCTCCGGGCCGTACGACGGTGGCGGTGAACGTGGCCGCGGAGCTCGCCGCTGCCGGGCGCAGGACGCTGCTCGTGGACGCCGACACCTACGGCGGGAGCGTCGCGCAGGTGGTCGGCATGCTGGACGAGGCACCAGGGCTCGCGGCAGCGGCCCGCGCCGCAGGGCAGGGCACTCTCGACCTGATGACGCTGGCCCGGCTCACCCCGACGATCGCGCCGGATCTGCGGGTCCTGTCAGGCATCTCGCGGGCCGACCGGTGGCCGGAGCTCCCGTCGTCGTCGCTCGATGCGGTGTGGACCGTCGCGCGGGGTCTCGCCGAGTGGACGGTGATCGACTGCGGCTTCTGCCTGGAGCAGGACGAGGCGCTCAGCTACGACACGAGGGCGCCCCGCAGGAACGCCGCCACGCTGAGCGCCCTCGAGGCGGCCGACGTCGTGCTCGTGGTCGGTGCGGGGGACCCGGTCGGCATCCAGCGCCTGGTCCGCGGTCTGGGCGAGCTCACCGACCTCGGGCTGGGCAGCACCCGGTTCGTGCTGGTCAACCGGGTCCGTGCGTCCGTGGCTGGCCCGCACCCCGGGGATGCGGTCGGTCAGGCGCTGGCGCGCTACGCGGGGGTCACCGACGCGCACCTGGTGCCCGACGACCGT
The DNA here is from genome assembly GCF_001424125.1 of Cellulomonas sp. Leaf395. Lineage (GTDB taxonomy): Bacteria > Actinomycetota > Actinomycetes > Actinomycetales > Cellulomonadaceae > Cellulomonas. The sequence continues at coordinate 652,842 of NZ_LMQI01000003.1, forward strand.
CCGGCCCTGGACACGGCCCTGCTCGAGGCACAGACGTTGCGGGAGGCGGCGCCGGGGTCGCCCGTGCGACGCGCCTTGGCAGGGATGGCGTCGCGGATCGATGCGCTGCTGGTGGCCGCCCCCGTCGAGGAGCCCGTCGGGGAGACCGTGAGCGCCTGAGCCCCGGCGGTGGCGCGCGGACGAGGCACACTGGCCCCGTGCGCATCTACCTACCTGCCTCCCTCGACGAGCTCGATCCCGAGTCCGGACCGCTGACGGCGCGTCGCGCCCACGCCGTGACGCCGGCCCTGCGGGAGATGTTCTCCGACGAGGACGACGAGGGCCTGGAGTACGCCGCGCAGCTGGCAGCCGCTGACGACTCGCTCGCGCTCCTGGGCGAGCGACCGGACGCACCGCAGCTGCGGTGCGTCGTGTCGGTGGATGTCGCCGACGCAGCGGTCGTCATGGTGCTCGACGCCGACGACGTGCCCAGCGCGGTGGAGCTGACACGGGCCGTGCCGCAGGCTGACGTCATCTGCGCGCACGTCGACGAGCCTGCGGCAGCGACCGACGTCGCTCTGGCCGCCGGAGGGGACGAGGACGCGGCGGGACGCCTCGACGAGCGAGACCTGCTCTGGTACGACGCCTCGGAGCTCGGGGACGTTCCGCGCTGAGGCGGCCGGTCGCTGTCGCTGAGGGGGGAGTGTGCTTCGTCACGTGACGGGGTGCCAGTTGGACCCGGCCTTGGCGCTCGGGTAGTGTTCACCGCCGGTACGACGTCCGGATGCGCGTTGGTCCGCCCCGCCAGGCGACCTTCGAGCTCCGGGCGTCATACCCCCATGGGGTATGGTGTAATTGGCAGCACGACTGATTCTGGTTCAGTTAGTCTAGGTTCGAGTCCTGGTACCCCAGCGTTCCACCAGCGCGAGCACCGCTGGCCTGATCTCCTCGGAGCATCGGGTAGAGTGTTCACTCGCAAGCGAGGCCCGCGGGCCGAGCAGCGTATAGGCCCCCGTTGTGTAGCGGCCTAGCACGCCGCCCTCTCACGGCGGTAGCGCCGGTTCGAATCCGGTCGGGGGTACGTCGAGAAGGCCCGGTCACCACGGTGACCGGGCCTTTCGCGTTACCACACATGCTCCCGGCGTGCTCGGAGCATGTGTGGGTCTCGGCGCGGGCGGTGTGATGACGTCCGCAGGCCTCAGTGCTGGCCGGGCGGGCCGTGCGACGACGTCGGCAGGAGTGCGACGACGCCCCAGCCGATCAGAGCCGCGATCGCGCCGACGAGGATGCCGGTGACCACGGCATCGCCGGCGTCACCGCCGCCCAGGAGTGCGAGAACGACGCCCAGGACCAGCCCCGCACCGCCTGCGACGAGCGCGACGCGTCGGCGCAGACGCCGTCGCGACGCGGCGGCGCCACGCACGGCCACGTCAGTCCGCCGTCCGTCGCAGGACCTCGGTCAGCCGGTTGGCCGCCGAGACGACCGCGGCAGCGTGCAGCCGGCCGGGCTGACGGGACAGACGCTCGAGCGGTCCGGAGACCGAGACGGCGGCGACGATGCGCCCCGACGGGCCGCGCACGGGTGCGGACACCGATGCGACGCCCACCTCGCGCTCGGAGACCGACTGCGCCCAGCCGCGGCGGCGGACGCCGGACAGGATGGTCGCGGTGAACTTGGCGCCCTGCAGTCCGCGGTGCAGGCGGTCCGGCTCCTCCCAGGCGAGCAGGATCTGGGCGGCAGATCCGGCGTGCATGGTGAGGGTGGCGCCGACCGGGATCGAGTCGCGCAGGCCGATCGGGCGCTCGGCGGCCGCGACACAGATGCGCTGGTCACCCTGGCGGCGGTAGAGCTGGGCGCTCTCGCCCGTGTGGTCGCGCAGCGCGGCGAGCACGGGGCCGGCGGCGGCGAGCAGGCGGTCCTCGCCGGCCGCCGTGGCCAGCTCCGAGAGTCGCGGGCCGAGCACGAACCGACCCTGCATGTCGCGCGCCACGAGACGGTGGTGCTCGAGCGCAACGGCGAGCCGGTGGGCCGTGGGTCGAGCAAGATGGGTGGCGGTGACGAGCTGCGCGAGCGTGGCCGGGCCTGCCTCGAGGGCGCTGAGAACGGACGCGGCCTTGTCCAGCACGCCGACTCCGCTAGAGTTGTCCATAGGTCGATATTGGCGTCTCGCAGGCTGAGATGCAAGTACGACGGCACATGAGCCGGGAAAACCACACTCCTGGCCGACAGATCGAACGAGAGAACGGACCGAGAAGATGGCCGGCACGTTGGCGGAGAAGGTCTGGGACGCGCACGTCGTGCGACGGGGCACCGACGGGGCACCCGACCTCCTGTACATCGACCTCCACCTCGTGCACGAGGTGACGAGCCCGCAGGCGTTCGAGGGCCTCCGTCTCGCGGGTCGCCCGGTGCGCCGCCCGGACCTCACCCTGGCGACCGAGGACCACAACACCCCCACGCTGGACATCGACCGGCCGATCGCCGACGAGACCAGCCGCACGCAGATCCAGACCCTGCGCAACAACGCCGCCGAGTTCGGTGTGCGCATCCACTCGCTCGGCGACGCCGACCAGGGGATCGTCCACCAGGTGGGACCGCAGCTGGGTCTCACGCAGCCCGGCCTGACCGTCGTCTGCGGCGACTCGCACACGTCCACCCACGGAGCGTTCGGCGCCCTGGCGTTCGGCATCGGCACCAGCGAGGTCGAGCACGTGCTGGCCACGCAGACGCTGCCCCTCGCGCCGTTCAAGACGATGGCGATCACGGTCGACGGCGAGCTGCCGCCGGGTGCGACGAGCAAGGACATCATCCTGGCGATCATCGCCAAGATCGGCACCGGCGGCGGCCAGGGCTACGTGCTCGAGTACCGCGGCGAGGCCATCCGCGCGCTGTCGATGGAAGCTCGCATGACGGTCTGCAACATGTCGATCGAGGCAGGCGCCCGCGCGGGCATGATCGCGCCCGACCAGACCACGTTCGACTACCTCAAGGGCCGCCCTCACGCGCCCGAGGGCGCCGACTGGGACGCCGCCGTGGCGTACTGGAGCACGCTGAAGACGGACGACGACGCCGAGTTCGACGTCGAGGTGATCCTCAAGGCGGAGGACCTCGAGCCGTTCGTCACGTGGGGCACCAACCCGGGCCAGGGTCTGCCGCTGTCCGGCTCCGTGCCGGTGCCGGAGGAGATCGCCGACGCCAACGAGCGCGTCGCCGCCGAGCGCGCCATCGAGTACATGGGCCTGACCCCGGGGCAGCCGCTGCGCGAGATCAAGGTCGACACGGTCTTCATCGGCTCATGCACCAACGGCCGGATCGAGGACCTGCGCTCGGTGGCCAAGGTCATCCGCGGCAAGCACAAGTCCGACGACGTGCGCGTGCTCGTCGTGCCTGCGTCGGCTCGCGTGCGGCTCCAGGCGGAGGCCGAGGGGCTCGACAAGATCTTCCTCGACTTCGGCGCTGAGTGGCGCAACGCCGGCTGCTCGATGTGTCTGGGCATGAACCCCGACCAGCTCGCGCCGGGGGAGCGCTCGGCCTCGACGTCGAACCGCAACTTCGAGGGCCGCCAGGGCAAGGGTGGCCGGACGCACCTGGTCTCGCCGCTCGTCGCCGCCGCGACCGCCATCCGCGGCACGCTGTCGTCCTACGCCGACCTCGACACGGGTGCTCCGACGCCCGACGGCAGCCCCCTCACGGACCTCCAGACGGTCTGATCAAGGAAGCGAGAAGACTGATGGAGAAGTTCAGCCAGCACACCGGCGTCGGGGTCCCGCTGCGCCGCAGCAACGTCGACACGGACCAGATCATCCCGGCCGTCTACCTCAAGCGCGTGACGCGCACCGGGTTCGAGGACGCGCTGTTCGCCGCCTGGCGCGGTGACCCGTCGTTCGTCCTCAACCAGGAGGCGTACGCGAGCGGCTCCGTGCTCGTCGCCGGGCCCGACTTCGGCACCGGCTCGTCGCGTGAGCACGCCGTGTGGGCGCTCAAGGACTACGGGTTCAAGGTCGTCATCTCGAACCGGTTCGCGGACATCTTCCGCGGCAACTCCGGCAAGCAGGGTCTGCTCGCGGCGCAGGCGGCCCAGGAGGACATCGAGCTCATCTGGAAGATCCTCGAGACGCGCCCCGGCACCGAGGTGACGGTGGACCTCGCGTCGAAGACGATCACCTGCGACGACGTCGTCGTGCCGTTCCAGGTGGACGACTACACGCGCTGGCGGCTCATGGAGGGCCTCGACGACATCGGGCTGACGCTCGAGCACGCCGACGAGATCTCCGCGTTCGAGGCGCGTCGTGAGCCGTGGCGCCCCGCCACCCTGCCGGCCAAGCACCTGCCGCCGGTCGAGATCGTGGCTGCACGGCCGGCCGGCGTGCCGGTCGAGATCGGCCGCCGGCCCTGACTCGGTCCGGCGGGTCGCCGACGAAGCGACCCGCCGGGCGGGGACAGTGACTAGCGTGTGGGCTGGGCCACGGTGCAGTGCGCGCCGGCCGAGGGAGGATCACCATGCCGGGCAAGTCGCAGATCGCTGACCGGATCGCCGCGCGAGGCGCCTCCAAGGCTGCCGCCGCCGCGGCGGTGGAGGCCGTGCTCGATGAGATCACCACCGCGCTCGCCGCTGGCGAGCGCGTGACGCTCACCGGGTTCGGGACGTTCGAGGCCACCGCTCGCGCCGCTCGTACGGGACGCAACCCGCGGACAGGCGAGGCGCTCGAGGTGGCCGCGACGACGGTGGCGCGGTTCCACCCCGGGGCCACGCTGCGGTCGCGGGTCGCGGCAGGCGCCGGTGAGCCCCTCGGAGCCGTCGCGGACCTGGGCTCCCTGCAAGGGCTGGCTGCGCCGGAGCCGGCAGCGGTGGTCGCACCGGCCGCGCCGGCACCGACGCCGAAGCCGTCGGGCACGTCGTCGGCCGGCGTCGGGGCGAGCGCGAAGGCGAAGGCCAAGGCCGAGGCGAAGAAGGCCGACGTCAAGAAGCGGGCGGACGCCGCGAAGAAGGCCGACGCCAAGAAGCGGGTCGACGCGAAGAAGGCTGACGCGAAGCAGAAGAAGGCCGACGCGAAGAAGAAGGCCGACACCAAGTCCAAGAAGAAGTCCGGCAAGGGTCACGCCAAGAAGAAGTGACGTCCGGCGCAGTCCCGTGAAGGTTTCGCACCCGTCCGGCGTGCCGGTGCGGGTGCGGCCAGGAGCACGCGCGCGCGTGGGAGACGATGGTCCGATGACCGATCTGCTGTACGTCAACGGTGGCAACCCGCTCTCGGGCGAGATCACTGTCCGCGGGGCCAAGAACTTCGTCTCCAAGGCGATGGTCGCGGCGTTGCTCGGAGAGACGCCGAGCGTGCTGCGCAACGTCCCGCAGATCCGCGACGTCGCCGTGGTCACCGGGCTGCTGGAGCTGCACGGCGTGACGGTCGACGCGGACGCCGAGGCCGGCGTGCTGCACCTCGACCCCACGGACGTCGAGTCGGCACACGTCGCGGACATCGACACCCACGCGGGGTCGAGCCGTATCCCGATCCTGTTCTGCGGTCCCTTGCTGCACCGGCTCGGCGAGGCCTTCATCCCGGACCTGGGCGGCTGCCGGATCGGCGACCGGCCGATCAACTACCACCTCGACATCCTGCGGCAGTTCGGCGCGGTCGTGGAGAAGACCGACAACGGCATCCACATCCGTGCCCCGCGGCGACTCCAGGGCACCAAGATCGCGCTGCCCTACCCGAGCGTCGGTGCCACCGAGCAGCTGCTGCTCACCGCCGTCCGGGCGGAGGGCGTCACCGAGCTCGCCAACGCGGCGATCGAGCCCGAGATCCTGGACCTGATCAACGTGCTCCAGAAGATGGGCGCGATCATCTCCGTCGACACGGACCGGGTGATCCGGATCGAAGGCGTCGACCGGCTGGTCGGCTTCCAGCACACGGCGCTCTCCGACCGGATCGAGGCGGCGTCGTGGGCGTCGGCAGCGCTCGCGACCGGCGGCGACATCTACGTCCGCGGCGCGACGCAGCCCGAGATGACCACGTTCCTCAACACGTTCCGCAAGGTCGGCGGCGAGTTCGCCATCGACGACACAGGCATCCGGTTCTTCCACCCCGGCGGCGACCTGCGCTCGATCACGCTCGAGACGGACGTGCACCCCGGGTTCATGACGGACTGGCAGCAGCCGCTCGTCATCGCTCTGACCCAGGCCAAGGGCCTGTCGATCGTCCACGAGACCGTCTACGAGAACCGGTTCGGCTTCACCGAGGCCCTCGTCGGCATGGGGGCGACCATCCAGGTGTACAAGGAGTGCCTGGGCGGGCGGCCCTGCCGGTTCGGGCAGCGCAACTTCTACCACTCCGCGGTGATCTCCGGCCCGACGCCGCTGGCCGCCGCGGACATCGAGGTGCCGGACCTGCGCGGTGGCTTCAGTCACCTCATCGCGGCGCTGGCGGCCAAGGGCACCTCGTCGGTGCGGGGCATCAGCCTCATCGACCGCGGGTACGAGCGGTTCACCGCGAAGCTCGAGGCGCTCGGCGCCGAGTTCAGCCGCGACTGACAGGTAGCATCGGCTCCCGTGCAACCGCCGGCCAGATCGAATCGCGCCTACCGCAACGTCGCTCACATCTTGCGGCCTGTCCTGCGCGCGATGACGCGCCACGACTGGAGCGGGACCGAGAACTTCCCGCGCGAGGGCGGGTTCATCGTCGCCTCGAACCACATGACGAACATCGATCCGCTGACGTTCGCGCACTTCCTGTGGGACAACGGCGTCGCTCCGAAGATTCTCGCCAAGGCCTCCCTGTTCAAGGTCCCGGTGCTCGCGGGCGTGCTGCGCGCGACGGGTCAGATCCCGGTCTACCGGAACACCACGTCGGCGGGGGAGTCGCTGACCGCAGCGGTCACCGCGATCCGCGACGGTGACGTCGTCGCCGTGTTCCCCGAGGGCACGCTCACGCGGGATCCCGAGCTGTGGCCGATGGTCGGCAAGACCGGCATCGCGCGCCTCGCGCTCACCACACAGGCCCCGGTCATCCCCGTCGCCCAGTGGGGCCCGCAGCTCCTGCTGGCCCGCTACGGCAAGCTGCTCAAGCCGATCCCTCGCAAGCTGATCACCGTCGTGGCCGGTCCGCCGGTGGCGCTGGACGACCTGTACGGCCGGCCGCAGGACGCCGCCACCCTGCGCGAGGCCACCGAGCGCGTGATGAATGCCATCACAGCCCTGCTGGCCGACGTGCGCGATGAGGAGCCGCCGGCGATCCGCTACGACATGCGCAAGCCGCTCGCGCAGGGCGAGAAGAGGGTCGGCGGCGACCACGCGACCCACCCCGAGCTGCCGTGACGGCGGACCAGGTGGCGCAGGACCGGCCGGCCGTCCCGGGCGCCCCGCGGCTGAAGGCTGCCGTGCTGGGCGCTGGTGCCTGGGGCACCACGTTCGCAGCCGTGATGGCCGACGCCGGGTGCGATGTGACGGTGTGGGGGCGCGACGAGAAGGTCTGCCGGCAGATCGCCGACGAGCACCGCAACGAGGCGTACCTGCCGGGTGTCCGGCTACCTGCCCGCGTCACCGCGTCGAACGACGCCCGCGCGGTGCTCGCCGGCGCCGACGTCGTCGCGATCGCCATCCCGTCGCAGAGCGCGCGCGTCACCCTGGTGCCCCTGGCCGACGCCGTCGCGGGCCACGCCGTCGCCGTCTCGCTGATGAAAGGCGTCGAGCTGTCGACGGACCGACGCATGAGCGAGGTCGTCGCGGAGTCGCTGGGTATCCCGATGGACCGCATCGCCGTGGTCTCGGGGCCCAACCTGGCGCTCGAGATCGCCCACCGGCAGCCGACGGCGACCGTCGTGGCCTCCACCAGCGAGGCGACGGCCCAGCTGGTGGCGCGGGCGTGCGCGTCCGGGTACTTCCGGCCGTACACGAACGACGACGTCGTCGGCGTCGAGCTGTGCGGTGCCGTGAAGAACGTCATCGCGCTCGCGGTCGGCATCTCGCAGGGCCGTGGACTCGGCTACAACACGATGGCGACCGTCATCACGCGCGGGCTCGTGGAGATCACACGGCTCGGGCTGGCCCTCGGCGCGGACGCGGACACGTTCCCCGGTCTGGCGGGCCTCGGGGACCTCATGGCCACGTGCGCCTCACCCGACTCGCGCAACCACACCCTCGGTGGCCACATCGGCCGCGGGATGACCCTTGACGAGGCGATCTCCGCCACCGGAGGCACCGCGGAAGGCGTGAAGTCGAGCCGGTCCGTCCTGGAGCTCGCGACGACGCTCGGCGTCGAGATGCCGATCACGTCGGCGGTCGTGAAGGTGCTCCACGAGGGCCTGCCGGTCGACCAGCTGGCCGCGCTGCTGCTCGCGCGGCCGCACAAGGCCGAAGGCGCCTAGAGGGGCCTCTCGATCGACCGCAGCGCCTGCTCCAGGTCCCGCCAGAGGTCCTCGACGTCCTCGATGCCGACCGACATCCGCAGCAGGTCCTCGGGCACGGTGAGCGACTCGGTGGCGAAGCGGCGGCGGCGTTCCAGCGTCGACTCCACGCCGCCGAGGCTCGTGGCGGGCACCCACAGCCGTAGTGCGGCGACGACGGCGTCGGCCGCCTCGGGACCGCCGTGCGGGCGCACGCCGATGATCGCGCCGAAGCCGTCCATGAGCCGTGCGGCACGCTCGTGACCGGGGTCCGAGGGCAGGCTCGGGTGCCGGACCTCCGCGACGGCAGGGTGCTCGCTGAGCCGCCGGGCCAGCTCGGCGGCGTTGCTCTGTGCGCGTTCGACGCGCAACGCCAGCGTGCGCAGACCTCGCAGGGCGAGCCACACCTCGAACGGACCGGCGATCGACCCGTGCAGCGTGCGGTACGCGTGCAGCCGCGCGTGCAGGTCGTCGTCGTCGGCCAGCGCGGCACCGAGCACCACGTCCGTGTGCCCGGCGAGGTACTTGGTCACGGAGTGCACGACGACGTCCGCGCCGTGCTCGAACGGGCGCTGGACCAAGGGCGTCGCGAAGGTGTTGTCGACGCCGACGAGGGCACCCACCGCGTGCGCCGCCTCGACGAGCACAGGGAGGTCGGCGACCTCGAGCATCGGGTTGGTCGGCGTCTCGACCCAGAGCAGCGACACGGGCCGCGGCTGACTCAGGGCTGCGACCACGGCCGGGGTGTCGTCGATGTCGACCACGGTCACGTCGACACCGAGGCGCTCCTGCAGGTCACGCGCGTATTCGAGGGTCACCTGGTAGGCGTGCCGGGGCAGGACCAGCCGGCCGCCCGGCGGCACTAGGGAGAGCGCCGCCGCGATGGCCGCCATGCCCGAGCCGAACACGAGCGCCGGGTGTGTCGAGCCCTCGAGCGTGCCGAGCGCCTCCTCGAACGGGTGCCACGTGGCGGCGTCGATGCGGCCGTAGAGCGGCTCGCCGGGCCCTGGCACCCCCTGCGAGACGAAGGTCGAGGAGAGCACGAGGGGCGGGTTCACCGGTGCACCCTGGGAACGCCCGGGCCGGCCGGCGGCGACGACGAGCGTCGCGGGGGAGAGGTCGTCGATGCGGTCGGAGGTCACGCGCCGCAGGTTACCCGGCAGGTGCACCCGGAGGCTGACCCGCGGACGCGGCGTGGGCTGTCCCGCGGATGCCTCGGCCGGTGCCGCCGGTGCCCTGACGACGCGTCACCGCCAGGTAGGGTCGGGCGCGATGGACGCCACCTCCGAGCCCTCGGGCCACGACCAGCCCTTCGACCAGCCCTCAGGCCCGACGCCCGGGAACGGCCGCCGCCCCCGCGTGATGGTCCTGTTCGGCGGGCGCTCGGGAGAGCACGCGATCAGCTGTGCGACGGCAGGCGGCGTGCTGCACGCCATCGACCGAGACCGCTACGACGTCGTCGCCGTGGGCATCACGCCATCCGGCCGCTGGGTGCTCGCCGACGACGACCCCGAGCGCTGGGCGATCGTCGACGGGCACCTGCCGCAGGTGGAGGACACCGCCGCGCACGTGCTGCTCCCGCAGGCGGTGGACGACCGTGACGTCCAGGTGCTCGAGGCGGGGCAGCTGCCGCGCGTCCTCGGCGAGGTCGACGTCGTCTTCCCGCTGCTGCACGGCCCGTTCGGCGAGGACGGCACGCTGCAGGGTCTGCTCGAGCTGGCCGACGTGCGCTACGTCGGCGCCGGGGTGCTTGCCTCCGCGGTCGGCATGGACAAGCACATGATGAAGCTCGTGCTCGCCGGCCACGGCCTGCCCGTCGGGCCGTTCCGCGTGGTGCTCCCGGGTGAGCTGGACCGAGACCCCGACGGCGTGACGGCGCGGATCGCCGAGCTCGGGCTGCCGCTCTTCGTCAAGCCTGCGCGTGCCGGTTCCAGCCTCGGCATCACCCGCGTGACCGACCTGGCAGACCTGCCGGGCGCGATCGCCGCAGCGCAGGTGCACGACCCGAAGGTCATCGTCGAGGCCGCGATCGTCGGACGGGAGATCGAGTGCGGAGTGCTCGGCGGCCACGACGGCGAGCGGGCGCGCGCGTCGCTGCCCGGCGAGATCGTGGTCACCGACCCCCGGCGCACGTTCTACGACTTCGAGGCGAAGTACCTCGACGAGGCCGGCGTGACGCTGGCGTGCCCGGCCGACCTGCCCGACGGGATCGTCGCGGCCGTGCGAGACGCGGCCGTGCAGACGTTCGAGGCCGTCGGGTGCGAGGGGCTCGCTCGGGTCGACGTCTTCGTGACCCCGGAGGGCGACGTGGTCGTCAACGAGATCAACACCATGCCGGGATTCACGCCGTACTCGATGTACCCCCGCCTGTGGGAGGCATCCGGTGTCGGATATGCCGAGCTGGTCGACGAGCTGCTGCGCCTGGCGCTCGCGCGTCCTACTGGACTGCGCTGAGCCTGTGGGCGTTATCGGCCGCGCAGGTTACGCTTCCGTAGGTCGTGACGGATCGGGCGACGAGACCACAACCGTGGCCGTGCCCGCCGCCATCACGATCGGGACGTCCCCCGGGCGGCCCACCGCACCCCGGCTAGGGTGTGCGCCGCCTTGCCGACACGCAGTGACGGCTCTCCGCAGATCGGTAGTGACCGTCATGGACGCCACCCACGCAGCCTCCTCGCGTCGCCTGCACGGCGACGCCGTCCCCGGCCACGCCGCATGAGCGCGGCTGTCTCGCCGCAGCCCGCCGCTCCGGCCCGCGCAGCGAAGAACGCCCAGGACTACACCGCGCTCGCGGCCTACGTGCGCGAGTCGGGCCTGATGAAGCGCCGCTACGGCTACTACTGGACGCGCCTGATCGCCGCGGTCGCCGCGTTCGCGGGGATCTGGGTCGCCGTCGTGCTCGTCGGCAACTCGTGGTGGCAGCTGGCGATCGCCGCCGGGCTCGCGCTCGTGCTCACGCAGATCGCGTTCCTCGGTCACGACAGCGCCCACCGCCAGATCTTCAAGTCGGGTGCGTGGAACGACTGGACGTCCCGCATCCTCGCCGGAGCCTTCGCCGGGCTCAGCCACTCGTGGTGGCGCAACAAGCACAACCGGCACCACGCCTCACCCAACCAGCAGGGCACGGACCCGGACATCGCGCCCGGGGTCGTCGTCTGGACGGCGGACGCGCTCGAGACCCGCAAGGGCTTCTCGGGCTGGTTCGGTCGGAACCAGGGGTGGTTCTTCTTCCCGCTCCTCATGCTCGAGGGACTGAGCCTGCACATCTCGAGCGTCCGCCTGCTGCTCGCCAAGGAGCCGGTGCCGCACCGCTGGGTCGAGGCGCCGATCGTGATCACCCGGCTCGCCGTGTACGTCGGCGCCCTGTTCTACCTGCTCCCGCCCGGCAAGGCGTTCGCGTTCATCGGGGTGCAGATGGCCCTGTTCGGCATCATGCTGGGCGGCTCGTTCGCGCCGAACCACAAGGGCATGCCGATCATCCCCGCCGGACTGAAGGTGGACTTCCTGCGTCGTCAGGTCCTCACGTCCCGGAACATCAAGGGCGGCGCGGCCGTCGACTTCGTGATGGGTGGCCTGAACTACCAGGTCGAGCACCACCTGTTCCCGAGCATGCCCCGCCCAAACCTCAAGCACGTGCAGCCCGTGGTGAGGGACTACTGCGAGCAGCTCGGCGTGAAGTACACCGAGGTCGGCTTCTTCCGGTCGTACAAGATCGTGGTCGAGTACCTCAACCGTGTCGGTCTGGCCGACCGTGCCGCCTTCGACTGCCCTGTCGCCGCCCAGTACGGTCGCTGACGGACTACACGCAGGAGCGGATCTGTTCGGTCAGCGCGACCGCCGGACCCAGCTGGTTGACGAACGCCGTCGAGCGCTCCGCCGCGACCTCAGCCGGAACGTGCAGCTCGACCGCCGGCTCGCGCCCGTAGGTGGTGAACGTCCAGCCGTCCTCGCCCTCGACGACGACCCAGTCGACGCTGGCGCCGCCCGGGGTCTCGACGGTCTGGCAGTGCTCGGTCGTCGGCCCGAGCGGCTCGACGCCGCACCGCAGGACGATCGGTGCCGCCGCGTCGCCCCACGCGGTCGTCGCCTGGGCGGTGGTGTCCCGCTGCGGCAGCCCGTCCCCGAGCGAGTCAGGCATCGCCAGGACGACGCTCGCGCACACCGGCTCGGTCGCGTTCGGGGCCACCTCGACCGGCACGACGACCGCGCAGCCACCGAGGGCCACGACTCCGGCGACCGAGGGGATCAGGAGCAGTCGTGGGCGGATCCTTGGCACCGGGTCACCGTAACCCGTCGGCTCCGCCGAACCTCTACCGTGTCCGGGTGACCGCCGACACCCCCGCACCGTCCGACGGCCCCCTCGTCGCCGAGCTGTCCGAGGACGCACTCCTCGCCCGCATCTTCCCGCTGCTCCCGCGGGGCACCGACACGCACGTCGCGCCCGGCGACGACGCAGCCGTCCTTGCCGCACCCGACGGCAGGTTCGTGGTCACCACGGACGTGCTGGTCGAGGACCGGCACTTCCGCCGCGCATGGTCCTCGGGCGAGGACGTCGGTCGGCGTGCCGCGGTGCAGAACCTCGCCGACGTCGCGGCGATGGGTGCGCGGCCCACGAGCCTCGTCGTCGCCCTGGTCGTCCCGGGCGACCTGCCCGCGTCGTGGGTCGAGGGCCTTGCTCGCGGGCTGGCCGCCGAGTGCGGCCCGCTCGGGGTCGGCGTCGTCGGGGGGGACCTGTCCGGTGGGCCGGCCGTCGTCGTCGCCGTCACCGCGCACGGGGACCTCGCCGGACGCGCGCCGGTCCTGCGCTCGGGCGCCCGCGCCGGGGACGTCGTCGCCCACGCCGGGGTCGCCGGCTGGTCTGCGGCGGGTCTCGCGCTGCTGGAGGCGGGCCGCGGGCAGCTGGACCGCGCGCTCGTGGGCGCCCACCTGCGTCCGGTCGCACCGCTGGCCGCCGGGCCGGTCGCCGCGAGCGCGGGAGCCACCGCGATGCTCGACGTGTCCGACGGGCTGCTGCGCGACGCCGGCCGGATCGCGCGCGCGAGCGGGGTGCGGATCGACCTGGACGCGGGCGCGTTCGCCGCGGACCGGGACCGGCTGCGCACTGTCGCTGCCGAGCTCGGTGGCGTGGCCGAGCGGTGGGTCCTGGACGGTGGCGAGGATCACGGGCTGCTGGCGACGTTCCCGGCGGGTTCCGTGCTGCCTGCGCCGTTCCGCGCCGTCGGTCGCGTGGGGGAGGGCACCGGGGTGTGCGTCGACGGGGTCCCTGCGCCCGCGCGGTCCGGGTGGGACCACTTCGCGGGGTGAGGCTCAGCCGCGGCGGTACCTGACCTCGAGCAGGCTCGCGCCGCCGATGTCGTCGTACCGTTCCACGCCGTCCGCCTGGAACCCGTGCCGCCGGTAGAAGTGCCGGGCACGCTCGTTGTCCGCGAGCACCCACAGTGTCACCGTGGTCTTGTCGCCGATCTCGGCGATGACGGTCCGCATGAGGTCACGGGCGACGCCGTGGCCCCAGGTCCCCGGGTCGAGGTAGATGGAGAAGATCTCGCGATCGCCGCGCCGCGCGTCCTCGTCGCGGCTGGGCCCCACGGTGACGAAGCCGACCACGCGGTCCGCCGAGAGGGCGGCCCAGGTATGGATCTCCTCCGCCGGGCCCTCGCGCAGGTACCGGCCCCACTGCGCGGTGCGTTCGTCCGCGTCCAGGGAGGCGAGGTACGCGTCGGGCACGATGCCCGCGTACGCCTCCTGCCAGGACCGCACGTGCACCCGGGCGATGCCTGAAGCGTCCTTCTCGGTGGCGACACGGATCGTCACCTCGTCCAGCTGCTCGACCATGGACGTCACCCTGCCACACGGATCGGGCATGACGAAGGCCCACGAGGTGACAACCTCGCGGGCCTTCGAATGCGTCGGGTCGACGTCAGACGGCGCGCTGCACCTTGCCGGCCTTGAGGCACGACGTGCACACGTTGAGACGCTTGGGCGTCCCCGCGACGACGGCACGCACGCGCTGGATGTTCGGGTTCCAGCGCCGCTTCGTGCGCACGTGCGAGTGCGAGATGCTGTGCCCGAAGCTCGGGCCCTTGGCGCAGACGTCGCAGTTGGCAGCCACGGTCTTCTCCTGTTGCTCTTGTGGAACATGAGCCGCGTGTGCGGCGAAGTCATGGGTCGGGGCGCACGTGCGACACCGTCTCCGTACCGTTTCCGGAAGTGGATTCGGGGGCCGCCGTCGGGCACCACCTGCGCCCAGCGAGGCCGGGCAACCGGTCAAGACTAGCCCATCGGGGACGTCGGCCCAAATGTGGGTGGGATGAGGCAGGGTGGTGCCTCGTCGCCGCCGTTGCACGGTCTGTGCCGCGATGTCGGTGGCGACGGTTCTGGCGATGATGGTGCTGCTGCGGAACGAGACGGCGGAGGTGCGGTGGATCTGCTGGAGGCAGCGGCGGTGCGCGCCTGGGCGGTCGCGGCACGCGTGGCGCTCGAGGTGGCGGCGGACCGGATTGACGCCGTCAACGTGTTCCCGGTCGCCGACTCGGACACGGGCACCAACGTCCTGCTCACCGTCGTGGGCGGTGCCGACGCGGTCGCTGTTCTCCCGGCGGACGCCGTGGCCCGCGACGTCGCGCGCGCGTTCGGACGCGGCGCCCTGCTCGCGGCGCGCGGCAACGCCGGCGTCATCGTGAGCCAGTACCTGACGGGCTTCGCTCGTGCGCTGCCCGCGCGGGCCGGCGCTCCCGAGGTCGCTCACGCGCTGACCGTGGCCGCCCGGGCCGCCCG
Organism: Cellulomonas sp. Leaf395; assembly: GCF_001424125.1. Lineage (GTDB taxonomy): Bacteria > Actinomycetota > Actinomycetes > Actinomycetales > Cellulomonadaceae > Cellulomonas. Next base: position 667,972 of record NZ_LMQI01000003.1, read on the forward strand.
TGAGGCGACCGTGGAGCCGCAGGAGGGCACGGTGCTCACGCTGGCCGACGTCCTCGCGGTCGCGGCGACGACCGCGGCCGACGCCGGTGCGGACCTCCCGACGGTGCTCACGGAGGCGGTCGCGGAAGCCCTGCGCGCCCTCGGGCGGATCAGCGCCCTGCACCCCGTGCTGCGCGCGGCCCGGGTGCTTGACGCCGGCGCCTGCGCGCTGCTGGTCGTCCTGGACGCGCTGGCCCGCGCGGTCGGCGACGAGCGGCCGGTGCACGTCCCGCTCGACTGGCTGCCCTCGGCCGCCGCGCACCACCGGTCGGTGGAGTCCGCCGGCGGTGCGTACGAGGTCATGCTGCTGGTCAGCGACGACCGCGCGGGCGACGGCGCCGTCATCGACACCGGCGCGGAGCTCCGGGCGCGCATGGGTGGGCTGGGCGACTCGGTGGCCGTGGTCGGCGGGGACGGGTGGTGGCACGTGCACGTCCACACCGACCAGCCGGCCGCTGCGATCGCCGCCGCAGCGCTGGGTCGACGCGAGCAGGTCCTCGTCCGGCTCCTGGCCGGGGCGCACGCCGGCGGGTCGGCTCTGCACGGCCGTGCCGACGGCCGGGAGCGGTGGGGCGTGGTGGTGTGCACCGCCGCGGCCTCCCTGGCCACCTGGTACGCCGCCTCGGGCGCGGTCGTCCTGGTCCGCTGCCCCGAGGCTCCGATCCGGGCCGGTCACCTCGAACGGGCAGTCACGGACACCGGCGCGACGCACGTGGTGCTGCTGCCGGGTACCGGTGCGGGTGCGCAGGAGGCGACGGCGGTGTCGATCCCCGGGGTCGTCGTCGAGGTGCTCGACGCGGCAGACGAGGTCCGTGCCGCCGTCGGGTCGCTGGCCCTGGCCGGTGAGGGGCCGACGTCCGAGGGCTGCGCGGCGGCGCAGGCGGCGCTGGCCCGGCTCGACGTGCACGCCGTCGATATCGCCTCCGCGCGAGCCGTGACCGACGCGGTCGACGCGCTCGTGCGGACGCCACGGCCGACCGCGGCCGAGAGCCTCACGGTGCTCGGCCGGGACACGTCGGACGGGGAGCTCCTCGACGCCCTCGTCGCGCACCTGGCGGCGCACCACCCCAGCCTCGAGGCGACGGTGGTCGGACCGACAGGGCACGGTCCCGCGCTCGTGCTCGGGCTGGACTGACCGTGGCGACGAGCAAGGGGATCCGGTACCACGACAGCGTGCACACGCACGTCGAGGCGCTCGAGGAGCGGGTGCCCGGGAAGCCCGCCGAGCTGAAGAAGCTCGCGACCCTCGGCATCGAGACGGTCGGAGACCTGCTGGCCCACTACCCGTGGCGCTACGCCGACTCGCGGGAGGTCACGGACATCGCCGGCCTGGCGGTGGGTCGCAACGTCTCGCTCGTCGCGCAGGTGCGCAGCGCGGAGGTCCGGCTGGCGCAGAAGACGGGCAAGCCGCGGGTCGAGGCCAAGGTCACGGACGGCGCTCGCACCCTCGACCTCGTGATCTTCATGCCGCACCGCGGTGCGGCCGACTTCCACGTCAAGCGCCTGGTGCCAGGGTCGCTCGGGCTCTTCTCGGGGCAGATCAACGTGTTCAGCGGGCGGCTCCAGCTGGCCAACCCCACGTACGCGATCTTCAGGCACGAGGTCGACGAGGCTGTGGCGCTCGAGGAGGCCGAGTGGCCGATCCCGATCTACCCGGCGACCGCCGGGCTGGAGTCGGACAAGATCCGAGCAAAGGTGCGGGAGGTCCTGGCGCCCCTGACCGAGGCAGACGTACCGGACCCCGTGCCGGACGTCGTGCGCGCCGAGCGTCACCTCGCGTCGCGCTGGAGCGCCCTGCGGGGCGTCCACGTCCCGCAGACCGAGGACGACTGGCGCAAGGGCCAGGCGCGGCTGCGGTACGAGGAGGCCTTCGTCCTGCAGGTCGAGCTGGCCCGTCGTCGAGCCCACGCGCAGCGCGAGGAGTCGACAGCCCGCCCGGCCCGGTCTGGGGGGTTGCTGGAGGCCTTCGACGCGCGGTTGCCGTTCGTCCTCACCGACGGGCAGGTCGCCGCAGGGGAGCAGATCGCCGCCGACCTCGCGCGGTCGCACCCCATGCAGAGGCTGCTCCAGGGGGAGGTCGGCTCGGGCAAGACCGTGGTGGCGCTGCGCGCGATGCTGCAGGTGGTCGACGCAGGCGGACAGGCGGCGCTGCTGGCGCCCACGTCGGTGCTCGCTGCGCAGCACGTCCGCACGCTGCGTGCGCTGCTGGGGGACCTGGCCGAGGGTGGTCTGCTGGGCGGCTCGGAGATCGGCACCCGGGTGGCTCTGCTCACCGGCGCGCAGAGCACGGCGGAGCGGCGCAGCAACCTGCTGGAGGCGGCGAGCGGTCAGGCGGGGATCGTAGTCGGCACGCACGCGCTGCTGTCGGACCCGGTGCAGTTCGCGGACCTCGGGCTCGTGGTCATCGACGAGCAGCACAAGTTCGGCGTCGAGCAGCGGGGTCGGTTGCAGGCCAAGGCCGCGAACGCGCCACACCTGCTGGTGACCACCGCCACGCCGATCCCGCGCACGGTGGCGATGACGGTGTTCGGCGAGCTGGAGATCTCGGAGCTGCGGCACGTCCCGGCCGGTCGCAGCGGCATCACCACCCACGTGGTCCCGGCCGACAACCGGCCCTGGATGGACCGGACGTGGAACCGGGTGCGCGAGGAGGTCGAGCGCGGCGGGCGGGCGTTCGTGGTGTGCGCGCGCATCGACGCCGACGATGAGGCCGACGGTGCTGACGCTGCTGACGGTGCCGAGATGGTCCCCGACGAGCCGGCCACCGTCGGGGAGGCGCAGGCCGCCGCGCAGCGCGCACCCAGGAAGCCGTTGCGCGCCGTCCTCGAGGTCGCCGAGACGCTGCGGGACGATCCGCGTCTGGGCGGCGCGGCGGTCGGCCTCCTGCACGGGCGCATGACGAGCGAGGAGAAGGACCGGGCCATCGCGGACTTCACCTCCGGACGCACCCCGGTGCTCGTGTCGACGACGGTCATCGAGGTCGGCGTCGACGTGCCCGCGGCCACGATCATGGTGATCCTCGACGCTCACGTCTTCGGCCTCTCGCAGCTGCACCAGCTGCGTGGCCGGGTGGGCCGGGGGAGCGCCCCGGGCCTGTGCCTCCTCGTCGCGGACGCTCCCGAGGGCACCGTCGCCGCCCAGCGGCTGGGTGCGCTGGCAGCGACGACCGACGGGTTCGAGCTGGCGCGCGTCGACCTCGAGCTGCGCAGGGAGGGCGACGTCCTGGGCTCGGCGCAGTCCGGGAAGCGCGGCACGCTGCGGTTCCTGCGCATCGTCAGCGACGGTGCGGTCATCGACCGGGCGCGCGACGACGCGCAGGCACTGGTCGAGACGGACCCGGAGCTGGCCGCGTGGCCGGCGCTGCGTGCCGCGATCGACCTGCAGCTGGCGGACGGGCGCGAGGAGTTCCTCGGCCAGAGCTGAGCCGGAACGGAGTCGGAGCGTTGCGTCAGAAAGCTGCGTCGGAGTCACGGCGACCTCGCATACCCTGACGCACGTGCCCAAGAAGCCCGTCATCCGCGCGCAGGACCTGATCGTCGGCTACGGCGGGGCGCCCGTGTGCGCACCCGTGACATTCACGCTGGCACCCGGAAAGGTCGTCGCCCTCGTCGGCGCCAACGGCTCCGGGAAGTCGACGGTGCTCCGGGCCGTGATCGGGTTGCTCGAGCCGTCGGGCGGCACGCTCCGCGTGTTCGACGGCCCCGTCGACGAGCGCGACGTCGCGTTCCGCACGAAGGTGGCCAGCGTCCTCGACGACGACGCGTACTTCCCGGGGCTCACCGTCTCCGAGCACCTGTACCTGACTGCCCGCGGGCACGGCGTGCACGGCGCGCAGGAGGTCGTCGCCGAGCTCCTCGCCGACTTCGGTCTGGCCGACCACGCGCGGTCGCTGCCGGTCGCGCTCTCGTCCGGTCAGCGTCGCCGGCTCCTGCTCGCCGCGGGCTTCGTCCGACCGCGCTCCCTGCTCGTCCTCGACGAGCCGGAGCAGCGCCTCGACCGCGCGATGCGGGACCGGCTGGCCGCGCGGATCGTCGCGGAGAAGACCGCGGGTGGTTCCGTGCTCCTGGCGACGCACGACCCCGATCTGCTGCGGGCGGTCGCCGACCGGGCCGTGCACGTCGCGGACGACGTCACGCGGGTGCTGCCCACCGACCAGGCCGCCGACCTGATCTCGCGGGAGAACCCGTGACCGCGATCGACCACGACGACGAGCCCGTGGTCCAGCCCTTCGAGGTCGGCGCGGTGCCGTCCGCGAAGAGCATCCGTCGCTTCACGTCCCAGGCGGCGAACGCCCGCGGGGGCGCCAGCCTCGGTTCGTTGCTGGGCGGCGTCTACTACGCGGTCATCAGCATCGCGATCAGCGTCGGCATCGCGCTGGGCTTCGCCCAGGCGATGCGTACGTCCCTGCCGCCCGCGCCCGAGGTGGAGGCGCCGCTCTCGCTGAGCCTCGCGACGCTCGTCGTCGTCATCATCGTGGCGCTCGCGGGGGCGCTCCTGTCGCTCGCCGGGCGTCTCGGGCCCGTCGGTGCCGGGGGAGCGGAGGCGGCCTGGTGGCTCGGGCTGCCGGTCGACCGACGCGGGCTGCTGCGCCCCGCCGCGCGCCGGTTGCCGCTGCTCGCCGGTTTCGTCGGTGCGATCCTCGTCGCGCTCCTGGACGCCGGGCTGCTCGCCGACCCGGGTCTGCGCGTCGTCCGAGTCGCGTCCACCGCGGCCCTGGTCGCGGCGGGGATCGTCCTGCTCGCGGCCGTGGGACAGTCGGCGAGCGTGTCGCGGCGCTCCATCGCGCTCGCCGGCGACGTCCTGCTCTTCCTCGCCCCGGTCGCAGCCGTGGTCCTCGCGCGGGTCGGCTGGTCCGTCGACGAGGTGCCCACTGCGCCGTGGTGGTTCGTGGTCGGACTCGTGCCCGTGGTCGTCGTGCTCGCGGTCGTCGTCGACCGTCGGCTCGGCCGCATCCCGTCGCGGACCCTGGTGGAGAGCGGGTCGGTGGCCTCGCAGGCTGTGGGCGCGGTGGTCTCGATGGACTCGCGCGAGCTCGGTCGGGCGCTGACCGACGGGGCCGCTGCACCGGTGCGCCGGTGGATCTCGCCGCTGAGCACGGCTCGCGGTCCGGTGTCCGCGCTGATCACGGCCGACCTGGTGGTGCTGAGACGCTCGGCGCGGCACATGGTGCAGCTCGTCGTCGCGGCGCTGGTGCCCGTCCTGGTCAGCACCGTGCCGCAGCTCGCCAGCCCGGTCGGTGTGCTGCTCGCCCTGCTGATCGCCGGCTCCGTCGCGACGAGCGCAACCGCTGAGGGCGCCCGGCGCGCCGAGATGGCGCCGATCCTGGACCGTCTGCTGCCGATCGACGCCAAGACCGTCCGCCGCCTGCGCATGGTCGTACCGGCCGCGGCGATGCTGCTGTGGTCGGTCGTCGCGTTCGCGGCGGTCGGCCGGTGGGCGTCCGACGTGCCCGGCTGGGTCGCGCTCGGGATCGCCTCGACGCCCGTGTGGGCGGCGGCGGCCGTGCGCGGCAGCTACCGGCCCGCCCCGAACTGGGGCGGTCCGCTCGTATCGACGCCGATGGGCGCGCTGCCCACCGGGGTGGCCACCGTGCTCGCCCGCGGGCCGGACCTCGTCATCCTCGGCCTGCTGCCGGTGTGGATCGCGGTGCTGCTCCGGACCGTGAACGCACCCCTGCTCTACTCGCAGATCGTCCTGTCGGTCATCGCCGTGGCGATCGCCTCGTCCATCCGGACGCGGTCGCTCATGGAGACCCTGATGGACGCGCAGGAGCAGGAGCGGGCCGGAGCGCGCCGGTGACGCGGATCGTCGCAGGGACGGTCGGCGGTCGCGTCCTGCAGGTCCCGCGCGCGGGCACCCGCCCGACGAGCGAGCGCGTCCGGGAGGCGCTGTTCTCCCGCCTGGAGCACCTCGACGTGGTCGACGGCGCCCGAGTGCTCGACCTGTACGCCGGCTCGGGGGCGCTCGGCATCGAGGCCGCGAGCCGTGGGGCCGCGCACGTCACGCTGGTCGAGTCCGCGCGCGACGCCGCCGACGTCTGCCGCCGCAACGTGACCACGCTCGGACTGGCGGCCACGGTGCAGGTGGTCGCGGAGAAGGCGGAACGGTTCACCCAGCGTGCGACTGTCGCGCCCTGGGACCTGGTGCTGATCGACCCGCCGTACGACCTTGCGGAGGACGACCTGGCCGGGGTGCTGGCCGGGGTCACGCCCGCGCTCACGGCACACGCGGTGGTCGTGGTGGAGCGGGCGTCACGCACCCGGGAGCCGACGTGGCCACCGGCTATGGTCCGGTTCGACCGACGGGCCTACGGGGACACCATCATGTGGTTCGCGGAGCTCCCCGAGTCGTGACCGCGGTGCAGGCCCGTGACCACGGGGCCGTCCGGTCCGGGGGGTGCCGTGCCCGCGACGGCGAAGCCCATCCGGCGGTAGAACGGCAGGTTCCGTGGATCGGTCGTCCCGAGGTACGTCCCGACGCCGCCCACGCCATCAACGGGTTCGTGCGGTAGGCGCGGGCCAGGACCGTGCGGACCGCGGGGGAGTCGGCGGCCGACGCGTGGTCGACGACGACGTCGAGAGCCATGCCCCGAGGGTAGGGCTGCCGCGCGTTCCGGATGGGCGGGACGGGCCGCTGGCCTACCCTGACCAGGTGACCACTGCCGTCTGCCCCGGGTCCTTCGACCCGCTCACGCTCGGGCACCTGGATGTCGTCCGGCGCGCGAGCACGATGTTCGACCAGGTGGTGGTCGGTGTCGCACGGAACTCGTCGAAGGCGTCGCTGCTCCCGGTCGAGGAGCGGGTCGCCCTGGCGCGTGCGGCGCTCTCGGACCTGGACGGCGTGCGCGTCGAGGCCGTCGACGGGCTGCTCGCCGACTTCGTCCGTACGGTGGGTGCCGTCGCGGTGGTCAAAGGGCTGCGCGGTGGCGCCGACTTCGACGCCGAGCTGCCGATGGCGCTGATGAACCGGCACCTGTCGGGGGTGGAGACGGTGTTCGTCGTGGGCGACCAGGCGCTGGCGCACATCGCGTCGTCGCTGGTCAAGGACATCGCGCGCTACGGCGGTCCGATCGACGACCTGGTACCGGAGGGTGTCGCGGAGGCGGTGCGGGCAGCACTACGAGGAGGGGACGCAGGATGACGGAAGAGGACCCGACCACGAGGCCCGAGGGCCTCACCGGCGTGCTGGACGCGATCGCGTCGGCGGTGGCGAACGCCCGGGCGATGCCGATGTCGTCGTCGGTGCTGGTGAACCGCGCCGAGCTGCTGGACCTGGTGGACCAGGCACGGGACGTGCTGCCCAGCCAGCTCTCGCGGGCCGACGAGGTGCTGGCCGACGCGGACACCGCCCGGTCGGTCGCCCAGGCGGACGCTGACGCGCTGCTGGCGCAGGCGCGCGCGCAGGCGGCGGCCCTCGTCGACCGGGAGGCCGTGGTCGTCGCTGCGCAGGAGCGCGCCGCGGAGCTGGTCGCGCAGGCCGAGCAGGTGGCCGAGGGCCTCCAGCGGGACGCCGACGACTACTGCGACCGTCGGCTGGCGGACTTCGAGATCGACCTGGGCAAGGTGCTGAGCCAGGTGCAGGCGGGTCGCGCGAAGCTCGCGGGCCGGCTGGGCGTCGACGACGCGTGAGGTGCAGCGTCGACGAGAGCTGACCGCCGGGGTGAGACCTGCGCCACTCCTGATGGATTTGGGTGGCTCCTGACCTGTGCCGTAGAGTTATCCGTTGGTTCTGCCGCTCATGGCTGGACCGAGATCAACGAGGGGACCCTGGCCGTGCCGCGCCCTGTTCACCTCGATCCCCGTTCGCCGTTCGTGCTCGATTCGCACGAGCTCGGTCGACGTCCGGGATCGACGAGGACCGTGCAGCGCACCGTGGGTGCCCCGGAAGATCTCGGTACGGATGTGATCGGCGTCCCCACCGGGACCGACATCGAGCTGGATCTGCGGCTCGAGGCGGTCATGGAGGGGGTCCTGGTCACCGGATCCGTCCGTGGTCGGGCGATCGGGGAGTGCGTGCGCTGCCTGGGTGAGGTCGTCGAGGATGTCGACGTCTCGCTCACGGAGCTGTACGTGTATCCCGAGCGCGCGGCCGTCGCGGTCGAGGACGGCGACGACGAGGAGGACGTGCGCGAGCTCGAGGGCGACCTGGTCGACCTGGAACCTGCGCTGCGGGACACGGTCGTGCCGGCTCTGCCGTTCCAGCCGCTGTGCCGTCCCGACTGCCCCGGTCTGTGCTCCGAGTGTGGCGCGCGGCTGGCGGACGACCCTGACCACTCGCATGAGACGCTTGACCCCCGCTGGTCCGCCCTGAGCGGCCTGCTGGGTTCGAACGACGAGACGAAAGAGAGCTAGCCGTGGCTGTTCCGAAGCGCAAGATGTCGCGCAGCAACACCCGTGCGCGTCGGTCGCAGTGGAAGACCACTGCCACGACGCTCCACACGTGCCCGCAGTGCAAGGCCAACAAGATGCCGCACACGGCGTGCCCGTCGTGCGGTGCCTACAAGGGCCGTGCCTACGCCGAGGCCGTGCGTACCGAGTTCGAGGTTCGCTGACCTGAGGCTCGTGGGCGACGCGCCCCCGCTGTGGAGCATTCGATGACCGGAGGACCGGCGTGAGTGCCGCGGCAGAGCTCCTGCACGAGAAGCTCGGGGTCCACCTGGACCCCGAGCTTCTTGTGCTTGCCCTGACGCACCGCTCGTTCGCGCACGAGGCCGGGGGGATCCCCACCAACGAGCGGCTCGAGTTCCTCGGGGACGCGGTGCTCGGGCTGGTGGTCACAGAGTCGCTATATCGCGCGCACCCGGAGCTGCCCGAGGGTGCGCTCGCGAAGATGCGGGCCGCCACGGTGTCCCAGCGTGCACTGGCGCTCGTCGCGCGTGACCTCGACCTCGGCAGCTACGTGCTGCTGGGCAAGGGGGAGCTGTCGACGGGCGGGCGGGACAAGGACTCGATCCTGTCCGACACGCTCGAGGCCGTGTTCGGGGCTGTCTACCTCAACCACGGCGTCGAGACCGCCCGCGCGGTGGTCGAGCGTCTGGTCGGGCCGTCGCTCGTCGCCGCGGCGGACCTCGGTGCGGGCCTGGACTGGAAGACGTCGTTGCAGGAGCTGTCCGCCGCCCTCGGTCTCGGTGCGCCGAGCTACGACGTCACAGGCGAGGGACCGGACCACTCCCGGACGTTCACGGCGCACGCGATCGTCGCCGGGGAGCCGAGAGGCGTCGGCGTCGGGCCCGCCAAGAAGCTGGCGGAGCAGGACGCCGCCGCGGACGCCTACCGGGTGCTCGCCGCGGAGCTGCAGCCCTGACGTGCCCGAGCTGCCCGAGGTCGAGACGGTCCGCGACGGGCTGGCGCGGCACGTGCTCGGTCGCACCGTCACGGGCGTCGAGGTGCGGCGCGACTTCAGCGTCCGCCGCCACGTCGACGGGCCGCTGGACTTCGCGGGACGCCTGCGGGGTCGACGTCTGGATGCCGCGGTCCGGCGCGGCAAGTTCCTCTGGCTGCTGCTGGACCAGGACGACGACGCCCTGATGGCGCACCTGGGCATGAGCGGACAGCTGCTGGTCCGGGGTCCGGGTGAGGACCGCCCCGAGCACCCCCACCTGCGCGTCCGGCTCGACCTCGACGACGGCTCCGCCCTGGACTTCGTGGACCAGCGCACGTTCGGGCACCTGAGCGTCGCGGACCTCGTCCCGACGCCGGACGGCGCACCTGGCGGGCTCGGCTCCCCGTTGCCGGTCGTCCCGGAGCCCGTCGCGCACATCGCCCGTGACCTGCTCGACCGCGCCCTCGACCGTGCAGCGCTGGTGGCGACGGTGCGCCGTCGCAAGACCGGCATCAAGCGGGCGTTGCTCGACCAGACGGTCGTGTCCGGGGTCGGCAACATCTACGCCGACGAGGGCCTGTGGCGGGCGCGGCTGCACTACGCCCGGCCGACCGAGACGCTGCGCAGGTCCGAGGTGGAGCGCGCGCTCGACGGAGCCGCCGAGGTGATGACCGAGGCGCTTGCGCAGGGTGGCACCAGCTTCGACGCGCTCTACGTCAACGTGAACGGCGCCTCCGGGTACTTCGACCGGTCGCTCGCCGTGTACGGGCAGCAGGGCCGCCCGTGTCCCCGCTGCGGCACAGCGGTGCGCCGCGACGAGTTCATGAACCGCTCCTCCTACACCTGCCCGCGGTGCCAGCCGAGGCCCCGTCGGGGCCGGTTCTAGCGCGCGACGACATTGCGGAGCCGGCCGCCGGCGAGGAACGCCGCGAGGTTCTCGGACACCAGCTCGCCGGCACCCATCGGACGCCCGCCCGCGGCGTGCGGGCTGATGAGCACCCGCGGCTCGTCCCACAGGGGGGAGTCGGCCGGGAGGGGCTCGGTCTCGAACACGTCGAGGGCCGCGCCCGCCAGCCGGTCGGACCGGACTGCGTCGAGCAGCGCGGCCTCGTCGAGCGTCGCGCCGCGGCCCACGTTGACCACCCACGCGCGCGGGGGCAGCAGGTCCAGGACGTCCGCGCCGACCGCGTGCCGGGTCTGCTCGGTGGCGGGCAGCAACGAGATCAGCACGTCGGTGCGCGGCAGGTGGTCGGGCAGGTCGAACGCGGAGATCACCGGGAAGCCGTGCCGGTCGCCGGCGACGGTCGCGACGCCCGTGACGTGGGCGCCCAGTGCGCTGAGCAGGGGTGCGAGCCGCGCGGCGATCGACCCGAAGCCCCAGATCAGCACCTCCGCGCCGTCGAGCGTCCGGAACGCCTGACCTGGCCGCGCCTCCTGCATGCCACCGAGCTCGTCGGCCCACCGGTGCTCCGACTGCGCACGTACCAGGTCCGGGAGCCGTCGCGCCGCGGCGAGCACCAGGGCGAGGGTGTGCTCCGCGACCGGGCCGTCGTGCAGCCCGCGTCCGGAGGTGAGGACGACGTCGTCGGCGAACCCGGCCGCGAGCGCCGCGTCCGGACCCGCCGCGAGCGTCTGCACCCACCGCAGGGCGGTGAGGCGGCGGGCCGAGTCGGCCGTCTGCTCCGGGTCGTTCCCCCAGAGCACGAGCACCTCGGCATCGAGGGCGTCGGCGGGCACCGGCTCGTTCACGTCGTAGCGCACCACCCGCACGTCGGCGGGCAGCGTCGGGTCGTCGGACATCGTCGAGGGCAGCAGGATCGTGGTCACCGTCGCTACGATGCCACCGTGTCCACACCCAGCGCCTCCGGGCCCATCACCGTGATGATCGTGGACGACCACGAGGTGGTCCGTCGCGGCATCGCGGAGCTCGTGGACCAGGCCGACGGCATGACCGTGGTCGCCGAGGCCGGCTCGGTGGCGGACGGAGTGCGGCGTGCCGGCCTGGTGAACCCGCAGATCGTCCTCGTCGACCTGCAGCTGCCGGACGGCACGGGGATCGACGTGCTGCGCGCGCTGCGCGAGCAGCTGCCCTCGACCCGCGCGATCGTCCTGACGTCGTTCGACGACGACGACGCCCTGGCGGCCGCGCTCGACGAAGGGGCCGCCGCGTACCTGCTGAAGTCCGTGCGGGGCGCGGAGATCACCGACGTGATCCGCGCCGTCGCGGCCGGGCGTGTCCTGCTCGACCAGCGGACCCTCAGGCGGTACAGGGCCCGTCACGACGACCCGACGGACGGTCTGACGCCGAGCGAGCTGCGCGTCATCGAGCTGATCGGCGAGGGGATGTCCAACCGGGAGATCGCCGAACGGCTCGGGATCGTCGAGAAGACCGTGAAGAACCACATCACCTCCGTGCTCGCGAAGATGGGCCTGCAGCGCCGCACGCAGGTCGCGGCGTGGGTGGCGTCACGTGCGCACGCGGGGTGGCGGGCCGAGCCGAGCGGCTGAGCCCCCGCCCCGGGTCATCCCAGGGGCGTCTCCCACGTCAGCAGCGTGCCCGGCCCGCCGGGTACGGCACCGATCTCGAAGGTGCCGCCGTGCAGACGGGCGCGTTGCGCGAGGTTGCGGGTACCCGAGCTGCGACGCAGGTCCGGCGCGAGTCCCGTGCCGTCGTCCTCGACCTCCACCCGGACGGATCCCTTCGGTCCTGCGCCCAGGACGCGAACCCGCACCGCGACGGAGGAGGCCTGCGCGTGCCGGGCCGCGTTGGCCAGCCCTTCGCGCACCACGGCGACCACGTCGGAGGTCAGGTCCGGGCTGACGCGCCCGTTCAGCTGGCCCTCGTCGAGGCTGCCCTCGACCACAGTCGCGCCGTCGAGGTTGACGACAAAGGAGGGGGCGAAGCCGAGGCCCGACCGCGCGAGAGACGCCTCGCGCCGCAGCCGCTCGACCAGGCCGGTGGTGGCGTCCGGGTCCCGCAGGTCGTGCACGATCCGACGGATCTGCCGCACCGAGCCGTCCACGTTGTCGAGCGCCTCATCGATGATCGCGGTCAGCTCGGTGGCGTCCACGCCGCGGGCCGCGCGTCGTCGGGCGGTCTCCAGCTGCAGGCCCGTCGCGAACAGCTGCTGGATGGCGAGGTCGTGCAGGTCCCGGGCGATGCGCTCGCGCTCGTCGAGCAGCGCCGCGACGTCCTGGGCGTGACGCCCGGCTGCCAGCTGGGTGGCGAGCGCAGCCTGCGCGGCGAACGACTCCGCGGTGGTGAGGTCTGCCTGCTCGAACGGGGGTGCACCGACCTTCCGCAGCAGGATGAGCACTCCGACGGCGCCGCCGGGCGCCGGCACGGGGGCGAACAGGGCCGGACCGAAGGACCGCATGGCGGGCGTGGCGACGGTGCGGGCGCGGGCGAGGGACGACGTGATCAACCCTTGGCCCTCCGTGACCACCGTCCACGCGCGAGAACCCGGAGGCATGGGCGCGCCCAGCAGCTTGTGACGCTCGCGGCCGACCGCGACCTCGATGAGCAGCTCGCCGCCGACCCCGGGCAGCGCGAGCGCGGCGGCGTCGGCATGGTCGGCGTCCCGGGCGGTCGAGACGATGCGTTCGAGCGCGTCGTCCTCGTCGATGCCCGCGAGCAGCGTCGTGGTGAGGTCCTGACCGGCGCGGAGCCAGTGCTCGCGTCGTCGCGCGTCGGCGTAGAGGATCGCGTTGGCGACGGCCGCCCCGGCTGCGGAGGCGAGCGAGACCACCACGTCCTCGTCGTCCTGCGTGAAGCCGCCGGGCTTCTCGGAGAGGTACAGATGCCCGAAGACGCGCGAGCCGACGTGCACGGACGTGCCGAGGAACGGGACCGACGACGGGTGGTCGGGCGGGATGCCGCGGAACGCCGGGTGCTGGCGCGCGTCGCCGAGACGGAGCGTGCCTGTCACGGGGACCTCGCCGAGCGCACCGAGCGCGAGCGGCGTCGCGCGCAGAGCGTCGGCGACCGTCCCCGACGCCTCGGTGGACACGAAGGACGTCGAGACCCCGAGCTCGTTGACCACCGCGACGGCTCCGTGCGGGGCTCCCGTGAGGCGAGCAGCCACCTCGACGAACCTGTCGAGCACGGCAGGCAGCTCGATCTCGCTCGCGACCGCCACGACCGCCCCGACCAGGTCGCTGCGCGGGACGCCCGTGCTCGGCGGTGGACCGGGAAGCGTCTCGTCGGCCACGGTCCGGTCTCCTGTCAGTCGCTCCCGCGCTCTCGCGCCCACGCGTCACGGTAGTCCGGGACGGTCCTGAGCAGCTCGGCGTGGGTGCCGCGCGCGCGGACGCGTCCGGCGCCGAGCAGGAGCACCTCGTCGGCCGCCGCCAGCGGGCTGAGCCGATGGGTGACGACGACGACGACCCCGCGCGGGTCGTTCAGCAGGTCCGTGACCAGGGCGTCGGCGCGTTCCGGGTCGAGGTGCTCGGCCGGCTCGTCCACCAGCAGGAGCGGAGCCGGCGACACCAGGGCGCGTGCGACGAGCAACCGCCGCCGTTCGCCTCCGGACACCGTGCGGGCGTCAGGGCCGACGACGGTGTCGAGCCCGTCGGGGAGCCCGACGAGCCAGTCCGCCAGCCCGACCCGGGCCAGGACGTCGGTCGCCTCCGTCGCGGTGAGCTCACCGCGAGCGACGCGCAGGTTCTCCAGCACCGTGGTCCCGAACACGTGGGCGTCCTCGGTGCCGACGACGACCGCCGCGGCGACGGCGTGCCGGTCGAGGTGGTCCACGTCGTGCCCGTCGAGCGTGAGGGTGCCGGTCTGCCGGGGGAGCAGTCCTGCGAGCGTGAGCAAGGTGGTCGTCTTGCCCGTGCCGGACGGTCCGACGATGGCGACCGAACGGCCGCGCCGCAGGTCGAGGGAGAGGTCCGTGAGAACCGGCGGCGTGCCGGGCCAGCCGCACGCGAGGTCCGTCGCGACGAGCGGGGGCTGTCCGGGGGCGTCGTCGGTGGCGGGTGGGTCGGTAGGGGCGTCGAGAAGCGCCAGGACGCGGCCCGCCGCGGCGCGCGAGCGCTGCACCTGGATCGCGGCGGCGGGCAGGAGGGACGTCGCCTCGAACGCTGCGAGCGGGGTGAGCACGACGACGGCGAGCTCGACGGGGGAGAGCAGCCCGGCACCGACCGCCGGGACGCCCGTGAGCAGGGCCGCCAGCATCGCCACGCCGACCGACAGCTGACCGAGCCCCGCAGCGATCGCCGCCGAGCCTGCCCCGGCGTCGGTGGCGGCTGCAAGGCGGCGGTCGGAATCGCGCAGGGCATCCAGCTCGGCGCTCGCCCGGCCGCCCACGAGGAGCGGACCGGCGTCGTCGAGCAGGCCGAGCGCTGTCGCGGTCATGTCCGCCCGGCTCTGCAGCGCGCGCTGCTCCGTGGTGCGGGCGGCACGGGCGGCGATCGCCGGGGCGACGACGCCCGCCAGCACGAGACACCCACCGAGCGCGAGACCGGCCGGGGGCCAGAACGCGCACATGGCGAGCACTGTGCCGGCGCCGAGCGCGACGGCGACCCCCGCCGGGAGCAGGCCCCGCACCACCACGTCGCCGACCGTGTCGACGTCCGCACCGACCCGCGCCAGCAGGTCCCCGCGCCGCAACCGCAGGAGCGTCTCGGGTCGTGCGGCGGCGAGCCGCTCGTACAGGGTGGTGCGCAGCTCGGTCATGCCGCGCAGGGCGACGTCGTGAGACACCAGCCGCTCGAGGTAGCGCAACACCCCGCGACCGATGCCGAACGCGCGCACCGCCACGGTCGCGACCGACAGCTGGAGCACGGGTGGCATCTGCGAGGCGCGCGCGATCAGCCAGGCCGAGACCGCTGCCAGGGCGACCGCGCACCCGAGCGCGAGCGTGCCGAGCAGGAGGGCGAGCGCGAACCGGCGCGGGTCGAGGTCGAGGAGCCGGACCGCGCGCCGCAGCGTCCCGCGGGTCATGCGAGCACCTGCGCGTCCGACCGGACCAGGACGACGTCGTCCGCCACCGCCACCAGGGACGGGCGGTGCGCCACGAGCAGCACGGTCCGGCCGGCGTCCCGCAACGCCCGGACGGTGTCCAGGACCACCTGCTCGCCGGCCGCGTCCAGGTGTGCCGTGGGTTCGTCGAGGACCACCAGCGGCGTTCGTTGCAGCAGCGTGCGGGTCAGCGCGACGCGTTGGCGCTGACCGAGGCTCAGTCCCGCACCGCCGCGGCCGAGCGGGGTGGCCCAGCCGTCGGGGAGGGTCGCCAGCACGTCGTCGAGGCCCGTGAGCGCGGCCGCCGTCGTACGCGACTCGTCGTCGCCCCCGACGAGCTCAGCCATGGTCCCCGGCTCGAGCACGGGCCGCTGCGGCAGCCACGACACCTGGGCCCACACGGTGGCGGTGTCGAGGTCGGCGAGGTCAACGCCGTCGATCGACACGCGGCCGTCGTCGGGACGCAGCAGCCCGAGCGCGATCTCGAGCGCCGTGGTCTTGCCGACTCCGCTCGGGCCGGTCAGCGCGACGACGGTGCCGGGCCGCACCATCAGGTCGAGGCCGTGCGGTGTGCTGCCGCCCGAGGTCCGGACCGCCACGCCGTCGAGCCGCAGGGTCGCCGTCCGCAGGTCCGGCGCCGTCCGCGTCCCGGCAGCGGGGACCGGGGTCTCCAGCACCTCGAACGCCCGTCCCGCCGCCGCGACCCCGTCGGCCGCGGCGTGGAACTGGACCCCGACCTGGCGCAGCGGCAGGAACACCTCGGGCGCCAGGACGAGGACTGCGATCCCGGTGACCAGGTCGAGGCGCCCCTCCACCAGTCGCAGTCCGATGGCGACCGCCACGAGGGCGACCGACAGCGTGGTGAGCAGCTCGAGCACCATGCCCGACAGGAACGCGATGCGCAGCGTCCCCATGGTCGCCTGCCGGTGCGCGTCGCCGAGCGTCCGCACCCGGGCACCCGGCCCGCGCTCCCGACCGTGCGCGCGCAGCGTCGGCAGGCCGGCGAGCAGGTCCAGGACCTGCGCACCGAGGCGCTGCATGCTGGCCAGGCCCTGCTCGGACCGGCCCTGCGTGAGCCGCCCGACCAGGACCATGAAGATCGGGACCAGCGGAAGCACGACGACGAGGATCGCGGCGGAGATCCAGTCGAGCCCCAGCACCACGAGCAGGACGGCCGGCGTCACAGTCGCCGCGAGGACCAGCTGCGGCAGGTACCGCACGAAGTACGGCTCGAGCGCGTCGAGCCCCCGGGTCGCGAGGGTGACCACCGACGGACCCTCGCCGGACGCGAGCCAGCGCGGACCCAGCGCCACCGCGTGCGCCACGACCTGCTCGCGCAGCTCCGCGACCGTCCGGGTGGCCGCGCGGTGCGCGAAGCGCTCCTGCACGGCGGTGACCAGGGTCCGGACCGCGACCACGGCCGCCAGCCACCCGATCGTCGGGGCCAGGACGTCCAGCTGAGCGCCGTCGGAGACGGCGGCGCCCAGGGCGTGCGCGAGGAGCAGGGCCTGCGCCACGACCATCGCCGCCGTGAGCACACCGAGCGCGGCGGTCAGGGCGACGTACCCCCGGGCGGCCCGCGCGTGCCGCAGCAGCCGGGGGTCCAGCGGCCTCACTGCTCAGGTGTCGTCAGGGCGGGGACCTTGTCGAACGTCAGGCCGGTGTGGTCCGGGATCCGGTCCGCGGAGATCCGCTTGCGGAACACCCAGTAGGTCCAGCCCTGGTAGAGCAGGACGAGCGGGGTGAGGAACGCGGCCACCCACGTCATGACGGTGAGCGTGTAGTCGGTCGACGAGGCGTTGGTGACGGTCAGCGAGTTGGCCGGGTCGAACGCGGGCATGACGTCGGGGTACATCGAGCCGAAGATCAGCACGACGGCAGCGACGATCGCGACGGCGGACGCGGTGAACGCGAGGCCCTCCTTGCGGCGCTGCGCGGCCACGACGAGCACGACGAGCGCCCCCGCCGCGACGACGACCGCCGCCCACGTCCACGGCACGGAGTACGCGACCTGCGCCCAGACGGCCCACGCACCCGCGACGACCAGCGTCACCACCGACGACCGGGCCGCGAACGCCGCGGCGCGTGCGCGGACGTCCCCGTCCGACTTCAGCGCGAGGAAGACCGCACCGTGCGTGAGGAAGATCAGTGCGGTCGTGGCGCCCCCGAGCAGGGCGAACGGGTTGAGCAGCGCCCAGAAGCCCCCGACGTACTGGTGGCCGGCGTCGAGCTCCACGCCACGCACGAGGTTGGCGAACGCCACGCCCCAGAGCACGGCCGGCACCCACGAGCCGACCATCAGGCACCGGTCGGCCAGGGACCGCCAGCGCGGGTCGTCGATCTTGCCGCGCCACTCGAACGCCACCACGCGCACGATGAGCGCGAGCAGGATGAGCAGGAGCGGCAGGTAGAAACCGGAGAACATCGTGGCGTACCACTCGGGGAACGCCGCGAACGTCGCACCGCCGGCGGTCAGCAGCCACACCTCGTTGCCGTCCCACACCGGGCCGATCGTGTTGATCATGACGCGGCGGTCCCGGTCCTTGGCCGCATGGTCGCCGCGGGACAGCCACCCGAGCAGCATCCCCACGCCGAAGTCGAACCCCTCCAGCACGAGGTAGCCGGTCCACAGGACCGCGATGAGGATGAACCAGACGGTGGTGAGCTCCATGGTCGTCGGCTCCGCTCAGTACGCGAACGACAGCGGGCGCTCGTGCGCCGTGTCCGGGTCGTTTTCGGGGTTGTCCGGGCTGGGGTCGTGCTCGCTGTCCGCGACGCCCTGGATCGTGTACCGGTGCATGAGGCGGTACCAGAACACGGCGAGGATCCCGTAGAGGAGCGTGAAGGCGATCAGGCTGGTGAGGATCGTCCCGGTGCTGGTGACCGTCGAGACGCCGCGGGCGGTGAGCAACCAGACCCCGTCGACGCCGCCGGGGTTCGGGTTGGGTGCGACGACCCACGGCTGGCGACCCATCTCGGTGAAGATCCAGCCGAAGGACGAGGCCAGGAACGGGGTCGCGATCGCGGCGATGCCGAGCCGGCCGACCCACACGTTCCCGCTCACCCGTCCCTTGCGGGTCACCCAGAACGCCACCAGCGCGAGCGCTGCCGACCCGAGCGCCATGCCGATCATCAGCCGGAAGCCCCAGTAGGTGACGGCGAGGTTCGGGATGTAGCTGATGGGCTCGCCGTTGGCGTCGGTGTACCCGTACTTCGCCTCGTACTCCTGCTGCAGCTGGTCGGTGCCCTGCAGGGTGGCGTCGACGTCGCCCGTCGCCAGGAACGAGAGGGCGCCGGGAATCTCGAGGAGGTGGGTGACCTGGTCGCAGTCGTCGCCCGTGCCCAGCGGCCCGATCGCGAGGATCGAGAAGGGCACGCTCGAGGTGGTCTCGCACAGCGCCTCGGCCGCGGCCATCTTCGTCGGCTGCTGCTCGAACATGAGCTTGGCCTGCTGGTCGCCGCTCAGTGCGACACCGATGCCCGAGACCACCATGACGATGACCCCGAGGACGACGGCGGGCCGGTACACGTCCCGGGCCTTCTCGGCCTGGCCCGCGCGCACCAGCCGCACCATCCACCACGCGGCGATCCCGCCGACGAACGTCCCGGCGGTGAGGAACGCGGCGGAGATCGTGTGCGGGAACGCCGCGAGCAGCGTGTTGTTCGACAGCACGGCGCCGATGTCCGTCATCTCGGCACGCCCGCGCTCCTCGTTGAACGTGGACCCGACGGGGTGCTGCATCCAGGAGTTCGCCGCGAGGATGAAGTACGCGGACAGGTTGGTGGCGATCGCGACCGCCCAGATGCACGCCAGGTGGATCTTCTTGGGCAGCTTGTCCCAGCCGAAGATCCACAGCCCGAGGAAGGTCGACTCGACGAAGAACGCAGCGAGCGCCTCCATGGCCAGCGGAGCACCGAAGACGTCACCGACGAAGCGGGAGTACTCGCTCCAGGCCATCCCGAACTGGAACTCCTGCACGATGCCGGTGGCCACACCGATCGCGAAGTTGATGAGCAGGAGCTTGCCGAAGAACTTGGTCAGCCGCAGCCATCGCTCGTTGCCCGTGCGCACCCAGGCCGTCTGCATGATCGCGACGAGGGGCGCCAGGCCGATCGTCAGGGGGACGAAGATGAAGTGGTAGACGGTCGTGATGCCGAACTGCCACCGTGCCACGTCGAGCGTGTCCACGAGTCCTCCGGGGTGCTACGAGTGCCACGGCGTACGTCGGGTCTACACGGTCCGGGCACCCGACGGACGGGACGACCGGCCAGGTCAGGTGGCCTGGCCAGGAACGCGAGGACCAGGACCAGTCTGCCCCTGCCGTCAGATTGCTCCAAGCCATCGGTACCGGGTGTGCGTCACACGCGGACTCGCCGCAGGGGACGGACGGCACGCCGTGCGAGGACCCCTGTGCGATACTGACCTCGGCTCCTAGGACGACCACACCGTCCCGGGACCCTTGAGCTCGCAGCACCAGCATGTCGTGCGCGCCAGCCGCCGCTTCGCCACCCGCTGGTCCCCGATCGGGACCGACGGCTCCGGCCCCGCAGGCGATGGCGCCGACCGGGTGCAGCAGCCACGACCGCCGACTTTCCGTCGCCGCGCAGCACGCGTGCGACGACCGACCGACCGAGTGTCGCCGCGTGTGGGTGGCGATGCCCGGTACCCAGGAGCACTTCGCGTGACCGACGAGAACACCCCCACCACAGACGTGACGACCGCCGGGGGTGAGGCACCGCCCGCACCCCCGCGCCGCCGCCGTGCCACCCGCGTGACCGCCGCTCCCGGCAACGACACCCCGGCCGACGCCGTGGTCACCGTGCAGGCACCCGCCGAGCCGTCTGTCGAGCCGGCACCGGACCCAGTGCCTGTCGTCGAGGAGCCCAGCGCCGACGCGCCGCCCGCCCCGCCCAAGAAGAAGTCCCGTCGCGTGACGCGCACGGTCACCACCGTCGCGTCCGACGACGCACCCTCCACCGCGCCGGCCGAGGCCGAGGCTCAGCCCGCCGTCGACGAGGCCCCCGAGCCGACCGCGCCCGAGCCCGAGCCCGCCAAGGCCGCGCCGCGTCGTCGCCGCTCGGGGACCCGTGCCGCCGCCGCGCCGGAGCCGGCCCCCGAGCCGGTCGACGAGCCGGTCGCCGAGGTCGAGGACGACGAGGAGGTCGACAGCCCCGCACCCCTCGACGTCCTCGCCGAGCTGGCCGCCACGACTCAGGCGGCGGAGCCGGTCGAGCAGGCGAACGCCACGACGAGCACCACCTCCACCGGGTCGCGCTTCGCCACGACCGCGCTCCTCTTCCAGGCGCCGGACCCCAGCGCGGCCCGGCCCCGTCGCCGCCGCGCTCAGGCCAGCACGGGCTCGCCGGAGGAGATCTCGGAGGCTGCCCACCGCGCCGAGCGCGACGCCGCCGAGGACACGACCGACGCCGGGAGCGCCGAGCAGGCCGAGTCGAGCGAGCGGACCACCGCGCCCGCGTCGCGCGGTTCGCGTCGCCGGGGCCGTCGTGGCCGCAGCGCCGACGCGACACCGGCCGACGACGACGCGACCGAGGACGTCGAACCCCAGGACGAGGTCCCCGCCGACGAGATCCCCGCCGAGGGTGTCGTCGAGGACCAGATCGTCGACGACCAGGTCGAGACGGACGAGGACGACGAGGACGAGGCGTCCGACGAGGCCGCCGCTGGTGCACCCCGTCGCCGTCGTCGCCGTGGCGGTCGGGGTCGGCGCAGCCGGCCCGAGTCCGGCGGCGCGACCGAGGACGCCGACGAGTCGGACGACGAGTCCGACGAGAGCGCCGAGGGCGACACCGAGTCCGACGCCGACGACTCCGCGGGTGAGGGCGACGGGTCGAGCCGTCGCCGTCGCCGCCGTCGTCGCGGCTCCTCGCGGGGCGACTCCGGCGACCAGGTCGAGGCCCGCCCGGCCCGCACGCGGGCGCCGAGCGACGAGGTCACCGCACTGCGCGGCTCCACGCGACTCGAGGCCAAGCGTCAGCGCCGCCGGGACGGTCGCGACGCCGGCCGTCGCCGCCAGATCATCACGGAGTCCGAGTTCCTCGCCCGCCGCGAGTCGGTGGACCGCTCGATGATCGTGCGCGAGAAGAACGCCCGCACCCAGATCGCCGTGCTCGAGGACGGTGTGCTCGTCGAGCACTACGTCTCCAACCAGGCGCAGTCGTCGATGGTCGGGAACGTCTACCTCGGTCGCGTGCAGAACGTGCTGCCCAGCATGGAGGCAGCGTTCGTCGACGTCGGCAAGGGCCGCAACGCCGTGCTGTACGCCGGTGAGGTCAACTGGGACGCCGCCGGGCTCGAGGGCGGCTCCGCGCGCCGCATCGAGCAGGCGCTCAAGTCGGGTGACCCGGTGCTCGTGCAGGTCACCAAGGACCCCATCGGGCACAAGGGCGCCCGCCTGACCTCGCAGGTCACGCTCGCCGGCCGGTACCTGGTGTACGTGCCCGGCGGCGGCATGACCGGCATCAGCCGCAAGCTCCCCGACACCGAGCGCAACCGCCTCAAGAAGATCCTGCGCGAGATCGTCCCGGACTCCGCGGGCGTCATCGTCCGTACGGCCGCCGAGGGTGCCAGCGAGGACGAGCTGCGCGCGGACATCGCCCGCCTGCAGGGGCAGTGGGAGGCCATCGAGAAGAAGTCGAAGACCGCGTCGGCCCCGGCCCTGCTCCAGGGTGAGCCGGACATGGCCATCCGCGTGGTCCGCGACATCTTCAACGACGACTTCTCCTCGCTCGTGGTCGAGGGTGCCGACGCCTGGTCCACCATCTCGTCGTACATCGACGAGCTCGCCCCGGACCTGGCGCAGAAGGTGTCCCGCTGGGAGTCCGACGCGGACGTCTTCGCCGAGCACCGCATCGACGAGCAGCTGGCCAAGGGCATGGACCGCAAGGTCTGGCTGCCCTCGGGCGGCTCGCTGGTGATCGACCGCACCGAGGCAATGACGGTCGTCGACGTGAACACCGGCAAGTTCACGGGCTCGGGCGGCACGCTCGAGGAGACCGTCACGCGCAACAACCTCGAGGCCGCCGAGGAGATCGTCCGCCAGCTCCGCCTGCGCGACATCGGCGGCATCATCGTCATCGACTTCATCGACATGGTGCTCGAGTCCAACCGCGACCTCGTGCTGCGCCGCCTGGTGGAGTGCCTGGGCCGCGACCGGACCAAGCACCAGGTCGCCGAGGTCACCTCGCTCGGCCTGGTCCAGATGACGCGCAAGCGGGTCGGCCAGGGCCTGGTCGAGGCGTTCAGCGAGACGTGCGAGCACTGCCACGGGCGCGGCTTCATCGTGCACGAGGAGCCGATCGAGAAGAACAACCAGCGTCCCGACGCCGGAGCCCAGCAGCAGCCTGCGACGCCCGCCGCCGAGGGGGACGCTGCCAAGCGGTCACGCCGCAAGCGTGGCGGTGCCAAGGAGCCGGTCGCGCACGTCCCGCACGCGGGCGTGCCCGTCCTGCCCGAGGCCCGTGAGGCCGTCAAGGCGACCCTCGCGACGATCGCCGCGGCTGCGGCGCACGCCCACGAGCACGAGCACGAGCACCACGCGCTGCCTGTCGCCGCGCCGGCCCACACGGCGGAACCGGTGGCGCCGAGCGCGCGCGGTCTCGACGTGTTCGCCGAGTTCGCCGGCACGCAGGCGGCGGCCGAGCCCGAGCCGGACGCACCGGTCGAGGAGCTCGAGCTGACGGCCGTTCCC
This sequence comes from Cellulomonas sp. Leaf395, assembly GCF_001424125.1. GTDB lineage: Bacteria > Actinomycetota > Actinomycetes > Actinomycetales > Cellulomonadaceae > Cellulomonas. The sequence continues at coordinate 691,003 of NZ_LMQI01000003.1, forward strand.
GCGGACGTGTTCGAGGCGGAGGGCACCGAGTCTGCGCATGGCGACCCGGCGGACGCTGTCGACACCCAGCGGGACTGACAGCGGGGCTCGTGCCGGTCGGACGACCGGCACGAGCGCCTCGTCGCGCGGCCCGAGCCGCGCGCCGGCGACCAGGTCCTCGAGGCGCGTGGGGCACGCAGTCAGCGCCTCGGCCCGCGGTTCTGTGCCGGACCGTGCGTGACGGGACGGCACGAGACGTGCGGTCGATCACGTCACACCGGCCGCGGGGCGGTGTGGTTTGACCCTGCGCCGTGGGGTCCGTACCCTAGAACGTCGGCGCGTCGTGTGCGCGCTGGTCAGGTGTGCCGCCGCAGCGGCGCCGACGCGAACCCCCACGGGAACCGGCGAATACCGGTGGCAGCGGGATGTGCGCGGGCGCAGGCGGGCAGATCCAGAGCATTGACTGAGCAGTTGACAAGCAGTTCGACGAGCAGAGATGAGCAGCAACGTGGTGTACGCGATCGTGAAGGCTGGCGGCCGCCAGGAGAAGGTCGCGGTGGGCGACGTCGTCGTCGTCGACCGCCTCGCCGCGCAGGCCGGGTCGACCATCGAGCTGACCGCCCTGCTGCTCGTCGACGGTGAGAAGGTCACCACCGACGCCAAGGCGCTGTCCAAGGTGAAGGTGACGGCGGAGGTCGTGCGGGACGAGAAGGGTCCCAAGATCGACATCCTCAAGTACAAGAACAAGACCGGCTACCGCAAGCGCCAGGGTCACCGCCAGAAGCTGACCCGCCTCAAGGTCACCGGCATCTCCTGATCTCGCGCCGTCGGCCGTCCGGCCAGAGGCACGCGCAGCCCCCCATTCTCTGAGCACGAAAGCAGGTTCGTCATGGCACACAAGAAGGGCGCGAGCTCCTCGCGCAACGGTCGCGACTCCAACGCCCAGCGCCTGGGCGTCAAGCGCTTCGGTGGCCAGGTCGTCAAGGCCGGCGAGATCATCGTCCGCCAGCGCGGCACGCACTTCCACCCCGGTGTGAACGTGGGCCGTGGCGGCGACGACACGCTGTTCGCCCTCGCCCCCGGCGCCGTGACCTTCGGGACGCGCCGTGGCCGCAAGGTCATCGACATCGTCGTGGCGGCCGAGGTCTGAGCCGTAGTGCAACGGACGGTGCGTGTCGCGGAGCGGCACGCGCCGGAAGTGGAACGAAGGCTCAGACCGACCGCAAGCTCGAGGTCTGAGTTGTCATGACGCCGCGACAACGGTTCGCGGCGGGTCATTCGTGGAGGGGCGCACCGGTGCGGTGCGCCCCTTCCGCGTGTGAGGATCGAGACGTAGTGATGGCAAGGGAGGTTCAGCCGTGGTGACATTCGTCGACCGGGTCGTGCTGCATGCGACCGGCGGTGACGGTGGGCACGGTTGTGCGTCCATCCACCGGGAGAAGTTCAAGCCGCTCGCCGGCCCCGACGGGGGCAACGGCGGCAACGGTGGCTCGGTGATCATCGAGGTCGACCCGCAGGTCACCACGCTGCTCGACTACCACCACTCGCCCCACCGGCACGCCCCGTCCGGGACGCAGGGGATGGGTGACCACCGCTCCGGCTCGACCGGCGCCGACCTGGTGCTCGGCGTGCCCGACGGCACGGTCGTCAAGGCACCTGACGGCACGGTGCTCGCGGACCTCGTCGGCGTCGGTGCGCAGTACGTGGCGGCCGCCGGTGGTCGCGGTGGGCTGGGCAACGCCGCTCTCGCGTCGCAGCGCCGCAAGGCTCCGGGGTTCGCCCTGCTCGGTGAGCCCGGCGACGAGCAGGACATCGTCCTCGAGCTCAAGACGATCGCCGACGTCGCGCTCGTCGGCTACCCGAGCGCCGGCAAGTCCAGCCTCGTGGCCGCCATCTCCGCGGCCCGGCCGAAGATCGCCGACTACCCGTTCACGACGCTGGTGCCCAACCTGGGTGTCGTGCAGGCGGGCGGCGCGCGGTACACCGTCGCCGACGTTCCCGGGCTCATCCCGGGCGCGTCCGAGGGGCGCGGGCTGGGGCTGGAGTTCCTGCGGCACATCGAGCGCTGCGCGGTCATCGTGCACGTGCTCGACTGCGCGACGCTCGAGCCCGACCGTGACCCGCTGTCGGACCTCGAGGACATCGAGGTCGAGCTGCGGACCTACGCCGGTGACCTCTCCATCGAGGGTGGCCGGGTGCCGCTCCTGGAGCGCCCGCAGATCGTCGTGCTCAACAAGATCGACGTCCCCGAGGCGCGCGAGCTCGCCGAGCTGGTCAAGCCCGACCTCGAGGCCCGTGGGTTCCGCGTGTTCGAGATCTCGACCGCCAGCCACGAGGGCCTGCGCCCGCTGACGTTCGCGCTCGGGGAGATCGTCGACAAGGCGCGTCGCGACGCCCCGGCGGCCGAGAACACCCGCATCGTGCTTCGTCCGAAGGCCGTGGACGACGCCGGGTTCACGGTGACGCGCCGCGAGGTCGAGGGCCAGGGTGTGTACTTCTGGGTGCGCGGCGAGAAGCCCGAGCGCTGGGTGCGCCAGACCGACTTCTCCAACGACGAGGCCGTGGGCTACCTGGCGGACCGGCTCGCACGACTGGGCGTCGAGGAGAAGCTGTTCGCCGCCGGTGCCGTCGCGGGTGACGAGGTGCGCATCGGCCCGGAGCACAACGCCGTGGTGTTCGACTGGGAGCCCACGCTCATGACCGGGTCCGAGTTCCTCGGCGGTCCTCGCGGGGTCGACCTGCGGATCGAGGACCGGTCCCGGCCGACGCGTGGCGAGAAGCGCCAGGAGTACAAGGAGCGGATGGACGCCAAGACGGAGGCGCGCGAGGAGCTGTGGACCGAGCGCGAGGCCGGCGTCTGGACGGATGCGGCGGAGAGCTGACGGCCGGCTGCGTGTCCGGGCATCGGATAAGCGCGTGACCGCCTGCGTCTGCGCGGCAGAATGCGGCACGTGACCGTCGACGCGCTGCAGGACCGCCAACAGCTGGTCTCGGCGTCCCGGGTGGTCGTCAAGATCGGCTCGTCCTCGCTGACCGGACCGGACGGCCGGCTCGCTCCGGAACGTCTGAACGCGCTGGTCGACGTGCTCGCCGCACGCCGAGCCGCCGGCGGGCAGGTGGTGCTGGTGTCCTCCGGCGCGATCGCCGCGGGTCTCGGCCCGCTCGGTCTGGTTGCCCGCCCGCGGGACCTGGCGACGCAGCAGGCAGCAGCTTCCGTCGGGCAGGGGCTCCTCGTCGCGCACTACACCGCCGCGTTCGCCCGGTACGGGCTGCAGGTGGGCCAGGTGCTGCTGACCGCCGACGACACCGTGCGTCGCGTGCACTACCGCAACGCGCACCGCGCGCTGACCCGGTTGCTCGACCTCGGCATCGTGCCCGTGATCAACGAGAACGACGCCGTGGCCACCGACGAGATCCGGTTCGGGGACAACGACCGCCTGGCCGCCCTGGTCTCGCACCTGGTGCACGCGGACGCGCTGCTGCTGCTGAGCGACGTCGACTCGCTCTACACCGGTCCGCCGTCGCGCGACGGGTCCCGGAGGATCGCGTCCGTCGTGCACGCGCAGGACCTCGAGGGCATCGACGTGGCATCGCGGGGGAGCGCGGTCGGCACCGGCGGCATGGTCACCAAGCTCGAGTCCGTCGCGATCGCGACGCAGTCCGGGGTCCCAGTCGTCCTGACGTCCGCAGCGCAGGCCGCGCAGGCGCTCGCCGGTGAGGATGTCGGCACCTGGTTCACCGCGACCGGTCGGCGCACGTCGATCCGCCGGCTGTGGCTCGCGCACGCGGCGAACACCCGCGGGCGGCTGGTCCTCGACGCCGGTGCGGTCCGGGCGGTCCTCGAGCGGGGGACGTCGCTGCTGCCCGCGGGGGTGACCGGGGTGGAGGGCACGTTCGAGGCGGGCGACCCCGTAGAGCTCGTCGGCCCCGACGGTCACCTGGTGGCGCGAGGGCTGGTGTCCTACGACGCCGACGAGGTCCCGCCGCTGCTGGGCCGCTCGACCTCCGAGCTGCGCGCGTCGCTCGGCCCGGGCTACGACCGCGAGCTGGTCCATCGCGACGACCTGGTCCTGGTCCGCAAGCGCCGCTGACCCGCCCGCCGTCGCGGCCCCTTCTACCGGTCCACGCGTGCCCCGCCTCCGCCGGCCAGCTTGAGGACGTCGGCGGTGGTGACCATCGTGGTGTCACCAGGGGTCGTCATGGCCAGCGCCCCGTGCGCGGCGCCGTACTCGACGGCTGTCTGCAGGGTCTGACCGTCCAGCAGGCCGTAGATCAGCCCGGAGGCGAAGGAGTCGCCACCGCCGACGCGGTCGAGGATCTCGAGCCGCTCGCGGTGGGTCGCCTGCACGACGCCCGTCGACGGTGACCAGGCGAGCGCGCCCCAGTCGTTGACGGACGCCGACCGCACGGTGCGCATCGTGGTGCCGATGACCCGGAAGTTCGGGTAGGCGGCGGCTGCGGTGGTGATCATGGCGGCGAACTTGTCCACCTCGAGCTCGGCCAGCGACGCATCGCCACCCTCGACCTCGAAGCCGAGCGAGGCGGTGAAGTCCTCCTCGTTGCCGATCATCACGTCGATGTACGGCGCGATCTCTCGGTTGACCTCCTGCGCCTTGGCCAGCCCGCCGATGGCCTTCCACAGGCTCGGCCGGTAGTTGAGGTCGTAGGAGACGACGGTGCCGTGCCGCTTCGCGGCCGTGACGGCCTCGATGACGGTCTGCGCGGCGGACTCGCTCAGCGCGGCGAAGATGCCGCCGGTGTGCAGCCAACGCACTCCCAGCTCGCCGAACAGGTGGTCCCAGTCCACGTCGCCGGGCTTCAGCTGGGAGACGGCGGTGGTGCCGCGGTCGGAGACGCCGACCGCGCCGCGCACGCCGAAGCCGCGCTCGGTGAAGTTCAGGCCGTTGCGGACCTGGCGGCCGATGCCGTCGTAGGGCACCCACTGGATGAAGGACGTGTCCAGGCCGCCAGTGAGGATGAGGTCCTCGACCAGGCGCCCGACCTCGTTGTCCGCGAGCGCGGTCACGATGGCGCCGCGCAGCCCGAACGCGCGTCGCAGACCACGGGCGACGTTGTACTCGCCGCCGCCCTCCCAGACGCGGAACGAGCGGGCGGTACGGATGCGACCTTCGCCGGGGTCGAGGCGGAGCATGACCTCGCCGAGGGACACCACGTCGTACCGGCACTCGGAGGCGGGCCTGATAGTCAGGTCAGACATGCTGGAGCTCCTTGACCTGCGTCGTCACCAGCGCGACGGCGTCGAGGGTGAGAGCCCGGATGGTGTCGAAGTCGCCCGACCCCACCAGCGAGCGCGGGCACATCCACGAGCCGCCCACGGCGACGACGCTGCTCAGGGCGAGGTACTCGGCAAGGTTCGCCGGGCCGACGCCGCCCGTGGGCACGAAGCCGACGTGGCCGAACGGAGCAGCCAGGGCGGCGATCGCCGGAGCGCCGCCGGACGTGCCCGCCGGGAAGAACTTGACCGTGGTCAGCCCGAGCTCGAGCGCGGCTTGCACCTCGGTCGCGGTGATCGCACCGGGCAGTGCGAGGATCCCGTGCTCCTGGCACCGCTCCACGACGGCGCGGCTCAGTCCGGGGGAGACGACGAAGCCGGCGCCGGCCCCGACCGCGCGGTCGACCTGGTCGACGGTCAGCACGGTGCCGGCACCCACCAGGATGTCGCCCCGGCCGGCCATCACCCGGATCGACTCCTCGGCGGCGGCGGTGCGGAAGGTGATCTCGGCGACCGGGAGGCCGCCGGCCACCAGCGCGCCCGCGAGCGCGTCGGCGTCGGCGGCGTCGTCGAGCACGACCACCGGCACGAGGCGCGTGGTGCGCAGGGCTGTCAGGACATCCATGGTGAGCTCATCTCTTCGAAGGGGTGGTGCGGGAGGTCAGCGGGCGAGCCAGCCGCCGTCGACGGCCAGCACCTGGCCGTGCACGTAGGCGGAGGCTGCGCTGGCGAGGAAGACGACGACGTTGCCGACGTCCTCCGGCTGTCCCCACCGACCGGCGGGGATGCGTGCCGAGAGCTGGGCGAGCCGTGCCGGGTCGGCGAGCAGGGCGGCGTTCATCTCGGTGGCCATGTACCCGGGGGCGACCGCATTGACGTTCACGCCCTGCCCCGACCACTCGTTGCACAGCGCCTTGGTGAGCTGGGCGACCGCACCCTTGCTCGCGGCGTACGCGGCGACGGTCAGTCCGCCCTGGAAGCTCAGCAGGGACGCGAGGTTGATGATCTTGCCCTCGCCGCGCTCCAGCATCGGCCGGCCGAACAGCTGGCAGAGCTGGAACACCGCGCGCAGGTTCACGTCGAGGACGTGGTCCCACGAGTCCAGAGGGAAGTCGACCGCGGGGTGGCGGTCCTGCGTCCCCGCGTTGTTGACGAGGATGTCGACCCGATGCTCCGCGAGCACCTGCGTGGCGGTGGCGGTGATGGCGTCCGCGTCGGCCAGGTCGAGGGCGGCGAAGTGCACCCGCCGCCCGAGCGTCGCGGCGTGCTCGGTGAGGGTGGCGGGCAGGTCGCTGCGTCCGAACACGACGACGTCGGCGCCCGCCTCCAGGAGTGCCGTCGAGATGCCGAGGCCGAGGCCGCGTCCGCCACCGGTGACGGCGGCGGTCCTGCCGTGCAGATCGAACGGCGTGCTCATGAGTCGGCCTCTCCGGTCAGGGGGGTGACCAGGACCTTGAGGCAGTCCTGGCCGGACGCCGCGGCGTCGAAGGCGGCGGCCACGTCGTCGAGCGCGAACACCCGGGTGGGGAAGCGCTCGAGGTCGAGCACGCCCGTAGCGATCAGGTCGATCGCGCGGGTCATGTCGGCCGAGGTGTAGACGCGCACCCCGACGACGGTCTGCTCCAGGAAGCAGACGGCCTGCAGGTCGATCGGGGTCGGCTGCTTGTAGACACCGACGACGACGATGCGGCCGCGCACGCGGGTGACGGCGGTGACCTCGGCGGCCACCGACGGGTGCGCGGCCGAGTCGAACGTGACGTCGGCGCCCTCCCCGTCCGTGAGCGGGGCGAGGGTCTGGGCCATCGTCGAGTCCGGGGCCACGACGGTGAGCCCGAGCCCGGAGGCGACGTCCCGACGCCACGCGCTCGGCTCGGAGATGACGACATGAGCAGCCCCGGCGTGCCGGGCGACGAGCGCGGTGAGCACCCCGATCGGACCGGCGCCGTAGACCGCGACTGTGTCGCCCGCACGCATGCCGGACAGGTCGACGGCGTGCACGGCGACCGCGAGCGGCTCCGCGAGCGACGCCGTGCGGGGGTCTACCTCGACGGGGACCGCGTGCAGCACCTCGGGCGGGAGGGCGACGAGCTGTGCCATCGCGCCCGGTGCGTCGATGCCGTACAGGCCCAGGCGACGGCACACGTGGGTGAGCCCGTCGCGGCACGCCCGGCACTCGCCGCAGCTGATCAGGGGCTCGACGACGACCAGCGTTCCCGCGGGGGGACCGGTCGCACCGGCGCGCTCGACCCAGCCGGACATCTCGTGCCCCATGATCAGCGGCGCGGTCGCTCGCGGGTGCGACCCGTGCAGGATCGACAGGTCCGTCCCGCAGATGCCGTTGTAGGCGACCCTGACCAGGGCCCAGCCGTCGGGCACCTCGGGGGTGGGGACCTGCGTGACGTCGACGGTGTCGGGCGCCGTCCAGCGGGCTGCGGTCATCGTGGTGGTGGTCATGAGACGACCTCGCTGTTGCGTCCGGGAGCGCCCAGGACCTCGGGATTGACGATGTCGCGGGGCGGGCGCCCGGCGCAGACCTCGAGCACGTTGCCGATGGTCCGGCGCTTGAGCTCGTCGTAGGACTCCTCGGTGTACCAGGCCAGGTGCGGGGTCAGCACGACCGAGTCGAACTGCGTGAGCGGATGCCCGACCGGCAGGGGCTCGGTCTCGTGCACGTCGATCGCCGCACCGAGGATCGACCCCGTCCGCAGCGCCTCGACCAGCGCATCGACGTCGACGACCCCGCCGCGGCTCGTGTTCACCAGGATCGCGTCCGGCCGCATCCGGGCCAGCTGCGCGGCCCCGATAAGGTGGCGCGTCACGTCCGTGAGCGGGGTGTGCAGCGAGACCACCTGCGCCCGCTCGAGCAGCTCGTCCAGGCTGACGGACGCGAACCCGTGGAACGTCGCCGCTCCGGGGGTGGCCGCGATGTCGTACCCGATCACCTCGTACCCGAGGCCGGCGGCCTTGCGCGCGGTGGCGGTACCGATCAGGCCCATGCCGACGATGCCGAACACCCGGCCGCGGGTCTGGAAGAGGGGACGCACCGCGGGCAGGTCGAAGGAGCCGGCGCGCAACCCGCGGTCCAGCCGGGGGATGCCTCGGGCTGCGGCGAGCGCCAGGCCGATCGCGTGGTCGGAGACCGACTCCGTGCCGTAGTCGGGCACGTTGCACACGGCGATCCCTCGCTCGGTCGCCGCGGCGACGTCGACCGAGTCGACGCCCACCCCGTACCGGCCGACGACGCGCAGCCGGGGCAGCGCGTCCATCACCTCGGCGGTGATCTGCGCGTACTGGACGAGGATCGCGTCGGCGTCGGCCGCGTTCGCGACCAGCTCCTGCGAGGTGGTCGACTGCGTGAGGACCAGCTCCGCCCCCGCCGCGCCGGCGAGCTCGTGCTCGGCCCCGAACGAGTCGTGGTCGCACTCGGTGATGACGACCCGGACCCCGGTCATCGGGCCAGCCATCCGCCGTCGACGGGCAGCGTGATGCCGTGCACGTAGTCCGCCGCGTGCGAGCACAGGAACAGGACCGCACCGGCGATGTCCGACGCCTCGGCCCAGCGGCCGGCCGGGATGCGGTCCAGGATCGCCTGGCTCCGCTCGGCGTCCGCGCGCAGGTCGGTGGTGTTCGCGGTCGCGACGTATCCCGGGGCGACCGCGTTGACGTTGACGCCCAGGGGCGCCCACTCGTTGGCGAGGGCCTTGGTCAGACCGGCGACCGCCGACTTCGACGAGGCGTAGCCAGGCACGTTGACGCCGCCCTGGAAGCTGAGCAGCGAGGCGGTGTTGACGATCTTGCCGCCGCCGCGGGCGATCATCGACCGGCCGACCTCGCGGGACAGGACGAACGTCGAACGCAGGTTGACGTCGAGGACGTAGTCGAAGTCCTCGTCGCTGTGCTCGGCGGCCGGGGTGCGGCGGATGGTGCCGCCGTTGTTGACGAGGATGTCGACGTCCCGGCCGGCCAGCTCGGCGGCGAGCGCGGTGACCTCCGCGCGCACCGAGAAGTCCGCGCGCAGCGGGGTGAATGTGCGGCCGAGACCCTCGACGGTGCTGCGGGCCTCGCTGGCGCCGTCGGGAATGTCGTGGCTGACGGCGATGACGTCGGCGCCGGCTCTTGCGAGCGACTCCACGATCGCCAGGCCGATGCCCTGGCTCCCGCCGGTGACGACGGCGAGCCTCCCTTCGAGGCTGAAGAGGCTCTCTGTGTAGCTGGCGATCGTCATCGGGACGGTGCTCCTCATTGTGCGTGGGGTGACGGGGTGGGAAGTCGGGAGCGGTCAGCGCAGGTCGGCGATCGCGAAGCCGTCCATGTCGTCGAACGACTGGTTCTCGCCGGCCATGGCCCAGACGAAGGCGTAGCTGGCGGAGCCGACGCCGGAGTGCACGGACCAGCTGGGGGAGATGACGGCCTCGCGGTCACCGACCACGAGGTGCCGGCTCTCCGTCGGCTCGCCCATGAGGTGGATGACGCGGGCATCGGCCGGGAGGTCGAAGTAGAGGTAGCACTCGGTCCGGCGGTCGTGCGTGTGCGCCGGCAACGTGTTCCACATGCTTCCGGGGTGCAGCTGCGTGACGCCCATGACGATCTGGCAGCTGCGGACGCCGTCCTCGTGGATGTACTGGTTCAGCGTCCGGCGGTTCGAGGTGAGGGGGTCGCCGAGCTCGCGCTGGGTGCCCTGCCCGGCCTCGACGAGCGTGGTCGGATAGGCGGTGTGGGCGGGCGCGGAGACCAGGTAGAAGCTCGCGGCACCGTCGTTCCCGGAGGCGTCCGTCGCGGCGAACGACACGGCCTGCGCGCCCCGACCGATGTACAGGCAGGACCCCTTGGACAGCACGTGCTCCGTGCCGTCCACGGTGACCGTGCCGGTGCCGCCGACGTTGACGACGCCGGCCTCGCGATGGTCGAAGAAGTGGTCGCTGCGGATCTCCGGGAACGTGCCCAGCTCGAGCGCGACGTCCAGCGGGCTGATGCCGGCGAGCACGACGCGGTCGTGGTGCGTGTAGAGCGCTCGGACCTCGCCCGCGACGAACAGGTCCTGGACCAGGTAGCGCCGGCGGAGCTCGGCGGTGTCCATCCCGGGCACGTTCTCCGGGCTCGTGGCGTAGCGCTGGTCCATGGAAGACCTCTCAAGGAGTGCGGGCACTGCAGCGGGTGTGCGCCGCGCCGGGGAGTCGTGCACCCGGCGCGGCGGGCGGTGCTGGACCGTGCTAGTTCGCGTCTTCTTCGAGGAGCAGGTCGCGGTCGACCGTCTCCGGGGCGTACAGGGTGGTGACGAAGGTGATGCCCATGATCACGACCATGTAGACCGCGACCGGCCACCAGGACCCGGTGGCCCAGGTCATGAGCGCCGCGCAGATGAACGGTGCGAGGCCGCCGCCGAAGACGGAGGAGAACTCGCGTCCGAGGGCGACACCGGCGTAGCGGTACCGAGACCCGAACAGCTCGGGGAAGTACGCCGCCTGGACCCCGACGGTGGCCTGCGAGGCGATCATGAAGCCGACGACGATGACCAGGCAGATCAGGACGAGGTTGCCGGTGTTGAGGATGAGGAACGCCGGGACGGCGAACAGCATCAGGAAGCCGGTGACGATCAGGTACATGCGCCGGCGGCCGAACCGGTCGGAGAGCATCCCGAACACCACGGCGGACACGCAGGCGCACAACGCACCGATGAGCAGGAACTTCGGGATCAGCGTGGAGTCGATGTCGAGATAGTTGATCAGGTAGGCACCGATGAAGACCTGGAAGATGTACGAGTGCGAGTTCGCGCCGATGTTCATGAAGAACACGCGCGCCAGGTGCTTCTTGCCGTGCTTCCACACGTCCACGACGGGGGAGACCGCCGCCGCCTCGATGGCACCCTCGGCCTTGAGCTCCTCGAAGACCGGGGACTCCTTGACCTTGCGACGGATGACGTAGGCCGCGATGGTGACGAAGATCGAGCTGAAGAACACGAGGCGCCAGCCGTAGGACAGCAAGGCCTCGTCCGGCATCATCTGCACGAGGATCCACACGACAGCGCCCATCGCGGCACCGGCGGCGGCACCCACGAAGACCAGCGAGGAGAAGCGTCCGCGCCTGCCCTTGGGGGCGGTCTCGGTCAGCAGCACGATGCCGCTGGCCTGCTCGGCGCCTGCGCCGAAGCCCTGCAGGAACCGGGCCATGAGCAGCAGGATCGGCGCCCAGATGCCGACCATCGCGTAGGTGGGCAGCAGGCCGATGACGAACGTCGCGGTGCCCATCAGGAACAGCGTGGCGACCATGACGAACTTGCGGCCGAGCCGGTCGCCGTACTTGGAGAAGAACATCCCGCCGAGCGGGCGGGCGCCGAAGCCGACGAACAGCACGCCGAACGACGCGAGCATGCCGGAGATCGGGTCCATGTCGGAGAAGAAGATCTTGCTGAAGATGATCGCCGACGCTGTGCCGAAGATCGTGAAGTCGAAGTTCTCGAGCGCGGTCCCGATACCGCCGGCCCACGCTGCACGGTGCAGGTTCCGGCGGTCGACGGGGGGAGGGGCGCCATCCGCCGTGGTGGGCGGTGGGAGGACGATGTTTCCGGTCACAGGACACCTGTCTCGTGGGAGCGGGCGTCGCTCGTGCCGCGCAGGGCCGAGCGAGGTTCGGGGCTGTCGGTGCTTCGTCCCGCGCGGTGCCAGGTGACCTCTGCGTCTCGGCTGGATGGAACGCGGTTCCGTTACGCGGAACAACCTACGTGGGTATGGCCGTCCGGGCCAGGGGCCTAACGTCCCGAGTCGCCCGAACCGGCCACATGCGCGTCACGGCAGACGGCGCGTGGAATCCCGTGATGTGAGACGCGCGTCCCGATCGTTGACATCGTCGCGCGGGCAGCCGACCCTCCTGCGCAGGTCAGGAGTTCCGCCGTATGGCTCGGCAGGCGGTGCAGCAGCCCGAGCGTGACCCGACCCGCCGCACGGCGGGTGATCGCCCGACTCCGTCAGGGAATCCACCATGTCCGTCGATCTCCTCCCGTCCTCCGTCGCGGCGCGCTACGGCGGCGCCGCACCCGCCGACCTCGCCACGAGCGAGGTGATCGAGCTCCAGCTCGCCCACCGCTCGGTCCGCCGGTACCTGCCCGACGACGTCACCGCCGCCGAGCTCGCCGCTGTCGTCGCGGCCGCGCAGTCCGCCGCCACCAGCTCGAACCTCCAGCTGTGGAGCGTCGTGGCGGTCCGCGACGACGAGCGCCGTGAGGCCCTGTCCACGCTGGCGGGCCACCAGGCCCACATCACGCAGGCGCCGCTGCTGCTCGTCTGGCTCGTCGACCTCGGGCGGGCCCACGCCATCGCCGCCGCTCACGAGGCCCCGACCGAGGGCGCGGACTTCCTGGAGTCGGCCGTCGTCGGGTTCGTCGACGCCGCGCTGGCCGCGCAGAACGCGGTGCTGGCTGCGGAGTCCCTCGGCCTGGGCACCGTGTACATCGGCGCGCTGCGCAACCGCCCCGCGGAGGTCGCCGAGCTGCTGCACTTGCCGAAGCACGTCTTCGCCGCGTTCGGCCTGGTGGTCGGCCGACCGGACCTCAGTGAGAACGCCCGCATCAAGCCGCGCCTGCCGCAGTCGGCCGTGCTGCACCACGAGACCTACGACGACGCCGAGCACGCCGACGCCGTTGCCGCGTACGAGGGCCGGATCGGCGACTTCTACGCCGAGGAGGGGTTGTCCCACTCGTGGGTCGAGCGGGTGCTCGCCCGGCTGTCCGGTCCCGCCGCCCTCAACGGTCGCGACCGGCTGCGCTCCGCGCTCCAGGCGCAGGGGTTCGAGCTGAGATGACCACGACCACCCAGCCCATCTCGCTCGGAGATGCCACCAACCTCTGCTTCGAGAAGGAGCTTTCATGACCCGCGCCCTCGGACCACTGACCGTCTCGCCGATCGGTCTCGGTGGCATGTCGTTGACCGGCGCCTACGGCACCGCCGACCGCGAGGAGTCCGTCGCCACGGTGCGGCGTGCGCTCGAGCTGGGCGTGACCTTCTTCGACACCGCCGACGTGTACGCGGACGGTGAGAACGAGCGGCTGCTCGGACCGCTCCTGGCCCCCCATCGGGACGCGGTCGTGCTCGCCACCAAGGTCGGGCTCGGTGTCCAAAGCAGGGAGGTCGACGGGCGACCGGAGCACGTGCACCGCGCCATCGACGCGAGCCTGGCTCGGCTGGGCTGGGACCACGTCGACCTGTACTACCTGCACCGGGTGGACCCGCAGGTGCCGATCGAGGAGACCGTCGGCGCGCTCGCCGAGGTGGTGGCCGCGGGCAAGGCCCGGTACATCGGCCTGTCCGAGGCGTCGGCCGCGACGATCCGGCGGGCCCACGCGGTGCACCCGGTCGCGGCCGTGCAGAGCGAGTACTCGCTGTTCCACCGCGGCGTCGAGGACGAGGTCCTGCCGACGCTGCGCGAGCTCGGCATCGGCTTCGTCCCGTTCTCACCGCTCGGCCGGGGCATCCTCAGCGGCGCCGTGACGTCGACCGCGTTCGACCCCGGCGACACCCGCTCCCGGCACGAGCGCTACCAAGGGGACGCGTTCGCGGCCAACGTCCGGCTCGCCGAGCGCCTGCGCACCCTCGCCGACGCCCGCGGGGTGCCGGCCGCGCGGCTCGCCCTGGCGTGGGTGCTGGCCCAGGGCGACGACGTCGTCCCGATCCCCGGCACCCGCCACGCAGCGCACCTGGCGTCCAACGTGGAGGCGGCCGATCTCGTCCTCGACGCCGCCGACCTGGCCGCCATCACCGACGCCGTGCCGTCCGACGCGGTCGTCGGTGCGCGGCACCCGCAGCCGCACCTGCTCGACGGCTGACCCGAATCCACCACGAAGGAGAGCACCATGACTGACACCACCGCCCGCGCCGGCGCCCCGGCCGAGAACCTGAGCCTCGACGAGGCAGCCGCGCTGGCGCCTGTGGTCAGCCCGGCGGAGGCCGCCGAGCTGGTGGCCGAGGGCGCGTTCCTCGTCGACGTGCGCAGCGAGCTCGGCCGGTCGCGCACCGGCTCGATCCCCGGTGCCACCGTCGGTGACCGGTACGCGATCGACGAGGAGTTCGACCTGGCGGCAGCCACGCGGCACGCGCCGGTCGTCTCGCTGGACACGCCGATCGTGGTCGTCTGCGGCTCGGTCCGCGGGTCCGGCCCGGTTGCCGCGGAGCTGCGGGCCAAGGGCTTCACCAATGTGGTGCACGTCGAGGGTGGCTTCCCGGCGTGGAAGGACGCCGGGCTGCCCACGAAAGCGCCCGCGTGACAAGCGTCCTTCCACCGCCCTCGAACGCCGGGACTACCCTGGTCCGATGACGACGTCGCTCGACCAGCAGGTGCAGACGACAGCCGAGGCCGACGTGACCGCGCAGGTCCGCGCGGTCGCCGAGCGGGCCAAGGTCGCCTCCCGTCGGCTCGCCACCGCCAACCGCGCCACCAAGGACGCCGCGCTGCACGCGATGGCCGACGCGCTCGTCGCAGCCACCCCCGAGATCGTCGCGGCCAACGCGGAGGACCTGGAACGTGGCCGGGCGAACGGCACCTCCGCGGGGCTCCTGGACCGGCTGGCGCTGACGCGCGAGCGCATCGTGGCCATCGCGGACGCTCTGCGCGAGCTCGCCGCGCTGCCGGACCCGGTGGGTGAGGTCGTGCGCGGCCAGACCCTGCCGAACGGTCTGCGGATGCGTCAGGTGCGGGTGCCCATGGGCGTGGTCGGCATGATCTACGAGGCGCGGCCGAACGTGACCGTCGACGCTGCGGGCCTGGCGCTCAAGAGCGGCAACGCCGTGATCCTGCGGGGCGGCTCGGCCGCGGCGGCGAGCAACGAGGTGATCGTCGGCGTCCTGTCGCGGGCGCTCGTCTCGCAGCGGCTGCCCGGCGCGCTCGTCCAGTCGATCGACGCCTGGGGTCGTGAAGGAGCAGTGGCGCTCATGCACGCCCGCGGCCTCGTGGACGTGCTCGTGCCGCGCGGGGGAGCGGACCTCATCCAGACGGTCGTGCGGGAGTCGACGGTGCCGGTCGTGGAGACCGGCGTCGGCAACGTGCACGTCTACGTCGACGAGACCGCCGACCTCGCCGTCGCCATCCCGATCCTGCTCAACTCGAAGACTCAGCGCGTCGGTGTCTGCAACGCCGCCGAGACCCTGCTGGTGCACCAGGCGGTCGCCGACGAGTTCCTGCCGGTCGCCCTCGCGATGCTCGGCGACGCGGGCGTGACGATCCACGGTGACGAGACGACACTCGCCCTCGCTCCCGACGAGGTCGCCTGCGTGCCAGCCACCGACGAGGACTGGGCCACCGAGTACCTCTCCCTCGATCTCGCCGTCCGCGTCGTGGACTCGCTCGACGAGGCCCTCGAGCACATCCGTGAGTGGAGCTCCGGGCACACCGAGGCGATCATCACGCGGGACCTCGCGGCGTCCGAACGTTTCGTCGCCGAGGTGGACTCCGCGGCGGTCATGGTCAACGCGTCGACCCGGTTCACGGACGGTGGTCAGCTGGGCCTGGGGGCAGAGATCGGGATCTCCACGCAGAAGCTGCACGCACGGGGGCCGATGGGGCTGGGGGAGCTCACCACCACCAAGTGGATCGTGCACGGAGACGGGCACGTCCGACCCTGACCGCACAGCCGGTCGTGCGACACTGTTGGCTCTCGCGCCCACCCTTGGAGGATTGACGTGCACGCTGCCCTGATTGCCGCTGCTGAGGCCGTCGAGCACACCAACGAGCTGCCGTTCCCGCCCGTCGTGTTCGGCGTCGGCGCGTTCGTGGGTCTCGTCGCGATGCTGCTCATCACGTTCGCCTTCCGGAGTGTCGGGACGCGCCACTGACCGACGGACCGGAAGGCACCGAGCAGATGACGGAGCGGCCGCGCGACACTCGCAGGACGCGCCTGGGGGTGATGGGCGGCACGTTCGACCCCGTCCACCACGGTCACCTGGTCGCCGCGAGCGAGGTCGCCGCACGGTTCGAGCTCGACGAGGTCGTCTTCGTCCCGACGGGTCAGCCGACGTTCAAGCTGCACCAGGACGTCACCGCCCCCGAGCACCGGTACCTGATGACCGTGATCGCCACCGCGTCCAACCCGCGGTTCACCGTGAGCCGCGTCGACGTGGATCGTTCGGGTGTGACGTACACCGTGGACACGCTCCGCGACCTCAGGACCGCGCGTCCCGACGCCGACCTCTTCTTCATCACGGGTGCGGACGCCATCGCACAGATCTTGACGTGGAAGGATGCCGACGAGCTCTTCTCGATGGCGCAGTTCGTGGCGGTCACCCGCCCCGGGCACGCACTGTCGGTCGACGGGCTCCCCGGTGATCGTGTGCACGTCCTCGAGGTTCCCGCCCTGGCGATCTCCTCGACGGACGTCCGCGCACGTGCACGCGCCGGGCAGCCGGTCTGGTATCTCGTCCCTGACGGGGTCGTCCAGTACATCGCCAAGCACAGGTTGTATCGAGGTCAGTCATGAGTGAACCGGGAGAGCGGCGCCGTCGTCGCGAGCTCCATCGCAACCCCGAGACGGGTGACGTCCAGGGCGTCGTACCCGACCCCGGGACCGCGGCAACGCCCGCGCCCGCCGCACCCGGAGGGCCGGACGTGCCGGTCTCCCGTCGCGCCATGCGCGGGCCGGGCGGCGGCGAGGAGACCCCGCCTCGAGGGACCGCGGCCGACGCCAGCCGGTCCCGCCGATCGATCCGCGACACGTCGCTGGACCCGACGAGCACGCGCCCGGCGACGGCCGGCTCCGGTACGCCCGCATGGTCGACGCAGGCACCGGCTGCCGCACCGTCCAGCCGTCCGGCCGCCCCGCCCGTCACTCCGCGTCCCGAGACGTCCGGCAGCTCTCCCGCAATCTCCCGGCCTCCGGCCGCTCAGCGGCCCGCCGGCGCCGCGCCCCCGGCGGTGCCGCATCCCGCTGCACCGTCGTCCCCGGCGACGTCCCGCCCGGCAGCCGCCACGCCGACCAGCCCAGCGACCTCCCGCCCGGCGCCCGCCGCGAGCGCTCCGGGTCAGTGGGGTCAGCGCAGCGCCGAACCGGCCGGTCCGGCCGCGCCGAGCTCCGGCGCCGGCTGGTCGCCGGCCCAGGAGCGCGCGACGACCTCCCCGCGGGCCGGTACCCCTGCTCCGCCCGTCCGTCGCGAGAGCCCCAGCTGGACCGGCGCCGGTGCGGCAGCCGGAACCATCGGGTCGTGGGGAACGCAGCCGCCCGCGCCGCAGGTCCCCGCGCCGCAGCCGCCCCCGTGGCAGCAGCAGCCCGTGCAGGCACCGGCCCCGACAGCGCAGCCTGCCGCTTGGCAGCCCACCCCGTCGGCCGCACGGGCGCCCGCGGCGCCGGCGACGAGCCGGCCGACCGCACAGCCGACGAACCAGCCCGGGTGGTCGGGAGCGCAGGCGCCTGCCGCCCCGGACGCCGCGCCCGCACCGGCCGCGTGGGCGCCGACAGGACTGTCGCCGTCGGGCACCGTGCCTGCCCCACGTGCAGGCGGGGAGCCCGCGGCGCCGGCGTTCGCCGGCTCGGCGGCAGTCCGACCGGAACCCGTCGCACCGGGTACCACCCACGACGAGGACGACGACTACGACGACGACGATGAGCGCCCGCGCCACCCGTACACGTGGCTGCACCTGATCGTGCTGGCCCTCGTCGCGTTCGTGCTCGGGTTCCTCATCGTCCTGCTGCTGAGCCAGCAGTCCGACGACGACTCCGGCTCCACGGCCGCGGCGCCGTCCCACGTCCACGTCGTGACCGGCACGCCTGCCGGACCTGCCTGACCCTGCCTGACCCGAACCAAGGAGACCTGTGGCTGCGACCGAACGAGCGATCGAGCTGGCCGTGGCGGCCGCTCGTGCCGCCGCCGACATCAAGGCGGAGGAGATCATCGCTCTCGACGTCAGTGAGCAGCTCGTCCTCACCGACGTCTTCCTCATCGCCTCCGGCACCAACGAGCGGCAGGTCGGCGCCATCGTCGACGCCGTCGAGGAGGCGCTCTTCAAGCTCGGCGCCAAGCCGATCCGCCGCGAGGGCAAGGGCGCCGGCCGCTGGGTCCTCGTGGACTTCGGCGACGTCGTCGTGCACGTCCAGCACGCGGAGGACCGCGTGTACTACGCGCTCGAGCGGCTGTGGAAGGACTGCCCCGTGATCGATCTCCCCGCTGACGCGCGGGGGACCGACGAGGGCACCGACGCGTGACGGCGGGGCGCCTGCTCCTGGTCCGGCACGGTCGGACAGCGTACAACTCCGAGGCGCGCCTGCAGGGCCAGGTGGACATCCCCCTGGACGCAGTCGGCCGCTGGCAGGCCCGCACCGCGGCCGCCCGGCTGCTGACCCGGCACGAGCCGACCGCGATCGTGGTGTCCGACCTCAGCCGTGCCCACGAGACGGCCGCCTTCCTGGCTCGGGCCGCCGGCCTCGACCTCACGGTCGACGCCCGGCTGCGCGAGCGTGCGTTCGGGATCTGGGAGGGGCTCACCGGTGACGACCTGCGCCGGGACTGGGCCGACGAGTTCGCCGTCTGGCGAGCCGGCGGACAGCCCGAGGGCGTCGGCGCCGAGACCCGCGCCGAGGTCGCCCAGCGCGTCCGCGAGGGGATCCTCGAGCACGCCGCCGTGCTCGGTCCCGACGACACCCTGGTCGTCGTCTCGCACGGCTCCGCCATCAGCTGTGCCGTCGGTGACCTCCTCGGCATGCCGACGGACTGGCACGGCTTCGCCGGCATGCTCAACGCCCATTGGACCGAGCTCGTGGCCACCCGCGGCGACTTCTCGCCGTCCTGGCGCATGGTCGGGTACAACCTCGGGCCCACGGACGCGTCGACGGACTGGAATGCCGGACCCGACACCACGCGCGACTCGGACGCCGACGCCGAGACGCGTGACCCCGATTAGCGTTTGGGGCCGCGTTCGATCTAGACTCTCCGAGCGCCTACGGGCGTGAGTGGTTCCCCTCGGGGGGCCGCGGGGCTGTGGCGCAGCTGGTAGCGCACCTGCATGGCATGCAGGGGGTCAGGGGTTCGAATCCCCTCAGCTCCACCAAAAGTGCTGGTCAGAGGCCACGCCGGGATCCTGAACACGGGAGCCTGACGTGGCCATCGGCCATTTATCGGAACTTATCGGTCTGGACTCGGCCTCGGGCTGGCCGATCTCGGGCCTCCTAGTGCGTGTTGGGCGGACCGCCGCACACCTGCTGGCATGGAGACCACCGTGATGTCGGCCACGCCCTGCGGCACCACGCCATCGCCCGCAACCCGATCGTCGAGGTCGCGCCGGTTGTTCTCCCGGCATGAGGAAGGCCCACGCCGGCGGGGTCCGGAAGAAGAACTCGTCCTTCCTCTACAACGGCACTCGCACGATGTACGAGCGCGAGGGCTTCATCTACGACCGACCCAAGGGCTGGTCAACTGCGTGATGGTGCGCGAGGTTGCACCGAGAACGCGCGGCTGAGCCCGGTCCAGCGCTCGACTCGCAGACGACCTGCGCTCCCAGGCCGTGGCCGGCGCGGGTTCCGGTGAAGTCAGGCGTGCTGAGCTCGTGGCACGGCGGGCTCGCCGCGATGTCTAGGTGACTCGCTGCCTGCCGGGTCAGCTGAGCGCGGCGCACACGTCGACGGTCGGACCGGAGCTCGACCGGATGGTCCAGATGAAGTCGGTGTCGATCGTGTAGTTGACGTGGCCCTGGTACAGCGTCGTGGACGGGCCGGCGGGCACGTCGGTCGGGAACAGGATGATCAGGTTGCTCCCGTGCGCCTGGATGTGCTGCTCGCCGCTCGGCAGCGCCGTCGTGATGTTCATGAACGGTGCGGACTCCAGCGTGATCGTCTCGCCGGTGTCCGCATTCGTCAGTGTGAGGGTGGAGCCGTAGCCGGTGACCTTGGTGACGTTGCCGTGGGTGCTCGTGGCTGTCAGGTCTCCGGTGCCGCTGTACGTCAGCGGGAAGTCGCACGCGTCGCCGGCGGGAAGCTCAACTGGCCCGAAGGGGTCCTGCTGTTCCAGGTCCGGCTGCTTGGCCTGAGCTGGCGCGGCCACGACAGTCAAGCCGACTGCGAGGAGCGCACTGGCGGCCAATCGCAGGGTGAGGGTAGGCGTGGTGATCATGGGGGTCCTTCGCGCGGCGATCGATGTCGTCTGGTGCGCGGGGCGCTGCCCGCGTCCACGCGCGGTGGCGCAGGACGACGGCTCGTCGCTGTGCCGAGCTACATGTCCGACCACTATGTCGGGATTGTGACGCTACGGCCTGACCCTGCGCGGCCACAACCTGTCCCTCCGACCAGGTTGCGGCGCGCAGGTCCCGCAGGCTCGATCCACGGGCCTCGCCGCCTCCTGGTCGAGGCCCGATGTGTCGCGGAGGTGGACGTGCTGGCTGGCAGTCCGCCTCCGACGAGGCGTGGCTGGGCGTCCGGTGGCAAGCGGCGCTGAGCTCATGGGTCAGCACGACGACGGCGCCTCCTGATGCGGCTCCGGCTAGTTGTGATGTCCAGGGAGGTTGGTCAGTCGGGTGACTGGCGGCTTGCCTCCGAGGGCGGAGTGGGCGCGGTGGTGATTGTAGAAGTGCATCCAGCTGGGCGCGGTGGTGATTGTAGAAGTGCATCCAGCCAGGCAGAGCGGCGTCGCGTTGCTGGGTTGGGCTCCGGCTAGTTGTGATGTCCAGGGAGGTTGGTCAGTCGGGTGACTGGCGGCTTGCCTCCGAGGGCGGAGTGGGCGCGGTGGTGATTGTAGAAGTGCATCCAGCCAGGCAGAGCGGCGTCGCGTTGCTGGGTTGAGTCGTAGAAGCGGGCGTAGGCCCAGCCGTCGCCGAGGGTGCGGTGGAAGCGTTCGATCTTGCCGTTGGTCTGGGGGCGGTAGGGCCGGGTCCGCTTGTGGCAGATCTCGAGTTCGTTGCAGGCGTCTCGCCAGGCGTAGGAGCGGTAGCAGCTGCCGTTGTCGGACAGCACTCGTTCGACGGTCACGCCGTGCTCGGCGAACCAGGCGACCGCCCGGCGCAGGACCCCGATCGCGGTCTGGGTCTTCTCATCGGTGCAGATCTCGGCGTAGGCAACCCGGGAGTGGTCATCGATGACGGTGTGCAGGTAGGCGGTCCCGATAACCGGTCGGGAGGCCTTGCCGCGTTCGCCCGTGCGCCGTGCCGTGGCGATGTCATTGGCCTTGCTCTGCGGCGGCTGAGGAACTTGTGCCCGCCGCCATCAGGGATGTTGGCGAACTTGGTGACGTCGACATGGATCAACGAGCCCGGATGGTCGTGCTCGTAGCGTCGCAACGGTTCGCCGGTGACCCGGTCGATCTGCGAGAGCCGGTTGATCCGGCATCGGCTCAGCACAGCGTGCACGGTGGACGCCGGCAGCCCGAGCCGGCCGCCGATCTGGACCGGGCCGAGTCGTTGACGCCAGCGCAGCGCAACGATCTGTTTGACGACCTGCGCGCTGGTCTTGTTCGGGCTGCAGCGGGGTCGCGAGCTCCGGTCGCCCATCCCAGCCGACTTCTCTGCGCGGTAGCGGTCGGCCCACTTCTTGGCGGTGCGCGGACTCACCATGAACATCTTGGCCGCGGCGGCATACGTCCAGCCGTCCTTGACGACGAGCAGTGCCAGCCGTTCGCGAGTTCGTGGGGTCAAGACGGCGTTAGCGTGGGACACGAAGGCCTCCGGTCGGTGAAGCGGYGAACTAGACAGCTCCACTTCACAACCGGGGGCCTTCGTCTGTCAGACCGACTCACCGCCGAACGGCGGGACAACCTCCTTGGACATCACARCTAGTCCGTGGACCGATGGGCGACGTCGACGCGCGGACGGACCGCCGCTCGTGCGGGTCGTACGTCACG